>NZ_CP078120.1:0-3863061 GCF_019211725.1 Halomonas sp. 18071143
GCCACGCAGGCTTTCGTGCAAACGAAAATGCGGCTCCAGGTAGCGCTGGTTCACCGAACGTATCTCGACCTGCAGGGTGCCAAAAGGGGCGGCCTGCTCGGCGCGGGCGAAGGCGGTCATGCTGTGAACGTGGCGGGGGCTGGCCATGGGGGCTCCTGTGGGTCGCGTTTTGGTCAGTCTACCTGATCTTGTCGGGGCGGGGTGCCTTGAATGGGCCTGGCCTGAATAGCCCCATGCCGGGTGGCATTGACGTGTACAATGGTAGGCCTTTTCAACGTAATGATGATGTGAGGTGCTATGCGTCCTGATGTAGTTCGCCCCAGCGGTCGCGAGGCCAACCAGCTGCGTGAGATTCGTTTGACCCGCGACTTCACGCGCCATGCCGAAGGGTCTGTGCTGGTGGAGTTTGGCGAGACCAAGGTGCTGTGCAACGCCAGCGTGGAAGCAGGCGTACCGCGCTGGCTGCGTGGCAAGAATCAGGGCTGGATTACGGCGGAGTACGGCATGCTGCCCCGCGCCACGCACTCCCGCAGCAACCGCGAAGCCACCCAGGGCAAGCAGGGTGGTCGCACGCTGGAGATTCAGCGGCTGATTGGCCGTAGCCTGCGCGCGGCGGTGAATTTGAAGAAGCTGGGTGAGTTCACCATTACCGTGGATTGCGATGTGATCCAGGCCGATGGCGGCACGCGCACGGCGGCGATTACCGGTGGCTGCGTGGCGCTGGTGGACGCCATTCGCTACCTGCAGCGGGAAAAGAAGATCAAGGGCGACCCCTTCAAGCAGCTGGTCAGCGCCATTTCCGTGGGCATTTACAAGGGCGTGCCGGTGCTGGACCTGGACTACTCGGAAGACAGCAAGGCCGACACCGACCTGAACGTGGTGATGACCGAAAACGCCGAGCTGATCGAGGTGCAGGGCACCGCTGAAGCGGGCGCGTTCAACCGCCAGGAACTGAACGCCATGCTGGACCTGGCCGAAAAAGCCGGTGAAGAGCTGCGCGAGAAGCAGCGTGAAGCGCTGGGCATTCGCGGCTAGGCGGGCCTGAAACGCAACAGGCCAGCGGTAAGCTGGCCTGTTGCCGATGCGACGCGGGAAGTAGCTAACGCTTAGAGCGCTAAATCATACTCAACGATCAGCGGTGCGAACTCGGAGAAGGTCGCATCGTAATCAATCCACGCGTCTACCACATGGCGCCGGAAGTTGGGGCCGACCAGCTGGTAGTCGATCCGCCAGCCTTCCTGCCGGTCCCGGGGTACTTCCTGGTCCAGCTTGGGCCACCAGGTGTATTCGCCAGCATCGCGATTGATCTCGCGGAAGGTGTCGATGAAACCGGTTGGGCCAAGCACCTGGTCCATCCAGGCACGCTCTTCCGGGCGGAAGCCGGAGGTGAGCTGATTGTCCGACCAGTTGGCCAGGTCGACGGTCTTGTGGGCAATGTGCCAGGTACCGCAGATGATGTATTCGCGGCGCTTGCGCGACATCTTCGTCAGGTACTCCTGGTACTGCTCCATGAACGCCTGCTTGGCTTTCTGGTCACTTCCGTCGGGCATCAGGAAAGTGGCAATGCTGAAACGGTCATAGTCCGCCTGCAGAAAGCGCCCTTCGTGATCGCACTGAGGAAACCCCAGGCCGTACATGATGGCCTTGGGGATTTTGCGGCAATAGAGCGCCACACCGGCGAAACCATCCTCCTCGGCATCCAGGAAGTAGCCTTCGTAGCCTTCCGGATAGAGAATATGGTCACCCAGTTCAAAACTTTTTGCCTTGATGTTCTGCACGCAGACCACGTCGGCATCCTGCTGAGCCAGCCAGTCCAGGAAGCCACGGTCGACGGCATCACGAATACCATTGACATTGATGCTGGCAATTTTCATAAATCGTCCCTTTTGCGTCGCTGCTGTATGATACCCGACGTTTAGACGTTTGGGTAAATAGACAAACCAATTCTTGCTATTTAGCCCCGTTTTATTGTTGCGTTTGACTTACATTCCTATCGACCACACCTACCGACAAGAGAACACCGCCGTGGCTACCACTCTACAACCCTACCAACGCGATTTCATTGCCTTCGCTATTGAGCAGGGCGTGCTCAAGTTTGGCGAGTTCACGCTGAAGTCGGGGCGAGTAAGCCCTTACTTTTTCAACGCGGGCCTGTTCCAGACGGGCCGAGCGCTGGCCAAGCTGGGGCGTTTCTATGCCCAGGCGATTGTCGATAGCGGCCTGCAGGCCGATGTGCTGTTCGGCCCGGCCTACAAGGGCATTCCCTTGGCGGCGGTCACCGCGGCGGCCCTGGCCGACCACCACGACCGCGACATGCCCTACGCCTTCAATCGCAAGGAAGCCAAGACCCACGGTGAAGGCGGTAACATCGTGGGTGCTGAGCTGGCGGGCGATATCTTGATCATCGATGACGTGATTACGGCGGGCACGGCCATCCGCGAAGTCATGACCCTGATCGAGCAGAGCGGCGCTCGGGCGGGCGGCGTGATCATTGCTCTGGACCGCCAGGAGCGCGGCCAGGGCGAGCAGAGTGCTATTCAGGAAGTACAGGCGCAGTATGGCATGCCCGTGGTCAGCATTGTGACGTTACAGCAGGTTCTAACTTACCTGGAAGAGCACGCCGACAGTGAGGTTGCTGCCTACGCCGATGCCGTGCGTGCTTACCGGGATTGCTACGGTGTCAGTAATATATTACGCTAGCCTAATTTTTACCTTACAGGAAGCATGAGATCAATGAAGAAGAGTGTATTCGTTGTCGGTATTGTCATCATGGCCGTGGCCAGTCAGCAAAGCCATGCCTTCAGTGTCGGCGCGACGGCGGGGGAGAACTCCTACAGTATTCAGGGCACCAAGCGTATCGTCCCTGGGCTGCATGCCGGTATCGGTTATTACTCGAGCGATGATAGTGGCGGGGATGCCAAGGCCTATTCCGGGTCGCTTATGCTCACCCCTTATACACCGCTGGTGGACGTCAGTGTGGGTGCGCGTTACCAGTATCTGGATACTGACTATGGCAATGGCGGCAATCTGGGGCTGGGTGGTAGCGCCTATATTCCGACGCCGATTCCTCGGGTTTCGCTGGGTGGCGATGCACATTACTTCCCATCTGCCCTCTCCCATGGTGATGTGGATGAAAGCTATGAATATGGTGCAAATGCCCGCTTCCGGATTTTGGGCAATAGCTACCTGACCGGCGGTTACCGCTATTTCAAGACCGACTTCGATGGCAGCGCTGGGTCGCGGACACTGGAAAGCGGCTGGGTGTTCGGCCTCAGAGTAGGGTTTTAAAGGTTCTTCGTCACTTCACGTGGATTTGGCCTGATCGAACAGGCGGCCCACCGGGCTGCCAATCAGGTAGATCATGGCAATGAAGTTGGCTTCGTTCCGGTAGCCGCGTGCGCGTGACCGAGCCGCCTGGAACAGGCCGTTCATGCCTTCCAGTCGTGCGTTCGTCAGCCCCGAGATCCAACGCCTGACCACTGCCTCTGCATGTCGCTCCAGCGTCGCCAGGGCCTTGCCCATTGGCTTCAGAAGTGGCTTCTCCGAGACCGCCGCTTTCATGACCTTGAGGTAGTTCGTGATGCGCCACCGAGCCGATCGCGGCGTCGGAGCCTTCTGGATCCAGCGCAGCTTCTCCTTGATCACCCAGGCATCAGACGTCGCGCTCTGATCGGCCACCAGTTCCTGGAGTGCCGCCAGCTGCTTGGGCGTCAGGTTCTCGTTGTCCAGGCTCTTCAGCAGGGCCCAGCGCAGCGACTTGGGGTGGCCCTGCTCGCGGCGCTCTTTTTTGCGCACTTCGTCCAGTCGCTTGGTGAAGGTCTGCACGATATGGAACCAGTCGACCGTGACCTCGGCCTTGGGGAGGTTCTCGGCCACGCCGCTGAGGAAGGCTGGTGACATGTCGCAGACCACCTCGACCACGTTGTTGGGGTCGCCGCCATGAGCCGCCAGGAAGGCGCTGAATGCCTCGATGGCCCCCTTGCCATGGCCTGGGACGGCGAAGATCACGGGCTCCTGCTTGCGCTGCATATCAAGGAACACCGTCACGTACCGCTGGCCACGCCGGGAGGCGGTTTCATCAACGCCGACAGTGGCCACACTGGACAGGTCCAGCTCCCCCAGCATGCGGCCTACGTAGTGGTGCACGATGCGCCACAGTCGCTTGTCGGTGATCTCCAACTGCCGAGAGACCGCCAGCACGGGCATCTCTTTGGCCAGCGACATGGCCGCTTGCTCGAACAGCAGGGTGAAGTCGCTGCCCGGGCGCGCCCAAGGCACTTCGATGCGCTTGACGCCATGCTCGGGGCACTTGGTGCGGGGCACTCGGGCGTGCAGGTAGCAGTGATGCTGGAAGAAGTTCAGGTGCCGCCAGGTCTTGTCGGCGAAGTCGTGAGCCGGACAGGCCTCGCTGCATTCAGGGCAGGGGTAGAGGCTGCCACGCTCGGCCTCGACGTAGAGGTCCAACCGGTGGGGCGATACGGAGGTATCCAGGTGCTGGTCCTTGAGAATCCAGGGCGCTTGCAGGCCCAGGCCGAGGGCCAGAATCTGGGTGCCATCCATGCCATACCTCCTATCGTCGTAGAGGTCATATCCTGGCCCAGCTCAGGGGGCGAATTCCACACCCAACGACGAAGAGCCCTTTTAAACTAGTCGCCAACTGCCGGGAAGCACCCATGCTTGATGTCGTACTGTTCGAACCCGAGATCCCGCCCAATACTGGCAACCTGATCCGGCTATGTGCCAATACCGGCTTTCGCCTGCATCTGATCGAACCGCTGGGCTTCGTGCTTGATGACAAGCGCCTGCGCCGCGCCGGACTCGACTACCACGAGTGGGCGGCACTGCGCGTTCATCGAGACTGGCCAAGCTTTGTCGAAGCCGTGGCACCAGTGCGGATCTTCGCCGTATCAACCCGCGGGCGTATCGGCTACCACCAGCCGGCCTATGCGCCGGGCGATGCATTGGTGTTCGGCCCTGAGACCCGTGGCTTGCCTCAGGCGCTGCTTGATGACCTGCCCGAGACATGGCGGTTGCGTATCCCCATGCTTCCCGGAAGCCGCAGTCTCAACTTGTCCAATGCCTGTGCGGTGGTCGTCTTCGAAGCCTGGCGCCAGCTCGACTTTGCCGGTGCTAGCGAACTCGCCAAGGAGTAAGCGATGTCGATTCAGCAGCGCTTGGCCAAGCTGAACCCACGCCAGCAGGAAGCAGTACGCTATATTGATGGCCCCTGCCTGGTGCTGGCCGGGGCTGGCTCCGGCAAGACCAGTGTCATTACCACCAAGATCGCCTATCTGGTCAAAGAGTGCGGCATGAGCGCGCGCAAAATCGCTGCTGTCACCTTTACCAACAAGGCCGCCCGAGAGATGAAAGAGCGGGTGGGCCAGATGCTGAAGGGCAAGGAGGGCCACGGGCTGACGGTCTCGACCTTCCACAACCTGGGGCTCAACATCATTCGCGGCGAGCTGAAGACCTTGGGCTACAAGCCGGGGTTTTCGCTGTTCGACCCGGAAGACGCCAAGGCGCTGCTGCGGGACTTGATGAATAAGGACGCTCAGGTGGACGCCGAGCAGATCAACGCCGTTCAGGCCAGGATTTCCCAGTGGAAGAACGACCTGGTGCTGCCCGGGGATGCGCTTTCGTTTGCTGCCGATGACGACGAGCATTTCGCGGCACGGGTGTACGAAGCCTACGTTCGCCACCTGAAAGCCTACAACGCGGTGGATTTCGACGACCTGATTCTGCTGCCCGTGGTGCTCTTGCAGCGTGACCCGGAAGCGCTGGCCCGCTGGCGGCGCAAAATCCACTACATGCTGGTGGATGAGTACCAGGACACCAACGTTTCCCAGTACCTGCTGGTGAAGCTGCTGATGGCCGAACGCGCCACCTTTACCGTGGTCGGCGACGACGACCAGTCGATTTACGCCTGGCGGGGCGCTCGGCCGGAAAACCTGGTCACCCTGGGGGAGGATTTCCCGCGCTTGAAGGTCATCAAGCTGGAGCAGAACTACCGCTCTACCGGCACGATACTGCGCGCCGCCAACACGCTGATTGCCAACAACCCCCACGTCTACGACAAAACCCTGTGGTCGGAGATGGGCGACGGCGCGCCGATTCGCGTGGTGGTGAACCGCCATGAGGAGGCCGAAGCCGAGCGAGTGGCCAGCGAGATGCTCACTCGGCGCATCAAGGAAAAAGCCGAGTGGCGCGATTTTGCGGTGCTCTACCGAGGCAACTTTCAGGCGCGGCTGCTGGAGCTGAAGCTGCAGCACTACCAGATTCCGTACAAGCTCTCCGGCGGCACGTCGTTTTTCTCGCGTAACGAGATCAAGGACGCCATGGCGTACCTGCGGCTTTTGATCAACCCCGCCGATGACAACGCCTTTTTGCGCATCGTCAACGTGCCCCGGCGTGAAATTGGCCCCGGTACGCTGGAAAAGCTCGCCAACTACGCCACCGAGCGCTCCATTTCGCTGTTTTCCGCCTGCCACGAGCTGGGCCTGGAGCAAATGCTACCCACCCGCGCCGTGGAGCGGCTGTCGCGCTTTACGCACTTCATCGATGGCGTGCGCAAACGGATGGACCAGGGCGATGCCATTGCCGCGATCCGCGACATGATGCGGGATATGGATTACGAGGCGTGGCTGTATCAGAACGCCAGCGCCCCGACCATTGCCGAGCGCCGCATGGCCAATGTATGGATCCTGATCGACCAGCTGGAAAAGTCGCTGAACCGCAACCCGGAAGAGAGTACCGCCAGCACCGAGACGGAAACCGACAGCGTCGAGGCCGCTATCTCGCGGCTGGTGTTGCGCGACATCCTGGAGCAGCAGGCCGAAGAGGATGACTCGGATCGCGTGCAGCTGCTTACCATGCACGCTTCCAAGGGGCTGGAGTTTCCCCACGTTTATCTGATGGGCTGGGAAGAGGATCTGCTGCCCCACCGTAACGCCATCGAGATGGGCACCGTGGAGGAGGAGCGCCGCCTGGCCTACGTGGGCATTACCCGCGCCCGGCGGACGCTGACGCTGACCCTGGCGCGCCAGCGCAAGGCGTATGGCGAACTGATGGACTGCCAGCCTAGCCGCTTTCTGGATGAGCTGCCCGCCGACGACCTGGAGTGGGAGGGCCGCGCCGACAAGGAAGACCCCGACAAGAAGCAGGCTCGGGGCAAGGATGCCATTGCGGGGCTGCGTTCCTTGCTGGGCTGAGGACGTTTGATAGGAAGGCGGTTTTTCAAGGCAAAAAATATCCACAGGGGGTAGGAAGAACCCGCCTGTGGATAGTTTGGAGCATCCGCTAACGAAGGATTACTCGGCTTCGGCGACCATGTAGTCGACGATGGCCATGATCTCTTCATCGGAAGCGCTGCTGCCACCGCGTGGCGGCATCACGCCCATGCCGTCGAACACGCTGGCGTAGAGCTCATCCATTCCTTTGTCGATTCGCGCTGCCCAGGCGTCCGCATCGCCCAGCACCGGTGCACCAGCTACACCAGCGGCGTGACAAGCGACACAGCCTGCGCTGGAGTAAAGCGCGGCGCCATCCAGATCGCTACCGCCATTGGCGGCTTCTTCTGTGCTGGCCACGGCTTCATCTTCGCTGGTGGCTTCTTCAGCCGCGGCGACTTCCTCGCTGGCACCTTCGTCTTCGGCAGCCGCTTCTTCACCGCCGCCCAGCTCAGGCACGTCCATCACCGGCTCCAGCAGGTAGGCGGTGGCGGCTTCCATTTCGGCATCTGAGAGGTTGGGGTTGCCGCCGCGGGCAGGCATCGCGCCAATGCCGTTGATCGAGTGCTCGAGCAGCGTGGCAAAGCCCTGCTCGGTACGCTCGGCCCAGGCGCCTTCATCACCACGTACCGGTGCACCGGCAGCGCCGGTCTCGTGACACGCCATGCAAACGCGGTTGTAAATGCCCGCGCCGTCGACCTCGTCACCACCACCACCGCTAGCCGCTGCCGGTGCCGATGCGGTACCACAGTCCTGGCCTTGGAGGCAGAGCTGGCCTACTGGTGCCAGGCGCTCAGCCATTGCGTCACGTGCGGCGTCGTCCAGAGCATAAGCACCCGATGTGCCTGCCATGACGCCGAGGGCCGCCAGCCCGCTCATGATCAGCTTAGATTTCACTCTCACCACCTCTTTGAGTTTTATATAAAACGTTGTGCTTAAGAATCGTGCTTGAAGCTCGAGCTCAGGAACCGTGCTCAGGAACCGGACGCTTGAAGATGTAGCACTGAACCCCTGCGCACCAGCGCCACTACGCACTCTGCCGCCGAAACGCCAAGACATGCCTCTTGGAGTTAGTATACCGAGAACACAAAGGGTAGGAAAATGCTACTAAGCGCGGCAGTTCAACTCGGTGGCGGGCAAGACACACCAGCCCAGCAGTTGATGCTCACCCGCAGGCAGCATCCCTGCCTGCCGATAGGCTCGCTGCGCGGGCAGGTTGTCACGGTCTACCGTCAGCGCCAGCTGGCTTGCGCCCGCCTGGGCCACCATGGCCTGCGCTTGCTGCACCAGTGCCTTGCCTTGCCCCTGGCCGCGCCAGCCAGGCACCAGCCCCATCAACTGAACGCTCCAGTGCTCGCGGCCTGGGCTGGCATCCAGCAGCAGGCCCGCATGGCGGCCCTGCTCCCCCTGCAGGTAATACCAGTGTTCGGAAGCGCTCGATGCTTGGTGATAAAAGCCTTCCAGCAGAGCCTGCGCAGGCAATACATCGCGCAAGGCAGGGCAATCCAGCGAGCCCTCCCCCACCTGCTCGACCAGTGCCTGCTGCTGAGCGGGCGTCAGCTCATCAAACGGCCGTAGCGGTGGCAGCCCCCGCACGTGAGCAACCGGCCGACAGTGCCAAGCCAGGTGATCGAGGGTGGCCAACCGCTGCATGCCCAGGTTCAGCAATGATGCTTCCCAGCTCGCCATGGTCTTATCCAGGGCAACGTGACACAGCACAAGCTCTTGGGTCGCCACCCAGCGGTGCAGTTGACTTAGCAGGGGCTCGACAAATTGGTTATTCTGCTTGGGCAACCATAGCTGCGCGATGCGGTTTTCCTGGCACTCTACCCAGGCGGCAGCGCAGACTCGCCCTGCCTGGCAAGCCACCCACAGGCCCGACCAACCCTCGGGCCGTGTGCTGGCCTTGACCAGCGCCTGCTGTAGCGCAGCCTGCTGGGCAGGTTGGTGGACGGCAGCCAACTGCAGCAGCGCCTCGCGCCGTTGCTGCGCCGGGCAGACCATGATCGACGTTGCCGGGTGGGTCGAGAACATGCCAGATAGCCTTGTCGCCAGCAGGCGCAACACAACAAGAGGAGTGGCCCGTCAGTATGCGAATTTTATTGGTGGAAGATGACCCTAGCCTGGCATCGGGCATTCGCATGGCGCTAAAGCCCGAGCATTACACGGTCGATCATCTGACCGATGGTGACACGGCCCTGGTCGCACTGCAAAACGAACCGTTCGATGCCGTGATTCTGGACTTGGGCCTGCCCACCATGGACGGCATTGAGCTGCTGCAAACCCTGCGCCGCCAAGGGCATCAGGTGCCCATTCTGGTGCTGACGGCCCGCGACGCCGTCGAGAGCCGCATTGCCGGGCTGGACGCGGGTGCCGACGACTACTTGACCAAGCCCTTCGAAGTGGATGAGCTGAAAGCGCGCCTGCGGGCCTTGCTACGCCGCAGCCAGGGCCAGCCCAACGGCCTGCTCTCCTGCCGGGGGATCAGCTTGAACCCTCAAACCCTCACCGTACACTACCAGCAGCAGACCATTCCCCTATCGCGTCGCGAGCTGGCGCTGCTGCAGGAGTTCATGAGCCACCCGGGGCGCGTCTTCACCCGTGATACGTTGGCCCGGCTGGTATACGGCTGGGAAGAGGACGTGGAAAGCAATGCCATCGAGGTCCATATCCATCACCTGCGGCGCAAGCTGTTTGCGGATGCCATCCGCACCGTGCGAGGCATTGGTTATGTGATGGAAAAAACGGGCAAGGAGAGCTGATGCGCTCCATTCGTCGCCGCACGCTAGGGCTCGTGCTGCTGGTATTCGGCGTGAGCATGTTCATCATCGGTTTCATCAGCTATCGCTTTGCGGCACAGGAAATCGAAGAGTTGCACGACCGCAGCCTGGCGCAAAACGCCCGTTTACTGGAGGGCCTGCTGCAAGCCCCCTTGCCCACTCAGGACCGCACGCTGCTACTGCAAAGCCTGGAGAACGCCTTACTGCAGCCCGGTGCCATAGAACCACCGGATCTGAGCGATGGCTATACCCACCAGCTAGCGTTTCAGCTGTGGGAAGGCAACCAGCTGCTGCTGCGTTCCGATAACGCCCCGACGCCCCCGCTGGTAAGCCAGCCGGTCGGGTATTCGACCGCCATCCTGGGAGAGCAGGCCTGGCGGGTCTACGTACTTTCGCTGGCAGATGCCAACAAGCGGGTCATCGTCAGCGAACGCCAGGATGTACGCGCGGCGCTGACCCGCGAAGTGGCGCTGCGCACGCTACTACCCGACCTGATTGGCCTGCCTCTGCTCACCCTGCTGCTGTGGTGGTCGATTGGCTGGGGGCTGGCGCCGCTGTCACGCATGGCGGAACAGATCCGCAGCCGCGATCCTAACAACCTCCAGCCGCTGTCATTGCAGCCCCTTCCTCAGGAGCTGGATACCATTGCTGGGGCACTCAACCGCTTACTGGCGCGTTTACAGCAGATGCGTATTCGCGAAAAGCGCTTCATCGCCGATGCCACCCACGAGCTGCGTACGCCGCTGGCGATTCTCGATCTGCACGCTCAAAACGCGCTGGCCGCCGATAACCGCGCGGATCGTGAAGAGTCGCTGCACCATTTGCGCAGCGGCGTGGCCCGTTCGACGCGGCTGGTGGCCCAACTATTGACCCTGGCAAGGCTGGACCCCGAAGAGGAGCCGCTACCCGAAATCCGCCATGCCGACGTGCGGCAAGAGACCCAGGAGACTCTGGCGAAACTCCTGCCGCTGGCCACGGAGCGCCGCCAGCAGCTGCATATGGAAGTCGAAGAGCAGCAGAGCTGGCTCATGGAAGAGGAGCCCGGGGCCATCGAGACCCTGGTACAGAACCTGGTGGGCAACGCCTTTCAACACTCGCCACCCAGTGGGGCTGTGACGGTGCACCTGAGCGCGTCCCATCACCACATCACGCTAATGGTCGATGACCAGGGCAAGGGGATTCCGCCCAGCGAGCGCAGCCGAGTCGTGGAGCGCTTTCAGCGTGCAGGGCCTGGGGCGGGCGCTGGGCTGGGCTTATCGATCGTCGAACGCATCGTGAAACGCCATGGAGGCACCCTGTTACTGGAGGAGGCACCCAGTGGAGGCCTGCGGGTACGCGCCACGTTGGCGAGAGATGCGTTGACCCAGCGCCAGGCAAAAGAATGAGAAAAAATGTAACAGATTCTGGCTGTTAAGATTTCGATAAGAATTCCGTGCAACTGTGAAGGTACAGAGCAGGCAATCAGTCAATGACCTGTTATTCACCCCACGGAGGTACCCCCGATGAATTCACTGCTGAAATCTCACAAAGCCCTTATCCAATTTGGCACTACCCCGCTGCTGACTACCCCGGCCGCCAAGACGTTGACGCCGGATAGCCCAGCGCTGTCGGTTCTGACCGATTTCACCAAGGTGGTGCCGCAATCTGTCGCTGGCGATACCCCCATCGATGAAGCCCATCAGAAGATGCGCCACGGCGGTGTTCGCCTGCTGTTCGTGATGGACAAGCAGAATCACTGCGTCGGCGTGCTGTCGGCCAAGGAAGTAATTGGCTCACGGCGCATCAATATCGCCATGCAGCAGCGCAACCTGGAACGCTCCGACGTCACCGCCGACATGATCATGACGCCCTGGGAAAAACTCAGCGCCATGCCAATAGAGCAGCTGAAAGCGCTCACTATCGAGGATCTGGTGCGGTCCATGGAAACGTTTGCCGAGCAACACCTGCTGATTACCGAGCAGACGGCCAATCATGAACTCAGCGTGCGAGGAATCGTATCGGCCACGGACATTCAAGCCGTCATGGGCAAGCAGGCCAAAGGGAAAGCGGATGCCACGGTCGTGCCCATGGCCCGCAGCTTCGCCGACATTTGCCAAGTGGTCACCGGCCACGACTTATAAGTTTCCACTCGCTTACCAATAAAAACGCCCCTTATCTTTTTGATAAGGGGCGTTTTTATTTGCCTGCCCAGCGGCCAGCGCTGGGCAAACGATCGGTTTTCAAAACAAGCTGGCGTTGATCATCAGGTGCGCCGCAATACTGGCCGCATAGCCCAGTAAGATGGCGGGTACCCAACGCAAGTGCACGGCAAAGGTGTAAATGCCCCGTGCCTGCCCCATCAGCGCCACCCCAGCGGCAGACCCCATGGAAAGCAGGCTACCGCCCACCCCCGCCGTCAGGGTAATCAACAGCCAGTTGCCTTCGCTCATGTCTGGCGCCATGGAGAGCACGGCAAACATCACGGGGATGTTATCCACTACGGCGGAAATCAGGCCCAGCACCACGTTGGCCCAGACCGGGTTCCAACCGCCATACAGCGTTTCAGACAGCAGGCTGAGATAGCCCATGAAGCCCAGGCCACCGACACACATGACGACTCCGTAGAAGAACAGCAGCGTGTCCCACTCGGAGCGCGCAATCCGGCTGAAGATATCGAACGGCACCACGCTGCCCAGTTGCTCCAGCTTTTGCCAATCGCCACGGCGAGAGTAGCGCTCGCGCTTGCGCTCCAGGGAGCGAGGCAGGCTGCGACGCAGGTAGTAGCCAAAGAACTGCAGCAGGCCCAGGCCAAACATCATGCCCATGGCAGGGGGGAGATACAGGATCGAATGGCACAGTACCGAGATGGCCACGGTGATCAGGAACAGCAAGATGATGCGCTTCGCGCCGCGCTTCATCCAGACGTTCTCGGTCAAGGCAGCGGGCTGACGGTTGACGAGGAAGAAGTTCATGATCAGCGCAGGCACCATGAAATTGACGATGGCGGGCAGCAGCAGCACGAAGAAGCCTTCGAACGGCACTTGCCCGGCTTGCCATACCATCAGCGTGGTAATGTCGCCAAACGGGCTGAAGGCGCCCCCTGCGTTGGAAGCAACCACCACGTTGACACAGCACAGGCTGATGAACTTGTTGTCTCCCTCAGCCACTTTCAAGACGACGGCACACATCAGCATGGCCGTGGTCATGTTGTTGGCAATCGCGGAGATGGCAAACGCAAGACAGCCGGTAATCCAGAACAGGGTTCGGTAGCTGAACCCCTTGCGCACCAGCCAGGCGCGCAGCGAATCGAAGATACGCCGCTCTTCCATGGCGTTGATGTAGGTCATCGCCACCAGCAGGAACAGCAGCAGCTCGGTGTACTCCAGCAGCGTCTCCTTGAAGGCTTCTTCTGCTTCATGAGGCATGCCGGCCTGCACGTACACCCAAGCCACCATGGCCCAGATCAGTCCCGCCGCCACCAACACCGGCTTGGACTTGCGCATGTGGATAATTTCTTCGCTCATGACCAGTGCATAAGCAAGAATGAAAATGATAACGGCGGCAATACCGGCCATCGAGGTGGTCAGGTCTAGCGGGCCGGCAGCAGCAAACACAAAGGAAGGAAAGAGGGTCAAGCAGAGGGCGGTCAACAACCGAGCAGCGCGGCGGGAGGCGTGCCGTGCTACAAGGGCGTCTGGTGGTTTCATGGCAGTGTGGTCCTGGCAGGATAAGAGAGTACCGCCACGATGATAAGCACACTAACTATGTGCTGCAACGCAGCGATCGCGCATAAGATGCGGCTATTCGCCGCATCCTGTAAAGCGCTTTTATGCCGACCTTTGCAATTATTTGTGTTCCGGGTTTATTCCACCGTCACGCTTTTCGCCAGGTTACGTGGCTGGTCCACATCGGTGCCTTTCAATACGGCCACGTGGTAGCTCAGCAGCTGTAGCGGCAGGGTATATAGCAGCGGCGCCAGTGCCTCATGTACCTCCGGTAATTCCAGCACGCGGATGTCGTCCTGAGCGCTAATGCCTACCTTGCGATCAGCGAATACGAACAGCTGGCCGCCGCGAGCGCGCACTTCTTGCAGGTTGGACTTCAGCTTCTCCAGCAGGTCATCGTTCGGGGCCACCGAAATCACCGGCATTTCACTATCCACCAGCGCCAGCGGGCCGTGCTTCAGCTCGCCAGCCGGATAGGCTTCCGCGTGGATGTAGGAGATTTCCTTGAGCTTCAGGGCACCTTCCAGGGCAATCGGGTAGTGAGCACCACGCCCCAAAAACAGCGCATGGTGCTTTTCGGCAAACGCCTGGGAAAGCGCTTCGATCTGCGCATCGAGGCCCAATACCTGCTGGCAAAGCGCCGGTAGTTCCTGCAGGGCAGCCAGAATCGCTGGCTGTTCAGGCCGCCCCTTCGCTTTACTGACGGAGAGCGTCAGCAGCAGCAGTGCGATCAATTGCGTCGTAAACGCTTTGGTGGAGGCCACGCCGATTTCAGGGCCTGCACGGGTCATCAGCGACATATCCGACTCGCGCACCAGCGAACTGCCGGGCACGTTGCAGATCGCCAACGTACCGACATAGCCAAGGGTTTTGGCAAACCGCAGCGCTGCCAGCGTATCGGCGGTTTCCCCAGACTGAGAGAGGGTGACGAATAGCGTGCCTTCCGGCACCACCGGGTGGCGGTAACGATACTCGGAGGCCACTTCGACCTGCACCGGCACGCCAGCATAGCGCTCCAGCCAGTAGCGGGCCACCAGGCCCGCATGGTAGCTGGTGCCACAGGCGATGATATGCACCTGGCGGGTTTTCTGAAACAGCGCCTGGGCGTCTGGCCCGAAGCTCTCGACCAGAACGCTGCTGGCACTCATGCGCCCTTCCAGCGCTGCCTCGATGACCTTGGGCTGCTCGAAGATTTCCTTGAGCATGTAGTGGCGATACTCTCCCTTGCTGGCGGCGCCATCGCCATGCTCGAAGGTATGCACCGGGCGCTCGACAACGTTCCCCTGACGGTCGACGATGCGGATGACACCGTGTTCGCGCAGCTCGACCAGATCGCCCTCTTCCAGGTAGATGAAGCGGTCGGTGACCTGCAACAGCGCCAGCGGGTCGGAGGCCAGGAAGGCTTCATCGATCCCCACGCCCACCACCAGCGGGCTGCCCTGACGGGCGCCCACCACCACGTTAGGCTCGTGCGTACTCATCACGCCCAGCGCGTAAGCTCCCCCCAGCCCGCTGACGATCTCCTGGGTCGCTTCGAACAGTGTCTTGCCAGTAGTGAGTTTGTCGGCCAGTAAGTGGGCGATCACTTCGGTATCGGTGTCGGAAGTGAAGGTGTAGCCGCTGCCCTGCAGCGTCTCCTTGATCTGCTCGTAATTCTCGATGATGCCGTTATGTACTACAGCGACACTGTCGCGGCTGTGGTGGGGGTGAGCGTTGGCCTCGGAGGGCTTGCCGTGGGTGGCCCAGCGGGTATGGGCGATACCGCAATGCCCCGGCAGTGCCTCGTTGGCCAGGCGCTCTTCCAGGGCCGCTACCTTCCCCAGTGCCCGGTGGCGGGTCAGCGCTCCGCTGCTGAGTACCGTCATGCCTGCCGAATCATAACCGCGATACTCCAGGCGCTTGAGTCCTTCCAGCAATATCCCCTGCACATTGCGCTGTGCCACGGCTGCGACGATACCGCACATACTCCACTCTCCTGAAGGCGCCAAGCGCCTGTATCACCGGTGTTTAGTTTGCTTTTTTGGTGGGGCGCGGCCAGTCGGCCTTTTCCAACTGGCGGCTGCGGGTCACTGCCAGGGCGTGCTCCGCCACGTCCTTGGCGATGGTGGAGCCCGCCCCCACGGTGGCCCCCTGACCAATCGAAACAGGGGCAACCAGCGCGCTGTTGGAGCCAATGAAGGCGTGGTCGCCAATCTGCGTGCGATGCTTGTTGACGCCATCGTAGTTGCAGGTAATGGTGCCTGCCCCAACGTTCACCTCGCGCCCCAGGGTGGCATCGCCCACATAGCTCAGGTGGTTGATCTTGCTGCCTTCGCCGACCTCGGCGTTCTTGGTCTCCACGAAGTTGCCCACTTTCGCCTTGACCGCCAGACGCGTGCCGGGGCGAAGA
Source organism: Halomonas sp. 18071143 (assembly GCF_019211725.1). Taxonomy (NCBI): domain Bacteria; kingdom Pseudomonadati; phylum Pseudomonadota; class Gammaproteobacteria; order Oceanospirillales; family Halomonadaceae; genus Halomonas; species Halomonas sp. 18071143. The sequence continues at coordinate 16,100 of NZ_CP078120.1, forward strand.
CGAGCGTAGGGCCCAATCTGATTATGGCCAGCGGCCACCGTGGAGTCGATGACGCTGTGGCTATCGATGACGCTTTCAGCACCGAGGGTGCTGTTCTTGATCACGCAATAAGGGCCAACGCGCACGCCTTCGCCCAGCTCCACGTTCCCTTCGAAGACGCAGCCCACGTCGATGAACACATCGTGGCCACAGGTTAGCGTGCCGCGTACATCGATTCTCGCCGGGTCTGCCAGGGCAACGCCCTGAGCCATCAACGCTTCCGCCGTCTGCTGCTGGTAAGCACGCTCCAGACGGGCCATCTGCGCACGGTTGTTGACCCCTTCCACCTCGGTAGCATCGTGGGGCTGCGCCGTGGCCACCTTGATACCTTCGCTGGCAGCCATGGCGATGACGTCGGTCAGATAGTACTCACCCTGGGCATTCTCTGCCGAGAGCTGGGGCAACCAGCGCTTCAGTTGAGCGCTGGTCATGGCCATGATGCCGGTATTGCACTCGGTGATGCTCAGTTGCTCGTCGTTGGCATCTTTTTGCTCGACAATCGCCACGGCCTGCCCGTCACTATCGCGCACGATGCGCCCGTAACCGCCAGGGTCGTCCAGCGTGACCGTCAACAGGCCCATATGCTGCTCATCCACCTGAGTCAGCAGGTTGGCCAACGTGTCACGGCGAATCAGCGGCACATCGCCGTAAAGCACCAGCACGATGCCGTTGCCCAGACGAGCCTGGGCCTGGGCCACGGCATGGCCCGTCCCCTTTTGCTCTTCCTGCAGCGCAAACAGAACGTCATGCTCTGCCAGCGCGTCACGCAGTTGGTCAGCGCCGTGACCGATCACCACGTGGGTCCGTGCCGGATTCAGCGCCTGAGCGGTCTCCAGCACGTGCTGCACCATGGGTTTGCCTGCCAGGGTATGCAGCACTTTCGGCAAGGGAGAGCGCATCCGCGTACCTTTACCGGCCGCCAGAATGACGATGTCGAGATCATGCATGTTCAGTACCTACCGTTATTGGGCCGCTGCCGGTGTCCAGGCATCGATGCCCAGCTCTTCCAGCAGCGTATCACCAAAATAGTCCTTGAATGCTGGGCTGGCGATGCTGCGCCAGCGGTCGCCGTCGCGCACCAGCAGCAGTACGTTCAAGTCGTGTTCCAGGGCCAGCGCCATGCCCTCTTCCGTACCAACCACCAGCAGTGCCGTGGCCCAGGCATCCGCCCATGCATTGGAAGGGTGGAAGACCGACACCGATACCAGGTCATGGGTAATCGGTTTGCCGTCACGAGGATTGATGGTATGCGAGTAGCGCTGCCCGTCGACTTCGAAGTAATTGCGGTAGTCGCCTGAGGTCGCCACCGACAAGTTGCTGAGCGGCACGATATGCTGAGCCCTTTGCTCACCGTCTTCCGGCACTTCGATACCTACACGCCAAGCCAGTTCATCGTCGGGCTCCCGGTAACCACGGGCGATCATGTCTCCCCCCAGGTTCACCAGATAGTGCTCGATCCCCTGCTGGTCCAGATATGCACCCACTCGATCGACGGCATGACCTTTCGCCACGCCAGAAAGATCGACAAAGATATCCCGCGTGCGCCGCGCCTGCATCTGCTGGGCATCCACTTCCAGGGCGTCATACCCGACGGTCGAAAGGCGTTCGGCAAGGGCTTCATCACTGGGCACTTCTTCTGGCCTTGCTTCTGGCCCGAAACTCCACAAGTTCACCAGGCCACCCACCGTCACATCGAAGGCACCATCGCTGTCTGCCGCAACGGCCTGACTGACGGCCAAGACTTCGATCAGCTCATTGGACAGCGGCTGCCACTCATTCAGCGGCGCATGATTGAACGTTACCAGCTCGGCGTCATCCCGGTAGGTCGACATGGAACGGTCCACGCTCTCGAGTTCGGCCAGAAAGCCCTCTTCCAACGCCTGTGCCTGGCCCTGGGTCAGCGGATCCATCACCGTCACCTGGTAGAAAGAGCCAAATACCCCTCCTTCAAACCGGGTGGGCGGCTCCAGGGGGCGATCACTCTCGGAGCAGCCTGCCATCAGGGGCAACAGGGTGAGTAAACCAAGGCCAGCTAAAAAGGGACGATAGCCGATGTTCATCGCATTTTCCTTGAAATGTGCTCGGGGTCAGAAGTGGAAGAACCACAGCAGCCAGAGACCAAATACCACGCGGTAAACCACGAACGGCTGCATGCCCAGTTTCTTGATGACGACCAGAAAATAGTGAATACAGAGATAGGCAATAATACCAGAAAGAAGCGTACCCACGATCATGGCGGGCCAGTCGATGGCTTGGGGATCGCTGAGCAAGCCAACGGCCTCTAGCCCTCCGGCCAGCACAATCACGGGGATCGACAGCAGAAACGAGAAGCGTGCAGCGCCCTCCCGGCTCATGCCTACCAACAGGGCTGCCGTGATGGTGATACCGGAACGGGATGTACCCGGAATTAGCGCCAGTGCCTGCGCAAAACCAATGATCAGCACATCCTTCAGATTCATGCTGTACTCGCTGCGGGTGCCGCGCTTTTTCCAGTCGGCATAGCCCAGCAGTAAACCAAAAGCGACCAGGCTCAGCCCGATGATCAGGGTCGAGCGCATGTGATCGGCAATCAGATCGCGACCCAAAAAGCCGATAATACACACCGGCAAAGTGGCCAATGCGACCCAGAACCCTAGCCTGGCATCCTCATCGACGCCTTTGCCCCGTAGCGCGGCCACGCTGCTGACGACCATGCGTATGATTTCATGACGAAAGTAGAGGATGACGGCACTCAAGCTACCCAGATGGAGTGCCACATCGAATGCCAACCCCTGATCTTCCCAGGGCGTAAATACGGGCACGAGAATAAGATGTGCGGAACTGGAAATCGGCAGGAACTCGGTTATTCCCTGAATCACTGCCAAAATCACGACCTGTAGCCAATCCATAGATTCATCCTAGCGTCAGTTGAGAGGCGTTCTGAAAAGCCACAAGGATACACGTGCGATTCCATGATGTCCGCCTGCAAATATTCTGTGATTGACAATCATGAAAACGCCTCCTAGCATGGCGCCGTGTTCAAGCGCCCTACCTGTGGCCCATGAATGCGATACAACTCCTTATCTTTCCCTTAAAAGAGGTTCCGAGAGCAGCCCATGGAAGATCCCAGTAGTCGATTATGTATGCGTGAAGCAGCCATGAAGTTTGGCTCGCTAGTGCACACGACCCGCCGGTAAGCTTTCTGCTCTCCAGGCCGTCGTGGCCTGGCCCTCTACACCCCCGCCTCTCTTCATAGCTCTTTCGCGCCTTGCGCGAGTCGTTGTCGTCAACTCGCCACATTAGTCGTTCACTATGCACGCAAGTACTTTGTCGACCGTGTGTCCCTGACTCATGTCAGGCCACTTTGGCCAGAAAACCTTGTGCGCGTGGATTATATGCGTGTCGGTGCGTCGTCATGAACGCTGCCTTCACATCGGGTTGTCTCGCCTTGATTCCGCCATTGCCGGAGGCGAACAATGAGCTATGCCATACTAGCCGCTTCACTAAGAAGCGCCATGCAGCGCAACGATCACACCGCGATTTCTCATATCGTCGCGGAAATGCAGCCTGCCGATATTGCCGATTTTGCCCGTTACGAGCCCGCCTATACGGTGTTGGCGTTGCTCATGCAGCTTCCCGAAGCGCAGCGTGGCCCTACGTTCGGCTACCTGGAAACGGAGCAACAGCGGGACATCGGTGAAAAAATGACCGATGAAGAACTCGCAAAACTGGCTGCCACGATGGATGCAGACGAGCGCGCTGACCTGTTCCACCTGGTGGCGCCAGGCAGGCAGCCTGCCATCCTGCGCCAACTATCGCAAAAAGAGCGCGATGACTTAACCAAGCTGGCCAGCTATGCCGAAGGCACGGCAGGGGCCGTCATGACCTCCGAGTATGTTTCCGTGCCGGTCACCATCGACGTGGCGGAAGCCTTGAGCCTGCTACGCGCCAGCGCGCCTGACGCCGAAACCATCTACCAGGTGTATTGCGTCGATAAAGAAGGCCGTTTGCAGGGCACCGTATCGCTACGCCAGCTGATTCTTGCGGCCCCCCACCAATGCGTGGAAGAACTAATGGTCTCGGAAGTGGTGTTTGCCTCCGTGGAAACGCCGCAGGAAGAAGTCAGCCGGCTGATTGCCCATTACGACTTGCTGGCGCTTCCCGTGATCAATGGTGGTGACCGCTTGGTGGGCATCGTGACCTACGACGACGCCATGGACGTGGCCGCGGAAGAAGCCACCGAAGACATGCACAAGGGGGTGTCGGTGGGCAAGCTGGAGGGCAGCCTGCGCTCGGTCAGCCTGTTCGAGCTCTACCGCAAGCGTGTGGTGTGGCTGGTATTGCTGGTATTCGCCAATATCTTCTCGGGTGCCGGTATCGCCTATTTCGAAGAAACCATCGAAGCCTACATTGCGCTGGTGTTCTTCCTGCCCCTGCTGGTGGATAGCGGTGGCAACGCAGGCTCTCAGGCGGCCACCCTGATGGTACGCGGCATGGCCACCGGCGATGTACGTACCCGCGATTGGGCCAAGCTGCTGGGTCGTGAAGTCGGCGTCGCCTTGGCGCTGGGTCTGACCATGGCACTGGCGGTGTCCGTGGTGGGTATTTTCCGCGCGGGCAGCGAAATAGCACTGGTCGTCGCGCTATCAATGGTGCTGATCGTCACGGTAGGTAGTCTGATAGGGATGATTCTGCCGTTCATTCTGCAGCGCTTCAAGCTAGATCCGGCGACCGCCTCGGCACCGCTGGTGACCTCGATTGCCGATGCGTCAGGCGTACTGATCTACTTTGCACTGGCAACGGCTATTTTGGGGCTTCCTGTATAGACAATGCAGTCAATCAGGTGAGCCTCTCACCTCAGTACGCTACAATGAGGCCTTTATATAGCGTGTACGCCATCGGGTAACGCAAGCCATGAAGATAGAGCAACTGACGGCCACTCCAGACGATTCATCACACATCCATCATAGCCAGGAAGCCAAGCGCGTCACGTACATTGGTGCCTGGCTGGATGGGCTGCTGAGTGTCGTCAAGGTGGTGGTGGGGTTTCTGGTTGGCTCGGCAGCCTTGATTGCCGATGGCATTCACTCCCTGTCTGACCTTGTCACCGATGGCTTTGTTCTGGCCGCCATTCATTATGGCCGTCAGGAACCGGATAACGACCACCATTATGGCCATGGCCGTATCGAGACGCTGACCACGCTACTGCTGGGCAGTGTGCTGATCTTCGTGGCCGGCGGTATCGCCTGGTCGAGCATCGACCGTCTGTTGAGCGGTACCGAAGTAGGCGCGCCCGGCGCTTTTGCCATCGCGGTGACGGTGCTGGCCCTGATCAGCAAGGAGTGGATCTTCCGCTACACCATGCGGGTCGCCAAACGGGTCAAGTCCAAGCTGCTGGAAGCCAATGCCTGGCACTCCCGCAGCGATGCCCTCTCAACGGCCGTGGTGCTGGTAGCGCTGGTGGGTGCCCAGTATGGGATGGGGTGGCTGGACGCCGTGGCCGCAATCATCGTGGGGCTGCTGGTAGGTAAGGTCGGCATCGACCTGCTGTGGGAATCCGCCAGAGAACTGGTAGATACCGCCTTGCCCGAAGACGTGCAGCAGCAGATGCATGATGTGGCCTGCAGCGTGCCCGGCGTGGATAGCGTGCATGACCTGCGTACGCGCCAATCGGCAGGCTGGGTGATGGTGGACCTGCACGTGGTGGTGGGTCCGCGTATCACCGTTTCCGAAGCTCATGAAATCGGCAATGAGGTGAGTCGCCGCCTGCGCCACGAGTTTCCGCTGCTGACCGATGTCATTTTCCACGTGGACCCGGAAGACGATGCCGGTGAGGGCGACCCGAGCCGCCTGCCCGGACTGCCCTTGCGCCCAGAAGTGGAAGCCGCTCTTGATGAGCGCTGGTACATGCACCCGGTATGGCGCACGTTGAACGATCTGCAGCTTCACTACCTGGACGACAAGGTATCGGTCACGCTGATCATCGGTGACGCAGTCCACCAGCCGCCCCAGTGCCTGGCCAGCCAGCTCAAGGCGCTGGCCAGCGACATCGAATGGCTGGGCCACGTAGAAGTGATGTTCATCACTCGGGCGGCCAGCAGCGCCATGCGCTAGACGTTGGTCAGAATGGCGGTGGCGATGGTGAAGTAGATCACTACCCCCGAGGCATCGATCAAGGTCGTTACCAGCGGTGCCGAGGCCGTGGCAGGGTCCACCTTGAAGCGCTCCAGCACGAACGGCAGACACATGCCCATCATGCTACCGAACAGCACGATGGTGACCATGCTCAACGCGACCACCATGGCGACGTCCTCACCGCCACGCATGACCCCGATGGGCGCGACGGCCAACGCCATGGTCAGCCCCAGTGCACCGGCCACCAGCAGCTCCCTGCCCAGCATCTTGCTCCAGTCCTTGACCCCTACGTCCCCGGTGGCCATACCCCGCACCATCAACGTGGCCGCCTGGGCGCCCGCATTACCGCCACTGCCAATCAACAGCGGCAGGAAGAATACCAGAGCGACCTGGGCGGCAATGGTATCTTCGAAGTACGCAATACCAGCCCCCGAAAACAGGTTGGCAAACACCAGCAGTACCAGCCAGGTCACCCGCTTGCGGTAAAGACTGGCCAAGGGCACCCGACTGACACCGTCTTCCAGTTGGCCAATCGACATCCCCTTGTGGATATCTTCGGTGGCCTCGGATTCGGCCACGTCCATGGCATCATCGTGGGTCACGATCCCCACCATGCGCCCATCCTGATCGAGTACCGGCAGCGCCAGCAGGTCATAGCGCGCCACGATACGCGCCACTTCTTCCTGCTCTTCGTCTACGTGGGTGCTGATGACATCCTTGATCATGATGTCATCGACGATGGCACCCGGACGGGCGACCATCAGCTGCCGTAGAGACATGGTTCCCACCAGCTCACCTTCCTTGTTGAGTATGTAGAGCTGGTAGACCGTTTCCGCATCCGGCGCTGTCTGTCGTACTCGCATCATCGCCTGTGACACCGTCATGCCACTGGCTATCGCTACATAGTCAGAGGTCATGATGGCGCCGGCCGTGCCTTCTTCATAGCTGGCAAGACGCTTGAGATCTTCCCGCTCCTGATGCGCCATGCGGCGCAACAACGCTTCGCGGCGATCTTCATCGAGCAGGTTGAACAGATCCGCCCGCTCATCCGAGCCCATCTCCTCTAGCAGCTTGAGCACTTGGGTATCGCTCAGCTCACCGACGACTTCGAGCTGACTCTCGCCTGGCAGATAGCCCAACACATTGGCGGCTCGCTCGGTGGAGAGTATGTCCAGCACCGTCAGGGCCGCACGTAGCTCCTCATCCTCTTCGATCAGCTCTTCCAGCACTTCGCCAATGTCGGCCGAGCGAATTTCGGCGAGACGTTCCGCCAACTGCGCCTTGCGGGGCTCTTCCTTGACCAGCTCCTCGAGCAGCTCGGTTTTCAATTCCTGTAAGGCTTCTTCGTTCAGCGCCATCGCTCTCTCCTGATGCCATTCAAATCCGGGACGACTGACCACCATACTAACAGACAAAAAAAACGCCCCTTAAACCCTGCTCGGGTTTAAGGGGCGTTTGGGTACACAGTGCGTGTAACTAGCCTTTTCCCGCCTTCTTGCGCAGCTGCTGGATCGTTCGCAACTGAGCAACGGCTTCGGCAAGTTCAGCAGCAGCACGGGTATAATCCAGCTCTGCTGACTTGTCGTTAAAGGCTTTCAGCGCCTGCTGACGCGCTTCCTCGGCGGCGGCCTCGTCGAGGTCACCGGCACGAGCAGCGGCATCTGCCAGGATCGTCACGACATCTGGCTGGACTTCCATGAAGCCGCCAGAGACAAAGAAGTTTTCTTCCTTGCCGCCATCGTGGATCACGCGGATCGGGCCCGGCTGAAGCTCGGTCAGCAGCGGGGCGTGCCCCGGCAAGATGCCAAGGTCACCCATGATCCCGGAAGCCACCACCTGCTCGACCTTGCCTGAGAAGATGGATGCTTCTGCGCTGACGATATTGCAAGTGAAGCTATTCGCCATAGCGAATCCCCCTAATGGACGGGATTACTTCTTCATCTGGTTGGCTTTGTCGACAGCTTCGTCGATGGAGCCGACCATGTAGAAGGCCTGTTCCGGCAGATCGTCATACTCGCCAGCCAGAATGCCCTGGAAGCCACGGATGGTGTCTTTCAGAGAAACATACTTGCCGGGTGAGCCTGTGAATACCTCAGCCACGAAGAACGGCTGAGACAGGAAGCGCTGGATTTTACGCGCACGAGATACGGCCAGCTTGTCTTCGTCAGACAGCTCGTCCATACCCAGGATCGCGATGATGTCCTTCAGCTCCTTGTAACGCTGCAGAACGTTCTGCACGCCACGCGCCACTTCGTAATGCTCTTCACCAACGACCAGCGGGTCCAGCTGACGTGACGTGGAGTCCAGCGGATCGATGGCGGGGTAGATACCCAGCTCAGCGATGGAACGCGCCAGTACCACGGTAGCGTCAAGGTGGGAGAAGGTGGTCGCAGGAGACGGGTCAGTCAAGTCATCCGCAGGAACGTAAACGGCCTGCACCGACGTGATAGAGCCTGTCTTGGTGGAAGTGATACGCTCCTGAAGAACGCCCATCTCTTCCGCCAGCGTCGGCTGGTAACCTACCGCTGAAGGCATACGACCCAGCAGTGCAGATACTTCGGTACCGGCCAGGGTGTAACGATAGATGTTGTCGACGAACAGCAGAACGTCACGGCCTTCATCACGGAATTTCTCAGCGATGGTCAGGCCGGTCAGCGCTACGCGCAGGCGGTTGCCGGGCGGCTCGTTCATCTGACCATAGACCAGCGCTACCTTGTCGATAACGTTGGATTCGGTCATTTCATGATAGAAGTCGTTACCCTCACGAGTACGCTCACCCACACCGGCGAATACGGAGTAGCCGCTGTGTTCGGTGGCGATGTTGCGGATAAGCTCCATCATGTTGACGGTTTTACCGACACCCGCGCCGCCGAACAGACCAACCTTACCGCCTTTCGCGAAGGGGCATACCAGGTCGATGACCTTGATACCGGTCTCGAGCAGCTCGTTGGAAGCTGCCTGGTCGGCATAGCTGGGGGCTTTACGGTGGATCGGCATGCGCTCTTGCTCGCCAATCGGGCCCGCTTCATCGATCGGCTCACCGAGCACGTTCATGATGCGGCCCAGCGTTTCCTTACCTACCGGTACGGAAATCGCGGCACCTGTGTTGACCACGTCCAGGCCACGCTTCAGACCCTCGGTGGAGCCCATGGCAATGGCGCGTACTACGCCGTCGCCCAGCTGCTGCTGGACTTCGAGGATGGTCTCAACATTGGAGACCTTCAGCGCGTCGTAGACCTTGGGCACAGAGTCCCGCGGAAACTCTACGTCAATCACCGCGCCGATGATTTGTACGATACGTCCGCTCATCTTGGTTCCTCTCAAAAACCTGCAAATGAAACCTGTCTGCCGGGAATGACCTGTCAGTCAGACCACTCCCTCGGCGTTAAACGGCAGAAGCGCCGCCGACGATCTCGGAAATTTCCTGGGTGATGGCGGCCTGACGGGCCTTGTTGTAAACCATCTCCAGATCGTCAATCAGGTTGCCCGCGTTATCAGTGGCACTCTTCATAGCGATCATACGGGCGGCCTGTTCGCACGCACCGTTTTCGACTACCGCCTGATACACCTGCGATTCGATGAATCGAACCAACAGGCTGTCCAGCAACGCCTTGGCATCCGGTTCATACAGGTAGTCCCAGCTTCCGGGACGGGCGTTTTCTTCGTCATGCTTCTCTTCGCTGCCCATGTCAGTGGACAGCGGAAGGATCTGATGCACGACCGGGCGCTGCGTCATGGTGTTCACGAACTCGTTGTACACCACGTACAGGCGATCCAGCCGACCTTCATCGTACGCTTCCAGCATGACCTTCACACTACCGATCAGACCCTCGACGGTCGGTGCTTCACCTAATCCGCTCTTGGCAGCAACCAGGTTGCCACCATAATTGCGGAAGAAGGCACCGGCCTTGGAGCCAAGGGCACAGAAGTCCAGCTCAACGCCTTGCTGTTTCCAGGCCATCGCATCTTTCAGAACGGCCTTGAACAGGTTGACGTTCAAGCCGCCACACAGGCCGCGGTCTGTCGACACCACGATATAACCCACGCGGTTGACAGGGCGCTCGACCATGTAGCGGTGCTTGTCTTCCTGCTCTACGTCTGCATCCGCAATATGGGCTACCACATTACGGATCTGCTTGGCGTAGGGCTGACTGGACTTCATCAGATCTTGCGCTTTACGCATTTTCGATGCAGCCACCATTTCCATGGCGCTGGTGATCTTCTGCGTATTTTTGATGCTCCCGATCTGGGTGCGTATCTCTTTTGCAGCTGCCATAGCGATCTACCCTTCGTTCGTGGCTCTCAGAAAGCATGCAAGCCCGCCCGCAGGCGGGCCAGACATTACCAGCTCTGAGTCGCCTTGAACTTCTCGAGACCCGACTTCAAACCGTCCTGAATCTCGCCGTTGTAGTCGCCGGTCTGGTTGATCTTGTCGAGCAGCTCGCCGTGCTCGGACTTCATGTAGTCGTGCAGAGCACGTTCGAAGCCCAGCACCTTCTCGACGCTCACATCGTCCAGGTAACCTTCGTTGGCAGCGTACAGAGACAGGGCCATTTCCGCCACGGACATCGGCGAGTACTGCTTCTGCTTCATCAGCTCGGTAACACGCTGTCCGTGCTCGAGCTGCTTACGCGTGGCTTCATCCAGGTCAGAGGCAAACTGCGAGAACGCCGCCAGTTCGCGGTACTGAGCCAGCGCCAGACGCACACCACCACCCAACTTCTTGATGATCTTGGTCTGTGCGGCACCACCAACACGAGAAACCGACAGACCTGCGTTGATCGCCGGACGAATACCGGAGTTGAACAGGTTGGTTTCCAGGAAGATCTGCCCATCGGTGATGGAGATGACGTTGGTCGGAACGAAGGCCGATACGTCACCGCCCTGGGTTTCGATGATCGGCAGCGCGGTCAAGGAACCGGTCTTGCCTTTCACTTCGCCGTTGGTGAACTTCTCGACGTAGTCAGCGTTGACGCGCGCGGCGCGCTCCAGCAGACGCGAGTGGAGATAGAACACGTCACCCGGGTAAGCTTCGCGGCCCGGCGGACGACGCAGCAGCAGCGATACCTGACGGTAGGCAACGGCCTGCTTGGAGAGATCGTCATACACGATCAGCGCGTCTTCGCCACGGTCACGGAAGTACTCGCCCATGGTGCAGCCAGAGTAGGCCGCCAGGAACTGCATGGGTGCCGGGTCGGCAGCGCCAGCCGCCACCACGATGGTGTGCTCCATCGCGCCGTGCTCTTCGAGCTTGCGCACCACGTTGGCAATGGTCGACTGCTTCTGACCGATGGCCACGTAGACACAGGTCACGCCCTTGCCTTTCTGGTTGATGATCGCATCGATGGCAATGGCGGATTTACCGATCTGACGGTCGCCGATGATCAGCTCACGCTGACCACGACCGATCGGCACCATGGCGTCGATGGACTTCAGACCCGTCTGGATGGGCTCGTCAACGGACTGACGGGTGATAACGCCAGGCGCTACCTTTTCTACCGCGTCGGTCAGCTTGGCATTGATGTCGCCCTTGCCGTCGATGGGGTTACCCAGCGCGTCGACAACGCGACCCACCAGCTCGGGGCCTACCGGAACTTCAAGAATACGACCGGTACACTGAGCGGTCATGCCTTCTTCAAGCTGCAGGTAGTCACCCAGGACAACGGCACCCACGGAGTCACGCTCCAGGTTGAGTACCATGCCGAAGATGCTGTTGGGGAATTCAATCATTTCACCGAACATCGCGTCTTCGAGGCCGTGAATTTTCACGATACCGTCGGAAACGCTGACGATGGTGCCCTGATTACGGGCTTCGGATGCGACGTCAAGCTTCTCAATTCGCTGCTTGATGATGTCGCTGATCTCGGAAGGATTCAGTTGCTGCATGCCATGTCCCTCAGACTCAAGCGGTCAGCGCTTCGGAAAGACGGTTCAATCGACCACGCACCGAACCGTCAATGACGGTATCACCGGCACGCAGGATGACACCGCCAATGAGCGACTTGTCGACCTGAGTAGTAATGGAGATTTCGCGATTCAGACGTTTCTTGAGCGCGTTTGCCAGCTTGGTCTGCTGCTTGCTATCCAGCTTGTAGGCTGAAACCACAGTGACGTCGATACGCTTTTCATGTTCTGCGCGAAGGTGTTCAAACTGTTCAGCGATTGCACTCAACGCCATCAACCGACGCTGGTCGGCCAGGGTGGTGAGAAACCGCTGGAAAGCGTCATCGGCACCGTCGCCCAGCATGTCAGCCAGCAACGCCACTTTCTGTTCGCTACTCAGTTTGGGACTACCTAACAGGTTGGCGACCTGATGATCCTTGACAACGAGACCTGCCATTGTCAGTGACTGAGACCAGGTATCCAGTGCCTGATGATCGCGCGCGTATTCAAACGCCGCTTTGGCGTAAGGACGAGCGACGGTCGTTTGTTCCGCCATGGATCACCTCCTTACAGTTCAGCGGCAAGCTTATCAAGCAAGTCGCGGTGCGCTTTCTCGTCAACAGAGGCTTCAAGAACACGCTCGGCGCCTATGATCGCAAGGTGAGAAACCTGCGCACGCAACTCGTCTTTCGCGCGATTGATTTCTTGCTCAATTTCAGCCCGAGCACTGGCCACCAGACGCTCGCCTTCGGCACGTGCTTGTTCACGTGCTTCTTCGATCATCTGCGCAGAGCGCTTGTTCGCTTGCTCGAGGATTTGAGATGCCTGCTCCTTGCTTTCACGCAGTGTCTGCTCGGCACGCTCTTGAGCGAGCTCAAGGTCACGCGTTGCACGGCTGGCTGCGTCCAAGCCATCAGCAATCTTTTTCTGACGCTCGTGAAGCGCGTTGCTGATCGGAGGCCACACATACTTTATGCAAAACCAGACAAAGATCGCGAAGGCGATCGTTTGCCCGATAAGCGTCATGTTGATATTCACAGGGATGTACCTCTGACAAATTCGTGGCGACCGGAGTGAAACAAAACCGAGCGGTTGCCCGCTCGGTCAAGCTGCATTAACCGGCAACAACGAAGATCAGGTACATCGCGATACCAACACCGATCATCGGTACGGCGTCAAGCAGACCGGCCATGATGAAGGTACGAGTTTGCAGCTGGTCGCTCAGCTCAGGCTGACGAGCGGTGTTGTCCAGCAGCTTGCCACCCAGCATGGCGAAACCAAAGCCAGTGGTCAGGGCGCTAACACTGATGATGATGGCGGCAGCAATGTAGACGATTTCCATGATGAAGCTCCTGATAGTGCGTTAATTTCAAGGGTTTAGGTTAAGGGTTTAATGCAAAGCGTTGCTCGGGTTTAGTGATGCTCGTGCGCGGCGCTCAAGTAAACGATAGACAGCGTCGTAAAGATGAAGGCCTGCAGCGAAACCACCAGAATATGGAAGATGGCCCACGGCACATCCAGCATCCAGATCGCCCAAAACGGTAGCAGGGCAATCAGGATAAAGATAACTTCACCGGCAAACATGGCGCCGAACAGACGGAAACCAAGGCTGATCGGTTTGACCAGCAGGCCGACGATTTCGAGGATCAGGTTGAACGGTGCCAGCAGCCAGGTATTGAACGGCGTCAGCGCCAGCTCCTTGCCGAACCCAGCAACACCTTTCACCTTGCAGCTGTAGTAGATGATCATCAGGAAGACGCCGATGGCCATACCCAGCGTGGCGTTGATGTCGGTGGTGGGAACGATTTTCATGTAGCCCACGCCCAGCTTGCCGAACAGCTCCGGGAAGTAGTCCAGCGGGATCAGCTTGAGGCTGTTCATCAGCAGAATCCACATGAACAGCGTCAAGGCGATCGGGCCGATGTTCTTGTTGTTGCCGTGGAAGGTAGAGCGAGTCAGGTTATCGATGAACTCGATGACCATTTCAACGGCATTCTGCAGACCGCCCGGAACACCGGTGGTCGCTGCCTTGCCCGCTTTATGGAACAGCCACAGGAACAGAGCACCCATGCCGATGGACCAACCCATCGTGTCCAGGTGAATGGCCCAAAAACCCATTTCGGTCGCTTCGGCAGAGGTGGACGCAAGCGACCAACCATTTTCCGGGTGCTTTCCGAACGTCAGGTTCTGGAGGTGGTGCTGTATGTAATAGATGGCCGATATTTCGTTATCCGCTGCCATACTGCTTCCTCAAGTTTAAGGGGTTGACCGCTCACGCACGAGCCAAGGGGCTAGCCAGTGCATCAGTTGGGCCACCACATAGGCGACAAAGAAAAAAGCTGGGTTTGAAGGGGGCGCTATCGTCAGCACTATGGCGAATAACGCCACCGTCAAACCAAACTTGCCTGCTGCAGCCTGGTACAAGTTGAGCACATTACGCTGTGGTTGGCGGTTACGCTGCTGCCTTTGACCACGCCACACAAAATAGATGGTCGGTAGAAGGCTAATCAGCCCCCCCGACAAGGCAGACCCTGCTGCCTCGATGCCGACCATGACGCTTGCCAACATGGCCACCAGCAAGATCGCCACCAGCTGAGCAAGAAACAGCCGCCGAAAATCCAATAGACGCCGACGGACAGGCGCTGCACTTTTCACTTTGACCACGACTCCGTGCAGGCTGGGCTGCTGCTCAATGGGGTAACGAGTACGCCCGTTCGTCCAAGCAAGCTTTCGACAAACACGGCGGATTATAGGGAAGCGCTATCACACCTTCAACCGAAGTTGCACGGATTTCGCACGTTTTGGCGTTTACTTGCGACCAAAGGGTTAAAAAAAGGCCGCTTATTTCATTAGCCTGCTACTTTATATGGGCAAGAATGCCATCCAGCTCTTCAAGGCTTGTATAACGTATGGTGACTTTTCCTTTGCCCTTTTGACCGTGGTCGATGGAGACAGGCGCGCCCAGTAGCTCGCCCAGGTGCGTTTCGAGGCGCGCCACATCGGCGGTCTTGGCCACTTTTTTGGCCGATGCTACCGGTGACTGCTGAGTGTCGTGCACCTTCTTGACCAGCGCCTCGGTGTCTCTCACCGTCAGGTCCTTGTTGACCACTTCATGGGCCACCTGGCGTTGCTGGGCGCTGTTCAACGACAGTAGGGCACGAGCATGCCCCATATCCAGATCGCCACGCTCCAGCAGGGTCTGCACTTCCGGGTCCAGGGCCAACAAACGCAGCAGGTTGGCCACCTGCGTGCGGGATTTGCCCACGGCATCGGCCACCTGCTGCTGGGTAAGCTCGAACTCTTCTGCCAGGCGTTTTAACGCCAGCGCTTCTTCGATGGCATTGAGGTTTTCACGCTGAATGTTCTCGATCAGCGCCAGCGCCAGCGCTACGTCGTCGCTGACATGGCGAATGACCGCCGGAATGACATCCAGCTCGGCCAGTTGGGCAGCGCGCCAGCGCCGTTCACCGGCAATGATTTCATAGCGGTCCGGGCCAATCGGGCGAACGACGATCGGCTGCATGACCCCCTGGGCGCGAATGGAGTCGGCAAGCTCCTCCAGTGCCTCGGGCTGAATGTCGCGGCGAGGCTGGTACTTGCCCCGGGTCAGTTGCCCCAGCGGCAGCCGCTCCAGGCGTTCGGCATGGACATCGTCCTGCGTTGCCTCGGCGGCGGAGCCTTCTGGCAGCAGCGCCTCTGTGCCTTGCGAGGCGCTGCTGGTCAGGTCCAAACTGTCACGACGACGGGCGCCCGCACCAATCAGGGCATCCAGGCCACGTCCTAGCGCGCGTTTACGCGTCATTCGCTTTCCCTCGTTGAACGTTACGTACTTCGAACCTTACAGCGACAGCCGCCGTAACGACAGGCGTTACAGTGACAACCGTCGAATCATCTCTTTGGCCAGCACGCGGTAGGCCTGGCTGCCCCGCGAAAAACGGGCGTACTGGGTCACGGGAAGGCCATGGCTTGGCGCTTCTGCCACTTTCACGTTGCGCGGAATGGTGGTTTTCAGCAGCGCATCGCCGAAAAAGTCGCGTAGCTGCTTGTCCACTTCCCGCGTGAGGCTGGTGCGCTTGTCGTACATGGTGCGCAGGATACCGGAGACGGCAAGCTCGGGGTTCACGCTCTGCTTGATCTGTTCCACGGTATCCAGCAGCGCCGAGAGTCCTTCCAGAGCGTAAAATTCACACTGCAGCGGGATCAGTACGCCATGGGCTGCAGTAAGCGCATTCACCGTGAGCATGTTCAGCGACGGCGGGCAGTCGATCAGCACCACATCGTATTCGTCGGCCACGCTGGCCAGCGCCTGAGAAAGGCGACTCTGCCGCTGCTCGGCGTCCAGCAGCTCGACTTCCGCCGCCGTCAAATCGCCATTGCCCGGCAAGACATCGTAACGAACCGACAAACCGCGCACGATGGCGTCGCTGGCCGAGGTTTCCCCCAAGAGCACGTCCAGCACGCTCTTTTCCAGATCGTACTTGTCGATCCCACTGCCCATGCTGGCATGCCCCTGGGGGTCGAGGTCGACCAACAGTACGCGCCGGTCCAGGGCGGCCAGGCTGGCGGCCAGATTGACGGCTGAAGTGGTCTTGCCCACGCCGCCTTTTTGGTTGGTCAGGGCAATGATCTGGCTCACTACTCAACTCCTTTTGGGGTCAGGATCAACAGCTGCCGCTCGGCCGTCTCGAAGGGTACATTCAACAGGTGCCGAGCGTTCAGTTCAACACCTGCTGGCAGGTCGCGCAGCTCGTCATCGGCACCGGGGCCCTTCATGGCCAGCCACTGGCCGTCGGCGGTCGGTAGCGGGCGTGTCAAGGTCACGAAGTCCACCAGGCTGGCGAAGGCCCGCGAGATCACCTGATCGAAGTGCTGGCCCGCAAACTGTTCGACCCTTGCCTGAGTGGGCGTCACATTGCTCAGCGCCAGCTCCATGACGGCCTGCCGTTGGAAGCGAACCTTCTTGCCGTTGCTGTCCAGCAGCGTCACCTGAAGTTCGGGCTTCAAAATCGCCAGCACCAGTCCAGGCAAGCCTGGCCCGGCGCCTACGTCCAGAAGTCGGGGCCCCCGTATGAAGGGCGCCACCGCCGCACTGTCCAGCACGTGGCGAGACACCATTTCATCGACGTCGCGTACGGCGGTGAGGTTATAAGCCCGGTTCCACTTGTGCAATAGCGCCAGCAGCCCCAGCAGCTGCTCACGCTGGGCGGGCGTAATGGCGATATCCAGTTGGGACAGCCCTTGCTCCAGTCTGGGGGCCACACTAGCGGGCAGGCTTTCAATCAGCGGCGGCAAGAAACTCATCCGTTGGCGACCTCGGTATGGCTGATCAGGCGGCGCTTTTTCAGGTGAATCAGCAGTATCGAGACGGCAGCAGGCGTCACTCCAGAGATACGGGCAGCCTGGGCAAGGGTTTCCGGCCGCGCGGCGCTGAGCTTCTGGCGAATCTCGTGGGAGAGCCCCTCCACGTTGTGATAATCCAGCTCAGCGGGGAGCGCTGTGGCTTCGTGGCGCTTGAGCTTGTCGATTTCGTCCTGCTGACGATCGATGTACCCCTGATACTTGGCCTGAATCTGCACCTGTTCGGCGACAGCTTCATCCTCCACGCCGCCGCTTTCCATGCCCGGCAGGTCGGTAATATCGGCGTAGGTCAGTTCAGGGCGCTTCAGCAAATCGCTCAGGCAGTACTCCCGCGACAGCGGCTTGCCGGTTTTCTCGGCGATGCGGGCGGCAGCCGGGCTGTTGGGATGTACCCAGGCGCTGGACAAGCGCGTGGCTTCACGCTCGATGGCATCACGTTTCTGGCTGAAAGCCGCCCAGCGGGTGTCATCGACCAACCCCAGCTGGCGGCCCTGCTCGGTCAGGCGGAGGTCGGCATTGTCTTCACGCAGCAACAGCCGATACTCGGCGCGCGACGTGAACATGCGATAGGGTTCCTTGGTGCCCATGGTGATCAGGTCATCCACCAGAACGCCTAGATACGCCTCGTCACGACGTGGGTACCACGCCTCCAGCTGCTTGGCTCGCCGTGCCGCGTTAAGCCCCGCCAGCAACCCTTGAGCACCCGCTTCTTCGTAGCCAGTGGTGCCGTTGATCTGCCCGGCAAAAAACAGGTTGTGGATAAATTTGGTTTCCAGCGAGTGCTTCAAATCCCGCGGGTCGAAGAAGTCATACTCGATGGCATAACCCGGGCGCGTGATATGAGCATTTTCCAACCCTTTGATAGAGCGCACGACCTGCAGCTGCACATCGAAGGGCAGTGAGGTGGAGATCCCGTTGGGGTAGAGCTCGTGGGTATCCAGACCTTCCGGTTCGATGAACACCTGATGGCTCGATTTGTCGGCGAAGCGATGCACCTTGTCTTCGATCGACGGGCAGTAGCGGGGGCCGATGCCCTCAATTACCCCAGAGTACATGGGGGAACGATCGAGGTTGTTCAGGATGATCTCGTGGGTGCGCTCGTTGGTGTGCGCAATATGGCAGCTCACTTGCTGAGGATGCATGCCCCGATGCCCCAGGTAGGACATGATCGGCGTGGGCGTGTCGCCTGGCTGCTCTTCTAGCTGTGAAAAGTCGACGGATTTGGCATCGATACGCGGAGGGGTACCGGTCTTCAACCTGTCGACGTGAAAAGGCAGTGCCCGCAGTCGCTCGGCCAGCGCATTGGAAGGCGGGTCGCCTGCGCGGCCACCACGGCTTTGATCCAACCCGATGTGGATAACCCCGCCAAGGAACGTGCCCGTGCTCAGCACTACCGACTCGGCATGAAAACGAATGCCTGTCTCGGTCACTACACCGCGTACGGTGTCGTTATCCACAATGAGGTCGCCAGCCGCCTGCTGAAAAATCGTCAGGTTCGGCTGGTTTTCCAGCATGCCGCGAATGGCGGCCTTGTAGCGGATCCTGTCTGCCTGGGCGCGGGTCGCGCGTACGGCAGGCCCCTTACGTGCGTTGAGTACTCGAAACTGGATGCCGCCCAAATCCGTGGCTAGCCCCATGGCACCACCCAACGCATCGATCTCCTTGACCAGATGGCTCTTGCCGATCCCACCAATGGCGGGATTGCAGGACATTTGGCCCAGCGTCTCGATGTTGTGTGTCAGCAATAGGGTTTGACAGCCCATGCGAGCAGAGGCCAATGCGGCTTCGGTTCCCGCATGGCCACCGCCGATGACAATCACGTCAAAGCGGTCGGGGTAGTTCAAGAGACACCTCGTCTTGTGCCCAAGGCACGGATGATGTGGTCAGCGGATCACCGCTGTTGGAATAAGCCCGCCAGTATAAACCTCCTGTGGGTAACCGTCAGGTTTTTCCACACCCCTTCTATCAGCGGTTTTATAAATTAATAACAAAATAAAAATATATAAGAGAAGTTCTGTAAATGTAGTTACTAATGGTGTGGACAAAATCTGTTGATAAATGATTTTTTGCCATATATATCATGGATTTGTATTGTTGACCAAGCAGTGGCGAACCGGCGGAGTGCCTGCGTAGAAGCGGTGACAGAGCTGTGGATGAAAAGCTTACTTACCCACAGGCCAGGTTAACGACGGCTTATCCACCGCTGGCTACCGCGCTTGTTACCGCACCTGTGAACAAGTGATCTGGTGACCATCATATGCGTTGAAAGATGCCCATGGCGCGGGTGTTAGCCAGATAGTGACCGCCGAGGAAAAAATATTATCCACAGGCAAAAAAAAGGCCTGTCGCAAGGACAGGCCGGTCGCGGAGGTACTCTGATGGGCTGCTAGTGCTTCAATACGCGCGCCAAGAAGGACTGGGTGCGTTCATGCTGAGGTGCATCGAACAGCTGTTCCGGTGGCCCTTGCTCGGTGATTTCCCCTTTGTGAATGAAGATGACGCGGTCGGCTACTTCCCGCGCAAAGCCCATTTCATGGGTCACGATGACCATGGTCATGCCTTCCTTGGCCAGCTCACGCATGGCGTCCAGCACTTCACCGATCATCTCCGGGTCTAGCGCCGAGGTGGGCTCGTCGAAGAGCATGAGCCGGGGTTCCATGGCCAGCGCGCGGGCCAGGGCGACCCGCTGCTGCTGCCCTCCAGAGAGCTGGCTGGGGTACTTCTGTGCCTGATCGGCAATGCCGACGCGTTCCAACAGCCGCTGAGCCGTCTCTTCGGCATCCTTACGGCTCCAGCCACGCACTTTCATGGGGGCCAGGGTAATGTTGTCGATGACGCTCAGATGGGGGAAGAGGTTGAACTGCTGGAACACCATGCCGACTTCGGTGCGGATGGTTTGCAGGGCCTTACTGCTTTTGCCATCGGGCAGCAGCGTATTGCCATCGACATCGAGGCTGCCGGACTGAAACTCTTCCAGCCCGTTGATGCAGCGGATCAGCGTGGATTTACCAGAGCCGCTGGCGCCGATCACGACGACGACTTCTCCAGGGACGATTTCCAGATCGATGTTCTTGAGCACATGCAGGCTGCCAAAGTGCTTGTTGAGCTTCTGCATTTGCACAATGGGCGATGAGGTCGAAGTCATTGTGCGCTCCTTATTGGCCAACGACGCCGCGCCGTTCCAACTGGCGCAGGATGATAGAGAGGGTCCAGGTAATGGCCAGGTACATCAGGGCGACCATGAAATAGACTTCCAGCGCCGTGAAGGTGGTGGCAATGTAGATCTGCCCTTGGCGCACCAGCTCGCCCACCCCGATGACGGAAAACAGCGAGGTGTCCTTGATGCTGATGATGCCCTGGTTGCCCAGCGGAGGGATCATGCGGCGGAAGGCTTGAGGCCAGATGACGTAACGAAACGACTGCGCTCGGGAGAGCCCCAGCGACAGCGATGCTTCGCGTTGCCCGCGTTCGATCGACTGCACGCCTCCGCGTACGATTTCGGAGATATAGGCCCCTGAATTGACGGCAATGGCGGCAATGCCGGCCACCAGCGCATTGATGGGGCCACCCAGTAGTTGGGGCAGGCCGTAGAAAATGAACAGCACCTGCACCAGGATGGGTGTACCGCGAAAGACTTCGACATACAGGATGGCTGGCCAGCGCAGCCAGCGCGTGCGGCTGATGCGCAGCAGGCCAAAGAAGATGCCGATGAAAAAGCCAATGGCCAGGCCGCCGAACGAGATCAGCAGTGTCCACGGAATACCGGGTAACAAGTAGGGAATCGAGCGGAAAGCGGCCGCCCAGTCGAATTGAAAAGTGACTTCCACGTGACGTCTCCAGAACAGCACCACACAATGATTCAGGGCCGGGGGCTAGGCCGCCCGGCCCTGTAAACGCGAGATAATGCACTTACCTCAGACAGTGCTTACTCTTCGTCGGAGGACTCACCAAACCACTTCTGGTAAATCTCGTCGTAGGTGCCGTCTTCACGCATGGCCGCGAGTGCTTCATTGGCGGGTTCTACCCACTGGCTACCCTTGTGGAAAACGATGCCGTACTGCTGGCCTTCGTACAGGGGGCCGACGACCTTGGTGCGACCTTCACCGCGTGTTTGCGAGAAGTAGGCAACGTTGGGGGCATCGTAGAACGCGGCATCGACGTTACGCCCCAGCAGGGCCATGTACATGTCGCTATTGCCTGGATAGGGAGTGATATCGGCGTCGTCGCCCAGCTGCTCTTGCAGGAAGTCGTAGCTGGTGGAGCCGATGCGCGTGGCGATGGAGAGCCCGGCCAGGTCTTCGATGGACTCTACGTCATCGTTGTCGGCACGCACGATGATCTGCAGGCCCGAGTCGTAGTAGGGATCAGAGAAGTCGACGATCTGCGCACGCTCTTCGGTGATGGTCACACCGGCAATGGCAATTTCCTGGCTGCCGGTCTGGACGGCCGGAATGATGCCCGCGAACTCCATGGTGGTGAGATTGACGTCGAAGCCAGCCCGTTCGGCGATTTCGTTGATGATGTCCATGTCGAAGCCGATCATTTCACCGGTTTCGGGGTCGAGCATCTCGAAGGGCACAAAGCTTGGGTCAGTCACCACATTGACCGTGGGTGTGTCAGCAAACGCAGTGGTACTGCCCAAGCCCAGTGCAACGGCAGTGGCGATAGCGGAGGTGGTAAAAAAGTGTTTCATTAGTTTCCCCGAGTTTTATGTGGTTTCCGTCACCGTTTATAGCGTGTTTCTTCGATAAACCGGTCGATGAACCGTTATTGACCTTTTTACCTTGGCGAGAAACCGCCAAGGCGTCAAGTCATGGGGAAGTCGTTGCGACCAACGCTGGTCATACCATGAACGAGGCACCACAGCCGCAGGTGGTGGTGGCATTGGGGTTTTGCACGCGAAAACGCGCCCCTGCCAGGCCCTCTTCGTAGTCCACGGTAGAGCCGACCAGGTATTGGTAGGAGAGCGGGTCTACCACCAGCGTGGCATCTCCAAATTCGATCAGGGTGTCGTCCTCTGCCACGTTGTCGGCAAAGTCAAAACCATACTGAAAGCCGGAACAGCCACCACCGGTGACATAGACACGCAGCTTGAGGGCTGGATTGTGCTCTTCGGCCATGAGTGCCTTGATGCGCTGGCGCGCACTGTCGGACAGCATTAAAGGGGTTGGAACAAAAGCTTCTGCACCGCTCATGGGTACCTCCCGCGAGCTTTAGGAACGAATAGATGGCATGGGGGGATTATGGGTAATTCCCAGCAAAATGGTCAACTATTGCGTTGGTATATCAAGCAGAGGGCAACTCGCCGAGGAGGCGCTGTGAATCCTTCCATGGAAGCTACATTTGCCTTCTGACCGCCATGGATGGCGGAAATGCCGGAATTGTTGGGAACATTTTCCGGCATTGGCAAATGACCTCCTCTCTGAGCTGCCCTCTGCATGCTGGTTTTGTGAGGTGTTTAAGGCATCAGAGCGGGGGCGTTGAGGCCCATCTGCTCATCGAAGCCAAACATCAGGTTCAGGTTCTGGATGGCCTGTCCGGAGGCGCCCTTGACCAGGTTGTCGATGACGGAAAGTACCACCACCGTATTGCCGTTGCCCGGACGATGCACGGCGATGCGGCAGGTATTGTTGCCTTTTACGCTGCGGGTTTCCGGGTGGCTGCCGGCGGGCATGACGTCCACGAACGGCTCATTGGCAAAGCGTTTTTCGAACAGCGCCTGCAAGTCGCCTGGCTCGGTGCTGAGGGTGCTGTAGAGCGTGGCGTGGATGCCGCGGATCATGGGTGTCAGGTGGGGGACGAAGGTCAATCCCACGGTGTCTGGCTGCATGTCGCCCAGGCCCTGACGAATTTCCGGCAGATGGCGATGGCCGCCTGCACCGTAGGCTTTCATGGACTCGCTGGCTTCGGCCAGCAGCGAGGCGACCTTGGCACCCCGCCCAGCGCCGGTCACCCCGGACTTGCAGTCGGCAATCAGCTGATTCGGGTCGATCAGGCCCGCTTCCAGCAGCGGCAGGTAACCCAGTTGAACCGCCGTGGGGTAGCAGCCGGGCACCGCGATCAGACGTGCGGTCTTGATCTTTTCACGATGCATTTCCGGCAAACCGTAGACCGCCTCCTTCAACAGTTCAGGGGCGCCATGGGGCTGGTCGTACCAGCGGCTCCACTCGTCGGCATCGCGCAGGCGAAAGTCGGCCGACAGGTCGATGACGCGGGTTCCGTTGGCCAATAGCTCGCCTGCCAGCGCATGGGCCACGCCATGAGGGGTGGCAAAAAAGACGGCGTCCATGGCCCCCAGGGCCTTGGCATCGGGCTCACTGAAGGTCAGGGTATCGTAGTGGCCTCGCAGGTTGGGGTACATGTCACAGACCTTGACGCCTGCTTCCGAGCGCGACGTTATCGCTTGAACATTTACCTCGGGGTGCTGGGCCAGCAGCCTCAGAAGTTCAACACCGGTGTAGCCAGTGCCGCCTACAATGCCAACGTTTATCACAGATCACTCCTTGCGCCTTCTGCACAGTCCTGGCAGCGGTAATTAGCAGCCTGGCAAGTTTTGCGAGGCTGTTGATGTGTCTCCAGCTATGATACACAAGAGAGCAGGCGCAGAAGAGCACTGCGTGTCGTAGACCTACTCTACCCACCCAAGGACGAGCGTTGTGGCAGGTTTTTCGCGGTCAGATTTCACCTTAGAGGGTTTTCGTCGCCAGCTGGCCAATGTGGATGCCTTGCCGCAACTGTGTGTGCTGGGGCTGGTGTCTGGTGTCATGACCGGGGCCGTCATGGTGGGGTTCAGGCTGCTGCTGGAGGCGGGAGCCGCGCTGTACATGCCGAACGGTAACCCGGAAGGCTTCGAAGCACTGCCCCCGTGGGTCAGAGCGCTGCTGCCCCTGCTGGCCGTGAGCGTCATCGGTGTGCTGCTGTATCGTCAGAAGGCCACCGCACGCAAGCTGGGCGTCGGCCATGTCATCGAGCGCCTGACCTACCATCAGGGGCGTTTTCCACTGCGTAACTGGCTCAACCAGTGGTGGGTCGGGGTGGTATCGGTGTTGGGCGGTCTCTCTGCTGGCCGTGAAGGACCGGCGATTCATCTGGGGGCGGCGGCTTCCAGTGGTCTGGGGATGCGGCTGCGGCTGCCGCACAACAGCCTGCGTGTGCTGGTGGCCTGTGGAACGGCGGCGGGTATTTCTGCCTCTTTCAATACGCCCATCGCGGGGGTCATCTTTGCCATGGAAGTGGTCATGATGGAGTACACCCTGATGAGCTTCATGCCGGTGATCCTGGCGTCTACCATGGGTGCGCTGGTGGCCCAGCTGGCGTATGGCAACGAGCCAGCCTTCCGCATCCCTGAAGTAGCACTTGGCTCGCTGATGAACCTGCCCTGGATAGTGGTGACGGGGCTGGTGATTGGCCTGATGGCTGGCGTATTCATTCATCTGGCACGCCATGCCTTCCTGCAAGGGCTGCCGTTATGGCTGAGGCTGGGCAGCGTTGGAGTGGCCACGGGAGCACTGGCGTGGTGGTTTCCTGAAATACAGGGCATTGGCTACGATAGCCTGGCCGCGGCGCTGAATAACCAACTGACCGTTAGCGTATTGCTGGCGCTGATGATCGGCAAACTGCTGATCACGGCCCTGACCGTGGCGGGCGGGGTGCCGATCGGTATCATCGGCCCCGTGCTGGTGTCGGGCGCAGCCACCGGCGCACTGGCAGGCATGCTGGGTGGCTGGCTATGGCCCGACAAGGCGGCAGATCCCGGGATTTATGCCATGCTGGGGATGGCCGCCATGATGGGCGCTGTGCTGCAGGCTCCGCTGGCGGCCTTGATGGCACTGCTGGAGTTGACCCACATCCCCCACATGATGTTGCCTGGCATGCTGGCGGTGGTGGTGGCTTGCCTGACCTCGCGACAGTTGACGGGCTGTGAAGGGTTTTTCGTCAGTTCGGTGCGGTATGGCATGCACCCCTTGCAGCAGCCGTTGATGCAGGCACTTTCCAGAGTGTCGGTGCCGGCGGTCATGGAGCGCTCTCTGGTGCGTACCGAGCGCATGATCACCCTCGAGCAGGCCCGCCAGCGGCTGGAGACCAACCCTACCTGGCTGGTGATCGAACGATCCAGCGACGACAAGCCGGTATTGGGCTTGAAAGCGGCAGAGCTGGCCCGTTGGTTGCTGGAGCATGACGAAGCCTTGAAAGAGGGAGCCGCGCAAGAGGAGGAGTTGATCGACCTGCTGGAAATTCCCGGGCAGCGGCTGGAAATGGCCCCCATCGGTTTGCAGGCCACCCTGTCGGAAGCCTTCCTCAAGCTGCAGGACAATACGCTGGATGCGCTCTACGTGATTCATGGCTACCGGCCAAAGCAGCAGCGAATTTCAGGTATCATTACCCGCGGCGCCATCGAGCGCTATTACCACTATACCGATACACGTCATTCTGACCCCCGTGACCCCACTGTTTCGCAATGAGCGCACCTATTAAGGAGAGACCATGTACGAGTGGATAAAGGCCATTCACCTGATGGCCGTTGTGACCTGGTTTGCTGCACTGTTCTATCTGCCACGGCTATACGTGTACCACGCGATGGCGCGCGACAAGGGGGATGTCCAGGCCATCGACTACTTCAAGACCATGGAGCGCAAGCTTTATCGCGGCATCATGACGCCCTCCATGATCGTCGTGCTGCTGTTTGGCGGCTGGCTGCTTTACCTGGTACCTGCCTGGTTCACTCAGGGCTGGATGCACGTGAAGCTGACGCTGGTGGTATTGCTGGTGGCCTATCACCACGTATGTCTGATCTATTTGAAGCAGTTGGCCCAGGATCGCTGCACCAAGAGCCACGTGTTCTTCCGCTGGTTCAATGAGGCCCCTGTCGTGGCCCTGATCGCCATCATTCTTCTGGCGGTAGTGAAACCCTTTTGATGCGCCAACCACTTCCTCCCGTTGTACTGGTATTGGCAGGCCATGACCCTACCGGCGGCGCTGGACTGGTCGCCGATAGCGAAGCCATCGCCGCGTGTGGTGGCTGGGCGGTGACCATTCCCACCGCCCTGACCGTGCAGAACTGCCATAATGTCACCACGGTATTGCCAGCCGATGCAGCTGCCATGCGGCAAATGGCAGAAGCGCTGGTCGACATGCAGATTGCCGCCATCAAGCTAGGCTTGCTGGCGGACGAAGCGACCTTGCGTGCGGCCGAGCAGATCGTGCGGCGTTTTCCGGGTGTACCGGTGGTGGCAGACCCCGTCTTGAAAGCGGGCGGCGGCACTGAGTTATCCACACCCCGTTTGCAGAAGCTTTATAGTGACCGTCTGCTTCCCCTTGTGGATATCCTGACGCCCAACCGTCATGAACTGATCGCGCTCACGCCTGAGATCGACGCACCGTTCGATGATACGGCCCGCGCTGTTTCGTTGTTATCGCGCGGGTGCCAGGCGGTACTGGTCACCGCCACGGATGAGCCTCTGCCCGGCAGCGGGCAGCAGGTGGTCAACACACTGCATTCGCCCGATACCACTCGCCAGTGGCAGTGGCCCAGGCTGCCGGAAGTATTTCACGGGTCCGGATGTACGCTGGCTTCCGCCCTGGCCGCTCGTTTAGCGGTAGGTGAGCGCTTACCTACGGCTTGCGAACAGGCACAGCACTTTACCTGGGAGAGTTTGTCACACGGCTATCAGCCGCCCAGCGGGCAGTGTTTGCCTCAACGTCTATCACGCCCTGCACGCTTTTGATTTTTATTGTCCGTCAGCTATTGCTATAGAGGATGCCATGACCACATCTGCAGAATTATTTGATCTGGCCAGTCGCCATATTCCCGGTGGCGTGAACTCGCCGGTGCGCGCCTTCAAAGGCTTGCATCGTCCCCCGGTGTTCATGGAGCGCGCCCAGGGGGCCTACCTGTTCGACGTCGAGGGCAATCGTTACATCGACTATATCGGTTCCTGGGGGCCGATGATTACCGGTCATGCCGACCAGGACGTGCTCGCCGCCGTGCGGGCCCGGCTGGATAATGGGCTCTCCTTTGGCACGCCTACGGCAGTAGAGACCACCATGGCGGACCTGATCTGCGAGATGATTCCGTCCATGGAAATGGTCCGCATGACCAGCTCCGGTACCGAGGCGACCATGTCGGCCATCCGGCTGGCGCGGGGCACCACGGGAAGAGACAAGATCGTCAAGTTCGAAGGCAACTACCATGGCCACTCGGATTCGTTGCTGGTCAAGGCGGGCTCTGGCGCGCTGACCCACGGTGAGCCCAGCTCGCCCGGTGTGCCTGCCGCGCTTGCCGAGCACACCATCACGCTCTCTTATAATGACCCGGAAGGCGTGGAAGCGTGCTTTGCCGAGATCGGCGAGCAGATTGCCTGCATCATCGTCGAGCCGGTGGCGGGCAACATGAACTGTATCCCACCCCAGCCTGGTTTCCTGGAAACCCTGCGCCGTGTGTGCGACCAGTACGGTAGTTTGCTGATTTTCGACGAGGTGATGACCGGCTTCCGTGTGGCCCTGGGCGGGGCCCAGGCCTATTACGGCATCACGCCTGACCTCACCTGCCTGGGCAAGATCGTGGGCGGGGGCATGCCGGTCGGGGCGTTCGGCGGCAAGCGTGACATCATGCAGAACATCTCGCCGCTTGGCCCGGTGTATCAGGCAGGCACCTTGTCGGGTAACCCGCTGGCCATGGCCGCAGGCGTCGCGCTGCTCACCAAGCTGCAGGTGCCGGGTTTCCATGATGCTCTTACCCAGCGTGTGCAAACCCTGTGTAACGGCCTGCAGGAGCGTGCCAACGCCGCGCGGGTACCCATGTTGACCCAGTCGGCGGGGGGAATGTTCGGCGTTTTCTTCACCTCGCAATCGCGGGTCGATAATTTCGCTCAGGCCACGGCGTGCAACCCGGATGCTTTCCGCCGCTTCTTTGGTGCGATGCTAGACCATGGCGTCTATCTTGCACCGTCTGCCTACGAAGCGGGCTTCATGTCCAGCGCCCATACACCCGAAGATATTCAGCTCACGCTGGATGCGGCCGAAAAAGCCTTTGCCGTTATGTAACGATAAGTAACTATCGAGCCAAGCGCCTGCTACACTACAAGAGCCGCTCTCGTCGAGCGGCTCTTGTGGTTACCGAGGTAGCTAACATGAAACGATCATCGGCTTGGCACGCTTCACGTCTATACGGCACGCTATTCACCGCCGAGTGGCGCATTACCCAGGACGGCGACACCGTCGAACACCCTGAAACCCGTGGCACGGTTCCAGCAGAATTTACCTTCGAAGGCGATACGTTGGAAGGCACCGTCAAGGGCAGCAACCGTTCCCGCTCCTCGACCCAAGGCAAGGGCGGTACGCTGACGATGTACACCAAGCCTTGGGTCTTTTGCTGGGACATGGGGAAAGCCTCATTCAAAGGAGAGCGTCAGCAGGTGACCTTATGATTGTTGTCTATAAGATGCTTTTCGAAAAGAATTGTTACTAAAGCAGTGAGTAAAGTAATTTGAATATTTTTATGCTGTTTT
The DNA here is from genome assembly GCF_019211725.1 of Halomonas sp. 18071143. NCBI lineage: Bacteria > Pseudomonadati > Pseudomonadota > Gammaproteobacteria > Oceanospirillales > Halomonadaceae > Halomonas > Halomonas sp. 18071143. The sequence continues at coordinate 45,001 of NZ_CP078120.1, forward strand.
GATATTTATGAATAAGTATTTGATTTTTATATATAAAATAGCCAGTTTTATGGTCATTGCGTTGTGATGATTAAAATTCTGATAGTTACATTTCGTGTGCTTTAGCTGCGTTTCCGATAAGCGTAAACTGAGGCTCCCTGTTTGGAGGTTTCGATATGTCGACGGGTACGACGCTTGTCCTGGCCAGTGGAAACGCAGGAAAACTTAAAGAGTTCAATCAGTTGCTTGCCCCGCTTGGGCTCGATGTAAGAGCACAGGCAGAGTTTGGCGTGCAAGACGTGGAAGAAACCGGACTGACCTTCGTTGAGAATGCGCTGTTAAAAGCCCGTGAAGCCAGCCGAGTCAGCGGGTTACCTGCCCTGGCAGACGATTCGGGGCTGGAGGTGGATGCACTGCAAGGAGCCCCGGGTATCTACTCTGCGCGTTATGCCGGTGAGCCGAAGAGTGACGAACGCAACAATCAGAAACTGCTGGCGGCGCTTGCCGACTGTGCGGAAGGCCAGCGTAGTGGCCGCTACTGGTGTGTGCTGGTCTATTTGCGTCATGCCGAAGACCCTGTCCCCGTCATCGTACAGCGCAGCTGGGAAGGTGAAATTCTGGCGCATCCCCGTGGGGATGGTGGGTTTGGTTACGATCCTCTGTTCTGGTTACCGGATCAAGGCATGAGCGTGGCTGAGCTGGCGTCAGAGTCCAAGAACCGATTGAGCCACCGCGGGCGTGCGCTGCACGATCTCGTGGATATCCTGAAGGTGGCGCATGGCTGAGGCACTGCCGCCCCTGTCGCTTTACATCCACACCCCGTGGTGTGTCCGCAAGTGCCCTTATTGCGATTTCAACTCTCACGAGCCAGGCGCCCAGGGGCTCCCTGAAGAGGCGTACCTGGCTGCGCTATTGGCTGATCTGGAGCACGATCTTCCTCTGGCAGCCGAACGCCCTCTGCAAACGATCTTCATTGGCGGCGGGACGCCTAGCCTGCTCTCGCCGGACTTCTATCAGCGGTTGTTTCAGGGTATTCAGCAGCGTTTGGCGTTTGCACCAACCATCGAGATCACCCTGGAAGCCAACCCAGGCACGACAGAGCAGCAGCGTTTCGTCGGTTACCGTGAGGCGGGTATCAACCGGCTATCACTGGGCGTGCAAAGTTTCAGGCCCGCTCAACTGCAAGCGCTTGGGCGTATCCACAGCGGGCAAGAGGCATTGACGGCCGTGGGGCAGGCCCGGTCGGCGGGCTTCGAGAATATCAACATCGACTTGATGCATGGGCTTCCCCAGCAAACGCCCGAACAGGCCATGGAAGACATCGACCAGGCCTTGGCACTGTCGCCGGAACATCTCTCCTGGTACCAGCTGACCCTGGAACCCAATACGGCTTTTTTTTCACACCCACCTCCGTTACCGGAAGAGGAAGCGCTGTGGGACATTCAGGAGGCGGGGCATGAGCGCCTTGAACAGGCAGGGCTACAGCGTTATGAAATATCAGCCTATGCGCGCCCCGGCTTACAAAGCCAGCACAACCTGAATTATTGGCGTTTTGGCGATTATCTGGGCATTGGAGCGGGTGCCCATGGCAAGCTGACGCATATCGATAGGAATGGCCAATGGCAAATCGAACGCCGTTGGAAAACCCGCCAACCTCAGTCTTATTTAAGACGTCTCAACGATCCACGTGGTTTTGTGGCAGGCCAGCAGTTGATCGATGCTGATGAGCTGCCGCTGGAATTTGCCATGAATGCGCTGCGGTTGACGGAAGGAGTAAGCCTGCAGGCGTGGCAAGCGCATACGGGGCAGCCTGTGGAACGGTTACTCGACCGTTTACAAAGTGCTCACAAAAAAGGACTTTTGGTGGAAATGCCTGAAAAGCTGCGTGCTTCTCCTCAAGGTCTATTATTCTTGAACGAATTGCTGGCACTGATCAGCGATGAGTGAACAGTGATCACAAGGGCAGAACCTAATCGTAAAAAGGAGTAAGTGATGCGTATGTTCCGACTACTGACCCCGTTGGCGGCGGCTATTCTGGTGGCGGGCTGTGCCACCACCGACCCTTATGGCGGCCAAACACAACGCTCCAGCACTGCCGTAGGCACGGGCGTGGGGGCTGCCATTGGTGCCGCCGCCGGTGCCTTGTCTGGTGATGGAAGCACCAGCCGTCGTGATCGGGCCTTGATCGGCGCAGCCGTTGGCGCCGCTGCCGGTGCTGGGGTAGGGGCCTACATGGACCGCCAGGAGCAGCAGCTGCGTGAAAACCTGCAGGGATCACGTATCGAGATCGACCGTCGTGGCGATGACATCGTGCTGAACATGCCCAGCAGCGTCACCTTCGGTTTCGACTCTGCTGAGCTGACCAGCGACGCACGCAGTGCACTCAATGAAGTGGCCAATGTGTTGACCCAGTACACGGATACCCGCGTCAATATTGCTGGCCACACCGACAGCACGGGTAACGCGGATTATAACCAGCGGCTTTCCGAGCGCCGTGCCGAATCGGTAGGGCGTTACCTGAGCCAGAATGGCGTTTCCTCCATGCGTCTGAACACCTTGGGCTACGGTGCTACCCGGCCCGTTGCCAGCAACGATTCCGAGCAGGGACGGGCGCAAAACCGTCGTGTAGAAATCACGCTGACCCCGACAGGCAACGGTCAATAAGCCGCAAAAAAACCCTGTATTGCTCTAGAACGCCCGCTATGCTCCCATAGCGGGCGTTCTGTTTATATAGGCATCCTCATGCTGTCATACCAACACGCCTACCATGCCGGTAACTTCGCCGATGTTCAGAAGCACCTGACGCTCTATGCCGTCATCGATCATCTGTTACGTAAAAAATCAGCAATTACATATGTAGATACCCATGCGGGCAGAGGCTTCTATCCGCTGGCTACCGAAGAGACACAGCGGCTGCTGGAGTACCGTGAGGGCGTTTTACCGCTTTGGCAACATCGCCAGCAGTTGGCCGATCCACTTCTCAGTGCCTGGCTTGAGGCCGTGGTCACTGCTCAGCCAGATGCCAATACGCTCTCCTGCTATCCGGGTTCCCCCTGGTGGCTCGCCCAGCGTCTGCGCTCGGAGGATCGGCTGACCCTGTTCGAACTGCACCCCGGTGAGCACGAACATCTCGCCAGCCAGTCGCTGCCCAAGCGGGCGACGCGTATCTTCGGCGATGGACTGGACGGCCTGCGCCATCAGGTACCGGCACCGACCCCCAGGGTGTGTGTGTTGATGGATCCCAGCTACGAGCGCAAGGTCGAGTATCACGAAGTGGTGGAGAGCACGACCTACGTGCTCGAGAAGGCCAGGCATGCCGTGGTGATGATCTGGTATCCGTTATTACCTGCCGAACATCATCAAACGCTGCTGGCAGGCCTGCGTGACAGCGGAATTCGCAAGATCTGGCAAAGCGAATTGCTACTGCGCGCCCCTGAAGCGGGTGCCCGCGGCATGTATGGAAGCGGCATGCTGGTCATCAACCCCCCCTGGGGGCTGGATGAGCGTCTGACCAATGCCATGGCTCAGGTAACGCCAAAGCTAAGCGTTCACAGCCGCTTCCGAGCGTCCTGGTTGGTCCCGGAGTAGGGATCCACAGGTATCAAAGGGACTCATGCCAAGTTGTCCAAATCGGACATGACTGCGAGCGGCGTTGCACATCCGATTGTAGGAAGGATGTGCTCCTTTGCTCGTCACTTTCGACAATATTGGCGTGCCACTGGTCGTCAGTTCGAGCCGGGTAGCCGGTTAGGCGAGTTAAGCTGGGGCAGCGATACGAAATTTCATGCTTCAATCCACGTTCATATCGACGACGTTGGCTTGCCACTCTTTGCACAACTTGCGGAATGATCGGCTGTTATCAAGTGCCTGTTGCAGATCGAAGTAAGCGGTGAAAGCAGGCTGATCTAGTACTTCGCTATAGGTTTGGCTTCCCATATTCTGGCGTAACCAGCCTTTTGCGTCTCGTGGTGTCTCTGCGTCGGCTGGAAGTTCATCTGGACAACGAAATCCCCTGCACCCGTCGAGCGATCGTGCTGCGGCAATGAACCAGGCTTCGTATTCTCGCTTTGGCAACACTACCGACAAGCGTCGGTGCGGCACATGCTGCCTTGCGCGCTGATAGATGTCAGCCGCCAGTTCGACTGGACAATCGTCATCGGCGTCCAGCACCACCAAAATCCACCCCTGCTCACCACACTTGGCGGCTGCTAACAGCAGTTGCTTGCGAAACTCGTCTTCTCGATTGAGGAAGCGGTCTCGATGCACGCGAATGGGCGGTAGCGCCTGCGCATAGCAATGTCCGGGGCGCCACTCGTTCAAGCGGCGCAGTAGCACAGGTAGTGCGGCCACCTCGCCATGGCCTTCTACAATGCTGGCTATTTGGATCATGAGGATTCTGTCTCACTGAAAAGGTCACCAGAGGCAGCCTTGTTCTGTTGATCTATGCTCATGCGATCAGGTGCCAGTTGGTTCATGCGCAGCAGTTCTCCTGCCGAGAACAGGTGATCCCGCATCATTTGGCGCGATCCTTCATCTAGCGGCGCAACCTTGGTTTCCCCTGCCTCTGATACTACGGCCAGCACGGCATCTTCGTCGATGTTACGGTCATCCAGCAGGTCCGGGCTGTGGCTGGTTACCAGGATTTGCGTAGTTTTGGACGCACGCACCAACGCCTCACGCAGCGCAGCGCTCGCTGCAGGATGAAGTGCAGTTTCAGGTTCCTCAATGCCGATCAAAGTTGGTGAATAATCCACATTACCCTGTAATAACGCGGCCAGAACACCCAAGGCACGCAAGGTGCCATCGGACATATTTTGAGCAAGGAAGCGCCAGGGGTGCTTGGAGCCCGCCATATCCTGGCGAAACTCCAATGTTTCCATTGGCCCAATAGGCTTGCGTTCCACGCCATGCACCATCGGTGCCACGGAGTGCAAATACTCCTGGATCAGCGCCATCTGGGTAGGTGCTACTTTTTCCAAATGACCGATCACGCTGGCGATGTTCTCCCCAGACGGCCGCAACAGTCGGCCATCTTGCGGCTTCTGTAATTCGCGCATCAGCTTGGGGTTGAGGTTATAGAACCCCATCGCAGTCAAGGCATCGAATACCGGGCGGAAAGCCGTTAGCCCTGAAGCGGCTACCAATGCTAGCCTATCCGCAGTGACAGACGGAAAGGTCGCTTCGCTGCTGTCACGTAATTTGCCTTTGTCGATTCGGAAGAATGGGCCTTTGCCAATACCTGCGATAACACACTCTTCTCTTTGAACCTCGTAACCGCCATTCTTCAACGCTCCTATGACGAAGCCATAGTGAGCGGCTTGGCCACCGTGCATGACAAACTCGATACGAAGTGCGAAATGTGTGGGATGACCACCGCTACGTCGGCGCACTTCGTTGATGCCGCCGCGCTCATTCAAGGCACTATCCAGCGAATTGAACAGCGCGTCGCGTACGAAATGCAGAGCATCCATGAAATTACTTTTGCCTGCACCATTGTGCCCAACCAGATAAGTTAGCGGGCGCAAACATACATCGCTGTAGCCGATGCTCTTGTAGTTGCGCAAGACGATGCGCTTAATAAAAGGAGGATGTATCATTCTTGTCTCTCCGCATCAGACTTTAAATACCTTCATCACACTGGTCTCCAGTGTGTAGTGGTCAAGTGTTTTTGGCTACCGTGATTTGGCTTAGGCGGCGTATCTGCCCCAGCGTTGGTGTCGACGCTCTGGCCTAATTATGTTGCTCGAATTACTTGCCGATACAGAAGCTGCCAAAGATCTCTCCAAGCAGGTCGTCGGCGCTGAACTCCCCGGTAATCTCTCCCAGTGCCTGCTGGGCATCGCGCAGATCTTCGGCCAGCAGCTCTCCTGCACCGTAGCCTTCCAGCTGAGCTCGCCCTGCTTCCAATGCGGCCATGGCACGGTCCAAGGCATCCAGATGGCGGCGGCGTGCCGAGAAACGACCTTCGGTAGTGGCGGAAAAGCCCATCACCTCTTTCAAATGGGCTTTCAAGTTATCCACACCTGCCCCCGTTTTGGCCGAGAGCCTGACGATGGGAGTGCCTGTGGGTAACTCAGATGCTTCGAGCCCTGGCGCTTCGGCGCTGCTGTCGATCTTGTTGCGCACCAGGGTCAATCGCTGCTGGTCCGGCAGGCGGGCCACGAATTCGGGCCAGATGGCCATGGGGTCCGTTGCCTGGGTAAGCGAGGCATCGACTAGCAGCAGTACGCGATCGGCTTTCTCGATCTCTTCCCAAGCCCGGGCAACGCCAATTTTTTCTACCGCGTCCGGCGTATCGCGCAGGCCAGCGGTGTCGATAATATGCAGTGGCATGCCGTCCAGGTGGATGTATTCACGCAGCACGTCGCGGGTGGTGCCCGCAATGTCCGTGACGATGGCCGTGTCCTGCTCGGTCAGCGCATTGAGCAGGCTGGACTTGCCCGCATTGGGGCGCCCTGCAATCACCACGCTCATGCCTTCACGCAGCAAGGCGCCTTGACCTGCGGCCTGGCGCACACGCACCAGCGCCTGCTGCACCTGTTCCAGATGCGTTGCCACGTGGCCATCGGCAAGAAAGTCGATCTCTTCTTCGGGGAAGTCGATGGCGGCCTCTACATAGACACGCAGCTCGATCAACTGCTGAACCAGTGCAGAAACGCGCTGTGAAAACTCGCCTTGCAGCGAGCGCAGGGCATTTTCGGCAGCCGAGCGTGAGCTGGCATCGATCAGATCGGCAATCGCCTCGGCCTGGGCCAGGTCCAGCTTATCATTCAAGAACGCGCGTTCGGAGAACTCGCCTGGCCGAGCCAGGCGTGCCCCCAGGGCGAGGCAGCGCTCCAGCAGCATATCCATGATCACGGGGCCGCCGTGTCCCTGCAGCTCCAGCACGTCCTCCCCGGTAAAGGAGTTAGGCCCGGCAAACAGCAGTGCAATCCCTTCATCGATAATGCCTTGAGCACCACTGAAGGGGCCGTAATAGGCATGACGCGGGGGAGGGCATTGCCCTAGTATGGCCTGAGCGATATGGCGGCTTTCCGGGCCAGATACGCGGATGATGCCAACGCCGCCGCGCCCTGGGGGGGTGGCCAGGGCGGTAATCGTGTCTTGGGTATAGAGTCGTTCAGCCATAACGCGTCCTGGAGATCAAAAAAGAAAGTTTATCGTGTATGCAGCGGAAGAAAAGGGCAGGCCTGAAACGCCAGACCCCCGCTTTAGCGGGGGTCTGGTGAAGAACGGGATGAGAGGCTACTTGGTGCGCATCCCTTTGCCCACATTGGGGTCTTTCTCGATATTGCGGGTAATCACGTACTGCTGGGCTACCGAGATGATGTTGTTCACCACCCAGTAGATGACCAGACCCGCCGGGAACCACAGGAAGAAGAACGTGAAGATAATGGGCAGCATCTTCATGATCTTGGCCTGCATGGGGTCCGGAGGCGTCGGGTTGAGCAGCTGCTGAACGTACATCGATACACCCATCAGGATGGGCAGAATGAAGTACGGATCTTTCACCGACAGATCCTGGATCCACAGCATGAACGGCGCATGGCGAAGTTCAACGGATTCCAGCAGCATCCAGTACAGCGCGATGAAGACCGGCATCTGGATGAGGATCGGCAAGCAGCCACCCAGCGGGTTGATCTTCTCTTTCTGGTAGAACTTCATCATCTCTTGAGACATTTTCTGGCGGTCATCGCCATAAAGCTCTTTGAGACGCTGCATCTCCGGCCCGAGCTTGCGCATCCGAGCCATGGACTTGTAGGCCTTGGCTGAAAGCGGGAATAGCGCGAGCTTGACCAGCACGGTCAGCAGAACGATGGACCAGCCCCAGTTGCCGACTACGTCATGAATCTTGTCGAGCAGCCAGAACAGCGGGTTGGCAATGAACCACAGCCAGCCATAGTCCACGGTCAGACGCAGATTTGGTGCCACCTGCTCCAGGTACTCCTGGACCTTGGGCCCCATGTAGAGGGTAGCTCCCAGAGTGGCTTCGCCTTCGGCGGCCACGCTGGTCACCGGCCCTGCAAAGGCGGCAACGTTGCGGTTGCTGGAGTCGGTGGTCGCGTAATACAGGTTCTGCTGATTCTGAGCAGGTGCCCAGGCAGAGACGAAATAGTGCTGAATGATGGCTACCCAGCCACCCTGGGCCTCACGGTTCTCGAACCGACCGCGCTGGATATCATCGAAATCGACTTTTTCGTAGCGGGTATCGGGTGACGAGTAGGCAGCCCCCAGATAAGAGCTCATGCCCATGGCGACGCCACTGGAGGGGTCCGGGCTGTTATCGCGAGCCAGTTGGCCAATGAAACGGGCACTGACAGGTTCATCAGTGTTGTTGGCCAGGTAATAGCTGACATTGACCGCATAGCTGCCGCGCTCGAAGGTCAGACGCTTGATCACGTCAACGCCGTTGACCTCTGCCGTCAGGTCGACGGTGAGCTCTTGCTCGTCGTTGCCCAGGCGGTATTCGGTGTTTTCAGGCGTAAACGTGATGCGGCTTGACTGGCCATCCAGCTGCAGGCCAGAGCGTGCTACGTAGCTGCGCGTGGCGTTATCCGACAGCAACACGTAGTTGCGTTCAGAGTCCAGCGTCAGCTTGTGCTGTGGCAGAGCGGCATACACGATATCCCCACCAAAGGGGTCGATGCGTACGTCCAGCACATCGGTAGTGACGGCGATGAAGTCACGACTGGCGGTCGAACTTGGCGAGTCGCTCATGCCTTCATCGATGGCGGCCTGAGGTGCGGAAGTACTGGGAACGGAAAGATCGTCGCTGCCGCCTTCACTCGCAGGTGCCCCATTGCTTGTCTGGGTCATTTCGGGAGTGGAGTCGTAGCTGGTCTGCCCGTAATCCTGATTCCACTGTACAACCAGTAGGTAGGCAAGCACTGCCAGTGGAATCAGTAATAAAAGTCGTTTTACGTCCATGAGGGTTCTGCCCGATGGGTGGTGAACATGCTAATGGCGCAGTGTCATTTGCTCGGCCCATGACACACGAAAGCCTGCCAAGCGGCAGGCCGAGGTCGAGCGGCGAGGTGTGTCGTCAAGTGTCACGTGTCAGGCCATGTGATGGCGGAGATGTCGATACCGCCGGAGCCTCGCGCTGAAGCCGTTTCCACATGCCATGTAATTGGCGAGTCAGCGTCTCGTTATCGATCTCCTGTGCGCCTCGCTTGGCCATGATCACGATATCCACAGCGGGTAAGCGATCCTGACGAAGGCGAACGGATTCTCTAACCAGGCGCTTGAAGCGGTTACGATCCACAGCAAGCTTCACATTTTTCTTGCTGACTATCAGACCAATGCGGGGATGTCCCAGGCTGTTCAGGCGCGCTAGCGCCATCATGCCCTTGCCATGGACTTTCAAGTCGGCTTGTTCGAACACGTGACTGAAATCCCCAGCGTTCAGCAATCGCAAGCACCGGGGAAAGCCTTGAGGCGACACACGCAATCCGAGATCAGGCGCTCAGACGCTTGCGGCCTTTGGCACGGCGGCGTGCGATGACGGCACGGCCGTTCTTGGTTGCCATACGAGCACGGAAGCCATGCGCGCGCTTGCGCTTGAGAACGCTGGGTTGAAAAGTGCGTTTCATAACTCGTTATTCCCACGTGGTTTAGGACGGAAATTGAATTCCAGATGACCCGGTCCAGTGAGGAACCAGCCGGGGAGTTTCAATTCAAGACCGGAAATTGTAGAGACTTCCTGGCCTCGGTGCAATTTTTCCTTGCATGAAAAGCGTGAAAAGGGCAATGGCGATCCACGATACCCTGTCAGTCTGACGAACGTCGATGACACTGCTATTACTAATGGGGTTTCTTAAACCTGTTGTTATTAATAGTGGGGATACTAATTGTGGATAACTCATTTATCTCTATTTTTATCAAAATCTTAAAATGATAAAAAATCTGTGGGTAACTGGCTGTAAAGCGGCGTAAAAGCTGTGATTTATGTGTGATTAATGCAGCACAACTAAGCAGTATGCGGTTTTGTACCCATGCCGTCCGCTGCTTTTCCTAAGCCCTCATGGCTACTTGTCCACAGGCAAAAAAGAGCCTCGAGTGCGTGTGGATAACCGTTTCGTTGGGCGCTACAATGGTCGGCCGTTTTCAATCGATGGTGAGATGAGTGTCACTCGCGCTTTGGCAACAGTGCCTGGACTACCTGCAGGACGAACTGAATTCGCAACAGTTCAATACCTGGATACGTCCGCTGCAGGCAGAAGAAGGAGAGTCCAACGAGCTTCGCTTGTTGGCGCCGAACCGCTTTGTGCGCGATTGGGTGAGCGATAAATATGCCAAGCGCATCAGTGAGCTGATGCGTGAGCTTGCCCCTTCCAAGCCTCCCAAGGTCAGCCTTACCGTAGGTAGTCGTCGCACCTCCGCAGCTGCACCGCAGCCTAGAGAGTTGGGCAACCCTGTCTCCGCATCGCCTGCCCAGGCGCCTGCTCCTGCGGTGCATACTCCACCCCGCGGTGAAGTCGGCGATGAGCGTGAAATCGAGCAGTTGCGCGAAGAGCCGGGCGCCGGGCGGCGCGGCAACGAGCGCCAGGTACAGGTAGAAGGTAGCCTCAAGCACAGCAGCGGCCTGAATCCCAACTTCACCTTTGATACCTTCGTGGAAGGTAAATCGAACCAGTTGGCGCGTGCGGCCTCTCGGCAGGTATCCGAAAATCCGGGTGGGGCCTACAACCCGCTGTTCCTCTACGGCGGGGTAGGCTTGGGTAAAACCCACTTGATGCATGCCGTGGGCAATGCCCTGGCAGGTAGGCGGGAAAATGCCCGAGTGGTGTATCTGCACTCCGAGCGCTTCGTGGCGGATATGGTGAAGGCGCTTCAGCTCAACGCCATCAATGACTTCAAGCGTTTTTATCGCAGTGTCGATGCCTTGTTGATTGATGATATTCAATTCTTTGCTGGCAAGGAGCGCTCCCAGGAGGAGTTTTTCCATACCTTCAACGCTTTGTTGGAAGGTGGCCAGCAGATGATCCTGACCTCGGATCGCTACCCCAAAGAGATCAGTGGCGTCGAAGAACGCTTGAAGTCGCGGTTCGGTTGGGGCTTGACGGTAGCCATCGAGCCGCCTGAGCTGGAGACGCGGGTCGCGATCCTGATGAAGAAAGCCGACCAGGCCAAGGTCGAGTTACCGCATGATGCAGCCTTCTTCATCGCTCAGAAAATACGTTCCAACGTGCGGGAGCTGGAAGGTGCACTCAAAAAGGTCATTGCCGACTCCCACTTCATGGGCAAGCCGATCACCCAGGACTTCATCCGTGAATCGTTGAAAGACCTGTTGGCGCTTCAAGACAAGCAGGTGGGGGTGGATAATATTCAGCGCACGGTGGCTGAGTATTACAAGATCAAGGTGGCGGACCTGCTCTCCAAGCGACGCTCTCGTTCGGTGGCGCGCCCTCGGCAGGTGGCCATGGCGCTGGCCAAGGAGTTGACCAATCACAGCCTGCCGGAAATTGGTGATGCCTTTGGTGGGCGAGACCATACGACGGTATTGCACGCTTGTCGTAAAGTGAAGGCGTTGCAGGAGGAGAGCGCAGATATTCGCGAGGACTACAAGAACCTCCTGCGCCTGCTGACCAGCTAACCCATTATGTCGGCCTGCTGCGGTGGGCCTTTCAGGATAGAAAACCGGAGTTTCGATGAAATTTACCATTTCCCGAGAGGCGCTGCTTCGCCCGCTGACTCTGGTGGCGGGGGTCGTAGAACGGCGCCAAACGCTGCCTGTGCTGTCGAACGTCTTGATCCAGGTCGAAGGTGATCAGGTAGCGCTGACCGGTACCGACCTGGAAGTCGAATTGGTGGGGCGCACGGTGGCCAGCCAGGTGGACCAGCCAGGCGCAGCAACGGTTCCTGCGCGCAAGCTGATGGATATCTGCAAGTCATTGCCGGATCAGTCGGATATTCAACTGGCTGTGGAGGACGGGCGCGCCGTATTACGTAGTGGTCGTTCGCGCTTTACACTTTCTACACTTCCGGTTGCAGAGTTTCCCAACATCGAAGATGCGGATGGTAGCCAGGAGTTGAGCGTACCGCGCGGTACGTTGAAGCACTTGATCGAGTCGACATCCTTCGCCATGGCCCAGCAGGACGTGCGCTACTACCTGAATGGCATGCTGCTGGAGATTCAGAGCAATCTGCTGCGCACGGTGGCCACCGATGGGCATCGGCTGGCCATGTGCTCACGTCCGGTAGAAGTGGCCGTCAGCCAGGCGCAGAAACTGATCGTGCCGCGCAAGGGTATTCTGGAGCTTTCTCGCTTACTTGACGACAGTGACGAGCCCGTAAGCCTGACGCTGGGCGCGACCCATGTGCGTGCTCACACGGGTGATTTTACGTTCACGACCAAGCTGGTTGACGGTAAATTCCCGGACTACGAACGTGTTGTGCCGCGCAATGGTGACAAGGTGCTGATCGCCGAGCGCGCCGAGTTGCGTCAGGTGCTGTCGCGGACCGCCATCCTCTCCAACGAGAAGTACCGTGGTGTTCGTCTCTATCTGGAAGAGGGCAATCTCAAGGTGATGGCCAACAACCCGGAACAGGAAGAAGCCGAGGAGAACGTCGCTGTCGAATACAATGGCAGTGCCATGGAAGTCGGCTTCAACGTTAGTTATCTGGTGGACGTGCTTTCCGTGTTGAATGAAGACCGCGTTCAAATGACGTTGGCTGACCCCAATAGCAGTGCGCTGCTGGAAGAGCCAGGTGGCGGTGATGCGCTGTACGTCGTCATGCCCATGCGTCTATAAACGGCAGCAGGACGTTATCTATGACGGCGCTTCTGGTTTCAGAAGCGCCGTTTTCACGTGTGCTGGACGGCAGTCAATGGTCTTGAAGAGTGACATCGACGCATGAGTATCAAGGAGCTTACTTTCCACGGCCTGCGTAACCTGGCCCCCACCACCGTGCAGCCATCGCCGCGCATCAATGTGCTGCACGGCGATAATGGCAGTGGCAAGACCAGCGTTCTGGAAGGTATTCATGTGCTGGGTATGGGGCGCTCCTTTCGAACCCGTCAGCTCAAGCATGCCATCCAGACGGAAGCCCCATATATGACCCTGTATGGCCGTTTGGCGGGTGACCCTGAGGTTACCCTAGGGGTCAGGCGATTACGCACTCAGCGCGAGCTGGAGCTGCGTTTGAGGGGGGAGAAGGGGGTGCGCTTGGCCGAGCTCGTGGAGGCGATGCCCCTACAGCTCATCAATCCCGATGCCTTCAGGTTGCTGGAGGGCTCTCCTGCCGGGCGTAGAGAGTTTCTCGACTGGGGTGTGTTTCACGTGAAACATCATTTTCTGGATGCCTGGCGAAGAACGCGCCGAGCAGTGAAACATCGGAATGCCCTTCTCAGGCGTGGTAGAATGGTGGCCAGTGAGCTGGTTGTTTGGGAGCAAGAGCTTGCACAGTGGGGCGAAGAGATGGATCGGCTTCGCCTTGAGTGGTTTAGCCAGTTCTTGCCCATGTTCGAAGAAACGCTGCATAAATTGCTGCCACTACCTGGCCTGACGCTTCGCTATGCCCGAGGGTGGGATAAGCAACGCTCTCTGGCGGAAGTGCTGAGAGATAGCCGCGAGACGGATCAGCAGATGGGGTTTACCCAGCAGGGCCCCCAGAGAGCAGACCTGCGTATTCGATTGAACAAGCAGCCCGCCGTTGAGGTGCTTTCCAGAGGCCAGCAGAAGTTGGTCGTCAGTGCGCTGAAGCTAGCCCAAGGGCGGCTTCTGGAAAGTACCACGCAGCGGCACTGTATCTATCTGATTGATGATTTACCTGCGGAGCTGGATGACAGGCACCGCCATCAATTTTGCCATTTACTGGAAGAAATGCAGTGTCAGGCTTTTATTACCAGCGTTGAAGCCACGGCTCTAAGGAATAGTTGGCAAGCCAGTACGGACATAAAAATGTTTCACGTGAAACATTCCCCGGCTGGATGGAGTCAATTGGAGACGGATGGCTAAACGACACGGAACGAGACAGACTTCACGACGGAGTGGTCAATGAGCGAGCAGGCTTACGATTCATCAAGCATCAAGGTGCTCAAAGGACTGGACGCAGTACGCAAGCGTCCGGGCATGTACATCGGTGATACCGACGATGGCACCGGGCTGCACCACATGGTTTTCGAGCTGGTGGATAACTCCATCGATGAAGCTCTGGCAGGCCACTGCAGTGAAATTCGCGTCGTCATCCACCCGGATGAGTCGATCACCGTGAGTGATAACGGCCGCGGTATTCCGACTGAACTGCATGAAGGCGAAGGCGTTTCGGCAGCTGAGGTCATCATGACCGTGCTGCACGCAGGCGGCAAGTTCGATGACAACTCCTACAAGGTGTCTGGCGGGCTGCACGGGGTAGGTGTCTCGGTGGTTAACGCGCTTTCAGAAGAGCTGCGTCTCACCATCTGGCGGCAAGGCGAAGTATTCGAGCAGATCTATCACCACGGCGTGCCGCAGGCTCCGCTTGGTGTGGTGGGCAAAACTGAAAAAAGCGGTACACGTGTACATTTTCGTCCGTCTCCTGCCACGTTCGCCAATATCGAGTTTCACTACGATATTCTGGCCAAGCGGCTACGTGAACTCTCTTTCCTGAACTCCGGCGTTGCAATTCGCCTGATGGATGAGCGTAGTGGCAAGGAGGAGCTTTTCCATTACGAGGGCGGCTTGAAAGCCTTTGTTGATCACCTCAACAAGAACAAGACCGTTCTCAACCCGGTTTTCCACTTCAATGCGGAGCGCGAAGACGGAGTGGAAGTCGAAGTGGCCATGCAGTGGAGTGATGCGTTTACAGAAAACATCTTCTGCTACACCAACAACATTCCCCAGCGGGATGGTGGTACTCACCTGGCAGGGTTTCGGGCAGCGCTCACGCGGACATTGAACCATTACATCGAAGCCGAAAATCTGCTCAAGAAATCGAAGGTCAATACCTCCGGTGATGACGCTCGTGAAGGTTTGACGGCCATCATTTCGGTGAAGGTACCGGACCCTAAATTCTCCTCGCAGACCAAGGACAAGCTGGTTTCTTCCGAAGTGAAAACGGCGGTAGAGCAGGAGATGGGGCGTCTGTTCGCAGAATACCTGATCGAAAAGCCCAATGAAGCCAAGTCGATCGTCAACAAGATGATCGACGCGGCGCGCGCCCGTGAAGCCGCCCGTAAAGCGCGTGACATGACGCGTCGTAAGGGGGCTCTGGACATTGCTGGCTTGCCCGGCAAGCTGGCTGATTGTCAGGAGAAAGACCCCAGCCAGTCAGAACTTTACCTGGTGGAGGGTGACTCGGCCGGCGGCAGTGCCAAGCAGGGTCGTGACCGTCGTACCCAGGCCATCCTGCCGTTGAAGGGTAAAATCCTTAACGTCGAAAAAGCGCGTTTTGACAAGATGCTCTCTTCCGCTGAGGTAGGGACGCTGATCACGGCGTTGGGGTGTGGTATTGGTCGCGAAGAGTTCAACCCTGACAAGCTGCGTTACCATTCGGTCATCATCATGACGGACGCCGACGTGGATGGTTCGCATATTCGTACGCTGCTGCTGACGTTCTTCTTCCGCCAGATGCCCGAGCTGATCGAGCGGGGCCATATCTTTATCGCGCAGCCACCGTTGTACAAGATCAAGCGTGGCAAGCAGGAGCTCTACCTGAAAGACGAGCAGGCCATGGTGGACTACCTGACCACGACGGCACTGGATGGTGCAGGGCTCCATGTGAATGCCGATGCACCGGGCATCGCAGGCTCGCAGCTCGAGGCCCTGGTGAATCAGTACCGCAATGTCATGAAGCGGATTGATCGCCTGGCACGTGTTTACCCCATTGAGGTATTGAAGCAGGCAGTACATGCCACTGCACTGCAAGGGGAAGCCAGCCTCAAAGATCGCGGTACCATGCAGAACTGGATTGCCGAGCTTCAGAAAGCCATGGATGACAAAGTGGCGTATGAGGGCGGCCCGCGTTATCAGTTCCATCTTCAGGAAGACACCGAGCGTGGCCTGCACCTTCCCGCAGTATCACTGATTGCTCATGGCGTGACGACCGATTATGTGTGGGGGCTGGATTTCTTCGAGAGTGCCGACTATCGCGCGATTTCAGGGCTTGGGCAAACGCTTAACGGGTTGTTGGAAGAGGGCGCCTATATTGCCCGTGGCGAGCGTCAAAAGCCGGTTAGTCACTTCTCTGATGTGCTGGCCTGGTTGATGCAGGAAGGCCAGCGTGGCCTGTCAGTGCAGCGCTATAAAGGGCTGGGGGAAATGAACCCGGATCAGCTCTGGGAAACCACCATGGACCCCGATAGTCGCCGCATGCTGCGCGTGACCATTGAAGACGCCGTTGCCGCCGATATGATGTTCAACACCTTGATGGGCGATGAAGTAGAGCCACGCCGTGACTTTATCGAAACCAACGCTCTGGTGGCGAATCTTGACGTATAGCGCTGTACTCCATCAGCTAGCGGTCGTTAATGAAAGATGTTTCACGTGAAACATTGAATAAGAAAAGCCGCAGTGGGCATCGCCCTCTGCGGCTTTTTTGTATGAGACTGCTGTAAGAGCCTGGAGTGTGCAGGTTTGGCGCTTAACTCACCTTCAGCCACGCCGTGGGTGAGTATCCAGTGCACCGGCTAACAACTGGTCAACGAATTCAGCAAGGTCATTGACGACCAGCGTGTGTTCCAGGCCCACACTTTTGGCTAGCGTTCTCTCACCTTTGCCTGTCTTTACCAGCACACTTTGGCAACCTACCGCCTCTCCGGCCTGCAGATCTCGCAGGCTGTCACCTACCATCCAGCTACCTCCCAGGTGATCCAGGCCAAGTGCCTGCTGTATTTGCGTCAGTAGGCCGGGCAACGGTTTTCGGCAGGTGCAGGCATCTTGCGGGCCATGGGGGCAATATGCGATGTGCGCAATCTGGCCACCTTCGGCTTCTACCAAGGTGCTCATGTGATGGTGCATGGCGGCCAGGGTGGTTTCATCGTAATAGCCCCGTGCAATGCCTGATTGGTTGGTGGCCACGGCTACCGTAAAACCGGCCTGTGAAAGCCGCGCGATGGCCGTAATGGAAGCAGGGTAGGGCACCCACTCCGCCAGGGACTTGATGTAGTCATCCGAGTCGTGATTGATGACGCCATCCCGGTCAAGAATCACGAGCCGTTCTGGCATCAGAGAAGTCATCGAAGGCATGAAAGTCCTATTTACTGCGTAGGTGCTGATTCAGTAGCGCCAAGGCATGCAGGGTATGGGCAATTTTCTTACCATCGCTGCCAAAGCGTTGGAAAGGAATTTTCTGGAGACGCTGCAGGCGCGGCAAGGTCGCCAGAAAGCGTTCGCGTACATCGTCGCGGGTGGCCTGCAGGCCGTCCATCAGGGCTGCGGTCAGGCGTTCACGATGAAGTGGTCGTTTGCTCAGCTTGCCATAGAGAGAAAATATGAAACAGTGCCAGTCGCGCACCATGCAGTCGGTGAGTTCGTGTACCTGGCCTGGGTCCGTTTCGAAATCGATGAACACGACCCCATCCTTGTTGACCAGTATGTTGCGTGCAAAGGCCTCGCTAAGATAGCAGCTGCGCTCATGCACATCATTGAGCGCTGAAATACCAAGGTTTAACAATTGGTCGATTTCGTCTGGTGTTTGCGCCTGGGTCAATTTCTCCAGCAGCGTGGCTGCGGGCTCATCCTCACTGCCCACATCGGCCAGCAACAGGGCATCGGGGGTTTCTGCCAGAATAGTCGGTACGGCGATGCCTGCGGCAGACAGCGCTTTAATACGGCTGGCTTCCAGCGCCACGCTCTCTTGGCCGCCCAGGTTGGGCACCGGCTTGAGTGCTTCGATGTTCAGCCACCGCGCCATCAAGGTCAGCGGCAGGTAAGCCAGCCGTGAGTTACGTTTGGCGGCTTTTTTCAGCCAGACCTTTCGCCCTGCCAGCTCATAGGATGCCATGTTGGACTGCTGCTGAGGCAAGGTGTCGAAAAGAAACATATCGTACATGGCCAACTCCCTTGACGGCGTAAGTGCGTGGCCGCCCGGTATATCAGACGCAGCGGCAATTGAAATGTTTCATTAATTTTATCTTGATGTTTCACGTGAAACAAAAGCTTCGTTGAACACAGTCAACAAAAAACCCGGCCACCAGGGCCGGGTTGCATGCGCTTACGAGTAGAGGCTTACTGGGGTAGCTGAGAAATATCCGCGACTTCGAGGAAAAGCGCCTGCAGGCTGGCGAGTAGAGCAAGGCGGTTGCGACGCACGGCCTCGTCATCGGCCATGACCATGACCTGATCGAAGAACGTATCGACCGGCTCACGCAGCGTTGCCAGTGTGTCCAAAGCCTGCTGGTACTCACCGGCGGCAAATAGCGGAGCTACCTGCTGCTGACAGTGGATGACGGCCTCCGCCAGTGTCTGCTCGGGGCTCTCCTGAAGCAGTGTGGTATCGACTTGTGTGCTGCCATCGTGCGCCTGCTTACTCAGGATATTGGAGACACGCTTGTTGGCAGCCGCCAGAGCGGTGGCTTCCTCACGCTGGGCAAAGGCTTTGACGGCACGTAACCGACGCGCAAAATCCAGCGGCTTGCTGACGGGACGCGCACGCACGGCCAGGTACATCTCGGCGGTAATGCCTTCGTCCTGCCCCCAGGCGCGGAAGCGGTCGAGCATGTAGGTCAGCACTTCCTCTACCAGTCCTTCGGCTTTGGGCAGTTGCTGGTGCTGGTCGACGGCGACCTGCAGCAGTTCACGCAAGTCGAGGTTCAGCTCGCCTTTTACCAGGATATTCAGCACACCAATGGACGCGCGGCGCAGGGCAAAGGGGTCCTTGGCGCCCGTGGGGCGCTGGCCGATGCCGAAGATGCCCACCAGCGTATCCAGGCGGTCTGCCAGGGCCAGTGCCTGGCCAGTCAGGCTGGCGGGGATGGCGTCGCTGGCAAAGCGCGGCAGGTACTGCTCTTCCAGTGCCTGGGCTACTTCGGCAGGCTCGCCATCCTGCTCGGCGTAGTAGCGGCCCATGATGCCTTGCAGCTCGGGGAACTCGAGTACCATCTCAGTGACCAGGTCGCATTTGGCCAGTGCCACGGCACGCTGAGCGTGGGCGACATCCCCCTGGATGCGCTCGGCGATGAAGGTAGCAATGGCCGTGCTGCGGCGTGCCTTGTCTGCCAGCGTGCCGAGCTGCTGCTGAAACACGACGCTTTCCAGCTGAGGAATGCGCGATGCCAGCGTTTTTTTGCGGTCGGTATCGTAGAAGAACGCAGCATCCGCGAGGCGAGGACGGATGACCTTCTCATTGCCGGCAATGACCTGATCAGGGTCCTGGCTTTCGATGTTGGAAATGGTGATGAACAGCGGCTTGAGCTTGCCGTGGTCATCCAGCAGGTGGAAGTATTTCTGGTTAGCCTTCATGGAGGAGATCAGGCACTCGGCGGGCACATCCAAAAAGCGCTCATCGAAGCTGCCGGTCAATGCCACGGGCCACTCGACCAAACCGCTGACCTCGACCAGCAGGTCTTCATCGATGACCGCGTTGGCTTCCTGAACTTCTGCCTCGGCCAGCACCTGTTCACGAATACGCTCGCGGCGCTGCTGACGGTCGGCCAGCACGTAGGCGTTTTCCAGTGCTGCCAGATAATCGTCGGCGTGTTCGAGCTGGATCGCATCCGGGGCGTGGAAACGATGACCGTAGGTGGTGCGGCTGGCCTGCAGGCCTAGTGCTTCTGCGGCAATCACTTCCTTGCCATACAGGGCGACCAGCCAGTGTACCGGGCGGGAGAACTCCACTCGAGACGCGCCCCAGCGCATGTTCTTGGGCACCGGCAGCGATTGAAGCGTCTTGCGAATCATCTCTGGCAGTAGCGCCTGGACACGCTCACCTTGCTGCTGCTCCTGGAAGCCCAGCCAGGTGCCTTTATCGGTTTCCAGGTGAATCAGCTCATCCACGCTGACGCCACAGGAGCGCGCAAAGCCTTCGGCGGCCTTGGTGGGCACGCCATCCTTGAACGCGGCAGCCAGCGCGGGACCGCGGCGCTCCACTTCACGATCCGGCTGCTTGTCGGCCAACCCCGATACCTGGACGGCCAGGCGACGCGGTGTTGCATAGGCAGTGACGGACTGAAACGGAACTTCTGCTTCCTGCAGACCTTTTTCAATACCCGCAGCAAACGCATCAGAGAGCGCGTCCAGGGCGGTAGGCGGCAGCTCCTCGGCACCCAGTTCCAGTAAAAGCGTATCAGCGGCCATTATGCGTCTCCCTGGTCGGCTAGCAGTTCGCGGCGCAGGGCTTCGGGCGCCATGGGGAACCCTGCTGCTTTGCGTGATTCGAAGTAGGCGGTCGCCACGTCACGGGCCATGGTGCGCACGCGCAGGATGAAGCGTTGACGTTCGGTGACCGAAATGGCATGGCGCGCATCCAACAGGTTGAAGGTGTGCGACGCCTTGAGCACTTGCTCGTAGGCGGGTAGCGGCAGACTGGCGGCCAGCAGTTTGCTGCACTCTTTCTCCTGATGGTCGAAGGCAGCAAAGAGCTGGTCGACGTCGGCGTGCTCGAAGTTGTAGGCGGACTGCTCCCGCTCGTTTTGCAGGTAAACATCGCCGTAGCTGACCTTGCTGCCGTCCGGCGCAATGGCCCAGACCAGATCGTAAACGCTATCGACGTTTTGCAGGTACATGGCGATACGCTCGAGGCCGTAGGTCAGCTCGCCGGTAACGGGGTAGCATTCGATGCCGCCCGCCTGCTGGAAGTAGGTGAACTGGGTGACTTCCATGCCGTTTAGCCATACTTCCCAGCCCAGGCCCCAGGCCCCGAGCGTGGGGGATTCCCAGTTGTCTTCCACGAAGCGAACGTCGTGAACCAGCGGGTCGAGGCCCAGGCGCTTCAATGACCCCAGGTACAGGTCCTGCAGATTGCTGGGGGAGGGCTTCATCACCACCTGAAACTGGTAGTAGTGCTGCAGGCGATTGGGATTTTCGCCGTAGCGGCCGTCGGTGGGGCGGCGGGAAGGCTGCACATAGGCAGCGTTCCAGGTTTCGGGGCCAATCGCTCGCAGGAAGGTGGCGGGGTGAAAGGTGCCCGCGCCGACTTCCATATCGAGGGGCTGGAGAATCACACAGCCCTGTTCTGCCCAGTACTGTTGCAGAGCAAGGATCAAGCCTTGAAAGGTCGACACATCGGGTGTCGATTGGTTTGTCGAGACACTCATCGCGGAAAGCACCGTTGGCCATGAATTCATAAGCCGTCAAGTATACAATTACAGGCAGATGGGTTATAGGCACGTTAGCAAAACAGCCGCTTTTGATAAGGAGAACGAGATGATCGTGGTAACAGGCGGCGCCGGGTTTATCGGCGCCAATATTGTCAAAGCGCTAAATGCTCGTGGCCGTGACGATGTGATGGTGGTCGACGACCTGCGCGATGGCACCAAATTCGTCAACCTGGCGGACTGCACGCTCGCCGACTACCTGGACAAGGATGATTTCATTGCCCGGGTGAAAGCCGCGCTGCGCGGTGAAACGGTGGACCTGCCGACCATCGATGCGATTTTCCATGAGGGTGCCTGCTCGGATACCACGGAGTGGGACGGCCACTACATGATGGAGAACAACTTCGAGTACTCCAAGGTGCTGCTCAACTACTGCGAGAAGCTGGGCATTCCGTTTCTGTACGCTTCGTCAGCGGCCACCTACGGCGGCAGCGAAGTGTTCAAGGAAGCCCCTGAGCACGAGAAACCGCTCAACGTCTATGGCTACTCCAAGCTGCTGTTCGATCAGCACGTGCGTTCGCGCTGGAACGAGCTGACTACCCAGGTAGTAGGTTTCCGCTACTTCAACGTCTACGGCCCTCGAGAGCAACACAAGGGCAAGATGGCGAGCGTGGCATACCACAACCATCTCCAGATCCGTAACGGCGAAACGCTGAAACTGTTCGGTGCCTACGGCGGCTATGAGGCGGGCATGCAGAGTCGCGACTTTGTCTACGTCGGCGATGTGGTCGACGTGAACCTTTGGTTCCTGGACAACCCCAGCGCGTCGGGCATCTTCAACCTGGGTACGGGCCGTGCCGAACCTTTCAAGGCGATTGGTGAAGCGGTGATCGATTTCTATGGTCAGGGCGAAATCGACTATATCCCGTTCCCCCAGGAGCTGAAGGGGCGCTACCAGAGCTATACCCGTGCGGACATCGGCCACCTGCGTGCAGCGGGATGTGATGTCGAGTTCAAGACGGTGGCTCAGGGGGTCAAGGCTTATCTGGAGTGGCTGAATGGCTGACTCTGCCAAGCGGCTTCTGGTGGTCGGCCCCTCCTGGGTCGGCGATATGGTCATGGCGCAAAGCCTGTTCATGACTTTGAAGGCGCGCACCCCGGGGGCCACGCTGGGCGTGGTGGCCCCGGCCTGGTCGCAGCCGATTCTCGAGCGCATGCCCGAAGTCGATGAGGTGTTGCCACTGGAGGTCGGCCATGGTGAATTTGGCCTGGCGAGTCGGCGGGAGCTGGCCGCTCGGTTGCGGGGCCGCTTTGACCGCGCCATTGTGCTGCCGCGCTCCTGGAAGGCGGCGCTGGTGCCTTTCATGGCACGGATCCCTGAGCGGGTAGGGTTCCTGGGGGAGCATCGTTACGGGCTGCTGAAAGAGCGCCGCAAGCTGGATAAACAGGTGCTGGATCAGACCGTCAAGCGCTTTGTCTCGCTGGGGCTTCCTGCCTCTGAAGCGCAAACTGGCCAGTTTGCCATTCCCAAGCCCAGGCTCACCATTGACCGTGACAACCTGGTGAATCTGCGGTTGAGCCTCGCGCTCTCTTCCCGCCCAGCAATCGGCATGATGCCAGGCGCTGAGTATGGGCCGGCCAAGCAGTGGCCGCTGGCCTACTTTCACCAGTTGGCGGCGAAGCTCACCCAGGACGGTTTCGAGGTGCGCGTGCTGGGCGGAGCAAAGGACCATGAGGCAGGGCAGGCGATCGTGAAGGGGTTGTCGCATGCGCACAATCTGTGCGGGAAAACCCAGCTGGCCGACGCCGTCGATCTGCTGGCCGATTGCTGCCAGGTAGTGACCAATGATTCTGGCCTGATGCACGTAGCGGCAGCAGTTGGGGTACGTATTCAGGCGCTGTATGGATCGTCGTCTCCTGCCTATACGCCGCCCCTCACCGAACAGGCGTCCATTCACTACCTGGGGCTCTCCTGCTCGCCATGCTTCGAACGGGTTTGCCCGTTGGGTCATACCAACTGTCTCAATGACTTGTCCGTCGAGCGCGTCTATCAGTCGATCTGCGTCGGCCTGCCGTGAGGGGGCTGCCAAGGCAGCTGTCAGTGAAGGATCTCGACTTCTTCGGCTTGATCGGCCGGGGTCTCCATGACCTGCGCCGAGGAACTCTCCTCGGTCTCTCTGCGCTGAGGAGCGAGTCCTTCCCATAGCCGGTGCTGGAGGGCCGTTTCTTCGCGCAGGCGAGCATTGAGCGTACTCAGCCCGTGGGTTTCCGCCAGGGTCGCGCGGCGGCCCAGCAGGGAGGTGCCAAGGCCTGCACGACCCTCGTGTAGCGGCAATCCCATGGCGTCCAGTATGGTGGGAAACACGTCCAGCATGGTGGCTTCGCGGCGTATCCGCTGGGGCACCACCCTGTCGCCTAGCATGATAAAGGTATTGTCGCGATCCAGCGCCGTCAGTTGGTCCCATACCGACACGCGCATGGTCAGGTGGTCGCTGAGCACCACCACCAGCGTATTCTCCAGCAGGTTTTCTGCTTCCAGGCGTTCGATCAGATCGCGGGCCAGCCAGGCCGAACACTCCACGGAGTAAAGAATGTCCTGGCCATCGAAGGCCCCTTGGCGGTCCCGGCAGCGCTGGGCGGGAAAGCCGTTGGGTGCATGGCCCGCGATGCTCAGGTTGACCACTGCCCAGGGGCCATCGTCTTCACGGTTCAAGCGACGTATTTCGTCGACGGTGAAGTCGTAGAGGGTATCGTCATAGAGGCCCCAGCTATTGAGATACTCGGGGTCGTCCATGTCCGTGATGAAATCCTCCTTGCCCTTGACCGTGTCGAACTGATGCCCTCTGTAAAAGAGACCTTTACCCGCAAACTGCGTACTGGCGCCACCCAGATAGCTGAGCCGGTAACCTTGACCCGCAAGAATATCGCCCAGGCAGTCTACGCCAGGCACGACCTGAGAAAGGGGTTCGAACTGGCTGTCATGCAACAGGCCAGCGGGCATCAGGGGCACGCCGCACTGGCTGGCGATCATCCCGGCCATGGTCCAGCCGGTGTTGTCCATTTGCTGCACGCCTTCGAAAACGACGCCACGCGCCCCCAGTGCGTCAAGGTCATCATAGGCATTGCCGAATATGTCGTGACGATAGGTACGCTCGATGCTTTCCAGGTAGAGGAGCAGCAAGTTAGGAGCACCGGGCTGGTCTTCCAGCGGCGGCTGAACGTAGCGTCGATCCAGCCAGGCCCCATCGTCGGTGACGATGGCGGCACTGCGTTGCCCCAGCCCGTATAGCAGCGGGTTTCCGGCTAACAAGGCAATGGCAAAAAAGCGTTCGGTCAGACGCCAGCGCTGGTCGTGACGGGCGATATATAGGACGGAGATCAGCATGGCGAGCACGACCAGCGTATATACCACTGCCATGACCATTTTGCCGCCACCGCCATGGTCGGCCATGCCCGCTTGCAGATGGAAAAATACCGCGCCCAGGTCCACACTGCCAAAGCTGTCGACCAGGTAGACGTAAATGCCAAACAGGCTCAGCGGTAGCAGCGACCATGGCCAGACGGGGCGGTAGCGGGCATTCAAGGGAGCACCCCAGCGCAGCTTGAGGCCTACCAGCATCCACACGGTGGCGGTGATGAAAAGCGTCCACCAGGGCAAGCGCGTCAAGACAGTAACGGCATAGCCCAGGCTCGCGCCAATCACGACCAGCGGTAGCCAGGGAGTCAGGGGGGGTGACTTGGAAGCGAGCATGCCATGTCCCTTTTCGTCGCTTGCTGAATGAGCCTGTTAGCTTACCAAATCTCGACGTTCATGGTCGTGGTAGCATGCAATGAAACTGGCCATGAAGCATGAGCGAATGGATCGCTCATCTCGTTGTTATAAATTCGTTGCTATAGATTCGTTGGTATAAATTCGCTGGGATAGGTGAACTGTGACTCTTGCTGCTGTGTTGATCGTCAAAAACGAAGCCCACCATTTGCGTGAATGCCTCGAAACGCTCACCTGGGCCGATGAAATCGTCGTGCTGGATGCGGGCAGCCAGGATGCTACCTGCGAGATTGCCCGCGCGTTCACGGACAAGGTCCATGTGAATGCCGACTGGCAGGGGTTTGGCATTCAGCGCCAGCGAGCAGAAGCCCTGGTAAGCAGTGACTGGATTTTGATGGTCGACGCCGATGAGCGCGTGTCCCCTGAATTGCGTGACAGCATTCAAGAGGCCATTCAGCAGCCTCCCGCTGCATATAGCGTCAGTCGGCTCTCCTGGTGTTTTGGCCGTTTCATTCGCCACTCGGGCTGGTACCCAGACCGGGTGCTGCGTCTCTACCCGAAAGGCCAGGCGGGCTATAATGCAGCGCTGGTGCACGAGAAGCTGATCGTCGACGCAGGCCTTGCCGAAAAGCCACTATCCGGCGACCTGCTGCACTACACCTACCGTGATCTGCGCCACTATCTGGAGAAATCCGCCCACTATGCCCAGGCCTGGGCAGAGCAGCGGGCTGCGCAGGGCAAAACGGCCACGCTATGGCAAGGCATTCGCCATGGTCTGGCCTGCTTTCTCAAGATGTACGTGCTCAAAGCCGGGTTCAAGGATGGCAAGCAGGGGCTGCTGCTGGCTCTGCTCTCTGCGCATTCCACGTTCGCCAAGTACGCCGATCTATGGGTGCGTACCCAAACCGCCGAGAAGCAGCGCTGAGATCTGGTGGGCTGCCGCGTCGAGATCGATGGCAGTCATGTCCTGTGTGTCAGCGCCTGAAGGCGGGCTAAACGCCAGGCGCTTTTCCGCCCGGTTGCAAGTTTGCCAGCGCAGCGGCGTGGCTGAGCGCTTGGCGGGATAAAAGCCTGCCGTGGCGATGTCCAGGCAGCCTGCGATATGCAGCGGGCCGGTCGAGCCGGCAATCAATAGGTCAGCTCCCGCCAGTTGGCGAGCGAAGTCGGCCACATTGGTAGTGGCAGGGAATGGCTTGGCTGTCACGCCTTCGCTCGCCAATTTTGCCTGCAATGCCTCGGCCTCGCGCTGTTCACCAGGGCCTGCACTGATTAGCCAGTGGGGTGGATGCACACTCCCCAATTGCTGCTGAATCTGTATGATCAGTGCTGAGTATTGATCCAGCGAAAGATTGGCCGCTGAACCACCACTGCCGGGGTGAATCACCACGATCTGGCTTTCGGTTGCTTGTGCGCTGTGCAGCAATAGCTGACGCTGCTGCTGGCGATCCTCGCTTTCCAGTGGCCAGAAAGGGGGCGAGGGTAACGCAGATAGCGTCAGTGATAGTCGGCCCAGCAGTTCACAGGCAAGGTCCACATTGTATTGATACTCTGGCTTGGCTGAGCGGGAACGGCGCTGGCGTACACGCTGATTATAGAAAATCTGCGCCCACTTGGTTGCTGGCGCCATGCGTAGTGGGATACCCGCCCGCCAGCCCAGCCAGCCGATACGAGGGGTTGAAAACAGTGTCAGCAGGGCATCGAATTTGGCTGCTTTGACCTCATGCAGCAGGGCCTGCTGGGCGGCTTTATCCGCATTGGGGCCGGGATCAATCATCACCTCATCTACCCACGGGCAGGCCCTGGCCAGCGGCGCTGTATAGTCAGGCACCAATACGCTGATATGCGGCGTTGGCGTTGCCTTTTTCAGGCATGCCAGTGCTGGCCAAGCCAGCATAAAATCGCCAATTTTGTCATTGCGTACGACAAGCACTTTGTGCGCCATGGTTTAGGCCCCGTTAATTGCAGCCTGTATACTACCAGAATGAGCACATGGCCTGGAAAATGTGCTGACTAGCGGCATTAACCGGCAGGGCATACAACAGGTGCAGTAATGGCAGCAAATAATTTGGCAGAGAACGACTTGGCGGAACCCTCGGTAGCAACTCGCAAGGTAGTGCAGCTATGCCTATCGGATGGCAATGGTGGTCTGGAACTATACGTCGAGCGCATCATTACAGACCTCAAGAGCGAGGGCTGGGAAGTGCTGGGACTCTGCCTTTCCAATACTCGGGTGGAAGCCAGTATGCAGCAGCATACCATTCCCTTTCGGGCCTTCAGCAGTAATATGCAGGCCGTTACCCATGTGCTGTCACTGCGACGCTGGTTGGTTGAGGAAGAGGCGGATGTTATCCACTGCCATAAATCGAGTGACTTGCGGCTAATCACCCTGCTCAAGCTAGTGATGCCAGGTTTAAGAGTTCTTTATACCGACCATATGGGGGGGCGACGCCCCAAGAAAAGCCCCTATCATCGTTTGGCTTATGGCTCTGTTGAACGTGTTTTGTCAATTAGTCAGGCAACCTGGCAACGTAATGTCAGGAATTTGCCGCTGCCGAAAGAGCGGGTGGTGTGTTTACCTCACGGTGTTGATACTCGGCACTACCAGCCCTGCAACGATCTGGCGGCGATCCATGCCAAGCGTCGCGAGTTGGGGGTGCCTGTGGATGCGGTAGTGATCGGGTTGCCGGGGCGAGTCACTCCAGGCAAGGGACAGGAGGTATGGGTAAAGGCTCTGCTCGAACTGGACCAGTCACTCCTCTTTTATGCCCTGTCGATTGGCGGAACCGACTATGCCTCGGGCGGTATTGAAAGCTTTTATACTCAATTGCAGCAACTTATCGCAGGCACTCCATTGGAGAGCAGGATCAGTTTTTTAGGTCATCGCAGTGATTTGACTGAAATCCTGCCTGTGCTCGATATCGTTTGCATTCCCTCGGAAAATGAAGCCTTTGGCTTGACCATTATCGAGTCGATGGCGTGTGGTATGCCGATTATTGGCTCAAACACCGGCTCACTGCCGGAACTGGTGGACAGCGCTTCAGGCGTACTGGTCGGGCCGTTTGATGTGCCCGCCTGGCGCGATGCCATGACAACTCTGATTGCTGATGCGCCACGTCGCCAGGAGATGGGAGCCGCCGCCAGGCTGCGCGTTGAGCAGCATTTCAGTAATCAGCAGCATGTAAGGCGTTTGATCGAATATTACATGGCTGCGCCATAGCCGCCCCGGTCTTGTCGGAACAATGCAGGTCTGGAGTGGATAGATAATGACCTGAATCCGTGAGACCGGCCCTCAGAAGCACTTCTAACCCACTGACCTGCATGGCAATATAGCCATTATCGCCATTCACCCAGACAGTGCCATGCCCAACATAAAGTTCCGCGCCAGTCGCCGCACCCTCACCAGCCACGCCGGGCTGTCCATCATCGGGCAATGCTTCGAGATCGCTGGCGTCGACAGCATCGACAGCCGCTTCCCCACCACGCTGGGCATGCGCACCAGTGACGTGATCAAGAGCTACCTGGGCCTGCTGTGTCTGGGCATGAGCGACTATGACACTGTCGAGAACTTCCGCCGCGACAAGCCCTTCCAACAACTGCTGACCCTGCAGAAGGTGCCGAGCGCGGCGACGCTGCGACAGCGGCTGGAGAAACTTGCCGCCAACGACCTGCAGGCGCGCACCGCCACCTGGTCCACGACCCTGCTGTCACTGATCGAAGCACCGATCACCGCCGAGACGACGCACGTCTGCCTGGACATCGACACCTTCGTCATGGACAACAGCAACTCGAAGAAGGAAGGCGTCTCGCGGACCTACCAGAAGGTCGATGGCTACACCCCGATCGCCGCCTATCTGGGCAACGAAGGGTGGTGCCTGGGTCTGGAACTGCGGCCTGGCAAGCAGCACACCATGAAGGAGAGCAACGCCTTCCTGGAGCGGGTACTGCCTCGCGCCCAATGCCTGACCAGGCAACCGATCCTGTTACGCGAGGACAGCGGCTTCGACAGCCAGGCGCACCTGGCGCTTCTCGAACAGCAACGCCAGGTCTTTGCCGACGAGGGGCGCCGGCTCGACTATGTCGTCAAATGGAACCCGCGCGGCTCGGCCACGGCTGATCGAGATACCTGGCTGGCGGTGGCGGCGGACTACTGGGAAGAGCTGCGTCCTGGCAAGCGCCAGGCGCTGTGGCCGCAGACCGTCTCGATCCACGACGACAACAAGACCGAATACGTCGTCCAACGCGTGATGCGCCTGGTAGAGCGCACCGCCGATCGCGATGGCCAGTTGCTGCTCGAACCGGACTATGAGTTGGAAGGCTGGTGGACCAGCCTGGACGAGGCGCCGGAGGCGGTGATCAAGCGCTACCAGGCGCATGCCACCCATGAGCAGTTTCACAGCGAGATCAAGACCGATCTCGACCTGGAGCGCTTGCCGTCCGGCAAGTTCGCCACCAACGATCTGATCCTGCATCTCGCCCAGTTGGCCTACAACATCCTGCGCCTGATGGGACAGCTGGGCATGACCGGCGAGCTGAGCCCGGTTCGCCACCCGGCCAAGCGGCGCCGGCTGCGCACCGTGCTACAAGAGCTGGTGCACCGTGCGGCTCTCGTGATTCACAAGGCACGGCAGATCATCCTCGACGTCGGGCAGGATATCGGGCGCATGACGGTGCTCAAGACGCTGCGGAGCCGACTGCGTTATCCACGAGGAACGCCATGCTGACCGTCAATCGGCGACACTCTATCCACAAGCAGTTCCAAGCGACACGCGATCGCCAGATATGTCGTGCCTGGCGGGTGGAAAGGCATGACAAAACGGGCCGTCAGCACCGATCAGCACGGTGGGTTTTGGCAATAACGGGCTTGCGAAAGCCAACTTGCACGGGGCGAATGATCAAAAAGTGCTCGCTGGCGGTGATAGGGAAAGTGTCGGCGCCGGCTTCACGGATTCAGGAATGAGTGAAACCTCTCAAGGCGCTATACGAGGAGTCATAAGTGAGAGCCTGGATTGATAAGTGTGCCTACGTGAGTAAGCGCGGACGACGCTGGCTGGAGAGTTCAGCAGTGAACGAGGTGCCGCGTATCCTGGTGATTCGGCAGTGTGCCTTCGGTGATTACATGGCCGCTCGGCCTTTTTTGGTGGAGCTGCGGCGCCTGTTTCCCAAGGCGCACATTATCCTGGCAACGGTACCCGCCTACCGCTATGCCGTGCCGGAAGATCTTGTCGATGAGGTGTTTGTCCAGGAAGGGCGTGGTAGTCTGGCAGCACAGTGGCGTTCACTGCGCTCGGTGGGCAAGGTGGATATGCTGTTTGATCTAGCGGATACCTCACGCTCGAGGTTACTGAGCCTGATGACACCGGCGGCCATCAAACTTGGCTTTCCCTACCGCAGCCTGTCCAATACGCTGCTCTATGATGTCGGACTGCGGCGCTCCAACTATCACTATGAGGCCGAAGTACTGCTGGATTTCCTCAAGGTATTGGGCCACAAGCCACGCTATCCGCTCGATTTTGCCCTGCCCTGGCACCGGGGAGAGGAAGCAGCAGCGACCATTGTGTATTTCCCGTTTGCCTCGGTAGCGAGCAAGTCGTTGACATTAGAGGCGTGGAGCAGGTTGATCGAGCAGGCTGCACAGGCATTGCCACAATATCAGCATGTACTGCTGGAGGGGCACAAAGCCGAGGAGTCGGGGGACTTTCTCGCTGAGGTCGTAGCTCGGCACCCCAATGTCTCGGTTCAGCCACGTATGGGCCTTGATGAACTAAGTCACTGGATGGCGGAAGTCTCGGTACTGGTATGCGGTGATACCGGCGTGCGCAATCTGGCACTGGCAACGCATACGCCTACCCTGGGTATCTTCTTCAGTACGCTGCCTTACCGCTACTGGCCCCGTTATGAACCCTGCCACGAAGCAGTGTTCCGGAGAAGCGGCGAAGTGCCAAGTGAAGAGGAGATTTTAAGTGAGCTCAAGGGGCTATTGCAGCGTTGTTACCCAGGTCGCCGTTCCAGGCAGTGATCGCTCGGCGTCAGATTACCCGGTAGCCCTGCCGAATGGCTGTCATGGCCTGGGAGGCGTCGAACTTTACCAGTGAGCGCTCAAGGCGTGCCAGATTGCGCTCCTGCCACTGGCCTGCCGAGCGCAAGCGGCAACGATCCAGGTCGATCAGCCACGGTTCTCCCTGGCGATCCACCAGAATATTGCGCGCATTCAGATCCACATGATCGAGCCCTGCCTGGTGAAAACGTTTAATCATTGCCCCTACGCGCGTTAACAGTGCCTCATCAGCCTCGCCAGCACTCAGTAATGAGGCCAGCGCCCGAGCGCCGGGGATGCGCACGGTCAGCAGTGCCGCTTCGTAAGTCAGGCCAAAGCGTGTGACACAGCAGGCCACCGGGCGGGGCACAGGTAGCCCTTGCTCATACAGCGCGGCGGTCAAGCGCACTTCACGAAACGCCCGTGTGCGCTCTGCCCCCAGCCAGACATAGCGCTGCTTGCTGACCTTGGCGATGAGCCCGCCGCGCTGGTAAGGGCGCAGCACCCACTGCTCATGGTCGCGTGCTTGCAGGAACAGGCTGCTGCCACGGCCGGGTGCTTCGCCGACTACCAGGCCTCGCGATTGCCAGTAATCTGCCTCGAACAGCGCTGTGCTCAGTGGGTGAGTAGGGGAGGACAGTTGGTGTGATGCGCAGGCGTCACTTAAACTGTCTGCATCATGTAAAATCAGCCCATTTTTCTGCTGGAGTGCCGCTAAGCGCATGAAGCCCTCTCTGCCTGCTCAACCAAACCATATTGCCATTTTGCGCCTCTCCGCGTTGGGAGACGTGTGCAATCTCGTGCCCACGGTGCGAGCGTTGCAGCGCCAGTGGCCGCATGCGCGCATTACCTGGATTATCGGCAAGGGGGAGCACAGTTTACTGGCCGGGCTTTCCGGGGTCGAGTTCGTCGTGTACGACAAAGCGACCGGCCTTTCCGGCATGCGCGCCATCTGGCGTGAGCTGGCCGATACCCGCTTCGACGTGCTGCTGCATATGCAGCAGGCCATTCGTGCCAGCGTGCTCTCCCTTGGGCTCAAAGCAAATGTGCGGGTGGGGTACGACAAAGCCCGTGCCAAGGACGCCCAGCACTGGTTCACCCAGCACCAGCTAGCCCCCCACGAGAACGCCCATGTGCTGGAGTCGTTCATGGATTTTGCGCGTCTGCTGGGCGTCGAAGACGAGCGTTTAGAGTGGAATCTCGCGGTGCCTGCCGTTGCCTACGAGGAAGCGAGGGCGATCAGTGGCGACACGCCTTATTTGGTGATCAACCCCTGTAGCAATGCGCGCTTGCGCAATTTTCGCAACTGGTCCGTGGAAGGGTATGCCAGCGTGATTGAACACGCCTGGGTACAGCATGGTCTCAAGAGCGTGCTCACGGGGGGCGGCAGCCCCCTGGAGCGTGAAATGGGCGACCATATCGAGGCGCTCTGCCAGCCGGGGAGCGTCATCAATGCCATCGGCGGCACCTCGCTGAAGGGCGTGCTGGCGCTGATCGATAATGCTCGCGCGGTGATTGCCCCGGATACGGGCCCTGCGCATATGGGTAACGCCATGGGCACGCCGACGCTTGGCCTCTATGCCACCACCAACCCTCAGCGGGCTGCCCCCTATCTGTGGCGCGATTTTGCCGTCAATGCGTACCCCGATGCGGTACGCACCTATCTGCATAAATCGGTGGACGAAGTGAGCTGGGGGCAGCGGGTGCGGCATGCCGATGCCATGGACCTGATCAAGGCGGACGACGTCATTGCCAAGTTAGACGCGCTGCTGGCGCATAGCGCAGCGCACACCACAACAGGACTCTCGGATGAAAGTTGATCTAACCGCCCTGGAACATGCCCGCGTACTGGTGGTCGGGGATGTCATGCTCGACCGCTACTGGCATGGCGGCACCTCGCGTATCTCACCGGAAGCCCCGGTGCCCGTGGTACGCGTGGAAGATGCCGATGACCGCCCCGGCGGCGCGGCTAATGTGGCGCTCAACGTGGCGTCATTGGGTGGGCACGCCGCGCTAGCGGGCCTGGTGGGAGAGGATGACAATGCCGAGCTGCTCACCAAGCGCTTGGCGGCAGCCAATGTAAGCACTTACTTCCAGCGCAGCCCTGATGTCCCAACGATTACCAAGCTGCGTGTGATGAGCCGTAACCAGCAGCTGCTGCGGCTGGATTTCGAGCAGCGCCTCGATAGCGTGGACACCAGCGCCCTGCTGGCGCAAGTGGAGCAGGCGCTGCCCGAATGCGACGTGGTGATCCTGTCGGATTATGGCAAGGGCACGTTGAATCAGGTCGAGCGGCTGATCGAGATGGCTCGCCAGCACGGCAAGCGGGTACTGATCGACCCCAAGGGTCAGGATTTCACCAGGTACCGGGGAGCCAGCCTGATCACTCCCAACCTGGCCGAGTTCGAGGCCGTGGCGGGCCCCTGCGCCACCGACGCTATCCTGGCCGAGCGTGGCGAAGCGCTGCGTGCCGAGCTGGCACTGGAAGCGCTGCTGATTACCCGCAGCGAGAAGGGCATGACGCTGATCCGTGAAGGCCATGCACCGCTGCACCTGCCCACCCGAGCCCAGGAAGTGTTCGATGTCACGGGGGCCGGCGATACCGTGATTGGCCTGATGGGCCTGGCCCTGGCCGCTAACCATGCGCTGCCGGAAGCCATGATGCTGGCCAATCTGGGCGCGGGCCTGGTGGTGGCCAAGCCGGGTACCGCCACGCTCTCCATTGCCGAGCTTTACACCGCGCTGCATGGCGACAAGCTGGCCGAGTTCGGCGTGATCGAGCCAGCGCCTCTGATCGATGCCGTTCGCGCTGCGCAGCTGCGCGGTGAGCGGGTGGTGATGACCAATGGCTGCTTCGATATTCTCCACGCAGGCCATGTGGCCTACCTGGAACAGGCCAAGCGCCTGGGTGACCGGCTGGTCGTGGCGGTGAACGATGATGCGTCCATTGGCCGGTTGAAAGGGCCGAAGCGCCCCATCAACCCGTTGAACCGACGGATGCAGGTGCTGGCGGGGCTCGGCGCGGTGGATTGGGTGGTGCCGTTCAGTGACGACACGCCTGCCGCCCTGATCGAGCAAGTATTGCCGGATATTCTGGTCAAAGGCGGCGACTACCGCCCCGAAGACATTGCTGGCGGCAGCGCCGTAATTGCCAACGGTGGCGAAGTCAAGGTGCTGGGCTTCGAGGATGGTGTTTCCACCACGGCAATGATCAGCTCGATTCTGGATCGCGAAAGTTGATAACGGCCCCCCGCTGGCCACGGCTGGCCTATTCGGCTGTGCTGTATGGGCTGGCGCCCTTGATTGGCTGGCGCATCTGGCGTGAGCAAGTCCCCACGTACTCACGACTCCAGCGGCTGGGACTGCGCCTTGAACCACTGCCGCCCGCGCCGCGACTTTGGCTGCACTGTGCTTCCGTGGGGGAAGTGCGCGCCGCACGCCCGCTGATCGAAGGGCTGCTGGCGCGCTTTCCTCACCACAGCCTGCTGCTGACCACCATGACGGCTACCGGCGCCAGACAGGCACAGGCGTTGATATCAGAACAGGACACTGCCGACCAGACGCGCCTTGCCCACCGTTTTTTGCCGCTGGATTTTCCCGGCGCGGCCAGGCGTTTTGTGGCTCGCGTACAGCCGGACCTTGCCATCCTGTTTGAAACCGAGCTGTGGCCGAACCTGCTTCACGCCTGCCATCGGCAGGCGGTGCCCGTTGCCGTAGTGAACGGCCGACTATCGCCCCGCGCGTTTGGCCGCTACCAGCGTTTGCGCCCGCTGATGCAGGGGGCCTTGGCCAACGTGACGTGGCTGGCTGCCAAGTCGCCAGAGGACGCCGAGCGTTTTCACTCGCTGGGCTGTGCGGCTTCATCTACCACCGTGGTGGGGTCACTGAAGTTCGAACAAGCCTTTCCTGAAAGGCTATTGGAAGAGAGTGAGTACTTACTTAATGCGTGGGGTCAGCGTCCGGTGTGGGTCGCGGGCTCTACCCGAGATGGGGAAGAAGCGCTGCTGCTGGCTGCCCATCGTCAATTGCTCACGCGCTTCCCCGCGGCGCTGTTAGTGCTGGTGCCCAGGCATCCACAGCGGTTTGATGAAGTGGCGGCCCAGTGTGAGCGTGAAGGGTTCAAGGTCAGTCGTCGAAGCCAGCAACAGCCCGTCACGCCCGCCACCCAGGTCTACCTGGGGGATACGCTGGGCGAGCTGGCGACGCTGTACGCTGCGGGCAGCGTCGCCTATGTGGGGGGGAGTCTGGTGCCACTGGGCGGGCACAATGTGTTGGAACCTGCTGCGCTGGGTAAGCCCGTGCTGTGTGGTCCGTCACTGGAAAACTTCAGCGATGTTGCCGAGCCGCTCTTGGCGGCCAAGGCACTGACGGTGGTTGACACACCAGACGTGCTGGCGAGCGTTCTGGTAGAACACATCACCAACCCTGAGTGTGCCAGGCAGCGCGGGCTGGCTGGGCAAGCGGCAATCACAGCCCAGCGTGGGGCGCTTTGGCGCACGTTGGATGGGCTTGGCCGGTGCCTGGCCTTGGCCCGGGATTAGTCCTGGCCAGTGCCTGGCTTTGGCGAGTGCTCAGCGTAAGGCCGTGCGCTCTACGCCATCCGCTTTACCCAGCAGCAATACATCGGCACCGCGTGCAGCAAACAGGCCGTTGGTGACTACGCCGACGATGCCATTGATACGCGCCTCCATGGCTACCGGGTCGTCGATCATGAAGTTGAAGCAGTCGATGATCTGGTTGCCGTTGTCGGTGATGACGCCCTGACGGTAAACGGGTTCGGCACCGAGTTTGACCAGCTCGCGGGCCACATAAGAGCGCGCCATGGGAATCACTTCTACCGGCAGGGGAAAGTTGCCGAGCTGGGCGACGTATTTCGAGCCATCGGCAATACAGATGAAGCGCTCGGCGCAGGCGGCGACGATCTTTTCACGCGTTAGTGCGGCACCCCCACCTTTGATCATATGAAAGTGAGCATTCACTTCGTCGGCACCGTCGATGTAAAAGGGGACGTTGCCAACGTGATTGAGTTCGAAGACCTCGATACCCTGTGCTTTCAAGCGCTCTGCGCTGGCCTCAGAGCTGGCCACAGCGCCTTTGAAGCGGTCGCGTAACGCGCCCAAACGATCAATGAACAGGTTGGCGGTGGAGCCGGTGCCAATGCCCAGCACGGTGCTTTTTTCGAGATATGGCTCGATTTCATCGAGCGCGGCATCGGCGACAGCGGCTTTTAGTTCGTCTTGTGTCATGATGGAGTCCAATCAGGGTGGGCAGTCGTCCTTAGTATAACGGCCTGAACGCCCGCTGCCGATGGCAACGCCGCTAGACGTTGGCGGTTGTCATCTGCTACCAATAGAGGTTTTGTTCGCACCCGCCAGGGTCACGCCATTTTTCCGGGATATCAGCATGCTCGAAGCAACCGTCAAAAAGATTCTCCAGGCCCGTGTCTACGAAGCGGCCTGCGAGACGCCTATTTCCCCCGCTCCCTTTTTGTCGCGTCGTTTCAACAACCAGATTTTGATCAAACGCGAAGACTTGCAGCCGGTGTTTTCGTTCAAGATCCGTGGGGCCTACAACAAGATGGCCCAGCTCACGGAAGAACAGAAAGCCAAGGGGGTGATTGCTGCCTCGGCGGGCAACCATGCACAGGGCTTGGCCATGGCGGCCAAACTGATGGGCGTGAAGGCCGTCATCGTGATGCCTCGCATCACGCCGGATATCAAAGTGCAGGCGGTACGTGCGCGGGGGGCAAAAGTGGTGCTGAAGGGCGACGCCTTTGCCGCCGCCGCCGAGCATGCGCAGGAGCTGATCAAGGAGCATGGCTACACCTATATTCCACCGTTTGACGATATCGACGTCGTGGCGGGCCAGGGCACCATCGGGGTCGAGATTCTGCGCCAGCACAGCGGGCGGCTGGATGCGATTTTCATCCCGGTAGGCGGTGGTGGGCTGATCGCCGGGGTGGCGGCCTACGTGAAATACCTGCGTCCTGATATCAAGATCATTGGCGTCGAGGCCGAGGATAGCGCCTGCCTGAAAGCGGCTCTGGAGGCCGGGGAGCGCGTCGTGCTGGAGCAGGTGGGCGTGTTTGCAGAAGGCGTGGCCGTGGCGCAAATTGGCGAAGTGCCGTTCTCTCTGGTACGTGACCTGATCGACGATGTCATTACCGTGAACACCGATGAGATGTGCGCGGCGGTCAAGGACATTTTTGAAGATACCCGTGCCGTGGCGGAAACGTCTGGAGCGCTGTCGTTGGCCGGCCTGAAGAAATACGTGCAGCAGACCGGTGCCGAGGGGGAAACCCTGCTGTGCATCAATTCGGGAGCCAACACCAACTTTGACCGCCTACAGCATATTGCCGAGCGGACGGAGCTGGGCGAGCAGCGCGAAGCCATTCTGGCCGTCACCATTGCCGAAAAGCCTGGCAGCTTCAAGAAGTTCTGCCGAACGCTGGGCAAACGTATGGTGACCGAATTCAGCTATCGTTATGCCGATGATAACGAAGCTCATATCTTTGTGGGCGTGCAGGTCAAGCCAGGTGGCGAAGACCGCCTGGCGGTGATCGACAAGCTGCGCGAAGGCGGGTATCAGGTCGAAGACTTGACCGATAACGAACTGGCGAAGCTGCACATTCGCCATCTCAGCGGCGGTCGGCCCCGGGAGCACTTCGAGGAGGAGCTTTACCGTTTCGAATTTCCGGAACGCCCAGGGGCTTTGATGAACTTCCTCACCCAACTGCCCCATGACTGGAATATTTCATTGTTCCACTACCGTAATCACGGCGCCGCTTACGGCCGTGTGCTGGTGGGCATGCAGGTGCCCAGTGAGGACCGAACCCACGTGACCGAGTACCTGGATGCCATTGGTTACCGCTATTGGCAGGAGAGCGACAATCCCGCCTATCGGCTTTTCATGGCGTAAATGAATGTAAGTGTTTGCTAACTTCGCAGATAAGGACTGCCCGCCAGGTTCACAAGACTAAAACGTTTAATTAAGGGGTGAAAATAGTGCCAATAGCGGTTGTCACTACCCCCCTTATAGCCCTATAGTCATCGCCACAAATAATGAGGTGTGTCATCTTTCCAAAGGCAACTCCTTGGTGACGCACCCAGGGCTACCGGCACTTGGAAAGACGTTGGAGATTTGGCATGCGGCGAAGAAAACCTGATATGGTCATGGCGCTAACCGTGGTGTTTTTGCTTGGGGTTTTGGCGACTGGCTATGCCCAGGCAATATCGGGAAGTTGATCAATGGTAGCAGGGTAGAGCGGTATCGACGTCGCGAGCCTGCAAAAGGTCAAACAAGAGGGCTGATCATGGATCAGCCCTTTTTATGGGGCGTACCGTGGCTTGATCGGTGACCACGGCCGTGAGCGGAATATCCCAGGGCTCCAACGGCAGCTGGTCGACCTGTTGGCAAGCGTGCGCCACCCCAATCAAGGCGGGAGCCGGGCCAGGTCTGCGCATGAAGGCCAGGCTGCGGTCGTAAAACCCTCCCCCCATGCCCATGCGGTTGGCCTGCTGGTCGAACCCGACCAGCGGTACGATCAGCGTATCCAGTGCCCAGGCGGGTAGCCGATGGCCACGGTGGGCAGCAAACCTTGGGCAGGGTTCGGCAATGCCGAAACGATTCTTGACCATGGGGGTATGCTGGTCGTAACGCACGAACCATAGGCTATTGGCGCTGAAAGGGCGTAGCACAGGAAGGTAAATCGTGGTGCGTCGCTGGCGAAGCCATGCGATCAGGGGTGTCGGGTCGATTTCGCCATTGACCGGCAGGTAGAGACTGATGCGTTTGGCGCGTCTGATTTCGGGCTGATGCCTCAGGCGCTGGCAGAGTGAGTGGGCCGCCTGCTGTTGCTGTTTGGCGGTCAGCGCCTTGCGTCTGCGCTTGAGTTCACGGCGCAGGGCCTGCTTTTCATCGGGCGTCGTATGCGTCATCTCTATCAGGCCATGTTGAAGTGTTCCCCAGAATGCCGCTGTCGTTCTGGCCCTGAACCTATGGGTTCAGGTGGGTGGCCGCAGCCAGACCGTCAGGCTTTCCGACGCACGGACATGCGCACGGGTCTGGCTAGCATTTGGCCCCCTGGTACTGCGTATAGGCTCGAGGGACTATAACGACTGGCGCGCATTCCAGAGAACATCCCTATCCTAACAGAGGCGCTGCCAATGCCAAAGCATCCATGCCCCGAACGGCTCTCTTTACGCGTCCGTTGGCTTGCGAGTACCTGCCAACGCTCGTTCGAGGCGCTCATTGAGGCGGCTCAGGTTAGCCTCACCCGCACGGTGCTCGTCCAGCGCTTCCAGCAATTCATGGGTAATGTTCAAGGCGGCCATGATGGCAATGCGCTCGTTGCCCAACACGCTGCTCTGGGCGTGAATACCGTGCATGGCTCTGTCCAGGTAGCGAGCTGCGCGCTCCAGCTGCACCTCCTGACCGTTATCGCAGGCAATGACATAGCTGCGCCCCAATAGGGTGATCTCTTTCGTTGGCCGCTTGGCGGTACTCATCATTGACTCCAGCACGGGCCAGTCAGGGCCCCAATGCGTTAACATCACATAAATAGGATGGATAGACGATATTCACTATAAGAGAGCCGCTCGTACGGGGTCAACGCACGTACCGGCCGCGCTCTGCGCAGAATCTTACTCTGACTTTTGCTAAAGCGAGCACAAAACATGTCATTGATTGACGAGCGCCAGGACTTTTCTGACGTGGCGGATGTATTTTTATTGCACGGGAGCATGCAGTCTCCCGCTTTTCTGGATGGGCGCCTATGTGGCCTGCTGGCGCTGCGTGATGTGAGTGCCGAAGGGTGGCTGGAAGAGGTTTGCCTGGGCCTCGGTGTCGAACAGCCTCGGGACCAGGCAAGTGCAGAGCGACTGTTGGGCTGGCGACGTCAGACGCTGGAAGCCTTGAGTGCCAGCGACTTGAATTACGCGCCGCTGCTGCCGGATGAGCTGTTTTCGCTTGCCGAACAGGCCCAAGGGCTCAAGGAGTGGACGCTGGGCTTCATGGAAGTCGTCGAAGAGGTGGCCGATGACACGCTGCGAGAGCGCTGGTCGCAGACCCTGCGTGAGGCCATCGAAGATCTGGCGGGGCTGAGTCAGATCGAAACCGATATCGATGATAGCCCGGACAACGAGAACGACCTGTTTGCATTGACCGAGCACGCGCGCATGGCGGCCATGCTGCTGTATACCGAGCAGCACCCGGGCCAGCCCCAGGTCGAGCAGGTCGACGCCCCCGTCCACTGATATCTGACTGTTCTTCAGAATACGCAAGGAGCCACTATGTTGCCTGAGCGATTGCCGCGTCCCGCGCCCATTGGGCCTGACGAGTACCGCCAGCGGCGTGAGGCGCTGATGGCCCAGCTGCCGCCGAACGCGGCCATGCTGATACCGGGAGCATCGTTAGTGACACGCTCCCACGATAGCGAATATCGCTTCCGTCAGCAGAGCGACTTTTACTACCTCACGGGCCTGCAAGAGCCCGACGGCCTGCTGGTGCTGCTGCCTGGGCGTGTCGAAGGCAGCAGTGTGGTGTTCTGCCAGGACCGGGACCCCACGCTGGAGGCCTGGACGGGCCGTCGGTTGGGTGCAGGCGGGGTGGAGCAGCAGCTGGGGGTCGACCAGGCCTTCGAGAACGCCCAGCGCGATGTGCAACTGGCAAGGCTGCTCGATGGCCGCGAACTGCTCTACGCGCCGCTGGACAATCCCGAAGCGATCAGCCTGCTGGAAGAGGCGCTAGCCCAGGCCCAGGCGAGCGTGCGCCGTGGTAAGCCCGCCTTGAAAGGCTGGCTGGATTGCCGCCCACTCATCCATGAGATGCGGCTGATCAAGAGTCCGGGGGAAATCGCCCTGCTGCGCCATGCGGCGGCCATTTCTGCTCAGGCCCATGTGCGTGCCATGCGCACCTGCCGGGCAGGGCTGCATGAGTATCAGCTTCAGGCCGAGCTGGAGCATGCGTTCATGTGGCAAGGGGCCAGTGGTCCCGCTTATAGCACCATCGTGGGCGGCGGCGCCAACGCCTGTGTGCTGCACTATATTGAAAACAGCGATTTGCTGGAGGCAGGGGCGCTGGTGCTGATCGATGCGGGCGCCGAGTTCGATCTCTACGCTGGCGACATCACCCGCACTTTCCCGGTCTCCGGTCACTTCAGCGATGCCCAGCGAGCGCTCTACCAGGTGGTGCTGGAGGCTCAGGAGCGTGCTGTGAACGCCGTCGCTCCGGGCGCTACCCTGGCCGATATTCATCAAGGGGTCGTGCACGATTTGACCAAGGGCCTCATCGACCTGGGGCTTTTGGAAGGCGAGGTGCAGGCACGTATCGATGACGAAAGTTATCGACGCTTTTATCTGCACTCCACGTCGCACTGGCTGGGTCTGGACGTCCACGATGTGGGGACCTATCGACTCGATGAAAACACGCCCAGGCCGCTGGCGCCGGGCATGGTACTAACCATTGAGCCGGGCCTGTATATCCCTTGTGATGACGATATTCCTACGGCTTACCGTGGGATCGGTATTCGTATCGAAGACAACGTTGTGGTTACTGCGCTTGGGGGAGAGGTGATCACCGATGGAGTTCCCAAGCAGGTCGAGGCCATCGAGCAATTGATGGCTAAATAGTGACCAGTCGACAAAGCTGAAGAAGTCGTTATGTAAATTACGTTATGGGTTACGATGATTCGCATGGGCTGAACAACCAAGCCAGGAGAGGTGAATGCAGGTGTCCGCAGCGGTAACAGAAGCTTCCAGTGAGCGGCCTGCCACTCACGATATCGTGATCGTGGGTGGTGGCTTGGTAGGCGCCAGCCTGGGGTGCGCCCTCGCACCTCTGATAGAGCGTTTTGGTTGGCGCGTGGCCATGATCGAGGCCAAGGCACTGCCCGACACGAGTGACCAGGCCACCTGGCAGCCCAGCTTCGATGCGCGTGCCAGCGCCATTGCCGAGGGTTCCGCCCAGCGCTTTCGCCAACTGGGCGTGTGGCAGGAGATGCAGGCTGAGGCCTCGCCCATCCAGCGCATTCATATCAGCGAGCGCGGACGTTTGGGGGCGACACGCCTGAGCGCGGAAGAGCTAGGCGTCGAGGCGCTGGGGCATGTGATTCCCAACGCCTGGATGGGGCAGGTGCTGCACCGTCGATTGCAGCAACTCCCCATCGAATGGCACTGCCCTGCCTCGGTCACGACGCTGACCCCGCAGGCTGGGGGGCAGCATCATCTTCGCCTGTCGAATGGCAGTGAGCTGACCGCCACGCTGACGTTACTGGCCGACGGAGGCCGCTCGGGCTTGAAAGAGCAGCTGGGTATTCAGAGCCGTTGTCACTCTTATGAACAAAGCGCCGTGATTGCCCATGTGGGGGTCAGTCAGCCCCACCACGGGGTCGCCTACGAGCGCTTCA
Source organism: Halomonas sp. 18071143 (assembly GCF_019211725.1). Classification (NCBI taxonomy): domain Bacteria; kingdom Pseudomonadati; phylum Pseudomonadota; class Gammaproteobacteria; order Oceanospirillales; family Halomonadaceae; genus Halomonas; species Halomonas sp. 18071143. Next base: position 87,362 of record NZ_CP078120.1, read on the forward strand.
CCGCAGAAGGCCCCATTGCGCTGTTGCCCTTGCCCGGTCAGGCCATGGAGCTGGTCTGGACACACCCCAGCGGGGGTGAGCAGGCGCGCATGGCGCTGTCTGAGCAGGCTTTTTTGAGCCAGCTGCAGCAAGCGTTCGGCGACCGGGTAGGCCGATTCAATCGGCTGGGGCAGCGTTATTGCTATCCGCTTTCGCTGGTGACAGCTGAAGAACCGGTAAGGCCGGGGCTAGCGGTGCTTGGCAATGCTGCGCACGCGCTGCACCCCGTGGCCGGGCAGGGCTTCAATCTTGCGCTGCGCTCCGTGATGGATCTGGTCGAGGCGCTGGCCCAGGCTGCCCAACACCAGCAGCCCTTGGGCAGTCTGGCAACCCTGGCGGCTTTCGAGCGCCGCCGTGCCGATGACCGTGCCAACGTCATCCGTTTCAGCGATGGCCTGGTGCGGCTGTTCGGTGCTTCGCTGCCACTGCTGCCCCATGCCCGTGGTGCCGGATTGATCGGCCTGAACCTGGTGGGACCGCTGCGCCGGGGGTTGGCACGCCGAGCCATGGGGCTAGAACGATAGCGCTGGAACAATAGCGCGCACCATTGGCGCTGACACCATAAGGATTGGCTATGACGATTCAAGCAGAACAGGGAGCCACGGTCACGCGTTTCGATGCGGTGGTGGTGGGGGCCGGCATGGTCGGGGCCAGCGTGGCAGGGTTGCTGGCCAAGGCCGGTATGCAGGTCGCGCTGGTCGAGGCCCGTGAGAAGCCTCTGCAGTTGGAAGAGGTGGCCCAGGCGCTACCGGCGCCCCGTGTCAGCGCCCTGACGCCGGTGTCACAGCGGCTGTTGAACCATCTGGGTGCCTGGCCTGCCATGGCGGCGACGCGTATCACACCTTACCGTTACATGCAGGTATGGGATGCCGAGGGCAGTGGCAACATCCACTTTTCGGCGGACGAGGCGGGCACCGCCGTGCTGGGGCATATCGTCGAGAACGACGTGACCCTGGCCGCACTCAATGCACAGCTGGCCAACCTGCCGACGTTGACCCGGCTGAATGGCGTGCGCGTCTCCGCGCTACAGACCAGTTCCAAAGGGCGCTGGCTGGTGTTGGAGGATGGCCGCCAGCTGGAAACCCCGCTGCTGGTGGCGGCCGATGGTGCGCGCTCTGTGCTGCGCGAACTGGCGGGCATCGAGGTGGCAGAGGAGTCCATGGGCCAGGAAGCGGTGGTCACCACCGTGCGCTGTGAGTACGCCCATGGAGCGACGGCCCGTCAGGCCTTCGTAAGCGGCAGCCCGCTGGCTTACCTGCCGTTGACCGTGGACGGCGATGATCGGCTGTGCTCGATTGTGTGGTCCGTGCCACCCGAGCAGGCGGCCCGGCTTGAGTCGCTGGCACCGCAAGCGCTGGGAGAGGACTTGGGGCGTGCCTTCGATCACCGTTTGGGGGCTGTCACGGTGCTCGATCGAGCCTATCGCTTTGCGCTGGTACAACGCCACGCCCGCAGCTATGTGCAGGAGCACTTTGCCCTGGTGGGGGATGCGGCGCACAGCATTCACCCCTTGGCGGGGCAAGGGGTGAACCTTGGGCTGATGGATGCGGCGGTGTTGGCGGAAGAAGTGGTTGCTGCCTGGCGGCGTGGCTCGCCCTGGGGCAGCCTGGCCATCCTGTCGCGCTACGAACGCCGCCGTCGCCTCGACAATACGGCCATGCTGGCCCTGATGAAGGGCTTCAAGGGGCTGTTTGGCAGTCAGCAGCCGGGCCTGACCCTGCTGCGTAATGTCGGCATGAGTGGCATGAACCAGTGGGTGCCACTCAAGCGGCTCATCATGCGGCAGGCCACCGGTGAAAGAGGTCGCCTGCCGAGCACGTGCCGTTAGCGACGCCGGTCGACGACATTGAGCGCTTTCAACAGGTTGAGCGCTTCGCTGAGCTGATAGTCGTCGCGCAGCCGCTGCGACATGGCTGCGCGCTCGCGAGGCTGGTTCTGACTGCCCAGATGCCCTTCCAGGTCGGCTTCGCGCAGTTCACGGCGGCTTTCGGCCACTTCCAGGCGGCCACGCACCACTTCCACGTCCGGCTCGATGCCCTGCGCCTGGATGGAGCGGCCATTGGGCGTGTAGTACAACGCCGTGGTCAGCTTCAGACCTTCGCCGTTGCCTAGCGGCATGATCTGCTGCACCGACCCTTTGCCAAAGCTTTCGGTGCCCATGATGACCCCGCGACGCTGGTCCTGAAGCGCGCCTGCCACGATCTCTGCGGCGGAGGCGCTGCCGCTGTTGATCAGCACCACGAGCGGTACATCACGCGCAGGCGTATCGGGCGATGCCGAAAAGGACATCTCGGTATCCGACAGGCGGCCTTCGGTATACACGATCAGCCCGATATCCAGAAAGAGGTCGGCCACGCCCACCGCCGCCTGCAGTACTCCGCCAGGGTTGTTACGTAAATCCAGAATCAGGCCTTCGAGCGGCTGTTCGCGTGCCATGCGCTCGAGGGCGCGGCGTGCCTGTTCCGGCGTGCGTGATTGGAACTGGCTGATACGTAAATAGCCGTAGCCAGGCTCCAGGGTTTCATGGCGCACACTTTCGCTACGGATGATTTCCCGGGTCAGCGTAAGGTCTCGTGGGCTATCTTCGCCCGCGCGCAGAATGGACAGCCGCAGCTGGCTGCCCGGCTCGCCCCGCATCAGGTTGACGGCTTCCTGCAAGGAGAGGTTATCGGTGGGTGTGCCATCGATGGCGATGATGATGTCCCGCGACAGCAGGCCCGCGCGGGAGGCCGGTGTATCGTCGATGGGAGTGATCACCATGAGTTGACCATTCTCGGTGCCGACTTCGATGCCGATGCCGCCGAACTCGCCCTGGGTGGACTCGCGAAGGCTCTGGTACTCGTTGGCATCCAGATAGGCCGAGTGAGGGTCCAGCTCGCTGAGCATGCCACGCATGGCATTGCGCAGCAGCGTACGATCATCCACTTCCTCGACATAGGCCCGTTTGATGCGTTCGAACACCTCGGCGAAGGTCTGGATCTCTTCCAGCGGAAGGTCGTCGGCGACGCTATTGGCCGTTTGAGCCGCTAGGGGTAAGGGTGCTGCCAGCAGCGCGAGCGGAAGCAGGGTCGCCAAGAAACGCTTGGCAGGGGCCGATACCTCGGTTACAGATAGCGTCATGCGTACTCCGCTAGGCGAAAGGCAGCGCCGCTGGGCGCCGCATGGGTTAGACGGTCGGCGCGACACCTTCAAGGGTGCCGCTGCTATCAGCTTATCCCGTCAACGTCGTGCAATCCAACGTTGCGGGTTAATGGGGGCGCCACCTCGCCGCACTTCGAAATAGAGCGCGGATGAAGGCTGCCCTCCGCTGTTGCCCACTCGGCCGATGCGGTCGCCCCGGTTTACTTGCTGGCCCGGGCGGGCATCGAACTGCTGAAGGTGGGCATACAGGGTCATGATCTGATCACCATGATCGATGATCATCAGGTTGCCAAACCCCCGCATCCAGTCCGCAAAGACCACGCGCCCAGAGTGGACGGCCGTGACCGCCGTGCCGGCGCCCGCTTGAATCACGATACCGTTGTAATGCACGCCCTGACGGCGCTGGTAGCTGGCCGTGATGGCGCCCTGTACTGGCCAGGGCAGGTCGCCCTGGGTGCGGGTGATGTTGGTGGAGGGCGTCGGCTCGGCCAGTCGGGCAAGCTCGGCCTGGATGGCGCGTAGCTGCTGTTCGGCCTGCTCGCGGCTCTGGCTGAGGTCGGCCAGACGGTCGGCTTCGCTCTCGTAACGATCATCCAGCGTGGTCACGACGCTGCGCCGTTCCTCGGTACGGCGGGCCAGCAGCGCACTCTGCGCTTCCAGTTCGTCCGCCAGGGTATCCAGCCGGGTCTGGCGCTCGGCCAGCGCCTGCTCGGTATCCACCAGCGCGGTATCCAGGCGGGCAATGTCGCCCAGGCGACGTTGCCGTGCCTGCGTCAAGCGGTTCAGGTAGGCCTGCATGCGGTCCAGCTCTGCGGGGTTGCTTTGGTTCAACAGCAGCTTGAGCTGCGGGGTGGGGCCCAGCCGGTAGAGGGCCGCCAGTTGCTGGCCCAGCGCTGCGTATTGCGCCGCTCTTTCCTGCTCGAGCCGCTCACGGTGCTGGCGCAATTGCTCGCTCTCTTCGTTCAGTTGGCGGCGTTCCCCCTGCAGCTGGTCCAGACGCTGGTGCGTTTGGGCCAGCTCCGTCTCGACGGCACGCAGGGCCTGCTGGGCGCTGTCACGGGCCTGGTCCGTCACGCCCAACTGCTGGGTCATGGCATCGATTTGCTGGCCTAGCGCATCCAGCTGCTGCTGGGCGGCACGCTCATCCTGCGCGACGGCAGCGGGCGTGCCCAGCATCAGCAGCGCCAGCAAGGGCAGCCGTTGCCACGATGGCATTAGGCGAAGCGCAGCAGTGACTGGCCCGTCATCGCGTCTGGCTGTGGCTGATGCATCATCGCCAGCAGCGTGGGTGCCAAATCGCACAGACGGCCGTCCGACAGCTGAGCCTCGCGCTCACCGACGTAGATCAGCGGTACCACAAAGGTGGTGTGAGCGGTTTGTGGCTCGCCGGTCACCGGGTGCACCATCTGTTCGGCATTGCCGTGGTCGGCGGTGATCAGGCAGGCGCCACCGGCCCGCTCGATGGCCTCCACGACCCTCCCAACGCAGGTGTCGACGGTTTCAATGGCCTTGACGGCGGCGGCAAAATCCCCCGTGTGACCGACCATGTCGCCGTTGGCGTAGTTGCACACCATCAGGTCGAAGCGGCCGCTGTCGATGGCGTCCACCAGCTTGTCGGTGATGTCGAACGCGCTCATTTCCGGCTTTTCGTCGTAGGTTTTCACATCCCGAGGCGACGGCACCAGGATACGTTCTTCGCCGTCATACTCGGCTTCGTTACCCCCCGAGAAAAAGAACGTCACATGAGGGTACTTCTCGGTTTCGGCGATGCGCAGCTGGGTAAGGCCGCGCTTGGACACTACTTCGCCCAGCGTATCGGTGAGGTCGGTGGGGGGGAACGCCGCCGGAGCGGCAATGTCGGCGGCGTACTGGGTCATCATTACCAGGCCGTCACCCGCCAGGGCAGGCCGGGTCTGGCGCTGGAAACCGGTAAAATCTGCATCGGTGAAGGCGCGGGTCAGTTCGCGGGCCCGGTCAGAGCGGAAGTTCAGAAAGATCGCCGCGTCGCCATCTTGTAACGTCATGGCGCTACCGTTGACGGGAACGCTGGTGGCCGCCACGAACTCGTCGGTTTCACCACGCGCGTAGGCATCCCGCAGGCCGCTTTCAGCGCTGGTGGCGGTATGCTCGGCATGACCCTCGGTGAGCAGGCGGTAGGCCTGCTCGACCCGCTCCCAGCGGTTGTCTCTGTCCATGGCGAAGAAGCGGCCAATGATGGAGGCCACGAAGCCGTTGTCGGCACCGACCAGTTCGGCAAGCCGGGCATTGGCGCGCTCGATGGAGGCCAGCGCGCTTTGCGGGGGCATGTCGCGGCCATCCAGGAAGGCATGCACGTAGATTCGCTGAGCGCCGCGCCGTGCCGCCAGCTCGGCCATGGCGATAAAGTGGTCTTCGTGGCTGTGGACACCGCCTGGAGAGAGCAGGCCCAGCAGATGCACGGCACGGCCATTGGCGACTGCTGCGTCGATGGGCTTGGTGAGCACCTCGTTGGTATCCAGGTCGCCATCTTCAATGGCTTTGGTGATGCGCGTGAAGTCCTGGTACACGATGCGCCCAGCCCCCAGGTTCATGTGGCCCACTTCCGAGTTGCCCATCTGCCCATCGGGCAGCCCCACATGGCGGCCATCGGTGTGTACGAAGGCGTGGGGGCGTTTGGCCCACAGAGCATCCATGTTCGGGGTATGGGCGGCAGCCACGGCGTTATGTGCGCTATCGGGGTTGTGGCCATAGCCGTCCAGGATGATCAGGGCGACGGGGCGGGGTGCAGATGATGCCATGAGAAACCTCGTTATATGGGTCAGCCAAGCAACGAAAAGAGCTGTTTGAAACGCTGGCAATGGCCATTCAGCCAGTTTTCAGACAGTACCTGAGAAACAGGGTCGCGGCGGGCGCGTGCTTGGGGCATCATAACGCAGGCAGCCGCTGGGCGTCATGGCCTGCGCGGTATGCCCTGTGACGTGTATACTTGTCGCGTTTCTGATGGCGGCCAGGCCGCTTTTTTCTGCATAGACCAAGAGATTGTGTTCGCGATGATCGATCAGCTGTTCGAATTCGTAATGAACCACCCCCTGTTGGTGGGGGCATTTTTGCTGGTGCTCACGGCGTGGATTGTCTACGAAACGCGTAGCGCTGCCTCGAATGCCGTGTCCTCTAGCCAGGCCACCCAGCTCATCAACCGCGAAGATGCGGTGGTGGTGGACATTCGTGAAAGCAAAGACTTCAAGGCGGGGCATATCGCCGGTGCACGCAACATTCCCCAGAGCAGCCTCGATAGCCGCATGAACGAGCTGGAGAAAGTCAAAAGCCAGCCGATCATCGTGGTGTGCAAGCATGGCCAAAGCTCGGGTGCCGCACAAGCCAAGCTGGTCAAGGCGGGCTTCGAGCGGGCCACGAAGTTGCGTGGTGGCATGATGCAGTGGCAGGCCGATGGCCTTCCCGTAGTGAAGAAGTAAACGACGAAAGCGGCCTCTGGGCCGCACGCTTTTTTATTGAATGAATAACGAGGAGTCTCCCATGGCGGAAGATAACAACACCCCGCAGGCCGGTGCCGCTGAAGGCGAAAAGCCGCAGCTGAAATTCTCTTTGCAGCGTATTTACGTGAAAGACATTTCCTTCGAAGCGCCGAACTCTCCTTCCGTGTTCAAGCAGGCGTTCAAGCCCAAGGTCAATCTGGACCTGAACACTACCAGCCAGAAAGTGGCTGACGACCAGTACGAAGTCGTGGTCAAGGTCACCGCCCAGGTGAATGACAGCGAGTCCGGCACCACGTCGTTCCTGGCCGAAGTCGAGCAGGCTGGCCTGTTCCGTATTTCCGGCATCGAAGGTGCGCAGCTGGAGCAGACGTTAGGCGCCTTCTGTCCTAACCTGCTGTTTCCTTACGCCCGTGAGTGTATCGACAACCTGGTCAACCGTGGCGGCTTCCCTGCGCTGATGCTGGCGCCGGTCAACTTCGAAGCCATGTACGCCCAGCGCAAGCAGCGTGAAGCGCAGCAGGCAAGCCAGGCTGCCGAGAACACCCACTAAGCTATGCTCGAAGCGCATTCGGCAGCACACTGGCTCGCCACGCACGGCAAGATGCCGCGCCTTCATGTGCCCACCGAGCTACGTGTCGGGGCGACCGTCACGCTGCCGGAAGGCCCTGCCAAGCACGTTACCCGCGTGCTGCGCATGGGGGAGGGCGCGGCACTGATCCTGTTCGACGGGGCAGGCCAGGAGGCAGGCGTTCGGCTGGCGGAGGTGGGGCGAAAACAGACCACCGCAACCGTCGAGTCGGTATGGCCAGGCAGCGCGGAGTCTCCGCTAGCGGTGCATCTGGGCCAGGCGATTTCCAAGGGAGACCGCATGGACTATGCCATTCAGAAAGCCGTGGAGCTGGGCGTCGCTGCCATCACCCCACTCTATACCGAGCGGGGGGATGTTCGCCTGAAAGGCGACCGAGAAGAGAAGAAGCTGGCCCATTGGCAGGCGGTGGCTGCCAGCGCCTGCGAGCAAAGTGGGCGTGCAGTGGTGCCTCCCGTATACCCGCCGCAGGGGCTGGAGGAGTGGCTGGCCGAACGGCAAGAGCCGCTGCGCCTGATGCTTCATCTGGCCACGGGCAATGGCTTTGCACAGTCGTCTCGGCCCGCTTCGGCAGCGTTGCTGATTGGCCCCGAAGGAGGGCTCAGCGAGACCGATATCGCTGCGGCCACCGCCAGCGGCTTTACGCCGCTGACATTAGGGCCCCGTGTACTGCGTACGGAAACCGCACCGGTCGTCGCGCTGACCCTCCTGCAGCATCATTTCGGCGATTTGTAAGCGCTTACTGTCAGCCGCTGCCGCATTCTATGTGGCAGCGGCTTTTGTATAGCAGGCTGTCAGGCCGAATACGGCCTCGCTTTGGCTAGCGTTAGCAAGGTACGCTACCGATTCTCAACCCTTCGCAAGGACACCTCCATGGCCCGTGAGTCCCATGCCTCCCCCCGTTCTGCCAGCGATGCGACTGCCCAGCTGGGAGAAGTCGCTTACTTGACCGTGACGGCAGTGAACAGTACGGGCGCCTTTCTGCGTTGGGGCCAGCCCAAGGACGTGCTGCTGCCCTATAGCGAACAGCGGTTTCGCCCGGATCCCGGCAAGCGCGTTCTGGTCATGCTGTATAGCGATGACCAGGGGCGTCCCGTGGCATCCATGCGCTTGGACCGCTTTCTGAGCGACGACGCCTGGGTGCTGTCGCAGGGGGATGAGGTCACGGTAGTGGTGGCCGATCGCACGGACCTGGGCATGAAAGTGGTGGTCGAGCACCGTTATTGGGGATTGATCTATCAGGACGACATGACCCAGCCGCTGCGCCGAGGGCAGACGCTGAAAGGCTATGTAAAACAGCGTCGCGAGGATGGCCGAGTCGATATCTCGCTGCTGCCGCCGGGGGCGGCACGCCTCGATGTGGTAGGTGACAAGATACTGCAAGCGCTACGTGAAAGCGGCGGCTACTTGCCGCTGGGCGATAAAAGCGATGCCCACGCCATCAAGGCGCGCCTGGGGGTGAGCAAGAGCGCCTACAAACAAGCGATTGGGCGGCTTTACAAGCAACAGCTGATCACCCTGACCCCTGATGCCATTCGCCTGGTGCCCGGCGCGCTCTCCGAAACCGCAGACAAATAGCCGCGGTTGGAGCCGTGCCTGCAGTACGGCATACTGAATAATGATTGTTTCTGCATGGACGGTATTTCGATGAGCCACTCAACGTTGCATCTCGGTGTCGTGATGGACCCGATCAGTGACATCGCCTACAAGAAAGACACCACCCTGGCGATGCTGTGGGCTGCCCAGGAGCGCGGCTATACCTTGCACTACATGGAGCAGGACGATCTGTTCTTGAACGCAGGGCAGGCCTACGCACGCATGCGTCCATTGACCGTGCATCGTGATCCTGCACATTGGTACGACCTTGGCGAAGCAGCTCAGCGGCCACTGGCAGAACTGGACGTCGTGCTGATGCGCAAGGACCCGCCGGTAGATGCCGAGTTCATTAATGCGGTGCACCTGCTGGGCTTTGCCGAGCGCGAGGGAGTGCTGGTGGTGAACCCCACCGCCGCCTTGCTGCAGTGTAACGAGAAGCTCTTTGCCCAGCAGTTTCCTCAGTGCTGCGCGCCAACGGTCGTGGCTAGCCGTGATGATGTGCTGCGTGCCTTCCACGCCGAGCATGGCGACGTGATCTTCAAGCCACTCGACGGTATGGGGGGCACGGGCATTTTTCATATCGGCCCTGATGGCCGCAACATTGGCGCCGTCATCGAGCAGCTGACGCTGCGCGGCCAGCGTCAGATCATGGCACAGCGCTACCTGCCGGAAATCAAACACGGCGATACTCGTATTCTGCTGGTCGATGGCGAGCCTGTGCCCTTCGGGCTGGCGCGCATCCCCTCGGCGGGAGAGACCCGCGGCAACCTGGCCGCCGGTGGGCGTGGCGTGAGTCGCGAGCTGACCGAGCGTGATCACTGGCTGATCCAGCAGGTACAGCCGCTGATCCGTGAGAAAGGGCTGATGTTCGTGGGTCTGGATGTCATCGGTGACTACATCACCGAGATCAACGTGACCAGCCCCACCTGCGTGCGGGAAATCGACGATCAGCGTGGCACCGACATCGCCGGCATGCTGCTGGACGCCATCGAGCGTCGCCTTGCTTCCGCCCAATAACGCCCGACTTGCTGATTCAGCGGCAAGCCATAGGAGACGCATGCAAAGCTTAAAACACCATTTTTTAATGGCCATGCCGCATCTGGACGACCCCAACTTTGCGGGCAGCCTGGTGTACTTGTGTGACCATGACCACAATGGTTGCATGGGGGTGATTACCAACCGCCCCCTGGAGATCACCCTGGATGCGCTGTTTGAACAGCTCTCCCTGGGGGGCGATGAGAGCCCGCACCGCAATGCGCCTGTCTATTACGGTGGCCCCACCCATAAAGACCGTGGCTTTATCCTTCACGAAGGGGATAGCCAGGCGTGGGATTCCAGCGTCCAGGTAGAAGATGGCATTGCCCTCACCACGTCCATGGATATTCTTCAGGCGCTGGCGGATGGCACGGGGCCAGAGCACTTCCTCGTGTGCCTGGGGTGCGCGGGCTGGGAAGTAGGGCAGCTGGAGGATGAGCTCAAGGACAACGCCTGGTTGACGGTGGAAGGCCAGCCAAGCGTGCTGTTCGACACCCCTCCCGCCGAGCGCTTGGCCGCTGCCGCTGGCCTGCTGGGCGTCGATCTCAACCTGATGACCCGTGACGCCGGTCACGCATGACGAAGGGGCAGTAACGCGATGGCCGACAGTGGGGAACGCCTGATCCTGGCATTCGATTATGGAACGCGGCGCATCGGTGTGGCGGTAGGCAATGAGCTGCTCAACAGCGCCCGCGAGCTGACGCCTCTCCCTGCACGGGATGGCATTCCTGACTGGAACGTGGTGTCTCGTCTGGTTCAGGAGTGGCAGCCCGACCTGTTTGTGGTCGGGCTACCGTTGAACATGGATGGCAGCGAATCGCCCATGAGTACCCGTGCGCGCAAGTTTGGCAACCGCCTGCATGGGCGTTATGGCAAGCCGTGCGAAATGGTCGATGAGCGTGGCTCTACCCGTGAAGCCAAGCAGATCGCCCACGCATCGGGACATCGCGGCAACTATCGTCAGCAGAGCGTGGACGGCATCGCTGCCGTACTGATTCTGGAAGGCTGGTTCGCCCACCGAGAAGGCCTCCCCGGTGGGCGAACCGCGCACTAAGCGTTTAGCTGCTCAGCCGTCTGCTCCTCAGCGGTCCAGCGTGCCAATTTGCGGCGGTACGAACCAGCGCACTGGCCGCATGTCCTGCTCGATCAGCTCGTCCACTTTCAATAGCGTGGCAAAAATGGCCATCCGCATGGGGATGCCGTTATCTGTCTGGCGGAAGATCGCCAGGCGCGGATCGCCATTCAAATCGACGTTCAAATCATTGGCGCCTGGACGGCTATCGCGCGGTAGCGGGTGCATCACGATCGTGCTTTGGCTGCAGCGGTGATCCAGAAAATCGCGATTGACCATGAAGTCATCGGAAAGCCCCTGGAAGCTCTCGTTCATTTCGTCCGTGAAGCGCTCCTTCTGGATGCGTGTCGTATAGACGACGTCCAGATCCGAGAAGTCGCTGGTCAGGGAGTCGCGCTGCTCGATCCGATGGCCCCGCGATGCCACCAGATCCACCAGATAAGACGGCATTTCCAGGCCGGGTGGGGAGACCAGCGTTATCCGCAGCGGATCATAAAGCGATAGCAGCTTGATCAGCGAATGCACCGTGCGCCCGTATTTCAAATCCCCGGTCAGTAGAATGTGGGCACCACTCAGGCGCTTGCCCAACCGCTGGAACTCCTTGTCGATGGTATAAAGGTCCAGCAGCGCCTGGCTTGGGTGCTCGCCTGGACCATCACCACCGTTGATGACCGGCACATGCGTTGCGGCGGCAAACTCGGCAACCGACCCTTGATCCGGGTGGCGCATGACGATGGCATCACAGTAGCCGCTCATTACCCTGCTGGTGTCGTACAAGGATTCGCCCTTGGCCATGGACGAGAAGGTAAAGCCCGTGGTGTCACAGACACTGCCTCCCAGACGGCAGAAAGCCGCATTGAAACTCACCCGCGTCCGCGTACTGGCTTCGAAGAACAGGTTGCCCAGTACCGCACCTTCCAGCACTCGCGTGACCTGACGGCGACTGGCAATCGGCTCCATGCGTGCGGCCACCCGTAACAGGTGATCAACGCTTTCGCGATTTAATGAATCGACGGTTAACAAGTGCTGGCTCATCGAAGACCTCATATCCGTAGGTGCAATAGATGTGGCGAATGTTGCGGAGTGCCAAGTGTAACCGCCAAACAGTAAGCGCCGAAGTGCTTTCCACGGGTTGTGTGATCGCGTGGGCGACTTTTTTTGACTATTTGGTAAATACTCCTTGCCAACCCGGCAGCGAATCCGTAAAGTACGCATCCGCTGCCGGGGACGCCAAGCGTTACCAGCGGTGAAGAAGGTTGAAAAACCTTCGGTTTGTCAGGAAGTTAGCATCATCTGTTGGTTGGATTGATCGCTCGCTTCACACGCAGAAAACAGCCCTTGACAAACACCACGGAATGCGTAGAATACGCCTTCCTCGCTGAGGCAACACGGTTCAGGTCACCGAGCCCGTCGCAGCGAACTCAAGAAAGTTGCTCTTTAACAATTTGATCAGGTAATTCATGTGGGCGCTTGCCGATGAGGGTGAATCATCACCTAATATCAAGGCAAGCGAACACCAGGATACTCTTCGGAGTATCACAGTGAATTCGTTTGAACCTTGAGCCAAGTTTGATCCGCTTTTGTTGTCTTCGGCTAGTCCTGAGATGGCGAGTAAGGATCGCATTGATCTTAAACTGAAGAGTTTGATCATGGCTCAGATTGAACGCTGGCGGCAGGCCTAACACATGCAAGTCGAGCGGTAACAGGGGGTGCTTGCACCCCGCTGACGAGCGGCGGACGGGTGAGTAATGCATAGGAATCTGCCCGATAGTGGGGGATAACCTGGGGAAACCCAGGCTAATACCGCATACGTCCTACGGGAGAAAGGGGGCTTCGGCTCCCGCTATCGGATGAGCCTATGTCGGATTAGCTGGTTGGTGAGGTAAAGGCTCACCAAGGCGACGATCCGTAGCTGGTCTGAGAGGATGATCAGCCACATCGGGACTGAGACACGGCCCGAACTCCTACGGGAGGCAGCAGTGGGGAATATTGGACAATGGGGGGAACCCTGATCCAGCCATGCCGCGTGTGTGAAGAAGGCCCTCGGGTTGTAAAGCACTTTCAGTGAGGAAGAACGCCTGGTGGTTAATACCCATCAGGAAAGACATCACTCACAGAAGAAGCACCGGCTAACTCCGTGCCAGCAGCCGCGGTAATACGGAGGGTGCGAGCGTTAATCGGAATTACTGGGCGTAAAGCGCGCGTAGGTGGCTTGATAAGCCGGTTGTGAAAGCCCCGGGCTCAACCTGGGAACGGCATCCGGAACTGTCAAGCTAGAGTGCAGGAGAGGAAGGTAGAATTCCCGGTGTAGCGGTGAAATGCGTAGAGATCGGGAGGAATACCAGTGGCGAAGGCGGCCTTCTGGACTGACACTGACACTGAGGTGCGAAAGCGTGGGTAGCAAACAGGATTAGATACCCTGGTAGTCCACGCCGTAAACGATGTCGACCAGCCGTTGGGTGCCTAGCGCACTTTGTGGCGAAGTTAACGCGATAAGTCGACCGCACGGGAGTACGGCCGCAAGGTTAAAACTCAAATGAATTGACGGGGGCCCGCACAAGCGGTGGAGCATGTGGTTTAATTCGATGCAACGCGAAGAACCTTACCTACTCTTGACATCCTGCGAATTTGGTAGAGATACCTTAGTGCCTTCGGGAACGCAGAGACAGGTGCTGCATGGCTGTCGTCAGCTCGTGTTGTGAAATGTTGGGTTAAGTCCCGTAACGAGCGCAACCCTTGTCCTTATTTGCCAGCGCGTAATGGCGGGAACTCTAAGGAGACTGCCGGTGACAAACCGGAGGAAGGTGGGGACGACGTCAAGTCATCATGGCCCTTACGAGTAGGGCTACACACGTGCTACAATGGTCGGTACAAAGGGTTGCCAACTCGCGAGAGTGAGCCAATCCCGAAAAGCCGATCTCAGTCCGGATCGGAGTCTGCAACTCGACTCCGTGAAGTCGGAATCGCTAGTAATCGTGGATCAGAATGCCACGGTGAATACGTTCCCGGGCCTTGTACACACCGCCCGTCACACCATGGGAGTGGACTGCACCAGAAGTGGTTAGCCTAACGCAAGAGGGCGATCACCACGGTGTGGTTCATGACTGGGGTGAAGTCGTAACAAGGTAGCCGTAGGGGAACCTGCGGCTGGATCACCTCCTTAAACGATGTCTTCCCCTCGCGGCAAGCGCTCACAATGAATTACCTGATCAGAATGCTGTTGATGCGCAGTGATAAACGCGCTTTCACGTTGAAAGAAAAAGAAAGACCTTCTTTTTTCTTTTAAAATGAAAGAAACAGCGTGTTTATCACTGCCTATGGCAGTCGCTCTTTAACAATGTATATCATGCTGACAGAAACGCGTTGAACGCGTTTCTACGTAAATTGTATTGTGATACGTCTCAAGCGTATCCGGCAATCGTTATCATTGCGAACCCCAGACTCCTTCGGGTTATAGGGTCAAGCAATGAAGCGCACACGGTGGATGCCTAGGCAGCCAGAGGCGATGAAAGACGTGGTAGCCTGCGATAAGGTTCGGTGAGGTGGCAAACAACCTGCGACCCGGACATCTCTGAATGGGGAAACCCACTCATCACAAGATGAGTATCTTGCGCTGAATACATAGGCGCAAGAGGCGAACCAGGGGAACTGAAACATCTAAGTACCCTGAGGAAAAGAAATCAACCGAGATTCCCCTAGTAGCGGCGAGCGAACGGGGACCAGCCCTTAAGCGTGTGACGGATTAGACGAACAGACTGGGAAGTCTGGCCATAGCGGGTGATAGCCCCGTAGTCGAAAATCTGATCACGTGAAATCGAGTAGGTCGGGGCACGAGAAACCTTGACTGAAGACGGGGGGACCATCCTCCAAGGCTAAATACTCCTGGCTGACCGATAGTGAACCAGTACCGTGAGGGAAAGGCGAAAAGAACCCCGGAGAGGGGAGTGAAATAGATCCTGAAACCGTGTGCGTACAAGCAGTAGGAGCAGACTTGTTCTGTGACTGCGTACCTTTTGTATAATGGGTCAGCGACTTATATTCAGTGGCGAGGTTAACCGTATAGGGGAGCCGTAGGGAAACCGAGTCTTAACTGGGCGACACAGTCGCTGGATATAGACCCGAAACCGAGCGATCTATCCATGAGCAGGGTGAAGGTTGAGTAACATCAACTGGAGGCCCGAACCAGGATCTGTTGAAAAAGATTTGGATGACTTGTGGATCGGAGTGAAAGGCTAATCAAGCTCGGAGATAGCTGGTTCTCCTCGAAAGCTATTTAGGTAGCGCCTCACGTATCACCTCCGGGGGTAGAGCACTGTTTCGGCTAGGGGGTCATCCCGACTTACCAACCCGAGGCAAACTCCGAATACCGGTGAGTGCCAGCGTGGGAGACACACGGCGGGTGCTAACGTCCGTCGTGAAAAGGGAAACAACCCAGACCGTCAGCTAAGGTCCCCAAATCCTGGTTAAGTGGGAAACGATGTGGGAAGGCTCAGACAGCTAGGAGGTTGGCTTAGAAGCAGCCATCCTTTAAAGAAAGCGTAATAGCTCACTAGTCGAGTCGGCCTGCGCGGAAGATGTAACGGGGCTAAACCAGGTACCGAAGCTACGGGTTCATCCTTACGGATGAGCGGTAGAGGAGCGTCGTGTAAGCCGATGAAGGTGTGTTGAGAAGCATGCTGGAGGTATCACGAGTGCGAATGCTGACATGAGTAACGATAAAGGGAGTGAAAAACTCCCTCGCCGGAAGACCAAGGGTTTCTGTTCGACGCTAATCGGAGCAGAGTGAGTCGGCCCCTAAGGCGAGGCCGAAAGGCGTAGTCGATGGGAAACGGGTCAATATTCCCGTACCGGACATGATTGCGATGGGGGGACGGAGAAGGCTAGGTGAGCCAGGCGTTGGTTGTCCTGGTGAAAGTGAGTAGGCTGGGGTCTCAGGTAAATCCGGGACCCTTCAAGGCCGAGACACGAAACGAAGACACTACGGTGTCGAAGTCATTGATGCCACGCTTCCAGGAAAAGCCTCTAAGCTTCAGATCATGTGCGACCGTACCCCAAACCGACACAGGTGGTCAGGGTGAGAATCCCAAGGCGCTTGAGAGAACTCGGGTGAAGGAACTAGGCAAAATGGTGCCGTAACTTCGGGAGAAGGCACGCCGGCGTAGGGTGACGAGACTTGCTCTCCAAGCCCGAACCGGTCGAAGATACCAGGTGGCTGCAACTGTTTAGTAAAAACACAGCACTCTGCCAACTCGCAAGAGGACGTATAGGGTGTGACGCCTGCCCGGTGCCGGAAGGTTAAGTGATGGTGTTAGGATTCGTCCGAAGCTCTTGATCGAAGCCCCGGTAAACGGCGGCCGTAACTATAACGGTCCTAAGGTAGCGAAATTCCTTGTCGGGTAAGTTCCGACCTGCACGAATGGCGTAATGATGGCCACGCTGTCTCCACCCGAGACTCAGTGAAATTGAAATCGCCGTGAAGATGCGGTGTACCCGCGGCTAGACGGAAAGACCCCGTGAACCTTTACTATAGCTTCACACTGGACGCTGATGTTGCCTGTGTAGGATAGCTGGGAGGCTTTGAACCTCGGACGCCAGTTCGAGGGGAGCCAACCTTGAAATACCAGCCTGGCATCATTGGCGTTCTCACTCAGGTCCGTAATCCGGATCGAGGACAGTGTGTGGTGGGTAGTTTGACTGGGGCGGTCTCCTCCCAAAGCGTAACGGAGGAGCACGAAGGTACCCTCAGCACGGTCGGACATCGTGCAATGAGTGCAAGAGCATAAGGGTGCTTGACTGCGAGACAGACACGTCGAGCAGGTGCGAAAGCAGGTTCTAGTGATCCGGTGGTTCTGTATGGAAGGGCCATCGCTCAACGGATAAAAGGTACTCCGGGGATAACAGGCTGATACCGCCCAAGAGTTCACATCGACGGCGGTGTTTGGCACCTCGATGTCGGCTCATCACATCCTGGGGCTGAAGTCGGTCCCAAGGGTATGGCTGTTCGCCATTTAAAGTGGTACGCGAGCTGGGTTTAGAACGTCGTGAGACAGTTCGGTCCCTATCTGCCGTGGGCGTTGGATGTTTGAGAAGAGCTGCTCCTAGTACGAGAGGACCGGAGTGGACGACCCTCTGGTGTTCCGGTTGTCACGCCAGTGGCATTGCCGGGTAGCTATGGTCGGACGGGATAACCGCTGAAAGCATCTAAGCGGGAAGCCCCCTTCAAGATGAGACATCCCTGAGGCCTAGAGCCTCCTGAAGGGCCCAGCGAGACCAGCTGGTTGATAGGCACGGTGTGGAAGCGCTGCAAGGCGTTGAGCTAACGTGTACTAATGGCCCGTGAGGCTTGACCCTATAACACCCAAGGGGTCTGGTCGTAGTGATAACGAAGGAGTGCGAACGCACTCGCAACACCGGATACGCGGCAGTGAGCCCAAGTGCTTGCTGACAAGAGACGCACACAATACACGTCAAAAATACGTCAAGAACACCTCAGCATGATATGCATTACCTGTTACGCCTGACGACCATAGCACGCGTGAACCACCTGATCCCATGCCGAACTCAGAAGTGAAACCGCTTAGCGCCGATGGTAGTGTGGGGTCTCCCCATGTGAGAGTAGGTCATCGTCAGGCACTTATCCCGTAGAAAGCCCCGAGCACACTGTGTTCGGGGCTTTTTGCTGTGCGTTAAATTTGTCTACACTTGGTGCTTTTATGTCAGAATGAAGGCTCCAAGGAGGAGTGCCGATGACACAAATGCAATGGGATCAGTTACTTTCCCCTCAGCGCTTACATGACAAGCGCCCCGGCAGTAACCGCGAAATAGGGCGCACTCCTTTCCACAAGGACCATGACCGCATCGTTTTCTCAGGCTCCTTTCGTCGCTTGGGGCGCAAGACGCAGGTGCATCCCCTTACCGAAAATGACCATATCCATACGCGGTTGACCCACTCCTTGGAAGTCGGCTGTGTGGGCCGCTCGTTGGGCATGATCGTCGGCGAGTTGCTGCGTGATCGGCTGCCGGAGTGGATCACCCCAGCTGACCTGGGCGTCATCGTGCAAACGGCCTGTCTCGGGCACGACATCGGTAACCCCCCCTTTGGCCATGCCGGTGAATATGCCATTCGTGACTGGTTTCGCCGTGCCGAGGGGAGTGGCTTGCTGGAGGGGCTCGCCGAACAGGAGCGCCAGGATCTGCTGACCTATGAGGGGAATGCTCAGGGATTTCGTGTCATTACGCAGATCGAGTACAACCAGTTCAACGGCGGCATGCGGTTGTCTGCAGCAACCCTGGGGACTCTGTTGAAATATCCCTGGACCGTTCGCTATGGTGGCCGCGCTGGCAAGTTTGGCTGTTATCAGTCCGAGCAGGCGTTGCTCAAGGAAGTCGCTGACGCCGTGGGTCTGATTCCTCAGGGCGAGCAGCGCTGGTGCCGTCATCCACTGGCGTGGCTGGTCGAAGCGGCGGATGACATCTGTTATGCGCTGCTGGATCTGGAAGATGGCCTCGAAATGGGGATTCTGCGTTACGAAGAAGTCGTCGAAATACTGCGTCAGATTGCTGGCGAATTTCCCCCTGAGTATGAAGAGATGCAGCGCAAGAGTGTCTCGCAGCGCCGCCGTATCGCGCTACTGCGGGGGGCAGCCATGGAGCGTGCGGTCAATGATGTGGCGGCCGTGTTTGTACAGCATGAGCAGGCGCTGCTGAGCGGTACCTTGAGCGATGACCTGCTGGAGCTTTGCCATCCGGATCTGGGCTGGGGCGTGCAGTCTGCCAAGCAGTTGGCTCGAGAACGCATTTTCCAGAACGAGCGCAAGGCCAAGCTGGAAATCGGTGCCTACACCACGCTGGGGATTCTGCTGGAGGCGTTCATTGGTGCTGCCCATGAGCTACATCATACCGGGCAAAGCTCTTTCAAGCATCAGCGCGTGCTGGCACTGATCGGTGAAAACACGCCGCTGCCCTCCTGGACGCTCTACGACAGCTACCGTCGTATGCTGGATTTCATTGGTGGCATGACCGACCACTACGCCGTGGACCTTGCCCAGGAGATGGGCGGGCGGCTGCGCGGGGATTAAACCGACGGGTGGCGCAAATGTTTTAGCTCCATCAGCCGTACCCGTTCCAGTAAGGTATGGATGACCTTGTCATGGATGGCGTCGCTCATATGGCCCGGTTTAAGCTCGCTCAACTGGCGTGACAACCGCTCTCCGCTGACCACCAGAATGTCCGAAGCTGCCTCGCTGGTATCGATTTGCCAGCCTGGCAGCACCAGCACGCCTCGAACGGGAACAGGCACCCCACAGCGTCGCTCCAGCCACTGGGTGAGCCAATTGACCCCCTGACGCGTCTTGTGCAGTGGGCGACGCTCCTGCCAATGGGGAAAGCGCAGCCGTTCGCGTTCGACGGCCACGCTATTGAGCTCGCGGCCATCCGAACCTATCGCCAGCGCTCTGGCGCGGGTTTCGACGACAAAGACGCCATGGGGCGTCACGACCACGTGGTCGATGGTGAAGCTGTCGGTAGGTACGTCGTGAAACACATAGTAAGGGTGTGCCTCCGGACGGATGAGTCGCTCCAGCTCCTGGCCAACGGCCAGCTCGCAGGCCAAGCCCAGCTTCAGGCGACGGATACGCTGGTAATCGCGTACCAGCAGCAGTGAAAACGCCAGTACCAGCAGCGTGCTGAGCAGCCCGTACAGTGCCCACTCCACCCAGTCCTGCTGCTCCACGAACAGCATGCGGCCCATGCCGTAGACCAAGGGCGCCAGACTCACCAAAGGCCCTAGCGTACCGTTTAGAAATAGGCTCGAGAATGCTTGATCCAGCCGGTAACGCAGTGCCTGCCCAGGCTCGTGAAGCGGGGCATCGAAAGGAGACTGCACGCGAGCATCATGCAGACTGCGCAGCGCCAGCACGATACCGCCCATTGCCGCCATCGGAAACAGGAAAATGAGAGGTAGCAGGTATTCCAACCAAACCATTGCGATGCCTTGCCCTTGAGCCGTTTACCAGAAGTAGAGCGATTGGTGCTACATCAATACTTCAA
This sequence comes from Halomonas sp. 18071143, assembly GCF_019211725.1. NCBI lineage: Bacteria > Pseudomonadati > Pseudomonadota > Gammaproteobacteria > Oceanospirillales > Halomonadaceae > Halomonas > Halomonas sp. 18071143. The sequence goes on from NZ_CP078120.1 coordinate 107,352, forward strand.
CCGCCTGCCAATTTTACCTGATACCCCATGGAGGTTAGCGCGTCACGCAGGGTTTCGCGATGATCTCCCTGGATTTCGATCACGCCCTGCTTGACGGCGCCACCGGTGCCACAGCGCTGCTTCAGGGTCTTGGCCAGTGCTTTCAGCTCCGCGTGGGCCAGCGGTATACCGCTGATGGTGGTCACACCCTTGCCTTTGCGGCCACTGGTCTCTCGTCGAATTCGCACGATGCCATCCAACGTAGCCAATCGTGCCTGTTCGCTGGCGTCTTCGCAGTGGCAGTCGTCAATCGCGGCACGGCACTGGGGGCATGTCTTGCCATGCTCGGTGGAATACACCAGACCACCCAGTTGGTCACGTAATGAAGCCATGTCTTGTCTCTGCTGAGGGTTATTTCGCTGTCGAGTGATGCGGCATTGCCGTGTGCCATCGCTCGCGGGTCAAACGCTCCACAACGGCAGGCAACTGATACATGTTACTGATCATGATAGCGCCTTCCGGGGTATTTTCGGCATCTGGAAAGCGGTTTAAATGAATCACCGTCATGCCCGCTTGAAGTGCTGCCCTGACGCCGACCAGCGCATCGTCGATGGCAATGCACTGTGCGGCAGCAAACCCCATGATGCTGGCCGCATGTAAGTGCAGGCACGGCTCGGGTTTCCAACAGTTGGCGGTATAGCCGCTGAACAGGCGGTTATCGAAGTAATGGGTCAGGCCCGTGGCTTTCAGCGCCGCGCGTATCTTCGTTTCCGGGCCGTTGGAAACCACCGCGCTGGGGTAGTGCGACAAGGCTTCCAGTGCTTCCAGTGCGCCTGGAATGGTGGTGAGTTCGCTGGTGAGCCGCGTGGCTAATTTGGCGCGCATGTCGCGTTCCATGCGCTCGAGTTGTTCGACGTCTACATGGCCGTGGCGGTCCTGCAGTTCGGCGACGATCCTGCGAAAGCGAGCACCGCGAAATTCGCCCATATAGTCGGAAGCAGCGAAGGGAAGCCCCACCGTATTGAGGCCGCGTGCCATTTCTTCGGCAAGCAGGGGTTCGCTATCGACGAGCGTGCCATCACAGTCAAACAACAAAAGTGGAAGCGGCATGTCAGTTCCTTGCAGTACCTGAAGCACTACGCATGTTGGGGTAAGCCGACCATCTTGCTATTGAACGGGATTTTAGCTCCTTTGTGAACACTGTTTGATAATTTTTTACGTTTTCGTCGATGGCGGAGTCGCTGCACGTCGGGAAAGCCCCTGGCAGGTGCTTATCCCGCGGAGCGGCTATAGTGAACAGGTGCAACGACATGCATCATGAAAAAGGAGATTGATATGCGAGTATCCCCTTGGCTATTACCTTGGGTTTTGAGTGCATCCTTGTGTGTAGTCGCGGCCAGCGCGTGGGCAGACACCGCGGCTGAGAATGGACAGCACGAAGCGTTGGATGATGCGGCGCTGGAAGAGACGTACGGTATCAAGGCGGGGGCCGTCCGACGCGACGAACAGCCCGCCTCACAAGCGCAGGAAGATGCTGGCGACGATGATGAAGAGCATGCCGAAGGCGGCACTGGGGGCACCGGCAGTGCCGATGACGCCATGTTGCAAGGTGAAGACGAACAGAGCAGTGAAGAGCAAAGCAGCGATCAGTAATGCGATGCCGCTTAACGCGACAAGCGTCGTGAGTTGGCACTGCTGCGCCGATGGTAAGGCTTCATGGCTTGTTGACTGGTTGTCCACCATGGCGCGTACTGACCGCGCATGGCGCTGAACAAGACTTTTTGCATGATGAGGCCAGCTTCCACGCTGGCCTCGATCTTTTCAGTCACCATGCGCTGGTTTTCACGCATCATGGCAGGACTGAAAAAGGGCTGCGTTTGCCATAGTTGCTGACGCATGGAAATCGTGGAGAGCGAAGAGCTCCATAGCTCCATGCCCATGATGCCTGCTTTCCACAGGTCAAGGAACATCAGGGGCGGTGTCAGCATTGGCAGAGGGGTGTGCTTCATGGAGAAGGCTACCTGGTGAAGAAATGGGCGGAGTTGTTTAGTAATAGCTCATTATTGCTGCATTGCAATAAAAAAGGCGACCCGAAGGCCGCCTTGATGTCGTCGCGAGGCGCTGCTTATTTGATCTTGGGCGCCAGCTCACCACGCTCGTAGCGCTGGAACATGGCTTCCAGGCTGATCGGCTTGATCTTGCTCGCGTTGCCTGCGGTGCCAAAGGCTTCATAGCGGGCAATACACAGATCGCGCATGGCTGTGACGGTTTCTTTCAGGAACTTGCGCGGATCGAACTCTGATGGGTTCTCGGCCATGAAACGACGCACGGCGCCGGTCGAGGCCAGACGCAGGTCGGTATCGATGTTGACCTTGCGCACTCCGTGCTTGATGCCCTCGATGATCTCTTCCACCGGTACACCGTAGGTTTCCGGGATCTGACCACCGTAGCGGTTGATCACTTCCAGCCACTCCTGGGGCACCGAGGAGGAGCCGTGCATGACCAGGTGGGTATCCGGAATACGAGCGTGGATCTCTTTGATACGCTGGATCGAGAGCGTATCGCCCGTGGGCGGCTTGGTGAACTTGTAAGCGCCGTGGCTGGTGCCGATGGCAATGGCCAGGGCGTCCACATGGGTCGCCTTGACGAACTCGGCAGCCTCTTCCGGGTCGGTGAGCATCTGCTCCATATCCAGCTTGCCTTCGGCGCCAATGCCGTCTTCTTCACCGGCCATGCCGGTTTCCAGGCTGCCCAGACAGCCCAGTTCGCCTTCTACAGAGACGCCACAGGCATGGGCCATTTCAACGGCACGACGGGTCACGTCGACGTTGTAGTCGTAATCCATCGGCGTTTTACCGTCTTCGCCCAGGGAGCCATCCATCATCACGGAGGAGAAGCCGAGCTGAATGGAGCGCTGGCAGACAGCCGGGCTGGTGCCGTGATCCTGGTGCATGACGACCGGAATGTGCGGGAACTCTTCCACCGCCGCCAGAATCAGGTGGCGCAGGAAGGGGGCGCCAGCGTATTTGCGTGCGCCAGCAGATGCCTGCACGATCACCGGGGAGTCAGTCGCGTCAGCGGCTTCCATGATGGCCCGCATCTGTTCCAGGTTGTTCACGTTGAACGCGGGAATGCCGTAGCCGTATTCGGCGGCGTGGTCGAGCATCTGGCGCATGCTAATCAAAGCCATGGGGTCACCTTATTGGGTTGTATGTTCAGAGTTCTAAGTATTAGCGCTGAGCAGCGGCTTCCAGCGCGGCAACGGCCGGCAGCTGCTTGCCTTCCACGTATTCGAGAAATGCTCCGCCGCCGGTCGAGATATAGGAGACTCGGTCAGCGATCGCGTACTTGTCGATGGCCGCCAGGGTGTCTCCACCTCCAGCAATAGAGAACGCGGCACTGTCGGCAATGGCGCGGGAAATGACCTCGGTCCCCTTGCCGAACTGGTCGATTTCAAACACGCCCACGGGTCCGTTCCACAGGATCGTGCCAGCATCCTTGAGCAGGCTGGCCAAGTGGGCGGCCGTGTCGGGGCCAATGTCCAGAATCATTTCGTTGTCTGCCACCTGATCGACGGGCTTGACCACCGCCTCTGCTGCTTCGGAAAACTCGGTGGCCACCACTACGTCGGTAGGCAGCGGAATCTTCACCTTGGCCATCAGCGCCTTGGCCTGGTCGAGCAGGTCTGCTTCGTAGAGCGATTTGCCCACATTATAGCCTGCTGCCGCAATAAAGGTGTTGGCGATACCACCACCGACGATCAATTGATCGCATTTTTCCGACAGTGCGTTCAGCACGTCCAGCTTGGTGGAGACCTTCGAACCGCCGACGATGGCCGCCATGGGGCGTGCGGTATTGGCCAGCGCTTTCTCCAGGGCATCGAGCTCCTGGGCAAGCAGGGGGCCAGCACATGCCTGGGGAGCAAAGCGCGCGACGCCATGGGTAGAGGCCTGGGCACGGTGAGCGGTTCCAAAGGCGTCCATCACGAAGATGTCGCACAGTGCGGCATACTGCCTGGCAAGCTGTTCGTCGTCTTTCTTCTCGCCACGATTGAAGCGCACGTTCTCCAGCAACACCACGTCACCGTTCTGCAGCGTCGGGGCGGTGTCGAGGTAGTCGTTGACCAGTTTGACGGGGCTGCCGAGCAGTTCGCCCAGGTGCTCGGCGACAGGGGCCAGCGAGAACTCGTCAGCGGGTTCACCTTCCGTGGGGCGGCCCAGGTGGCTCATGAGCAGTACTTTGGCGCCCGCCTTGGCGGCAGCTTGTATGGTCGGCAGCGCAGCACGCAGGCGAGCATCGCTGGAAACACGGCCGTTCTTGATCGGCACATTCAGGTCTTCACGAATCAGTACGCGCTGCCCTTCCAGTGGCAGGTCGGTCATCTTTTGCACGTTCATGTGAGCGGTTTCCTCGTGTTCAAGCGAATGAAAGGTCGTGGCGGTCATGCCCGCTGGCGTAGCGTTGCCAGCCGCTGGCTGATATCCAGCATACGGTTGGCAAACCCCCACTCGTTGTCAAACCAGCACAGCAGCTTGAGCAGGCGCTTGCCTGCCACTCTGGTTTGCGTGGCGTCCAGAATGCCAGAGCGAGGGTCGTGATTGAAATCGATGGAGGCCATGGGGGCCTCGGTATAGCCCAGCACGCCCGCCAGCCGCTGTTGGCTGGCCTCGCGCAGCAGTGCATTGACCTGCTGGGCATCGGTGTCGCGGCGTACGGTAAGCGAGACATCCATGGCCGAGACGTTGATCGTGGGAACGCGCACGTGCAGACACTCGAAGCGGCCTGCCAGCGCTGGCATCAAACGGCTGATGCCCACCGCCAACCCGGTATCGACCGGGACGATGGACTGCATCGCCGAGCGGGTAAGGCGCAGGTCGGTCTGGTGGTAGGCGTCGATGACCGGCTGGTCGTTCATGGCCGAGTGAATCGTGGTGGTGACACCGTGCTCCAGCCCCAGCGCTTCACCCAGTACCGTCAGCAAGGGCACCAGGCAGTTCGTGGTGCAGGACGCCGCCGAGAGGATGCGCTGTTCACCGCTGAGCTCATGCTCGTTGATCCCCCACACGATGGTGGCATCCACGTCGTTTTCTGCCGGTTGGGAAAACAGCAGCTGCCGTGCACCGGCCTTCAGGTGCCGCTCCGCCGTGGCGCGATCCTTGAAGCTTCCTGAGCACTCCAGTACCAGATCGATATCCAGGGCTTTCCAGGGAAGCGCATCGGGGTCACGCTCACATAGCACCTGAATGCGCTGGCCGTTGATCACCAAGGCATCACCCTCGTTCTCGACCTCGCCAGGAAAACGCCCGTGGGTGGTGTCGTAGCGGGTGAGATAGGTGATGGTGGCCAGGTCGGAAAGTTCGTTGATGGCGACCACTTCCAGATCGGGATGGCCACGCTCCACCAGTGCACGCAGTACGCACTGGCCGATACGCCCATACCCATTGATTGCAATGCGAAACTTAGCGGTTGCGTTAGCCATGTCGCGAAGCGGCCCCAAAAAAAGTGGCTAGATGATAACGTACTTCAGCGCTCGTTGCTCAGCTGCCAGCTCCCACCAGGCCCCAGGCGAATGGCAGCAGCAACGCGGTGAAAATGCCCGTCAAACTCATCCCGAGGGAGGCAAAGGCACCGGCAGTGGGGCTCATCTCAAAGGCCCTGACAGTGCCAATGGCATGGCCGTTGAGCCCCAGGGCGAAGCCGAGCAGGCGTTCGTCAGTAATGCCCAGCCACTTGGCGGCGAGGCTCACCATCGGGATGGTGGCGACGCCGGTGACCAGCAGCGCGCCCATCAACAGGGCAACGCTGCCACCCAACTGTTCGGTGATCCCGATGGCAATCGGGGCCGTGACGGACTTGGCCGCGATGGAGGCGAGTACTTCTGGGCTGGCGCCGAGCAGCCAGGCAATCCCCAGGGAATAGCAGGCGGCCAGAGACGCTGCCACGGGCAGGCAGGCGGCCAGGGGGCGCCATAGTTCACGAATACGCGGTAGCTGTTGATAGAGGGGCATGCCGAGGGCCACGGTGGCAGGCCCCAGCAGTACGGTCAGCCAGGTCGCCCCCTGTTGGTAAGTGGGGTAAGGCAAACCCAGCACGGCAAGCGTGGCCGCCAGCAGCAGAGCGGCAATCAGAATGGCGGGTAGCCAGGCCGGGTTGCCCAGCCGCCGGAACAGTGCGGTGCCCAAGAGGTAGGCCGCCAGCGTCAGGCCCACGGCAAACAAGGGCGTCGTGGTCAGTATGGTGAGTGTGTCACTGGCCATGTGCACGACCCATCAGACGCTTGAGCAACCATAGCGTGGTCAAGACGCTGAGCAGCGTGCCCAGGAGCAGCGCCGCCAGGATGGCCAGCCACTGTCCGGCCAGTTGATCGAGAATGAAAAAGACCCCGACCACGCCGGGCATGATCAGCATGGCCAGTAGCGCAATCAGGGGCTGGGCGGCGGCGGCAAGGCTGGTGGGCACACGGCCGATAAGGGCCAGAGTGACGCACAGCAGCAACATGCCGACCACGCCAGAAGAAATGGGCAGGCCGGAGAAGTGAACCACGGCTTCTCCAACCTGCCAGTAGCCGATCAGCCAAAGCAGGCCATTCAGCGCGGGCATCTATAGGCCCGCGCTGCCTGTGCCGGCGTGATCAGGCAAACTGAGATAAGCTCAGCCGAGCAGCTCATTGGCCTGCTTGACGATATTCTCGACGGTAAAGCCAAAGTGCTTGAACAGCTCGCCTGCCGGGGCCGACTCACCGTAGGTGGTCATGCCAATGACGCGCCCTTCCAGACCAACGTACTTGTACCAGTAGTCGGCGTGGCCCGCTTCGATGGCAATGCGCTTGGTCACGGCTTTGGGCAGCACGCTCTCGCGGTAGTCGGCGTCCTGACCGTTGAAGCGGTAAGTAGATGGCATGGACACCACGCGCACGGCCTGGCCCTGCTGCTCGAGCGTGGCCGCGGCTTCCATGGCCAGCGCCACTTCGGAGCCGGTGGCAATCAGGATCAGCGCGGGCGTGCCGTCGCAATCCTTCAGCACATAACCGCCGCGCTGGATGGCGGCTAACTGGGCCTTGGTGCGCGGCTGGTGCGGCAGGTTTTGACGCGACAGTACCAGCGCAGTGGGGCCGGAGTGGCGTTTGATGGCCGCATCCCAGGACGCCGCCGTCTCCACCGCATCGCAGGGACGCCAAGTGTTCAGGTTGGGCGTGGTGCGCAGGCTGGTGAGCTGCTCGATGGGCTGGTGGGTCGGGCCATCTTCACCCAGACCGATGGAGTCGTGGGTAAACACGTAAATGGCCTGCTGGCCCATCAATGCCGCCATGCGCACGGCATTACGCATGTACTCCATGAAGATCAGGAAGGTCGCGCCATAAGGAACGAAACCACCGTGCAGGGCGATACCGTTCATCACTGCGCCCATGCCGAATTCACGCACACCGTAGTGCAGGTAGTTGCCGCTGGCATCTTCAGGAGTGATCGCTTTGGCGCCTTTCCAGAACGTCAGGTTGGAGGGCGCGAGGTCAGCGCTGCCGCCGAGCAGTTCCGGCATTTGCGGGCCAATCACGTTCAGCGCTTCAAAGGAGGCTTTACGTGAAGCGATGCTTTCGCCTTTGTCCTGGGCCTGCTCGATCAGCGCTTCGGTGGCCAGCTCCGTGGGCAGCTGCGCTTTCATGCGACGCTTGAACTCACGGGCCTGCTCGGGGAATGCTTCGGTGTAGCGAGCGAAGCGGCCTTCCCACTCCTGCTGGCGAGCTTTACCCGCTTCGCGAGCATCCCAGGCGGAGTAAATGGGCTCGGGAATGTGGAAGGGAGCATGCTCCCAGCCTAGCTGCTTGCGCGCCAGCGCTACTTCATCGTCACCCAACGGTGCGCCGTGGGACTCTTCTTTGCCCTGCTTGTTGGGGGCGCCAAAGCCGATGATGGTCTTGCAGATGATCAGGCTCGGCTTGTCGTCCTGGCTCTTCGCCAGCTCGATGGCGGCCTTGATCTCTTCAGGCTTGTGGCCATCGACGTTGGGCACCACGTGCCAGCCGTAGGACTCGAAGCGCTTGGCGGTATCGTCGGTGAACCAGCCTTCGACTTCGCCATCGATGGAGATGCCGTTGTCGTCGTACAGAGCAATCAGCTTACCCAGCTGCTGAGTGCCGGCCAGCGAGGCCGCCTCATGGGAAATGCCTTCCATCAAGCAGCCATCGCCCAGGAAACACCAGGTGTGGTGGTCAACGATGGTGTGGCCGGGGCGGTTGAACTGTGCGGCGAGGGTTTTCTCGGCAATGGCAAAGCCGACGGCGTTGGCAAAGCCCTGGCCCAAGGGGCCGGTGGTGGTTTCGATGCCGGGGGCGTATCCGTACTCAGGATGGCCTGCCGTGGGCGAGTGCAGCTGGCGGAAGTTTTGCAGCTGTTCCAGGCTGAGTTCGTAACCGCTCAGGTGCAGCAGCGAGTAGAGCAGCATGGAGCCATGGCCGTTCGACAGCACGAACCGGTCGCGATCGGCCCACTTGGGGTCTTCGGGGTTGTGCTTGAGGTAGTCATTCCACAGCACCTCGGCAATATCAGCCATGCCCATGGGTGCGCCGGGATGGCCAGATTTGGCCTTCTGAACGGCATCCATGGAAAGGGCGCGAATGGCATTGGCCAGCTCAAAACGGGACGGCATGGGGTGCTCCTCGCCTGAAAACGGAAAGAATAAAAGCGCTATTGTCGCTGACTTCCTCGGCGGCGGCAAATTCTCGAGGTGCGTTCTGGGAAGAACCCCCAACAGCGTGTAGACTCTGCCTCCCGAAGTAGTAGTGAAAAGGCTCTGCTGCTTCTATATACGGGCAGGGAACCTCCTGCCATGATTTCCTGCTGATGCTGCGGTCATAACGAAGCAGCCGTCATACAGAGGGTCGAGTGCGCGATGAGCGAATATTCCCTGTTTACCTCCGAGTCCGTTTCCGAAGGTCATCCTGACAAGATTGCTGACCAGATTTCTGATGCGGTGCTGGATGCCATTATCGCCCGTGACAAGCAGGCGCGTGTTGCCTGTGAAACGATGGTGAAGACGGGTGTTGCCATTATTGCGGGTGAAATTACCACCTCGGCATGGGTTGATCTCGAAGCGCTGGTGCGTGATGTGATCACCGATATCGGCTATACCTCCTCACAGGTAGGCTTCGATGGCGCCACCTGTGGCGTGATCAACCTGATCGGCAAACAGAGTGTGGATATTGCTCAGGGCGTTGATCGCACCAAACCCGAAGATCAAGGGGCGGGCGACCAGGGCCTGATGTTCGGTTACGCCACCAACGAAACCGACTCCTTCATGCCGGCCCCTATTCACTACTCCCATCGCCTGGTCGAGCGTCAGGCAGAGCTGCGCAAGCATGGCCTGCTGCCTTGGCTGCGTCCTGATGCGAAGAGTCAGGTCACCTTCCGCTACAATGCCGAAGGCCAACCCTGTGGCGTGGATGCCGTGGTGCTGTCGACCCAGCATGACCCGGAAATCGACCAGGAAGACCTGCGCAAGATGGTCAAGCGCGAAATCATCGAGCAGGTGATTCCCGCAGAGTGGCTGGATGCGAACACCCAATATCATATCAACCCGACCGGCAAGTTCGTGATCGGTGGCCCAGTGGGCGACTGTGGTTTGACGGGGCGTAAAATCATCGTCGATACCTACGGCGGCATGGCCCGTCACGGCGGCGGTGCGTTCTCGGGCAAGGATCCCTCCAAGGTAGACCGCAGTGCGGCCTACGCGGGCCGTTACGTGGCGAAGAACGTGGTTGCTGCAGGCTTGGCCGACAAGTGCGAGATTCAGGTGTCTTACGCCATCGGTGTGGCAGAGCCCACCTCCGTGTCGATCGACACCTTCGGCACAGGCAAGATCGACGATGCGAAAATCGTCGAACTGGTGCGCGAGCATTTTGACCTGCGCCCCTATGCGATCACCACCATGCTCGACCTGCTGCACCCGATGTATCGTCTGACCTCTGCCTACGGCCACTTTGGTCGCGAGCCGTTCGAGCATAGCTACCGTTGGACGGACGACAAAGGGGAAGAGCATACCGAGACGTTTACGGCGTTCCCTTGGGAGAAAACCGACAAGGCCGACGCGCTGCGCAAGGCGGCTGGTTTGTAAACACCTGGTCATACCGCTGCCCTGATAGCGCCCCCTGATGAAAATCAGGGGGCGTTTTTATTCTTTCCTATTGACTGAACAACGTAACATTGCATCACGCCCCGTTTGAGTTAAGTTAACGTTAGTACGGTGGTTCAGGCGCGGTGGTGCAGGCACCGATGGCTTTGCTGATCATCAGGGGGGCGGCGATGGTGTGGCGGTGGATATTCAGAGCAGGGTGGCTGAGTGGCCTGTGCGCTCTAGCGCTGACGGCGCAGGCCGAGGAGTGCCCGGCATGGCCACAGGAGCGCCTTGTTCAAGAGCGCCAGACGCTGGCCGAGCATATCGCGCTGTGGGACCGTGCCTACCATGACGAGGGTGAGTCGCTGATTGCCGATGAGCTTTACGATCAGGCGCTGGCGAGGCTGACGCATTGGCAAACCTGTCTGGACGATACCAAGCCCCACCGCCCCCTGACCCGATCCACCCGTAGCGATGGCACGGTGACTCACCCGGCTGCGCAAACCGGGCTCCACAAGGCCGACGAGGCCGGAGTGCGGCGTTTTACCAGCCGTCGCCAGGGGCTTTGGATCCAGCCCAAGGTGGACGGTGTGGCGGTGACTTTGCGCTATCGGCAAGGGATATTGGTCGAAGCGGTCAGCCGCGGCGACGGGGAGCGCGGTCAGGACTGGACCGAGCGCGTTCGGCAACTGCCCGATGTGCCTGCTTTGCTGCCCGAGCCGCTATCGGCGGTGTTCCAGGGTGAGCTCTATTGGCAGCTTGATCGGCATATCCAGTCGCAAGCTCCCGAGATTGGCGCGCGCGGTGCGGTGGCCGGGGCCATGGCGCAGCAGGCACCCAGTGAGGCGACGCTTTCCCGCGTTGGCTTGTTCGTGTGGGATTGGCCCGATGGGCCTACCGAGATGACGGAGCGGCTGGCGCGGCTGACGGCGCTGGGGTTCGATACGGCCGAGTACACGCACCCGGTTGCGGGCCATCAGCAAGCGGCCGAATGGCGCGAGCGCTGGTTCAACGAGCCGCTGCCCTTCGCTACCGATGGCGTGGTGCTCAAGCAGGCCGAACGCCCTGGCATTCGTCACTGGTCGGCGTCGCCTCCGGAGTGGGCCATCGCTTGGAAATACCCCGCGCAGCAAGCGCTGGCCCATGTGCGTGGTATCGAGTTTCGGGTGGGGCGCACTGGGCGAGTGACGCCCGTGTTATGGCTGTATCCCGTGAGCCTGGAAGGGCGCAGCATTCGTCGTGTATCGCTAGGGTCGCTTGAGCAGTGGCAGGCCTGGGATGTTCGCCCAGGAGACCACGTCGCCGTGACGCTGGCAGGGCTGACGATTCCTCAAGTCACCAGCGTAGTCTGGCAGAGTGCTGAGCGGGCGCCGCTCAGCGTGCCATCGCCAGCGCGTTATGACCTGCTGAGTTGCCTGACGCTGACCCCAGACTGTGACGCCCAGCTATTGGCACGCCTGACCTATCTGGGGAATCAGCTAGGTATGCGTGGCATCGGCGAAGGCACCTGGCAGGCCTTGATGCGTGCCGGGGTCGTGACGGATTTGCTGGGCTGGCTGGCGCTGTCGGAGGCGCAGCTTCAACAGGCCCATGGTATTGGCCCCGCCACGGCCGCCTCGCTGGCGGCGCAGTTTGCAGCAGCACGGCAGGCACCCTATGCCGCCTGGTTACGTGCGCTGGGCGTACCGCCGGGCGGCAGCGCCGAGCTGGGGGAGTGGGCAACGCTGGAAGGACTCTCCCGCGCCGAGTGGCAGGACCAGCCTGGGGTGGGCCCCGTCCGAGCCGAAGCGCTGGTGGCGTTCTTTGGCCATCCCGAGATCCAGCGGATGGCACGTCAGCTTCAGCAGGCGGGCGTGGAGGGCTTCTAGGCCAGCCCGGCCAGGTAGAGCATCATCCCCAGGTAGAACGGGATCAGCAGTGGCGCCAATAGCGTCGTGGTCAACACGGCCAGGGCGCCTTTTTGGGGCTGAATGCCCAGCTCCATGGCCACGACCACCACATTGGAGGCCATCGGTACCACCCCCAGCAACAGCAGCGCCATGGCCAGCTCCGGTGCCAGCGGCGTCAGCTGTTGCAGCACCAGCACGGCACCGACCATGACCAGTGGCCACAGCACGTAGCGCAGCCCCACGCAGGCTGCCACGAAGCGCGTATCCCAAGCGGCCAGCGTCACCTGGCTGAGCGTCATGCCAATGATCATCATGCCCAGCAGGGTGTACGTGGCGGGAAAGACGGCCAGCGAGTTCATCATGGGCTCGGGGAGCACTACACCCAGCGAGCTGAGCAGCAGGGCCAGCAGGAAGGCATAGACCAGCGGCAGGCGGGCAATCTTGATCAGACTCTGGCGCACCGAGAAGTGCCCTCGCGCGCTCAGGTAAAAGCCCACGGTAAATTCATACAGGTTGATCCCCAGCATGCAGAACAGGTACAGCGTGACGCCCTCCGGCGGCAGCAAGATCAGCGCCACGGGCAGGCCGAAATAGCCGGTGTTGCCGGTGCCGGAGGAAAAGGCCAGCAGAGCACCCTCCAGGGGGCCGAAGCGATGGCGGGTCAAGCGATGTACCAGCAGCGCCATGGCGCTGACCAGCAGAAACATGGCCAGCGACAGGGTCAGATAGGCTGCCGTGGGGCCGCCGTTCATCAGCGCGCGGAAAATCGTCAGGGGAGCAATGAGATAGACCAGCAGCGTGGCAATCGGGCGGGGGTCGATCTTGAGCCGCTGGGCCGCAAGGAACCCTAACCCGACATAGCCCAGCAGCATCAACAGTGGCCCCATCAACGTCGCGGGTGCTAAATCCATTGCTCCTCCTTGAATTTGGTCTGCCGAACAACATGAGCCGAATTGAAGATCGTGCGTGAAATCTTTCATTAGCCGCCACGCGGGTAAGCAGCGAGAATACCTCACATAATGATCACTTTGTTGTACTGCGAGGATACACCATGGGCAGCCAGGAACATCCGTTAGGTATCAGCTTCGAGTTTTTTCCGCCCAATACCGATGCCGGCCGGGAGAAGCTGATTCACGTGCGCGATGAGCTGGTCGCATGTAACCCTCGCTTCTTCTCGGTGACCTACGGGGCTGGCGGGTCCACGCAGGCGCGTACCCGCGATATCGTGCGCACCGTGAGTGAGAGCGGTATTACCACCGCCCCGCACCTTTCCTGTATCGGCAGCGAGAAAGCCCAACTACGTGACCTGCTGGCCCAGTATCAGGCGGAAGGCGTGGATAGCCTGGTGGCGCTACGTGGCGATATGCCGTCCGGCATGGGCAGTATCGGCGAGCTGCGCTACGCCAACGAGCTGGTCGAGTTCATCCGTGCCGAAACCGGTGATCACTTCGATATCGCCGTGGCGGCCTATCCAGAATCTCATCCACAGGCTCCCAGCCTCGACAAGGATGTGGAAAACTTTGCCCGCAAGATGAACGCGGGCGCCAATATGGCGATTACCCAGTACTTCTTTACCGCCGATGCCTACTTCCACTTCGTGGACAAAGCGCGGGCGCTGGGTGTCGAGCAGCCGATCATTCCTGGCATCATGCCCATCACCAACTACACCAAGCTGGCGCGCTTTTCCGATGCCTGCGGTGCCGAAATCCCCCGCTGGATTCGCAAGCAGCTGGAAGCCTATGGCGATGACAGCGAGGCCATCGCGGCCTTTGGCACCGAGGTGGTGACGCGCCTGTGCGAGCGCCTGCTGGATGGTGGCGCGCCGGGGCTGCACTTCTATACGCTCAACCAGGCCGCGCCGGTCATGAAGATCGTCGATAATCTCACCTGACCGGTTGCCGATGTGATCCATGAGAACCGACCTGCGTCCTCTGGCGCAGGTCGGTTTTTTTGATGGGGGTGCGACAGGCGCCGCGCGTGGAAGGCCCGGCTTGGAGAGTGGGCAAGGCATGGCTAACCACCGTATGATGCCTGCTCATTGAACCGTGACGGGAGCAGGAAACGATGTGGCTGATAGCTGCCATGTTCGCAGTGACCTATGTGGGAATGGCCGTGGGGCGGCTACCCGGTTTGCAGGTGGACCGTGCCTGGATAGCGCTCTCTGCCGCTTGTGTACTGCTGCTGACCGGCACCGTGAGCCTGGCGGACGTTGGTCAGCATATCGATGTAGGTGCCCTGGTGTTGCTGCTGGCGCTGATGCTGGTATCGGCACAGTTCGGCTTTTCCGGCGTCTACGGGCGTTTGTCTGCGCTGATCATGCGCCACGCCGAGCGTCCAAGCGTCCTGTTGCTGGGCGTCGTGCTGCTGGGTGGTGTGCTGTCGGCACTGCTGGTCAATGACATCGTGGCCTTTGCGATGACGCCGCTGCTCTGTCAGGCGCTGTTGGCTCGTGGCCTGGATCCTCGCCCCTATTTATTGGCGCTGGCACTGTCGTGTAACGCAGGCTCGGCTGCCAGCCTGATCGGTAATCCGCAGAACATTCTCATTGGGCAGGTCGGCGGGCTCGATTTTTGGGCCTACAGCCTGCAGGCGCTGGTGCCTGCCGTTGCCGCACTGGGCATCACCTACGCCGTCATCTGGGCCATGTGGCGTCACCGCTGGGTGTTGAACGAGCCAGGGGCGGCACCTATGCCGCTGAGCGTGTCCCAGGAAAGCCTGCGTTATAAACCGCTGCTGGCAGCCATGGCGCTGCTGGTCCTGTTCTCGACCCCGCTGCCTCGCGAATGGTCGGCGCTCGCGGTAGCGCTGGTATTGATGATGTCGCGCCACGTCACCAGCCACCGATATGTGCAGGCGGTGGACTGGAACCTGTTGCTGCTGTTCATGGGGCTCTTCATTGTCACCGGCAGTGTCGCTGCCTTGCCGGAGGCGGGGGTGTTGGTCAACCAGTGGCTGGGGGCGGAAGGTGTGCCGGATGACCCGTGGCGCATGGCCGGGATCTCGCTGGTGGCCAGCAACGTGATCGGTAACGTACCTTTTGTGATCTTGCTACTGGGGCTGTTCCCGCAACTGCCGGAGGCCACGCTGGTCATGCTGGCGGTCATGTCGACGTTGGCGGGTAATTTGCTGCTGATTGGCAGTGTGGTGAATCTGATCGTGGCAGAGGGGGCCAGACGGCAGGGCGTTCAACTTGGCTTTCTCACCTTTGCCAAGGCGGGTATTCCGGTGACGCTGCTATCGATGCTGGTGGCGGGTGGGTGGTTTGCACTAGGCGTGCGCTGACAAAAAGGCCGACTCCTGGGAGTCGGCCTGCGTTGATAGCCTGTCAGGCTGCGGTGGGGGCCGGTTTCGGCCCGTGCAGCTTGCGCTGCATCAGGAACATGGCGGCGCCGATACCCAGTCCGGCAATGTCGGTGAAGATACCGCCGTAGATCAGGAACAGCGCGCCGATCATCAGCACCAGCCGTTGCCATATCTGGATCGAGCCAAAGAACCATGCTTGTACCGTGGCTGACAGCATGAAGATACCGATCGACGCCGTAATCGCGACGCGAACGATCTGCATCGGTGTGCCTTCCATCAGCATGGCTGGGCTATAGAAGAACATGAACGGTACGATAAAGGCCGCCAACCCTACCTTGAACGAGGTAATGGAGGTTTGCATGGCGTTATCGCCGGAAATACCGGCAGCGGCATAAGAGGCCAGTGCCACTGGCGGGGTGATCGCCGACATGACGGCGAAGTAGAAGACGAAGAAGTGCGCAATCAGCGGCTGAATGCCGATGTTGATCAGGCCAGGCGCCACGACGGAAGCCGCCACGGCATAGGCCGCCGTGGTGGGCATGCCCATCCCCAGAAGAATGGAGATACACATGGCGAAGAACAGGGCCAACAGTTGGCTCACGCCCGCCATGCCCAGCAGCAGCGACGAGAAACGTGCGCCCACGCCGGTCAGGGAAATGACGCCCACGATCAGGCCTGCACAGGCACACACGGCGATGATCTGGATCGACATGGTGCCTGCCAGCTGCAGGGCCTTGAGAATTTCACGAATGCCCATCTTGTTGGGTGAAATCCAGCTCACCACGGCAGCCGCAGCCGTGGCCAGGGTGCCCGCACGGATGACCGAGTACCCCATGAACAGGGCATAGATCAGGATGATGATCGGCGCAAACAGGTACGCGTGACGGGCCAGTTTGCGGAACTGCGGGATTTCATCCTTGCGCATACCGCGCATGCCTTTCTTCGCAGCTTCCAGGTCGACCATGAAATAGACCGACAGGAAGTACAGCGCGGCCGGAATCAGCGCGGCAACGGCAATCTCGCGATAGGGGATGCCGGTGATTTCCGCCATGATGAAGGCACCCGCACCCATGATCGGGGGCATGATCTGGCCGCCGGTGGAAGCAGCGGCTTCGATCGCCCCTGCGCTACGGCCCGGATAACCTACCTTCTTCATCAGCGGGATGGTCAGAGAGCCGGTGGAGACCACGTTGCCTGCGGAGGTGCCGTTGATCATGCCCATCAGGCCAGAAGCGAAAATCGACACCTTGGCCGGACCGCCCCGCGAGCGCCCTGCAGCGGCAAAGGCGAAGTTGACGAAGTAGTCGCCCACTTTCGAGGCTTGCAGGAACGCTGCAAAAATAATGAACAGAATGATGTAAGTGGAGGAGACCGCCGTCGTTTGCCCGAGCACCCCGATATCGGTGTAGAGCTGGCTGAAGAAGCGGTTGACCGACAGACCTGGGTAGCTCAGGAAGCCAGGCAGGTAAGGGCCGCCAAACACATAGGCCAGAAAAATGGCAGAAATGATGACCAGTGCATTACCTGCTACGCGGCGGGTCAGCTCCAGAATCAGCAGCGAACCGGCCATGGCGGCGTAGGTAATGCCAACCGGGGCAAAAGAGGTGCCCGTGGACATACGCAGTGGCGTATTGTAAACCGTGATCAGATAACCCGCGCTGGCCAGTGCGACGATCATCAGCACCAGGTCAGGCATGGAGAATTTGGAGCGCTCCAGGCGATAGAACCAGGACAGCAAGATAGCCCCTACCGTGGCGAGCAGCATCGGGTAGCCGAAGTGCCAGGTTTCCACCTGTGGGTCGATACGCATGGCGCCCCCGGAAAGGGCTTGCCACATCAGGAAGGCTTGCACCAGTGCGTAGCCTGCGGGCAGTAGCAGCGCGGCTCCCAGCAGTGTCAGCCACTTGGGCGACTCATCGCTGGCGTCACTGGCAAAGCGCGCACCAGTGAACAGGCCGAAGCCAAGAATCAGGGCGCCTGCCACGTGAATGATCCGGTAGGTCCATGTTTCCATGGGCAGGACGTTCAGCGTGATCAGGTGAAACAGCGAGTAGGCGATGGCAACGCCGGCGAAAAGCATCCACTGCCAGCCGGTAAACAGACGACGGTTTGACTCGACGACCTCTTCGTCGACACCTTCGGCGAGTATGGCCTTGGCGTCCTGTTGCTCAACGGGGTCGCTAGCGGGTGCAGCCGGGTTGGGGCTGCCGGTGTTGTTGCTCATGGAGGTTACCCTTGGGATGGATCGTCAGCGAAGATGCTTGGGTAATTCAGGAATTGCTTATTCATGGCCAGAGCGACAAGAGCCGACCCTGTAAAGAGTCGGCTCTTGTGCTGGCACATCCGCGCTTATTGGCGAATCATGTCGTCGGCTATCTCATAGCCGTTTTCATTGAACCAGCGGGCAGCACCGGGGTGGAAAGGCATGACCGTGTTGTACTTGACGTTCTCGGGAATGCTCTCTTCAGCACTGCGGTGGATGGATACCATGCGGTCGTTGTTTTCCATGGTGATGCGCGTGACTTCATACACCAGGCTGTCGGGCAGATCACAGCCGGCAATGGCGAAGTTCCACATGGAAACGGCGCGAGCATCTTCTTCCAGCGTTTCGTAGGTGCTGGCCGGAATCATGAATTCAGAAACCGGGAAGGCGTCGACAATGGTGGCCTGCTCTTCTTCGGTGAACTCGATGATGTTGACGTTGGTTTGAACTTCCAACTGGCTAACGGCCGGGATCGGTACGCCCGCTGCAAAGGCAACGACGTCCAGCAGTCCATCCTGCAACTGACCGCCCAGGTCAGACCAGCCGCCGTTACGGCGCTCGAAATTGACGCCCAGCTCTTCGAGGATGGCAGGGAAGTAAACGTCAGAGGTAGAGCCTGCGGGGCCAAAACCAATGCGCGAGCCGTCCGGAATCTCGGAAATGGAGGTAATGCCGGTGCTGGCCAGTGCGGTGATGGAGAATGGCGTCTCGTACATCGGGAACAGGGCACAGGCGTTATCCATGACGACACCCGGTGCCAGCGGGCTACGACCGTTCATGGCGTCATCTGCAGGGCCCAGTGTGGTCAGGCCGAAGGCCAGCTCACCCGCGTGAACCAGTGCCAGGTTCTGCGTCGGACCACCGGTGACTTCACCACCGCCGGTAATGCCGCCCAACTGGTCGGCCAGCAGGTTCGCCCAGCCAGAACCGTAGATGTAGAAGGTGCCGCCCTGGCTGGCAGTACCTACGGTAAAGCTGGAGGGCCAGCCGTCACGATCAACTTCCGCATGGGCGGTGGTCGCAGCAACCAGCGCGCCGCCAGCCAGCAGGGCAAGAGACTTGGGCATCATATTACGCATGGCGAGATTTCCTAAGCTGTTATTGGGATTATCGTCTGGCATATCGAGAGTATGGCCAGTGCTCGTTCTAATAAGCAGCTTATGTAGAGCGATTGTCGTGCCAATGGCTTTGTTTTTATTTGAATACAATCGCTTATGGATATCTTATTCAACTTTGGTTGAAAGGCGCTCGACGCTTTATGGATGGCTTTACGCACGGATTCATGGAAATAGCGTGCGGTTTTCCGCACATTTTGGAGAGAAAGATGACTCCTGGGCGTCGCTACTTCGGTTTGCCGGGATCCAGGATACGCACTGGCTGTACATCCTGTACTTTTTGCTCATCGCGTACCTGATTGACTCGAGTCACCAGCTCTGGCGATGTTTCATCCTCGATCGGCAGCTGCTCGAAGAAATCACAGTTGACGCATTCACGGTAGCGAATGCCATGCTGCTCCCAGGCGCGAATACGGTCCATGGCGGCGCAGCGGGGGCATGTAACCCCGGCAATAAAGCGTTTGATACTCGACATGACAGGACTCCCGAGACGCGGCAGCAGAGCTACCGCGTAGAGATTAAGAGTGGATTAGGCAGCGCGGATACCGCTGTGGCGCAGCAGCGGAGCCACACTGGGCTCGCGACCACGAAACGCGACGAATAGCTCGGCAGCATCGCGGGCGCCGCCCTGTTCAAGGATCTCTTCCTTGAAGCGCTGGCCGGTGGCAGGGTCAAAAATACCCGCTTCTTCGAAGGCGCTCCAGGCGTCGGCGGAGAGCACTTCGGCCCACTTGTAGCTGTAATATCCCGCCGCATAGCCCCCTGCAAAGATGTGGCTAAAGCTGTTCTGGAAGCGATTGAAGGGCACCACGGGAACCACTGAGGTGTGGCGGCGTACGTCGTCCAGCAGGCCTTGTACGTCGTCGGCGCTGGGAGCTTCCAATTCATGGTGCAGGCGCATGTCGAAGAGCGAAAACTCTATCTGGCGCAACATGCCCATGGCGGACTGGAAGTTCTTGGCCGCCTGGAGACGCTCGAACAGTGCATCGGGGAGCGGTTCGCCGGTATCCACGTGTCTGGACAGTAGCGCTAGCCCCTCTTTTTCCCAGCAGTAGTTCTCCATGAACTGGCTAGGCAGTTCGACCGCGTCCCAGGCCACGCCGTTGATGCCGGAAACATCGGCGATGTCCTGCTTGGTCAGCATGTGGTGCAAGCCGTGGCCGAACTCGTGGAACAGCGTTGTGACTTCGTCGTGGGTCAGCAAGGCAGGTTTGCCGCCCACCGGGGCGGTGAAATTACAGGTCAGGAAGGCGACCGGCAGTTGCAGGCCGTGTTCTGTCTGGCGGCGTACTCGGCAGTCCGCCATCCAGGCGCCTCCGCGTTTGCCCTCCCGGGCGTAAAGGTCGAGGTAGAACCCCGCAATCGGCTTGCCTTGCTCGGTAATTCTGAAAAACCGCATATCGTCATGATAGCTGGCCACGCTGGTATCTTCCGCTACCTGCACGTTGTAGAGGCGCTCGATGACTTGAAACAACCCGTTGACCACGTGGGGGGCGGGAAAGTAGGGGCGTAGCTGCTCCTGGGAGAGGTCATGGCGAGCCACGCGCAGCTTTTCACTGGCATAGGCGACATCCCATGGCTGCAGCGTGTCGAGCCCGAGCTCATCACGGGCGTAGGCGCTGAGCTCGGCAAACTCCTGCTGAGCTTGCGGCTTGGCACGCTGGGCCAGGTCTTCGAGAAAGTCGAGTACCTGGGCGGGGGAGTCGGCCATCTTGGTAACCAGCGAGTAGTCGGCGTAAGTATCGAAGCCGAGCAGGCGGGCCAGCTCCTGGCGCAGGGCCAGCGTCTCTTCCAGAATGGGGGCGTTATCAAACTGGCCTGCTTTAGGGCCCTGGTTTGAGGCGCGCGTCACAAAGGCGGTATACACTTCCTCGCGCAGTTCACGGTTGTCGGCATAGCTGACGATCGGAAAGAAGCTGGGGAAGTCGAGCGTGATGCGGTAACCCTCTGCGCCTTTGGCCTCTGCCAGTGCTTTCAGCGTTTCCAGAGCACTTTCCGGCACGCCTGCCAGCAGCGCAGGGTCAGTGATGTCCTTGTGCCATGCCTGTGTGGCATCCAGCACATGGTTGGAAAACTGATTGGACAGCGTGGAGAGACGCGCTTGAATGTCGCCGTAACGCGCCTTCTTGTCGGCTGGAAGGTCCACGCCCGCCAAGCGGAAGTCGCGCAGCGCATTATCAACGGTGCGCCGTTGGGCGGTGCTCAGGTCGTGCCAGGCAGGACCTTCCTTGAGCGCCTGCCAGCCCTTGAAGAGCCCTTCATGTTGGCCTACCCAAGTGCCAAAGGCCGACAGCTTCTCCAAACAGGCCTGATAGGCGTCACGCAGTTCCGGGCTGTTCATGGTGCTGTTGAGGTGCAACACCGGCGACCAGGCCTGAGACAGGCGGTCGTTCACGGCTTCCATGGGCGCGGCAAAGTTGTCCCAGGTAGGCGGTTGATGAGCGGCTTGTTGGGCAAGGCGCTCGATGGCGTCGCGACCCTCGTTGAGCAGTTGTTCTACCGCGGGCACCACGTGTTCGGCACGAATGTCGGCGAAAGGGGGGAGCTCATGGCTCTCTAGCAATGGGTTGCGGGACATAGGCACCTCGATGGCGGCAGGTTGGTTCATGCGGGCGCGAAAAGCGTCCGTGGATAATGACACAGTGCGGGCAGCCGAGGTCAGTTTCAATGGCGGCATTGGCCTGGAGGCATGCGCCTGCTAGTCTTGCCGCCTTTTGATACGTCGAATCGAGTGCCACCAAGGCAGGAGCAGAAGATGAGTGAAACGCTGGAGCGTTGGGGGTCGAAGCGTGCCTTTATTCTCGCGGTGACCGGTGCCGCGGTAGGGCTTGGCAATATTTGGCGTTTTCCCTATGTGGCCGGGGAAAACGGCGGGGCGGCCTTCTTGCTGATTTACGTGGCGTTTGTCCTGTTGCTGGGCCTGCCCGTGATGATGGCGGAAATACTCATTGGCCGCGCTGGCCGTCGAGGCCCCATGCAGTCACTGGGCGTACTGGCCACACAGGCGGGTGCCTCGCCCCACTGGCGCTGGCTGGGGCTGTTCGGCGCGCTGACGGTGTTTTGCATTCTGTCGTTTTATTCCGTGGTGTCTGGCTGGTCGATCGAGTTTCTGGTGGCCTCCATCAATGGCAACTTTGACGGGGCCAGTGCCGCCGAGATCGGCGCTGGCTTTGACGCCTTTCTGGCCAACCCAGGCTTGCTGATTTTCAACCATTCACTGTTCCTGTTCATGACCATGACGGTGGTGGCGGCTGGCGTCGCGAAAGGCCTGGAGCGGCTCAATAATCTCTTGATGCCGGTGCTCTATGGCCTGTTGGTGCTATTAGCCCTCTACGCCATGACCACCAGCGGCTTTGGGGCGGCGCTGCACTGGCTGTTCATGCCGTCTTTCGAAAACGTCACCGCGTCGGTGGTGCTGCATGCCATGGGACACGCTTTTTTCACCCTGGCCGTAGGGGCGTGTGCGTTGATGGCCTACGGGGCCTATATGCCGGATGAACAGAGCCTGCCGAAAGCCGCTTGTGCGGTGGCCGTGCTGGATATCAGCGTGGCGCTGCTGGCGGGTATTGCGATCTTTTCAGTAGTGTTTGCCCAGGGGATGGACCCGGCGGACGGGCCGGGGTTGATGTTCGTGACCCTACCCATTGCCTTCTCTGAGTTGCCCTGGGGTTCCCTGTGGCTGAGCGTGTTCTTTTTGCTGCTGCTGCTCGCGACGTGGACGTCAGCCATCAATCTGGCGGAGCCCATGGTGGCCACGCTGCAGGGCCTTGGCTGGCGGCGCAGCGTTTCCACGGCCGTCGTGGCGATCAGTGTCTGGCTGCTGGGGCTGCTGTCGGCCTTCTCCTTTTCTCACCTGGCGGAGTTTAGACCGCTGTTTGGGCGCAACGTGTTCGAGCTGGTCAGCAGTATCCCTCCGGACATCTTCCTGCCCATGGGGGGATTGTTGATTGCCATCTTCGCGGCCTGGGTAATGCCACAGCCCTTGGTGATGCGCACCCTGGGCGTGGGTGAGCGAGGCTTCCTGCTTTGGCAACGTCTGGTCCGTTGGGTCTCCATTCCGCTGACCTTCATCGTCCTGCTGGGTGGATTGCTATAGTGGTTCTTGTGTCACTAACAGGAGAGTCTTCATGAGCAATGCCTTACGCGCGTTTCACGCACACTCCCCTACGTTGGGCGAGCGTGTCTATATCGACCCGGCCAGTGTCGTGATCGGCAACGTCACTCTGGGCGACGACTGCTCGGTATGGCCCATGAGCGTGATCCGTGGCGATATGCACAGGATCACTATCGGGGCGCGCACCAGCGTGCAGGATGGCAGCGTGCTGCATATCACTCACGCCAGCGATTTCAACCCGGAGGGCTTTTCTTTGACGATCGGTGACGATGTCACCATCGGTCACAAGGCCATTCTTCACGGCTGCACGTTGGGTAACCGCATTCTGGTGGGCATGGGCGCCATCGTCATGGATGGCGCGGTGGTGGAGGACGAGGTGATTATTGCGGCGGGAGCGGTGGTGACACCGGGCAAACGGCTGGAAAGTGGCCATGTATATGCGGGCAATCCTGCCAAGCCGTTGCGGCCTTTGAAAGAGCAAGAGCGGGCCTTTTTCCCCTATACGGCAGGCAACTACGTCAAATTGAAGGACGAGTTTCTAGCACAGCAAAGTGGTTAGCCTAAACCTTTGGTAAACGGCAGCTTTTTTTATATCAGGCCGTGTTGTAGTCTTCGATAATCTGGTAATTTATCCAGTTTTTCAGAGTGCCACGACATGGCCAACTTTCGCACGCACATTACCGTGGCCGCCGCAGGCGGTACGCTCATGGCCTATATGGGCTGGCAAGCGCAGTGGTGGCCCGCGTCGCAATCCTTGCTGATCATTGCGCTGGTGGCCTTCGGTGGCATCCTGCCCGACATAGACGCAGACCGTTCCCGCTCTATCCGTCTGATTTTCAACCTGTTGTCGGTGCCTACCCTGGTGATGGGGGTATTGATGTTGCAGCCCTGGTTGACGCCCGGGTTGCTGCTGGTGGCCTGTGGCGGTATCTATTTTTCAGTGCGCTACCTGGCCGCGATTCTCTTCTCCAGATTGACCGTTCACCGAGGGATCTGGCACTCGTTGATGGCGGCGGGGTTGTGCGCCCTGGCGACGGCGGCGCTCAGCTACCATCTGCTAGCGCAGCCCGCCTGGTTGGCCTGGTCGCACGGTGCCGCGGTACTGGTGGGGTTTATCATCCACCTGGGACTGGATGAGCTGTTCAGTGTCGATCTGGAGGGGGCGCGGCTGAAGCGCTCGTTTGGTACGGCGCTCAAGCTGGGCGATAGCCGACGTCCTCTCTCTAATCTTTTGATGCTCATTGCCATGCTGGTGCTGGTGCCCTGGGTGCCGCCCTGGGGAGTGCTGCTGGAACTGATGCGTCAAGGGTCACTGCTGTGGCGGTAATCGTCAGCGCTCAGGCCATGCTTTTTGAGTTTGTCGTAGAACGTCTTGCGCGGGATGCCCAGGTGGCGACACACTTCCGTTACGCGGCCGTGGTGACGCGCCAGTGACTGGCTGATCAGGCTCTTTTCGAACAGCTCTACCTGGCGCGGTAGCGTGGGTTCATGGGTGTCTGCGGCGACACCTTCCAGCAAGGCGTCCAGCCGATAGTCGAACGCGGCACCCAGCAAAACGTAACGTTCGGCAAGGTTGCGCAGCTCGCGCACGTTGCCTGGCCAGTCGTGGGCCAGCAGGGCGGCAATGGCCGGGCTGTCCAGCGTTGGCGCTTCCAGCCCGCTACGGTTGGCGGCGACCACGGCAAAGTGCTGAAAAAGGAGCGGGATGTCTTCCCGCCGCTCGCGCAGGGCGGGCAGGGGCAGGGTGACCACATTGAGACGGTAGTAGAGGTCTTCGCGAAACAGCCCGTCGTCGGCCGCCACTTTGAGATCTACCTTGGTGGCGGCAATCACGCGAATATCGAGCGGTACGGCTTCATTGGCTCCCAGACGTTCGACGCTGCGCTCCTGCAGTACGCGCAGCAGCTTGACTTGCAGTGCCATGGGCATGGACTCGATCTCATCCAGAAACACCGTGCCGCCGTTGGCATGTTCGAACTTGCCGATACGCCGCTCCACGGCCCCTGTGAAAGCGCCTTTTTCGTGCCCAAACAGCTCTGATTCGATGGTGTTTTCCGGCACGGCGCCGCAGTTGATCGCCATGAAGGGGCTATTGCGACGAGCGCTGCGTTCATGGATCGCGCGGGCCACCAGATCTTTCCCTGTGCCGGTTTCGCCAAACAGCAAGACATCGGCCTCTACCTGGCTGATGCGCTGGATCATGGCCGCCAGGCGCGAAATGACCGGCGTGCGGCCTACCAGGCGAGGCCCGAGCGCAGCGTGCTGGACTTCGAGCTCGGCTTTCAGGCGCAGGTTTTCCAGGCTTAGCTGGCGCTTTTCGATGCCGCGTCTCACGACGTCCAGCAGCTGATCGCCCGCAAAAGGCTTTTCCAGAAAATCCCAGGCGCCGGCGCGCATTGCTTCCACCGCCGTCGAGATGTCGCCATGGCCAGTGATCAGTATGATCGGCAGGGTGGCATCGCGATGGTGAAGCTCATGCAGCAGGGCCATGCCATCCATGCCGGGCATGCGGATGTCGCTGACGATGACGCCTGGGAAGTCGTCGGGCAGCGCCGCCAAGGCTTGCTCTGCGGATTCGAAGCAGTAGGGAGTGTAGCCGGCCAGCTCCAGGGTCTGGCTCGCGGTGATACGCAGATGTGGCTCGTCGTCGATCACCATGACCGGCAGTGTCGACGGTTCATGCATGGTTATTGTTCTCCGTTACTCTCTGCAGCTCGCTGGGGGGCGGCACACGCGTGCGCGGCAAGGAGATCGTGAAGCACGCGCCTCCCTCGGCTCGGTTGCTGGCCTGCAGCTTGCCACCCAGGTCCTCCATGATACGCGATGAGATGGAAAGTCCTAGCCCCAGGCCGCTGCCTGGTGCCTTGGTGGTGAAAAAGGGCTCGAAGATTCGCGAGACATGTTGTTCGGCGATGCCGGGGCCATTGTCGATGACATGGATATGCACGTGATGGGGCGTGGCCTCGGCCTGCAGTGTGAGTGTGGGCTGGGCGGCATCTTTCATTGCCTGAATGGCATTGCCAATCAAGTTGACGATGACCTGTTCCAGGCGTACCAGGTCTCCCTCTACCCACAGGGTTTCGGCGGGCCATTGAGGCGTCACCTGGATACTGCCATCGCGCAGTCGGCTGTGAAACAGGCGCAGGGCGTACTCGATGCAGGCCTGGACAGAAATGGTTTCGTGGCGCTCGCTGCTTTTGCGAGAAAATTGGCGTAGCTGAGCACTGATATCTGCCATGCGCTGGGTCAGCTCGACGATTTGCGCCAGATTGGCATCGGCTTGCTCGATGCGCGTCAATTCGATGAAACGGCGCGCGTTTTCAGCATAGGCGCGAATAGCGGCCAGCGGCTGATTGAGCTCATGATTGATGCCTGCGGCCAGTTGGCCCAACACGGCCAGCTTGGCGGCTTGTATCAACTCGTTCTGGGTTTGCTGAAGATTGGCTTCTGCCCGACGGCGCTCTTCGATTTCATCGGAAAGGCGTTGATTGCTGGCCACCAGATCGCGTGTTCGACGCTCCACGCTGGCTTCCAGCTCATCGCGCGCGCGCGCCAGAGTCTGTCGTTCACGTTCGGCAAAGGCTTCCCGCTCTCGGCGTAGCCGTAAACGTTGCCAGCCGATGCCTGCGCCCAGTGCAACGACGCCATAGAGGCCTCCTGCCATCAAGGCGGCCACCCATTGGGCGCTGATCACCGAGTTCAATGGCTTGAGAATATGCATCTGCCAGCCAAATTCCGGTAGCGGTCTCGTCAAGCTGAGGTAGCGCTCTCCCTGCAGCGGGCCATGGGTAAAGCTGACAAGGTAGCTGTCGGGGCCATAGGGGGCCTCTACCTCAATGCCGGAGGGGTCGAGCGGCTCGATGGCATAGCGACGCGTTGCGCGAAGGCTTTCGCGCTGCGCTTCGTTGAGGGGGTAGAGCGCATTCATGCGCAGCTCGGGTTGGCTGGCCATGAAAATGATCGAGTCGCTGTCCGTGACAAACAGCTCCGCATCTTGCTGTGCCCAGCTCTCTTCGACCTCATCGAGCAGCACCTTGATGACCAGCACGCCATCCGGTGTGGCGTCGGGTGAGGTATCGTCCAGCCACACGGGGGCAGAAAAGAAGTATCCCCGCTCCAGCGACTGCGTACCCAGACCGTAAAAACGCCCTTGCCCACCGGCAATGGCATCGGTGTAATAACTGCGGAAGGCGTAGTTATGGCCAATGAAAGTATTGGGGCGATGCCAGTTGCTGGCCGCAATGGTGTAGGCGTCGCGATCCAGCAGATAAACGTCCGACACGCCCGCTGTAAACCGAAAACGGTCCAATAGCAGGTTCAGCGACATGGGGTCCTGACCTTCAGGCGCGGCCAGGTAACGCTGGATGCCTTCTCGGGTAGAGAGCATTTGGGGCAGGTAATCATAACGGGATAGGTAGCCCGTCAAGTTGGCTGCTGATAGGCGCAGCTCGTTTTCAGCGTCGTCGCGCAGATTGGCAAGCGCCTGCTCGCGGGCTAGCTGGGCGGCCTGCCACATGCACAGCGCAAGCCCCACCGGCAGGATCAGCAGCCAGGCAAGCCGCCAACGTGGGCCGGGAGAGCGGCTCATGCGGAGGTGCGCGTGCCCTGGGCACGGCGTAATGCGCGCTGAGCGCGGGTCTCCGCACGGGCCATTTCGAGTAGCCCCTCTTCCACATACACCAGGTGTTCGTGAGCGCGGGCTCGGGCGTCTTCTGCGCGGCCCTCCAGGATGGCATCGAGCAGCGCTCGGTGCTGCTTCATCAACTGTGAGCGGGAGTCTGGCTTGGCAAACAGGTGCGCCAGATTATCCACGATACTCTGCTCCAGGAGATGGAAGATACCGCGAATGGTGTGCAAGAGCAGGACATTGTGCGCTGCTTCGGCAATCGCCAAATGAAACGCGGCGTCCAGCTTGGCTTCCTGTGCAGGGTCGGCGCCGACGAAACCGCCGTCCAGCTCCTCGAAGCGCTGTATCAGCACGGCTTTGTCGGCGGGTGTCGAGCGCAGTGCAGCATAGTAGGCCGATATGCCCTCCATGGCATCGCGAAACTCCAGCAGATCCAGGTGAAATTCCTTGTGGCGGGAAAGCATTTCCAGCAAGGGGTCGGTATAGCCGCTGTTGAGCGTCTCGTTGACAAAGGTGCCGCCGCCTTGGCGACTGCTCAGTAATCCGCGGGCAGCCAATTTCTGAATGGCTTCTCGCAAGGAAGGGCGAGAAACACCAAAACGCTCAGCCAGCTCTCTTTCAGGGGGCAAGCGCTGCCCGGGTTTCAAGCTTCCTTCCAGAATCATGCCTTCAAGGCGTTCGGTAATCACATCGGCAAGGCGCTGTTGGCGGAGCGGCGGGTAAGACATGAACAGTAGCTCCAATAATTGGTAAGACCAAGGGTAATCAATTTAAATGTTCCGCTCAAGCGTCCGTAGCATGCCATTCCAATAAGAAAGCAGCGCTTTGAACTAAAGTATGGTGGGCACCATGGGCTAATTGCACGTTTTGTGTTTGACACACAAGATCGGCCTATCTAATGTTGTTTCTGTTTTTTTTGTAAATTGGTAAAACCAATTAATACGCTAGAGCGCTGGCATACTCATGCGTCGTGGGTAAGCAAGAGCATGTAGGCATGGCTTTTTGCTGACGTGACAACAACAGTGCAATCTCTCCATAGGGTGCTCCATGATCATTTCTGCCTCCACGGACTATCGCCGGGCTGCCAAGCGTCGCCTTCCCCCTTTCCTCTTTCATTATGCGGATGGAGGGTCGTACGCAGAGCACACCCTGCGTCGCAACGTGGATGACCTGCGTGATGTTGCGCTACGTCAGCGGGTGCTGAAGGACATGTCCTCGCTTTCTCTGGAAACCGAGCTGTTTGGTGAAAAGCTTGCGATGCCGTTGGCGCTGGCGCCGGTAGGGCTGGCAGGTATGTATGCTCGGCGGGGCGAGGTGCAGGCAGCCCGCGCGGCCAGTAAGAAAGGGGTGCCCTTTACCCTGTCGACCGTATCGGTTTGCCCGATTGCCGAAGTGGCGGCAGCGGTCGACCGGCCCATCTGGTTTCAGCTCTACGTGCTGAAAGACCGTGGGTTCATGAAGCATGTGCTGGATCGTGCCAAGGAAGCGGGCGTAAAGACGCTCGTTTTTACCGTGGATATGCCGGTACCTGGGGCGCGTTATCGTGATGCCCACTCCGGCATGAGCGGCAAGCACGGCCCAGCACGGCGTATTCTGCAAGCGGTACGGCATCCCCTGTGGGCCTGGGACGTTGGGGTCAATGGCCGCCCCCATGACCTGGGGAATGTGTCCGACTATCGCGGCAAGCCAACCGAGCTCGAGGATTACATTGCCTGGCTGGGCGATAACTTCGATCCTTCTATCTCCTGGAAAGATCTGGAGTGGATTCGAGAGCAATGGGATGGGCCCATGATCATCAAGGGCATTCTTGATGCGGAAGATGCGCGGGATGCGGTGCGATTTGGCGCAGATGGTATCGTGGTATCCAACCATGGCGGCCGTCAGCTGGACGGCGTGCCGTCCACGGCTCGGGCGCTACCCGCCATTGCAGATGCGGTCAAAGGAGATCTAGCGATTCTGGCGGACTCTGGCGTGCGCAGTGGCCTGGATGTCGTCAGAATGATTGCCATGGGAGCGGATACGGTGCTGATTGGTCGGGCCTTCATCTACGCGCTGGCGACAGCGGGAGAGGCTGGCGTGACCCACCTGCTCGAGCTGTTTGAAAAAGAAATGCGCGTTGCCATGACGTTGACCGGGGCGCGCACCATTGCTGAACTCGGCTCCCAGTCACTGGTGTCTAATGCTCAGCAGGTACTGTTGCAAGAGTAAAAGCAGGCGGTGCTGCCTGATAGTAGAGACGGTATATAGGTGTGCGACTGCAAAGCGTGAAATTATTTTAAAAAAGCCCTTGCCAACCCGGCAGCGAATCCGTAAAGTACGCATCCGCTGCCGGGGACGCCAAGCGTTACCAGCGGTGAAGAAGGTTGAAAAACCTTCGGTTTGTCAGGAAGTTAGCATCATCTGTTGGTTGGATTGATCGCTCGCTTCACACGCAGAAAACAGCCCTTGACAAACACCACGGAATGCGTAGAATACGCCTTCCTCGCTGAGGCAACACGGTTCAGGTCACCGAGCCCGTCGCAGCGAACTCAAGAAAGTTGCTCTTTAACAATTTGATCAGGTAATTCATGTGGGCGCTTGCCGATGAGGGTGAATCATCACCTAATATCAAGGCAAGCGAACACCAGGATACTCTTCGGAGTATCACAGTGAATTCGTTTGAACCTTGAGCCAAGTTTGATCCGCTTTTGTTGTCTTCGGCTAGTCCTGAGATGGCGAGTAAGGATCGCATTGATCTTAAACTGAAGAGTTTGATCATGGCTCAGATTGAACGCTGGCGGCAGGCCTAACACATGCAAGTCGAGCGGTAACAGGGGGTGCTTGCACCCCGCTGACGAGCGGCGGACGGGTGAGTAATGCATAGGAATCTGCCCGATAGTGGGGGATAACCTGGGGAAACCCAGGCTAATACCGCATACGTCCTACGGGAGAAAGGGGGCTCCGGCTCCCGCTATCGGATGAGCCTATGTCGGATTAGCTGGTTGGTGAGGTAATGGCTCACCAAGGCGACGATCCGTAGCTGGTCTGAGAGGATGATCAGCCACATCGGGACTGAGACACGGCCCGAACTCCTACGGGAGGCAGCAGTGGGGAATATTGGACAATGGGGGGAACCCTGATCCAGCCATGCCGCGTGTGTGAAGAAGGCCCTCGGGTTGTAAAGCACTTTCAGTGAGGAAGAACGCCTGGTGGTTAATACCCATCAGGAAAGACATCACTCACAGAAGAAGCACCGGCTAACTCCGTGCCAGCAGCCGCGGTAATACGGAGGGTGCGAGCGTTAATCGGAATTACTGGGCGTAAAGCGCGCGTAGGTGGCTTGATAAGCCGGTTGTGAAAGCCCCGGGCTCAACCTGGGAACGGCATCCGGAACTGTCAAGCTAGAGTGCAGGAGAGGAAGGTAGAATTCCCGGTGTAGCGGTGAAATGCGTAGAGATCGGGAGGAATACCAGTGGCGAAGGCGGCCTTCTGGACTGACACTGACACTGAGGTGCGAAAGCGTGGGTAGCAAACAGGATTAGATACCCTGGTAGTCCACGCCGTAAACGATGTCGACCAGCCGTTGGGTGCCTAGCGCACTTTGTGGCGAAGTTAACGCGATAAGTCGACCGCCTCGGGAGTACGGCCGCAAGGTTAAAACTCAAATGAATTGACGGGGGCCCGCACAAGCGGTGGAGCATGTGGTTTAATTCGATGCAACGCGAAGAACCTTACCTACTCTTGACATCCTGCGAACTTGTGAGAGATCACTTGGTGCCTTCGGGAACGCAGAGACAGGTGCTGCATGGCTGTCGTCAGCTCGTGTTGTGAAATGTTGGGTTAAGTCCCGTAACGAGCGCAACCCTTGTCCTTATTTGCCAGCGCGTAATGGCGGGAACTCTAAGGAGACTGCCGGTGACAAACCGGAGGAAGGTGGGGACGACGTCAAGTCATCATGGCCCTTACGAGTAGGGCTACACACGTGCTACAATGGTCGGTACAAAGGGTTGCCAACTCGCGAGAGTGAGCCAATCCCGAAAAGCCGATCTCAGTCCGGATCGGAGTCTGCAACTCGACTCCGTGAAGTCGGAATCGCTAGTAATCGTGGATCAGAATGCCACGGTGAATACGTTCCCGGGCCTTGTACACACCGCCCGTCACACCATGGGAGTGGACTGCACCAGAAGTGGTTAGCCTAACGCAAGAGGGCGATCACCACGGTGTGGTTCATGACTGGGGTGAAGTCGTAACAAGGTAGCCGTAGGGGAACCTGCGGCTGGATCACCTCCTTAAACGATGCCTTCCCCTCGCGGCAAGCGCTCACAATGAATTACCTGATCAGAATGCTGTTGATGCGCAGTGATAAACGCGCTTTCACGTTGAAAGAAAAAGAAAGACCTTCTTTTTTCTTTTAAAATGAAAGAAACAGCGTGTTTATCACTGCCTATGGCAGTCGCTCTTTAACAATGTATATCATGCTGACAGAAACGCGTTGAACGCGTTTCTACGTAAATTGTATTGTGATACGTCTCAAGCGTATCCGGCAATCGTTATCATTGCGAACCCCAGACTCCTTCGGGTTATAGGGTCAAGCAATGAAGCGCACACGGTGGATGCCTAGGCAGCCAGAGGCGATGAAAGACGTGGTAGCCTGCGATAAGGTTCGGTGAGGTGGCAAACGACCTGCGACCCGGACATCTCTGAATGGGGAAACCCACTCATCACAAGATGAGTATCTTGCGCTGAATACATAGGCGCAAGAGGCGAACCAGGGGAACTGAAACATCTAAGTACCCTGAGGAAAAGAAATCAACCGAGATTCCCCTAGTAGCGGCGAGCGAACGGGGACCAGCCCTTAAGCGTGTGACGGATTAGACGAACAGACTGGGAAGTCTGGCCATAGCGGGTGATAGCCCCGTAGTCGAAAATCTGATCACGTGAAATCGAGTAGGTCGGGGCACGAGAAACCTTGACTGAAGACGGGGGGACCATCCTCCAAG
Organism: Halomonas sp. 18071143; assembly: GCF_019211725.1. Classification (NCBI taxonomy): domain Bacteria; kingdom Pseudomonadati; phylum Pseudomonadota; class Gammaproteobacteria; order Oceanospirillales; family Halomonadaceae; genus Halomonas; species Halomonas sp. 18071143. The sequence continues at coordinate 139,728 of NZ_CP078120.1, forward strand.
GCTAAATACTCCTGGCTGACCGATAGTGAACCAGTACCGTGAGGGAAAGGCGAAAAGAACCCCGGAGAGGGGAGTGAAATAGATCCTGAAACCGTGTGCGTACAAGCAGTAGGAGCAGACTTGTTCTGTGACTGCGTACCTTTTGTATAATGGGTCAGCGACTTATATTCAGTGGCGAGGTTAACCGTATAGGGGAGCCGTAGGGAAACCGAGTCTTAACTGGGCGACACAGTCGCTGGATATAGACCCGAAACCGAGCGATCTATCCATGAGCAGGGTGAAGGTTGAGTAACATCAACTGGAGGCCCGAACCAGGATCTGTTGAAAAAGATTTGGATGACTTGTGGATCGGAGTGAAAGGCTAATCAAGCTCGGAGATAGCTGGTTCTCCTCGAAAGCTATTTAGGTAGCGCCTCACGTATCACCGCCGGGGGTAGAGCACTGTTTCGGCTAGGGGGTCATCCCGACTTACCAACCCGAGGCAAACTCGAATACCGGTGAGTGCAAGCGTGGGAGACACACGGCGGGTGCTAACGTCCGTCGTGAAAAGGGAAACAACCCAGACCGTCAGCTAAGGTCCCCAAATCCTGGTTAAGTGGGAAACGATGTGGGAAGGCTCAGACAGCTAGGAGGTTGGCTTAGAAGCAGCCATCCTTTAAAGAAAGCGTAATAGCTCACTAGTCGAGTCGGCCTGCGCGGAAGATGTAACGGGGCTAAACCGTACCGAAGTTACGGGTTCATCCTTACGGATGAGCGGTAGAGGAGCGTCGTGTAAGCCGATGAAGGTGTGTTGAGAAGCATGCTGGAGGTATCACGAGTGCGAATGCTGACATGAGTAACGATAAAGGGAGTGAAAAACTCCCTCGCCGGAAGACCAAGGGTTTCTGTTCGACGCTAATCGGAGCAGAGTGAGTCGGCCTAAGGCGAGGCCGAAAGGCGTAGTCGATGGGAAACGGGTCAATATTCCCGTACCGGACATGATTGCGATGGGGGGACGGAGAAGGCTAGGTGAGCCAGGCGTTGGTTGTCCTGGTGAAAGTGAGTAGGCTGGGGTCTCAGGTAAATCCGGGACCCTCCCAGGCCGAGACACGAAACGAAGACACTACGGTGTCGAAGTCATTGATGCCACGCTTCCAGGAAAAGCCTCTAAGCTTCAGATCATGTGCGACCGTACCCCAAACCGACACAGGTGGTCAGGGTGAGAATCCCAAGGCGCTTGAGAGAACTCGGGTGAAGGAACTAGGCAAAATGGTGCCGTAACTTCGGGAGAAGGCACGCCGGCGTAGGGTGACGAGACTTGCTCTCCAAGCCCGAACCGGTCGAAGATACCAGGTGGCTGCAACTGTTTAGTAAAAACACAGCACTCTGCCAACTCGCAAGAGGACGTATAGGGTGTGACGCCTGCCCGGTGCCGGAAGGTTAAGTGATGGTGTCAGGATTCGTCCGAAGCTCTTGATCGAAGCCCCGGTAAACGGCGGCCGTAACTATAACGGTCCTAAGGTAGCGAAATTCCTTGTCGGGTAAGTTCCGACCTGCACGAATGGCGTAATGATGGCCACGCTGTCTCCACCCGAGACTCAGTGAAATTGAAATCGCCGTGAAGATGCGGTGTACCCGCGGCTAGACGGAAAGACCCCGTGAACCTTTACTATAGCTTCACACTGGACGCTGATGTTGCCTGTGTAGGATAGCTGGGAGGCTTTGAACCTCGGACGCCAGTTCGAGGGGAGCCAACCTTGAAATACCAGCCTGGCATCATTGGCGTTCTCACTCAGGTCCGTAATCCGGATCGAGGACAGTGTGTGGTGGGTAGTTTGACTGGGGCGGTCTCCTCCCAAAGCGTAACGGAGGAGCACGAAGGTACCCTCAGCACGGTCGGACATCGTGCAATGAGTGCAAGAGCATAAGGGTGCTTGACTGCGAGACAGACACGTCGAGCAGGTGCGAAAGCAGGTTCTAGTGATCCGGTGGTTCTGTATGGAAGGGCCATCGCTCAACGGATAAAAGGTACTCCGGGGATAACAGGCTGATACCGCCCAAGAGTTCACATCGACGGCGGTGTTTGGCACCTCGATGTCGGCTCATCACATCCTGGGGCTGAAGTCGGTCCCAAGGGTATGGCTGTTCGCCATTTAAAGTGGTACGCGAGCTGGGTTTAGAACGTCGTGAGACAGTTCGGTCCCTATCTGCCGTGGGCGTTGGATGTTTGAGAAGAGCTGCTCCTAGTACGAGAGGACCGGAGTGGACGACCCTCTGGTGTTCCGGTTGTCACGCCAGTGGCATTGCCGGGTAGCTATGGTCGGACGGGATAACCGCTGAAAGCATCTAAGCGGGAAGCCCCCTTCAAGATGAGACATCCCTGAGGCCTAGAGCCTCCTGAAGGGCCCAGCGAGACCAGCTGGTTGATAGGCACGGTGTGGAAGCGCTGCAAGGCGTTGAGCTAACGTGTACTAATGGCCCGTGAGGCTTGACCCTATAACACCCAAGGGGTCTGGTCGTAGTGATAACGAAGGAGTGCGAACGCACTCGCAACACCGGATACGCGGCAGTGAGCCCAAGTGCTTGCTGACAAGAGACGCACACAATACACGTCAAAAATACGTCAAGAACACCTCAGCATGATATGCATTACCTGTTACGCCTGACGACCATAGCACGCGTGAACCACCTGATCCCATGCCGAACTCAGAAGTGAAACCGCTTAGCGCCGATGGTAGTGTGGGGTCTCCCCATGTGAGAGTAGGTCATCGTCAGGCACTTATCCCGTAGAAAGCCCCGAGCACACTGTGTTCGGGGCTTTTTGCTGTGGGCTGATATTACAAAACCTTGATATTCAAAAACCTTAGTTACCACTCGATGGGCTGTCCTGCCCAATCCCAGAAACTGCCGGTCTCTTCGGGCCTGCGTTGCGCCATGACATCGAGGAGCCGATCAGCGACATACTCCGTTGTGAACAGCTTGTCGCTGGGTACCCTAGCCTGAAAGGGCTTGGAGAGTAAGGTATCCGTCGTGCCCGGGTGAAGACATAGCACGATGGCTTGTTTGTTGAGACGGCCAATCTCTATGGCGGCCGTTTTCATCAGCATGTTATGGGCCGCCTTGCTGGCTCGATAGCTATACCAGCCACCGTAGCCGTTATCCGTAATAGACCCGACACGGGCTGAAAGACTGGCGATAATGCTGGGATGTTTCCCTTGCAGGGAAGGCTTGAGTGCCGCAAGCAGCATGGCGGGCGTCATCGCGTTGATCTGCATGACGCGCATGAACGCTTCTTCACTGAGTTGCTCGAGGCGTTTTTCGGGCTGGATATGCAGATCTAAGTCGTGGAGCATGCCAATGGTGTTGATCAGCAGGTGAAGTGGCTGCTCTCCGACGGTCTCTGACAAGGTGCGCCGGCCGCTGCTGGTCGTTAGGTCCGCCTGGCGCTACCGATGCCGCCGTTGGCTCCCGTGACCACCGCGTTAAACTGTTGGAGAAGATGAGGTAGCATGACGACTCCAGAGTTAGGCAAGGTTGCCTAATTGAAGTGTCTTGTATAAGAGTTGTTTAGGTGTGTTTCAGGCAGAAGTGTTAATGCGTCCAGGTTGAGCGCTATTTCGCCCATCCGGTTTATAAAGCGTTTTTTCGGCAATCTGACGAATGTAATCCAGCATTTGCTGGTTGTGTTTCATGCGCACTGACAGCATTTGCCCCGTCAGGGCGTTCATACGAGCCACGCGCTCGCCCTTTTCCAGCAAGCGTTCCCAAACGGGTAGGCAGTCGGCATCATTGGCTGCCTGGCGAGCGCCAGAAGCGCCATTTGAATAGCCAAGCTTTGCCTGTACGCCGCGCCTAAGCACTTCGACGCGCTCCAGCTCACCCAGAAGTGCTTGTTTCTTGAGGGCGATGTCTGACAGTGTATCGCCATCGATGCTTCCCTTGGTCAGCTCTTCTTGCTCGTGTGTAAGCAGCTCAATGAGTTCATCGAGTCGCTGCAGCTGGCTGTCGAGAAGGCGAGATAGGCTCATGATAAGGATTATAGCTCTTTCAGGTTGGCAATTAGGCCATCGGCAATACGGTCGGTACGGATTTCCATACGCCCTTCACGAATGGCATCGCGGATTTCCTGAACCCTGGCCATATCAATGTCCTGGCTGCCATCCGCGCTGAACTGGCTTAGCTGTGTGGGTTCACGGGTCGTGTTGTCCGTATCCGGCGTTTTGGGGCCGGTAACTTTTTGAGCATCTTCACGCTGCTGAACCTGGTTGGTGCGTACCAGCGGATTAAGGTTGTCGATTTTCACGTTGGGGGCCTCATCGTCAACGTCTGGGCATCTCGTGCTATATGGTTACTATCGGCTTGGGCACTAAAGACTTTAGGCGCTGAATCAAAAATCGACCACTAAAACACCCTGGCCAGTGACACGTGCCATGGCGATTTCGCGTGCCCCAAAGCGTACTCGAATAATATCGCCCAGTGCGCCATTGGTCATGGCTTCTCCTTCACGGGAAACCCGAAAGCCAGTGCCTTGTGCTATGACCGTGACACGCTGCCCCCGTTCCACCAAGTGAGGTGCCTGTAGAAAGTGTGCTTGAAAGGAACCGCCGCTGCGAATCGGGCGTTGAGCCACCTTGCCAATAATGTCTGCTTGATCGGTCAGCGTTTGTGGCGCAAGGCTGCTCAAATTGCCATCCCGTAGGCCCAGCATGTCGGAGGTAATGAGCGTCCCACGCTCGATATCACGCGTGGCGACCACGTAGTTACCCACGACGTCGACCTGTGCCTGTATGTACCGCACCTGGCGGCCATCGGTACCGCATCTTACCCCCACTGATACTCTACCGACCGGGGGCTGGGTCGTGTTGGGTAAAAAAGGCTCAGGCTGCACGCAGGTAGGCAGATGTGGTGATGAGGGAGTGACGGTGATGACCGCTTCCTGCCCTAATGTTTGCGCCTGCTGATAAAGAAATAGATGCACGCTCTCTTCCAGCGTCATGTCGTTCGCCTGCACCGCATAGGGAAGAGCCAGAATGGCTAGCGCCAGGAGCGAGAAGAGGGTGCGCGTATGACTGGCCGTGACGAGAGACAACGCATGAAGCATGGAAGGGGCCGCTCAGTGTGAAAACTCAGAGTCTACACAGGCCTGAGACTGCGTAGATTGGGCAGTGTAATGCAAAAGTAGCCACCGTATCATGGGAAATGCTGGCAGAAACGCTACCTGTTCCATGCTTTAAGAGATGAAAGCCTCGCCTCTATTATCCATGATCAAGAATTTTCGATTTATTTTGGCCTCACGGCGAGCGAGGGTCGGCATGATTGATCAGCTTGGATCAGCCTTTGATTTTCACCAGCAGGCGCTTGGCTTGCGCCAGGCGCGTCACCAGGTGTTGGCTGCCAACATTGCCAATGCGGACACGCCTAGGGTGCGTTAACAATTGCTGATGGAGATCGGGCTGATTTAGAATATCAGCATTTTTCGGTGATCTATGCCTCGGCTAATGCTACGTGATGACCAATGGGAGCGCATCGAGCACATGCTCCCCGGCAAAGCTTCAGATCGCGGGGTGACGGCCAAGGACAATCGCTTGTTCGTGGAAGCCGTCCTGTGGATCGCCCGGACAGGCGCTCCCTGGCGTGATCTGCCCGACGCCTTCGGTCGCTGGCACACTGTCTACATGCGCTATAACCGGTGGTCTAAGAAGGGGGTCTGGCAGCAGGTTATCGACACATTAGCCGATGATCCCGACATGGAGCAGCTGATGATAGATGGCAGTATCGTCAAAGTTCATCAGCATGGGGCGGCAAAAAAACGGCTCAGAGCACCGAAGCCATGGGGAAATCGCGTGGGGGATTGAGCACCAAGATCCACGCGGCGGTCGATGCCCTCGGCAACCCGGTACGGCTAATCCTCACACCGGGCCAAGCGTCTGAGTACGGAGCCGCCCCAGCGTTACTGGCGGGCTTTTCTCCAGCGGCGGTGCTTGGCGACAAGGGGTATGATTCCACCGCTTTGAGGGACATCATTCGAGCGGTGGGCGCCGAGCCGGTGATTCCGCCGAGAAAGAATCGCTTGGAATGCCCCGAGATAGATTGGCACTGTTACAAGGATCGCAACCTGGTAGAAAGGTTCTTCCAGAAAATCAAGCAGTTCAGGCGGCTGGCAACACGCTATGAGCGACTGGCGAGAAACTACCAGTCGCTACTCAACCTTGTATCCGCCGTCATATGGCTGGCCTAATTGTTAACGCTCCCGTAACTATTCAGCACCGGTTGGCTGAGTCGGGGCTTCTTGCTGCATGAAGGCTGGCACATCACCCGCAAACAGTTGCTCCAGTGCGGTATGCGCCGCCACCCCTTGCTTGACGGCGGTCGAGAGGAAGCTGCGCATCCGGCAGAAGATCTCCGCCCCCTCCCAGGAGCGGAAACAGCCCGAGATTTTCTGCTGGACCTTGGTCATTCGCAGATCGCGTTCCCCCTGGTTGTTGGTGAAGGGAGCGGCAGGGTCGTCGAGGAAGCGCAACACGTCGTCCTCGTACGCCTGGAGGCGTTCCAGGAGGTTGCGCGACTTGGTGCGCTTGGCCCGGCCTCGCGTTCCAGGTGGCGGTTTCACCGGCGGGGGGCTCTCGGCGTCCCCTTTCGCCAGGCAATCTCGATAGCGCTGCCGCCAGGCTCGGGTCTCATCGGCCGAGAGGCAGCCGTCGGCCACCTCCACGGCGCGATGCATCTCCAACAACAGGTCATGCAAGGCCTTGGCCCATGCCTGGCCATCGTTCTCCCAGGCCGCTGTCAGCTCCCGAAGGTGGTGCGCATTACAGAGCGCGTGCCGGCAATCCGGATAGCGGTAGTAGGGCTTCCAGTGATCATGCACCAGCACGCCACGCACGAAGGGCAATACGCCGATGGCGTCCATCGCTTCTGCCGCGCTTGGGGTGCGGGGCCAACCGTCAGGGCCTCGTTGGAGGCGCTGTGTAGCCAGTAGCGTTTGCCACCGACCTGCATTCCGGTTTCATCGGCATGGACGGTGGCTGCTTCACGTAGCGCCGGGATCACCCACTCGGCGAACGCCTCGGCCCGCTGGCAGGCCTCCTGGTTGAAGGCGAACAGGGTGCCGGTGCTCAGCGACAGGCCGCACTGCGAGGTGAGCAACTCGCGGATACGCGCATAGGGCAACAGCTGATACTGGGAGAGATAGACGACATGCGCCTTGAGGCGAGGGCCATACTGGATGGGGCGAGTCACGCCCTCGGGGAATGGCGCCACGTAGCGTTGCCCCTGATCATCTTCGAGGACCTCAGCCTGATATTCGGTGACCACGGCCTGGATTACGATGTCCTGCACTTGGCGCGTTTCGACGCCGACCGGGCGGTAAGAACGCCCCTTGGGGAGTTGTCGACGATCGACACGGAGCTTGACCACCTCGTCGGGGTCCGTCACCGGCGCCAACGTCTTACCCTCATGCCCTGGCTGTCCGCCGGGGCGCCGCTCGCCTTTGGCGCGCGAGCGGCGCTGGCGATTGGGATCCTGGGACGGTGGCTTGCTGCTGTTGCGGCTACTGGTGGCCAGGCGATCGGCCATGAGCTTGACCAGCAGCATCAGCACATCGATGGCGGCACGCAGCGACGGCGAGACCGTCTGGTCTTCCTTGAGCTGCTGTCGGACCCGCTCCAGAGCCTCGTCGACGTTGATATCGCTGATGGTCATGTCACCGCATAGATATGCCGAAGGATTAGGCACACTATGCCAGAAAAATCAGCTGGTTGGCGATATCCCATCCGCAGCCACCTGAATAGTTACGGCCAGTCTTTTCAAACCATGGCGATGGCCCTGCTATCGCCATAATCGTCTCTGGTCCGGAACGCATCCGGTCGACACTATGAATGGTGGCAAACGCAATGGCAAAGAATCGCACTGCAGGCGGAAGCAAGCCCTGGTGGATCTTCGGCATCCTGATCATCCTGATCTCACTGGCCAGCTCCGCGGGCATGTTCTATTACATGGACAGCCGCAGCGGCAATGCGCCCAGCCAGGCCCAAGCCCAGGCACCGGTAGAGGAACCACCCGCCGTCGAGCCGATCTTCGTCAACGTTGCGCCCTTCACCGTAAACCTGCAGAGCCGCCACTACGATCAGCGCCTGCTCTATATCGGTCTGTCGCTGCGTGTCGGCAACATGACGACCAAGGATGTGCTGACCATGCACATGCCGCAGGTCCGCAGCCGGCTGCTCATGCTGCTTTCCAGCCAGGAGGCGGAGACGCTGACCACGCCGGAAGGCAAGCAGTCGCTCTCCCAGGAGATCCTGGCGCTTTTCGACCAGCCGTTGGCCGAGCCGCAGCCGCCCTTGATGATCAACGACGTACTGTACACCGACTTTATCGTCCAATGATTTCCGACGGTGTCTCCTTAACGCTTTCAACAGAAGTGCATTAGCGCCATGGCTCAAGACGATCTGCTCTCGCAGGAAGAGATCGATGCCCTTCTCAAGGGCGTCAGCGGCGAAGACGACGCCGACTCGGCCGACGCTCACAACGGTCATGGGCGAATTCGCCCTTACGATCCGGCGACACAGCACCGGGTAATTCGCGAGCGCCTGCATGCGCTGGACATCATCAACGAGCGCTTTGCCCGACACTTCCGCATGAGCCTGTTCAATCTGCTCAGGCGCAGCGCCGATATCACCGTGGACGCGGTCCGCTACCAGAGCTACAGCGATTTCGCTCGCAACGTGCCGGTGCCGACCAACCTCAACCTGATCGCTCTCAAGCCGCTGCGCGGCTCGGCGCTGGTGGTCTTCCCTCCCAGCCTGGTGTTCATGGTGGTCGACAACCTGTTCGGCGGCGACGGACGCTTTCTGACCAAATCCGAAGGACGCGAGTTCACCCATACCGAGCAGCGCATCATCCGGCGAATGCTGACCCTGGCCATCGACGCCTATCAGGAGTCGTGGCGCTCGGTCTATCCGCTCGAGGTCGACCTCCTGCGTTCCGAGATGCAGGTCAAGTTCGCCAATATCACCAGTTCTCCCAACGAGATCGTGGTGAACACCACGTTCCACCTGGAAGTGGGCAACCTGAGCAGCGACTTCCAGATCTGCATGCCCTACTCGATGATCGAGCCACTGCGAGACCAGCTCAGCGGGCCGCTCACCGACAGTCACCCGGAAGAGGACCGGCTGTGGGAACAGCGCATGGCGGGAGAGATCAAGCAGTCGCATGTCGAGCTGGTCGCCGATTTCGTCGAGATCCCTACGTCCATAGGCCAGGTCATGTCGCTCAAGAAGGGCGATGTCCTGGAGATCGACTTGCCGGAAATCGTCACCGCCCGCGTCGATGGCGTTCCCGTCATGCGCTGCGAGTACGGCAGTCAGCAGGGACAACGCGCCCTGCGCGTCAGTGAACTGATCGAGCACACTCCGTCATCCAAGTCGGCCAAGGATACTTTCGTCAAAGCGTCAAAGCCGCAAGTCAAGGAATCGAAACATGACTGATCCCAAGCATCCTGATCAGAACCCTTCCAAGGCGCCCCAGGACTCGATCGAGGACGACTGGGCCAGCGCCATGGCGGAGCAAGGGCAAGGCGATGACGTCAGCGACGACCCCTGGGCCGATGCGCTGGCCGAACAGGTCGCGAGCGAGGCCACGCCCCCCTCGCCCCAGGCCGCGACTTCCAGCGCCCAGGCCGAATCCGCCAGCGCCCAGGTCTTCAAGCCGCTGGACAAGGGGCAAACCAGTGGCACCATGCGCGACCTCGAGATGGTCATGGACATTCCGGTCAAGCTCACCGTGGAGCTGGGGCGGACGCGCATCACCATCAAGCAGCTTCTGGAGCTGGCCCAGGGGTCGGTCATCGAACTCGAAGGACTGGCGGGCGAACCCATGGACATCCTCATCAACGGCTACCTGATCGCTCAAGGCGAAGTCGTCGTGGTTGACGACAAGTACGGGATCCGTATCACCGAGATCATCACCCCCTCCGAGCGCGTGCAGAAACTCAATCGATGAGCGAGGCGTTTTCGATCACCGGCCAGGCCGCGCCGCTCGATGCCGGACGCGGCGCCGCACTGGATACCGCCGCGGCAAGCGGCGATGCCCTGCTGGGCATGGCCGCCATGGGCAAGACCGCGGCGGCGCTGGCCCTGGTGGTCGGCATCATCCTGCTGTGCAGCTATCTGGTCAAGCGGCTGGGGCCCGGCCGGCATTTGCAACACCAACGACTCAAGGTGGTGGGCAGTACCGCGGTGGGCGGTCGTGAACGCGTCGTCATCGTCGAGGTAGAAGATACCTGGCTGGTCCTCGGTGTCGCCAACGGTCAAGTGAACAAGCTGCACGAGCTGCCGGCCCCGGACGAGCCGACGGAGCCACCGCCCGCTTCTTTCCAGGCGCAGGGGACGAGTTTCGCCAATCGCTTCGCCCAGGCATTGAAGCACAATGCCGGTCAGACACTGGGCAGGGGGAAGGAGCGGTGAGGATAAGCGGAAGAGCGTTCCCTGCATGGCCGGCCGGCCTGGTCTTGCTGGTGGCCATGCTGCTTCCGGGCATCGTCTCGGCCCAGGAGATCCCAGGCATCGTCAGTCAGCCCACGGGCGATGGCGGCCAGCAATGGTCCATCCAGTTGCAGACCCTGCTGCTGCTGAGCTCGATGGCCTTCCTTCCGGCCATGCTCCTGATGATGACCGGGTTCACGCGTATCGTCATCGTCCTGAGCCTGCTGCGCACCGCCATGGGCACCCAGTCCGCTCCTCCCAACCAGGTGTTGCTCGGGCTGGCCCTGTTCCTGACCTTCTTCGTGATGTCGCCGGTATTCTCGCAGGTCTACGAGCTCGCCTGGGTGCCGCTGTCCGAGAACCAGATCAACTTCGATGAGTTCCTGGTGATCGGGAGCCAGCCGTTTCGCGAGTTCATGCTCGCCCAGACCCGGGAGCCCGACCTGGCGCTCTTTGCGCGGCTGGCCGATGTCGGCCCCATGCAGGGCCCCGAGGACGTGCCCATGCGCGTGCTGATGCCGGCCTTCGTCACCAGCGAGTTGAAGACCGCCTTCCAGATCGGTTTCACCATCTTCATCCCGTTCCTGATCATCGATCTGGTGGTGGCCAGCGTGCTGATGTCGCTAGGCATGATGATGGTGCCGCCGGCCACCATCTCCCTGCCCTTCAAGCTGATGCTCTTCGTGCTCGTGGATGGCTGGCAATTGATCATCGGCTCCCTGGCCCAGAGCTTCTACCTCTAATCCCCAACGTGAGGAGCGAAAATGAGTCCTGAAATCGTCATGAGCATGGCCTACCAGGGAATGCGCGTCACGCTGATGCTGGCGGCCCCCCTGCTGCTCACCGCCCTGTTTACCGGCTTGCTCGTCAGCCTCTTCCAGGCGGCAACGCAAATCAACGAGATGACCTTGACGTTCATCCCCAAGATACTGGGCGTCTTCACCGTCCTGGTGCTGGCGGGTCCTTGGTTGATCAAGTTGATCACCGACTTCACCCGTGAGCTGTTCAGCAATATCCCGTTGATGCTGGTCTAGCCCGGAAATCGCATGGTAGAAGTGACCTTCGCCCAGCTGCAGGGTTGGCTGATGCTGTTCCTGTGGCCCTTCGTGCGTATCACGGCCTTTCTCATGGCGTCGCCGCTGCTGGGTCACTCCAGCGTGCCCAATCAGGCCAAGATCGGTCTGGCCGTGCTGATCACGGTAGTGCTCGGGCCGAACCTGCCGCCCATGCCCGACACCCCGCTGGTCTCCTGGGCGAGCCTCGGGATCATGATCGAGCAGATGCTGATCGGCATCGCCATCGGCCTGACCATGCAGGTGATGTTTGCCGTGGTGCAGGCCGCCGGTGAATTCATCGGCCTGCAGATGGGCCTGGCCTTCGCCACCTTCTTCGATTCCAGCAGCGGCACGCAGACGATGATCCTGTCGCGCCTGCTCTACATGATCACGCTATTGATGTTTCTCGCCTTCAACGGCCACCTGATCGTGATCGAGATCATCGCCACCACCTTCATTACGCTGCCCATCGGCATGGGAGGCTTCAATGCCGGCGCCTTCGAGCTGTTGGTCCGCTTCGGCGGCACCATTTTCGCCGCCGGCATGCTGCTTGCCCTGCCGCTGGTCGGCGCGCTGCTGATCATCAACCTGTCGATGGGAATTCTCAATCGCTCCGCCCCCCAGCTCACGGTATTCAATATCGGCTTTCCGGCATCGCTCACCGTCGGCCTGTTCCTGCTGATGATCCTGATGTCGGACTTCGGGCGCTTTCTGCAGCGCCTGTTCAGCGATGGCCTGCTCTTCCTGCGCCAGATGCTGGAAGCCATGGCGCCCCTGACCTGAGGCGCGTACGGAAGCTGGCGGCCCGGCCCCGCGGCGTCAAACAGCGGCTCGAGCGCGAGTCCAATGAATACCGGGGAAAGGAAGAAGAGAAAAGAAGCGCCCGCGCTCGCCATGCGCTGCCGCGACGTGACAGTTGGAAAAGCATCCGTCAATGATAGTTGGCGATCAGTTGCAGGCCTTGTACTTGGATCATGCGCTTGTGGCCCGGCATCAGGGCAAAGCGAAAGTGCAGGGGCTCATGGACGCGGCCGCCGCTGAAAGCCCGGGTGGTGCCACGCTCGCCGGACAGGGCGGTACAGGCTTCACCCTGGCACAACCAGGCACGCACCGCTTCACCGGGAGGGAGTCGATACCGCCAGCTCACCTCGGCAAGCGTCGCATCGCCAGGCACCGCTGTCGGCGCCACGAGAGGCGCCGAGCGCACCTCGCGCTCGGCCATCGTCACGCGTACGCCCTGGACCTCGGCGACCCAGCTTCCCGCGGCCTCGGTGGGCTGGGACAGCGCCATCACGGCAAGCGCCGAAAGCCCTCCCAACCAGCCGAGACGACGTCGGCCAGACATGCGGTTCGATCTCACCCCTGCCCACCGTAGGCGCGATGCAGCTTGCCCTGCTGACGCGACACACGCATCAGTTCGACCAATTCGTCGCGTCTTGCATCGGCCCGCTGGCGAATCTCCCGATCGTGCTCGATGAGCGCCTCGACGAGCTGCAGCTTGTGCTGGATCAGCGCCGGTTCCGTCAGGGCCTCCTCGTCCAGCCGGCGTATATGCGCCGCTTGCCTCCGGTAGTCCTGCTCGAGCTCGAGCACCCGCTCCCACTCGTCCTCACGGGCCGCCCCCAACATCGCCTTGGCCTGCGACAGGAGCGCCTCATAGGCTGCCGTGACGTCGCTCATGACAATCTCCTGCCGGGGCATGTCATTCTATTTGCGTCCCATTTGAGCGTTCATCATGTCGAACTGCTCGGTCAGGTACTGGCTGGTCTGATTCATCTGCGCCACCATCAGGTCGAGTTGCACGAATTGAGCCCGATAACGCTCCATGGTCCTCTCGATCTGCTGTTCGGTGCGGATATACTGCTGATCGAGACGCTCGATCTGGGATTCCAGACTGCTGACCGCCAGGTCCAGCGTTCCCCCATCGGCAAGGATGGCCTCCAGGGCATCGTCCAATTGCTGTGCCAGTCCCGGGTTTTCGGCATCGCCGACGAAGAACGCCTGAACGCCGCTGAAGTCGTTGGCAATGGCCTCATCGAGCTTGGCCTCGTCCAATCTCAGGGTGCCGTCCACATTCAGGGTGATGCCGATCTCGAACAGCCAGTTGTAACCGTCACCCTCGACGCCGGCATTCATCACGCTGCGCAGTTGGCTCTCGATGCTGCGCAGGGTACTATTACCCAGCAGCGCTCCTCCAGTACTCCCCTCCTTTTCATCACTGTCCGAGGCATCGAAGCTGGTGAGATGGCCGATGGTCGCGCGCAGCGCATTGTAGCTGTCGACGAAGGCAACGATCGCCTGCTTGGCAACGTCGGTGTCCTGCTGAACCGTGACGGTCGATCTGCCCACCTCTTCCAGGCTCAGGGTGACACCCTGGATCGCCCCCTCCACCATATTGGACTGGCTGGTAATGGCGACACCATTGACCGTCAGCAAGGCATTCTGGGCCGCCACATAAGTGCCAGTGCCACCCTCAATGAAGGCGCCATTTTGATCCTGCTCGGCGTCCATCACCAGCCTACCGGCCAGATCGCCCTCCACCTGGATGCCGGTGACTGCCGCGTCGGTGCCGGTCTCGCTGGAGACGAGAGACAGCCGGTAGCCCTGGCCGTCATGGATGATCGAAGCGGTGACACCGGCGTTCTCGGCATTGATGGCATCGCGAATATCGGCGAGGGAACTCGCCTCCTCGGCGATCTCGATCTCCAGCGTCTCGCCGTTGCCAAAGGTAAAGCTCAGCGTTCCGGCGCCAAGCGGCTGCGCGGCATCATCCACCCGCTCGGTCGCGACGCTGGAGGCCTGGGCCAGTTGCTCCACCTCGACCTGATAGCGGCCGGGTACGGCATCGGCGCTCGCCGCGGCCTGCACGCTATCGCCATTCACTTCGCTGGAGACGGCCTCGAAGGTGGCCGGGTCGCTGAGCGCGGCGGTGGAAACCTGCAGCCCACTCAAGTCACCCTCGAGCTGGCCATAGGCCGAGATCGTGGTCTGATGTTTCTCCTGCTGCTGGACGATGGGCTCGAGCTTCATACGCTCGGCTGCTTCCAACTCATCCAACAGGCCATTCAGGTCGAGGCCCGATCCGACCCCCAGTGAACTGATAGTGCTCATATCGCATCCTTCTCCGTTGTGTGCGGTACGCCAGGCCCTTTTCCCACCCGAGCACTTGGCGGCAACTCATTCATTTCTTATCGGCCACGCGGGGTGCGTCCTTTAATCAATACCGCCCGCATGTCACATGTAGTTGAACAGCGACAGTCCTTGAATGTCGACGAAGGTCTGCTGCGCCGCCTGCAGGCCCACCCGGCGCATGACGTATTCGGAAATCGCCTGGTTGTAATCGAGATCGATCAGGTCGGAGCGGGTCTGCTCATAGTTGATCATGCGGGTGCTGCCCACGGTATCGAGCACGTCCAGTTCATTGAGCTTGGCGCCCACCGAGGCTTGCACGGTAAGCACGTTGTCCAGGGCGTTGTCGAGCTTGCGCAAGGTGGTATTCATGGTATTGGTGAAGGCCGCCTGATCGGCGGGTGTCTCGATGGGTGTCTCCAGCGCCGTTATCGCCTTCTCGAGGGTGGTGAAGACGTTGGTGCCCATCTGCTCGGCGGGGCCCACCGCCAGGGTGTCGCCATCCTCCGGCACGCCATCGAGGGTGATGCTCAGCCCGCCCAGATCGATCTGCTGGCCCGCCTCGTAGGGAACGGGATCCCCCCCGTTGACCGTATAGGTGACGTCATCCCCGTCGACCTGGAATGCCAGCGCGAAGTAGTCACCGTAATTGTCGTGAGCGGGATTGGTGACGCTGGGCCCGGTGAAGGTCACGGTGCCGGTGTTGCCGTCACCGGCCTCGGCCACGTAGCCGGCGCCACCGGGTACGCTATTGAACACGCTGTCGCCGTTCACCTGCACCGGCATCCGCCGGGTGGCGTCCACCTGCAACTCCTGGACGTTTTCATCCCCGACATATTCTACCTCGCCAGCCGCATTCACCACGAAGGGCGGACTGCTGTTCTGGTAGCCCCCGAACAGGTAATTGCCGTTGCCGTCGGTGGTATTGGCCAGCCCCAGCATGGTCTCGTAGATGCCGGTGAGCTCACTGGCCAGCGACTGGCGGTCGGCGTCGCTCAAGGTGCCATTGGCGGCCTGGACGATCAGGGTACGCGCGCTGGTGAGGGCATCGGTGACGCTGCCCAGCACGCTAGCGGTCTGGGACAGGGTGTTGCGCGCGGTGATCCGGGTGTCCATGTACTGCTGGTTGGCGGCGATGGACTGCGAGACCGCCAGCGCCTGGGACGCCGCGCGCGGATCGTCGGAGGGATTGATGACCCGCTTGCCGGTGGCCAGTTGCTGGCCGACCTTGAGAAATTCGTTCTGCTGGCGGTTCATCGCCGAGACGCTCTGCTCGAACATGGTGACGGTGCTGACACGCATCGTGCTCTCTCCTGTTGTCCGTCTTGTCCAGTATCAGGTTCAGGTCCGCAGACCCAGAATGGTGTCGAACATGGTCGATGCCGTTTCGATGACCCGTGCGTTGGCCTGATAGTACTGCTGATAGCGGATCAGGTTGGCGGCTTCCTCATCCAGGTTGACGCCGGATACCGACTGCTGCACGGCCCGCAACTGATCGGTCAGGCCCTGCTGCATCTGCAGGTTGGCCTGGACCACGTTGGTCTGGTTGCCCACGTCGCTGACGATGGAGGCATAGGCCTGGTTGAGTGTGGCGCTGCCCGCGACGAGCTTCTCGTTCTGCAGTGCCTGCAGCGCCAGGGCGTTGCGGTTGTCGCCAGCGGCGGCCGGGGCCGCGTCGAGGGTCAGGCTGGCCGTTTCGCCCTCCGCAGGCAAGGCATCGACGCTGAAACTGATGCCATCGACGGTCAGCACGTCGCCTGGCTCGATCTGACCGTTATCAGGGTCGAATGGCTGACCATTTCGCTCGACGGGCACACCACCCGTGCCGAGATTGCCTTCGCTATCCAGGCTCAATGCATAGCCGCCGTCGGGGGCATCCTGCAAGGCGTCCTGTGCCGCGACGATGGAGGAGATCGCCATATCGCCACTGGTCTCGAGGAAACTGCCGGCGGCGATCTGCGCCGGATCGCTGATCAGCGTCTCGACGCCGCCCGCGGCGCGGCGCACCGGCTGGATCTCATAACTGTCGCCAACCGCAAAGCCGCCATCGTCGAACGTCAGCTCGACGCCGGCAAAGCTCAAGGTGCCGTCCTCGAAGTCATGCTCGACGACCTGGCCATTGTCCTTGCGCACGATCTGGAAGGTTGGCTCACCGGTGGCGCCATCCACCGCAGTGACCCTCACGGTATAGTCGGCGGCCGCCAGTTGCGAGACGTCTCCGTAACCGGTGTCGGCAATCTGCGCACTGCCTTCGTTACGAACATGGGCATAAGCCTGGGGCTGACCAATGGAAAAGAAGTCCTGGCCCTGCTCACCGTTCAGGTCCTGCCCCAGGCGGTGCTGGTCATTGAAGCCCACGACCAGGGAGACCGCCAGTTGGCCGATCTGATTCTGGGTCTTGTCGAGGGACTCGGCGCGGAAGCTCATCAGCCCGCCCAGAGCGCCGCCCTGGATGGCATCCTCGGGGAGAATCACCAGGTTGCCCGCCGCATCGCGATAGCCCACCACGGTGCGTTGGGGGTCGTAGGGCGAGGCGACCGCCTCGAGCTCGTAGTGATGGGTGCCGGTCACCAGCGGCTGCCCACCCGGCAGGTTGATGTTGTAGCTACCGCCATCCTGCACCACCAGTTGAAAGTCGGTGTGGGTACTCAGTTCCGCCACCAGGTGATCGCGCTGGTTGAGCAGTGCATTGGGTGCCTGGCCATAGCGCGCCGTGGCGATCACGATTTCATGGTTGAGCTGGGCGATCTGCTGGGTGAGCGTATTGATTTCATCGACTTCGGCAACGATCTGCTGATTGACGCCGGACTGCATGTCCTGCAGGTAGCCGTCGAAGGCGCGGAACTGGGCGCTCAGCGTATCCGCGGCACCAAGCACGCTCTGGCGCGCCGCCGGATCGGAGGGAAACGCGGCCAGGTCGCCCAGCGCGGAGAAGAAATTCTGCATCAGCGGGGCCAGGCCGGCATCGCCATCGGCCAATAGGTTGTCGATCTGGCTGATCTGCGCCTGATAGATACCGAGCGCCGAACTGGCGCTGGTGGAGGCATTCAACTGTACCGCGACGAAGGCATCGTACTGGCGCTGGATGTCATTGACCTGGACGCCCCCTCCATGCTGGTTCTCACCGAGGATCACCAGCTCGCGGTTATAGCCCGGCGTGTAGACGTTGCTGATGTTGTTGCTGGTGGTGTAGAGCGCGCTTTGCGCCGCATTGAGGCCACTGACACCGATGGAGTATATGCTCATGCTGCCTGCTTCCTTAATCAACTAGAAGTGTTATCGGCCTCGGTCCGCATATCTTTAACGAATCGAGGCTTGGCAATCAGTACGAGAAGAAGACACCGGCCAGCGTCCTCATGGATTCGAGCGGTCCCATGGTGTTCATGACCGCGATCAGCTTGCTCGCGTAGTGCGGGTCGGTGGCGTAGCCCCCCGCCTGCAGGGCGTGCGCCGCACGCTCGGCGTTCGGTGCGCCGACCACTCCCGCGTAGCGCGGATTGTCGCCGATCAATCGCGCATAGTCCGTGAAGGCCTCCTCGTAGGAACCGTAGACACGGAAACTATCCGTGACTCGGGTGCGCTTGCCGTTCACGTATTCATGGGTGACCACCTCGGTGGTCGCCCCCTGCCAACGGCTCCCGGCCTTGATGCCGAACACGTTGTAACTGTTGCCGCCGCTGGCCGTGGGAATCTCGTGACGCCCCCAGCCCGTCTCCAGTGCCGCCTGGGCCAGGATCAGCTCGGCCGGAACCCCCGTGGCACGGCTCGCCGCCTGGGCCGGCGCCGACAGCTTCGTCAGGAAGCGTTGCACATGGTCGCCTCGCTCCTGTGCCTGGTCGGTCGTTGTCCGGCGAGCGTCGCCCACCGCTGACGCACCGTCGACCGCGACGCGCCGTTCTCCATACCCACCCAGGTCGAGTTCATCGAGGAAACTGGCGGGACGCCTGGCATCGAGCTCGGCCATGAAGTCCGCCTCGGGAGGCGGCGCGTCGTCGCCATGCAGGGCGTCGCTCAGCACACGGGGCACGCCGCGGGGAATGCCGGCGATCAATTCGTCGGCCTGAGTTCGCGCCACGCTCTGCTGTGGCACCATGCCCCGACCCTCGAGCTGATTGATCAACTGCTCCGCCAGGCCGAAGCCGCGCCCCGCCAGATGCTGAGACCATTGCTGATCGAGCATGGCATTGTAGAACTGGCTCTGCTGGCTATCGAAGAGGCCCGATTGCGGCGAGGCGTCCCGCATGCTCTTGAGCATCATGTGCAGGAACAGCGCCTCGAACTGCCGCGCGGCCTCCGGAAGCCCGGCGTTGGGGTCCTGCCGTGCGGTATGCTGCAGGCGCTGCAGGCCCTGTACGTCGAGAGCGAACTGACCACCGAGATCGTTGACGCTCATCAGATGATCTCCAGGTCCGCGCGCAGCGAGCCGGCGGCCTTGAGCGCTTCGAGAATCGACATCAGGTCGGCCGGCGTGGCGCCCAGCGCATTGAGCGCATTGACCACCTCGACGAGGTCGGCGTTGCCTTCGACCACCCGCAACGCGCCCCCCTCCTGGGTAATGGCAATGTCGGTATCCGGTGCCACCACGGTTTGCCCTTCGCCGAAGGGCGCCGGCTGGCTGACCTGGAAGTCGGTATCGATGACGATCGACAGGTTGCCATGCGCCACCGCCGCACGATGCAGCGTGACGCTGGAATTGAGCACCACCGAACCGGTGCGCGAGTTGAGCACGACCTTGGCCGGCGCCTCGTTTGGCGTCACTTGGAGGTTCTCTATGCGCGCCATGAAATTGACGCGATCGTTGGGATCGTTGGGTCCCTGCAGACGAATGGTGCGGCCGTCCTGTGCGGCGGCCACCGACCAGCCGAAGGCGTCGTTGATCGCCGCGACCACGCGCTGCGCCGTACCGAAATCCGCCTGCTTGAGCTGCAGGTCGAGGATCCCGCTGTTGGCCCCGAGGCTTACCGGCACCTTGCGCTCGACGGTCGCGCCGCCCGCGATGCGCCCACCCGCCTGCTGGTTGATCTGAACGCTGCTGCCGCCGGCCGCCGCTCCGGCGCCGCCAACCAGCAGGTTGCCCTGAGCGATGGCGTAGGTCTCGCCGTCGGCGCCCTTGAGCGGCGTCATCAGCAGGGTGCCGCCGCGCAGGCTGCGGGCGTTGCCGATCGACGAGACCACCACGTCGAGGCGCTGTCCCGGCTGCGAGAAGGGAGGCAGATCGGCGGTCACCATCACCGCCGCCACGTTGCGCAGTTGCATGTTGGTCCCCGGCGGCACGGTGATGCCGAGCTGGGAGAGCATGTTGGTCAGACTCTGCCCGGTGAAGGGCGCCTGCATGGTCTGGTCGCCGGTACCGTCGAGTCCCACCACCAGGCCATAGCCCACCAGGGCGTTGTCGCGAACGCCGGCGAAGGTCGCCAGGTCGCGCAGCCGCTCGGCCTGGACCGGCGCCGCCAGGGCGAGCCACAGCGCCGCGCCGAACAGCCAGGCCATGGGCGAGATCCGCGATGAGAGCATGAAGCAAGAATTCCTAGGCATCTATCGAACGCTCCCGATCAGAAAGGCGAGACATTGAGGAAGAAGCGCTGCAGCCAGCCCATGTGCTGTGCCTCGTTGATGTAGCCGTCGCCGACGTACTCGATGCGCGCATCGGCGACCTGCGTCGAAGGCACGGTATTCTGGCCGGTGATGGTGCGCGGATTGACCACGCCCGAGAAGCGGATGAACTCGCGCCCCTGGTTGATGCCGACCTGGCGCTCGCCGCGCACCCGCAGGTTGCCGTTATGCATCACCTCGAGCACCGACACGGTGATGGTGCCGGTGAAGTTGTTGCTGGCCTGGGTGCCCCCGCCTCCCGAAAAGGCGTTGCCCCCCGACACGTCGAACCCGTAGTCGACCAGGAAGTCGATCACATCGGGAATCTGCATGATGTCGAGATTCGCCGAGCCATTGCGGGTGGCGCTGCTCTGGGAGTTGGAGCTGGCGCTGACCTGCTCGTCGAGCACAATGGTGAGGATGTCCCCCACCTGACGCGGGCGACGATCCTCGAACAGCGGCTGGACGCCGCGATGCGCCTGATAGATGGACCCGTTGGGAATCGGCGGCGGCGGCTCGGCGATATTGATCATCTCCTGCTCGCCCACCAGGGAGGCGCGCGGAATCTGCGCACAGCCGGCCATGATGGATACCATCATGGCCGCCACCGCCAGCCGCCACAGGTGCGAAGAGGTCTGCCCTTTCATGCGTCGTCCGCCCTCGTCGGATTACAGCTGCGCGAGGCGCGCCAGCATCTCGTCGCTGGTCTGCACCGCCTTGCTGTTGATTTCGTAGGCCCGCTGGGTCTGGATCATGCTGACCATCTCCTCCACCACGTTGACGTTGGAGGTCTCCACGTAGTTCTGCATCAGCCGCCCGGCCCCGTTCATGCCCGGCATCGTCTCGTTGCGAGGACCGGAAGAGGTGGTCTCCAGATAGAGATTGCCGCCGATGCTCTGCAGACCGGTGGGATTGACGAAGGTCGAGATGGTGATCTGGCCGATCTGGGTGTCCTGGGAGGTGCCCGGCTGGGTCACGGTGACGATGCCGTCCTCGCCCACGCTCAGCGACAGGGCGTTGTCGGGAATGATGATCGCCGGCTCCATCGGATAGCCGTTGGCGGTGACCATCTGGCCGTTCTCGTCGATCTGGAAGCTGCCGTCACGGGTGTAGGCGGTGGTACCGTCGGGCAGCAGCACCTGGAAGAACCCCTGCCCGTTGATCGCCAGGTCGCGGGAGTTCTCGGTATTCTGCAAGCCGCCCTGAGTGTGCAGGCGCTCGGTGGCCACCGGGCGCACGCCGGTTCCCACCTGCATGCCGGAAGGCAAACGGTTCTGGACGTTGTTCTGCGCCCCGGGCTGGCGCAGGTTCTGATAGAGCAGGTCCTCGAACACCGCCCGCGAGCGCTTGAAGCCGTTGGTGCTCACGTTGGCCAGGTTGTTGGAGATCACGTCCAACTGCACCTGCTGCGATTCGAGACCGGTCTTGGCGGTCCACAGCGATTTGATCATCGTTCGGTTCCTCGTTAACCCTGAATGGAGAGCAGGTTGTTGGCGCGCTGGGCATTCTCGTCGGCGCTACCGATCACCTTCATCTGCATGTCGTAGCGCCGCGCCACGTCGATCATCGCCACCATGCTCTCGACAGCACTGACATTGCTGCCCTCCAGGGTACCGCTGACCAGGCGCGCATCTTCGTCCGCCTCGAGCACGACCGGCTCGCCCTCTTCGCCGACGGGCGGCCGGAACAGGCCGTCGTCGCCGCGCAGCAGGTCCGCCTCGGGCGTCACCAGCTTGAGACGCCCGACGTCGACCAGCGCATCGGGATCCTCGCCCTGGCCGATGGCGCTCAAGGTACCGTCGCTGCCCACCGAAAGCTGGGCGCCCAGCGGCACGACGATGGGCCCGCCCTCGCCGATCACCGGTCGCCCGGCGAGCATGACGATGCCATCTCCATCCACCTGCAGGTCGCCACGCCGGGTATAGGCCTCGCTCCCGTCGTCGGCCTGCACGGCGAGCCAGGCGCCACCCTCGAGAGCGACGTCCAGCTCGCGCCCGGTGCTCATCATCGGCCCCTGGGAGAAGTCCGAACCGGGCGTGGTCGCCGCCACCGACACGCGGGTCGGCAGATGCCCGTCGCCCTGCACCGGCACGGCGCGCATGGCGTGCAGTTGCGCGCGGAAGCCGGTGGTCGAGACGTTCGACAGGTTGTGGTTGACCACCGCCTGCTGATCCATGCTCTGCTTGGCGCCACTCATGGCGGTGTAAAGTATGCGGTCCATGGTCAATTTCCCCGCTCAGCGCTCATCAACGCAGGTTGATGGTGGTCTGCAGGAGCTCGTCCTGTGTCTTGATGGTCTGGGAATTGGCCTGGTAGGCACGCTGGGCGATGATCATGTCGACCAGCTCCGCGGACATGTCGACGTTGGAGCTCTCCAGCGCCCCGGCCCGCAGACTGCCCAGCAAGCCGGTGCCCGGCGCACCGACCAGTTCCTGCCCGGACGCGGCGGTCGCCGCCCAGGCATTGTCGCCTATCGGCGTCAGGCCCTCGGGATTACGGAAGTTCGCCAGCACCACCTGCCCCGCCGCCAGGGACTGTTCATTGGAATAGTGGCGCATCACGGTGCCGTCATCCTCGATGCTGATACCGACCAGAGCACCGGAGGTGTAGCCATCCTGGTTCAGCTCATTGACCGTGGAGCTGTTGGCGAACTGGGTGGCACTGCCCAGATCGATGTCGAACGTCAGATCCTCGGCACCTGGCAAGTCGGCAAAGGTCACCGCGAATTCGGCGTCGCCGACCACGCGACCGCTGGTATCGAAGGAAAGGTATTCGCCATCCGTGATTTCCTGTGGGTCGCTGGAGCCTGCAAGAAGCGCATGGACTTCCCAATCACTTCCACCGGAATCCTCGCCCACCTTGGTGAAGTAGAGCGTCATGTTGCGCGGGTTGCCCAGGGAGTCGTAGACGGTGGCGTTGGTGGCGTAGCTGTAGCTGTTCGGGTCGTTGGTGGCGAAATCCGTTACGTCACGATCCACGACCGTCTCACCGGAATTCAGGTTCATGCCAATGGTCATCTGGCTGGTGGCCTGAGCGGGAATGTCGTCGGCGGGCACGTTCAACGGCACCGGCGCGCCACCGACCTGGACGTTGCCTTCCTCATCGGCGGGATAACCCATGATCTGGGCGCCCTGGGCGTTGACCAGATCGCCCTGGGCGGTCATGGTCAACTGGCCATTGCGCGAGTAGACGACCTCGCCGCTGAGCTGCTGAAAGCGGAAGAAGCCGTCACCGGCGATGGCCAGGTCCAGGTTGCGCCCCGTTCCCTCGATGTTGCCGCTGCCGAAATCCTGCTGAACGCCGGCCACCTGGGTACCCAACCCCTGGCTGTTGGCATAGACATCGGCGAACAGCACGTTGGAGCTCTTGAAACCCACCGTCTGCGAGTTGGCGATGTTGTTGCCGATGGAGCCCAGCGCCTGCTGCTGCGCGTTCAGACCACTCAATGCTTGTGAAAAGCTCATGTCCCTTCCTCGTATTTTTAGAGAATCTGTCTGATGTCACTCAGCTCGACCTGACCGTAGACCGCGCCCAGATCCAGGCGCACACCACCGTTCTGAACCGGGGTGATCCCCCCCACCACGGCATAGTTCAGGGTTTCGACGGCAATCGCCTGGTCGCCGCTGGTGGCCTCTACGCTGACGCGATAGCTACCCTCGGTGACCTGCTGACCCTCGCTGTCCTTGCCATCCCAGGTGAAGGAATGCACGCCGGCACTGGCCGGACCGATGTCGTACTGATTGATGACCTGGCCGCTGGCGCTGGTGATGGTGATCTTGACGTTGTCGGCGGCCTGCCCGAGCTCGATGCCGAACGGCGTGGTGAACGCCTGGCCCGACTCGTCCACCGCCAGTTGGATGCGGTTGCCCGGCACCAGCACGGCCTGGCCGATCAAGCCACTGGCCAGGAGCACCTGATTGGTATCGATCTGTTCGGTGATGCCCTTGAGGGTCTGATCGAGCTGTTCGATACCGGCGACGGTACTGATCTGTGCAAGCTGTGAGGTCAACTCATGATTGTCCATCGGATTGAGGGGGTCCTGATGCTGCATCTGCGTCAGCAGCAACGTCATGAAGTCATTCATGATGTCGTTGGCCGCGCTCTGACTCTGCGTCGAACTCGCGGCATTCATGCCGTTCAGCACGTTGGTGTCGATGGTGTTGCTCATGGTGTTAGCCCTCGCCCAGAGTCAGGGTCTTGAGCAGCATCTGTTTGCTGGTGTTGAGCACCTCGACGTTGGCCTGGTAGGAGCGCGACGCAGAGATCATGTTGACCATCTCATGCACCGGCTCGACATTGGGCATGGTCACGTAGCCCTCCTCGTTGGCCAGCGGATGCTCGGGGCGATACTCCAGGCGCATGGGGCTCGGGTCCTCCACCACCTCGCGGACGCGAACGCCGCCGATGCCATAGGCGCCTTGCGACTGGGTCTCGAACATCACCTGCTTGGCGCGATAGGCTTCGCCATCCGGCCCGGCGACGCTGTCGGCGTTGGCCAGGTTGCTGGCGGTGACGTTCATGCGCTGCGACTGGGCACTCATCGCCGAGCCGGAAATATCGAATACGGAAAACATCGACATCGTCTTGCTCCTGCTTGTTATTCGGGCTGCATCGCCGACTTGAGGCCCTGGATGCGGCTATTGATCATGGTCAGGGCCGCCTGGTAACGGACCGCGTTGTCGGCGAACTGCGTCCGCTCGCGATCCATGTCGACCGTGTTGCCGTCCAGACTGGGCTGGTCGGGCACGCGATACAGCAGTTCGTTGATCGCGGGCGCCTCGGCTCGCGCCGGGATGTGTCGCTCCGACGTGGTGGCGAGGGCCAACCCCTTGCCCCCCGCCCGGCCGCTTTCCATCACCCGGGAGAGTTCGCGGGAGAAGTCCATGTCGCGCGCCTTGTAGTTGGGCGTATCGGCATTGGCGATGTTGCTGGCCAGCACCTCGTGACGCTTGGCGCGGAGGTTCAATGCCTCCTGATGAAAACGCAGGGCACCGTCGAGCTGATCGATCATCCGTTGAACCTCCATCTTGGCATGACCGCACGCGGCCACGGGGTATTGGGTCAGCGTGAAGATTAGAGGAGCGCCTGTCATGGCAAAGCCTCGAACAGGCCATGGATTGCGCTTCATTTTCGACGATGCCCGACAGCGCCAATCCCTAGAATCGTGGTAACTATTCAGGTGGCTGCGGATGGGGTATCGCCAACCAGCTGATTTTTCTGGCATAGTGCACAGCATCATTCGGCACACCTATGGAACCGCTGATCAATTCGTCTCTGAGCGGCTAAAGCACTCAGGGCGGCATATTCACCGCGTCAACGGTCACTTTCTGGCCACGGAAGGTGGCTTTTTTACCTTGGCAGCCTGGTTATCCAGCTGCCAGGCCAGATTCAAGACACACTGGCCCCGTCAGCATGCCCCTGGCATCGTCCAGCCAGCACCAAATTGCCGAGGGCGAACAGGGTGAACAGCTGCGCCTGGTTCCTGGCCAGCCCCTTGTAGCGCACCTTCCGGTAGCCGAAGAGGTTCTTGATGACATGAAACGGGTGCTCGACCTTGGCGCGGATGCTGGCCTTGGCCTTCTCGATCGCCAGCAGCAGCGCTTTCATGGGACTGTCTTCCATCTTCTTGATGGTGCCGCGTTTGGCGGCGACACAGCAGCGGGAGTCCGGGGCATCCTTCTCTTCGTCCAGGTACTTCCACATGCCGGTGTAGCCCGCGTCGCCGTATACCCGCTTGTCATCCTCCCGGACCAGAGCGCCGGCCATGGTGACATCGGCGACGTTGGCCGACGTGGCGGCGACACTGTGGGTCAGTCCGGTGACCGCATCGACACCGATATGGGCCTTCATGCCGAAGTAATACTGCTTACCCTTCCGGGTCTGCTTCATCTCCGGATCGCGCTGCCTGGCCTTGTTCCTGGTGGAGGGGGCCGCCGCCACAATGGTGGCGTCGACGATGGTGCCCTCGCGCATGAACAGGCCCTGCTCGGCCAGGTGGGCGTTGATTTCCTCGAAGATCCGCTGGGTCAGGGCATGCTGCTCCAGCAGGTGACGGAAGCGCAGCAGCGTGGTCGCATCCGGCACACTCTCGATGGCCAGATCGATACCGATGAAGTCACGCATGGCCTGGCTGTCGTAGATGGCATCCTCCAGCGCTTCATCGGCCAGGGCATACCACTGCTGCAGAAAGTAAATGCGCAGCATGCGCTCCAGGCCAATGGGTGGTCGGCCTCGCTTGCCCGCTGAATTCGGGAAGTAGGACGGCGACAGTGCTGCGATCAGCCGTTGCCACGGCACCAGCTTCTCCATCCTGGCAAGAAACCGCTCGCGGCGGGTGACCTTCTTCTTGTTCTGGTGCTCAGCCTGGGCGAATGAGATCTGTTTCATCGGAGTGGCTCTGTCAGCGGGTGTTGGACGACAGGTCAGATTTTACCTCGTCGGTGGTTATGAGGCAGCTCCGGCGGGATTTATGCAGCGTTTCCCTAGGATACAGCTATAAAAGTGTCTGGCGTCAACTATCTTGTCCGGTCCGCGACAACTATGATGGCCGGTTGAGTGGTCTTACTTTTTACTCTTTCCAGCCTGCTTAAGCTGTTGCTGTCGTCGGTAGCTTTCCCCCTCTAATTCGATAATGGTGGCGTGGTGTATCAGTCGGTCTACAGCCGCTACGGTCATCATGCTGTCCGGGAATATTTGATCCCACTCGCTAAAGGGCTGGTTGGCTGTGACGATCAAGCTGCCACTCTCATAGCGGTGAGCGATGAACTCGAACAGCACCTGGGTTTCTGCATCCGTCTTTTTTACATAGCCTATGTCGTCGATGATGATGACTCGGTATTTATCCAGGCGTGTCATGGCGGTCATCAAGTCGAGATCGCGCTTGGCCTGCTGTAGGTGCTGAACCAGCGCTATCGCAGGGAACAGTTTGCAACGCACGCCCTGCTCGGTAAGTTGATGGCCCAGGGCATTGGCGATGTGGGTTTTGCCGGTGCCACTGGGGCCGATCAACAGCACATTGTCGGCATGGTGTGCCCAGTCACTGTCTTGTTGCAGCTTGGCCAGTGCCGCGTTACAGGGGCGGCTAAAGCCGCTCTGATCCAACGCCGAGAAGGTTTTGTTGGCCGCAAGCTTTGCCTCCCGTAGCCATTTCTGGGTACGACGCTGGTAGCGGTCTGAGAGTTCGTACTCACACAAGGCTGCCAGGTAATCCGTGTGTGACCAGTTCTTTTCAATAGCCGTTTCCCAGAGCGATTGATAGTGACGGTGGAAGGCCGGCAGACGGAGTTCCTTAAGCAGTAAGGCGACGGAGTCGGTCATATCGACGCCTCTTGGCTGCGGATCGAAGACAGCAAGTCGTCATAACTGACCAGGGTGTGTTGATTTGAAGCTGAGAATTCGAGATCGGGATTGCCGCGAAGGTAGCGTGACTGGATCTCGGTAATTGACGCGAACCGGCCGGCCCGGGCCTCTATCAACAGGTCTTCCCCCAGCGATTGCTCGTCACCGTATTCGAAGGCCAGCCGCAGTGTTGTCACGATCCACTTGCAGGCTTCACGGGGTTCAAGATGCTCATCCGCGAGTTGCCAGAGTTCGCGGTAGTTGTCGTCCGGGAGCAGGTCATCACGCAGCTGAGAGTAACGGAAGGCCTGTGGCTTGGAGGCCAGCGAGCAGATCACGTGCCGGTAATTGACGCTGCGGGCACGGTTCTCGCCAGGCTTGGGGTAAACACGCACCAGGGTCAATGCAGGCTGCTGACCAACGAACAGCACCAGCTTGTCGTGATGCAGCCTGACTTGTATCGATTCGCCAATCAGGCGCGATGGCACCGTGTAGACAACGCGGCGGACTTCGATCGTTGAGCTGCGCGTCACCTTGAGATGGAGGGTCTGATACTCGGCGGCTGTAAACTCCGGCAGTGGCTGCAAGGCGGCCTGTTCTTCAAGCACACGGGACCGGTTGCGTTGGTTGAGCTTGCCGACAACGCCATCGATAAACGCCTGATACTGTTCGATACTCTCGAAGTCATTGTGGCCGCGCAGTAACAGCTGTTGTGCCAGGCGTTTCTTGAGCGAGCCATTGGCACACTCCACGACACCGTTCTCATGGGACTGCCCCAGATTATTCCGGGTAGGCGTCATGCGGTAATGTTGGCACAGCTCGCTGTAAGCGTCAGTCCACACGTTCTGCCGGTTATTGCGTGCCGCACTCAGGCTATCCGTGCGGTGCTCAACAGGGCTGCCACCAGCTTGCTGTAAGGCTCGCTGCAACCCCGTCGCCAGAGCCGCATAACTCTCACCGCCCTGAACCACGGTGACCGAGCGCCAGCCACTGTAGGCCAGTCGAAATTGATAGAGCAGGTGTGGAAAGGCCTTGGACTGAATCGTAATCGGGTTATCGGGGTGGGTAAAATCAGAAAATCCCTGCTGTGCGACAACGGCCTGTTGGCGAAAAATGACCTCTCGTTCCGGCCCATGCAGTGCTCGCCATTGCTTCACCCGGCGTTGCAGTGTGCGCAAAATGGTCTGGTCGTAGTGCTCAGGGTACTGCTCTTGCAAGTAATCAAGCAGGGTTGTTCCGGTCAAATCCGGCTTGGCTTCTAGCAAGGGGAGCAACTCTGTCTCCCAAACGGCTTCCAGTGGATCTTCTCGGGTGCGCCACTGCCGCTCGGTGTTAACGCGGGGTTTTTGTGTTGACGTCTCGATGCGTCGTCCGGATCGAACGGAAATGCCCGCCTTGGCGGCAGCCACTTCCTGGCTTGCGCCATTTTGTCGGTGCTGCATGAACAGCTCCTCTTGTCGGTTGGTTATGTGTTGGCCTGGCACCCATTGCTCCACCATGGAAAACAAGGGGCCAATTGTTACATCCAACCGGCCAAGATAGTTGTCGCTAACCGGTCATCCTAATTGTCGCCGAACATATAAAGGCAATGCCTCTGAAATAGCATCCGTTGAATTCGATACTGATAATATTGATGAGCTACGCGCTACAGACTACACCATCAGTTATCGCAATGACGCGTATAGCGTGACACGTAATGACAGTGGTGACGAGGTGGACTTCACATTGGATGGCGGAGTACTGTCCTTTGGTGGCGTTAATGTTGCCTTTGAGAGTACGCCACAGAATGGCGATAAGTTCGAAATTCAGCCTGTTCGTCGCGCCGGCCAGGATATGAAGGTGGCGATTACGGACGGGGATAAAATAGCCGCAGGTGATGCAGGCTTAGACGGTGAAGAAGGCAGTTCTCTTACTTCATTTAAACACTCGGGTGATTTAGCCGTTGATGATCTAAAGATGTCGCCAGGGGCATTCTCTAACCATAAAGAGTATACGTTAAGGCTGGATTCAGAGGGCAAGTTAACAGTAACACCACCGGATTCGACGATCCGCATTGATGGTCAACCTTTTGATGTAGATAATAGCATTTTAGATTTAGAAGAGAACAAAACGGTTGAAATAGATGGGATGAGCTTTACGCTTACCTCTACCTCACTCCCGGCCACTGATGAAACGGCGACGTTGACGGTTACCGAAAACATTATCGCGGCCTCGGGTGATAACCGTAACGCATTAGCTTTGCAAAAGTTGCAGAGTGAGGCAGTGGTGGGAGGCTCAGCCTCCGTTAGTTCTGCCTACGCCTCCATTGTGAGTGATGTCGGTAACCGTGCCAATATTACTCAGGTTAACCTGGACGCGCGTCAAGGACTAACCGATCAGCTGCGCGCGGTGCAGCAGTCTGAGTCTGGTGTAAACCTGGACGAAGAGGCTGCCAATCTGATTCGCTACCAGCAGTACTATATGGCCAATGCGCGTGTCATCGATACGGCGGGCTCTATTATGGACACCATTTTGAACTTGCGGAACTAACAAGAGGCTTAGGCGATGCGTATCAGTACGGTCACCATGTTTGAGCAAAGCACGGCGTCTCTTAACCGCCAGCAAAGTGATTTCTTGAAAGTCAGCCAGCAAATTGCCAGCGGTCGCCGCGTGGTGAATCCCTCGGATGACCCGCAAGCAGCGTCACGTGCTGTCGGTGTCGACCAGTCGAAAGCGATCACTGAGCAGTATGCGGCTTCGCGTATCTCCGCACGTAACTCTTTGGCCCAGACAGAGAGTATTCTTAACAGTATTAAGGATGGGATTATCAGTGCTAAAAATTTGCTCATTCAGGCATCTAGCGACACATTGAGCGATGTCGACCGAGAGTCCATTGCCAGTGAGCTAAAAGGGATCTACGAAACCTTGATAGGTCAGGCAAATGCAACGGATGGCAACGGTCGCTATATTTTTGGCGGCTACAAGGATAACGCTCCGCCATTTGTGAAGTCGGCTGATGGCAGCGTCGAGTATGTCGGCGACAGCAATGGCCGTGAGCAACGTGTTGATGCATCGCGTTTAATGCCGGTTACAGAGACTGGCGTAACTGTTTTTCAGCAAGTGCCCAGTGGCGCGGGTTATGTAGCTGAAGCTAACGCTGCGAACCTTGGCAGCGTAACCTTTAGCGGCCCACAAGTGGTGAGTGTGAATGCCCCTGACTATGGGGATAGTTTTCGTATAAGGTTCGATGAGAACGATGATGATGAGCCAATTTATACCCTGCAGAGGTTTGATGGCTCGGATTGACAAGATGTTGTTGGACAAGTTGAACAGCCCTACGATCCCAGTGGGCAACAGTTGAGCTTCGGTGGTGTTAGTGTAACGCTGAGTGGTGCCTCAGAAGCTGGCGATGAGATTCTCATCGCTCGGTCGGGCAGTGAGCAACGTCCTGCGGATCTTTTCCGTACTATGGAAGCTGCAATCCGAGTTCTGGAGACGCCTGCTGAAACGGCCAGCGAGAAGGCCGCGCTGCGCAATACGCTCAATACGTCCATGCGTGACTTGGACAATGCGATGGATAATGTATTGACGGTACGCGCTTCTGCTGGCGCAAGGCTCAATGAACTGGATGTCATCGATGCGGTGGGCAGCAACCGGATGCTCAACTATGAACAAACGCTATCTGATCTTGTAGACCTTGATTATGCCGCGGCGATCTCCGAATACAGCCTGCGACAGATAGGCTTGCAGGCAGCGCAGCGTGCGTTCGTCGATGTCAAGGGAATGTCGCTGTTCGATTACATGTGACACATGTCTTGTCACGTTGATAAACGCCCAGCCACTCCTCTAGTGGCTGGGCGTTAGTTTATGGGGGCCATGGCTTCGATCAGCCCTTGAGTAAACATGATACCTTGGCTGAACAGCTGTTGAAGAAAGCTGCCAAGATCGGTCATCAAGACCATCAGCAGCGTCAGGCCCACCAGGATGGACGTGGGGAAGCCGATATTGAACACCGTCAGCTGTGGTGCCGAACGGTTCAGGATGCCCAACGACAAGCTAATAATGAGCAGGGGGCCTGCTAGTGGCAAGGCTAGCAGCATGCCGGAAGCAAAGATGGTGCCTGCATAGCGGGCAAGCAGCTCAAAAGCGCCAGGGTTTAGTGTCCCGATACCGATGGGCAGCGTGACAAAGCTCATGATCAGCGCTTCCAGCACCATCAGGTGGCCATTGAAGGCCAAAAACATCAACAGTGTCACCATATAGAGAATACGCGACAACACCATGATGTTGGTGCCGCTAGAGGGATCAAAGAAACTGGCAAAGGCCAACCCCATCTGCAAACCGATGAATTCGCCCGCTGCCTGTACCACGGCAAACATGATATGCATGACCAACCCAATGGCCAGCCCTATCAGCATCTGCTCAATGATGATACCCACACCTGCCCACGACATGAGCGCAACCTCTGGCATGGGAGGTAGCAAGGGAGCGATCACTACCGCGATGACGGCAGCGAGTGCCACTTTGACCTGATTAGGCACGCTGGAGTGGCCCCACAGCGGGGAAGCGGTCATGAAGGCCGTAATGCGCACGAAGGGCCAGAAAAACGCGACCAGCCAGCCCTGCAACTGGGCAAAGGTGACCTCAACCACGGCCTACATCACCATCGCGGGAATATTACTGAATAGACGGTGTGTGAAGTCCGTGATCAAGCCGATGAGCCAAGGGCCTGCCACGACCAGTACGGTGAATACTGCAAGAATCTTGGGGATAAAGGTCAGCGTCATTTCGTTGATCTGCGTGGCAGCCTGAAACAGACTGACCAGCAGGCCGACGAACAGGGCGGCCAGCAGTATGGGGCCTGCCAGGAGTAGCATTACCCGCATACCCTGGTAAGCAAGGCTCATTACCATCTCTGGCGTCATGTTCGTTCTCCTTATCGGCCTGGCGGTACTAAATCATGTAAAAGCTCTCAGCCAGTGAGCCGATGATCAGTTGCCAACCGTCCACCAGCACGAACAGCATAAGCTTGAAAGGAAGTGAAATCGTGACGGGGGGGACCATCATCATCCCCAACGACATGAGTGTACTGGCCACCACGAGGTCAATGATCAAGAAGGGAATGAAGATCGTAAAGCCAATTTGAAACGCGGTTTTCAGCTCGCTGGTGACGAAAGCGGGGAGCAGTACACGCATGGGAAGCTCTTCCGGGCCTTGCATCGGGCCTATGTCGGCCAGGCGCACGAAAAGCGCCAGGTCAGGTTCCCGGGTCTGTGCCAGCATGAACTCTCTGAACGGAATTTGTGCCTGGAGTAGGAACTCTTCAAAGTTGATCGCTTCCTGAGTCAAAGGCACCCAGGCCGTATCGTACACCTGGCTGATAACGGGCGACATGACAAAAAAAGTCAGAAATAGCGCAATACCCAGCAAGACCTGATTAGGGGGCGTGGCCTGGGTGCCCATGGCGGTTCTCAGCAGGCTCAGTACGATGATAATGCGCGTGAAGCTGGTCATCATCAGCAGCATGGCGGGCAGGAATGCCAGTGAACTGAGGAAGAGCAGGGTTTGCAGAGACAGCGACCACTGTTGGCCACCATCGCCTGTTGGCTGTGAGGTCAGGCCGGGAAGCTGCTGCGCCTCTGCGGGCACGCAGAGCAGAGAAAACCAGCAGCCCAGTAATAGCAGGCTGAGGAACCATTTCGGTAGTGCCAGAGAGCGAAACAAAAGCAGAGCATGCGTCATGGTTTGGGCTGAGAGTCGGTGGAGTGCGGGGTGGCGGAATGCTTATGACGATAGCCGGCCAAGGCGCTGCTGAAACGTTGAGCAAAAGGCGCTGGTGAGCCTTCTGGATCAGGCTGCGCACGATCTTCGGGAGCGGGGCGCTCCTGGAGCTTGGTGACTTTCCCGCCACTGACTGCCAGCACCAGCCAGGTATCCTCGATTTCGACGACCACGACCCGCTCTCGGCTGCCAATGGCGGTGCTGCCCACGACACGTAGCTGCGCCCCATGGTCGTAACGATGCTGCTGCCAGCGTTTGAGCAGGGCAGTGCACACCAGTATGATCGCAATCACCAGAACCAGTGCAGCAGCGGTCTTTCCGAGGACGGCCATGCCGATAAGGGCATCGCCGCCGCTTAACGCGTCCACGGGCGTCGATGTCGTCGCGACACTCATCGGTTGAGTTTATGAATGCGCTCGGAGGGCGTGATGATCTCGGTAATACGAATGCCGTACTTATCCTCGATGACCACGACTTCCCCCTGGGCAATCAGGTAGCCGTTGATGAGAATGTCCATGGGCTCACCCGCCAGGCCCTCGAGCTCAATGACAGAGCCCTGGGCAAGCTCCAGTAGCTGCTTGATGGTGAGCTTTGTACGGCCAAGCTCAACGGTGAGTTTGACAGGGATATCCATGATCATTTCCAGATCACGGGTGGCACCACTGCTCTGTTCACCATTCAGAGGGAGGAAGACATCGTCACTGGCTGGCTTGGCCATGGGAGCTTCTTGTTCAGGCTCTTCACTGGCATCCGTTTGTTCGGCAGCCTCTTGCTCCGCCATCGCGGCAGCCCAGGGGTCATCATCGTCACTGGCGGCATCGGCGCTGGACGATGACTCTTCTTGTGCAGACATGGCTTCCGCCCAATCGTCATCAGAAACTTTTTGATCGGGTTTGTTTGGGTCTGTCATGCTTTGGGTTCCTTGGCTTTCTGTCGCGTTGAACCTTTAATAAAGTCCTGGGACGATACGTTATTCATGGCAGCATGGTCGATCAAGCGCAGAACGCGCAGTGCGCGCTGCTGCCGCTGGCTGCCGTACTCACACTCCATGACAGGTACGCCATCGACCCGCGCGGTAATCGTGGAAGGGATGTCCATCGGCAATACATCGCCTTTTTTCAACCCCATCACGTGGGCAATGCGGCTGGGGATCTGAGCGAACTCTGCAATGAGTTCGACTTCAGACTGGCGAAGCTCGCTGGCCATGCGTCGTGTCCAGGTGCCGTCGCTGTCATGGTTGCTGTCATTGATCGGGTTGACCAACAGGTCTCTCAGCGGCTCGATCATGGCGTAGGGCATGCAGATTTGGAAGCTGCTGGATAAATTACCGACTTCGATATTGAACTTGGTATTGACGACGATCTCGTTGGGCGAGTTGGTAATGTTCGCGAATTTGGACTGTATTTCCGAACGCAGAAAGTGTACGTCCAACGGGTATACGACCTTCCAGGCTTCCTTATAGGCATCAATGGCGAGGTTCAGCAGGCGCTGAATGATACGTTGTTCGGTATTGGTGAACTCGCGGCCATCTGATTTCGTCACGAAGCGTCCATCACCGCCAAACAGGTTGTCTACCACCATGAAGACCAGGTTCGGGGGGAAGACCACCAGTGCGGAGCCACGCAGTGGCTTCATCGATACAATATTGAGGTTTGTGGGCACCGGGACGTTGCGAGAGAATTCGCTGAAGCTTTGGTAACGCACTGACTCGACGGTAATATCCGAGCTGCGACGAATCAGGTTGAACAGCCCATTACGAAAATAGCGCGCAAATCGTTCGTTGATAAAGTCCAGTGCATGCAAACGCTCCCTGATGACCCGGTGTTGAGTCGACGGGTCGTAGGGGCGTATGCGCGCTTCATCTGATGTGTGTGATGACGTAGCGGTCGGCTCATCATCACCACTGACGCCCTTCAAGAGAGCATCGATTTCTTCCTGGGACAGTAGATCGTCCTGCGACATGAACGGCTCCAGTACCCGGGATTATTGAACGATGAATTCGGTGAACAGCACTTCCCGGAGATCCAGGGGCGGCTGATTCTCAGTCAGGGGAACCGATAAACGACTGATAATGTCCTGAGCCAGCGCTTCCTTACCTTCGGTGGAGGTCAGCTCACTCGCTTGCTTGCCCGACAGGAGAATCAGCAGGCGGCTGCGTACCTGGGGCATGTGCTCTTCAATGATGGCTTTGCTCTGTTCGTTGCCTACGCGTAGTGTAATACCGGTATAGAGCAGGCGTGACCCGAAACGATCATCGGCCAGATTGACAGTAAAAGGTTCGATGCGCGTAAAGACAGGTGGCGTCGGCGCGAGCGTCTGCTGCTGGGTTTCGCCTTCGGCTCCGCCCTGCTGGTCAAGAACGAGATAGATAGCCGCTGCTGCCCCTGCGGTGGAGAGCAATACCAGCATGATCATTACTATAAGCAGTTTTTTAGATCCGCCGCTTGATTCAGCCATTGTGATTCCCATGGTATTCATGCATGACACTCACCAGGCATTATGCCGAACGGGTGTGATCATGAAGAAACGAACAGGCTTATTGGAATAGCCTATCTCTTGGTTTAGCAGGCTGCTACTTTCGACAGCCCATGCTCCCTACTATGTACCTGGCGTTTTTCTCAGGCATATAAATCTACCCGGCCGTCCAGCGTGGTCGTCACCATGCTGTTTGTCTCTACTTCCGCAGCAACGTCCTGTGTGCTAGTCCCATGCTGTGTGCCTGTTTCCGGGTTTTGCTGTGAAAACGCTTGGCCGCTTGCATTTTGTTCACCGACAGAAGCATCAGTCAAAGCGATACCCTGTTCAGCCAGAATTTCTCGCAGTTGTGGTATAGCTTGCTCGAGCACTTGGCGGACCTGTGCGTGGGCCGTCAAAAAGTGAGCCTGGGCGCCATGCTCCGTCATTTTTAAAGAAATGGAGAGTGGGCCGAGTTCAGCAGGGTGAAGATTCATTTTCACCTGCTGTTCACCGCCAAGTTGGGTAATGTGAACCAGTTGCTGCCCAAGCTGTGATGGCCATGAAGGGCTTGAAACGGGCGCGCTTAGGGTAGCCTGGGTCGGTGTAATCGATGATGCTGACACAGAGGGCACTGCATTGTTAGGCGCCATTAGTGAGGGAGCTGCTGGCGCGGAACTCTGGGCGCCCTCTGGCGTTGCCAGACTCTGTATGACATTGGTGGGGGCAGTGTCAAAGGAGCTGCGTGCTAAAGCATTAGCCGTATCGCCTGTCAGGTTGGCATAAACACTTGTCGGCGATAGCAGCGGCTGTTTAGCTTGAGCGTCCAGCGTTTGGTAGATATTTGCAGTGCTATTACTCGCTATAACGAGCTGGCTAGTCACTGGGTTTAGTGATTGCAGCAGGGGTAGAACCTCGTGCTCTTCCAGTGACAGCTGTTCGGCAATCGAGCGAATAGTTGCTTCAACCACTGGAGGAGCGGGTGTCGTAGCAGTCTCCGTTTGATATGAGGTCATCAATGTTAGCCGCTGCGCGATTTCCTGAAGCTCGCCCTGAGAGGGCAGGGGTGCATCTAATGAGACTAACTCGGAGGATGATCGCTCAGCTTCGGACAAGACACTTGATGCAGGGGCGCTGCTGAGATAACCCATGAGCGCCTCGAGAGCCTCTGTATCCAATTGAATGCCCAGTGCATCAAGGGCGCTTGAAAAAGATGCAGAAGGAAGTGCATCTGATGAAGCGGTGAGCTGCGCAGATGGATTCGCTGCGTGAAGTAGGCGATGTTGTCCTTGCGATGCCAGCTGCAGCGTCTGGCGAAATAAACCATTGTTAGGTGAGTCACCTGAGGTTCTGGAAGCACTGCCTGTGGTGCTAGCATGGCCCTGACTCACGGAAAGTAGCATGTCGATATTCATATAAATCCCGGCGCCACGTTACAGCGGCTTATCAGGGCTCTGACGAGCCATACGGTTAGTGACCAACTCATCGTTGGCTTTCTGTTCATGCCTTGCCTGCCGTCGATGCTCTTCCAGCAAGCGTCGTGAGGCCAGTGTATCGTAAGAAGAGAGCCGACGCTGCTCCTGCTGCCAGTTCTGCTGGCTTTGCTGTACGCGTTTCTGTTGCGCTGCCAAGGCTTGACGTGCTCGGCTCAGTGCCGCATCAAGAGACGCCAGAAACTGCTGATAGTTATACATGGTGGCAGGGTCGATACCTTCTCTCATCGCCTGCTGCAGGCGTTCGGCGTACTCCACACGATAACGGCTCAGTGACGCTAGCTGCGCCTCCGTTTGTTGTTCCGTTTGGCGCTCCTGGGCTAGCAACTTTCCCGCTTGGTCCCGCGCATCACGCGCCAGGTCGGTCAGCATGTCGATCTGATGGTTACTCATTTAGCCTCCCACCACCGTGCGTAGCGCCTGGCGAGACTCGGCCAGCGTTGCGCACTCATCAATGTTTTGTTGTAAAAAGCGCTCCAGGCTTGGAAAGCGGTTGACCGCCTCGTCCAGTCTGGGGTCGTGTCCTGGGCTATAGGCGCCCACACTGATCAGGTCTCGGTTGCGTTGATAGCGCGAGAAGATCTGCTTGAAGGTGCGTGCTTCCTGCTGTTGCTCGGGCGTGACGATGGCCGTCATGGCGCGACTGATCGAGGCTTCGATATCGATGGCGGGATAGTGACCCGCCTCTGCCAGGGTGCGCGACAGCACGATATGGCCATCCAGTATGGCGCGGGCAGAATCGGCAATGGGATCCTGCTGGTCGTCGCCTTCCGTCAGTACGGTGTAAAAGGCAGTAATAGAGCCGCCGCCGCGCTCTGCGTTACCGGCGCGCTCTACCAGCCCCGGTAACTTGGCAAATACGGAAGGTGGATACCCCTTGGTGGCAGGAGGCTCACCAATGGCCAGCGCAATCTCGCGTTGGGCCATGGCGTAGCGGGTAAGCGAATCCATGATCAGCAGGACATTGCGCCCTGAGTCGCGAAAGCTCTCCGCAATGCGCGTGGCGTAGGCTGCCCCTTGCAAGCGCTGCAACGGGGAGGTGTCCGCAGGTGCGGCGACCACGACGGCACGCCGACGACCTTCCGGGCCCAGTATGTTGTCAATGAAGTCCTGCACTTCGCGGCCACGCTCGCCAATCAGGCCGACCACGATGACGTCCGCTTCGGTATAGCGTGCCATCATGCCCAGCAGGACGGATTTACCTACGCCGGAACCCGCAAACAGGCCCATCCGCTGCCCTCTACCCACACTCAATAGCGCATTGATGGCACGAATGCCCACATCGATTTGTGCTTCGATGGGCGCTCGAGACAGCGGGTTCAAGGGCCTCGAGCTGAGCGTCGTGCGTGACGCTTCCTCGAGGTTTTCTCGGTCGTCGAGGGGCGTGCCGTTGCCATCGAGTACCCGCCCAAGCAGTTCGTCGCCCATTGGGAAGCGGCGCGCGCTATGCCCGTTGCCATCGACCAGCGGTGTGACACGAGCGCCGGGCATCAAGCCGGAAATCTCTTCGAGCGGCATCAGGAAAAGCTTTTCGCCTGAAAAGCCAACGACTTCCGCTTCGGCAAATTTATCGCTGTCGTTCAAGCGACCATCGGCGCCGGGTAATTCAATGTGGCAGGCGCTCCCTACGGCGACGCGTAACCCGACGACTTCTATGACCATGCCCGTGGCCCTGACGACCCTACCGCTGGTGCGGTAGTGAGGCAGGCGGCTGATGCGCTGAGTGGTGCGCTGAAGGGCTTTGCGCCAGCGGTGCTGATGCGGGCAGGAGAGCGTGTTCATCGTATCAACCTGCGGAAGGAGCGCTATGGCGCTTGCGCAGCTGTGTCTGGACGCTTTGCCAGCGACTTTCAAAGGTTGCGTCCAGCTCCCCTTGAGCGCTGGTGACTCGGCAGCCTCCACGGGAGAGTTGATCATCAGGCTGGAGTACCCACTGGGCAGCCTCTAGCTCACTCCCCAGGTGTTTTTCAACGAGGGTGTGGTCTGTCGGGTTCAGCCAAAGGCGCTGTTTGCCCACCAGAGGCGGCTCAGTGTGTAGAAGCTCACGCACGATCTGCAGGATGTGGTCAGGGTGTTTATCAAGCGCATCACCAGCCAGCTGCTTGCCAGTCGCTAGCGCCAGCTCGGCAAGATCATGGGCGATGGTGTCGTCCAGGCGCTCGAGTGCCTCGGAAAACTGCTTTGCCAAGGATGCCAGTGGCGCTAACGCTTTTTGCAACTGTGCATTGAGCTCCTCGGTCGCTTGTGCACGGCCCTCCTCAAGGCCCTTGGTCAGCCCTTCTTCATGGCCGCGTGACAGGCCGGCCTGGTACCCCTCTTCTTCGGCCGCCTCGCGAATCTGCTCATAAATTCTTTGACGCTCCTGCTCTTCACGGGCGCGTGCTTCTGCAGCGGCTCGTTTAGCCGCTTCGACCTTGCGTTGGTGTGCCGTTGGGCCTTGTCCGCGGTCATTATCCGACGCTTGTGAGGCGAGCAGCTCCTCCATTTGCCAGCGGCGCC
The DNA here is from genome assembly GCF_019211725.1 of Halomonas sp. 18071143. Lineage (NCBI taxonomy): Bacteria > Pseudomonadati > Pseudomonadota > Gammaproteobacteria > Oceanospirillales > Halomonadaceae > Halomonas > Halomonas sp. 18071143. Next base: position 179,508 of record NZ_CP078120.1, read on the forward strand.
ACTGGCCGTGGCGGTCGAACTCAGGTGAGTGAGTATTAGACATACTCATCATCTCCACCGGCTAGCACAATTTCGCCTGAGTCGGCCAAGCGCCGCACGATCTGCAAAATGGCTTTTTGCTCGGTTTCCACTTGCGACACCCGGATGGGACCGCGGGCTTCCATGTCTTCGCGTACCAGATCGGCAGCACGCTGCGACATGTTGCGCAGGAACTTGTCCACCAGTGCGTCCTGGGCTCCCTTGAGTGCCACCACCAGTGAGTTGGTCTCCACCTCCTGAAGCACCATCTGAATGGCACGATTGTCCAGGTCGAGCAGGTTTTCGAACAGGAACATTTCGTCGATGATTTTTTGTGCCAGATCTTCGCTGTGGGAGCGCACCGTCTCGATGGCGACTTCTTCCTGGGACGAGTTCATCAGGTTGAGGATCTCGGCAGCCGTTCTCACGCCGCCCATCTTGCTGCGCTTGAGGTTCTGGCCGTCCAGCATGCTGGTGAGCACTTCGGTCAGCTCCTGCAGGGCTGCCGGTTGAACACCGCTAAAGGTGGCAATACGCAGTACGACATCGTTGCGTAGCTTCTCTTCGAACAGTTCGAGAATGTCAGCCGCCTGGTGACGATCCAGATGTACCAGAATGGTCGCGATGATTTGTGGGTGCTCGTCACGAATCAGCTCGGACACCATGGAGGCTTCCATGAGGTTGAGCGCATCGATACCCGAGTTGTTGCCCGTAGATTCGAGAATGTCCTCGATCAGGCTGGTGGCGCGCTCGCTGCCCAATGCCTTGGTCAGGACGGAGCGGATATGCTCGCTGGAGTTGAGGTTCAGCGCGACAAACTCTTCGGTTTCCCGATGGAACGCCTCCAGCACGGCCTTCATATCTTCATGCGACACTTGATGCAGTCGTGCCATCTCGGTGCTGATCTCCTGCACCTCGCCGGCGCTGAGAAACTTGAATACCTCGGCGGCGCTGTCTTCGTCCAGGGCCAGCAATAGAATGGCGCTTTTACGTGCTCCGCTCATCTCCGTGATGCTAGTCATTGGCATTCATCCAGCTGCGGATAATCATGGCCACCATGCGTGGGTCTTCCTGGGCCATTTCGCGCAGATCATTGAGATTGTGTTCATACAGTGATGTCTTGCGTCGACGTTTGGGCTTGTCGCTGTAGGTGTCCCCGTCATTGACATCACCGTCTCTTTCATCAACATCACTGTCATCGTCACTGCCGACACTGGTGTTCAAAATACCACCGGGCGTCGCTGTGGCCACCAAAGGCGGCTGTGTGTAGCGTTTGATCAGCGGGCGAAGAATCAACCAGTAAAGCAGGAAAGCCACCAGCGCCACCAGCAAGTAGCGACCCAAATTGGCTGCCATGGCCAATGTGTCTGGCTGCTGCCACCAGACGGTTTCGGTGCGTGGGTCTTCATCGATAGCAAACGGCGTATTGACAATTTCGACCTGGTCTCCGCGTTGACCAGAGAACCCCATGGCTTGCTGAACCAGGCGCTCCAGCTGTGCCACTTCTTCAGCACTGAGGGCGACTTGCTCGGTCCCCCCCTCTTCATTGGTGACCGTACGGAAATTCACCACCACAGCCGCTGTCAGGCGCTCTATCTGTCCCAGGCGGTGCTGGATGTGCTCGATGCTGCGATCGACCTCGTAATTGACGACATCTTCCTGGCGCAAGTTGCGCAAGGCACCTGGCTCAGTTGTCGTATCCTCTGCATTGTCATCGGGTTGGTTGATAGGGGAGGGGGCAACGCCTGGCGGCGTATTACTCAGCGCGCCGGGAATGCCTGACGCCAGCGGGTCATCTCCATCGTACGACAGGCTTAGCTGGCGGCTACGTACGGCTGACTCGTTGGGGGTCTGGTTGGGGCGATAGCGTTCTGAGGTCTCTTCGCGGCGCGAAAAATCGATTTGTGCAGCGACCTGCGCGCGGACGTTGTCGCGACCTACTATCGGCAGCAGAATGTTTTCGATGCGCTGCTGATAAGAGCGCTCGACTTCCGTAATGTAAGCAAGCTGGGTGCCGTCCAGGTCATTGCCCTGCTGTGAGTTAGCGGTCAGCAGACGCCCATTTTGATCCACAACGGTTACGTTTTCGGTGGAAAGCTCCGGAACACTACTAGAGACCATGTGGACAATGGCGCTGACCTGTCCCTCTCCAAGAACGCGCCCGGGCAGCAGTGTCAAGACGACGGACGCCTTGGCGGGCTCTCGGTCACGTATGAAGACAGATGGCTTGGCCATGGATATGTGAACGCGCACGCGCTCCACGGGGCCCAGAGATTCAATCGAGCGTGCCAGCTCGCCTTCCAGACCGCGTTGAAAATTGACCTGTTCGGCGAACTGACTGATCCCGAAAGCCTGGTTGTCCATCAGTTCCAGCCCAAGGTTGCCGCCTCTGGGAAGCCCTTGCTCGGCAAGCTGGAGTCTTAACGTGTGTACTTGAGCGCTTGGCACCAGTAGGGCCTGACCGCCTTGACCGAACTGGTAAGGCACGCCGCGGCTGTCCAATTCGGCAATGATGCGCCCACCGTCCGCTTCGTTCAGGTTGCTGTAGAGTACACGGTACTCTGGGCTGCTGGCCCACATGAAAAGCGCAGCCACCACCGCGATGGAAGCTGCTGAAGCGATCAAGACAACCACCAGCGGATTGCCTCGCAGTTGCTTCATTGCGCGTTCGAGGGCTGATGGGGATGCGGATTCGCTAGAAGACACCCCGCTTTGCGAAGCGTTTGCTGTCGTACTGTTTGGACGGCCTGCCGTAGCACCGGTTTCGCTCATGCATCCCTCCAGCAGGGTTGGCAAAACGGGTGTAGGCCCAGGCGCATCACTAAAGAAGGCATAGGCTCTTTCCGTCAATCGCGGTGATCCACCAAAAAACAGGGCGGAATTATGATGAACGCCATTATGATGAGGTGTGTCCACCATAAATGAACGAAAAGCCTGGCTTTTCGCGCGCATTTGTTCGTATGAGATGGGCTGTGTCAGTGGTAGGCTCCTGCTAACACATTAAACGTCGCGATATGAGGAGTTGGTATGAGTTCGCCCTCCCTACAGTCTGCCCTTCAGCAAATGCATAGTCTGGCGGCACAGGCTGCCCAGCCCGTTCGTGGTGAGCAGGTCTCGACGGTCGTGGGGCAAGCTGGATTCGGCAGTGAACTACAGGCGTCTATCCAGAGAATCAATCGTTTACAGCAGTCAGCCAATGCCAAGGCGATGGCCTTTCAGGCGGGAGAGCCGAATATTGAGCTCAACGATGTCATGGTGGATATGCAAAAAGCCAGCGTGGCCTTCCAGATGGGTATGCAGGTGCGTAACCGGTTGGTGACTGCTTACCGAGACGTCATGAATATGCAGGTGTAAGGTGACGTACAGAGCGTGATGCTGTGGTGCCGCAACGCTAGAAAGCGCCATCAGTAGGAGCGCTATTTTGTAGTGTTTTTGTCCTGTGGCTATCGTGAGGTTCACTATGTTATGGGGTTGCCAGCGCAAAAGAGCGCTGGCAACGTCATACGTTCAAGGAAATCAGGTTGCCCTGTAGCTCTCCCAGTCGCTCTGCCATCGTAATGACCTCCTCGGCAGGAATTTGGCGAATGACATCGCCGGTTTCGCTGTCGATGACGCGGGTAATGATGCGTGAGGAGTCCTCGCTGATATCGAACTCGAGTCCGCGTGCCCTCATGGCTTCATTGATACGCTGTATCGGTTCCAGGAGTTCTTCCCTTGTCGTGCTCAATGCCAACGACTGATGTTCCTCCTGGGTGGGGGCGGTCAGCTCGGGAGGCGTGCGTATTGGTCGCTCCTGTGAGCCGGGAATACTTGACGTGGCGACCGCTAGGTCGATTGGCAGTGGGCCCATAAACAACGTTCCTCTTTGCTAAGCCATTCAAGGCTGGGTAACGTAAACTTAGAGGTCGATGCAGGTGTTGGATAGCCTCCAACAGAGTTATCGGCGAGATGTTCACAAACTTTATCTTTTTCAGTATAGACAAAAAGAAAAGCCTGATAGGCAGTAATCGGCATGCGGAGCCATTGGGGCTTCTGCTATGCTCGGTTCCCTTATATCAAGGGTGGGTTCACATGACCACCGCGGCTGTGAAAGCGAGGCACGCATGGCAGTCCAGCAAGATGAGTATGAACGTATTTCAAATCCATCCGCCATCAGTTCTCTGCTGAATACCATGATAGAGGGTGGTGGGGTGTCGCTTTGCCTTGATACCCCGGAGGCGCGTCCAGAGCCCATTGTATTAATGGAGCAGCACGAGGGTGAGACGCTGGTAATGGACTTGTCTTCCGTTGACTATTTGCTGTATCGCTTGGAGCAAGGCGAGCGTTTCTTTCTGCGGGGGCAATCTCAAGGCAAGGTGTTGCGTACACCGCTGCTTGCCCTCACCGAAACGCGCCGTTCTGGTGGGCGTTTTTTATGCTGCAGTGAATATCCGGACTCCGTAGATGTGCTTCAGCGGCGTGAGTCATATCGCGCTGAGCTGCGTATGGGCATGGTGGTCTCCGCGACCGTTTATGGCGCAGGCGAAGAAGGAGCGCCAGGCGAGTTGCGAGACCTCTCTCAGGATGGGTGTCAGCTTGAACTGCCGTTGACAGCGAGCGGCGTGCTAGCCGAGTCATCGGAGCCCATGCGTCTGGTGTTGGCATTTCCAGACGGTACTCAGTTCGAAGTGCATGCTATCGCTCGCCATCAAAAAATGGATCCAGAGCGTCACCTGTTACGCGTTGGCTTTCGTTTTGCAGGCTGCACCTCCGAGCAAGAGCGGCAGATCTGGTACTTCGTATGCGAAATCGAGCGGGAGGCTGCTCGCTACAAGAAGGAAGCCCAGGAGGAGCGTCAGCCCTCTCCGCTGTTCGCACAGCCTGGTAAGCGTGTGCCAAACGGTGAGCAGGTGGGGCGGCGTGACATTCGTCGTTACGCGACGCCAATGGCAAGGCGTGTGGTTAAAGTGGCAGCCTATCTGGATGCTCAGTTGCTGATGCTGACACAAGGCCATGATGTTGACTCACGACAGCTATCGCGCAATGCCGACCGTATTCTGCAGCTTCATGAAGAGGATCGCGAGGCGCTGCTGTTCGCGTCGCGCTGCTTGTCCATGGAGCCACTGTTGGTGCGGCATGGTATTGCCGTAGCGGTTCATCTGCTGGATCTGGTGGGCGAAAATGTGCCGCGTGATGTGCGCAAGGCAATCGTTGCCAGTGGTCTGGTGCATGATCTGGGGAAAGCGCTGATACCTCAGGTGGTCTTCAAGGCGCCCAATTTCGAGCCCCGTCATCGCCACATGTTGAGTGAGCATGTGTCGCTGCTAATGGCTCGATTGAAGACTTGCCAGTGGTTATCTGCCACGGTGGCGCAGGCGGTCATTGGTGGCATTAACGAGCGCCTCGATGGTAGTGGCTATCCTGATGGGCTGACCGGGAGCGATATCACTGAGCTGTCTAAAGCGAGTGCCGTGGTGGATGTAGTGGAAGCGATGAGGCGGGATCGGCCGGACCGACCGGCGCGAACTGCCCAGCAGATCTATCGACACCTGTTGAATCATCCTCATCAGTTTGATGTGCGATGGATCAAGCGCTACATCGAGCGCTTCAAAACGTTACCCATTGGCTCGCTCGTGCTGTTTTCCAGCGAACAGCTGGGATGGATTGTTCGCCTGGATGACGCAGGCGCACCTTTTGAAGTGGCGTTGACCCAGCAGGCGGAGCCACCCATGCGTGAAAACTTGCTTGGAAGCGTGCGGGGTGATGTGCGTGAGCGGCTTGGTAAGCCGATGCGAGAAGTTGCTGTCTCTACTTGAGCCCGTACCGCACCTTTGGAAAGTCACCTGTCGTCAATGAAATAGTGTCGGTACTTATTAAAGTCTGCTGACAGGGCGCCGATATGTCAGTTAGCGAGCAATTATGCCAAGTCTCAATTATCCAGCAGCGTATCGCTCTTTGTCGGCTGCTGCTTTTACAAGGAGGGCCCTCTGATGACCTATACTCGCAGCGGTGCAGCCTACGGTCGTGGAGCAGGCGCTTATGCCCGGGTCGGCGTGGAAAGTGGTGTCATGTCGGCGGACCCACACCAGCTGATCGTCATGCTTTTCGATGGCGCACAGGCGGCGATTCGTGCAGCCCGCATTCACATGCAGGCGGGCAACACGGTGGAGAAAGGTAAATCCATCTCCAAGGCGCTGGATATCGTCAATAATGGCCTGGCCGCCGCGCTGGACCAGGAAAAAGGTGGCGAAATTGCTGAGCAATTGGCATCGCTGTATGACTATATTGCCCGTTTGCTGTTAGCTGCGAATCTGCGTAACGATGAAGAGAGCCTAAGTCAGGCGGAGCAGCTGCTCGAGGACATTGCCTCTGCATGGCGTGAAATTGGTCAACGGCAAAGTGCGTGAGGCAATATGACAGCTTCCGAAACGGCTCATGACAACTCCAGGCAAGCGCTCATTGATGCCTATGCAAGGCTGCTGGCGAGTGTGCGCTATATGCATGAGCTTGCAGATAAAGAACAATGGGCAGAGCTGATCGAGCAGCGTAGTAACTACGTCATGCTGGTGGAAAAGTTGCGTGAATTGGACAGCGTGGTTCGGTTGGATGATGACAGCAAGCGGCGCAAAGCGGAGTTGCTTGAGCAGATCCTGGAGCATGATGTAGACATTCGCCGTCGCCTGGTTGCCAGACGAGATGAACTCGGTAAATTAATCAGTGTGACGCAGCGGCAGCGAGATTTGCATCGCGCTTATGCCCCTCAGCAGGGGAACAGTGCTTTCCCTGTGGATGCCGAAAAGGATGAGGGTGTCTCGTGAGCGGCATTACGCCGCTCATCGATACACTGTTACATCAGGTGCTGGGTCGGCAAGCTGAGGCGTCCTCTCAGCGTGCCTTGAATTCGCCGGTTCAACCAGTGTCGCCAGGCGAAGGGCCAAGAGCCTTGCAGGGCGATGCTAGTCTGGATGGACGGCCTTTACCCCCGGTTCTGGGGGATCTGCGGCGCTTGCCGGGGGCTGTGGACGGGCTGCGGCAGCCTCCCGCCGGGGAGCCGACGCAAAACGCAACGCCCAGCTCAACGCAAACGCACTTCAGTCCGGCGGCACGTACGATTGCCGATGTGTTATTGCGCTTTCCTGCGCCTCCTGCCGCCATCAGGCCGACAGCCCCCTTGTTATCACCTCAGGAGTCGCCGTCGACCACGCTGTTGGCGAGTCGTCTGGAAGGTAGTATCCGTGACAGCGGGTTATTTTACGAATCACACCTCAAGCGCTGGTTTCAGGGTGAGATGTCCCTTCAGCAACTGTTGCGTGAGCCACAGATGCAGCCGGGGCCGCGCCCTACGGCTCTGCCCCTGCCAGGTATGGCGCCCTTGGCGACGCAGGGTACGCCCTTGGGTGTACCCTCGTCCCAAGGCAGGCCCTTGGCGATCCTGCCCGAATATCCTCTGGTCCCCCTCAAGGGAACCGCTGCTCTGTTAGACCGGCCGCTGCCTCTCCCCGTCGCTTCTTCTGCCATGGCGGTGCCCTCGACGCCTGCCGTCCCGACCACCCAGCCTGACCCCCTCTTTGTGGTCGAACGCCGAGAAGCAACCAGCGCTCAGCCAGCCACGGTGGTTACGGAGCAGGAAATGGCTTCTCGGAGTGTGAGAGAAGTGGTGCATGACAGCTTGCAGGGAGTGGTGCGTCAACAGCTGGAAATGCTGGTCACCCCGACACTACGTTGGGAGGGTGACGTATGGGCCGGTATCTTCATGGCGCTTGTCGTTAACCTGCCTGGGCGTGACACGCATGATGAAAAGCAGCCCGCCGATGACGCTCCGTCTGAGTGGCGCTCAGAAATACAGCTCGATGTGCCGGAGTTGGGGGTCTTTAGTGTTGCGCTTTGGCTGCATAAACAGGTGCTGAGCATTGATTTGACCGCTGGTAGCCTGGAAACGTATGAGCGGCTCAATAGCGGGCTTGATCGCTTGGAGCAGCGTTTGAAAGCGCTGGATTTTGCCAAAGTGCAGGTCAACGCTCGCTATATTCCACCTGAGGAGCCTTCCGATGTTGCCCGGTGAGCGTCGGCGCCAAGCCGTTGCGCTGGCCTACAAGGAGGGGGAGCAGGCGCCGCGCGTAGTGGCAAAAGGGTACGGTGATTTGGCTGACAGAATCATGGCAGAAGCCCAGCGGCAGGGTATCTACGTCCACGATGCGCCTGAACTCGTTGCCTTGCTGATGCAGTTGGAGTTGGATACTGAGATCCCTGCCAGCCTGTATCAAGTGGTGGCGGAGCTACTGGTGTGGGTGTTCGAATTATCAGACGGCGAGCTGAGTCAGCGTGAAAGGCGCAAGTAGCCAATGCAGTCGTTGTATGCAACCATGATGCGAGGTAAAGAAAAAAGTCATCAATGGCGCCACTATAACGGTCATAACGATGCGCCTGGGTCGTTCGATGGGACACTATGAGTCAAACAAGCTTTCTTGATGAAATACAAGAGATAAACCTCGCTTACCTTCTGCTTGCTCAGCGCCTGTTGAGCGAAGATCGGGAGGCGGCCATGTTTCGTCTCAAAATTGACGGTGAGCTGGCAGATCTGTTGGTCTCACTGAATGCCTGGCAACTCACCAAGCTGGCCCGCAGCAACCAGTTGGTCTGTCGCTTCAGTCATGCCAGCGGCGAGCGGCTGTGTCAGGTTCTGGACAACCCGCGAGATCAGGGGTTGGCAGGATTGCATGCTTCACTGCTATCTGCCTGTGAGCCTTTTTCCTCACTATCGTCAGGAGAGTCGAAGTGAGTCAAAAGAGCCTTGTGGATGAAATGCATCAGGTGCAGCTGGCCATTGAGCTGATCGAGCTGGGTGCTCGTCTACAAGTGCTGGAGACGGAAACGGAGTTGAGTCGTACCCGTTTGATCAAGCTCTATAAGGAAGTGCGCGGCATGTCACCACCTAAAGGCATGTTGCCTTTTTCGGCAGACTGGTTCGTCACTTGGCTGCCGAATGTGCACTCATCACTGTTTTATAATATTTATCTTGGCTTGCTCGAAGGTACGGAGTGTGAACGTATCGACGCTTTCGTCAAAGCGTACCGGTTATATGAAGAGCAGGTATCGCTTGAGGGTGCAGAGTCGGTGTTGGGTCTAACGAGAGCGTGGACGCTGGTGCGTTTTTTCGAAAGCGACCTGCTGCAATTGACCACTTGCACTCGTTGTGAGGGCCGCTTCGTGGCACATGCCCATAGTCCCGTTCATGACTACGTGTGTGGTATTTGCCAGCCCCCCTCGCGGGCCGGCAAAACACGCAAATCAGGGCGTTGAACGTATAAAATTGTCACACCTCTGGCGGCCGTGAACAAAAGCAATAAACTGCGTTTTAACGCATAGATAGCGGTAAAAGTCGTTGATACTTTCTCATTAAACCGTGCTGTCACCTGAGTATGATAGACCTAAGCTGCATTTTAGATAGGGCTGCCGACATCTTTTGGTTGGGTGTCGAGTATGGCTCTGTTGATAAACCACTCATATCGCAAGGACACTGCTTGTGCTGATACTCCTGGGTTATGTCGTTGTCTTGTTCTGCGTCTTTGGCGGCTATGTGATGGCTGGTGGTAGCCTGGGGCCGCTCTATCAGCCCTTGGAGCTACTGATAATTGGAGGCGCTGGCGTGGGGGCGTTCCTGGCGGCCAACAACGGTAAGGCGATCAAGGCCACGTTCAAGATTTTGCCAAGGCTCAAGCGTACCAAGAAGTACAACAAGGCCTTGTACATGGAACTCATGGCTCTGCAGTACAAGATTCTGTCCAAGGTGCGTCGAGAGGGCATGCTGGGGATCGAGCGCGATATTGATAACCCCCAGGAGAGCCCGCTATTTCAAGAGCATCCTGACGTACTGGCCGACTCTCATATCATGGACTTCCTGACGGATTACCTGCGCTTGATGGTCAGCGGTGGCATGGAACCCATGGAAATCGATGAGCTGATGCTCCACGAAATCGAAGTCTTCGAGCAAGAGGCGCACATCCCTATTGATGCGATTGCCAAAGTGGGAGATGCCATGCCTGCTTTTGGTATCGTGGCAGCCGTCATGGGGGTTATCAAGGCGTTGACCTATGCGGACGCTACGGCAGAACAGATGGGGCAAATGATCGCCATGGCGTTGGTGGGCACCTTCCTCGGTATTTTGATGGGCTATGGCTTCATCAGCCCGATTGCCAGTTATGCCGATCGCCAGGCCAAGGAAGCTGAAAAAATGCTTCAGTGCATTCGCGTGACGCTGTTGGCCAGCTTGCACGGCTATGCTCCACAGTTGGCGGTCGAGTTTGGGCGCAAGGCGTTGCATAGCACCGAGCGCCCCAGCTTCTCTGAACTGGAGGAGTACGTGCGCGATGCCAAAAAGGGCGGTAATGCATGAGCAAGGGAGGGGATAAGCGCCCGATCGTCATCCGGCGCAAAAAGGTGGTCCATGCCCACCATGGGGGGGCATGGAAAATCGCACTGGCAGATTTCATGACGGCGTTGATGGCGCTGTTCCTCGTCATGTGGATTCTTAGTGTATCCAGTGAAGAGACGCGCAGAGGCGTTGCCGAGTATTTCAGCACGCCGCTGGTCACGGCGATTACCGGTGGTGATCGTTCGGGGAGCACTCGTGTTATACCGGGCGGTGGGCCGGATCCCACCCATAGTGATGGTGAGCATGCGCGGATCGGCGTCTTGCAGCAAACGCGGCCCAGTGCACAAGAGCGTCGTTTCTTTGAAGATTTGCAAACGCGTATAGAGCGGGCAATCGAGCGTGATCCCGATCTGCGTGAGTATCGTAACCAGATGCGCTTCGACCTGACGCGTGAAGGCCTGCGTATTCAGTTACTGGATACCGCGCAGCGGCCAATGTTCGAGCTGGGTAGCGATCAGGTAGCCCCTTACATGCGCAGTTTGTTACGCACCATGGCGCCGCTGCTCAATGATTTGCCGAATGACTTGAGTATCAGCGGGCATACGGACAGCGTTCCATATGCAGGCGGATATCGTGGTTACAGTAACTGGGAGCTTTCCAATGACCGTGCCAATGCATCACGCCGTGAGCTGGTGGCGGGAGGGCTTGATCCAGATCAGCTGCTGCGCGTATCTGGCTTTGCAGACCGAGTGCTGCTCGCGGACACTACGCCGACGGATCCCATCAATCGACGTATCGAACTTGTGGTGCTGCTGCCGGAAATCGCCGAGGCTATACGTAATCCGGGTGTTTTAGCGCCTAGCATGCCGTTTTCGACCGAGAGTGTGTCGGAAGAACTTTTGCAACAAAACATACCGCAAGCCAGCGACAGCCCATGAGCCTGGCTTGCCACATAATGATGACGTTCAAGTGGAGCGGTGCATGGACATAGCGGATTTTTTTGACACCTTCTTTGAAGAAGCCGAGGAGCTGCTGGCGGACATGGAGCAGCACTTGTTGGAACTGGATGTCGATAATCCGGATGGCGAGCAGCTGAACGCTATTTTCCGCGCGGCGCACTCCATCAAAGGAGGTGCAGGTACCTTTGGTTTCAGCGTGCTGCAAAAAACCACGCATATTTTTGAAAACCTGCTGGATCACGCGCGCAAGGGCGAGCTTGCGCTGCGCGCAGACCTCGTTGATACCTTTCTGGAGGCTAAAGACATCATGCATGAGCAACTCAATGCCTATCGCAATGAGGAAGAGCCGAACCAGGAAGCTTATGAGCGCATCTGCGAGACACTGCAGCAAATTGCGCTGGAAGAAATTGGCAAAACGCTGGATGCGCCAGCCGCTCCCAAGGCAGAAGAAGCGTTTGCCAAAGAGGCGACTCCTTCTGTCGACAGTAGTGCAGGGGATAGTGAAGAGGAGAGCCCGGCAGGCGAGCATCGCCTCAAGGTGGCCCTTCTCAATGTCGGTGAGAAAGACCGCCTGCTGCTGGTAGAAGAGTTGGAGCAGCTGGGTGACGTAGAGTCCCAGTCGGGTGATGAAAAGCGCTACGAAGTCGTCCTGAAGGGCGACGTCAGCGCCGATGATATCGAAGCCGTGATGTGTTTTATCATTGAAACAGATCAGATCGACATTACGTCACTGGCCGCCAGCGCACCTGCTGACCCCGTCGGGCCTCCAGCGTCAAGCGCCGATGCAGCGCCTCAGGAAAGTGCCCCAGCCGCTAAAGCGCCTGCGCCTGACAAGCCGGCTGCTGCAAAGACCGCCAACAAAAAAACCGCAGAGCAAGCGCCCAAAAAGACGGCTGCCGAAAGCTCGTCGATCCGTGTATCGGTCGATAAGGTGGATCAGATCATCAACCTTGTCGGCGAGCTGATCATTACTCAGTCGATGCTGGATCAGACGGTGAGTGACCTCGAAGGCCAATCGGTCAGCAACAGCTCCCTGCAAAATGGCATGAGCCTGCTGCAGCGTAATGCCCGTGACCTCCAGGAAGCCGTCATGTCGATCCGCATGATTCCCATGGAGTTCGTATTCAGCCGCTTCCCAAGGGTTGTGCGTGATACGGCCAGCAAGCTGGGCAAAGAGATCGAGCTGATCACCGAAGGCAAGTCCACCGAGCTGGACAAGAGCCTGGTAGAACGCATCACCGACCCGCTGACACACCTGGTGCGTAATAGCCTGGATCACGGTGTGGAAATGCCGGATGTGCGTGAATCGCTGGGCAAACCGCGTGTGGGCAAGCTGGTGCTTTCGGCGCGCCACCAGGGCGGGAACATTCTGATCGAAGTGCGTGATGACGGTGCAGGCATGGACCGTGATCGGCTGTTGGCCAAGGCGCGTGAAAATGGCCTCAACGTGTCGGATACGATGTCCGATGAAGAGGTGTTCCAGCTCATTTTTGCGCCCGGCTTCTCCACTGCCAAGGAGGTGACCGATGTCTCTGGTCGTGGCGTTGGCATGGATGTGGTCAAACGTAACATCCAGGGCATGGGTGGACGTGTCGAAATCCAGTCGACAAAAGGCGAAGGCACCAATACACGCATCGTGTTGCCGCTGACCCTGGCCATTCTGGACGGCATGTCCATCAAGGTAGGCAATGAGACGTTCATTCTGCCGCTATCCACCGTGTTGGAGTCGCTACAGCCCGCCAAAGGGGACATGTACGCCATGGCAGGGGATGACGTGGTACTCAAGGTGCGCGACGAGTATCTGCCGGTCATCGCCATTCATGAAGTACTGGACGTCGAAAATGCCATCACTGACCCCACCCAAAGCATTGCCGTCATCGTGCAGGGAGAAGGACGTCGCTATGCCATGTTGGTCGATGAGCTGATCGGCCAGCAGCAGGTCGTCGTCAAGAATCTGGAAGACAATTACCGCAAGGTGCCGGGCGTATCGGCCGCTACCATCCTGGGGGACGGTAGCGTTGCGTTGATTCTCGACATTACCGGCTTGCATCGCTTGAGCCGGGCGAAAAAAGAAGCAGGTAAAACCGCTAATCAACCCCATCTCTCTTATTACAAAGAGGCTGAGCCGTCATGAGTCATTCATCCAACGTAGCAGTGTTAGCCGCTGCTGAAGCAGAAAACCGCGAATTCCTGGTGTTTTCACTCGGGGATGAAGAGTACGCCATCGATATCCTGAAGGTTCAGGAAATTCGGGGCTATGAAAACGTGACCCGTATTGCGAACGCACCCGATTTTATCAAGGGAGTTACGAACCTTCGCGGGGTCATCGTGCCCATCGTCGACCTGCGCATCAAGTTCCATCTCGAGAATGTGGAGTACGGTGGTCAAACAGTTGTGATCGTGGTCAATGTTGCCGATCGCATTGTTGGTATCGTGGTCGACGGAGTTTCCGATGTGATGACGCTCGTGCCTGATCAGATTAAGCCTGCACCTGAGTTTGGGGTGACGCTCTCCTCCGACTTCCTGAGCGGCTTGGGCAGTTTGGATGACCGGATGTTGGTGCTGGTAGATATCGACAAACTGCTGACCAGTGAAGAGATGGCGTTGGTGGACAGTACGAGCCATCACTAATACTCGAGATGGGCACAGGGAGCGTGCCCGTTTTGTTCCAGCTAACCCGCCTTGGCGCCAGGGACAGCACTCGCCGGTATGGTGGCGTTTGGAGTAATGCGTGTGACACAGCTAGTGCGTCAACTGATGAGTAATATGACGGTGCGTCTTAGTTGGGGGTTGGTGTTGGCCACCTTTTCACTGCTGGTCGTGCTGGCCTGTGGTATTGGCCTTTACGCGCTTCATCATGGCGCTACGCTGGTTCAGGCAACGGCGGACGCCCAGGCGCAGCAGCAGGCATTTACGGCCTTTGCCGAGCGTATCCGCTGGGCGCTCATTGCCATCGTGTTAATGACGATTGCCACTGTTGTCATCGTATTGTGGGGCGTCACGGTCAACGTTTTGCGTCCACTGGATCGCCTGGTGGGCTACTTCGAACGCATGGCTCAGGGCGATTTGAATCAGCAGATCACCTCGCCAGGCAAGAGTGAAATCGGCAAGCTCTACAGCGCCATGGCGCACATGCAGGCAGCGCTTTCGGAAACGGTGGGGGTCGTTCGGCGTAGTGGAACCACCATCTTCGAGCGCTCCCAGCACATTGCCAATGGTAATAATGACCTCTCCTCGCGTACCGAGCAGCAAGCCTCTTCCCTTGAGGAGACGGCTTCCAGCATGGAGCAGCTCGCCTCCACCGTCAGCCATAATGCCGACAATGCCCGCCAGGCGAGTCAACTGGCGGGCGATGCGACCCTGACCGCGCGGCGTAGCGGGGAAGAAGTGGGGCAAATCGTCGAGACCATGCAGGATATCAGCGCCAGCTCGCACCAGGTGGCGGACATCATTACGGTGATCGATAACATCGCTTTTCAGACCAATATTCTCGCGCTCAATGCCTCGGTAGAAGCCGCGCGGGCAGGTGAACATGGCAAGGGGTTTGCCGTCGTGGCCCAGGAGGTGCGCAGCCTGGCCAGCCGCAGTGCCAACGCAGCCAAAGAGATTCGCACACTGATCGATACGTCATTGGGTAAAGTGGATACGGGCACCCAGCGCGTCAATCAGGCGGGCCAGACCATGCAGGATCTGGTCACCGCGGTACAGCGGGTCAGTGACATCATGGATGAGATTGCGGCAGCTTCTGAAGAGCAAAGCAACGGCATCGGGCAAGTGAACCAGGCGGTTGCCCAGATGGATCAAGTCGTTCAGCAGAACGCTCAGCTGGTGCAGCAAGCGGCACGCAGCGCCAACGAGCTGGAAAGCGAAGCAGCAAGGTTACGTGAAGCGGTGGAGCGCTTTCGTGTGGCGGAAGGGGCAGCTCCCCCATCTACCGCGCCTGTGCTGTCTCAGCCGATGAAGCGTCCTTCTGCCTCTGCGTTGGCCGCCCCAGCACTGACAAGGAAGGCGTCCCAGGAAGAGTGGGAAGCGTTTTAAGCACAACCAGTTTCTGCACAGCCAATGCCCTGAACCAGCGCCAAGCGCCTAAAATTAACAATAAGGCAGTAAGATGCGTAACAACCAGCCAGTCACTCAGCGCGAAGTCGAGTTGAGCCAGGACGACTTCCTCGTTTCTCGCACCGATCTCAAGGGGCGTATTACCTACGCTAATCCGGCCTTTATCGAGATTAGTGGCTACCGTCATGATGAACTGATGGGCGCGCCTCACAACCTGATCCGCCACCCTGATATGCCCGCCGCCGCCTTCGGAAACCTGTGGAGTACCCTGAAGCGTGGCGATACCTGGCGGGGGCTGGTCAAGAACCGGTGCAAGAGTGGCGACCATTACTGGGTAGATGCCAGCGTTACGCCGATCGTGGAAAACGATCAGGTGGTGGGCTACACCTCGGTGCGTGTGCAGGCAACGCGTGAAGCCATTCAACAAGCGGAGCAGCACTACAGCGACATTCGAGAAGGGCGCAACAAGCGTCTTTATCTGGATAAAGGGCGTGTTCGCCAGCGTGGGCTCGTTGCCAGAGTCAGACGTATGCGTCTGGATACCATTCGCGCCAAGCTGATAGGAATGGTGTGCATTGCGGCTCTCCTGCTGATCGCCAGCGGTGGATTGGGGCTATACGGTTTGAACGTGGCGGGTGAGCGCCTGGAGGGCCTGAACAACGACGGCCTGCGTGATGTCATTCGGCTGCAACAGATCGATCAGACCATCGCTCAGACGCGCCAGTCGATGATCGAGCCCGAGCGTATGCAGCTCATCACCCAGCGTTTCGACATGGGGGATACCGTGGCAGCCAGTGCTGCCCAGGTGGCGGATGTGTGGCAGGCCTATTACAGCCGTGAGGTGAATGCCACGCCACTGGCCAGCCAGTTCGATGAACAGCTGCAGGCCTTTCTGGATAATGGCATGCGGCAGGCGGTCAATGTGCTGCAAGCGGAAGAGACCTACCAGGCGTTTACTGGTCTGGACGCCGTGATCCGTGTCATGAACGAGGATGGCCGGGCGCTCTCTTCCCTGGTCAATGAACTGATTGCCCAAAAGCAGGCAACCGCGGAAGTGATGGCCTCCGAGGCCGAGCGGGGACAAACCGTCATGCTGAGCGCTCAGGTCGGTGTGCTAGCCACCGGCTTGGCACTGTTGATCGTGATCAGCCTGCTGACGCTGCGCTCCATTACACGACCGCTGAAGCAAGCCTCGCGGTTTACCTTGCAGATTGCCGGCGGCAATCTTGCCGCCAGAGTACCGCCCAGACGGCGTGATGAAATAGGCCAGCTCATGGATGCTCTCGACACCATGCGCAAGAGCTTGAGCAGCATCATTGGCGAGGTCAAGACAGGCATTGATGTCGTCACGCCAGCGGCCAAGGATATTGCCAGCGGTAACGAGGCGCTTTCATCACGTACCGAGCAGCAGGCGGCATCGCTGCAACAGACGGCGTCCAGCATGGAGGAAATGACCACTACCGTTCGTCAAAACAGTGATAACGCTCAAGAAGCACGACGTCTGGCCGATAATAATGCAACAAGGGTGTCACAAACGGGTGAGTTGATGACGCAGTTGGTCGATAACATGCAGCGAATCACGCAAAGTTCGCAGAAGATGACCGACATCATCAACGTCATTGACTCCATTGCCTTCCAGACCAACATTCTGGCCCTCAATGCGTCAGTCGAAGCCGCACGAGCGGGAGAGCATGGGCGTGGGTTTGCCGTCGTGGCCGAAGAGGTACGCAAGCTGGCGGGACGTAGTTCCGATGCGGCTCAGGAAATTCGCGGCCTGATTGATGACTCGAGTCAGCAAGTGGGCGAAGGGGCGGGCCTGGTTGAAAGGGCCGAAGTCGCGATCAGCGAAGTGGCTGAGGCTGCCCGTAGCGTCACGCAAATCATGCACGACATTTCGGCAGCCTCCCAAGAACAGAGCAGCGGTATCGCCGAGGTCAATCAGGCGGTGGCCGAAATGGACCAGGCGACGCAGCAGAATGCACTGCGTGTTCAGGAAACGGCACAAGCGGCGCTGGCCCTGGAGCAGCAGGCAGAGCTTCTGGCGTTGTCGGTCGAGGCTTTCCGCCTGTCGGGACATCGCGAGATGTCGCCACAACGTCAGCATCCGCAGGCTGCCGAGCTGTCGAAGGTGACTGCGCAACCGGGCAACGCTACACCGCCTGCGCCGGTCAAGAAACGGCCAATGGCTTCTGTAGAGGAGTGGGAAACATTTTGACAGACCAACGCGAACGGGGAGTCGACGCCGGACAGTGGGCGTCCAGCGGACAGATGGAGCGTGATCTGGTACTCACCGATGCGGACTTTACGCGTATTCGTGAGCTTATTTATCAGCGTGCAGGCATCGTGCTGGCGGAGCACAAGCGTGAAATGGTGTTTAGCCGCTTGGCCAAACGGCTGCGCCACCATGGCATGACGCGCTTTACCGACTACCTTTCGCGGCTTGAGCGTCAGCCCGACGCCAAGGAGTGGGAGGCGTTTACAAATGCGTTGACCACTAACCTCACGGCCTTTTTCCGTGAGTCACACCACTTTCCACTACTCGCAGAGCATATCAAGCATAAGCAGGAGCCGATCACCATCTGGTGTTCGGCGGCATCGACGGGGGAAGAGCCCTACTCGATTGCCATGACGCTACTGGAGACCCTTGGTGGCAGAGCGTCACAGGCCAAGGTAATCGCCACCGATATCGACACCGAGGCACTCGCCAAGGCGCGCCGTGGCATCTACTCCCAGGAGCAGGTGCGCAAACTGGATGAAGCTCGCGTGAAACGGTTTTTCCAGAAAGGCACGGGTAACCACATTGGGCTGGCCCGGGTACGGCCGGAGGTGTCTGCGCTGGTCGAGTTCATGCCGCTCAACCTGCTGGCGCCGCAGTGGCCTGTCAAAGGCCCTTTTGATGCTATTTTTTGCCGTAACATTATGATTTATTTCGATAAAGATACGCAGGCGAAAATACTCAAACGGTTTGCACCACTGATGAAGCCTGATGGTTTGCTCTTTGCTGGGCACTCGGAAAACTTCTCTTACATCAGCGATGCTTTCAAGCTGCGTGGACAAACCGTCTATACCCTTGCCAAACGATGATCGTTGTGTGTGACGCTGTTGGTGCGGCCACGGCCCACAGGAGTAATGCCGAAATGGCGACTGTTAAAGGAGGCGTGCTTTGAGCGCAGCCAAGATCAGAGTGTTGTGCGTCGATGACTCGGCGCTGATTCGTGACCTGTTGACCGAAATCATCAACTCGCAGCCTGATATGGAAGTGGTCGCGGTGGCCCCTGACCCCATTGCGGCCCGTGACCTTATCAAACAGCACAACCCGGACGTCTTGACGCTGGATGTCGAGATGCCGCGTATGGACGGGCTGGATTTTCTCGAGCGCCTGATGCGCTTGCGCCCCATGCCGGTGCTGATGGTTTCCTCGTTGACCCAGAGTGGTTCCGAGATCACTTTGCGGGCATTGGAGCTGGGCGCGCTGGACTTCGTTGCCAAGCCGAGCCTGGGTATTCGTAGCGGCATGATGGAGTACGCCAACGAAATCGCTGAAAAATTGCGCGCGGCGGCCCGCTCTCGGCCGCGACAGGCGCGCAACAAGAACACCCCGCCACCCAGCCAGCTCAAAGCGCCGATGATCTCCAGTGAGAAGCTGATCATCATTGGCGCTTCCACAGGGGGCACCGAGGCAATCCGCGCCGTGCTGGAGCCTTTGCCAGCCAATGCGCCTGCCATTCTGATCACTCAGCACATGCCCGGTGGCTTCACCCGTTCGTTTGCCGAGCGGTTGGACAGGCTGTGTCGTATCACCGTCAAGGAAGCCACCGATGGTGAGCGCGTGCTGCCAGGCCATGCCTATATCGCCCCTGGTGACCAGCATCTGGAGTTGGCACGCAGTGGCGCCAACTATGTGGCGCGGCTCAATGATGGCCCGCCGGTGAACCGTCATCGCCCGTCGGTCGATGTGTTGTTCCACTCCGCAGCCAAGCATGCCGGGAAAAACGCGGTCGGCGTGATTCTGACCGGCATGGGCAAGGACGGAGCTGCCGGGCTTCTGGAAATGCGTCAGGCAGGGGCCCCGACCATTGCCCAGAACGAAGAGACCTGTGTGGTGTTCGGGATGCCCCGTGAAGCCATCGCCGTAGGGGGCGCGGTGGACGTGCTGCCACTGGATGAAATTCCATCGAAAATGATGGCGCTGGTGGCCGCCTCTGGACGCGCTCAGCGCGTCTAAGGCCTTAGAGACAAGACAAACGATCCAAGGGAATTCATAACAATGACACGTTTGCTGCGCAACCTTAGTATTCATCTGGCCGTCATTTTCGCGCTAGTCTGCTTCGTGGGCTTGATTCTACTGATTGCCGGTTTGAGCATTGCCTCGGACCGCAGTGCACAGAGCAATTTGGCCACGCTGGATCTTATCGGCAATCAGCAGCTCAATGAGCTGAATCGCGCTGACTCGCTGCTCAACCAGGCCATGCTGGCGCTGGAAACCGCTTCGAACCTGCTGATGGTGGGGCAGACCCGTCAATCCAACGAGCAGGTGGATATCGCTGCCAATCGTCTGGAGCGTGCCGAGCGTCGTTATACGAACTTCATGGCCACACCGCGTAGCACTGAGGGCGAGTTGCTAGGGGGGGCGGTGGATGAAAGTTTCGTGCGGGTATTGGCGTTGGTCAAGGAGCAGCATGCCAGCTTCGACACCATGGACATCTCTACCTTCAACCACCTGCGCGGCGAGTTGATCGAGCCCTTGGACGAGTTGGCTGCCAATACCACGGCGTTTATCGAATATGCTTTTGGCCGCGTGGGCGCCGTACGTGAAGACGCTCAGGCGCAAGGCAGTCTCTTTACCACGATCAGTATCGCTGCCGAGGGGCTCGCGCTGCTGGTCGCACTGGCCATCTACCTTGGCCTGCGCCGTACGGTGATCAGGCCGCTGAGCGATGCCGCTGCGCGCCTTGGACGCATTGCCGAAGCCGATTTAACCCAGCCGCTCCCCCAGGCGGGCAAGAACGAGATAGGTCGACTGTTCGCTGCCATGGCCACCATGCAGCAGAACTTGAGTGCCACCGTGTCGAGGGTGCGTGAGGGCAGTCAGGCAATCCATCACGGCACTCGAGAAATTGCCAGCGGCAACGCAGACCTGTCCTCCCGCACCGAGCAGCAGGCCGCCTCCATCGAGCAAACTGCGGCCAGCATGGAACAGATGACGGCCACCGTGAAGCAGAATGCCGATAATGCTCGCCAGGCCAGCACGTTGGCAGCAGATGCATCCACTACCGCCGAGCAGGGAGGGCAAGTCGTCGCACAAGTGGTACAAACCATGCACGGTATTTCGACCAGCTCGCAAAAAGTGGCTGATATTACCAGTGTGATCGACTCGATTGCTTTCCAGACCAACATATTGGCGTTGAACGCTTCCGTGGAAGCTGCGCGGGCGGGTGAGCAGGGGCGTGGTTTCGCGGTGGTGGCTGGCGAAGTACGTAATCTGGCCAGCCGCAGTGCGGACGCCGCCAAGGAGATCAAGTCCCTCATCGAGGCCTCGGTCAGCCAGATTCAGCAAGGCTCCTCGCTGGTCGAGCAGGCAGGGCAGACCATGACGGAAGTGGTCACGGCAGTGCGGCGTGTCACGGATATCATGGATGAGATATCGGCGGCCTCGCAAGAGCAGAGTGATGGCATCGAGCAGGTCAGTCAGGCCGTTGGCCAGATGGATCAAGTGACTCAACAAAATGCCGCGCTCGTTCAGCAGGCGTCCGCAGCGGCAGCCTCGCTGGAGGAGCAGGCCAATCGCCTTGAAGAGGCCGTTGCGGTCTTTCAGGTGCTCAATGCGCGGGCTGAGCGCACTCACGCGCCAGCGTCCGTGGCAACGTCGGCGCTGCCCAAGGCCGCCGCCAACCCGCCAGCTCGTCGTGTTGCTGCTCAACAGCACCACGATGAGTGGGAAGAGTTTTAACCCTGACTGAATCAGCAGTCCCCCTGTAAATATTGTGATGTGAGAGGATGACCAATGGCCGATAAGAACATGAGCTTCCTGGTAGTAGATGATTTCCCCACGATGCGCCGCATTGTGCGTAGCCTGCTGAAAGAGCTGGGTTTTACGAATGTGGACGAAGCGGAAGATGGCCAGGACGCCCTCAACAAGCTGCGGGCAGGCAATTTTGAGTTTGTCGTTTCCGACTGGAACATGCCCAACCTCGACGGCCTGGAGATGCTCAAGGAAATCCGCCAGGATGAAGCGTTGAAAGACTTGCCGGTACTGATGGTGACGGCCGAAGCCAAAAAAGAGAACATCATTGCGGCAGCCCAGGCCGGTGCCAATGGTTACGTGGTCAAGCCGTTCACTGCGGCCACTCTGGAAGAGAAGCTGAATAAAATCTTCGAGAAGATGGGTAAATGACGCAGCTGGGCTTTGGTGCTCGGTCAACGAGGAGACAACATAATGAGCCAGAATGAGCAGGGTGGTGCTACCAAACTCTCTGAAGAGGCTGCTGAGGACCTGATCGTCCGGATTGGCAAGCTCACTCGCATGCTGCGTGACAACATGCGTGAGTTGGGGTTGGATAAGGAGATCGAAAAGGCCGCAGAGGCAATACCTGACGCTCGTGACCGTCTACACTACGTGGCCACCATGACCGAGCAAGCGGCAGACAAGGCCTTGAATGCCATTGATCGTGCCCAGCCGCTGCAGGATCAGCTCTCCGAGCGTGCCGAAGCCCTGGACAAGCGTTGGGCCGAGTGGTTCGAGGCGCCCAAAGAGCTGGATGATGCCAAGGCGCTGGTCAAGGAGACGCGCACGTACCTGAGCGATGTGCCCGAAATCACCGCTGCCACCAATAAGGAACTGCTGGACATCATGATGGCCCAGGACTTCCAGGATCTGACGGGCCAGGTCATCAAGAAGATGATGGACGTGATCCGTGAAATCGAGCACCAGCTGGTGCAGGTGCTGATCGATAACGTCCCGGGGGCAGAAGCGCGCGAAACCATGCAGCGTAAGGCGAACGATCAGTGGAAGAACGAAAATGCACGCCGCAATGAGGAGCTGCTGAATGGCCCTCAAGTAAAAGAGAATGCCACGGATATCGTCACGGGCCAGGACCAGGTAGACGACTTATTGGATGAATTGGGCTTTTAATGCCGGGTTATTGATATATTGTAAGTAGCCGCATCTGGCAAAATGGCAAACTGCTCAGCCGTCCTTTGGGGCGGCTGAGTGCATCGTATGGCGCATTTTGAGTCATCGTCCCCTCGTTAGCCGGATGACCGCATGGCAGATAACGACAGCGATCAGGAAAAGACCGAAGAGGCGACGCCCCGACGGCGGGACAAGGCCCGTGAAGAGGGGCAGGTTCCTCGGTCCCGAGAGCTGACGACTTTCATGATTCTTCTGGGAGGCGTGGTTGGCCTCTGGAGCATGGGACAAATGCTCTATGACCAGCTGGGGGCTGTCATGGAGCAAGCATTTCTGTTCGAGCGGCGCCAAGCCATGGAAACCACCCCCATGCTGGTCAATGCGCTCGACCTGGGCCAGCGAACGCTCTTCACGATGTTGCCGCTTTTTTTACTGCTCGCGGTGATTGCATTGATGGCCCCCGCGTTACTGGGCGGGTGGCTCATATCCGCCAAGTCGATGAAGCCAAAATTCTCCAAGCTGAACCCTGTAAAAGGGATCAAGCGCCTGTTTTCGATGCAGTCGTTGACCGAGCTTGCCAAGGCGATAGCCAAATCCATTCTGGTGGGTAGCGTTGCGTTCAGCTTTTTGTATTTTAATATTGGCAGGTATTTGGGGTTGATGGATCAACCTGTTCAGCAAGCCTTGACCACGGCGCTCAATATGGCTGCCTTGGCCGCTGGCCTAATCGTGTTCTCCTTGATCGTGGTGATCCTGATTGATGTACCTTTTCAACTATGGAACAACGCCAAGCAGCTCAGGATGACCAAGGAAGAAGTCAAACGAGAGCACAAGGACTCGGAAGGGGATCCCCACGTCAAGGGACGCATTCGCCAACAGCAGCAGGCCATGGCGCGTGGGCGCATGATGAGTAAAGTCCCCGAGGCGGACGTGATCATCACCAACCCGACCCATTACGCGGTGGCCTTGATGTATCAGGAAGGGAAAATGGGTGCGCCCAAACTGGTGGCCAAGGGTGCCGATGCCGTGGCCGCGAAAATCCGTGAGATCGGTGCAGAGGCCGGTGTGCCGCGACTGGAAGCAGCACCGCTGGCGCGCGCCCTGTATCATCATGTAGATCTGGAGGCGGAAGTGCCGACCGAGCTGTATACCGCCGTGGCCGAAGTCATGGCCTGGGCCTACCGTCTCAAGCACGTTTCACAACAAGGAGGCGAGGTGCCCCCCACCCCCGATAACCTGCCGGTCCCACCGGAAATGGATACGCCCGGCCGTCGTGCCGATGGCAATGAGGCGCAGCCATGAAAAGTTTGAGCCAGCTAATCAATCAGCGTAACTGGTCCAACGATGTCAGTATGAAACTGCTGGCAGGACCGCTGCTGATCCTGATGATCCTGGGCATGATGATTCTGCCCCTGCCGCCGTTCGCACTCGACATGCTCTTCACCTTCAATATTGCTCTGGCGATCATGGTGCTGCTGGTCAGCATGTTTGCCGAACGGCCACTGGATTTTGCCGCGTTTCCTGCCGTCCTGCTGTTTACCACGCTGCTGCGGCTCTCGCTCAACGTTGCCTCCACACGCGTGGTGCTGATGGAAGGGCACCAGGGGGGGGATGCTGCGGGCAAGGTTATCGAGGCGTTTGGCACCTTCCTTGTCGGGGGGAACTTTGCCGTTGGCTTGGTAGTGTTCTTGATTCTGGTGATCATCAACTTCATGGTCATCACCAAAGGGGCCGGGCGTATTGCCGAAGTCGGTGCCCGCTTTGTGCTGGATGCCATGCCTGGTAAACAGATGGCCATCGATGCCGATTTGAACGCCGGTTTGATTGGCGAAGAGGATGCCAAGAAGCGTCGCGCAGAAGTAGCCCAGGAAGCCGACTTTTACGGTTCCATGGACGGTGCCAGCAAGTTCGTGCGTGGCGATGCGGTAGCCGGGCTAGTCATCATGGTGGTCAACATCATTGGTGGTCTGCTGATTGGCATGATGCAGCACAATATGGGGTTCGGCGATGCCGCGCGCACCTATACGCTGTTGACCATCGGTGACGGTCTGGTGGCCCAGATTCCGGCGCTGGTGATCTCCACGGCGGCGGGCGTGACCGTCTCTCGGGTGAATACCGAGCAGGACGTTGGTCAGCAGATGATCAGCCAGCTGTTCGTGAATCCGCAGGTGATGATTCTGGCGGCCATGGTGATGGGCTTGCTGGGCCTCGTGCCGGGTATGCCCAACTTTGTTTTTCTGCTGTTCACTGCACTGTTGTCCGGGCTGGCCTGGTACCTGATTCGTCACAAGAATCAGGCGCTGGTCGAGCAGGAGCTGACTGCTGCACCACCCCCCATGCTGCAGGAAACCCCTGAGGCGAGTTGGGAGGATGTCCAGCTCGTGGATACGCTTGGGCTGGAAGTGGGGCACCGTTTGATTCCGCTGGTGGATTCGCGCCAGAAGGGCGAGCTGCTGGGGCGCATCAAGAGCGTGCGCAAGAAATTTGCTCAAGAGGTGGGCTTTCTGCCGCCGGTGGTGCATATTCGCGACAACCTGGAGCTACCGCCTAACACCTACGTATTATCCATGAAAGGCGCCGAAATCGGGCGTGCCGAGGCTCAGCCGGGCAAGTGGCTGGCCATTGATCCCGGCCAGGTGTCGGGGGAACTGCAGGGTACGCCGACACAGGATCCGGCGTTTGGTTTACCAGCGGTCTGGATCGACAGCAACCAGCGTGAGCACGCGCAGGTGTATGGTTACACGGTGGTAGATGCCAGTACGGTGATTGCCACGCACCTCAACCATCTGCTGCATCGCCACTCTCCAGAGATGCTGGGTCGTCAGGAAGTTCAAAAGCTATTGGACAAGCTGGGGGACGATCAAAAGTCACTGGTCGAAGAAGTGGTGCCCAAGGCTATCTCGTTGACGGTATTGCAGCGTATCTTGCAGAACCTGCTGGATGAGGATGTCTCGATTCGCGATATGCGTAGCGTGCTGGATACCCTGGCCGAGCATGCTGGCCAGCAAAAGGATCCCAATGAACTCACGGCACTGGTGCGTATCGCGCTGGGCCGCGCGATTACCCAGCAGTGGTTTGCCGGGCAGGAGACACTGAACGTCATGGGGCTGGATGCTCAACTGGAGCAAGTGTTGCTGCAGGCCATGAATGGCAACGGTGCCATGGAGCCAGGCCTTGCGGATACCCTCATGAATCAAGCCCAGCAAGCGTTGGAGCGTCATGAAGGCAGCGGAGAGGCACCGGTGCTGGTGGTGCAGCACTCGCTGCGTGCCGTGCTCTCGCGTTTTCTGCGCCGTCGCATGCGCCACCTGGTGGTCATGTCTCAGGCAGAAATTCCTGACGACCGCACGCTGCGTGTGACCACGCTGGTGGGTGGTCGCTGATGCCGCTCCTGATGGTTAGCCGTCTTTCGTACACAGGTAACAGGTGAAGCATGAGCGTTAGACGTTTTGTCGGAGCCAACAGCCGCGATGTCATGCGCCAGGTGCGAGAAGTACTCGGCGATGACGCCCTGATCGTGGCCAATCGGCGCACCGAAGGGGGAGTCGAAATCCTCGCCATGGCAGACGATGCCGTCGATCAGTTCGATCCTGCCCCCAGTCCGGCCACGCAGCAGGAACCCGCTGCGCCGGTGTTTTCGTTGCCCCAACAGCCAGACCCGTTGGAAGCCATGAGCGAGCGCCTGCTGCGTGAAATGCAAGAGATGCGCGAGCTGCTGGCGCGACGACAACCCGACCCTGCGCCAGGGGCGGATAGCGCGTCAGAGCATTTGCAGCAGGTGATGCTGCGCGTCGGCTTCAGCAACGAGCTGAGTCAGGAAGTGGTCGAGGCACTGCCCGACGAGCTGGCAGCGTTACCGGCCTCCAGTGAGACCTTGATGACCTGGTTGCGTGGTCAGCTCATGGCGCGGCTGAGCGTGCTCCGTCAGGAAGACGCATTTTTCGACCAGACCGGCATTGTGGCCCTGGTAGGCCCTACCGGGGTTGGCAAGACGACCACGACGGCCAAGCTGGCGGCTCGTTTTGTGATGCGCCACGGCACACGCCCAGTGGCGCTGGTGACCACCGACAGCTTCCGGATTGGTGCCCACGAGCAGCTGCGCATCTACGCGCGACTGCTGGATACTCCCATGTATGCGCTGGATGTCGAGCAGCCCATCGACGAGCTGGTAGGGCGCCTGCAGGGCAAGCAGTGGGTGATTGTCGATACCGTAGGCATGAGTCAGCGCGACCAGCGGGTGATCGAACAGATCGCTCACCTGCAAGGTGGCCAATCCACCGTGCGTCTGGTGCTGATGTTGAACGCTGCCAGCCAGCCCGAAACGCTGGAGGAGGTCGTGCTGCGCTACCGTCAGGCAGCCAGAGCGGCGGGGGCTACGTTGGATGACTGCATCATCACCAAGCAGGACGAAGCCGGGCGGCTGGCTCCGGCGCTGGATATCGTCATGCGCCACGGCATGCGCGTCCTGTTTGGCTCTTATGGTCAGCAGGTACCCGAAGACATGGCCGTGGCCGACGCTCGGGCGCTGATCGATCAGGCGTTGGCTGCACAGCCCCGCGCTGCGCGCCACGCCGAATCACCGGCGCCCATCAGCTTGCCACGCTGGTCGCGGGATGTGCTGGGGCAGGGGCGTCGGCTCTCGTCGGTATTGTCTCGGCTGCGTAAGCGGGTGGTGGATTTTCATCTGTTGGAAGCCGCCTGGGATATCGGGGCACTGCCCGGCGTCGTTCAGGATCAGCGGCTGGATGAGCTGCTGGCAGGAGCGGAGGCCAATAGCGCTGCCATGGGGCTGGCCTGGTCGCCGCGCCGCCAGGGACGTGGCTGTGATTGGACGATGCCGGACATTCGGCTGGATGAGCAAGGCCGCTGGTTGGCCCTGACCCGCCTTCAGCATCGTCAGCCAGCCGGCTGGCTGCCGCGCCTGGCGGAGTGCGGAGAGAATATGGCAGTGCATCTCCTCCCCGCCCTGCCGGAGCCTGACGTACTTGCCTGGTTGCATGGCCAACGTTTGACCTGGGTCAGCGCGGTACACGCCAGTCAGCGCGTAAACTGTCAGGGCGAGCGCTACACCCTGAAAGGCCTGTTTCAAGAGAGCACGCTGACCCATAGCGTCTCAATCCGTTTTCGCGGCCAGCGAATGCAGTTGTGGAACGCCTATGTGGAGGTGCAAACAGCCTCGGGCCACCCGCTGCTGGCGTGGGTAGGCGATATCCAGGACCCGGAAACAGACAAACACGTCGCGCGTCGCTACTGGTTGACACCCGCACGGCTGGGCAGCGATGTTCTGTCTCTGCTGGTCACACAGCTCGAAAGCGATGGGCTGGCCGCACTCACCAGGCGTGCCTGGCAGCAGCTCAAGGACAATGACGGCGGTGAGGTCAGTCGTGAGCTGCGCCTGCTGATGGCCAGCGGCGCGGCGGCCGTGGCAGGCCATCTCGACCTGGCCGATGATGAGCACGGCCAGGCGCTGCGAACGGACCTGATTCGGTTACTGGGTAGCCAGCGCAAGCGTCGCGACACGGCGCTGCTGGATGCGCTGCTGCATGTGCTGATGGCCCGCGATGCCATTCGTCAACTGGGCAGTGTCAGCCTCGAGGATGTGCTATGAAGGGCCAGGACCAGGCGGCAGGGCTGAGAAAATGGGCAGATTTACAGCGTCAGCAGCGCGGCGAGCAACAGGAAGAAGCGCAACAAGAACCGCAAGAGGCAATGGACGTTGACGTGCCGTCAGTCGATGCTGCGTCAGCCGTCACTGCCACTTCGCCAGAGGTCACCACGGCGGCGGCCAATGTGTCGCCGCCGCGTCCAACGCGGACACTGGTGGTGGTGGGCCTGAGCTCAGCGGGCGCCGTGCAGGTAGACAAGGTCAAGGGGCGCCTGGCCCAGTGGGCGTCGCTGGGGCGCCAATGGGCGGGTGATCCGCAGGAGTGGGACATCAAGGTAGCCCAGCCAGAGACAGGGTCGCTGACGGCCCTGGCCGAGCGCTACCCCCATTGGGCGCTATGGGTCAACAGCGATGCCGAAGCCTTTGCGAGCATGTACCGCGCGCTGCGCCAGATGCGCGAGCGGGGCGGGCCAGCGCGTTTGCTGGCACTGCACGAGCCCCACTTGCCGCGGCAGGGGCTGCTCGACAACCTGCGTGATGCCGCCGAGCATTACTTGCAGATAGAGCTGTTGCTGCTGGCGCGCTGATGGCCCCATGACAAGGTGCCGCCCATGGTTCTACACAAGAGGTCGCTCAACACGATGCGTCGGCAAACATTGATCCACGTCGTAAAGTGGTCGACAGTGACACGCAGAGCGCGCTGCTCAAGCGCAGCGCTCCTGATGCTGGCGTTTGGGTTCGCCAGCTCGGTGCTAGCGGCCACGGGGAGCTGGAGCAGCCAAATGCCCTCGGTGATGGTGGCCATGAGCGATCGGGCAAGCAGTAGCCAGGCCATCAGCCCCCCTGCGGGCGTACCGCTGGGAAGTGCGACGTTGGCGAGAGTGCAATGGCGTTTCGAGACGCCTGCCCACGTGCCTGTCAACGCCTGGCTGTGCCATCCTGAACAGTGTGTGCCCTTGGGGAGCGCGCGTGGCAGTACCATGGCACTGTCCGGCCTGAGCGCCAGCGAACCGCTCTATATGCGTTTTGCGCTGTCGCCGGGGCAGCGACCCGTGCGGGTGCAGGGGTTACAGGTCATCGTGAACTATCAGTAAAGATCGTTTAGCCGTGAGGCGATAGGATGTATACAGCACAAGGCAGGATCAAGCAGAGTGAGCTGTTGACGCAATACATGCCACTGGTGAGACGTCAGGCCTTGACGCTGCAGGTCAGATTGCCCGCCAGTATCGAGCTGGATGATCTGATTCAAGCGGGTATGGTGGGCTTGCTGGAGGCGCTGGGTCGCTTTGATGCCGCACAGGGCGCGACGTTTGCCACGTTCGCCAGCCAGCGCATCCGGGGGGCCATGATGGATGAGCTGCGCACTCGGGATTGGCTGCCGCGCAGCGTGCGCCGCTCTGCCCGGGCGGTCGATGAAACCGTGCGCCGTTTGGAGCAGGTGCTGGGCAGGCCCCCCGAAGAGACGGAAATCGCGCAGGCATTGGATATGCCATTGAGTGACTATCAGCAGCTGCTGAATGACACCAACAGCGGTCAGTTACTGCCTTTCGAGGAGCTGGTGGCCGATGGCGGTGAGCCAGCGGGTGACGAAGGCAGCGCCAATCGCCCGTTCGAGCAGCTGCTCGATGAGCAGCAGCGGCGCACGCTCATCGAAGCCATTGAGGCGCTTCCCGAGCGTGAAAAACTGCTGATGGCTCTGTATTACCAGGAAGAGATGAACCTCAAGGAAGTGGGAGCGGTACTGGGTGTGACCGAGTCGCGAGTATCGCAACTGCATAGTCAGGCCGTTAGTCGCCTTCGTGCTCGCTTGAGCGACCAGCATTAACCCTCTTACCCTCTCACGTTAACCGGCAAGGAACCGTTGATGAACCCCTCTACGCTGATCGGCATATTTGCCAGCATGCTGTTATTGGTAAGCGTGCTGTTCTTCACCGCAGAATCACCCGAAAGCTTTATCAATTTGCCTGGCCTTGCCATCGTCATTACCGGCACCCTGGCAGCGACATTCATCAGCTACCCCCTGAAGGAGGTGCTGCGGGTGGTGCGCCTGGTAGGGCTGGTATTCCGCCGCGAGAATACCTACGTGCGCGACGATATCAGCGAGTTGGTGGCCATGTCGCGGTTATGGTTCAAGGGCGATGTGCGAGCCGTGGAGCGGGAGCTGGAGCACACGCGCAACCCGTTTCTGCGCACCGGGATTCAACTGGTCATTGCCAATACCAAGGAAGATGAAATTTTTGACATGCTGCGCTGGCGAATCGCACGTCTGAAGGCGCGGGAGCATGCCGAAGCACAGATTTTTCGCACCATGGCCACCTATGCGCCGGCCTTCGGCATGATCGGTACGCTGGTGGGGTTGGTCAACATGCTGGAAGTCATGGATGCGGGCGATCTGCAGGTGATTGGTCCGCGCATGGCCGTGGCGCTGCTCACCACGTTCTACGGTATTTTGCTGGCCAATCTGGTCTTCAAACCCATTGCCGTCAAGCTGGAGCGGCGCACCGAAGAGCGGTTGATCACCATGAACATGGTGTTGGAAGGCATTTCACTGATTACCAAGCGTCGTCTGCCGTCGTTCATCGAAGAGACGCTGAACTCGTTCGTGGCCAACTACCACGATGAAATTCGTGATGCGAGCGTCAAGCCGCGCCCGGATGCCGACCCGGCGCTAAAGAAAGGGTAGCCCCATGCTCAATCAGGATGCACGGCATGCGCTGGAGCTGCCTGCGGCAGCAAGCGAGAGCGATGAAGGGTGGCTGACCAGTTACCTGGACGTCTTGACGCTGCTGATTACCCTGTTCGTGCTCTTGCTGGCGCTGACGCCTCCTGGCGGTGGCGAAGGGAGGGAGAGCGATGCCATGGGGCCGGCCAGTGCCATCATGGCCATGCCGTTGGCCTCATTGGCCACTGGTATTCATCCACGTCACGACGGCGTGCAGCCGCAGATGGCCGGGCTGGATATTCCAGGAGTCAGTGTCTCGCAGGGCCGTGAAGGTATCACCCTGCGCATCGACGACAGCCTTTTGTTTCCCAGCGGTAACGATGTGCTAACGCCCCAGGGCCTGATCGTGTTAGAAGGTCTCACGTCGGTACTCCAAACGTTCGAAGGCCAAATCTCGGTGGAAGGACATACCGATAATGTGCCCATTGCCACCCCGCGTTTTCCCTCTAACTGGGAGCTTTCCACGGGGCGAGCCATTGCCGTGGTACGCCAGTTGGAGCGCCAGGGTATCGCCATTTCTCGTATGCGGGCAGTTGGCTATGCCGACACCCAACCCATGGAAAGCAACGCGACCGCGGACGGGCGAGCTGCCAACCGACGCGTTGAACTGCTGCTCAAGCAGCAGGTCGAGGGGTAAAGCTCTATCTCGAGGCTATCTTTGTGTTGACGCATCACTCTCGACTGCAATTCTTTGGCGCCGTGCTGGTGCTCGATCCCGACTGTCGGCAAATGCAGGTCGCTCTGGGTGAAAACCTGACGCTGGCCATTTCGGCTTACGAAATCAGCACGCTCAATATGCACCTCGAGCAAGAGCGCAAGGCGCTGGCTCTGGCCAACCATCGGCTGGAACAGTTGGCCCACTTCGATCCATTGATCCAGGCCTGGAACCGCTATCGTGTGGAAATCGCCGAGCAGCGAACCGGTTAATCTTCTGTTGTGCTGTCCTCGCACAGCTGCTGCATGCGCGCGATGGCGCTGTCTGCACCGGCAAGGCTGAAGGTCATGTACCACGGCTCCTGCTCGTTTTGGTCGAAGCCCAGGAACAGCTGCTCACCGGTGCGCATCTGTGCCATCAGTGTGTCGAGATCGCTCAGGTAAAAGTGCGCGTAGAAGCCGTCATCGCCGCGCTCGGTGATGAACTCGGCCATGGTGTCCACGATGGGTTGGTCATCGATACGCAGCCGGGTAGGCACCAGATTGACGGCGCGGCTCTCGCCCTGCTGCTGTGCCAGGGTCACGCGCATTTCCAGCCAGGGGAGGTCGCATACCCCTTGGGTGGTATTGAGGCTCAAGGTGGCATCGGAGTAGCTGTGGGTTTCGACAGCACGAAAATGGCGCTCTTCGCCCAGTGACAGCGCCATCGATGACCAGTGTTCATGGGGTTCGGCGTGCTCCACGTTGAACGTGGCCGCCTGGACGAGCTGGGCGTTGCCCAGCAGGCTCCCCCCCAGTATCGCCAGCAGTGTACGGCTCTTGACGGGCATAAGCGGTATCATCGTTGAAGGTCTAAAAGATAGGGCGTTCAAGCTTCCAGCAACGGCCTGACGTTGTCGGTCAGGTAGCAGTCGTCGAACTCTCCTTCGGTAGCCAGCGCATCGAGGTCCGGAATGGTGACATGGTGCCGGTCACGAAACACCAGACCGTCTTCGCTGAGTGCGGTGAAGGTTCGGCTGACATGAACCGGGCTCAAGCCCAGGATGTCGGCCAACTGCTCCTGTGACAGGGGGAGGCGGAACTGCCCGCTGATATCGTCGTTGGTCTGGCGCAAGCGCAGATACATTTCATGTAGGAAATGGGCCATCTTCTTGCGCGCGCTGCGCCGTGCCAGGTTGACCAGCCGTTCGGTCAGCAGCGCTTGCTGTCGGCTGGCAATGGCAAACATCACCGACGTGAGCGACAGCGACTCGCGGAAGACCTCCAGCATACGCTTGTGGGGAAAGTGGCAAATGACGCCGTCGCTGATCATGCGGACATTTTCAAGGCGCTGGGAAAACGCAAACTCTCGCAGGCCGATGATGTCACCGGGCAGGAAAACCTCCAGAATCTGACGGTCGCCGTTTTCGAGGTGCCGGTAGGAGTAGGCCCAGCCGCTGCGCAGCGTGCAGAACTCATTGGCCGGTGCGCCCATCTCCCAGAGCACCGTGCCTGCCTTGATGTTGGTGGGGCTCTCTTCCAGCGAGGCCAGCAGCGCTTTCTCGTCATCGTTGAGCGAGCAGTAGTGGCTAAAGTGGCGGATGATGCAGCTTTTGTCCTGTTCCACAGCGTGTGTCTCCTCACAGGAAGCAACCATTGTTAAGCAGTCTCGCTGCTTACTATAAGCAGTCAGCGCCGCCTTTTCCTGAATTTTTTGGCCGCTGCCTAAACGCTTGGGCAGCGGCCATGATGCGGCTAGCGTGTGGCACGGCTGCCACGTTCGAGTAACGGTGCCAGAAAGCGCCCGGTGTGCGATACCGTCTGTTTGGCCAGCTGTTCAGGGGTGCCCTCGGCGATGATTTGACCTCCGCCCGAACCGCCTTCCGGCCCCAGGTCGATCAACCAGTCGGCCGTCTTGATGACATCCAGGTTGTGCTCGATCACCACGATGGTATTGCCGTGGTCGCGCAGGCGGTGCAGCACCGTCAGCAGCTGGCGGATATCCTCGAAGTGCAGGCCGGTGGTGGGTTCATCCAGAATGTAGAGGGTTTTGCCGGTGTCGCGCTTGGCCAGCTCGCGCGCCAGCTTGACCCGCTGAGCCTCGCCCCCGGAAAGCGTCGTGGCGCTTTGCCCCAAACGGATGTAGGACAGCCCCACATCCATGAGCGTTTGCAGGCGTCGGGCGATGGCGGGCACGGGGCTGAAGAAGGCCAGCGCATCTTCCACCGTCATCTCCAATACCTCGTGGATGGTCTTGCCTTTGTAGTGGATATCCAGGGTTTCGCGATTGTAGCGCTTGCCCTTGCAGACGTCACAAGGGACGTAGATATCCGGCAGAAAGTGCATCTCCACCTTGATCATGCCTTCGCCCTGGCAGGCTTCGCAGCGGCCGCCCTTGACGTTGAAGCTGAACCGCCCGGGTTTGTAGCCCCGGGAACGAGCCTCCTGGGTACCGGCGAACAGCTCACGAATAGGCGTGAAAATGCCGGTATAGGTGGCCGGGTTGGAGCGCGGGGTGCGGCCGATCGGGCTCTGGTCGATGTCGATGACCTTGTCGAGCTGGTCCAGGCCTTCCACCTTTTCGTAGGGAGCCGGTGTCAGGGTGGTGGCCCGATTGAGTTCACGGGCGGCAATCGGCATCAGCGTGCCGTTGATCAGCGTCGACTTGCCGGAGCCGGAGACGCCCGTCACGGCAATGAACAGCCCCAGTGGCAGGCTGAGGGTGACATTTTGCAGGTTGTTGCCCGTGGCACCGCGCACCACCAGTTGCTTCTCGGGATTGCCCGGGATCCGGTAAGGCGGGACGGCGATTTCGCGGCTGCCGGAGAGATATTGGCCGGTCAGCGAATTCGGGTTGTCCATCACCTGCTGCGGCGTGCCCTGGGCGACGATCTCGCCCCCATGGACACCTGCACCGGGGCCGATGTCCAGCACGTGGTCCGCCGCGCGGATGGCATCTTCGTCGTGCTCGACGACGATCACGGTGTTGCCCAGGTCGCGCAATCGCTCCAGCGTCTTGAGCAGACGGTCGTTGTCCCGCTGGTGCAGCCCGATGGAGGGTTCGTCCAGAATGTACATGACGCCCACCAGGCCAGCACCGATCTGGCTAGCCAGGCGGATACGCTGTGCCTCACCCCCGGAGAGCGTGTCGGCGCTGCGTTCGAGGTTCAGGTAATCAAGCCCCACGTTGACCAGAAATTCCAGGCGAGCATGGATCTCGTTGACGATCTTGTCGGCAATTTCTCCCTTGCGCCCGGGAAGCGCCAGCGCGCCAAAGTAGCGCCACGCCTCGCCAATCGGCAGGTGGACGATATCCGCGATGTTTCGGTCATCGACATACACATGGCGAGACTCCTTGCGGAGCCGCGAGCCGTGGCAGGCGGTGCAGGGCTGAACCGCAATGTACTTGGCCAGGTCGTCGCGCACCATGCTGGACTCGGTTTCCCGGTAGCGGCGCTGCATGTTGGGCAGCACCCCTTCAAAGGCATGCTCACGGGTGACTTTCCGGCCACGGTCTCCCACGTAAACGAAGGGGACCAGCTCGCCACCACTGCCGTTGAGGATGATGTCCCGCTCGTGGCGGGCCAGCTCCTGCCAGGGCGTTTCCAGCTCGAAGCGGTAATGCTTGGCCAGCGCCTGTAGCTGGGTAAAGTAATAAATGTTGCGCCGATCCCAGCCCTTGATCACGCCTTCCGCCAGGGAAAGCTCGGGGTGGCTGATCAGTTTCTCCGGGTCGAAGTACTGCTGTATGCCCAGGCCGTCGCAGGTCGGGCACGCCCCTGCCGGGTTGTTGAACGAAAACATCCGCGGCTCCAACTCGGAGAGCGAATAGCCGCAAACGGGGCAGGCAAAGCGGGACGAGAAGACCAGATCGTCCTGCTCGCCGTCCATGAAATGCACCATGGCGGTGCCGTCGGCCAGGTTCAGGGCCGTCTCGAAGGATTCCGCCAGGCGCTGGGCGATATCGTCACGTACCTTGAAACGGTCCACGACCACGCTGATATCGTGCTTCTTGCGCTTGTCCAGCGGCGCTATGTCGTCCAACTCCAGCACCTGGCCATCAATCTGGACGCGCACGAACCCCTGCGCGCGCAGCTCGGACAGCAGCTGTAAATGCTCCCCCTTGCGGCCTTTGACGACCGGCGCCAGCAGCATCAAGCGGGTGCCTTCCGCCAGGTTCATGACCTGATCGACCATCTGGGAGATCGTCTGGGCTTCCAGGTCCTCGCCATGCTCTGGGCAGCGAGGGGTGCCGGCACGGGCAAACAGTAGGCGCAGGTAGTCGTAAATCTCGGTAATCGTGCCAACCGTCGACCGAGGGTTGTGAGAGGTGGATTTTTGCTCGATGGAGATGGCCGGAGAGAGCCCTTCGATGTGATCCACATCGGGCTTTTCCATCATTGATAGAAACTGGCGCGCATAGGTGGAGAGCGATTCCACATAGCGCCGCTGGCCCTCGGCGTAGAGCGTATCGAACGCTAGGGACGACTTGCCGGAGCCTGACAGGCCGGTAATCACGATCAGCTTGTCGCGGGGCAGCTCCACATCGATCTGCTTGAGGTTGTGGGTGCGGGCACCCCTGACCAGAATGCTGTCCATCAACACCTCGAATCGCGTGGCAAAAGCGTAATTATACGGTTGCGGCACCCCTTCCGGCAAAACTGTCTCGCTTCGCTGCAGCGTGGCGGGCATTTCATGCTTGGCGTTTCCAGCGTGCCGACAAAGCGCTAGAATGGGCGGTTATTTCAGGCCGTTCGGCCCACTCATCGTACACAAGGGTTCTATGCGCAAGGTTTCTGCACTGCTGCTGGCTGCCGAGCGCCGAGCCATCAGCGGCTTGGCCGGTCTCTACGCATCTCGCATGCTGGGACTCTTCATGGTGCTGCCGGTGCTGGCCTTGTATGCCGATACGCTGGAAGGGGCGACGCCGTTACTGGTTGGTCTGGCGTTGGGCGTGTATGGCCTGACCCAGGCCGTTCTGCAGATTCCGTTTGGCTGGCTGTCCGACCGGATCGGTAGAAAGCGAGTGATTGCCATGGGCCTGCTGATTTTTGCCGCAGGCAGCGTCGTGGCCGCCACGGCGGATACCATTGGTGGCGTGATCGTCGGTCGCGCGCTGCAGGGTAGCGGCGCCATTGCGGCGGCCATCATGGCGCTGCTGGCCGACCAGACCCGCGAGCAGGTACGCACCGTTGCCATGGCGACCATTGGCCTCTCCATCGGTGTGTCCTTTGCCGTTGCCATGGTGCTGGGGCCCTGGCTGGCGTCATGGGGAGGGCTGTCGAGCCTGTTCTGGTTCACGGCACTGCTCACGTTGGTGGGCTTGCTGGTATTGTGGCGCTGGGTGCCGCCAGCGCCCAGGCGCCTGCGCCACCGGGATGTCGGGCTGGACCGTCAGCAATTCAAGCGTGTCATTACCCGCTCGGACTTGTGGCGTCTGGATGTGTCGATTTTTGCCCTGCACCTGGTGCTCATGGCCATTTTCGTGGCCGTGCCGTTCCGCTTGCTGAACGCCGGGGTAGCGGTGGAGTACCATGGACTGGCCTATCTGGCCATCATGGGACTGTCGTTTGTCGCCATGGTGCCGCTGGTGATCGTGGCCGAAAAGCGCCAGCGCATGAAACTGATGTGCCTGCTGGCCATTGGGGCCATCGTGCTCAGTTTGGCGGCGCTGGGGCTACCGCTCTCCCAGGGGCAGTGGCTGTTTGTCTGGCTGCTGGTGTTTTTTACCGGCTTCAATTTGCTGGAGGCAACGCTGCCATCCATGCTAAGTAAACTGGCGCCTGCCGGAGCAAAAGGCACCGCCATGGGCGTCTACTCCACCAGCCAGTTCCTGGGCGCGTTTTTGGGCGGTACCCTGGGGGGGTGGCTGGCGCACACCTGGGGGCTGGACGCCGTGTTCATCGGCTGTGCGGTGCTGGCGCTGTGCTGGTGGCTGGCCATGTGCGGCATGCCGTCACCGCCGCCGCTCTCCAGTGAAGTGGTGGCATTGCAGGATACCCAGGCCGATGCCATGGACCTACTCATGGAGCACCTGGCCGATGTGGCGGGTGTCGAAGATGTCATGGTCGTGCCGGAAGAGCGCCTGGTATATTTGAAAGTCAATCGTAAAGAGCTTGATCAGGCGGCACTGGCCCGGTTGATTCCGCCACCGCGGCCCTGATCAATGAGAGACCATCACCGTTTACGACAAGGAGCGACCTTATGGCGCGCGGTATCAACAAAGTTATTCTGATCGGTAATCTGGGCCAGGATCCGGAAGTGCGTTTCACCCCTTCCGGTACAGCGGTCGCCAACCTGAACCTGGCCACCTCGGACACCTGGATGGATCGCCAGAGCGGCCAGCGGCAGGAGCGTACCGAATGGCACCGCGTGGTGCTCTTCAACAAGACGGCTGAAATTGCCCAGCAGTACCTGAAAAAAGGCTCCAAAGTCTATATCGAAGGTCGTCTGCAGACGCGTAAATGGCAGGACCAGAATGGCCAGGACCGTTACAGCACTGAAATCGTCGCCAACGACATGCAGATGCTGGATGGTCGCAGTGGTGACTACCAGGGAGGGGGGGCGCCGCAGGGTGGCTATGCCCAGCAAGCGCCAGCCCAGTCTGCGCCGCCGCAACAGCATTACCAGCAGCCGCCTCAGCAGGCACCTCAGCAGGCACCTCAGCAGGGTGGCTACGCTCCGCAACAGCATGCCGCGCCTCAGCGTGGCGGCGCGGCGCCTCAGCAGCAGCCGCCTGCGCATCAGCAAAACAGCAGCTACGGCGCTCCGGATCCCGGTAACTTCGACGATTTTGACGACGAAATTCCGTTCTGATCGCCATGCCGTGCTGGGCGTTGCCGCCACCCTACCGGGTTGAGAAAAGGGGTCTGTCTTGAAGCTGCTAATACTGAATGCAGGACACTGCTTGAGCCTGGCATTGGCCCGTGAGGCAAGTCGGCGCTCGGATACCGAGTTGGTGATTGAGCAGGGCGTGAGCGTTTCTCCAGACCAGCTGGCGGCCATCGCCCCGGAGGCGGTGATCATTCCGCCTCTGTCGCATCCCCTCAGCATGACGCCCGCCGATGTCTATGCCCATGCCGATGCGGTGGACCAGTGTGTCGACGCCTGTCGGGCGGCTGGCATTGCCCTGGTGTGGTGCGTGTCCGACCAGCTCTACGAAGAGGGGTTCGAGATCCCGATCGACGAGCATGTCGTGCCGGCCCCCCGTGATGAGTGTTTGCGCCGCCTGGTGCAGACCGGTGACCGTATTCGCGCGGAGTATCACCGCCACTTGATCGTGCGGCTGGGGCCGCTGTTCGCCCTGGAAGGTAGCCATGCCTGGCTCAATGAAGTCATCGACAGCTTTGTAGCAGGCCAGTCCGTGCGTGCGGCCGAAGACGTGATTTTTTGCCCTACCTCGGCGGATGCCGTGGCCATGGCGCTGGTGGGCATGCTTCAGCAGCAAGCCTGTGGGGCCGATGCCTGGGGGGCGTATCACCTGGCAGGCACCGAGCCGGTCAGTGCGTTTACGTTCGTCTCCATGGTGCGTACCCAGCTGGCCACCCATCTCGAAGGGCGTGGCGAAGCGGTCGAGCTGGGTGAGGTGCAGGCGTTGAACCACCATCACGATGCCAAGCTGCGGCGAGTGCTGAACTGTCGCCGCGTGCTGGACGTCTTTGGCGTGCACCAAAAACCCTGGCGGCTCGAGGTAGGGCGGATGCTGGATGCCTGGTGCCTGACCCGCACTCAGCCGACCGTCACCGGTACTGGAACAGGAGAGTCCGCTTGATGAATGTGGTACGCAGCCTGGTGTTTTATCTGGGCTATTTTTCAGCCATGCTGCTGATTGGTGTGCTGTTCCTGCCCGTGGCACCGTTTCTTCCCCTGGCGGCGCGCTATCGTCTGTTGAACCTCTACAACTACTTCCTGATGGTCTGGTTTCGGCTGGCCTGTGGGGTACGTTACGAAATTCAAGGGCGCGAACATATTCCTGCGGGGCCTTGCGTCATTCAGGCCAACCACCAGTGTGAGTGGGAAACGCTGTTCCTGCAGGTCATGAAGCCGCCGGTCTGTACGGTGCTCAAGCGAGAGCTGCTGCGTATCCCTGTGTTTGGCTGGGGGCTGCGCCTGCTACGTCCCATTAGCCTGGATCGCTCCAGGCCTGCTCGGGCCATGAAACAGGTGCTGACGCAGGGGGTGGAGCGTTTACACGGCGGACTTTCGGTACTGATCTTTCCGGAAGGCACGCGTGTCGATCCTGGTGTGCGCAAGCGCTACAACAAGAGCGGTAGCGTGGTCGCCTGCCGTGCCGGTGTGCCGGTGCTGCCGGTGGCGCACAATGCCGGTGAGCGTTGGCCGGGTCGCCAGTGGGTCAAACGCCCGGGTGTCCTGCGTGTGCGCATTGGCCCGCCCATCGACACCGCTGGGCGTACCCCAGACGAAGTATTGGCTGATGTGGAGGCGTGGATCGAAGGGCAGCTTCGCGAGATCTCCGAGGTGCCCAGGCCTTAAAAGCCGTTGCTCCAAAGCCAGTGCCCTGACAAACAGCGCACACGCTGCACCAACACAAACGGCGCCCTTGGGCGCCGTTTGTGTGGGTCGTTGAGACCGGATCAGCCGTTATAGCGCTGGAATACCAGGCAGGCATTGGTGCCGCCGAAGCCAAAGCTGTTGGACAGCACGCGGTCAATGGTGGCGTCATCGCGGCGTTGGGTCACGATATCGAAACCATCGGCTTGCTCGTCCAGGTGCTCGACATTGGCCGAGGCCGCCACGAAGCGGTGCTGCATCATGAGCAGCGAGTAGATCGCTTCTTGCACGCCGGTGGCGCCCAGCGAGTGGCCCGTCAACGATTTGGTAGAGCTCATGGCAGGCGTTGTGTCGCCAAAGACGCTACGGATCGCCTTCAATTCGGCCACATCGCCCACGGGGGTCGAGGTGCCGTGGGTATTGATGTAGTCGATGCTGCCATCGACGGTCGCCATGGCCTGACGCATGCAGCGCATGGCGCCTTCGCCAGACGGCGCGACCATGTCATGGCCATCGGAGGTTGCGCCGTAGCCGACCAGCTCGCCATAAATTTTGGCGCCGCGTGCCTTGGCATGTTCCAGCTCTTCCAGCACCAGCATGCCGCCGCCGCCCGCGATGACGAAGCCATCACGTGCTTGATCATAGGGGCGAGAAGCGTGCTCAGGAGTGTCGTTATAGTGCGTAGACAAGGCCCCCATGGCATCGAAAAGGCACGATAGCGTCCAGTGCTCTTCTTCACCGCCGCCTGCAAACACGACATCCTGCTTGCCTAGCTGAATCTGCTCCATGGCGCTGCCGATACAGTGAGCCGAGGTGGCGCAGGCAGAGGAGATGGAGTAGTTGATGCCCTTGATCTTGAACGGCGTGGCCAGACACGCCGAGACCGTGCTGCCCATGGTACGGGTGACCCGGTAAGGACCGACGCGACGCAGGCCTTTTTCGCGCATGACGTCGGCGGCTTCTACCTGGTTGGCGCTGGAGGCGCCGCCAGAGCCGGCAATAAGGCCGGTTCGCTCGTTGGAAACCTGCGCTTCGGTCAGGCCTGAATCTTCGATGGCTTGGGCCATGGAGACATAGGCGTAGGCGGCTGCATCACCCATGAAGCGGCGCAGTTTACGATCGATCAGTGCGTCCAGGTCGATATCGACGCTGCCTGCCACGTGGCTTCTGAAGCCGCGCTCGGCGTACTCTTCCTTGAACCGAATACCGCTACGCCCACTCTTGAGCGCATCCAGGACCTGTTGCTGGTCGTTGCCCAGGCAGGACACGATGCCAAGGCCGGTGACTACCACTCGTCGCATGGGAGCCTCCTGTTAAAAATTCGCAGTGGAGGTGAATAGGCCAACGCGCAGGTCATTGGCCTGGTAGATGTCGCGCCCGTCAACGGATACGGTGCCATCGGCAATACCCAGAATGAGCCGACGGGTAATGATGCGCTTCACGTTGATCCGGTACGTTACCTTTTTCGCATCGGGCAGAATCTGCCCGCTGAACTTGACGTCGCCACAGCCCAGGGCACGGCCCCGGCCAGGGTGACCCAGCCAACCGAGGTAGAAACCGACCAGCTGCCACATGGCATCCAGGCCCAGGCAGCCGGGCATGACCGGGTCGCCCGGGAAGTGGCAGTCAAAGAACCACAGGTCAGGCGTGATATCCAGCTCGGCGATCAATTCGCCCTTGCCGTGCTCACCGCCCTCTTCATGGATGTGAATGATGCGGTCAAGCATCAGCATGTTGGGGGCAGGCAGCTGTGCGTTGCCAGGGCCAAACAGCTCGCCGCGTGAGCAGGCCAGCAGTTCTTCGCGATCAAAGGAATGTTGCTTGGTCACTGAATCGTTCCGAAAGTCAAAAATGGTGGTTGCGCCTAGTCTACTTCCCGAAACCGCTGAATGCACGCCGCAGGCGTCTTATCCTGTGTTTTTAAGGCGCATCGTGACTGCCAATGACGACCATGGTCGCGTACGGATGCGGCACTCCATGCGCGAAATTGCCTAATCAACGGATGATTCACGTAATATGATCTATCCAGGGGTGGGGTAAGGCGGCATGATGTCATCCATACCGTTGCCGACGTAGTGACTGCTGAATAGGACAACAAGAAACGCCATGTGGCTGCCTATCTCGATGAATCGTCCTTTGGTCTGGGTGGCGCTGACTGCGCTGCCTGCCTGTGTCTGGATTCCAGATGCCGCGCTGCGCATGGTGGCGGCTGGTCTGGTTTCGCTGGGCTTGTGGGACGCCTGGCAACAGGTGCGCCAGCAGCGCTTGCGCTTGCGACTTTCCCTCGATGCCATTGGGCTGGCAGGGGACGCGATCGTGATTAGTGATGTCGATAACCGGGTCCTGATGGTCAACCCTGCGTTTACCGATATTACTGGATATGACAGCCAGGAGATAGTCGGCCGCAAGTTGGAGACCCTTGCCGCGCCGCGCCACGACAAAGCCTTCTATCAGAATTTCTGGAACACGCTGAAGGCCACCGGGCGTTGGGAAGGCGAGGTGTGGAACCGCCGCAAGCATGGCGACGAATACCCCGAATGGCTGAAGGTGCGTGCCGTCACCGACCGCCGCGGCAATATCACCCATTTCATCAGTCTGTTTGCCGATATTTCGGCGCAGAAGGCCCGCGAGCGCGACCTGCGCCGCATCGGCTATGAAGACCCCCTGACCGGGCTGCCCAATCGCCGCCGCCTGCATGACCTGATGGCATCACGCTTGCGCCACCTGCGTGCGGGAGAGAGCCTGGATATTGCGCTG
This sequence comes from Halomonas sp. 18071143, assembly GCF_019211725.1. Taxonomy (NCBI): domain Bacteria; kingdom Pseudomonadati; phylum Pseudomonadota; class Gammaproteobacteria; order Oceanospirillales; family Halomonadaceae; genus Halomonas; species Halomonas sp. 18071143. Next base: position 222,252 of record NZ_CP078120.1, read on the forward strand.
ATCGATATAGACGGCTTGAAATCGGTCAACGACAGCCTAGGCGTAGAGTACGGAGACCGCCTGCTGGCACGCTTTGCGCAACGGTTGGCCAGTTACATGGCAGGCAGTGTTGTGGGTCGACTGGGCGGCGATGAGTTCATGGTCATTCGCACCACTACCTTCGATGACCATGACAAGTGGATCATGACCTTGCGCGACCATATGGGGCGCCCGTTTGAAATCAACGACCAGTCGCTGCGCCTGGGGCTCTCCATCGGTAGTTGCCGGGCACCCGAAGATGGGCGTGATTCCGGCGTACTGTTCCAGCGCTTGGAGTCTGCGCTGTACAGCGCCAAGCGGCTGGGGCGTAACCATAGCCAGCGTTTCCGGCCGGCGCTCGACAAGCAGGACAACCCTCAACTGGCGCTGGTGAGTGACCTGCGCGCGGCGCTGATCTCGGGAGACCAGCTGGAGCTGCACTACCAGACCCAGCATCATCCCGGTACCGGCGAGCTGATGGGAATGGAAGCGCTGCTGCGTTGGCGCCACCCGCAAGACGGCATGATTTCACCAGGAGACTTCATTCCGTTGGCCGAGCGCCACGGCCTGATGGCCGAGCTGGGCAGTTGGGTCATCGAGAAAGCCTGCGCGCAGCAGGCCCATTGGCAGAACAGCGGCATGCCCAAGGTCACGGTGTGGATCAATATTTCGGCACTGCAGCTGTTTCAGGGCGATCTGGAAACGCAGTTGGCGACCTGCCTGGAGCGCTATCAGCTAAAGCCTGCCCAGATCGGCCTGGAGCTGACCGAGTCGGTGCTGCTCGACGAGCGTGCCGGTGACATGGGGCCGCGATTGCAGGCGTTACGCGATCAGGGGTATGCCATTGCCATTGACGATTTCGGCACGGGCTATTCGTCGCTGGGTTACCTGAAACGGCTGCCGGTCGACAAGATCAAACTGGACCGCGCCTTCATTCGCGATCTGCCCCATGATCAGGCCGATGCTGCAATCGTCACAGCCGTTCTTGCCATGGCGGCGGGGATGGGGCTCGACGTCGTCGCGGAAGGCGTCGAAACCCAGGCGCAGTGCCAGTTTCTGATCAAGGCGGGCTGTACCCTGGTGCAAGGGTTCTATTTTGCCAAGCCGCTCTCTGCCGCTGAGCTGGAGCAGCGCTGGTTGCCGCCACCCTTGGCGGAAGGGGCCAACTGATCAGCTCACGACGCTGGGTTGATAGCGGCGCATGTAAGTGCTGATGCCCCAGCAGCGCGAACACGGCAATGATGGCGCTGGCCGCCTCGTCCGCACTGACCTGCATGGGCATGGGGAAGTCGTTGCGATCCGTGAGAGGGGGCTTCACGAACCCAGGGCGAAATAGCGTTCCAGTGCTTGCCTACCCTCAATGTGATGGAGCGGATCGTTGAAAAAAACTTCTTCAGTATATGCCTCGTATGGTTTTTATCTGGCCTACTTCGACAAGGCCTTGAAGGCGTCCAGGGCACGTTGACGGGCGGCCTTGTGATCGACGATGGGAGCCGGGTAGTCCACCGGGTTCAGCATGTCCTGTGGTGGCGCATGACGCGCCTTGGCGGGCAAGGAAGCCAGCTCTGGTAGCCAGTGGGCGATGAAGGCCCCTTCAGGGTCGAAACGCGTTGACTGGGTGGTGGGGTTGAAGATGCGGAAGTAGGGCGCAGCGTCCGTGCCCGTGGAGGCCGCCCACTGCCAGCCACCGTTGTTGGCGCAAAATTCACCATCGACCAGATGGCGCATGAAAAAGGCTTCCCCACGCCGCCAGTCGATCAATAAATGCTTGCTCAAGAACATGGCGGTGACCATACGCAGTCGGTTGTGCATCCAGCCGGTCGTCACCAATTGGCGCATGGCCGCATCCACGATGGGGTAGCCAGTGCGCCCTTCGCACCAGGCTGCAAACCCCTCATCGTCGTCACGCCAAGCCAGATCGCGGGTATGCTCCTGAAAGGGTTGGTGCCGGCACACCTGAGGAAAGCCCACGGCCACATGCTGGTAAAACTCTCGCCAGATCAGCTCGCTGACCCAAGTGGTGAGTCCGGCGTCCCCGTCCGCCAGATGCCCCTCGTTTTCGCTCATCACGGCTTGTAAACATTGGCGATACGAGATCATGCCCAGCGCCAAGTAAGGCGAAAGCTCACTGGTACCACGTACGTTGGGGAAGTCGCGCTGTCGTTGGTAGTGCCGCCCGCGAAAGCGTAGAAAGCGCTCCAGGTGATCGCTGGCCGCGTTTTCACCCGCAGGCCATTGGCGGCCATCCACGGGGGAGTCCTCGAGCTCGGGGAGGGCGGGCAGTGGATCACTGGGCAGGTCCAGAGGCGACTGCGCCTGAGGCGTATCGCGTAGTGCCAGCTGCTCCTGAGTTATCTGCTTGTGCCACGCCTTGGCGAAGGGGGTGAAGACGCCATAGTAATCGCCCTTGCCGGTCAGCAGGCTGCCTGGCGCAAAGGCAATGGCATCGTGGTGGCCCTGTGCCGTAATACCCGCGTGTTTGAAGGCTTTCAGGACGGCCTGGTCACGGCGCTGTTCGTTCAGCGGATATTCGTAATTGAAGTGCAGTTGCTTTACGCCGTGCTCTTGAGCTAGCGCGAGCAGCACATCGGGGGCTTTATCGAAGCTATCGATATCGCGATGCAATAGCGGGATGTTGAGACCGCTCAAGGACTCCTTGAGGGAATGCACACCGCGTGCCCAGAAATCGAGCTTGTTAGCGCCGTGACCATGGGCGCGCCACTGCTTTACGCTGCGTAAAAAGACGGCCACCACCGGGCCTTTGGCGGCAGCCGCCGCCAAGGCAGAGTTATCGTGAATACGCAGGTCACTGCGTAGCCAAACCAACTGCAGATCCATGCGCACTCCCGTGGCGTGTCCTGTTGAGTGCTAAAGAATACCTGACTCGCGTAGCAGCGGGCGCAAACGCGCCACGGCCTGAGGCAGGTCATCGCCCAGCATGTGTACCGGGCCGTCGCGCAGCTCTGTTTCACGCAGCCGGGCGACTTCGCCGCACACGCCGATCGGTACGCCCAAACGCTCGGCCGCCTTGGGCAGGTCGACCCGAATGTAGTGGTCGTTTTCGCGCTGACCGCTGGAGAGCAACACCATGGAAGAGTGCAGGCGCGATACTGCCTGGGGCAGATCTTCCAGTGCCAGCGAATGGTCGAGCAGCTGTACACGGTAGCCCTGTTCGCTGGCCATCAGCGCACACATCAGCACCCAGAGCGGGCCCGGGTCATCAGGCATGGCGGTCAGCAGCAGCAGCGGGCCGCGGGTAGCCTGGTTGGCATAGTGCAGGCGAATGCCCACCTGGCTACGCAGGAAGGATTCGAAGGTGCGGCGCACCAGGTCGTCCGGCTGAGCGGCCCATTTGGCTTCCAGGCTCAAAATGACCGGCTGCCAAAGTTCGTTGATGGCCACGCTGAGCGGGTAGAGCGCCAGGCTTTGGTGATACAGCGCCTCGAGTTTGGGCAGGTCGACCGCTTCGATGATGGCTTGCAGCTGCTGCCGCTGGCTGGCCCAGTCACCGGCATCCGGTGCAGGGGCTTCCACGGTTTCCGGCTGGTCCAGCAGGTCGGCGACCTGACTGACCGGTACGCCACGGTTGAGCCACTGCAGGATACGCTCGATGCGACTGATGTCGTCCTGCGCATAAAGCCGATGGCCTTTTGGCGTGCGTTGCGGGCGAATCAAACCGTAGCGTCGCTCCCAAGCGCGCAGGGTGACCGAGTTCACACCCGTCAGACGGGAAACTTCCCGAATCGGATAGAGCGGAGTATCGGGTGGGTGGGTCGCCTTGTTGCTCATGGGCGCCATTGCCTCTTGGTTGCCTGCAATAGGTATTGCAGGGGTCTGTCTGTAATTGCCGTGGCGATCTTGCAGTGCCGGGTCGGCGGTATGCCACTCATTCGGGTTCGGGGCGTGTCGCTACGTCGATGAACCGATAATCGCTGAAATAGCGTCACGCTATTATAGCCACCTTTGTACAACTTGTGGCCGCTGGGTACAACCTCTGTGGCTTCCATGCCGCGACACTCCTGTGGTGATAATCGTTAGACCGACCGGCCTATTAAGGCCCTTGCCAGCGCATTCCCGGATAGCCAGGCATCCTCGACGCGGCTGCCTTTCCAGCTGTTACCGCATAGTGCGATACCTTGCTGGCTGTATAGGTATCCCTATCCGTTTGGCTTGGCGGGTTGGGCGTATCGCCAGCGATGATGACGACGCGGCTGAAGGCCCCATGATGGTTTCCTGCAGCGTCTTTCAAATGCCATGCGCCATCCGCCACCCGCTTCGAGCGCGACGATACGCGGTTCCGAAAGGAGGGCCGTGTGTGCATGAAGAGCGATGGCGTCTATCAGATACCGAGTCAGCGCACTCATGCGCGGAGCTCCGGTATAACGCAACTGGCCGTCATCGTGTGTTTGCCAACCGGATGCACTAGCCTGATAAGTGCACGTTGGCCAAGGGGCCACGCAGCCTGCGTCTTGCCACTGGGCGAGCTGTTGGGCGAAATCGGCATTGCGCACGGTAAATGCCTGAGCGCCCAGATCAAGCGTCGCCGCGGTGCGGCCCTCGCGCCTTGTCGAATAGGCTGACCGTCACGCCTTGCTGTGCCAGCAGGTGGGCGCAGGCCAGTCCTGACATGCCTGCGCCAATGATGGCCACGGCGTCGTGTGGAGTCAGCGCAGGGGGGGCAGCAAGGTGTTGGGGCATGGCGGCTCGCGAAGTGGACATCATGTTGAAGAGTGATTCTATTGTAGCAATTATGTATAGATATCGTGCAATTTAAAAAGTTGCAATACGGATGGTCGACTCGCCCGCTGCACCCAGCGACGGCGTTTTGCCATAGGTGATGGATAGATCATGGATAGGTGATGGAGTGCAGGGGCTATCCAGCTTCAGGAGGGCATACCATGCGAGTACTGATTACCGGCGGCAGCGGATTCGTGGGGCAGCGGTTATGCCCACAGCTGATTGCCCAAGGGCACGACGTGCAGGTGGTGTCGCGCACGCCCCACAAGGTACGCGGAAAGCTGCCCCCCGAGTGTGATATTCGCGATAGCGCGCAGGCATTTATCGATACGCCCCCCGATGCGCTGGTGAACCTGGCAGGGGAGTCGATAGCCGCCAAACGTTGGAGCGCCGAGCAAAAGGAGCGGTTGATCCGCTCGCGGGTCGACAGCACCCAGCAGCTGGTGGCGCTGTGCGAGCAGTTGGCGGCCAACGGCCAGCCGTTGCCTGCGGTCCTGGTCAGTGGCTCGGCCATGGGGTATTACGGCGATCAGGGCAGCAAGGTCGTAGATGAGGCTACCCCGCCCCACGATGAGTTTGCCCATCGGCTGTGTGCCCAGTGGGAAGCCGCTGCCAGGCCGGTGGAAGCTTTGGGGGTTCGGTTGGCCATTCTGCGCATAGGCCTAGTGCTGGAGGCAGGCGGCGGCACCCTGCAAAAAATGGTGCCGCCTTTCAAGCTAGGGCTGGGTGGGCGGTTCGGCGATGGTCAGCAGTTCATGCCTTGGGTCCATCGAGACGACCTGGTGGCTGCCATTATCTTCTTGATCAACGGCTCTGGTCTGTCGGGCGTTTTCAACGGCAGTGCACCGCATCCGGTGACCAACGCCGAGTTCACCCAGACGCTGGCTAGGCAGCTGCATCGTCCCGCCATTTTCCCGGTACCTGCCTTCGTGCTGAAGGCGGGCTTCGGCGAGATGTCACAGCTGCTGTTGACCGGCGCGGACATGCGACCGGCACGACTGCTCGAGGAGGGGTTCAGATTTCAATACCCGACGCTACCGAAAGCGCTGGCGGCCATTTTCTAGCCGCCAGCAAGCCGCTGGTCTAGGCGTTCGCTAGGCGTTCGGGTCAACGGTGATAATGACCCGCACCGAGTCGAGCCGCAGACGAGTGTTTTCGATGGCATCGCTGAGCGCCTGACGCTCCTGCTTGAGGGCTTCCAGCTCCTCGCTGCGCACCGCCGGGTTGTGCTCTGCCAGCGCCGTCAGGCGGGCCAGCTCGGCATCCAGCTGAGCACGCATGCGCGTTTCGGCGGCTTCCACGATGCTGGGCAGCTCCCGCTCGGCCTCGCTCTCCCCCTGGGTCAGCAGGTCACGCAGCTGGTCATGACGGCTCTTGATTAGGTCACGGGCCAGCGACTTGTTGACCTTCTGCAGATTTTTGCCCAGCCCGGTAAAGGAGATCTTGCTGGTCAGATTGGCCCCTGACTCATCCAGCAGTACCCGGACGGCCGTGGGGGGCAAAAAGCGGTTCAGGTGCAGCGCTTTAGGCGCCGGGCAGTGGGTGCGGAAGATCAGCTCGGCCATCAGTCGTCCACTGGGAATGGCCGGATGGCGCAGCAGCGCCAGGGCAGTATTGCCCATGGTGCCATCCAGAATGCGGCCCATCATCTCGCGCAGCAGCGGGTGCTCCCAGGAGAGGCGTTGCACGTCATCCCGCGCCAGGGCCTGGCCACGGCTGTAGGTGGCAGAGAAGCCCTCTTCCCCTTTGACCAGCCCCGGCAGTCCGTCCAGCATGTGCTGGCTGGGCTGTAGGTGCAGCAGGCCATTGCCAATTTCCTGACTATCGACCCCGAAGATATCCAGCGCACGCTCCACGTAGCGGGGCAGTGCCGGGTCTTCATCCAGCTCACGTACCGCATCAATGACCTGTTGCGCTTGGGCCGGGCGGCAGGCGTTCAGCTCCAGCAACCGGTTGCGGCCCGCGTCGCGCTCGGCCAGTTTGGCGGTGAACATTGCGTGGGTTTCGTCGATGATCTCGGTGAGCGCCTCATCGTCGAGCAGCGCATCGGCCAGCGCGTCGCCAAAGGCGTCGAACAGGTCGCTGCCAATGCCGTGGGGGGCGCTGAAAGCGGCCATGCCTTCGTCGTACCAGCGCTGCAGTCGCTCCCCCGGGCTGCCGATGAAGCTGGGCACGTGCAGTTCGATGGCGTGGCGTTGGCCAATCCGGTCGAGGCGGCCAATCCGCTGCTCCAGCTGGTCCGGGTGCTGGGGCATGTCGAACATCACCAGATGACGACAGAACTGGAAGTTGCGGCCTTCGGAGCCAATCTCGGAGCACACCAGCACCTGGCAGCCATCTTCCTCGTCGGCGAAGGCGGCGGCGGCGCGGTCGCGCTCCACCAGCGACAGCCCTTCGTGGAAGACCGGTGCCTGGTAGCCGCCCAGCACACGCAGGCCTTCGGCCAGCCCTTCGGCGGTTTCGCGGTGGTGGGCAATGACCAGCACCTTGTCGTTGGCAAAACCGTCTTCGCTGTCGTCGCTGAGCTTTTCCAGCAGCCAGTTGACCCGGGGGTCGATATGCCACCAGGGTTCACCGTTCAGCGGATCATTGCTCAGCTCGCGGTACATGGCATCCGGGTAGATCAGTACGTCCGGGTGGTCCATGCCGGTTTCGATCAGCAGCTCGTCCAGATAGTCCTCGTCGCGCTCCAGGCGGCGCAGCACTCGGCGATAGGCGGAAGGCAACTCCAGCTTGGTCAAGTGCAGCCGCCGCTCCGGGAAGCCGCCCACGTGGCGTCGGCTGTTGCGGAACATGACGCGCCCGGTGCCGTGACGGTCGAGCAGTGCATCGCGCAGTTGGGCACGGGCCGCGTCCTGCTGTTCAGAGCTGGCCTCGGCGTTGCACAGCGTCGCCAGCAGGGCCTGGCTGTCGCGGTCGTCGGCGATGGTGGCCACGCGCTCGCGGGCGCTGGGTGTCTGGGGCAGTTCCTCCAGCGCATCGATGGCGCTGGCCACGGCGACGTAGTGCTGCTCTTCGTCCTTGAAGCGCTCGATGTCGTGGTAGCGCTCCGGGTCCAGCAGGCGTAGCCGCGCAAAGTGGCTCTCCTGGCCCATCTGCTCGGGGGTGGCGGTGAGCAGCAGCAGGCCGGGGATCTCGGCGGCCAGCTGCTCCACGCACAGGTAGCCGGGGCCGCTGGTCTCCGGGTGCCAATCCAGGTGATGCGCCTCGTCGACGATCAGCAGGTCGAAACGGCTGGCCAGGGCCTGCTCCTGACGGTGACGATTGGCAAACAGCCAGCCCTGGCTGGCCAGCACCAGCTGGGCGCTCTCGAACGGATTGGCGCTGCCGTGGGCCTGGCTCTGATGCTCGTCGAGCAGCGTGACGGTCAGCGAGAAGCGGCGCAACAGCTCCACCAGCCACTGGTGGGTCAGGCTGTCGGGTACCAGAATCAGCGCGCGCTCTACACGGCCTGCCAACAGCAGGCGGTGGAGGATCAAGCCTGCTTCAATGGTCTTGCCAAGCCCCACTTCATCGGCCAGCAGCACCCTGGGGGCGTGGCGGCGTGCGACTTCGTCGGCGATATAGAGCTGGTGGGGAATCAGGTCGATGCGCGGCCCGGCAAACCCCAGGGCGCTGTGCTGTTCGATACGCTGAAAGTGATGCAGGGTACGAAAACGCAGGTCGAACCAGTCGTTGCGGTCCACCTGGCCGGTCAGCAAGCGGTCTCGGGCCTGGTCGAACTGCATGGTGTCGGCCAGGCGTGCTTCGGGCAGTTCGCGCAGGTTGCCGTCGCTGTCTTCACCGATGTAGGTGATCAGACCACGGCTCTCTTTGCTGTCGTCCACGATCATCTGCCAGCCGTCGGCTGACAGGACCCGGTCACCGCTGCCGAACATGACTCGGGTGAGGGGCGCCTGGCGGGTGTTGTAGGTGCGGGTTTCCTGGCTGGCACTGAACAAGATGGTAACGCTACGGGCGTCGCAGTTAAGCACGGTGCCAAGCCCAAGCTCGGCCTCGCCGTCGCTAATCCAGCGCTGGCCGGGAGAAAAATCGCTCATGATGCCTCGAGGAAGTCGTCAAAATCGGGTCGCTCGCCACCGGAATGAGCCTCGGTGGCAGACAGGGCGGGGGATTCTAACGCAAAGCAGCGAGGGGATTAAGGGCTATCATGGTCAATCGTTCAGCCAGCGCTCCAGGTGAGCACGGGTGAGTTCACCCACATGCACGTCCAGGGTACGCCCCTGGGCGTCGAACAGTACGGTCGTGGGCAGGCCGGGGGCCGCGAACTCCGCCATCAGCAGCTGCCGAGGGTCGCGCAGTGCATAACGAAACACCAACTGCTGTTCATCCAGGTAGCGCACGATGGGCAGCAGGTCTTCGCCCTGGTTGACCACCACCACGCTGACCCCGTCCCGCTGGTCTGCTGCTTCCAGCAGCGGCATTTCGCGGAGGCAGGGTGGGCACCAGGTGGCCCACAGGTTGACCATCAGCAGGTCACCTTGCGTATCGAGGGAGGCCAGATTCACCGGGTTGCCGTCCAGGTCTTCCAGGGTGATGTCCGGCACGGAGGCCACCGCAAAGGTGGGCCCCAGCGGCGCCAGAGTGACCAGGACCAGCCACAGGCTGGCCGCGCCCACGGTCATGGCCAAGCCGCCAAGCATGGCCAGCAGCCGTTCACGCAGTACCCAGGCGGTCCATATCAGGCCCGCTACCAGGCCGCCAAGGGCATTGAAACCCGGCTGCCACAGCTTGAGGATATCCAGTGGCGCCTGACTGTAGCTCTCCCAGTGTAGAATGACGAACACGGCACGGGCGCCGACCAGCCATACCAGCAGCAAGCCGTTGAACCAGCGCGTGTGCTGCTGGGTACTCAGCCCCAGCAGATAACGGCTGCTCACCAGCAAAATGAGCGCTACACCCAGGGCGTAGAGGCGTGGCGTCGAGATCAGCAGCGGGCCAAGTGCAATGGCATTCATCAGTTTGTCCGTAAGCAGGTACACTGATTCACCATATCATGCATGCAACACATCACGGAGAGGTCGATGTCGCAAACTTCCTTTGACCGCCTGCGCGCCCTGGCGATTGGCTCACAGGCGTTGGGGCTAACGCTCATTATCACCCTGGAAACCGTGATGGGCGACGCCGCCCGGCCCTGGCAGGGGGGCGTGCTGGCGGCCATGGTGGGCGTGGCGCTGACCATTGCCACGCTGCGCTGGTACCGCGCTAAGCGCCGCCAGAAGCAGCAAGCGGAAGCTGCGCGTGAATCATCAGGCTGACGCCTCTGCCTGGCAAGCGCTGAAGGTGTCGCTGGATGCGCAAGGGCAGCTGGTCTGGCAGTGGCAGCAGGAAGGGCAACTGGCGGTGCTGAGTGAAGAGCCCGGAGGCTGGTGGCGACACTTCAACGCCTGGATCAGTCGTGTGCTGCGCCTGGAGAAGTGGTTATCGAACATTCTAGCAGCCTGTCGGTCTTTCCGTTGCACCGTGAGATACTGACCACCGTCATCGCCGAGCTGAGAAGATCGCCATGAGCCGCTTCATCCCTGTGGATCGCCAGACCGATTACCTGCTGCCGCCTTCGGTAGACGAGTGGTTGCCCGATGGTCACCTGGCGCGGTTCGTTGTCGATGTTGTCGAACAACTGGACCTCTCGACGTTGACCCGGCGTTACATGGGGCGGGGTTCCAAGGCACATCACCCGGCGGTGCTACTGAGCCTGCTGATCTACGGCTACGCCACCGGGGTGGTCTCCAGCCGCAAGATCGAGCGTGCCACCTATGACTCGGTGGCGTTCCGCTACCTGGCCGCCAATACCCATCCCGACCATGACACGCTGGCCACCTTTCGCCGCCGCTTTCTGCCGGAACTGGAACAGTTGTTCGTACAGGTGCTGCTGCTGGCCCGCGAGATGAAGCTGCTCGCTTGGCACCATCGCCCGACGGCACCAAGCTCAAGGCCAACGCCAGCAAGCACAAGGCGTTGTCGTATGGCCATGCCAAGAAGCTGGAGGCACAGTTCAGGGCAGAGGTGAAAGCGCTGACCGAGCGGGCCGAGTCGGCGGACAAGGAGGACGCGGCCGACGGCATGGATATCCCCGCCGAGATTGCCCGCCGTGAAGCCCGCCTGGCGGCCATCGCTGAGGCGAAGGCCAAGATCGAGGCGCGCGCCGAGGAGCGGGACGCCACCGAGCAAGCCGCCTATCAGGAAAAGGTGGCGCGGCGGGAGGCGCAGCGCAAGGCCGGCAAGAAGCCCCGTGGGCGTGACCCCGAACCGCCCACTGGTGGCCCGCGTGACAAGGATCAGATCAATTTCACCGACCCGCAGTCGCGCATCATGCCGGTCACCGGCAAGGGGTTTGATCAGTGCTACAACGCCCAAGCCGCGGTTGATACCGAGAGTCTGCTGGTGACCCATGTCCACGTCACGCAGGCGACCAATGACAAGCAGCAAGTCATGCCGCTACTGACGGCCTGGCAAGGTTACCCGGAAACGCTGGGAAAACCTGACCACCTGCTGGGTGATACCGGCTACTTCAGTGCCAGCAATATCCAGGCCTGCCATGACCATGGTATCGAACCGCTGTTGGCGATGAAGCGAGACGTCCATCACCTTCCGGTCTTTGAACGTTTCGCCGCGGATCCGCCTGCCCCGGAGAGCGAGGACCCCGTCGAACAGATGGCACACCGCTTGAAGACGCAGGCGGGCCGAGCGCTCTACGCATTGCGCAAACATACCGTGGAGCCGGTCTTCGGGATCATCAAACACGTGATGGGGTTCCGGCAGTTCTCGCTACGCGGACTGGATAAGGTCAGCGGCGAGTGGCGATTGGCCACCATGGCGTGGAATATCAAGCGGATGCACCGGTTGACGGCGGGCTGAGGGCTCGCCGCGCCCAACCGGCCAGCAGGCAAGGCGTCAGAACCGCCTTGCAGAAGCTGAGGGGCAGGTTAAGAGCCACACAACAGCACCAACACCAACACCAACACAGGGGGGGGTGAAGAACCCACGCCTCAGCTCATCCATTAACCTCAAGTCCGACAGACTGCTAGTGCGAGGATGGATAGCGAGGGGCGCGAGAGCGCCCCTGGTCCGGCCTCGATTGTTGCTCAATATACTGCTTGACCATGCTCAGGGGGGCGCCTCCGACACTTCCCGCAAAGTAGCTTGGACTCCACAGCGAGTTCTTCCGGTAGGCGGGCTGCACCAGTTCAGGGTGTAGTAACTTCATCCGCCGGCTGGATACCCCCTTCAAACTATTCACCAGCCTGGATACCGCCACTTTGGGTGGAAAGTTGACAAGCAAATGGACGTGATCGGTTTCACCGTTGAACTCCTGTAGCTCCGCCTCGAAGTCCCGACACACTCGGTCGAAAAGCAATTCGAGGGAGTTGAGATGCGCGCCGGTGAACACCTTGCCCCGATACCTGGTGACAAATACCAAATGGGCATGGAGTTTAAAAACGCAGTGTCTTCCTGTTCTGATAGCTTGTTTGGTTTCCATAGACCAAGTATATTCGAAGCCATGAAGCAGACCAAGACCCTCAAGGTTCGAGTGAAGGACAAACACGCCGCCGAGCTTAACCGCATGGCCCGCAGCGTGAATTTTGTTTGGAACTACCTCAACGAACTGTCTTCCCGAGCCATTCGGGAGAAAGGTCTGTTTCTGTCTGCCTACGACATGCACCCCTATACCAAGGGTGCTGGCAAGGACCTCGGCCTGCACAGCCAAACGCTGCAATGCATCGCTGCTGAATACGTTGCCCGCCGCAAGCAGTTCAAAAAGCCCCGCTTGAATTGGCGCAAGTCCGGCGGTGTACGCCGCTCACTTGGCTGGATTCCGGTCAATACCGGCGCGGCCAAGTGGAAGAACGGGCAGGTATTTCACAACGGCACCTACTTCAAGGTGTGGGATAGCTACGGCCTGTCGACATACAAGTTCCGTGCCGGCAGTTTCAACGAAGATAGCCGGGGCCGGTGGTATTTCAATGTTGCGGTCGAGGTGGACGTGCAGCCGACGCTTGGGCAGGGCGCCGTTGGCATCGACCTTGGGCTCAAGGATGTACCCTGTAGCGATGGAGGAAGGCTGGAAAACAGCCGCTTCTACCGCCGCATGGAAGACCAGTTGGCGACAGCTAACGTGCCCGCAACAAGCGGCGGGTAAAAGCTATTCACGCCAAGATCAAGAACCGTCGCCAGGACGCGCAGCACAAGTTTTCCCGGAAACTCGTCAACCAGTACGGCGAAATCGTCGTGGGCGATGTTTCCTCAACCAGGCTCGCGAAGACCAGGATGGCCAAAAGCGTCTACGACGCTGGCTGGTCACAACTGAAAACGATGCTGGAATATAAATGCGCTCACGCAGGCATCGTCTTCAAGGTCGTTCGCGAAACCAACACCACCCGCGCCTGTTCGTCGTGCGGCTCGCTTAGCGGGCCGCAGGGCGTCAACGGGTTGCGAGTAAGGGTCTGGGAGTGCGTGGAGTGTGGTGTACTCCACGACCGGGACGTGAATGCGGCCCGGAATATCCTCAGCCTCGGGGCAGGACGTTGCCCTCAAGAAGTTGGAATCCCCGTCCTTTAGGGCGGGGAGGGCGTCAAGACCGCTCATGCGCAGGAGTGTCCCTGATAGTGGTGTCGGATGGGGGTAGGTATCCAAACACTTGTAGGAAGTGTAGCGTGACAGCCCCCCGAGGGCGTCAACGATTGCGTTACTGTGCGATAGAATGGCGACGCTTTCCAGCGCGCTAGTGTTTAGGTTGCGTTAATGATGATATTTGTGGCCCGTTCAGCCCAGTCGACCATGGGTCGAGATAGCAAAAAGCCCGCACGATGGCGGGCTTTCGGTGTCAGCGGTCAGCTTACTTCTTGCTGGAGCGCTTGCGCTCGTTCTCTTTCAGCAGCTTCTTGCGCAGACGGATGAAGCTCGGCGTCACTTCGACCAGCTCATCGGAGTCGAGGAACTCGATAGCCTGTTCCAGCGTGAACTTCACCGGCGGCGTCAACACGATGTTTTCATCGTTGCCCGACGCGCGCATGTTATCCAGCTTCTTGCCCTTGGTGGGGTTGACCACCAGGTCGTTGGCGCGGCTGTGGATACCGACCAGCATGCCTTCGTACACTTCGGTACCGTGGTCGATGATCAGCTTGCCGCGCTCTTGCAGTGTATACAGAGCGTAGGCCAGCGCCTTGCCATCCACCATGGAGACCATGACGCCGTTGCGACGCTCGATGGCGGCATCGGGCTTCAGCGGGCCGTAATGGTCGAAACGGCTGGTCAGAATGCCGGTGCCCGACGTCAGCGTCAGGAACTGGCCACGGAAGCCGATCAGGCCACGTGCCGGGATGATGAAGTCGAGGCGCACACGGCCCTTGCCATCCGGGTTCATGTTGGTCAGCTCGCCCTTGCGGTAGCCCAGCTCTTCCATGATCGAGCCCTGATGCTGCTCTTCACAGTCGATGATGACTTCTTCGTAGGGCTCCTGCTTGACGCCGTCGATCTCCTTGATGATGACCTCGGGGCGACCAACGGCCAGCTCGAAGCCTTCACGACGCATGGTTTCGATCAGTACCGACAGGTGCAGTTCGCCACGGCCAGAGACCTTGAACTTCTCGGGCGTTTCGCCCTGCTCGACGCGCAGCGCCACGTTGTGGATCAGCTCCTGGTCCAGGCGATCCTTGATGTTGCGGCTGGTGACGAACTTGCCATCCTTGCCTGCGAACGGCGAGTCGTTGACCTGGAAGGTCATCGAGACGGTGGGCTCGTCTACGGACAGCGGCGGCAGGGCTTCGACGGCGCTCGGGTCACACAGGGTGTCCGAAATGGACAGCTCTTCGATACCGGTGATGCAGACGATATCGCCAGCGGTGGCTTCGGTAGTTTGTACGCGCTCGAGGCCCATGTGGGTCATGACCTGGCCGATCTTGCCCTTGCGCACCTTGCCATCCACACCGATCACCGAGATCTGCTGGTTGGGCTTCACGGAACCGCGTTTGATGCGGCCCAGGCCGATGACGCCGACGTAGCTGTTGTAGTCCAGGGCAGAAATCTGCATCTGGAACGGCCCATCGACTTCGACTTTCGGCGGCTCGACGATATCGACGATGGCCTGGAACATCGGGTCCATGTTGTCGGCCAGCTCTTCCGGGTCCATGCCCGCAATGCCGTTCAGGGCCGAGCAGTAGATGATCGGGAAGTCGAGCTGGTCGTCGGTGGCGCCCAGGTTGTCGAACAGATCGAAGATCTGGTCGATGACCCAGTCAGGCCGTGCGCCGGGGCGGTCGATCTTGTTGACCACCACGATGGGCTTGAGGCCCTGCGAGAAGGCTTTCTGGGTCACGAAGCGAGTTTGTGGCATCGGGCCGTCCACGGCGTCGACCAGCAGCAGCACAGAGTCCACCATGGACATGACGCGCTCTACTTCACCGCCGAAGTCGGCGTGCCCAGGGGTGTCCACGATGTTGATGTGGTAATCCTTGCCATTGCTATCTTGCCACTGAATAGCCGTATTCTTGGCCAGGATGGTGATGCCGCGCTCTCTCTCCTGGTCATTGGAGTCCATGACTCGCTCCTGACCCTCGGCCTTGCGGTCGAGCGTTCCGGACTGGCTTAACAGTTTGTCTACCAAGGTAGTTTTACCGTGGTCAACGTGGGCAATAATGGCAATGTTGCGAAGATTCTCGATCACGACGCGATCCTGCTGGAAAAATAGGGCGGCATTATAGGGTCTGGGTACGGTCCACTACCAGCACTGTCTTAAATAAAGCACCAAGTCAATAACCTAAACGCGGCAGTTTTCGCCTTCGTGACGGTTCCGTTAAGATAGGCGTTTTCCCAGTTGGGGCAGGCACATGACCATCGGTAACCTGATGCGTTTGTTGAGCGATGGCGAGGTTCATTCCGGTGAACAGTTGGGGGAGGCGTTAGGCGTTTCCCGAGCCGCCGTGTGGAAGCAGCTGAAGAAACTCGAAGCGCTAGGCGTGGAGCTGGTCGCCGTGAAAGGACGAGGCTATCGCCTGGCTTACCCGCTCGAGCCGTTGGATGGGGCGCGTATCGTCGAGCGGCTACCTGCGGATGCCCGCCATTTGCTGGCGCGTCTGTTCGTCGAAGATCAGCTGCCCTCCAGTAATGAGTACCTGCGTGAGCGGTTTTCACAGGGTGCAGGCCACGGCGAAGTGTGTTTCGTCGAGCTGCAGACGGCAGGGCGCGGACGGCGCGGCCGTGTCTGGTCGACGCCCTGGGGGCAGAGTTTGATGGTGTCCATGGGCTGGCGCTTCGAATCCGGCGTCAATGCTCTGGAGGGGCTAAGTCTCGCGGTGGGCGTCGTGGTCTCTCAGGTGCTCGAGCAGTATGGCGTGGCGCCCAAGCTGAAGTGGCCCAACGACGTGCTGTTGGCCGAAAACGAGGGCGAGCTTGGCAAGCTCGCAGGTATTCTGATCGAAGTGACGGGGGATGCCGCAGGCCCCTGTGAAGTAGTGATCGGCATTGGCATGAACTTGATGCTGCCCGATAGTCTCCGAGCGACCATCGACCAGCCGGTGGCCGCATTGTTCGATGCGCAGCCCGGAATCTCGCGCAACCAGCTGGCGGCGGACATGGTATCGGGGTTGCTGAGCATGCTGGCAGGATTCGAAACCAGCGGATTTGCACCCTGGCTCGATGCTTGGAACCAGCGCCATGCCTACTCAGGGTTGCCCATTCGGGTCATCCAGGGGGAGCGCACCAGCGATGCCGTTGCAGGCGATGTCGATGAAAGTGGTAACCTGTGGGTTACTGAAAACGGTCACTCGCGACGCCTGTCGGGCGGTGAGATTAGCGTACGTAGGCGTCTATGATTCTGGATTTGGATATCGGCAACACGCTGTCGAAGTGGCGGCTCAAGGATGCCGAGAGCAGCGAGATCCGCTCACGCGGGGCCGTATGGACCCGGGAGGAGTGGCGTCCAGGGGCGGATATTCCTGACTTGGGCGTAGTAGAAGCGGTGCGCATTTCCAGCGTGGCCAGGGCCGCCGTGCTGGACGAAACTGTCGCCCTGCTCCGCCGCCAGGTGCGTCAGGTCCATGTGGCGCGCTCGACACCCGAGGCGCTGGGCGTCGTCAATGGCTATGAGGAGCCCGGCCGCCTGGGCGTAGACCGTTGGATGGGGGCCTTGGCGGGTTACCAGCTGGCCGGCGGCTGCTGTGCGGTGGACTGCGGCAGTGCCATCACCATTGATTTCGTGTTGCCGGGCGGGGTGCATCTGGGGGGCTTCATCATCCCGGGGTTACGGTTGATGAAAGAGAGTCTCAAGCTGGGCACCCGCAATGTGGCCATCGACCCCGATAGCGAGGCCGATGCGCTGCTGGAGCCTGGCAGGCGCACGGTGGATGCCGTCAACCATGGCATCTACATGGCGGCGGTCAGTGCCATCAATCGCATTTACAGCGAGGTATGTGACCAGCAAGGAGTGGCGCTGCCCATGCTGCTGACCGGGGGGGATGCGCGCGTGGTGTCGCGCGGGGTTCAGGTGCCCCATGCTGTCTGGCCCGACATGGTGTATGGCGGCCTCGAAGCCACATTTCCGCTGACCTTCGCCGAGCGCGCAGGCAAGATGTCGGGTGCGCCGCGGGTGCCGGAGCCGGTTTCGTTGGAAAAAATTCGCGCAGGGCTTGCATTCTCCATGCTGCTTTGACAGAATGCAGCGCGTTCCAAAGCAGATGCAGTCGAGTCGCAGCGCTGATTGGTTAAATCAGTAAGCAGTAAAGATCTCGAAAATAAAGAGATTTTGGCTTGACACTGTTTTGAAGGCTGGCATAATGTGCCGCCACAGCTGGAGAGGTTCCCGAGTGGCCAAAGGGAGCAGACTGTAAATCTGCCGCGAAAGCTTCGAAGGTTCGAATCCTTCCCTCTCCACCAGATTGTATGAGTGCTGATTTGTCAGTGCTCGTGAATGAAAAGCCGGTAAGCGGGCATTAGCTACTGTTTCTCGTGCAGCGGATTGTCATTCTTTAGGCAAGTTCGGCGGGCGTAGTTCAATGGTAGAACCTCAGCCTTCCAAGCTGATGGTGCGGGTTCGATTCCCGCCGCCCGCTCCAGTTTGATGTGTTTGGCTCATGTAGCTCAGGGGTAGAGCACACCCTTGGTAAGGGTGAGGTCGACGGTTCAATTCCGTCCATGAGCTCCATATTGCGGAAAAAGCGAGCGATGCTCGCTTTTTTTGTCTTCGCTCACGGCAGTGGGTGTGATGTAAGGGTTGTCAGGCGGAAAAATCTTCGCTATCATGGCGCCCGCTCTTGCGTAGGTGGTAAATTGCGCATTTGACGATACAGGCCAGTAGCTCAATTGGCAGAGCAGCGGTCTCCAAAACCGCAGGTTGGGGGTTCGATTCCCTCCTGGCCTGCCAATCTTCCCCAGGTTGGCATGTCTTTCTAGAATTCCTTTGTCGCTCGCTGCACCCTTAGGAGTCTCGTTTTTATGAAGCCTAGTTCCGTAAAACATGGCGATGAGGTGCAACAGACGCGCCATGACGGGCTCAAGTGGGCGGCGACTGTAGCGCTGCTTGTTGTTGCAATCGTTGGTAATACCTATTTCGCCGATATTGGCCTGCTCTATCGTGTCCTCGGTGTCGTTGTGCTGTGTGCATTGGCAGGATTGATTGCACTCACTACCGCCAAGGGTCGCGACCTGATCGAGCTTGCTGTCAGCGCCAGGAAAGAGATTCAGCGCGTTGTATGGCCAACCCGTCCTGAAACCATTCAAACGACTGCCATCGTACTGGTAGCGGTGCTGGTGGTGGGGTTGATGCTGTGGTTGATTGACACTCTTCTTGGCTGGGCGATGTCCGGCGTTATTGGTTAGGAGTTTTCATGTCCAAACGTTGGTACGTCGTCCACGCTTATTCCGGCTTTGAGAAGCATGTCATGCGCTCGCTGATCGAGCGTGTGAAAATGTATGGCATGGAAGATCGCTTTGGCGAAATCCTGGTGCCGACGGAAGAAGTGGTCGAGATGCGCGACGGCAAGCGCCGCAAGAGTGAGCGCAAGTTTTATCCTGGCTATGTGCTGGTCGAGATGGAGATGGTCGACGAAACCTGGCATCTGGTGAACGAAACGCCGCGTGTCATGGGGTTCATCGGTGGCACCAAAGAGAAGCCGGCGCCCATCACCAGTCGCGAAGCCGAAGCTATTCTTCGTCGTGTGAAGGACGGCACCGACAAGCCGCGTCCCAAGACCATGTTCGAGCCGGGTCAGTCCGTGCGTGTCATCGATGGTCCGTTTGCCGATTTCAACGGTGTCGTTGAAGAGGTGAACTACGACAAGAGCCGTCTGCAGGTCAGTGTGCTGATCTTTGGCCGCGCGACGCCTGTAGAGCTTGAGTTCTCTCAGGTAGAAAAAGAGTAATCTCAAATTGTTGCAGGATGGCGCCGTGGGTGCCGTCCTGGATTCATGTAAAGCAGCCCCGCGCTGCTTTACGCGTACCGGGGAGCCGTCAGGCGTTATCACCCAATTGGAGTAATTATCATGGCCAAGAAAGTACAGGCTTACATCAAACTGCAGGTTGCTGCAGGTAAAGCCAACCCGAGTCCGCCCGTAGGCCCCGCGCTGGGTCAGCACGGCGTGAACATCATGGAATTCTGTAAGGCGTTCAACGCCGCGACTCAAGAAATTGAGCCGGGCCTGCCGACGCCTGTCGTGATTACCGTCTACTCAGACCGTAGCTTCACGTTCGTCACCAAGACGCCGCCTGCTGCCGTACTGCTGAAAAAAGCAGCGGGCATCAAGTCCGGTTCTGGTGAGCCGAACAAGAAGAAGGTTGGCACCGTGACACGTGCACAGCTGGAAGAGATCGCCAAGACCAAAGAGCCTGACATGACGGCTGCTGATCTTGAAGCCGCAGTGCGCACCATCGCTGGTAGCGCTCGCAGCATGGGCTTAAACGTGGAGGGTCTCTAATCATGGCTAAACTGTCCAAGCGCGCCAAGATGATTCGCGAGAAAGTAGACAGCAACAAGGCTTACTCTCTGGAAGAAGCCGTTGCCCTGCTTTCTGAGCTGTCAACCGTGAAGTTCAAAGAGTCTCTGGACGTTGCGATCAACCTGGGTGTTGATCCGCGTAAATCCGACCAGGTCGTTCGTGGCGCTACCGTCATGCCTAACGGCACCGGTAAAGACGTTCGCGTGGCTGTGTTCACTCAGGGTGCCAACGCCGATGCGGCCAAAGAAGCCGGCGCTGACATCGTGGGCATGGAAGAGCTGGCCGAGCAGGTCAAGAAAGGCGTGATGGATTTCGACGTCGTCATCGCTTCTCCGGATGCCATGCGCGTTGTCGGTCAGCTGGGCCAGATCCTCGGTCCGCGCGGCCTGATGCCGAACCCGAAGGTCGGCACCGTGACGCCTGACGTGGCCACTGCGGTCAAGAATGCCAAAGCGGGTCAGGTGCGTTTCCGTACCGACAAGAACGGCATCATCCACACCACGCTGGGCAAGGTCGATTTTGACGCGACCGCCGTTCAGGGTAACCTGGAAGCACTGGTAGCTGACCTGAAGAAGCTCAAGCCGAGCTCTTCCAAAGGCATCTACTTCAAGAAATTCACCCTGTCCACTACCATGGGCCCGGGTTTGACTATCGACCACTCCTCGCTGGTATAAGCGAGTCGAGGATAGTCCTGCTGGCGGCACGGGCGAAATCTCGTGTTGCCGGTGGCTGGAACCGAGCAAGAACTTTGCGGTCCCTCGCTGAGCTTTATGCCAGATGAGGCACCGTCAAAGACCGCAGGTGCCGCCGCTTTTCTGAAGTGGCGGCTTAATCGCCCTAAAGCGCCTGCGCAGATGGTGTGGCCGCCAGTTGGTTAACGCTTTTAGCAACCGCTTTCTGGTGAGCACCATCCCCTAAGGCTTCCTGTGCCGCTGTTGGGCCTGGAAGAGATGGTAACCTCCGAAACCTTGACGGGTTTCGGCACGAAGGAGTGATCACTGTGCCACTAGCACTTGAAGGCAAGAAAGCGATTGTTGCCGAGGTCAGTGAAGCGGCCAAGGGCGCACTCTCCGTCGTAGTTGCCGATTCTCGCGGCGTCACGGTCGGTAAAATGACCGATCTGCGCAAGCAGGCGCGTGAGAATGGTGTAGAGCTGCGTGTTGTTCGTAACACGCTGGCTCGCCGCGCACTCGAAGGCACCCAGTGGGAGTGTCTGAACGAGAGCTTCGTTGGTCCTACTCTGCTGGCTTTCTCCACTGAGCATCCGGGCGCTGCCGCTCGTCTGTTCAAGGAGTTTGCCAAGACTGAGCAGAACTTCGAAGTGAAAGCGTTGGCCTACGAAGGTGAGCTGATTCCGGCTGCTGACATCGATCGTCTGGCAACCCTGCCGACTTACGACGAGGCAATTGCCAAGTTGATGTCGGTCATGAAAGAAGCCTCCGCTGGCAAGCTGGTTCGTACCCTGGCCGCCCTGCGCGACCAGAAGCAAGAAGCCGAAGCTGCCTAAGCAGCGTTTCTTGCGGGCCGCGTTATCGACACGCAGCCTGAACCTGCAATAAATCCCGAGTTCTCGGTTGTCCGAGACTCCCGCAAAGTTAGGAATGGAACAATGGCACTGACCAAAGACGATATCATCAATGCTGTAGCCGACATGTCCGTAATGGAAGTTGTCGAGCTGATCGAAGCGATGGAAGAGAAATTCGGCGTTTCTGCTGCCGCAGCCGTTATGGCTGGTCCGGCGGCTGCTGGCGAAGCTGCTGAAGAGCAGACCGAATTCGACCTGGTACTGGCGTCTGCTGGTGACAAGAAAGTCAACGTCATCAAAGCCGTTCGTGAAATCACCGGTCTTGGCCTGAAAGAAGCCAAAGGCGCTGTTGACGGCGCTCCGGCGACCATCAAAGAAGCGATGTCCAAGGACGACGCTGAAGCTGCCAAGAAGAAGCTGGAAGAAGCGGGCGCAACCGTCGAGCTCAAGTAATCCTTGTGCTGATGGCTTTACGCGCTGCGTAAGCTTCCACGGCTGGCGGCGGGCTATCCCGCTGCCGGCCTTTTTCTGTTGTAATATGCTGCCGTGCAGCGAAACGACAGAGCCGCTGCGGTAAAAAGCAGCACAATAGCAGGACCGTTGTTGTGAAGCGTACGTTGTTGTAATGCGTCAGTTGTAAAGCGTGAGCGTGTCGGCAGGCAACAACGAAGCGCGGACAGCACTACCGTAACACTGTTATCTATCAAGATTTTTGACGGCGAGCTACCGATTGAGGAGCTTGCTGTCTGCGTCTGAAACGCCCGCGGGCAGATGACCACGCATCGGTCACCCATGGTGAACAAGCTGGGGAATACAGATGGCTTACTCATATACTGAGAAAAAACGCATCCGCAAGGATTTCGGCAAACTGCCCCAAGTGATGGATGTGCCTTACTTGCTGGCCATCCAGCTTGATTCCTACTACGACTTTCTCCAGCAGGATCGTTCGCCTGATGAGCGGCACGAAGTGGGTCTGCACGCGGCATTCAAGTCCGTGTTCCCGATCGAGAGCTTCTCGGGTAACGCTGCGCTGGAGTATGTCAGCTATCGCTTCGGTACGCCGGCGTTCGATGTGAAGGAGTGTCAGCTGCGTGGCGTGACCTACTCCGCCCCGCTGCGCGTCAAGGTTCGCTTGATCATCTATGATCGCGACTCCTCGAACAAGGCTATCAAGGATATCAAAGAGCAGGAAGTCTACATGGGGGAAATCCCCCTGATGACCGAGAACGGTACCTTCGTTATCAACGGTACCGAGCGGGTAATCGTTTCCCAGCTCCACCGCTCACCCGGTGTGTTCTTCGATCATGACAAGGGCAAGAGCCACTCTTCCGGCAAGCTGCTCTACTCTGCTCGCGTGATTCCTTACCGTGGCTCATGGCTCGACTTCGAGTTCGACCCGAAAGACAACGTCTTCGTGCGTATCGACCGTCGTCGCAAGCTGCCGGCTTCCGTGCTGATGCGCGCGCTGGGCATGAGTACCGAAGAGATCCTCGACGAGTTCTTCGAAACCAGTACCTTCCATATCGAAAAGTCTGGCTTCTCCGTGGAGCTGGTTCCGTCGCGCCTACGCGGTGAAACCGCCACCTTCGACATCAAGGGTGCCGATGGTGAACTGATCGTCGAAGAAGGTCGTCGGATCACCCAGAAGCACATCCGCCAGTTGGAAAAAGCGGGTCTGGAGCGTCTGGAAGTGCCGATGGAGTACCTGTTCGGCAAAACGCTGGCCAAAGACCAGATCGACACCAGGACGGGCGAGCTGATCTGCCCGTGCAACACCGAAATTACCCCAGAAGTGCTGGAGCGCATGGCTCAGGGTGGCATTACCCAGATCGAAACGCTCTACACCAATGACCTGGACTGCGGTTCCTTCGTTTCCGACACGCTGAAGCTGGACACCACCAGCTCGCAGCTGGAAGCGCTGGTCGAAATCTACCGCATGATGCGTCCTGGCGAGCCGCCCACCAAGGAAGCCGCCGAAACGCTGTTCCACAACCTGTTCTTCACCGAAGACCGCTACGACCTGTCGGGCGTGGGTCGGATGAAGTTCAACCGTCGTCTGCGTCGTGACTCCGACGTGGGCTCCGGTGTATTGGACCGCAAGGACATCCTCGATGTGCTGCGCGAGCTGATCAACATCCGTAACGGTTTTGGTGACGTCGACGATATCGACCACCTGGGCAACCGTCGTATCCGCTGCGTTGGCGAAATGGCCGAGAACCAGTTCCGTGTAGGTCTGGTGCGCGTCGAGCGTGCGGTGAAAGAGCGTCTGTCCATGGCGGAGAGCGAAGGCTTGATGCCCCAGGACTTGATCAACGCCAAGCCCGTGGCGGCGGCGGTGAAAGAGTTCTTCGGTTCCAGCCAGCTGTCCCAGTTCATGGACCAGAACAACCCGCTTTCCGAGGTGACTCACAAGCGTCGTGTATCGGCACTCGGTCCGGGCGGTCTGACCCGTGAGCGTGCAGGCTTCGAAGTACGTGACGTACACGCCACGCACTACGGTCGTCTGTGCCCGATCGAAACGCCGGAAGGCCCGAACATCGGTCTGATCAACTCGCTGGCCACCTACAGCCATACCAACAGCTATGGCTTCCTGGAAACGCCGTACCGCAAAGTGAATGCCTGTCAGGTCACCGACGACATCGTTCACCTGTCGGCGATCGAGGAGGGCGACTTCGTTATCGCCCAGGCGTCGGCGGCGGTAGACGAGTCTGGCAAGCTAATCGATGACCTGGTGCAGGTACGCCACCGCGGCGAAACCACCTTCATGCGTCCTGAGCAAGTGACGCTGATGGACGTGTCTCCGCGTCAGGTGGTCTCGGTCGCAGCGGCCTTGATCCCGTTCCTGGAGCACGATGATGCCAACCGCGCCTTGATGGGTGCGAACATGCAGCGTCAGGCCGTTCCGACCCTGCGTGCCGACAAGCCGCTGGTCGGTACCGGCATGGAGCGTTTCGTGGCCCGCGACTCCGGCGTATGTGCCGTGGCGCGCCGAGGCGGCGTCATCGACTCCGTGGATGCGCGTCGTGTGGTGGTGCGGGTCAATGAAGATGAGATCATCGGCGGCGAAGCCGGCGTCGACATCTACAACCTGACCAAGTATACCCGCTCCAACCAGAACACCTGTATGAACCAGCGCCCCATTGTGCGGCCTGGCGACAGCGTGGCACGCGGCGATATTCTGGCCGACGGCCCGTCTGTCGACATGGGGGATCTGGCTCTGGGCCAGAACATGCGCATCGCGTTCATGCCCTGGAACGGTTACAACTTCGAAGACTCCATCCTGCTCTCCGAGCGTGTCGTTCAGGAAGATCGCTTCACCACGATTCACATTCAGGAACTGACCTGTGTGTCTCGTGACACCAAGCTGGGGCCGGAAGAGATCACCTCCGATATCCCCAACGTCGGTGAATCGGCGCTGGGCAAGCTGGACGAAGCGGGCGTTGTGTACATCGGCGCTGAAGTCGGCCCCGGCGACATTCTGGTGGGTAAGGTAACGCCGAAAGGTGAAACCCAGCTGACGCCGGAAGAGAAGCTGCTGCGCGCCATCTTCGGTGAGAAAGCCTCTGACGTGAAAGACACCTCCCTGCGCGCCCCCACCGGCATGAAGGGTACGGTCATCGACGTTCAGGTCTTCACCCGTGACGGCGTCGAGAAGGACTCCCGTGCCCTGTCCATCGAGCAGATGCAGCTGGACGAAGTACGCAAGGACCTGCAGGAGACCTACCGGATTGCCGAAGACGCGACGTTCGAGCGTCTGAAGCGCACCCTGGAAGGTCAGGCCGTCAACGGTGGCCCGAACCTGAAAAAAGGCGACGTGCTGAGCGAGACGTACCTGGACGAACTGCCCCGTCAGCAGTGGTTCAAGCTGCGCATGCAGGACGAAGCCTACAACGAACTGCTGGCCCAGGCCGATGAGCAGCTCGAAAACCGCCGTAAAGAGATGGACGAGCGTTTCGAAGACAAGAAACGCAAGCTGACCCAGGGCGACGACCTCGCGCCGGGCGTGCTGAAAATCGTCAAGGTCTACATGGCGGTGAAGCGTCGCATTCAGCCAGGCGACAAGATGGCCGGTCGTCACGGTAACAAGGGTGTTATCTCCGCGATCATGCCCATCGAGGACATGCCGTTCGACGAGAAGGGCGAGCCGGTGGACGTGGTGCTGAACCCGCTGGGTGTACCGTCGCGCATGAACGTCGGTCAGATCCTGGAAACCCACCTGGGCATGGCGGCACGCGGCCTGGGCGTCAAGATCGAGGCCATGCTGCGCGATGCGCGTGGCCAGCAGGTTGCGGAAATTCGTGACTTCCTGGGGCAGGTCTACAACACGCCTGGCACCCGCATGGAGGACATCGATTCGCTGACCGATGAGGAAATCATCGCGCTGGCGAAAAACCTCAAAGGCGGTGTGCCCATGGCCACGCCGGTGTTTGACGGTGCCAAAGAGCACGAGATCAAGCACCTGCTGAAGCTGGCAGACATTCCGGAATCCGGTCAGATGGTGCTGTACGATGGTCGTACCGGCGATGCCTTCGACCGCTCGGTCACCGTTGGCTACATGTACATGCTGAAGCTTAACCACCTGGTAGACGACAAGATGCACGCGCGTTCTACCGGTTCTTACTCGCTGGTGACTCAGCAGCCCTTGGGTGGTAAGGCACAGTTCGGTGGTCAGCGCTTCGGTGAGATGGAAGTGTGGGCGTTGGAAGCCTACGGCGCTGCGTACACGCTACAAGAGATGCTCACCGTCAAGTCGGACGACGTCGAAGGCCGCACCAAGATGTACAAGAACATCGTGGATGGCGACCACACCATGCAGGCAGGCATGCCGGAATCCTTCAACGTACTCGTGAAGGAAATCCGCTCGCTGGGCATCGATATCGAGTTAGAGAGCTAGGAGCCGTCATATGAAAGATTTGGTGAAAGTACTCAAATCGCAGTCTCAGTCCGAAGAGTTCGACGCGATCAAGATTACCCTCGCGTCGCCGGACATGATTCGCTCCTGGTCGTTTGGCGAGGTGAAGAAGCCCGAGACCATCAACTACCGTACCTTCAAGCCGGAACGGGATGGTCTGTTCTGCGCCAAGATCTTTGGCCCGGTCAAGGACTACGAGTGTCTGTGCGGCAAGTACAAGCGCATGAAGCACCGTGGCATCATTTGTGAGAAGTGTGGCGTCGAAGTCACCAAGGCTGCCGTGCGCCGTGAGCGCATGGGCCACATCGAGCTGGCCTCGCCGGTCGCTCACATCTGGTTTTTGAAATCACTGCCGTCGCGTATCGGCATGTTCCTCGATATGACCCTGCGTGATATCGAGCGCGTGCTGTACTTCGAAAGCTTCGTGGTCATCGACCCGGGCATGACCACGCTGGAGCGTGGTCAGCTGCTCAACGACGAGCAGTACTTCGAAGCCCTGGAAGAGTTCGGCGATGACTTCGACGCCCGCATGGGTGCCGAAGCCGTTCAGGAACTGCTCAAGGACATCGATCTGGAAGAAGAGATCAACACGCTGCGCGAAGAGATTCCGCAGACCAACTCTGAAACCAAGATCAAGAAGCTCTCCAAGCGCCTGAAGCTGCTCGAAGCGTTCTACCACTCCGGCAATGCGCCGGCGTGGATGGTCATGGAAGTGCTGCCCGTGCTGCCGCCGGATTTGCGTCCGCTGGTGCCGCTGGACGGTGGCCGCTTCGCGACCTCCGATCTCAACGACCTCTACCGTCGTGTGATCAACCGTAACAACCGCCTGAAGCGTCTGCTGGACCTCAATGCGCCGGACATCATCGTGCGTAACGAGAAGCGTATGCTGCAGGAAGCGGTGGATGCGCTGCTGGACAATGGCCGTCGCGGCCGTGCCATCACTGGCTCCAACAAGCGTCCGCTGAAATCCCTTGCCGACATGATCAAGGGTAAGCAGGGCCGTTTCCGTCAGAACCTGCTGGGTAAGCGTGTCGACTACTCCGGCCGTTCGGTCATCACCGTGGGCCCGACCCTGCGTCTGCACCAGTGTGGTCTGCCGAAGAAGATGGCCCTCGAGCTGTTCAAGCCGTTCATCTACTCCAAGCTGCAGTCGCTGGGCCATGCGTCCACGATCAAAGCCGCGAAGAAGATGGTCGAGCGTGAACTGCCGGAAGTGTGGGATATCCTGGCCGACGTCATCCGCGAACACCCGGTACTGCTCAACCGTGCACCGACCCTGCACCGTCTGGGTATCCAGGCGTTCGAACCGCTGCTGATCGAAGGCAAGGCGATCCAGCTGCACCCGCTGGTGTGTGCGGCTTACAACGCCGACTTCGACGGTGACCAGATGGCGGTCCACGTACCGCTGACCCTGGAAGCCCAGCTCGAAGCGCGTGCGCTGATGATGGCCACCAACAACGTGCTGTCGCCTGCCAACGGCGAGCCGATCATCGTGCCGTCGCAGGACGTTGTTCTGGGTCTGTACTACATGACCCGCGAAAAGATCAACGCCAAGGGCGAAGGCATGGTGTTTTCTGACCTCAACGAGGTAGAGCGTGCCTTCGGTACTCAGTCCGTCTCGCTGCATGCACGCGTCAAAGTGCGCCTGGATGAAGTGGACGTCGACGAAGAGACCGGCGAGCGCTCCAGGCATCGTCGCCTGTACGACACCACCGTGGGTCGTGCCCTGCTGTTCCGCATTCTGCCGGAAGGCGTACCGTTCGCGCTGATCGATCAACCGATGAAGAAGAAGGCGATCTCCAGCCTGATCAACGAAGTGTATCGTCGTGCGGGCCTCAAGCCCACGGTCATCTTCGCTGACCAGCTGATGTACACCGGCTTCCGTCTGGCGACCTGGTCCGGCGCCTCGATCGGTGTCAACGACTTCGTCATTCCCGACGCCAAGACCGATATCGTCGAAGCGGCCGAAGCCGAAGTCAAAGAGATCGAAGACCAGTTCTCGTCCGGTCTGGTGACCGCAGGCGAGAAGTACAACAAGGTTATCGACATCTGGTCCAAGGCCAACGACAAGGTGGCCAAGGCGATGATGGCAGGTATCTCCAAGGAGACCGTCGTCGACCGTGAAGGCAATGAAGTGGAGCAGGACTCCTTCAACAGCGTCTTCATCATGGCCGATTCCGGTGCCCGTGGTAGCGCCGCCCAGATCCGTCAGCTGGCGGGTATGCGTGGTCTGATGGCCAAGCCGGATGGCTCGATCATCGAAACCCCCATCGTGGCCAACTTCCGTGAGGGTCTGAACGTACTTCAGTACTTCATCTCGACCCACGGTGCACGTAAAGGTCTGGCGGATACGGCCCTGAAAACGGCCAACTCCGGTTACCTGACTCGCCGCCTGGTCGACGTGGCCCAGGATCTGGTGATCACCGAAATCGACTGTGGTACTGAGAACGGTCTGACGCTGCACCCGATCATCGAGGGTGGCGACATTATCGTACCGCTGTCACAGCGTGTACTGGGCCGAGTGGTGGCGCAGGACGTCATCGATCCGAGCACCGAAGAAGTGCTGATCCCGCGCAACACGCTGCTCGACGAGAAGTGGTGTGCATCGCTGGACACCATGGGTGTGGACGAGATCATCGTGCGCTCCACCATTACCTGTGACACCGCCCATGGCGTTTGTTCATCCTGCTACGGCCGTGACCTGGCGCGTGGCCATCAGGTCAACATCGGTGAGTCGGTGGGTGTCATCGCTGCCCAGTCCATCGGTGAGCCGGGTACCCAGCTGACCATGCGTACGTTCCACATCGGTGGTGCGGCATCGCGTTCCTCGGCGGTCGACAGCGTACAGGTGAAACACGGCGGTAAAGTACGCCTGCACAATATCAAGCACGTTGAGCGTGCCGACGGCAAACTGGTGGTGGTGTCTCGTTCAAGCGCCCTGGCCGTCGCCGACGATCATGGTCGTGAGCGTGAGTACTACAAGCTGCCTTACGGTGCCGAGCTGTCGGTTCGCGACGGTGACGTCGTCGACGCTGGTACGATCGTGGCCAAGTGGGACCCGCACACCCATCCGATCATTGCGGAAGTGGAAGGTAAGGCCCAGTTCATCGATCTCGACGAAGGTGTCACCATGCACCGCAGCGTCGATGAAATGACCGGCCTCTCCTCCATCGAGGTCATCGAGACGGCTGCCCGCCCGATGGCCGGCCGCGACAAGCGCCCGATGGTGATGCTGCAGGACGCCGCAGGCGAGTACGTGTCCGTGTCCGGTTCCAACACGCCGGTACAGTACCTGCTGCCCGGCAACTCGATCATCTCCGTGGACGACGGCTCGACCATCGGTGTGGGTGAAGTCGTTGCCCGTATCCCGGTAGAAGCCTCGGGTAACAAGGACATCACCGGTGGTCTGCCGCGGGTAGCCGACCTGTTCGAAGCGCGTAAGCCGAAAGAGTCGGCCATTCTCGCGGAAATCAGCGGTGTGGTGAGCTTCGGTAAAGAGACCAAGGGCAAGCGTCGTCTGACGATTACCCCGGAATCTGGCGATCCGTTCGAAGCGCTGATTCCGAAATGGCGTCAAATCGCCGTCTTCGAAGGCGAATCCGTCGAGAAGGGCGAAGTGATTTCCGATGGCCCGAGCAACCCGCACGACATCCTGCGCCTGCTGGGTGTGGCGGAGCTGGCCAAGTACATCACTGCCGAAGTACAGGACGTATACCGTCTGCAAGGTGTAGGCATCAACGACAAGCACATCGAAGTCATCGTGCGTCAGATGCTACGCAAGGTAGAGATCACCGATTCCGGCGACTCTGACTTCATTACCGGCGACCAGGCAGAACTGGTGCGCGTGCTGGAGCAGAACGAGCGTCTGGAGAAAGAAGGCAAGTTCCCGGCCAAGTACCAACGCTTGCTGCTGGGTATCACCAAGGCCAGCCTGGCCACCGAGTCGTTCATTTCGGCGGCGTCGTTCCAGGAAACGACCCGCGTATTGACCGAAGCGGCGGTAACCGGCAAGCGCGATTACCTGCGTGGCCTGAAAGAAAACGTGGTAGTTGGACGTCTGATTCCGGCAGGTACCGGTCTGACTCACCACGCAGAGCGTCGTCGCAAGCGCGAAGACGTAGAGCGTCTGTTCAACCCCTCGGCTACCGAGGTTGAGCAGGAGCTGGGTGCTCAGTTGACCGCCCTGGATTCAGACGACGATCTGTAACCCAGGACAGGCCAAGAGCAGCCAAGAGCGGCTGGCCCTGAATGGCAGGAACCTGGCGGTAAACCACCGCCAGGGCTTGACGCCAGGCAGGGTCAGCCTTTAGAATGCGCAGCCTTTAACAGTGGGGTGGGTGCGCCCGCATCCGCTGCTTGTATTTGTTAATAGGCCAAGGCAACCATTGGAGTCAGCTAAACACCATGGCAACGATTAATCAGCTAGTGCGCAAGCCGCGCAAGCGCCCCGTCACCAAGAGTGACGTGCCTGCGCTTCAGGCATGCCCGCAAAAGCGCGGCGTTTGTACGCGCGTTTACACCACCACCCCCAAGAAGCCGAACTCGGCCCTGCGTAAGGTTTGCCGTGTGCGCCTGACCAACGGTTTCGAAGTCTCTTCTTACATCGGTGGTGAAGGTCACAACCTCCAGGAGCACTCTGTTGTTCTGATTCGCGGCGGTCGTGTAAAGGATTTGCCAGGTGTGCGTTATCACACCGTTCGTGGCGCCCTTGACACCTCTGGCGTACAGAACCGTAAGCAGGGTCGTTCCAAGTACGGTACCAAGCGTCCGAAGTCCTAAGGCGCTGAACGCAGCCTCATGGAGCGCTGCGGTGTTACCTTTTAACCGAATATGATGGTCTGATAAGAGTAAGGTCGGGCGGCGCCAAAGGCGCAAGCAGGTTCCGAGTTTACCTGAAGGATCCTTAATTGAGGGCTTATCATGCCTAGAAGAAGAGTTGTAGCTAAACGCGAAATCCTGCCGGATCCCAAGTTCGGAAGTGAGCGTCTGGCGAAGTTCATGAACCACCTGATGGTCAGCGGCAAGAAGTCCGTAGCTGAGCGCATCGTCTATGGTGCGTTGGACAAGGTTGCCGAGCGTAGTAAAGAAGAGCCGCTGGAAATCTTCGACAAGGCGCTGGAAACCATCCAGCCGATGGTCGAAGTAAAGTCGCGCCGCGTGGGTGGTGCTACTTATCAGGTGCCGGTTGAAGTTCGTCCGTCACGCCGCCAAGCGCTGGCAATGCGCTGGCTGGTAGACGCTGCGCGTCGTCGCGGTGAGAAAACGATGGTTCAGCGCCTGGCAGGTGAAATGCTGGATGCCGCTGAGGGCAAGGGCTCTGCTGTCAAGAAGCGTGAAGACGTGCACCGTATGGCAGAAGCCAACAAGGCCTTCTCTCACTATCGTTTCTAAGCTCGACGTTTCTGGGCTCGTGTCTTTTTCTGTCGGTTGCAGTGCGTTAAAGCTTTTTATCGTCATGTTGCAACACGCCGCCGCTATCGTTGTCGATGGCGGCGGTGGCATAAGCAGAAATGGCACCGCTGGATTAACGAGCATCGCCAACTAACGGGAGTTTCACCGTGGCACGCAAAACACCGCTTAATCGCTACCGTAACCTGGGGATTGTGGCTCACGTCGACGCAGGTAAAACTACCACCACTGAGCGTGTACTGTTTTACACTGGCGTAAACCACAAGCTGGGCGAAACGCATGAGGGTGCGTCTACGACCGACTGGATGGAGCAGGAGCAGGAGCGTGGTATCACTATCACCTCTGCTGCTGTAACCACCTTTTGGAAGGGGATGAATCATCAGTTTGATGAGCACCGTATCAACATCATCGACACCCCCGGGCACGTTGACTTCACTATCGAAGTTGAGCGTTCTCTGCGTGTTCTCGATGGTGCGGTCGTTGTACTGTGCGGTTCCTCCGGCGTTCAGCCGCAGACCGAAACCGTATGGCGTCAGGCCAACAAGTACGAAGTTCCGCGCATGGTGTTCGTCAACAAGATGGACCGTACCGGCGCTGATTTCTTTATGGTTGTCGACCAGCTGAAAGAGCGCCTGGGTGCCAACGCCGTGCCGATCCAGATTAACTGGGGCACGGAAGAAGACTTCAAGGGCGTTATCGACCTGATCGAGATGAAGGCTATCCTCTGGAACGAGGAAGACCTTGGAACGAGCTATGAGCTTGTAGATATCCCTGCAGAGTTGGTCGAAACCGCTGAAGAGTACCGTGAGCAGATGGTCGAAGCCGCTGCCGAGGCCTCTGAAGAGCTGATGGACAAGTACCTTGAACAAGGCGAGCTGAGCGTCGCTGAGATCAAGGCAGGCCTGCGCGCCCGTACATTGGCAAGCGAAGTCGTTCTAGTCACCTGTGGTTCTGCCTTCAAGAACAAAGGTGTTCAGGCGGTTCTGGACGCAGTAGTTGAATATCTGCCGTCACCAACGGAAGTCAAGGCCATTGAAGGTGAGCTGGACGACAAGGATGGTACTGTCGCAACTCGTGAGGCTGACGATAATGCTCCGTTTGCTGCACTGGCGTTCAAGATTGCTACCGACCCCTTCGTTGGTACTCTGACCTTCATTCGCGTCTACTCGGGCGTTCTGAAGTCTGGTGACGGCGTCTACAACTCCGTCAAGCAGAAGAAAGAGCGCGTTGGTCGTATCGTTCAGATGCACGCTAATACACGCGAAGAGATCAAGGAAGTACTGGCGGGCGACATCGCGGCCTGTATCGGCCTGAAAGATGTCACCACCGGTGACACCCTGTGCGATATCGACAACAAGATCGTTCTCGAGCGCATGGAGTTCCCGGAGCCGGTGATCTCGGTTGCTGTTGAGCCGAAATCTAAAGCTGATCAAGAGAAAATGGGCGTTGCGCTTGGCAAGCTGGCCCAGGAAGATCCTTCGTTCCAGGTCAAGACCGACGAAGAGACCGGTCAAACCATTATCTCCGGTATGGGTGAGCTGCACCTGGACATCATCGTCGACCGCATGCGTCGCGAGTTCAAGGTAGAAGCCAATATCGGTAAGCCGCAGGTCGCCTACCGCGAAACCATTCGCGGCAGCGTCGAGCAGGAAGGCAAGTTCGTTCGTCAGTCTGGTGGTCGTGGTCAGTTCGGTCACGTCTGGCTGCGCATCGAGCCGCTGACTGCAGAAGAGAAGGGTGAAGGCGAAGAAGAAATCTTCTTCAAGTTCAACTCTGAAATCGTGGGTGGTGTGGTTCCCAAGGAATACGTCCCTGCGGTTGAAAAGGGTGCTTTCGAGCAGCTGAAAAACGGTGTCATCGCGGGTTACCCGATGATCGACGTCAAAGTCACGCTGTTTGATGGTTCCTACCATGACGTGGACTCGAACGAGACTGCGTTCAAGATTGCTTCTTCCATGGCAGTGAAAGAAGGTGCCCGGAAGGCCAAGGCCGTGCTGCTGGAGCCGGTGATGAAGGTCGAAGTCGTGACCCCCGAAGATTTTATGGGTGACGTCATGGGCGACCTGAACCGTCGTCGCGGCCTGGTGCAGGGCATGGATGACTCTCCCTCTGGTAAAGTCATTCGTGCAACGGTGCCACTGGGTGAGATGTTCGGTTACGCAACCGATCTGCGCTCACAGACCCAGGGCCGTGCGAGCTACTCTATGGAGTTCGCGAAGTACGAGGAGGCGCCCTCCAGCGTCGTTGAAGCCGTCATCAACCAAAACGGTTAACCGTTAGCTAACGTAAAGAGGTTATAGCAGTGGCTAAGGAAAAATTTGAACGTTCCAAACCGCACGTCAACGTCGGCACCATCGGTCACGTCGACCACGGTAAAACGACTCTGACAGCGGCCCTGACCCGCGTGTCTGCTGAGGTTTTCGGCGGCGACTGGCGTGCATTCGATACTATCGATAACGCACCGGAAGAGCGTGAGCGTGGTATCACCATCGCGACTTCTCACGTTGAGTACCAGTCCGAGCAGCGTCACTACGCGCACGTTGACTGCCCGGGACACGCTGACTACGTCAAGAACATGATCACCGGTGCTGCTCAGATGGACGGCGCTATCCTGGTGTGTTCTGCCGCTGACGGCCCCATGCCGCAGACTCGCGAGCACATCCTGCTGTCTCGTCAGGTTGGCGTACCGTACATCGTTGTGTTCCTGAACAAGGCGGACATGGTCGATGACGAAGAGCTGCTCGAGCTGGTCGAAATGGAAGTTCGTGAACTTCTGAACGAGTACGACTTCCCGGGTGACGACACGCCGATCATCACTGGTTCTGCGCTGATGGCTCTGAACGGTGAAGACGAGAACGGCATGGGTACCACCGCCGTTACCAACCTGATCAAAGCTCTGGATGACTACATCCCTGAGCCGGAGCGTGCTATCGACCAGCCGTTCCTGATGCCGATCGAAGACGTATTCTCTATCTCTGGCCGTGGTACTGTTGTTACCGGTCGTGTAGAGCGCGGTATCGTTAAAGCCGGTGAGGAAGTGGAAATCGTGGGTATCCGCGACACCACCAAAACCACCGTTACTGGCGTTGAAATGTTCCGTAAGCTGCTCGACGAAGGTCGTGCAGGTGAGAACGTTGGCGCGCTGCTGCGTGGCACCAAGCGTGATGACGTCGAGCGTGGCCAGGTTCTGGCCAAGCCGGGCACCATCAACCCGCACA
Organism: Halomonas sp. 18071143; assembly: GCF_019211725.1. Classification (NCBI taxonomy): domain Bacteria; kingdom Pseudomonadati; phylum Pseudomonadota; class Gammaproteobacteria; order Oceanospirillales; family Halomonadaceae; genus Halomonas; species Halomonas sp. 18071143. The sequence continues at coordinate 256,998 of NZ_CP078120.1, forward strand.
CCACGTTCGAAGCCGAAGTATACGTACTGTCCAAGGAAGAAGGTGGTCGTCACACGCCTTTCTTCAAGGGCTACCGTCCGCAGTTCTACTTCCGTACCACCGACGTAACCGGTACTTGTGAACTGCCGGAAGGCGTTGAAATGGTAATGCCGGGCGATAACATCAAAATGGTTATCACCCTGATCGCTCCGATCGCCATGGACGAAGGTCTGCGCTTCGCTATCCGCGAAGGTGGCCGTACCGTAGGTGCTGGCGTCGTAGCCAAGATCGTCAAGTAAGCTGTTGACTTGATGATGCAAGGGGGCTCGCAAGAGCCCCCTTTTCTGCGCACCAATCGCAAATGTTTGACATGGCCGATTGGCGTGCCTATAATGCGCATCCTTTGAATGCGTGGGTAGACGGCTCGCGCCGTCGACATCCATTGGAGTTTAGGGCAAATGCAGAACCAGAAGATTCGCATTCGGTTGAAAGCGTTCGACCATCGCCTGATCGATCAGTCCACTGCGGAAATCGTTGAAACCGCTAAGCGTACTGGTGCTCAGGTTCGTGGTCCGATCCCGCTGCCGACCAACCGCGAGCGCTATACCATCCTGATTTCTCCGCACGTCAACAAGGACGCGCGTGATCAGTATGAGATTCGCACTCACAAGCGTGTGCTCGACATCGTTGAGCCGACCGAGAAAACCGTTGATGCGCTGATGAAGCTCGACCTCGCCGCTGGCGTAGACGTGCAAATCAAGCTCGACTAATACACTAGACACTTTGCGGCCCAGCGCTCATCGCCATCTGTCGAGAGCAGCAGCCGCCGCGCCGTGAGGCGCCACACAATGTGCTAGTGGAATGCTCTGGAAAGGGCAGCCATAGCGGGTGATAGCCCCGTACACTATAGGAGACTGAGCATGACTATCGGTTTAGTCGGTATCAAGGCCGGGATGACCCGCGTCTTTACCGAAGACGGCGCATCCGTGCCCGTGACCGTTATTGAAGTTGATCCTAACCGTGTAACGCGCGTCAAGACGCTTGAGTCTGACGGCTACGCAGCGGTTCAGGTCACTACTGGTTCTCGTAAAGCCAAGCACCTCACCAAAGCGCAAGCGGGTCAGTTTGCCAAGGCGGGTGTCGAGGCTGGTCGTTCGCTGATGGAATTCCGCCTTGCAGAAGGCGAAGAAGCTCCTGAAGTGGGTGGCGAACTCACCGTATCCCTCTTCGAAGCTGGTCAAAAGATCGACGTGACCGGCACCTCTAAGGGTAAAGGCTTCCAGGGTGCTGTTAAGCGCTGGAACTTCCGTACCCAAGACAACAGCCATGGTAACTCCCTGTCGCATCGTGCGCCGGGTTCTATCGGCATGTGTCAGACACCTGGTCGCGTATTCAAGGGCAAGAAAATGGCCGGTCAAATGGGTAACACCCGTTGCACCGTACAGAGCCTTGAGATCGTCCGTGTCGACGCCGAGCGTAACCTGCTGCTGATCAAGGGCGCTGTACCGGGAGCGACCGGTAGCAACGTTATCGTTCGCAGCGCCGTGAAAGCTGGCTGAAGGGGATAATTACCAATGAATCTGAATCTTGCTGCAGGCACGGGTACCGTTGAAGTAGCCGACGCCACTTTTGGCAAAGAATTCAACGAAGCGCTGGTGCACCAGGTCGTCACTGCCTATCTGGCAGCTGGTCGTCAGGGTACACGCGCTCAAAAGAGCCGTTCCGACGTGCGTGGCGGTGGTAAGAAGCCGTGGCGTCAGAAGGGTACCGGTCGTGCACGCGCTGGTACTATCCGCTCTCCGCTGTGGCGCAGCGGTGGTGTTACTTTCGCGGCGCGTCCTCAGGACTACACCCAGAAAGTAAACCGCAAGATGTACCGCGCGGCGATGCGCTCCATCCTGTCTGAGCTGGTCCGTCAAGAGCGCCTGGTCGCGATTGAAGAGTTCAGCGTAGAAGCGCCGAAGACCAAGCAGGTAGCTGCCAAGCTGAAAGAGCTCAACCTTGAGAAAGTGTTGATCGTCACTGAAGAAGTCGACGAAACGCTCTATCTGGCCGCACGCAACCTTCCCCACGTTGACGTGGTGGATGTCGCTGCAGCTGATCCGGTGAGCCTGGTTGCCTTTGACAAGGTCCTGGTCACCGTCTCCGCCCTGCGTAAATTCGAGGAGAAGCTGGCATGAACCAGGAACGCGTATTCAAGGTTCTGCTTGGACCGCACGTGACCGAAAAGGCCGCGATGGCAGCCGAGCGCAACCAGTACGTTTTCAAGGTGGCACCCGATGCTACCAAGCCCGAGATCAAGAAAGCCGTTGAAGCACTGTTCGGCAAGAAGGTCGGTGGCGTTCAAGTGCTGAACGTCAAGGGTAAAACCAAGCGTACTGCTCACGGCGTTGGCCTGCGTAAGGGTTACCGCAAGGCGTATGTGACCCTGGCTGCGGGTGAAACGCTCGAAGACTTCTCTGGCGCCGAATAAGGGCAGGAGTACGGATAATGGCAATCGTCAAGACCAAACCCACATCCGCCGGTCGTCGCCACGTCGTCAAGATCGTTGGTGAGGAACTGTACAAGGGCCGTGCTTATGCACCGCTTTTGGAAAAACAGTCCAAGTCCGGTGGCCGTAACAACTACGGTCGCATCACCACCCGCCACGTGGGCGGTGGTCACCGTCATCACTATCGGTTGATCGACTTCAAGCGCACCAAGGATGGCATTCCGGCCACCGTTGAGCGTCTGGAACACGACCCGAACCGCAGTGCGCACATTGCACTGCTGAAATATGCCGATGGCGAGCGTCGTTACATCATTGCACCGAAAGGCGTCAGCGCCGGTGACGTGCTGGAATCTGGTGTCAACGCGCCCATCAAGAAAGGCAATGCCTTGCCGCTGCGTAACATCCCGCTCGGTTCTACCGTTCACGGTATCGAACTGAAACCGGGTAAAGGCGCGCAGATTGCTCGCAGTGCCGGTACTAGCGCTCAGCTGGTTGCTCGTGAAGGTAACTACGCCACCCTGCGTCTTCGCTCTGGCGAAATGCGCAAGGTGCTGGCCGAGTGCCGCGCGACCCTGGGCGAAGTGAGCAACTCCGAGCACAGCCTGCGTCAACTTGGCAAGGCCGGTGCGAAGCGCTGGAGAGGCGTGCGTCCGACAGTTCGCGGCGTCGCGATGAACCCTGTGGATCACCCGCACGGTGGTGGCGAAGGCCGCACCAGCGGTGGCCGTCACCCGGTTACTCCGTGGGGCGTGCCGACCAAGGGTCACAAGACGCGTAAGAACAAGCGCACCGACAAGCTGATCGTACGTCGTCGTAACAAGACGCGTTGATCTAAATTGCCAAGACATTAAGAGGTAACGGCTGTGCCACGTTCACTAAAGAAAGGTCCCTTCATTGACCTTCATCTTTTGAAGAAGGTAGAGGCTGCAGTGGAGAAGAACGACCGTAAACCGATCAAGACCTGGTCGCGTCGTTCGATGATCCTGCCAAACATGGTAGGCCTCACAATCGCTGTCCATAACGGTCGCCAACACGTCCCGGTGCACGTCTCCGAGGAAATGGTTGGTCACAAGCTGGGCGAATTCGCTGCCACTCGCACTTATCGCGGGCATGCGGCGGACAAGAAAGCCAAACGGTAAGCCAGAGAGGATTGAGAGATGGAAGTCACAGCTAAGCTGCGTGGCGCTCGTTTATCCGCCCAGAAGGCCCGTTTGGTGGCTGACCAGGTGCGCGGTAAACCGGTCGCCGAAGCACTCGACCTGCTGACCTTCTCACCGAAGAAGGCTGCCAAGCTAGTCAAGAAAGTGCTGCAGTCCGCCATTGCAAACGCGGAAGAAAATAACGGCATGGATATCGACGAGCTGCGTGTCTCGACCATCTGCGTCGATGAGGGCATGACGCTCAAGCGTATCAAGCCGCGTGCCAAAGGCCGCGCGGATCGTATCTTGAAGCGCACCTGCCACATCACCGTCAAGGTAGCCGAGAAGTAGGAGTCGACCAGATGGGTCAGAAAGTCAATCCAACAGGCATTCGACTGGGCATCGTCAAAGACCATGCTTCTGTCTGGTATGCCGAGCGCGGCGCCTATGCCGATAAGCTCAACAACGATCTCGAAGTGCGCAGCTTCCTGGACGAGCGTCTGAAAAGCGCCTCCGTAAGCCGCATTCACATCGAGCGTCCGGCGAACAATGCCCGCATCACCATTCACACTGCCCGTCCGGGTATCGTGATTGGCAAGAAAGGTGAAGATGTCGACCGTCTGCGTCGTGATCTGACCGAGATGATGGGCGTTCCGGTGCATGTGAACATCGAAGAAGTTCGCAAGCCCGAGCTGGATGCCAAGCTGGTTGCTGCCAACGTGGCAGGTCAGCTTGAGCGTCGCGTCATGTTCCGTCGTGCCATGAAGCGCGCGGTACAGAACGCAATGCGTCTTGGCGCTGGCGGCATCAAGATTCAGCTGTCAGGTCGTCTGGGTGGCGCCGAAATCGCACGTACCGAATGGTACCGCGAAGGTCGCGTTCCGCTGCACACTCTGCGTGCGGACATCGACTACGCCACTTACGAAGCTCACACCACCTACGGCGTCATCGGCGTCAAAGTGTGGATCTTCAAGGGTGAAATCCTCGGCGGTATCGAGGAAGTACGTGCCAAGGCCAAGCAACAGCAACAGCCTGCCGGCAACGCGCCCAAGAAGAAAGGTTCCAGGTAAGGGGAGAGCGAGTCGATGTTACAGCCCAAGCGTATGAAATTCCGCAAGATGATGAAAGGCCGCAACCGTGGCCTGGCGCATCGCGGAAGCAAGATCAGCTTCGGGGAGTACGGTCTCAAGGCAACCGGTCGTGGCCGCATCACTGCGCGTCAGATCGAAGCTGGCCGTCGTGCGATCACACGTCACGTCAAGCGTGGCGGTAAAATCTGGATCCGCGTTTTCCCTGATAAGCCGATTTCCAAGAAGCCGCTCGAAGTTCGTATGGGTAAGGGTAAAGGTTCAGTTGAGTACTGGGTAGCCCAGATCCAGCCGGGTCGGGTCCTGTATGAAATTGAAGGTGTATCCGAAGAGCTGGCCCGTGAAGCATTTGAACTGGCCGCCCAGAAGATGCCCCTGTCCACCACCTTTGCGAAACGGACGGTGATGTGATGAAAGCCCAGGAAATTCGTGAAAAGTCCGTAGGAGAGCTCCAAGAGCAGCTCCTCGAGCTCCTCCGCGAGCAGTTTAACCTGCGCATGCAGAAGGCCACTGGCCAACTGAGCCAGACTCATCTGCTCAAGCAGGTCCGTCGGGATATCGCCCGCGTTAAGACTGTGCTCAACGAGAAGGCAGGTGATTGAGATGGCCGAAGAGAAAAAAACACGTACGCTGACCGGCAAGGTGGTCAGCGACAAGATGGACAAGTCCATCGTCGTCATGATCGAGCGTCGTGAGCGTCACCCGATCTACGGAAAATACGTCAAGCGCTCCACCAAGCTGCACGCCCATGATGAGGCGAACCAGGCAAAGGCAGGCGATACGGTTTCCATTCAGGAGTGCCGTCCGCTTTCCAAGAAGAAAGCCTGGACGCTGGTCGAGGTGGTCGAGCAGGCCAAGGGTTAATCCCCTGCGTCTGTTCAACCAGTGCAGTCAGATTAGGTTTGGAGAAAACCGATGATTCAGACTCAGACAATGCTGGATGTCGCCGACAACAGCGGAGCGCGCCGGGTGCAATGCATCAAGGTGCTGGGCGGTTCACACCGTCGCTACGCCCGCGTTGGTGACGTCATTAAAGTAACGGTCAAAGAAGCTATTCCTCGTGGCAAGGTCAAAAAAGGCCAGGTCCTCAAGGCAGTAGTCGTTCGTACCCGTAGTGGCGTCCGTCGTAGTGACGGTTCGCTGATCCGTTTCGATGGAAATGCGGCAGTTTTGTTGAATAACACCAACGAACAGCCGATCGGCACGCGTATCTTCGGGCCGGTAACTCGTGAACTTCGTAATGAGAAGTTCATGAAGATCATTTCCCTAGCGCCTGAAGTGCTGTAAGGAGCGAGGCGGATATGCAAAAGATCAAACGTGACGATGAAGTCATCGTCATCGCCGGGAAGGATAAGGGCAAGCGCGGCACGGTGAAGCGGGTACTTGAAAACCGTTTCGTGGTGTCCGGTGTGAATATGATCAAGCGTCACACCAAGCCTAATCCCATGGCGGGAAATCAGGGCGGTATCGTCGAGCGTGAGGCTCCGATTCACGCGTCCAACGTAGCCATCTTCAATTCGGAGACCGGTAAGGCGGATCGCGTCGGCTTCCAAGTGAAGGAAGACGGTACCAAGGTACGTATCTACAAGTCGACGCAGACGCAGATCGACGCCTAACGCGAGTCGGGTAGCATAATGGCGAACTTGAAAGAACGTTATCAAAACGAGGTGGTAGCTCAACTCAAAGAGCAGTTCAGCTACGCCAACGTAATGCAGGTACCCCGGATCACGAAAGTGACTCTGAACATGGGTATCGGCGAAGCGGTCAGCGACAAAAAGCTGATCGACAATGCCATCGGCGACCTGGAGAAGCTTTCCGGTCAGAAGCCGCTGGTGACCAAGGCACGCAAGTCCATCGCGGGCTTCAAGGTGCGCGAAGGTTGGCCGATCGGTATCAAAGTAACACTGCGCTCCGAGCGTATGTGGGACTTCCTGGACCGTCTGGTGAACATTGCCATCCCACGCGTGCGTGACTTCCGTGGTCTCAACCCGAAGTCCTTCGACGGTCGCGGCAACTACTCCATGGGTGTGCGTGAGCAGATCATCTTCCCGGAGATCGAATATGATAAAGTCGATCGCGTACGGGGGCTGGACGTCACTATCACTACTACCGCCAACACCGACGAGGAAGGTCGTGCGCTGCTTGCAGCACTGAACTTCCCGTTCAAGAAATAAGGGTTGGATCATGGCTAAGAAAAGTATGATAGAGCGTGAGCTCAAGCGTACTCAGCTGGTCGAGAAGTTTGCGGCTAAGCGCGCAGAGCTCAAGAAAATCATCTCGGACGTGAACGCTTCTGAAGAAGATCGTTTCGAGGCGACGCTGAAGCTGCAGCAACTGCCGCGCGACTCCAGCCCGGTGCGTCAGCGTAACCGCTGCCGCGTGACTGGCCGTCCGCACGGCTTTTACAACAAGTTCGGCCTCGGCCGTAACAAGCTGCGTGAAGCCGCCATGCGTGGCGACGTCCCTGGCCTCAAAAAGTCCAGCTGGTAACGCCACGTAGAATCATCAGGAGCGCACATTAAATGAGCATGCAAGACACTCTGGCGGATATGTTTACCCGTATCCGCAATGCGCAGATGGCCACCAAGGAGACGGCTACCATGCCGTCCTCCAAACTGAAAGTCGAAGTGGCCCGAGTGCTAAAGGAAGAAGGCTACATTACCGACTTTGCGGTGGCTGAAGGCGTCAAACCCGAGCTGACCGTTACTCTCAAGTACTTTGAGGGTAAGCCGGTTATCGAGCACATTCAGCGGGTTTCCAAGCCGTCTCTGCGTCAGTACAAGGGCAAGGATAACCTGCCCAAGGTAGCCGATGGCCTGGGTATCGCGATTGTCACCACCTCTAATGGTGTCATGACCGATCGTGCCGCGCGCCAGGCTGGCGTCGGTGGCGAAGTCATCTGCACCGTATTCTAGGAGGCTGGAATGTCCCGCATAGCGAAATATCCGGTTAAAGTGCCTGCTGGCGTTGATGTCAAAATCGATGCTGGCCAGCTGACCGCCAAAGGCGGCCAGGGCACGCTGTCCATGCCCATTCACCAGGACGTGGTGATTGGTCAAGAAGACGGCCAGCTGACCTTCGCCCCGAGTGAGTCTGCCAAGAGCTGGGCAATGGCCGGTACTACCCGCGCCCTGGTTCAGAACCTGGTTACGGGCGTATCCGAGGGTTTCACAAAAACTCTCGAAATTGTTGGCGTCGGTTATCGTGCCCAAGCTAAGGGCCAGACGCTCAATCTTTCACTGGGCTTCTCGCACCCGGTCGACTACGAACTGCCTAAAGGTGTTACAGCGGAAACGCCGAAGAACACCGTGATCGTGCTGAAAAGCGCGGACAAGCAGATGCTCGGTCAGTGCGCCGCGGAAATCCGCGCCTTCCGTCCGCCTGAGCCGTACAAAGGCAAGGGTGTACGTTACGCCGACGAGCAGGTGCGTCGCAAAGAAGCCAAGAAGAAGTAAGGCAGGGTTATGAACGCGAAGAAAGAATCTCGTCTCCGTCGTGCCCGCCGCGCTCGCGCCAAGATCCGCGAGCTGGGCGTGTATCGCCTGTGCGTCAACCGTACCCCGCGTCACATCTATGCGCAGATTATCTCGCCGGATGGTGGCAAGGTGCTGGCCAGCGCTTCTACGCTGGACAAGGCACTGCGCGAGGGTGCGACCGGTAACTCAGACGCGGCCTCCAAGGTCGGTGCTCTGATTGCCGAACGCGCTAAAGAAGCAGGCATCACCCAGGTGGCCTTCGACCGTGCTGGCTTTAAGTATCACGGTCGCGTCAAGGCTCTGGCCGACGCCGCACGTGAAGGCGGCCTGGAATTCTAAAGGGTTTTACGATGGCGAAGAACGAACAGCAAAACGGTGATCTGCAGGAGAAGTTAGTGCAGGTCAACCGCGTCGCCAAGGTGGTCAAGGGTGGTCGTATTTTCGGCTTCACCGCACTGACCGTCGTAGGTGATGGTAAAGGTCGTGTCGGTTTCGGTCGTGGCAAGGCGCGTGAAGTGCCGGTCGCAATCCAGAAAGCGATGGACCAGGCTCGTCGCAACATGGTCAAGGTCAACCTTGCAGGTCACACACTGCAGTACCCGGTAAAAGCCCGTCACGGTGCTTCCAAGGTGTACATGCAGCCGGCCTCCGAAGGTACTGGTATCATCGCTGGTGGCGCCATGCGTTCCGTACTGGAACTGGCAGGCGTTCACGATGTACTGGCCAAGTGCTACGGTTCCACCAACCCGGTTAACGTGGTGCGGGCGACTGTCAAAGGTCTCTCTTCCATGCAAGCACCGGAAGACATCGCCGCCAAGCGCGGTCTGTCTGTCGAAGCGATCACGGGGTAAGGCACCATGGCAGCAACGATCAAGGTTACCCAGATCCGCAGCACCATCGGCGTTTTGCCCAAGCACAAGGCTACTATGAAAGGCCTGGGTCTGCGTCGCATCGGTCATACGGTTGAGCTGGAAGACACCCCTGCCGTACGCGGCATGATCCACAAGGTTAACTACCTTGTGCGCGTTGAGGGAGAGTAATCCATGAAACTCAATACCCTGAGCCCGGCGCCGGGCTCCAAACACGCTGAAAAGCGCGTTGGTCGTGGTATCGGTTCCGGTCTGGGCAAGACCGGTGGCCGTGGCCACAAAGGTCAGAAATCACGCAGTGGCGGTAGCGTCAAGCCTGGTTTCGAAGGCGGTCAGATGCCGCTGCAGCGTCGTTTGCCGAAGTTTGGCTTCACGTCTGCCAAGTCGCTGGTATCTGAAGAAGTACGCCTGGCGGAACTTGCCAAGGTTGCCGGTGACGAAGTCACCATGGAAACCCTGAAGCAAGCCAACGTGCTGAAGGATGCGACGCTGCATGCGAAGATCATCCTTTCTGGCGAACTGAACAAAGCGGTTACCGTTCGTGGAATCAAGGTCACCAAAGGTGCCCGTGAAGCGATCGTAGCCGCTGGCGGCAAGGTAGAGGACTAAATGGCCAAGTCAGGAAACATGCCGGCGATGGGCAGCGGTCTGAGTGAACTGTGGGCGCGTTTGCGCTTCGTGCTCCTCGCCATCGTGGTGTACCGTATCGGTGCCCACATTCCCGTTCCCGGTATCAATCCTGACCAGCTTGCTGCCTTGTTCAGGGAGCAACAGGGCACCATCCTGGGCATGTTCAACATGTTCTCGGGTGGCGCCCTGGAGCGCATGAGCGTCCTCGCCCTGGGCATCATGCCCTATATTTCGGCGTCGATTATCATGCAGCTGATGACTGCAGTCTCCCCTCATCTTGAACAGCTCAAGAAAGAGGGCGAGGCTGGCCGCCGCAAGATTAGCCAGTACACCCGCTACGGCACGGTGCTACTGGCTTTTGTCCAGGCTACCGGCATGTCCGTGGGTCTGGCTAGCCAAGGCATCGCTTACAGCGCTGACTTCAGCTTCTATTTCACCGCCATCATCACGTTTGTGTCGGGTGCGGTGTTTATGATGTGGCTAGGTGAGCAGATCACCGAGAAGGGCATCGGCAACGGTATTTCGCTGCTGATCTTCGCGGGGATCGTCGCTGGGCTGCCCAGTGCCGTGGGGCAAGCCTTCGAGCTTGCTCGTAACGAAGGGGCCTGGAATGTTCTTCCGCTGTTAGCGCTGTCCGTGCTAGGTATTGCCACCGTGGCATTCGTGGTGTTCATCGAGCGTGGCCAACGCCGCCTCAAGGTGAACTACCCACGTCGCCAAGTGGGCAACAAGATGTATGCAGGTCAAAGCAGCTACTTGCCGTTGAAGGTGAACATGGCGGGCGTCATTCCCGCGATCTTTGCCTCCAGTATCCTACTCTTCCCGGCCTCTATCGGTCAGTGGGTAGGTGCTGGCGAAGGCATGGAGTGGTTGCAGCGAGCCTCGCAGGCGTTAGGCCCGGGCCAACCGCTTTACATCTTGCTTTTCGCTGCGGCAGTGGTATTCTTCTGCTTCTTTTACACAGCGCTGGTCTTCAACCCCAAGGATGTGGCTGACAATCTCAAAAAGTCAGGCGCTTTCCTGCCGGGCATTCGCCCCGGCGAGCAGACCGCTCGCTATATCGACAAAGTGATGACTCGTCTCACTCTGTTCGGTGCCTTGTATATCACTGCGGTTTCCCTGATGCCCCAGTTCCTGATCGTAGCATGGAACGTTCCGTTCTTCTTTGGCGGTACGTCGCTGCTGATCGTGGTAGTGGTCATCATGGACTTCATGGCCCAGGTGCAGTCGCATCTCATGTCGCATCAATATGACTCAGTGATGAAGAAGTCCAACCTGAAAGGCTACGGTAGCGGCGGCATCATGCGCTGAGGCGCCCCTAACGAATTGGCGCGCCGCGAGCCGTTTTTGGAGAAAGAACGATGAAAGTTCGAGCTTCCGTAAAGAAGATGTGCCGTAACTGCAAGATCATTCGTCGCAATGGCGCTGTACGCGTCATCTGTGTCGAGCCGCGGCACAAACAGCGTCAGGGCTAAACCTGGGCTGTTTTAAGCGGGTGCAGGCATACCCCTTGCCTTCGGGCTCCTAAAGGGGTATGCTGTTGCGCCTTTTGTAGATGAATAAACGAGCAAGCCGCTCAAATTTCGGAGTAAGCTGATGGCCCGTATTGCAGGCGTCAATATCCCGGACAACAAGCATGCGGCGATCTCGCTGACCTATATCTTCGGGATTGGCCGTACTCGCGCTCAACACATCTGTGTTGCTGCCGGTATCGCGCCGACTACCAAGATCGTAGATCTGTCTGGCGAAGAGCTGGACACCCTGCGTTCTGAAGTTGGTAAGTACACCGTAGAAGGCGACCTTCGTCGTGATGTCACGCTTAACATCAAGCGTCTCATGGACTTAGGCTGCTACCGTGGTCTGCGTCATCGTCGTAGTCTTCCGCTGCGTGGTCAGCGGACCAAGACTAACGCGCGTACCCGTAAGGGCCCGCGTAAGCCGATCCGCAAATAACACGCAGGCTCTTTAATCGAGAGCTGACGTTAAGACAGGAATAGACATCAACATGGCTAACCCGCGTAGTAACCGTAAAAAGGTTAAAAAGCAGGTAGTGGACGCCGTCGCGCACATCCATGCCTCTTTTAACAACACGATCGTGACGATCACAGACCGCCAGGGCAATGCTCTTTCTTGGGCAACAGCCGGTGGTTCGGGTTTTCGTGGTTCTCGCAAGAGCACCCCGTTCGCTGCGCAAGTTGCAAGCGAACGTGCAGCAACTGCTGCAGCCGAGTATGGTGTGAAAAACGTAGACGTGCTGGTCAAGGGCCCCGGTCCCGGCCGTGAATCCGCCGTGCGCGCACTGAACGCCGCCGGCTTCCGCGTGCAAAGCATCGTAGACGCGACGCCCATCCCCCATAATGGCTGCCGTCCGCCGAAGAAACGCCGCGTTTAAGGAGACAGATTCATGGCTCGTTATATTGGACCGAAGTGCAAACTGTCTCGTCGTGAAGGCACCGATCTCTTCCTGAAGAGTGGCGTGACTCCCTTCGAGAAAAAGTGTAAATCCGAGCAGATCCCGGGTGTACACGGCCAGCGTCGTCAGCGTCTTTCCGACTACGGCTTGCAGCTTCGCGAGAAGCAGAAAGTACGCCGTATGTATGGCGTACTCGAAAAGCAGTTCCGCAACTACTACAAAGAAGCCGCTCGCCTGAAAGGTGCGACCGGTGAAGTACTGTTGCAACTGCTTGAATCCCGACTGGATAACGTCGTCTACCGCATGGGCTTCGGCTCGACTCGCTCTGAAGCGCGTCAGCTGGTCAGCCACAAGGCGATTTCCGTCAACGGCCGCACCGTTAACGTTGCTTCCTACCAAGTGAAGCCGGGTGACGTGGTAGCTGTTCGTGAAAAGGCGAAGAACCAGGCTCGTATCCAAAGCGCGTTGAGCATTGCTGCCAACCGTGGCGATATCACCTGGATCGAAATCGACGCCAAGAAGATGGAAGGCACTTTCAAGGCTCTGCCTGAACGCGGTGACCTGACTGCCGACATCAACGAAAACCTGATCGTCGAGCTGTACTCCAAGTAAGCAGTCTGTTTGTTACTTCTGCTTCTTGAGGCCTGGGCGGGATAGCAAAGCTAACCGCCCAGATGCTCTTGAGTATTGTGCTTTAGAGTACTCAGTATCCGTTTGGCAGCCTGAAAGGTGTTCATATGCAGCGTTCAGTGACAGAGTTTCTTCGCCCCCGCGACATCAAGGTCGAAGAGATCAGCGCACATCATGCCAAAATCGTTCTCGAACCGTTCGAGCGCGGCTTTGGTCACACCCTGGGGAATGCACTTCGTCGCATTCTGCTTTCATCCATGCCCGGCGCTGCCGTGGTAGAGGCTGAAATCGCCGGTGTAGAGCACGAATACAGTGCGCTCGAAGGGGTGCAGGAAGATGTCATCGAAATCCTCCTGAACTTGAAAGATGTTGCGATCAAGATGCACAGCCGCGATGAGGCGGTGCTCTCGCTGAACAAGCAGGGCCCAGCCGTCGTCACCGCTGGCGACATTGCGCTTGATCATAGCGTCGAAATCGTCAACCCGGACCACGTCATTGCACACGTCAATGAAGGTGCCGAGCTGAAAATTCAGCTTAAGGTAGCGCTGGGTCGTGGTTACGAACCGGCTGACGCTCGTGGCTCTGATGAAGAGACCCGTGCTATTGGCCGCCTGCAGCTGGATGCCACCTTCAGCCCTGTTCGCCGTGTTTCCTACTCGGTCGAAGCCGCTCGTGTCGAGCAGCGTACCGACCTCGATAAGCTGATTATCGACCTGGAAACCGACGGTACACTGGATCCGGAAGAGGCTATCCGTCGCAGTGCGACCATTCTGCAAGAGCAGCTGGCCGCCTTCGTCGACCTGGAAGCTGACAAAGAGCAGGAAGTCGAAGAGGAAGAGGATCACGTTGATCCGATCCTATTGCGCCCCGTAGACGATCTCGAGTTGACCGTTCGCAGCGCCAACTGTCTGAAAGCCGAGAATATCTACTACATCGGTGATCTGATCCAGCGCACGGAAGTGGAGCTGTTGAAGACCCCGAACCTCGGTAAGAAGTCCTTGAATGAAATCAAGGATGTATTGGCAGCGCGCGGCTTGTCCCTCGGTATGCGGCTGGAAAATTGGCCACCCGCTAGCCTGAAGGACGACAAGGCCTCCGCGTAAGCGTCGACTTGAGTCCCAGTTTGGTAAGGAATCACAACCATGCGTCATCGTAAGAGTGGTCGTCATCTGAATCGTACCAGCTCGCACCGTCAGGCCATGTTCAAGAACATGTCTGTCTCGCTGGTCGAACATGAAGTCATCAAGACAACCCTGCCCAAGGCCAAGGAACTGCGTCGCGTTATCGAGCCGCTGATCACCCTGGCAAAGCAGGATAGCGTTGCAAACCGCCGTCTGGCGTTTGCTCGTACGCGCTCCAAAGAAGCCGTCGGCAAACTGTTCAACGAGCTGGGTCCGCGTTACGCCGAGCGTCCGGGTGGTTACATCCGTATTCTCAAGTGCGGTTTCCGCACCGGCGACAACGCCCCCATGGCCTACGTTGAACTGGTAGACCGCCCGGTAGCCCAGGAAGAAGCCGCTGCAGAGTAAGCGTAGCGCCCCTTCCAAGGCACAATGAAAACCGCCCCTCACCGGGCGGTTTTTTTGTGTCCATGTTTTTATGTCTACGGGATATGAACAGATTGCCTGTCGGGCCGGGATTAATCTATATATAAGCCCTCGGGCACATCCATTTGTCGGCAGGCCATGCTAGTCTTATTCGGCTGAGCATGGCCATTCAAGGGCGGTGCCAGGTCATCAGTAAGTGTGTGCCAGGGTATCAGGCGCGAGTGACGTTTAGCAGTGATGTACATTCATCAAGGGGCAGGTATGGCAGCAGAGGCAAGGTATTCACGGACAGCGGCAACGGTATGGCTGTTGATGCTCGGTCTACTGGTGATCGGCAGTATCACCAAAGCTCAGGCCAACCCCCGCTATGCGGGCATCGTCGTCGATCTGGAACATGGTGAAGTCCTCTATTCTGAGAACGCCGACGAAGCGCGCTACCCCGCCTCACTGACCAAGATGATGACCATGTACCTCACCTTCGAAGCGCTGGAGAGAGGGGACTTGCGGCTCGATCAGGCGCTGCCGGTGTCGGCTCAGGCGGCGGCCATGCCCGCCAGCAAGCTCTGGTTGTCAGCGGGCAGCACCATCAGCGTGGACACCGCCATGCGTGCCCTGGCGGTGCGCTCTGCCAACGACGTGGCCGTGGTGGTGGCCGAGGCCTTGGGCGGCAGTGAGCAGCGCTTTGCCCATATCATGACGGAGAAGGCCCGGGAGCTGGGCATGAGCAGGACGACTTTCCGCAATGCCTCGGGGTTGCCGGATGACCAGCAGGTCACGACGGCGCGGGATATGCTGACCCTGTCGGTGCGTGTGATCCAGGACTTTCCTCAGTACTACCACTACTTTGGGCTGCAGGAGTTCACCCATCGTGGCACTCGCCACACTAGCCACAACCGCCTGGTGCGTGACTATCCCGGCGCCGACGGCCTGAAGACCGGCTTCATCCGTGCCTCCGGGTTCAATGTCGCGACCACTGCCGTACATAACGGCCGACGCATGGTGGCGGTGGTGATGGGCGGTTTCACCGCCGCCTCCAGGGATACGCACATGGCCAGCCTGCTGGATCGCAGTTTCGAGCGCGCAGCGCTACGCGACCACCAGACCTGGATTGCCAACACCAGCTTCTCGCAGGAGTACATGGGCTTTGGGGGCTCACAGCAGCCGATCTCGCCTCCTCCCGAGCCCCCATCGCGGCCGATGATGGCGCATATCGACACCAGCGCACCGGTCACGGCGGCGGCCGTGGAGGCCCAGTGGTCACAAACCATGGCGCCTACACCTTCCCCGCAGGGTGACCCGCTGCTGGCCTTGATCGAGCAGGAGCGTGGCTTTGCCTCGGCGGGAGCGGCACCGGCCTCCGGAGGCGGGAACTGGGGCATCCAGGTGGGCGCATTCAGCCAGGCGTACCAGGCGGAACAGTTGGCCCAGCAGGCTGCCCAGCGCTTACCCAGCGATGTTGGAGGGCAAGTCGCCATCGATACCCTGGAGGGGCGTTCGACGGTGTTCCGAGCACGTGTCGTGGCCCTGGATGAAGCACGTGCCCGTCAGGCCTGTCAGTCATTGCAGGCCCAGGGCATGGACTGCATGGTGGTGAACGCCAGCCTTTGACGCCACCCGGCACGCCAACGCCCCGCCAGTGCAGCATTGGCGGGGCGTTTTGTTTTATGCGACCACAGGAGGAACGCCATGACATCTTCCCTGAAAGGCATTCTCTGCATGTGTGCAGGCGTACTGTTTCTGGCCTTGGGAGACGCGGTATCGAAATGGTTGGGTGAGGTGCACTCGCCGCTGCAAATCATTTTTTTCAGAGCGCTGGTGTCGCTACCGCTGATCGCTCTGCTGGCTCATTTTGGTGGTGGGCTGCGCAAGCTGCGTACGCGTCGCCCGGGCGTGCACCTGCTGCGCGGGCTCATTTATACCGCCACCATGGTGTGCTTCGTCTGGGGGTTGACCCTGCTGCCGCTGGCGGAAGCCACGGCGATTGCCTTTGTGGCCCCGCTGTTCGTGACGCTGCTGTCGGTGCCGTTACTGGGTGAGCGTATCGACCCGCCAGTGCTGGCCGCTTCGCTGCTTGGCTTTGTCGGGGTGCTGATCGTGGTGCGGCCAGGTGGTGATGCCTTTCAACTGGGGGCCATGGTGGTGCTGGGAGCGGCGGTGTTCTACGCACTGATGATGGTCACCGCGCGGCGCTATGGCGCCAACGAGCACCTGTGGGCCATGGTGTTCTACATGACGGCCGTGCCGCTGGTACTGACGGGCCTCAGCCTGCCCTGGGTATGGCAAACGCCCCATCCCTGGCACTGGCTGGGCTTTGCCGCCTCCGGGGTGCTGGGGGTGGGGGCCACGGCGTTCATCACCTTGGCCTTTCGCCATGCGCCCGCCGCCATTGCGGCGCCCTTCGATTACACCGCCATGCTGTGGGCCGTGCTGCTGGGGTGGTGGTTCTGGGGAGAACTGCCGGACGTCTGGGTCTGGGTAGGCAGCGCGCTGATCATGTGCAGCGGTCTGGCCATTGCCTATCACGACCGTCGCACCACCCTGAAACGTCGCCCCACGGCCTGACATGCACCGGGAATTGACCCAGGTCAGCAAACCGGCCGACGGGCCGCAACCCGAAAGGTGCGCTGGCTATAATGCCGCCCGTTCAAACAACGGTGACGGTTATGCAAGCTCCCGAACTTCTCTCGCCTGCGGGCACGTTTCACAACATGCGTTACGCGTTTGCCTACGGGGCCGATGCGGTCTACGCCGGGCAGCCGCGCTACTCGCTACGGGTGCGCAATAACGACTTCAAGGTGGCGACGCTGCACCGGGGCATCGAGTATGCCCACGCCAGAGGCAAGCAGTTCTACGTGGCCTCCAACATCGCTGCGCACAATAGCAAGCTCACGACCTACCTGCGGGATATGGAGCCGGTGATCGAGGCTGGGCCGGACGCTCTGATCATGTCCGACCCCGGGCTGATCATGATGATCCGTGAGCGCTGGCCGCACCAAGTCATCCACCTGTCGGTGCAGGCCAACGTGGTGAACTGGGCCGCGGTCAAGTTCTGGCAGCGGCAGGGGATTCAGCGCATCATTCTTTCTCGGGAGCTATCGTTGGAAGAGGTGGCCGAGATCCGCACCGAATGCCCGGATATCGAGATCGAGACGTTCGTTCACGGTGCGCTGTGCATCGCATATTCAGGACGCTGCCTGCTCTCGGGGTACGTCAATCGCCGTGACCCGAACCAGGGCACCTGCACCAACGCCTGCCGCTGGCAATACAAGACGCTGGATGCCACTCAGGATGCCACCGGCGACCTGATACCCGTGGCGGCGGACACCGAGCGGGCCGCGTTGGTCGAAGATGTCTCCCGGCCGGGCAAGCGGATGCCCCTCTACGAAGACGAGCACGGCACTTACCTGTTCAACTCCAAGGACCTGCGCGCCGTGCAGCACGTGGCACGCTTGGCGCGCCTGGGTGTGGCGTCACTGAAGATCGAAGGACGCACCAAGTCCCACTACTACGTGGCGCGCACTGCGCAGGTGTATCGTCAGGCCATTGACGATGCCGTGGCAGGCCGCCCCTTCGACATGGGCTTGATGGATCAGTTGGAAAACCTGGCCAACCGAGGCTATACCGAGGGCTTTTACCGCCGCCATGTGCACGATGAGTTTCAGAACTACGAGCGCGGCCACTCCGTTGGCGTGCACCAGCAGTTCGTGGGCGACATCATCGGCGTCGATGCCACGGGCAGCCTGCTGGACGTCGAGGTCAAGAACCGCTTCGAAGTGGGCGATGCCATGGAGCTGATGCTGCCCGGCGGCAATCGTCGTTTCGTGCTGAAGCAGATGGAAAACGGGCGCGGTGAGTCTCAGGCTGCCGCACCCGGCTCAGGGCATCGTGTCCGCATAGCGCTACCTGGCGCGCCCATCGCCCCGGAGCAGTGGGAGTTTGCCCTGCTGATGCGGGATCTTCCTACCGCTTCCTCCCGCACCTCCGCCCAAGCCAGCCATCTGGGCGTGGCCGTCAGTTGAACGCGTAGACATCCATCGCCAGCACGCCGTGCTCGACGCTATGGTGCAGCCGCTGGCCCTGACCCCCGGCTCCCATGGCGACCAGTAACGGTTGGAAGTGCTCCGGCGTGGGATGGTTACGCTGGGCATGGGGAGCCGTTTGCCATGTCAGCAGCGCCTCCCGCGCGTCTTTTTCCAGTTGGGTGTGTGCCCAATCGGCAAAGGCATCCACCCAGCCTGGTGCCTGGCTGCCCTGGGGCAGTAGCGCATGCAGGTTATGGGTCAGGCTGCCGGAGCCCACGACCAGAATACCTTCGCTGCGCAGGTGGGCAAGCCGCTGGCCCAACTCCATCAGCGCCGCGTTGCTCCACCGGCTGGGAAGCGACAACGACACGACCGGTAGCCTGGCCTCGGGGTACATCAGGGAAAGTGGCACCCAAGCGCCGTGGTCCATGCCGCGCTCCACGAGTCTGGCACCGAGCGTTTTGCCCAGCGTTGCGGCCAGGGCTGGGTCCCCCGGTGCCGGGTACTGCACGGCGAACAACGCTGCCGGAAAACCGCCAAAATCGTGGAGGGTCTCGGGGTGAGCGCTCTGACTGATGAGCAGCTCCGGCGTTTCCCAATGGGCAGAGACCACGACGATGGCCTTGGGGCGAAGCGTCTGGCCCAGCTCACGCAGGAACTGGTGAGCGGGCGTGGGGGTCAGCGCCAGCATGGGCGAGCCGTGAGAGATAAACAGGCTAGGTAACATAAGGCACCTCGATGTGCGGCCTGCCAGCGTAGGCGCGCCAGCAGGCCAGTGGCTCACGCGAAGCGGCGTGCAACGACCAGGCTGCCGCTGCCAAGGCCGGCTTGCACGACCAGTGCAATGGCCCAGAATACCGGGAATTCCCAGCCGCCGCCCGGGTTGGAGAAGAGCCAGCCGTTACCGATATGTACCCAGGCGGCTCCCAGCAAAACCGGTACCAGGGCAAGGCTGACCCAGCGGGTATAGATACCCAGCAGCAAGGCCAAGCCTCCGCCGACTTCCGCCGCAATGGTCAGGTAGGCCAGAAAGCCTGGCAGGCCCAGCGACTCAAAATAGCCGACCGTTCCAGGCAGGGTGAACACGAATACTTTCAACAGCCCGTGGGCCAGGGTCATGATGCCCAGGCTGATGCGCAGCAGGGCAGTGGCATGCAGGTGTGATGCTTGGGTTGTCAGTGTCGTCGTCATGGTGTTCTCTCCTGCTTCCGTCAGGTGCAGCCGCCGGGTGGTGCGCTGTATCAGCCGCGCGCCCAGCGATTCCTCGAGCGCCATGACCCGGCGCGATAGCAAGGTGCGCGAGAGGTCCAGGGCCTCCGCCGCCCGCGTGTAACTGCCTAACTCGGCCACCTTGACGAAGGCTGTCAGTTGGTCGAACTGGGTCATGACCTGAAGAACGCCTGGGCCGCCTGACGTGGGTCAGGATGGCCGCAAATGGCCGAGATCACCGCGAGCCCGTGGGCACCGGCGGCTTTCACCTGGGCGGCGTGCTCGGCTTTCAAGCCGCCGATGGCCACGCTGGGCAGCGGGCAGGCACTGGCCAGTTGGGCCAGCCCGGTAAAACCGATGGGCTGCGCGTGGTCCTGCTTGCTCCCGGTGGCAAACACGGGCCCCAGCCCCACGTAATCCAGCAGCGCCACGGGGGCACGCTGCAACTGCTCCAGGGTATTGATGGAGAGCCCGATGATCGCCTGCTTGCCCAGTACCTGGCGGGCCTGCATCACGTCCGTATCGCTCTGACCAACGTGCAAGCCGTCGGCACCGCTGGCGTGCGCCACGTTCAGCCGGTCATTGATGATCAGCGGCACTCCGCTACCTGCCAGCACTTCCTTGAGACGCTTGGCCTGGGCAATCATGGCTTCGTCGCTGGCCTGCTTGTCGCGTAGCTGGACCAGCGTGACGCCTCCTGCCACGGCGGCTTCCACGGTACGTTCCAGGCCCGTGGAGGCGCATAGCTGAGCATCCGTGACCAGATAGAGCGTAAGATCAACCGACATGTAGGGTCTCCGAGTGAGGTAGTGCAGGCAGGTCATCTGCCGTGAGCGAGTACAGGGTATCCAGCAGCGTCACATAGAAACTGCCTGGCCCTTCGGCCTGCTGCCCGGCGTGACTGCCTGCCAGATTGAAGTAGGTCAGGGCGCCGAGCGTGGCGGCCAGCGGGGCGTGACGGTTGGCCGCCACGAAACCGGCGACCAGCGCGCTGAGCCCGCAGCCCAGGGTGGTTACCCGTGGCATCAGCGGGTGGCCGCCAGTCAAACGATACAGCGACTGGCCATCGGTGACGATATCGGTGGCCCCGGTCATGGCGACGACACACTGATACCGACGCGCTGGGGTGATGGCCGCTTGGGTGGCATCGTCGGTGCTCACCGTGGCATCCACGCCCCGGCCCTGGTGGGCAAGGCCGCTCAGCGCCATGATTTCCGAGGCATTGGCACGAATCACGCTGGGCTGGTAAGCCAGCAGGGACAGGCAAGTTTGCTGGCGCAGCCGCGTGGCACCCACGGCGACCGGGTCCAGCACCCAGGGCACCGCGTGGGTTTGGGCAGAGTGGGCGGCCAGCTGCATGGCCTCGGCCCAAGGGGCAGAGAGCGTACCGATGTTGATCGAGAGCGCTCCCGCGATGGCGGTAAATTCCGCCACTTCTTCCTGGGCATGCAGCATAGCGGGGGAGGCCCCGGCGGCCAACAGCAGGTTGGCGGTACTGTTCATGGCAACGTAGTTGGTGATGCAGTGTACCAGCGGGGTCTGGTCACGCAGCGCGAGCAGCGTCTCGCGTGGGCTGGGTAGGGTCATGACTTCCTCCCGGCAGGGAGGTGGTGAATGAAAGCACCACGACTCCCTACGCCGGTGCTATCCGGTTCAGGTTCAAAGGGTGCTTCTCAGCCGCGTCGCGGCGCCCCTGTCGTAGGCGTACTATCCTCGGCCAGGCGGGATGTGTAAAGCCAATGGCGCGGAAAGATCAGCGAAACGCGATGCGCGTGCCGTAGGTCAGCATTTCATCGGGCGTCATGGCGTTGCCCGCGACGCCGATCATTTCGTCGCCGCACTGGTCAGAGAAGGTCAGCACGCCGTGGGTCAGCCCCAACTGCCCCAGCGCATCGCGGATCTCTCCGGTGCCCAGAAACGTACTGACTTCTCCCTGGGCGTTGCTCAGTTCCGAGACGCCATGAGCATGATGAAAGCGGACCTTGTAGATGCCATCCATCGAGACGACCTCCACGATGGGGGAAAAGCCGTTCTGTAGCGCGTTGGCCAACTGCTTCAACGTCAGGCGATCATCTAGCGTCATTTCAATGTCGGTCATGACACACTCCCAGGCTAACGATACGCTGAATGTACAGCTATAGAGATAGTAGTGTAGAAGAGTTGCATAGAAAATCCACTGCGACCGATGCCGGGGGGAGCGCCCCGTGCGCTGGCAGGCCTAGTGCACTGCATCCAGAGCGTGTTGCTGCAGTTTGATCAGCGGAATGATGTCCAGCGTGCGTGCATTGGTGCCTGACAAAATCACCGGTGGGGCCAGGCCCACCTCTTCAGCCTCTGCCCAGCGGTGGGCACACAGACACCAGCGGTCGCCGGGCTGTAGGCCAGGGAAGCCGTACTCGGGGCGCGGGGTGACCAGGTCATTGCCCTGCGCGCGTGAAAACGCCAGAAACTCCTCGGTGACCATGGCACATACCGAATGAATGCCCACATCGTCGGTACCGACTCGACAAAAGCCATCACGGTAAAACCCCGTCTTGGGTGAGTGACAGCAGGGGGTGAGCGGCTCACCCAGTACATTGAGATCACGTGACATGCGGCCTCCTCAGGCAGGGGCTAGAATTATCGCAGCGCCGCCCTCATACATAAGCCAAGGGTTCGGCGGCGGATTCGATGGGGTTCGCGTTAGCAGCAGCCTAAAGCCTTGTACATGGTACGGGGTTCGTCAAAGTATTTACGTACCAAAGTGCCTGCCTGGTTACCACCATGCAGAGACATCACGCAGCAACAGGAGAGAGTCATGTCGTTTTCAGGTGAACAGCATCCCGGTGTTGCCCCCGCGGCTCCCCAGACCCAAGGGTTTCGGTTGAATCACACCATGCTGCGGGTCAAGGACCCGGAGCGCGCGCTGGCGTTCTATTCCCGCGTATTTGGCATGCAGGTGCTGCGGCGGCTGGATTTCGAAGAGATGCAGTTCTCGCTCTATTTTCTGGCCAACGTGGAAGCCGACGACAAGGTGCCGGAGGACCAGAACGCTCGCACCGCCTGGACCTTCAGCCAGAAGGGCCTGCTGGAGCTGACCCACAACTGGGGCACCGAGACCCAGCAGGACTTTGCCTACCACGACGGCAATGCCGAGCCCCAAGGGTTTGGCCACATCTGCTTCAGCGTGCCGGACCTGGAGGCCGCCCAGGCCTGGTTCGACGAGCACGATGTCACCTTCGTGAAGCGTGCCGACCAGGGCAAGATGAAAGACGTCATTTTCGTCAAGGACGCGGACGGCTACTGGATCGAAGTGATTCAGGCGGATCGCATGGCGGCATTGGGCGGCTAACATGGCACATTTGCTGTTCCGGTTGCGCCACGTGACCGATGAAGAGGCCATGGAAGTGCGCCAACTGCTGGATGAACACGGCTTCGACGTGTATGAGACCCAGGCGGGGTTTTTCCGCCTGGGGGTCGATGCCATCTGGCTGCGCAACCCGGCCCAGCGAGATGACGCCGAGGCGCTGCTGGCGCAGTACCAGGTCGAACGCCAGGCCAGCGCGCGAAAGGCCCACCAGGAGGCGGTGGCCCGCAACGAAGCACCGACCTGGAGGAAGCGGTTACGGGAACAGCCGATTCAGATCGCGCTGGTGATGGTCGCTGTCATCCTGATCGCACTGCTGACCCTGCTGCCGTTCATTGGGCTGGCGCGTTAGCCTGGCACACCGCATCCGTCAGGTGCCCGCGCTTCATGTACATCATGACGCCATGTTCACCGGCGCGCAGCGATGGAGTAGCCTCAGGTGGGAAGCGGCACCAGCTGCCCTGCGGGTATTCGTTGCCCGCCTCGTAGAGCGAGCCTTCCAGTACCAGCAGTTCCAGCCCGCCCGGTAGCGCAGGGTAATCGATGGTCACCTCATGCTCCCAGCGTTCCAGGCTGACCCGCTCCTGTGCGTAGGTATGCAGCATCTTGTAGCCGATGCCTGGCCGCCGGTCGGGCTGCCAGGGCAGGCGGTGGGCAGGAATGGCCAGCTGCAGCAGGTCGTTGTCATCGAACTGATGCAGTTTCACCAGAATCAGCGCACCTTCTTCGCCAATATGGGGCGTATGGCCAGTGCCAATGGGATTGCGCAGGTAGCTGCCCGCAGGGTAGCGGCCATGTTCGTCGGCAAACACGCCCTCCAGCACCAGAATCTCTTCACCGCCGCCATGGGTATGGTGGCTGAACTGGCTGTGCGGCGCGTAACGTACCAGGCTGGTGGCGCGGGCGACTTCCTCGCCAATCCGGTCCAGCATCATACGTTCCACGCCTGCACTGGGCGACGCGACCCAGTGATACTGCTCCGGCGTCATACAGGCAAAGTGGCTAAAATCGGCGTTCAGGCGCATGGGCTTGGCTCTTTGCAATGAGTGAGATGAGCAGGGAGAGGGGCTAGTCTCCTTTATCAGCGCTGCAAAACGCAATCTTCCCTCATGCTTGACCTCGTCATTTGCAAACAAACCGCCGCTCGAAAGCGGCGGTTTTTCATTACGGGGTGTCGGTCAGCGCACTGAGAATATGGTGAGCCGTCTCGATACGCGCCTGATTGGGGTAGTTGCGGTTTGCCAGCAGCACCATGGCGATCTACTCGCTGGGCACGAAGACCACATAGCCGCCGAAGCCATTGGTTGAGCCCGTCTTGTTGTAGTAGGCCGCTTGCCGAGGGGCTTGCGGTGGCGTGAGGCGATGTGCCGGGTTGGGCGCCAAAATCATCTCGAGCGAATTGCCTTCCAGCAGTGTCTCCAGGGTCACCGGGTAGTGATAGTGCTCCCAGCCCAGGCCCTGGGTCATGGGGCCAACGTCGAAGTAGCCTGTGCGTGTCGTTGCCAAGGCGTCATCCAGCCGTTCCGTCGTGCCGCTGGCATTGGCCGGGTCTCGCATGTTCGCCTCCAGAAAGGTCAGCACGTCGGCGGCATTGGCTTTCAGCCCGTAGGCCTGGGCATCCAGCACGCCTGGGTTCACCCGAATGGGCTCATCCTCCTTCGAGTAGCCGTAGGCATAATGTGCCCGTTGCGCGTCGGGCACTTGAAAATGAGTGTGTTCGAGCCCGAGCGGTATGAACAGCGTTTCTTCCATCAGCGTCTCGAAAGGTCTGCCCAAACGTTGCGCGGTGAGATGGCCCAGCAAACCGATGCTCGGATTGGAATACAGACGTTGTGCCCCTGGAGCAGATTCGGGTTGCCATTGGCGGTAGTAATCGATCATTTGCTCTTCTGATGGCACCGAGTCCGGAAACTGCAGCGGAAGCTCGCCTGCCGTGTAGGTGCCCAGTTCCAGCAAGGTGATCTCATCGAAGGCACTGCCTTCAAGGGCTGGCCAGTAGCCGCTGGCGGGGTCAGAGAGGGAAAGGGCACCGCTAGACTGCGCGTAGCCTGTCAAGGCCGCCGTGAAAACCTTGCTGATGGAGCCTAGCTCGAAAAGCGTCTCATCCGTGACCGGCTCCTCCGTCTCCAGGTTTGCAAGCCCATAATTAAAGTAATACGGCTGCCCCTGAATGCTTAGCGCGACGGCCATGCCGGGGATACGATACTGTTCCATCAGCGGGGTGATCGTGCTGTCCAGCAACGCTTGAAGATCGGCCTCGTGAGGCTCTTCGAGCGCCCAGGCTGCCCCGCTGAAAAGTAAGGAGGAGGCCATGAGAAGACAGCGGCGTGCTGAAAACGGCGTGCGCATGCAAAACTCCTGTTGCGATGAGTCATGTCGGTGGAAGGCAGCTCTGGTCGATACAGAAGCCACGGGTGACTAAAATAAAGAGCGCGATGGGTCTCCACAAATGGCAAGATTTTGCATGAGCTATTAGAAAAATTTGGGGGTGGCGCAGTGCGTTCCTATTTGCCGTTGAAGGCTCTGCGGGCCTTTGAGGCATCGGCCAGACATTTGAGCTTCACGCGTGCAGCAGAAGAGCTGCACGTGACACAGGCGGCCGTGAGCCATCAGGTCAAGCGCCTGGAAGGGCTATTGAAGGTGCCGCTATTCACACGTTTGCCCCGAGGGCTAATGCTGACTCAGGAAGGCAAGCTGCTGTTGCCTGTGCTGAAGAATGCGTTCGATCAGATGTCGCATACGTTGGAGCGGTTAGGCGAAAGCCGTCATCGTGAGGTCTTGAACGTGGGTGTGGTGGGTACGTTTGCCGTGGGTTGGCTGCTGCCACGGCTGGCAGACTTTCATGACGCGTATCCGTTCGTCGATTTACGGCTCTCCACCCACAACAATCGTGCCGATCTAGCCGCTGAAGGTCTCGATTTTGCGATTCGCTTTGGCACGGGCGCCTGGCATGGCACGGCGGCTCAGCCACTACTGCCTGCATCGCTTTCGGTGCTGTGTGCTCCGGATATTGCTGCACGGCTCGACACGCCAGCCGATGTGTTGCATGAAACCTGGCTGCGTTCGTATCGTGCCGATGAGTGGGCCGAGTGGTTGTTGGCCGCCGGATTGCCTCGTAGCCTTCCCACGACCCAGAGCATCGTCTTCGACTCTTCCATTGCCATGGTGGAAGCCGCGCTTCAAGGGGTGGGCGTGGCATTGGCGCCACCGTTGATGTTTTCTCGGCAGCTGAGCAGTGGTGCGCTGGTGCAGCCTTTCGACACCACTGTCAGTCTAGGGGGGTACTGGCTGACACGCCTGCAAGCGCGGGCAGAAACCCATGCCATGGCGTCTTTCAGGCAGTGGCTGCTCACCACGATCAACCTGCGTGAGACTGAGCGGTAAGCAGCCGTTGACCTCAATGATCAGTGACGATGACCATGATCACCGTGGTCGTGGTCGTGGTCGTGGTCGTGGTCGTGGTCGTGGTCGTGGTCGTGGTCGCCATGACCATGATCATCATGGCCCGGTTCGGCCAGGGCGGCGTGGAGTACCGTGGCGTTGTGGCGCATCATGCCCAGGTAAGTGCTGGCATCGCCCTCACTGGCCAGCGCATCCGCGTAAAGCGTGCCTGCAATGGGCAGGCCGGTTTCTTCGGCCAGTTGCACGATAATGGACTGGTTGGTCATGTTCTCGTGGAACAGGGCCTGAACGTTCTCCTGCTCGATTACGTCTACTAGTGCTGCCATGCTGGCGCCGCTGGGATCTGCTTCGGTAGAGAGCCCCACCGGCGACAGGAAGTTGACCCCATAGGCACGGGAGAAGTAACCGAAGGAGTCGTGGCCGGTGATGACGCTGGCGGAAGCCGGGATCTCACTGATCAGCGCACGAATTTCGGCATCCAGCTCCGCCATGTCAGCCAGATAGCGATCCGCATTGGCCTGGTACTGCTCGGCGTTGTCCGCATCGACTTCCATCAAACCGTCGCGGATGTTCTCGACGTAGACCCGCGCCTGGGTCATGTCCTGCCAGGCATGGGGATCATCGTCGCCGTGCTCGTGGTCATGACCGTGACTGTGGTCATGTCCATGATCGTGGTCGTGATCGTCATGCCCATGATCGTCATGGCCCGCGTAGGCCAGGGCGTTGATGCCATCCGTTGCGGTGACCACCGGGCCTTGATAGTCGCTGGAGTCGATCAGTCGCTCCATCCAGCCTTCGAACAGCAGGCCGTTGAAGACCACCAGGTCGGCCTCGGCCAGTGCACGGGCATCACCTGGGCGCGGCGAGTAGACGTGTGCATCGCCGTCAGGGCCGACCAGGGAAGTGACCTCGACATGCTCGCCGCCCACGTTCTCGACCATATCGGCCAGAATCGAGAAGCTGGTGACCACCTGCACACGCTCATTGGCGATGGCGGCAGGCAGGGCCAGCATGGCCGAAACGCCTACCAGCCAGCGGGAGGTATGGGAAAGGGACATGACAAACTCCTTTAGTGAATGATCAGGATGTCTGCTCCAGGGCGAGTGGCGTGGTCTTGCGTCGCAGCTTGGCCGCTAAGCTGTGATAGCGGCCAAACAGCGCTGACAACAAGTAAGCCACCCCTGCGAGCAGGATAATGCTTGGCCCCGAAGGGGTATCAAAATGGAACGACAGCAGCAGCCCGCCAGTGCTCGACACCATGGCCAGCACCACCGCGATGCCGATCAAACCTTCCAGCCGCTTGCTCCAGAACCGGGCCGCCGTGGCGGGCAGCATCATCAGCCCCACGGCCATCAGCGTGCCCAGGGTTTGGAAGCCCGCCGTCAGGTTCAGCACCAGCAGCCCCAGAAACACGCTATGCACCCAGCCACTGCGGTGGCTTTGGCCGCGCAAGAACAGCGGATCCAGGCACTCCACCACCAGCGAGCGGAAAATGACCGCCAGCGTGACCACGATGAGCGTGCTGATACCGGCAATCAGCAGCAGGGCGGTCGAGTTGATGGCCAGAATGGAGCCAAACAGCACGTGGGTTAAATCCACGCTGCTGCCGCCCATGGAAATCAACATGACGCCCGCCGCCAACGAAATGATGAAAAAGCTCGCCATGGCTGCGTCTTCCCGCTGGCCGCCCATTTTGGAAACGGCCCCGGCCAGTAGCGCCACCATCAGCCCGAACAGCACGCCGCCCACACTCATCACCGGCAGCGAAAACCCCGCCAGCAAGAAGCCCAGCGCCACCCCCGGCAAAATGGCATGGGCCATGGCATCGCCAATCAGGCTCATGCCGCGCAGCACCAAAAACACGCCCAGCGGCGGCGCGGCCAAGGAAAGTGCCAGCCCACCCACCACGGCGCGGCGCATGAAGCCGTAATCGAACGGCGCGATAAACCACGCGTCAAGCAGTGCCAGCATGACGACCTCCCAACGAGAAGGGCACCACCTGGGCGGGGGCGTGATGAGTGTGCAAGGCACTCGGTGCCACCCAACGGCCATGGCCGCCGCTCAGCATCAGCACCTCATCGGCCAGGCGGCGCAGGTGGTCCATGTCGTGCAGCACGATGATGATCGTCACGCCTTCATCGGCCATCTGGCGCAGGATACGGATCAAGATATCCACCGTGTCGCTGTCCACGTTGGCGAACGGCTCATCCAGCAGCAGCAGCTCGGCTTCCTGCATCAGCGTGCGGCCAATCAGTGCCCGCTGGCGCTGGCCGCCGGACAGCTCGCCCAGTGGCCGATGTGCCAAATGGGAGATGCCCAGCCGCGCCATGATCTCGCGACCCTTGCGGTAGTGCGCCGCGCAGTAACCTTTCATGGCCCCATGGCTTGGCCAACTGCCGGTCATCACCAGCTCTTCCACGCTCATGGGGAAGGTCAGATCCAGAGCCAACTGCTGCGGCAACCAGGCACGACGCGCCTTGTCTACCGTGCACACCACGTTGCCGCTGATGGGCCGGAGTTCGCCCATGATGGCCTGAATCAGGGTGCTTTTACCTGCGCCGTTGGCACCAATCAGCGCGGTGATCGCGCCGCGCTTGATGTCGCCGTCCACATGCTCCAGCACGGTGCGCCCACCCTGTGCCAGGTGCAGGTCGTGCAGTTGCAGGCGCGAAGAGGAACGCTCACTCATAGCGGCCACCCGCCTGCCCACGCCACCAGCCCCCACAACGCCAGCAGGGGAAGGGCAACCAACCCCAGCCGTTTGGTGGCCGACAACGACATCAGCGAAAAATGACAAGGACCTTCCTTGTTATGGCGATGCATGTGCTCACTCATCGAGCAACCTCACTCACGAATAAATAAGTTATAACATAACGAATAGAGAAACAAAAAAAGAGCCGCATATTTTACGCGCTCATGCGGCCCTGACAACGACAAGCGTACCTATAAAAAGTGCCCGGCAAGCCGAGCACGAAAAGCAGCCTGGCCCACCTTCAGAACCGCCAGGTCGCGCTCAGCTGTTGAGGGGTAACCAGCAGGGCATATTCGCCTTCCAGCGTGACCGGGCCCAGCGACACCCGGGCCGGTTGGAAGTGGTTGATCGCGCGGGACGCCTGATGGGGCTGGGTCCAGATCTGTAATTCATTGATCAGCATGCCGGTGGCAAAATTGACCGCGCCATCCCGCTCCCGGCCATCGGCCGCAATCACCGCGCCGGCCACGCTGTTCACCACCAGGGAGCTGACCCGCGCTTCCCAGCCACGGCGTTCGCGTTCTGCCTGGGCCAACTGCAGGCCCAACGCCTGCACCCCGCTCAACTCGCCCTGGGCCTTCAGCCGCTCATACTCTGCCAGCGCCGCCCGATGTGGCTGGCGATCGGTGAGCGTTCCCGCCAGCGCCAGCGCCGACTTCACCACGCCAATGCGCGCATCGAAACGGTCATCGCGGCTGCTGGCCTCGCTGGACTGGTAGGCATCGACCACCAGGCTGGCCGCGTAAATGCCGCTCCAGCCCGCCTCCCACCACTGCGCCTGACGCGCCCCGTTCTCGAACACGCGGTCGTACGTGGCCCACTCATTTCCAGTTTGCGCCTGGGAGGGCAGTGTCAGCATCAGCGTTGTTGCTGCAAAAAGCACTCGCAAATAATGTTGTAACTGCATTGGGAACCGCCTGAAGGGCCGAGACATTAGCGTTAAGCGTAGCATGAGGGGAGTACGAACTTGTAAAAAAGAGGGGTGTTGGCCGCGCTTTGGCTAGTGCTGGCTGGGTTGAAAGCTTATCGACGTCAACGGGCAGCTAGGCGATCTGTTTACTTGCTTACTGCTCGGAGCCGCACTAAGCCTGAAGGCCATTAGCGCGTGCCTGAAAACCGCTTTCCATATTGCGCTGAGCTTCCTTGAGCCAGGTGTCGGCTGCAGAGATAGTAAAGCTACTCTCTCAGTAAAATTCGTTATCGGTGTCCTTGCCGTTAAGAATTTTTGCGATTGTGGCGGCCCTGGAAAGACCTTTCATACTGGTACATTACCTCTGTTGCCTGTAGTAAGCTCATATCAATTCCCTGAGAACACGCTAAAACACCCGGAGTATCATCTTGGTCGATGGAAGTGCAGAAAAACGGCTGTGGGCAGCAGCTGACCAGTTATGGGCCAACACCGGCCTCAAGCCTGCCGAGTTTTCAGCTCCTGTGCTGGGCTTGATCTTCCTGAGATACGCAGAGAAGAAGTACGCTGCCGCTGAAAAGAAGCTGGGACCGGTGGGCTCCGGTGGCCGCCGCAAGGTGAGCAAGGACGACTACCTGGCCGAGGGGGTGATCTTTCTCCCCGAGACCGCCCGCTTCTCCTACCTGCTGTCGCTCACCGAAGGCGACAACATCGGGCGAGCCGTCAATGATGCCATGAAGGCCATCGAGGAGGAGAACCCCGACCTCAAGGGTGCCCTGCCACGCAACTACACCCGCCTGGAGAACTGGGTACTTCAGGAGCTGTTCAAGCTCATCGGCCCGGTGGATCTGTCGGGGGACGCCTTCGGCAAGGTCTACGAGTACTTCCTGGGCAACTTCGCGCTGAAGGAAGGCCAGAAGGGCGGGGTCTTCTACACGCCCGAGTCCATCGTCAAGCTGATCGTCGAGATCATCGAACCCTACCACGGGCGCATCTTCGACCCGGCCTGTGGGTCAGGCGGCATGTTCGTCCACTCGGCAGACTTCGTGGAGCGTCACCACAAGACGGCCATGGACGAGATCTCGATCTTCGGCACCGAGAAGGACCAGACCACCGTCAACCTCAACAAGATGAACCTGGCGGTGCATGGCCTCTCCGGCGATGTGCGGGTCTCCAACACCTACTACGAGGATCCGCACCACGCGGTCTACAAGAACGGTGAGGGCTTCTTTGACTTCGTGATGGCGAATCCCCCGTTCAACGTCTCAGGGGTGGACAAGGAGCGTCTAGAGGGCGACCCACGGTTCCCCTTCGGGATGCCCAAGACCGACAATGCCAACTACCTCTGGATCCAGCTCTTCTACGCGGCCCTGAAGCCCACCGGGCGGGCTGGCTTTGTCATGGCCAACTCTGCAGGGGATGCCCGAGGCAGCGAGCAGGTGATCCGCCAGAAGCTGATCGAGTCTGGTGCGGTGGATGTGATCGTCTCGGTGGGGCCGAACTTCTTCTACACCGTCACGCTGCCCTGCACCCTGTGGTTCTTCGATCGCGCCAAGAGCGAGACTGAGCGTGGTGACAAGGTGCTGTTCATTGACGCCCGCCACCTCTACCGCCAGATCGACCGAGCGCACCGCGACTGGCTACCGGAGCAGATCGAGTTCCTGGCCAACATTGTTCGCCTTTACCGTGGCGAAGAGATCGAGCTCGATCAGGGCAGCGAGCCGCTGCTGGCCGAGAAGGGTCTCGCCGAGGGCTACGCCGATGTGCCTGGGCTCTGCAAGGTGGCGTCTCGCGAAGAGATCGAGGCGCAGGGCTGGTCGCTGAACCCTGGGCGGTATGTCGGGGCAGCGGCTAGAGAAGCCGAGGATGTGGACTTTACGGAGCGCTTGGAGGCGTTGGCTGAGGAGCTGGAGGTGTTGAACGCCGAAGCGAGGGAGCTGGAAGACCAGATTGGCCAAAATGTCGCCCGCTTACTGGAGGTGCCAGCGTGAGCAGTACGCTACACCAGAACTGGGAGCAACTTACCCTTGGGGATCTAGGGCGAGTTGTGACGGGGAGGACTCCGCCATCTAGCAAGCCTGAGCTATTTGGTGACCAATACCCGTTCATAACTCCGACTGACATGGCTTTTTCTGATCGGTCTATACGTCCTGAGCGCGGAATTTCTGACACAGGGGCTGAGAGCCTGTCAAGAATCAAGCTTCCGGCCAAAACGCCCTGCTTTGTCTGCATTGGCGCAACCATTGGGAAGCTCTGCTTAACTTCTGAGGAAAGCTTTACCAATCAGCAAATCAACAGCATTGTTGTCAACAAGGATAGGCACAACCCTGATTTTGTATACTACCTGCTCCGCCATGTATCAGGGCAAGTGAAATCATTGGCAGGTGGGGCGGCAACCCCAATCATCAACAAGAGTGCCTTTAGCGAGGTGCCAGTTCTGGTGCCCTCTCTGGAAGTCCAAGAATCCATTGCCTCCATCCTCTCCACCTACGACGACCTCATCGAGAACAACACGCGCCGCATCGAGATCCTCGAGGAAATGTCCCGGCGGCTGTACGAGGAGTGGTTCGCCCACTTCCGCTTCCCTGGGCATGAGGAGGTGAGCTTCAAGGAGAGTGAGCTTGGGAAGATTCCTGAGGGGTGGGAGGTTGCTTCTCTTGAGTCGTTTGGCACGATTCTGACTGGCAAGACACCCAGCAAGAAAAAGCCTGAGCTATTCGGGAGTGAAGTTCCGTTCATCAAGCTCCCTGATATGCACGGCCAAATCTTCATTACTGAGACTACCGAAGGGCTCTCCCGTGAGGGTCAGCAGTCGCAGTGGAAGAAGACTGTTCCTGCCAACTCTATTTGTGTGAGCTGCATTGGAACAGGAGGAATCGTCGTGATTACCTCGGAGCCTTCTCAGACCAACCAGCAGATCAACACCGTTGTGCCCACCAAGAGCGATCTGAGAGAGTTTCTTTATTTCACGGCACTATTTCTTCGGGATGACATCAATAACTACGGCGCCACTGGCGCGACTATGACGAACCTGAGTCGTGGTAAGTTCGCGTCGCTTAAAGTGATTGCACCCTGCGAAGAGGTGTTGTCTTCATATAGTAAGCTCGCAGCGCCAATGTTCGATCTTATTCTAAATCTGCAACGAGCAAATCGTAGTCTCCGCGCCCAGCGCGACCTGCTACTCCCCAAGCTGGTCTCCGGTGAAATCGACGTATCCGATATTCCCATGCCCGATGACAAGGAGGTCGAAGCCGCATGACGCCCCCTGACCCGACGCATATCTTCCATATCACCGCCCTTGAGAATTTGCAGCAGATCCTCGCGGCCGGTGAGCTACGAGCCAAGCGTTCGTTGGAGCAGGAAGATACGGGTTACACCAACATTGCCCACACAACCATTCAGGATCGGCGTCTTCATACGCCGGTGCCTTGTGGCCCTGGTGGTGTGTTGCATGACTACGTGCCGTTTTACTTCGGGCCACGTTCTCCTATGCTATTCACGCTTTCAAAAGGCAATGTCGAGGGATTCACAGGCGGCCAGCAATCTATTGTCCACATAGTATCCAGCGTCCAGAGAGTAGAGGCAGCTGAACTGGGGTTCGTGTTTACCGATGGCCACGGGATTATGGAGTTGACGGATTTCTACGATGACCTGATCGGACTGAACGAAATTGACTGGCCGTTGATGCGTGCCCATTACTGGGCAGATACTGATGAAGACCCTGACCGTAAACGCCGCAGGCAGGCTGAGTTCCTGGTTCATGGAAGATTCCCCGTTGAGCTCATTATAGGAATAGGGGTGATGAACGAGCACATAAAAGAAGCAGCCGAAACCTTGATCCGACGTTCAGGGCTGAACATTCCGGTGGCCGTCAAAGCCGGTTGGTACTACTGAGGGGGCATTTATGATTGAAACGACACAAGGCAATTTGCTGGAAGCCGATGCCGAGGCCCTCGTCAATACCGTGAATTGCGTGGGTGTTATGGGGAAAGGTATCGCCCTGCAGTTTAAGCAAGCGTTCCCTGAAAACTTTTCGCTGTATGCCCGCGTCTGCAAAGAAGGGGGCATGCTGCCCGGCAAAATGTTGGTCTTCGAAACGGGCGACATGGTCAATCCGAAGTACATCATCAACTTCCCGACCAAACGGCACTGGAAGGGGAAGTCGAAAATGGAAGATATTGATGCGGGCTTGGTGGATCTGGTCGCGCAGATTAAACACTACCGTATTCGATCAATTGCTATACCTCCGCTAGGGGCGGGGCTAGGTGGGCTTAACTGGGCAGACATCAAACCGCGAATTGAGCAAGCCTTTGCAGATCTGCCGGATGTCCGCGTGCTGATGTTCGAACCAAAGGGAGCCCCACCGGTTGAGCAAATGCCAGTGCGCACAAAACGGCCAAAGATGACCCCTGGGCGGGCACTGCTGATTCGGTTGTTAGACCTTTATGGCCGCCAGGGTTACCGCCACAGCTTGTTGGAAGTACAGAAGCTTGCCTACTTTTTACAGGCCGCTGGTGAGCCGATGCGGTTGCAATTCACCGCGCACCACCTTGGGCCCTATGCAGATAACCTAAACCACGCGTTACAGCGGATGGAAGGGCACTTTATTAGGGGCTATGGTGACCGCTCCGGTAATGCTGAAATCCGCCTGATGCCCGGTGCTTTGGAAGAAGCGCAAGCATTTCTGGAAAACAATTCAGAAGCCGAGCACCACCTTGAGCGCGTCAAGGCACTAATAGAAGGCTTTGAAACCCCCTATGGCATGGAGCTGCTGTCTACGATTCATTGGATAGTGACCCATGAGCCTGATAACGCCAGCAGCCTGGAACACCTCAGCGAGCGCGTAGCTGCCTGGAATCATCGCAAAAAGCAATTGATGAAGCCCAAGCATATTCACAAGGCCTATGCGCGCATTGAACAACAAGGATGGGCCTCTGCATGACACCACCGCCATCTCCTGCTTATGCCTACTCTGAGGACGCCTTGGTCGAGCAGCCTGCTATTAAGCTGTTTGCTGACTTGGGCTGGGACACTACCAATCTCTACGGGGAGTGGTCGGGAACGGTATCGAGCGAGGGGCGGCAGACCCAGCAGGATGTGGTGCTGGTGCCACGGTTGCGGCTGGCGCTGGAAAAGCTCAACCCCAAGTTGCTCGCTGATGCGCTGGAGAAGGCCGTTGAAGAGCTGACCCGCGACCGTGCCACGTTGCTAGCGGTGAACGCTAATCTGGAAGTCTATCGGCTGCTCAAGGATGGCGTGAAGGTTGAGGTATCCGAAGACAATGGTGGCACCGCTATCGAGACGGTGCGGGTGATCGACTGGAGCCATCCCGAGACGAACGACTTCCTGCTGACCTCGCAGTTCTGGGTAAGGGGCGAATTGCACACCCGGCGCACCGATCTGGTCGGCTTCGTGAACGGGCTGCCGCTGCTGTTCATGGAGTTGAAGGCCAGTCACAAGACCCTCAAGGCCGCCTATGACGGCAACCTGAGCGACTACCGCTCGGTGATCCCCCAGCTGTTCACCTACAACGCTGTGGTGATGCTCTCCAACGGCTCCGAGACCCTGGTGGGCAGCACCTTCTCCCCCTGGGAGCATCTCTTCGAGTGGAAGCGCATCAACGACGAGGGCGAGAAGGGCGTGGTGTCCTTGGAGACCGCCATACGAGGTATCGCCGAGCGGGCGCGGCTGCTGGACATCGTGGAGAACTTCACGGTGTTCGAGGAGGCCCAAGGCGGCACCATCAAGAAGATAGCCAAGAACCACCAGTACCTCGGGGTGAACAAGGCCATCGCCGAGTTGCTGCGGATCAAGGATCGCCCTGCTGGTGAGGCGGGTCGGCTGGGGGTGTTCTGGCATACCCAGGGCTCAGGCAAGTCGCTCTCCATGGTGTTCTTCACCCAGAAGATCCACCGCACCATCCCCGGCAACTGGACGTTCGTGATCGTCACCGACCGCAACGAGCTGGACGAGCAGATCTACAAGACCTTCGCTGCCACCGGGGCGGTCAACGAGGTGGAGGCCCACGCCGAGAGCGGTGCCCACCTCAAGCAGCTGCTCAGCGAGGATCACCGCTACGTCTTCACGCTGATTCAGAAGTTCGGCACCAGGCAGGGCGAGACCTACCCCAAGGTCTCTGACCGCCAGGACATCATCGTCATCACCGACGAGGCCCACCGCTCCCAGTACGACACTTT
This sequence comes from Halomonas sp. 18071143, assembly GCF_019211725.1. Taxonomy (NCBI): domain Bacteria; kingdom Pseudomonadati; phylum Pseudomonadota; class Gammaproteobacteria; order Oceanospirillales; family Halomonadaceae; genus Halomonas; species Halomonas sp. 18071143. The sequence goes on from NZ_CP078120.1 coordinate 293,095, forward strand.
GGCCATGAACATGCGCACAGCGCTGCCCCATGCCGCCTTCCTAGGTTTTACCGGCACACCGCTGATGGCCGGTGAAGAGAAGACCAAGGAGGTCTTCGGCGACTACATCTCGGTCTATGACTTCGGGCAATCCATCGCCGATGGTGCCACGGTGCCGCTCTACTACGAGAACCGTATCCCCGAGCTGCAGCTGATCAACGAGAACCTCAACGACGACCTGACACGGCTGCTGGAAGATGCCGAGCTAAACGAAGATCAGGAGAAGAAAGTCGAGCGGGTCTTTGCTCGGGAGTACCACCTGATCACTCGCGACGACCGCCTGGAAGCCATTGCCGAGGATCTGGTGCAGCACTTCGTTGGTAGGGGCCACCAAGGCAAAGCGATGATGGTCTGCATCGACAAGGCCACCGCCGTGAAGATGTACGACAAGGTACAGGCCCACTGGAAGGGCTACCTGGCCCGTCTTCAGGCTGACCTGGCGTCTGCCCCTGAGGAACAGCAGGAGGCGCTCAAGCACAAAATCGGGGTGCTGGAGACGACCGATATGGCGGTGGTGGTCTCCCAGGGGCAGAACGAGGTGAAGGAGCTGGCGGACAAGGGGCTCGACATCTTGCCTCACCGCAAGCGCATGGTGGAGGAAGACCTCGACGAGCAGTTCAAAGATTCTGGTGGCCCGCTGCGCTTGGTGTTCGTCTGTGCCATGTGGATCACCGGCTTCGATGTTCCGTCCTGCTCGACCATCTATCTTGATAAGCCGATGAAGAACCACACCTTGATGCAGACCATCGCCAGGGCCAACCGCAAGTTTCCCGGCAAGGAAGCGGGTCTGATCGTGGACTACGCGGGTGTCTTCAGGAAGCTGCAGGAGGCGCTGGCCATCTATGGTGGGGCTTCATCCAGGGTAGCTGAGCCGAGGGCAGGATACGGTGATGAGCCACCCCAAGGCGGTGACGCACCGATCCACCAGAAGGCCGAGCTGGTGGAGTACCTCAAGCATCTGTTGGCCAAGGGAATTGGCTTCCTGACTGAAAAGCAGATTGATCCCGAAGCGATCAAAACGGCTGGAGGCTTTGATAAGGTGGCCTTGCTGGACGATGCGGTAGAGAAGCTGCTGGAAAGCGAGGAGACCAAGAAGTCCTTCCTGCACCTCGCCAGGGCGACCTCCCGAGTCTACCGAGCCATTCTCCCCAATCCCTCAGCCAATGAGTTGGCCCCCGATGCGGTGCTGCTCTCCGTGCTGGCCCAGAAGATCAAGGCGCTGGAGCCCGAGGTGGACATCTCTCAGGTGATGAGGGAGGTGGATGACCTGCTGGATCAGTCGGTAGCCCCGGTGCCCTACGTCATCGAGGAGACGGACGAGGAGAAGCTCTTCGACCTCAGTCAGATTGACTTCGAAAAGCTCAAAGAAAAATTCAACAGTGGCAAGAAACGCACCGAGACCGAGAAGCTGCGGGCGCTGCTAAACCAGAAGCTGGAGAGCATGGTGGCCAAGAACCCCAGCCGCACCGACTTCATGGAGAAGCTGCAGAAGCTGATCGAGAAGTACAACTCGGGCAGCCTGAACATCGAGGCATTCTTCCAGCAGTTGATGGCGTTCACCGAGGAGCTACAAGCGGAAGACCAGCGAGCGATCCGCGAGGGGCTCTCCGAGGAGGAGCTGGCGCTGTTCGACATCATCACCAAGCCAGCCCCAGAGATGAGCGACAAAGAGGTAGCGAAGGTGAAGGCCATGTGTCGGGAACTTCTGAAGACCCTCAAGAAAGAGAAGCTGGTGCTGGACTGGCGCAAGAAAGCCCAAGCCAAGGGGGATGTTCGCCGTACCCTGGAGATCGTCTTCGACCGGGGGCTGCCGGACAGCTTCGATGAGACGATCTACAACGAGAAGTGCGAGGCCGCCTTCCACCACCTGATGACCAGTTATTACGGTGGTGGGCAGAGCGTTTATTCGGTAGGCACATGATTCAAACGTACACAACCAGGGAGCTGTAACACAAGTGTTGAGGCGGTGAGTTCATGCAGGTGCCTGCCGCATGGGTGGCCCATGCTTAACCCCCACCCCAACATGTCGCCCGAGCGGGGGCCGTGGTTACTCTTTTTCGTTCTCTTCTTCCTCTTCCCAGTGTTCCATGGCGCGTTTGTCGTCGGGTAGGCGGACGATGTCGCCGATGTCGATTTTCTGGTGTGATTTGAAGCGGTGGCCGTGTTCGTCGAGGATGGCGGCGACGCTGCCGATGCTGACGGCGTCGTCGTCACGGTAGGCTTCTACTTTGACGCGTACGATGCGGCCCTGGTAGCGGGCGGAAAGGATAGCGCCGGGGTAGGGGGAGGTGTGGTCAGGGTCGTTCTTGAAGTACTCCACCACGCTCGCGCTGCCGGGGTCGTCCCACTCAATGTGTTTATGCATAGGAAGGCTTCCTTTCGTGGGTCTAAAAAAGGGTTCCTTTTCAGTGTAGTTTGCGTTGGTAGAAGTCAACCAATGTTCGTGGACACCGTGGGCTGGGCCGCTTAACTTAATCGTTTACGAACCAGAGAGCAGAGCGCCCATGCACTTATACCATGCGCTGTTCGAGCAGTCGGCGACCCCGCTGTTTGTGATGATGTGCGATGGCCAGGCGTGCGTTCAGGGCAATGCTGCTTTTCGGCGTACGGTCGGTTGGCAAGCCATGGGCTCGGAAGCGGCCTTGGGGCGCTGTTTTCCATTGGATGGGGCGAGCGTGCTGGACACTATTCGCCGCTGTGACGAACAGCAGCAGCCATGCGCGTTGAATGTCCGGTGAGGGGAGTCGGGGCGGGCGTGGCAACTGCAGCTTTCGCCCGTGCGCGATGGGGGGCCAGCGAGCAGCGCTTTCGCCAGCTGGTCGAGCAGGCCAACGATATCATCTACACGCTGAATGCCGAAGGCACGCTGACCTATGTGTCGCCGAACTGGCCGTGCATTCAGGGCCATGAGGTCGAGGAGGTGCCGGGGCAGGTGATGAGCTTTCTGGGGATTTCCCATGATGTGACGCCACGCCGGGAGATGGAGCAAAAAGTGCTGCATCTGGCCCAGCACGACACCTTGACCGACTTGCCCAATCGGTCACTGTTCTTCAGTCACTTGAGCAGTGCCATCGCTCAGTCCAAACGATGCGATACACCGCTGGCGCTGTTGTTCATCGACCTGGATGATTTCAAACCCATCAACGATCGTTTTGGTCATGGCGTCGGCGACCAGTTGCTGCAGGCCGTGGCCCAGCGTCTCCCTGCACGCTGCTGAAGAGTCCACGCTGATCCACTGCGCCGACCAGGCGATGTATCAGGCAAAGGCGCAGGGGCGTAATCAGGCGGTGCTTTATGCACCTGCGTCGTCAGATGCGTCGTGACCCACGTACTGGAACAGGAAGTTGAGCGCGGCGGGTAGGCTGGCGCGCCACACACGCCAGGTGTGCCCACCGGGGTACAGGTCTAGCCGCACCAGCCCTGGCTGAATGCGTTCCATGGCCTGGCGTAGCTGACGAGCGTGGTATTCGGCGTCGTATACGTCACTGCGCCCGGCGCTGATGTAGAGCGGCACGGGCGGAGTGTCGCCCTGTTCGGCGGCGGGGCGCGGTGTGACCTGAAGGCGATAGTGTTCCAGGTGCGCGGGGTAATTGAGCTGCTCCCACAGTGCCTGGTCGAACTGGCCCCGTTCATCCAGAAAGGTGGGGTGGCGGTGCGCCGACGAGTTGCTGGGCGGCGTGGGCACGTAGCTGGCAGGGCTCAGCGCGGCGGCGGCGGCAAACATTTCGGGGTGTTCCAGCGCGAAGTTGAGCGCGCCGTAGCCGCCTGCCGAAAGCCCAGCCACCCCTCGCTGCTCACGAGTGGTGCCCACGTGGTAGTGGGCTTCGATGTGAGGCATCAGGTCGTTGAAAAAGGCGCTGCGGGCGGGTTCGTTATGGCCATCTACCCACCAGCTGCGGCTGCCTGGCATCACGAATACGGCGGGGGGAATATGCCCTGCCTGAATCAGTCGGTCTGCCACTTGTGGCAGGTTGCCCCGAGTAGCCCAGTCCAGCTCGTTACCGAAAGAACCGTGCAGCAGGTAGATCACGGGGTAGGGCGTTGTCGCTTGGCTGTCATAGCCATCGGGTAAATACAGCGTATAAGGGTAATCGTAGCCCAGCGTGGGGGAGTAGAACTGCTCGCGCACCACCTCGCCTGCCAGTGCGACGTTGCTCAACACCAGCCAGCCAAAGAGCCCGGCCAAGCGTCCAGCCAGCAGAGCAATGCGTTGCAAGGCAGTTCTTCTGATCACGGGGCCTCCGGAATTTACGGGCATTTACAAGGTCGGACAGCAGGCGGCTCGCGGGTGTTCACTCTCGGCCGCTATTAACAGGATAGCGGCTAGGCGGTGCGCTGGGGGAAACCGGGAGGCTGGATGCAGAAAATCGAGGAAATCTACTGGCTGCGTGCTTACGGCTGCATTGCCGTTTTTTTGTTTCATTGGCTGGACCATTTGAACCAGCGGGTAGATAACCTGGCCACCGACCTCATGCGGATTCCCCTGGTGTTGGGCACTCCCGTGTTCCTGTTCATCTCGATATTCGTTTTCGCCGTGCGTTACGACAAGCAGATCCCGCCGGGCTTTCTGCTCCAGCGGGTCAAGTACGTCATGCTGCCTTACCTGATGTATGGCTTTATCTATTCGACGGCAGAGTGGTGGCGGTTGTCGGGCAGCGACGATGCCGTGGGCTTCCTGGCCAATGCGCGCAGCTACTTCATCTATGCGGGCTGGCACGGGTATTTCTTGATCATCGCCATGCAGTTCTATGCGGCGTATTGGGCATTTACCCGCTGGCAGCTGTGGCGGGTGAATCCGGTGCCCTGGCTTTGGGTGGCGTGTGTGGTCAGCATGGCCTACTGGGGGCTGGCGTACTGGTTCCAGGTAGAACCCCCTGGCTACTTGCTGTGGATCGCGCCCCTGGGGTGGGTGTATCTCTTCTTTCTGGCGCTGGTGCTGGTGCGCTATTACCCGCTGGCGCCTCGTGCCGTGCTGCAGGAGCGCCCCGTGTGGCTGCAAACGCTGTCGCAGTCCCGTTGGCTATGGGGGTGGGTGGCGCTGATCGTGATGGCCACCTTTGCTCATTGGCTGGCGTTCTCTTCCAAGGAAGTCTGGGTCATTCCCTTTTTCGTGCTGTTCGTGCTGGTGACCATGCGCCGCTTGAAGGGGCGCCGAGCGCCTGGCTGGGTGCGCTATATCAATGCCTACTCCTTCGGTATTTACCTGGCCCACCCGATGTTTTTTGCCATTACCGATACCTTGGTCGGCGTGGAAACGCTGCCGCTGGTGCTTTACGCACTGCTCTTGATCGTGGTGGCCAGCGTGGGCTCGGTGCTGTTGAACAAGGCGGTGAACACCACCACTTGGGGCGCCATGCTGTTTGGCAAACGCCTGAAAGTATGAGGCTGGCGTTAGGTAAGCCTCGCTGGGGTCGTTCAGTATGCCTTGTGGATTGGGGAAGGCGTTGAAGAGTGATGAAGGGACGAGGGCGACGATCAGTGTGGGGGGGGTTCGGTAGAAAAGCGTGCTTTCAACGCGCTCAGTGGAGAGCCTCGCGGCAACCCCAGTGCTTGCCCGCTGAGGGTCTTCAGGCGGGTAGGGCAGGCATGCAGGCGCTGTAGCAGGTCGGTCATTGCCGTGACCTCCAGCTCGGGGTCGAAGCCTCCCAGGCGTTCCAGCCAGGTTCGGCTGATGGCCATGTAAGGGGGCAATGCGGCGTTAGGGCCACGTAGCTGCTGCCAGAGGCGCTCTGGCAACCGAGGCGTTATCGCGCTGATGATCAGCGCATCCAGCGTTTGCGTATCTAGCTCGGGGTACAGCAGGGGCCATAGCTGTGCAGGCAATACCTGTTTGTGCATGGCCACCAGCAGCCATTCTGCTTGGCTGACATACGCCGCCTGATTCAGGCGAGCGCCCAGTTTCTTCTCTGGGGTGACGAGGCAGTGGGCGTGAAAACGGTGCTCCAGGGTCGCGAAGCGCTCATCCAGAAACGCGGCGGTCACGATCACGGGCACGAGATGCTCGGCCAGGCCAGATTGACGAATGGATCGCAGGTGGCGAGGAAGGCAGGCTCCCGCCACAGAAGCATCGACGATAAAGCAAACCGTACCCATGTCAGTGGCTTCCTTATGTGGTAATGACTCGCCTATTTGTAATTTATTGTAGGTGTTGGTTTCTTTTCGTAGCAAGTGGAAGGGTCGAGAAGCGCATAAAAATCGACCGTCTGGCTAATGCACTAATTTTGTGCAAAGACTGTTTTTTGCGTATTTTTTTGGTGCAGGTTGGGTGGGTGCAGTGCTCCATGTGATGACGTGACGAGCCAATGCGACATCAAGAGGCATCAGGAATAATTATTTTTTCTTTTTGAATCATGCTGTTATTTTTTTGAAGGCCATATTGGTGCATAGTTGGCATGCTACGTGCTTATGTTTTGTGACGGCTTCGTAGGCAGTTTTGTGACAGCTTCGTAGGCAGTTTTGTGACAGCTTCGTAGCCAGTTTTGTGAACAGTTTCATGGGCCGTCTGTCAGTCGCTAGCAGGTCATAGGCAGAAGCCTCTCGGCGTGCTACAACGATAGCCGGTCTGAAATGATCGCTGGGCGATTTGTTATCCATGGTCAAACAAACGTAAAGCGAACAAAAAAGACAAATGCGCCACGTGCCAGGGTACGTAGACGATTTGTTGCATAACACTTTTATCGATAGCTTACTGTTTCAAGCTTTAAGCCACGCTCATACCGGAGGGCACTATGTCAGCCAAGACTCTTGCGCTAATCGAAGAACACGATGTTAAGTGGGTAGACCTGCGTTTCACCGACACTCGCGGTAAAGAGCAGCACGTGACCGTGCCTGCGCGTGACGTGAACGAAGAGTTTTTTGAAAACGGCCAAATGTTCGATGGTTCTTCCATCAATGGCTGGAAGGGCATCAACGAGTCTGACATGATCCTGCGCCCGGAAGACGGCACCGGCTTCCTGGACCCCTTCACCGAAGACGCCACCCTGATTCTGCGTTGCGACATTATCGAGCCTGCCACCATGCAGGGCTACGACCGCGACCCGCGCTCCATCGCCAAGCGCGCTGAAGCCTACCTGCAGTCTACTGGCCTGGGTGATACTGCGTTCTTTGGCCCGGAGCCTGAATTCTTCATCTTCGACGAAGTGCACTGGAAGTCTGACATTCAGGGCTCCATGTACAAGATCACTTCCGACGAAGGCGCCTGGGCCACTGATAGCAAGGTCGAGACTGGCAACCTGGGTCACCGTCCGCGCCTCAAGGGTGGCTACTTCCCGGTTCCGCCGGTCGACAGCTTTCACGATATCCGTGGTGCCATGTGTAACACCCTGGAAGCGATTGGCCAGACCGTCGAAGTACACCACCACGAAGTGGCCAACGCTGGTCAGAACGAAATCGGCGTGAAGTTCAACACGCTGGTGAAGAAAGCCGACGAAGTTCAGGAAATGAAGTACGTGATCCACAACGTGGCGCACGCTTACGGCAAGACCGCTACCTTCATGCCGAAGCCGCTGGTAGGCGACAACGGTTCTGGTATGCACGTACACCAGTCGTTCTGGAAAGATGGTCAGAACCAGTTCGCGGGCGATGAGTACGCTGGCCTGTCTGAAATGGCGCTGTACTACATTGGCGGTATCATCAAGCACGCCCGTGCTCTGAACGCCTTCACCAACGCTTCTACCAACTCGTACAAGCGTCTGGTGCCGGGCTTCGAAGCGCCGGTCATGCTGGCCTACAGCGCCCGTAACCGTTCTGCTTCCATCCGTATTCCGTACACTGCCAGCCCGAAAGGCAAGCGTGTCGAAGCGCGTTTCCCTGATCCGACGGCGAACCCCTACCTGGCGTTCTCTGCCATGCTGATGGCGGGTATCGACGGTATCAAGAACAAGATCCATCCTGGCGATGCCATGGACAAGAACCTGTATGACCTGCCGCCGGAAGAGGGCAAGTCGGTTCCCACCGTGGCTCACAGCCTCGACCAGGCCCTGGAAGCACTCGATGCTGACCGTGCGTTCCTGACCGAAGGCGGTGTATTCACCGACGAGATGATCGACGCTTACATCGAACTGAAAATGGAAGACGTCGAGCGTATCCGCATGACGACTCACCCGATCGAGTTCGACATGTACTACAGCTGCTAAGCTGATGGCATGACTGCTAAGATCACCCTTGCGGTGTGACGAGCCAAAACCCCGCCTCGGCGGGGTTTTTTTATGGGCAGAATAGTTGAGGAGGCAGCATGGTGAGTAAGCGGCGTGTTGCATGGTCAGCCATATTATCCACAGGGGTTTTCGTGGCCGCCTGCCTGTGGGTAAGCGCTGCCAAGGCACAAACGGTGTACCGCATCGTTGATGCCCAGGGCAACGTGACCTTTACCGATAACCCCGAGCGCGGCGGCGAAGTGTTGCGGCTGGCGCCTCTGCCCAGCTTGCCCGCTGCACGCCCAGCCGCGCTCTCGGCGGCACGCCCTGCAGGGCGCCCGGGCCAGCCGTTCATGCCCTATGACCGGTTCATCATCGTTGCCCCCGCGCCTGGGGCTTCTCTGCGCGGTGGCATGACGCCAGTGGAGGTCAGCGTTTCCCCTGCGCTGCGTGAGGACCACCAGATCCAGCTGCTCGTCAACGGCGAGCTTAGCCAATCCCCTCTGCATAGCGATGCCTTTTGGCTGGCAGGCTTGCCCCCGGGGCAGCATCGTTTGCAGGCAGAGCTGCTGGACAGCCAGGGGCGCATTCAGCATCGCACCGATCAGGTGACGATTTTTATCGCTGATTAAGTGTATGCACTATAATGGTGCGTTGAATTAGCTAAATCTTCCGTCCCTTGCGCTATAAACGCCCGAGCGGTATCGGTAGGCTGCCCCTAAGCCGTGCATGGCGCCGTTTTGGGTAACCTGGCGCGCTTTTTGCACTTCCTCAGCTAAATCACTAACGCTACGGTTAGCGACGCTTCAGGACACGCCATGTATCAGCGCTTACTAGAACACCTCACGACGGCGGTATTGCTGCTGGACGGCGAACTTCGGGTTCGCTGGATGAATCCGGCCGCCGAGGCGCTGCTGGCGGTGAGCTTCAGTCGGGTACAAGGCATCAGTCTGGACACCCTGCTGGGCGGTGACGAGAGTATCGATGACGTGCTGGCCAAGGCGCGCGATGCGTTTCACCCTTACACCCAACGCGAAGCGCGTATTACGCCGCTCAATAGTGACCCCCTGACGGTGGATTACACCGTGACGCCGCTGTCCGCCGACGAGCTGCTGCTGGAGGTGGAGCCCCGTGATCGGCTGATGCAGATTTCCCGGGAAGAAGCGCTGACCACTCGCCAGGAGACCATCAAGGTGCTGGCGCGTGGGCTGGCCCATGAGGTGAAAAACCCCTTGGGCGGTATCCGCGGCGCGGCGCAGCTGCTGGAGCGCGATCTGGACGACCCGGCCTTGCGGGAGTTTACCCACATCATCGTCGAGGAAGTGGACCGTCTGCGCGATCTGGTGGACTCCATGCTGGGCCCCAACCGCATCATCAAGCATGAGCCGGTGAACATTCACAAGGTGCTGGAGCGCGTGCGTGCGCTGCTGTTGGCCGAGCATCCGCAGGTCACCGTTAACCGCGATTATGACCCCAGTCTGCCGGACCTTTCTGGCGACGAGTCGCAGATGATCCAGGCCGTGTTGAACGTGGCCCGCAACGCGGTACAGGCCATGAGCGAAGCCGACACGCCGTCCCCCACGCTGACCCTGCGCACCCGTGCCCGCCGCCAGTTCACGCTGGGGGCCGAGCGCCATCGGCTGGTCAGTGAGGTGGGCGTGATCGATAACGGCCCCGGCATTCCCGATGCGTTACGTGAAACGCTTTTTTACCCCATGGTGTCAGGCCGCGCGGAAGGCAGCGGCCTGGGGCTATCGATTGCTCAGTCAATTTTGCATCAACATCAAGGATTGATCGAATGCGATTCCCGACCCGGACACACCGAATTTCGTTTACTGATTCCATTGGTTATTAATTTACCGGAGATGCGTCATGACTGAGGCGACACGTACCGATGTTGCACGGGTGGTTATCGTCGATGATGACCGCGCTATCCGCTGGGTGCTGGAGCGCGCGCTAGCGCAACCCGACCTGGATGTCGAATGTATCGAGCGGGCGGATACGGCGCTGGCTCGGCTGCTGGAAAATCCACCAGATGTGCTGGTCACCGATATTCGCATGCCGGGAATCGACGGCCTCGACCTGATGTCTCGCGTGCGTGCGGCTCACCCCGATCTGCCGGTCATTGTCATGACCGCCCACTCGGACCTGGATAGCGCGGTGGCCTCTTATCAGGGGGGCGCTTTCGAGTACCTGCCCAAGCCCTTTGATGTCGACGAAGCGCTGGCGCTGGTGCGGCGGGCGGTGGCCCATGCCCGCGAGCGGCAGCGGCCGGTCAGCGTACCGGAAGGGCTGAGCGCCGAGATCATCGGCGAAGCGCCTGCCATGCAGGAGGTGTTTCGCGCCATTGGCCGCTTGTCGCACTCCCATATTACGGTATTGATCAACGGGGAGTCGGGCACCGGTAAAGAGCGGGTGGCCCAGGCGCTGCATCAGCACAGCCCGCGCTCCGGCAAGCCGTTCATTGCCCTCAATATGGCGGCAATTCCTCGTGACCTGATCGAGTCGGAACTGTTTGGCCATGAGAAAGGCGCCTTTACCGGTGCCGCCCAGCAGCGCCAAGGGCGTTTCGAGCAGGCCAACGGCGGTACGCTGTTTCTGGATGAAATTGGCGATATGCCCGCCGAGACGCAAACGCGCCTGCTGCGGGTGCTGGCCGATGGCGAGTTTTACCGGGTCGGCGGCCATACGCCGGTCAAGGTGGATGTGCGCATCATTGCCGCTACCCACCAGAACCTGGAATCTCTGGTGGATGAAGGGCGTTTTCGTGAGGATCTGTTCCACCGCCTGAACGTGATTCGGGTGCACCTGCCGCGCCTGGCCGAGCGCCGTGAAGACATCCCCCGCTTGACGCGTCACTTCCTGGCGGAGGCGGCCAAGGAGCTATCCACCGATATCAAGGTGCTGACGCCCGAGGCAGAAGCTCACCTGACGCGGCTGCCGTGGCCGGGTAACGTTCGTCAGCTGGAAAATATCTGCCGTTGGCTCACCGTGATGGCATCGGGCAGGGAGATCCTGATCGAAGACCTGCCTCCCGAGCTGCGCTCGGTCAGCGCGCCGGAAGGAGGTGCTTACGGTGATTGGCGCTCGGCCTTCCGGGATTGGGCCGACCACGCCCTGGCCGAAGGGCATACGCACCTGTTGGAAGAGGCGGTGCCGGATTTCGAGCGCATCCTGATCGAAACCGCCCTGAAGCACACAGGGGGGCGCAAGGGGGAAGCGGCCGAGCTGCTGGGCTGGGGGCGCAATACCCTGACACGCAAGCTCAAGACGCTGCTGCCCGCGCTAGCCGACGAGTAGCCCTGTTGGCAATCGCCGTCGGCTCGGCGATGCTGGCCCGGAACCACTAAAAAGCCCGCTGACACGGTCAGCGGGCTTTTTCATGCCATCCTGTTGATGGCATGCGGGGCAGCTTAGTCGTCTGCGCCCGGTACGCCGCCCAGCTCTTCGATCAGCGCCTTGTAGCTTTCGGTCTGCTCGGTGAGGGTCTGGGTGACTTCGTCTTCAGACAGGTACACCACCGGCATCAGGATGCGCTCTTCGGTGATCTCGATGAAGCGCTCATCCTGAGTGGCGGCTTCCAGTGCTTCTGCCAGGCGCTCGACGTGGGCATCCGGCGTATTGTTGGGCACCATGACCACGCGAATTTCTGCCGGGTTGATGTCATAACCGGCTTCTTGCAGGCTGGGCGCATCCGGGAAGGCTACCAGACGGTCTTCTGCCAGGCTCAGCAGGACCGGCATTTCACCCGTTTCTGCGTAGCCGGAGTGGGTGCCGCCGCTATAGGCGAAGTCCACGTCGCCAGAGAGAATCAGCGGTGCCATGCCAGCGCCGCCTGCCGTGGGCACGATGCGCAGGTCAAGACCTTCCTGCTGGGCAATGTACTCGATGATCATGCGATCCAGGGCGGTCTGCGTGGCATAGCTGGTGCCGGGGTTTTCGCGGGCATACTCCACCAGCGACTCCCAGCTGTCACCAAAGGGGCGATTCTCGCCGGTCACGATAGCCGACTGGCCCAGCGTCACGCCCGCCACGTAGCGGAAGTCGTCCAGCTGGTAGGCGGTTTCCGTGGCCAGCGGGCCGTAGGTGATGGTCATGGAGGTGCCAAAGGCAAAGGTGTAGCCTTCGTCGTTATTGTTGGCCAGGCGAGTCAAGGCCACGCCACCGCCCGCGCCCGGCTGGTTGACCACGTTCACCGGCTGGCCCAGCTCTTCTTCCAGTACGTTGGCCAGCACGCGGGCTTGAATGTCGGTGCTGCCGCCTGCGCCAAAGCCGACGACCATGGTCAGCGGCTTGCTGGGGAAGTCATTGGCCTGGGCGGTGCCAGCGGCCAGGGTCAGCGCTGCCGAAACGATGGCGGTGGTCAGAAGATGCTTTTTCATGGTGGTTTCCTCGATGGTTTTTTCTTGGTAGTGAAGGTTGCTCGGTTTAGCCGTGTTGCCGACGCTGCCGGTACTGGCGATAACTGCTCCACAGCAGGTGCAGTACCAGCAGGCCAGTGGCGACCACAAACGTCAGTGCAATGGGGCGCTGCATGAGAATGCCGATGTCGCCCCCGGAAAGAATGACTGACTGGCGCAGGTTCATCTCCAGCATGGGCGTGACGATGAAAGCGACCAGGAAGGTCACGAAGGAGTAGTCATGCTTCTTCAGGAAATAGCCGAAGATCGCGAAGCCAAACACGGTCAGCAGGCCAAAAGTGCCGTAGCCCTGCACTTGAATGCCGGCCAGGCAGAGAAAGATCACCACGGGGATGACGATGTTCTGCGGCACATCCGTGACGCGGGCAAAGATACGTAGCCCGTACCAGCCTACGGCCAGCATGATCAGGCTAGCGACCACCATGCCTGCAAAGATGGTGAACAGCATTTGTGGATGGTCGCGCAGCATCAGCGGGCCGACCTGAATGCCGTGGATCATGAAAGCACCCACCAGCAGTGCCGCCGACACGCTGCCGGGAATACCCAGCCCGAACAGCGGAATGTAGCTGGCGGGAATGACGGCGTTATCGGCAGCCTCGGCGGCGGCAATGCCATTGGGGTTGCCCTTGCCGAAGCTATCCGGGTCTTTGGCGCCGCGCTTGGCGAGCCCATACGCCATGAACGAACCTACCGATGGCCCCAGGCCCGGCAGTGCGCCAACGAACGCCCCGACGCCGGTGCTTTTAAAGATGGTCGGCAAGGTGCTTTTAAACTCTTTAAAGGAGAGGTCGTCTTCTGGGTTATGGCCAAGTTTGACGGAGCTGGCGCCTTTATTACGCCGATAAGCTTCCAGTTGTACGAACATTTCCGAAAGAGCCAGGGTGCCGATCACTAAAGGGAGAATGGGCACGCCTTCCATCAGCTCCGCGTAGCCAAACGTAAAGCGCATGGCGCCGGTTTCTGGGTCTAACCCAACCGTTCCTAAAATAACGCCCATGCCCCCGGCGGCCATGCCCTTTAAAAAAGAGCCTCCGGCCATCCCGGCAATAAAGACCAGGGCAAAAATGAGAATGGCAGCCAGTTCATAAGGGCCAAACTTGAGGGCAATCGAGGCAAAGGGAATAACGACGACGATCAATAGCAGTGTCGATAACAGGTCGCCGACCACCGACGCCAGTAGCCCTACCTTGAGCGCCTTGCGAGGCTGGCCATTGTTGGCCATGGGGTAGCCATCCAGACAGGTGGCTGCAGAAGAGGGCTCGCCCGGGGTGTTGAGCAAAATGGCAGAAACGGCGCTGCCCGCTGCCGTGCCCTTGGAGAGGCCAATCAAAAAGGCGATGGCGGCATAGGCCGACATGTAGAAAGTGAGCGGTATGGCAATGGCAATGGCCACCGATCGGTTCAGGCCGGGAATGACGCCCACGATATAGCCCAATAACACGCCTCCTAAAATGACGCTGATGGAGTGCAGTGTTAATGCATCGCCAAAGGCACTGGTAATAGCACTGAATTCTGGCATGTTAAACAATTCCTATGCGCATGAGTTGCACGGTCAGTAAGTAAAGTGCTGCGGTAGGAATCGCGGCAGAAAGTGCAATAACATACCAGCGCCGTTCACCCAGTAGTGCAACGAGACAACCTATAATAAAGGGGGCCAGCCACGTTAAAGGGATAAAGTTAGCGAGTAGGATAAAGAGTAATACATATAAGAAAGGCCAGGCTTGATACCAAAGATTGATAAGCGATAAACGCTTTAATAAAGGTGCTCGCTGTTGTTTAAGGCGAATAAAACTGACGATAAGGAGTATGGCAGCACAGATCAACATGACCCAGGCGCCTAGCGTGGCCAAACGCTGTGGATGCATACCAAACGCCATGCCGGAGCCACCGTAGCGCGGGATTAGCCAGACCAGCAGCCAACAGGCGACCAGGGTAACGCCGATTCCGGACCACAGGTTTCTTCGCTGTAATTGAGAGTCAGGTGTCATGGGGGCAGTATCAGCAGGTGAACAAGCCTTCTACCGTAGAGATCACGGTTGTTGTAATCAATTGGTAACGAGCTGCATATTAAACGGTACAATCAACGGTTTTTTGAGTATAGAGTAGGCTATACGGAAAGGCGTCATCAGTGCCGCTCAGCGTGCTTTCATGGCTAATGCTGAACCGTAGCAATATAAAATGCTTAGTCTATTAGCTAGCGAATAAACATTTTGGCGCATGGTTTTAACATAAGTGATATTGACCGCTTGTTCAGGATGACGCGTCTGGCATTGGGGTGGGTAATATGAAGATGGCATCGCTCAAGGCCGGGTCGGGAAGCACGCACTCCTCAAGTTCCCAGGGTAAGAGACTGAACGTGTCCTGAATGCCCAGCCCTTCCAACTGGTGCGCTACGCCATGGCCATGCACCACATGCCCAAGACCCATCAGCCCCACGGTCAGGGCACTCCCTTGTGCGGCGTCCGCTAGCCCCTGCGCCATGGCAACGTCCCAGCTGAGCTGAGCTTGAATGAACCGTTCCAGCATGTCGGGATTTTCCTGCCCCATGGCATGCTGGTCGAAGACTTCCTCCAGATACGTTTGGTAGGCGTCATTGGCAGGTCGCGGGGCAGGAATACCGTGGCGCTGTTCCGCGGGAATATGGTCGACCTCTTCGCTGGCCATTCGCTGGCGTAGGGCGGGAGTGATGTTGAGTGCCTTCAGTGGAATGCGGTTCAAGCGCGCAAAGTGAAGGATGGGCCAGTAAAGCTCAGGATCGAACCCCCAGGCTTCCTGCCAGTCGCTCTGCTCCAGAAACGCGTCTTCGGAAAGCTCCCCCGCGACCCAGCCTTCCAGTACCGGCTGCGCTTCTCTGGGCAACATCTCCAGGCCAATCACCATATCGCTCTCATAGGCGTACAGGCCTGCCAGGGTATGCAATTGCCAGCGGTGGTGTTCCATGGCGTCGTGCCGTTCCCCTAGCAGCACCACTGGCCGTTGCGCTGCCAGGTTGAGCACCGCATCGGCAGTCACGGCCTGACCCGATTGCCACCAGCGCCCCTGAAGCTGGCACGTTTCTGTTGCCTGTGCCTGTGCCTGTGCCTGTGACACCATGCCCAAGGCCAGCATCAGGCGGCACACGCCTCTTGGCAAACGGCCCATGGGCTAGCGGCCTTCGTCCTTCAAACGGTTGATTTCCTGCAACAGCGCTTCGGCTTCGGCGGTCAGGGTCGCATTGGCGCGCATGTCGCCATTGCGAGACGCTTGCATGGCCTCGGTGAGTTTGCGTTCGTAGTCCTGCTGCAGTTTTTTTTTGGGGTCGCGCTTGAAAAGTCCAAACATGAGCTACCTCCTATTGTGTGTATATTATTTGTATAGGTTTATGGTGCCCATGTCGAGGTTTTGGCAAGCTAATCCTGGCGTGTGCGAGCATCAGCTGGCACAGGTGGCCAAAAATCGTGTGAAATCCGCCAGGATGACCTCCAGGCTGCTGTGTAGCCGATGGTCGTCATCCACCATGCGCAGCGAGAGCCGCTGGCGCTGGGCGTGCTCGATGACCGGGCCTGGCAGCACTACGTCATCCTGCCAACCGTGAATGATATGGGTGTGTTGGGCCTGAATGATGGGGGAGGTTTCCGGGTAGCGGGGCATGCCGAGCGCGGGAGCCAACAAGAAGCAGCCGAGTACGGGCGTTTCGGCACTCAGTGCCGCACTGATCCATCCGCCCAGGCTAGACCCCGCCAGAATGCATCGGGATGGGTCATCGCCTCGGGCATTCAACGTCTCACGTAAATGAGCCAAACGGGCTGCAGGCTCGCTCATGCCGCGATAATCCATGACCACGGGCTCACAGTCATCTACATGCTCTGCGACGCCTTTTAGCGCCTGTATCTTCAAGGCGCCGGGGCCGCTCTCCAGGCCGTGGGAAAGAAAGACCGTCATCATGGGGTTACTCCGCCGAGCGCTGAATGGCAGCACCACCCCGCTCGATATCCTGGCCCATGCCGCGAACCGTATTACATCCGCTGATGACCAGCAGGGTCGACATCAAAAGTATGCCAAGCAGCATGGAGCGTTTCATGAGAGTGTCCTCAGTGGGGCTCATCCCCGAGAGTGGGGCATTCGATATATAACATAAGCGTTAACGGGGAGGCCCGCCACTGGTCGTGATGCCTGGGTGACACAAACGGCGGTGGCAGGCTAAAAATGCGCTATACGCATTTGTCGCATGTGCCACTTTTACACAGGTTTGGGCGGCTCAGAACACTACGTTGGCATAGATTATGCTCCTTTTTATTTAATTCAAGCAATTGTTTTTAATGTATTTTTTAATTTTTTCGCAAGTATTGGTCCGCCTTGTGCAGTACCATGGTTAGTAGCATAAACTGCCTCGGGTTCACAGGAAGTGACCCTTCTTTATCAACAGCGTGGGCAGGCTAACAGGCAGTCATGGAGGGCAGGACGCCCAGAAAGCATCAAGGACGTGTAGGGACATCGAGCCTGCCCACTCTTGTCAGCACCTGGATGTGCTGGCCATCAAAGCCAAGGATTGGCAGCGATGCAAAACAGCCATCTCGCGTGCGTGGGATGGTTTTTTTGCGTTATTTTTGTTTTCTCAAGTAACTGATTTTAGATAATTTTACAAATCCATCCCTGCGTCTGTACAGTAATGGTACAGATGGGCGCAGTGTTTTGGTCTATCCTGTCGTGTAGACCAACTTTTAGCGGTGAGAAGACGTCAACGCAACGGCCGCACACTGACAGGGACACGCGTTATGGCGATGGTATTGATGTTATGCATGTTCGTGCTCTTCCTGGGGTTTTCGGGGGTGGGCCTGTATATGGCGTTCAAGACGTCATTTTCCGGGGGCCTGGAAGAGCGTGACGACATGCCGCCCGATATGTAAGCCATCCTATGTAAGCCATCCAATACAAAAATGCCCGCAGCTGCGGGCGTTTTGCTATGTGACGTTTACTTGCCTTGCCATCGACCCTTGCCACGGTCGGGCACCATCCGGCCAAAGTAGAGCAGTCCAAATGCCAGCCAGCCGACGGTTAGTATGGCCGTGAAGCCCAGCACGGCAGGTGCGCCAAACTGGGCAATCAGCGGTAACGCGGCGGCGGTAAACAGGCCACCGCCCACCACGGGTTCGAACATCAGCTGTTTGTAGCCAAAGCTCTCCAGTGCGCCAGACTTGTTCTTGGGGTCTGCCATGCGCATCAGCAACAGCCCCGTGACAGTGACCCCCATGGATTGGCCGAAGTCACCAATACCGCGTTCGAACCAGTTTTCGGGGATGACGCGGGGAGCAATCACGATCAGTACGAAGAGGCTCCAGGCAATCCCGGCAACGGCCAGCAGCAGGAACGGCACGAAGTAATCGCCCAGTGTGGTCAGCGAAAGCGTTGCGAGGGCGGCCACAATGGTGAAATCCAGAGCGGTGCCTGCAATACGAGACATGGTGCGGGTGGATACGTGCCGTTCCAGCCCAAAGCGCATGACACACAGCTGTACGATCACCCCGCCAATCATGGCGATGGGAAACAGCGGCACGTGGGCGAGTATTTCCAGCCCACCGTCGCGCGCCCAGGTCATCTGCTCGATCCACTGCAGGCCTGTCAGCAGCAGCCAGCCAATCACGATGGCAATGCCCACTAGGCCAATATGCAGGCTCAAAGGGTCGGTGGTGCCTGCCTCTTGTGCCAGATCCTTTTTGAATTCGCTGAACTCCTCTGTAGAGGGCCGCTCGTCTTCACGCAGGCTTTCATCCGGCTGGTCTTCTTCACGGGTGGGCTTGACCACGCCTCTGCGTGCCGCGATGTTGATCATCACCGTACCGATCAACACCCCCGAAACGATGCCGACGGTGGCCAGGCCAAGCGCCAGGTCGGCGCCTTCCTCAAAACCGAGATCGGCGAAAGTGTCGGCCATGCCCGCGGCGGTGCCGTGCCCCCCTTCGAAACCGATTTCAATCAGCGCCCCTACCATGGGGTTCATGTTGAAAAGCGGTACCAGCACCAGCAGGGCAAGGCTTAGCCCGACCACATACTGGCCCCAGGCCATGGTCTGACCCACCACGACCTGGGGCCCTGCGCGTAGCCAGATGGTGCGCAGCCCAGGGATGGCCTTGCCAATGAATAGGGCAGCAAAGACCACGTTGATCAGCAGCCCGGGCAGCGCCGACCAGCTCTCCTGGACGTAAGCGGGGAACAAGCCGGGGCTATCTTCGAAAAGCGTGGGCATGAAGCGCCCGATGACATCGGGGCCGAGCAGCAGTAAGAGCAGCCCGCCAATCACCGAGCTGGGGAGAAACAGGCGGCGCAGCCAGGGCAGCCAAAGGCGCAGCGCGTTACTGACCAGCAGCACCAGCGCAATGAGCACCAGCGCGATAAACAGTTCACCAACGGTCATGGTCATCTCATCGCTCCTTGATGATTCGAAAAGGGTAATGAGATAAACGTAGCGCCAATCAAATGAAAGCGCTATGGCGTTCAGGTATTCGAAAAGGGCCTAGCCCATCCAGTAGAGTCCCAATAGCGCAAATCCATAGCCCATGGCGGCCCCGGCCAGCACGTCACTGACATAGTGCAGGCCCAGCCCCACCCGCGAGATCGCGATGATCAAGGCAAGCGGTAACACAATGGGTAACAGCCAGGGGGGTATGGCTAGCCACCAGCACGCTGAACATCACGGCATGCATGGTATGGCCACTGGGAAAGCTGTAGCGGTCTCGGGCGGGTTCACCACAGTGGACGCCCCCCAGGTAGGTGATGAAGGGACGCTCACGACACAGCCGGGTTTTCACCAGCTTATAGACCAGGATCGCCAGTAGCGCGATCAGTGAGTATTGCCACATGCGCCAGAGGCCGTCCGCTTGCAGCCAGGGCTGAGCTGCAATCAGTAGTACCCAAATGGGCCAATCACCCAGTTTGCTGGCCGTCTGGAGCGTCAGACGCCAGGGGCGGTAGAGCGAGAGATGCGTCACGCGCTGACACAAGCGCCACTCCAACAGGTCAAGACGATCGAATACGACAAGCGGGCGAGCTCGCATGGCGGGCCTCCTGGGCATGGTGCAGGTAACGTAGAAATTGCTCGGCAATGCCCGTCCAGCTCTGTTCCAGCGCGCGCAGGCGGGCGACTCTTCCTAGTCGTGCGTAATCGGCAGGGTGCTGACACAGCGTGACCGCCGCGTGTTGAAAGCCCAGCGCATCGTCGGTCGCCACGGTGATGCCGTTATGGCCACTGTGAATCAGTTCTGCGCTGGCCGCGTGGCGAAACGCCACGACCGCCAGACCGCTGGCCATGGCTTCGGTCACCACGTTGCCCCAGGTTTCAGACAGCGAGGGAAACACGAACATGTCGGCGCTGGCGTAATGGCGAGCCAGCGAATGCTTGTCTACGAAACCGGTGAAGTGGGCCTCGGGCAAGGCTTTTTGCAGCTGGCTGCGGGCCGGGCCGTCGCCGACGATGACCTGAGCCATATCGGGGCGAGCGCTGCGCATGGCTTGCAACGTTTCCTGCAGGAGCGAAAGGTTCTTCTCGGGTGCCAGGCGCCCTACGTACAGGGCTACCGGTTGATGCTCGCTGACACCCCACTGCTGACGCAGCGCGAGGTCGCGGTGGGCGGGCGAAAAGCGTTCGCCGTCGATGCCCCGGGACAGCACCTGTACGTCTTTGATGCCATCCTGGCGCAGCGCCACGGCTTGCTGCTGGGTAGGCACCAGGGTGAGCGCGCAGCCGTTATGGAAATAGCGCAAATAGCGTCGTGTCGCTTTGCTCAGCCAGGCAACCCCATAATCCTGACAGTAGTGGTCGAAGTTGGTATGCCAACCGGCCACCAGTGGCAGGTCCAGGCGCTGGGCTGCCTGGCGGGCTGCCCAGCCCAGCGGGCCCTGGGTCGCCAGATACACGACATCCGGGCGGTACTGCTGCCAAAAGCGCTGAAGCTTCCCGGGGCGGGCAAAGCCTACCTGAACGTCGGTATAGTTAGGCAGCGCAAACCGCCTGACCTGAAGTTCCCGAGTAGCGCACGCGGCGCTTCCGGGTTGACGCGGCGCCGGGCGTATCACGTCCACTGTGATGCCCAGCAACAGCAGTTCACGACACAGCCGGTTCAGCGTGTGCGCGACGCCGTTGATTTCCGGTGACCATGTTTCGCTGACGATACAGAGTCGCATGAGCGATTCATCCCTTTATCACGTTTAGCCACCATGGTGAGGCTCAACAGTGACACCGAGGCGACAGCCAAGTGAACAAGCGATGACATGGCGAATGACCATGCCTTGTGTTGCAGAGAGCAACTATCGTTATATGAAGAAGAACGTGACTTGACCCTGACGGAAGGAACTCAGTCCATGACCTCACGACACTTTGTTACTCCATGCGCCATTGCAGGCGCACTCATGATCTCGGCATCAGCCGTGATGGCCGACGATACCTTTACCCTGACGATCTATCACACCAACGACCTGCATGGCCGCACGGATGCTTACCCGGCCCTGGTGGCCACCTTGAACGAGGCCCGGGAGACCTATGGCGAGGGGTTGCTGCTGGATGCGGGGGATATCTTCTCCGGGACGCTCTACTTCAACGAGTTTCAGGGCCAGGACGCACTGACCTTCATGAACCTGATGGGCTACGACGCGTTCGTGCCGGGGAATCATGAGTTCGACCTGGGTGACCCTGAGACCGGTCATCAGGCGTTGGCGGCGTTCTTTGCAGGGGCAGACTTCCCCATTTTAGGCGCCAACCTGGACTTTTCGGCTTCTCCCGAGTTTGCCGAGCGCCTCGGGGAGAGCATCACGGCCGACCCCCAGCCGGGGTATCTCTATGACGGCATGATCCTCGAACATCAGGGGGAGCGTATCGGGATCTTCGGATTGAGCACCCAGGATAGCGATGCCATCTCCAGCCCGGGCCAGGTCACCATTGGTGAGTATCGACAGGCGGCCGAAACGATGGTCGAGGCGTTCGAGGCACAGGGAGTCAACAAGATCATTGCGCTCACGCATCTGGGCTACGACAGCGACCCCAGCGTCGGTAACGACCTGCTGCTGGCAGAGCAGGTCGAGGGGATCGATGTCATCATCGGGGGGCATAGCCATACGCGGGTCGCACCGCCTACGCTGCTGACCGAGCACTGGCCAGCGCCCACCGTGATAGGGCAGGCAGGTGAGTATGGCCAGCACCTGGGAGTCATGCAGGTGACCTTCGATGCCGAGGGCGTGGTGCAGGAGGTCAGCGGTGAGCTGCTGGCCGTTGACGAGCGCACGCCGGATGCGGCTGCGCTGGAGCTTTTAGCACCGTATACCGCGGCCATCGAGGCACTGCGTGACGAACAGGTAGGTGCGAAGGCGATTCTGGCGCTGCCCAACCCTCGTCATGGCCAGGGCGATGCGCTGAGCGTACGCGCCAACGAGACGGCGCTGGGCAACCTGATTGCCGACGGTCAGCTCCATGCAGCGCGCAAGGTGGTACCGGACACCCTCATGGCGCTACAGAACAGCGGCGGTATTCGTGAGGCGCTGCCCCAAGGGGATATCACCGTCGGCGACCTGATCGCCGTGCAGCCGTTCGGTAACCGGTTGACGTTACTGGAAGTCACCGGTGCCGAGCTGCTTGAAACCTTCGAAATCGCCCTGACCAATGCGCCGGACGAAAGCGGCGGCTTCCTGCAGGTGTCGGAAGGCACGCGGCTCACCTACGACAGCCGTCAGCCCGCAGGCGAGCGTCTCATCAGCCTGGAGGTGAACCGTGAAGGCGCCATGCAGGCGATCGATCCGGACAAGACCTATACCGTGGCCACCAACAACTTCACCGCGGCAGGTGGCGATGGCCACACGGCGCTGGGCGCTGCCCATGAAGATGGGCGCTATACCATCGTGGGCCATACCGATTGGGAAATGTTGCGCGATCACGTGGTGTCCCATGGCGAGGTGTTTTACCAGCCTCAAGGTCGTATTGTCGATATTGCCCAGGACGAATAGTCACTTCATCGCCCTGGGCAAGCGGTAGGCTCAGCCGGTGCGCTGCCCCGTGGTGGCATTGAACGGGTGCAGGGCACCGGCGGTGACGTACAGGTTGAGCGTCTCGCCCTCCTGAACGGGAGGCTGGCCTGCGGTTTTCAGTACCGTAGGCTGTTGGCGGTCGGCCAGATGCACGTACAGGTGGCTTTCGGCCCCGGCTGCTTCGTATAGCATCAGCGTGGCTCGTAGGGCGATATGCGGCTCGGCAGGCGGTGTCAGCAGCATGTCATCCGGGCGAATACCCAGAGTGTCCGTGCCTTCCGGCAGCTGGCTCAATATCCCTTGATGATCCTGGGGGGCCAGATAGGCCTGCGGCAGGATGTTCATGGCAGGGGAGCCGATGAACTGGGCCACGAACAGCGTGGCAGGCCGTGTGTAGATCTCCATGGGCGTGCCCACCTGCTCGATATTGCCTGCGTTCAGCACCACCAGGCGGTCGCCCAAGGTCATCGCTTCGAGCTGGTCGTGGGTGACGTACAGGCTGGTGGTCTTCAGACGACGCTGCAGCTGCTTGATCTCGACGCGCATCTGCACCCGCAGCTTGGCATCCAGGTTGGAGAGCGGCTCGTCGAACAGGAAGGCCGAGGGCTCGCGTACCAGCGCGCGTCCCATGGCCACGCGCTGGCGCTGGCCACCTGAAAGCTTGCGCGGTTTGCGCTCCAGATACTCCTCGATTTCCAGCATTTTGGCGGCGGCGCGCACGCGCTGGTCGATGTCATGCTTCTTGAAACCGCGGTTTTTCAGGCCGTAGGCCAGGTTGTTGTACACCGTCATGTGAGGGTAGAGCGCATAGTTCTGGAACACCATGGCGATGTCCCGTTCGGCTGGCTCCAGCCGATTGACCACCCGCTCGCCGATCTTCAACGTGCCTTCGGTAATGGTTTCCAGCCCGGCCACCATGCGCAGCAGGGTCGATTTACCGCAGCCGGAAGGCCCCACCAGTACCACGAACTCACCATCTTCGATGTGCAGGTCAATGCCTTTGACGGCTGCCACGTTACCGGCGTAGGTTTTCTTCAGCCCTTCCAGGGTAATGCTGGCCATGGTTACTTCTCCGTCTCGGTCAGGCCTTTCACGAACAGGCGTTGCATAAACAGGATCACCAGAACCGGCGGCAGGGCCGCCATGACGACGGCCGCCATGATCAAGTGCCATTGGGGATTTTCATCGGAGGTCATGCGCTGAATGCCCATCACGATGGTGTAGTAATCCGGGTTGGTGGTGATCAGCAGCGGCCACAGGTACTGGTTCCAGCCGTAGATGAACATGATCACGAACAGCGCCGCGATATTGGTGATCGAGAGCGGCATCAGAATGTCCTTGAAGAACTTCAGCGGCCCTGCGCCGTCCACCCTGGCGGCTTCCAGCATCTCTTCAGGGATGGTCATGAAGAACTGGCGAAACAGAAAGGTAGCGGTGGCCGAGGCAATCAGCGGAATCGACAGCCCGGCAAAACTGTTGAGCATCTTCAGGTCGGCCACTACCTGGAAGGTGGGGATGATGCGCACCTCCACCGGCAGCATCAAGGTGATGAAGATCAGCCAGAAGAACAGCATCCGAAAGCGGAAACGAAAATAGACGATGGCAAATGCGGACAGCAGCGAGATGGACAGTTTGCCCAGCGTAATGGCCATGGCCATTACGAAGCTGTTCCACAGCATGGTGCCTGCCGGTGGCGCGCCCGCGTTGGAAACGCCGGACTGCCACATGCGCGTGTAGTTTTCCAGGCCGTGGCTGCCGGGCAGCATGGGCAGCGTGCCGCGCAGCAAGTCGCCGGGTGCCTGGGTCGAGGCCACCAGCGCCACGTACACCGGAAACACCACCACGGCAACGCCCAGGATCAGCGTCAGATGGGCCAGAATGTTGGCCCAGGGGCGGTTTTCAACCATAACGAAACTCCTCACAATCCGCCTGGGTCAGTAGTTGACCCGGCGCTCGATGAAGCGGAACTGAACGATGGTCAGGGCGATCACGATGGCCATCAGAATGACCGACTGCGCCGCCGAAGAGCCCAGGTTCAAGCCTACGAAGCCATCGGCATACACCTTGTACACCAGGGTGTTGGTGGCCTGTGCGGGGCCGCCCTGGGTCGTGGCGTGGATAATGCCGAAGGTATCGAACATCGCGTACACCACGTTGACCACCATCAGGAAAAACGTGGTGGGGGAAAGGAGCGGAAAGACGATGGTCCAGAAGCGCTTCATGGGGCTGGCCCCGTCGATGGCGGCGGCTTCGATCAACGACTGCGGGATGGACTGCAAGCCCGCTAGAAAAAACAGGAAGTTGTAGGAAATCTGCTTCCAGGCGGCGGCAAAGATCACCAGCAGCATGGCGTCGCTTCCTGACGTGCGGTGGTTCCAGCGGTAGCCCACCATGTCGAGCATGTAAGGCACGATGCCGATGGAAGGATTGAAAATGAACCACCACAGCACCCCGGCAATGGCGGGCGCAATGGCATAAGGCCAGACCAGCAGGGTGGTATAGGCGCTGCGCGAACGGATCATGCGATTCACCGTGCAGGCCAGCAACAGCGCCACCGACATCGAAAGCAGCGTGGTGCCGATGGCAAAGGTGGCCGTGACCGACAGCGCATTGAGGTAGTTGCCATCGCTGAACAGGCGAGTGAAGTTCTCCAGACCGACGAAGGTCGTGCGCAGGCCGAAGGCATCTTCGCGCAGCAGCGATTGATACAGCGCCTTGCCCGCCGGCCAGATGAAAAAGATCAGCGTAATGACGATTTGCGGGGCCAGCAGCGCATAAGGCAGAAAGCGCCCCGGAAAGGTCATGCGTTTGGTTTGCATAAGCAGGTTTCCGCGAGAACGGGTAGCACGTAAGGCGAGGGGTACGCAGGTCGAGGAGTACACCGATGCCTAGCGATACTTGAAACGACTTCGCCGCCTGATCAGTACCAGGCGGCGAAGCAAGTGCTTACTTACTGGTTGGCGGACTGGAAGTCACGCAGCAGGCGGTTACCCCGCTCAACGGCTGCATCGGCAGCGGCCTGACCAGATTTGTTGCCGGTCATGACGGCTTCCATCTCTTCGGAGATGATGTCGCGAATCTGCACGAAGTTGCCGAAGCGCAAGCCCTTCGAGTTTTCGGTGGGCTCGTTCAGCGTCATCTGCTTGAGCGCGATATCCGCGCCTGGGTTCTCGTCGTAATAGCCCTGCTCGGTGCTCAAGTCCCATGCCGCCTGAGTGATCGGCAGATAGCCGGTTTGCTGGTGCCATTTGGCCTGCACTTCGGGCTCTGAAAGGTACTCGAAGAAGGCAGCAACGGCTTCGTACTCTTCATCGCTATGGCCTTGCAGTGCCCACAGCGTGGCACCCCCGATAATCGAGTTCTGCGGCGCGCCGTCGACATCGGCATAGTAGGGCTGCATGCCGAAGCCTACTTCGAAGTCGGCGTTGGCTGCTACATCTGCCCGTGAGGCCGATGAGCCGAAGAAGATCGCGCACTCCTGGGAGTAGAACATGGGTTCGGCATCAGGGCTTGAACCGGGGCCGCCCCATTTGTAGGCACCCGCGTCCTGCCAGGCTTTCAGGTTGTCCCAGTGGCGGGCCACCAGGTCGTTATTGAAGTTCAGCTCGGTTTCCAGGCCACCAAAGCCGTTCTCCAGAGTGCCCAGCGGCGAGTTGTGCATGGCGGAGAAGTTCTCCAGCATCACCCAGCTTGGCCATGAAGAGGTGAAGCCACAGCGTGCGGCACCCGACTCGGTGATCTGAGTGGCCTGTTCGGCCAGTTCTTCCCAGGTCTGTGGCGGCTGTTCCGGGTCCAGGCCAGCGGCCTCGAACACATCACGGTTGTAGTACATGATGGGCGTCGAGGAGTTGAACGGGAACGACAGCATGTTGCCGTTGGTGTCCGTGTAGTAGCCCACCACGGCGGGCAGGAAGGCATCCGGGTCGAAAGCACGGCCGTGGGCTTCCATCAGCTCGTAGACCGGGTAGATCGCACCGTCGGCATTCATCATGGTGCCGGTACCGACTTCGAATACTTGCAGGATGTGGGGCTGTTCGCCTGCACGGAAGGCCGCGATCGCGCCAGTCATCGTTTCGGTGTAGTTGCCCCGATAGCTGGGGGTGACGCGGTAATCGTCCTGGGAAGCATTGAAGTCTTCGGTCATCTCTTCCAGCAGGTTACCGAGCTGACCTCCCATGGCGTGCCACCACTGAATGTTGGTCGTGGCCTGGGCCGACAGGCTGAAAGTGGCCGTCGCCACACCGAGGGCAAGAGCATGCAACGTGAAACGAGACATAACGACTCCTTGTAGGTCATGCGCAGTACGTTTGTTGAATTTTTTGGGTGCACTGCACAGTAGAAAGTGTAGATGACGCTTTCATGAACGCACGGTGAAGTTGTCGTGACGGTCAGCATTTCCAAATGCCCATGGCGGTGCTAGGGTGGCCAAAAGCCTGCACAGCGAGAGCACTATGAGCGATGTCACCACGCTACTGACCAGACTGGTCGCCTTCGATACCACCTCCAGCGCGTCCAACCTGGCCCTGATCGAATTTGTCGAAGCGTACCTGGCCAAGGCTGGCGTCGCTTCCGAGCGGGTGATGAGCCCCTGTGGCACCAAAGCCAACCTGATTGCGCGCATCGGCCCTGATGCGCCCGGCGGGGTGATGCTTTCCGGGCATACGGATGTGGTGCCCGTCGTAGGGCAGCCGTGGAGCAGCGACCCGTTCACCCTGCGTGATGGGGGCGATGGTCGGTTGTATGGGCGAGGTACCTGCGACATGAAAGGGTTCATCGCCTGCGCGCTGGCCATGGTGCCCGAGTGGGTCAAGGCGCCTTTGCAGCAGCCTGTCTACCTGGGCTTTTCCTATGACGAAGAGATCGGCTGTGTTGGGGCGCCGAGTCTGATCAAGCGCTTTTATGAGCACTACTCCACCACGGCACGGGTCATCGTCGGCGAGCCGACCAGCATGCAGCCAGTGGTTGCCCAGAAAGGCGCTACCAACCTGCGCACTACTGTAGTGGGGCGCGAGGCCCACAGCAGCCAGGTGAACCAGGGCACCTCGGCGATTCATGTGGCGGCCAGGCTGGTCACTTTCATCGAGGACACCATGGCCACGCTGGTCGAAGAAGGACGCGTGGACGAGGCGTTCAACGTGCCGCATACCAGCCTGCACGTGGGCAAGATCAAGGGGGGCACGGCCATCAATATCATGGCGCGGGAGTGCCAGTTCGAGTGGGAGATACGCCACCTGCCTACGGAAACCTTCGAAGAGGTGTATGCCCGCTTCAGCGACTACTGCGCCACGCTGAGTGAGGCCCTGGCGGCTCAGGGGAAAACCGTCGACATCACCACAGAGCCCTTGAACGTGACGGTGCCCGGGTTGGCAAACCGTGACAACCAGCAGGTGCTGCAACTGGCAGAAGCGCACCTTCCGGCAGGCTGTTGCCAGCATGCCGTGGCCTACGCCACCGAGGCTGGCCAGTTTCAGGGGCAGGGGCTGCAGACGATCATTCTGGGGCCGGGCAGTATTGCCCAGGCACACCAGCCGG
Source organism: Halomonas sp. 18071143 (assembly GCF_019211725.1). Taxonomy (NCBI): domain Bacteria; kingdom Pseudomonadati; phylum Pseudomonadota; class Gammaproteobacteria; order Oceanospirillales; family Halomonadaceae; genus Halomonas; species Halomonas sp. 18071143. Next base: position 321,209 of record NZ_CP078120.1, read on the forward strand.
ATGAGTATATCGAGCTTGCACAATTAGAGGCGTGTACTGCCTTCCTAGGTAAGATGGCTACCACGCTGAAGCAGCCATGGCAGTGACCCGCCATGGCTGCTATTGAGACTTATCGCGTTAGACTACTTGGTGTGCCTTGTGCCGCTTCCAACGTACGATGAGGGGCGAGGAAAGGGCTAGTAGGATCAGCCCCATGAGCAGTAGTGAAAAGGGGCGGTCAAAATAGTAGCCCAGCAGGTTGCCTTTGGACATCACCAAAGATTGTCGGAAGCCGATCTCCGCCATTGCGCCGAGAATCATAGCCAATACGATGGCGGCTGTTGGGAAATCGGTTTTGCGCATCATATAGCCCAGCAGTCCAAACGCGGCCATGACATAAACATCGAACATGCTGTTATTGATGGTATAGGCACCCACGACTGATAACACCACGATGATCGGTGCAAGAATGGCAAAAGGCACCGTTGCCACTTTGACAACCTGCTTTGCCAACGCCAAGCCGACGATCCCCATCAATATATTGGCCAGCAGCAGTCCTACGATAATGGCATAGACAATATGCGCATTGACGCTGAACAGTTCATGACCGGGTTGCAGGCCATGAATGTACAGTCCGCCCAACATGACGGCAGTCGCCGCACTGCCTGGAATACCTAGCGTCAGCAGGGGAATCATGGCGCCGCCGGTCACGGCATTGTTGGCTGTTTCCGCTGCGGCCAACCCTTCGATCTCGCCCTTGCCAAAACGATCCGACTGTTTGGCATTACGCTTGGCTTCGTTGTATGCCACCCAAGACGCCACATCGCCGCCCGCGCCCGGTAAGGCGCCTACGACGACGCCAATGACCGAAGAGCGCGAAATCGTGCGTCTCAGTTTTCGCCACTCGGCTCGGCTGGGGAAGAGCTGTCCGCTCAGCTTGGGGGCTTGGGAGCTAGGGGCGTGGGTACCGTGCAGCTTCTCTGCTTGAATCATGACCTGCGAAATAGAGAAGAGGCCGATCATGGCGGGAATCAGCGAAATTCCACTCTCCAGCTCAGCTATGCCAAAGGTGAAACGCGGATAAGCGGTCATCACATCGACTCCTACCAAGCTGATCAATAGACCCAAGAGGCCGGCAGAAAGACCTTTCACCAGAGCACCGCTCGAAAGACTGCCAATAATGGTCAAGCCGAATATGGCGATTAGAAAATATTCTGGTGCGCTGAAGCGCAGTGAAATTTGTGCCAAAGGAGGTGCGAGTAATAGCAGGGCCATCACGCTCACCAAGCCGCCGATTACAGAGCAGAGCGTAGAAGTTCCTAATGCCTTGAGCCCTTCGCCGCGCTGTGTCATCTGATAGCCATCCACTGCCGTCGCGGCCGATGCCGGTGTGCCTGGCGTATGAATCAGGATTGCCGTAATGGACCCCCCATATACCGCCGATGCATAAATGGCTGCAAGCAAAACCAGCGCCGCTACTGGTTGCATGCCAAACGTGACCGGAATTAGCAGGGCAATGCCCATGGTGGCACTCAGTCCAGGCAGCGCGCCCAGAAAGATTCCTCCGAGGACCCCGACAATCAGCATGAGGAGGACATCTGGAGAGGCAAGCTGGGAGAGCACCGATAAAAGTAGGGCTGTATCAATAGTCATGATCCCTCTCCTCTACAAGAGCAGTCCGGTAGGCAGCGAAATGCGAAGTTGCCAGACAAATAGTAGATAGACAAAGGTGTTCATCAGCACGAGGACGAAGAACATTTGGACATACGACTTGAGGCCGAAGTAAAACATGAAAAAAAGGGCGGCGAGGGAGCTGGCCGTAAAAAAGCCAAGGACGCTGATGAGCGCTAAATAGATACACAGAGCGGTAAACGTCACGGCAGGGCCGCGTATATGGGGGCACACAGGCGTGGAGTTGACGTTGGCCTTTTGGGCTGCTCGTGTCTTGGAGATACCCGATACGAGAATCAGTAGCGAAAACAAGCCTAAAACGGAAAGAATGAGTTTAGGAAACACCGCTGGGTCGGCGGGCATCATCATTGTCAGACTATAAAACGTGATTGAGAACAGCAGCATGGCTAACCCAATAGACACGTCCATATGGAGCGTTTTCATAAAACCACCAGTTTATTATTGTAGAGAATGGAGTGAGAGGGGGCCGTGAAGCGTGGAGCTGTCACGGCCAGCGACTTGACTACCAACCGAGGAGGTCTTCGAGTGCTCTAACGCTCTCCTCTTCCTCCTCCAGCATCTCTCGGTAGGCATCTCCAGTACGGATGTCGACCATCAGGCCCATCTCTTCCATCCTGGCCATGTGCTCAGGATCCTGCATGCCGCGAACGAACGCCGCCTCCAGCAGCTCGCGTTGGGCAGGGTCAATCCCTTTTGGTGCTGCAATGCCTCTCGCTGACCAGGAGATGACGCCTGAATAGCCAAGCTCCTCCAGGGTCGGCACGTCGGGAATGAAGGATGATCGCTCAGGCGCCATGATCGCAATAATATTCAGATCGCCGTTGCGGTGTGCCATGTTGGTATCGCCCACATTAGAGAAGTTGACATCGACATGGCCCCCCTGAATAGCGGCGCGCTGTTCTGCTGTGCCTGTCGTGTGTACAGGCACAAATTGCGTGTTGTACTGGTGATTCATCTTCAGCATGGCGATGTGATCATCACCGTTGGCCCCGGTGGTTGAGGCCGTTAGCACATTGGCCTGCGCATAGGCCACCAGCTCATCAATATCACTGAAGCGTTTTTCGTCCTTATTGATCGAAATAACCCCATAATCCGTGACATGGTTGGCAATGGGTTCGAAATCAGCCAGGTCGACATTACGGCGGTACTGTGGATCCAGGTATCCAGTGATCAGGTTGGGTGTGTTGATGTACCCTAACGTGTAGCCGTCACTGGGCGAGTTGAGCAGCTGTGTCCAGCCAACCCAGCCTCCGCCGCCTGGACGGTTGATAATATTAAGCGGTACACCAAGCTCACGTTCGACGGCCGGAAACAGAATGCGCGCGCCCACGTCCGTATTGCCTCCCGCGCCGAAGGAGATGAGTGTCGAGATGGGTCTCTCTGGATAGTCAGCCGCTGCCGCGGAGGTTGCAAAAATCATGGGCAGCGAGAAACAGGTAATCAAACTGATGGTTGTTATCGTTTTCATGTTTGCGCTCTTTTTATGATCTATTGTACAGGCTTGTAGTTATGAGGAAGCGGTATCAATCGTTCATGTTCTACATAGACGGGGCGACATTAAGTCAGGTTGAGGTGCCGTAACGTGTCCTGCAGGCCGAGTAGCTCGACGGTGCTGCGACCTTTTTTGATCTCTTCCCGGTAGGAGGCTTCTGCGTTTTCGCGCTTGACAGTGGCTTCTAGTACCGCGGCGAGGTGTTGCTGAGGAACCGCCACTACGCCGTCTTCATCACCGAACATATAGTCCCCAGGCTGAATGGCTGTGTCCCCGATGCAAATGGATGCATTGACTTTACCGGGTTGCTTCTTGGCGGTGCTCTTGATGCTCAAGCCACGACAGAAAACTGGGAAGCCCAGCGTTTTGATCGCTTGGGCATCGCGAACTGAGCCATTGATGATCAGCCCTGCCACGCCTTTGCTGATCGCCTGCTCTGTGAGGATATCTCCCCAAGGGCCTGCCTCGATAAAGCCCTTGGCGTCCACTACCAGGACATCCCCTGGACGGGTATGCAGCAAGGCGTAATGCAGCATGAGGTTATCGCCGGGGCGTATCTCCACCGTAAAGGCGGGGCCAGAGAGGCGCATAGAGGGGCAGAGAGGTTTGATGCCGCTGTCGAGAGCGCCGATGGCGCCTTGCGCTTCATAAATAGAGGCACTGCCGAACTGGCTCAGTTGTGATGCGAGATGCTTGTTTGTCATTATTATGCTCCTTGTTTGACAACTACTTTACTATTGTTTATTGATTGTCTGTAATCAATTAACGAATAACGCACACAGGTTCAAAAAAAATGAATCTTCGCCAGGTACGCTATTTTTGTGAGGTGGTCGATGCCGGTGGGGGCAGTGCCGCTGCTAAGCGACTTTTCGTAGCACCGACTGCCATCAGTGCCCAAATTGCGCTGCTGGAACAAACCGTGGGTGGAGAGCTCTTTGATCGCTCAACGCGACCGATGCAGCTCACATCGCTAGGTAAGTACGTCTATCCTCGCGCAAAAGAGCTGCTGCTACAGGCGTCGCGCTTGGAACAAGAGGCCAAGCAAGTGGCGAACGGAAGTGGCGGGTGGTTGGGGGTAGGGTTCATTCGCTCGACGTTGTTTTCATTACTGCCCAATGTGATCAAAGGCTTTCGCGAGGCGCATTCCGAGGTTCACCTGGATCTCGTCGAAGTACTGTCGGAATACCAGGAAGAGCGCCTGAGGGCGCGCCGGATTGATGTTGGTATTTCACGGTTCATCGGCACCTTCGAACGGCAGGCGGATATGGACTACAATATTATCATCGACGACCCTTTCTGGGTCGCCCTGCCCGTAGATCACCCGTTAGCCAAGCGAGCGCATTTTTCCATACGTGATTTCGAGCAACTTCCCTTCATTCTCTATCCGAAAGATACACGAAGTCCTTTTGGCCAGAAGATACTGACTCACCTTGATGAGAAGGGCGTTCGCCCGGCGATCATTCATGACGCGATTGAGATACACACGGCATTAGCACTGGTGGGAGCAGGGTTGGGAGGCACATTAGTGAGCGGTTCGATTACGCCCAACAACCGGCGAGATGTCGTGTTTCTACCCGTCGAAGATATCGACATCAGTACCACGCTGGTAGCGGTGACTCGAAAAGGCGAGACAAGTCCATTATTGGAGGCGTTCGTACACATACTGGCCAAGCAGGCGGGTGAGTCCATTCAGTGATACCCATAAAAACTTTCCACTCCATGAGGAGTGGAAAGCCTACCGTTACCGAAGGACTTCAATGCTGAGGATAGTGCTCTTCATAAAGCTCGGCTTTCGCATGGCGCATGACATCTTCGCAGGCCTGCTGGCGAGCCAGTTGGGTCAACAGCTTCTGGGTGACTTCAAAGCCTTTGCCCAGGCAGTGGTCGACTTCGTCTCGGCTAACCGTAGGCGACACGTCGTAGTCGATCTTCACCGTACGCCCTTTGCCTTCCAGGCGGTCTGCCAATGCTCTAAGCCGCCACGCGATTCGCTCTTTCCAGTTTGCTGATTCTTCCGCGCCTTCGTTTACGCTAAACGTGCACTGCCATTCCGGTCTGTAAACCTTCATAGGAGAACCTCCACTGCGTTTGGAAAGAATGATCGATCGTGTTGTCGTACTCCGTCTGTCTGAAGATCTTGCTCTGCTACTATACCTGACTCGGGCCCTATTACCGAAACAAAACGTCTACAGCCTTTACTTATTGCACAAGCCAGAGTCACCGTTATGACCCACCCCATGCCGGAAAGTTGCCCCTGTGGCAGCACGTTGCCACTGGCAGCCTGCTGCCAGCCGTTTCATCAGGGCCAGGCCATTCCAGAAACCCCGGAAGCCCTGATGCGTTCACGATACACCGCCTTTGCGTTGAATGAGCGTGACTATTTGCTGGCCACCTGGCACGCCACCACGCGCCCAGCCACACTGCCACCCGACCCCACGACGCAGTGGCAGTCGCTTGTCATCGTGTCGGCACCGCAGCCTTCCCGCGATGAAGGGCACGTGCACTTCAAGGCAACGTTCAGGGAATCAGGCCGTTGGCAGGTGCTGGAAGAAGCCTCGCGGTTCGTATGGGAAGAGCAGCGGTGGTGGTACGTCGACGGAAAGCCCGCCGTGATCCTCCTGAAGCCGGGCCGTAACGATGCCTGCCCTTGTGGAAGCGGACGCAAATTCAAGGTATGTTGCCAGCTTTGACATCCTCCCCTCCCTCAGCTTGCGCTGCCGTCTAGCGACGGAAAGGAAGGGGATTCCCAGGTTGTTACCTTCCTGGTTTCTGCTTCCAAGACGATTGCCCGAGGGAATGGCTTGGTTATCGCCGTAAAAGTCCCACAGTGGGGATTTTTACGGTGGCGAACCAACTCATATCCCCCAGGTCTCACATCGTCTCCACAGACGTAACTTTCCGAGTGCCCCTCGGTAGGTCGTGTCGACGTGAGTAGTATAGCACTGTACAAATCATCAGCAAGGGCATCCTGCGGATGCCGCGCTATCCATCCGCTCACTAAAAGTAAGCGGTTTTTCGCGCTGATTGATAAGACTAAGTAGCATGAGGCACCCCCGATGAACGCGAAGCAAACCGAACGACGACGGCAGCGTGGCTTATGGTCTTCATCGAGCGGCTGGGGGGCCATCGTGCTGTTGGGGTGGCTAAGCCTTTTCGTGGGCGCCTCTGCCCATGGCCAGACGCAAACGGAGCCTTACCCTGCCACGGACATGACGCTGGTGCTGCCCTACGGGGAAGGCGGCGCAACGGATGTCTTGTTCAGAGCCATTGCCGAGCGTGCCCAGGTCGCGCTACAGGCCCCCATCGTCGTCGTGAACATGCCCGGCAGCGGGGCCACGCTGGGGGCGCAGTTCGTCAAGGAATCCCCGCCCGATGGTTACACCGTACTGGGCAGCCATCAAACCATCGACCTCGCCTACCTGTCGGGGCTTGCCAACTTTTCGCATGAGGCATTCGCCCCCATTGCCCTGCTGACCCGCACCGTGAATATTCCGGCCACCTATGCAGGTCACTCGGTCAGCAGTGCTTCTCAGATTGCCGAAAAGGTGCGCGAACAGCCGGGCAAGCTGCTGTTCGGGGTGATTCCCAACTCAACGGACCACTTTTTTTGGCTACACTTCTTCGCGCAGGCCGGTATCGATGCCAGCGATGTACAGTTCGTCCAGTATCCTGATACCGGTGCCCAGGTCGTGGCCTTGTTAGGCAGAGAGCTTGATTTTGCCATGCTCAACCTGCCGTCTGCAGGCACCCTGTTTGCGTCGGGTGCCCTGGTGCCTCTGGGCGCTGCCAGCGAGCAGCGTCTTGCGGCGCTACCGTCCGTGCCGACGCTTCTGGAGCAGGGCATCACGCTGGTCAATACCACGGACCGCGGTTTGCTTGCTCCCTTGAACACGCCTCCTGAACGGCTGGCCAGCATTGCCACCGCCTTCCGTCAGGCGCTGGAAGCGCCTGACCTGGCACGTCGCTTGATGGACTCCCACGGCTCTCTGGTGGACTTTCGCCCGCTGGAGGCCTATGGCCAGTATCTGGATGAGCAGTATCAACAGTTGGAAAGCCTGACCCAGCGGTTAGCGTTCGAGCGCTAGCCAGACCATCGACCGGAGCCTCCACGTCCCATGCCCTTGAATACTCGTGATTTAGCCGCCGAGACGCTACTGCTGCTGGTGTCAGCGACGCTCCTGTGCATGGGCGCCACCAGCCTGTTGGTGGGGCTGGTGCTGCCACAAGTGGTGTTCGGCCCGATGCTGGTGCCGGATGCCGCGCTGGCGACGCTGCTCATCGGCGTTAGTTTACTGGCCACGCTGTGCCAGTGGCGCGTGTTGAGACTGGCAAGTGCCGGGGGCTTGACGCTGCTGCTGCTGTACACCTTGCTGCACAACCTGATGGCGCAGGGCGTCAGCGAATCATGGGTCACTGGGCAGCCGCGCATAACCAGCTTGGCGGCGGCAGTGTTGCTGGTGGTCAATGTCTGCCTATGGCGCGGGGTCGAAGGGGTAGCAAGACAGCGCTGGTGGCGCGCGGCAGGCATAGGTTTGCTGCTGTTTGGCGGTGTGGTGGTTCTTCAGTTATGGCGTCCTCAGGCAAACCAGGTGACGCTATTTACCTCCTCGCCTCTGGCGGTACTGGTGTTCATCGTTCTGTTGGGGGCTGCACTGTTGGTGGCCGGCTGGCGGCAGCGTCATGAGCGGCTCAGCCCGGGCCGCTTGACCGTGATGGTCGGGTTGGCAGGGGTGTTGGCCAGTAGCATTGCGTGGTTGCTGTTGAGCATGCATCAACGCTCTTCCACCGAGCAGCAGGCGGGTTATCTGCTGGATAGCGTGCAGCTCAATGCCGAGCAGATGATGACGGAAAGGCTGCAGTTGATGCAGCGTATGGCCGAACGCCTGGCAATGGTAGAGGGCCAACCGCGTGACGTGTTGTTGACCCGCGACGCCCAGAACTATTTTCGTGACACACTCAGTCTGCATGCGATTGCACTGATGGATGCGTCGGGAGTGCTGTCATGGTCGCAGGGACGCAGGCACACCAGCGATATCTGGCTGCTGGAGCAACTGAGCACTCCGTCTGTCCAGGCATGGGCCGATATTCCGTTCGATCGTCCGCGCCTCTTGATACCGGACAGCCTCCAGCCTAATAACGTGATTATGTTGATCCCCATCCCGGATAGTGCACAACGGTTGCTGGCTTCGTTCAACCTGGGCGAGCTGCTGAGTAATGAATTGCGCCTGGCACTTGGGCCGTTTCATGTGGATGTCAGCCGCCTTCAGCACCGTCTGGTGCGGCTGCACCCTTCCGGGTTCACGGTCGATGATGGCGAAGCCTCCACACTGATGCTGGCATCTCGGCATATGGGGTTGCCGGGGGGATCAACCTCATGCTGAGCGCCTATCCCGGCCAACACTACAACTGGGCACTGTTGGGCGTGATGCCGCTGAGCGTCACGCTGGGTGGGCTGGTGATGAGCTGGCTGCTGGCGTTCAGCGTGGGGTTGGTGGGCGCGAGCGTCACCCGGGCCAAAGAGCTGGCCGAAGCGCGCCACTCCCTGGCCGACAGCGAGCAGCGCTATCGTTCGCTGTTTGCGCACCACCCCGACGCCATTTTTGCCGTGGATCCCGAAGGGCGTTTCATCGAAGCGAATGCAACCTGCGGGCGTGTGACCGGCATTCCTCGGGAAGAGGTCTTGCAGCGTCACTTTGCCAACGTTGTCGACCCTGACGACGTCACGCATGTGGCGCAACAGTTTCAGCAGGTGCTGGGCGGTGAAATCGCGCGCTTCGAAGTCTCGCTGCGCCACCGTGATGGCCAGCAGCGCTTGCTGGATGTGATCGGTATTCCGATCACGGTCAATGGTCGAGTCGACGGAGTGTACGGCATTGCACAGGACGTCACCGCAAGCCGCGCCCAGCAGACTCGCCTTCGGACTCTGGAGCGCAGCGTGGAAGCCAGCGTGAACGGCGTGCTGATTGCCGATGCCCGCGCACCGGATTTGCCCATCATCTACGCCAACCGTGCATTTAGCGTGATGACCGGCTACTCGCTGGAAGAAGTCACGGGGCAGAACTGTCGTTTTCTACAAGGGCCGGAGAGCGACCCGGATATGGTGGAGAGGCTGCGCCACGGTATCCAGCATCAGCATGAGACCCACGTCACGCTGTGCAATTATCGCAAGGATGGCACGCCGTTCTGGAACGATCTTTACGTCGCGCCGGTGCGCGATCAGGAAGGCGTGGTGACCCACTTCGTCGGGGTGCAGCACGATATTTCCAAGCACAAGGCCTACGAGGCACGTTTGGCTTACCATGCCACCCATGACGACCTGACTCGCTTGCCTAATCGCATGCATTTCGAAGAGACGCTGCAGGCAGAGTTCGCCCAGGCCCAACAGGGGGAGCATGCCATTAGTGTGCTGTTCGTGGATCTGGACGATTTCAAGCCGATCAACGACAGCCTGGGCCATGCCGTGGGAGATCAGGTATTGATCGAAGTAGGCCAGCGGCTGAAGGCGGCACTGCGCCAGGAAGATACGGTGGCCCGCTTGGGCGGTGACGAGTTCGTGCTGCTGATTTCGTCGGTCAGTGACGAAAAGCAGGTGATCGACATCGTCGAGCGCCTGTTGCCCGCCCTGGCTCGCCCTTACTGCATCGATGGCCACGAGCTGTACCTGACGGCCAGTGTCGGCATCGCCATCAGTGGGCCGACCACACCCCAGCCACAAAGCTTGATTCAGCAGGCAGACATGGCGATGTACAAGGCCAAGCAGCAAGGGCGCAATGCGTATGCCTGGTTCAGTAACGACATCAACGAGCTGGCCAGCGAGCGCGTCATCCTGCGCAACGACTTGCAGGAAGCCATCGAGCATGATTGTCTGGAGCTGCATTATCAGCCGCTGTTCGACCGTTCGGGTAATATCGTCAGTGTCGAGGCGCTGGTGCGCTGGCGGCACCCTGTGAAAGGCTATATCTCTCCTGCACGTTTCATTCCGCTGGCCGAAGCAACGGGGCAGATCATGCCCATCAGCGAGTGGGTCCTGCAGCGTGCCTGTAGCGACATGCTGAGCCTGCAGCAAAAGGGGTTGGGAAGCCTGAAGGTGGCGGTCAATCTCTCGCCTTTGCAGTTTCATCGCGCAAGCTTTCTGGCGACGCTGCGCCAGACGCTCTCGTCGACCGGTCTTCCTGCCGAGCAGCTGACGCTGGAACTGACCGAAGGCATCCTGATGAACAACACCGAGGCGGCAATTGGTATTCTGCATGCGCTGCGCAGCATGCAGGTGAGCGTCGCCATTGATGACTTCGGCACCGGCTACTCGAGCTTGAGCTATCTGAAACACCTGCCCATCAGCACCATCAAGATCGATCGCAGCTTCATCAACGAGCTGATTCACAGCGATGACGATGCCGCCATCGTGCAGGGCATCATTTCCATGGCCCACCATTTGGGGCTTGGCGTGGTGGCCGAAGGGGTCGAGAATGACGCCCAGCACCAACGTTTGATGACTTACCGCTGTGACATGTTCCAGGGCTTCGGGCTGGCCAAACCCATGCCGCTGGCGGAGCTCGAAAACATCATGGCGGCATTCACGGCTTCGACCACCTCTGGCTGACGAGAAAACATGGCGTTGACCACCACGACCTGGTACCTGTATCTGCTGGAGTGTCGGCGAGGCACCTATGTGGGCATCACCAATGATTTGACGAAGCGCTACCAGGCCCACCGAACCGGCAAGGGCGCGCGCTATACCCGTGCGCACCCGCCCACGGCGCTCTTGGGGGCGCAGCCGTTTCCTGATCGCGCCACGGCCAGCCAGGCCGAGTACCGCTTGAAACAGCGCACCCCGGATCAAAAGCGCCACTGGGCCCGCCAATGGCCGGTCGAAGGGTGGCACCCGGAAAGCGAGTAAACACACCATGGCAACAGGAGCCTTCATGCGTACGTTTTTTTCCGAGGATAGCCGTCTGCGTCAGGCGCGCAGTGAACTGCACGATGGCACGCTGGTCAGCCCCTTCGAATGCCCGGCGCGCATGGATCTCGTGCTGGCGGCGCTGGCGCAGGCCAATATCGAGGTGCAGGCGCCGCAGGCCTATGGGCTCGACCCCGTGCTGGCGGTGCACGATGCAGACTACGTGGCGTTCCTGGAAGGCTGCTGGCAGGCATGGCAGGCCGCCGGTCATGAAGGCGAGGCCATTCCCAATATCTGGCCAGCGCGGACCCTGCGCGGCGACCGCATACCGCGCTCGGTGAGCGGCCAGCTGGGCTACTATGCACTGGCCGCCGAAACCTCGATCAGCGAGGGGACGTTTGCGGCGGCCATGGCCAGCAAGGACACTGCGCTGGCCGCCGTGGAGCATACGCTGACCACCGGCGAGCCCAGCTTTGGGCTGTGCCGCCCGCCCGGCCATCACGCAGCCTTCGATCAGTTCGGCGGCTACTGCTTCTTCAACAATGCCGCCATTGCTGCCCAGCGGGCCCTGGCCAGCGGCATGCATCGCGTGGCCGTGCTGGACGTGGACTTTCATCACGGCAACGGTACCCAGCAGATTTTCTACCAGCGTGACGATGTGCTGTTCGCTTCCCTGCATGGCGACCCCGACGTGACCTTTCCCTACTTTTCCGGCTATGCCGACGAAACGGGGGAGGGTAAGGGAGAGGGCTACACGCTGAACTACCCGCTGCCGCCCGGTACGTCGGTGGCGCGGTGGATGGCGGCGTTGGACGATGCCTTGACCCGGATTGCCCAGGCCGAGTGTGAGCTGGTGGTGGTGTCGCTGGGCGTGGACATCTTCGAAGGCGACCCGATCAGCGCTTTTACCTTCCAGCACGCCGACTTTACGGCCCTTGGCCAGCGGCTGGCCCAGTGTGGTTTGCCCTGCGTCTTTTTACTGGAAGGGGGCTATGCAGTGGGAGATATCGGTGTCAATGTGGTCAATGTCTTGCAGGGCTTTGGTGCGGGTGCGAGATGACAACGGCACCAAATTCGGGCAGTCTTATGCCTTTTTAGCCTATCAATGATGGCGGGAGCGTGTCGTGGCAGTCTACGGCGGAATACAGGCACATGAAGTGGAGCGTTGGCTGAATGCCCTCACCAACGCGGCCTATGACCGACGCTGCCCGCTCTCCCAAGTGCATGGCGGCAACGCCCGTGCGCGCACCGCTCGCCAGGACCTGCTTTATCTGGCGACCTCGTTTCGCGGTGGCGAGCGCAGTCGCGAAGCCGTTGCCGACGGCTTGAGCCGCTGGTGCCAGCACTACCTCAGCGAAGCGGAATGGTACGTGCTGGTGGGCGGTCGCAAGCCGCCCTCCTCGAACGTTACCAGCACCGCACCTCTCGCGGGTCAGCCCCGTGATGCCCAAGCCGGTAGCGAGTCTGCCGCCCCTTCCGAGGATGATGCTTCCTTGGAAGATCCCTTCGTGGACGACGCGCTAGACGCGCTTTATCAACACCGAGTGGGTTAACCCACGCCATCCAGCGCTGTTACAATGGATGCATGAACAGTGCTCATGCCGTTTCGGCCACCGCCTCCCTCGATGACCCTTTTTACTACCTGGCGAATTTCCGCTTCGTGGTCGATTGGGTGCAGTCGCGTCACGGCGATTTGCTGAGTGCCGAGGAGCATCACGCCCTCCAGCAATGGTCACGGCTGCCGCGGGCTGCTCAAGCGCTGCTGGTACGCATGGTGATGCGCAAAGGCGAGCTGTTCCGCATCGATAAGCTCAGCTATCCCGAGATTGGCGACACCCAGCAGGCACTGGCCCCGCTACTGGCCCAAGGGTGGGTCGACGAGACACCGCCGTTGAGCATCGAGGCGCTATTTCGGCTGCTGCGCCTCAGCGAGCTGCGCGACGCCCTGCAACCGATGATCCTTGAGCTGGGCATCGCCCCCAGGGCGACCAAACGCGAACTTCAGGCGGCACTGACACCAAGGCTTACCGAGGCGCGCCCGCTGCAGCAGTGGTGGCCAGAGGCCACCACGAACATCGTGCGCCTCGACATCATGGCGCTATGCGACCGCCTGCGGCTGATGTTCTTTGGCAACCTGCGCCAGGACTGGGCCGAATTCGTGCTCACCGAGCTTGGCTTGCAGCGTTTCGAACAGCTTCCGCTCTCTTCGGATTCGCGTGCATTTCAGCGCCGCGAAGAGGTCGATACCTATCTCACGCTGCACCGCCTGCGCGAGCGCCTGGAGAGCGGCGAGGCGCCGGGAGTGCTCGCCACGGACGTGCCCGCTGCCTTCGGCAACCGCTGGCTGGACGCCCGCCGCTCGCGGCTGCTGCTGACCCTGGGGCACGCGGCAGAGCGCAGCGGTGAGGCGGCCCTGGCCCTGGCGCTGTATGCCGAGTCCAGCAACAGCGAAGCGCGTATTCGTCGGCTGCGAGTGCTGGAGCGCCTGGGCCGCTATCAGGAGGCTTACGCGCTTGCCGAGGCGTCTCTCGATCAGGCAGGCGAGAGCGAAGCCCAGGCGCTGGGACGCCTGCTGCCACGCCTGACGCGCAAGTTGAATTTGCCCGCCCCATCGGCCGCGAAAGCCGTCGATGCCCCCACTTACGTGCTGGAGCTGCCCGGGCCTCAGCCGGTGGAGCGCGCCGTTGCCGAGCACTTATCCACCGCCCGTGCGCCGGTCTTCTATGTGGAAAACGGCCTGATCACGGGGCTGTTCGGCCTGCTGCTCTGGCCAGTCATTTTCAAGCCGCTGCCAGGAGCGTTCTTTCACCCGTTCCACAGCGGGCCTGCGGACCTCTACCGCGAAGACTTCGTGGGCCAGCGCCAGGCAGAGATCGACGCCTGCCTGGCGCAGCTGGAGGATGGCCGCTACCGCGCGACGATTCTGGCCACCTGGCAGGACAAGCAGGGGCTTGCTTCCCCCTTCGTGCATTGGGGAGTGCTGAGCGAACCGCTGGTCACCATGGCGCTTGACTGCCTGCCCGCCGCGCACCTGCGCGGCTGTTTTACCCGCCTGCTGGGGGATCTCAAGCACAATCGCGCAGGCCTGCCGGACCTCATTCAGCTGATGCCGGAAGCAGCAGATGGCGAGCCGCGCTATCGGATGATCGAGGTCAAAGGGCCGGGGGACCGCCTGCAGGATAACCAGCGCCGCTGGATCGACTTCTTCTGCCGCCAGGAGATGCCCGTCGAGGTTTGCCACGTGCGCTGGCAGCCCCACCCATGAGCCGCTATCGCGTGGCGGTGCGTACCCTGTGTGACTTCACCGCCCGCCAGGGTGACCTGGACCACCGCTTTACGCCCGCACCCAGTGCTCAGGAGGGCATCGAGGGGCACGCTCTGGTGGCCAGGCGGCGGGAAAAGATCCCCGGTTATCTTGCCGAACTGCCGCTCTCCGCTGAGTATCAGGGGCTGCGCGTATCTGGCCGCGCCGATGGTTTCGATGTGGCGGGCAACTGTGTCGAAGAGGTCAAGACCCATCGCGGTAGCCTGGCGCGCATGGCGGATAACCAAAGGGCGCTGCACTGGGCGCAGGTGAAAGTGTACGGCGCGCTGCTCTGTGCCGAACGGGGCCTTGCGCATATCACGCTGGCGCTGGTGTACCTGGAGATTGCCAGCGGTCAGGAAACCCGGCTGACCTGCGAAGCCCGCGCCGATGAGCTGGAAACGTTTTTTGCCCACCAGTGCCAGCGCTTCCTTACCTGGGCCGACCAGGAGGCGGCCCACCGCGAGCGCCGCGATGCATGGCTCGCCACGCTGAGCTTTCCCCATGCGGATTTCCGCCCCGGCCAGCGGGCACTGGCCGAGGATGTCTTCAAGGCGGCCAGCACCGGCCGCTGCCTGCTGGCCCAGGCGCCTACCGGTATCGGCAAGACCCTGGGCACGCTGTTTCCCATGCTCTCCGCGATGCCCCGCCAGCGGCTCGACCGGGTCGCCTTTCTGACCATGAAAACCCCCGGCCGCCGCCTGGCGCTGGATGCCCTCACCAGCCTGCAGGCCCCCGCACAGCCGCTGCGGGTGCTGGAGCTGGTGGCGCGTGACAAGGCCTGCGAGCACCCCGGTACGGCGTGCCAGGGCGATGCCTGCCCGCTGGCAAAAGGCTTTTACGATCGCCTGCCCGCGGCCCGTCAGGCGGCGGTGGAACATGGCTGGCTAGACCGCGAGGCCCTGCGCGAGGTGGCGCTGGCGCATCAGGTGTGCCCTTACTACCTGGGCCAGGAGCTGGCCCGCTGGGCCGATGTGGCCGTGGGGGATGTCAATCACTGGTTCGATAGCCACGCGCTTTTGCACGGGCTGGCCCAGGCCAACGACTGGCGGGTGGGCCTGCTGGTGGATGAAGCCCACAACCTGGTCGAGCGTGCCCGTGGCATGTACAGCGCCGCGCTCTCCCAGCAGCGTCTGAGCTACCTGCGGCGCCACTCCCCACCGGCGCTGGCCAAGCCCTTGGCGCGCGTTGGCAGGCAGTGGCAGGCCCTCAACAAGGCGGTGGAAGACCAGGCGCCGGAGCGTCGTTATCACCTGCTGGATACGCTACCCACCAAATTGTTGGGTGCACTGCATACCTTGGCCGGGGCGATCACGGATTATCTGGTGGAGCATCCCGACGGGGCGAGCCAGACGCTTCAGGAACTGCTGTTCGAGGCGCTGGCGTTCTGTCGCCTGGCAGAGCAGTTTGGCGATCATTCGCTGTGCGACCTGGACGTCGCGGGGAAGGGCAGTGCCGTCCTCGGCCTGCGTAACGTGATCCCGGCGGATTTTCTTGGCCCGCGCTTCAAGCGTGCCCACTGCGCGGTGCTGTTCTCCGCCACGCTGTCGCCCTTTCACTACTATGGTGACCTGCTGGGGTTGCCGGAGCACAGCGTCTGGCGCGAGGTGGCGTCTCCCTTCGTGGCGCAGCAGCTGGAAGTGCAGCTGCGCACGGATATCTCCACCCGTTACCATCACCGCGGGGCCTCGGTGGCGCCCATCGTGGCGACCCTGGCGGCGCAGTACCAGCGCCACCCGGGGCATTACTTGGCGTTCTTCAGCAGCTTTGCCTACCTGGAACAGGTGCTGGCTGCGTTTGCCCAGGCCCACCCGGACATTCCCGTGTTTGCCCAGACGCGCAGCATGCAGGAGGCCGAGCGCGACGCTTTTCTGGCGCGTTTTACGCCCGGCGGCTGCGGCATCGGTTTTGCAGTGCTGGGGGGCGCTTTCGCGGAGGGGATCGACCTGCCCGGCGAGCGGTTGATCGGTGCCTTTGTGGCCACGCTGGGCTTGCCGCCCTTCAACGACTTCAACGAAGCGCTGAAGGCTCGGTTACAGGCGCGCTTTGGGCGCGGAGACGACTACACCTACCGTGTGCCGGGCATGGTCAAGGTCGTACAGGCGGCGGGCCGGGTGATCCGTGGCCCCGAGGACCGTGGGGTTGTGGTATTAATGGATGACCGCTTTTCCCAGGCGCGTATACGGGCGCTGCTGCCACGCTGGTGGCAGCTGGATACCCCTTGACGCTGAGTCACGTCCCCTAACCCATAACCACAAGGACCGCATTGCACCATGGCCGATCTACTCTGGTACCAGTACGTACTCATTGGGCTGATCTTTGCCTGGAGTGGCTTCGTGCGCACCAGTTTGGGCTTTGGTGGCGCCGTGCTGGCGCTGCCGTTCTTGCTGCTGGTCAGCAACGAGCCGCTGGTCTTTCTGCCCATCATTGCCATTCATCTGCTGATCTTCTCCAGCTGGATTGCCTGGAACGGGCACCGGCAGGTGCGGCAGGCGGGCAATGGAGCCGCGGTGCAAAGCAATATCGATTGGGGGTATCTGGTCAAGGCGCTGAAGATCATGATCATCCCCAAGCTGGTCGGGGTGGTGGGCCTGCTGACCCTGCCCAACCATGTCATGACCAGCATCATCTTTGGCATCGTGATCATCTACGCCATTGGCTACGTCTTGAACAAGCCGTTCCAAAGCAAGCACCGCTATGTGGATTACCTGCTGCTGGGGCTGGGCGGCTATGTCAGCGGCACCTCGCTGATTGGCGCGCCGCTGATCGTGGCGGTGTTTGCCGCCCATGTGGCCAAGGAGCAGCTGCGCGATACCATGTTCGTGCTGTGGTTCATCCTCGTGGTCATCAAGATGGTGTCGTTCGTGGTGGCGGGGGTCGACCTGCAGCTGGTGCATCAGCTATGGCTGTTGCCGTGCGCTCTCATTGGCCACCTGCTGGGAGAAAAGGCGCACCGTTACCTGCTCCATGCCGATACCGGGCTGTTCTTTCGGGTGCTGGGGGCGGTGCTGATTCTGGTCAGCGTGGTGGGCTTGCTGAGCATGCCAGGCTAAATCACATTTCAAGAGGAGCGGTGGTCGCATGAGATTCATCGACGCGCTGGCCAGCCTGCAACGTGCAGGCCAGCTGCACAGATCCCTTCGGCGAGCGACCCACGGCATCGTGTGGCTCGTGCTGCCGCTGGCGCTACCTGCCATGGCTAGCTGCCCGGCAGCGTCCACCACGGACCTGGCGCACATCAAAGGCATTGGCGAGCAGTCCGCCCTCGCCGAAGGCCAGCGCGTGACCATCGATGGCGTCGTGACCGGGGAGTTTCTGGGGCGCGAGCGCCTCAGCGGGTTCTACCTGCAGCAAACCACCGAGCAGGGCCCGGTAGGCATATTCGTGTATGCGCCGGAGCTGGCCGAGCACAAGGCCGCGCAGGTAGTGGCGGGCCAGCAACTGCAGCTACAGGCGCGTACAGGAAGCTTTCGCGGCAACCCCCAGCTGCAGCGCGTCACTCGGCTGGTGACCTGTGACAGCGCAGGCGAGCTGCCCGAGCCCATTGCGTTATCCTGGCCCCAGGACGCGGCCTCGCTGGACGCCATGGAAGCGCTATTGGTCACTTTCCCTGAGCCGCTGACGGTCACCGATAACCATGATCTGGGCCGTTACGGCACGCTGGCGCTGGCCAGCGAGCGACGCTTTCGGCCGACCCATAGTGCCGCCCAGGCAGCTCCTTCGCCTGCGCCACTGTTGCTGGACGATGGCAGCTACCGCACGAACCCCGACCCCGTGCCCTATCTGAACGAGCAGGGGACGCGCCGCGTAGGCAGCACCCTCGACGGGCTGACCGGGGTGCTCACCCACGCCTTTGGCGACTACCGTCTGCACCCCACACAAGCGGTCACGTTCACCGACAGCAACCCCCGCCCTGGCCCGCTGGAAGCACCGGGTGATGCCCTGCGGGTGGCTACCTTCAACGTCGAGAACTACTTCATCACCCTGGGGGAGCGTGGCGCCGCCAATGCGCCCGCGCTGGAGCGCCAGCGCGGCAAGCTGGCAGCGGCCATCGCGGGGCTGGAGGCGGATATTCTGGCGCTGATCGAAATAGAGAACCGCCCCGACGCGTTGACCGATCTGGTCGAGCAGTTGCACCAGCGCACGGGGATTCGCTACCAGCCGGTGGGCGAGCCCGAGCGTCATGGAACGGACGCCATTCGGGTGGCGTTGCTCTATCGGCCGGACCGCGTGGAGGCCCTGGGAGCCCTGCATATCGACCGTGACGATGCCCACGACCGACCGCCGCTGGCCGGCTTCTTCCGCAGTGTGCGAGGTGGGCCAGAGGTAGGGGTGGTGACCGCGCACTTCAAGGCCAAATCCGGCTGCCCTGCGCAGGGGGATATCGACCGTGGCCAAGGCTGCTGGAACGAGCGGCGTGTTGCTCAGGCGCAGGCCACCCAGCGTTTTCTGGACACCTTGCGCGAGGAAGCGGGCCATGAGCGTTTGCTGCTACTGGGGGACCTCAATGCCTACGGTGCCGAAGACCCGATCCGCACTTTGGTACATGCAGGCATGACCGACCTGATCGCGCGTCATCTCCCCGCCGAGCGCCGTTACACCTACGTGTTTCGCGGTGAGTCCGGGTATCTTGACCACGCCCTGGCCAGCGCTGAACTGGCCGAGGCCGTGCAGCAGGTGCATACCTGGCCCATCAACGCCGACGAGCCGCGCTTTTTGAGCTACGACCAACAGCCGGACGACACCCCGCCCAGCCCGTTTCGCTCGTCAGACCACGACCCCATCGCGGTGGACCTGGTATGGCCATGAAACGTGGCGGGCGCTGATGAGGGGCGCAAAAACAAAAACGGCCACTTTCTCTAAGAGCTAAGTGGCCGTTTTCGTTGAATTCTTGGTCGGAATAGCAGGATTCGAACCTACGACCTCTGCCTCCCGAAGGCAGCGCTCTACCAAGCTGAGCTATATTCCGAGGGTTGCCAAGGCGTGCTTAACAACGGGACGCATCATACGTAGTTCAGGGGCTTTTTTCAAGCCCCTTTTGCGCTTGTCGGGCGCCGGTCAGGCCTGACGCTCCACGGCGAGGCGGGCCAGCTGGGCCATGCTGTCGCGGAAGGGGCTCTCGGGCAGCGCGTTCAGCTCGGCCAGGGCTTTGTCGGCCATCTCGACGGCGCGGTCGCGGGTGTAAGTGAGAGCGCCGGTGGCGTGAATGATCTCCAGCACCTCGTCCAGTTGCTCCAGGCCGCCTTTGCGAATCACCTGGCGGATCAGCTTGGCCTGTTCGGGGGTGCCGCGCTCCATGGCGTGGATCAGCGGCAGGGTCGGTTTGCCCTCGGCCAGATCGTCGCCGACGTTCTTGCCCATGGCGTCGGCGTCGCCCTGGTAGTCTAGCAGGTCGTCGATGAGCTGGAAGGCCAGGCCGAGATAGCGGCCGTAGTACTGCAGCGCGCGCTCCTGCTCCGGGGTGGCATCGGCCAGCACCGCACCGCTGTGGGAAGCGGCTTCGAAGAGCATGGCGGTTTTGCCCTGAATGGTCTCGAAGTAGTCGGCTTCCGAGATGCTCGGGTTGCCGATGTTGGTCAACTGGAGGACTTCGCCTTCTGCGATGACACAGGTCGCGCCGGAGAGGATCGCCATGATGCGCATGGAGCCGACATCGACCATCATCTGGAACGAGCGGGAGTAGAGGAAATCGCCTACCAGCACCGAGGGCGCATTGCCCCAGGCGTCGTTGGCCGTTTTCTTGCCACGGCGCATGTGCGACTCGTCCACCACGTCGTCATGCAGCAGGGTCGAGGTGTGCATGAACTCGATCAGCGTGGCGAGGGTGATGTGCTTGTCGCCTTCGTAGCCCAGCGAACGCGCTGCCAGCAGTACCAGCAGCGGGCGCAGGCGCTTGCCGCCGCTTTCGATGATGTACTGGCCGATGGTTTCCACCAGCGGCACGCGAGAATTCAACTGCGTCACAATGGTGCGGTTGACGGCCTCAAAATCGTCGGCCACCACGGCGTGCAGCGGTGAAGGCGAAGGGCTGGCAGGCGGGGTTGAGGAGACGTTGGCTGTCATGGGTTCCGTTCATCGCGGCAGGTAAGAGAGTGGGGGTCATGCTATGGGGCTGCCTGTGAGGCGTCAAGGCATAGCGGCGCCGGGCGGGCGGCGGGGTGATTGACAAGCCCCGGTGGCCTTGTGGTAAAGCGCGATAGTCGTTATAATCCGCGACCCACTCATCATGCTCCCTGTCAGATGGCTGCCAAAAGAGGCGCCACTCGCAGCAGGTCGATAAGAGCGGAAGGCGATGAGCGTTGGTTACGCGGGGCGTAACTGGCATTAACGACAAGTCCGGAGAGCGACATGTACGCAGTTATCAAAAGCGGTGGCAAACAGTACCGCGTTCAAGAAGGTCAGACCCTCAAGCTCGAAAAAATCGAAGTCGCGACCGGCGAAACGATTGAATTCGATGAAGTGCTGCTGGTTGCAGACGGCGACGACGTGAACATTGGCGCACCTTTCATTAGCGGTGCCAAGGTTTCCGCCGAAATCGTTTCCCACGGCCGTGGCGACAAAGTCACCATCATCAAGTTCCGCCGCCGGAAGCACCACATGAAGCGTCAGGGCCACCGCCAGTGGTTCACTGAAGTCAAAATTACCGGAATTTCTGCGTAAGCAGTCACTTCCCTTTAGGAGGATTTTGCAATGGCACATAAAAAGGCAGCCGGCTCCACGCGTAACGGTCGCGATTCCGAATCCAAACGCCTGGGTGTGAAACTGTACGGTGGCCAAGCGGCAACCGCCGGTAACATCATCGTGCGTCAGCGCGGAACGCGCTTCCACGCTGGCACTGGCGTTGGCCTGGGCCGTGACCACACGCTGTTCGCTCTGAACGACGGTGTCGTCAAGTTCGAGACCAAAGGTCCGAAAAACCGTAAATTCGTCAGCATCGTTTCTGCCTAAGCAACCTGGGTTGCGCAGTGCGAAGATGACGAAAGAAAAGCCCCGCCATGGCGGGGCTTTTTTGTCTTTTCAAGCCCTTTTGCCCGTACCGGGAACAGGGTGATGTAGTCAGGGCGGCGGAAGCGGCCGGGAGAATCCAATGCAGTTCGTCGATGAAGCCTCGATCATTGTTGAGGCAGGTAAAGGCGGCAATGGCTGTCTGAGCTTTCGCCGCGAGAAATATGTGCCCAAGGGGGGCCCGGACGGTGGTGATGGTGGCCACGGGGGCAGCGTTTATCTGATTGGTGACGATGCGCTGAATACCTTGATCGATTTCAAGTTTCAGCGCTTCTACAAGGCCGAGAACGGCCAGGGCGGCATGGGTCGCCAGATGAGCGGCAAGGCCGGTGAAGACCTGCACGTCAAGGTGCCGGTGGGCACCACCGTGATCGACGAGGACACCCTCGAGGTGATCGCCGATGTGACCGAGATCGGGCAGGTCGTGCTGGTGGCGGCCGGTGGTCGTCGTGGCCTGGGTAACATCCACTTCAAATCCTCCACCAACCGCGCACCGCGCCGCACCACGCCGGGTACCGAAGGCGACCGCCGCAATTTGCGCCTGGAAATGAAGGTGATGGCAGATGTGGGCCTGCTGGGCATGCCCAATGCCGGCAAGTCGACGCTGATTCGTTCGGTGTCGGCGGCCAAGCCGAAGGTGGCCAACTACCCCTTCACCACCCTGGTGCCGAACCTGGGCGTGGTGAAGCTGGGCATGCACGAGCACTTCGTGATGGCCGATGTACCGGGGCTGATCGAAGGCGCCTCCGACGGCGCAGGCCTGGGGCTGCGTTTTCTGAAGCACCTGACCCGCACGCGGCTGCTGTTCCACGTGGTCGATGTGGCGCCGTTCGACGAGTCCGATCCGGTCGACGCTGCCCAAGCCATCGTGCACGAGCTGGGCCAGTTCTCACCGGCGCTCTCCGAGCGGCCGCGCTGGCTGGTGCTGAACAAGTTCGACCTGCTGCCGGAAGAGGAGCGCGAAGCGCGGGCCCAGGCGATCATCGATGCGTTGAACTGGGAAGGCCCGGTGTTCCGTATTTCGGCGATCAGCAGCGAAGGCACCGACAAGCTGGTGCAGGCGGCGTACCGCTGGCTCACCGAGCAGCAGCGTCTGGAAAACGAAGACGAAGAGGCCCATGCCCGCGAGCAGGAGATGCGTCGCCGCATGGAAGAGGAGTCGGTGGCCCGTACCGAAGCGCGCCTTGGTCGTCGCCGCAAGCGCGATGACGAAGAAGACGATGACGATTTCGACGACGATGATTACGATGTCGAAGTAGAGTACGCCCCGTAAACGGCAGGCGTGCCGACCAGGATGAATCGCGTGAGCGCAATGGCGTGGGAGAGTCGCGACGTGGAACACAACGAGCAGTTGCCGGGCCGTGAGGCGCTGAGTAGCGCCCGCCGGATAGTGGTCAAGATTGGCAGCGCGCTGCTCACCAACGATGGTCGCGGGCTGGATGAAGCGGCCATTGGCGGCTGGGTAGATCAAATTGCTGCCCTGCACCAGCAGGGTATCGACGTGGTGCTGGTCTCTTCGGGAGCCGTGGCGGCAGGCATGGTACGCCTGGGGTGGCAGGCACGCCCCAGCGCCGTGCATGAACTGCAGGCGGCGGCGGCCGTGGGGCAGAACGGGCTCACCCAGTGCTACGAGCAGCACTTTGCTCGCCACGGCATGCTCACCGCGCAAATTCTGCTCACCCACGACGACCTCTCCAACCGCAAGCGCTACCTGAACGCGCTGTCGGCGCTGCGCACCCTGGTCGAGATGCGCGTAGTGCCGGTGATCAACGAAAACGATACCGTCGTCACCGACGAGATCCGCTTTGGCGATAACGACACCCTGGGCGCGCTGGTGGCCAACCTGCTCGAAGCCGATGCGCTGCTGCTGCTCACCGATCAGGAGGGCCTGTTCGATGCCGACCCGCGCCATCATCCTGACGCTCGATTGATTGCCGAAGGCCGTGCCGATGACCCACGGCTGGCCGCCGTGGCAGGCAGCGGCGGTGCGCTGGGCCGAGGGGGCATGAGTACCAAGGTGCGTGCTGCGCAGCTGGCGGCGCGTTCCGGCGCGGTAACGGTGATCGCCAGCGGCCGTCAGCCCGAGGTGATCACCCGTATCGTGCAGGGCGAACCGCTGGGCACGCTGCTGCGCCCGGACCAGGCGCCCATGGCGGCCCGCAAGCGCTGGCTGGCAGGGCAGCTACAGGTACGCGGTACGCTGGTGCTGGATGCCGGTGCGGTCAACGTGCTGCGCGGCAAAGGCTCCAGCCTGCTGGCCGTGGGCGTGCGGGACGTACAGGGCAGCTTCAGACGCGGCGACATGGTGCTGTGTGTGGACGAACAGGGCGCACGGGTCGCCAAGGGGCTGGTCAACTACGGTGCCGATGAGGCACGCCAGCTGGCGGGCCAGCCCAGCCACCAGATCGAGGCCATCCTTGGCTATGTGGAGGCCCACGAGCTGATTCATCGCGATAATCTGGTGGTGGTGTAAGGCGGCAGCGGTATTTGCTGTGGCCAGCCGTCCGGCACGATCATCACCCGCAACGGGGGGTGAGCCGGGTGGCTGAGCATCACCTGCTGAGGCCCGTAGCGGTCGACCAGCGGCATCACGCTGGCCGTTTGTAGCGCCAGCTCATCGAAGGATTCCGGCAGCGGCGGCGCTAACCAGTGGGGCTTTTCCAGCCAGGCCATGCTGGGTGCGTCGGCGTAGCTCTCTGCCAGTGCTGGCCAATCCTTCCTGTAGCACCACAGCCCGCGCCGGTGGTCAGGCGTTGCCCCGTCCGGCGGTGGCAGCGTTGCGTGCCACGGGTAGAACAAGACGCCGGGCATGGCCACTCGGGGCTGCAAGGCGGGCAGGGTTTCGCCGCTGTCGCGGGGGGCGAGCCAGTGGCGCAGCAAGTGTCGCGCAGGTGGCGTACACGACAGCGGCAGCTGATGCTGGCGCAAGTGCTGGCACTTCAGCGCCAGACTATCCAACCCTCCGGGGCCAATCCAACGGCTCTGGCTAGTTTGCTCTCCAGGCCCTTCGGGCAACCCCAGATAAAACTTGATGGCCACCTCCAGGTGCATGGGCGCCGGGTTCTGCCGAGTACGGTAGAGAATATCCAGCTCGCCCAGCGTCAGGCGGCGCTGGGTAATGCG
This sequence comes from Halomonas sp. 18071143, assembly GCF_019211725.1. Lineage (NCBI taxonomy): Bacteria > Pseudomonadati > Pseudomonadota > Gammaproteobacteria > Oceanospirillales > Halomonadaceae > Halomonas > Halomonas sp. 18071143. Next base: position 345,701 of record NZ_CP078120.1, read on the forward strand.
TACGTTGTGGCCCAGCAGGCGAGTGTTGGGCGCGCTGTCCAGCAGCAGATGCCACAGCCGTTCATGGTAATGCCCCATGCGCTGAGGCGGTAAACGCCTTGTCCTTCCAGCCGCTTGTGGAGACTCATCCTGCCGAAAATGGTCGGCATGGCGGGCCAGCCAGGCGTGGCGCTGGGCGGCGCTGGCCAGGCCCAGCTCGGCGGGGGTAGGGCGGCCAGCCAGATGCTCGGCCAGCGTCACCAGGTCCGGGGTTGCCAGCAGCCACAGCATGTCGCGCAGCAGCCGCTGCGGCGAGTGGGGCCAGACGCCTTCCAGGCAGCCGTCGCTCATGCCATCAACGCAGCCAGAGGGCCAGCAGCGTCAGGGCAATCAACACGACCAGCGTGGCAGTGCCCAGGTGGCGGGCGTAGTGGTGCAGCATGCGAACCTCTCTCAGACGATGTCGAAGCGATCGGAAAAAATGTGCGTCGGCGGGATGCCGTGGGCAATCAGCCCGCGTTCGGCGCTATCCATCATCGGGTCTGGGCCGCAAATGTAACAGTCGGTCCGCGGGTCCAGGTCCGGCAAGACACGTTCGATCAGTGCCTCATCCACATAGCCGGTTTCGCCCTGCCACCCTTCGTGCGGGGCGGACAGCACGTGAACCACTGTCAGGGGCAGCGCTTTGCTGAGCGTTTCCAGGCGCTCACGGAAGGTGGCTTCCTGCCAGGTCGGGTTGGCATAGATCAGCCAGATCGGGGGCGCCTTGCCTGTATCACGAAAGCTGCGCAGCATGCTGATGAACGGGGTGATACCGATACCGCCCGCCAGCATCACGATGCCATGGGGGTTATCGGGGTTGGGGGTAAAAGCGCCGTATGGCCCTTCGATGAACGCTCGTGTGTTGGCCTTGACCTTGGGCAGCGTACGGGTGAAGTCCCCCAGCCGCTTGGCACTGAAAGCCACCCTGCCCGGCTGTGATGCGCTGGAAACGATGGAAAAAGGGTGCTGCTGCAAGGCAAAAGGGGTATCCCCCAGAGTGATCCAGAAAAACTGCCCGGGCTGGAAGTCCAGCTGGTGCTGGCCATCTGCCTCCAGCGTCAGCGTCGTGGTGTCGCCTCGCTCCAGCTGGTTATCCACCACGCGCCAGGGCTGGCGGCGCAGCCGCCACGGGCGCAGCAGGCGAGTTTCCACCAGCAGCCCTAGCGGCAGCAGGAGCAGCAGGGCAAAGATGCCCGAGGTGACGACGCCTTGGGTGTAGCGCTGAGCCATCAGCGCATGCCCCAGCCCGCCCATGACCACGAAAGCGGTCAGGCCGCCATGCAGCAGTCGCCATGTCTCGTAACTCAACCCCAGCCGCTTGCGCCATAGCGAGGTGACCACCAGGGTCAGGCTGGCCAGCAGCAGGGCCATCAGGGCCAGGGCGCGGAGGGTGTCCTCGCGGGGATCGAGATAGTGCAATAGGTTGGGTTCGGCGATGAATGTCAGCGTGGGATGCGCCAGCACCAGCAGCAGGGCACCGATCCCCAGCTGGCGATGAAACTGCAGTACGTTGTCGAACCCTGCGCGGTTACCAAAGCCATGACGGCCCGAAATCAGCGCTTGCAGCGCCATGATGCTCAGCGCCAGCGCACCGAGCAATACGCCTGCCTCGGCCAAGGCGCTGCGTGGAGCTGGCGGCGACACCAGCAGCCAGCTCACCGGCAGTAATGCCAGCACCATGTAGAGAGTGACCCAAAGCAGCGCTTGGCGGATGACGTGGTTCACGAATGCTTCTCCTTGTGCGTCCTTGCGAATGGCGAGTGTTGCCCCGTCTTCCTGTGGGTGGCTAGTCCAAGTGTGGGAAAAACCGAGCATTTCGCAAGTCTGGCCGCCAACGCAGCAGGAGCTGCTACGCTGACGGAAGGGCCATCGAGAGTCAGTATGGCCGATAGCGCCAGCATTCACCCGACAGGAGCAGCATGATGGGCAAAGGAAAATCGAAGAAAAGCCAGCCGAGCAAGTCCGACTCTACAGCGTCCTCGGCGGCTGCCAAGGCGCCACAGCAGCTGACCCCCGATACCGGGGCTGCCTTGTTTGAAGACGCTCGTTCGCGGCTGGTGGCCGTGTTCGAGGCGTTGGAAATCCACCCGGATGCTCAGGCGCGTTTGATGCAGCCGAGCCTTTCATTGCAGGTCAGCGTGCCGGTGCGCATGGATGATGGCAGCCTGAAGGCGTTTCCGGCCTGGCGCGTGCAGTACGACACCAGCCTGGGACCTGCCAAGGGCGGGGTTCGCTTCCACCCGGACGTGAACCAGCATGAAGTCACCACGCTGAGCTTCTGGATGGCGGTGAAGTGCGCGGTGGTCAACCTGCCCTACGGTGGCGGCAAGGGCGGCGTTCAGGTGGATGCCAAGTCGCTGTCGTCGCTGGAGCGGGAGCGGCTGGCACGGGGCTATATCCGCGCCATCGCCGACATCATGGGGCCCGACCGCGACATCCCCGCACCGGACGTGAATACCGATGCCACGGTGATGGGCTGGATGATCGATGAGTACGAGCAGATTCTGCGTGCCCAGGCGCCAGCCGCCATCACGGGCAAACCGCTGCCGCTAGGAGGCTCGCCAGGCCGGGTGGAAGCCACCGGCCGTGGCGCGCTCAAGGTGCTCGACCTGTGGGCGGCGCAGCGCGAGCGGGCGCCGGAAGAGACCACCGTGGCGGTGCAGGGCTTCGGCAACGCCGCGTACCACTTTGCCCGTTTGGCCAGCGCCGAAGGGTATCGCGTGGTCGCGGTTTCCGACTCCAGCGGAGGCCGCTATGCGGCGGACGGGCTGGACATCGAAGCGCTGAAAAAGGACAAGCAGTCCCACGGCAAGCTGTCGAAAAGTCAGCAGGGGAAAGCCCTGAGTGGCGAGCAGCTGCTGGCGCTGGAGGTGGATGTGCTGGCGCTGGCCGCGCTGGAGAATCAGGTGCATGGTGACAACGTGGCCGAGGTGCAGGCAGGCGCCATTCTGGAGATCGCCAACGGCCCGCTGACCAGCGATGCCGACCGGGCGCTCGAAAAGCGCGACGTGGACGTGCTGCCCGACGTACTGGTCAATACCGGCGGGGTCGTGGTCAGCTACTTCGAGTGGCTGCAGAATCGTGCCGGTGAAAAGTGGAGTGAAGAGCAGGTCAACGAGCGGCTGGATACACTGCTGGAGCGCGAGGCAAGCCAGGTACTCAAGCGGGCCGAGCAAGAGCAGGTGTCGTTTCGTCACGCGGCGTACTGTCAGGGCATCGAGCGGATTGCCGAGGCCATCATGGCCCGCGGCAACTGCCAGGACTGCCGCTAACCCACGGTGTCGATGACGTCATGACGCCATGAAGATGACATGAAAAAGGCGGGCCACCAGGGCCCGCCATGCAAGGTGGCTTGCGCGTATCAGTCGCGGTCGATCTCGGTGACCTGGAACGAACCCTGACGCATCTTGATGTCCAGCTCACGACCGTTCTGGTCGCGCCCTTCGATGTCGATGGTGCCGTTCTTGTCGATCTCGATCTCCTCGAACTCCATCATGCCTTCCTGGCTGGCGATATTGAGCGCCTGGCGCACATCGTCTTCGCTCATGCCCCAGGCGCCGGTGATCAGACGCTTGCGCTCTTCCTTCAGGGTATCGCCGTTATCCAGCGAGAACTCGACATCAGCGTACCACTCATCGTCCAGCCAGCCTTCGACTTCGGCGCGTCCACGGCTCTTGATGCTGATCTCTTCATAGTGCGTAAAACCATAATCGCTGGCGTAGGTCAGAATGTCGTCGATGCGGTCCACCGGCTGGGTATCGGCATATACGGTGCTGGCGGCTGCGCTCAACAGCAGGGCAGAGGCAGGAATCATCAGCATTTTTTTCATGGCGTTCATCACAAGCTCCTTTTTCATGATATGTCAGTTGAAGCGACGAGACAGTTATAGCAGCTGGGGTCTTACCGGAAGCTGACAAAGTCATTCATCTACCGTTCATGTTGACTTTGGCATGCTGGCACCATGAAAACCACGACCGCTTTCCTACGCTCCTTGCGCACCTGGCTCCGCCTTCGGGTGGTGGCCTGCGCGCTGGCGCTGGCCTGGATGGGTAACGCCATTGGCGACCAGCCTTGGCAAGCGCTGCACGGTGAAGTAGGGCGTGGCGATGTGGTGCCGCTGGAGACGATTCTGGACTGGCTGGAAGTCAACTATATGGGCGATATTCTGGAAATCGAGATCGACCGGGACGACGGGCTGGTGGAGTATGAGATCAAGATGCTGGGCCCCCAGGGCCAGGTGGTCGAGTTCGAGTTCGATGGTCACAGCGGCCAGTTGATGAAGATCGAAGGTGTCCGCATTCGCGAGATGCAGCGTAACCCCTGAAAGGATGGCGTGATGAAGTGTTTGCTGGTAGAGGATGACCAGGCGCTTGCCCGTGAGCTGAGCCAGGCCCTGCGTGAAGGCGACTGGATCGTCGAACGAGCCGAAAATGGTCAGGAAGCCGACTTTCTGGTGCGTACGGAAGCCTACGATACGGTGATTCTGGACATCGGCCTGCCGGATGGCGATGGCACCCGCTGGCTCTCTTCCTGGCGGGAAGATGGCATCGACCTGCCGGTGCTGATCTTGACCGCTCGTGAGCGTTGGGCCGACAAGGCCGCAGGCTTTACCGCCGGAGCCGATGATTACGTGACCAAGCCTTTCGAGCCCGCTGAAGTACTGTTTCGGCTGCGCGCTCTGGTGCGACGCACCCATGGCCACGCCCATCCGGTCTTGCGGGTAGGCGAGCTGAGCCTGGATACCCACACCCAGCACGTTACCCTGGTGGGCAGGCCCGTCAGCCTGACCGCCCAGGAAACCCGTCTGCTGAGTTATCTCATGCATGCCGCGCCGCGGGTAGTAAGCCGCAGTGAGCTCTCGGAGCACGTCTATGACCGTGACCACGAGCCCGACTCCAACGTCATCGACGTGCAGGTCAGCCGCCTGCGACGCAAGCTGGGTGCCTGGCGTATTGCCACCCTGCGCGGCCAAGGCTATCGCCTGCTGGCCGATGAGCCTGACACACCATGAGCGCTGCCGGGCAGCCTTGGCGGCAACGCTGGGCCAGCCGCTCCATTCATCTGCGCTTGCTGCTGGCAGCGCTGCTGATCGTACTATTGGCCCTGCCGGTGGCGGGTGGGCTGCTGGCCCATCACTATCGTAGCGCCGCAGTGAGCGCGTTCGACGAGCGTCTCGAAGCAACCCTCAACGTGATCATTGCCGGGGTCGCCTACGACCCCCTGAGTGAACAGCTGCGCTACGAACGTGGCTTGGGCGATCCCCGTTTCGAGCATGTGTTTTCGGGCTGGTATTGGCAAATCACCGACAGCGAGCAGCACACGGTAGCGTCGCGCTCGCTATGGGATCAGCGGCTGCCCGTGACCCACAGCGAACAGCTCTCGGCGCGTACCGTGCCGGGGCCAAGAGGGCAGCAGCTGAGAGTGGTGGAGCGGGATATCTATCTGGCCCCCCTGGAATCGCCTTTGCACGTTAGCGTGGCCGCCCGGGACGATGTTCTGGTGGCCGAGATTCAGGCTTTTCAGCGTCTGCTGTGGCTAGGCTTGCTGGGGCTTGGTGCCGTGTTGCTGGGAGTGCTGGCGCTCCAGGTGCGCTGGGGGTTGGCGCCTTTACGCCGCATGAATGCCAACCTGCGCGACGTGGAGCAGGGACGGGCAGCGCAACTGGATACCCGGCTGCCGCAAGAGTTGGCCACCCTGGCCAGCTCCATGAACGCCGTATTGGCGCGCGACCAGCGGCTGATCGAGCGCGGACGCTATACGGCGGGTAATCTGGCCCACGCCCTCAAGACGCCGCTCAGCGTCATGCGCCTGCTGGCGAAGCAGCTGCCCAGCGACAGCCGAGCCACCTGGGACGTCGAGCTTTCGCGTATCGACAACGCGGTGCGTCACCACCTGGCCCGGGCCTCGGCGGCGGGAGACAGCGGGCGTTTCGCGGCCATTGACCTGCAGGCTACCCTGGCGCCGCTGATGAACGGGCTGGCGCGTCTCGCTCAGCGGCGGCACATCACCCTGACGCAGCGTGTGGATAGCCAGATGCGAGTACACATGGACGACCAGGACCTGCAGGAGATGGTGGGAAATTTACTCGATAATGCCCTGCGCTGGGCCAGCCAGACGGTGCATGTGAGCTTTCAGGCGCAGCAAGGCGTATTGAGGCTCACGGTGAGCGATGACGGCCCCGGCATGACCGCCGAGGAGTGCCAGGCGGCGGTGCAGCGCGGCAAACGGCTGGATGAGCAGCGCTCCGGGAGCGGGCTGGGGCTGGCCATCGTGGCCGATCTGGTGGCCCTGTATGGCGGACAGATGCGCCTGCAGCGCGCCGAACAGGGCGGGCTGCAGGTGGTGATCGAACTACCCGTGCTGGCCGCGCGGGCCTGAAGGAGCAACGATGATCGACGTCACCGAAACACTGCCTGACGTACTGGTGGGGCCGCTACTGCGTCGCTTGTCGCCGTCACGCCTGGTGATGTGGCTGGTGGCCACGCGACCGCTGGCTCTCCAGCTGGTTCTGTTTCCGGACACCCCCGACCAGCAAACCTACCCACTGTCTCGCCAGGATCACCAATGCGTGGCCATCGGCGAGCGGGCCTACCTGTACTGCATCGATCTGAGCTTGCCCAGGGTACTGCCCACCGATACACGCATCGCCTACGATCTGCAGGTACAGAGCCGCCAGGGCGCATGGCAGCGCCTTCCCGAGTGGGCGCCGTGGTTATGTCACGCCGGGCAGGCCTACCCGGCCTTTGTGCTGGCATCGCGTCACCACCGCCTGATGCACGGCTCCTGCCGCAAGCCCCATCACGACAGCCCCGATGGTCTGGTGCGTGCCGATGCCTGGCTGGCCGAGCGCCAGCAGGCCCCTGGCGAGTGGCCTGCCTGGCTATTGATGACCGGTGACCAGGTCTACGTGGATGACGTAGCAGGCCCCACCCTGCGCGCCGTGCATGCACTCATCGCCCGGCTGGGGCTGGCCGATGAGCAGTTGGAAGGCGCCACGGTGAATGATAGCCAGGCGCTCTATGCGGCTCCCGAAACCTATTATCATCGCGAGTCGCTGCTGCCGGATGTCACCAGCAACGCGGCCCTGCGCGAGCGTTTCTTCGGCGGGGTGAAAAAGCCGGTGTTCACCTCGGCGCACGCCCAGAACCACCTGATGACCCTTGCCGAAATGCTGGCCATGTATTGTCTGGTCTGGTCGCCGACTCCCTGGCAGATCATTGCGCCCACGCCTCCCGAGCTGGCCGAGCAGGAGGCCGAAGCGTACCGTACCGAACAGGCGGTCATCGATGCCTTCGTGGCAGGGTTGCCCCAGTGCGCGCGGCTGATGGCCCACGTGCCCAGCCTGATGATCTTCGACGATCACGACGTCACCGATGACTGGAACCTGACCGCCGATTGGGAGCGCTGTGCTTATGGGCATCCGTTCTCCAGGCGCATCATTGGCAACGCGCTGGTGGCCTACCTGCTTTGCCAAGGGTGGGGCAATGCTCCGGACAAACTCAACCCGCTGCTGCATCAGGTCGGCACGTTGTTCGATGGGTCGGGCACCTTGAACCCCCAGGCCCAGGACAGCGTGATCGAGCGGCTTCTGCGCTTTCAAGGGTGGGAGTTTCAGGTGTCAGGCGCCCCCGCGCTGATCGTGCTCGATACCCGTACGCGCCGCTGGCGCAGTGAGCGCAACCCCAAACGGCCCTCGGGGCTGATGGACTGGGAGGCGCTCATGGAGATGCAGCAGGCGCTGTTGGGCACCCCCAGCGCGGTGATCGTCTCGCCTGCCCCGATGTTCGGGGTCAAGCTGATCGAGGGCATTCAAAAGCTGTTTACCCTGGCCGGCAAGCCGTTGATGGTCGATGCCGAAAACTGGATGGCCCATCGCGGTGCTGCCAGCGTGCTGCTGCACATCTGGCGGCACTCCAGGACACCCGGCAACTACGTGATCCTGTCGGGGGACGTGCACTACTCCTTTGCCTACGACATCGTCGTACGCGGGCAGGAGCAGGCCCCGCATCTGTGGCAGATCACTTCCAGCGGCGTGAAAAACACCTTCCCTCGGCGGCTGCTGGATACCTTCGACCGGCTCAATCGTTGGCTATACGCGCCGCTGTCGCCGCTCAACTGGTTTACCCAGCGGCGCAAGCTCAGCATCTACCCCCGGGACCCCGAGCAGGCCAGCGCTGGCGAGCGGCTGTGGAATGCCAGTGGGATAGGCCTGGTCAGTCTCGACGAGAACGGTCGTCCCACCGATATTCGTCAGTTGGATGCCCGCGGTGGCGACGCGGTGTTTCCGCCGCCGGACATCCCAGGCATGAAGGCGCCAACCGATGGTTCGTCATGAAAATGTCATGTAAATGACGCACGCTTGCTGCCCTGGCACCTTCCTGATGGAGTTGACAAGTCATAGGGATCGTTGACGTTTGACAGGGCAGCAGGCACATGACCGCACAAGAAACTCAGTGGCTTAACCAGATTATCGCGGCAGAAGAGCTGCACGTACTTTTTCAGCCCATTGTCGATGCCAATCAGCAGGCCATTTATGGCTACGAAGCGCTGATTCGTGGCCCCAGCACCTCTCCGTTGCATTCACCGCTAAGGCTGTTCGACGTGGCGACCCAGGCCGGGCTGCTGGTGGAGCTGGACCTGCTTTGCCGACGGCTCGCCATTCGCCGTTTTGCCGAACTCGCACTCCCTGGGCTGCTGTTCCTCAACGTCATGCCGCTGACCATCGTCGAGCGTGATTTCCGCGAGGGGCTGACGCTGGGCTTCATTCAGGAGAGTGGCCTGCCGCCGGAGCGGGTGGTGATCGAGCTGACCGAGCACGTGCCCATTCACGATTACGACCTGATGCGCCAAGCGGTGGCTCACTACCGCGACATGGGGTTTCAGGTGGCCCTGGATGACCTGGGGGCCGGTCACTCCAGCCTGCGCCACTGGGCGGAGCTGCGCCCGGATTTCGTCAAGCTGGACCGCCATTTCATTTCCGGCATCGATCAGGAACCCGCCAAGCGGGAGTTTCTGCGCTCGATACTGGACGTCGCCAAAAGCCTCGACTGCCAGCTCATCGCAGAAGGGGTCGAAACCGCGGCAGAGCACCTGTGCCTGTGGGAGCTGGACCGTGGATTGGCGCTGTTGCAGGGGTTCTACTTCGCACGTCCCAGCGTTCAGCCGCCTGTTCAGCTCAATACGCTGCTGCCCGCCACCACGCAATTGAAAACTCCCGCCGGGCGTACGGCGCATACCATCCTGCGCAGCGTGGAGGCCGTGGCGCCCAGTGTGTCAGTGCCCACGTTGGCGGAACGGTTTCGTGAAACGCCGCATCTGCGCTGCGTGGCTGTGATCGAACAGGGCGTGCCCATTGCCGTGGTGCGGCGCAACGGGTTCCTGACGCTGTTCACCAACCCTTATAGCCATTCGCTGTACGCCAAGCGCTGCGTGCTGGACATCGCCGATCGCAAGATGCTGGTGGCCGCCGCCGACATGCCCTTGGAAACGCTGAGCCAGCAGCTGACCGACAGCCGCGACATCGAACAGGAGGACTTCGTCATCGTCGATGGCGAAGGGCAGTATCTGGGTATGGGCAATATCGTCGATTTGCTGCGCGAGATCACCGCCATCCAGGTGCGTCAGGCGCGCCATGCCAATCCGCTCACCGGGCTGCCCGGTAACATTCTGATCAATGAAACCCTCACGGCCTACCTGAGCCAGGGCAATGGCTTTGCCGCTGCCTACGTGGATCTGGATCACTTCAAGGCGTTCAACGATGCCTATGGTTATGCCCGCGGGGATCATGTGATCATCTCGCTGTCGCGGCTATTGCAGGCTCAGGTGGAAAGCGCGGGGGGCTTCATCGGGCATATCGGTGGCGACGACTTCATGATGCTGTTACCGCTGGAGCACTGGGAGAGCGTGTGCCAGCAGATTCTGGCCTCCTTCGAGGTCATGGCCCCGAGCTTCTACGAGGAAGAGGATCGCCAGAGAGGCGGGCTTTCCATCGAAAGCCGTCAGGGAAGCGTCAGCTTTTTCCCTTTCGTCAGCGTGTCGGTAGCCGTCAAGCCCATCAGTGACCCGGGCCAATGCAAGGCCCTGGACATTGCCAGCCAGCTCTCCGAACTCAAGCACCAGGCGAAGAAGATTGCCGGGAACAGCCTGTTCGTGGAACGGCGTGGCTGCTGCGTGGGGCCGTGAGCCGCCAGAGCGGCAGGTCGTTCACGCGGGTGTCATGTAGACGTCACGAAGTTGTCACCCGCCAGACTCGCCGCTGTCATCCTGGGGCGTCAGGATACATCCACCTCTTCACTACCCCGTTAGGTGATCCATGCAATCCTCTCGTCTCTCTACCGTGTCACTCTCGCGCACCCTGATCAGTGCTGCCGTTGCCAGTGCCTTCGCTTTCAGTGCGATGAATGCGGCTGCCGATCTCTCCTCACGCTACGTGGACAACGATGGCGACATGGTGGCCGATATCCCCAGCGATGAGTCTCGGTGGGTCGATCCGGACACGCTGGTCTTTGCTTACACGCCGGTTGAAGACCCGGCGGTCTACGCCGACGTATGGGCGGGTTTCCTGGATCACCTGAGCGAAGCGACGGGTAAACGCGTTCAGTTCTTCCCGGTGCAGTCGAATGCTGCCCAGCAGGAAGCGCTGCGCGCTGGCCGTCTGCACGTGGCGGGCTTCAACACCGGTGGCGTACCGGTGGCGGTCAACTGTGGCGGCTTCCGTCCCTTCGCCATCATGGCGGCCGAAGATGGCAGCTACGGTTACGAAATGGAGATCATCACCTACCCCGGTAGCGGTATCGACGGCATGGAAGACCTGCAGGGTCGTCAGTTGGCCTTCACTTCCGAAACGTCCAACTCGGGCTTCCGCGCACCGTCCGCGCTGCTGCGCTCCGAGTACGGTCTGGAAGCCGGTGATGACTTCGAAACGGCTTTCTCCGGCTCCCACGACAACTCCATCCTGGGCGTCATCAACAAGGATTACGATGCGGCGGCCATTGCCAACTCCGTTGCCCATCGCATGCTGTCACGGGGTGTCATCAACGAGGGTGATTACGAGGTGATCTACACCTCCGAAACCTTCCCCACCACGGCATACGGCACCGCCCACAACCTGACGCCCGAACTGCAGCAGCAGATCCAGGATGCGTTCTTCAGCTACGACTGGGAAGGCACCGCCCTGCAGGCGGAGTTCGAGAACTCTGGCGAAGCGCAGTTCATCCCCATCAGCTATGAAGAGCACTGGTCGGTCATCCGCACCATTGCCGATGCCAATGGCGTCACTTACGACTGCGATTGATTCCAGCGCTGCGTGACCCTGTCGGCCAGGAGGGCAACCTTCTGGCCGACGCGTTATGGGGTCGAGTCAGTTGAACGTTTTGAGCGACAAGCAAACGAGGCATTCTCCATGTTGACACTCACTGGCGTTGGCAAGCGTTACCCGACGGGCGACCGCGCGCTGACCGATATTCACCTATCGCTGCCCAAAGGCCAGGTGATGGCGCTGATTGGGCCATCGGGTGCAGGCAAAAGTACCCTGATCCGCTGCGTCAATCGTCTGGTGGAGCCCAGCCAGGGCAGTATCCGCCTGGAAGAGACCGAACTGACCAAGCTGTCGGGCAGCCGCCTGCGTCACGCACGTCGCTCCATGGGCATGATTTTTCAGGAATATGCCCTGGTCGACCGGCTGACCGTCATGGAAAACGTGCTGTCGGGCCAGCTGGGCTATGTCGGCTTCTGGCGCAGCTTCTTGCGCCGCTACCCCCAGGAAGCCGTTGCTGAAGCATTTCGCCTGTTGGAGCGAGTGGGCTTGCCCCATGCCATCGACAAGCGCGCCGACGCGCTGTCGGGTGGCCAGCGCCAGCGTGTCGGCATCGCCCGCGCACTGCTGCAAAGCCCCAAGTTATTGCTGGTGGATGAGCCCACCGCCAGCCTGGACCCCAAAACCTCGCGCCAGATCATGCGTCTGATTCGCGAGCTGTGCGCCGAGCGCGAGCTGGCTGCCATCATCAATATTCATGACGTGGCTCTGGCGCAGCAGTTTGCCGACCGCATTGTGGGCCTGCGTGCCGGACAAATCGTCTTCGACGGCAAGCCCAGCGAACTCACCAGCGAGATCCTCACCACCATCTATGGGGAAGAGGACTGGGACACCACGCCCGAGCCCGCCGACGAAGAGGACGAGGCAACACAGGTAACTCGTACTGCAGCGTCAGTCGCCAAAACACACCATGACGCGCGGCCGCTCGCCCAGGTCGCCAGTGGAGGCGCGCTATGAGCACGGCAGACGCCACGGCGCGCCAGCAAGCTGCGCGCCAGGGTCAGTGGCGGCGTCTGCCGCTGATCGAAAACCCACGGCTGCGCTGGGGCCTGGCCATCGGTGTGGTGGTGTATCTGGTGCTGGCGCTGTCGTCGGTGCAGGTCAACTGGGCGCGGGTGGCGGAAGGCTCCGGCCGAGCGCTCAACTTTCTAGGGGCTTTTTTGCAGCCCGATTTCCTCAGTCGCCAGAACGACATCATCGCCGGGCTGATGGAAAGCCTGACCATGACGCTGACCTCCACCGTGATCGGCGTCTTGCTGGCGATCCCGGTAGGCCTGGGCGCGGCACGCAACATTGCCCCGCTGCCCATCTATACCCTGTGCCGCGCCATCATTGCCATCTCGCGGACGTTTCAGGAGATCATCATCGCCATTCTGTTCGTGGTGATGTTCGGCTTCGGGCCGTTTGCGGGCATGCTGACGCTGGCCTTCGCCACCATCGGTTTCATGGCCAAGCTGTTGGCAGAAGATATCGAGGACCTGGACTGGAAACAGGTCGAAGCCGTGCGTGCCACGGGGGCAAGCTGGTGGCAAACCATGAACCATGCGGTGCAGCCGCAGGTGATGCCGCGCTTGATCGGGCTCTCCATGTACCGTCTGGACATCAATTTCCGTGAATCGTCGGTGATCGGCATCGTCGGCGCGGGGGGCATTGGCGCCACGCTGAACACCTCGCTGAGCCGTTACGAATACGGCACCTCGGCGGCGATCCTGCTGATCATCATTGCCATCGTGCTGATGAGTGAATACGCCTCCAGCCATGTGCGCCGCTGGACCCAGTAGCGCTGCGATGCTTTAACCCGTAAAGGAAATTTCCATGCCTGTTTCGAGTTCCCCTCAAGGCGTGCCGCAGTGGCAGCGGCGCACCACCCGTGCCCAGTGGCTCCAGTATGTGGCCTGGCTGGCAGGTGTCTGCCTTTTCCTGCTCTGCTGGAAAGTGATCTCCGACAACACCATGTGGGTGTTCGTGGAGGATGCTGGCCGCCAGGGCAGTGACCTGATCAACCGCATGATGCCGCCCCGCTGGGAGTATGCCAGCGTCCTCTGGAAGCCCATGTGGGACACCCTCAACATCGCCACGCTAGGCACCGCGCTGGGCATCGTCATGGCGTTCCCGGTAGCTTTTCTGGCGGCTCGCAACACGACGCCCCACCCGCTGGTGCGCAGCCTGGCGTTGACCATCATCGTTTCGTCACGCTCCATCAACTCGCTGATCTGGGCGATGCTGCTGGTGACCATTCTCGGCCCCGGCGTGCTGGCGGGCATCATTGCCATTGCGCTACGCTCCATTGGGTTCGTGGGCAAGCTGCTCTATGAAGCCATCGAAGAGATCCACCCCACGCCCGTCGAGGCCATCAGCGCTACCGGGGCGAGCCGCCTGCAGGTGATGAACTACGGCGTGTTGCCCCAGGTGATGCCCGCGTTCGCCGGTATCAGCGTGTACCGCTGGGATATCAACATTCGTGAGTCCACGGTGCTGGGGCTGGTGGGCGCAGGCGGCATCGGGCTGCAGCTCAACGCCTCGATCAACAGCCTGGCCTGGAATCAGGTCAGCGTCATCTTCGTGCTGATCTTTGCCACCGTGCTGGTGTCCGAGTGGGTCTCTGCCCGCGTGCGCCACGCCATCATCTGACCGGGAGATACCATGCGCTTTCCTGATGCCGACATCATGACCATCGACCTGATGCGCCACGGTGAGCCACTGGGTGGCCGCATGCTGCGCGGCAGCACCGACCACCCCCTCAGCGAAACCGGTTGGCAGCAGGCCACGGCGGCCGTGATGCGTCACACGGTCGATGGCAGGCCGCCGTTCGATGCCATCGTCAGCTCCCCCCTGGCGCGTTGCCATGAGTTTGCCTTGTGGTTGGGGGAGGAGTTCGACCTGCCCGTGCAAGTGGACGATGACCTGGCCGAGCTCTATCTGGGACGCTGGGAAGGCAAGACCCATGACCAGGTGTTTGCCGAGGAGGGGCACGCGCTGATGAACGCCTTCTGGCACGATCCCACCACGGCAGCGCCGCCGGAAGGGGAAAGCCTGGCGGCGCTGGATGCCCGCGTGAGTGAAGCGTGGCAGCGCCTGCTGAGCCGCCCGCCGGGCAAACACGTGCTGGTGGTGGCGCATCTATTCGTCTGCAACGCGCTGCTGCGTCAGGTGATTGCCCAGCCGCTGACCCACGGGCTGGTGATGGACCTGCCTTACGCCGCCATGAGTCGACTACGCCACGAGCGCCATGCGCTGGGCGAAACGACCTTCGTGGAGTGGATCGGGCGCTGAGATGCGTTGCCTGATACGCCCTGACGGATGCTCTTCCGTATAGGCGGCTAGCGGGCACGCGTGACCTGGGCCATGATAGAGACACCCTATCGAGGCTTCTCAGGAGTGCCCCATGCCGTTTGCCCGCGTTTATTCCCTCCTGTCTCTGGCCCTGCTGTTAGTACTGGCCGGTTGTGCCAGCAAGGACGTGGCTCCCCCCGCCAAGCCGCCCGTGCAAGGGGGCATGTCACTGGAGCGTGCGCTGATTCTCTCTTACGCCCAGCAATCCATCGGCATTCCTTACCGCTTTGGCGGCAACTCACCGGATGGTCTGGACTGCTCTGGCCTGGTCGAAATGACCTACCGCGCAGCCGGATTACGTGTGCCCCGCACGGCGGACGGCCAGTACCGTGCTCTGCCACGGGTCGATACCCCCCGCCCAGGCGATCTGCTTTTCTTTGGCGAGGGCAGCAAGGCCACCCACGTGGGCATTTATGGCGGTAATCGTCAGATGATCCATGCCCCGGGCAGTGGCCGTGCCGTGGTCAGCGTTCCGCTGGATATCGACTACTGGCAGCAGCGCTTTTTGGGGGCGGCTTCACTGGCGCCCTAGCAGCAACCGACAAGGCTCCGAGAATCACACGCAGCCTTTGCGGATGCCTGCACGCGCGTTGATAGAGCGCTGTTGCCGCCAGGAACATAGCAGGCAAGACGGTGTTAATATGGCGAAAAGTCATTAAAGTAACGCTGTTTAGACGAGGAGAGCAGAGACGCATGTGCCCGCCCTTGAACGACCCAAAGGAGCAGTCTTTGCCTCACCCCGCCATGGCTTCCGGCGCTCAGGCGTCGGCGTGGCGTGTGGCAATGTCGACCCTGGATACTCAGGATGCTGCCTCGCCCAGTGCGTCGGCGTTCCGCTATGCCAATGAAGCCATCATCATTACCAACGCCGATAACCAGGTCATAGAGGTGAATCCGGCGTTCAGCGAGCTCACGGGGTTGGCGCTGGAAGACGTGCGCGGCAAGACCCCGGAAGCGTTCAGTATCCTGCCACTGGACGACCACCGCAGCGTACGTTTGATGCGTGAAGAGCTGCAGCTACGTGATCGCAGTAAAAGCCAGGTCAGTTACCGCAGCCATGATGGGCAATTCTATCCCGGCATGCTGTCGATCAATCGCGTCCGCGATACCCAGGGGCGGGTGGATCACCATGTCATGGTGCTGGCAGACCTGTCTGCCATTCCTGCCCATGCTCGGCACCTCAACCGCGAGGTCTATTTCGATGCCTTGACCGGTTTGCCCAACCTGCAGCTGTTGACGCAACTGATTCAGGAGTCGATCCAGCACGCGGAAAACCAGCAGCAGACGCTGGCGGTATGCTCGCTGGATATCGACCACTTCCAAGCCATCAACGAGCGCCTTGGATTGACGGTGGGGGATGCGCTGCTGTCGGCGTTTGCACAGCGACTTAGCCACCAGCTGTTTGGTGATGACGTACTGGCACGCATTGGTGGGGATGAATTCGTCCTGTTGCTGCACCATGGGGTCGATGACGTCTTCTTCGAGAAGCTGCTGGGCTCCATTCGCCAACCGCTGATGGTCGAAGGCCAGGTGGTTTACCTGACGGCTAGCCTCGGCATTACGCGCTACCCGCACGATCATGTGCAGGGGGATGTGCTGCTGCGTCATGCCAACCAGGCCATGTATCGTGCCAAACAACGGGGCCGCGACACCCACCACTTTTTCGATCCCCATCACGACCGTTTGCTACAAGCTCGTCATGAGCAGCGCCAACGCTTCATGGATGCGCTGGACCACGATGAGCTGCGACTGCACTATCAGCCGCAGGTGGACATGCGCAGTGGCCAGGTCGTCGGCGTGGAGGCATTGATTCGTTGGCAACATCCCGAGCGCGGGCTGCTGTCGCCGGGGCAGTTCCTGCCCGCCATCGACGCCACGCCGCTGGAAATCGACCTGGGCGAGTGGGTGATCGAGCAGGCGCTGCGCCAGCTGGCGAGTTGGCAGACGGCCAACATCGTCCTGCCCATCAACGTCAACATCAGCCCTGCGCACCTGCTGACCAGCCAGTTCAGCCAGCGCCTGGCGGCGCTGTTGGCGCGCTATCCGACGGTCTCGCCTGCGCTGCTGAAGCTCGAAGTACTGGAAAGCGCGGCCATGCACGATGTGACCGCCGCGCTGCAAACCATGGCCCGCTGTCAGGCGCTGGGGGTCAGCTTTGCGATCGATGATTTTGGCACTGGCTATTCGTCCTTGACCCATCTTCGCCAACTGCCGGTCAGCTTGATCAAGATCGACCAAAGCTTCGTGCGTGACATGCTGGTGGACCGCGACGACATGGCGATCGTCGAAAGCGTCATCTACATGGCCAACCGCTTCCAGCGGCCGATGCTGGCCGAAGGGGTCGAAACCCTGGAGCATGCCAGGGCGCTGATGGTGCTGGGCTGCGAGCTGGCCCAGGGCTATGGTATCGCTCGGCCGATGCCGCCGGAAGCGTTGCCGGGCTGGCTCGAGCAGTGGCCGCTACGCGATGATTGGCACGGCTTGAGCCGCCTGCAATGAACCCAAGCGTCAAGAGGAGTGGCGGTGGTTGAGGCTGTGACTGACGTCGTGGTCGAGATCAAGCGGCCTGTTCGGCAGTGGCTGACTCAGGGGCCGACGGGTCCGTGCCGTCGCCGCTGCGGGCCTGGTTCATCTCGCTTTGCTCTCGGGCCGCTTCCAGGCGGGCTTCCAGCAGGTACTGGCGTGCCTGGGCGGCCACCTGAAGGTCCTTGGGAGATGGGTCGGCGGGTGCAAGGGCGGCAGCGATGACGGTCTGCATTTTTTCAATGGTGGCCTGGGGGGCGCCCGGCACCGGACCATAGTCGATGGACACTTCGCCCGCGACCGCATAACGCTGCCCATCAGGGCCGATTTCGTACTCGTAAGTGGCGCCTCCCGTATAAGGCCCACCCACGGTTTGGTGTGCCATTTCGTGCTGGCGCACCGCGCGGTCGGTCTGTTTGAGCTGCTCCAGCTGTTGGATCTCTTCGGGTTCCAGCGGGGTGCCGTCTGGGCGAGTGGGGCCTGCCGTTGCCGGGGTCGTTTCATCGCTGGCAGCTTCCTCGTCGGCATCGTTTGCGCGCTGTGCTTGAGAATCGGCAGCGACCCTGGCGTTAGGCAGGGTAGGTGAAGGCCAGAGCGTGGCGCTATAGGAAGCGCTGAGTGATGAAAGATCCATGGGCGGTTACCGATGTTGAGATCGAATCCAGTATGATGAAGTATCAGCGACACTACCCGATGACGCAACGCCATGCCTTCCATTGACGTAATGATCCATTTGACGGCAGCCGAATGCCTTGCCCATTATGAAGGGCAGTATGACAACGTGCGCGTGCGCAGCGTGGATGGTCGCTGGGTGGTCTTCCCGGCCACCGCCCTGCGCCGCGTGGTGGGCCGCGACGGCGTGAATGGCGTGTTTCGGCTGTTCTTTACCGAGCAGGGTAAATTCCACGATATCGTTCCCCTGGCCCCGCATGCCTAGCTGTGCCCGCGTGGTTTTCCCTCTATAATGTAGCCGTGTGCTTCAGGCGTACCCACCTGAATGCCTGCAACCCGCCTATCCGGCAGTGGTTGCCTACTTATCAGGAGATCACCCATGTCTACCTCACCTGTCACCTTGATGGTGGCGCGTCGCGTGGCCAATGGCCGCTATCAGGACTTTATCCGTTGGCTCAATGAAGGCCGTGAGCTGGCTGCCGACTTTCCGGGCTATCTGGGCTCAGGGGTGCTGGCACCGCCTCAGGACGATGACGAATACCAGATCATTTTCCGTTTCGAAAGCGCAGCGCGACTCGCTTCCTGGGAGCACTCCGCGTCGCGCCATGCCTGGCTGCAGCGTGGCAAGGGGCTCTACGACGCGCCCCATGAGCACCGTGCCACCGGCCTGGACAGCTGGTTCAACGTGGCCCCCAATGGTGCTGCGCCGCCGCGTTGGAAGCAGGCCGTTGCCGTCTGGCTGGCCTTCTTTCCGGTCTCACTGCTGTTTCATTGGCTGTTTGGCGGCCTGTTGGCCGAGTGGACGCTGATACCGCGCGTGTTGCTCAGTACGCTGGTGCTGACGCCCGTGATGGTATTCGTATTTATTCCACTTTCAACGCGGTTACTGGCACCCTGGCTGCACGGTAAATGGTCACCAAAAGATTTGCTCCACCGTATGTGGCAACAGTACAGGGCGTGACACGCAGTGGCTCTTTTAGCCACTTTTGTAGCGGGTTGTGGTAATTGAAAACAGTCACTTAAAGATACTTTAAAGCGCACTAGAAGACGTTTTTCGAAAAGACGTAGATAATATTCTCAGTGCGCCACTCTCTCGATGGGGTTCAACGCTGTAATAGTGCTAAGCTGAAATCATTCAGCTAACGCGTGCAGTCAATGGATGCTGGCACCAGCTTGAAGGCTGCGTACCAAATCGCCTTATGGAGTCGTCATGATCCGCGTACACCACCTGGAAAAATCACGTTCTCACCGCATTCTGTGGCTATTGGAAGCTCTCGGGCTAGAGTATGACATCGAAGTCTATCAGCGTGACCCCAAAACACAGCAAGCCCCTGATGCCCTGAAAAAAGTGCACCCATTGGGCAAGTCACCCGTGATTACCGATGGCGAACTGACCGTGGCCGAGTCGGGGGCCATCATCGATTATCTGGTCAACCGCTACGGAGAAGGGCATTTTCAGCCGGGGCCAGATAAAAGTAACGAATGGGTTAACTATCGTTACTGGATGCATTATGCCGAAGGCTCTTTAATGCCGCTGTTGGTGATGGGATTGATCTTTAGTCAAATTCCTAAACAGTCGCCCTGGTTCGTCAAACCCATTGCCCAGGGTATTAGTGGCACCGTTCACAAACGCTTTCTGCAACCACAGCTGAAACAACATCTTGGCATGATCGAGTCGCACTTGAAGGCGCACGGCAATTTTGCCGGCGAGTTTCCGAGTGGCGCGGACATTCAAATGAGCTTTCCCATGCAGGCCGTGGCCGCCACCCAGTCGCTGGATGCGTTTCCGGCGATTACCGCCTTTGTGGCACGCATTGAGCAGGACTCGGCCTGGCAGCGGGTCGTGGAGCGTGCAGGGCCATTGACCATGCCCGGTGAGTGACCATTACCATGCTGTGCAACAGGGGGAGGCGTGCGAGACAGGCTGCTTGCCATGCTGTGTTGCTGACGATGGTGTTTGGGGCAGTATCGCCGCTAGCCGCTGCGCAAACGCTGCGTGTCGGGGTGTATCACAACCCGCCTAAGCTGTTCACCGATGACCAGGGGCAATTGCGTGGTGTGTTGGGTGAGCTGCTTACGGCAATGGCCCTGAAAGAGCAGTGGCAGCTGGAAAGCGTCCCGTGCGATTTTCAGCAGTGCCTGACGCTGCTGGAGCAGGATGATATCGACCTGTTGCCGGACCTGGCGTGGAGCGAAGAGCGTGCCCAGCGCTTCGCCTTTCATGCCGAGCCGGTCATGCACAGCTGGTCACAGCTTTACCAACCCAGCGACAGCCGCGTCGAGGCCATTCTGGATCTCGAGCAGCAGCGTGTGGCGGTGGTGGAGGGCTCTATCCAGCAAAGCTACCTGATGACCGTGACGCAGCGCTTCGATATCGACGTGATGTGGCTGCCAGTGGATAGTTTTGCGGCGGGCTTCCAGGCAGTCGCGCTGGGCGATGCCGATCTGGTGGCGTCCAATCATCTGTTCGGCGACTGGCGAGCCAACGATTACGGGCTGCGTGAAACCCCTATCATCTTCCAGCCTTCACGGCTCTTTTATGCCGCCTCGCCTGGTTTGGATGCCCATATCCTGGAGCGCATCGACGCTACTCTGGTGGAGTGGAAAAACGACGCGGCGTCGACGTACTACGAGACCCTGAGTGCCTGGCGGGCGCATGGCCCGCCTGCTCCTCTGGCGCCCGGGTGGCTATGGTGGCTCGGCGGTGTGTTACTGGTGGTGCTGGTGATCGCCCTGGCGGGTAATGTGCTGTTGCGCCGCCGCGATAGCCTCAATCGGCAGCAGCTCACCACTCACGAACATATGCTGTCCAGTATTCTGGATAGTGTCGATGCTTATATTTATATCAAGACACCTGATCTCAAATATCGCTACGTCAACCATCAGATTTGTGTGCGCCAGGCAAAGCCTGGACATCCGGGAAACCGAGAAGGTGGAAAGGATGTCGTGAAACCCAGTGGGTGAAAGTCCCACCCGGCCAAGGCTAGCCACCAGCCGGCAGCGAGTGTTGCGTGGTGTCGGGTAACCGCCGCTGCGAAGCGTACACAGCGAGTGGATAGGCCGTGTGATAGAGCCCCGAAATTGTGGTAGTGGCAGTCGCCGACAGTTTTCAAATGCTGGAAGGCAACACGACCCTGCCGTATGGCTTGGCAGGGAAGGGCCGCCGGGGTCGAAGAGCAGGGCATGTCCATACAGGGGTTTCCCAGGAACCTGGGAGGCCCGTCCTTCTCCTCTGAACGACAAAGGTACAGGCATGGGGCTGCCTGCGGCGAAAGCTCCCGGTCCGGTGCTGTCGTGCCTGACGGTACCGGAAGCAAACAACAGGCACTCAGGGGGTACGGCCAGGCGACCATAAGGAGCCAGCCGGATGGAAGGGCGGGAGTCGGAGTCGCTCATAGTACCGAAGAAGGCGGGGAACCTACTCGACGGGACCCGCTGGAGGGAAGGGGCGGCCAATCATCAGAACTGCACGAGGGCAACATGACAGGTGCACAGGAACCTGAGGTCATGTCCACGAAACAAGTGCGGATAGCAGCGCTGGCAGAGCGCTTCCCGCAGCGTGCCTTCACGTCACTGGCGCATCATATCGACGCCCAGTGGCTGAGGACGGCCTACCTGATGACGCGCCGTGACGGCGCCGTCGGGATCGACGGCCAGACGGCGGACGACTTCGCGCGCGACTTCGAGGCTAACGTCCAGCGTCTGCTGGAAGCGGCCAAGAGCGGTCGCTACCGGGCGCCGCCGGTGCGGCGCGTCAATATTCCCAAGGGAGACGGGCGCTCCACACGGCCGATTGGCATTCCTACCTTCGAAGACAAGGTCCTGCAACGTGCCGTGGTGGCCCTGCTGGAGCCGCTCTATGAGCATGATTTTCACGAGTGCTCGTATGGTTTCCGGCCGGGGCGCTCGGCGCATCAGGCCATCGGAACGGTGAGGAATGGCCTGATGTCGATGGGCGGAGGCTGGGTCATTGATCTGGACATCAAAGCCTTCTTCGACACGATCGACCACCAGCACCTGCGTGCGTTTCTGCAGCAACGAGTGAAGGACGGCGTGATCCTCCGCCTGATCGGCAAGTGGCTCAAGGCCGGGGTATTGGACGCCGGGCAATGGCAGAAGGGCGAGATAGGCAGCCCACAAGGGGTGTGATTTCCTTGCTGGCGAATGTCTACCTCCACTACGTGCTGGATGAGTGGTTTGAGCAAGACGTCAAACCACGCCTGCGCGGACGGGCATTCTCGGTGCGCTTCGCCGATGATGCCGTGCTCGCCTTCAGCAACGAAGCTGATGCCCGCAAGGTGCTGGAGGTACTGGCCAAGCGCTTTGCGCGCTTCGGCCTTACCCTGCACCCGACCAAGACTCGGCTGGTACGGTTTCGGCCACATCGCGAGCTACGGGCCGAGACCTTCGACTTCCTGGGCTTTACCTATTACTGGGGGAAGTCCCTGCGTGGACGCTGGATCATCAAGCAGAAAACGGCCAAGGACCGGTTCAAGCGAGGCCTGAAGCGAATTTCGCTGTGGTGCCGAGCCAACCGCCACCTGCCCCTGCGTGATCAGCACCGCCAACTCTGTCGAAAGGTTATGGGGCACTATGCGTACTACGGGATAACCCACAACATCGAGTCTCTGCAACGCTTCCAATACAGGGTTCAGACAACCTGGATCAAGTGGCTCAGGAGGCGATCGCAGAGAGGATGGTTCCCGTGGGAGAAGGCAAGGCAACTGTTGCTGACACTCCCGTTACCGCGAGCGAGAATCGTGCACCGAGCGTCCTTCGTGTGAACCTGACGGTTGAGGAGCCGAGTGCGTCAATCGCGCACGCTCGGATCTGTGGGGGGCCGGAACGAGCAATCGTCCGGTCTACCCGACCATCTGTTCGACCGGCCTGTCGAGCAGATCGTCGGTCGGGGGGACGATGCTTTTTTCGATGCGGCCAGCGCTGCAGAAATGGCTGAAGTGGACCGCCAGGTGCTGGCCACAGGCCAGAAAACAACGGTCGAAGAGCACAACGTGCTGCAGGGAGAGGAGCGGGTGCGCACCTTCCTGTCGGTCAAAATGCCGTTGATCATGTCACCGGGGGAAGCGCCCAGCCTATGCGGTATTTCCACCGAGCTGACCGACTATCTGGAGATGCAGTCGCGCACCCATCACCTGGCCTTTTATGATGCCCTGACCGGCTTGCCCAACCGTCGCCTGCTGCTCGAATCGCTGGCCGAGGCCACCCACTGCCCGTCCGGGGGCTATAGCGCCCTGCTGATCGTGGACCTCGACAATTTCCGGCTGGTCAACGACATTCAGGGCCACGACAGCGGCGAGCAGCTGCTCATCAACGTGGCGGAAAACCTGCAGCAGCGCTTGACCGAGGACGCCACCCTGGCACGCTTCAGCAGCGATGAGTTCGTGATTCTGATCAATCGGCTGGGAGAGCAGCAGCATGACGCTGCTTCCTACGTCGAGCGCGTGGCCCGCCAACTGCTGGATAACATCTCCCAGTTACGCAACGACCGGGCACTCCCCATTACGGCCAGTGTGGGCATTACGCTCTTCAACGGGGCTGGCAACCCCATGAACGGCGTGTTGCAACAGGCTGACATGGCGCTGCAGCAAGCCAAGTCAGCCGGCGGCAATACGCTGCGTTTTTTCAATGTGGATATGCAGACCAGCGTGCTGGAGCGGGCAAGCCTGGAAGGCGATCTGCATCAGGCGCTGCAGCGCCAGGAGCTGGCGCTGCATTATCAGGTACAGGTGGATCATCAGGGGGTGACGACCGGCGTGGAAGCGCTGCTGCGCTGGTACCACCCCCAGCGTGGCTGGGTGTCGCCGGGCACGTTCATTCCGCTGGCCGAAGAGAACGGCCTGATCGTGCCCATTGGCTATTGGGTCTTGCGATGTGCGTGCGAGCAGTTGGCCAAGTGGTCGCACCAGACTGCTTACGCCGCATTGACCATCTCGGTGAACGTCAGCTCGGTGCAGTTCCAGCAGCCTGAGTTCGTGCGCAATGTGGAAGCCTTGCTGGCCGAAACCCAGGCGCCGCCTGGGCGGCTGGTGCTGGAAGTGACCGAGAGCCTGCTGATGCGCGAGCCGACGCGGGTGCGCAATACCATGCTCAAACTGAGGGCCCAGGGGATTCGCTTTGCGCTGGACGATTTTGGGACGGGCTACTCGTCGCTGAGTTACCTGAAGCGCCTGCCGCTGGACGAGTTGAAGATCGACCAGTCCTTCATTCGTGAGCTGTTGACCGACAAGACCGACGCGGCCATTGTCGATACCACCATCCTTCTGGCGATCAGCCTCGGGCTGACCGTGGTGGCCGAAGGCGTCGAGAAAAAGGAGCAGTTGGATTGGCTAAAAGGGCACGGCTGCTACCGCTATCAGGGCTACCTGTTTGGTAGGCCTACGCCAATCGAGTACCTGTTCGAATCCTACTAGCTTGGCACAGGCACCCATCGCAAAACGCCCACCCCGGTGGGGGTGGGCGTTGTCAGAACGGTGGCCGCCGTCAGCGCTCAGCCGTATACCGAAAAGCTGCCTGCGTTGAGCCACAGGTGGGCGATAATGCTGGCAATGTAGCCCAGCAAGATGACCGGTGCCCAGCGCAGGTGGCCCATGAAGGTGTAATAGCCGCGCGCCTGACCCATGACGGCCACGCCAGCGGCCGAGCCAATCGACAGCAGGCTACCCCCGACCCCAGCCGTCAGCGTCATCAGCAGCCAATGGCCGTGTGACATGTCCGGCTGCATGGTGAGTACGGCGAACATCACCGGGATGTTATCCACCACCGCCGAGACCACGCCTAACGTGATATTCGCCCAGGTGGCGTCCCAGTTGGTATATAGCGCGTCCGAGAGCAGCCCCAGGTAACCCATGAAGCCCAGCCCGCCCACGCACATGACCACCCCGTAGAAGAACAGCAGCGTATCCCACTCGGCGCGGGCCACACGGTTGAAGACGTCGAAGGGCACCACGCCACCCAGCTGCTCCAGCTTTTTGTTGTCGCCCAGGCGGCTATAGCGCTCGCGCTTGCGCTCCAGCGAGCGAGGCAGGCTCTTGCGCAGGTAGTAGCCAAAGAACTGCAGGTACCCAAGCCCCGTCATCATGCCCAATACCGGCGGCAGATGGAGCAGCGTATGGCACGCGACGGCAGTGGCAATGGTGAACAAGAACAGCGCAATGATGCGTCGGGCACCGCGCTTGAGCTGCACGTCTTCATAGACGCTGTTGGGCTTCTGGTTCTTGATGAACAGGCTCATGATGACGGCCGGTACCAGGAAGTTGATCAGCGAGGGAATGAACAGGATGAAGAATTCCTGAAACTGAATCAGACCCGCCTGCCAGACCATCAGCGTGGTGATATCGCCGAAGGGACTAAAAGCGCCCCCTGCATTGGCAGCCACCACGATATTGATACACGCCAAGTTGATAAAGCGTTTATCGCCTTCTGCCACTTTAGTAATAACGGCACACATCAGAAGTGCCGTGGTCAAGTTGTCGGCAATAGGCGAAAGTACAAAGGCTAAACCACCCGTCAGCCAGAATAGCGTGCGGTAATTAAAGCCTTTGCGCAGCATCCATGAGCGCAGTGCATCAAAGACGCGGCGCTCTTCCATGGCGTTGATATAGGTCATGGCGACCAGCAGGAACAGCATTAGCTCGGTGAACTCCAGCAGTGTCACCCGAAACGCATACTCCGACGTTTCCGACATGCCGTTCTGGACGTACACCCAGCCAATGAGTCCCCATATCACCCCTGCTGCCACCAGCACGGGCTTGGACTTGCGCATGTGGATCTTCTCTTCGGCCATGACCAACGCGTAGGCCAGCACGAAGATGGTTACGGCAAAAAAGCCAATGGCAGAACTGGTCAAGTCGATCTCACCGGTCACCGCGAAGGCGGCCGGGCTTGCCAGTAGCAGCAAAGCCGCTAACAAAAAAAGCCAGCCACGAGTCCATCGGGGCTGGCCAGGGTCATGATGCAACGTCAACATGGCGTGTTTATCCTTATAATGATGAGAAGAAAGGGGTTAATAAGCCACGCCAGTTTAACAAGCTATATTGCATTGCAATACGGAATAAAACCGAATGAAAAGCGACAGGGCGTAAGCGATTACGTCTTTTTTTTGAAATTATCCGTTTCGCTAATAGTAAAGCACTCATAACAGTGTCATGAGTAAAGACTGGCCTGCGCCACTCACTCGCCCACGGGCAAACGTGAGCGGCGCAACCCGCGTTAGCGGGTAGCCATGGCCTCTTCCAGCCAGCCCAGCTTCATTTGCGGCACCGACGCCAGCAGCGTCTGGGTGTAGTCGTCGAAGGGCGGGGCGAGCACCTCATCACGCTGTCCGTAGCGGACGACCTTGCCCTGGTGCATCACCGCGATACTGTCGGCGATGGCTTTTACGGTGGCCAGGTCGTGGGTAATGAACAGATACGCCACGTTCTCTCTTTCCTGCAGGCGCAGCAGCAGCTTGAGAATGCCGTCGGCCACCAAGGGGTCGAGGGCGCTGGTCACTTCATCGCAGATGATCAGCTTGGGTTTGGCCGCCAGGGCGCGGGCAATGCAGACCCGCTGTTTCTGCCCCCCGGACAGCTCGGCGGGGTAGCGGTCGATGAAGCTTTCTCCCAGCTCGATCTCGTCGAGCAGTTCGACGACCCGCTGGCGTCGCGCCTTGCCTTTCAGGCCGAAATAGAACGTCAGCGGTCGGCCAATGATGGTTTCCACCGTGTGGCGTGGGTTCATGGCCACATCGGCCATCTGGTAGATCATCTGCAGTTCACGCAGCGTCTCCTTGCCGCGCTCGCCCAGGGTGTTGGGCAGGGCCCGGGACTGGAAGCTGACCTGCCCCTGGTTGGGCGGCAGCAGGCCGGTGATCACCCGAGCCAGGGTCGATTTGCCCGACCCGGACTCCCCGACGATGGCCAGCGTCTGGCCAGGGCTGACCGCCATGCTGACCTCGTGAAGCACGTTGCCTGCGCTGTTGCTGTAGGCGGCGCTGACCTGCTCGATGGCCAGAACCGGCGTTTCTTCCGGCGTCTTGGCGGCATGATCGATGGAGCGCACCGAGACCAGCGCCTGGGTGTAGGGCTCTTGAGGGGCCTCGATGATCTGCCGCGTCGGGCCGTACTCCACCATGGCGCCGTGACGCAGCACCATGATGTCGTCCGCCACTTGGGCCACCACGGCCAGGTCGTGGGTGATATACAGCGCGCCCACTCCCGTCTTGCTGATGGCATGCTTGATGGCGGCCAGAACGTCGATCTGGGTCGTCACATCCAGTGCGGTGGTCGGCTCATCGAAAATGATAAGGTCGGGCTCGGGGCACAGCGCCATGGCCGTCATGGCCCGCTGCAGCTGGCCGCCGGAGACCTGATGCGGGTAGCGGCTGCCAAAGTGTTCCGGGTCAGGAAGGCCCAGTTGGCGGAACAGCTCCACGGCGCGCGCTTCGGCTTCCTTGCGGCTGGCCAGGCCGTGGAGCAGGGTGGTCTCGATGACCTGTTCCATCAGCGTATGGGCAGGGTTGAACGCGGCGGCGGCCGACTGGGCCACGTAGCACACTTCTTTGCCGCGCAGCTGGCGCAGCGCCTTGGGCGAGCCGTCGAGAATGTTGCGGCCGTTGACCCAGACTTCGCCGTCCAGGCGTATGCCGCCCCGGCCATAGCCAGCCGGCGAGAGTCCGATGGTGGACTTGCCTGCCCCGGATTCGCCGATCAGCCCCAGCACCTTGCCGCGCTCCAGCGTCAGGTCGACCCCTTTGACGATGTTGATCTCCTGGGGCGGCTCGCCGGGCGGGTAGGCCGTGGCATCGATGGTCAGGTTGCGAATCGTCAACAGCGTATCAGCCACTGCGGCCTCCTTTCAGGTCGGTGGTGTGGCGCAGGATCCAGTCGGCCACCAGATTGACCGAAATCGCCAGCACGGCAATGGCGGCGGCGGGAATCAGGGCGGCGGGAACGCCGAACACGATGCCCTGTCGGTTTTCGCGCACCATGCTGCCCCAGTCGGCTTCCGGAGGCTGTACCCCCAGGCCCAGAAACGACAGCGACGATAAGAACAGCACGGCAAAAATGAACCGCAGGCCCAGCTCGGCCACCAGGGGCGTCAGCGCATTGGGCAGAATCTCGCGAAAGACGATCCAGCGTTTGCCTTCACCGCGTAGCCGTGCGGCTTCCACGTAATCCATCACGTTGATGTTGACCGCCACGGCGCGGGAGATACGAAACACGCGCGTGGAGTCCAGCACCCCCATGATCAGAATCAACATGAGAAGGGTGCTGGGCATGACCGACAGGATCACCAGCGCAAAGATCAGTGTGGGAATCGACATCACGATATCGACCCCTCGGGAAATCAGCTGGTCTATCCAGCCGCCATAGACGGCCGCCAGAATGCCCAGCACCGAGCCAATCGAAAAGGCCAGCGCCGTGGCCAGGGCGGCAATGGTAATGGTCGTACGGGCACCGTAGATCAGCCGCGAGAGTAAGTCGCGGCCCAGGTTGTCGGTGCCCAGCAAAAACTCGGCAGACGGGCCCATCCACATGTCGCCGACGCTCTCGGACATGCTGTAGGGCGCCAGCCAAGGGGCGAATATCGCCATGATCAAGAAGCTGAAGGTCAGCAGCAGCCCGACCAGCGCGGTCACGGGCATGCGCTTCAGCAGCGTTAAGGGTTTCGACATGGTGTTACGTTCCTGTCTGGTCACTGTGGCCTGGCAAGCAGCCGGTCATTTGGGATGACGCAGGCGTGGGTTGGTCAGGATGGCAATGATGTCGGCCAGCATATTGAGTCCGATGTACACCGCCGCAAAGATCAGTCCCACCGCCTGGACCACCGGGACATCGCGCTTCGAGACGTGGTCGATCAAGTACTGCCCCATGCCTGGGTAGACAAAAATCACCTCGACCACCACCACGCCGACGATCAGGAAGGCGAGGTTCAGCATCACCACATTGACCACCGGCGCGATGGCATTGGGAAACGCGTGGCGGGCAATGATGCGAAACGAGCCCAGCCCCTTGAGCTCGGCGGTTTCGATATAGGGCGACTGCATGACGTTGAGAATGGCGGCCCGAGTCATGCGCATCATGTGGGCTAGAATCACCAGCGTTAACGTGGCCGCAGGCAGTGCGATGGCGTGCAGACGTTCACCCAGGCTCATGCCGCCATGCACCGTGGAGACGCTGGGAAACCAGTTGAGCTGGACGGCGAACAGGTAGATCAGCAGGTAGCCGATAAAGAATTCCGGCAGGGAAATGGCGGTCAGCGTGGAGCCGGAAATCACCCGGTCCGGCCAGCGGCTCTGGTAGCGCACGGCGACCAGCCCCAGCAGGATGGCCAGCGGCACTGCAACGATCGCTGTCCAGAAGGCTAGAAACAGCGTGTTGCCTGCGCGGCCCCAAAGAGACTGGGCGATATCCTGACGGTTGGACAGGGCAGTGCCTAGATCGCCTTGCAGAATGCCGCCCAGCCAGTCGATGTAGCGTGACCAGGCGGGCTGGTCGAGGCCCAGTTCTCTGCGCAGGTTGTCGACGGCCTGGGGCGTGGCGCTTTGCCCCAGAATCGACTGGGCCACGTCGCCGGGCAGCATCTCGGTGCCCGCGAAAATCAGCACCGACACGGCCAGCAGGAGCAAGAGGCCCAGCGCCAAGCGCTGGGCAATCAGTTTAAGGACAAAAGAGTTCATGGCAGCCTTCCGGGTTATGACGTCAACCAGCACTTCGAAAGCGCAAAGCCTGCCATCATTTCGCCCATCGGGTTGGCTGACCAGCCGCCCACGTTGTCCAGAGTGGCCTCGATGTAGTCATTGAACATGGGCAGAATCAATCCGCCTTCGTCGCGGACGATCATGGCCATGTCGTGGTACAGCTCGCTGCGGCGGTCTGTATCCAGCTCGCCGCGTGCTTCGCGGGCCAGGGCATCGAAGTCCTCGCGGAAGAAGCGGGTGTCGTTCCAGTCGGCGCTGGAAATGTACGCTGTGGAGTACATCTGGTCCTGGGTGGGGCGGCCGCTCCAGTAGGAGGCGCAGAAGGGCTGCTTGTTCCACACTTCCGACCAGTAGCCGTCGCTGGGCTCGCGGCGGACTTCCATGTTGATGCCCGCCTGGGCGCAGCTCTGCTGAAACAGCTGTGCGGCATCCACGGCACCGGGAAAGGCCACGTCGGAGGTGCGCAGCACGATGGGGCTGTCGTGGCCGGATTTCTTGTAGTGATAGCTGGCCCGCTCGGGGTCGAATTCCCGCTGGGGAATGCTGTCGGGAAACAGCGGGTAAGCGGCGTTGATGGGGAAATCGTTGCCCACGCTGCCATACCCGCGCAGGATACGCTCGACCATGTCTTCGCGGTTGATGGCGTACTTCAGGGCCAGTCGCAGGTCGTTGTTATCGAACGGCGCCGTGTCGCAGTGCATGGGGAAGACATACTGAGCACGCCCGGAAGTGTTGTTGATCACGATGTTGGGCAGGCGCTGCACCATGTCCACCACCCGCGGCTCGACCCGGTTGATCATGTGCACCTGACCGCTCTGCAGCGCCGAGATGCGCGCCGTCGGGTCGTTGATGATGGTGATCTCGATCTGGTCGGCGAAGCCGTACTCGTCCGGGTTCCAGTAACCATCGAAACGCTCGGCGATCTGGCGCACGCCGGGCTGGAACTCCACCACTTTGTAGGGGCCGGTGCCGATGCCTGCGGCTGGGTCCTGCTTGCCACCGCCCGGCTGAATCATCAGGTGGTAATCGGAAAGCAAAAACGGCAGGTCGGCATTGGGCTCCAGCGTGACGATGGTGACTTCGTAGGTATCCGTGGCGCGAATCGACTCGATGCCGCGCATGATGCCCAGCGCACCGGACTGCGAGCTCTCGTCCGAATGGCGTTCCAGCGTGGCCACGACGTCGTCGGCGGTCATCTCCTGGCCATCGTGGAACAGCACGCCACGGCGCAGCTTGAAGACCCAGGTCTTGGCATCCGAGGAAGAGTCAATGCTTTCCGCAAGGCGGGGTACCAGCTCGCCTTCTGGTGAAACATTGGTCAAGGCTTCCCCCCAGGACTGCCCGAAGGAGTGCTGCACCTGGCTGGTCCAGCTGGCTGGGTCAAGGCTGTCCGTCGACTCCCCGCCTTGCATACCGGCGCGCAGAATACCGCCGCGTTGAGGAGTGCCCGTGCTGGCCAATACCTGGCTGGAGAGCAGCGAGCCAGCAAAGGGCGCGGCAATGCCCAGAGCCATGGCGCGACGCATGAAGTCGCGGCGCGACAGCTGGCCGCGTTTTGCTTGCTGGGTGAGAGACTCGAGTGTTGGATGCATGGTGTGTTCCCTTGATGGATTAATGATGAGGCCGTGCGATAGTCAACTCGTCATAGTCACGAATCACGTGATCCGCGTGGGTAAGGTGGGAGCCGTCCAGGTGAGGAGCGGCGCAGATACCGATACCGCCCAACAGACCGGCGGCCTGACCCATGGCCATGTCGCCATTGGAGTCGCCGATGATCAGCGTACGTTGCGGTGCCGTGCCCAGCTGTTCGCAGGCGAGTAGCGCCATCTCCGGGTAGGGCTTGCCGCGCGACACTTGATCATGCCCCAACACAGCAGAAAACGCATCGGCCAGCGAGAGCAGCTTTAGATGCAAATGCGCATTGTGGGCGTCATCGGAGGTGACCACCGCCAGCGCAATCCCCGCCTGTCGTGCCTGCGCTACGAAGTTCATCAGGCCCTTTACGGGGGTCACGCAGTTGGGCCAGTCCAGCGTGTCGGCCAGGCGGGCGATGGCATCGTGGGATAGCTGAGTAGCGTCATTCCAGGCGACGCCCGCCTCGAACAGGCTAAGCGAGACGATGGTGGCAATATCGTCCAATGAGCCAATGGTCAACGGGCCGGTGGGGTCCCACAGGCGCTGCTCAGGATCGATGCCTACCCTAGGGTAGAGCGCTTGGTGCGATAGCGCGTGTGCCTCGGGAAGGCTTTGGTTAAGGGTCGTGACCAGCTGGTCGAACCAACCAATCCAGAGGTCGCCGAAATTGAGCAGCGTACCGTCCTTGTCGAACAAAATGGCATCGATATCGTAAGTCGCGCCGTGCAAGGTGAGTTGGGGCATAAAGTGTCAGGGCTGTGATGCAGCCATCTCATGAAGGTGACAATGGCACATAGGTTACACGGGTTTCATGACACTAGCCGTGTCAGGCAGCGTGAAAATCACCCAAACCATTACCAAGGATTTTTTTTGAACGTTCAATTGAAAATAAAAATTTATCCTGAGCATTCCTATCGTTGATGTCAAGTTGAAGGGGGGTCGCAGGGGTTGGCCAGTCACGTCTACAATGCGCCTATAAAAATCAGGCCTGACAAGGCATCCCGGACCCGCCAAGGAACTTTCATGCGCGCTTCTCTTTGTTCTCTCCATTGCTTGGCTGGTTTGATGCTCGCTGCTGTCGCGCTGTTATCTTCACCTGCGCTGGCCGAGCCCCCTATCCGAGTCACCTACAAATCTGCTCTCGCGGGTACCGCTTATCACCAAATGGGCGGAGAGCTGGCGCAGGCCATACAAGCAGGCAGTGCTGGTGCGCTGCTCCTGAGCTCCGAGGAGAGCCAGGGGTCGGTGCAAAACATCATGGAGGTCATGCACCGCCAAGGGCTGTATGTGTTTACCGCACCGCCTGCCTTGATCGCGGAGGCGCTGGAAGGGCAAGGCCCCTTTGCAGGCCGCGACCCGGAGCACTTTGCGGCCATCCGGGGACTGTTTCCGGTGCCCCCGTTGACCATGCACTTCGTGATGGCCGGTGATCGAGGCACGGCACCCATCGAAGCCCTGGAGGGCAAACACGTGCTGTTGGGGCGCGGCACCTTCAGCTCGGGCGAAGCAGCGCGCTACTTCGAACTGTTTGGCTTGGCGGGCAAGGTGCGGCTGGCCGATGCCTCGATCACCAATGCGTCCGAGGCCCTGCGGGATGGACGTATCGATGCCTACGTCACGGCCAGTTCGTTTCCTACTCCCAACGTGATGGAGACAGCGTCGCTGGTGCCCATTACGCTGATCAGCTTGACCGATGAGCAGGTCGAGCGCACAGGGGCCGTACGCCAGATCATTCCCGGCGGTACTTACCCAGGCATCGACAAGCGGGTGGTGACCACGTCGTCGCCAGTCTTCGCGCTTGCCACGGTGCACATGGACGAAGACGTGGCCTACCGGTTGACCAAGACATTCTGGGAGCAGCAGGCCGCGTTGACGGAGACATCACCCTGGTGGGGCAGTGTGACCGCTGAACTGCTGGCCCACCTGCCGGTGGACCTGCACCCCGGTGCGCTGCGCTACTACGACGAGGCCAACATCGAGCTGCCGGAAGCGTTGCGTTAGAAGACCGTGAAGCTCAGGGCAATATAAGCGCCATATCCCGCCAGCAGCGCCGCCCCTTCTCCGCGTGAAAGGCGCATGCCGGTATACAGGAACAGCAGCAGCAAGCTTGCCGACCCCAGCATGACCCACTGGTCGAACTGGCCGACGCGCGCGGCGATGGGCAGGGGTTGCAGCAGGGCGGAAATGCCCAGAATGCCCAGCACGTTAAAGATA
Organism: Halomonas sp. 18071143; assembly: GCF_019211725.1. Lineage (NCBI taxonomy): Bacteria > Pseudomonadati > Pseudomonadota > Gammaproteobacteria > Oceanospirillales > Halomonadaceae > Halomonas > Halomonas sp. 18071143. The sequence continues at coordinate 379,114 of NZ_CP078120.1, forward strand.
TTGCTGCCCAGGATGTTGCCAACGGCAACGTCGGCATGACGGCGCAGGGCTGCAATGACCGATACCGCCATTTCCGGTAGTGAGGTGCCCACCGCGACAATGGTCAAGCCAATCACCGCTTGCGAAATACCCACGGCCTGCGCCAGCCCGATGGCGCCGTATAGCAGCAGCTGCGAGCCACCAATCAGCATGCCTAGCCCCACGACCAGCGCCGTGACGATCATGCCGGTAGACGTGGGGACCGCCGACACCTCTTCGGCTTCAGCGCTGTGCATCTCACCGGCAGGTTGCGGCACATTGCGCTCGGTACGATAGGCCCACACCAGGTAAGCGGCCAATGAGGCCAGCAGCAGCAAGGCCTGCCATTCCCCCAATGCTCCCCCCCATGAGAGCACGATGAACAGCACGCTGGCCGCCACGACGACCACGCCATCCCGGCGCAGTGCCAATGGTTGTACGGTCATGGGGCAGATGGCGGCACACAAGCCCAGAATCAGCAAGATGTTGCCGATGTTGCTGCCCACGATATTGCCCACGGCAATATCCGGCTGTTGACGAAGCGCTGCGTCCACCGATACCACCAGCTCGGGCGCGGAGGTACCAAACCCCACCACTACCAGCCCGGTCAATAACGGAGAGACGCCCATGCGCTGTGCGCTGGCGACGGCTCCACGGATGAGCGCTTCACCGCCCAGAAACAGTAATCCAATCCCTGCCAGCAGGCTCAGCCCATACAGCATGGTGTCGCTTCCTTGTTCAATGGCCTGACCTGGTATCGGGCCTCATGTTGTCAACATAGCGGGATTGAAGAGGGCTGCAACGTCTTTGCTTGATGGCTCACTCGCGCACCGGGAAGGTGGGGTAGGCCTCCAGTAAAAGCCCTAATTCGTTGCATACGAAGCGTGGCTCGATCCATTGGCTTAAATGCTCATGCACGTAGTGCAGAAAGCGCTGAGCAGTGGGGGGCAAGCGCTGGTCGTTGCGCACGATGAACTGCCAATGGCTTTCGATGGGCAAGCCAGCGATGGAAAGTACGGCCAGTTCGGAGTGCTCGTTGGGCAGCACATGCTCCGACAATACCGCTACCCCCATGTTGGCGGCCACGCCCACGCGAATGGCTTCGTTACTGGCCATTTGCAGGGTCTTGCGCATGGTCAGGCCATGCTCCTGTAGCCAGCTTTCCAGCAGCATGCGCGATGCCGAGCCAGGCTCGCGGAGCAGCAGGCGCTCACCGAGCAGTTGCTCCATGGTCACGTTTGGCTGGCTGGCCAGCGGATGATGGGCGGCAGCAATGGCCACCAGCGGGTTGCGCATGAAGCGGGCCGCCACGGCGTGGGCCAGGGCAGGGGGGTGGCTGAAGATATACAAGTCGTCTTCGCGCCGCTCGAAGCGAGCCAGGACCTGCCGCCGATTGCCGATATTGACGGTGACGTCCACCTCGGGGAACGCGTGGCTGAACGGGCCCAGCAGGCGCGGCAGCACGTATTGCGCCGTGTTCACCAAGGCAATGCTGAAGCGCCCCTTGCTGCCATATTGCAAATCGCTGAGCTGGTCCGCGAAATCATCGAAGCGCCCCAATACGTCACGGCTGGCCTGATACAGCGCCTGGCCCGTGGCGGTCATGGTCAGCCCTTGAGCGTGGTGTTCCAGCAGCGGGCTGCCAATGGCCTCGCTCAGCCGCTTCAACTGCTGCGACACGGTGGGTTGTGTCAGGTGCAGCTGCCGGGCGGCCTCGCTGATCGAGCCATGGCGCACCACGGCGACATACACTTGCAACAGACGAAAGGTCAGATGGCGGATATTCACGAAGACAGCCTTTATACGAAGGTCAAATCGAAGGTCAAATTCAGGGTATAGAAAATCATCTATGCCGAGCATTCAATATATGATTAGTTGTCTTGCCGTGTACATCGCAAAATGCGGCCACTTTCATCCGATGGAGCAGCGGCGATGCCCGATATAGTGGTCATGTTTTTTCTACTTGGACTGTTGGCTGGCGCGGTCAAGTCCGACCTTCAGGTTCCCAAGGCCACCTACGACACGCTGAGCCTGTTGCTGATGCTGACCATTGGCCTCAAGGGGGGCATGGCGCTGCATGGCAACCTGCACTGGGGGCTGGTGCCCGAACTGATGGGCGTAGCGCTGCTGTCTGCGGTCATTCCCTTGATGTTGATGCCCGTGCTCAGGCGGTTGGTACGCCTATCGCCTGCGGACAGTGCCAGCATTGCCGCCCACTACGGTTCGGTGAGCGCAGGTACCTTCGCCGTGGCACTGGCGTACGTGGAGGCGCGCCAGTTGGCCGTGGGCAGTGAGGTCACCCTCTATCTGGTGGCCATGGAGCTACCCGCCATCATGATCGCCATTGCCCTGTACCGGCGTTACCAGGGCGCAGCCGTCAAGGAAAGTACCAGCAAACTGTGGCATGAAACGCTCACGAACCGTGGGGTCATCCTGCTGGCGGGTGGTGTCGTCATCGGTGCGCTTTACGGCCCCTTCCAGGGCGAAGAGGTCACCAATCTGTTTACCAGTGCCTTCAAGGGCGTGTTGGCCCTGTTCCTGCTCGAGATGGGCCTGACTGCCGCCCAAACGCTGCGTCCAATGCCTTGGCATCACTGGCGGTTGGTGACCTTTGCGCTGGTCACGCCCATGGTGTTGTCGCTGATGGGGATTGCCGTGGGAGCGCTGGTCGGCCTGCCGATTGGTTCGGTGGTGATTCTCGCGGCCCTGGCCGCCAGTGCCTCGTACATCGCGGCCCCGGCCGCCATGCGGGCCGCCATCCCAGAAGCCAACATCGGCCTCGCCATGCTGGCCTCGCTGGGCATCACGTTCCCGCTCAACGTGATGCTGGGCATCCCGGTCTACCACCGGCTGATCGAGTGGCTGCTGGTGACGTAACGCCATGGTTTCTGGGCGCTTTCACCGTGCCCAGAAACGAAAAAAGCACCCGAGGGTGCTTGATTCGAAGGGCGGGTAGGCGTTAGCCGCTGTTGGGCCTGGTCATGGTAAGCGCCACTGGCTTCCAGGCCGCCGCCATTTTGCAGCAAATCATTAACCCGCTGTTGCTTCTTGCGTTGGGTGAGTCAAGTCGTGGAAGCGAATGCCCGTGGCCTTGATGACGGCGGACATCGTACGCAGCGTCGGGTTTCCCTTGGGCGAGAGTGCTCTGTAAAGGCTCTCCCGCGACACCTCTGCGCGTTGGGCGATGGCCGCCACGCCACCCTGAGCATCCACTACGTGACGCAGTGCCATCAGGAAAGCCGACTCACCGCCGGGCTCATCCAGCTCGTCAAACGCAGCGCGCAGATAGTCCAGTGCCATGGCGGGATCTTCGCGCAACATGGCGATAACCGCCTCGTCGTGGCTTTTCATCTTTGGGTTCTCCTTCGGTGGTCGGCCAAAAACGCCTTGGCCTGCTCTATGTCGGCTTGTTAGCGTTTCTTGGCTCCACCGACCAACAGCACCACAATGCGCTTGCCTACCTTCGCCCACCGCCTTGATGTCGCCGGGGTTGCCAGCGGCCAGCCGGTTAAGGCGGGTCAGCACTCGCATGGCGGCCATTCGGTCTTTGGCTTTTACGGCGTTGACCCACGTTTGAAAGGGGTCGTGTCCGTCGGCGGTCAGGTAGTGGGTAAGCTCGATCATCGGAAAATTGTAGCTTAAAAGCTACATGCGCGGTAGCGAATTCCATTGAGCGCCATGCTGGTGTGCCAGGGAGCGCCAACGCGACGTTCAGGCCTGCCTAGGCGACTCCACTATGCAGGTTCCATTCGCGAGAGCCGTTTTGGTGGTCCTGCTTTGAGCTGATACATGGCCTTGCGCCAGAAACGAAAAAAGCACCCGAAGGTGCTTGATTCGAAGGGGTGTCTGGTGGAGGCGGCGGGAATTGAACCCGCGTCCGCCAGCACGCGCCCATTGGCTCTACATGCTTAGATTTCGTCATTTGCTTTAACGTGTCTGACTCCGACGATCAGGATTCAGCTACGCGAGCCTTCTAAAGTTTGACGGTTGGTGAGAAGACACCACCAACCGCGGTCCTATCAGCTTTAGCTCATATCCCCGCTGCGATGAATAGGCACATCACTTTGGGGCCAGACAAGAAGCTAGCAGGGTTTAAGCTGCCAGCGCGCCTTGAGCGTAGTTTTCGTCGTTTGCGACTATTTTTCGTGATGTGGTATTTACGAGATACATCACGCTCTCGGCATGCACCGCAGGGTTTGTCACCGGCGTCGAAACCATGTCGCCCCCTTGTTCAGAGCCGCATTCTAACGTGCTCGTGCCCAATTGACCAGTTATGCCTTGTTATGTTCCCGCATAATTCGGCCTTTCTGGCGATTCCAGTCGCGGTCCTTCTCAGTGGCGCGCTTGTCATGGATCTTCTTGCCCGTCACCAGCGCCAGCTCGCACTTCACCTTGTTGCGCTTCCAGTACAGCTTGAGCGGTACACAGGTGTGGCCCTTGTCCTGCGTGACCGAGAAAATCTTGGCGATCTCCTTGCGGTGCAACAGCAGTTTTCGGGTGCGGGTGGGGTCGGCTATTTCGTGGGTGCTGGCCGTATTCAGTGGCGTCACATGGCTGCCCAGCAGGTATGCTTCGCCGTTGCGAATCAAAATATAGGTGTCGGTGAGCTGCGCTTTTCCGGCGCGCATGCTTTTGACTTCCCAGCCTGCCAGTGCCAGGCCCGCTTCGAAGGTTTCGTCGATATGGTACTCAAACCGCGCCTTCTTGTTCTGGGCTATCACGCTGCTGCCGGGGCCCTTGCTGTTACCTTTCTTAGTGGCCATGGAACCTCATCGTTGATCTGTCGTTCGCACCCCCTTCGTTATGCGGGGAGGCGTGATACCATTCAAGGTCTGTAACTATGTTTCCCATGATACGCTTTGGGCACTGTGAAGTCAGCGGAGAGGTCAATGCCAACCGTCAATCGTACCGCTTTGGTGCGCCATACCCCCCAGCAAATGTTCGATCTGGTCAATGACTTCGAACGCTATCCCGAGTTCCTGCCGGGATGCCGCCGCGCGCGTCTGCTGGAAAAGGACGATCAGCACCTGGTCGGAGAAATGACTCTGGGCCGGGCAGGGGTCGAGCAAACCATCACTACGCGCAACGACCTGCACGCACCAGAGCGGATCGAGCTTTCGCTGGTCAAAGGGCCCTTCAAGCAGCTCAAAGGCCGCTGGCTGTTCATCCCCATGGGGGATGATGCTTGCAAGGTCAGTCTGGAAATGGAGTTCGTTTTCGCCAATCGATTACTAAGCATGGCGTTTGGCAAGCTGTTTCAACAAATCGCCGGGCAACTGGTCGATGCCTTCACCAAGCGCGCCAACGAACTGTATGGCCGTTGATGACATTGCCGTCGAGGTGGCCTTCGCGCTGCCTCACAAGCAGCGTATCGTCGCGCTGAAGGTACCCAGCGGCACCACTGCCAGAGCAGCCGTTGCCATGGCCGACCTGCCCAGCCTGTTTCAGGAACTGCCCGCCGAGACCTTCGAACAGGCGCCGCTGGGCATCTTCGGCAAGGCGTTGCGCCACCCCGATAAGGAGCAGCTGCGCGAAGGCGACCGGGTAGAAGTCTACCGGCCGCTGCAGATCGACCCCAAGGCGGCTCGCCTGGAGCGGGCCAAACGTCAGGCCAGCGGCCAGTAGCCGTTACTGAGCAATCGGTACTGGCTGGGGCTCGGGGGCGGTCTCAGGCGTGGGGGCCTGCTGGGTTGGCTGCATGCTGTCCATTGGGTCAGTGCCTTCGACGGCAGGCCCCACGCCACGGTCAGAGCTGACCGGCAGGTCGCCAGACAGGTCGCCTTGCTGCTCGACGTTCACCAGTCGGCCAGCGTTATCGAAGGTGAGCGTGACGCGACGCTGTTCCACGCCCCCGTACGCTTTATCGAGGCGGTACACGTAGTCCCACTGGCGGGCATCGAAGGGGGCTTCCAGCAGCGGCCTGCCCATCACATAGGTGACCTGTTCCTGGGTCATGCCCGGCTGGAGCTGGCTGACCATCTCCTGGGTGACCAGGTTGCCTTGGGGGATGTCGCGCTTGTACACGCCGACGTAACTGCAGCCGCTAACGACGGTCAGGGCAACGGAAAGAGTAATGATACGAGTCAATTTTTGCATTTGAGCCTGTTCTTCACTATCGTGGTTTCGGTCGATGATACCCGACCTAACCTGTTACTGCGAAGAGCAACCATGGCCGATCAGAACCATGAACTACGCAAAGCCGGGCTGAAAGTGACCCTGCCGCGCGTCAAGATCCTGCAGATTCTCGAAAATGCTTCGGGCCAACACCACCTTAGCGCAGAAGAAGTGTATAAAACACTGATTGATGCGGGCGAGGATGTTGGTCTGGCGACCGTCTACCGCGTGCTGACTCAGTTCGAGTCGGCAGGCCTTGTGATTCGTCACAATTTCGACGGTGGCCATGCGGTCTTCGAGATGACCCAAGAAGACCACCATGACCACATGGTGTGTCTGGAAAGCGGTGAAATCATCGAGTTCGTCGATGACATCATCGAGCGTCGCCAGCAAGAGATCGCCGAAGAGCACGGCTACGAGCTAGTGGACCACGCTCTGGTGCTGTACGTACGCCCCCGTGGGTCGGACGTCACGCGCCAGGACAGTGGCCCCACGAACCGCAAGTAGTCCGCTGCTACATGAAAACGCCCCTGGGGTGCCAGAGATGACTGTCTGGCGCCCCAGGGGCGTTTTTTTAGGCAAGATGTGGATGAAAGGCGCTGCCTTCACCCGGCGAAGGGCAAAGGCTTGGCGTGAGTTTGGTTGAGTTTGGTTGAGCCTAGTGAGGAGGGCGCTGGCTGGCGTGCAGCATCTCACGGGCATGGGCCAGGGTCTGGTCGGAAAGCGTGACTCCGCCCAGCATGCGGGCCAGCTCGCTGATGCGGCCTCGCTCATCCAGCAGTGCCATATGGGTCAGAGTGGTATCGCGTTTGGCGCGTTTTTCGATGTGCAGATGCTGATGTGCCTGGGCGGCCACCTGCGGCAGGTGGGTCACGGTCATCACCTGGCCGTTTTCGCCCAGCTTGCGCAGCAGCTGGCCGACGATTTCGGCCGTCGCACCGGAAATGCCCACGTCCACTTCATCGAAGACCAGGCTGGGAATGGTAGAGTGCGAGGCCGCCACGACCTGAATGGCCAAACTGATACGCGACAGTTCACCGCCGGATGCCACTTTCGCCAGCGGGCGCGCAGGCTGGCCAGGGTTGGCGCTGATCAGGAACTGGACGTGATCCAGCCCTTCTGGGGTGGGCGTGTCGCGAGGGGTAACGTCGACATCGAAACGCGCCTTGCCCATGGCCAGAAAGGCCAGCTGCTGCTGAACTTCCTTGCCTAGCCGCACCGCCGCCTTTTGGCGAGCTTCACTGAGCAGCTTGGCATTGCTGCGGTAGCGCTCCCGGTAGTCGGCCACCTGGCTGCTCAGGGCTTCCAGGTCATCGTCACTGGCTTCCAGTTGCGCCACTTCCTGACGTAGCTGGGCATGCAGGGCGCAGATTTCTTCCGGGGCGACATGGTGCTTGCGCGCAATGCGGTGCACGTCGCCCATGCGCTCCTCGACCCAGGCCAGTCGCTCGGGGTCCAGTTCGGTGGTGCTGGCCAGGCGCTGCAGCTCGCTGGCGGCTTCTTCTACCTGAATGCGCGCATCGCTGAGCATGGCCAGGGTGTTGGCCAGCGTGCCCTTATCGCTGCCGGGCAGGGCGCTCAAGTGTGCGTAGGCCTGGTTCAGCAACGACAGCGCACCGCCCTCATCGTTTTCACAGCAGTCGGCGGCAAACTGGGTTTCTCGCAGAGTCTCTTCCGCGTGGGCCAGCGTGTGCTGCTCTTCTTCCAGGGTTTGCAGTTCGCCTTCGGCGAGGCCCAGCTGGTCGAGCTCTTCCACCTGATAGCGCAGCAGCTGGCGCTTGGCCTCTACCTCGCTGCCCTCTTCACTGAGCTTTTTCAACCGACGACGGGCATTGCGCCATTCACGGTAAGTCTCGGCCAGCTGCTGGCTGCGCTCACGAAGCCCGGCGTAGTCATCCAGTAGCGCCAGGTGGGTTTCTTCGCGCATGAGCGCCTGGTGGGCGTGCTGGCCATGAATTTGAATCAGCTGTTCGCCCAGCGATTTCAGGTCGGCAATGGTGGCCGGGTGGCCGTTGATCCATGCTTTGGAGCGCCCGCTGGCGGTAACGACGCGGCGTAACAGGCACTCGTCGGTAGGCAGTTCCCGGGCCTGCAGCCACTCGATGGCGGCGGGCAGGTGTTGAATGTCGAAGCGGGCGGAAAGGTCGGTGCGCTCGCAGCCGTGGCGCACGCTGCCTGCGTCGGCGCGCTCGCCCAGGCAGAGTCCCAGTGCGCCCAGCAGTATGGATTTACCCGCCCCGGTTTCCCCCGTGATGGCGGTCATGCCACGGCTGAGGTCGAGTTCAAGGCGGTCAACAATCGCGTAATCCTGGATCGCTAGCTGTGTCAGCATGAGGCCTCCTGAGGCGGTGCATCCCGAGTGCTGGATACTTATCCAATAATTGTTGTTTTATACAGTAGTCGATAACTCACTTCAATGCCCCTCTTGAGATGGCTTCGATGGCCCCCATATAGCTTTTATCCGTGGTCTAAATCCCGCGAATCAACTCAGGTGGCCGCCAACGGCACCGCTACGTATTTCAGGAGCAAGGCATGGCTAAAGAACCGCAAACCCCGTTGGATGAAGAGCTGGCGCGTCAGGAGCAGGAAGCCGAAGTCACGGAGCCAACGGCAGAAGAGCGCCTGGTAGAAGGTGAGCTGGAAGGGCTGATCGACGACGAGCCGGTGGTGGACGCAGACATAGGTAACCCTGAAGCCGACGTGCTGGCCGCCCAGGTAGAAGAGCTGGAGCAGAGCCTGGCTCAGGCCAAGGACCAGGCCCTGCGCGCTGCCGCTGAAGCGCAGAACGTGCGCCGTCGCGCCGAGCAAGAGGCCGAGAAGGCGCGCAAGTTTGCGCTGGAGAAGTTCGTCAAGGAGCTGCTGCCCGTGGTGGACAGCCTGGAGAAAGCCCTGGAAAGCATGCAGCAAGACGCTTCCGACGTGCATCGCGAAGGCGTCTCCATGACCCTGAAGATGCAGCTGGACGTGCTGGCCAAGTTTGGCGTCGAAAGCATCGAGCCCCAGGGCGAGCCCTTCGACCCGCAGATGCATGAAGCCATGGCCATGGTGCCCAATCCCGAGCTGGAGCCCAATACGGTAATGGACGTCATGCAGAAGGGCTACTCCCTGAATGGCCGTCTGGTGCGTCCCGCGATGGTGGTGGTCAGCCAGAAAGCCGGTTAATCCGATGACGCATTGCAGAAAAAAGCCCTTGAAATGCGCCAGCCGGCCCCCAAATAAAGGGCAACCCGCGAGAATGCTCGCAAACGCCTTAAACAGTTTTGACGGCGTAAACCACTAGTTTTTTGTTTCAACCGAATTCGAGGTTTTTGCTATGGGACGCATTATTGGTATCGACCTGGGCACCACAAACTCTTGTGTAGCCGTGCTCGATGGTGACAGCGCTAAAGTCATTGAAAACGCCGAAGGCGGTCGTACCACGCCTTCCATCATTGCCTACACCGATGACGGCGAAACCCTGGTAGGTCAGGCGGCCAAGCGTCAGGCCGTGACCAACCCGGAAAACACCCTTTACGCCATCAAGCGTCTGATCGGTCGTCGTTTCAAGGACGACGTCGTTCAAAAAGACATCAAGATGGTGCCGTACAAGATTGCCGAAGCCGACAACGGTGACGCGTGGGTAGAAGTCAAAGGCAAGAAGATGGCTCCCCCGCAGGTCAGCGCCGAAGTGCTGAAGAAGATGAAGAAGACCGCCGAAGACTACCTCGGCGAGCCGGTGACCGAAGCGGTCATCACCGTACCGGCCTACTTCAACGACAGCCAGCGTCAGGCCACCAAGGATGCGGGCCGTATTGCCGGTCTGGACGTCAAGCGCATCATCAACGAGCCGACTGCCGCAGCGCTTGCCTACGGCATGGACAAGTCGCGTGGTGACAAGACCATCGCGGTCTACGACCTGGGCGGCGGTACCTTCGATATCTCCATCATCGAAGTCGCCGACGTTGACGGTGAAACCCAGTTCGAAGTACTGGCCACCAACGGTGACACCTTCCTGGGCGGTGAAGATTTCGACCTGGCGCTGATCAACTACCTGGTCGACCAGTTTAAAACCGACAGCGGCATTGATCTGTCGGGCGACAACCTGGCCATGCAGCGTCTGAAGGAAGCCGCTGAGAAAGCCAAGATCGAGCTTTCCAGCGCTCAGCAGACCGACGTCAACCTGCCGTACATCACGGCAGACAACACAGGCCCGAAACACCTGAACGTCAAGGTGACCCGTGCCAAGCTGGAGTCGCTGGTAGAAGACCTGGTGCAGCGCTCTCTCGAGCCGTGCAAAACGGCGCTGAAAGATGCTGGCCTGTCCGCGTCTGAAATCGACGAAGTGATTCTGGTCGGTGGCCAGACCCGCATGCCGATGGTTCAGAAAAAAGCGGCAGACTTCTTCGGTAAAGAAGCCCGTAAAGACGTCAATCCCGATGAAGCCGTCGCCGTGGGCGCCGCGATTCAGGGTGGCGTACTGGGCGGCGACGTGAAAGACGTTCTGCTGCTGGACGTCACGCCGTTGACCCTGGGTATCGAAACCATGGGTGGCGTCATGACGCCGCTGATCGACAAGAACACCACCATCCCCACCAAGAAGACTCAAACCTTCTCGACGGCGGATGACAACCAGACGGCGGTGACCATTCACGTCGTGCAGGGCGAGCGTAAGCAAGTGTCGCAGAACAAGTCGCTGGGTCGTTTCGACCTCTCCGACATTCCGCCGGCACCGCGTGGCGTACCGCAAATCGAAGTGGCCTTCGATCTGGATGCCAACGGTATCCTGAACGTATCGGCCAAGGACAAGGCGACGGGCAAAGAGCAGTCCATCGTGATCAAGGCGTCCAGCGGCCTGACGGACGAAGAGATCGAGCAGATGGTTCGCGACGCCGAAGCCCACGCCGACGAAGACAAGAAGTTCGAAGCGCTGGTGCAACTGCGCAACCAGGCGGACGGCATGATTCACGCCACCCGCAAGACTGTGCAGGAAGCGGGCGACAAGGCCACCGATGACGAGAAACAAGCCATCGAAACGGCCATCGCCGAACTGGAAGAAGCGGTCAAGACCGATGACCAGGACAACATCCAGAAGAAACTGGATGCGCTGACCGAAGCCTCTGGCCAGCTGGCGCAGAAGATGTACGCCGAGCAGGCAGACGCTGCCCAGCAGGCAGGCGCAGAAGGCGCGGAAAGCACCAACGCCAAGCAGGACGACGACGTGGTTGACGCCGAGTACGAAGAAGTCAACGACGAGCAGAAGAAGCAGTAACCCACCTCTTTCTGCCAAGGAAAGCGGTGACGCGGGAGGCAACTCCCGCGTTGCTGTTTCCGCGGCCGAGACGCCAATAGTGCGTAGCTAACCAGGAGGCGTAGGACCCATGTCCAAGCGCGATTATTACGAAGTCCTGGGTGTCGAAAAAGGGGCCGATCAGAAAGAGATCAAAAAGGCCTATCGCCGTCTGGCGCAAAAATTCCACCCTGATCGAAACCCGGACGATAACACCGCAGCGGAAAAATTCCGCGAGGTGTCAGAAGCCTACGAAGTCTTGAGCGACGGCGAAAAGCGCGCCGCCTATGACCAGTTTGGTCATGCCGGTGTGGATGGCCAGGGCGGTGGCTTTGGTGGCGGCGGCTTCGGCGGCGGAGCCGGTGATTTTGGCGATATTTTTGGCGATGTGTTTGGCGACATCTTCGGGGGTGGCGGTGGCCGTCGGCGGGGCCCCAATGCGCCTGCGCGAGGGTCCGACCTGCGCTACAACCTGGAGCTGGACCTCGAAAGCGCCGTGGCCGGTACCACGGTGGATATTCGCGTTCCGCGCCATATCGAATGTGACCGCTGTGACGGTGACGGTGCCGAGCCAGGTTCCTCCAAGGAAACCTGCCCCACGTGCCACGGCCATGGCCAGGTACGCATGCAGCAGGGCTTCTTTGCGGTTCAGCAGACCTGCCCCACGTGCCATGGCAGCGGCCAGCACATCAAAGTGCCGTGCCACAAATGTAATGGCGAAGGGCGTGTACGCGAAACCCGCACTCTCTCGGTGAAAATTCCGCCGGGTGTCGATACCGGTGATCGCATTCGCCTCAATGGCGAAGGCGAAAGCGGCGTGAATGGCGGCCCAGCGGGCGACCTGTACGTACAGGTGTCCATCAAGCCTCACCATATCTTCCGCCGCGACGGCAAACATCTGCAGTGCGACGTGCCGATCAATTTCGTGGACGCCGCGCTGGGAGGCGAGCTGGAAGTGCCGACGCTGGATGGACGCGTGAAGCTGAAGATCCCGCCGGAAACCCAAACCGGCAAGCTCTTCCGCCTGCGCGGCAAGGGCGTGAAGCCCGTTCGTGGCGGCGCCCCCGGCGACCTGCTGTGCAAGGTGGTGCTGGAAACGCCCGTCAACCTCAACGACGAGCAGAAAGACCTGCTTCGCCAGCTGCAAGAGAGCTTCGATGGCAGCAACAGCCACAGCCACTCACCGAAGAAGACCGGCTTCTTCGACAGCGTGAAGAAGTTCTTCGAAGAGATGAAGCCGTAAAGGTTACGGCCTGACGACCAGGGACGCCCCGGCACGGTAACGTGCCGGGGCGTCCTTGTATCTGCCTCTGGCTTCGGAAGCGTTCGCTCTGGCTCGCGGTATTTTTATTAGGCAGCTAATGGTGGGTTGGGTCAGAATGGCTCAAACGAAGATGTTTGCCGCCAGCCTAACGAAAAGGGATGTAGCCGGATGACCACGGAGGCCATGGATCGCCCTGGTTTGGGAATCGTGTTGCGGGTGCTGTCGGGGGTGCTGTTCACTGGCATGCTGGTGTGCATCAAGGCCGTCAGTGATGCGGTGCCCGTGGGGCAGTCAGTGTTTTTTCGCTCGCTGTTTGCGTTGCTGCCCATCGTGGTGTTTCTGGTGCTGCGCCATGAGTTTCCACGCGGGCTGGCGACGCGGCGGCCGCTGGGGCACGCGCTGCGCTCTGGGCTGGGGGCGGCGGCCATGTTCGCTTCGTTTGCCACGGTGGCGCTGCTGCCGGTGGCGGAAACCACGCTGCTGGCGCAATTGACGCCGGTCTTCATGGCGTTGGGGGGCGTGCTGCTGCTGGGGGAGCGCTTTTCGTTCTATCGTGCCGGGGCGTTTGGTCTGGCGCTGTGCGGGGTGGGCGTGCTGGTAGTGCCCCAGCTGCTGGGGAGTAGTGGGCAGGGCTCGCTGTTGGGGTATGGGCTGGGGGCGCTGAGCGCGCTGCTGACGGCGGGGGCTCTGCTCACGGTACGGCGTATTTCCCGCACGGAAACGGCGGCGTCCATCGCGTTCTATTTTATCGTGGTCTCGGCGCTGGCCGGGCTGCTGACTCTGCCGCTGGGGTGGGCGGCGCTGGATGCACGGCAGTTCGGGCTGCTGGTGCTTTCCGGTTTGTTCGGCGGCGCGGCGCATATCGCCATGACGCTGGCGCTGCGTTACGCCGAAGTGTCGCGGCTGGCCCCGTTCGAATACATCGCGCTGGCCTGGCCGGTGCTGGCCGATGCGTGGCTGTTCGGGCTGCCCGTGTCCAGCGGCTTCCTGATGGCCTTGCCCTTTTTGCTGGGCGGCGTGGGCCTGGCCACACTGGAGGGGCGCCGAGGCGCGAAGCGTCGGCAGCGTTAGGCGGCAGCGCTTGCAGGAAAGCGAACGTATCGTTGCAGTAAATTCTCATTGGTCACTTGGCGGTTGGCAGGGCGGGCTTTAGGCTTGGGAGCTGAGCCGTCATCGAACAGGAGTAGAACGTATGCCGTTATCTCGCGCCGAGATTGCCACCCCGTCTGGGGCACGATTGATCAACCGGTTGTGCAAGCACTGGGCCCACAAGCTGGAGGTGGAGCAGGGCGAGCAGCATGCCAGGATCGTGTTTGCCAGCGGCACCTGCCTGATGCACGCGGAGCCTGAGCGCCTGGTGGTCTCCATCGAAACCCTCGAAGAAGAGCATCTGGACCAGCTGGAAGGCGTGGTGGAAAGCCATCTGGTGCGCATGGCGAAAGATGAGCCGCTGGAGATCGTCTGGGAGAACTGAGCGCCATCCGCCGTGCTTCCGTCAGCACCGCATCCCGTCAGGTGGTCTGCTATAATCGCGGCCACCTTTTTTGTTTCTCGCTGATGCCGAACGGCACACGCACAGGAGTTCCCATGACCCGAATTGCCATTGTGGGCGTAGCTGGCCGTATGGGCCGCACGTTAGTCAACGCCATAGAACAGGATGCCGGTGCCCAACTGGCCGGGGGAATCGTCGAGCCGGGCAGTTCGCTGGCGGGGGCGGATATCGGCGAGTTGGCAGGCGTAGGCAAGCGGGGAGTGGTGGCGGTGGACTCGTTGGCGGCCATCGTGGACGACTTCGACGTGCTGATCGACTTCACGGCACCCAAGGTGACGCTGGCGAACCTGGCGTTTTGTGCCGAGCACGGCAAGCGCATCGTGATCGGCACGACCGGCATGAACGATGACGAGCTGGCCGAGCTGGACAGCTACCGCGACCGCGTAGCGATGGTATTTGCACCCAACATGAGCGTCGGCGTGAACCTGACCCTGAAACTGCTGGAAACGGCGGCCAAAGCGTTGGGCGACGAAGGCTACGACATCGAAGTGATCGAGTCTCACCACCGCCATAAGGTCGATGCGCCGTCCGGAACGGCCATCAAGATGGGCGAAGTGGTGGCGGAGAGCCTGGGGCGCGCCTTGAAAGAGCACGGCGTTTTCGAGCGCGTGGGGCAGTGCGGCCCGCGTACCGATAAAGAGATCGGTTTTGCTACCGTGCGGGCAGGCGATATCGTCGGTGAGCACACGGTGATGTTCGCCACCGAAGGCGAGCGCATCGAAATCACCCACAAGGCGTCCAGCCGCATGACCTTCGCCAAAGGGGCCGTGCGGGCGGCGCGCTGGGTGGCCGCTCAGCCACAAGGCCGCTACGACATGCAGGACGTGCTGGCACTGAGCTGAGCCGTGGGCTCTTGTTAGACCAGGGTCGGCATAAAACGCTGGCCCTGGTGCGCTAAATGCTGTAACATTCCAAAAATTTTGGCCCAGTGGCTGCAAAAAGCAGCACCATATCGGCAGTCAAGCACCAAGCTGTCGAAAGAGCACCGCGCTTGTTGCACTGGTCGTCAAGTGGGAAAAGTAGTCAGCGACATGCTGCGCCATGGCCAACACCGTTATGAAGGCCACGGAAAGAGAACAACAAGCGGGATGAAACCGATTTTTTTATTGTCGGCTTCGTCCCGCTTTTTTACGACCCGACGTTTGTACGCAAACGCCGTAACCGGATCGCCGAGCCTGCGCCCACAGGCTCCCACCAGCATGGGAGAACGTGTTTTGAATAACCCCGCATTGAGCAAACCCGCGATATTGGCCCTGGAAGATGGCAGTGTGTTTCATGGAACGGCCATCGGCGCGGAGGGAATCACGAGCGGTGAGGTGGTGTTCAATACAGCCATGACCGGCTATCAGGAAATTCTCACCGACCCCTCTTATACCCGCCAGATCGTCACCCTGACCTACCCGCATATCGGCAATACCGGCATCAATTCCGAAGACATCGAGTCCGCGTCCATTGCGGCGGCGGGCCTGGTGATTCGCGATCTCCCCCTGCTGGCCAGCAGCTTCCGTTCCGAACAGAGCCTTTCCGATTATCTGGTCAGCCAGAACGTGCTGGGCATTGCCGATATCGATACCCGCCGCCTGACGCGCATTCTGCGTGACAAGGGCGCCCAGAACGGGGCGATTCTGGCTGGTGCCGAGGCCGAAGGTGATGATGCCGTCGAGCGTGCGCTGGCGGCGGCGAAGGCGTTTCCGGGCCTGAAGGGCATGGACCTGGCGAAAGAAGTCTCCTGCAAGGAGGCCTATGAGTGGTCGGAAGGCGAGTGGACCCTGGGCGAAGGTTACGCGGATGCCAGCCAGGGTGAGCGTCCCTACCATGTGGTGGCCTTTGATTACGGCGTGAAATTCAACATCCTGCGCATGCTGGCGGCCCGCGGCTGTCGCTTGACGGTGGTGCCTGCGCAAACCCCTGCGGCAGACGTGCTGGCCATGAACCCGGACGGCGTCTTCCTGGCCAACGGCCCCGGCGACCCCGAGCCCTGCGATTACGCCATCAAGGCGATCCAGGAAGTGCTGGAAACCGACACCCCGGTGTTTGGTATCTGCCTGGGCCACCAGCTGCTGGCGCTGGCCTCTGGCGCGAAAACCGTCAAGATGGGCCACGGCCACCACGGCGCCAACCATCCGGTTCAAGACCTGGACACCGGCACGGTGATGATCACCAGCCAGAACCATGGCTTTGCCGCCGATGAAGCTTCCCTGCCCAGCAACGTGCGCGCCACGCACCGTTCGCTGTTCGACGGCACCTTACAGGGAATCGAGCGCACCGACCGCCCGGCCTTCAGCTTCCAGGGGCACCCGGAAGCCAGCCCCGGCCCGCGCGATGTAGCGCCGCTGTTCGATCGCTTCATCGCGATGATGCAGGCGCGCCGCTAAGTCAGCCGCGCTGCCGCTCATTGCCCAGTTACGTCGCCTCGATGCTCATCGTCACCACTTTTTGCGGGAACCGTTATGCCTAAGCGTACCGATATCAACAGCATTCTCATCATTGGCGCTGGTCCGATCGTCATCGGCCAGGCCTGCGAATTCGACTACTCCGGCGCCCAGGCCTGTAAAGCGCTGCGCGAGGAGGGCTACCGGGTCATTCTGGTGAACTCCAACCCGGCCACCATCATGACCGACCCGGCCATGGCCGATGCCACCTACATCGAGCCGATCACCTGGCAGGCGGTAGAGAAGATCATCGAAGCCGAGCGCCCGGATGTGATTCTGCCCACCATGGGCGGCCAGACGGCGCTGAACTGCGCGCTGGACCTCGACAAGCACGGCGTGCTGGCCAAGTACGGCGTCGAGATGATCGGTGCCAACGCCGATGCCATCAACAAGGCCGAAGACCGCGACCTGTTCGACAAGGCGATGAAGAACATCGGCCTGGAGTGCCCCAAGGCCAAAGTGGCGCACACCATGGACGAGGCCTGGGAGATTCAGGCAGAGCTGGGCTTTCCGACCATCATTCGTCCTTCCTACACCATGGGCGGCTCCGGCGGCGGCGTGGCGTACAACAAGGAAGAGTTCGAAGAGATCTGTACCCGTGGGTTCGAGCTTTCCAACAACCACGAGCTGCTCATCGACGAGTCGCTGCTGGGCTGGAAAGAGTACGAGATGGAAGTGGTGCGTGACCGCAACGACAACTGCATCATCGTCTGCGCCATCGAAAACTTCGATCCCATGGGCGTACACACCGGCGACTCGATTACCGTCGCGCCTGCCCAGACGCTGACCGATAAAGAGTATCAGATCATGCGTGACGCCTCTCTGGCCGTGCTGCGCGAGATCGGCGTGGAAACCGGGGGTTCGAACGTGCAGTTCGGTATGGACCCGAAAACCGGTCGCATGGTGGTGATCGAGATGAACCCGCGGGTCTCGCGCTCCTCGGCACTGGCGTCCAAGGCCACCGGTTTCCCGATTGCCAAGATCGCTGCCAAGCTGGCGGTGGGCTACACCCTGGACGAGCTGCAGAACGACATCACCGGCGGCCAGACCCCGGCCTCGTTCGAGCCCTCCATCGATTACGTGGTCACCAAGATTCCGCGTTTCACCTTCGAGAAGTTCCCCCAGGCCAACGACCGCCTGACCACCCAGATGAAGTCGGTGGGCGAGGTGATGGCCATTGGCCGTACCTTCCAGGAGTCGCTGCAGAAAGCGCTGCGCGGCATGGAAACCGGCAACGACGGCCTTGATCCGATCATCACCGAGTTCACCGACGAAGCCATGGCCCAGCTCAAGGGCGAGCTGCAGGCAGCGGGTGCCGAGCGCATCTTCTTCGTCGCCGACGCCATGCGTGCGGGCATGAGCGTGGATGAGATCTTTGCGCTGACCAACATCGACCGCTGGTTCCTGGTGCAAATGGAAGACCTGATTCTCACCGAAGCCGCCGTGTCCAAGCGCGCCCTGGCAGAGTTCTCGGCGCGTGAGCTGTTCCAGCTCAAGCGCAAGGGCTTCTCCGATGCGCGGCTGGCGAAGCTGCTGGGCGTCTCCGAGAAGGAGTTCCGCAAGACGCGTCAGGCAGCAGGGATTCGCCCAGTCTACAAGCGCGTCGACACCTGTGCCGCCGAGTTTGCCTCCGATACCGCCTACATGTACTCCACCTATGAAGAGGAGTGCGAGGCGGACGTGTCGGATCGCCAGAAGATCATGGTGCTGGGCGGTGGCCCGAACCGTATCGGACAGGGTATCGAGTTCGACTACTGCTGCGTGCACGCCGCCTTCGCCATGCGCGACGACGGCTATGAAACCATCATGGTCAACTGCAACCCGGAAACCGTCTCCACCGACTACGACACCTCCGACCGCCTCTACTTCGAGCCGGTGACGCTGGAAGACGTGCTGGAAATCGCCGACAAGGAGAAGCCGGTGGGCGTCATCGTCCAGTTCGGCGGCCAAACGCCGCTGAAGCTGGCCCGTGAGCTGGAAGCGGCAGGCGTGCCGATCATCGGTACCACGCCGGATGCCATCGACCGCGCCGAAGACCGCGAGCGCTTCCAGGTGATGATCGACAAGCTCGGTCTGAAGCAGCCGCCCAACGCCACGGCCCGCAGCTTCGAAGAAGCCTTCACCAAGGCCGAGAAGATCGGCTACCCGCTGGTCGTGCGTCCCAGCTATGTACTGGGTGGCCGTGCCATGGAGATCGTCTACGACGCCTCCGAGCTCGAAAACTACATGACCAACGCGGTCAAGGTCTCCAACGACTCGCCGGTACTGCTGGATCACTTCCTCAGCGCGGCAGTGGAAGTGGACATCGACGCGGTCTCCGATGGTCAGCAGGTGGTCATCGGCGGCATCATGCAGCACGTCGAGCAGGCAGGCGTTCACTCTGGCGACTCTGCCTGTGCGCTGCCACCCTACTCGCTGCCCGCCGACGTGCAGGACGAGATGCGCGCACAGGTCAAGAAAATGGCCGTGGAGCTGGGCGTGAAAGGCCTGATGAACGTGCAGCTGGCCTGGCAGGATGGCGAGATCTACGTGATCGAGGTCAACCCGCGTGCCTCGCGTACCGTGCCTTTCGTTTCCAAGTGCATCGGCACCTCGCTGGCGCAGGTTGCGGCTCGCTGCATGGCCGGCAAGACCCTGGCGGAGCAGGGCTTCGAGCGTGAGATCGTGCCGCACTTCTATAGCGTCAAGGAAGCCGTTTTCCCGTTCAACAAGTTCCAGGGCGTGGACCCGATCCTCTCGCCGGAAATGAAGTCCACCGGTGAAGTCATGGGCTCGGGCGATACCTTCGCCGAAGCCTTCTTCAAGGCGCAGCTGGGCGCGGGTGAGGCGATTCCGGCGCTGGAAGGCGACCGCAAGGCGTTCCTGTCGGTACGCGAGCCGGACAAGCAGGGGATTATCGAAGTGGCTCGTTCTCTGCTAACATTGGGCTTCACGCTATGTGCAACACGCGGTACCGCTGCGGCCCTCGAAGCCGCCGGGCTGCCCGTGAAGCACGTCAATAAAGTCAATGAAGGCCGTCCCCATATCGTCGATCTGCTGAAGAACGACGAAATCGCCTACATCGTGAATACCACCGAAGGTCGTCAGGCAATCAACGACTCTTCGATCATTCGCCGTACTGCTCTCGCGCGCAAGGTGCCCTATGCGACTACCTTGGCGGGCGCTAATGCTGTTTGCATGGCGCTGGAGTACGGTAGGGAGATTACGGTGCGGCGCCTTCAGGATCTGCACGCAGGAGCAACGCAATGAACAAGGTCCCGATGACGGTTGCGGGAGAGAAGAGCCTTCGCGATGAGCTCAACCATCTGAAGAGCGAAGCTCGCCCTCAGGTGATTGCCGCCATCGCCGAAGCGCGTGAGCACGGCGATCTCAAGGAGAACGCCGAGTACCACGCTGCGCGCGAACAGCAAGGCTTCATCGAAGGCCGTATTCAGGAAATCGAGAGCAAACTCTCCGGTGCCCAGGTGATCGACGTCACCAGGCTGCCGAAAACCGGCAAGGTGATCTTTGGCGTCACCGTGTCACTGCTGAACCTGGACAGCGACGCCAGCGTGACGTACCGCATCGTGGGTGAAGACGAGGCGGACATCAAGGCCGGGCGCATTTCCGTGACATCGCCCATTGCCCGCGCGCTGATCGGCAAGGAAGAGGGCGACGTGGTGGTGGTGAAAACCCCCGGTGGCGACGTGGAGTACGAAATCGAGAGTGTCGAGCACCTCTGATCACGTTCCGCTAGCGCCATGAAAAAGGCCCGGTGCAGTTTCCTGCACCGGGCCTTTTCGTCTGGCGCTGTTTGATGATGGGCGCCAGATACGCTCAGCCAAACGGTCCTGCGTCAGTGCCGCCCGTGGTGGTTCTCGAAGCGGGTCACGTTGGATAGCTTGGGGTTGGCCTTGGGGTTGCGACGGTACAGCAGCGCCATCTTGCCGATGGTTTGCACCAGCTCGGCCTTGCTGTCAGCCAGCAGCTCGTTGATCATCGCGGCGCGATCATCCCGCTCGGGCAGGGCGAGCTTCACTTTGATCAGCTCGTGGTCGTTGAGCGCGCGGCTGAGTTCTGCGAGCAGGTTTTCGGAGACGCCGTTCTCAGAAACGGTGACCACGGGGTTCAAATGGTGGCCAATGCTACGAAATGCTTTCTTTTGTGCCTGTGACAAGCTCATGGTATCTTGCGGTATCCCGGTTAGCGCTTAACGTTCCATCTTACGGTGAAATGCCGTCAAGTGAAAGCAATCCCGTCAATGCGCCCATCTCTTATTCCAGCGTCAGATGCCCCTATGCAGCAAAAGCCTCCAAGCCGTAAACATTCAGTGAGCAAAACCAGCAACAATTGGAAGAAAGAACATTTCGACGACCAGTACGTGAAACAGAGCTGGCAGGATGGCTATCGTTCCCGGGCAAGCTACAAGCTGCTGGAGCTGGATGAGAAAGACAAGCTGTTTCGCAATGGCATGACGGTGATCGACCTGGGCGCAGCGCCTGGCGGGTGGAGTCAGATCGCCGCCGAAAAAGTCGGCCCGGAAGGTGTCGTGATCGCCTCCGACATTCTGGAGATGGACGCCCTGGCAGGGGTCGACTTCATTCAGGGCGACTTCACCGAAGAACGTGTACTCAATGCGATTCTCGAGCGGTTGGGAAATCGGCCGGTAGACCTTGTTATGTCCGACATGGCCCCCAATATGAGTGGTATGGCCGCTATCGACCAGCCACAGGCCATGTACCTTGTCGAGCTTGCTCTGGAGCTGGCGCGTGAAACGCTCTCGCCCAAGGGGCGTTTTCTGGTCAAAGTGTTTCAGGGGGAGGGCTTCGACACCTATTTGAAGGAGCTGCGCGGCAGCTTTCAGCGCGTCGTGACCCGCAAGCCGGATGCTTCGCGGGCCCGTTCACGAGAAGTCTATTTTCTGGCCGAAGGCTTTCGCGGTTAGCAAGTGACCGCGTGCATGGCCACGATAGCGACGATTTATCACCACGATTGCCAGACAGGCAGGCGTAAGGTGTGTCACATTATGCACATTGGACGAGCGTGACACAGATGGCCCAGGGCGTTATGCGCTTTGGCAATGGTTGAACGTTAAACTCTAGTGTAAGGTCTGAGTACTAACGGTTAACTGACGGATTCTTGTAATGAGGGTAGCCCCTTGAACGATATGGCGAAGAACCTGATTCTGTGGTTGGTCATCGCGGCCGTTCTGCTGACAGTGTTCAACAATTTCAGTACGGAAAGCGCGCCGCAAAGCACCAACTACTCCCAGTTTGTGCAGCAGGTGCAAAATCAGCAGATCCGCAGCGTCACCATCGATGGCTATACCATCACTGGTGAGCGGACCGATGGTTCGCAGTTCCAGACCATCCGCCCTGCCGCAGAAGATCCCAAGCTGATCGACGACCTGCTGAGCAACAATGTCACGGTGGTCGGCAAGGCGCCGGAGCAGCAAAGCATCTGGACGCGGCTGCTGATTGCCAGTTTCCCGATCCTGCTGATCCTGGCGATCTTCATGTTCTTCATGCGCCAGATGCAAGGCGGTGCCGGTGGCGGCAAGGGTGGCCCGATGAGCTTCGGCAAGTCGAAGGCCAAGCTGCTCTCGCAAGACCAGATCAAGACCACCTTTGCTGACGTGGCGGGCTGTGACGAGGCCAAGGAAGAGGTGGAAGAGCTGGTCGACTTCCTGCGCGACCCCACCAAATTCCAGCGCTTGGGTGGCACCATTCCCCGTGGCGTGCTGATGGTCGGCCCTCCCGGTACCGGTAAGACGCTGCTGGCCAAGTCCATTGCCGGTGAGGCCAAGGTGCCGTTCTTCTCCATCTCGGGTTCCGACTTCGTCGAGATGTTCGTGGGCGTGGGTGCGTCCCGCGTGCGTGACATGTTCGAGCAGGCCAAGAAGCAGGCGCCCTGCATCATCTTCATCGACGAAATCGATGCCGTGGGGCGCTCGCGTGGCACCGGCATGGGCGGCGGTAACGATGAACGCGAGCAGACGCTGAACCAGCTGCTGGTCGAGATGGACGGCTTCGAGGCCAACGAAGGCATCATCGTGATTGCAGCCACCAACCGTCCGGACGTACTCGACCCCGCGCTGCTGCGCCCGGGCCGCTTCGACCGTCAGGTAACCGTGGGCTTGCCGGATATCCGTGGTCGTGAGCATATTCTGGGCGTGCACCTGCGCAAGGTGCCGCTGGCCGATGACGTGAAGCCGCAGCTGATTGCCCGTGGTACGCCTGGCTTCTCCGGTGCCGACCTGGCCAACCTGGTGAACGAGGCGGCCCTGTTTGCGGCGCGTCGTAACAAGCGCCTGGTGGGCATGGAAGAGCTTGAGCTGGCCAAGGACAAGATCATGATGGGCGCCGAGCGCAAATCCATGGTCATGACCGATAAGGAAAAGCTCAATACCGCTTACCACGAAGCAGGTCACGCGATCATTGGTCTGGTCATGCCCGAGCACGACCCGGTCTACAAGGTCACGATTATTCCCCGTGGCCGCGCCCTGGGTGTGACGATGTTCCTGCCGGAAGAGGATCGTTACAGCCTGTCGCGCCAGCAGATCATCAGCCAGCTCTGCTCACTGTTCGGTGGTCGTATTGCCGAAGAGATGACGCTGGGGCCCAACGGTGTCACCACCGGTGCCTCCAACGACATCAAGCGCGCCACGGAGCTGGCCCATAACATGGTGGCCAAGTGGGGCCTATCCGATGAAATGGGACCGCTCATGTACGACGAGGACGAGTCTCACCAGTTCCTCGGTGGCCCGGGTCAGGGGGGCGGCAAGCTGAGGTCCGGCGAAACCACCACGCGCCTCGATAAGGAAGTGCGCAAGATCATCGACGAGTGCTACGAGCAGGCGCGCCAGATTTTGCATGACAACCGCGACAAGCTGGATGCCATGGCCGAAGCGCTGATGAAGTACGAGACCATCGATGCGCATCAGCTGAAAGACATCATGGAAGGGCGTGATCCTCGCCCGCCGGAAGGCTGGGGTGACGGCGACTCGTCGGGTGGCGGCTCTCCGGTAGGTGGCGACAAGCCGGAAGCGAAACCAGAAGAGCCTGAAGCCCCCTCGGAAGGCGATAGCGAAGAAGACGATGACGAGCCGCGTCGTCGCCCTTCGGACCCGTTGGGTGGTTCGGCAGGCTCGTGAGCCTGGCCATCACGCCAACCAGCAAAGGCGCCCCAGCGGGGCGCCTTTTTGTTATCCTGTGGCCAATGACAGTGAATTTTTTTGATTTCAGGCGGCAAGATGAACCCGATCGTTGACCCTATCTCGGCTCCGCACGTCCCGGAAGATGCCTTTCACCTGCGCTGTGGGCGCCATTCGCTCGATCTCTCGTTTCCCCGGGTGATGGGCATATTGAACGTCACCCCGGACTCGTTTTCCGACGGTGGCCAGCATGTGGCCCTCGATGACGCGCTGCGCCATGCCGAGCGCATGCTGGCAGAAGGAGCGGCGATGATCGATGTAGGGGGAGAGTCGACCCGCCCGGGTGCCACGCCGGTGTCCGAGCAGCAGGAGCTGGATCGGGTGGCCCCGGTGGTGGAGGCGCTGGTGCGTGAGCTGGATGCGCTGGTGTCGGTGGACACCAGCAGCGCTCTGGTCATGCGTGAGGTGAGCGCGCTGGGAGCGGGCATGATCAACGATGTGCGCGCTCTGGAGCGTGATGGCGCGCTGGCTGCGGCAGCCAGCAGTGGCCTACCGGTATGCCTGATGCATCGTCAGGGTGAGCCACGGGATATGCAGCACTCGCCTGGCTACGATGTGCCGGTGGAGCAGGCCGTGGCGGCCTATCTGGCGGAGCGGATCGCTGCCTGCGAAGCAGTGGGGCTGCGTCGTCATCGGCTGCTGCTGGACCCCGGTTTTGGCTTTGGCAAAACCGTCGAGCATAACCTGCAGCTGCTGAAGCACATGGCCTCGCTGAACGAGTTGGGCCTGCCGCTGCTGGTGGGTATGTCGCGCAAGAGTATGATCGGTAAGGTGCTGGGCCGCCCTGTGGAAGAGCGCCTGGCAGGAGGGCTGGCGCTAGCCGCCATGGCGGTGGAGCGCGGAGCCAAGGTGATTCGGGTGCATGACGTTGGGCCCACGGTGGATGCCGTGAATATGGCCTGGGCCGTACTGCAAGAAGGCTGTGAGCCGCTCGTGAAGAAGGAGCTGTAACATGACGCGTCGTTATTTTGGCACCGACGGAATTCGTGGCACGGTAGGGCAAGCGCCCATTACGGCCGATTTCATGCTCAAGCTGGGCTGGGCCGCCGGGCAGGTGTTGCGTCGCGAAAAAGGCCGCACCCGGGTGTTGATCGGTAAGGATACGCGTATTTCCGGCTATATGTTCGAGTCGGCGCTGGAGGCGGGGCTGTCTGCTGCTGGGGTGGACGTGGCGCTGTTGGGGCCGATGCCCACGCCGGGTATTGCCTACCTGACGCGGACCTTTCGCGCGGATGCCGGGATCGTCATTTCGGCCTCGCATAATCCCTTCGATGACAACGGCATCAAGTTTTTCTCTGCCGAAGGCAAGAAGTTGCCCGATGAGATCGAAGACCGTATCGAAGCCATGCTGGAAGCGCCGCTGACCACGGCCGAGGCCGCGCAGCTGGGCAAGGCGACGCGTATCGACGATGCGGCGGGCCGCTATATCGAGTTCTGTAAATCCACGCTGCCGGACAGGCTGAGCCTGCATGGCCTGAAAGTGGTGCTGGATTGCGCTCATGGGGCCACTTACCATATCGCCCCCAGCGTATTCCGCGAGCTGGGGGCCGATGTCAGCGTGATTGGGGCGTCTCCCGACGGATTGAATATCAACCAACAGGTGGGGTCCACCCATCCCGCTGCGCTACGTGCCGCGGTCATTCAGCAAGGGGCCGATCTGGGCGTCGCCTTCGATGGCGACGGCGACCGTGTGCTGCTGGTGGATGCCGATGGCCGAGAAGTGGATGGCGATGACATTCTCTATCTGATCGCCCGTGACCGTTTCGAGCGTGGCCTGCTGGACGGTGGTGTGGTGGGCACCCTGATGAGCAATTTTGGGCTGGCCATGGCGCTGGAGCGGCTGGGTATTCCTTTCCAGCGTGCCAAGGTGGGCGACCGCTTCGTCATGGAGATGATGGCTGCCAACGGCTGGGAGCTGGGGGGCGAGGCTTCGGGGCATATCGTGTGTGGCCATGTGCAGAGCACCGGCGACGGCATCGTGTCCGCGCTGCAGGTGCTGGCCTTGATGGTTCGCGAGCAGAAACCGCTTCCAACCCTGCTCAAGGGGCTCGAAAAAGTCCCCCAGTCGCTGGTCAACGTGCGGCTACCGGCCGGCTCCGATGCTCGCCAGGTGATGGCAGCTCCACCCTTGCAGGAAGCCGTGGCGGCGCTGGAAACCGAGTTGGGCGACCAGGGGCGCGTGCTGCTGCGCGCCTCGGGGACGGAGCCACTGATTCGGGTCATGGTAGAAGGCCGTGCCCATCTGGATGTCGACCGCTTGGCCAATCGGCTGGCTCAGGAGGTCCAGGCGCTGCTCGGTGACGACGCCAGCAAATAACGCAGGACGCGTCACAGCGGTTGTCTTGACAAGGCGGCTCCTATACCATTTCGCTCCACCTGGATTGAGGATTACCCATGCGCACGCCCTTGATTGCCGGTAACTGGAAAATGAACGGTTCGGCGGCATTGATCGAGTCGTTTGGTAAAACGTTTGCTTCCGCCACGCTACCGGAAGGTGTCGAGGTGGTGATTATTCCGCCCTTTCCTTACCTGGACATGGCGCGTCAGGCCTTTGGTGATACGCCG
This sequence comes from Halomonas sp. 18071143, assembly GCF_019211725.1. NCBI lineage: Bacteria > Pseudomonadati > Pseudomonadota > Gammaproteobacteria > Oceanospirillales > Halomonadaceae > Halomonas > Halomonas sp. 18071143. Next base: position 405,517 of record NZ_CP078120.1, read on the forward strand.
CTGAAGCTGGGGGCGCAAACGCTCAATCCTCAGCACGCCGGGGCGCATACCGGTGAAGTCAGTGGCCGCATGCTCAAGGAGTTTGGCGTTGGCTACGTGCTGGTGGGCCACTCCGAGCGCCGTCAGCTCTACCGTGAAAGCGACGAGCAGGTATTCAATCGCCTGGTGGCCGCTCTGGATGTCGGCTTGACGCCGATTCTATGTGTTGGTGAATCCCTTGAAGAGCGCGACGCTGGTCAGACCATGGATGTCGTGCTGCGCCAGGTGGGCTATGCCATGGCGCGACTGGAACCAGAGCAGCGTCGTCAGGTGGTGATTGCCTACGAGCCTGTTTGGGCTATTGGCACCGGGCGCACGGCCTCGCCGGAGCAGGCTCAGGAAGTCATGGCAGGTATTCGTGCCTACCAGGCAGGATTCGATGCGTCGCTGGCGGAGCAGTTGAAACTGCTTTACGGCGGCAGCATGAATGCAAGTAATGCGGCAGAGCTGCTTGCTCAGCCGGATATCGACGGCGGTTTGGTGGGCGGTGCCTCGCTTAAAACCGACGATTTCTACGCCATTTGTCAGTCAGCAGGATAACGCCATGCAAGTTGCAATTCTTATGGTTCATGTGGTGATTGCGGTCGCCCTGGTAGTACTCATCCTGCTTCAGCAGGGTAAAGGCGCTGAAGCGGGGGCTGCCTTCGGTGGTGGCGCATCGCAAACGGTGTTTGGCTCACGGGGTAGCGGTAACTTCCTTTCTCGCACCACGGGTGTGCTGGCAGCCGGTTTCTTCGTCACCTCCATGGCGCTGGCGTACTTTGCCACCCAGGCGGGCCAGGCACCGGAAGCGGGCATTCCCGACGCACGCCTGATCGAGCAGCAGCGTAGCATCCCTACGCTTGACGACAGCCCTGCAAGTATGGATAATACCGCGCCAGTGCTCGAGGAAAGCGGAGAGTAATCAGCCGCCTTTTCTTTAGCCTCCCCTGATGCCGAAGTGGTGGAATTGGTAGACACGCTATCTTGAGGGGGTAGTGACCGTATGGTCGTGCGGGTTCAAGTCCCGCCTTCGGCACCATCTGATTCGCTGGCTTGCCAGCTTCCCAGAATATCAGGATTGGCACCTGAGACGAAAACAGCACTTGACGTCAGTAGTTTAAGTGTCTATTATCGTCGACCTAGATTGATGCGGGGTGGAGCAGTCTGGTAGCTCGTCGGGCTCATAACCCGAAGGTCATCGGTTCAAATCCGGTCCCCGCTACCATTTATTTAGCAGCTTGTAGTGCCGTGAAGCAGTTCGCAATGTGCTTCGAGGCAGCGGAAAAATCGCAGCATGTTGCTAAAATGGTATTACAGGTTTCTTTCGAAAAGCCCCTTCCTGTGAAGGGGCTTTTTGTTAGTAGCTTTTTTGCGAGCCAAGAGTGTCTCACGCGCGGACGTTGTTCAGTAGCCAGAGACACATTCCCAGGTAATGCCAATCAGCCTCCTGGCTTTTATCAAGACTCCTGGCCAGGTGCCTGATGCAACGGCTATAGGAGCTTTGTCTGTGGCCACAAAACACGCTGCGCTTCATGCGCTTATCGAACCCATCGTTGCCGCCATGGGCTTCGAGCTTTGGGGCATCGAGCATGTTTCCCAGGGCAAGCATTCGCGGCTGGTCATTTATATCGAGCGCGAGAGCGGTGTCAGCGTGGAAGATTGCGCCGACATCAGCCGTCAAGTCAGTGCCGTGATGGATGTGGAAGATCCGATTCCCGGCGAGTACCGCCTGGAAGTCTCGTCACCCGGTATGGCACGCCCCCTTTATTCTCTGGACCATTTCATCCGTTACCAGGGCCATCAGGTGGCGCTGAAGCTACGCCTCGCTTTCGATGGTCGGCGCAAGTTCCAGGGGCTGCTGGCTGGGGTCGAAGGGGATGAAGTGCTGCTGCAAATGGAAGGTGAGGAGTACTGCTTTCCCATTGAAAGCATTGACGCTGCGCACGTTGTCCCGCAGTTCGAAGAATAACGGGTGGCGGCTTCCGGTAGATGCCGGGTCGGCGCACAAAAGGACAGGTTTTCTGGCGAGGCATACGCATGAGTAAAGAAATCTTAATGGTCGTGGACGCGATCTCCAACGAAAAAGGCGTCCCCCGTGATGTAATTTTCGAAGCGGTAGAAGCCGCGCTGGCCAGCGCGTCGCGCAAGCGTTTCGAGCAGGAAGAAGCCAATGTGCGGGTGCGTATCGACCGTAAAACCGGCGACTACGACACCTTCCGCTACTGGACCGTCGTGGAAGACGATGAGTTCGAGACGCCCGACTACGAAATCAAGCAGAGCATCGCCGAGCAGCGGGATCCGCCGCTGGCGTTGGGCGATGTGGTCGAGCAGAAGATCGAAAACGCCATGTTTGGCCGCATTGCGGCACAAACTGCCAAGCAGGTCATCGTCCAAAAGGTGCGCGAAGCCGAGCGTGCCGAGGTCGTGCGTCAATACGCAGACCGTGAAGGCGAGCTGGTGGCCGGTATCGTCAAGAAAACCACCCGTGATGGCCTGATCATCGACCTGGGCGAGAACGCCGAAGCGTTCCTGCCGCGCAACGAGATGATTCACGGCGAGCGCTACCGCATGAACGAGCGAGTGCGTGCGCTGCTGGTCAAGGTGGACCCGGATGCCCGTGGTGCCCAGCTGCAGCTGTCGCGTACCTGCCCGGAGTTCATCATCGAGCTGTTCAAGATCGAGGTGCCGGAAATCGCCGAGCAGCTGATCGAAATCAAAGGGGCGGCTCGCGACCCCGGCTCTCGGGCCAAGATCGCGGTAAAAACCAACGACCGCCGTATCGACCCGGTGGGCGCTTGTGTGGGTATGCGTGGTTCGCGGGTGCAGGCGGTCTCTTCCGAACTGCAGAACGAGCGCGTCGATATCGTGCTGTGGGATGACAACCCGGCGCAACTGGTCATCAATGCCATGGCGCCTGCCGATGTGGCGTCTATTCTGGTGGACGAAGACGCCCATGCGATGGACGTGGCGGTCGCCCAGGACAACCTGGCCCAGGCCATTGGTCGCAGCGGCCAGAACGTGCGCCTGGCGTCCGAGTTGACCGGCTGGCGTATCAACGTCATGACCGAAGACGAGGCGGAATCCAAGCGCGAGCAGGAGATCGATAGCCTGGTGGACACGTTCGTTCAGCACCTGGAAGTGGACGAAGACGTTGCCCGCCTGCTGGTTGAAGAAGGGTTCACCACCCTGGAAGAAGTTGCCTACGTGCCGCTGGAAGAGATGCTCGAAATCGAAGAGTTCGATGAAGAGCTGGTGGAAGAGCTGCGTGCACGCGCAAAAGACGAGCTGCTGACGATGGCGATTGCCTCGGAAGAAGCGCTGGACGGTGCCCAACCAGCGGATGACCTGCTGGAAATGGACGGTATGGAGCGCCACCTGGCCTTCATTCTCGCCAGCCGCGGCATTGTCACAATGGAAGATCTCGCCGAGCAGTCTGTCGACGATCTGGTCGATATCGAGGAGTTGGACGAAGCGCGCGCAGCGGCACTGATCATGACTGCCCGTGCGCCCTGGTTCGAAACCGACGACACATCGGATTCGAACACACAGTAAACAGGTCACGGGCTGAGGAGGGTCACTATGTCGGATATGACAGTTAAAGATTTTGCAGTGAAGGTGGGCCGCGATGTGCCCCGCCTATTGGAACAGATGAAAGAAGCCGGTTTGCAGCACGCCTCGGAAAGCGACGCCGTGTCTGAAGAAGACAAGCAGACGCTGCTGAGCTTTCTGAAGAAGAGCCACGGCGGCAGCGACAACGAGCCGAGCAAGAACCGCATCACCCTGACGCGTAAAACCCGTAGCCGCATCAAGACCGGCGAGCGCGGTAAAACCATCGAAGTTCAGGTGCGCAAGAAGAAGACCTACGTCAAGCGTGAAGAAGAGAAGCCCAAGGCTGCCGAGCCCCAGCACTCTGGCCCGCGCCAGCTGGTAGGCGACATGGCCGAAGCGGAAGCCGAGCGCAAAGCGCAGGAAGCCCAAGCGGCGGAAGAGAAAGCCGTTGCCGCAAAAGCCAAGGCGGCTGAAGACGCTGCACGCAAAGCAGCGGAAGAGCAAGCCAAGGCCAAGGCGGCAGAAGTGCCGGACATCGCCGTGCCTGACCTGGAAATCGACGATGCACCGACGGGTGAAGACCTGCCGCCTGCACCGCCGAAGGAAGGTCGTACCGACCGTCGCACGGCACCGCCCAAGAAAACCGCTGCCAAGAAAAAAGGCCGCGACGATGACGACGATCGCGGTGATCGCGAAGAGCGCAAGCGTGGCGGTGGCGGCAAGAAGGTCAAGCGTGCCGAGCGCCGTGGTGGTCGTCGTGGCGGCGCCAGCCAGAGCGGCAACGGCAAGCACGGCTTCCAGAAGCCGACTCAGCCGATCGTGCGTGAAGTCTCGATCCCTGAATCGATCAGCGTTGCCGAGCTGGCCGACAAGATGTCGATCAAGGCCAACGAAGTCATCAAGGCCATGTTCACCATGGGCGCGGCGGTGACCATCAACCAGACCATCGACCAGGATACTGCGGCGATCGTCGTGGAAGAGATGGGTCACAAGGTCAAGCTGGTGAAGGATGACGCGCTGGAAACGGAAATGCTGGAAGGCATCTCCTACGAAGGTGAAGAGATCACCCGCTCACCCGTGGTGACCGTCATGGGTCACGTTGACCACGGTAAGACCTCGCTGCTGGACTACATTCGTCGTGCCAAGGTCGCCACCGGCGAAGCGGGCGGTATTACCCAGCACATCGGTGCTTACCACGTGGAAGACAACCACGGCGGTGTCACCTTCCTGGATACCCCCGGTCACGCGGCGTTTACCGCCATGCGTGCTCGTGGTGCCAAAGCCACCGACGTGGTCATCCTGGTCGTGGCTGCCGACGATGGCGTGATGCCGCAAACTGTTGAAGCGATCGAGCACTCCAAAGCGGCTGAAGTGCCCATGGTCGTGGCGGTGAACAAGATCGATAAAACGGGCGCGGACTTCGACCGCATTCGTAACGAGCTGTCACAGCACGGCGTGATCTCCGAAGAGTGGGGCGGTGACACGCAGTTTGTTCACGTGTCCGCCAAAACCGGCGAAGGCATGGAAGACCTGCTGGAAGCGATCCAGCTGGCCTCCGAAGTGCTTGAGCTGACAGCCGTTCCGTCGGCGCCTGGCAAAGGTGTCGTTGTCGAGTCTCGCCTGGACAAAGGCCGTGGCCCGGTGGCTACCGTGCTGGTTCAGAACGGTACGCTGAAGAAGGGTGATATCGTGCTGGCAGGCCTGCACTACGGTCGCGTTCGTGCGCTGACCAATGAGCTGGGTCAACAGGTCGATACCGCTGGCCCCGCCATGCCGGTCGAGATCCAGGGTCTCGACGGCACGCCGGATGCCGGTGACGACTTCATGGTCGTGGCCGACGAGAAGAAAGCCCGTGAAGTGGCCAACTTCCGTCAAGGCAAATACCGCGAAGTGCGCCTGGCGCGTCAGCAGAAAGCCAAGCTGGAGAACATGTTCAGCCAGATGGGCCAGGACGAAGTGGCCAAGGTCAACATCGTCCTCAAAGCCGACGTTCAGGGGTCACTGGAAGCCATCAAGGGCGCTCTGGAAGAGCTCTCCACCGACGAAGTGCAAGTGGCGGTGGTCTCCTCCGGCGTGGGTGGTATCACCGGAACCGACGCCAACCTGGCGCTGGCGTCGGAAGCCATCGTGGTCGGCTTCAACGTACGTGCCGATGCCGCAGCCCGTGAGATCATCGAGCGTGAAGGTCTGGATCTGCGCTACTACAGCGTCATCTATCAGCTGATCGACGAGGTCAAGCAGGCGATGAGCGGTATGCTTGCTCCCGAGTGGAAAGAAGAGATCGTGGGCGTGGCCGAAGTACGCGACGTCTTCCGCGCGCCGAAGATCGGTGCGGTGGCCGGCTGTATGGTCGTCGAAGGCACGGTTTCCCGCAGCAAGCGTATCCGCGTTCTGCGTGACAACGTGGTCATCTACGAAGGCGAACTCGAATCGCTGCGCCGCTTCAAGGACGACGTACAGGAAGTGCGTAACGGCATGGAGTGTGGCATCGGCGTGAAGAACTACAACGATGTTCAGGTCGGCGACAAGATCGAAGTCTTTGACCAAGTGAAGGTCGAGCGCAGCCTGTAAGGCAGCGAGGAGTCAACATGCGCGAATTCAAGCGTACCGACCGGGTAGCCGACCAGCTCCAGAAGGAGCTGGCGGTACTGATCCAGCGGGAAGTAAAAGACCCGCGTCTTGGCATGATCACGGTGAGCGGCGCTGCCGTCAGCCGTGACCTGGGCTACGCCGATATCTATGTCACCCTGCTGGGTGAACAGGAGCCCGAGCGTATCAAGGAAAACCTGCAGGTGCTCAAGCGCGCCTCGGGGTTTCTGAGAAGCCAGATTGCCAAGCGCATCAAGCTGCGCCACGTGCCCGAGCTGCGTTTTCATTACGATGAAAGCGTGGTGCGTGGCCAGCACCTCTCATCGCTGATCGACGAGGCGGTCTCTACCGACCGTGCCCGCCAATCAGATGACGAGGACGACACCGACGCCCAGGATGAGGAGACGCGCTAATGGCTCGTCGCCGTCGCGGATTACCGGTGAATGGCGTGGTGCTGCTGGACAAGCCCAAGGGCATTTCCAGCAACCATGCACTCCAGCGTGTGCGCCGTCTGTTCGAGGCGCAGAAAGCCGGGCATACCGGCACGCTGGACCCCATGGCAACGGGCTTGCTGCCCATTTGCCTGGGGGAAGCCACCAAGTTTTCCGCACACCTGCTGGAAGCCGACAAGATGTATCGCACCCGGGTCGAACTGGGCGTGATCACCGACACCGGCGATGCCGAGGGTAACGTCATCGAGCGGCGTGAGGTGCCAAGCCTCACAGCCGAGGATGTGGAGGCCGTGCTGGTCCGCTTTCGTGGCGAGATCGACCAGGTGCCGCCCATGTATTCGGCGTTGAAGCACCAGGGCAAGAAGCTCTACGAGCTGGCGCGCGAGGGCAAGCAGGTTGAACGTGCAGCACGGCGGGTTAGCGTGTATGATGCGCGCCTGCTGGCGTTCGAGGGTCATGCCTTCGAGCTGGAAGTCAGTTGCAGCAAGGGAACTTACATCCGGACCCTGGCCGAAGACATTGGCCTAGCGCTGGGGTGTGGTGCCCACATCAGTCAACTGCGCAGGCTCAAGACCGGCCCCTTCGGTGGCGACGCCATGTGGACCCTGGAGGCGCTGGAAGCGCTGGCAAGCCAGGCTCATCGCGAGGCGGAACTGATGCCCGTCGATGTGCTGGTGGATCATCTGCCATCGCTCAGCGTGGACGATGCTGCCTATGACAGGCTGGCCCACGGGCAGTCGGTGCAGCTGGCCAGTGGCGAGTTGGCAGCAGATGCGTTGGCACGACTTTATCACGCCGAGACCTTTATCGGCCTTGGCGTTGTAAGAGGGCCGCAGGAAGTGGCTCCCAAGCGACTGTTGAGTACGGTCGCTCGTTCGTAATTTCGCCGTGAAAACGTTGCAAGGATGCGGCGATTTGCGCGAAAATAGCAGCTTGAGACTGCAAATATGCGTGGTCTCACCCATTCATTTTTAGGCATATTGCTTACTGGAGAGACAGATGGCATTAACCGCTGAGAAAAAGGCCGAAATCGTCAACGAATACGGCCGCGGCGACAACGACACCGGTTCCCCTGAAGTGCAGGTTGCACTGCTGAGCGCCAACATCAATGGCCTGCAGGACCACTTCAAGACCAACAAGCAGGATCACCACTCTCGTCGTGGTCTGATCCGCATGGTAAACCAGCGTCGTAAGCTGCTGGACTACCTGAAGCGTAAGGATTTCGAGCGTTATCAGTCTCTGATCCAGAAACTGGGTCTGCGTCGCTAAGCAGTCACGGCAACGATTCAAAACGGGCAGCTCCTTGCGAGCTGCCCGTTTTTTTGTTTGAGGTAGCCGTCAGCCGCGTCAACGCCTAGAATGGTGGCGAGTCAAAACGACCCAAGCGAAAAGACAAGTAGCTATTAATGTTAAAGGAAGTCGCCGTGAATCCGGTCAAGAAAACGTTCCAATACGGTCGTAGCACCGTCACCCTCGAAACTGGGCGTATCGCTCGCCAGGCCACTGGTGCCGTCATGGTCACCATGGACGAGACCGTCGTACTGTGTACGGTGGTGGCGAAGAAAGACGTCAATCCCGCCCAATCCTTCTTCCCGCTCTCGGTGCACTACCAGGAAAAGACCTACGCGGTCGGCAAGATTCCTGGCGGCTTCTTCAAGCGTGAAGGTCGCCCCACCGAGAAAGAGACCCTCACGTCACGGCTGATCGACCGCCCCATTCGCCCGCTGTTCCCCAAGGGCTTCATGAACGAAGTGCAGGTGATCTGTACCGTTCTGTCGACTGACCGCAACCATGATCCGGATATTGCGGCCATGCTGGGCACCTCGGCAGCGCTGAGCATCTCAGGCGTTCCGTTCAATGGCCCGATTGGCGCTGCGCGCGTGGGCTTCAACGAAGAGCAGGGCTACTTCCTGAACCCCACCGTCGAAGAGCTGACCACCTCCGAGCTGGACATGGTGGTGGCCGGTACCGAAAACGCCGTGCTGATGGTGGAGTCGGAAGCTCAGGAACTGCTGGAAGACGAAATGCTGGGGGCCGTACTGTTCGGCCACCAGGAGATGCAGGTGGCGGTCAACGCCATCAAGGAACTGGCCGCTGAAGCAGGCAAGCCGCGCTGGGACTGGCAGCCGCCCGCCGAAAACGTGGCGCTGAAAACCGCCATGGCCGACGCGTTCGAAGCTAAAGTGGGCGATGCGTACCGCATTACCGACAAGATGGCGCGTCAGGATGCGCTGGCCGAGCTGAAAGAGGCTGCTTTGGCCCAGCTGGTGGCTGAAGAAGGTGACTCCTCGGAAGGCAAGTTCAGTGCCGATGACGTCAAGGGGGCCTTTGCGGCGCTGGAGAAGCGCGTGGTGCGCTCTCGCGTCGTCAAGGGCGAGCCGCGCATCGACGGCCGCGACAACGTCACCGTGCGCCCGCTGGCCATCGAAGTCGGTGTGCTGCCCAAGACTCACGGCTCGGCCATCTTCACCCGTGGCGAAACCCAGGCCATCGCCGTGGCGACACTGGGTACGCTGCGCGACTCGCAGCTGATCGAGTCGCTGGAAGGCGAGCGTAAAGACCGCTTCATGCTGCACTACAACTTCCCTCCCTACTCGGTGGGTGAAGCAGGCTTCATGGGTGGCCCGAAGCGTCGTGAAATCGGTCACGGCCGTTTGGCTCGTCGTGGCGTCCAGGCCATGCTGCCCTCCGAAGAAGATTTCCCCTACACCATTCGCGTGGTGTCGGAAATCACCGAATCCAATGGTTCCAGCTCCATGGCCTCGGTCTGTGGCTCCTCGCTGGCGCTGATGGACGCAGGCGTTCCGCTGAAAGCCCCGGTGGCGGGTATTGCCATGGGTCTCGTCAAGGACGAAGACGGCTACGCGGTGCTGACCGACATCCTGGGTGACGAAGACCACTTGGGCGACATGGACTTCAAGGTAGCGGGTTCTGAAGAGGGTGTTACGGCCCTGCAGATGGACATCAAGATCGAAGGCATCAACGAAGAGATCATGGAAACCGCGCTGCAGCAGGCTCACGATGCGCGTATCGGTATCCTGGCGCAGATGAACGCCGTGATCAGCCAAAGCCGTACCGACGTCTCCGAGAATGCGCCTTCCATGGCCACCATCAAGATCGATCCGGACAAGATCCGTGACGTCATCGGCAAGGGCGGTGCTACCATCCGCAAGATTTGCGAAGACACCGGCGCGTCCATCGACCTCGATGACGACGGCACCGTGCGCATCTATGCCGAAGACAAGGCGGCGGCCAAGAAGGCCATCGATACCGTACTGGCCATCACGGCAGAAGCGGAAATCGGCAAGCTCTACCAGGGCAAGGTCGTGCGCATCGCCGACTTCGGTGCTTTCGTGAACATCATGCCGGGTACCGATGGCCTGGTGCATATCTCGCAAATCGTCGCCGAGCGCGTCAACAACGTGCGCGATTTCCTCAACGAAGGTGACGACGTCGTCGTGAAGGTGCTGGATATCGACAACCGCAACCGCGTGAAGCTCTCGATCAAAGAGATCACCGAGGAAGAGAAGGCCGCGTTTGCCGCTGCCGAGGCGGATATCGCAGGCTAATCGGCCACCCGCGTATGACCACCGCCCCTGCAGCCCCTGGCTGTGGGGGCGGTGTCGTTTGGTAGCCCCGCATATTTGAAGCCCCACGTATTTTGATAGACCCATACAGAGGAAGCAGCATGGAGCAGCAGGAGTCACCGCGCTGGTGGGCGGTGGTCGCCGTGATGATCGGCATCTTTTTACTGGTAACCGCCGAGCAGCTGCCCATTGGGCTGCTCTCGCAGGTTGCCGCAGACATGGGCGTGACCCCCGGCATGGCCGGATTGATGGTTACCGTGCCGGGAGTAGTGGCGGCGTTTTCCGCCCCCTTGCTGCCGGTGGCCGTCGGCCGTCTGGACCGCCGCATCATGCTGACGCTGATGATGGTGGTGATGGTCATTGGCAGCCTGCTGTCGGCCCTGGCCACGACCTTTATCTTTCTCCTGGCCGCCAGGGTGCTGGTGGGGATGAGTATTGGCGGTTTCTGGGCCATTGCTGGCAGCATTGCGCCGCGCCTGGTGCCGGCGCATCAGGTGGCCCGTGCCATGACCATCATCTTCGGAGGCGTGGCGGCAGCCTCGGTGCTGGGCGTGCCTTTGGGGACACTGCTGGGGGATGCCAGCCACTGGCGGGTGGCCTTCGGCGCCCTTGGCGGCTTGAGCCTGCTCACCGCCGTGGCGCTATGGGTGTGGTTGCCGCCGCTTCCACCCCGGGAGCCGGTGCGCTTGCGCATGCTGGCGCAGCAGCTGCAAAACCGAGGCGTTCGGGTCGCCGTGCTGACCACCGGTCTGGTGGTGGTTGGGCACTTCGTGGCGTACACCTTTATCAGCCCAATCCTGCAGGAGATCAGCGGCGTGGCCCAGCGGCATGTAGGCAGCCTGCTACTGCTCTATGGGGCGGCAGGCATTCTGGGCAATATCGCCGCTGGGGCTTTTGCCGGGCGCCATCCTTATCGGGCGGTGTTGGTCATCCCCAGCCTGCTGCTGGTGGTAGTCGGGCTGTTTCCGCTGCTGGGCGTGCAACCGACCAGCGGTGTGCTGCTGCTGATGCTGTGGGGCGCCGTGTTTGGCAGCGTCTCGGTCAGTATCCAGACCTGGATTCTGCGCACGGCCCCCAATACCGAAGCCGCCACGGCGCTGATGGCGTTTGTCTTCAATATGTCGATTGGCCTGGGCGCCATGGTGGGCGGTCAGGTGGTGGACAGCACCAGCCTGCCGGTGACCATGTGGGCATCGGCGGGGCTGTTCCTGCTGGGGATGCTGCTGGTATGGCGCACCCCCGCGCGCATCGTGGGGGAAAAGCACCGCTAGCCGTCAGGCAAAAAAATGCCCCCGCGTGTGCGGGGGCAGTCATCACAGCGCGAGTGCGCGGTATCAGGGGCGCTCGATGGCCAGCGCCACCCCTTGCCCACCACCGATACACAGGGTGGCCAGGCCCTTCTTGGCATCGCGGGCGATCATTTCGTGGAGCAGCGTGACCAGCACGCGGCAGCCGGAGGCACCGATGGGGTGGCCAATGGCAATGGCGCCGCCGTTGACGTTGACCTTCGAGGTATCCCAGCCCAGCTCCTTGTTGACCGACAGCGCCTGAGCCGCGAAGGCTTCGTTGGCTTCGACCAGGTCCAGGTCATCCAGGCTCCAGCCTGCTTTTTCCAGGCAGCGGCGGGTAGCCGGTGCCGGGCCGATGCCCATGATGGCCGGGTCGACCCCTGCATTGGCATATGCGGCAATGCGTGCCAGCGGCTCCAGGCCCAGCTCTTTGGCTTTTTCAGCGGAGCACAGCATGACCACGGCAGCACCATCGTTGAGCGATGAAGCGTTGCCTGCTGTCACGGTGCCATCTTTCTTGAAGGCAGGGCGCATGCCGCCCAGCTTGTCGGCAGACACTTCGCGCGGGTTTTCGTCAGTATCAAAAACCACCGGGTCGCCTTTGCGCTGGGGGACTTCCACCGGCACGATCTGGCCTTTGAACTTGCCCTCTTTGATGGCGGCGGCGGCTTTTTGCTGCGAAGCGGCGGCAAATTCGTCCATCTCTTCTCGGGTGATGGCGTATTTTTCGGCCAGGTTTTCGGCGGTGATGCCCATGTGATAGTTGTTGAACGCGTCCCACAGGCCGTCGTGGACCATGGAGTCGATGGCTTTCCAGTCGCCCATGCGCTGGCCGTTACGCGAATTCGGCAGGATGTGCGGGGAGGCCGACATGTTTTCCTGGCCGCCTGCCAGGATGATCTCGGCATCACCACAGCGAATGGCCTGAGTGGCCAGGTGCAGCGCCTTGAGGCCGGAGCCACAGACCTTGTTGATGGTCATGGCTGGCACGCTCTCTGGCAGGCCTGCCTTGATGGCGGCCTGGCGCGCGGGGTTTTGGCCAACGCCTGCGGTCAGTACCTGACCCAGCAGCACTTCATCGATCTGCTCAGGAGCCACGCCCGTCGATGCCATGATGTCTTTGATGACCAGCGCGCCCAGGTCGCTGGCAGGGATACCTGCAAGTGAACCGCCAAATGAGCCTACAGCAGTGCGGCGAGCCGCCACAATGACCACGTCTTGCATACATTGACTCCTTGAGTGAGTGTTGCATCGTTTCTATCGCAGATAAATTCATCGCAGATAGATGCATCGCAGATAGACGTGCCGCCTATCTCTTGTTGTTAGCGACGTTACTGCGTGTCGTGTCAGGCTTGGCTACAGCATAGGGGAAGGTTGTGCATTGCGGCAATACGCTTTTTTTGGCAAATAAAAACGGGCCGATCAACGGCCCGCTGGAAACATCGTTTCTGAACTGTCGTTTCTCAATTCATGCGTCTTACGCCAGCTGTACCGGTATGGCATTGCTGGTGTGGCTGACGTGGTTGCCTTCCTGCAGGTAGACCAGCGCGGGCTGGTGCTGCTCCACTTCGGCTTCGGAGTAGTGGGCGTAGCTGCAGATGATGATGCGGTGCCCAGGCGAGGCCAGATGCGCCGCCGCGCCGTTGATGGAGATCAGCCGTGAGCCTTCTTCACCGCGAATGGCGTAGGTGGTGAAGCGCTCGCCGTTCTCCACGTTGTAGATCTGGATCTGTTCGTTTTCGCGGATCCCGGCCATGTCCAGCAGCTCGCCGTCGATGGCGCAGGAGCCTTCGTAGTTGAGCACGGCGTGGGTGACGCGGGCCATGTGCAGCTTGGCCTTGAGCATGATGGTATGCATGAAAACTCCTGGATGACGAGCCAGCCTAACGGCTAGCTCCGGGCAGCCTTGGGTAGCTGCACACTGATGTTATCGATAAGCCGTGCCGGGCCGAGTTTGGCAGCCGCCAGCAGAACGGCCTGGTGGGTGGACGGCGTGACCGGGCCGAGTGCGGTGTCACGCAGCTCCAGATAGTCGGGTGTAAAGCCGGCATCATACAGCGCAGCCTTGCCGCGTTGTAGTACCTGTTCGGTGGGTTCGCCTTGCCCCAGCGCCTCGCGTAATGCGCACAGCGTGCGATATAGCGCAGGCGCCTGGGCGCGCTCTTCGGCACTGAGGTAGCCATTGCGCGACGACAGGGCCAGACCGTCCTCGGCACGCACGATGGGCACGCCCAGAATCTCGATGGGCATGTGCAGGTCGGCGACCAGCTTGCGGATCACCGCCAGCTGCTGATAGTCCTTCTCGCCAAAGCAGGCGACATCGGGCTGAACCAGGTGGAACAGCATACTGACCACCGTCGAGACGCCATCGAAGTGGCCAGGGCGTGACCCGCCGCATAGCCCTTCGCCCACCACCGGCACGTGAACGCGGGTTTGTGCCGCCAGGCCATTGGGGTAGAGCGCGCTCACCGTGGGGGCGAACAGAACATGGCAGCCCGCCTCGGTGAGCTGGGCCTGGTCGGCCTCGAAGGTGCGCGGGTAGGCATCCAGGTCTTCACCCGGTCCAAACTGCATCGGGTTGACGAACAGGCTGGAGACCACCACGTCCGCGTGCTGCCGGGCGGTGGCCACCAGAGCCAGGTGACCGGCATGCAGGTTGCCCATGGTGGGCACCAGCGCAATACGCTGCCCCTGGCGCCGATATTCGCGCAGCATGGCGCGTAGCTCGTTGATATCTCGCAAAGTGCGCATAGGAAATTCGCAATGACTCGCTTAGAAGCAGTGTTCCGTGGCGGGGAAAGTGCGGTGCTTGACCGCCTGATGGTACGCTTCGAAGGCCCCTTGAATGGAGCTGGCCTCGCTCATGAAGTTCTTCACGAAACGCGGCGTGCGGCCATGGGTAACCCCCAGTACATCGTGCATCACCAGAATCTGTCCATCGGTATCCGGCCCTGCGCCAATTCCGATGACGGGCACATCCAGCGCTTCGGTGACGGCTTTGCCAAGGCTGGCAGGCACGCATTCGAGCAGAATGACTGACGCACCAGCCTCTACCAGTACCCTGGCATCCTCGATGATCTGCGCTGCCTGCTCGGCCTCGCGGCCCTGCACCTTATAGCCGCCCAACTGATAGACAGTTTGCGGGGTCAGGCCCAGGTGGGCACATACCGGCACGCCCCGGCGCGTCAGCTCGCGAATGCCGTCGGCCATCCAGGCTTCGCCTTCCACCTTGACCAGCTCGGCACCGGCACGCATTAGCGCTGCGCCATCCTGTAACAGTTGGGCGGTAGTGGCATTACTCATGAAGGGCAGGTCGACCATGAGCAGGCTATGGCCCTTGCCCCGCGCGGCACAGCGGGTGTGGTAACAGATATCGTCGATGGTGACGGGGAGCGTGCTGCTGTGACCTTGCAGCACCATGCCCAACGAATCACCGACCAGCAGCACATCGACACCAGCGGCGCTGGCGGCGTGAGCAAAAGAGGCATCGTAGGCGGTCAGGCAACTGAACGTTTCGCCGGCGCGCTTATAGGCTTGTAGCGTGCTCAGGGTAACGGTTTTCATGGCGTGCTCTCGTTGTTTCTTCATGGGGTCGATGGCATGGCTGAACGTCAGCGCTGCTCGACCGTTATTATCGCGGCATCCCTGCGTGTGCGAAGGGGTTTAACCGGCAATTGTCACCTGAATGCGGGCATGGTGTCGAGATTTGTGTCAGACGCTAGCCGTCGAGGGGCGGCCGTATTGGGTAAGCGACGGATGTCGTCCAGCGGAAGTGTCGATGCCCAGTGGTCGAGCGGCTGCCCATGTAGGGTGAGCGATGGCTCCAGCGTGCTGGCAAGCTCTGCCAGCGGCACCAGTACAAAGGCGCGCAGGTGCATTTGCGCATGGGGCACGGTCAAGCGCGGCCATTGGCAGTGCTGTGACCCATAGAGCAGCAGGTCCAGGTCCAGGGTGCGGGGGCCCCAGTGGCGCAAACGCCGCCGCCGATGGCGCTGCTCGAGCGCCTGCAGCTGATCCAGCAGGGCCAGCGGCGAGAGGCGGGTCTCCAGGCAGGCCACGGCATTGATGAAGTCAGGCTGGTCCTGAGGGCCTATCGGCGGGGTGGCGTAGAGCGAGGAGTGGCCCTGCATCTGGCACAGGGGCAGCTCGGCCAGCGCCTCCAGGGCCCGAATGAGCTGCCCCTTGGGGTCGTCCAGATTGCTGCCCAGGCCAATATAGGCGCGTACCGGGCTCACGCTTCGCCCTTGCGAGATTTACGCTTTTTCTTGCGCCGCCGGTCACCCTGGCTTGCCGGGTCGCTGCCGACTTTTTGCAGTAGGCGCAGCTGTTCGTGTTCGTCACCTTTTTGGAAGGCCGTCCACCAGTCGCCCAGACCACGTGGGATTTCGCCCGCCTGCTCACGGAGCAACAGCAGGTCGTAGGCTGCCCGAAAACGTGGATGCTCGCGGGTCTGGAAGGCGCGCTTGCCCCGCCGCATGGGCAGGCGTGATTGCAGCTCCCAGATTTCCCGCATGGGAATACCGAAGCGCTTGGGAATCGACGTATGCTGCAACTGACGAGACACGACCTGCTGGGCGGCAGTTTGCAGTGCGGGCACTGAAGGCATGCCCTCGCGTTCGAGCGCTGCCTGGCGATGTACCACCGGTGCCCAGAGGAACGCCGCCAGCAAAAAGGCCGGTGTGACCGGGCGGTCTTCGGCAATGCGTTTGTCGGTATTGATCAGCGCCTGCTCGATCAACTCCTCTGCCCAGGCGGCATCGGCCATGGCCTCTTCGGCTTCCGGGAAGAGCATGCCGAACAGGTTGTAGTGGCTCAGCAGGCGGAAGGTAATCAGCCCATGGCCGGACATGAACAGCTTGAGCACTTCGTCGAACAAGCGTGCCGGAGGAATGTTCAGCAGCAGCGGAGCAAGGTCGTACATCGGCGCTTCGGTGGCCGGTTCGATGGTGAAATCGAGCTTGGCGGCAAAGCGGACCGCCCGCAGCATCCTCACCGGGTCTTCCCGGTAGCGCGTGGCAGGGTCACCGATCAGGCGCAGAGTGCGTGAATCGATGTCCTGTGCGCCGTTGGCGAAGTCGTGAATGGTGAAGTCGGCAATGTTGTAATAGAGCGCGTTGACCGTGAAGTCACGCCGTAGCGCATCCTCCTCGATACTGCCCCACACGTTGTCGCGCAGCAGCAGGCCATCGTCGGACTGATGGGCAATGTGGTCGCCGTGCTCGTCCTGCGGCTTGCCGCGGAAGGTGGTCACCTCGATGACCTCACGACCAAAGCGCACATGTACGATGCGGAAGCGACGGCCGATCAGGCGCGAGTTACGAAACAGGTCACGCACCTGCTCCGGCGTGGCGTTGGTGGCCACGTCGAAATCCTTGGGCATCTTGCCCAGCAGCGCATCACGAATGCAGCCACCCACCAGGTAGGCATCGTAGCCAGCGCCATTGAGGCGATAGAGCACCTTCAGCGCGGCTTCACTAATTTGCTTACGAGAAACGGGATGCTCGGAGCGCGGAATAATACGTGGGCTGAGCGCGTTGTCAGCGCTCTCTGGGGAATCGAGCAGTGATTTCAAGTGCTCTCCCGGACGATGTAATAAACGGGTAAATCCTTTAAACATGCGGCGATATCGACTCGCAAGGGTATCGATCAAGGCGTTGAGTGTATCCGACCCCCGATAGCTTGCAAAGCGCCGAGGTAGCGTTTGGGCGGTAACAGGTGACAAATGCGGAAAGGGGAGGCTACATGAGCCTCCCCCTACTAAGCAGACAATCAGCATCCATGCTGCTGTTTTTATTCATGATGGCACATCGCCCTGAATACGCACCGCAGTCGGTAGGCGTAAGAACCACTCTGATTCCGACCGCCTCGTATTCAAAACAATAATCCAACCGCGAACTTTTCTCTCCCGGCGAGTTGTTATTGGCTCCGGGGGTGTACACCTATGCTGCTGTTATTGTTGTTGGGGTGCAGCTTTTTGTGTACGTCGCGTCCTTATTTGGGCACTTGTAGGTTGCTGTTGTTTTTGTTGTCACATCAGGGTCTGCGCCGTGTTTGCAAACCCTGTGCTTACAAGTAGTGAGACTCGAGCCTGTTGTTCTTGTTAGTACCGTTATCTCTACCTGGCCCTGTTGTTCTTGTTGTGGCTCAGGTGGGGGCGGCGTCATGTTGTTTTTGTTAGCGACTGCCGCGTGGCCCAGTTTGTTCTTCTTGCTGAGTAATATTGCACTCGCTGTGCCACCTATCAGATAGCGTTTATTTTTCATGGGCTTGGCGTTTTAAAGGCGGGCCAGGGAACTTATCCGCACAGGAAGTGTTACCCCGAAATTGCCCTTTTTGCCGAGTCGTTGTGTGGGAAGGTAACAGTGAAGGGGTAACGGTTTTTGGATAATTCTTATGCAAATCAATCTATTGGACGTTAGTCTTATTGTCGACTTAAGTTTATCGGCGTGTCGTTTTTTTACGGGGAATCCCTAGCCGTTGACGCCTTTCCCAGAGGTTCTTGCGGCTGATGCCCAGCTTCTGTGCCAGCTCCGTTTCGCTCATCTGGTCCTGATGCTCCAGCACGAAGTGCTGAAAATAGTCCTCCAGAGAGAGGTCGTCCTCGTTGGGTTCCGGTTCACCGTCGCTGGCAGGAGCCGTGGGTGTGACGCTGGCGGTGGGGGACGGCGCCGGGCGATTGGTCACTGGACCAAGCCCCAGGTCGTCAGGATGGATCAGATGCCCCTCGGCCAGAATGACGCCGCGCTCCAGGGCATTTTCCAGCTCGCGCACGTTACCGGGCCATGGGTAGTCGCGCAGGTCCTGGCGTGCCGCCCGTGAAAGCCTCAGCCCCGGCCGCTCATGTCGCTTGCACGCTTTCTCCAGCAGAATGTCGGCAATCTGCAGCACGTCATCCTCGCGCTCCCGCAGCGGCGGCAGGGCAATCTGCATGACGTTCAGGCGGTAGTAGAGGTCGAGCCGGAATTCGCCGCTCCTGGAGAGGGCGCGCAGGTCCCGGTGGGTGGCGGCAATCAGGCGCACATCCACGTGGCGTGTTTCGACCGAGCCAATCTTGCGGATCTCGCCCTCTTGCAGCACCCGCAAGAGTCGGGCCTGGGCGTCCAGCGGCAGTTCACCAATTTCATCCAGAAACAGCGTCCCGCCGTCCGCGGCTTCCACCAACCCGGTGCGGGCGGCGCTGGCGCCGGTAAAGGCTCCCTTTTCATGGCCAAACAGTTCGGACTCGATCAGAGTTTCGGGGATCGCCGCGCAGTTCACGCAGATCAACGGTGCCTTGGCACGCTTGCTCTGTTGATGAATGGCGCGGGCGACCAGCTCCTTGCCGGTGCCGGACTCGCCCTGGATCAGCACGGTGACATCGGCGGGCGCCGTTTTGCGAATGCGCGTATAGACCTGCTGCATGGCGCTGCAATCACCGATCATCGTCTGCCTGCCACCGCCATCGTCGGTGATGTCCGGGGGAGTGCCCTGCTGCATGGATTGCTTGTGCAGAATGCGCTCGACGGTTTCCAGCAGTTCGGTATGGTCAAACGGCTTGGCCACGTAATCCACGGCGCCCTGCTTCAAGGCATCCACCGCCGAGCGCATGCTGGCATAGCTGGTCATGATGAGCACCGGGGCCGGGGCGGCCAGGGCGATCAGCGCCGTGCCCGGTTCCCCTGGCAGGCGCAGATCGCTGATCACCAGATCGAAGTCGCTGGGGGGGAGCTCGCGGGCTTCCTCGACGCTGGCGGCCTCGCTGACGCGATAGTCATGACGCTCCAGCAGGCGCTTGAGGGCGCTGCGAATAATCGCTTCATCTTCAACAATCAGTATCCGGGGCATGGGGCAAGTGATCATCCTGTCGGTAAAGCGGGAGCCATAGCGTGATGGCCGTGCCGCGAGGCTGTCCGGGAGGTGGCGAAGCCACTTCTATGTTGCCTTGGTGCTCATTGATGATTTGATACGCCAACGATAACCCAAGCCCGGTACCTTCGCCTGCCGGTTTCGTGGTGGTGAACGGTTCGAACAGCCGGTGTTTGACGCTGTCGTCGATGCCGTGGCCGTCGTCGGTCACGCGCCACCAGGCGTGGTTGGCCTGGTGGCCAGCCTCGATCACCACGCTGCCTTGTGGGGCACAGGCATCCTTGGCATTGCTCAGCAGGTTGACCATCACCTGGGTTAGCCGCTGGGCGTCACCACGCACCACAATGTCATCCGCGCACGCATTGGTAAAGCGCACATCCTCCCCTGAGCGGGCCAGGTGGATCAAGTGCAAGGCATCGTCGCTGACGCTGGCCAGGGCGACCGGAGCGGCGGGCTGGGGCAGGGCAGCTCGGCCGCCATGGGCAAAGCCGACCAGCGAGTTGACGATGCGGGTTACGCGCTGGGTCAGCTGTTGGATCTGGTCGGCGGTTTCCAGCAGTGCTGGGTCCTCGGTGTCGTAGCGCAGGTTTTGGGCCAGCGATGAGATGCCGGTAATCGGATTGCCGATCTCATGGGCCACGCCGGCGGCCAGTTGGCCAATCGAGGCCAGCCGCGCGGCGTGCACGAGTTCCTCTTCCAGCCACTTCATTTCGGTGTGGTCTTCGACCAGCACCACGCTGCCGCCACGGCTGTCATGGCCACTCAGAACCGCTTTATGCAGGGTGAGAAAGTAATCCTTGCCGTGCAGCGAGACGGCCTGCTTGTAAAGCGGGGTCTGGTCTGCTTCCAGTACGCTGCCCAGCAGTTCCGGCCAGGGTGCGGGCAGGCTGTCGCGGCGTGAGCCGATCACGCTGTCTCCACTGATACCCGAGAGCTGCGACAGCGCCTGATTCCACATCAGGAGTTCGTCGTCGTCACCCAGTACGCAAAGCCCGACGGGGAGATACGCCAGCGTCTGGCGGTGGTGGCGGCGCAGACCGTCCAGTTCGCGGGCCAGCCCGGTCAGCCGTGAACGGTAGGCTTCCAGGCGGCTTTCGACGAAGTGAATGTCGTCGGTGACCGGTGCATCGTCGTGGCGATAGGGCAGGTAGCGGTCCACGATATCGCGCGCCACCGAAGGCCCCATGAGCCCGGACAAGTTGGCCTGGATACGATCACGCAGGCGGCGCAGTGCGTAGGGGCGGCGCTCCTGAGGTGTCAGGTTGAGCGCCTTCAGGGCGCGACTGACCTCACGGCCAGCGGCTTCCTCGCCCAGCGCCTGGGCCAGGTGTGCGGTGAAATCACCGGCGGTGGCGGCCTCCAGCGGCAGGCGCTTGGAACGGATGACCGCGTCCACCGAGCAGGCCTCGGCAGACGAGCTTTCGCCTTCGGACATGCGCGTGAACAGCGATACCACCATCAGCAGAACGATATTGATGGCCAGCGAGATCAGCGTGACGCTGAACCAGGCAGGGTCATCGGCGCTCATCAGCGGGGTGAAGGGCAGGGCGGGCAGCGGGGTGTTGAGCAGCAGGGGCAGCCAAAGCCCCCACAGCCAGATGACGATGCCGCCGACCAATCCCGCCAGGGTGCCCTTGCGATTGGCGCCGGGCCAGTAGAGCAGCGCCAGCATGCCCGGCAGGCACTGGGCCATGCCCACGAAGGCGGCCAGCCCCAGGCTGGTGAGGGAGTGATAGCGGCCCAGGCTTTCGGCGAACAGCCAGCCTCCGGCAATCACCGCAACCACCAGCGCGCGACGTAGCCACAGCAGCCAGCCATAGAGGTCGCTGCGCGCTTCCGGCGGCCGGGCTACGAGCACTAGGTGATTCAGCACCATGCCCGACAGCGCCAGCGCAATCATCATCATGGTACCGCTGGCTGCGGCCAGGCCGCCGATGAAAGCCAGCGCACCGACCCACCAGTGCTCGGTCATCAGATAGGCGGCGTAGGCCGCGACGGGCACGTCGGGCTGGGTCGATTGGGCTGCCCATAAGATCAGCGGGACGGGCAGCGCCATCAGCAGCAGAAACAGTGGCAGTGACCAGCTGGCCTGAAGCAGAGTGTGCCGTGAGAGGCTTTCGGCGAAGGTGATCTGAAACAGGTGCGGCATCAGGAAAGCGGCGGCAAAAAACAGCAGCAGCAGGGTTCTCCACTGTGGCGCTTCCAGCTGCGGGGTGGCGGCCTGCACGGCGGCCCCTGGGCCTTCCAGCCAGCGCTGCAGGTCCTGGGGGCCATCGAACACCCACCACAGCGCAATCACGCCAAGCCCCAGCATGGCCAGCAGCTTGATCACCGATTCGAAGGCAATCACGGTCAGCAGCGTATCGTGGCGCTGGCGGTGGCTATGGCGGGCACCAAACAGCACCGCGCAGGCAGCGATAGCGGCGCAGAGCAGCAGCGTGACGCCCCCGCTGTAATGGCTGCCCGAGAGCAGGGCAATGGTGTCGCTGAGGGTCTGCACCTGAATGCCCAGCAAGGGCAGGACGGCCGCCAGGCTCAGCAGCGTGACCAGCGTACCGGCCCAGCGTGACCGATAGCGGAACGCAAACAGGTCGGCCAGAGATGAGAGCTGGTAAGTGCGGGTGATACGCTGGATGGGCACCAGCAGTACCGGTGCCAGCAAGAAGGCACCGGCCGCGCCCAGGTAGTAGGCCAGGTAGCCGAAACCGGCCTTGGAAGCCATCTCGACGCTACCGTAGACCGCCCATGCGCTGGCATAGACCCCTAGCGCCAGGGTGTAGACCATGGGGTGACGAGTGACCCGAATAGGTACCCGGCCGCGCTCGACGGCCATGCCGCAGGCCAGCAGCAGGCCGAGGTAGCCCAGGCCCAGCAGGGCAACCCCCGCTAGCTCAACGCTCATCCAGCTTCCTCTTCTGTTCAAGCCATAGGGTCAGGGCGATCAGGCCACCCCAGATGGCGAAAGGGCGATACCAGGCCGTGTCCGGGTCGCCCCAGCCGTTCATGAACAGAGGCGACAGCAGATAGCCGCCAAACACCAGAAACAGCATGATGCGGTAAACGTACATGTCAGGACTCCTCGGGCGTGGGCCGGTGGGCGTGGGGCGTCAGGCGCTCGGGCGACCAGTGGGCAATGGCCCACTGCAGTTGAGTGTCGACTGGCTCGCTTGCCAGGGTTGCCGGGGGCGCCTGGTCGAGCAGCGTGAGCGCCTGGTGCAGCTGGCGGCGCACGGCGTCTGGTGCATCGGCCAGCGGCGGGGCCAGGTTCTGTTTGGAGAGCTTCTGGCCATCCGCAGATACCACCAGCGGCAGGTGCAGGTAGCGCGGCGTGGCATGGCCCAGTGCCGCTTGCAGTTGGCGCTGCCAGGGGGTGTTGTCGAGCAGGTCGTAGCCGCGCACGATATCGGTGATGGCCTGGTCTGCATCATCGACCACGACCGCCAGCTGATAGGCCCACAAGGCATCCTTACGCTTGAGCACCACGTCGCCCAGCGCCGCCGGGTCGAACTGCTGGCGACCAAACAGGCGGTCCTGCCAGACGACAGGGCGCTGGCCGAGGTCGCTGCGCAGCCGCCAGGCAATAGGTTTGGTCGCGTCGCGCACGCCGTCTCGGCACCAGCCAGGATAGACGTCGAAATTCTGCCACTGCTTTCTCGAACAGCTGCAGGGGTAGGCGAGGCGCTGGGTGATCAGCTGCTCCAGCGCTCGCTGATAGGCGTCTGAGCGGGTGTGCTGCCAGCAGACCGCTTCGTCCCAATACAAGCCGAACCTTTCCAGCTGCTGCAGAATGGTGCGGTCGGCGCCGTCTGGGCAGCGTGGCGGGTCGATGTCTTCTATGCGTACCAGCCATTGGCCACCGGCGGCACGGGCGTCCAGATAGCTACCCAGGGCGGCCACCAGTGAGCCAAGATGCAAAGGGCCGGAGGGCGTAGGGGCAAAACGCCCGCGATAGGAAGCGGTAGCGGTCATGGCAACCCGTTTCTGGCAATCAAAGAGCACAAGCGTGGAAAGACACAAGATGACAAACAAAAACGGGCACCTCAAGGGTGCCCGTCAGCGGCCGTCACTCATGTTGCGGTGGCCGCGGTGTCAACCGCCCAGCTGCTTCTCTTTCAGCTCGGCCAGCGTTTTGCAGTCGACGCACAGCGTGGCCGTCGGGCGTGCTTCGAGGCGGCGAATACCGATCTCGACTCCGCAGGCCTCGCAGAAGCCGTAGTCGTCTTCATCGATCTTTTCGATGGTTTCGTTGATCTTTTTCAGCAACTTGCGCTCACGATCCCGAGTACGCAGTTCCAGGCTGAAGCCTTCTTCCTGGGTCGCGCGGTCGGCGGGGTCGGCGTAGTTATTGGCGTCTTCCTGCAGGTGGCGTACGGTACGATCCACCTCTTCCATGAGGTCCTGTTTCCAGTCCAGAAGCAGCTGGCGGAAGTGCGCGAGCTGCTTCTCGTTCATATACTCTTCACCCGGTGCCGGCTCGTACGGGATGAAGGACTTGGACGCTTCCGATTTCTTTTCCGCTACTGGCATGGGAGTGCCCCTTACGTTGTGACTACTGAACGTTGTGACTGCTGATCGACCATGTGCGTGTGTCACGATCGCACGCCAAAGGGGTGCTTGTTTAGCTGAAAATTAGCTGTGATGCAAGCATAATAGTGCGTTTTCGACCATGGTCCTACATCTTGTACGCCATGGGTCATGTTTTGACTACTGCTAGGAAAAGGAACCGTTATGGCCTGGAATACGCGTGTGGAACACGTCGCACCTTTTCGCGTGATGCACTTATTGGAAATGGCGCAGGCGCGTGAGGCGGCGGGTCATGATGTCATCCACCTGGAGGTAGGAGAACCCGATTTTGCCACGCCAGCCCCCATCGTGGCGGCAGGGCAGCAGGCGCTAGCGGAAGGCCGTACACGCTATACACCGGCGGCGGGGCTGGCCTCACTGCGTGAAGCGATTGCCGACCATTATGCCCAGCACTTTGGGGCAACGGTGGACCCGGCGCGGATTCTGGTGACCCCCGGCGCGTCCGGTGCCCTGCTGCTGGCCAGCCAGCTGCTGGTGGAAAGCGGTCAGCGCGTGCTGATGGCCGACCCCAATTACCCGTGCAATCGCCACTTCATGGCGCTGGCCGGTGCCCACATCGACAGCGTACCGGTGGGTCGTGACAGCGGCTGGCAGCTGACCGCACCGCTGGTCGAACGTCACTGGCAGCCCGATACGCGGCTGGCGATGCTGGCCACGCCTTCCAACCCCACCGGGCATACGCTCAGCGCTACCGCGCTAAGGGAGGTCATGCAGACGGTGGCCGCCAAGGGCGGCGATCTCATCGTCGACGAAATCTATCAGGGGCTGAATTACGACGATGCCCCGCTGTCGGCTCTGTCGCTATCGGAGAATGCGTTTGTGGTGAACAGCTTTTCCAAGTACTTCGGCATGACGGGCTGGCGGCTGGGGTGGCTGGTGGCGCCCGAGCAGGCGGTCGAGCCACTCACGCGGCTGGCGCAGAACGTGTTTCTGGCTGCGCCGACGCCCTCCCAGCATGCGGCGCTGGCGGCCTTCACGCCGGAGTGTCGCGATATTCTCGAAACCCGTCGGGCCACCCTCAGGCAGCGGCGTCAGGTGTTGCTGGATGGCCTGGCGGCGCTGGGGCTGGCGCCGGACCTGCCACCCCAGGGGGCGTTTTATGTATGGTTGGATATTGCTCGCTACAGCCGCGACAGCCAGGCCTTTTGCGAACGCCTGCTGCAAGAGGAGAACGTGGCCATCACTCCGGGGATCGACTTTGCCGTCCAGGGCGGAGAGCACCATGTGCGAATCGCGTTCACCAATGAAGTGCCCAGGCTTCAGGAAGCCATGGAGCGCCTGGCCCGCTTCTTAGGTCGCTTATGATGCACTACCCCACGCTGGTGCCGGGTACGCTGCTGCGCCGCTACAAGCGTTTTCTGGCCGATGTGCGGCTGGACAGCGGCGAAGAGGTGGTGGCGCACTGCCCCAATACCGGTTCGATGAAGGCGGTCAACGTGCCGGGGGCTCGGGTATGGCTATCGCCCAGCGACAACCCCAAGCGCAAGCTGGCCTGGACCTGGGAGTGGATTGCGCTGCCCCAGCCGGACGGCGCGCTGGCGCTGGCCTCGGTGCACACCGGGCGGGCCAATCGGTTGGTCGAGTCGGCCATACAGGCGGGAGACATCCCCCCTCTGGCAGACTACGCCACGCTGACGCGTGAGGTGAAAGTAGCCGATGCGCGGCTCGATTTTCGCCTCGACGACCCGGTGAAGGGGGCGGTCTATGTCGAGGTCAAGCAGGTAACGCTCAAGGAGGACGATGGCCACGGCTATTTCCCGGATTCGGTCAGTGAGCGTGGCACGCGGCATTTGCATCATCTGACGGCGCTGGCCCAGCAGGGTGAACGGGCGGTGCTGCTGTTTTGCGTCGCCCATGAAGGGATCGAGGACGTGGCTCCAGCGGCCCACATCGACCCCGTTTACGCGACCGCGCTGGCCGAGGCCATGGCGGCGGGCGTCGATGTGCTGGCCTACGGCATTCGTCTCGAGTGGCGCGACGCAGCGCCTTTCACTGCACGTTTGAACCGGGCGCTGACGGTGCGGGCCTAACGCTCGATGTAGAAGCGCTGGATAAAGCTGACCGGCTGCGGGGGCGCATTGCGGTCGTGGCGCACTTCCAGGTCGAAGCGCATGGGTTCGTCATGGCGCAGGCTGAACAGCGCAATGTGGTAGGTGGCATCGCCGTCGCGGACATTGCGAAAGCCGAGAGACTCCCCGGCGTCATTCAGTCCTCCGGCGCTGCCCTGGACGTTGGCCATGACCGGGCGCGTCGTGCCATCGGGCTGGCGCTGGCGCACGGCCACGTTGACCAGCCCGTGCCCGGCGCTGCGCTGGATGCGGTGGGCTTGAGCGACTTCCGGGCTCAGATGCCGCGTGGCGATGGCGCTGTAGTGAATTTCATAATCGCCCACTTCGACCCACTGTTCTGCCGTGGCCTGGGTCGACATCAGCAGCAGACCCAATAGTGTCAGCAGCGCGAGGCTGCGGCGCAGTCTTGCCATCGCCATGGCGGTTCTCCTCTACGATGGGCGGCGGCGAACCCTGAAGATGGCAATTTCGCCAAACAGATTCGGCCACCATTTGGATGTCCAGTGTCCTTTGTGGTCGCCCACGCCCACGGCGCGGTCCACGATCACCAGCCCCTTCTCACCACAGAGGTGCTCGAAGTCATTGAAGGTCGACAGGTGAATGTTGGGCGTGTCGTACCAGGCGTGGGGCAGCGATTTCGATACCGGCATGTAACCGCGCACCCCCAGGTGGACGCGGTGACGCCAGTAGGCAAAGTTGGGGAAGGTAATGATGCCTTCCTCCGCCACCCGCAGCATCTCATCGAGCATCTTGTCCGGGCGGCGCAGTGCCTGCAAGGCCTGCGTCATGATGACCTGGTCGTAGCTGTTGTCGCCGAAGCTGGCCAGGCCGTCGTCCAGGTTGTGCTCGATCACGCTGACCCCCTTGGCCACACACTGGGTGATGCCCTCCGGGTCGATCTCCAGCCCGTAACCGGAGACCTGTTTCTCGTTGGCCAGCCGCTCCAGCAGCGTGCCGTCGCCGCAGGCCAGGTCGAGGATACGGGCGCCGTGGGGCACCCAGTCATAGATCAATTCCAGGTCGGTGCGCATTAACGAGCCTCCTTCTTGGCGACGGCGTCGATCTTCAGCTCGCGAGCGACGCGACCCATGAAGGCACTGAACAGCGCGTGGTAGCGGGGTTCAGGCAGCAGGAAGGCGTCGTGGCCGTGAGGGGAGTCGATATTGGCATAGCTGACCGATTTGCCCGCCTGGGTCAGGGCATCCACCAGCTCACGGGAACGCGAGGGCGGGAAGCGCCAGTCGGTGGTGAAGCTGACGATCAGGAAAGGACATTGGGCCGGGGCCAGCGCCTGGGCAAGGTCGCCCCCGTGGCGGGCGGCAGGGTCGAAGTAGTCCAGCGCCTTGGTCATCAGCAGATAGGTATTGGCATCGAAGGCGGTGGAGAAAGTATCGCCCTGATAACGCAGGTAGGACTCCACCTGGAACTCGACATCGAAGCCGAAATTCAGGTCGTCGCTGCGCAGGTCGCGGCCAAACTTGCTGCCCATGGCGTCTTCGGAGAGGTAAGTGATATGACCGACCATCCGCGCCAGCTTCAGGCCCCGCCTGGGCACCGTGTCGTGCTCTGCGTACCAGCCATCGAAGAACTCCGGGTCGGAGCGAATGGCCTGACGAGCCACCTCGTTGAAGGCGATGTTCTGGGCCGACAGGCGGGGCGTGGCGGCAATGATAACCGCATTGGCCACTCGCTCCGGGTACGTGATGCTCCACTGCAGCACCTGCATGCCGCCCAGGCTGCCACCCACGGCCGCAGCCCAGCGCTCGATGCCCAGGTGGTCGGCCAGGCGCGCCTGACTGGCCACCCAGTCGTTGACCGTGATCACGGGGAAGTCAGGCCCCCACTGGCGACCGGTGTCTGGGTTATGGCTGACGGGGCCGGTACTGCCGTGGCAGCCGCCCAGGTTGTTCAGCGACACCACGAAGAAACGGTTGGTGTCGATGGATTTGCCCGGGCCGATATGGGCATCCCACCAGCCGGGCTTGCGGTCCTCGGCAGAGTGGTAGCCCGCCGCATGGTGGTGGCCGGAGAGTGCGTGACAGATCAGTACCGCGTTGGAGCGCTCGGCGTTGAGCGTGCCGTAGGTTTCATAGATCAGCTCGTATTCTGGCAGCGTCTTGCCGCAGGCAAGCGGTAGCGGCGTATCAAATTTGGCAACGTGTGGTGTGACCAGACCCACGGAGTCCGCTGGCCGGTCAGCAAAAGCAAGAGTGTCTGAATCAGGCATCGAAAGCGCTAGTCCTGCAAAATGGATCCTGCTCAAAAAGACGCGACGACCAGCCTCAGAGGCCGACCAGCGCGCCCGAGATTCCCGCCGCGCGGATCAGCGCGCCAACCACCAGCCCATCGACCAGGTTGATGGCGATGAACACCACGATGGGTGACAGGTCGATCATGCCCAGCGGCGGGATGACCTTGCGCACGGGAGCCATGATGGGCTCTACCAGCTGCATGACCAGCAGCGCGCCTGGATGACTGGCATTGGGAGCCACCCAGCTCAGGATGATCATGACGATCATGGCAAAGAAGTAAATCTTCAGGATGGCATTGGCCAGGGCCGCTACCCCGGCAATCAACAGGCCGGGAATCGGCGGCATGCCCAGGTCAATGACCATGAAGATGGCCACGATGCTGACGACCTTCAAGACGAATCCTGCCGCAAGGGTGGCCATGTCGAAGCGACCTGCCACGGGGCCCAGGACGCCCTGGAACAACCCTACCACCGGCTGGGTGATCTTGACCACCGACTGGCTCAGGGGGTTGTAGTAATCGGCCCGTGACGCCTGCAGCAAGAAACGCAGCATCAACAGAAACAGATAGATATTGATCAGTGTATTGACGAGCATTAGCCCCGCGCTGCCCAGTTGGCTTCCCATTACTGCCTCTCCTTCGATCTTGGTATTGGTGTGCAAAATAAACGCTAAAGGCGTATCAGGCACGTCATCCTGTGTGTAACGCAGGCATTATGTGTGTTGGCCGAGCTCTTTGGCCATGGCGTCGGCACGCTGAGCACACGCTTGCATGGCATCAGCGACGATGGTTCTCAGTTCGGCCTCTTCCATGTGGGCAATGGCGCGTTCGGTGGTGCCGCCCGGCGACATCACGTTCTGTTTCAGCGTGGCGGGGTCTTTGTCGCTGTGCTTGGCCATGGTGGCGGCACCCAACGCGGTCTGGATGGCCAGCCGTCGCGCCGTGGCGGCCGAAAGCCCCTGTGCCACGGCGGCTGCTTCCATGGCTTCGAACATCAGGAAGAAATAGGCCGGTGCGCTGCCGGACACGGCGGTGACGGCATTCAGCAGGTGCTCTTCTTCGACCCACTCGACGATACCCACTGCTTCCATCATCTGAGTGGCCAGTTCGCGCTGGGCCTCGCTGACGGCCTGATTGGCGTAGAGGCCGCTGGCGCCCATGCCGACCAGGGACGGCGTGTTGGGCATGCAGCGTACCAGGGCGTTACCACCCCCTAGCCACTGGTCGATGGTGTCAGCGTCCAGACCTGCCGCAATTGACACGACCAGCGGTGCCTGCTGCTGGACGCTATCGCGCAGGGCCTCACAAACGCCGCGCATGATTTGCGGCTTGACGGCCAGGACGACCACGTCAGCGCCACTCACCGCCGCGTTGTTATCGGTATGGGTATGAATGCCCAGGCGCGAGGCCAGGGCTGAAAGCTCGCTCTCGTTGGGGGCCGTGGCGGTGATGTCGCCAGGCGCGACACCGCTGTCGATCAGGCCGCCGATAATGGCGCTGGCCATGTTGCCTGCGCCAATGAAGGTGATCTTGTTCGCCATGGGGGTATCCTTTTTTGCAAATGGCTGCGGCGTGCCGCAGAAAATAAGCCGTGTTCGGGTGGTCGCCGTCAACTCCGAGCGCCAAAAATGGCGGTGCCCAGCCGTACCAGCGTGGCACCTTCCAGAATCGCGGCTTCGAGGTCATCGCTCATGCCCATCGAGAGCGTATCCAGAGGGGCGTCGGGCAGGGCTGCCTGCAGCGTTTCCAGCAGCGCCCGTAGCTCAGCCAACGGTTTGCGCTGCGCTTCCTGCGTTTCCGCCGGGGCGGGAATCGCCATGAGGCCCCGCAAGGCGAGGCCGGGCAGGGGCGCGATTTCCCGGGCCATGGCCAGCGCATCTTCCGGTAGTACCCCGGATTTGCTGGCTTCGCGACTGATATTGACCTGCAGGCAGATATTCAGCGGTGGCAGGTGGGCCGGGCGCTGTTCGCTCAGGCGCTTGGCAATCTTGAGGCGGTCGACGCTGTGTACCCAGGCAAACTGTTCGGCCACGGGCCGGGTTTTGTTGGATTGCAACGGGCCAATGAAGTGCCAGACAATGTCTTCCAGGTCGGCCAACTGCGCCTGCTTGTCCAGCGCTTCCTGCAGGTAGTTTTCGCCAAACGCCCGCTGGCCGTGCTGCCAGGCCAGGCGCACGCTGCTGGCGGGCTTGGTTTTACTCACCGCCAGCAGCGTTGCACCGTTCGCTGGTCGCCCGGCCTGGTCGAGCGCCTGGCCCAGGCGTTCGCGCGCAGCGGCCAGTGACTCGGGAAGCGCGTTGTCTGTCATACTCAAACACCTTACCGCAGCTGGGAAAAGAGAGATGGATATTACCGAACTGCTGGCATTCTCGGCAAAGCAGAATGCGTCCGACCTGCATCTTTCTGCAGGCTTGCCTCCCATGATACGTGTTGATGGCGATATCCGTCGGCTTAATGTGCCCGCCATGGAAAACAGTGACGTTCGGCGATTGATCTACGACATCATGAACGATCGTCAGCGCCGCGACTATGAAGAGTATCTGTAAGCCGACTTGTCTTTCGAGATGCCCGGCGTTGCGCGTTTCAGGGGCAATGCCTTCAACCTGGCGCGGGGATTGGTGCTGGTGACAGGGCCCACGGGGTCGGGCAAGAGCACGACGCTGGCGGCCATGATCGATGTCGCTACAGACGCTCCTCAAGCGACAGGGGGGCACACTGAGCGATGCTCAGACCCGAGCCAAGGGAGCGCTGTTGGTCAAGGAGTAGCGGCGCGGTATCAGGCGGCGTAAATACCGCCCAGTACACGCGGGCCGCTGGCACCCGTCACGGAAGGCAGGTTGCCGGGGAGCCCATGCAGGCGCTGATGGGCCAGCCAGGCAAAGGCACCCGCTTCAATCCAATCTTCCGGCCAGCCCAGCGTGGCCGGTGATACCAGCGCCATGTGCGGTAGGCGAGCCGCCAGCCTCTCCATCAAATGGTCGTTATGGGCGCCTCCTCCGCAGACCAGCAGGGTCGCTTTTTGATCGCCCAGCGGCAGTTGGGCGATGCCTTGCGCGATACTGGCCACCGTGAGTTCCGCCAGCGTTGCCTGAATGTCGCAGGGCGCTTCGTGACCGGTGAGGTGGCGCTGTAGCCAATCCAGGTGGAAGAGCTCACGACCCGTACTGCGCGGTGGTGGCTGCTGAAAGAAGGGCTCTTGCAGCAGCCGCTCCAGCAGTGCGGTATCCACGCGGCCACTGGCTGCCCAGGCACCCTGTTGGTCAAATCGACCGGCATGATGCTGGCCAAACCAGGCATCCAGCAGCACATTGGCCGGCCCCGTATCGAACCCCACCACCGCCTGCCCTGGTTGGCTCGATAGCCAGGTAAGGTTGGCAAAGCCGCCCAGGTTGAGCACCAGCTGTTCACCTGCCCGTGCTCCGAACAGTGCCTGATGAAACGCAGGAGCCAGGGGCGCCGCCTGGCCTCCTGCAGCCAGGTCACGACGGCGAAAATCCGCCACGACGGCGCAGCCGGTCAGTTCTGCCAGCAGGCTCGGGTTGTCCAGTTGCCAGGTATAGCGTGGCCCGCCCTGGTGCCCCTCGGGGGCATGTTCGATGGTCTGGCCGTGGCTGCCGATGGCCGCTATCTGGTGGTGAGCGACGCCATGCTCTGCCAACAGAGTGTTGACGGCCCGTGCTTGCAAGCGGCAGAAAGCATCTTCGGCAGCGGCCAGCTCGGCAAACGTCACCGACGACGAGTGGCATAAATGTAGCAGTTGCCCATGCAGCGCATCGGGCATGGCAACCGCCGTGGTGCCGATCAGGGTCGGAGGAGTATGGGGCGTTATTTCGACGAGGGCGGCATCGATGCCGTCCAGGCTGGTGCCCGACATCAGCCCGACATACAAGGTCGGTAACGCGAGAGGTGAAGTTTTCATATCGCCATGCATCCAAAACGGGGTGAAGGCTCAACCAGTGCCTTGGGGCGTGGTAATATCGCCCGCTATCACGGTTAATCGCCTATATACGGCATATAGTACATGGAGAGAGGCAATGAGTGAGGTGGATCAGGCGTTAGCGCTGCTGTCGCGAGGTACGCATGAAATCCTGGTAGAAGACGAGCTGCGCAAGAAACTGGCGTCGGGCCGCAAGCTGCGCATCAAGGCTGGATTCGATCCTACCGCCCCCGACCTGCACCTCGGCCATAGCGTGCTGCTCACCAAAATGCGCCAGTTCCAGGATCTGGGGCACACGGTGATCTTCCTGATTGGTGACTTCACCGGTCGGATCGGTGATCCCACCGGCAAGAACGTCACCCGCAAGCCGCTGACCGAAGCCGATGTCAAAGCGAATGCGGAAACCTATAAAGAGCAGGTTTTCAAGATCCTCGATCCTGAAAAGACCGAAGTCCGTTTCAATGCGGAGTGGTTCGGTGAGCTGACCGCCGCGAAGATGATCGAGCTGGCCGCCCAAAGCACCGTGGCCCGCATGCTGGAGCGTGACGACTTCGAGAAGCGTTACAAGGCCAATCAGCCCATCGCCATCCATGAATTCCTCTACCCGCTGGTGCAGGGCTACGATTCGGTTGCGCTGGAAGCCGACATCGAGCTGGGCGGTACCGACCAGAAGTTCAACTTGCTGATGGGGCGTGAAATCCAGAAGCATTTTGGCCAGGAGCCACAGGTCGTCATTACCATGCCGCTGCTGGAAGGGCTGGACGGCGTCCAGAAGATGTCCAAATCGCTGGGCAACTACGTCGGCGTGGACGAAGCGCCGGGGTCGATGTTCAACAAGCTGGTCTCCATGCCTGACAGCTTGATGTGGCGCTACTTTGAATTGCTCTCGTTGAAAACCAACGAAGAGATCGCCGCGCTGAAGCTCAGCGTGGAGCAGGGTGCCAATCCTCGGGATGTGAAGATGGAGCTGGCGCGTGAACTCATCGCCCGTTACCACGGCGATGAAGCAGCCGCGAATGCGCATAAATCGGCGGGCAACCAGCTGGCCGAGGGTGAGCTGCCGGAAGACCTGCCGGAAGTGACGGTGGATTTCGAAGGCAGCGAGCAAGCGCCCATCGCCGCGGTTCTGAATCGCTCCGGCCTGACAAAGAACAGCGCCCAGGCCAAGGACATGCTGAAAAATGGCAGCGTCAAGGTCGATGGCGAGGTCGTTGCTCAAGATGCCATGCTGGCCATCGGTAAGGTGTACGTCATCCAGGCAGGCAAGAAACGTTACGCCCGTGTGACGCTTGCTTGAACTTTTTGAAAACTTTTTCAAAATACCCCTTGCCAACCCGGCAGCGAATCCGTAAAGTACGCATCCGCTGCCGGGGACGCCAAGCGTTACCAGCGGTGAAGAAGGTTGAAAAACCTTCGGTTTGTCAGGAAGTTAGTGTCATCTGTTGGTTGGATTGATCGCTCGCTTCACGCGCTGAAAGCAGCCCTTGACAAACACCACGGAATGCGTAGAATACGCCTTCCTCGCTGAGGCAACACGGTTCAGGTCACCGAGCCCGTCGCAGCGAACTCAAGAAAGTTGCTCTTTAACAATTTGATCAGGTAATTCATGTGGGCGCTTGCCGATGAGGGTGAATCATCACCTAATATCAAGGCAAGCGAACACGAAGATGCTCTTCGGAGTATCACAGTGAATTCGTTTGAACCTTGAGTCAAGTTTGATCCGCTTTTGTTGTCTTCGGCTAGTCCTGAGATGGCGAGTAAGGATCGCATTGATCTTAAACTGAAGAGTTTGATCATGGCTCAGATTGAACGCTGGCGGCAGGCCTAACACATGCAAGTCGAGCGGTAACAGATCTAGCTTGCTAGATGCTGACGAGCGGCGGACGGGTGAGTAATGCATAGGAATCTGCCCGATAGTGGGGGATAACCTGGGGAAACCCAGGCTAATACCGCATACGTCCTACGGGAGAAAGGGGGCTTCGGCTCCCGCTATCGGATGAGCCTATGTCGGATTAGCTGGTTGGTGAGGTAATGGCTCACCAAGGCGACGATCCGTAGCTGGTCTGAGAGGATGATCAGCCACATCGGGACTGAGACACGGCCCGAACTCCTACGGGAGGCAGCAGTGGGGAATATTGGACAATGGGGGCAACCCTGATCCAGCCATGCCGCGTGTGTGAAGAAGGCCCTCGGGTTGTAAAGCACTTTCAGTGAGGAAGAACGCCTGGTGGTTAATACCCATCAGGAAAGACATCACTCACAGAAGAAGCACCGGCTAACTCCGTGCCAGCAGCCGCGGTAATACGGAGGGTGCAAGCGTTAATCGGAATTACTGGGCGTAAAGCGCGCGTAGGTGGCTTGATAAGCCGGTTGTGAAAGCCCCGGGCTCAACCTGGGAACGGCATCCGGAACTGTCAAGCTAGAGTGCAGGAGAGGAAGGTAGAATTCCCGGTGTAGCGGTGAAATGCGTAGAGATCGGGAGGAATACCAGTGGCGAAGGCGGCCTTCTGGACTGACACTGACACTGAGGTGCGAAAGCGTGGGTAGCAAACAGGATTAGATACCCTGGTAGTCCACGCCGTAAACGATGTCGACCAGCCGTTGGGTGCCTAGCGCACTTTGTGGCGAAGTTAACGCGATAAGTCGACCGCCTGGGGAGTACGGCCGCAAGGTTAAAACTCAAATGAATTGACGGGGGCCCGCACAAGCGGTGGAGCATGTGGTTTAATTCGATGCAACGCGAAGAACCTTACCTACTCTTGACATCCTGCGAATTTGGTAGAGATACCTTAGTGCCTTCGGGAACGCAGAGACAGGTGCTGCATGGCTGTCGTCAGCTCGTGTTGTGAAATGTTGGGTTAAGTCCCGTAACGAGCGCAACCCTTGTCCTTATTTGCCAGCGCGTAATGGCGGGAACTCTAAGGAGACTGCCGGTGACAAACCGGAGGAAGGTGGGGACGACGTCAAGTCATCATGGCCCTTACGAGTAGGGCTACACACGTGCTACAATGGTCGGTACAAAGGGTTGCCAACTCGCGAGAGTGAGCCAATCCCGAAAAGCCGATCTCAGTCCGGATCGGAGTCTGCAACTCGACTCCGTGAAGTCGGAATCGCTAGTAATCGTGGATCAGAATGCCACGGTGAATACGTTCCCGGGCCTTGTACACACCGCCCGTCACACCATGGGAGTGGACTGCACCAGAAGTGGTTAGCCTAACGCAAGAGGGCGATCACCACGGTGTGGTTCATGACTGGGGTGAAGTCGTAACAAGGTAGCCGTAGGGGAACCTGCGGCTGGATCACCTCCTTAAACGATGTCTTCCCCTCGCGGCAAGCGCTCACAATGAATTACCTGATCAGATAGTAGAGCAAACGGTTTTCGCACGATCCCCTCTTGGGTCTGTAGCTCAGTTGGTTAGAGCGCACCCCTGATAAGGGTGAGGTCGGCAGTTCAAATCTGCCCAGACCCACCAAATTCCTGTTACGCCGAAACGACGACATCGCCCTCTGCAGCTTGCTGCAACGTGCGGTTCATTGACGTGTCAGCGAGGAATTTATAACAAGAGGTCGGTCTTGCATAACACGATGGGGCCATAGCTCAGCTGGGAGAGCGCCTGCCTTGCACGCAGGAGGTCAGCGGTTCGATCCCGCTTGGCTCCACCATATCGCGTCGTACCAGGTGATATCTCCTGTGCTTCTCGTACCGTTTGTTGGTTTTGTGACCATTGATAAGCCAGAACGTACCGCGTTGTCTTATCACTGTTCATAGAACAGTCGCTCTTTAACAATGTATATCATGCTGACAGAAACGCGTTGAACGCGTTTCTACGTAAATTGTATTGTGATACGTCTCAAGCGTATCCGGCAATCGTTATCATTGCGAACCCCAGACTCCTTCGGGTTATAGGGTCAAGCAATGAAGCGCACACGGTGGATGCCTAGGCAGCCAGAGGCGATGAAAGACGTGGTAGCCTGCGATAAGGTTCGGTGAGGTGGCAAACGACCTGCGACCCGGACATCTCTGAATGGGGAAACCCACTCATCACAAGATGAGTATCTTGCGCTGAATACATAGGCGCAAGAGGCGAACCAGGGGAACTGAAACATCTAAGTACCCTGAGGAAAAGAAATCAACCGAGATTCCCCTAGTAGCGGCGAGCGAACGGGGACCAGCCCTTAAGCGTGTGACCGATTAGACGAACAGACTGGGAAGTCTGGTATAGCGGGTGATAGCCCCGTAGTCGAAAATCTGATCACGTGAAATCGAGTAGGTCGGGGCACGAGAAACCTTGACTGAAGACGGGGGGACCATCCTCCAAGGCTAAATACTCCTGGCTGACCGATAGTGAACCAGTACCGTGAGGGAAAGGCGAAAAGAACCCCGGAGAGGGGTGAAATAGATCCTGAAACCGTGTGCGTACAAGCAGTAGGAGCAGACTTGTTCTGTGACTGCGTACCTTTTGTATAATGGGTCAGCGACTTATATTCAGTGGCGAGGTTAACCGTATAGGGGAGCCGTAGGGAAACCGAGTCTTAACTGGGCGACACAGTCGCTGGATATAGACCCGAAACCGAGCGATCTATCCATGAGCAGGGTGAAGGTTGAGTAACATCAACTGGAGGCCCGAACCAGGATCTGTTGAAAAAGATTTGGATGACTTGTGGATCGGAGTGAAAGGCTAATCAAGCTCGGAGATAGCTGGTTCTCCTCGAAAGCTATTTAGGTAGCGCCTCACGTATCACCGCCGGGGGTAGAGCACTGTTTCGGCTAGGGGGTCATCCCGACTTACCAACCCGAGGCAAACTCCGAATACCGGTGAGTGCCAGCGTGGGAGACACACGGCGGGTGCT
The DNA here is from genome assembly GCF_019211725.1 of Halomonas sp. 18071143. Taxonomy (NCBI): domain Bacteria; kingdom Pseudomonadati; phylum Pseudomonadota; class Gammaproteobacteria; order Oceanospirillales; family Halomonadaceae; genus Halomonas; species Halomonas sp. 18071143. The sequence goes on from NZ_CP078120.1 coordinate 442,540, forward strand.
AACGTCCGTCGTGAAAAGGGAAACAACCCAGACCGTCAGCTAAGGTCCCCAAATCCTGGTTAAGTGGGAAACGATGTGGGAAGGCTCAGACAGCTAGGAGGTTGGCTTAGAAGCAGCCATCCTTTAAAGAAAGCGTAATAGCTCACTAGTCGAGTCGGCCTGCGCGGAAGATGTAACGGGGCTAAACCAGGTACCGAAGCTACGGGTTCATCCTTACGGATGAGCGGTAGAGGAGCGTCGTGTAAGCCGATGAAGGTGTGTTGAGAAGCATGCTGGAGGTATCACGAGTGCGAATGCTGACATGAGTAACGATAAAGGGAGTGAAAAACTCCCTCGCCGGAAGACCAAGGGTTTCTGTTCGACGCTAATCGGAGCAGAGTGAGTCGGCCCCTAAGGCGAGGCCGAAAGGCGTAGTCGATGGGAAACGGGTCAATATTCCCGTACCGGACATGATTGCGATGGGGGGACGGAGAAGGCTAGGTGAGCCAGGCGTTGGTTGTCCTGGTGAAAGTGAGTAGGCTGGGGTCTCAGGTAAATCCGGGACCCTCCCAGGCCGAGACACGAAACGAAGACACTACGGTGTCGAAGTCATTGATGCCACGCTTCCAGGAAAAGCCTCTAAGCTTCAGATCATGTGCGACCGTACCCCAAACCGACACAGGTGGTCAGGGTGAGAATCCCAAGGCGCTTGAGAGAACTCGGGTGAAGGAACTAGGCAAAATGGTGCCGTAACTTCGGGAGAAGGCACGCCGGCGTAGGGTGACGAGACTTGCTCTCCAAGCCCGAACCGGTCGAAGATACCAGGTGGCTGCAACTGTTTAGTAAAAACACAGCACTCTGCCAACTCGCAAGAGGACGTATAGGGTGTGACGCCTGCCCGGTGCCGGAAGGTTAAGTGATGGTGTTAGGCCTCGGCCGAAGCTCTTGATCGAAGCCCCGGTAAACGGCGGCCGTAACTATAACGGTCCTAAGGTAGCGAAATTCCTTGTCGGGTAAGTTCCGACCTGCACGAATGGCGTAATGATGGCCACGCTGTCTCCACCCGAGACTCAGTGAAATTGAAATCGCCGTGAAGATGCGGTGTACCCGCGGCTAGACGGAAAGACCCCGTGAACCTTTACTATAGCTTCACACTGGACGCTGATGTTGCCTGTGTAGGATAGCTGGGAGGCTTTGAACCTCGGACGCCAGTTCGAGGGGAGCCAACCTTGAAATACCAGCCTGGCATCATTGGCGTTCTCACTCAGGTCCGTGATCCGGATCGAGGACAGTGTGTGGTGGGTAGTTTGACTGGGGCGGTCTCCTCCCAAAGCGTAACGGAGGAGCACGAAGGTACCCTCAGCACGGTCGGACATCGTGCAATGAGTGCAAGAGCATAAGGGTGCTTGACTGCGAGACAGACACGTCGAGCAGGTGCGAAAGCAGGTTCTAGTGATCCGGTGGTTCTGTATGGAAGGGCCATCGCTCAACGGATAAAAGGTACTCCGGGGATAACAGGCTGATACCGCCCAAGAGTTCACATCGACGGCGGTGTTTGGCACCTCGATGTCGGCTCATCACATCCTGGGGCTGAAGTCGGTCCCAAGGGTATGGCTGTTCGCCATTTAAAGTGGTACGCGAGCTGGGTTTAGAACGTCGTGAGACAGTTCGGTCCCTATCTGCCGTGGGCGTTGGATGTTTGAGAAGAGCTGCTCCTAGTACGAGAGGACCGGAGTGGACGACCCTCTGGTGTTCCGGTTGTCACGCCAGTGGCATTGCCGGGTAGCTATGGTCGGACGGGATAACCGCTGAAAGCATCTAAGCGGGAAGCCCCCTTCAAGATGAGACATCCCTGAGGCCTAGAGCCTCCTGAAGGGCCCAGCGAGACCAGCTGGTTGATAGGCACGGTGTGGAAGCGCTGCAAGGCGTTGAGCTAACGTGTACTAATGGCCCGTGAGGCTTGACCCTATAACACCCAAGGGGTCTGGTCGTGATGATGACGAAGGAGTGCGAACGCACTCGCAACACCGGATACGCTGCAGTGAGCCAGAGCGCTTGCTGACAAGAGACGCACACAATACACGTCAAAAATACGTCAAGAACACCTCAGCATGATATGCATTACCTGTTACGCCTGACGACCATAGCACGCGTGAACCACCTGATCCCATGCCGAACTCAGAAGTGAAACCGCTTAGCGCCGATGGTAGTGTGGGGTCTCCCCATGTGAGAGTAGGTCATCGTCAGGCACTTATTACGAAACCCCGGCCTTATGGCCGGGGTTTTGCTTTTTGGGGGTCTCCCCCTGAAGAGTAGCGGAGCGCCGCCCGCCGGGTGGCCGGCCCGAACATCGTCAGGCACTTATTAAGCAAAAAGCCCCGAGCACTCTGTGTTCGGGGCTTTTTGCTGTGCGTTGTGTACAATAGTGGTGTGTGGACAGTGCACGATATTTACGCAAAGCAGGCGGGCTTAACATAATTTATAACAACTCCTTACTCTTCACATCTGGTGTACAACCCTGTGCTCTTTTAGTATGTAATTGAATGATTTGGAGTAATGGCTCAGGAGGAGAACCACATGAATACGACGATCATCAAGAAGCTGGCGACTGCGCTTTTCATTGCGCTGATGGTAGGTGGTTTGGCGGCCTGTGATAATCAGGGCCCCGCCGAGGAGGCTGGCGAAAGCATTGATAACAGCATCGAAAGCGCCGGTGAAAGCCTGGAAGAGATGGGCGAGAGCATCGAAGAGTCTGCCGAAAACTAAATTTGAAAAACTAAATCTGAAAAACCAAGCAATGCATCACCCGCTATCCGAACCTGACGGGTCAAGCATAAAAAAACAGCCGCTGAATCAGCGGCTGTTTTGCGTTGCAGCGGTCAATGACCCGCGTATCAGGCACCCGGGTTCTGTTCGATGCCTTGCAGGTACCAGGGAGCCTGGTCACGCATGGCGCGTGTGAGGTGCCAGGTTTCGTTGAACTCGGTCTGTTCGCCGTTCTCTTCCAGTAGGCCATGGAAGATGACCGTGGCTTCGGCAACGCCGTCGTACTCATTGATATCGCCAAGCTCGGCGAACAGGCGCACGACCTCCGTGCGGTTGTTGGCAGGCTCCTGTGCGCGCTCTTCGCGCAGCAGGTTGTAGAGCTCGGGGGTCACGTACTCCTGAATCTGGCTGAAGTCGTTATTGTCCCAGGCGCGCTGCAGCGTCATGAAGTGCTCCTTGGCGCCGCCGAGAAAGCGCTCTTTGTCGAACCAGGCAGGCGTGCTTTGCAGACCGCTGGCTAAACTGCCGGGAGCTGCCGACGAAGAGAAGCTGGTGGGAGCCGCGGGGGCAGCGTCACCATGCTGTTCGCGCTGATAACCCGCTTGCGTGGCAGGACGACGTTGGCGCATGAAGGCGCGGAACGCGAAGACGGCGAGCGCTGCGACACCCACCATGACCAGCAGGTCCATCATGCGCAGCTCGTCGAAGGCGCCGCCAAAGAACAGCGCTGCCAGCAAGCCACCGGCCAGCAGGCCGCCCATCATGCCACCCATGCCGCCACGGCGAGCTGCAGCAGCGCCTGCCTGACCCTGCTGGGCAGGCTGGGCCTGTTGTTGGGCAGGCGTGCTGGCGGGGCGGTCCGCCGAGCGAGACATACTGCCCACGTTGCCACCACCGCCCATGCGGCGCGCTTCGGCATACTCGATAGCGGCACTCATACCCATCACGCTGACCAGCAGCATGACAAAAAACTGTCGTAACATTGAGGTTTCTCCCTTCAGGATGCAGAAAACGGAAGGCGCCGGGAACCCAGCTCCCAATCCATAAACGAGGGCCAGTGTACCGTGTAACGTCCTGTCTGGGTTATGCTGACACACACTATAAAGACAAAAGTAAGGTGAAAAAGTGCGTATTCATAAGACAGATAGTCTGCTGCTGCTGATCGATTTCCAGGCCGGATTACTGCCCGTCATCGAGGGCGGCGAACTGGCCATTCGCGAAGCGGCCTGGCTGGCTGGGGTGGCCGAGATGCTGCAGGTGCCACGCTGGCTGACTGAACAGTACCCGGAGCGTTTAGGCGGTACGGAGGCGGGGCTGGTAAAGGCTGTGGGCACACATGAACGATGGCAAAAAACGCATTTCAGCATCATGGAAGAGCCTGACTTTGCACAGGCCCTCAAAGCGCTGGGGCGGCATCAGATCATCGTTTGTGGCACGGAAGCCCATATTTGCGTACTGCAAAGTGTGCTGGGCCTGCGGGAGGCGGGCTACGAGGTGTTCTGGCTGAGCGAAGCAACGGCCAGTCGCCGCCGCGAAGAGGCGCAACTGGCCAGGGCGCGTGCCTGTGCGGCAGGCGCGGTGGCCGTCAGCGCCGACATGGTGGCGTATGAGTGGCTGCACCGCTGTGACACCCCGCTTTTCAAGGAAGTGCACCAGCGCTTCCTCAAACCGCGCTCACCATGGCCGGTAACCTTTTTCTAGCGGTCGCGGTCGGCTTCCTTGCGGGTAAAGACCAGCGTATCACCTTCCGATGCGGCCGAGTCGAAGCGATAACCTGCCACATCGAACGATGTCAGGGCATCGGGGTCGTTGATCTGTTGCTGGATGATCCACGCGCTCATCAAGCCACGGGCTTTCTTGGCATAGAAGCTGATGATCTTGAACGTACCGTTTTTTTCGTCCTTGAACACTGGCGTAATGATGCGTGCATCCAGCTTCCGAGTGTCGATGGCCTTGAAGTATTCGTTCGAGGCCAGGTTGACCAGTACCCTGGAACCACTTTCTTCCATTGCCTGGTCGAGCGCGGGAGTCACCACAGGCTTCCAGTAGGCATAAAGGTCCTTGCCAGCATCGTTGGGCAGTTTGGTGCCCATTTCCAGACGGTAGGCCTGAATGAGATCCAGCGGGCGCAGCAAGCCGTAGAGACCCGAGAGGATACGCAGATGCTGCTGCGCAAAGCGGTTGTCTGCCTCGCTGAAGGTCTCGGCCTGCAGGCCGGTATACACGTCTCCTTGAAATGCCTGAACGGCGGGCTTGGCGTTGTCGAGGGAGAAGGGGGGCTGCCATTCGGCAAAGCGCGCGGCATTGAGCCCGGCCAGCTTGTCGCTAATGCCCATCAAATCGCTCAGCTGTTGAGGTGAATAACCACGCAAGATATCGATCAGCGGCTGGCCATGCTCCAGAAAATCAGGCTGTGTCACCTGGTCGGTAGTGGAGGGCGTTTCGAAATCCAGCGTTTTGGCCGGGGAAATGACGCTCAGCATGGCGGGCTCCTTTTGCCGTGACCAAGGATAAGCCACTGCCCTACGCTAACGTGCGGGCAGTGACGAGAAATCGTGCAGCTATTATATCAAGCCTTGGGGTGTGCCAAGGCTATCGGGGTGATAGCGGCAGGGCTATCGGGCGCAGGGGCATCAGGGGCAGTGGTTCGGCATGCGGCGATGAATGTCATCGATGGCCGTGAGCACGTCTTCGTCCAGTTTGAGCCCTTCGCTGGCGAGGTTGCTTTCCAGCTGGTCCATGGTCGTCGCGCCGATGATGTTGCTGGTCAAGAAGCTGCGCGAGTTGACGAAGGCCAGCGCCATCTGCGCGGGGTCCAGGTCGTGCTCTCGGGCCAGGTCCACGTAAGCCTGTGTCGCTGCTTCCGCTTCTGGCGAGGTGTAGCGCTTGAAACGCTCATACAGCGTCAGGCGGCCCTTGGGAGGCTGGGCGCCGTTGAGGTATTTGCCTGATAGAACGCCAAAACCCAGTGGAGAATAGGCCAGCAGCCCGACATCTTCACGATGAGCGATTTCTGCCAGACCCACCTCGAAGGAGCGGTTCAACAGGTTATAGGGGTTCTGAATGGAGGCCACCCGGGGCAGGCCCAACTGCTCCGAAAGATGCAGCATGCGCATGACGCCCCAGGGGGTCTCGTTGGAGAGACCTACGGCGCGAATTTTGCCTGCATCGACGAGTTCCTTCAGTGCCGACAGGGTTTCTTCGAGAGAGGTGGTCTCTTCCTGGGCATCGTGCACATAACCCAACTTGCCAAAGAAGTTGGTGCTGCGCTCGGGCCAGTGCAGTTGATAAAGATCCACGTAGTCGGTCTGGAGCCGCTCGAGACTGGTGTCGATGGCCTGATGAAGGTGCTCCCGGCTCATCTTGGGCCCGCCGCGAATATGATCCAGGCCCGGGCCGGCTGCCTTGGTGGCGATGATCACGTCATCACGGGCGCCGCGGGCCTTCAGCCAGGTGCCAATATAGCGTTCGGTGAGACCCTGCGTCTCCGCCTTGGGGGGAACCGGATACATTTCCGCTGTGTCGATGAAGTTGATGCCAAACGCAACGGCTCGATCCAGCTGTTCGTGAGCTTCGGTTTCGCTGTTTTGCTCACCAAAGGTCATGGTACCTAAACATAGGCGACTGACATCGATTCCCGTTCTACCCAAGGGGCGCGTTTGCATGACTCTCTCCTTATTGAGACGAAATGTGCTCGGGCGGCATGGCGCCGAAGGGTGCCATTTTCGACCAGTGGCAGCCATGTTAACGAGGCGCTACAAAAGCAGCAAATCAATAGGGTTGAGTCGGCGCCAAGGCAAGCGTATGCTTGCCAGCCCATTGATCGGCCCAGCGCCGGTTTATCGCGTGGTTAGCGGCTCCTGAACGGCGCTAGCCGAAGTTTTCCCTGGTAAAAGAGGCAGGGTGGTTCGCCATGCCGCAAGTATCATCGCTGTTGACTCGGCTGGAGTTTCGTCTGGCCGAGCAGCTGTTTCACACGCGCTGGCTGTTGCCGCGCTCACCGCGTACCCAGCGACTGACGATGCGTCTTTTCAAGCGTTGTGCGGAAGCGGGGCATCCTGATGCCCAGTCGCTGTACGGGCACATGCTGTTTCATCGTAGCGTGTCGCCTCAGGATAAAGCGCGCGGAGCCCGCTATGTATTGGAAGCGGCCCAAGCGGGTGATGTAAAGTCACAGTATCAGCTTGCGTATATCTACGAGCATGGCTGCGTGCAGTATCCACAGCGTGAGGATTACGCGGTGACCTGGTATGCACGTGCAGCTCAGGCAGGCCATTACCTCGCGGCACAGCGCCTGGTGCGCGCCTACCAACGGGGGGAGCTTGGGCTGGTGGTAGACCAGGACCAGGCTGCCTACTGGCTGAATCTGGCCGAACAACCTTCGCTGGCGGGCCGTCGCGCAGCGGCGTGAGCGGGTTCGCAGCAGGTCGTTGGCCTGCCGATAGACTGATGAGGAAAGCAGTGTCCGAGACGCTACCAACAGTGCTGGATATTGAAGCGTCCGGATTTGGACGTGGCAGCTACCCGATCGAAGTTGGCATCGCGCGTGCCGACGGCAGCTGCTGCGCGTTTCTGATTCAGCCCCTCGAAGAGTGGACCCACTGGGACCCGAAGGCCGAACTGCTGCATGGTATTTCCCGTGATCGCTTGATCAAGGAGGGCTACCCGGTGCGCCAGGTGGCCCACTGGCTCAACGACGAGCTGCGCGGGCTTGGCAAGGCATACAGCGATAGCTGGGGCTACGACAATACCTGGCTGTCGCTGCTGTTCCATCATGCGGGCATGCTGCCGCGGTTTCGTCTGGAGGCGCTGCGTATCCTGATGAGTGATGAGCAGCAGGCGATCTGGAGCGAGACCAAGGAAGCCCTCGTAGCCGAGCGCAGCATCCACCGTCATCGGGCAGGCGAAGATGCGCGCCTGTTGCAGCTGACCTACCAACGTACCCTGGCGCAGCTTGGCCGCTGCTCCTGACTAGCGTAGCTGGGTTTCCATCGCATCCAGAAGTTGATCGGGCGTGGGTGCGTCCAGCAGCATGTCACGTGTCGTCTGAGCCATGAACCCGTGACCAACGGTGCCATCCAGGAAGGTCAGCAACGGAGCGTAGAAGCCGTCGGTATCCAGCAGCCCCATGGGCTTGTCGTGGAGGCCCAGATACCCCCACGTCCATATCTCGAATAGCTCTTCAAACGTGCCAATGCCACCGGGCAGGGCGATAAATGCATCGGCGTTGGCCGCCATGGTCGCCTTGCGTTCGTGCATGTTGGGTACGCGAATCAATTCGGTCAGCCCGAAGTGCGCCTGTTCGCGCTCCACCAGGTGGTCAGGCATGACGCCGATGACGTCACCGCCAGCATCCAGCGCTGCATTGGCCAACGCCCCCATCAGACCTATCCGTGCGCCGCCGTATACCAGGGTATGACCGCGCTGGGCCAGTGCGCTTCCCAGCGTATGGGCCGCGTGACGAAAAGCGGGGCTGCTGCCTTCACGGGAACCGAGGTAGACACAAATACGTGACATGATAACGAGTCCTTAACGTAAACGGGGAGGGGCGGGGTGCCGCTGTCGACTCAAGCCAGACAGCGTTGAACGTCGTAATGCTCATCCATCCACTGGCCGATCACATTGTGGCCGCACAAGTGGTGTGCGTACTGGGTGTGCAGGCAGCGTACCTGTTGCCAGTTGCTGATGCCGCCAACGCCGCGCTCGGTGAGCACATCGGTGTAACCCAGTCGTGCGACCTCTTCCCGCTGGGCCTCGCTCATGAAATGCCAACGCGTGGCCACGTAATCTTCATGGCTTTGTCGATAGGCGGCGAGAAACTCGGGCTCTTCCTGCAGGCGCTGCTCCAGCGACTTGATGACGCCCACGGCCTCGATACGCGATATCTCGATCTTGAGCAGATCCGAGCAGAGCCAGTACAGGGTAGGAAACGGTTTGTCGTCAACGATGGGGGCCATGCGCAGCACGAGAGGGGTGCCATGCGCATCGGTGGCTGCAACGGCTTCGATACCGCGTGGGGCACGCCCGAGCTGCTGGGTGATAATCGCCAGTTGGCGTTCGTCGGGGGCTTGGTCGGTACGAATAACCATTGCTGAGGGGTCTCACTGTTGATCGTCTTGAACGAATTTGGTCGAACGGCCTACGGCTCTGAAAAAGCAGCGGTTCAACTGCTCCGGTGACGCCACGTAGCGCCACTTCTCTTCGCAGTACTCCGCCGCTCGGGCCATCAGCGCATCGTAGAGCCGATTGAACGGGGCATCATAATCGTAGGGGTCTGCGCCAAACAAGCGGATGTGCGGGTAATCGGCAAAACGCTCCATGAAATAGCGCTCCAGGTCGGCCTCGACGGCGCGGTGCTGCGCCGTATTGTCGGGATCGATCCAGAGATTGTAGCGGATAGCCATAAGGACTCCTGATGCCCTGCCCTGGGTGGCCCAAGCGGATCAGGCTGTTGCGGGCTCGGCGACTAAATGGGTGGAAAGTGCCCGACGCAGCTCTCCTTCGAGGGGGACGGCACGCTTGGCATGATGGTCATAATGCACCATGACCGTGTGTCCCAGGTTCGTCAACGTTTCGCGCTGGCGTGCTTCCTGGGTCACGGTGAAGGAGCTGTTGCCCAGCCGAGTCAGGTAGGTACGTATTTCGATATCGTGACCATAAAACAGTTCAGCACGATAATCGATTTCCATGCGGGCCATGATCAGCCGCCACTGGCGTGGGTTCAGATCGGGGGTGAAAAGCTTGAACAGGTCGTTGCGTGCCAGCTCGAACCAGGCGGGCAGCCGGGTATTGTTGATATGGCCCAGAGCGTCGGTGTCGTAAAAGGCAGGCTCGATGATACGTGTAAACATCGTTTTATCCTTGTTATGGAGGCGTCAAAACACCTTGTCAGCATTCACCCAAGCGAGCGCTTGGTCAAGCGCGACGTCGATGATACCAGGCAGTGAGCTGCATCCAGCCCAGCAGCCAGAGCGTCGCCACGGCAAACCCGGCCAGCGTGCCCCAGAAAAGCCCCAGCGTGTCATAGGTATAGGAAACGCACAGCGCATAGCACAGCAGTGAGCCCAAGCCCATGGGGTAGTGTTTGATGACCGTGGCCACGGGCGCATGGCCGTGATTCAAGTGCAGGATGAGCAAAAAAGGCAGCATGGTGACGGGGAAAGCCGCCAAGGTTCCCGCCCACTGAGGGGGCACCCAATGGGCAATCCGAGTGATGGTGAAGATGATGACGGTGGCCAGCGTGGCGCGTGCCAATAACGCTGACCAGGAAAACGCTCTGCCTGCCGAGCTTCTGACATCGGGCACCACACGAAATAGCCAGCTGAACAGCACGATGGCACACAGCGTGACCAGCGTACCAGTGACCCGCGTGAAGCTGAATTGTGCCAGCAGCGTACTGACGGCCAGCCAGGCAGCGAAACCGCCCAGTACGCCGCCGAGTACGCCCGACATGCCGGGTCGGCGCCCCGCCACGATGTAACCAGCCCCAAGGGCCATGGTGGCGGTAAAGCCCGCCAGGGTGTGAACGGCACTTTCGCTGGCAAAGGCGGGTGAGATTTCCAAACCGATGAAAAACAGCGCCAGTGCCGTGCCCAGCGGATAGCCCGAGAGCAGTCCAGCCACGCGTGGGCTGGCGCGAACGGCGACCGCCCCCAGACCCAATACCATGCTGACTGACAACCCCAGTTTGGCCAGTTGCCAGGTGAGCGGAACTTCTATCATGCGGCGTTTTCCTTGCTTTATTATGTGATTTATTAGTGGTGTGACAAACGTACGAGCGTGAATTGGCCGACCGCTTTGCCAGCCTGGAAGCGCTGCAAGCAGACCCGGAGATTCACGACTTCGTGACGTGGCTGGCCACCAAGCCAGCAGGTTTCAAGCCCAAATCGCCGGTGCGTAAACGCCGCTGAACCCGTGTTCATCCGGAGCCTAAACCAGGCGCAGCCCCTGCTGGTCCTGCCAGGCCGCTTCCAGCGCTTGCTCGAGCGGTGCCTTGAGATGCTCGGGCAGTGCGGCGTGGGCATCGTTCAGCGACACGAAGTCACGATTGCGCAGCCAGCAGTAGGCCCAGGCGCACGCTTCTTCTTCGCTTTGTGGCGCAGGGCGGGCAGGCATCTGGTTGAGCAGAAACACCGCCGTACGAGGCGCCCAGCGCGGTATTTCAGCAGTGCTTTCCTCGCACCACTGCCGGAGCGTGGCGCCGTTGGGAGTCGACTCCGGCGTGCCCAATTTGGCTACCCGTGCCGTTTCCGCCAGAATCAGCGCCAACTGATCGACATCAGCCCTGCCTAGCGACAGCCACTGACGCAGCAGTGCCGGGAGTCCTGTACGCACCTTGGTATAAAAGTCATCTTGCGGCATGCTGCGTGACTACCTCGTAAACATAAGTGAGACCGATCATGGCATTCGATTTTGCCACGCCTGTTGAGCGACGCGCGCCTGCCGGAGGTTATGCATCCCAAAAATGGCACCGCTTTGGTGCTGACGTGTTGCCGCTGTGGGTGGCCGACATGGACTTTCGCTCACCCCCTGCCGTCATAGACGCGCTTCAGGCACGGGTCGAACACGGCGTCTATGGGTACGGCGAAGTGCCCACCAGTTTGACCGATGCCCTCTGCCAATGGAGCGCCCAGCACTATGGCTGGACGATTGAGCCGAGCTGGCAGCAGTGGCTGCCAGGCGTGGTGCCGGCGCTGCACTTTGCCGCCATGGCGCTGACCCAGCCAGGCGAAGGCATCTTGACGGTCGCCCCGATCTATCCCCCCTTCATGGCGGTGGCTGCCCGTACGGGGCGCGTGGCACAGCAGGCGATGTTAGCCGAGCCCGCCGCCCCTGGCGAGCCCTGGACACTGGATATTGCCGCGCTGGAAGCGGCCATGACCCCACAAACGCGGCTGCTGCTATGGTGCCATCCCCACAACCCAACGGGGCGCGTCTGGACCACAGAAGAACTGACGGCCCTGGCAGCGTTGGTGGAGCGCCATGACCTGTGGGTAGTCTCGGATGAACTGCACTGTGACCTGCTATTGAGAGAGGGCGACACGCATCGCCCGTTGGCGGCCATGTTTCCCACCCTGGCCAAGCGCACCATCACGCTGTGGGCACCGTCCAAAACCTTCAACCTGGCCGGGTTGACCAGCGCCTGTGCCGTCATCGCCGATGCCGAACTGAGAGAGCGCTTTGCCACGGCCACCAAAGGGTTCTTGCCCGATGGCAATGTGCTGGGACTGGTGGCTGCCGAGGCAGCCTACCGTGACGGGGAGCCATGGCGGCAGGCGTTGCTGGAGGTGCTACGCAGCCATCGGGCAACGCTGGAAGCACGCGTGGCCATGTGGCCCGGCGTCTCGCTGAGCGCGCCAGAGTCTACCTATCTGGCGTGGCTGGATATGCGTGAGGCGGGTCTGGGGGCATCTCCCGCCCAGGCACTGTTGGAGCAGGCAGGCGTGGCGTTGTCAGACGGTACCGCGTTTGGCTGCCCGGGGTTCGTGCGCCTCAATTTTGGCACCACCGCTTCCCAACTGGAAGCGGCGTTGTCACGGATGGATGCGCTGCTAAAAGCGTGATGCGCTGCGCTGGTTGTACAGCATCAATAAAGCAGGGCAAACAGCTTGCGGCGGTAGGTGACCGTCAACGGATGGTCGGCTCCCAGTGCATCGAATACCTGCAGTAGCGTCTTGCGGGCCGCGTCGTCGTTATAGGCGCGGTCCTGCTTCATCAGCGTCAGTAAGGCTTCCAGGCCTGCGTCGTACTGACCATCGGCCACCTGGCGCAGCGCCCGCTGATACTGCGCTTCGCTGTCCGTGCGATCACCCAGCGTGGCGATCTCTTCGGCAGGTAGCGCCTGTTCGCTGAACTCGATGCTGGCGCGCACGCCACGCGCGGGCGCGGCATCGCGCTCTTCGGGGGGCAAATTGTCCAACACACTGCGCGCCTCTTCACCGCGGCCTTCGGCGACCAGCGCTTTGGCCAACCCCACCTGATACGCGTAGTGCTCGGGATATTGGCCCATCAGCGTTTGGTAGATCTCCCGTGCGCCAGCGGCGTCGCCAGCCCCCAAGGCTTCCTCTGCCTGCTCTTCGGGGCTGAGCGGTGCATCACTGGGAGCAGGGAAGTAGCGATTGAGCCACTCGCGGACTTCTTTCTCTGGCAACGCCCCCTGGAAGCTATCCACCAGGCCACCCTGGCTCACCAGCTTCACGTCTGGCACCGAGCGCACGCCAAGCTGGCTGGCAATTTCCGGGTTGGCTTCCACGTCCAGCGTGGCCAGCAGAAACGCCCCGGCATACTCGACGGCCAGCTTCTCGAGCACCGGCATCAGGTTTTTACAAGGCTCGCACCAGGGAGCCCAGCAATCCAGGAGTACCGGTACCTGCATGGACGCTTCCAGCACCTGCTGAATATTGCCCGCGTTCAGTTCGATGATGACCTCTTCGCGAGTAACGGAGGGGCGCTCACCCTGTGCAGCAGCACTCTGGCTGGTCGCGGGGTCGGCCGTCAAAGGGTTGCCGGTGCGGGGATCGATAATCGACATGGGTAAACTCTGCATCGCGTGAAAAAGGGATTACCCTTGGATATGCAGGCGTGAGGCGGAGGATTCAAGCAATGTGTTGGAAATAAAACGTTGGCTGCATAAGTGATGCGCACAAAAAAGCCGATCCTCGAAAGAATCGGCTTTTTCTATGTTTGGTAGCGGGGACCGGATTTGAACCGATGACCTTCGGGTTATGAGCCCGACGAGCTACCAGACTGCTCCACCCCGCATCAACGTGTGGCGTATTCTACGCATTTTTATCGCCAAGTCAACCCCTTCGATAAAACGCTTTTATGCTGGCGGTCATGATCATCGTGCTGCAACATGGCCAGAGTATAGCTATGCTTTCAGTAGGCATAATAAAAAGCATGCGGTCAGCGTGCCGCTGATGAGTTCAAGCGGCTCGCTGTCAGTGAGAAAAGCGTGAAGGCGCTTATTCAAAGTGGCTTGCGACACCATAACAGTGCTTACAGTCCAAGCCATTTGTCATATCAGGGAGGTAGTCAATGGCCAATCAAGCCCCCGTCGCCTGGGTAACTGGTGGAACTGGTGGAATCGGAACGGCAATCTGCCGCGCGTTGGCAGATGCGGGTTATTTGGTGGTGGCGGGGTACCATAACCCTGACAAGGCCAAAACATGGCTGGAAGCGCAGCAGGCCGATGGCTATGACAACATCGCACTGTCCGGTGTGGATTTGTCCGACCACAATGCCTGTATCGAAGGTGCCCGCGAGATCCACGAAAAGCATGGCCCCATCAGTGTGCTGGTCAACTGTGCCGGTATCACACGCGATGGCACCATGAAAAAAATGTCCTATGAGCAGTGGTATCAAGTCATTGATACCAACCTCAATACGGTGTTCAACACGTGCCGCAGCGTGATCGAGATGATGCTGGAGAATGGCTACGGCCGGATTATCAATATCTCCTCCATCAATGGACGTAAAGGACAGTTTGGCCAGGTGAACTATGCGGCGGCCAAGGCCGGTATGCATGGTTTGACCATGTCGCTGGCGCAGGAAACCGCCACCAAGGGGATTACGGTCAATACCGTATCGCCGGGCTATATCGCCACCGATATGATCATGAAGATTCCCGAGCCGGTGCGCGAGGCGATCCGTGAAACCATCCCGGTGAAGCGCTACGGCACGCCGGAAGAGATCGGCCGCCTGGTGACCTTCCTGGCAGACAAGGAGTCGGGATTCATTACCGGCGCCAATATCGACATCAACGGCGGTCAGTTCATGGGCTAAGCCCTGCTGTCAGGCACGACTCTTCACAAGAGCGATGTGAAAAACGGGAGGCCATGCGCCTCCCGTTTGCGTGAGTGCCGTCTGCTTTTGGGGATTCAGGGCTGGGGTGGTCTGGCCAGTCGCTGCAGCAGTCGCTCGATTTCAGGCGCTTCTTGCTGCCACAGTTCGCTGGGTAACGGTCCCAGTGCGAGCAGCTCGGCCAGGACGTCATTCAGCTCATCGACGGGGCTGCGCGTTTGATGAATACCGCTGTTGAGCCGCTCGACCTGAATGGCCAGGCGAAGCGGCTCGTCACGTTGATTGACGGTTCCCAGCGCCAGCAATGAAAGATGCACCCTCAGGCGGGCCAGTGGCTCTTCCAGAGCGTTATCCTGCGCGGGCGTTCCGGCGGCAAGCAGCGCTTGTCGGGCCTGGTTGCGCTGCTGATGCGCGTTTGCAAAGTGTTCGGGCAGCGGTGGGGCCTGTATTTGGGATGCGTCGACGCTGGGCGTGGACTCGCCTTGTAAGGCCTGCTGGTCGGCCTGCAAATGCGCGTGGATAAGGGGCGTCAGCGCTTGCCAGCGGGCTACGGCCTCGGTCATGGCCAAACGGTTGAGTCGCTCGCGCTTGGCACGCACGATGCCGCCCAAACGGCGCTGCATGCCGTCACTGCGCCGATGCCTGGGCAGGGGCTCCCACTGCTCGACACGAGAGAGATACTGTTCCAGCGTACGGGTGTCACTGGCATGGGTGGGCTGCCAGCTGTCCATTTCATCAATGATCTCCTGCAGCTGGTCCAGGGACTGCTGTTGCCGCGAGGCTTGTGCCTGCTTGCGAGCCTCTCGCTGGGCAAACAGCTGGTCGCAGGCGCTGCGGAACGCCTTCCAAAGGGCCTGCTCTTCCCCCTTGGGTGCGCGGCCTAGCGTCCGCCACTGCTGCTGCAGCTGTTTGGTACGCGCAATACGCGCGTCCAGCGGCTGTGCGTCCTCGCTTTGCAGGGCATTGACCTGCTCGATCAGGTCACGTTTTTGATGGGCAATCTGCTCCGCACGCTGATCGATCAGAGCCTGCAGCCGATGGCGAATGGCGCCAAATCGTCGGCCAATTGCTTCGCTATGCTCGCGTGGTACGGGGGAGTAATGGCGCCACTGAAGACGTGCCTTGTCACGAATTTCTCGTAGCGCGTCCGGGTCGGCATCCTCGGCCGGCTGGGCCAACAGGGTTTCGAGCTGTTCGCAGAGCGCTTCACGGCCACGCAGATTGGCGTCGCGCTCGGCGTCGAGCTGTGCGCGCCAGGGGGCGAGGCGCTCGTGAATCCGGTCGGAGGCGTGGCGAAAGCGTGCGGATTGCTCGCGATTGGCGGCGGCATCTCCCAGCGCTTTCCACTCCTTGACCAGTTGGCGGTGATGGCGGTCCAGTGCCGCTTCGGCCATGTGCTGGTCATCGGCCAGGGCCTCGATGCTGGCGCACAGCTGTTCACGTTTGGGGCCTGCCACGAAGCCGCGCCAGTCCCGCAGTTCGGCCAGTCGGGCGCCTAGCTGCTTGAGTCGGCGCTTGAGGGGCTGGGCCTCGTCGCCGGACAGCGCTTCTATCAGAGGCTTGAGGCGCTGGTGCTGGCGGCTGGCGCTTTTGAACGGGCCGCGCTCCAGCAGATGCTCGAAGCTGTCCAGGTCGGCTGCCAGGGCCTCGAACGAGGGCCCCGAGGGCGGTGAGGCGCTGGTCTTGGGCGTATGTGCCAGCTGTTTTTGCGCCTGGATCAGCAGGGTGGGAGGCGTCAAGGTGGCAGGCCAGTCGCACTGGGTCATCAGTGCGCGGAGCGCCGTGGTGTCATGCTGTACCACCGCTTGTTCCAGTGCGCTGCGTACCGACAGCCAGCGCTGCCAGGCCTCCAGGCAGTGTTCGTACTGCTGCAGCACATGGAAATAGCGCTGCTGGGCAGTCTCATGGGGGGCGTGTTGATCGGAGAGCGCCTGCCAACGCTGGTCCAGAAGCTGTCGCTGGGCGCGCAGGCTATCGATATCCTGAGCCGTCAGGTCGGTGCCGTGGGTCAGGCCTTCCAGCGTTTCTTCGAGCCCGCTCAAGAGCTGATCGCGAGTGTTCTCTACTTCGGCTCTTCTTGCCAGGCTTTGCTGGCGTGCCTGCTCCTGTGCTTCATGGTCTTGCAGCGTTTTGCGGCAACCCAGTACGGCCTGCTGGAAGCGTTGCTCCTGTTCGGCAGTGGCCGGGTGATCCAACTGACGCCATTCCCGCTCGAGGTGGCGAAAGCGACCGCCATAGAGTGGTTCCCAGGGCGCGTGAGCGTGCTTTTCCATTTGCGTCAGGATGTGTTCGCGTTGAGCCAACTGATCGGCCAGCCATTCGGCATCGTCGCGACGCTGGGTGAGCTTTTCCTTGGCCAGCCGGACCACTTGCCGGTCACGCCGGGCTTCTTTCAGGAGGCGCTTGAGGTTGTTTTCGTCGGTGATACGCTCGGCCGCCTGCTGACGCACGGCCGCCACGCTGTTATGGCAGGCGTGCTCCACCAGCATCTGCTCATCGGTCATCCGTTCCAGGGCGGCCAGGCGCAAGCTCAGGTTGTCGCCCTGGGCGGCTAACGCGTTCAATAAGCGTGGGTCAGTCAGTTGCGCCACGACACTCTGTCGCGTGGCCAGGTCGGTGCGGCCCTCGGCGCCGGTGAGCCGCTGGCAAAGCGCGTTGAACCACGCCTCGTTATGGGCCTGTTCGGGATAGCCTGCCATCAGGCCTTGCAGGTCATCCAGCGCCAGCAAGGCGGCCAGTGCTACCTCGGTGTTGTCGTCCCGGGCGAGCGTGACAAGCGCGGTGCGCTGCTCAGGATGCTGTGGGTCCAGCGTATGAAGTGCCTTGAGACGCACCTCGGGATCGGGGTGTTGCCACCGAGGAGCGAACAGGCGTCGTAACAGTCCGTGCATGGATCATCCTGCCAAGAGGTGCGTAATATGAAAAAAATCAGCCATCGATGAGTAGGCGGTTGCAGTCATCGTCGCTGTCGCTTAGCTTTGCCCTATGGTTGTGAGTTTTCCAGTCAATCACAACCCAAGGCGCGAGATTGCGCTACCCTTATTTTACCTGAACAAGACATGGAGTTCGGCCATGAGCCTCAACGCCAACAGTGCCGACATAGCCTTCACCTTCAAAGGCGGCATGCTGCCGATGACCGTCATGGAGTTGACCAGTGCTGATCCGGAGCGCATCCGTCGGCAGTTGGCTGGCAAGTTGTCGCAATCCCCCGCGTTCTTTCAGCATACACCGGTTGTGTTGAGTGTGGAAAAGCTCGATGAGCCGCACCTGGCACTGGAGCGTATCTGTGCCGTATGTCGCGATCACAAGCTGCTGCCCGTGGCCGTGCGCGGTGGGGCCGAGCCAATACGCCAGTCTGCCTGGGCGCTGGGGCTGGGCTGGTTTGCCCCGGTAGAAGAGGGGCGTGCAAGGGCGTTGGAAAGCGTCGCGCCGCTGACTGAACCAACCCAGGAAGATGAGGAAGAAGCGCTTCAGCCCACGCAAGTGCCGGGGGTTACGCGCCTCTACAGAGGGACGGTGCGCTCCGGGCAGCAGGTAAGCTCTGCCGCAGGCGACCTGATCGTGATTGGCGCGGTGAACGCAGGCGCCGAAGTATTGGCGGCAGGCAGTATCCATATTTACGGTGCCTTGCGAGGGCGTGCCCTGGCAGGTATCCATGGCAATATCGATGCCGGCATCTACTGCCGGGAACTGGAAGCCGAGCTACTGTCCGTGGCGGGCAACTACAAGCGTCTGGAAGATATCGACTCTCAACTGCTGGGGCGGGCAGCTGAGGTGCATTTCATCGCGGAACAGCTGGATATCAAACCTTTGGACTGAGCCGAGTGGCTGAACCGCCGGGCAGAGGCTGATGTTTTCTGCCTAGCGACGCCGCCGTCGTGATCCGTTACAGTACCGCTTTTGACGACATTGATGTTCCCGTTAGGTGAATAGCGCCACGGCGCTCGCCATAAACGACTTCAAGAAGGAAGTGACTCTTGGCCAAAATTATTGTGGTGACCTCTGGTAAAGGGGGGGTCGGTAAAACTACCAGCGCTGCGGCGATTTCGACGGGGCTGGCACTGCGCGGAAAGAAAACCGTAGTGATCGATTTCGATGTGGGGCTGCGTAACCTGGACCTGATCATGGGGTGCGAGCGTCGCGTGGTCTACGATCTGGTCAACGTGATCCAGGGAGAAGCTGGTCTGAATCAGGCGTTGATTCGTGACAAGCGGGTAGAGAACCTGTTTATCCTCCCCGCGTCGCAAACCCGCGACAAGGATGCGCTGACTCAGGAAGGCGTGGAAAAGATCCTGGAGCAGTTGAAGGAAGACTTCGACTTCATCCTGTGTGACTCCCCGGCAGGTATCGAGCGTGGCGCCCAGTTGGCCATGTACTTTGCTGACGAAGCCATCGTGGTGACTAATCCCGAGGTGTCGTCGGTACGTGATTCGGATCGTATTCTGGGGCTGTTGGGCTCGAAAACCCAACGTGCCGAGCAGGGGCTGGAGCCGGTCAAGGAGCACCTGTTGATCACCCGCTACAACCCGTCGCGTGTGACCTCGGGCGACATGCTCACGCTGGAAGACATTCGCGAGATTCTGGCCATCGACCTGTTGGGGTTGATTCCGGAATCCGAAGCGGTGCTGCGCGCTTCCAACCAGGGGGTGCCGGTGACCCACGATGCGGCCAGTGATGCTGGGCAAGCCTACGCCGACACTGTGTCTCGGCTGCTGGGTGAAGAGATGCCGCTACGTTTTCATGAGCTTCAGCGCAAGGGATTGCTGAGCCGGATGTTTGGGGGTAGTCGTCGATGAAACTGCTGGAATTCTTGAAGCGTGAGCGCAAGAAATCCGCCTCGGTGGCCAAGGAACGATTGCAAATCATCGTGGCGCATCAGCGTAGCCAGCGTGGTCAGCCAGACTACATGCCGCTGCTTGAGCGCGAACTGCTGGAGGTCATCCGCCGCTATGTGCACGTGGATGACGATGCCATTCAAATCTCCCTGGACAGTGAAGACAACTGTTCGGTGCTGGAGCTGAACGTGACGTTGCCCAAGAGCTAGGGGCTGGGCGATGTAGCGGCGATAGGCGTCGTGGGTGTGCTAGTCTTGAGCTTTTGTTCCCACCCGACCCGCATGGGCGTTGCCTGTGGGTGGGGGATTTCGCTCAAGGGAGTATGCATTCATGGCGCCATCCCATGCCGCCCCGGCCAGTTTTCTATGGCACGACTACGAGACCTTCGGTGCTGACCCACGCCGTGATCGGCCTGCCCAGTTTGCGGCACTGCGCACTGACGCCGAGCTCAACGAAATCGGCGATCCCATCGAGCTCTACTGCAAGCCCGCCGACGACTACCTGCCGCATCCGGCAGCCTGTCTGATTACCGGCATCACGCCTCAGAAAGCCCGTCGCAAAGGGCTGCCGGAAGCCCAGTTTGCCCAGCAGGTACAGCGCGCCATGAGCGAGCCGGGCACCTGTGTCGCGGGTTACAACAGCCTGCGCTTCGACGATGAAGTCTCCCGCCACCTGTTTTACCGCAACCTGCTCGACCCCTATGCCCGTGAGTGGCAGAACGGCAATTCTCGCTGGGACCTGATCGACGTCGTACGGGCTTTTTACGCGCTGCGCCCGGAGGGTATCGAGTGGCCGCTACGTGACGATGGCGCACCCAGCTTCAAACTGGAGCATCTGACGGCGGCCAACGGCATTGCCCATGAAGGGGCCCACGATGCGGTGGCCGATGTGCGTGCCACCATTGCCCTGGCAAGGTTGCTCAAGACGCGCAATCCCAAGCTGTTCGACTACTTGCTGGGCCTGCGCGGCAAACGGGCGGTGGCCCAGCAGCTGGATCTGCCGAATGCCAAGCCGCTGCTGCATATTTCGCGCCGCTACCCGGCCAGTCGTGGCTGTAGCGCCCTGGTCATGCCCTTGGCCGAGCATCCCACCAACCCCAACGGGGTGATCGTCTATGACCTGAGCGTGGCACCGGACGACCTGCTCTCATTGAGTGCCGAGCAGATTCGTGAGCGGGTGTTCGTCAGCCAGCAGGATCTTTCTGAAGGCGAGGCGCGTATTCCCCTCAAAGTGATTCACATCAACCGCTGCCCGGTGGTCTTTCCAGCCACGGTGCTCAAGGATATCGAGGGTGAGCACAAGGGAGAGTACGGGGCGATTGCTGCCCGGCTGGGTGTGGATATCGAGGCCTGCCGAGGCCACTGGAAAACCCTGCGCGCTGCCGCCGGGGTGGCCCAGAAGGTCAGAGAGGTGTTTGATGCCAAGCATGACGCATCGCCCCAGGACCCTGACCTGATGCTGTACGCCGGCAGCTTTTTCTCGGCGGCAGACCGCCAGCAGATGGAAAGCGTGCTGGCCATGGAGCCATGGGATCTGGTGGGTCAGCGCTTTGCCTTTCAGGATCCGCGTCTGGAAGAGATGCTGTTCCGCTTCCGCGCCCGTAGCTATCCGGAAACGCTGGAAGGCGATGAGCGTGAGCAGTGGGAAGCTTTTCGCTGGATGCGCATGAACGATCCGGCGTTATCCGGGTTTACCTTGAAGGCGTTTGCTCGAGAAATCGAACGTTACAATCAGCAGTCGCTGAGTGACCATGAGCGGCAGATACTGGAAGAGCTGGTGATGTACGTGGAGGCCATGATGCCCGCCCAGGCGTTCGACGCCTGAGCGGGGTGGAAGGCTAGCGCTCGTTGAAGGAGGCGCGTGCGTTGCGGTAGGCGGTGATGTCGCTGGGCGCGTCACCTGGGTCGAAGCGGATGTCCAGACGATGGCCGAGCAGCTCGGGCCACAGTGTCTGCAGCGCTTCCGGGGTAACGTCCAGTGCCAGCTCGGCCAGCCGCTCGCGGCGGTCAAAACGAATCTCTTCCAGTGCCGTGGCCTGCCAGTAGCGGTTGGCCATGCCCTGCAGGCTGGTGTCCCGCTGGCGCAGCCGGTCGTGCACGGCCTGACGGTGCGCGGCCAGCTCCTCATCGCTCAGCGCCTCGAGGCGCGCTTGCGCCTGGTGCAAGAAGTCATCCATGCGCTCGGCAATCGTGGCGCTATCCACATCGGGCGACTGCACGATCAGCGCAACCCCCGGTGCTTCCAGTAGCGGTGAGTAGCCCGCATTGACGATATAGCCCAGCTGCTCTTCGGTACGCAGCTGCTGGTAGAACGGCGTATCCAGCCACTGCGCCAGAACGCTGAGTCGTGCCTGCTCTTCGAGGCTCTGATCGCGCCCTTGCAGGTAGCGGAGTACCAGCGACTCTTCACGAGTGCTGTGAGGCTGTAGCGTGGTGGCGTCATCGGCCACCCGCAGCGGCAGCAGGGCAGGAATGTCGTCACGGCTCAGGCGCGGCGTCAGGGCGCCGCGGATCAGACTGGCCTGCTCCCGTGCCTGGTCGGCGGTCAGGTTACCCACGGCCATGGCGTCGATGTACAGATTGCCCAGGAAGCGGCGCCGGAAGTTGTCCAGGTGCTGTTTCTCCAGGCGCTGGCTTGCTTCCAGCAGCTCGGCACTGGACCACTGCGGGGTCAGCAGGGCTTCGCCCAGCGCGCGGCTGGCCTGCCCGGTGAGCGATCCCTGCGGTGCATTACGCCACTCGCGTTGCAGCTGATAACGCACGCGCTCGAAGGCGCTTGCCGAAATGTCGGCCTGTTTGAGTTGCGCAATGGCCTGCTCGATCAGCGGCGTTTGCCCATCCCGCCAACCCGAAAACGACAGCGTGATGCCGCGTGCATGGGGGTAGGCGCTGAAGGCTTGCCCTGCCAGCCAGGCGGGGTAGAGCGATTCGTTGAGGCTGTCGTTCAGCCAGCTGGCCAGCAGGCGTGTCAGCACCGCTTCTTCGGCTGAGTAGCTGGCGCTGGGGTGCTGCAGGCTGACCCGCCATTCGACGCTGGGCGTGTTGAATCGACTATCCTGCATGTGCCAGGCGGCAAAGGTCTCTGTGTCGATGAGCGAGGAGGGGCGCTCGTCCTGGCCGGGCTGCAGCGTCAGGTCTTCGGCAATGAAGGGGTTGGGTTCTGCCAGCGCCAGGCCCTCCAGGGCCCGGCCCGGCTGTGCAGGCTTCTGCTCGCGCCACTGGGTATTGAACCAGGGCGAGACCTGTTCGCTTTCGATATCCGGGGCGGAGTAGAAACGCAGCATGTTCTGAGGTGTCAGCGCATCCAGATACTCCTGCTGACGCTCGCTATCCATGCCATCCATACGATACGGCGCGTACTGCACGTCTTCCACAGGGTAGCGCGAAAGGCTCATGGCCAGGCGCGTGGCTTCCTGTTGGGGCGCGCCGTGCTGCTGGAAGCGGAAGGCCTGCTCGCTCAACCGCTGCTGTTCCTCATAGCGCCATTCGGCCAGGCCCTCTTCGCGAACCTGTTCGATGGCGGCAAAGAGGGTAGCCTCGATATCGTCCAGCCGCTCGGCCCCGGCGGGGGTCAGGCTGATGGAGACGGTGAACAGGGCG
Organism: Halomonas sp. 18071143; assembly: GCF_019211725.1. Classification (NCBI taxonomy): domain Bacteria; kingdom Pseudomonadati; phylum Pseudomonadota; class Gammaproteobacteria; order Oceanospirillales; family Halomonadaceae; genus Halomonas; species Halomonas sp. 18071143. The sequence goes on from NZ_CP078120.1 coordinate 465,521, forward strand.
TGGTTGCCGTCACCGCGGCCCACGCCGGCGGATAGCCCATCGGCCAGTCCTGCCTGGCGGAGCACGGCCAGTAAGCTGCCGTCGCTCTCGTCACCCAATAGATGGGAGATGAGCTGGGTGGGCTTGGTGCGGTACTCGTCCGTGGGGTCTGGAATCGGAAAGTAAAAACGCAGCTGACGGCGGTCCTGCAGTGACTGACGCTCGATATAGCGGGGGAGCGTATCCGAATCCACCAGCGGTGCATCGATCACCGGCACGCTGAGACCGTGATCCGGGATCTCGGCAAAGCGCTCGACCACCAGGCTTTCCAGCTCGTCCAGCGGCTGAGGAGCGACTACGGCCAGGTTCATTACATTGGCATCGTAGTAGCGATGATAGAAGTCGATCACCCGCTCACGCAGCGTCGCCTCGCCCTCTGGCGGGTTGGCCAGGGTGTCACGGCTGCCCACGGCAAAGCCGGTGGTGGCGTTCGCTGGGTTGAGCAACTGGTTCAGGACGTCGTTCTCGCGCCGCGACTCATCACGTATGCGCGCCATGTACTCGGAGTGGACGATATTGCGTTCGCTCTCCAGCTGGTCGGCATTGAACAGCGGTGAGAGGAAGAATTCGCTGAAACGATCCAAGGCGCCGGGCAGTGCCGAGGGCGCGACATCGAAGAAGTAGTTGGTGTCCTGCTGGGCAGTGAAGGCGTTGTGGGAGCCCGCATTATCGGAAATGAAACGCTGGTAGGCATCCGACTGGGGGTAGGGTTCGGTGCCCAGAAACAGCATGTGTTCCAGGAAGTGCGCCAGCCCCTGCAGATCTTCCGGGTCTTGTGCACTGCCGACCCGCACGTTCATGGAGGCCGCCGCCTTGTCGGCGCTGGGGTCGCTGACCAGCAGCGCCTGTAGGCCATTTTCCAGCGTCAGTACCCGGTAGTCACGCTCGTCGAAGGGGCTGACGGTGGGGGTCACGATGTCGGCAATGGGGCTCTCTTCGGCCCAGGTGGCGGGCAGTGCCCCCCAAAGTAGCCCTGTAGACAGGCCAAGGACGATGTGCCGCGTCGCAACGCGCGGCGGGTAAGCAGGGATGAGTCGCAGCATTACAGCTCCTGTGGCACGGTCCAGCGCAGCATGGGCCCAACGGGATGCGCGCAGGAGGGTGACTGAAAGGCAGGGTTGTTCACATGCCTTGATACCGGAAAAGCGCCCAACAGTTCCAGAGGGGCCGGCATCAATAGCGGTGTCAGTTGGCTGGGGTCGGTGTTCGGGTCCAGCCATGTCGATACGTCTTCGGGGGCGATCACCACCGGCAGGCGGTCGGTCAGCGGTGACAGGCAGGCATTGGCCGGCACGCTGATCAAGGCCGTCGAGTCGGTATAGGTCGTCAAGGTGGTGTGGTAGCGGCACCAGAGGGCACCCAGCAGCAGGGGGGTGCGCTGCACGTGGGTCACCAGATAAGGCTGCTTGTTGCGTGCCTGGGGCTTCCAGACATAAAAGCCGCTCACCGGGATCACGCAGCGCCGGGCGTTGAACGCCTCCTGAAACATGGCGCGTTTGCTCAGGGTTTCGGCCCTGGCACAGTGGGGGGCGTGATCTAGCACTTTCAGCCATGGGGGAGTGAGACCCCAGAACAGCGGTGACAGCGTCATGCGGCCCTGCGCCATGCGAATGGCAGAGACAGGCTGGCGCGGGGCCATGTTCGGCGACTCGATCGGCGGCGCCGCCGAGGTGAGCGCTGGCAATAGACGAGCGAGCGGTAAGCGCTGTACGTGTAGGCGTCCCGTCATGCGGTCTCCTCGAGTGCAACGCGGTCGCTTGACTGCCACTGGGCAAGGTCAAAACGGGGTAAGCGGCGTGAATACGTTAAATGTCGTGTTTTAGTGTCGAAAACAGTGTTCGATGTAAGGTATCCTATCGTAGTCCTTGCTCACGCTAAAGCGCGATGAGGCAATCTTTCCTGTTTGCCGTTGACCCTAAGAGATCGCCATGGCCCGTCCCAGACAGCATGCGCCCGACGCCCTCCATACGCAGGTCATGCACGCTTGTGATGGGTGGTTGGCTCAGCAGCCAGTTCATGGCCTATCACTGCGTGCCCTGGCCCGCGAGGTGGGTTGTGCGCCCAGTACCCTGCTCAAGTTATATGGCAGCTTCAATAACCTGTTGCAGCATGTCAACGTTGAGACCCTGGCCCGGTTGCAGCAGACCATTACCGGCTTGGCGGCCGATGACCCTGAACCCTGGCTGCGTGCCCTGGCGCATGCCTATTGGCGCTTTGCCGAGCAGGATTGTTACCGCTGGCAGCTGTTGTTCGACTATCCGCTGGCCCAGGAGGGTGAGCTGGATCAGCGCCAAAGCGATCTCATCGAGGCGCTGTTTACTCAGGTGGAAACCTCACTGAAACAGTACCAGCCCGCGCTGGACGACCTCGAAGCGCGCCGTCTGGGGCGTACGCTGTGGGGGAGTGTGCATGGCCTGGTGCAACTGGGATTGAACGAGCGGTTGGGCTACTGGCAGGGGCAGCAGTTGAAGGTCGATGAGCTGTTGGAGCAGTTGATGAGCACGGTATTGGCCGGATTGCGGCACCGGGAGGCGGTGACGTGACAGCAGGGGTGAAGGCGCTGCGCCGCCTGCTACGTCGTTTGATCTATCTTGCCATGCGTGGCTGCTATCGGTTGACGGTGCATGGGCAAGGGCACGTGCCGAAACAGGGCGCGGCGCTGGTGGTGTGCAACCATGTCAGTTTCATGGACGCTCTGGTGCTGGGAGGCGCCAGCCCCCGACCGCTGCGGTTCGTGATGGACCAGCCCATCTTCGAGTCCCGCTGGCTCAAGTGGTGGTTTCAACTGGTAGGCGCCATTCCCATCGAGTCGGAGCGCCATAGTCCCGGCGCGCTGCGGCGGACGCTGGACGAAGTCAGCAAGGCGCTGCGCGATGGCGACGTGGTCATGGTGTTTCCTGAAGGGCGTTTGACCCCCGATGGCGAGATTCACACCTTTCGGCGTGGGCTGGAGACCATTCTGGCCCGTGACAACGTGCCGGTGATTCCTGCCGGGCTGGCCGGGCTGTGGGGCTCCTGGACGTCACATCACGGCGGCAAAGCCTTGAAGAAGTGGCCTTCGCGGTTCAGGGCGCCGGTCAGCCTGCACTTCGGCCCGCCTATTGCGGTGCAGGAGGTAGAAGGTGTTGCCCTGCGTCGCTATCTGGAAACCCGGGTAAGGGCCCTCAAGGCCGCGGCCGATAGCGATATCGCACACCGCTAGCCGCGTCAGCGACGCGGCAGGCGGTGCTTCTGCCAGCAGCGGGCGGAAGTGATCAGGTTGTCGCGAATCTCGAGAATTTCCATCCGTGTATTGCCTATCTGCAGGCAGGCCGGACCGTCCGGGAAAGATTCCAGATGTTCGAGAATCAGCCCGTTGAGGGTTTTCGGGCCGTCGGTGGGCAGTTGCCAGCCCAGCATCTTGTTGATCTCGCGGATATTGGCCGTGCCTTCTATGACGTGGCTGCCATCGTCCTGCTGATGAATCTCGTCGTCTTCGGACACGTCGGTGGTGAACTCGCCGACGATCTCTTCCAGAATGTCTTCCAGAGTGACCAGTCCTTCCACATCGCCATACTCGTCGACGACGATGCCGATACGCCGCTTCTGTTTCTGGAAATTCAGCAGTTGGGTATGCAGGGGTGTCGACTCGGGAATGAAATAGGGCTCACGCGCTTCCTGAACGATGGCGGCCTTGGTGACTTCATCGCGAGATAAAAAGCGTGCTGCGTTGCGCAGGTGCAGCATACCGATGATGTTGTTGATATCGCCTTTATAGACCGGCAAGCGGGTATGCTGGCTGGTGCGGATCTGGGTCAGGATCTCTTCCAGGGAGTCGTCCAGATCGATGCCCAGCACTTCATGCCGCGGCACCATGATGTCGTTCACCGTGACGTTTTCGAGATCCAGAATCGACAGCAGCATGGCCCGGTGGCGGTAAGGAATCAGGGTGCCTGCTTCATGCACCACGGTACGCAGCTCGTCGCGGGTCAGGCTGTCACCGCCGTTGTCGACGCTTTTCACGCCAACGAGCCTCAGCAGTCCATTGGAGACCATATTGACCAGCCATACCAGCGGGTAGAGCAGCTTGAGCAGCGGCTCCAGTGCTACCGACGTGGGGTAGGCGATGCGCTCGGGCTTGATGGCTGCGTAGGTCTTGGGCGTGACCTCGGCAAAGACCAGGATGGTGATGGTCAGTAACGCCGTCGCGACGGCTGGCCCTGTGACATCGCCAAAAAAGTGAATGGCGATGATGGTCGCGATGGATGCGGCCAGGTTGTTGACGAAGTTGTTGCCAATCAGGATGACGCCAATCAGGCGGTCGGGACGTGTCAGCAGGCGCATGACCCGTTTGGCGCGGCGGTCGCCGCTGTTTGCCTGGTGGCTGAGTCGATAGCGGTTGATCGACATCATGCCCGTTTCGGAGCTGGAGAAGAAGGCAGACAGTAAAATCAGCAAGGCTAGCAGGCCGAACAGTAACCCCAGGGGGAAGTCGTCGCTCAAGTCGAATGTTCCTTTATGGCGTGTCAGGCTCGATTTGTAGAGTCATGCGGGTAGCGTGTCAAGGAGCGCTTAGCGATTCAGCAGGATTTCCAGCACGAACTTGCTGCCAAAATACGCCAGCAGCAGCAGGGCGCATCCCCCGAGGGTCCAGCGCACCGCGCGCATACCACGCCAGCCGAAACGGTAGCGGCCCACCAGCAGCGTCGTGAAGATGATCCAGGCCCCCAGCGACAGCACGGTCTTGTGGGCCAGGTGCTGGGCAAACAGGTTGTCCAGGAAGATCAGGCCGCTGGCGATGGATACCGTGAGCAGCAGAATGCCCGCCCACACCAGCTCGAACAGCACCCGCTCCATGGTGGTCAGCGGTGGTAGTGACTGCACGATGCCGCGTATGTGGTGATGGCGCAGGGCCTGGTTTTGTAGCCCCACCAATACCGCCTGCACGGCGGCGATGGCCAGCACGGCGAAGGCCAGGGCCGAGCTGACCGCGTGCAGCAGGATACCGGGGGTCAAGCCGCTGTGGCTACCCTGGCTGGGCAGCCAGGTGGCGACGATGAGCGCGATGCCCGCCAGCGGAAACAGCACGATACCGGCGTTCAAGACGGGCTTGAACAGGCTGGCCACCAGCACCACGTTGACCGCCACGGCCATCAATAGCGTGGCGCTGGTGGTGAAGCCGGGGGCGGCGCCCACCAGCTTGACCACCACGGGAATATGCAGCAGCAGGCCAAGGGCGCCCAACAGGCGCACCATGCCCTGGCGTGGCGGCACGCGGCGAAACAGCGTCATGCCCTGCCAGATGGCAGCAGCAACGTAGAGTACAAAGGCAATCGTGGCGAAAGGTAGCGCCTGCATGATGCTATCCGTGCGCCTGGCAGCGCGTCATGGGGTAAACGTGGCGACCGGCCAAACGTTTCTGCAAAACGTCGCAGGGTCCGGTCACTGCCGCTTCTTCTAAAGCGGTACTGCTACTATAACGAATCATGGCAGCATCGCACAGTCATGGCTAGCCAACGCTTGCGGCCATGGAGACTGACGGCGTGAGCGCGTATAATCGATGTCACATTCGTCCGGTGAAGACACCCGGCGACAGCGACGGAGGCAGAGGCCCCATGTTTCAGAATTTGAGCGAGCGTCTATCCCAGACGCTGAAGTCTATCAAGGGTCAGGCGCGCCTGACCGACGACAACATCAAGGACACGCTGCGAGAAGTGCGCAAGGCGCTGCTCGAGGCCGACGTGGCGCTGCCCGTGGTCAAGGCGTTCATCGAGCGGGTGCGTGAACGTGCGGTAGGCCAGGAAGTCTCCAAGAGCCTGTCGCCGGGTCAGCAGTTCGTCAAGATCGTCCAGCAGGAGCTGGAAGCCATCATGGGCGAGGCCAATGAAGGCCTCTCCCTGAAAGGCTCTCCTGCCGTGGTGCTGATGGCAGGTTTGCAGGGCGCGGGTAAAACCACCTCGGTGGCCAAGCTGGCCCGCTACCTGCGCGAGCGCGAAAAGAAGAAAGTGCTGGTGGTTTCGGCAGACGTCTATCGCCCTGCGGCCATCGACCAGTTGGAAACCCTCGCCAAAGAGGTGCAGGTAGATTTCTATCCGTCGCGCTCTGACGAAAAGCCGGTGGATATCGCCACGGCAGCCATCAAACACGCCAAAATTCAGTTCCATGACGTCGTACTGGTAGATACCGCTGGCCGCCTGGCCATCGACGACGCCATGATGGCCGAAATTCAGGCCCTGCATAAAGCCATCGAACCCCAGGAAACGCTGTTCGTCGTCGACGCCATGACCGGTCAGGATGCGGTGAATACCGCCAAGGCCTTCCATGAAGCGCTGCCGCTAACCGGCGTCATTCTGACCAAGGCCGACGGCGATGCCCGTGGCGGTGCCGCGCTGTCGGTGCGCCACGTGACCGGCAAGCCGATCAAGTTCATGGGGGTGGGTGAAAAGGTCGATGCCCTGGAGCCCTTCCATCCTGATCGCGTAGCCTCGCGCATTCTGGGCATGGGCGACATGCTGTCGCTGATCGAAGAAGCCGAGCGCACCGTCGACAAGGACAAGGCCGCGAAGCTGGCCAGTAAGGTCAAGAAAGGCGATGGTTTCGACCTGGAAGACTTCCGCGACCAGCTCCAGCAGCTCAAGAAAATGGGCGGCATGGGCGGCCTGTTGGGCAAGCTGCCGGGCATGGGTCAGATGGCAGAGATGGCCCAGGGCCCCGGGCCAGAAAAGGAGCTGGGCAAGCTGGAGGCGCTGATCAACTCCATGACGCCCAAGGAGCGCCGCAAGCCCGACATCATCAACGGTTCGCGCAAACGCCGCATTGCGGCAGGTGCCGGACTGCAGGTGCCGGACCTGAACCGGCTGCTGAAGCAGCACAAGCAGATGCAAAAGATGATGAAGAAAGCCGGCCAGAAGGGCGGCATGCAGAAGATGATGCGTGGCATGTCCGGCATGATGGGGGGCAAAGGCCCCGGCGGCCCAGGTGGCCCCGGCGGTATGGGGGGCATGGGCGGAATGGGTGGCCCGGGTGGTTTGCCCTGGCGCTGAGCCCGCCTGATGCCCCTTTGCAAGGTTGACGGCCTGTGAGTTTTCTGGCTGTCAGGCTTTCCAAGCAGGTCGCATTTGCGTAGAATGCGGCCTCTTCATGTTTGGGTGTTGCTGAAAAGTGCTCTGGCACTGGGCGATATTCCATGGATGAAGGTCCTGAAGGTGCCCTCTGCTGGGCCAGGCAAGCGTTTCGCAAGCCCTGGTGAGGCAGGAGCACCAAGAAAACAGTATGACGAGTGTTCTGATAGCGCATTGGCGCTATGCCCCACTCGCGTAACCTCAACCGAAGGATAGTTATCGTATGGTTACCATTCGTTTGGCACGTGGTGGCGCCAAGAAGCGTCCCTTTTATCACCTGACCGTGACCGACTCTCGCAACGCCCGTGACGGCCGTTTCATCGAGCGTATCGGTTTCTTCAACCCGGTTGCCCGTGGTCAGGAAGAGCGTCTGCGCGTTGATCTGGACCGTGTGACTCACTGGCAGAGCCAAGGCGCCCAGCTGTCTGGTCGCGTTGCCGAGCTGGTCAAGGAAGCACGCAAGCAGGCGTAAGCCTGAGCGTTGTGTGAGATATCGCCGTTCATCAATGCTGTTGTGGAGTGGTCGTCAATGACGCGTTTTGAAACCAGCCCGACTGACGACACGCACGTTGTGCTTGGTAAGCTGACCAGCCCTCACGGGATCAAAGGTTGGCTGAAGGTCTACTCCTATACCAATCCCATGGACAGCATTCTGGAATACCCTGAGTGGTGGGTGCGTCAAGGTAATACGTTGACCCCCATGCGCGTCGTTCAGGGCAGTCGGCAAGGCAAGGGACTGGTTGTGCAACTGAAAGGGGTCGATGACCGTACGGCGGCCGAAGCGCTGGCCCAGGCGGACATTCTGATGCCCAAGGACGCACTGCCCGAGCTTTCCGACGATGAGTATTACTGGCATGAGCTCGAGGGCCTCGCGGTCTTTACTCAGTCAGGCGAGCGGCTGGGACGGGTCAGCTACCTGTTCGAGACCGGCGCAAACGATGTCATGGTGGTACGTGGAGACGACGACGCAATCGACAAGCGAGAGCGATTGTTGCCTTTCCTGCCCGATGACGTGATCGTTGAGATCCACCTGGAAGAGGGCCGTATGGTCGTCGACTGGGACCCCGAGTTTTGATGAGCCAGAACGCTTTGACGGAACGAACGGAAACGGATGCGACGATGACTTCACCGGCACCCGTGGAAAGTGCGACAGACGCGCCCGCCATGTGGATTGGCGTGGTATCACTGTTCCCTGACATGTTCGATGCGATTACCCAGCAGGGTGTGATCGGTCGAGCCGTCGAGAAGCAGCAGATTGCCCTGGAGTTCTGGAATCCACGCGACTACGCCACCGACCGCCATCGCAGTGTCGATGATCGCCCTTACGGGGGTGGCCCCGGCATGCTGATGAAGGTCGATACCCTCAGGGCTGCGATTGCCGATGCCCGCCAGCGCGCGGAGCAGGCAACCGGTTTGACGCCCACCGTGATCTACTTGTCGCCCCAGGGGCGCAAGCTCGATCAGCAGGGAGTTCAGGCGCTGGCCGCCGCAGGACCCCTGGTGGTGGTTGCCGGGCGCTATGAAGGTATCGATGAGCGTGTGGTGGAGAGTGACATCGATGAAGAGTGGTCGATCGGTGACTATGTGCTCAGTGGCGGCGAACTGCCGGCCATGGTACTGATCGACGCAGCGGCAAGGCTGATACCCGGTGTACTGGGTCATCAGGACTCCGCTATCGAGGACTCGTTTAACGACGGCCTGCTGGACTGCCCGCACTATACTCGCCCGGAAGTGATCGACGGGCGCAAAGTGCCTGACGTGCTGTTGAGCGGTAACCATGCCGCCATCAAGCGCTGGCGGTTGAAGCAGTCTCTGGGGCGTACCTGGCAGCGTCGACCTGACCTGCTGAGCGGACGTACCCTGAATGCCGAGCAGCAACGGCTGCTGGATGAGTTCATCGAGGAACACGCCTCGTCTGTGGTGTCGACAACGACACCCTAGAGGATGGCGGCGGTGCAGGGCGAAGGCGTTGGCCAGCGCACCTGTGTCACCCATAACGACTCCCGCGTGGCTCGCTTCGAGCGCCGGGATCACGGTTTGCCCCTTCCACAACTGCGCGGCAAACCACTACGTTATTTAGGAGCATGAAGATGAGCAGCAAGAACAAGGTGATCCAGGCGATCGAAGCCGAGCAAATGAGCAAAGAGATTCCTGCTTTTGCACCGGGCGACACCGTTGTCGTTCAGGTTAAAGTAAAAGAAGGTACTCGCGAGCGTCTGCAGGCGTTTGAAGGTGTGGTCATCGGCAAGCGTAACCGTGGCCTGAACTCCGCTTTCACCGTGCGCAAGATTTCTCACGGTGTTGGCGTTGAGCGTACTTTCCAGACTTACAGCCCGCTGGTTGACTCCATCGAAGTCAAGCGTCGCGGTGACGTTCGTCAAGCCAAGCTTTACTACCTGCGTGAGCGTAGCGGTAAATCTGCACGTATCAAGGAAAAGCTGGTTTAATCACCACGCTTTCACGGGCGCTTGGCGCTCGGATACGGAAAACCCCGTTACCGCTTTGCGGAGCGGGGTTTTTGTTTATCGTTCTAGCATGAGACCGTTTGCGTATGAGCATGATCGATGCGTATCTGGATGCTCTGTGGTTAGAGCAGGGCGCCAGTGACCATACGCTAGCGGCCTACCGTCGAGACTTGACGGCCTGGCAGCAGTGGCTGGCGGAGGAGGGCGAGACGCTGTTGACGGCCTCGCCGGACCGCCTGGGCGTGTGGCTCGACCAGCGCCGTGAGCAGGGGTATCAGCTGCGCAGCAATGCGCGCCTGGTGTCGTCGCTGCGCAGCTTCTATCGCTGGGCGCGGCTGTACGGGCATATCGATGCCGACCCGTTGGCCCGCGTGGCGCTGCCACGGGTGCGCCCCAGCCTGCCCAACACGCTGGAAGAAGACGAAGTGGAGCGGCTGCTGCTGGCGCCGGACATCGAAACGCCGCTGGGCGTGCGTGACCGCGCCATGCTGGAGTTGCTGTACGCCTGTGGGTTGCGGGTTTCCGAGCTGGTGGGTTTGACCGGCGATGCGGTGAACCTGCGCCAAGGAGTGGTGCGGGTGCGAGGCAAGGGCGACAAGGATCGCCTGGTGCCCATGGGAGAAGAGGCTGCCGAGTGGTTGGAGCGCTACCTGCGCACGGCGCGTCCTGCCTTGATGCAGGACCCGACGCGGCCTGCACTGTTTCCCGGTCGTGGTGACCGAGCCATGACCCGCCAGACCTTTTGGCACCGTATCAAGGCCCACGCCATCACGGCCGGTATCTCGAGGCCACTGTCGCCGCATACGCTGCGTCATGCGTTTGCCACCCACTTATTGAATCATGGTGCCAATTTACGTGTCGTACAGCTGCTGCTGGGTCATAGCGATCTATCGACCACGCAAATTTATACGCACGTTGCCCAGGCGCGCCTGGAGCAGCTGCATGCCGATCACCATCCAAGAGGTTGAGAAAAGAATGCGTCAACGTATGCCTGAATGTGTAGCGTCCCGTGCCCCCTGGTGGGTGCTGGCAATCAGCCTGCTGCCCTCGCTGGCTCTGGCGGACTCCACGGCCGACCGCTTGGCCGAAAGCCTGAGTGTCAATGGCCAGCCGATGCCGGTGGAGCAGGTCAGCGTCACGCCGATGGAGGGCATCTACCATGTGCGCCTGGAGAGCGGTGAGTCGTTCTACTCCAATGCCGATGGCAGCCACTTTCTGGTGGGGGATCTGTTTGAAAACGCCGATAATGGGCTGGTCAACCTGACCGAGCAGTCGCGCAATCAGCAGCGGGCCGAGGCGCTGGCCGCCATCCCCGAAGACGAACGTGTCATCTTTCGCGGCGTCGGTGAGCCCAAGGCCACGGTGGTGGTGTTTACCGACCCCACCTGCCCCTATTGCGAGCGCCTCCATGAGACCGTGCCCGAGCTCAACGAACGTGGGATTGCGGTACACTATCTCGCTTTTCCACGAGCTGGTATGGGCAGTGGCGCCGCTAACACCCTCCAGCAAGTCTGGTGCTCTGATAACCGCAGTGAAGCGATGAATCAGGCTAAAGAGGGCCAGACGATTGCCGCAGAAGCCAGCTGCGATAACCCGGTGGCAGATCAGTACGCCTTGGGGCAAGCGCTAGGGGTGCAAGGCACGCCAGCTATTATCCTGCCCGATGGGCAAATGGTGCCTGGATTTGTACCCCCCGAGCGGCTCGTTGCCATGTTAGGCTTGGAAGATGAATAACGTCACATAAGTGACGAACGGACACGCTGAGACACTGATTTAAGAAGCGGCACCCGCGGGTGCCCAACACGAAAGGGGAAGTATTTTGAAACCGGTAAGAGTAGGCATTTGTGGGCTAGGTACGGTTGGTGGTGGCACGTTCAACGTGCTGACGCGTAATGCGGACGATATCAGTCGCCGCGCGGGCCGTCCCATCGTCATCGAACAGGTCGCTCACCGCAGTATTCATGCTGACTGTGATATTACCGGCATCAACGCCACCACCGACGTGTTCGAAGTGGCCAACAACCCCAACGTGGACGTGCTCGTCGAACTGATCGGTGGCTACGACATCGCCCGTGAGCTGGTGCTGACGGCCATTGCCAATGGCAAGCACGTGGTGACGGCCAACAAGGCGCTGATCGCGGTGCACGGCAACGAGATCTTCCGTGCGGCCCACGAAAAGGGCGTGATCGTGGCGTTCGAGGCGGCGGTAGCTGGCGGCATTCCCGTCATCAAGTCCCTGCGTGAGGGGCTGGGTGCCAACCGTATCGAGTGGGTGGCCGGTATCATCAACGGCACCGGCAACTTCATCCTGACCCACATGCGGGACGAGGGCCGTGCCTTTGAAGACGTGCTGGCCGAGGCCCAGGCGCTTGGCTATGCCGAAGCCGACCCCACCTTCGACGTGGAAGGCATCGATGCGGCGCACAAGCTGACCATTCTGGCCTCCATCGCCTATGGCGTGCCGCTGCAGTTTGAAAAAGCCTTTACCGAAGGCATCTCGCGGATCACCGCCGAAGACGTGGAGCAAGCCGACAACCTCGGTTATGTGATCAAGCACCTGGGGATCTCCAAGCGTACCGATCAAGGGCTGGAGCTGCGGGTGCATCCCACGCTGATTCCAAAAGAGCGTTTGCTGGCCAATGTCCACGGGGTGAAAAACGCCATCGCGGTCATGGGCGACGCCGTGGGCCCGACGCTCTATTACGGTGCCGGTGCCGGTGCCGAGCCAACGGCGTCAGCCGTGGTGGCCGACCTGCTGGACGTGGCACGTGATATCGCCACCGACCACCACTATCGAGTGCCTTACCTGGCGTTCAGCGGCATCGACGAAGACGTCAGCCAGCTGCCGATCATGCCCATGGAAGAGATCACCACGGCCTACTACCTGCGCCTGCTGGCGGTGGACCGTCCTGGTGTGCTGGCGCGGGTGGCGACGATTCTCGCCGAGCAGGGCATCTCCATCGAAGCGCTGATCCAGAAAGAAGCCACCGAAGGCGAGCTGGTGCCGATCATTCTGCTGACCCACCGCACCAAAGAGCGCCAGATGAACGCAGCGATCCGCGAGATCGAAGCCATGGCCGATATTGCAGGCCCTGTCACCCGCATTCGTGTGGAAGCCCTGGACGAAGGAGAGTGAGCATGCGCTACGTCAGTACTCGCGGTCAGGCCCCTGCGCTCTCGTTCGAGGAAGTCGTGCTCACCGGCATGGCCAGCGACGGCGGCCTCTACGTGCCGGAAAGCGTCCCGACCTTCAGCCGTGAAGAGCTGGCCAGCATGGCCGGGCTCTCCTATGCCGAGATCGCCTTCCGGGTCATGAAGCCCTTCGTCAACGGCGAGATCGACGACGAGACGTTCCACGGCCTGGTCACCGATGCCTACGCCACGTTCAATCACGACGCGGTGCTGCCGCTGAAGCAGCTCGACGCCAACCACTTCCTGCTGGAGCAGTTCCACGGGCCCACGCTGGCGTTCAAGGACGTGGCACTGCAACTGCTGGGGCGGCTGTTGGATCACTTCCTGAAAAAGCGTGACGAGCGTGCGGTGATCATGGGCGCCACGTCCGGGGATACCGGCTCGGCGGCCATCGAAGGCTGCCGCCATTGCGACAACCTGGATATCTTCATTCTGCACCCCCACAACCGCGTGTCGGAAGTGCAGCGTCGTCAGATGACCACGGTACTGGCAGACAACGTGTTCAACGTGGCCATCGAGGGCAACTTCGACGATGCCCAGGCCATGGTCAAGGCCAGCTTTGCCAACCAGGGCTTCCTGAACGGCACCCGGCTGGTGGCGGTGAATTCGATCAACTGGGCGCGCATCATGGCCCAGATCGTCTACTACGTGGCCGCCGGGGTCGCACTGGGCGCACCGCAGCGGGAAGTGAGCTTCTGTGTGCCATCGGCCAACTTCGGCAACGTCTTTGCGGGCTACATGGCCTACAAGATGGGGCTGCCAGTGAAGCAGTTCATCATTGCCACCAATGCCAACGACATTCTGCATCGTACCCTGGCGGCCAACGACTTCTCCAAAAAGGAGCTGGCTGCCACGCTAGCGCCCTCCATGGATATCGTCGTGTCGTCCAACTTCGAGCGTCTGCTGTTCGATGCCTACGAGCGTGATGGCGACGCCGTGGCCGCCCTGCTGGAGCGCTTCCAGCAGGAGCCCACGGCGCTGGCCGATGCGCCGCTGGCCAAGCTGCGGGAAAAATTCGCCAGCTACAGCGTGGATGACGCCACGATTCTGGAAGTCATTCGCGAAGCCCATCGCCGCACGGGTGAGATTCTCGACCCCCATACCGCCACCGGTTATCGCGCGGCGGAGCGGGCGCGTCAGGATACCACCACGCCAATGATCACCCTGGCCACGGCCCACCCGGCGAAATTTGCCGAAGCCGTGGTCAAGGCGGGCTTCCAGGGCGTGCCGCTACCCACGCACATGAACGATCTGCTGGAGCGTGAAGAGCGCTACACCGTACTGCCGGCGGAGCTGGGTGCGGTGCAGCAGTTCGTTGCCGACAACCGTCGCTGAGGTGGCATGACGACAGTGTCACCCCTCTCAGCCAGTCATCCTCGCCTCGAGCCTCGTCCCCTGGACGAGGCTGTTTACATGCGCGCCCAGGCGCAAGGGCTAAGCGAGCTGCAGGCACGCCTGTTGGCGTCGCGGCTGCCCGGCTATACCGGCGAACTGACACCGCTGGTGTCGCCCAGCCTGCGCTATCTGGTGCACCCTGAAAAGCTGGCCGATGGTCGGCGCGCCGCGGAGCGTATCGCCCAGGCCGTCGCCGAAGGCGAGTCCATCGGCATCCTGACCGATTACGATGTCGATGGCATCACTTCCCATGTGGTCATCCGGCGCACTCTGGTCGAGCTGTTTGGCGTGCCCGAGCATAAGCTGCACAGCCTGATTGGCCACCGTATTCACGATGGCTATGGCATCAGCCTACCGCTGGTGGAGCGTACGCTCGGCTTGAAGCCGCTGCCCACACTGGTGATCACCGCCGACTGTGGCAGCTCCGACGAGCCGCGGATCGCGCGCTTGAAAGCGGCGGGGATCGACGTGGTGGTCAGCGACCACCATGCGCTGCCCTTGGAAGGCCCGCCGCCCTCGGCTTACGCCTGCGTCAACCCCACCCGCAGCGACTGTCGCTATCCGGATAAAACCATCGCAGGCTGCATGGTGGCGTGGCTACTGATGTCACTGGCCCGTAGCGTGTTGGTGGAGTGGGGCGCGCTGCCGGATGCCACCCCCAAGCTCTCGCCCTGGCTCTCCTACGTGGCCCTGGGCACGGTGGCCGACTGCGTCTCGTTGGGGGGCAGCCCTGCCAACCGAGCGGTGGTCAGCCATGGGTTGACCCTGATCAACCGTATGGATGCCGCCTGCTGGCGCGCCATGGCCGCGCGGTTAGGGGCCGACAGTGTCCCGTTCAACGCCGAAACCCTGGCGTTTCAGATGGGCCCGCGCATCAATGCCCGCTCGCGGCTGGACGACCCCTATGCGGCGCTGCACTTCATGCTGGCCGAGAGCGACGGCGTCGCCAATCGGCAGTTGGAGGTGCTGGATCAGGATAATCAGTCGCGCAAGGCCATCGAAGCCGACATGACCGAGGAAGCCAAGGCGCTGGCGGTCGCGGCTCTGGAGGCCAATGAGCCCGCTATCGTGGTGCTGCTGGAAGACGGCCACCCCGGCGTGCAAGGGATCGTCGCTTCCCGCCTGGTACAGGCCTATGGCCGTCCGGCGCTGATACTGACGCGGGCCGCTGCACCCAACATGCTGACCGGTTCTGGCCGCTCCATCGACGGCCTGCATCTGCGCGACGCGCTGCAAAGAACCTTCGAGCTGGCACCAGAGGCGCTGCCGCGCTTTGGCGGGCACCGCGGTGCCGCAGGGGTCGGTGTGCCCAGGGAGCAGCTGGTGGCCTTCAAGGCGGCTTTTCTGCAGGCCGTTGGCGAGCAACTGGGCAACATGCCGCTCTACCCTCGCCTATGGACCGATGGCGAGCTGTCAACGGCCCAGCTTAGCCTGGCCACGCTGGAAGAGATCGAGACCCTGGGCCCCTATGGCCGGGAGTTCGAACCTCCGCTGTTCGAAGGACGCTTCATCGTGGAGGCGCTGCGCCCGGTGGGAGCCGAAGGCTCGCATCTGATGATGGAGCTTTCCATGGGAGCGGTGACCAGCAAGGCGATCTGGTTTCGCGCCCTGACGCCGGGCGAGCTGCCTTCGTTTGGGGTGGGCGACACCCTGCACTGTGCCTACAAGCTCAACCGCAACCGCTGGCGCGGTCGCGAGGCACTGCAGTTGATGGTGGAGCACGCTAGCCCCGTTTGACGCGCTCCGCTATCCTCGCGTCCTTGGCCGATGCCCCGGCCGCTCCAACAATCCTAAAAAGGACGCATCGATGCGTATGGAAGATCTTCCCAAGGACCCCCACAAGCCCTACGAGGACGTGATGGCGATGCTGCTGGGCACGCTGTTCGTGGCGCTGGGAGTCACCCTGTATACCCACGCGGTGCTGCTGACAGGCAGCACCGCCGGGATGGCGCTGCTGCTGAATTACCTGAGCGGATGGGGGTTCGGTGTGTGGTTCTTTGCCATCAACCTGCCGTTTTACTATCTGGCCATCAAGCGCATGGGCTGGAGCTTTACGCTACGTACCTTTGCCGCCATTGGCCTGGTCTCGCTATTTTCCGAGTTGACCCAGCGCTGGGTCAGTTTTGAAAGCGTCCCTTCGCTGTACGCCGCCGTGATGGGCGGCGCGCTGATGGGCATTGGCATGCTGATGCTGTTTCGCCACCGCACCAGCCTTGGCGGCATCAACATTCTGGCGCTCTACCTGCAAGACAAGCATGGCCTGCGGGCAGGCTTTGTGCAGCTGGGAATCGACGCCGTGATCCTGCTGGTGGCACTCACCCAGCTACCCCTAGACCGCGTAGGCTACTCGGTGTTGGGGGCGCTGATGCTCAACTTGATTATCGCCCTGAACCACAAGCCAGGGCGTTATATCGGGGTTAGCTAAGCGGTTGCTAGTTAAGCCAAAACCACCAGACGATCAAGCCAATGACGGCGATACCCGCAAGATTGATCAGTAAACTCATACGGCCTCCTGCTGGGTGGGCTTCCATAACCGCAGGCGGTTGGCGTTGCTGACCACGGTGATGGAGGAGAGCGACATGGCCGCGCCCGCAATAATGGGTGACAGCAGCATGCCGGTCATGGGGTAGAGCACGCCAGCGGCAATCGGGATGCACAGCACGTTATAGCCAAACGCGCCGATCAGGTTCTGCTTGATGTTAGAGAGCGTGGCACGGCTCAGTTCAATCGCCGTGGCCACGCCGTGTAGTGAACCGCGCATCAGCGTAATACCGGCGCTCTCCATGGCGATATCGGTACCCTGGCCAATGGCAAAACCCACGTTGGCTCGGGCCAGCGCGGGGGCGTCGTTAATACCGTCGCCCACCATGCCGACCACTTCGCCCGCCGCTTGGCGGCGCTCAATTTCTGCGTGCTTGTCGTCAGGCGTCATACCTGCCTTGAACTCGCTAATGCCGACCTCGCGGGCCACCGCAGCAGCGGTATGCTCGTTATCGCCCGTCAACATCACCACGGTTAACCCATCATCCTGCAAGCGCTTCACGGCGGCGGCGGCATCTTTGCGCAGCGGGTCGCTAACGCCGAAGAGGGCGGCCAGCTTGCCATTCACCGCTAAATAAACCAGCGAGCGCGCCTTGGCTTCCAACTGGCGAATGCTCTCGTCTGCTGGGGAAAGATCAACGCCAGCCTCATCCAGTAGCCGCGCATTGCCTAGCAGCAGCGTGTCATTAGCTTGGCTGGTGCCTTTAACACCGCCGCCGGTCACGCTATCAAAGCTAGCCAGCGTATCGGGTCGGGCGCCTTGCTCTTCGGCGTAGGCCGTCAGCGCTTTGGCAAGGGGGTGCTCGGAGCGGCTCTCTAAGGCGGCCACCCAGGCCAGTACTTGGGTGCTATCATCGTGCAGCACCGTTGCCTCGGTGACGCGCGGTTTGCCTTCGGTCAGCGTTCCCGTTTTATCGACGACCAGTGTGTTCAGGCGGCTAGCGGTTTGCAGCGCTTCGCCGCTGCGCACCAGCACGCCATGCTCGGCGGCTTTGCCCACGCCAATCATGGTAGAGATCGGGGTGGCCAAGCCCAGCGCGCAGGGGCAGGCGATAATTAGCACCGTAGTAGCAGTAACCAGCATATGAATAGCCACCGGAGCGGGTCCGAGGTTGTACCAGGCAAGGGCCGTTAGCACCGCAATAATCATCACGGCGGGTACAAATATGCCTGAGATCGTATCGGCCAGCTCGCCAATCGGTGGGCGGGAGTTTTGTGCGCTGGCCACCTGCTCGGTAATGCGCCCCAAACGGGTATCGCGGCCGATGCGCGTGGCGCGGTACACCAAGCTACCGTTACCGTTCACCGTGCCCGCGCTTACGTCATCGTCCGCTGTTTTATGCACGGGCACCGGTTCGCCGGTAAGCATGGATTCATCGATATAGCTCTGGCCGTCGAGCACTACGCCATCCACCGGCAGCCGCTCACCGGGGCGCACGCGAATATGGTCATCCAGCGCTACATCGTCCACCGCGATTTCTTGTTCAACGCCGTCGCGTATCACCCGGGCGGTTTTCTCCTGCAGGTCGAGCAGCCGTTTCAAGGCGTTGCTGGTGCGACCGCGGGCTTTGAGCTCCAGTGCATTGCCCAACAAAATCAGGCCGATCACCATGGCAGAGGCTTCAAAATAGATGCCGTGAGCCACCTCAGGCAACCAGGGGGCAAAGAGCACCACCATCATGGAGTAGAGCCAGGCGGTGCCGGTACCCATGGCCACCAGGGTGTCCATGTTGGCTTGATGATGCTTGAGGTTCTTCCATGCATTCACAAAGAAGTGGCGGCCAGGAAAGACCAGAATGGCCAGGGTGAGCAGGCCAATCACCAGCCAGAACAAGCGCCCCATCCCCACCGGGTGTGGGTGATAGAAAAACATACTGAGCATGAGCGGTAGCGCCAAGGCGAGCGAGTAGGCACTACCCTTCAGGCGGATTTTATAGAGCCGCGCTTCTTGTTCTGCACGCGTCTCTTCGGCGGCGCGCATATCGACAATCGGTTCGGCGCGGTAGCCTGCGGCATCGACGGCGGCCAGCAGCGTTGCTGCATCGACATGGCCAAATACCTGGGCGGTATGGGTCGCGAAATTGACGCTGGCCGTATCCACGCCTTGTGCGCGTTCCAAGGCTTTCTGGACACTTTTGACACAGCTGGCGCAGGTCATGCCGGTGATGGCCAGGCGTATTCGCTGGCTGCCCTGGTGGGAGCGTGGCGTGTCAGCCGTGTGGGCCGCTGCCGTCGAGTCGTTACCTTCGGCCTCGGTTTTGGTGTCGTCAACAGCTGGCGGGGCCAGCTCGCTGGGAGGGTAGCCTGCCTTTGCCAGGGCGTCATCCAGAGCCGTCATGCTCAGGGTGGTGGCAACCTCCAGGCGTTTGTCGGCTGGGAAGCCGATTACCTCGGCAGTGGCGTCCTCGGCGAGAATTGCTTCCCGCATGCGCTTGACGCAGCCCTGGCAGTTCATGCCGGGCACGGTGCGGGTCAGCGTTGTGGGCGGTGCGGGGCGTTGGGGCATGCTGCATCCTCGGGAAAACTTTCGATCAAGCGGCACAGGCTGTGGCCATCGGGGGTGCCGTCGGGCATGGCCTGCCAGCTCTCCAGCGCCTGCTCCATGCGGTGCGCCAGCGCTTCCAGCTCGGCAATGCGCGCCCTGATTTGCGGCAGGCGATGGGCCAGCAGGTCGCGTACCAGTGGGCAGGGCGAGTCGCCCTGGTCGGCATGGGCCAGAATGTCGCGTATTTCGGCCACGCTAAAACCCAGTTTGCGGGCGCGCTGAATGAAGTGCAGGCGCTCCAGGTCCCCAGCGGTGTAGAGCTGATAGCCATTGTCTGGATGCCTGCTCGGCGTCAAGAGGCCTTCACGGGTGTAGTGACGCACCGTTTCCGCCGTGACGCCACCGCGTTTGGCCAGTTCACCGACTTTGATGGCGCTCACGAAGCCTCCTTTTTGACATCGCTTTCGAAAAAGATAGTGTAAAACCCTTGGGTAACCCATAGGTCAAGGGCCGCCCTCATCTCCATCGAAATGACTAAAACACTGATTTCAAACGACCGTGCGACTAATGTATAAGTAAAAAACAAAATAAAACGCTCGTTTGCCCTTGAACCAAACCCTACATTGGGCGAAAACTTAGGTGTCAGAACAATGCGGATGGAACGCACCGTCCGACGGATCATCGGGAGAGAGGCCCACTATGTATAATAACTTTAAAAAGCTCACCCTGACCGCTGCAGTAGCAGCGGTAGCATTTGCCAGCCAAGCTAACGCAGGCGGGTACCAAATCAACGAACAGAGCGTTAGCGGCCAGGGGTATGGTCACGCAGGCCGTAGCTCAAACGTCAACGACGCCACCATCGTGTTTGGTAACCCTGCGGGTATGTCGTTCCTGGATCGCGCTCAGGTGACGGCGGGCGGCACTTATCTGAACGTGAATACAGACATTCGTAACGTGGAAGCCAGCCGCACGCTTGATGCGGGCGTGGCGATGGGTGGCGCACCTGCCGGGGTGCAGGTGCCGATTGGTGGCGTACCCGGTACCAACGATGGCGACATGGTGCCAGGCACTCTCATACCCTTTGCTTTCTATGCTCAGCCGGTCAATGACCGCTTGGCCTTTGGCTTTGGCGTGTATGCTCCCTTTGGTGCTAAAACCGACTACGAAGATAGTTTCCAGGGCCGTTACTTTGGCGACTACACCGAAATCCGCGTGGTCAGTGCACAACCCACGGTTTCCTACCGCTTCAACGACCAGTGGTCGGTAGGTGCCGGTGTGACCTATAACCGCGTCGACGGTGAGCTGCGTCGTCAGCTGCCCACGGGGCCTGGGTTCGACCCGGCCACGGATGTCGATTCTCGCGTGGAAGGGGATGACGATGCCTGGGGTTACAACCTGGGGGTGATCTATCAGCCTGTTCCTGAAACCACGTTCGGCCTGACCTATCGCTCCAAGGTGGACTACACCCTGGATGGCACCTTCGTGGCGCGTGACCCTGCGGGCAACGTGGTGCGGGCGGATGATAATGCAACGCTGGATTTGACCACGCCTGAAACCATCAACTTCTCGTTGACGCAACAGATGAGTGATCGGCTGAAGCTGATGTTTGGCACTTCGTGGGTACGCTGGAGTCGCTTCGATCAGATTCTGGTCCAGGGCAGCCAGGGCGATACCATTACCCAGGAGCAGCAGGATTACTCCAACGCCTGGGCGTTCGCGACCGGTGGCGAGTACCAGTTGACACCGCAGCTTGCCCTGCGTGCAGGCGTCACGCTCGACTTCACGCCCACCAGCGATGAGTTCCGCAGCGTACGTATTCCGTCAGATGACCGGCGCATTTTCTCGATTGGCGCAGGCTGGAGCCCCACGCCAGACCTGACGCTTGATTTCGCCTACTCCTACCTGACCGAGCGTGGCACCTTCGTCGAGCAAGAACGGCGCGACCTGCTGGCCAGCGCACAAACCGGCGGCCAGCCCATTGGCGGGGTGAACTACTCGGCTGACTACAAGAACGAAGCCCATGGCTTCGGTGCTCAGCTGACCTATCGGTTCTGATGTGACGGCTCGCGCTTACTGATCGACTGACCCGGCTTCGGCCGGGTTTTTTGCTTTCTCAGGGTGGGTGCGATTGGCAGCGGGTTTGGTTACAATGCCTGCCAGAATGTCGCCGTTGGGGTGGCGGGCACCGTCTCAGGTGGCCAGGCCGTCCCAACGGCGACTGTCTCTTTTGCGGCGCGAGGCGACCCCCGCGTCAGCGAGCTTTATTTACCGACCAAGATTAGGGCGATCCATGCTGGAAACCAACCCGATTCACAACCAGATCAAGGACCTGTCTGAGCGGACAGACGTTCTTAGGGGGTATCTTTGACTATGCCGAGCGTAAAGATCGGCTAGAAGAAGTTTCCCGCGAGCTCGAAGACCCCAACGTCTGGAACGACCCGGAATACGCCCAGAAACTGGGCAAGGAACGGGCCTCCCTGGAAGCCATCGTGGCCACCATCGACGAGCTGGAGCAGGGCCTGGCGGATAGCCGCGACCTGTTGGAGCTGGCCGAGATGGAAGAAGACGAGGCCACGGTCGAGGAAGTCCGCAAGGAGCTGTCCGGGCTGCAAGATGCGTTGGAAAAACTCGAGTTTCGCCGCATGTTCTCGGGAGAAATGGACGAGAACAACGCTTATCTGGATATTCAGTCAGGATCGGGCGGCACCGAAGCTCAGGATTGGGCCAACATTCTGCTGCGCATGTACCTGCGCTGGGCCGAAAGCCACGGCTTCAAGACCGAGATCATCGAAATCTCTGCCGGGGAAGTCGCGGGTATCAAGTCGGCGTCGCTGCATATTCAGGGTGACCATGCCTTTGGCTGGCTGCGTACCGAAACCGGCGTCCATCGTCTGGTGCGCAAGAGCCCCTTCGACTCGGGTGGTCGTCGCCACACCTCGTTTGCCTCCGTCTTTCTGTCGCCAGAAATCGACGACAGCTTCGAGGTCGAGATCAACCCGTCGGACCTGCGCGTGGATACCTACCGCTCCAGCGGTGCGGGTGGCCAGCACGTCAACACCACCGACTCGGCGGTGCGGATCACCCACGAGCCCACCGGCATCGTGGTGGCCTGTCAAAACCAGCGTAGCCAGCATGCCAACCGCGACTTCGCCATGAAGCAGTTGAAAGCGAAGCTGTGGGAATTCGAAATGCAAAAGCGCAACGCTGCCAAGCAGGAAGCGGAAGACTCCAAGGCCGATATCGGCTGGGGTAGCCAGATTCGCTCTTACGTACTGGATGATCAGCGCATTAAAGATCTGCGTACCGGCGTTCAGTCCAGCAACTGCGACAAGGTGCTCGACGGGGATTTAGATCAGTTTATCGTCGCCAGCCTGAAGCAGGGTTTGTAATCTTTTTAGCGTTTGAACATGAATAGGGTGCCCGATGGCTAACCAAGACGCGTCTTCTCTCGATAACGAAAATCACCTGATCGCCGAGCGCCGTGCCAAGCTGGCGGCCCGCCGTGAGCGGGCGGCCGAGCAGGGCAAAAGCGCTTTCCCGAACGATTTCCGCCGCGACAGCCTCACCGTTGAGCTACATAACCTGCTGGGCGAGAAAGACAAAGCCGAGCTGGAAGCGCTGGACCACCAAGCGTCGGTGGCCGGGCGCGTGATGCGCAAGCGCGGCCCTTTTATCGTGATTCAGGATGTGGCTGGCCAGATTCAGCTCTACGTGGACAAGAAAGGGCTGCCGGAAGACGTGCTGGAGGACATCAAGGGCTGGGACATCGGCGATATCGTCGCGGCCCGCGGCCCGGTGCACAAATCCGGCAAGGGCGACCTCTACGTCATGATGGTGGAAGCGCAGCTGCTCACCAAGAGCCTGCGCCCCCTGCCGGACAAGTTCCATGGCCTGACCGACCAGGAAGCGCGCTATCGTCAGCGTTATGTAGACCTGATCATGAACCCGCAGTCGCGCAAGGTATTCGAAACCCGTGCGGCGGTGATCAGCTCCATGCGGCGCTTCTTCGAAGCGCGCGGCTTCATGGAAGTGGAAACGCCCATGCTGCAGCCGATCCCCGGTGGAGCCGCGGCGCGCCCTTTCATTACTCACCACAATGCGCTGGACATCGACATGTACCTGCGCATCGCGCCCGAGCTGTACCTCAAGCGTCTGGTGGTCGGCGGTTTCGAGAAGGTCTTCGAGATCAACCGTAACTTCCGCAACGAAGGGCTCTCCACGCGCCACAACCCCGAGTTCACCATGGTGGAGTTCTACTGGGCCTACGCGGATTACCGCGACCTGCTGGACATGACCGAAGCCATGCTGCGCACGGCGGCTCAGGAAGTGCTGGGCACCACCACGCTTACCTACCAGGGGGCCAGCTACGACTTCGGCCAGCCCTTCAAGCGCCTGACCCTGCGCCAGGCGATTCTGGATCACGGCGACGGCATTACCGAGGCCGACCTGGCGACGCTGGACGCTGCTCGCGCGGCTGCCGAGAAGCTGGGTATCAAGGTGAAAGAGAGCTGGGGCCTGGGTAAGCTGCAGACCGAGATCTTCGAGGAAGTGGCCGAGCACAAGCTCGACCAGCCCACGTTCATTACCGAATACCCCGCCGAGGTGAGCCCCTTGGCGCGTCGCAACGACGCCGACCCGTTCGTCACCGACCGCTTCGAGTTCTTTGTCGGTGGGCGTGAAATCGCCAATGGTTTCTCGGAGCTGAACGACGCCGAAGACCAGGCGGAGCGTTTCCGTGAGCAGGCAGCCGAAAAAGACGCCGGGGACCTGGAAGCCATGTACTACGATGCCGACTACGTTCGCGCTCTGGAGTACGGCATGCCGCCCACGGCAGGCGAAGGCATCGGGATCGACCGGCTGGTGATGCTGTTTACCGACAGTCCCTCCATTCGAGACGTGTTGTTGTTCCCGGCGATGCGCCCCGAGGTTGATTAACGTTAAACGTCGCACGGGCGGACGAAAAGTTGGTAAGGGCGCGTTTTAGCGCCCATAATGGTCAACGTTTCGACGGCGAGGAGAATCCCATGAAACTGCTAAATCGCTCTGCCTTGAGCGTCAGGCCGACCCAGACCTTCGTGGACTGGATCAATGCGCTCGAACCCACCATGGGAGACGACGACCTGACCCTGGCCGACGTCGAGCGTGAAAGCACGGTGTATCTGATTCCCGAAATGGATACCCCGGAGGCGCTGGAGACGTTTGTCCGCGACCGGCACGTGGAGATTCTGGAAACCGAGCTGCGCGCCTGGGAAGAGGATGAGCGCCAGTGGCCCGAAAAGCTCGACTGGGCGCTGTTCGAGGATTTCCTGCGCGTCGAGCACAGCTATCTGGCCATCGACCTGGATGACGAGACGGCCCTCGAGATCTCTGACGTTGACGATGCCCTGCTGCTCGACAACGAACAAGATTAGCGTGCTATTATTTTTAGCGTAAGCGCACTGTGAAACCGGCTTCGGCCGGTTTCGTCGTTTCAGAGGGGTTGTTCAGGAAGTGATGACCATGCGACTGTTCGAAACTCGTCCAGGTGACGACGGCCTGCCCGGGCCAGAGCGACGGCTGGCCGTGCTGGCCTTGGTGACCGGTACCTTGATGGCGGTCATGGATACCACCATGATCAATCTGGCGTTACCGACGATTGCCGCCGACCTGGATATCCCGGCGTCTCGGGCCGTCTGGATCACCAACCTGTTTCAAGTGGTATGCGCCGCCTTTTTGCTGGTGTTTGCCGGTATCAGCGAGCTGGTCACACGGCGGCGACTGTATCTGTTCGGCATCGGCCTGTTCATGGCCGCCTCGCTGGGGGCGGCGTTATCCCGCCAGTGGGAGTCATTGCTGGTGTTTCGCGCCTTGCAAGGGCTGGGCGCTGCCGCCACCCTCTCCATAGGGCCATCGCTCTATCGTGCCATCTTCCCGTCGCGGCTGTTGGGCAGCGCGCTCGGCTTGAGTGCGCTGGTGGTGGCCGGGGGCTACGCGGCTGGCCCGACCTTGAGTGGCGTCATCCTGTCGTTCGCCGATTGGCCGTGGCTGTTTGCGCTGAACGTGCCCCTGGGGCTCTGCTCGCTCTGGCTGGCGGGCCGGGCCTTGCCACGCGACATTCCCCGGCAGGGCGCCTTCGATACCCTGGGTGCGCTCTACTCCATGCTGATGCTGGCCAGCTTCTTCGTGGCCATGGACGCCGTCGGGCACGCTGCGCCCCTGTGGCAAAGCGGGGGCTGGGCACTGCTGGCCGTGCTGGCTTGCGGGCTGTTTATCCGCCGCCAGCGGCACGCCCCTTATCCGCTGCTGCCGCTGAGCGTCTTTGCCGAAAAGCGTTTTACCCTGGCCGTGTCGGCTTCTGGACTGGCGTTTATCGGCCAAGGGCTGACCTTTGTGGCGCTGTCGTTTTTCTATCAGGAGCAGATGGGCTTTTCACCGCTGGAAACGGCCTGGCTGTTCACCCCGTGGCCGCTGGCCATCATGCTGGTGGGGCCGCTGGCGGGCAGGTTGGCAGACCGTATCAACCCTAGCCTGCTGTCGAGCACGGGCCTGGTGCTGCTGATCATCGGGCTGGTGGCGCTGGCGCAGGTCGATGAAGGCACTGGCGTGGCGGGAAGCCTGTGGCGCACGGCGCTGTGCGGCATCGGTTTTGGCCTGTTTCAGCCGCCCAACAACCGCGAAATGATGGGCAGCCTGCCGCCGGAGCGTAGCGCCAATGTGTCGGGAGTCATGAGCACCATGCGCACGGTCGGGCAGTCTTTCGGGGTGGCCCTGGTGGGGGCTGCCCTGGCGCTAGGGGCGCCCGTTCAACTGACCCTTTGGCTGGGGGCGGTCACCACGCTCCTGGCGCTGCTGGCCAGCCTGTCGCGTATTCGCGTGGCGCAGCAGGCGTTATTGGCGCGGCGGGCATCGTCGGCTGGCAAGTAAGGGCGTACAATGGCGGCGTTGCGGACAGAAGGAGAACGCCCCATGGCGATACAGACACAGATCGAGCAGAAGTTGGCGGCGCTGACCCCTGAGCTGCTCCAGGTCGAAAACGAAAGCCACATGCACAACGTGCCGGCCAACTCTGAAACGCATTTCAAGGTCACGCTGGTCAGCGATAGCTTCGAAGCCATGATGCCGGTGAAACGCCATCAGCAGATCTATGCGCTGCTGGCCGACGAGCTGTCGGGGCCGGTGCACGCTCTGGCGCTGCACCTCTACACGCCCGCCGAGTGGCAGGCCCGGGGCGGTGCGCGCCCCGATTCGCCCCACTGTCGTGGCGGCGGAAAGTGACACCGGAAGCCGCGCGAAGGCACTATCTGGAGGCCATGGGCATTACCGCCTGGGCCTCCCGCTATCAACTGCCCAACGCACTCCCCACGCAAGCCTGTGAATGGGAAGACGCCCCTGCCAAGGCGCCACCGCGCGAGCGCCTGCATGCCCTGCTGGACGATGCTCCGCCGCCGCGCCCACGGCCCGCTGTGGCAGAGGCCAGCGCCCCCGCGCCTGCCAGTTCCCATGCCGCCCCCCAGGCGGTGCGCGCGCTGCTGGGCGGCCAACCTGTCGAAACGCCTGCGCCGCAAGCGTCAGACGATGCCGTACCCGAGACCCCCAAGGCAGTGGCCAAACCGCTGGAGTTCAGCCTGTCCTGCGTCTGTCTCGGTGGCCGCTGGCTCAGCCTGTGCGAAGGCGACATGTCGCCTCCCGAGCAGCAGCTGTTGGCCAATATGCTGCGTGCGGCAGGATTTTTGAAAGGCGAGCTGCCCACGGTGGTCACTTTCAAATGGCCGCCGATGGCCACCGCATTTACCCCAGAGGACCCGTTGGAAGAAGCCCAGGAGGGACTGGCTGCCTTCGTCTCCGGCGCGGCCAGCCGTCAGGGCTGGGCGTTGGAAAACGTGCTCTGGTGGGGCGCGAGCGATGCCGTCGAGGCATCGGCCATGGCGCAGGTGATGGCCCTGACCGATGGGCGGAGCCGCAGCTTGTCCTTGCCGGTATGGGAGGCGCCAGGGTTATCGGCATTGATGCAGCAGGCCGGGGCCAAACGTGCCCTGTGGCCACGGTTGGTGGCATTGGGGCAGCAATGGAGCCCGCATGATCACTCGGCTTGATGGCCAGCACGCCGAAGGAGTGTGCTCGCTCGAAGCGCAGGCGCGCAGCGGAGCAAGTCGCGCCCAGTTGCTGGCAGCGCTGCAGGACGAGCAAGCCTGGGTGGCAGGGTATTGGCAAGAGAGTGTTCTGCTGGGCTATGCGCTGCTGGTCAGGCTGCCCTTCGATGCCGAGTTGCAGGCCATTGGCGTAAGCCCTGAGGCACAGGGGCAAGGAGTGGGGAGGCAGTTGCTGGACGCCTGCGTGGCCGCGGCCACGCAGTGGTCATCCGAGCGGCTATTGCTGGAAGTGCGCGCTGGCAACCAGCGGGCCATAGCGCTTTATCGTCGGGCGGGGTTCGCGCAGGATGGGTGCCGTAAAGGCTACTACCCGGCCGCTGAAGGGACGACCGGGCGAGAAGATGCGCTGCTGATGTCGCGGTCGTTGCTTTAAGAGGCGCTGCCCCCTTCGATACCGTCGAACTTGCTGAGGACACCCTGCAGGCGACGCTCCCACTCTTCGCGCTCCTGCTTCAGCTGGCTGTTTTCATTGCGAAGCTCTTCGTTTTCCAACTTCATCATCTCCAACGCCTCGACGGTGTCGGTGACTTTCTGCTCCAACTGATTGAAAAGCTCCAGGCTCATGCCTACCTCCGGTGACGATCGGCAGGCAGCGGCCTGCCGACATGGGAATGAATAACGATGTCGATGCGCCGAGCGTAACGCTGCGGAGAGTCGTCGGCAAGCGCTTTACGCAGGCCCGCGACGATAGAGTCGGGCAACGCTTTCACCCGCCCGGGTTTCTCTATGCAACTGCCAGTTGGCCGGGACTTCCGGGGTTAGCGTGTGCTCGGTTTCGAGATAGATCATGGCGTCGTCGGCCAGCCAGCCACCTGCCTCCAGTTGGGCGCAGCAAGGTGCTGCCAGCCCCTGATGGAAGGGGGGGTCGAGAAACACCAGCGCCATGGGGTCGCCGGGCTGGGCGAGAAATGCCTGCGCCTCCTGGGTCACCACGTGCCCCTTGAGTGTGCCCAGGGTGGCCAGATTGTCGCCGATGAGTGACGCCACCGCCGGGGTGCGCTCGACGAAGGTCACGGCAGCCGCTCCCCTGGAGAGCGCTTCGATACCCAGCGCACCGGTGCCTGCGAACAGATCGAGGACGCGCTGGCCGTAAAGCGCCTGGCCCAGCCAGTTGAACAGGGTTTCACGCACTCGGTCCGGCGTGGGGCGCAGCCCCGGCTGGTCGAGTACCGGCAGCAAACGGCGGCGGTAGTCACCCCCAATGATGCGCAATTTTCCCGGTGGCCGAGTCGTGCCACGGGATGCAGAAGCGCCGCGAGGCGTTGAGCGAGAGGAGCGTTGTCGTTTCATGACGCGGATTGTAGCGGGCAACTTATCCAAAGTCTTGGCCTGCGGTGGTAGGATAATCGCAATGTTCACCTATTCAGTCGGATGACCCTTATGTTCGGTTTTTTCAAACGCAAGAAAAAGCACGACTCCCAGCAGGAGCCGCAGGAAAGTCAGGATCCGTCGCTAGGCGCTGAGCCCTCCGTCAGCGAGCGTGACACACCGGCTCCCGCGGCGGAAGAGGCCGCGCCAGAGGTGCCGCGCGAAGACGCGCCCGCCAGCGCCAAGGCGCTGGATGAGCCGCTATCTCCGCCAGCCACCGAGGAAGAGGCGCCGCTACCCCAGGACGAAGAGCCGGTGCACAGTGAGCTTGTGGAACATACGCTGCCAGAGCCAGAGCCAGAGCCAGAGCCAGAGCCAGAGCCAGAGCCAGAGCCAGAGCCAGAGCCAGAGCCAGAGCCAGAGCCAGAGCCAGAGCCAGAGCCAGTCAAGCCCGCGCTGCAAGAGAAGCCGGTGGCCGAGCAGGGCGAGAAGAAGGGCTGGTTTGCACGCATCAAATCGGGGCTGGGCAAGACCCGCGCCAACCTGACCGATGGCTTGGCCGATCTGTTTCTGGGCAAGAAGCATATCGATGACGAGCTGCTGGAAGACCTGGAAACCCAGCTGTTGATGGCCGATGTGGGCATCGAAGCCACCAGCGAGATCATCGAGCGCCTGGAAGCGCGGGTGTCCCGCAAGGAACTGAACAACCCGGAGGCGCTGTATCGCGGCTTGCAGGAAGAGCTGGCCGCGCTGCTGGGGCCGGTCTCCACGCCGCTGGATGTCCAGAGCGCCAATGGCGGGCCCTTCGTCATTCTGGTGGTGGGGGTCAATGGGGTGGGGAAAACCACCACCATCGGCAAGCTCACCCAGCGTTTTCAGCGCGAAGGCAAGAGCGTCATGCTGGCCGCGGGGGATACCTTCCGGGCGGCCGCCGTGGAGCAGTTGAAGGTCTGGGGTGAGCGCAACAGCGTCCCGGTGATTGCTCAGCACACCGGCGCGGACAGCGCATCGGTGATTTACGATGCGGTGGCGGCGGCCAAGGCTCGTGGGGTGGATGTGCTGATTGCCGACACGGCCGGGCGGCTGCATAACAAGAGCCACCTGATGGAAGAGCTCAAGAAGGTGCACCGTGTCATGCAGAAGCTGGATGACACCGCACCCCACGAGGTCATGCTGGTGCTGGATGCGGGTACGGGCCAGAACGCCATCTCCCAGGCCAGCACGTTCAATGATGCGGTGCCGATCAGCGGCATCACGCTGACCAAGCTGGACGGTACCGCCAAGGGCGGCATCATCTTCGCGCTGGCCAAACAGCTGGAGACGCCCATCCGGTTCATTGGCGTGGGTGAAGGCCTGGACGACCTGCGCCCCTTCGATGCCCATGATTTCGTCAACGCACTGTTTGACCGCCAGGGAGATGATAGCCGCGCATGATTGCCTTCGAGCATGTGGGTAAGCGCTATGGAGGGCGCTTTGATGCGCTGGCGCACCTGAACTTCCGCGTGGCCAGAGGTGAAATGGTCTTTTTGACCGGCCACTCGGGGGCAGGCAAAAGTTCGCTGCTGCGGCTCATCATGCGACTTGAGACTCCTAGCCGGGGCCGGGTGGTGGTGGCGGGGCACGATATTGCCCAGCTGCACCCCAGTCAGGTGCCGTTCTACCGCCGCCAGATTGGCGTGGTGTTTCAGGACCACCAACTGCTGTTCGACCGCAGCGTGTTCCACAACGTGTCGCTGCCGCTGGAAATCCAGGGCGTCGAGCCACGAGAAGCCGCCCGGCGGGTGCGTGCCGCCCTCGACAAGGTAGGTCTCTTGCATCGCGAGAAAGCGCTGCCCATCGAACTTTCTGGTGGTGAGCAGCAGCGGGTGGGCATTGCGCGGGCAGTGGTCAACAAGCCTGCCTTGCTGCTGGCGGACGAGCCCACCGGTAACCTCGACCCACAGCTGTCGGCGGATATCATGGGGCTCTTCGAGGATTTCAATCGGATTGGCACGACCATCATGATCGCCAGCCACGACCTGGCATTGATTGCCCGGTTGCGTCACCGCATTCTGCGTTTGCAGGGTGGTCGTCTGGTGGGTGACGAGGGAGCCTTATGAAGCGTTCGACACCTCGCCACCCTGCTACGCCGCGCCAGGGTGGCGCTGCCCCGCGAGCCAAACGCGCTGCGCCCACCCCGCCCTCACCGAGCGAAGCGCCAGCACGCAAGGGGGCGCGTTCGCAGCAGACGCGTTTCAGCGGTCGCCTGCGTGCCTGGGGCAGGCACCATCGTGCCATGGCCATCGACAGCCTGTACCGGCTGGTGCGCCAGCCGCTGGGCAACCTGCTGACCATGCTGGCCATTGCGATTGCGCTGGTACTCCCGGCTGCGCTCTGGCTGACGCTGGATAGCGCTCGCCTGCTGAATACCGAGCTGGATGAAAGCGCGACGCTGACGGTCTACCTCGACGTTGCCGTGGACGAAGCGCAGGCGGCGCGTATAGAAGAGGCGGTCGTGGCAGACGAAGGCGTGGCGCAGGCACGCATGATCAGCCCGGAAGAGGGCATGGCCGAATTCCAGCAGTCGCTGGGTATCGATGACACTTTGGCGGGGCTGGATGACAACCCGTTGCCCACCAGCATCGTGATCGCACCGCAAAGCGTCGACCCCGATGCCATGGCGGAGCTGGCCCATCGGCTCGAAACCCTCACTGGCGTAGACGAAGTTCGTGTCGATCTGGCCTGGGTGGAGCGGCTGCGCCATTTGGCCGAGCTGGGGCGCCGGGTGGCGCTGGCGCTGGGCGTTCTGTTCGGCTTTGGCGTCTTGCTGGTGGTGGGCAACACCATACGCCTGGCGGTGGAAAGTCGTCGCCGCGAGATCGAAGTGGTGATGCTCATGGGGGCTACCCATGCCTTTGTCAGGCGGCCATTTCTCTACAGTGGTGCCTGGTACGGCATTGGGGGAGGCGTGATTGCGCTCGGATTGCTGGGGTTGGGAAATCACTGGCTATCGCTGCCAGTGGCGGCCCTGGCAGCCAGCTATGGCGCCAGCTTCACTTTGCCGCAGCTGGATGTGACGGGCTCTACAATTCTGCTATCTTGCAGTACACTATTGGGCTGGTTAGGAGCATGGCTGGCAGTGACCCGCCACCTTTCCAGTATCCGCCCGCGCTAGGTTCACGGCGCAGGACATCGGGCAGTCACGGTCATGTCATCTCAGGTTAATGGACCAGTGACAAGCTTGAAAGAGGTGCTACCGCTGATGAACTGGCCTAGTGAACCTTGACGGTTGGCCAGGGTCTTATCAGTCAATTCCAGATGCGCTGGCCGAGTATTGCCTGCGCGTCGACCACGAAAGGTTTTAAGGGAGACCGTTTGCACATGAGCACTAGTCTTCTACCGGTGGGACAGCTGTCGCCAGGCAACGATCTGGGCGGCTACATTCAGGCGGTCAACGGCATTGCCGTATTGAGCGTCGAAGAAGAGCGTGAGCTGGCGTTTCGCCTTTATGACGAAGGCGACCTGGAAGCGGCGCGTCGTCTGGTGTTGTCGCATCTGCGCTTCGTTGTCCACATCGCTCGCAGTTATTCGGGGTACGGCCTGCCCCAGGCCGACCTGATCCAGGAAGGCAACGTTGGTCTGATGAAGGCCGTCAAGCGTTTCGATCCTAATCAGGGCGTGCGCCTCGTATCCTTTGCGGTGCATTGGATCAAGGCAGAAATCCACGAGTTCGTGCTGCGCAACTGGCGTATCGTCAAGATTGCCACCACCAAGGCACAACGCAAACTGTTCTTCAATCTGCGCAGCGCCAAGAAGCGTCTGGCCTGGTTGAACAACGACGAAGTCAACGCCATCGCCAAGGACCTGGACGTCAAGCCGGAAATCGTGCGTGACATGGAAGGCCGTTTATCGGCGTTCGACGCTGGCTACGACGCAGCGCCCGGCGATGACGACGAGAGCGCTTATCAGGCACCTGCCTACTTCCTCGACGACGCTTCGGCAGACCCGGCGACGCAGCTGGAAGATAGCGACTTCGAAGAGGATTCGACGCGCCGCCTTCAGCTGGCCTTGCAGGCACTGGATGACCGCTCTCGGGATATCCTCCAGCGCCGCTGGCTGACCGATGACAAAGCCACGTTACATGACCTGGCCGATGTTTACGGGGTGAGCGCCGAGCGTATTCGCCAGCTCGAAAAGAACGCCATGAAAAAGCTTCGTCAGAAAATGGGTGATGCTGCCATCGCTGCATGATGTGAGCTTGTTGGGTGGTGCTGCTACTTAGTGCCACCGCCTAACGCTGAAAAGCCCGAGCCCGAGAGGGATCGGGCTTTTTGCCTGGTGCAGGTTGGCTTTACGGCAATGCCCGCGACTATTTCTGCGCCTTGTCTATTTTTCGCTCTGCCTTTCCTGCTAGATTTCCCTTTGGGCATTGGGCCCCGACGGCGGAGAGGCAAGGATGGGCAAGGTTCATTTCATTGGTGGTGAAAAGGGCGGTGTAGGCAAGTCAATGACGGCGCGGGTATTGGCGCAGTACTACATCGATCATCAGTGGCCCTTTCTGGGCTTTGACTGTGATGCCTCCCACGGGACGTTTTCACGCTTTTATCAGGACTACGCCTCTGCCGTCGTGGTGGGTGACGATGACAGCCTGGACGGCATGCTCTCTGCCGTGGAAGAGCACCCCGAGCGTGACCTGATCATCGACCTGGCGGCTCAGTCGGCGCAGCCGATCAATCGCTGGGTCGAGGAGACCGATGTCTTTGGCCTGCTCAATGAGCTGGGCATGCAAGTGGTCTGGTGGCATGTGATGGACGATGGCGCAGACTCGGTGACACTGCTGGAGCAGGTGCTGGACCGCTATCAGGGGCAGCCGGTCAGTCTCGTCGTGGTGCAGAACCTGGGACGCGGCGACAGCTTCGAGCGCTTCCAGCAGTCCAGGGTGTATCAGCAGGCCGTGGCACAAGAAGCCGCGGTGATCGAATTGCCACGGCTGCATACCAAACTGACCCAAAAGATCGACTTCAACAACAGCAGTTTTTGGGCGGTGGCCAATGACCGCAGCCTGATGAACATCGCCGAACGCCAGCGCATGAAGGTGTGGTTGCGCAAGTCCTACGAGCAGCTCGAGAAGCTGAAGTCGCAGCTTGAAACCATTGACAACGGCTAGCAAGCACGCTTGACGCGTGATAGACTACGCCATCCTCTCAGACAAGACCCGTGAACGGGCAGCGAAATGACTGCTCGTTACACTATTTGGCAGAATTGAAAGTGCTGCCAAATCAATCGGTTGTTGTGGAAAGATCCGTACGGAAATGTCGTGCCAAGGCAATTGCCAGCCGACAGACACATAGTTAATCCGTTGCCGTTGATGGGCAACCTTTATTCTCCAAGGAGATACCTGTGGCGAACAGCAAGCAAGCACGCAAGCGCGCCCGCCAGGCCGAGACTCGTCGCGTCCTGAAATCCAGCCAGCGCAGCATGGTCCGCACTTACATCAAGCGCGTGATCAAGGCGATCAACACTGGCGATCATGGCAAGGCCATGGAAGAGTTCAAGGTCATGCAGCCGGTCGTTGACCGTATTGCTGACAAGGACGTGCTTTCCAAGAAGAAAGCAGCGCGCCTGAAAAGCCGCTTGAACAAGCGCATCAAGGCTCTGGCGGCGTAAGCCGGCAGTCGCCCTAAAAAACCGGCTGCGGCCGGTTTTTTTGTGTCCAAACGTTGCCCGTGCTGCTTGAGCCCCCCTTTTCTCAGTATGGAACCAGTGATGAGTGCGAAGACACCGCCGCAAGCCAATATGTCGCCGCCGCGCCGAGGGCTGATGCGCTCTGGACTGGTGGTGAGCGCCATGACCATGATCTCGCGGGTCATGGGGCTGGTGCGGGATGTGGTGGTTGCCACCTTCCTGGGGGCGGGCAACGGGTCCGATGCCTTCTTCGTGGCGTTCAAGATTCCCAATTTCATGCGCCGACTGTTCGCCGAAGGGGCCTTCAATCAGGCCTTCGTGCCGGTGTTGTCGGAGTACTCGACCCAGCGCAGCAAGCAGGAAATTCGTGAGCTGCTCAATGCGGTGGCGGGCAGCCTGACCGCCATCCTGGCGCTGATCACGGCGTTTGCCATGCTCGGTGCGCCCTGGCTGGTATGGCTGTTTGCGCCAGGCTTTGGGCGTGACCCCGACAAGCTGGCCATGACCGCCGACATGCTGCGCTTGACCTTCCCCTACCTGCTGCTGATTTCCTTGACGGCCTTTTCCGGCAGTGTTCTGAATACCTGGAACCGCTTTGCCGTTCCTGCGTTTACGCCAGTGTTGCTCAATCTTTCGTTGATCGGGGCGGCGCTGTTTTTAATGCCTCTGATGGAAGAGCCTGCCATGGCGCTGGCCTGGGGGGTGCTGATTGCCGGTGCTGCCCAGCTCGCCTTTCAGGTGCCGTTTTTGCTGCGCCTGGGGCTATTGCCAACGCCATGGCCCAACTTCGCCCATGATGGGGTCAAGCGTATTCTCAAGCTGATGGCTCCGGCGCTGTTTGGCGTATCGGTGTCGCAGATCAACCTGTTGCTGGATACGGTGTTGGCGTCGCTGCTGGTAGCCGGTAGCGTCTCCTGGCTCTACTACTCGGACCGTTTGGTGGAGCTGCCGCTGGGCGTGTTTGGGGTAGCCATTGGTACCATCATCCTGCCCGCGCTTTCCAAGCGCCACGCAGAGCAGTCCAGCGAACATTTCGCTGCCATGCTGGACTGGGCCATTCGCGTGGTGCTGTTGCTGGGCGTGCCTGCGGCGCTGGCGCTGGCGGTGCTGGCCGAGCCTTTCCTGATCACGCTGTTCCACTATGGGGCGATGACCGAGGTGGATATTCAGATGGCAGCCATGAGTCTGCGCGCCTATGCGTTCGGTCTGGTGGCCTTCATGCTGATCAAGGTGCTGGCCCCTGGCTTCTTTGCCCGCCAGGACACCAAAACCCCCGTGAAGGTCGGGATCGTCGCCATGGTCGCCAACATGCTGCTCAATTTGCTGCTGATCTGGCCGCTGGCGCACGCAGGGCTGGCGCTGGCCACGGCGCTGTCGGCGTTCCTGAACGCGGGGTTGCTGGGCTACCTGTTGTATCGTCAGGGCGTGCTGGTGTTTCAGCCTGGCTGGGGGCGGTACGCGGTGCAGCTGGGTGGGGGCAGCCTGCTGATGGGGGTGGCACTCTATCTCGTGTCGCCCCACTGGCAGGCGTGGCTGGAGTTCGGCATGTGGCAGCGGATTCGCTGGGTGTCCGGACTGGTCGTACTTGGCGGTGGGCTCTATTTTCTGTGGCTGACGGCGCTGGGGCTGCGCCCACGGCATTTCAGGATGAATAGCTAGGCTGAGGCGGGGCGTTGGTCAAGATGGCCCGATGGCAATCTTGACCTGCACCAGGCCAGCACGTTCGTTATAATCAAACGCTTTCAAGACGGCAGAGGTGCCATGCACGTCATTCGAGGTCTGCACAATCTGACACCCTCTCAGCGTGGCTGCGTGGCGACCATCGGTAATTTTGATGGCGTGCATCGCGGCCATCAGGCGATCCTGCAGCAGTGCCGAGAGCACGCGGCCCGCCTGGGAGTGCCCTTGACCGTGGTGGTCTTCGAGCCGCAGCCACGGGAGTTCTTTGCGGGTGACCAGGCGCCGCCTCGTCTGACGCGGCTGCGGGAAAAAGTGCGCTTGCTGCACGACCACGGTGCGGAACAGGTGCTTTGCCTGCCGTTCAACGACGCCTTGCGCAGCCTGACCGGCCGCCAGTTCATCGACCAGGTGTTGATCCAGGGGTTGAACGTCCGCCATCTGGTGGTAGGGGATGACTTCCGTTTTGGCTGTGATCGCCAGGGCGATTTCGAGCTGCTGGAAGCCGTGGGCAGTCACCATGGGTTTGGCGTCGAAAATACCCACACCTTCACGGTGGCAGGGGAGCGTGTATCGAGCACCCGGGTGCGTACCTTGCTGGCCAGCGGCAATTTCGAGGTGGCGGCGCGCCTGCTGGGCAGGGCCTATTCGCTGCATGGCCGCGTGGTGCGCGATCAGCAGTTGGGGCGCACCATCGGTGTGCCCACGGCCAATTTGCCGCTACTGCCCCAGCCGCTGACGCTGCGCGGCGTGTTTGCCGTGGTGGCCGAGCTGCCGAACGGTGCTCGCCTGCCCGCCGTGGCCAACGTCGGTTTTCGGCCCACCGTGGGGGCCAAACGGCCCACCCTCGAAGTGCATCTGCTGGACTTTTCCGGCGACCTGTATGGTCAGCGGCTGACGGTTTACCCTTGCGCACGGTTGCGCGGGGAAGTGAAGTTCGACGATTTCGACGCGCTGAAGGCGCAGATTCAACACGACCAGGCCAGGGCGCGCCGCTATTTTGCGGCGGCTGAGGCTGGCGTAGCACGTACTCTTCCGCTGGCCTCGGCCCCGCTTGGGCGTGAGACCGCTTCTTCTGATTTCACTTCGGCGGATAACGACGCCGATGCTAACGACGGCTGACCGGAACTATGGATTACAAGCACACGCTAAACCTGCCAGAAACCGACTTTCCCATGCGCGGCATGCTGCCGAAGCAGGAGCCAGGGCGCGTTTCCCAGTGGCAGGACATGAACCTGTACCAGCGCCTGCGCGAAGCCCGTGCGGGGGCACCGCTGTTCGTCCTGCACGATGGCCCTCCCTATGCCAACGGCAGCATCCATATCGGTCACGCCGTCAACAAGATTCTCAAGGACATCATCGTCAAGTCCAAGAACCTGGCGGGCTTCGATGCACCCTACGTGCCGGGTTGGGACTGCCACGGCCTGCCTATCGAGCACAAGGTCGAGACCACCCATGGCAAGCACCTTCCGGCCGATAAAGCCCGTGAGCTGTGCCGTGAGTACGCCGGTGCCCAGATCGAAACCCAGCTGGTGGATTTCGTGCGCCTGGGGATCATCGGTGATTGGGATCACCCCTACCGCTCCATGGATTACGCCAACGAGGCGGGCGAGATCCGCGCCCTGGCCGATATGGTCGAAGCGGGCTACGTCTTCAAAGGGCTTAAACCGGTCAACTGGTGCTTCGACTGTGGCTCGGCGCTGGCCGAGGCGGAAGTCGAGTACGCTGATAAAAAATCTGACGCCATCGACGTGGCCTTCCCCGTGGAAGATGCCGACAAGCTGGCAGCGGCGTTCGGTCTGAGCGAGCTGGCCAAGCCTGCGGCGGTGGTGATCTGGACCACCACGCCCTGGACCATTCCCGCCAACCAGGCGCTGAACGTTCACCCCGACTTCACCTACGCGCTGGTGG
The DNA here is from genome assembly GCF_019211725.1 of Halomonas sp. 18071143. Classification (NCBI taxonomy): domain Bacteria; kingdom Pseudomonadati; phylum Pseudomonadota; class Gammaproteobacteria; order Oceanospirillales; family Halomonadaceae; genus Halomonas; species Halomonas sp. 18071143. Next base: position 503,427 of record NZ_CP078120.1, read on the forward strand.
ATACCGGCGAGCGGTTGCTGCTGCTGGCCGAAGAGCTGGTCGAGAGCTGCCTGGAGCGTTTTGGCTTGCAAGGTGGCGTGGTGGCGACGACTCAGGGCAAACACCTGGATCTGATCAATTTCCGCCATCCGTTCTACGACCGCCTCTCGCCGGTCTATCTGGCGGACTATGTGGAGTCCGAGGTCGGCAGCACCGGTATCGTTCACTCGGCCCCCTCCTACGGGGTAGACGACTTCAACACCTGCCGCGCTTACGGCATGAGCTTTGACGACATGCTCAACCCGGTGCAGGGTAACGGTGTCTATATCGACGACCTGCCTTTCTTTGGCGGTCAGATGATCTGGAAAGCCAACCCGAACATCATCGACAAGCTGCGTGACGTGAACGCGCTGATGGCCCATACGCCGATCACGCACAGCTATATGCACTGCTGGCGCCACAAGACGCCGGTCATCTATCGTGCCACGGCCCAGTGGTTCGTCGGCATGGATATCAAAGGCAAGGATGGCAAGACCCTGCGCGAACGGGCGCTGGCCGGTATCGAAGCCACCGAGTTCACCCCTGCCTGGGGGCAGGCGCGCCTGCACAGCATGATTGCCAACCGCCCGGATTGGTGTATCTCCCGTCAGCGTAACTGGGGCGTGCCGATCCCCTTCTTCCTGCACAGGCAGACCGGTGAGCTGCACCCGAACACCGTGTCGCTGATGGAAGAGGCCGCCAAGCGCGTGGAGCAAGAGGGCATCGAAGCGTGGTTCAAGCTGGAACCCTCCGAGCTGCTGGGCGCGGAAGCCGCCGACTACGAAAAAGTCACCGACACGCTGGACGTGTGGTTCGACTCGGGCACCACCCACCGCCACGTGCTGCGCGGCTCGCACCCCCATGGCCATGAGAGTGGCCCCCGGGCAGACCTTTACCTGGAAGGCTCGGACCAGCACCGGGGCTGGTTCCACTCCTCGCTGCTGACCGGCGCGGCCATCGATGGGCATGCGCCTTACCGGCAGCTGCTGACCCACGGCTTCACCGTCGATGCCCAGGGGCGCAAGATGTCCAAGTCCATCGGTAACGTGGTGGCCCCGCAAAGCGTGATGGACAAGCTGGGGGCGGACATTCTGCGCTTGTGGGTCGCCTCGACGGACTACTCCGGCGAGATGGCCGTCTCCGACGAAATTCTCAAGCGTACGGCCGACGTCTATCGCCGTATTCGCAACACGGCCCGCTTCCTGTTGTCCAACCTGAGCGGTTTTGACCCTGCTCGGGATCAAGTGGCGTTCGGCGATATGCTGGCGCTGGACCAGTGGGTAGTGGACCGTGCGGCTCAGCTGCAGGGCCGTATCGAAAAAGCGTATGAAGAGTACCGCTTCCTGGATGTCTACCAGCAGGTGCACGGTTTCTGCGCACGGGAGCTGGGTGGTTTCTACCTGGATGTCATCAAGGACCGCCAGTACACCACGCAAACCGACTCGCTGGCCCGTCGCAGTGCGCAAACCGCGCTGTATCACGTGGTGGAAGCGTTGAGCCGCTGGGTGGCCCCGATTCTGTCGTTCACCGCCGAAGAGATTTTCGAGCATATCCCCGGCCAGCGTGGCGACAGCGTGCTGCTGGAGACCTACTACACAGGCCTCTCCACGTTGGACGAGGGCGCCGAGATGGGCCGGGCGTTCTGGGAGCAGGTGCTGGAAGTGAAGCACTCGGTGAACAAGTGCCTGGAAGATGCCCGTAACGCCAAAGTGATCAAGGGCAGCCTGGCGGCGGAAGTCACGCTTTACGTGAACGACGAACTGCACACGGCGCTGGCCAAGCTGGGCGACGAGCTGCGTTTTGTGATGCTCACCAGTGAAGTGCATCTGGCACCGCTGGCCGATGCGGCCGGTGCCGAAAGTACCGAGCTTGAGGGTTTGAAGGTAGCCGTCAACGCCAGTGAGCATGCCAAGTGCGAGCGCTGCTGGCACCACCGCGCCGATGTGGGCAGTTTTGCCGCCCATCCGGACCTGTGTGGCCGCTGTGTGAGCAACTTGCCCGAAGGCAGTGGAGAGATTCGTTACTATGCCTAACACCGTGAGCGGCACGGAAGCGTCGACCCACCAGCGTCCGCCCATGCGGCGGCCGCTGCGCTGGCTATGGCTGGCGGTGGCGGTGATCGTGCTGGATTTGCTGACCAAATACGCCGCCAGCCATTTTTTGAGTTATGCACAGCCGGTTGAAGTGCTGCCGTTTTTCAACCTGACCCTGCTGCACAATACCGGCGCGGCCTTCAGCTTCCTGGCTGACCATCCTGGCTGGCAGCGCTGGTTCTTTGCCACGGTGGCCATTGGCGCCAGCATCGGGCTGACCGTGTGGCTCTCCAGGGTACGGGCAGACGAAAAGCTGCTGGCCATCGCGCTGCCGTTGATCATCGGTGGTGCGCTGGGCAACCTGTATGATCGGCTGATTCACGGCTATGTCGTGGACTTTCTCTCATTCCACGTGGCGGGCTGGTACTACCCGGCTTTCAACGTGGCCGATATTGGTATTACGCTGGGTGCCGTGGGGCTTATCTGGGAGTCGTTCATGGGCGATCGACGCCGTAAAAAAATGGCCTGAACGCCCCCGCGCCTACCTGTGAGGAACTATGGACTACCTAATTGACGATGGCATGGAAATCACCCTCCACTTCACGTTGAAGCTGGAGGACGGCACGGTGGTGGATTCCACCAAAGAGAAAGCGGCTGCCACGTTTCAATATGGCGATGGCAACTTGCCGCCGGGGTTCGAGCACCCCATCAAGGGCATGGCCGCCGGCCAGAGCGGGTCATTCCAGATTACCCCGGAGCATGCCTTCGGTCAGCATAATCCGCAGAATATCCAGACCTTGAAGCGAGCAGATTTTGGTGACGACGAGCCCGAGGTGGGTATGGTCATGTCGTTTGCCGACAAGGCGGGAACGGAACTGCCGGGCGTGGTCAAAACAGTAGAAGGTGACCGCGTGGAGGTCGATTTCAACCACCCGCTGGCAGGGCGCACGCTGACGTTCGAGGTCGAAGTTCTCAACGTCACGCCGATCACCAAACACTAATTTCCCGAGCGATGCAGGTTGCATCAAGGCGCATTTATGCAGTCATCAGAGTCATCTCAGCCCATTCAGATCAAGTTGGCTAACCCGCGCGGATTCTGCGCCGGGGTCGACCGTGCGATCGATATCGTCAATCGCGCGCTGGATGTCTTCGGCCCGCCGATTTATGTGCGCCATGAAGTCGTGCACAACCGCTTCGTGGTGGAAACGCTGCGCGAGCGCGGGGCCGTCTTCGTCGAAGAACTCCATGAAGTGCCCGACGATGTGATCGTCATCTTCTCGGCCCACGGCGTTTCCCGAGCGGTTCAGCAGGATGCCGAACAGCGTGGTCTGAAAGTCTTCGATGCCACTTGTCCGCTGGTCACCAAGGTGCACATGGAAGTGCTGCGCTATGCCAAACGCGGCCAGGAGTGCATTCTCATCGGGCATGAAGGCCACCCCGAAGTCGAAGGCACCATGGGGCGCTACGACACTTCCCATGGGGGCAAGATCTATCTGGTGGAAGACGAACAGGACGTTGCCAATCTGGTCGTCAACGACCCTGCGGCGCTGGCGTTCGTCACCCAGACCACGCTCTCCATGGACGACACGGCCAAAGTGATCGACGCGCTGCGTGAGAAGTTTCCCGAGATCCAGGGGCCGCGCAAGGACGATATCTGCTACGCCACTCAAAACCGCCAGGATGCCGTGCGCGAGCTGGCAGCGGACAGCGACCTGGTGCTGGTCGTGGGCAGCCCCAACAGCTCGAACTCCAACCGCCTGCGGGAGCTTTCCGAGCGCATGGGGACCCCCGCCTATCTGATCGACAATGCCGAGCAGATCGAGGCTGCCTGGCTCGAAGGCGTCAAGCGCATTGGTGTCACTGCTGGTGCCAGCGCCCCGGAAGTGCTGGTGAAAGGCGTCATCGACCAGTTACAGACACTAGGCGCAGAAGCCCCCGTGGAGCTGCAGGGGCGTGAGGAGAACATCACCTTCTCCATGCCCAAAGAGCTACGCGAGCGTGTGATCGTTAGTGAATAGTCAACAGTGAGACAGCGTTAACACCTGAGCTGTTCATGGAGGTGCAAAGCGTATCGGTTTGGGACATACTCGAAGTATGGTTCAGTTGATACGGGAGCACCGCGCGTGCCAGATCGCTCTATCCCCCCTGTGGGTGGCAACTTTCCCCCACAGGGGTTTACTCTCATCGAGCTACTGATCACCGTCGCGATCATCGGTATCATCGTCGGTATCGCCTACCCCAGCTATAACCGCTATGTCGAGCGTTCCCTGCGCACCGATGCGCATGCGGGCCTGCTTCAGGCCGCCTCCGAGATGGAGCGCTGCTATTCACGTCAATACTCCTACAATGGCTGTACCGTCACGGCCACCTCGCCCGATGGTAACTACGCCATTACGGTCGCCAATGGTGGTGACGAAGACGGTGGTTTCCTGCTAACGGCTTCCAGTGAGCGAGACGATGGCTGCGAACAAGACTTGCAGTACAACGCCCGTGGCGAAAGGCTGCCAGCTGCCTGCTGGTAAGCACCGGCAGCAAGGCGGCTTCTCCTTGGTCGAGGCACTCGTGGCGCTGGTGGTGCTGTCACTTGGCCTGATCAGTATTGCTGCCATGCAGCTGAAAGCCTTGCAGGCCGTGCAGCGCGGCTATCAGCAAACGCTGGTGAGCGTAGCGGCGCTGGATGCCCAGGAGCGAGTCTGGGCGGCAACGCGTCATGCCGAGGGCTGTCAGGATATCCCGCTTGCTGAGATCGAGCGTGCCTGGCACACGGCCTGGTTCGCTGCTTCAGGTGGGCCGCTTATCCGCCATGCCAGGGCGACTGATAGCACCATTACTCGGCAAGATTGCCTGTTCGAGGTGACGGTCGGGCTGGACAGCGCGTTGGACGCAAGCGCCCAGTCGCTTGTTTATCCTTTTCAACTCCCTCTTTAAAGAGTGTGGCGGCGCCTATGGAGAGGCAAAACGGCTTCACCCTGACCGAGATGATGGTGGCCATGGTGGTGGGCGTCATCATCGTGATAGGGGCAGGGCAGCTCTTCTTGAGTACTCTGCACACATTTCGGCAGACTGAAAGTCTCGGGCGCCAGCAGGAGGCGCTGATTTTCTCCGTTGCCCACATTACGGCCACGTTACAGCGCCACGGGGCATACGACGCTACGGGAGAGCCGTACTACCGGTTACAGTGCGTCCCGTCAGCCAGTGAGTGTCGCTGCACACTACAGGATATGTCGCGAGCGCAGCCGCTGGTGACCTTCCAGGCTGCAGAGGGGGGCTCCTGTGCACGCGATGAACCCGTCGGCACCGTCGTTGGACAGGCGCCTGACGTGTATCAAGTAGTGTTGCCGTTAGGACCCAGTGGTCAAGCAGTCACTTTTCATGTGACCCATCGTGAAGCGTTATTCCATCCGGATGAATAGCCTGGGGGGCTCGAGCAGATGAGCACTCAGCGAGGCGCTGCGCTGGTCATTGTCATGGTGCTGCTGGCCAGTGCTCTGGTCACGGCGATGATGGGCATGCAGTCCGCCCTGGTGGACGAGCGGCTCGCGGGCAATTTCCGTGCTTCCCTGCAGGCTCAAATGAACTCAGGGAGTGCGGCGGCACACGCATTGTGGCGATTCGACGAGCTATCGTGGGAAGGCGCGCCGCAGATAGAAGTTCCCGCCACGGTGCGCTTCGAAGACTATCTTGGTCATCCCCATGCCCAGCGCGTGTCCCAGGATTGCCCATCCCAGGGCTGCCTGTTCGTGCCGGTGGTGTTTCAAGGCGAATCATGGGTCATGGCGTTGGGGGCCGTGCTGTCTGAACGTGATGGCATCGTGGCCCAGAGTGAGCCCGTCTTCGTGCGGCTGGAGCTGCATGAGGATGGACAGGCAGTCGTGGTTTGGAAATAGGCGTACAATAGCGTATCGTTTTTCACCTTTATTCAGTTGGATCCAGATCATGAGTCAGATAGCCAAAACCCGCGTGCTGACCGGAATTACCACGACGGGGACGCCTCACCTCGGCAATTACGTCGGGGCCATCAAGCCTGCCATCGAGGCAAGCCAGGACCCTAACGTGCAGTCGTTCTACTTCCTGGCCGACTTTCACGCCCTGATCAAGTGTCAGGATCCCAAGCGTGTTCAGGCATCGCGCATGGAGATCGCCGCTACCTGGCTGGCGTTGGGTCTGGATACCGATAACGCCATCTTCTATCGCCAGTCGGATATCAGCGAAATTCCCGAGCTGATGTGGATGCTGTCGTGCGTCTGTGCCAAGGGCCTGATGAACCGAGCCCATGCCTACAAGGCCGCCGTGGCCGAGAACGAAGAGGCAGGCGACCAGGATCCGGACAAGGGCATTACCATGGGGTTGTTTAGCTACCCGGTACTGATGGCCGCCGATATCCTGATGTTCAATGCCCATAAAGTGCCGGTCGGGCGCGATCAGATCCAGCATATCGAGATGGCACGTGATATCGCTGGGCGCTTCAACCATCTGTTCAAAGGGCAGTACTTTGCTCAGCCGGAAGCCGTGGTCAACGAAAAGGCAGAGGTGCTGAAAGGCCTGGACGGTCGCAAGATGTCCAAAAGCTACAACAACACCATTCCGCTTTTTGTCAGCGAGAAAAAGCTGCAAAAGCTGGTGCGTAAGATCAAGACCAACTCTTTGGAACCTGGTGAGCCCAAAGACCCCGACACGTGTACGCTGTTCCAGATCTATGCCGCGTTTGCCAGCGATGCCGAAACCGCCACCATGCGTCAACAATATGAGGAAGGTATTGGCTGGGGAGAGGCCAAGGATCAGGTCTTCGAATACCTCAATGCCCATCTCAGCGCGCCGCGTGAACGCTATAATGCCTTGATGGAAGACCCAGCCCATATCGAAGCCATATTGCAGAAAGGCGCTGAGCGTGCCCGTGCCGAGGCATCCATTACCATGGATAAGCTGCGTTCGGTGGTTGGGCTGGGGCGTTTTGTTTAATTATTCACTTTTGGAATATTAACCTTTCAATAAAGAATTTCCGGCGTTTACGCCTCGCCGTTAGGCTTATAACTATTGTCCAACTTAGCCAAGCGCCTTGCTGTTGCAGGCGCTTTTGGCGTTGCTAACAGGTGAATTATGGCGACTACCTCAATGGTGGCTTCGAGCTCGTACCGCGTGCCCCTTCTGGCCGTGGCAGCGATTGTGCTGGGGGCGCTCGTGATTGGCGTCATCTTTGGCGCCAATATCGGGCTGCTGATGATCGTGGGTGGCCTGCTGGGTATGGTGCTCTATCATGCAGCGTTTGGCTTTACGGCGGCCTGGCGGGTGTTCATTACCGAGCGTCGTGGGCGTGGCTTGCGGGCGCAAATGATCATGCTGGCGATTGCCGTAGTGTTGTTTTTCCCGGCGCTGGGGGCGGGGTCGCTGTTTGGTACGCCGGTGAGTGGCTTCGTCTCGCCGATCGGCATTTCGGTGCTGTTCGGTGCGTTCATCTTCGGTATCGGCATGCAGCTGGGGGGCGGCTGTGCCTCGGGCACGCTGTTTACTGCTGGCGGTGGTAATGCCCGTATGCTGATTACCCTGGTGTTCTTTATCGTGGGCTCGGTCATTGGCTCCGCGCATTTCACCTGGTGGCAAAGTTTGCCCGCCTTCCAGCCGGTGTCGTTGGTCAATGTGGCTGGTGTGGGTGGCGGCATCGGCATCAGCCTGGTGCTGTTCGCTGCCATTGCCGCCTTTACGGTGATCATGGAGAAGCGCCGTCATGGCCAGCTGGAGCAGGTGCCCACGGTCGATAAGCCCGGCGTGGAGCGCTGGCTCACGGGCCCCTGGCCGCTGGTGGCGGGGGCCGTGGCCCTTGCGCTGCTCAACTTTGCCACTTTGGCATTGGCGGGTCGCCCCTGGGGCATTACCTCGGCCTTTGCGCTGTGGGGCGCCAAGGCGTATGAGCTGGTGGGCGGCGATGTGAGCCAGTGGGGTTATTGGCAAGCACCGGGTAACGCGGCCGCGCTGGAAGCCAGCGTATGGAGCGATATCACGACGGTCATGAACGTGGGTATCATGCTGGGGGCACTGGCTGCCGCCCATCTGGCCGGGCGTTTCGCACCGAATTTCCGTATTCCGCTGCGCTCGGTGTTGGCCGCTGTGATTGGTGGCCTACTGCTGGGGTATGGTGCGCGTTTGGCGTTTGGTTGCAATATCGGTGCTTACTTCAGCGGCATTGCGTCGGGTAGCCTGCATGGCTGGGTCTGGATGGCAGCAGCATTTGCGGGCAACATGATCGGCGTGAAACTGCGGCCGTTTTTCTTTGCCGGGGAAGAGGGGCGTCGTCCCACGGCCAAGAGCTGCTGATCGATAGCGTTTTGGTGTACTCGATGAACACCTCGGCCATGGCCGGGGTGTTTTTTTATGGCCATTGCTGGCGCTGCTTCTACCTTTGTCGCACGACCATGTTACATTACGCACAAACGTCGCCAACGCCCAGCGTTGCTGCATTGCAATAGCAATTGACATAAAAAGAGAGTGCCATGTCTACGAAGAGTAAGCGCCCCCTGTACATTCCTTACGCCGGTCCTTCGCTGCTTGAAATGCCGCTATTGAACAAAGGCAGTGCGTTTACTCAAGAGGAGCGATTGGCGTTCAACCTGATCGGCCTGCTCCCGCAAAAAGTCGAAACCATCGACGACCAGCTCGAACGTGTCTATCGCCAGTACCAGCAGTGCCATAGTGACCTGGAGCGCCATATTCATCTGCGCGCCATTCAGGACGATAACGAAACGCTCTATTTCCGTCTGGTGTCCGAGCATCTGGAAGAGATGCTGCCGATCATCTACACCCCTACCGTGGGGCAGGCGTGCCAGGAGTTTTCCAATATCTATCGTAACCACCGGGGCTTGTTCATCAGCTATCCGGACCGCGAACATATGGACGACATCCTGCGTAGTGCCACCAAGGACAACGTGAAGGTCATTGTGGTAACCGACGGCGAGCGTATTCTTGGCTTGGGTGACCAAGGTATCGGCGGCATGGGTATTCCTATCGGTAAGCTGGCGCTGTACACCGCTTGTGGCGGCATCAGCCCTGCCTACACGCTGCCGATCATGATCGACGTGGGCACCAATAACCAGGCGCTGCTGGATGACCCGATGTACATGGGGTGGCGTCACGAGCGAGTCAGCCAGGAAGAGTACGATGCCTTCATGGCCGAGTTCATTTGCGCCGTGAAGCGTCGCTGGCCGAATGTGCTGCTGCAGTTCGAGGATTTTGCCCAGGCCAACGCCGTGCCATTGCTGGAGCGCTACCGCAACGAACTGTGCTGCTTCAACGATGACGTGCAGGGAACGGCCTCTGTAGTGGTGGGTACGCTGATGGCTGCCTGTCAGGCGCGGGGCGAAACCATTGCGCAGCAGCGGGTGGTGTTCGTGGGCGGTGGTTCGGCGGGGTGCGGTATCGCCGAACAGGTAGTGGTCTCCATGGAGGCCGAAGGTTTGACCGAAGCAGAGGCGCGAGCGCGCATCTTCATCGTCGATCGGGATGGCTTGATGACCACCGACCAGACCTGGCAGCGTGATTTCCAGCGTCGTCTGGCCCATGATCCTGCGCTGGTAGCCAACTGGAACGGTCAGGGGCTGGAAGAGACCATCGCCCAGATCAAACCCACCATCCTGATTGGGGTCTGTGGCCAGCGGGGCATCTTTACCGAACAGGTCGTGCGTACCATGCATGCAGGCTGTGAACACCCGGTCATCATGCCGCTCTCCAACCCCACCTCCCAGGCAGAAGCCGTGCCTGAGGACGTGATTCGCTGGACCGACGGCCAGGCCTTGGTAGCCACGGGTAGCCCCTTTGCGCCGGTGGTCTACAACGGGCGGACCTACCCCATTGCCCAGTGCAACAACGCTTATATTTTCCCCGGTATTGGCCTGGGGGTGATTGCCGCCGACGCCCACCGCGTGACCGACGAGATGCTAATGAGCGCCTCGCGTGCTCTGGCCCGTGAAGCACCGCTGGTCAGGGAGGGGCAGGGTGCGCTGCTGCCACCGCTGTCGCGCATTCGTGAAATCAGTAAGTCGATTGCTTTCGAAGTGGCTGCCCAGGCGCAGCAAAACGGCGTGGCGCTGAAAACCAGCGGCTCGGAGCTGCGTGAGCGTATCGAAAAGTCCTGCTGGTCGCCGGAGTATCGCTTCTACCGTCGCCGCGCTTTCTAAGGCGCGGTGCAAAAAAAGCCCCCACCAAGGTGGGGGCGATGCAAGCATTGGAAGTTTTTACCGTTAGGCTGCGCCGATCATTTTGCGCAGCACGTAGTGAAGGATACCACCGTGGCGGTAGTAAGCCAGCTCATTGGCGGTATCAATTCTGCATTTGGCATCAATGGTACGCTCCTGGTCGCCCTGTTTGATGACCACTTTGACCGTGCCGCCTGGGCTCAAGTCGTTTAATCCCGCAATTGAAATCTCTTCGTCACCGGTGAGCCCAAGGCTCGTGCGGCTCTCGCCTTCGGGGAACTGCAGCGGTACGACGCCCATGCCAATCAGGTTGGAACGGTGGATCCGCTCGTAGGATTCGGCAATCACCGCCCGTACGCCCAGCAGTCGGGTTCCCTTGGCTGCCCAGTCGCGGGAAGAACCGGTGCCGTACTCCTTGCCTGCCACCACCACCAGCGGCGTGCCTTCTTCCTTGTACTTCATGGCGGCGTCATAGATCGACATCTGCTCACCACTGGGCACATGGCGCGTTTCACCCCCGACCACGCCGTCCAGCATTTCGTTCTTGATCCGCACGTTGGCAAAAGTGCCGCGCATCATGACTTCATGGTTGCCTCGGCGTGAGCCGTAGGAGTTGAAGTCCACGGGCTTGACGCCGTGCTCCTGCAGGTAGCGGCCAGCAGGGCTGTCGGGCTTGATGGAGCCTGCGGGGGAAATATGGTCGGTGGTGACGGAGTCACCCAGTATCGCCAGTACCCGAGCACTCTGGATATCTTCGATGGCATCGGGCTCGCGCTGCATGCCTTCGAAGAAGGGTGGGTGCTGGATGTAGGTGGAGGAGGGCCACTCGTAGACGTTGCTTTCCGGCACCTTGATCGACTGCCACGTTTCGTCGCCTTCGAAAACGGCGCCGTACTCCTTGCGGAACATCTCGGTGTTGACCTTCTGTACGGCGTTGGCGATATCTGCCTGCGAGGGCCAGATGTCTTTCAGGTACACCGGATTGCCATCGCTGTCTTCCCCGAGGGGGTCGGTGGACAGGTTGCATTGAACGTTGCCCGCCAGTGCATAGGCCACCACCAGCGGCGGTGAGGCCAGCCAGTTGGTTTTGACCAGCGGATGCACGCGGCCTTCGAAGTTGCGGTTACCCGACAGCACGGAGGCAACGGCAAGGTCCCCCTGTTGAATGGCTTTTTCGATGGCGTCGGGCAGCGGACCGGAGTTGCCGATACAGGTGGTGCAGCCATAGCCCACCAGGTTGAAGCCCAGCGCATCCAGGTCATCGTTCAGTTCGGCAGCGGCCAGGTAGTCGGTGACCACCTTGGAGCCAGGCGCCAGGGACGTCTTGACCCAGGGTTTGGTGGCCAGCCCCTTCTGACGCGCGTTACGTGCCAACAGGCCCGCCGCCATCATGACGCTGGGGTTGGAGGTATTGGTGCAAGAAGTGATGGCCGCGATGACCACGGCGCCGGGGTCCAGGTTGAAATCCTGCTCACCCATCTTGACCGCTTGGCTATCGTTATGCTGAAACGAGCGTTCGAAGCTCCGGTCGATGCCGACGGCGGTCTGGCCGCCTTCCGAGGAAAGCTTGCCCGTTTCCGTAGAAGGGTAGGACTTGCCATCTTCCTCCATGACGCTGGCGAACGCCTTGGGCATGTTCTTGAGAGAGACGCGATCCTGCGGGCGTTTGGGGCCTGCCAGGCTGGCTTCCACGCTGCTCATGTCGAGGCTGAGGGTATCGGTGAAGATGGGCTCGTCACCGGGCTCACGCCAGAGCCCCTGGGCCTTGCTGTACGCTTCGACCAGCGCGACCAGCTCGTCTTCACGGCCGGTCAGGCGCAGGTAATTGAGGGTTTCATCGTCCACCGGGAAGAAGCCGCAGGTGGCGCCATACTCGGGGGCCATGTTGGCAATGGTGGCGCGGTCCGCCAGCGGCAGGTCTTTCAGGCCATCTCCGTAGAACTCGACGAACTTGCCGACCACGCCCTTCTTGCGCAGCATCTCGGTGACCGTGAGGACCAGGTCGGTGGCCGTAATGCCTTCCTGCAGTTTGCCGGTCAGTTTGAAGCCGATAACCTCGGGAATCAGCATCGATACCGGTTGGCCCAGCATGGCCGCCTCGGCCTCGATGCCGCCTACCCCCCAGCCCAGCACACCCAGGCCGTTGATCATGGTGGTATGGGAGTCGGTGCCTACCAGCGTGTCCGGGTAGGCGAAGGTCTTGCCGTCTTCTTGTTTGGTCCAGACGGTGCGGCCTAGGTACTCCAGGTTGACCTGGTGGCAAATGCCGGTGCCGGGCGGCACGACACTGAAGTTGTCGAACGCTTTCTGGCCCCAGCGCAGGAACTCGTAACGCTCGCCGTTACGCTGCATTTCGATATCCACGTTCTCCTGAAAGGCCGTGGGGTTGCCAAACTTGTCGACCATGACCGAGTGGTCGATGACCAGATCGACCGGAGAGAGCGGGTTGATGCGGGCGGGGTCTTCGCCCAGGGACTCGACCGCTGCGCGCATGGAGGCGAGATCCACGACCCCCGGTACGCCGGTGAAGTCCTGCATCAGAACGCGGGCAGGGCGGTAACCTATTTCGCGGCTGGACCGCCCCTCGTTTTGCCAGTCGACCAAGGCTTGCATGTCGGCCTGTTCGACGCTCTCGTCGTCAGCGAAGCGCAGCTGGTTTTCGAGCAGAATCTTGAGCGTCTTGGGCAGCCGGTCGATGTTGCCCAGCGTTTCGGCTGCTTTGGGCAAGCTGTAGTAGTGATACTCCTGGCTTCCTGCCGTCAAGGTATGAAGCGTGCTGGGTATCTTGCTCATTCCATTCTCCTCTCGATCGCTTATGGGTATCGCAACGGTCACTGTGTTCCAGAATAACGCTGATCAACAGTATGGCTCATGTAGGGCACATGGGTGTGGCGGGGTCGCCTTTCAAGCCATCTTGGCCTAATAGCGTAGACCAACCCTTGTAATTACTTGTACTCGACGCCATTTCAGGCAGACTCTTCTGCGAATGTCGGCCCTGCAACGAATGTCGACGACGAACTCTGCTCAATTGTCACAAAGGTGGTGTCATGGAAACGCGTCATGAACGTTTGATCATTCTAGGCTCTGGCCCGGCGGGGTACACGGCAGCGGTTTATGCCGCTCGGGCAAACCTGAAGCCGCTGCTGATTACCGGCATGCAGGCGGGTGGCCAATTGACCACGACGACCGATGTGGACAACTGGCCTGGCGATGCCGAGGGCGTACAAGGGCCTGAGTTGATGGAACGCATGAAGCAGCATGCCGAACGTTTCAACACCGAAGTGCTGTTCGATCATATCCACGAGGTGAGCCTGGGCGAGAAGCCCTTCACCTTGAAGGGCGATAGCGGCGTCTATACCTGCGACGCCCTGATCGTGGCTACCGGCGCCAGCGCTCGCTATCTGGGGTTGCCGTCAGAGCAGCAGTTCATGGGTCAGGGGGTCTCTGCCTGTGCTACCTGCGACGGTTTCTTCTACCGCAATCAGGAAGTGATCGTGGTCGGCGGTGGCAACACGGCGGTCGAAGAAGCGCTCTACCTGTCGAACATTGCCTCCAAGGTCACGTTGGTGCATCGCCGCGATACGCTTCGCGCCGAAAAGATCCTGCAAGACAAGCTGTTCGAGAAGGCGGAGGCAGGCAAGATCGCCTTGGAGTGGTTTTACGAGGTGGAAGAAGTGCTGGGCGACAACACCGGTGTCACCGGCGTGCGGGTGAAGTCGACGCAGGACGGCAGCACCAAGGAGATCCACGCGCCTGGGCTGTTCATCGCCATCGGCCACAGCCCCAATACGGGTATCTTCGAAGGCCAGCTGGAAATGAACGGTGGCTACATCAAGGTACAGTCCGGCAGCGAGGGTAACGCCACGGCCACCAGCGTGCCAGGCGTGTTTGCCTGTGGCGACGTCATGGACCATATCTATCGCCAGGCCATCACCTCGGCGGGCAGTGGCTGCATGGCAGCACTGGATGCCGAGCGTTACCTGGACGGTATTGCCTGAAGCGGCCATGGCTAGCAGTCGATAGGCGTCTTATCAATACGCAGTCGGCCTAGCGGACTCAGCACCAGCCGCTTGCCCGTTTCGCCCGTCGCGCACACGTCGAAGCTGCCGTTATAGCCGCTGGCATGGCCGAGTGGCGTGTACGTCACTCGATGCCAGCCACGGCTATAGGTGGTGTAGGTGGCCAACTGGCCGGGAAAGGTGCGCAACACCTGCGCTGGCTCGATGGTATCCGTGGCGCGTCCTTTCACCACCATCAAGGTGTCGTGCCAGCTCGCAGTGCAGGCAGTGTGTTGTGGGTTGGCTGGGCAGACGGTGACCGCCGTGCGCTGGGTAATGGCCGTATTGCGCGCCAAGGCAAACGCAGCCTGCAGCCGCGTCGTTTCACTGTTGAGCATGCTGTGGTGCCCCAAGGCTTGAAAACCTGGGGCCAGCCAGGCAGTCATGACGGCCATCAGCACCAGGGCCACCATCAGTTCGAGGAGCGTAAAGCCTCGCTGAACCGAGCCAGGCCGTGGGTGTGCAGCGGTATCGCATGTCATCATGAGACCCTCTGTGTACGGTCATGGGGCTCATCCTAGAGGGCCTTGTGCTCTTTTTATGTAAGCCAAAACGGACAAAGCTTGTGAGCCATATCTTAATTATTGGCGGCGGTGTCATCGGCATGATGACCGCGCTCCAGCTGGCTGATGCAGGGCAGCAGGTCACGTTGGTGGAGCGCGGGCAGTGTGGCCAGGAGGCTTCCTGGGCGGGTGGGGGTATCGTCTCGCCGCTCTACCCCTGGCGTTACGGTGAGCCGGTGTCGCGGCTCTCGCGCTGGTCGGAAGGGGTCTACCCCACGCTGGCGCTACGGCTGCTGGAAGAAACGGGCATCGACCCCGAGTATCGCCAGAAAGGCCTGCTTTACCTGAACGTGGAAGATGACGAGCAGGCGCTGGCGTGGGCTCGGCAAATGGGCAAGCCGCTCGAACGGGTCGAGGCAGAGGTCGTGCAGCAGAAAGAGCCCGCCGCGCTGGCCTCTGGCGGAAGCGCTCTGTGGATGCCGACGCTGGGCAGCATTCGTAACCCCCGCCTTGGCCAGGCGCTGCGGGCCCGGCTGGCGGCGATGCCGAGCGTCACGCTGGTCGAGCAGTGCCAGGTCACCGGCTTCCTCCAGCGTCAGGGCAAGGTCGTGGGGGTGGTCACGGGGTCGGGCGAGCTGCATGCCGAGCGAGTAGTGGTATGTGGCGGAGCCTGGGCAGCCCAGCTACTGGAAGGCCTGGGTATCCAGTTGCCCGTTCGGCCCGTGAAAGGGCAGATGATCGCTTATCAGACCCCGCCAGGGCTGGTGCAGCGGGTGGTGCTCAAAGATGGTCGCTATGTGATTCCGCGCAACGATGGTCTGCTGCTGGTGGGCTCGACGCTGGAAGAGGCCGGGTTCGATAAAACCACTGATCAGGACGCCTTGGCGTCGCTGCGCCAGAGTGCTGAAAATATCATTCCTGCGCTGGCCAGGTACCCCGTGGCGTATCACTGGGCGGGGCTGCGTCCGGGCTCCCCGGACGGCATTCCGTTCATCGGGGCGCTGCCGGAATTTCCCAACGTGTTCGTCAATGCAGGGCACTACCGCAATGGGCTGGTACTGGCTCCCGCCTCGACGCATCTGCTGGTCGACCAGCTATTGGATCGTGAGCCGCTGATCGACCCCGCGCCTTACTTGCCGGTGGCGCTATGTCGGGGGTAGCGCATCAAGCATTACCGTCGTCGCGATCACGCTGTTCCTGCAGGAAGCGGTCGCGGTGGGCGCTGCAGCAAAACCACTGCTCATGGTCACGCAGTGCCTCGCTTTCCGGCACGTGAACGTCGCACCAGCGGCAGCGCACCATCTGCCCGCCTTCATGGCGAGGAGCGGGGGGCTGCTGCTGGGAAAGGCGGTGCTGGCGATACATGCCGTAGAGTTTCAGGCCTGCATAAAACAGCACCGCAAAAATAATCAGCCGAATGATCAACAGGTTCATCCTCGATAACTCCCATACCGGGAAAAAGCGGGCAGCACGCCTGTAGCCGTATGGCCTTTGCCAGCAGGCGCACCTTGCGGGACAATGCCCCAAGTGCCATCGTATTCTGAAGATTCTCAAGAGATTTTGACGCCCATGCAAGACTTAACGCTGGTAATGGCCCAACTCGACCCGCTAGTGGGAGATATTCCCGGCAATGCCGCGCGCGCCATCGAGGCCGTGCGTGAGGCGAGGATCGAGCATGGGGCGGACATTGTGGTCTTTCCCGAGCTGTTTCTTTCCGGCTACCCGCCGGAAGACCTGCTGCTGAGGCCTTCCATGGAGGCGCGCCTGCGCGAAGCCCGCGCCAAAATGGCCGAGAAGGTGGCCCGAGACGTGCTGGTCATCATTGGTTATCCCGGCGTGCGTGAAGGCAAGTGCTACAACATGGCGGGCGTGCTGTACAACGGCCAGTGGGAAGCAGAGTACGCCAAGCAGGCGCTGCCGAACTACCAGGTGTTCGATGAGCAGCGCTACTTCACCCCCGGCACCCAGCCACTGGTTTACGAGCACAAGGGTGCCAAGCTGGGGCTGTTGATCTGTGAAGACTTGTGGGAAGGCTCGCCGGTCAAGGCGGCGCAGGCGGCCGGGGCGGAAGTATTGATCAGCCTGAATGCCTCACCCTACCACCAGGACAAGCCCACCGAGCGGCTGCGCCTTCTGGAGCAGCGGGCTCAGGACGTTCAGCGCCCCATTCTCTACGTCAACACCATTGGCGGCCAGGATGAGCTGGTGTTCGATGGCGGTTCTTGCTGTGTGGATGAGCAGGGCCAGCTCAAGGTGCTGGCCCCTTACTGGCAAGCCGGGCTGATGCCCGTTCAACTGCTGCAAACCAGCGCCGAGCGTTGGGAGCCCCAGGCCGGAGAGATCGAGCCGGAAGTCATGCCGGAAGAGAGCCTTTACTGTGCGCTGGTCACCGGGCTGCGTGACTACGTCAATAAAAGCGGCTTCAAAGGCGTGGTGCTGGGGCTTTCCGGCGGCATCGACTCCGCCTTGTCGCTGGCGATTGCGGTGGATGCGCTAGGGCCGCAGCGCGTTCAGGCGGTCATGATGCCTTACCACTACACCGCCGATATCTCCAAGCAGGATGCCGCCGAGCAGGCCAAACTGCTGGGGGTGCATTATGACGTGATGCCCATCGAGCCCATGGTAGAGGCCTTCATGGCGACCCTGGCGGATAGCTTTGCGGGCACCGAGCGTGACACCACCGAGGAAAACCTGCAGTCGCGCTGCCGAGGCGTGCTGCTGATGGCCATTTCCAACAAGAAAGGCCTGATGGTGCTGACCACCGGCAACAAGAGCGAAATGGCCGTGGGCTATGCCACGCTCTATGGCGACATGGTGGGCGGCTACAACGCCATCAAGGATGTCTACAAGACCTGGGTCTACCGCCTGGCTCGTTGGCGTAACACCCAGTCGTCGGCCATTCCGGAGCGGGTCATCGAGCGTCCGCCCAGCGCAGAGCTGGCGCCCGACCAGCAGGATAGCGATTCCCTGCCGGATTACGATGTGCTGGACGCGATTCTGGTGCGCTACATCGAAGGGGACATGAGCGCCGAAGCCATCATTGCGGCGGGTTACGACGAGAACGATGTCTACAAGGTGGTGAAGCTGGTGGACCGCTGCGAGTACAAGCGTCGCCAGGCTCCGGTAGGTGTACGGGTCACGCCGCGTGGTTTCGGGCGTGACCGTCGTTACCCCATCGTCAATGGCTGGCAGCCGGGCGAGTAGCGCCTGCTGCCAGCCGCGACCAGCCCTAAGCCAGTACGGGAGGAGGTGCCAGGCAATGCTTGGCCATCTCCTCCGGTGCCACCGGCTTGCAGAAGTAGTAACCCTGATAGGCATGGCACTGGTGCGCGTTGAGATAGCGCCAGTGCTCGATGGTTTCCACACCTTCTGCAATCACATCAAGCCCCAGTGAACGCCCCATGGCAATGATGGTTTCGACGATGGCCATGTCGTCGGCGTCCTGATGAACATCGCGCACGAACGACTGGTCGATCTTGATCTGGTCCAGCGGTAAGCGCTTCAAGTACTGCAGCGAGGAGTATCCGGTACCGAAGTCATCCATGGCAAAGCTGATGCCTAGCGCCTTGAGCTGGTGCATCCGGTCGATGGTGTCCTCCACTTTGCCGATCACCGTGCTTTCGGTCAGCTCCAGCTTCAACCGATGGGCAGGGGCACCGCTGAGCTTCAGCGCGGTGGCGACTTCATCCACGAAACCGGGTTGTTGAAACTGCTTGGCACTAACGTTTACCGCTAGTACCAGATGCCGGGTGTGTTCCGTTGCTTGCCAGGCCGCCAACTGCTCACAGGCCGCGTGTAGCACCCAACTGCCAATCGGCACGATCAGCCCGGTTTCTTCCGCCAGGGGGATGAACATGCCTGGGGAGACAAACCCACGCTCAGGATGCTGCCAGCGAATCAGCGCTTCGGCACCAATGCTCCGCCCCTGGTTGTCTACCTGCATCTGGTATACCAGCACGAACGCTTTCTGCTCGATGGCCAGACGCAGGTCGCGCTCCAGCTCCGTGCGGCTTTCCAGCTGGGCTTGTACTTCAGGGTCATAAAAACGCAGGCCGTTCTGTCCGCCGCGCTTGGCCAGGTGTACCGCTGAGTTGGCGTACTGGAACAGGCTGTCGATGCTCTCTTCCAGCCCTTTGAACAATACCAGGCCCTGGCTGACGTTGAGGAACTGCTGACGGCCTTCCAGGCAGTAAGGTTGGGTCAGGGTGTGGCTCACCTGCTGGGCAAAGAACTCGGCTTTTTCGGCCGCTTTCAGCTGGTCTTCATCCAGGCCGTCCACGATGATGGCAAATTCGTCTCCGCTGAGTCGGCCAATGGTGCAGCCCTCGGGCTGCAGTGTCTCCAGCCGTTTGGCCATCTGCTTGATCAACTCATCCCCGGCGCGGTGGCCAATGCCATCGTTGATACGCTTGAACTCGTCCACGTCCACATAGATCAGGCTACCGTAGGTGCCCGTTTGGGCGTTGGTTTCGAGGGAGTGCTGAAGATGCTCGCGCATCAGGCGCCAGTTGGGTAATTCGGTGAGTGAGTCGTAGTAAGCAAGCTGATGTACCTGCTGCTCGGCATGACGCCGCTGGTGTTCGGAGTCGCGCAGAGCCAGTAGCGAGGCCGAAATGCGTTGCAGGGTTCCGCTATGCTGCTGGCTGAGCCGCTTCACTGCCTGCATGTCCGGTAACTGATCCGAGCGCTTGGAAAGGGCGAGAATGGCATCGCCCACGATGACCAAGCGTTGATTGATCCGCCATGCCGCGATCATCGCCGCGCCCAGCAGTAGCGAGAACAGCCCAATGCCGGTCCAGAGAATGGAATTGCGCTCGTGGGTCAGCGCCAGGTACGACTCGCGATGTCGATCACTGGCCCGCTGGGTCAGGGCTTCGAAAATCTGCTGAGAAAACAGGTTGAACGTCGTGAAGTACTGCTGGGCTTCACGTAGATAATAGCCAGTGTCTCCCTGATCCAAGGTGGCGGCTTCGTTCGCCATGTCCACAAAACGACGGTAATCGAAGAAGGCGCGCTGCAGAGTGTCCGCACTTTCTTGGCTGAGATCGTAGATCAGGGGTGAGGCCGCCAACTGGTCGATGCTCTGACCAATTCGGGAAAGCTCCAGATTGATGATGCCATACTCGGAATAACGCTGCATGGCACTCAGGTTGGTGTCGGTTGCCTGGCTGAGGACTTCGGTGACCCGCTGATGCAGATCGCTCAACTGGCGGTCAAAGGTGGCCATTTGCACCAGCGTGTCCAGATCATTGGACTGTAGCTGGTGGTTTTGCAGCGACTGCTCTTTCAACACCTGAGTGGCAAGCGCCAGCAGCATGGCGGGTAACACCACCATCAGTACCGGTAGCAAGAACACCATAAACAGGCTTTGGGAAGGTTTCATGATAACCTCGAAGGGAAGGCAGTGGCCGTGATGCAGTGCATCACGGCCTGTCTAAATAGTTAACGGCAAAGCGCGCGTTTTATTTAGAAACTTCCCCACTCGGGCTCTGCCGAGGTCGTTTTCGAGGCGGGTAACGCCGGTGTCGTGGCGGCAGGGCGCTTCAGTTCTTGAGCCGGAGCGTGTTGCTGGCGGGAAGGCGTCGCGCCAGTGGTGGCAGGCAGTTTGAACGCCCCCATGGCGTGGAGCAGCTGATGCGCGTTTTGGCGTAAGTTGTTGGCCGCCGTGGCGCTCTCATGAACCAGCGATGCGTTCTGTTGGGTCACCTGATCCATTTCGGTCACGGCTTGCCCGACTTCCTGCACGCCAGCACTCTGTTCAGCGCTGGCATGGCTGATTTCCTGCATGATGCTGGTCACCCGCTCGATGGCGTGGACGATGTCTTCGGTCGATTTGCTGGCCTCTTCTGCACGCTCGTTACCATGGTTGACGCGTTCGAGGTTGCTGCTGATCAAATCATTGATTTCCCGGGCAGCATCGGCGCTGCGCTGGGCGAGTTTGCGAACCTCTTCGGCAACCACGGCAAAGCCTCGGCCATGTTCACCGGCCCGTGCGGCTTCCACCGACGCATTCAAGGCCAGGATGTTGGTCTGGAAAGCAATCGAGTCGATGGTGGAGATGATGCCGGCAATTTCCTGAGAGCTCTTGTTCAGGTCGTTCATGATGGCCACGACATGGTGCACCGCTTCACCGCCCTGGGTCGCCGTCTTCGAGGCGCTGGCAGCCTCATGACTGGCTTGCTCAGAGTTGTCGGCGTTCTGCCTCACGGTGCTGTTGAGCTGCTCCATGGCAGACGCCGTTTCTGCCAGTGCACTGGCCTGCTCTTCGGTGCGGGACGCCAGGTCATTATTGCCTTCCGCGATCTGCTCGCTGTTGGAAGCGACCGCCTCGGCCGATGCGCGCACCTGCGTCACGATATCTTGGAGCTGCTTGGCCATGGCGACCTGGGAAGCCATGATGCTGCGTGTATCATTCTTCTTCACACGGCCTTTGGTCGCCAGCTCACCGCGCCCAATCGCTTCTGCAAATGCCTTGACTTCATAGGGTTCGGCGCCCAGCTCTCTGAGCAGCTGGCGTGACAGGAACACCGCAATCATGCTGCCAATCAACAGGGCAAACAGGGTCAGGCCCAGCATCTGCAATTGAAAACCTGAAGCCGTCGCGCGGGCATCCTCGGTGGTGGCATTGTTGATCTGCTCTTGCAGGTCGATGAATTGATTGATGCGGCTCAACCACTCGCGGTAAGACGGGCCCGCTTGTTCGAGCATCAACGCCTGCGCCTGCTCATATTGGTCAGCGTTCCTGGCATCGATCACTTGCTCCGACAGGGCCATGGTGGCAGTGGCCTGATCATTGATGCTGCTCAGCAGCGCCTGCTCTTGTGACGTGGCGGGGTACTGCTGGTTCAGGTCACGCATCTTGCTGATGGCAGTGTCGTAGAGGCCACGCAAACGGGTCAGCTCGTCTTGCAATGTGCCCAGGTTGCCGTTGCCTGCCGTGATGACCACGTCGCGCAACACGATCGCGCGATCATGTACACTGCCTCGCATGTCCACGGCGAATCGCTGCTTGGCTCCGTTGATATCGTTGATCTCGTTCAGGCTGCGGTCGATCTGGTTGACCTGATAGATACCGGCTGCTGTCAGCAGTACCAGCAATAGCAGGATCGTCGAGAAACCGGCGGTCAGTCGGGTGCTGATTTTCGTGCCGGCTAGGCGTTTATACAGGGATGGCATAAGGAAGCTCCTCAGGCGCCGTGCAGGCGCTTTATTATGTTCGGCGGGGCAATAATAGCGCCGCGTGAATATTTTGTACAATATTTGTATCGGTATTGGTTTTTGAAAATCTAATCAAGTATCTGTTAATTAAGCTTTTGTGACAAAAACAAAAAACCACGCCAAAGCGTGGTTAGATAAGATGCATCGATTGTATAGCTTTTAAAAAGGGGGGGGCTAGTACCCCGCTTCAGCGTTAGTTACGGCCGCCGTTGTATTTAGGCACGAAACGGCTGCCCTGAAGCTGCTCGTGATCAGGCGCATTTTCACGCAGCACGGCCAGCACTTCGCTGGCGCGATCTTGCATGCCCATGCCCTGGTAACCTTCTACCATGGTGGCCAGAGCATCCCGCGTGGCGTTGGATTCCGGATAGTTTTCAACGACCCAGCGACCGCGCTCGATGGCCGCGAGGAAGGCGCCACGACGCAGGTAGTAGTCGGCGACATGCAGCTCATGGCGAGCCAGCAGCTCACGCAGGTAGACGATACGCTGCTGGGCATCCGGGGCGTATTGGCTTTGCGGATAGCGTTGAATCAGCTCGCGGAAGTCGTTGTAGGCATCCCGTGAGGCGCCCAGGTCGCGCTTGGAAATATCGATCAGGCGCAGGCGTTCCAGGCTGAAGCGCCCTGCTTGCCAGGCGGACAGCCCGCGCAGGTAATAGGCGTAATCCACTTGCGGGTGGTCAGGGTGCAGGCGAATGAATCGGCTGGCCGCCGCGCGGGCCTCTTCCCAGTTACTGTTCTCGTAGTAGGCGTAGATCAGTTCGAGCTGGGCCTGTTCGGCATGAGGGCCAAACGGGTAGCGGGTGTCCAGGGCTTCCAGGCGCTCGATGGCGATAGGGTAGCGATTGCTGTCGAGGGCCGTACGGGCCAGCTCATACAGCTCGCGCTCTTGAACACCGGCAAGCTCGTCTTCGTCTTCCGGAGTGGTGTCATTGCTGGCACAGCCTGCTAACAGGGCAAGACTCAGGGCCAGGGCGCCAAAGCGGTTGGCAGCGGAAAAAACGCGCATCATCATCCTCGTTGCAAACAAGCCTCAATCACCGAAAAGCGACGATGGCCATAAGTAGAAATGGTAGAATAGGTCGCAGTCAGCCCACTATAAAACACCTGAGCGCAAAACGCAGGCTTGGCGATACTTTGCTGTAAGGGGTTAGCGGTGTCGTATCATCCAGAAGTAGGCGTGTTTGTGTCATAAAGAGGTCATTCATGTCTCGAATTGTGGAAGCCACGCAGCGCGTCCCCGCCACCCTGGCGGGCGCACGCTTGGACCAGGCCGCCGCGGAGTTGTTCAGCGATTATTCCCGCGAGCGCTTGAAAGCGTGGATCAATGCGGGAGAGCTTACGGTCGATGGGGCCAAGGCCAAGCCCAAGGCCAAGCTGCACGGTCACGAAGTGTTGGCGCTCCACGCCACCATCGAAGAAGACACTCGCTTTGCGCCCCAGGACATCGCCCTGGACATCGTTTATGAAGACGACGACGTCATGGTGGTCAACAAGCCTGCGGGAATGGTGGTACATCCTGCCGCAGGCAATCCCGATGGCACGCTGCTCAATGCGCTGCTGTTCCATCACCCTTCGCTGGCAGAAGTGCCCCGAGCGGGCATCGTCCATCGGCTGGACAAGGACACCACTGGCCTGATGATGGTGGCCAAGACCCTGCCCGCGCAAACGGCGCTGGTGGAGCAGCTTCAGGCGCGGACCGTGTCACGCCAGTACGATGCGGTCGTGCTCGGCAAGCCGGTGTCGGGCAGCACGATCGACGCCCCCATTGGTCGGCATCCGAAGGATCGCAAGCGCCAGGCCGTGACCGCCTCGGGCAAGCCTGCGGTGACGCATTTTCGTGTCGTCGAGCGGTTCCGCGCGCACACCCACGTGCGCTGCCAGTTGGAAACCGGGCGTACTCACCAGATACGCGTGCATATGTCTCATGCGCGTTTTCCGCTGGTGGGCGACCCGCTGTACAGCGGTCGCGCCAAGCTACCGCCGGGGGCAGCCGGGCCATTGAAGGAGATTCTGCGTGAATTTCCCCGTCAGGCGCTGCATGCGCGCCAGTTGAGCTTCGTCCACCCCACCAGTGGAGAAACGCTGACCTTCAAGGCGGAGCTGCCTGACGATTTGCTGATGCTGCTGGATTATCTGCGTGAAGATAGCGAGACCATGCGATGAGCGATGCCATAGACCTGCGCCCCACGCTGCTGCGCCCTGATTGGGCGGCGCCTGCCAACGTGCAGGCCTTTGTGACCACCCGCGAGACAGGCCCCAGCCAGAACGACTTCGCGGCGTTCAACCCGGCAGCCCACGTGGGCGATAACGCCGACCACGTGGCGCTTTGTCGTCGGCTGCTGCACAAGGAAATCGGCGATAGCCGTCCGCTGCTGTGGCTCAATCAAACCCACGGGGCACGGGTGCAACAGGAGTATCAGGAAAGCGTGCCAGAAGCCGATGCCTCGGTGGCCAGCAGCAGCGACTATGCCTGTGTGGTACTGACCGCCGACTGCCTGCCGGTGCTGTTCTGCAATCGGCAGGGCACCCAGGTAGCGGCGGCCCACGCCGGATGGCGCGGGCTCGCCGGTGGTGTGCTGGAAGCCACGGTGGCAGCGATGAACTGCGACCCCGAAGACATTCTGGTGTGGCTTGGCCCGGCGATCTCCAATGCCCAGTTCGAGGTGGGCCCGGAAGTGTACGGCACCTTCGTGGCCATCCAGCCCGACACCGCAGAAGCCTTCGATCATAGCCCTTATCGTCTGGGCCATTACATGGCCGACCTGTACCGCCTGGCGCGCTTTCGCCTGGAGGCGTTGGGCATCCATCAGATCAGCGGTGGTCACTTCTGTACGGCCTGCGAATCGCGCTTTTACTCTTATCGGCGGGATAACGGCAACACCGGCCGCATGGCAAGCGTGATCTGGATCAAGTGAGCAGTCGGGCAGCGGCTGGTTAATATCGCACGCCTCTTGAAATGGCCATAACTGCCGCCATGTTACTTGTCAAGCTAATCGTCTTTAGCACGTTCAACGACAGGTTATCGGGGTGCGCCGTGGGTCGAAACGCACGGCACCCCCCCCAGGAGGCACTCCATGCGATTCGATAAATTTACTGCCAAGTTGCAGGCCGCCATTGCCGAGGCTCAATCCCTCGCCGTGGGGCGTGGCCACAATCAACTCGACCCTGCCCATTTGCTGCTGGCGCTGCTCGACACGCGCGATACCGGCATCAAGGCGCTGATCGAAAAAGCCGAAGGCAGCGGTTCCCGGCTGCGCGACGGCTTGCAGCGCCAACTGGAAGACTTGCCCAAAGTCAGCCAGTTCGACGGCGAGGTCCAGCCTTCTCGGGAATTCGTCAAACTGATGAACCTGACCGACCGCGAAGCGCAAAAGCGCGGCGATCAGTTCATTGCCTCCGAGCTGGTGCTGCTGGCAGCGCTGGAAATGAACGGTGCCATCACCAAACTGCTCAAAGAGGCCGGGCTGACGCGCAAAAGTCTCGAGGCGGCCATCGACAGCCTGCGTGGGGGCTCCCGCGTTGACGACCCCAACGCCGAAGATCAGCGTGAAGCGCTGAACAAATATACCCTCGATCTGACCCAGCGAGCGCTGGAAGGCAAGCTCGACCCAGTGATCGGTCGTGACGACGAAATTCGTCGCACCATCCAGGTGTTGCAGCGCCGCACCAAGAACAACCCTGTACTGATCGGTGAGCCGGGCGTGGGCAAGACCGCGATCGTCGAAGGCCTGGCCCAGCGTATCGTCAATGGGGAAGTGCCCGAAGGCCTGAAGGAAAAGCGTGTGCTCTCGCTGGATATGGGGGCGTTGCTGGCGGGCGCGAAATTCCGCGGGGAATTCGAAGAACGGCTGAAAGCCGTGCTCAAGGAGCTCTCCCAGGAAGAAGGTCGGGTGATCCTGTTCATCGACGAGCTGCATACCATGGTGGGCGCAGGCAAGGCGGAAGGCGCCATGGACGCTGGCAACATGCTCAAGCCGGCGTTGGCCCGAGGCGAGCTGCACTGTGTCGGGGCCACCACGCT
The DNA here is from genome assembly GCF_019211725.1 of Halomonas sp. 18071143. Lineage (NCBI taxonomy): Bacteria > Pseudomonadati > Pseudomonadota > Gammaproteobacteria > Oceanospirillales > Halomonadaceae > Halomonas > Halomonas sp. 18071143. The sequence continues at coordinate 529,464 of NZ_CP078120.1, forward strand.
GGATGAGTACCGTCAGTACATCGAAAAAGACGCGGCCCTGGAGCGGCGCTTCCAGAAAGTGCTGGTGGACGAGCCCTCGGAAGCGGATACCGTGGCCATTCTGCGCGGCTTGAAGGAGCGTTACGAAGTTCACCACGGTGTCGATATCACCGACTCGGCCATCATCGCGGCGGCCAAACTCTCGACCCGTTATATCACCGACCGCCAGCTGCCGGACAAGGCCATCGACCTGATCGACGAGGCTGCATCGCGCATCCGTATGGAGCTGGACTCCAAACCGGAGGAGATGGACCGTCTCGACCGCCGTCTGATCCAGCTCAAGATGGAGCGGGAGGCGCTCAAGAAAGAGACCGACGACGCCACGAAAAAGCGTCTGGAAGCCCTCAATCAGCACATCCATGAGCTGGAGCGCGAGTACGCCGACCTGGATGAAATCTGGAAGGCGGAAAAGGCCAGCATCCAGGGTGCAGCGCAGTTCAAGGCCGAGCTGGAGCAAGCGCGTATCGACCTCGAACAGGCGCGCCGCCAAGGGGATCTTGGGCGCATGTCGGAGCTGCAGTACGGCAAGATTCCCGCGCTGGAGAAAAAGATCAGCGAAGCGGGTGAGGGTGAAGCCGATACCACCAGCCATCAGCTGCTGCGCTCCAACGTGACGGAAGAGGAGATTGCCGAAGTCGTGTCCCGCTGGACCGGCATCCCGGTGTCCAAAATGCTCGAAGGCGAGCGTGACAAGCTGCTGCGCATGGAAGATGCCCTGCACGAACGGGTCATCGGTCAGCACGAAGCCGTGGAAGCAGTGGCCAACGCGGTGCGGCGTTCCCGGGCGGGTCTCTCCGACCCCAACCGCCCCAACGGCTCGTTCCTGTTTCTGGGCCCCACCGGGGTGGGCAAGACCGAGCTGTGCAAGTCGCTGGCCAATTTCCTGTTCGATACCGAAGAGGCCATGGTGCGCATCGATATGTCCGAGTTCATGGAGAAGCACTCCGTGGCCCGTCTCATTGGCGCACCGCCTGGCTACGTCGGCTATGAAGAGGGCGGTTATCTGACCGAAGCGGTGCGCCGCAAGCCGTACTCGGTGCTGCTGCTGGATGAGGTGGAAAAAGCCCACCCGGATGTGTTCAACATCCTGCTCCAGGTGCTGGAAGATGGGCGCTTGACCGATGGTCAGGGGCGTACCGTTGACTTCCGCAATACGGTCATCGTCATGACCTCCAACCTGGGCTCGGACATCATCCAGCGCATGGGAGGCGACACCAGCAGTGACGACGGCAGCGACTACGAGCTGATGAAACAGGCAGTCATGGAAGTAGTGGGCAATCACTTCCGCCCTGAGTTGATCAACCGTATCGATGAAGTGGTGGTATTCCATGCCCTTGGCCAGGAGCAGATTCAAGCGATTGCCGGTATTCAACTGGAGCGCCTGAAGGCTCGCCTGGCAGAGCACGACCTGAGCCTGGAAATCAGTGACGACGCCATGGCGCAATTGGCAGTGGTTGGCTTCGACCCCGTATTTGGCGCGCGGCCGCTGAAACGTGCCATCCAGAGCCGCATCGAAAACCCGCTGGCGCAGGATCTGCTGGCTGGCAAGTACGCCCCGGGCGATACCATTCGCATCAGCGCGGGTGAAGGCAAGCTGATCTTTGGCTGATCCCGTAGGGGCTTGCTGCGCAATCAAATAGGGCGAATGCCCCGTCAGTGACGCTGGCGGGGCATTTTTTTGCAGCGACTGCGACCTTTGTTGCGTTTGCTCGGATAGGTGGTTGACACGCCAAGGGCGCTAATGGAATCTTGTGGGTTCCTGATTTGCGGGCGCGGAACCAGCGGGCAATCCCTCACCACCGCGCGAAGGGTAGGCTCACGCCTCTACCCGCCGAAGGACTTCCGGGCTCGGGCTAACCGCCTGACCTGGCCAACGCCCCGACACGGCAAACCGCCGTGTAAGGGAGGCACGTGTCAAGCTCGCCACGTCCAGACAGGCCATGGTGACCAGCAACGCGTGCTCCCGATGAGAGTGCAGGCCCTAACCGGGCCATATTGCCAGGGTTTGGCATCAGGTGCCGGCATGGGCCGGCAGCGGCATACCGCCGCACTCGACCCCGCAGGATGTCCTGCGGATCGCACTCGAGACCTCCAGGGGAGAAATACAGTGGAACTGCTTTCCGGCGCAGACATGATCGCCCGCTTCTTGCAAGATGAGGGCGTAGAGTACATCTATGGTTATCCTGGCGGTGCGGCACTGCATATTTACGATGCGCTGTTCCGCCAGGACAAAGTGAAGCACATCCTCGTGCGTCACGAGCAAGCGGCCACCCACGCGGCTGACGGCTATGCCCGTGCCTCCGGCAAGCCCGGTGTGGTGCTGGTGACGTCCGGCCCCGGTGCGACCAACGCAGTCACGGGTATCGCGACTGCCTACATGGACTCCATTCCCATGGTCGTGCTGTGTGGTCAGGTCATGAGCCACCTGATTGGTGACGACGCCTTCCAGGAAACCGATATCGTCGGCGTGACCCGGCCCATCGTGAAGCACAGCTTCTCGATTCGTCACCCTTCTGAAATCCCGGAAGTGCTGAAAAAGGCCTTCTACCTGGCCTCTACCGGTCGCCCCGGCCCCGTGGTCGTCGATATTCCCAAGGACATGACCGCGCCCACCGAGCGCTACGAGTACGTGTACCCGAAGAAGGTCAAACTGCGCTCCTACAATCCGGTGACCCGGGGGCATACCGGGCAAATCAAGAAAGCCGTCGAGATGATGCTGAAGGCCAAGCGCCCGGTGTTCTACACCGGCGGTGGTGTGGTCACCGGCAAGGCCAGCGAAGGCTTGACCGATCTGGTGAAGCAGCTTGGTTATCCGATCACCACCACGCTGATGGGCATTGGCGCTTACCCGCAAAGCGACCGCCAGTGCCTGGGCTGGCTGGGCATGCACGGCTCGTATGAGTCCAACATGGCCATGCACCACGCGGACCTGATCATTGCCATCGGCGCACGTTTCGACGACCGCGTGACCAACAACACGTCGAAATTCTGCCCCACGGCCAAGATCATCCATGTGGACGTCGATCCCAGTTCGGTCTCCAAGACCGTGCGTGCCGACGTGCCCATCGTCGGTCCAGCCGCCAGTGTCATCAACGAGATGATCAGCCTGGTGCAGGGGCACGAGATTGCCCACCCCGAAGCGTTGGCCGACTGGTGGCAGAAGATCGACGGCTGGCGCGCCGAGCGGGAAGGCAAGCTCTATGAGCCCTCCAGGCCCGGCGAGGCGCTGAAGCCCCAGGAAGTCATCGAGGCGCTGTGTCGCGTCACTCGGGGCGAGGCGTACGTCACCACCGACGTGGGCCAGCACCAGATGTTTGCTGCGCAGTACTACAAGTTCGACAAGCCCAACCGCCTGATTACCTCCGGTGGCCTGGGCACCATGGGCTTCGGCTTTCCGGCCGCCATGGGCATCAAGCAGAACTTCCCCGAAGACGACGTGGTATGTGTCACGGGGGAAGGCAGCTTCCAGATGATGATGCAGGAGCTTTCCACCTGTAAGCAGTACGGGGTGGGGGTCAAGATCGTCAACCTGAACAACGCGTCGCTGGGGATGGTGCGCCAGTGGCAGGACTTGAACTACAAATCCCGCCATGCGCACTCCTACATGGAGTCGTTGCCCGACTTCCATATGCTGATCGAAGCTTACGGGTTTACCGCCATCACGGTCACTACCCTGGACGAGCTGGAGCCAGCGCTGGAGCGTGCCTTTGCCAACAAGCATGAGCTGGTATTCCTGGACGTGAAGGTCGACCCCTTTGAGCACGTTTACCCGATGCAAGTGCCGTTAGGCGCGATGCGTGACATGCTGCTGTCCAAAACGGAGCGTACCTGATGCGTCATATCATCTCGATTCTGATGGAAAACGAACCGGGTGCGCTGTCACGTGTAGTCGGGTTGTTCTCTCAGCGTAACTTCAACATCGAAACGCTGAACGTAGCACCGACGGAAGACCCGTCGCTGTCACGCTTGACGGTCACCACCATCGGTGACGACCGGGTGATCGAGCAGATCACCAAGCACCTCAACAAGCTGATCGACGTGGTGAAGCTGGTCGACCTGACCGAAGGTAACCACATCGAGCGGGAGTTAATGCTGGTGAAGGTCAAGGCGCTGGGCGCTGCCCGTGATGAAGTGAAGCGTACCGTGGATATCTTCCGCGCCCAGGTCGTGGACGTGACACCGAGCCTCTACACCGTTCAGATCACCGGCGATGCCTCCAAACTGGATGCTTTCCTGCAGGCCATGGCGCCGGTGGGCATTCTGGAAGTGGCGCGCACGGGCGTCTCCGGCATTGCCCGCGGTGACAAGGTGCTGTCGCTCTGATCGCGCGTTAGTACCCACCCCAAAACCGCCCTTCGCCGGGCGGTTTTTTGTTTTTGAGTGGCGCAAGGCGGATGCCGCTAGCGAGGTGCCACCGTGGTCCAGAAAGCATCGATCATGGGATTCTGCAGCCGCCGGTTCAGCACGCACAGGCCGACATCGTAGTGGGGCAGCTCGGGCTTGACGTTGAGTACCTGTACACGCTCTGCCAGCGGGCTGTTGTCCAGCACGATACGCGGCACCACACCGACCCCAAATCCTAGCCCCACCATGCTGACGATGGCCTCATGCCCCGCCACCTGGGCATAGATACGGGGCGCAATGCCCATGGCCTTGAACCAGGTGTTGGCGTACTCCCGCGACAGGCCCGCCTCCGACAGAATCATGGGCACATGCCGCCACTGTTCGGCGGTCGAGCTTTCCGGATGGCTAGGCAGCCAGGCATGGGTTTCCGTCGGGGCGATGAACAACAGCGGCGAGCGGGTGAGCGACTTGAACGCCAGGGCGCTGGGAGGAATACGAGGCCTGGGCGTAATGGCCATGTCATCGGCCCCTTCCAGTACGCGGTTCATGGCGTCTGCCGGGTCACCCGTATGCAGCTTGAGCTCGATGCCGGGGTGGCGTACCCGCACATCGCTCAACAGCTCATACAAAAAGCTGTAGCTGGCGGTGACCGAGCAGTAGATGCTGATTTCACCGCTGAGCTGTGTCGCGCTGGTGGCCAGCGTGCGCTTTTGGGTTTCCCACTGCTCCAGCGTCTCCTTGGCGTAGCGCAGGAAAGCGACCCCTTGCGGAGTCAGCGTGACATGCCGGTTGTCACGTTCGAACAGCCGGGTGCCCAGTTCGCTCTCCACCTGCTGAATCGAGCGGCTCAAGGTGGAAGGGCTGATATGGCACAGCTCGCTGGCGCGCCCGAAATGCAGCGTATCCGCCAGAGTGACCATGTGCTTGAGAAGACGAAAATCCATGGGGTCGATGCCCTGAGTGTGATTTCATTTTATGAAATAGTATGTTGCAAATATAGCGTTTTACGCAATGGTGCCGCTGGCGTAGAGTGACCTCAACGCCTAATCCCAGTGCTGCACTAGACGGCGCGGGTGGCCATCAACGCTGACACATACACGATAACGATCTGATTCAACCGATCTGGAGTCTCGCCATGCACGTTTACTACGATAAAGATTGCGACCTTTCCCTCATTCAGGCCAAGAAAGTCACCATCGTCGGCTACGGTTCTCAGGGGCATGCCCACGCCAACAACCTGAAAGAGTCGGGTGTCGATGTCACCGTAGCGCTGCGCAAAGGCTCCTCGTCTGCGGCGAAAGCAGAAGCGGCAGGCTTGAAAGTCGCCAGCGTACCGGAAGCGTGCAAGACCGCCGACGTCGTCATGATTCTGGCGCCGGACGAAAACCAGAAAGCCATCTACGAGCAGGAAGTCGAGCCGAATCTGAAAGAAGGCGCGACCCTGGCGTTTGCCCACGGTTTCAACATCCACTACAACCAGATCGAGCCGCGTAAAGACCTCGACGTAATCATGATCGCGCCGAAAGCACCGGGCCACACCGTGCGCTCCGAGTTCGTCAAGGGCGGCGGTATTCCCGACCTGATCGCGATCCACCAGGATGCCTCTGGCAACGCCAAAGAGCTGGCGCTCTCTTACGCTGCAGGCGTTGGCGGTGGCCGCAGCGGTATCATCGAGACGACCTTCAAGGATGAAACCGAAACGGACCTGTTCGGCGAGCAGGCGGTCCTTTGTGGTGGCGCGGTCGAGCTGGTGAAGGCCGGTTTCGAAACTCTGACCGAAGCAGGTTACGCACCGGAAATGGCCTACTTCGAGTGTCTGCACGAACTCAAGCTGATCGTCGACCTGATGTACGAAGGCGGCATTGCCAACATGAACTACTCCATCTCCAACAATGCGGAGTACGGCGAGTACGTGACCGGCCCTGAGGTCATCAACGACGAGTCCCGTGCCGCGATGCGCAATGCACTCAAGCGCATCCAGACCGGTGAGTACGCCAAGATGTTCATCCAGGAAGGCAACACCAACTATCCTTCCATGACTGCACGCCGTCGTCTGAATGCCGAGCACGAAATCGAGCAGGTGGGTGCCAAGCTGCGCGGCATGATGCCGTGGATTGCTGCCAACCAGCTGGTCGACAAGTCCAAAAACTGATCGATCACCGTTATGAAAACGCCCCGAAGCGCCTATGCGTGCTGCGGGGCGTTTTGCATTCCGGCTGTCAGGACTGGTCGGCAAGGGTTCACCGTGTAGAATGAGAAGGGTTACTTGTGAATGTGACTTCACTCTAAATGGATGACACTTATGACTCAGGATGCTCGCGACCCAGAGCAGGAATCGCTCCCTTCGTCCGCTGCAGATACGGACAGCGCGGCTACTCCTTCGTCGAAGGAAGAGGAAATCGTGCGGAACGAGGATCTTGCCGCTGCCTTTCTTCGTGAAACCGAAGTCGTGGAGGAGGCCGTCGAAAACGGCAAGAAAATTCGCCGCAAGGGCATCTACCTGCTGCCCAACCTGTTTACCACGTCGGCACTGTTTTCTGGTTTCTTTGCCGTGGTGGCCGGGATCAATGGCGAGTTCACGTCGGCAGCGGTGGCCATTTTCATCGCCATGGTGCTGGATGGCCTGGATGGTCGCGTGGCGCGCATGACCAATACGCAAAGCGCTTTCGGGGCCGAGTACGACAGCCTGTCGGACATGATCTCGTTCGGCATGGCGCCTGCCCTGGTCGCCTTTACCTGGATACTGCAAGATATCGGCAAGACCGGCTGGGTGGTGGCCTTTCTCTATGTGGCGTGTGCTGCCCTGCGCCTGGCCCGCTTCAACGTACAGATCGGCAGCGTCGACAAAAAGTGGTTTATCGGCTTGCCCAGCCCTTCGGCTGCGGCGCTGGTCGCCGCCAGCGTGTGGACATTCCACAGCTTCGACGCCGATGCCGTTGGCTTCAAGCTGCTGATGCTGCTGGTAGTGGGCGCGGCGGGTATTCTCATGGTGAGTAACATCCGCTACTACAGCTTCAAGGATTTGGACTTCAAGAAGCCCGTGCCCTTCGTGGTGCTGCTGGCGGTGGTGCTTGGGTTCGTGATGATCTCGGTACAGCCCTCGGTCATGCTGCTGTTGCTGTTTGGTGCCTACGTCTGCTCGGGGCCAGTGCTGGCTGTCATGCGCAAGGCAAAGTCCAAACACTGAGCTGAAATTATTTTACAAAAGCCCTTGCCAATCCGGCAGCGAATCCGTAAAGTACGCATCCGCTGCCGGGGGCGCCAAGCGTTACCAGCGGTGAAGAAGGTTGAAAAACCTTCGGTTTGTCAGGAGGTTAGCGTCATCTGCTGGTTGGATTGATCGCTCGCTTCACTCGCTGAAAACAGCCCTTGACAAACACCACGGAATGCGTAGAATACGCCTTCCTCGCTGAGGTAACACGGTTCAGGTCACCGAGCCCGTCGCAGCGAAATGATTACAGCAGTATCGCTCTTTAACAATTTGATCAGGTAATTCATGTGGGCGCTTGCCGATGAGGGTGGATCATCACCCAATATCAAGGCAAGCGAACACGAAGATACTCTTCGGAGTATCACAGTGAATTCGTTTGAACCTTGAGCCAAGTTTGATCCGCTTTTGTTGTCTTCGGCTAGTCCTGAGATGGCGAGTAAGGATCGCATTGATCTTAAACTGAAGAGTTTGATCATGGCTCAGATTGAACGCTGGCGGCAGGCCTAACACATGCAAGTCGAGCGGTAACAGGGGGTGCTTGCACCCCGCTGACGAGCGGCGGACGGGTGAGTAATGCATAGGAATCTGCCCGATAGTGGGGGATAACCTGGGGAAACCCAGGCTAATACCGCATACGTCCTACGGGAGAAAGGGGGCTTCGGCTCCCGCTATCGGATGAGCCTATGTCGGATTAGCTGGTTGGTGAGGTAAAGGCTCACCAAGGCGACGATCCGTAGCTGGTCTGAGAGGATGATCAGCCACATCGGGACTGAGACACGGCCCGAACTCCTACGGGAGGCAGCAGTGGGAATATTGGACAATGGGGCAACCCTGATCCAGCCATGCCGCGTGTGTGAAGAAGGCCCTCGGGTTGTAAAGCACTTTCAGTGAGGAAGAACGCACGGTGGTTAATACCCATCAGGAAAGACATCACTCACAGAAGAAGCACCGGCTAACTCCGTGCCAGCAGCCGCGGTAATACGGAGGGTGCGAGCGTTAATCGGAATTACTGGGCGTAAAGCGCGCGTAGGTGGCTTGATAAGCCGGTTGTGAAAGCCCCGGGCTCAACCTGGGAACGGCATCCGGAACTGTCAAGCTAGAGTGCAGGAGAGGAAGGTAGAATTCCCGGTGTAGCGGTGAAATGCGTAGAGATCGGGAGGAATACCAGTGGCGAAGGCGGCCTTCTGGACTGACACTGACACTGAGGTGCGAAAGCGTGGGTAGCAAACAGGATTAGATACCCTGGTAGTCCACGCCGTAAACGATGTCGACCAGCCGTTGGGTGCCTAGCGCACTTTGTGGCGAAGTTAACGCGATAAGTCGACCGCCTGGGGAGTACGGCCGCAAGGTTAAAACTCAAATGAATTGACGGGGGCCCGCACAAGCGGTGGAGCATGTGGTTTAATTCGATGCAACGCGAAGAACCTTACCTACTCTTGACATCCTGCGAACTTGTGAGAGATCACTTGGTGCCTTCGGGAACGCAGAGACAGGTGCTGCATGGCTGTCGTCAGCTCGTGTTGTGAAATGTTGGGTTAAGTCCCGTAACGAGCGCAACCCTTGTCCTTATTTGCCAGCGCGTAAAGGCGGGAACTCTAAGGAGACTGCCGGTGACAAACCGGAGGAAGGTGGGGACGACGTCAAGTCATCATGGCCCTTACGAGTAGGGCTACACACGTGCTACAATGGTCGGTACAAAGGGTTGCCAACTCGCGAGAGTGAGCCAATCCCGAAAAGCCGATCTCAGTCCGGATCGGAGTCTGCAACTCGACTCCGTGAAGTCGGAATCGCTAGTAATCGTGGATCAGAATGCCACGGTGAATACGTTCCCGGGCCTTGTACACACCGCCCGTCACACCATGGGAGTGGACTGCACCAGAAGTGGTTAGCCTAACGCAAGAGGGCGATCACCACGGTGTGGTTCATGACTGGGGTGAAGTCGTAACAAGGTAGCCGTAGGGGAACCTGCGGCTGGATCACCTCCTTAAACGATGCCTTCCCCTCGCGGCAAGCGCTCACAATGAATTACCTGATCAGAATGCTGTTGATGCGCAGTGATAAACGCGCTTTCACGTTGAAAGAAAAAGAAAGACCTTCTTTTTTCTTTTAAAATGAAAGGAACAGCGTGTTTATCACTGCCTATGGCAGTCGCTCTTTAACAATGTATATCATGCTGACAGAAACGCGTTGAACGCGTTTCTACGTAAATTGTATTGTGATACGTCTCAAGCGTATCCGGCAATCGTTATCATTGCGAACCCCAGACTCCTTCGGGTTATAGGGTCAAGCAATGAAGCGCACACGGTGGATGCCTAGGCAGCCAGAGGCGATGAAAGACGTGGTAGCCTGCGATAAGGTTCGGTGAGGTGGCAAACGACCTGCGACCCGGACATCTCTGAATGGGGAAACCCACTCATCACAAGATGAGTATCCTGTCCTGAATACATAGGGACAGGAGGCGAACCAGGGGAACTGAAACATCTAAGTACCCTGAGGAAAAGAAATCAACCGAGATTCCCCTAGTAGCGGCGAGCGAACGGGGACCAGCCCTTAAGCGTGTGACCGATTAGACGAACAGACTGGGAAGTCTGGCCATAGCGGGTGATAGCCCCGTAGTCGAAAATCTGATCACGTGAAATCGAGTAGGTCGGGGCACGAGAAACCTTGACTGAAGACGGGGGGACCATCCTCCAAGGCTAAATACTCCTGGCTGACCGATAGTGAACCAGTACCGTGAGGGAAAGGCGAAAAGAACCCCGGAGAGGGGAGTGAAATAGATCCTGAAACCGTGTGCGTACAAGCAGTAGGAGCCCACTTGTTGGGTGACTGCGTACCTTTTGTATAATGGGTCAGCGACTTATATTCAGTGGCGAGGTTAACCGTATAGGGGAGCCGTAGGGAAACCGAGTCTTAACTGGGCGACACAGTCGCTGGATATAGACCCGAAACCGAGCGATCTATCCATGAGCAGGGTGAAGGTTGAGTAACATCAACTGGAGGCCCGAACCAGGATCTGTTGAAAAAGATTTGGATGACTTGTGGATCGGAGTGAAAGGCTAATCAAGCTCGGAGATAGCTGGTTCTCCTCGAAAGCTATTTAGGTAGCGCCTCACGTATCACCGCCGGGGGTAGAGCACTGTTTCGGCTAGGGGGTCATCCCGACTTACCAACCCGAGGCAAACTCCGAATACCGGTGAGTGCAAGCGTGGGAGACACACGGCGGGTGCTAACGTCCGTCGTGAAAAGGGAAACAACCCAGACCGTCAGCTAAGGTCCCCAAATCCTGGTTAAGTGGGAAACGATGTGGGAAGGCTCAGACAGCTAGGAGGTTGGCTTAGAAGCAGCCATCCTTTAAAGAAAGCGTAATAGCTCACTAGTCGAGTCGGCCTGCGCGGAAGATGTAACGGGGCTAAACCAGGTACCGAAGCTACGGGTTCATCCTTACGGATGAGCGGTAGAGGAGCGTCGTGTAAGCCGATGAAGGTGTGTTGAGAAGCATGCTGGAGGTATCACGAGTGCGAATGCTGACATGAGTAACGATAAAGGGAGTGAAAAACTCCCTCGCCGGAAGACCAAGGGTTTCTGTTCGACGCTAATCGGAGCAGAGTGAGTCGGCCCTAAGGCGAGGCCGAAAGGCGTAGTCGATGGGAAACGGGTCAATATTCCCGTACCGGACATGATTGCGATGGGGACGGAGAAGGCTAGGTGAGCGGGCGTTGGTTGTCTGGTGAAAGTGAGTAGGCTGGGGTCTCAGGTAAATCCGGGACCCTTCAAGGCCGAGACACGAAACGAAGACACTACGGTGTCGAAGTCATTGATGCCACGCTTCCAGGAAAAGCCTCTAAGCTTCAGATCATGTGCGACCGTACCCCAAACCGACACAGGTGGTCAGGGTGAGAATCCCAAGGCGCTTGAGAGAACTCGGGTGAAGGAACTAGGCAAAATGGTGCCGTAACTTCGGGAGAAGGCACGCCGGCGTAGGGTGACGAGACTTGCTCTCCAAGCCCGAACCGGTCGAAGATACCAGGTGGCTGCAACTGTTTAGTAAAAACACAGCACTCTGCCAACTCGCAAGAGGACGTATAGGGTGTGACGCCTGCCCGGTGCCGGAAGGTTAAGTGATGGTGTTAGGCCTCGGCCGAAGCTCTTGATCGAAGCCCCGGTAAACGGCGGCCGTAACTATAACGGTCCTAAGGTAGCGAAATTCCTTGTCGGGTAAGTTCCGACCTGCACGAATGGCGTAATGATGGCCACGCTGTCTCCACCCGAGACTCAGTGAAATTGAAATCGCCGTGAAGATGCGGTGTACCCGCGGCTAGACGGAAAGACCCCGTGAACCTTTACTATAGCTTCACACTGGACGCTGATGTTGCCTGTGTAGGATAGCTGGGAGGCTTTGAACCTCGGACGCCAGTTCGAGGAGCCAACCTTGAAATACCAGCCTGGCATCATTGGCGTTCTCACTCAGGTCCGTGATCCGGATCGAGGACAGTGTGTGGTGGGTAGTTTGACTGGGGCGGTCTCCTCCCAAAGCGTAACGGAGGAGCACGAAGGTACCCTCAGCACGGTCGGACATCGTGCAATGAGTGCAAGAGCATAAGGGTGCTTGACTGCGAGACAGACACGTCGAGCAGGTGCGAAAGCAGGTTCTAGTGATCCGGTGGTTCTGTATGGAAGGGCCATCGCTCAACGGATAAAAGGTACTCCGGGGATAACAGGCTGATACCGCCCAAGAGTTCACATCGACGGCGGTGTTTGGCACCTCGATGTCGGCTCATCACATCCTGGGGCTGAAGTCGGTCCCAAGGGTATGGCTGTTCGCCATTTAAAGTGGTACGCGAGCTGGGTTTAGAACGTCGTGAGACAGTTCGGTCCCTATCTGCCGTGGGCGTTGGATGTTTGAGAAGAGCTGCTCCTAGTACGAGAGGACCGGAGTGGACGACCCTCTGGTGTTCCGGTTGTCACGCCAGTGGCATTGCCGGGTAGCTATGGTCGGACGGGATAACCGCTGAAAGCATCTAAGCGGGAAGCCCCCTTCAAGATGAGACATCCCCGAGGCCTAGAGCCTCCTGAAGGGCCCAGCGAGACCAGCTGGTTGATAGGCACGGTGTGGAAGCGCTGCAAGGCGTTGAGCTAACGTGTACTAATGGCCCGTGAGGCTTGACCCTATAACACCCAAGGGGTCTGGTCGTGATGATAACGAGGAGTGTGAACGCATTCGACACACCGGATACGTCGCAGTGAGCCAGAGCGCTTGCTGACAGGAGACGCACACAATACACGTCAACGAACACTCAGCATGATATGCATTACCTGTTACGCCTGACGACCATAGCACGCGTGAACCACCTGATCCCATGCCGAACTCAGAAGTGAAACCGCTTAGCGCCGATGGTAGTGTGGGGTCTCCCCATGTGAGAGTAGGTCATCGTCAGGCACTTATCCTGTAGAAAGCCCCGAGCACACTGTGTTCGGGGCTTTTTGCTGTGCGTTGCATACGTCGAAACACCCAGCCAAAGGCTGGGTGTGAGCATCGTCAAGCGCAGAGCGTTTCCATGGCTTCGATAAAGCTGTCCATTTCGTCGTCGGTGCCGATGGTAATGCGCAGAAAGTTGTCCAGCGCCTCGGTGTTGAAGTGCCTGACCAGAATGCCGCGCTCACGCAGGCCAGCGAAGAGTTGGGCGCCTTCATGGTGAGGGTGCTGGGCGAACAGGAAGTTGGCCTTGGAAGGCAATACCTCGAATCCAAGCCGCTCCAGACGCTGGCGGGTGCGCTCCCGGGTGGCGATCACGTTATTGCGGCAGGCGTCGAAGTGTTCGGTATCCTTCAGGGCTTCGATGCCCACTAGGCTGGCCAGGCTATCTACGGGGTAAGAGTTGAAGGAGTCCTTGACCCGCTGCAGGCCTTCGATCAGCTCGCTGGAGCCAATCGCATAGCCCAGCCTCAATCCTGCCAGGCTACGTGACTTGGAGAACGTGCCCGTGACCAGCAGGTTCGGGTAGCGGCTAATCAGCGACACGGCGCTGTCAGCGCCGAAATCCACGTACGCCTCATCCACCAGCACCACGCGGTCGGTGACTTTCTGCAGAAGCGCCTCGATAGCTTCCAGCGGGTGAGCATGGCCTGTGGGGGCGTTAGGGTTGGCAAAGATGACGCCGCTTCGCTCACTCGCGCTGGCCAACGCATCCATATCCACTTCCCACTGGGCATTCAAGGGATGCTTGCGCAGCTCTACGCCGTAAAGGTTGGCATATACCGGATAGAAACTGTAGGTGATGCTGGGTACATCGAGAGGTGCCCCTTGGCAAAAAAACGCCTGAAATGCGAAGGCCAGGACTTCATCGGAGCCGTTGCCCACGAAGGTTTCCGCGACGCTGACGCCGTAGCGGCTGGCCAGGGTTTCACGCAGCGCCAGTGAGGTAGGGTCGGGGTAGAGCCGTAAATGATCGATAGGGTATTGGGCCAGCGCCTGGCTGACACCAGGGGCCGGGGGGTAGGGGTTCTCGTTGGTGTTGAGCTTGATCACGCGCTCGCGGGGCTGCTCGCCGGGAATATACGGGGTAAGATCCCTGACGGCAGGGCTCCAGTATTGGCTCATGGGGGTAACCTGATTGTGCGGATGTGAATATCCCCATGGTCGCCTGATGGCCGCAAGAGCGCAAGCATTCCCATTGGCCGCGATTCGGCCCATACTTCTCCTGTGAAGGGGTGGGCGTCGCACCTTGTAGCGGTTATGCTGTCATAAGCGCGCGAAAGAAATGTATGTCCAACACCATAAGGAGACACGCAATGCAATTCAGGAGTTTGCTAGCCGGTTCGGCTATGTTGGCACTGCTGGCGGGCTGCGCAGCTGGCCCGACGGATCAGCGCGACGACGCAGGCATGAGCGCCTCACAGGCTAACTATCAGGGTACTCTGCCCTGCCGTAACTGTGACGGCATTGACCTGGATGTGACCATGCAGGGTGAAGAAATGGCCGCTCCGGAAGAGCGTACCTTTACCTTGAATGCGACTTACCGCAACCACCCCCAGACACCGCCCGATGAAAACTACGCCGGTAACTGGGAAGTGCTGACGGGTACGCCTGCCGACCCCGACGCGACGGTCTACGAACTGACACCGGACGGTGACGGCCAGATCTACTACTTCCAGCGGATCGACGAGCGTACGCTCGAGCTGATCGACCCGGAGCGTCGTCGCTTTGAAAACGGCGAGATGCTGCAACTGCGTCGCCAGTAATCGCTGAGCGCATCGCATCAAGGCGGCCATTGGCCGCCTTTTGTATGTCTGGCGGTGGTGAAACAGTAGCAATGACGGTCGTTACAACCGTCGTAACGACCGTCGCAACAACCGTTGTAACAACAGTGGCAAGTACAGTCATGCGAGACAGGAGCGGCTAGCGGTGGCAAAAGCAAAGAGCGCCTTTGTGTGTACCGAGTGTGGTGCCGAGTATCGCAAGTGGCAGGGGCAGTGCACCAGCTGTCAGGAGTGGAATACGCTCAGTGAGATCCGGTTGACCAGTGCGCGGCCTGGCAGCGGAACGACGGCGACCGGACGCGCTGGCTATGCAGGCAACCTCTCGAAGGAAGTCGTGGACCTCAGTAACGTCGACCTCAGCGAAGTGCCACGGTTGACCTCCACCTTTGCCGAGTTCGACCGTGTATTGGGAGGCGGTCTGGTACCGGGCTCGGCCGTGCTGCTGGGCGGGAACCCTGGGGCAGGCAAGTCGACGCTGCTACTGCAAACGGCCTGCAAGCTTGCTCAGCAACGCCGCATCCTCTATGTGACCGGCGAGGAATCGCTTTCCCAGGTCGCCATGCGAGCGCATCGCCTGCAACTTCCCACCAACGGCTTGAAAATGTTGGCGGAAACCAGCGTCGAGACCATTCTGGCCGTTGCCGAGCGTGAAAAGCCCGAGATTCTGGTCATCGACTCTATTCAGACCATGCACCTGGAGGATATCAGCTCGGCGCCCGGTGGCGTGGCGCAGGTGCGCGAGTCTGCCGCAGCGCTGACCCGTTTTGCCAAGCAGACGAACACCGTCCTGCTGCTGGTGGGGCATGTCACCAAGGATGGCACCCTGGCAGGCCCCAAGGTGCTCGAGCACATGATCGATGCCTCGCTGCTGCTGGAGGGCGGGGCGGACTCGCGTTTTCGCACCCTGCGTGGCCAGAAGAACCGCTTCGGCGCGGTGAATGAGCTGGGCGTGTTCGCCATGCTGGAGCAGGGCTTGAAGGAAGTGAAAAACCCCAGTGCCATTTTCCTGTCGCGCCAGGAAGAGCAGGCTCCCGGCAGCCTTGTGATGGTGGTATGGGAAGGCACGCGGCCGATACTGGTGGAAGTGCAGGCTCTGGTCGATGAGTCAGCCCTGGGGAACCCGCGCCGGGTCGCCGTTGGGGTCGATCAGAACCGCCTGGCCATGCTGCTGGCGGTATTGAACCGGCATGGTGGGCTGTTCACCGGTGACCAGGACGTGTTCTTGAACGTGGTGGGCGGGGTCAAGGTGCTGGAAACCAGTGCTGACCTGGCGGTGCTGCTGGCGGTAGTGTCGAGCCTGCAAAACCGTGCGCTGCCCAAGGAGCTGGTCGTGTTTGGCGAAGTGGGGCTTTCCGGCGAGATTCGCCCCGTGCCCAGCGGGCAGGAACGTATTACCGAGGCAGCCAAGCATGGCTTCTTGCGCGCCATCGTGCCGCGCGCCAATGCGCCAAAGCAGTCGCCCAAGGGTATGGAGGTCATCCCGGTCGACAAGCTTAGCGATGCCCTTGAGGCGTTGTGACATGGACTATGCTGGATAGCAGAAACGCCAGCCCCGAGCACAGCAAAGGAGAGTCACCATGAGTTCGATTCGATTGACCCAGTACAGCCATGGAGCAGGCTGCGGCTGCAAGATTGCCCCAGACGTGCTGGACGGCATTCTGGCCAAGGCGGGCCCCGCGGCGGGGCATCAGCGCCTGATCGTGGGCAACCAGGGGCGTGAAGATGCCGCGGTGTACGACCTGGGCGATGGGCGGGGCATGGTTGCCACCACCGATTTCTTCATGCCCATCGTCGATGACCCCTTCGATTTTGGACGCATTGCGGCCACCAACGCCATCAGTGATGTCTACGCCATGGGTGGCACGCCAGTGATGGCGCTGGGCATTCTGGGCTGGCCACTCGACAAGCTCGCGCCCGAAATAGCCGGAGACGTCGTGGCCGGAGCGCAGGCGGTATGCCGCGAATTGGGCATTGCGCTGGCGGGCGGGCACTCCATCGATGCTCCAGAGCCGATCTTTGGCCTGGCCGTCAATGGCCTGGTGTCACTTGACCAGCTAAAGCTCAATAGCCAGGCCAAGCCCGGTGACCTGCTGTATCTCACCAAGCCGCTGGGCGTGGGGCTGTTGACCACCGCTGAAAAGCGCGGCCTGCTGGAAGCAGGGCACCAGGGGCTTGCCCGTGAAACCATGCTCAAGCCCAACACCATTGGCGTCGCGTTGGCCGGTGTCAAAGGAGTGAATGCCATGACCGACGTGACCGGCTTTGGGTTGGCAGGTCATCTGGCGGAAATGTGCAGCGCCAGTGGCGTGAAGGCCCACGTGGACTTTCGCCGCTTGCCGCGCCTGGCCGAGGCCGAAGGCTACCGCCGCCAGGGAGCCGTTCCCGGTGGCACCCAGCGCAATCAGCAGGCGCTGGGCAGCGCCCTGCCCGCCATGGACGAAGCCCACTGGCAGTGGCTATGCGACCCGCAAACCTCGGGAGGGCTGCTGCTGAGTGTCGATCCCGCCTGGCAGGACGACGTGGAGCGCATTGGTCGCGAGCACGGCGTCACGCTGGAACCGTTTGGCGAGATGCAGCCTGCCAAGGGCAACGCCGTGATCCAGGTGGTCGGATGACGCTGCCCACGCTGCCTGCTTCTTTGGAGCTGGTGGCGCGTAATACGCCCTTGATCGATGTGCGTGCGCCGGTGGAGTTCGCCCAGGGCAGCCTGCCGGGAGCGGTGAACCTGCCGCTGATGGACGATGAAGAGCGCCGCCAGGTTGGCATTGCCTATAAACAGCAGGGCCAGCAGGCGGCGATTGCGCTGGGTGAACGGCTGGTCAGCGGTGCGGTGAAGCAGTCCCGAGTGCTGGCCTGGCAGGCTCACCTGGCGCGTTATCCGGATGCACTGATCTACTGCTACCGTGGCGGATTGCGCTCCCAAATCAGTCAGCAGTGGCTGGCCGAGGCGGGCCTGCTGCAGCCCCGCATCGAAGGTGGCTGGAAAGCCCTGCGGCACAAGCTCTGCCAGCGCATCGACGAGGCCGCCCACCAGCCGCTGCTGGTGGTGTCTGGCCTGACGGGCTGCGCCAAGACGCCGTTGATCAACCAGTTGCCCAATGGCATCGACCTGGAGGCGTGCGCCCAACACAAGGGGTCCGCGTTTGGGCGTCAGCCGGAGGAGCCCGCCACGCAGATCGATTTTGAGCATGCGCTGGCCCAGCGGCTGATTGGCCAGCCAGGCAAGCTGGTGATGGAGGACGAGTCACGGCAGATCGGCAATGCCAATATCCCGCTGCCGCTATGGCAGGCACTGCAACAAGCGCCGCGCATCCGCATTGAAATGCCGCTGGACTGGCGGTTGGACCAGCTGCGCCGGGACTATATCGAAGCGCTGGAGAGAGGCTATACGGCCCGCTTTGGCCCCGATGAGGGGCGTCAGCGCATGCAGCGACAGCTCGCAAGCGCCCTGGAACGGCTGGCCAAGCGGCTGGGGCATGCACGGCTACAGCGCTTGCAGCGGCTGCAGGCCATGGCGTTTCGTGCCCACGAGGCGGGCGACGTCCAGGCTCACGAGGCGTGGCTGGCCCCGCTGCTCACCGAGTATTACGACCCGCTCTATCGTTACCACCTGGAGAAACAGCAGAGCCACCGGCCGCCCGAGCTGCACGTGGGGGACTGGGAAAGCTGCCTGGCCGCCGCTCGGCAGTGGAGTGCCTAGCGGCGGCCGATACGCATCAGAGGCTTTTGAGCCACTGGGTCATGACCCGGTCCAGCAACGGCGCCAGACGCTGAAAGCGCTTGGGATCTGCCTGTATCTGATCGCCGGTTTGCAGGAAGCGCCCGGCGGAAGGGCTCCTGGCCGTGGGGAGCGCCTCGGCATTCAGCAAGGAAGCCGCGCTGGCCTGGGTCATTTCGAGATGGCATAGCAGCGCCACCACGCGACCAGCATCCCAACTGAACCCCTGGAGCGGTGCCGCCGCACTGCCGCCCAGGGGCAGCGCGCCGTCAGGCAGGCTAAATACCAGGCGATGCCACATGAAGGCATCGAACTGCTCGGGCAGGTCAAAGGTGCTCTCTGGCGCCAGGGTGACAGGGTGCCAGCCCGTTTCGGGGTAGGTGCCGGGGGCGATGACGGCGCCCAGGGCTTCGGCGATCCATAGCGCCCCCAGGCCAATGCCCATGACGGGTTTTTGGCCATCGAGGTAGCGGTGGATGAGCTTGCGCTCTGCCTTTTGCCAAGCGGGCGGGGCGCTGAACAGCGCGTCAGGGCCGCTCAGCACGATGAGCGCGTCGCACTCGCCAGGGCGCGGGGTCAGCTCCCCTGCGTATAGATGAAAAACGGTGTAACTATGGCCCATGCTCTCCAGCCAGTCTTGCAGGCGGGCGGGTCCATGGTCAGGGCCGTGCTGTAGCAGATGAATATGCATGGTAATCTCCTCGCCGGCCGCACACATCAAGCGCGGCGGAGCTTGCCCGCCGCGAGTGTGGGACGATAACGTATCGCGTCCACTTCACCAATACCGTTTATCAATACCGTTTCATCAATACCCTCTTCATCAACACAGTGACCCAGGACATCAGCATGGTGGCAAAACCCACAGGATTCTATCAGCGTCTGCAACTGCTGCCGCTGCCCGCCCAGCAAGCCTTCATGGCGGCCTTGTGCGAGCGGCTGCTACCCAACTACGCCCTCTACGAGCAAACCACAGGCCACGGTGATGGGCATACCCTGCGTACCGTGCTGAGCCTGGTGTGGGAGCGCTTGAGCGTGCCCAATGCCAGTATCGACTTTGCCCGTCAGGCGGAAAAGCTGGCGGAGTGCGAGCCACCGGCCAACGATGACAGTTTCGGGGCGCGCCGCGCGCTGGACGC
Source organism: Halomonas sp. 18071143 (assembly GCF_019211725.1). NCBI lineage: Bacteria > Pseudomonadati > Pseudomonadota > Gammaproteobacteria > Oceanospirillales > Halomonadaceae > Halomonas > Halomonas sp. 18071143. The sequence continues at coordinate 549,169 of NZ_CP078120.1, forward strand.
CGTGGTCTCGATCTCGGCGCTGCTGGATACCTTGCAAGGTGAGTCGCCGGAAGCGGTGCTGGACGTGAGCCGCACCTCCCGGGCAGGAGTGCGGGCATTCATCGAGCTGACCGAGGGAGAGGTGGATGCACAGGCGCTGGCGCTGATCATCCGCGACCACCCGCTGATGGCCGATGAAAACGACTTTCAGGATGCGGTGCTGGAAGCCGTCAGCGAGCCGCTCACCAAAGCGGCGCTAAAAGAGATTCGCCTGCTAGGGCGCAACAGCGGCATCAGCAACCTGGGGCTTTCGCTGGAAGAGGGCGACGAGTAGCCGCCCTTGGGTCTTGCGAACGAACGGCCTTAAAAACGGACCCCCGCCGTGATCATCATGCCCGCCGTGCCGAACACGATCAGGTCCGACTCGACGCGCCCCCACTGAATGCCCACGCTGGGCAGAAGGGCGGGGGCGATTTCGTAGCGGTTGAAAGGAATCTTGTCGCGGAACTCATCCTTATAGCCCCGCAGCAGCCCGCCGGTGAGCTTGGCGCGCACGTTGATGTTGTCGCCCAGCTGCCCCAGCGGAAACTCCCGCCCAGCGTAGAAGTACCAGGTGGGCTGGTCGAAGGAGTTCTTGAACCAGGCGGCACCCGCCAGCCAGCGGTCAGGGTTGTGCAGCTCGACACTCACCAGATCCTGCTGGTTGGTGTGCTCCGGGTCGGGGCTGAAGTGTCGAGTCAACAGGCTGGTTTGCACCAGCGTGTGGTCCAGCTCAAAGGCCGGTGGCCCGTCAGGCACAGAAAAGGCCGCGGCAGATGCGCTCAGCCAAATCATTGCCAGGCCACCTAACCAGGTGCAGGCACGCGGCATGTCACTCTCCTAAAGGCGCATCTCGATGCCGCGCTCGGCCATGTAACGCTTGGCCTCGGGAATCGTGTGCTCGCCAAAATGGAAAATGCTGGCCGCCAATACCGCATCCGCACCGCCTTTCAATACGCCGTCCACCAGATGGTCCAGATTGCCGACGCCGCCCGAGGCAATCACCGGCACGCTGACGGCCTCGGAAATGGCGTGGGTCACGCCCAGATCGAACCCGATTTTGGTGCCGTCGCGGTCCATGCTGGTCAGCAGTAGCTCGCCTGCGCCGAACTCGACCATTTTCCTGGCCCACTCGACGGCATCCAGGCCCGTCGGGCGGCGCCCACCGTGGGTGAAGATTTCCCAGCGGTCGGGTTCGCCCTCCTGAGAAACCTTCTTGGCGTCGATGGCCACCACGATGCACTGGCTGCCAAACCGGTCGGCGGCTTCCCGCACGAACTCCGGGTTGGTCACGGCGGCGGTGTTGATCGACACCTTGTCGGCACCCGCGTTGAGCATGGTGCGAATATCGTCGCAGGTGCGAATACCGCCCCCCACGGTCAGCGGGATGAACACCTCGCCAGCAATCCGCTCGACCATGTCCACGGTGGTGGCGCGGTCTTCGTGGCTGGCGGTGATGTCGAGGAAGGTGATTTCGTCGGCGCCTTGCTGGTTGTAGCGCTGGGCGATCTCCACCGGGTCACCGGCATCGCGGATACCGACGAAGTTCACGCCCTTCACCACGCGCCCGGCATCGACGTCCAGGCAGGGAATAATGCGCTTGGCCAGGCTCATGCACGGCCTCCGCTCAGCTCGTCGCTCAGGCGCTGGGCTTCGGCGACATCCAGGCTGCCTTCGTAGATGGCGCGTCCGGTAATCGCCCCCAGAATGCCGCTGTCGGCCACGTCGCACAGCGCGCGAATGTCATCCAGGTTGGTGACGCCGCCCGAGGCGATCACCGGCAGGCCGCCTTCGCGGGCCAACGCCGCGGTGGCTTCCACGTTCACGCCCTGCATCATGCCGTCGCGGGCGATATCGGTGTAGACGATGCTGGAGACGCCATCGTTGGCGAAGCGCTTGGCAAGCTCGGTGGCCTTCACGGTGGACACCTCGGCCCAGCCGTCGGTGGCCACGAAGCCATCCTTGGCATCCAGGCCCACGATGATGTGGCCCGGGAAGGCGCGGCACATTTCACCGACGAATTCCGGCTCCTTGACCGCCTTGGTACCGATGATCACGTAAGAGACCCCGGCATTCAGGTAGTGCTCGATGGTGTCCGCCGAGCGGATGCCACCGCCGATCTGAATGGGCAGGTTCGGGTAGGCGCGGGCAATGGCCGTCACCGCGTCGCCATTGACCGGCTTGCCTTCGAAAGCGCCGTTCAGGTCCACCAGGTGCAAGCGACGCGCACCGGCGTCTACCCAGCGCGCGGCCATGGCCACCGGGTCGTCGCCGTAGGAAGTGGCTTCGTCCATGCGGCCCTGCTTCAAGCGCACACACTGGCCGTCTTTGAGATCAATCGCGGGAATTACCAACATAGTGAAACCTCTCAGGGCGTCCAGGTGACAAAATTTTCCAGCAGGCGAAGGCCTGCGCGGGAGCTTTTTTCCGGGTGAAACTGCACCGCGAAGGTGGCATCGCGGCCAATCGCCACGTGGGCACTGACGCGACCGTAGTCCGTCGTGCCGAATACCTGGGCATCGTCGGCGGCATTCACGTAGTAGCTGTGCACGAAATAGAAGTGCTCGCGGTCATCGATGCCGGCCCACAGCGGGTGGTCATGATGCTGGGCGACCAGGTTCCAGCCCATGTGCGGCACTTTCAAACGCTGCCCCTGGGCATCGCGCATGTCCGCCGGGAAGCGGTCGACGCTGCCCTGGAAGAAGCCCAGACAGTCCACGCCGCCATTCTCTTCGCTGCGCTCCATCAGCATTTGCTGGCCCACGCAGATACCCAGCAGCGGCTTGGCCTGGCGGGTCAGAATCTCCTCCACCAGCCCGCGCAGCTCGGTACGCTCCAGCTCGCCCACGCAGTCACGGATGGCCCCCTGGCCAGGTAGCACCACGCGGGTCGCGCCCAGAATGCTCCGAGGGTCACGGGTAATGATCACGTTCTCATGGGTGACGTGCTCGAGCGCCTTGGCGACCGAGTGCAGGTTGCCCATTCCATAATCGATCACGGCAATGGTCATGAAGCGCTCCTTGTCGAGGTCATCGAGCGATGGCTGATCGCTGCGTTAGCCATTACAGGCACCCTTTGGTGGAGGGCATCTGCCCGGCCATGCGGGGGTCTGCCGACACGGCCATGCGCAGGGCGCGGCCAAAGGCCTTGAAGATGGTTTCTGCCTGATGGTGGGCGTTGAAGCCCTTGATGTTGTCGATGTGCAGCGTCACCCGCGCATGGTTCACGAAGCCTTGGAAGAACTCCCAGAACAGCTGGGTGTCCATGCTGCCGATGGTATCGCGGGTAAATTCCACGTTCATGAAGAGGCCGGGGCGCCCGGAGAAATCGATGACCACCCGTGAGAGCGCTTCGTCCAGCGGCACGTAGGCGTGGCCGTAACGGTAAATGCCGCGCTTGTCGCCAATCGCCTCATGAAAGGCCTGGCCCAGGGTGATGCCCAAGTCTTCGACGGTGTGGTGGTCGTCGATATGCAGGTCGCCCTTGGCGTCGATATCGAGGTCGACCATTCCGTGCCGAGCCACCTGGTCAAGCATATGGTCCAAAAACGGAACGCCCGTCTGGCAGCGAAGATGGCCTTCACCATCAAGGTTGACGCTGACCGTGATCTGCGTTTCGTTGGTGTCACGGCTAACCGTGGCAATACGCGCTGACATGTTGCATCTCCTGCGCCGAGGCGCACTCTGAGGAATAATCGGCGGGCGGCGGCTGCGGCCAAAACAAGCATTATAGAGAATCGGCCCCCCCATCCGCTACAATGCGTGAAATGTCGCCGCCCATTGCGGCGCTCAAACAGCAGCCTGGCTGCATTGGCAACGAGGATTTCACCATGCCGGTGACACTGCAATACGTCGACCAGGCCCGATGGGACGCCGATGAGCAAGTGCGTATCGACCTCGTGCGTATCTATGAAGACGCACCGCAAGAGCGCATGCCGACCACCAGGGTTTTACCCTTCATAGAGCAGCATTTACAAGGGCAGCACGTGTTTGCCTGCGCCCTGTTCAACGACCGCCTGCTGGGAGCCGTGGCGGTGCAGGAGGGCGATGACCGCGCCTGGTGGCTATCCGAGCTGTGCGTGCGCAAGACCACGCGGCGGCGGGGCGTGGGCTCACGGCTGATGGCGCTGATGGGCGAGCAGGCCAAGGAAGAGGGCCGTGTACTGCGTATTGCCACCACCACGCTGCCGCTGGCCGACCGCGTGCTGCTATCCAAATTGGGCTATCGGCCCATCGCCGATGCCGAGCCAACGGAACCGGGCCTCCCGGCCACCAGTGATTTTGTAGAGCTAGACCCTCAAGGGAAAGGTTAATGAAACAGCTACTCCGTATTTTACTGGCGGCCATCGGCATTCTTGCCATTGCCGCCGTCGCTGCCGTGGTCTACGTCACCACCTTTCTGGACCCGGAAGACTTCAAGCCCCGGCTGACCGCCGTGGTGGAAGAGCAGACAGGGCTCAATCTGGCGCTGGAAGGCCCGATCAGCTGGTCGTTCTACCCGCGTATCGGTGTCAGCGTCGAGCAGGCCCGTGCCTGGCTGCCCGAACAGTCGGTGAACGAGTCTGCCTTCGCGGCGATCAACCGGGCCGAGGTGAGCGTGGCCTTCGCGCCGCTGCTACGGGGTGAAATCGCCGTGGATGGCCTGACGCTCGACGGTATGCGCCTGAACCTGGTGAAAAACGCCGAAGGCGAGGGCAACTGGGAGCCGCTGCTGGAGCGTTTGGCAGAGCATAACAACGAGTCCGCCGAAACCGTGCTGGCACCGGCCAGCGCAGGCCCCAATGCCGATGCAGGCAACCTCTCGGTGGTGCTGAACATCGCCAGCGTAGAAGTCAAAGGGGCGGATATTCGCTACCGCGACGAACAGAGCCAGGCCCTGTGGCGGGTACAGCCGCTGAACATTTCGGGCACCAACGTCAACCCGGTGCGCTCCTTCCCGCTCAAGGCCATGTTCACGCTCTCCCGGCACAACCGCCTGGATGCCGAAGTGCTGGAGCGCACGCCGGACATGACCAGCGAGGTCAACCTGGAAACTCGCCTGCGCCTTGGCCTGCAGGATGAGCAGATCACCCTGGAGAATACCCAGCTCACCACGCAAACCCGCCCAGGCGCCAACAGCGAGCCCCAGCAGTTCAGCCTGAAAGCGGCTGAAATCGTGGCGCGTATGGGCGAGCAGCAGCTCAGCATTCGCCAAGGCGTACTGGATGCCGGCCTGCGCCATGCCGACAACTGGCAGGGAAGCCTGGCCCTTTCGCTGGCGTTCGGCCTGGAAGGCGACCTGGCCGCTCAGACTGCCCAGTTGAAGGACCTGCAACTGACCGGGCCGGATGGCCTGCGGGTCAGCGGCCACCTCAACCTCGAACAGCTGCTGGAAGCGCCCCAGTACAGTGGCCAGCTCACCGCAGCCCCCTTTACCCTGCGGCCCTGGATCTCGCGCACCGGCGCAACGCTCAATACCACCAGCGAAGCGGCGCTGAGCGACGTGGCCCTGACCAGCCCGGTCGAAGGTGATATCTCGCGCATCGCCTTGCCACGCCTCTCGTTGGTCATCGATGACAGCACCTTTACCGGCGACGTGAGTGCTGCTCTGGATGGCAGCCAATTGAGCTTCAATCTGGACGGTGACCAGCTCAACCTGGACCACTACCTGCCGCGGCCTGCCGCCCCCGAGCAAGCCAGCCGAGGCCTGCTGCGCAGCGCCTTTGCCCAGGCCGAAGAAGCCCTGCTGCCCCAGGAGTGGCTCAGCGGCCTGACGCTGCAGGGTGACCTCAGCGTCGGCGAGCTGCAGCTGGCGGGCATGACCTTCAACGACACCCAGCTGGCGCTGCGCGGTGACGAGGGCAACCATCGCCTGACCGGCTTCGAATCGCGCTTCTATGGCGGCGAGCTCAACGCCACCGGCGCGCTGGACGCCACCGACAGCGTGATGACTTGGCAATTCGCGCCGCGCATCAGCAATGTGCAAGTGGCCCCGTTGATCGAAACCTTCAGTGACGAAGAGGCCCCGCTGCGCGGCCGCTTCAATCTGGAAGGCAGCTTGACGACCCAAGGCAACAGCCGTCAGGTGCTGCTCAGCAACCTCAACGGCGAGCTGGATGCCCGGCTGAACGAAGGCGCTATCCTGCGTACCAATATCTCCCGTGAAATGTGCGAGCTGGCGGCGCTGCTGGAAGGCCAGGGCACCACCCGTGAGTGGCATCCCGATACGCGCTTCGAGCGCTTCGACGCCACGTTCCAGGTACGCAACGGCGTCGTGCACAGCGATGACTTGTCGATCACCCTGCCGGGTATCGAAGTGCAAGGCGAAGGCGAGCTCAACCTGACCTCTCAGGACTTCATGACGCTGGCCAATGCACGCCTTGTCGATACCGCCGACGCCGCCTGCCAGGTGAACCCGCGCCTGGAGCAGCTGCCGCTGCCCATCCGCTGTGAAGGCCACCTGGGGGATGATAAAGCCGAATGGTGCCGCTTCGACCGCACCGCGTTCCAGGCCAGCGTGGTGGATTTGCTGCGCACTGAAGCGGGCGGCCGTCTGGAAGAAGAGCTCGAAGAGCGCTTGGGCACCACCATCGAGCGCATCGACGAGCGCCTGGGCGAGGGCGCGGGCCAGGAGCTGCGCGAAGGTATTCGCCGCCTGTTCAATTGATACGCCTGCCTTCTTATTAGAGAAGGAGGCACCGCCCCCTGCATGCGCCGGCCTTACCGCCGGCGCTTTTTTCATGGCAAGCACTTCAGGAGTGACCATGGCCGAGATGCCTACGCCGTGCCTGGCGGCCGATGAGTTTCAACACCGTCTACTGCGCTGGTTCGACCAGTATGGCCGCCACGACCTGCCCTGGCAGTCACCCCGCAGCGCCTACCGCGTCTGGGTGTCGGAAATCATGCTGCAGCAAACCCAGGTGGCCACGGTAATTCCCTACTTCGAACGTTTCATGGAGCGCTTCCCCACGCTGGAGGCCCTGGCCTGCGCCCCCCAGGATGAAGTGCTGCACCTCTGGACAGGGCTGGGCTACTACGCCCGCGCCCGCAACCTGCACAAGGCGGCCCAGCTGGCGCTGGTCGAGCATGGCGGCGAGCTGCCCACCCAGAGTGTCGATATGCTGATGACGCTGCCCGGCATCGGCCGTTCCACTGCCGGGGCGATCATTGCCCAAAGCACCGGCCAGCAGGCCGCCATTCTGGATGGCAACGTCAAGCGTTCGCTGACACGGCTGCACGCCGTGGCGGGTTGGCCCGGCCAGCCTGCGGTAGAGCGCTCCCTGTGGGCGCTGGCCGAGTACTTCACCCCCACCACGCGGTTGGCCGACTACACCCAGGCGGTGATGGACTTTGGCGCCACGCTGTGCAAACGCAGCAAGCCCGACTGCCCCATCTGCCCGTTCAACGACGTCTGCCGCGCCTACGCCCAGGGCGAGCCGCAGCGCTTCCCGGAATCGAAGCCCAAAAAAGTTACCCCCACCCGTGAAACCCTCATGCTGATGCTGCAGGACCCTCAGGGGCGCGTGTGGCTGGAACAACGCCCGCCCAGCGGCCTGTGGGGCGGGCTCTGGAGCCTGCCGCAGTTTGAGCGCCACGGCGAGCTGAACCACTGGCTGGAGGATAATGTCGTCGCCGCCCGGCGCCTGGTGCCGCTGCCCGCCTTTACGCATACCTTCAGCCACTTCAAGCTTTTGATCACTCCACAGCCAGTGAGCTGTGAACGGCTCGCCGGAGTGCGCGAAAATGGCCTATGGTATGACGTTCACCAGCCACCTGCGTTAGGCTTGGCGGCACCCGTCAAATCGCTGCTGAGGCAGCTGGCGCCGTTTGACCTCGACCCAGCACCGGGGCCAGCGCGCTGACCACTGGCACGATTTTCATTAAGCATCCGCCCAGGAGCTATTCCATGAGCAACACCGTTTTTTGCCGCAAGTACCAAAAAGAGCTGCCCGCGCTACCTTTCCCGCCGCTGCCCGGCAAGCAGGGCCAGGAAATACAGGCCACGGTGTCACAGCCCGCCTGGCAAGAGTGGCAGGCCCTGCAAACCCGCCTGATCAATGAAAAGCACTTGAACATGCTCGACCCCGAAGCACGCGCCTACCTGATGGAGCAGATGGAACGCTTCCTGAACAACGAAGCCACCGACCAGGCCGAAGGGTACGTGCCCCCCAGCCAGGCATAAGCCCCGCCAGGGCTCCGCCGTTACCCGCAAAGGGCGCAGGTGTGGCCGTGGCTCGCGCGGCCCAATGTGCCCTAAGCATGTGACGAGAAAGAAAGTTTCACAAAGGTGTTGACGAAAACAGAAGCTTTTGGTTTAATACGCACCGTTGGCAAGGGCCAGATAGCTCAGTTGGTAGAGCAGGGGATTGAAAATCCCCGTGTCGGCGGTTCGATTCCGTCTCTGGCCACCACAACGTTGGGGTATCGCCAAGTGGTAAGGCACCGGTTTTTGGTATCGGCATTCCCAGGTTCGAATCCTGGTACCCCAGCCATTGCCAACAAGATTTCTTGTTGATTGGCTAGCTTAACGGCAACTCAATCAAATTCTCAAGAAAACGCGACGCGCCGACATAGCTCAGTTGGTAGAGCAACTGACTTGTAATCAGTAGGTCCCGGGTTCGACTCCTGGTGTCGGCACCAATAAAAGTGGTTGAAAAGCAAAGCGTTAGAGAACATGATCAAGCCGCCCTTCGGGGCGGCTTTTTCGTATGTGTCTCGTATGGGATTGCTGCTTGCTCATCGCCAGCCAATTTTAGCGATATCTTTGGCACACTCTCACCGGGAAAGCTCCTGCAAATGTTTTGAACCCAGTCACTCGTTGAGCAGGCTCCTGAGTGTGCCATGCTGCTCGGGGTGGGCGATCAGCAAGCTGTTCCATTCGTCGGGATCATCGTGGCCAGCAAGGTCGCTAACCTGGCACCCAGCCTCACGTGCGATGACAATACCCGCTGCAATATCCCAAAGCTCTAGCTCCGCACCTTGAGACCAGAAGGCGTCAAACCTGCCCATGCCGGCATAGGCAATTTCCAATGCCGCAGAGCCGGGGCTGCGAATGCCTGCCACATGGGGCATCAGCGCCGAGAGCTGGCGTTGGCTCGTCATACAGTCGCCTTTATGATGGTAAGGCAAGCAAGTGCCAACCAGCATCTCGTTGAGGGGGCGGGCCGATAAGATGGGTAATCGTCTTGACCCTTGGTAGGCTCCTTGGCCTCGCACGGCCCAGAGCATTTCGTCCAGTAAGGGATGATAGACCAGACCCTGCGTGAGCGTTGCGCCTTGGCGCACCGCGATAGAAACCGAAAAATGAGGCACCCGGTGCAGGAAGTTATTAGTGCCGTCGAGCGGGTCGATGATGACGGTAAGGTCGCTACTGCGAGACGGCGTAACGCCCGTTTCCTCGCCAAGAAATCCCACCTCTGGATGCGCACGCTGAATGGTATCGATAATGGCGTGTTCAGCTGCCTGATCGTAATGGGTGACGAAGTCCGAGCTTCCCTTGCGTTCGAAGTCGATACCCCCCGCTTTGTGATACCCCTCAGTGAGAATTTTTCCAGCCAGCCGGGCTGCTTCTTGCAGCGTATGCATCAGGTCTGGCTGAGCTGTATGGCTCATGGCGGCGCTCCTGGTACGGGGTTTTGGGTAACATATATCACTGTTACCTTAAGAGGGCTATGTGGCAATAGTGTGACATCGAAAGCTCCTTTCTCTGCATTAAAGCGATTTATTGAAGTTGCTTCGCTTCTTGTCTTTTGTTGTTTTGCTAGTTGGTCGGTTGCTTTAATGCCTTATGGAATTGATTTTTTGTTAACTTGGGAGAGTTGGGCCTTCTGCTTTAAATGGCTGTTTGAGAGGCGGGTATATGTTTGGGTAAAGGGTTGAAAGGAGTGGGGAGAGTGGGTTTGGTTTTTTATTAGCCAGTTTTTTTAAGCTTAATCATCGTGATGGCGACAGCCTGTTTGTATTGGGAGTTGTTTTCATGCTGTTAGTTTTCTTGAGTTTTTGTAATGTGTTTAACAAATGTTAATAGTTTTGGGTTTTTGGGTATTTGATAGCGCAAACTATGAAAGTTTCTTGTTTGTATGTTTATAGTTGTCTATATTTTTGTCGCGTTATCTTCCTTTTAGTGTATAGAAATTATAAAAAATTCCGGGTGAGTATAGCATTTGTCTAACTGCAAAGGAGTGTAGAGATGAATAAGGTTACTGCAGAAGAGTATAATCTAGTGGAAGATAGAAGTCGCAATGGTTTGCCGGGCCCCCTGGGGGCCGAGGGTGGTTGTATAAGTATTGGTGAAGTGTTGGGGCTGTACGGTGAGCTGGGGGCAGAGTCACTGGAAGCCTTGACCAACGTTCGACAAAAACCTGTCGAGCTGAAGAGAAACCAGAAAGTCTTTTCGCTATGCGAGGGGCGTGCCGATATCTTCGTGGTGAAAGAGGGCTGGGCAAGTCTATCCCATGCCACTTCTACACGTGGGCAAGATATTTGTAACGTCTTCATGCCGGGCGATATTATCGGAATGCGAGAAAGCTTTTTCGAAAGTCACGATATCGTGATTCTCTCGCTGACACATTGCAAGTTGGAAAAAGTATCGGTAGATGATTTGCATGCGTTGTTTAAAACCAACGACGAAATCCGCAAGGCCATTACCTCGTATGTCATGGTCAACGACAATATTACCATCGAGCGTTTGCGAAGTTGTACGCATCATCGGTCAGAAGAGCGAGTGGCGCACTTCTTGTTGGAAGTCTATGCGCGATTCAATTTCAAAGGCCTGCTGAACAGCAACGTATTCTCCTTTCCGGTGACCCAGGACATCGTAGGAGAGCTTCTGGGCATGACCAGCGTGCACGTCAGCCGCTGCATGACCGCGTTGGAGCAGAAGAAGCTGATCCGCAAGACGCGTAGCAGCATCAAGTTGCTGCAGCCGGAAGAGATGGCGCGTAATACGGGCTTCGACCGGGATTTCATCTACGGCCATATATGCCTGGGTTAGCGCACGTCCCTCGCCCGCCACCCGCGCCGCTTACCTCGAGCGGCGCTTTTTTTGGGCCGATGTTTATCAAACATTGAAATTCGCCCGTAGTGCGCTGTGCGCAGGGTGGTTGCTGCGGTGGGCCTCAACGGGGTGTCCATGAGCATGAAAAAAATGTCATAACGCACGTTATGCGCGGGGTTCCCAAGGGTTGCAAGCCGTCATGCCTGGGCTAGGCTTCTCCCTGCACTGTGTTTCTGAATGAGACACGTTTTAACTGAAATTTAATCATACAAGGAGTGGATTAGATGACAGTCGGCAATACACCTCTCAAAAACCTGACGGCCCACAAGCAGTACAGCGACATGGCAGATACCCCTTCTGCCGGCAATACGCGAGTGGACCTCTATCCTACTCGGCTGGCCACCGCGCCGGCATCGTTGACCCAGGCACGCCGTGACGACGTGGTCAAAGGGCGTGCGCTGCCGGGGCCGCTGACCCAGGCGCAGCTGGATGAGTTCGAGCGCAAGGGCTATCTGTTTATTCCAGACCTGATCCATGGCGACGAGCTGGATGCGCTTCGCGATGAAATCGAGTCGTTGATGAACAACGATGCTTACCGTGAGCGGGAGTTCAGCATCACCGAGCCGGAAAGCCAGGAGATTCGTTCGCTGTTCGCCGTGCACCATCTCTCTGCCCGTTTGGGGGCGCTGGCCAGCGACGAGCGGCTGGCAGGAGCGGCACGTCAGATCATCGGTGACGACCCTTACGTGCATCAGTCGCGCATCAACTACAAGCCCGGCTTTGCAGGCAAGGGGTTCAACTGGCACTCGGATTTCGAGACTTGGCACGCCGAAGACGGTATGCCCAACATGCATGCGGTCAGTGCATCGCTGATTCTCACCGATAACCACGAGTTCAACGGCCCGCTGATGCTGATTCCAGGGTCGCACAAAGCGTTCGTCCCCTGCCTTGGCGAAACCCCCGAGGACAACCACAAAAGCTCGTTGAAAGCCCAGGAGGTCGGGGTGCCCAGCCAGGAGGCACTGCGCCATATGGTCGACCAGTACGGCATCGAAGCGCCAAAGGGGCGAGCAGGGGGCTTGCTGCTGTTCGATTGCAACACGCTGCACGCTTCCAATGCGAACCTGTCGCCGGACCCGCGCAGCAACGTCTTTTTCGTGTTCAATCGGCCGGACAACCGCTGTGGTGCGCCGTTTGCCGCCCCCAAGCAGCGCCCAGCGTTTCTGGCCCATGGGCCAGACCAGCCTTGGCAGCCGGGCGTTTAAACGTTTACGTGCTTTGGGTACATAAGCCAGGGTGCAAGAAAAGCAGCGGGAGGGTTGTGGAACAAGCGCCAGGGTGGGGTAGACTAGTGCGCCTGTCGTTGCGAATGCGGCACGCATAATGAGAAGGAGAATACCCGCCATGCGTTTTGTTCCACAGTTTACCGATGGCCAGGAGTTTCCCCACGCGCTGGGCAAAGTCGTGTGTGTAGGCCGCAACTACGCCGACCATGCGAAGGAACTGGACAACCCGGTTCCCAGTGAGCCGCTGCTGTTCATCAAACCGGCCACCAGCGTGGTGGATTTGACCAAGCCGTTGGACCCGCCGTTTTCACGCGGTGAGGTGCACTATGAAGTCGAGCTGGCGCTGCTGGTAGGGGAAACCCTGACCCACGCCACGCAGGATGAAGCGGAGCGCGCCATCGTCGGTATCGGCCTGGCGATGGATCTGACGCTGCGCGATGTGCAAACCACGTTGAAAGAGAAAGGCCATCCCTGGGAAATCGCCAAGGCCTTTGATGGGGCTTGCCCGCTGTCGCCGTTCCTGCCGTTGAGCCGCGTGCCCAACTGGAACGCGCTGAGCTTTGCGCTGGAAATCGACGGCGAGGAGCGCCAGCACGGTGAAGGCTCGGACATGATTTTTGCGATCCCGACGCTGGTCGCGGAAATGAGCCGTCATTTCACTCTGGAGCCCGGCGACGTCATCCTGACCGGCACGCCTGCGGGTGTAGGCGAGCTGACTCGCGGCGCATCACTGCGCTTCACGCTCACCGGCGGGCTGGAGATCAACACCAGCGTGGTCGAATAAACGACCCCACCGGCTGAACGTCAAAAGCCACCGCTGCCCTGGGCAACGGTGGCTTTTTTTATGCTGGAATGTCAGGCGAGAAGGGGGCTCCTGCCCCCTTGCTCTTGGCTCCTTACTCCTCCCCCCTTACCTCAGAGCGTTACTCCAGGTAAGTGTAGCCTTCCAGCCCTTCGGTCAGGCTGGCGGCAAAGTGCGCCTGCTCTTCGGCCGAGAAACCGCTGGTCACCAGCTGTTCGGTCAGCTTCTGCTTCAGGACGCGGGCATCGAAATTGACGTAGGCCAGCACGTCCGCCACGGTGTCGCCTGCCTGGGGGTTGGAGAGTACCCACTCGCCGTCGGCGCCCAGCGCGGCATCCACCGAGTCGGTATCGCCGAACAGGTTGTGCAGGTCGCCGAGAATCTCCTGGTAGGCCCCCACCAGGAAAAAGCCCAGCCAGCGCTCGTCATCGTTGGCCCACTCCGGCAGCGGTAGCGTGCTCTCGACGCCCTGGCCGTCCACGTAGCTGTCAATGCGGCCGTCGGAGTCACAGGTGATGTCCTGAATCACCGCGCGGCGAGTGGGCGCCTTGTCCAGCCCGCTGAGTGGCAGTACCGGGAAAATCTGCTCGATCCCCCAGACATCCGGCACCGACTGGAACAGCGAGAAATTGACGAACAGCTTGTCGGCCAGTTTCTCGGCCAGCTCGTCCATGATTTCCCGGTGGGCACGGTTGCGGGTATCGAGCTTGCCCCGCAGGCGCGCGCAGGCAGCCATGTAGAGGCGTTCGCCTTCGGCGCGGGCGCTGATGCTGCTCAAGCCCAGCACGAAGCGGTCCTGAAGCTCGCTGACGGCTTGCAGCAGGTCGTGCCAGGCTTCGACCAGCACCCTGGGCTCCTGGTGTTCGGCCAGCTGATCCAGCACGCGCCACAGCTCATCCACCTGGGGGTCGTCGGTGACGCTGCGCACCGGCGGCGTGTGGTCGATACGCTCTTCACCGATCACGTTGGTGATCAGCACCGCATGGTGAGCGGTCAACGAGCGGCCGGATTCACTGATCAGGTGCGGCTGTGGCAAGTCGGCTTCCTGACACAGCTGAGCGAAGGCGCTGACCACGTTGCGCGCGTACTCCTGCATGGAGTAGTTGGCCGAACAGTAGCTGCGCGAGCGGGTGCCTTCGTAGTCGATCCCCAGGCCGCCGCCCACGTCCACGGTGTCAATGGGGGCGCCCAGCGCCATCAGGTTCTGGTAGAAGCGCGCGCATTCGCGCAGGCCGCGCTGGATGTCGCGGATGTTGGCGATCTGGGAGCCCAGGTGGAAGTGCACCAGCTGCAGGCTGGCCAGGGCGTCCTGGGCGCGCAGGGTGTCCACGACTTCCAGGATCTGGCTGGCGGTGAGGCCAAACTTGGACTTTTCGCCACCGGTGTTCTGCCACTTGCCCTTGCCCACCGAGGCCAGCCGCGCGCGCAGGCCGATGCGCGGCGTCACGTCCAGCTCCCGGGCTTCTTCCAGAATCAGGTCCAGCTCGGAGAGTTTCTCCACCACCAGATAGACCCGGTGGCCCAGCTTCTCGCCCAACAGCGCCAGGCGCACGTATTCACGGTCTTTATAGCCGTTGCAGACGATCAGCGACGAACCGCCGTCGGAGAGCGCCAGCACCGCCAGCAGCTCGGGTTTGCTGCCCGCTTCGAGCCCTACGCGACCGTTGCCACGCTCCGAGGTGGCTAGAATCTCTTCGACCACGCGGCGCTGCTGGTTGACCTTGATCGGGTACACCGCCGTGTAGCCGCCCTCATAGGCCACATCCTGCATGGCGGCGTCGAAGGCGCCACACAATTGCTCAACGCGGTCGTGAAGAATGTCGCTGAAGCGTACCAGCACCGGTAAGCGCAGGCCGGCCTGCTGCAGCTGGCGAACCAGCGCGCTGATCGGCAGGGCAGGGCCTTCGGCATCGCTGCCCAGCGGGCGCACCAGCGCCTGGCCGTGATCATCGACATCGAAGTAGCCGCTGCCCCACTGGTCCATATTCCAGGTACGGCGGGCGCGTACAGCGGGGCTGCTGGTTGCGGCCATGTCACTCATCAGGAAGCCTCCGGGATAGGGAGTGCCCCCAGCGCGATGCGTGCCTTGAGGATCACGCGGAAACGCTCGGGGTCGTGGGGGGTCAGGTCATGGGCAGGCGGGTCCACATACACCACCAGCAGGCGCGACAGCCAGTAGCGCAACGCCGTCAAGCGCAGCATGGTGGGCCACAGGGCCCGCTCGGTGTCGGTCAGTGGGCGGCGTGCCTGGTAGGCGCTCAAAATCGCCTGATAGCGCTCGGCGTTCAGGCTGCCGTCCTCGTTGGAGGCCCAGTCGTTGATGACGATGGCCAGGTCGAACAGCAGGTCGCCGGTGCAGCCATTGTAGAAGTCGATGATGCCGCCCAACTGGTCGCCTTCATACAGGGTGTTGTCACGGAACAGGTCACCGTGCAGCGCCCCCTGGGGCAGCGCACCATACTGGCTGAACGCGGTCTCGAAATCATCGACCTCGTTTTTCATCAGGGTCTGGTCGTCGGGGCTGATGTAGGTCAGCACCTTGTGATGCACGGCGCGCAGCCAGTGCAGATCGCGGGGGTTGGGACGATGCCCCGGAAAATGCTGCGAGACCTTGTGCATACGCCCCAGCGCGCTGCCCAGCGCCTGGCACTGGACCAGGTTGGGGGCGGAGGGGTGCTTGCCGGGCAAGCGCGGGAACAGCAGGGCCGGTTTGCCCGCCAGGCTGTGCAGCGCCACCCCTTCGCGGTCATGAATGGTGCCTGGTACGGGCAGGCCGTGTTCATCCAGGTAGTCCAGCAGCTCGACGAAGAACGGCAGCTCTTCGTGCTCGCCTTGTTCGAACAGCGTGAGCACCATCTCGCGGCGCTCGGTGGTCACGAAAAACGTCGAGTTTTCCGTGCCGCCTGCCACGCCCTGAAGGGACACCAGGCTGCCAACATCGAATTTTTCCAGAAACGCGGCGACCTGTGCGTCGCTCAGCGGAGTAAATACAGCCATGAGAATCTCGCCCAGGTTGCTAAGCCGGTCATTGTAGCGGCTTGGCGCGTCAGTTGGCAGCGCTGTGAACGGTGAAGGGGCGCTTTCGCAGTGCTTTTCTGCAGTCGCGCCGCCGAACGCGTATCATTGCAGAATAGACGCTCTTACTGTTCTGCTGACTATGGAATCTGGTTATGGCCCGTGCCCCTATCGTGCTAGTTGATGGCTCTTCGTACCTTTACCGTGCGTTCCACGCGCTGCCGCCGCTGACGAACTCCAACGGCCAGCCCACGGGCGCCGTGAAAGGCGTGCTGAACATGCTCAAGCGGCTGATCAAGGACTACCCCGATAGCCCCATGGCGGTGGTCTTCGATGCGCCGGGCAAGACGTTTCGCGACGACATGTACAGCGACTACAAGTCCCACCGCCCGCCGATGCCCGATGACCTGCGTAGCCAGATCGAGCCGCTACACGCCTGCGTGAAAGCGCTGGGGCTGCCGCTGCTGTGCATCGAAGGCGTCGAAGCCGACGATGTCATCGGCACGCTGGCGCATCACGCCACCCAGGCCGGGCGTGACGCGGTGATCTCCACCGGCGACAAGGACATGGCCCAGCTGGTGAACCGCCATATCACGCTGGTCAATACCATGAAGGAAGAGACCCTGGATGAGGCTGGCGTCGAGGAGAAATTTGGGCTGCCGCCCGCGCTGATCATCGACTTCCTCGCGCTGATGGGTGACAAGGTGGACAACATTCCTGGCGTGCCCGGCGTAGGAGAAAAAACCGCCATTGGCCTGCTGCAAGGCATGGGGGGCGGGCTGGAGACCATCTATGGCGACCTGGAACGGGTCACCACGCTGGGCTTTCGAGGAGCCAAGACGCTCCCCAAAAAACTGGAAGAGCACCGCGAACAGGCGTTTCTCTCCTATCAACTGGCCACCATCAAGGTCGATTGCGACCTGCCCGTAGGGCTGGACGACCTGGAGATCGCTCACCCGGATCGGGAAGCGCTGGTGGCGCTCTACAAGGAGATGGAGTTCAAGCAGTGGCTGGCGGAGCTGCTGGAGGGCAAGGACGAGGGCGTGGACGACGTCAGCGGCGGCCAGCCAGCCCCGCAGGCCGAGCAGGTGGCGTCGGGCACGGCCCCAGGCCCACGCCGCGACCACGTGATCACCGAGCAGGCCGAACTGGACGCGTGGCTTGAGCGGCTGCGCAGCGCCGAGCGCTTCTGCTTCGATCTGGAAACCACCAGCCTCAACTACATGGATGCCGAGATCGTCGGGGTCGGCCTGGCGCTGGAACCCGGTGAAGCGGCCTATATCCCGCTGGCCCACGACTATCTGGATGCGCCTGCCCAGCTCGACCGCCGCAGCGTTCTCGAGGCGCTCAAGCCGCTGCTGGAAGATCCCGGCAAAACCAAGATCGGCCAGAACCTCAAGTACGATATTTCCGTATTGGCCAACGTGGATATTCACGTCACGGGGCCGTTTGCCGATACCATGCTGGCGTCCTACGTGCTCAACTCCACCGCGACCCGCCACGACATGGATTCGCTGGCCCTCAAGTACCTGGGGGAAAAGACCATCTCCTTCGAGGAGATTGCCGGGAAAGGCGCCAAGCAGCTCACCTTCAACCAGATAGCCCTGGAGCAGGCCGCGCCCTACGCCTGTGAAGACGTGGACATTACCCTGCGCCTGCAGCAGACGCTGCGCCCGCAGGTCGAGCAGGAAGGCCGCCTGGCCGAGGTGCTCGATCACCTGGAGCTGCCGCTGATCAAGGTGCTGTCGCGGATCGAGCGTAACGGGGTGGCGCTGGATGCCGAGCGCCTGCACCAGCAGAGCCAGCAGCTGGAGCAGCGTATTCGCGAGCTTGAAAGTGAAGCCTTCGAGCTGGCGGGCCGCGAGTTCAACCTGGGGTCCCCCAAGCAGCTGGGCCAGATTCTGTTCGAAGAGCAGAAAATTCCGGTCATCAAGAAAACGCCCAAGGGCGCGCCTTCCACCGCCGAGGCCGTGCTGGAAGAGCTGGCGCTGGACTACCCCTTGCCCAAGGTGATCATGCAGCACCGTGGCCTGGCCAAGCTGAAGTCTACCTATACCGACAAGTTGCCGCGCCTGTTGAACAAGAAAACCGGCCGCGTGCACACCAGCTATCACCAGGCGGTGACCGCCACCGGGCGGCTCTCCTCGTCGGACCCGAACCTGCAGAACATCCCGATCCGTACCGCAGAGGGGCGCAAGATTCGCCAGGCCTTCGTGGCCCGCCCCGGGTATCGCATCGTGGCCGCGGACTACTCGCAGATCGAGCTGCGCATCATGGCCCACCTGTCGGAAGACAAGGGGCTGCTGGAAGCCTTCGAACAGGGCCGCGACATTCATACCGCCACCGCCGCCGAAGTGTTTGGCACCGCGCTGGACAAGGTCACCGCCGACCAGCGCCGCAGTGCCAAGGCGATCAACTTCGGTTTGATCTATGGCATGAGCGCCTGGGGGCTGTCGCGTCAGCTGCATCTCGAACGCCAGCAGGCGCAGACCTACATCGACCGCTACTTCGACCGTTACCCCGGCGTTGCCCGCTACATGGACCGCATTCGCAGTCAGGCCGCCGAGAATGGCTTCGTCGAGACCGTCATGGGGCGGCGGCTCTACCTGCCCGAGATCCACTCGCAGAACCGCAACCGCCGTCAGGGGGCCGAGCGCACCGCAATCAACGCGCCCATGCAGGGCACGGCGGCAGACATCATCAAGCAGGCGATGATCGACGTGGATGCGTGGCTGGCGGAAGGGGCGTTCGATGCCCTGATGGTCATGCAGGTGCACGACGAACTGGTGTTCGAGGTGGCTGAAGCGCAGGTAGACGCGTTCATCGAGGAGGTCAGTGCACGGATGCAGTCGGCGGCCACACTGAGCGTACCGCTGATCGTGGAAGCCCAGAGCGGCGCCAACTGGGACGAAGCACACTAGAGGAGGCGCCGTTCAAACCCTGGTTGACTGGCCATCCACACAAAAACCCCACCTTGCGGTGGGGTTTTGCATACTGCCTGGGCCAGCGCTTAGCGCCAGTTGACGCGGTCGAAAATGCGCACGGCTTCCGGGTTGTTGTTACCCAGCTCGCTGATGTTCACTTCGTCGCGCTGGAAGTCGCCCCAGGACTCCAGAACCGGGTTCTTCTTCACGCCATCGACCACCGGGAACTCGTAGTTACGCTCGGCCAGCACTTCCTGGGCCTGGTCGGAAGCCAGGAACTCGAGGAAGCGGATGCCGTTCTCGGCGTTCTGCGCGTTGGCGACCAGACCTGCACCACCCACGTTGATGTGCGTGCCGCGATCATCCTGGTTCGGGAAGATCACGCCCACTTTACGGGCGGCTTCGCGGTCGGAAGCTTCGCTGGAGTGCAGCAGACGAACATAGTAGTAGTGGTTGGCCACGCCCAGCTCGCATTCGCCGCTGGCCACGCCCAGAATCTGGTCGGTATCACCGCCTTCCGGGTTGCGCGCCAGGTTGTTGACCACGCCCTGTGCCCACTCTTGCGCTTCTTCCGCACCGTGGTGCTCGATCATCGAGGCCAGCAGAGACTGGTTGTAGATGTTGTTGGAAGAGCGGATACAGATCTTGCCTTCGAACTGTGGGTCGGCCAGGTCTTCATAAGTAGCGATCTGGCTCGGGTCGAAGTTCTCACGGTTGTAGAAAATCACCCGTGCGCGCTGGCTGAAGCCAAACCACATGCCTTCGGGATGACGCATGGACTCCGGCAGGCGCTCGTTCAGCACGTCGGAATCCACGGCCTGGAACAGGCCATCCTGCTCGGCACGCCACAGGTTGCCGGCATCCACGGTCAGCATGACGTCGGCAGGGCTGGCCACGCCTTCACGCTGCATACGCTCCATCAACTGATTGGCGTCGCCTTCCAGCACATTCACCTTGATACCCGTTTCTTCGGTGAACGCGTTGTACAGAATCTCGTCTGAGTCGTAGTGGCGAGCGGAGTAGATGTTGACCTCGTTGGCCAGTGTGCTGCTGGCAAATGCCGAGCCAGCCATGACGGCGGCGACAGAGACTGCAAGACGTGCCTTTTTCATAACAAACACCCTAAATGTTTATGATAATAAGTTGCATTGTCAAACTGCGCCTATTGAAACGTCTTGTTCCATGGACGTCAAGCGAAATGCTAATGACACGCAACACTTTTTATGCATGTACGTGCATCTGCCGCCAATAGAAAATAGAATGCAAATAACTTTCAACCGTGTTCGCAGTCAGGCATCTGCGCTGCGCACTAACCATGGGTGAACGAATGACGGCAACGGTGTCATTTTCAGAGGTGGCAGCACCGGCGGCGGCGCTGTCGCTGCGGGGTGTCGAGCACACGTTTGCAGCCAACAAGGTGGTCAAGGGCATCGACCTGGAGATCGGCCAGGGCGAAGTGGTGTGCCTGCTGGGCCCTTCCGGCTGCGGCAAGACCACCCTGCTGCGTATCGCGGCAGGCCTGGAGGTGGTGCAGGAAGGCGAGGTCAGCCTGGACGGGCAGGCCATCGCGGCCCCAGGCAAGCGCCATGTGCCGCCCGAAAAGCGCAATGTGGGCCTGGCGTTCCAGGATTCGGCGCTGTTTCCCCATCTGAGCGTGTTGGAAAACGTCACCTTTGGCCTGAAGCAGCTGCCCTCCAGCCAGCGCCGCGCGCGTGCTTTGGAGCTGTTGGACCAGCTGGGCATGGCCGCCTATGCCGAGACTTACCCGCACATGCTGTCGGGAGGCCAGCAGCAGCGTGTCGCGCTGGCCCGCGCGCTGGCGCCTACGCCGCGGCTGATGCTGCTGGACGAGCCCTTTTCCAGCCTGGATGCCCGGCTGCGGGATCGTATCCGAGACGACACGCTGCACGTGTTGAAAAAGCTGGGTTCGGCCACGCTGCTGGTGACCCACGACCCGGAAGAGGCGATGTTCATGGCGGACCGCATCGCACTGATGCGCGATGGCAAGATCGTCCAGACCGGCACCCCTCGCGAGCTTTACTGTGCGCCCATCGACCCCTTCGTGGTGACCTTCTTTGGTGAGGTCAACGAGCTGGCGGGAGTGGTGCAAGGCGGGCGAGTGCAGACCCCCGTGGGCGCAGTGGATGCCAGCTGGCTGCCGGAAGGCAGTGACGTGCAGGTGATGATTCGCCCCGAGGCGCTGCGCATTCAGGAGCGAGACCTGCCAGCCGAAGCGCACAGCCATAGCCACGTGGTCATGGCCAAGCTGCTGGGCCGCACCAGCCTGATCCACCTGTGTGCCCATGGCACCGATGGCCAGGAAGCGCACCTGCATGCCCGTGTGCCTGGGGTGTTCCTGCCCCAGGAGGGCCAGCCCATCGACATCGATCTGGACCACTCCCAGGTCTTCATCTTCCCACGCTGAGGCGCGGGAAGACGTGTGTTTGAACTTACTCGGCCTGGCTGCCGGGGCGCGCTCGGCGCATGGCCAGGCTGAGGAGAATCACTGGTAGGATCCCCACCACCACGATGGTCAGCGAGGCCGTGGAGGCCTCCGCCAGCCGCTCGTCCGACGCCAGGTTATGGGCGCGTACCGCCAGCGTATCGAAGTTGAACGGCCGCAGGATGATGGTGGCCGGCAGCTCCTTCATGGCATCGACGAAGACCAGAATCCCCGCCGCCAACAGGCTGCTGCGCATCAGGGGCGTATGAATGCGTCGCAGCGTGCCCCCTGCGGTTTGGCCCAGGGTGCGCGAGGCGGCATCCATGCTGGGGGTGACCTTGCCCAGGCTGGCTTCCACGGCATTGAACGACACCGCCAGAAAGCGCACCACGTAGGCGTAGATCAGAATGAAGGCCGTGCCGCTGAAGACCAGCCCGATAATCTTGCCGTAGTTGGCGTGCAGCCAGGAGTTGAGGGTGTGGTCCAGCCAGGCAAAGGGAATCAGAATGCCGACCGCCACCACGGAGCCCGGAATGGCGTAGCCCATGGCCGCAATACGGGTGAACAGGCGTGCGCTGGGGGAGTTGTTGAGGCGTACGCCATAGCTCAGCAGCACCGCCAGCCCCACCGCAATCAGGGCCGCAATGGCCGACAGCGACAGGCTGTTCAGGGCGAAGCCGATGAAGCGCGTGCCGAACAGGCTGTCGCCAATCCGAATCGCCATGTTCAAGAGCAGGCCGCTGGGCAGCAGGAAGCCGATGGTGATGGGCAGCAGGCAGGCCAGAAACGCGCCGGTGGCCTGCCAGCCGCGCAGGCGGTACTCGGGCAGCTGCTGGTAACGGCTGGAGGTATGGAAGTAGCGCCGCTTGCCCCGTGACCAGCGCTCCAGCAGTACCAGCACGATCACGAAGGTCAGCAGGCAGGCCGCCAGCTGTGCTGCTGCCACCGGCTCGCCCAGTCCGAACCAGGTGCGGTAGATACCGGTGGTGAAGGTATCCACGCCAAAGAATTGCACCGCTCCGAACTCATTGAGGGTTTCCATCAGCACCAGCGACACGCCGCCCACCAGCGCAGGCCGCGCCAGGGGCAGGGCCACGGTGCCAAACAGGTGCCAAGGCCCGCGCCCCAGCGTGCGTCCCACGTCCAGCACGCACACCGACTGCTCCAGAAACGAAGCCCTGGCCAGCAGGTAGACATAGGGGTAGAGCACGAAGGTGATCAGCGTGATGGCGCCCCCCAACGAGCGAATGTTGGGAAAGTAGTAGTCGCCCACTCGCCAGTCGAACCACTCCCGCAGCATGCTCTGCAGTGGCCCCGCCACCTGCAGGAAGTCCGTGTAGGCATAGGCGATCACGTAGGTGGGAACGGCCAGCGGCAGCAGCAGCGCCCACTCGAAGATGCGCTTGCCGGGAAAGCGGCACATGACCACCAGCCAGGCGGTTCCCGTGCCAATCACCAAGGTACCGAGGCCTACCCACAGCACCAGCCAGAAGGTATTGCTGAGATAGCGGGGCAGGACGGTGCTGGCCAGGTGCTGCCAGATGCCGTCGGTGGGCAGCACGATATGGCCCAGAACCACCAGAATCGGCAGTGCCACGGTCAGCGCGATGAGAAACAGCGCAATAGACCAGGGGTTGAGCGACAGCGCAAAGCGTGAAGCGACCCCTGACAGCAGAGCCGATGATGGGCGGCGAGCGGGCGTGGACACGTCGTGATCTCCTTGGACGAGAAGCTGCGTGGCTCGTCAATGCGAAAAAATAGCGGTTGCAAATAGTATCACCTGCGCCGGTAGGGTGCAGCTCATCGGCCGCCCATTAAAAAACCCTGCCCGTGGGGCAGGGTCGAGGCGTGTACCCGTGGGGCTCCGTCAGTGGGCGGTCCAGCCGCCGTCCACCATCAGCGCGCTGCCCGTGACCAGCGCCTGCATGCCGTCCAGCCTGAAGCCGGGGGCCTGGGGAAGGTTCATGCGTCCACCGCCGAGGCGTAGGGCACCTCCTGTTTGCCATAGCGGCGCACGCGCTCGTTGGCCTGTTCGGCGTGGCCTGCAAAGCCTTCCAGCATGCAGAGTCGTGAGCAGTAGCTGCCGATCTCAGCCGAGGCTTCATCGGTCAATACCCGCTGATAGGTGCAGGTCTTGAGGAACTTGCCCACCCACAGGCCGCCCGTGTAGCGCGCTGCCTTTTTGGTGGGCAGCGTGTGGTTGGTGCCAATCACCTTGTCCCCATAGGCGACGTTGGTGCGCGGGCCGAGGAACAGCGCGCCGTAGTTGGTCATGTTCTCCAGGTAGAAATCCGGGTCTTCGGTCATGACCTGAACGTGCTCGTAAGCCATCTCGTTGGCCACTTGCAGCATTTCCTCGTGGCTGTCACAGACGATGATTTCTCCATGACTCTCCCAGGCCTGGCGCGCGATATCGGCGGTGGGCAGTTTCTGCAGCAGTTCCTCGATGGCCGCCAGGGTGTCCCGGGCCAGCGCTTCGGAATTGGTCAGCAGGGCAGCGGGGGAGGTTGGGCCATGCTCTGCCTGCCCCAGCAGGTCGGTGGCGCACAGCAAGCCGTCCACGCTCTCGTCGGCAATCACCAGCGTCTCGGTGGGGCCCGCGAACAGGTCGATGCCGACACGGCCATATAGCTGGCGCTTGGCCTCGGCGACGAACGCATTGCCGGGGCCCACCAGCATGTCCACTGGCGCGATGGAGTCGCTGCCGATGGCCATGGCACCCACGGCCTGAACGCCGCCGAGTACCAGAATCTCATCCGCGCCTGCCAGGTGCATGGCCGCTACGATGGCGGGGTGGGGCTTGCCCTTGTAGGGCGGCGCCGCCGCGATGACGCGTTTCACCCCGGCGACCTTGGCCGTCAGGACGCTCATGTGGGCAGACGCCACCATAGGGTAGGAACCCCCGGGGATATAGCAGCCCACCGCGTTCATCGGCAGATGTTTGTGGCCAAGGATGACGCCGGGGCGGGTTTCGATCTCGACCGGCTGCATGGAGGCCAGCTGCGCCTCGGCAAAGCGACGTATCTGGGCCTGGGCAAAGCGGATGTCGTCCAGGTCACGCTCGGACACTTCGCTCATGGCCTGAGCAATCTCGGCTTCGCTCAAACGGAAGTTTTCCGGTGACCAGCCATCGAACTTTTCCGACAGCTCGCGAATGGCGGCGTCGCCTCGGGCCTGGATGTCGGCCAGCGTACGCTCGACGGTTTCGCGTACCTGGCGGTCCGCTTCGGCGCGGGTTTCGAGGGAAGCACCGGCTTTGAGGTGGCGAATCATGACGCTCTCCTGAAAGGATTGTTGTTGGGTAGAGTCAGCTGGGTCGGGTCAGCATGATGGAGCAGAATAAGGCTAGGGCCTGTTGCATACGAATGCAAACACTTTTGGAGCATGCTATGTTGAACCGGATGCGGGTCTTGCAGGCCCCATTTGAAATGCGCCTGCCAGGGCGGGTCGCGCCATGGATTCAGCAGGGCAAGAACAATAAAATCACACGAGGTGAGTGGCCATGAGTACACAGGTAGCCGTCATTGGCGCGGGATTGATTGGGCGGGGCTGGGCAATCGTCTTTGCCCGAGCGGGCGTCACGGTAAGGCTTTATGACGTGGACGAGCAGCAGCTGACGCTGGCCAAGGGGCTCGTGATGGCGTCGCTGTTCGACCTGCAGGACGCTGGGTTGATCGACCAGGCGGAGGCCATCGCGGCGCGTATCCACTACTGCGCTGACCTTGCCAGCGCCGTGGCGGACGTCGAGTACGTGCAGGAGTGTGGGCCGGAGAACGTGGCCCTGAAACAAGCGCTGTACAGCCAGCTGGAAAGCGTCGTGACGCCCGACACGATCCTGGCCAGCTCCACGTCAGGTATCGTGGCGTCGCAGTTTGCGGGCCACTTGCAGCATCCGCAGCGCTGTCTGGTGGCGCACCCCGTCAACCCGCCGTATCTGGTGCCGCTGGTGGAAGTCGCACCCTCGGAGCAGACCCATGCAGCGGTGGTCGAGCGTACCCTGGTGTTGATGCAGGAAGTGGGGCAGGCGCCTATTCTGGTCAAGCGTGAGGTGCAGGGGTTCATTCTCAATCGGCTGCAGGGCGCATTGCTCAACGAAGCGCTGCGCCTCTTCCGTGATGGCTATGTGTCCGCCGAGGACCTGGATAAAACGGTTAAACACGGGCTGGGCCTGCGCTGGTCGTTCATGGGGCCTTTCGAGACCATCGACCTGAACGCCCCAGCCGGTGTCGTGGACTACGCCGGGCGCTATGGCCCGCTCTACCGTGACGTGGATACCCAGCGCAGCGCGGCCAACCCTTGGGAGCCCGAAACACTCGAACGCCTGGCGCAGGAGCGTCGCGAGATATTGTCGGAAGCACAGCTGGCCGAACGCCAGGCCTGGCGTGACCGCCGCCTGATGGCGCTGATGGCCCATCAGCGTCAACACGCCTAGCGCGGCGGGTGCCGGGGCCTTGCGACCAACCAGAGGATGAGCATGAAAAAACGGCCCGTGACGTCACGGCAAGTGGCAGAACTGGCGGGGGTGTCGCAGTCGGCGGTCAGTCGCTGCTTCTCTCCCCACGCCAGCATTGCCCCCCAGACCCGGGAAAAGGTATTGGCGGCGGCCCAGCAGTTGGGCTACCGCCCCAATGCCATCGCCCGCTCCTTGATTACGCGCTCGTCGCGCACCATTGCGGTCGTCATGACCCAGCTGGACAACCCGTTCTACGCCCAGATGCTGGAGTATGCCGCGCGGCGGTTTCAGCAGCATGGCTACCACCTGCTGCTGTTCATGAGCAGCAACGAGCAGCAGACGGCGGGCGTCATGGCGGACATTCTGCAGAGCCAGGCAGACGGCATTCTGATGCTGGCGGCGACGCTTTCCTCTTCGCTGGCCAGCGAGTGCGTCTCCCGAGGCATTCCGGTGGTGCTGATCAACCGCACGGTGGCCTTCGAGGGGGTCAGCCAGGTCGCCAGCGATAACTATCGTGGAGGCTATTGGGTGGGTGAGTTCCTGGTCGCTAGCGGTTATCGGCGCATCGCGCTGGTGGCCGGGCTTGCCGACTCTTCTACCAGCAGCCAGCGGCGTGATGGCTTCATGGCGGCGCTGGCGGCGCAGGGTGTTAGCTGTTGGGGGGAGGCATGCGGCGACTATGACTTCGCGGCAGCCCAGGCGGCGACCCGCAAGCTGTTCGAGGCGGCGCCCTACCCGGATGCGGTCTTTGCCGCCAATGACCATATGGCCATTGCGGTGATCGATACGCTCAGCGGCGAGCTGGGGCTACGCGTGCCTGAGGACGTGGCGGTGGTAGGGTTCGACGATATCCCCATGGCGGCCTGGCCGAGCTATCGGCTCACCACCGTTCAACAGCCGGTCGAGCCCATGGTGGACGAGGCGGTGGCCCTGCTGCTGGCGCAAATCGCCAGTGGGCAGGTCGCGGGGGAGCGAAAAGTATTGCCGGTGACGCCCATCGTACGCGCCAGCGCCCCGGCAACAGGGCGTGGTGTTGCGTCATCTTCATGAAGTTTGCCGCCTTGCCCGGCAAGGCGGCAACGCGAGGGCGTCAGTTTAGCCCAGCAGCATGCGCGGCAGGCCGGTGACCAACCAGGGGAAGAACGACATCAGCAGGCAGGCCAGCAGAATCAGCGCCACGAAGGGAATGACCGCTTTGTAGAGATCGACGATCTCCACACCCGGCGGTGAAACCCCTTTCAGATAGAAGAGCGCATAGCCAAACGGTGGCGTGAGGAAGGAGGTTTGCAGCACTACGGCCACCATCACCACGAACCACAGCGGATCGACGCCCATTTGCTGAACGATGGGCAGCATGATCGGGAAGCTGAGCAGGACGATGCCCGTCCAGTCCAGGAACATGCCCAGAATGAACACCAGAAACAGCATCATGATCAGCGCGCCGGTGGTGCCGCCCGGCATGGCCAGCAGCAGGTCCTGAATCACCTGCATGCCGCCACCCCGTGAGAACACCCCGGTGAAGGCGGTCGCGCCTACCAGCACCAGCATGACCATGGTCGTGGTCTTGCCTGCTTCCAGCAGCGTCTTGAAGCAGGTGGAGACCCGGCGGTCACCAAAGATCAAAAACAGGATAAAAGCAATGAACACGCCGATGGCCGAGGCCTCGGTAGCGGTGGCCACGCCGGTGAAGAGCGCGCCGAGTACCCCGAGGATCAGCGACATGGGCGGCACCACGTACTTGCCCAGCATGATCAGCAGTTGCCGAGTGCTGACTTCCGCACGCTCTTCCTTGGGTACCGGAGGGCCATAGGAGGGCTTGAAGTAGCAGATCAGCAGTACGTAGAGCGCGTACATTACCCCCAGCATCAGGCCGGGAATCATCGCCCCTGCAAACAGGGCGCCTACCGATACCGGCGAGTAGCTGGCCATCAGGATCAGCATGATGCTGGGCGGGATCAGGATGCCCAGACAGCCGCTGGCCATGATGACCCCGGTGCTCAGCTCCTTGTTGTAGCCATACTTGAGCATCGGCACCAGGGCAATCATGCCCATGACGGCAATGGAGGCGCCCACGATACCGGTGGTGGCGGCCAGCAGGACAGAGACGATGACCACGGTCAGCGCCAGCCCGCCCCGCAGGTTGGCCAGCAGCAGGCGCATGGCATCGAACATCTTTTCGGTGACCCCGGAATCGTTGAGAAACCGTGCCATCAGGACGAACAGCGGTATGGCAACCAGCACATAGTTGTCCATGGCGTTGCCGAAGATGTTGTTGATCAGGGTGCCCAGCACCCGCTCGCCAGGGCCGAGAAAGGCGCCGATGACGGCGACGCCGCCGAGCACGAAGGCCAGCGGATGGCCCATGAACAGGCCGATCAGCAGCCCGCCAAACATCACCAGCGCCAGCAGTTCAGGACTCAGGTTCATGCCGATTTCTCCTCGCGCAACTGCATGATGGCCCGCAGTACGATGGCAATGGCCTGCAGCAGGATGAGGGCAGCCGCCACCACGATAACGCCTTTGATCGGGTAGACGGGAATCGACACCATGCCGTAGGTGGTTTCACCCCGGGTGTAGGAGCGTTCGAAGAAGCGCCAGCCGTAGGTCAGCAGCATCCAGATGAAGGGAACGAAGAAAATCAGGTAGCCCAGGACTTCGATCAGGGCCTGGCGCTTGCGGGACAGCAAACGTTTCAGTACGTCGACCTCGACATGGGCATGATGGCGCAAACCGTAGGCGGCCATCAGCATGAAGTGGGCACCAAACAGCATCTTGGTAACATCGAACGCCCAGTCACTGGGGCGGCCGAGAAAAAAGCGTGACGCAATGTCGTACAGCACGATGAGGGTAATGATGGCAATCAATGGCGCGATCAATCGCCCAAACAGCTCATTGATTGCATCGATCGCCTTGGCAATCGCATTCATGGAAGATCTCCGCGGTCAGCATACAAAACCGCCCCGGTCGGCCCGGGGCGGCGCAGAAACGCCTTACAGGCAGGCTTCGATCTCTTCCAGTGAGGGCAGGTTATCCATGGTGCGGCTCATGTTGAAAGGAGCCGAGACGTCGCGCCATTTGGCGTAGTCTTCCAGGTAGGTCACCATGGAGTGGTAGACCTTGGCGTGGTCACTGTTTTCACAGGCGCCGCGCACGATGACCTCGTTGGTGATCTCCTGAATGCGGGCCAGATCCTCTTCCGAGAACTGGTTGATGGTGATACCCGCATCGATGAACTTCTGGGTGGCATCGGTGGACTCACGCTCGGACCAGGCCAGTGACCAGGCCATGGTGGCGTCGGCAGCGATGCGCAGCTTCTGCTGGGTCTCTTCCGACAGCGCGTTCCAGGCGTCGAGGTTGATCATGACCCCGAAGACGCTGGCGGACTGGTGCCAGCCAGGCGTGGCCCAGTAGTCGGCCACTTCGGCAAAGCCTGCGTTGTAATCCACGCCGGGGGTCGAGAACTCACCGGCATCGATCACGCCACGCTCGATGGCCTGATAGACTTCGCCACCGGCCAGGGTTACCTGAGAGCCACCCAGGGCTTCCAGCACGCGGCCCTGGTCACGGCCCGAGAGACGCAGACGCTTGCCTTCCAGGTCGGCGATGCTTTCGATGGGCGTACGGCCCATGAAGCCGGACTCGTTGTTGAGCGCGGCATAGGGCAGGTACATCATGTTGTACTGGCCGTAAATCTCTTCGTACAGTTCACGGCCGCCCCACTGCTGAATCCAGTTGATGTAGTCAACGGCGTTGAACAGGCTGGTGGTGGTGGCCAGCGGCGAGAACGCGGGGTTCAAGCCTGCCCAATAGCCTGGCCAGTCACCGGCGGCTTCGATACTGCCGGTTTCGGTGGCATCGAACACTTCCGTGCCGGGCATCAGCGTACCGCCCGCGCGGAAGTTGATCTGTACTTCGTCTCCCGCCAGCTGGTTGACCAGCTCGGCCCAGTGCTGATCGAGCTTGATCAGGTCGAGGTTTTCGGGCCAGGTGGAGGTCATGGTCCACTGCTCTTGTGCTTGAGCAGTCGTGGTGAGAGCGGCAAATGCGACACCAGCAGCAAGGCTGGTCAAGGAAAATTTTGTAGTCTTTTTCATTATCAATTTCCTGGTACTTTGGCGGTTGGCGTTATTAGTGTTGATTACCTGAAAGCAGGAAAGCACAGCGAGTAGGGCTGACGTTTACGTAAAGTAAAAGCGGCCAAGGCTGTACCGCTAAGCTAGCACACTCCCCCCGCTGCGGCGCAATATCAGAGTTTGCAGGAAGTTAACGCACGCCATGAAACATCGATTGATGTAAAAATTGTTTAAAAACATTTGGTTAAGTAATTGTTTAAACGGTTGGACAGGTCTGGATAGCGCGTTGAAGCGTTGAAAATGTGTGCCTTGTTGTACCAAAGTTGTAAGCAATCGACCCTTGAGGAGCGTGATGAGCGAAGCAAGTGATGACCGCCGCATATCACTACTGGTGGGCCATGCGCGGCGCTGGCAACGCCGCCGTTGGCGGGGGCTCGTGTGGCTCAGCGGGCATGCCGAGCACGCTCGCCGACTGGCGCTCACGCTGTGGCACGCCCAGCCGTGGCAAGCGCCATTGTGGGTGGGCGACCCGCAGGAAGCCCCCGTGTCGCCTTGCCTGCCCGCAGCCAAAGCGCGCACGCGACTGGGGGCCGAGCATCAGCTGATCGTCATGGACGTCAGCGGTCGTGACGGGCTGGACCCGGACGCCCTGGGCGCGCTGGCCGGCACGCTGACGGCGGGTGGCATACTGCTGCTGGTAACCCCCGAGCCATGGGGTGAGCGCCCCGACCCGAACTACGCACGCTTTGCCGACCACCCCTGGCAATGGACCGCGCTGAGCAGCTTTTACCTGGCACGTTTGGCGCGCCAGCTCAGTGCTTCGCCCCAGGTGGTGCGCTGGCCGGTGGCTGGCCCGCTGGTGCTTTCCAGGCTGCCCGCCGGGCAGCCCTCGCCACGCCGCCCTGAAGACCCCGCCTGCCTGACGCCCGACCAGGCCCGTGCGGTCACGGCCCTGAGCAAGCTCAAGCGTCGCCGCCCGCTGGTCATCACGGCCGACCGAGGGCGCGGGAAAAGTGCGGCGCTGGGCATTGCCTGTGCGCGCTTGCTGCAACAGGGGAGCTACCCGCGGCTACTGGTCACCGCCCCCAGAGCCAGCGCGGTGGACAGCCTGTTCGAGCGTGTCATGGTGCTGTGCCCTGAGGCGCAGCGCCGCGGCCATGAGGTGCAGCTGCCTGCCACGGGAAGCTCGCTGTGCTTCTTGCCACCCGACCTGCTCGATACCCAGCTGGCTCAGGGCACGTTGGGAGGCAGCGGGGCGCTGCTGCTGGTGGATGAGGCCGCGGCACTCCCAGCAGCTATGCTGGCCCGCTGGCTGGCCGCGTTCCCGCGTATGGCCTTTGCCACGACGGTGCATGGTTACGAGGGCTCTGGCCGGGGCTTTGCGCTGCGTTTTCGGGAGGTGCTCGAGCGCCAGACACCCCAGTGGCGGGAGCTGACCCTGGACACCCCGATTCGCTGGGCAGCCAATGACCCTCTGGAAAGCGTCATTCAACAGGCGCTGCTGCTGAGCGCGCCGCTGCCTGAGGCTCACGCGCATGGCCTCATCGACGCGCAGACCCTCAGCGTGAGCCAGGTACAGCTGGCTGCCAACGAGCCGTTGCTGGAGCAGCTGTTTGGCCTGCTGGTGCAGTCGCACTATCGCACCACCCCCAGCGACTTGCGCCAGCTGATGGATGGCCCCGGCACGCAGCTGCGCATGGTGATGGCAAGCCAGGGGCACGCCTCGACTGCTGCCACGGGGGCCACCGATACGGCGCCGCTGGCAGTGCTGGTCACTCGGGAGGAGGGCGGCTTTGACCCGGCGCTGGCCGAACAGGTGGCGCTGGGCCAACGGCGGCCCCAGGGGCATTTGCTGGCCCAGTCCCTGGCGGCTCACGGAGGGCATCGCGAGGCGTTGACCGCCCGCTGGCGCAGGGTGGTGCGCATTGCGGCTCACCCCGAGCGGCGTCGCGAAGGTTTGGGGCGCAGGCTGTTGGTAGCCGATATGGCCAGCGCAGCAGAGCAGGGCGTGGCGCTGTATGGCGCCACCTTCGGCGCGGAGGCGGGGCTACTGTCATTCTGGCTGGCCCTTGGGTTCACGCCGGTGCGCCTGGGCGTGACCCGGGAAGCGGCCACGGGGGAGTATGCCATCATGGTCGCCAAACCGTTGAACGAGATCGGCCAGGCCGTATTGCACAGTATGCAGCAAGGTTTTGTGGCGTCTTTGCAGGGGCTATTGGCCTTCGAGCTACGCGACTTACCCGCGCCGGTGGTGGCGCTGCTGCTGTCCGAGCTGCCTGAACGGCCGCTGAGTGCCGTGGAGCGACAAACGATTCACGACGTGGCCTATGCCCATCGCGACCCCGCCCTGGCGCGGGCTGCCTTGCAGGCGCTGGGGCGGGAGGCCAGCCGTGCGCCGCTGGGAGAGGCCCGGCTAGCGCATCAGCAGCTGGTGGCCTGGGCCTACCAGAATCAACCGCTGGCCGATGCCCCGCGCGAAGCCACGCAGCAACTGCGCCGAGTGACACAGCAGCTGATGACCGCGTCGATGCTTTTCTCGGATGGGCAGGAGCGGTTAAAGTAGCCCGGTTATCGATGACGAAGAGTTTCCATGAACGCACATCTAGAAGCGCTCGCGCCCACGTTGGTGTGGCAGCATTTTCGCACGCTGTGTAATACCCCTCGGCCATCGGGCCACGAGGCAGCGCTGGTCGCCAAGCTGGAAGCCTGGGCCGATGGCCTGGGGCTTGCCCATGACCGGGATGCCTTCGGCAACCTGCGTATCCGTAAGCCCGCATCACCGGGGTGTGAGGCAGCGCCGGGCATCATCCTGCAGGGGCACCTGGACATGGTGGCGCAGGCCAACGCAGGCCAGGCCCACGATTTCACGCGGGACCCCATTCGCACGGTGGTCAAGGAGGGGTGGCTGCACGCTGAGGGCACCACGCTGGGGGCTGACAACGGCATGGGCGTGGCTGCCATTCTGGCCGTGCTGGAGGACCCGGAACTGACCCACGGGCCGCTGGAAGCGCTGTTCACCCTGGAGGAAGAGACCTCCATGGGCGGGGCGCTCAATCTGGCCGAGCAGTGGCTCGAGGGCTCACTGTTGCTCAACCTCGATAGTGAAGACCGTGGCCAGGTCTATATCGGCTGCGCGGGCGGTGCCGACGTGGTGGTGGATGCCCAACTGCCTGGTGCTGCGCTGCAGCCCGATGAGCAGGTCATCTCGCTCTCCTTGACCGGCCTCAAGGGCGGTCATTCGGGCATGGATATCGACAAGCCGCTGGGCAATGCCAACCGACTGCTGGTACGCGTGCTGTGGGCGCTTGAAGCCTTCGATGCGCGGCTGGTGAGCTATCAGGGCGGCACCCTGCGCAATGCCATTCCCCGTGAAGCCTTTGCCCAGGTGGCGCTGCCCGCCGACGATGTCGAGGCCGCGCTGGCCACGGTGGAAACCCTCGCTAGAACGCTCAAGGCGGAGCTGGGTAGCTGTGACCCTGGCCTGGTGCTGACGGCTACGCAAGCGGCCCCTGCCGAGGCCGAACCGCTGACCCGCGACGCCAGCGCCATGCTGCTGGCCGCCTTGCATGCGGCTCCTTGTGGGGTCGAGCGGATGAGCGCCGATGTGCCGGGGGTGGTCGAAACCTCCAACAATCTTGGCGTGCTGAGCGTGGAGCAGGGACGTTTTCACCTCTGTGCACTGGTGCGCTCGCTGCACGACAGCGCAGCGATGGCCATGGCCGGGCGCTTCCAGGCGCTGTTCGGGCTGATGGGTGCCCGCGTAAAGGTCGAAAATGGTTACCCAGGCTGGGCGCCCAACCCGGAAAGCCCGCTGTTGGCCACCTTCAATACTCGCCATGCGGCGCTGATGGGCCACGCTCCAGAGGTGAAGGTCATTCATGCCGGGCTGGAGTGCGGGATTCTGGGCAGCAAGTACCCTCATCTGGACATGATCTCGTTCGGGCCCTTGATTCGCGGGGCTCACTCACCGGACGAGCGCGTCGAAATTGCTTCCGTGGCGGAGTTCTGGGCCATGCTGCGTGATCTGATCGAAACCCTGGCCAGGCAAACCGCCGACTCGGCCAGTCGCCAGGTCTGAGCTGACATGCCCGCCCAGCAACATTGGCGGGCAACAAAAACGGCACCGCAAGGGTGCCGTGGGTGGTGTCTCGGCGGTGCGCCGCCGAGAGGCCTACTTGCCCAGGTAGGCGTTGAGCATCCAGACGGTCTTTTCCTGCTCGCGAATGTAATCGCCCGCCTGAGAAGCGGTACCTTCGTCGTCGGCATCCGAGGCCAGCGACAGCAGCTCGCGCTGCAGCTCGATCAATGTCTGATATCCGCTGAGCACGCCTTTGACGCAGGTTTTGCCGTCGTGAACGTCCTTGTCTTCCTGAATGCGCGACAGGGCGATGTAGTCGCTGTAGGCGTGGACAGGCTTGTGCCCCAGGGTCAGGATGCGTTCGGCGACTTCGTCCACTTTGGTCAGCAGGTCGGTGTAGAACTCTTCGAACTTGGCATGCAGCTCGAAAAAGTCGTTACCCTTGACGTTCCAGTGGTAGCCCCGCACGTTCATGTAGAAAATCTGGTAGTTGGCCAGTAGATGATTCAGCTTTTCCGCAAGCTGGCTGGCGCTGCCTTCGTGTAGGCCAATGCTGTTGGTATCTTCCATTGTCTGCTCCTCCATCGTTTCGTTTTTTCCAGCTTAAGGCCCTGGTTGACCAATGCAAAACAGGTTTTTTGCATCGCCACCATAGCGGCCTGCCATGACCGGCGGTGAGCTGGCGACGGCTGACTCATCGCAACATATCAAGAGATGTTGGCGACTCGGCGATTTTTCAAGGGGGCCGCCGCCTTCAATGGGCCAGCCACAGCCGGGCTATGCTGTCGCAGCGGTCGCTGAGCAGTTCAGCGGTACGCGGCAGGGCGTCTTCCAGGCCCATGGGGCCATCGGCCAGGGCAAAGGCGGCGGTGACGCCTTCATTCAAGCAGGCCTGCCAGCCATCCCCCAGGCTGCCCGCCAGCACGATGACCGGCTTACCCAGGCGCTGGGCGGCACGGGCCACGCCAATCGGGGTCTTTCCAGAGAGACTCTGGCCATCCAGGCGGCCTTCTCCGGTGATCACCAGATCCGCCTTGGCCAGCAGGCTGCTCACCTGGGCTTGCTGCATGATCATGTCGATACCCGGCGAGAGTCTGGCGTTCAAGAAGCTGCTGGCGGCAAAGCCCATGCCGCCCGCGGCACCCGCGCCTGGCATGTCTCGGTCATCGCGACCCAGGGCTTCTACGGCGAGCGTGGCAAAGTGCCCCAAAGCGCGGTCGAGGGTGGCCACGTCGTCGGGGCTGGCCCCCTTTTGCGGCCCGAACACGGCGCTGGCACCGCGCTCACCGAGCAGCGGGTTATCCACGTCCACGGCGGCCGTGACGTCCAGGCTGGCCAGCTTCGGGTCCAGGGTGGAGAGGTCCAGCGTGGCCAGCTGCTGCAGGGCAGCCCCGCCGGGAGGCAGCGGCTGGCCATGCTGGTCGAGCAGCCTGGCCCCCAGCGCCTGCAGCATGCCGGCGCCCGCATCGTTGGTGGCGCTACCGCCCAACAGGAGCAGGGCCTGGGTGGCACCGGCGTCCAGGGCCGCCAGGAACAGTTCGCCCACGCCATGGGTGCTGGTATGCAGGGCGTTGCGCTCGTCGCTGTTCAAGTGCTGCAAGCCGCTGGCTTCTGCCAGCTCGATAAACGCGGTACGCTGCTCGCCAAGCCAGCCCCAGCGGGCCTGGCGGGGTCTGCCCAGGGCATCTTGAACGGTGAGCGTGCGACACTCTGCCTGAGTGGCTGCCATCAAGGCATCCAGGCTGCCCTCGCCGCCATCGGCCAGCGGGCAGAGGTGCGTGATGGCCGAGGGTGCCGCCCGTGTAATGCCGTGTGCCATGGCCTGGGCCGCTTGTTCGGCGCTCAGGGCATCCTTAAAACTATCCGGGCAAAGCAGTACATTCATCGCACAACCTCCTTGAAACGTTGTCTCAGCGTATTGTCGTTCTTTTTCGTGTTAGCCTGCGAGCTTAGCGTGCTGCTGGACCGCACACCAGTCGCACAAAGGGCAAGAGGAATTCACATGAAGGTTATCCCGATCAGCATGACCTGCCTGCTGGCCTTGGCCGGCTGCCAGACAGTGCCAGACCGCTTGCCCCAGGCCGAGCCTGGGCCTGCTGCGGCCTGTGCATTCCCGGTCCATCAGGCAGCCGACTCCCTGGCGGCGGTCACTCGTGCTGTCGATGTGCTGGAAGCGTGGGGCTTTAGCCTGGACGCCACCGACACTCGGCTTGGCCTGGTCAGCGCCTCCCGCGAGCGCGAGCTGGTGGGATATTATGACCGTTATGATTATTACTCCCCCTACGGCAGCGGCTTCCGGCTGTTTGGCGGGATGGGCGTGGGACGCGGCTCCAGCATCGGCCTGGGAGTCGGCGGGCGTTTTGGTGCGGGCGCCGGGCAAACGCCCACGGAAGTGGAGCGTGTATCGGTGCTGGTCAGTGACGCGCAGCTACGCCTGTCTCGGGACATTCGCCGTTTCGATCACTTCGGTGAGCAGCGCGAGGCCTACAGCGCCAGTAACGATGACTTTTGCGGACGCTTTCAAACAGCCTTTCAACAGGCCCAGGGGCAGGGGGGCTTATGAGCCGTTTCATCAAGTGGGGAGCCGCGCTGGTCACACTGCTGTGGCTGGCCGGATGTGCAACGACGCAGCCGCTGGAAAGCCGCGATTTGCACTACCGTGCCGATACCGAGCAGACGTTCCGTGAGGCCGTCGCGATGATGATCGAACAGGGGTATGTGGTGCGCCATGCCGATATGTCCCTGGGGCGGGCGGAAGCGGTGCTGGCCCGCTGGCCCGGCTACCGGTTGCAGCTTCAAGTGAGCGAATCGGGCGGCGGCACGCGGGTGCGGGTATCTGCGCTCAGCGGCAGTCAGCCGATTCCCCCCTATGTGCTGGACCCGTGGCTGGTGGAGTTACAAAGCAGATTAGGAGAGTTACCGTGACGTGGAAAACAGCCAACCGCTGGAGGTGGATGAAAGGGGTAGCCTTGGGCATGGGCCTTGGGCTGGCCAGTGGTAACGTATGGGCGCACCCCCATAGCTGGATCGATCTCAGCATACGCGTGATCACCAACGAGGCGGGTGAGGCCACTGGCGTGCATCAAACCTGGCGCATGGATCCGTTTTACAGCCTGGTGGTGTTCGAGGAGCTGCAGCAGGTGCCCGGCGCGTCGCTGGAAGAGGGCCTGGACCAGCTGGGCAGCGATATCCGCGACAATCTGGTGCCCCAGCACTACTTTACCGAGCTGCGTATCAACCGCGAGCGGCTGGCCTTTGGCGAGGTGACGGAGTATACCGCCATGGAGCGGGATGGCCGTTTGACCTTCATGTTCATACTGCCCCTGGAGAGCCCTCAGCCGTTGCAAGGCAACGTGCTGGAGTACCAGGTCTTTGACCCTACCTATTACATCGAAGTGGTGCATGAGGCCGATAACGATGGCCCCAGCAAGGGGGCGCTGGTGTTGAATGGCGAGCCCGCCTGCGAGCTGAGCATCATCGCGGCCGATCCAGACCCCGAACTGGTGCTGCAGGCAGCCCTGCTGGACGTGGACGAAGAGGGTGAGCCGGGCCTGGGCCGCCACTTTGCCGAGACCGGCAGGGTGGATTGCCGCTAGCGCAGACGACCTGCTATCGTGTATAAAATATTACTTTATAACTTTTTAGCTGTGGAGGGAGGATGCCGGTAACACGACAACAGTTGGCCTGGGCAGCAGGCGGTATTCTGTGTGCCATCCTGTTGGTCTGGGTCGTGCAAAGCAATCTGCAGGGCGTCAGCTACCAGCTGTTGGGCTGGCAGCGCGACTTGCATCGCAGCCTGACGCTGGCCATCACGGAACTCTCCCGCACGCCGTCTACGGGTGCGTGGATGACGCTGCTGGGAGTCAGCTTCGCCTATGGCGTGTTTCATGCTGCGGGGCCTGGTCATGGCAAGGCGGTGCTGGCCACTTACCTGGCTTCCCATGGGGGAGCGACCCGGCGTGCACTGGGGCTGTCGTTTGCGGCTTCCTTGCTGCAGGGTGTGACGGCCATCGTCATGGTCGTGGTGCTGGTGCACGGGCTGGGGTGGCTCACTCGGCAGGCCATGGGGAGCGTGGTCTGGGTGGAACAAGCGAGCTTTCTGCTGGTGGCGCTGCTGGGCGTCTGGCTATGCTGGCGTGCCATCAGGCAACTGCGCCACGCCCATCGCGCGCAGGCGCCGGAGGCCGAGCCCCACCATCATGAGCACAGCCACAGCCACAGCCACGATCATGCCCACTGCTGCGGCGGAGCCCACCATATCGAGCCACAGCAGGCGCTGGAGTGGCGTACTGCGTTGATGACGGTGGGGGCCATTGGCATGCGCCCCTGTACCGGGGCCGTGTTGATGCTGGGGGCAGCCAGCCTGCTGGGGCAGTTCCATGTGGGGGTGGCCTCGGTGCTGGTCATGTCGCTAGGTACCGGCATCACCGTTTCGGCGCTGGCCATGGCCAGTATCGTGGCGCGGGGCTGGGCGACTCGGCGGCTGCAACGACAGCAGAGCCAGCAAGTGGTGGAGAAAGTCGCGGGGTGGGTCGCCCTCACGGGGGGCGCGCTGATCGTGGCGCTGGGCGTCTCCTTGTCGTTGGCGGGAGCAGCGCAGCCTGCCAGCGGCCCGCTGCTGAGCGAGCCGCCGAGTCGCAGTGTACTGCCCGGCGGCTGAGGCAGCCTAAACGCTCAAGCCATTGATCAGGGCGAGTAGCTGTTCACGCTGCTTGCCCTGGTCCGCAAGCTCATACGGCTCAGGCGTGCCGTTGCCCCATACCGGGGCTGGCCAGCTGGCATCGTCGCGGTAGCGGATCACTACGTGAAGGTGCAGTTGGCTCACCACATTGCCCAGTGTGGCGATATTGAGTTTGTCGCCGTGATAAGCCTCTTTCATGACCGCTCCCAGGGCCGAAGCTTCTCGCCACAGCTGTGCCTGGTCTGTGTCGCTTAGCTCGAAGACTTCGCTGACATCGTTGACGCGGGGCACCAGCACCACCCAAGGGTAACGGGCATCGTTCATAAGCAGCACACGACACAGGGGCAGGTCGGCCAGTGGGAAAGTGTCTGCTTCCAGGCGAGGGTCGAGAATCAGGTCGGCCAAGTGACGTCTCCAGGTGGGGCTTGATGGCAAGCGTAGGTTCAAGGCTGCAGCATAGCAGGCGAAATACCGAAAATCTGTTACGTTAAGACGGGAGCCGCTTCGTTCTCGACGAAGGGAGGCTCGAAGGCGACATCACTTGTTAAGGAGAACATGATGAAAAAATTACTGGCGACAAGTTTTATCCTGCTGATCACTGCCGGTGCGCTGGCGGGCTGTAATACCGTGGCAGGCGCAGGCCAGGATGTTCAGGAAGGTGGTCGTGCCGTTCAGGATGCCGCTAGCTGATCAAGGCGGGCTTTGAGCAAGCAAGGGTCAGGCAGTCATGCCTGACCCTTGCTTTTAGAGGACGACCATTAAGCGCTTTTCTTGAGGAACACGCATGCCACTTCCCCTTTCCACCTTCCGACCTACCCGTGCCTTAGCGGCGCTGCTGGCTGCCTTGCTGCTGGCCGCTTGTACGTCCCAGGCCCCCAGTGAGCCAGCCCCCGAGCCTCCCGTAGTTGGCAGCACGCCGGTGGATGCCGAGGCGGTCTGTGATGCCGATGCCGTGGCCCATGCCATTGGCTCGCCTTTCGACGAAGCCCTTGTCGAAGCGCTGCGCGA
Organism: Halomonas sp. 18071143; assembly: GCF_019211725.1. NCBI lineage: Bacteria > Pseudomonadati > Pseudomonadota > Gammaproteobacteria > Oceanospirillales > Halomonadaceae > Halomonas > Halomonas sp. 18071143. Next base: position 588,924 of record NZ_CP078120.1, read on the forward strand.
CGAGAGCGGTTCCCGTCATGTACGGGTATTGCGGCCTGACAGCGCCGCGACCATGGATTACCGGGAAGATCGTTTGAACATTGTGCTGGGCAGTGACGAGCTGATCGAGGCCGTGCGCTGCGGCTAACGCAGTATCAGCCACACGCAGGCAGCGGTGAGCACGCCCATGGTGATGTTGAAGGCCCGCCATGCCCGGTCGCTCTTCGTCTTCGATACGCTCCATGAGCGGGAGAGCGGCCTGACCGACCTCAGCTTGAGCCTGCCGCCGCCTCATCCATTGAGAGCCCAGGCGCTGAGTACGGCGCTGCATGCCCTGAGCGGCGACCCAGAGGTACTGACACGCGGAATTACCTACTCCGGCGCGCAAGGGAGCGAGCACCATCGCCAGCTGCTGGCACGCTGGCTGGGCCGGCTTGGCATGGCCCTGGCGGCCGACGAGCTGCTGGTGACCCAAGGGGGCCACCACCACCGTTTGATGCCAGGGCCCGTGGCCAGCCGCCTCACTCGTAGCGATCTTTCCAGCGCTGTCGCGCTACCTGCTCCTTGAGCATCTCCAGAATATCCAGCAGCACCTGCTCGGTTACCTGCTGGCTACCCTGGTCGACCTGCAGCCAGCTATCGAAGCTGCTATCGGCAGTCTGCTCCAGCATCTGGCGAAAGGCTGGGGAGTGCAGCTGCTGGGCAATCTCGTCCACCAGCCGCTGGGCCACGCCGCTCAGCGACGCTTCCAGAGCGCTGGAAGCCGCGTGGCCCATGGGCAGGCGCTGCAGGCGACGGATCTCCGGGCTTTCTCGCAGCGTACGGCTGACCAGCTCGCTGATGGCGGTCTGGATGGCGCTGCGGTTCTGCTGATAGGCCTGCCCTGCGGTGGCTTCCAGGCGCTGGGTGATCTCATGGATCAGCTGGCGTTTGCGCGGCATGATGACCCGCTCGATGACCCGCTCCGAGAGGGAGTCGCTGGCCGTGATCTGCTGTTGAACGTTGCCCAGCAGGCGCAGAGCGATACGGTCCGAGAGCTCTTCCAGCAGAATGTCGTAATACTTGGCAAAGAAGCGGTAAAGCGGCCACTGGGTGACCGTGATGAGGCCAAGCCGATGCAAGCGGTGCAGCAGCGACACCACGCGCAGGATGCGCAGCAGCCGGAAGCCGCCCACCGGAATACAGCCCAGTACGTCGTACCAGTGGACGAACGGGTAGAAAAACCAGCGGTGATAGCGCCGTTCGGCGATGGCCACCGTCCAACCCAGCAGGACATCGGCCACGAACAGGCCGACAAACATCAGGTCGATGGTGGTGAAGCGGCTATGGATCGCCGTGTCGTAGGCCGCATGGGCGCTCGGGGCCATGGCGGAGAAGGCTTGATTGAGCGGCTCGATCAGAAACAGCGAGTCGAACAGCAGCAGGCTCAAATTCACGGCCACTGCCGTCAGGATCAGCAAATCCCAGCCGATATGTGCGTATTCGACCCCCTTGGGCAGATGGGGGTAGCGCCGCCTGATGGGCATGGTGACTCCTTGTCATGACGAATAGGGCAGCGACTAGCGCTGCCGGTGATACTGTTGGGCCCGCTCCTCTTCCTGTTCGGCCTGTTTGCGCAGCTTCTTGCGCAGGGCGGCTTTTTCGAAGCGCAGCTTCTGTAGCGGCGTCTCCAGTGCCAGCGGCGGCACGCGAGCCGGTTTGCCCTGCTCGTCCACGGCCACCATGGTCAGGTAGCAGCTGTTGGTGTGGCGTATCAGCTTGGCGCGAATGTCTTCCGCCACCACTTTGATGCCGATCTCCATGGAGGAGCGGCCAACGTGATTGACGCTGGCCAAAAAGGTGACCAGCTCACCCACATGGATGGGCTGCTTGAACAGGACCTGATCCACCGAGAGCGTCACCACGTAGTGGCCCGAGTAGCGGCTGGCACAGGCGTAAGCCACCTCATCCAGCTTCTTCAGGATAGCACCGCCGTGCACCTTGCCACTGAAATTGGCCATGTCGGGGGTCATCAGGACCGTCATGGACAGTTCGTGCTGGCCAGGCAGTGGGCTGTGTTCAAGCGTCGTGTCGGTCATGGAGATCACCTTGTGAAAGCCAAAAAATACCCGCCCCCTGGCGCGCTGGCCGAGTGGGGCGGGTGGTCAACAGCGTAGCGGGTGGCTTAGAACCAGACCAGCCCTATCGAGATGATCGCGCCGGTAATGAACAGCTGGATCAGACAGAAGCCCATGATGTCCTTGGCCTTGAGCCCGGCAATGGCCAGTACCGGCAGCGCCCAGAAGGGTTGCAGCAGGTTGGTCCAGGCGTCGCCCCAGGCAACCGCCATGGCGACCCGAGCGATATCCGCTCCGAGTGCTTCGGCCGCCGGTAGCATGACCGGTGCTTGAACGGCCCACTGGCCGCCGCCGGAGGGCACGAACAGGTTGACGATACCGGCGCTGATGAACGACCAGAACGGCAGCGAGTTAGCCGTGGCAAACGACACCAGCCACTCCGACATGCTCTGCGCCAGGCCCGACTGCACCATGATGGCCATGATCCCCGCATAGAAAGGGAACTGGATGACGATGCCCGCGCCGCCCTTGATGGCTTCGTTCAGGCTGGTAAGCAGGTTGCGCGGCGTGCGGTGCAGCACGATCGCCAGGAACAGGAACATGAAATTCACCACGTTCAGGTTCAAGCTGCCGCCGCGCAGCAGGAAGTGGTCCAGCAAGAACAGCAGGCCAGGTACACCCACCAGCAGGGCCAGCGGCATGCTGTTTTCGAGCTTTTCGGCGGGGCGGGTAATGCGACCAACGGGCTCGGGCTCGTCATCCAGCAGCCTGGGGTCTACATAGACGCTGTCCTTCTCATCCGGCAGCATCAGGCGATTGACCAGCGGTACGGCAATGAACAGACACACCACGATGGCCAGGTTGAAGAAGGCAAAAATCGTCGAGCTGGTACTGATGACGCCGATCTGATCGGCGGAGAAATGCCCCTCGGTGGCGATGGTGAGCGGCACCGAGCCTGCGAGCCCGCCGTGCCAGACCACGAAGCCGGAGTAGGCGCTGGCCACCAGCAGGCGATAGTCCACCTTGATCAGGCGGGCCAGCTCCTTGGCGAACAGGGCACCGACGACCAGGCCGAAGCCCCAGTTGATCCAGCTGGCGGCCAGCGATACCAGGGTGACCAGAATGATGGCCCCGCCCGGCGTTTTGGCGGTACCGGCAATTTTCTGCAGGATGCGCTTGACCGGCGGCGAGCTGGCCAGCATGAAGCCGGTGACCAGCACCAGCAGCATCTGCATGGAGAAGGTCAGCAGTCCCCAGAAGCCATCTCCCCACATGCGCAGTACGGCCAGGGGCGTTTGTCGCTCGACGGCGATGGCCGCTACCGCCGCTACCAGGGTCAGCAGCAGCACAAATATATACGGGTCGGGTAAATAGCGTTCGACCAGCTTGACCGCCGGTTTCGAGATGAGTTTTAGCATGCAGTGCTCTCTTTATTCGTTATTAGGAAGTGCGCGGCTAATATACGGCGGTGCGGCATAATTTTCACCCCTCGACGACTCATGGAGCGGCCCCCTCAAGCTCACGTTAGCGTAATTGGCCAAAGCCGCCCGTTGTGGGCTTCAACGCTAGCTTAGCGAGCTGGATGGTCGCACCACCGGGTGCGCCGGTAGTGGCGGTAATAGAGGATCAGCACCAGCGAACGTGTCACGGTGAACAGGGTGAGTGCCAGCCACAGGCCATGATTGCCAGCGTCCTGTAACCACCACCAGCAGGGCAGGTAGACGGCCAGCCCGGCAAAGATGCTGTTACGCATTTGGCTGACGGCGGTGGTACCAATGAAAACGCCGTCCAGCAGGTAGCTCCACACGGCGATCAACGGCATCAGCACCATCCAGGGTAGATAGACGGCGGCCACCGCGCGCACTTCTTCCAGCCCGGTGAGCAGGGCAATTAGCTGGTTGCCGAACAGGGCAAACAGCAGGGCGGCGGCCCCGGCGGTCCAGAAGGAGAAGCGTGCCGCGGCCCGGACGGTGGCGGCGAACGCTGACCAATCACGGCGCCCGTAGGCTCTGCCCACCAGCGATTCTGCGGCGTGGGCAAAGCCATCCAGGGCGTAGCTGGTCAGCATGATGAACTGCAGCAGCACGGCGTTGGCGGCCAGCACGGTATCCCCCTGGCGAGCCCCCTGGGCGGTGAAGAATGCCATGGCGAACAGCAGCCCCAGGGTGCGCACGAACAGGTTGGCGTTGACATTGAACAGCGCCGCATAGGCGCTCCATGCCAGCAGCCGCTGGCGCTGAAAGTGGCCCTCGAGAAGCCCCAGTTGGCGCATCACCAGATAACCGCCAAACGCCAGCGCGCTGTAGTCGGCCAGTACGCTGGCCAGCGCAACGCCGTTGCTGGTCATGCCCAGCCCCACCACGAACCAAACATCCAGAAGGATGTTCACACCGTTGGTCAGTAGCAGGATCATCAGCGTCACTCGGGAATTCTGCTGCCCCAGAAACCAGCCCAGGATGGCATAGTTGGCCAGCACGGCAGGAGCCGACCAGAGTCGGATTTCAGCGTATTCCCGGGCCAGCGGGGTGGCCTCGGCGCTGCCGTCCAGCAGCCACAGCCCCAGCGAGATCAACGGGGAGCCCAGCAGGATCAGCAGCACGCCAATCCCAACGGCGATGATCAGCGATTGGCCCAGCAGGTTGCGTACATCGCTGGGCGCATCGCGCCCCATGGCTTGCGCCACCAGGCCAGTGGTGCCCATGCGCAGGAACCCGAATCCCCAATAGAGAAAGCTGAACAGGGTGGCCCCCAGCGTGACGCCTGCCAGATAGCGGGGGTCGGGCAGGTGGCCCACCACGGCGGTATCCACCAGTCCCAGCAGCGGAACGGTGATGTTGGAGAGAATAATGGGCCAGGCTAACGCCCAGATACGCACGGGTCAGGCTGCGGTGATGATGCGGTACTTCTCCATCAGCTGTGCCTGGGTCTCGGGGCGCTCCGGGTCCAGGGGAATACAGTCGACCGGGCACACCTGCTGGCACTGAGGTTCGTCGAAGTGGCCGACGCACTCGGTGCACAGGTTGGGATCGATGACATAGATCTCCTCGCCGGGAGAAATGGCATCGTTGGGGCATTCGGGTTCACAGACGTCGCAGTTAATGCATTCGTCAGTAATCATCAGGGCCATGGGCATACCTCACGAATGGCGGAGCACTCGGGCGGTGGTATACCCGAGTATTTTACTCAACAATAGCGATGGTTAACCAGTGTAGTGCTTACGCAGCGCCTCTGCGACCTGCGGATGCACCAGCGCTGAAATATCGCCTCCCAGCTTGGCGATTTCACGCACGATGGTCGAAGAGATGTAGGAGTTTTCCACCGCAGGCGTCAGAAAGACACTTTCCAGCTCGGGGTTCTGGGCGCGATTCATGTTGGCCAGCTGTAGCTCGTACTCGAAATCCGAGACGGCGCGCAGGCCGCGCAGAATGATCGTCGCACCCTGTTCGTGCATCATGGTGGTGAGTAGCGACGAGAAGCCGATCACCGACACGTTCTCCAGCGAGGCGCACACCTGCTGAGCCAGCGCGATGCGGGTCGGCAGCTCCAGCGCGGGGCGTTTGCCAGGGCTGGCCGCCACGGCGATGACCACCTGATCGAACATGCGCGCTCCACGCTCGATGAGATCGAAGTGGCCATTGGTGATGGGGTCGAAGGTACCGGGGTAGACCGCGATATTGCGGCGAGGGGCGCTCATGACTGCCCCTCGCCGTTCAGTGAGCCAAACGGGTTGTCGACGTTCAGCGATACTGCCTGGTGGTAGCCGGGGATATGAATGCGGTCGGCCCGGATATCCAGCTCCGGGCCTTCCAGCACGGCTTCGCCAAACTGGTAGCGCGGGGCGTAGTGGCCCTTGTCCGCCTCGCTGAGATACGCGGCGGCCTGGGCACGCACGGTTTCCCGCTTGGCTTTCCAGGCCTCCACGGCAGCGCTGCCATGGCGCTGGAGCAGCAGCTGCTCGGTGACCTGGGGGGACAGCACCACGCCGGTGGCGTTATTGCCACCAAACCCTTTGGCGTTGATGAAGGCGGCATCGGCGCTGAACGCCTGGGGCGTCGTGAAAAAGCGCAGCCGCTCGGCATAGACGTCATCGGCCACTGCATCCAGAGTGGGAATGCTCGGCAGCAGGCCGTGGGCGAAGCTGCCCAGGGCGCTGGCCAGCTGGTCGCCCGCCGCAGAGCCCTGGGAGTGGCCAATGAACGCTTTGATGGCCACCACCGGCCACTGCTCGATTCCGTTCGCACGGGCAATCTCATCGAACACATGGGATTCCGTGGTGCGGTTCTTGGGCGTACTGGTGCCATGGGCATGCAGATAGGTACGCTCCTTGAGCGCGGTCTCTCCCAGCATGTTCCTGACCAGCGCCGCAGCCTTGCCCAGCGTGATGTAGTTGCCGATCCCCGGCGCCGAAATGGAGCGCTTGTAGCCGTCGGCGTTGACGAACACATCGGGGACGGCCCCCAGAATGTCGGCCCCCAGCGCCAGAGCCAGCGCATCGTCCATCAACAGCACGAACTGGCTGGCTTCGGCCATGGTGAAGCCGCAGTTGCGGGCAAACGGGCGGCATGCGCGCTGGTAGTCGGCATCGGTGAGCAGGGTCAGGGCGTCCAGGGCTTTCAAGCTGGCGTCGTCTGCCAGCGCGCCCATGGCCCGAAAGCCTTCGATGATCTCGGGGGTGATCGGCGCATCGGCGGTACCGACCATGACCACTCGGCGGCGTCCGGCGCGAATATCGTCGATGCCCAGGCGCAGGTTGTAGAGGAAGCTGGCACAGGCACCCAGCGCCGCGCCGGTGCCACCCACGCTGCCCAGTACATAGGCATTGAGGAAATCAGCCGGCATCTGCCCATACCCCAGGGGCATCTGCTTGGACGTTGCGCGCTGCCCGCTGACCAGACTCTTCAGCAGCCCGCCCCAGCCTTCGTCATCCAATTGGCCAATCGAGTTGCCCGCATAGACCGCGATATGGTCAGGGTTGAGCTGCTGGCGCAGGGTCTCCCAGTCAAGGCCACTGGCGCCAAGGCAGTCGCTGGCCCCGAAAATGGCCATGGCCAGCCCGCGCGGGTGATGCACGCTGCGGTACAGGCTGGCCGGGTCGAACCCTGAGGGCAGCTGGGCAGCGGCCTTCACCTTGGGTTCCTGAGTATCGGGTAGCAGGACCTCCAGCATGCCCGCTGGCAGGGTCACTTCTACTTCTCGGGCGTCCAGTTCGCGTACTTCCCAGCCTTCCGGCAGCTGCTCGGGCAGCTGTTTGCGACGCAGCGTGACGCGCACGGGCTCGGCCAGCGCCAGCTCTGCACGGCGGTTGGCAGGCAGGCCCGGTGCCTGGAAGCGTGGATCCTCGTTACGGCGGATCAAGGTGTGGTCGAGCACCTGCTCACGCAGCAGGCTGGCAGGCGAGTCAATAGGCTGGCCTGTGCTGTCTTGCCATCCATGGTCGGAGTGTTCGGCGAGACGCATGAGCGCGGCCAAGCCTTCCAGTGTTTGGCGCTGCTGATCGGCGGGTAAGGCATCAAGCACGGTGCGGCGGAAGGCCTGATGGCCCGAGGTTCTGCCGGCGGGATTGATGCCGCCCATGCCGACAATCACCGGTAAGTGTGACAAGCCGGGTTCCTCGTGGTGCGGTGGTGTTTAATGACAATTATCGCCAGGAGGCCGTTTCACAGCGCCTGTCCTGAACTTAATAGTGAGCTTAATAGCGACTCTGGCGTGATCATAGCACCGGGCGAGCAACGGCGTCATGCCGCGCAGCTGGGAGACTGATAGAATCACGTTTTTTTCATGCAGAGGATGTCATGCAGCACACCTCACGATCGGTGACTTCCAACCAACCGGGACCACACCAGGATGTGGTGCGGCGCGTCGAGCGTGCCCTGGCGCATCCGCTGCGCAAACCCATTGCCGAGCATACCCGCCTGGCTTTCGAACAGGCGGACCTCTGGCGGCGCCAGCACGCTGCACCGTTGATCATCGATGCAGGATGCGGAGTCGGGCTATCGACCCGCCGTTTGGCGCAGAGGTTCCCCGACCACTGTGTGATCGGGGTGGATCGCAGCGCAGACCGGCTGGGGCGAGATCACGGCGAGCTGCCGGGCAATGCGCTGCTGGTGCGTGCCGACCTGGTGGATTTCTGGCGCCTGGCGCAGGCAGCCCGGTGGGCGCCTGCGCGTCATTATCTGCTCTATCCCAACCCTTACCCCAAGTCGGCCCACTTGAAAATGCGCTGGCATGGTCATCCGGTTTTCCCCACACTGTTGGCGCTGGGTGGGCGGCTGGAGCTGCGCTCGAACTGGGACCTCTACGTGGAGGAGTTTGCCCAAGCCGTGCAGGTGGTCACTGGGCGTGAGGCGGCGGTGGCCCAGGTAACGCCCAACGGCGACTATCTGACGCCGTTCGAAGCCAAGTATGATCAAAGTGGCCAGGCGCTATGGCGCTTGACCATCGATTTAGAGCGGCCGTAGCGAGTTTCTTCCTGAGCATGGCCAGCGTTTTCCACGATGAATCTGTATTGATACTGTGCATTGAGGTAGTCCAACGTGACGTGTTTTTTTAATTTACCTGCGCGCTGGCTGCGCGCCAGTATGGTGGCAGGCGTTGCCAGTGCCGCGCTCTGCGCCAGCACCTCTCTGTGGGCGGATTTCACTCGGCTGAGCCAGCTGGAGGCCAAAGGGTTTTCGGTGAGTGCCGAGGCGCGCCTGCTGGAGGGGGGGAGCCCCAGCGAGCTGCTGTTGGGAAGCCTGAACCCCGAGCGTCAGCTGTCGCCTGCGTCGGTGACCAAAGCCTATATGGCGGCTGCGCTACTCAACCGCTTTGGCCCCCAGCACCGCTTTACCAGCCAGCTGGTGAGCACCGCGCCCGTGGAGAATGGCGTGCTCCGTGGCGATCTGGTGTTCGAAGGCGGCGGTGACCCTGGGCTGACCAGCGAAGACCTCTGGCGGCTGGTGCAGCGCCTGCAGCTGGCAGGCGTCGAGCATGTGGACGGTGCGTTGGTGGTCAGCCAGTGGCGCTTTGGCCCGGTGGAGTGCATCACCACCGACCGCTGCAACGCACGCACGCGGGTCGCCAATGCTTACAGTGCGCCGCTGACCTCGGCGGGGGTCAACTTTGGCACCTGGTGCGTCAACGTGGCGCCCGCTACCACTGCTGGGCAGCCCGCGCGCACGGGCTTGTGTGACAGCGCCGCGCCGCTGATCGTGATCGACAACCAGGTCGTCACGCGCCCGGCCAATAGCGGCACGGAAATCAGCGCCGAGCGAATCACCGATGAGCGTGGCGACGTCATGCGCCTGACCGGGCAGATTTCCACCAACGCGGCGGCCCGGGATGTCTACCGTGGGGCTGGCGATGCCGCTGAGCAAACGGCACAGCTTCTGCTGGCCATGCTGAATCAGGCGGGGGTGACGGTACGTGACCCTTGGCGAGTGGGCTCGACGCGTCCGCCCAGCGAAGCGCGTCGTCTGGCGGCCGTCGACGGTCAGCCGTTGCAGGAGCTGCTGCTGCGGACGATGAACTATTCCAACAACTACATGGCCGATGTGCTGGCGCTGAACCTGGTGGAAACGCCCCAGGCACAGCTGCGTCAGGCGGGGCAGGCCATCGAGGCCTATGCCCAGGGGCTGTCTGGCCACGGCCCGATCACGCTTTCCAGCGGTAGCGGCTTGACCACGGACAACCGCACGTCGGCCCATGGTACTAACGTGATGCTGGAAGACATGTATCGTCAGAGCGCGCTGTTTCCGAGCTTCGTGGCATCGTTTCAGTCGCCTGCCAACGGAGTGATGCGCTTCATTCGCCGCGGTTCGCCCACGTTCCAGAATAACGTCATGCTCAAGACCGGTACGCTGAATCAACCCTTTGCCGTGCGCGCAGTGGCGGGCTATTTCCGCACGGCGCAAGGGCGCTGGGGAGTCTTCAGCGTACTGGTCAACGGCAGCGGCAGTACTCCTTATCTGAGCTGGCCGGAAGTGCTCGACCCGCTCTCCCTGGATCTGGATGCCATGATCCTGGCTCATTAATCAACGTGCAGACGAGACAACGGGCATGAAGCCACAACACACCGGGTTAACCCATCTGGTTCACTCCACGCGCTACTCATGGAAAGGCCTGAAGGCCGCGTTTCGAAACGAAGCCGCCTTCCGTCAAGAGTTGGCCATTGCCGCCGTACTGCTGCCGTTTGCCTGGTGGATCGGCGAGGGCCCGGTCAGCTGGCTGCTGCTGGTGGGCAGCCTGCTGCTGGTACTGATCGTGGAGCTGCTGAACAGCGCCATCGAGAACGTGGTGGACCGTATTGGCACCGAACATCACGAACTCTCTGGCCGTGCCAAGGATATTGGCTCGGCGGCGGTCATGCTGTCACTCATCATGGCGGGGCTCACCTGGGGCCTGTTAGGCTGGGAGAAGTGGCTGGGCTGACCCGCTCCCATGGCCCAGACAAGCAATGAAAGGCCAGCAATGACAGACCCGTAATGACCGACCAGCACTGAGTCGTGTCACTTCGACGTGCGTTAGGCGCAGAGGTAGATATGCAGACACCGCAGGCTCTCTTTTCCACCACCACGTTGCCTGACGCACTGTCAGGCCCGGCCGCAGAAGCTCGGCAGCGTCTCGTGGATGCCCTGACACAGGCCGACAACCTGGCCTCGATGACCGGCAAGGCACTGCCCTCTGGGCCATGGCATGACCTGCCAGAGGCGCGTCGTGAAGCGCTGGCCCGCGTGGTGACGGTCTCGACGTTCGCATTGGAAACCCTGGCGCGCTTTCCCCACTGGCTGGCCGAGCTGGAGGCTTCTGGGGAGCTGGACCGCGCTCCCGACAAGGCGACGCTCGTGCAGTGGCTGCACGACGCCCTGGCAGACTGCGAGGAGGAGGAGAGCCTGCAGCGTACCCTGCGCCGCTTTCGCCGTGCCCGTATGCTGGGCATCGTCTGGCGTGACCTGAATCGGCCTGCAGGCGCCACCATGTGGCAGACGGCGCAGTCGGTTGCCTGGCTGGCAGAAGTGTGCATCGAGGCGGCACTGGGGTGGCTGGAAAACTTTTACGCCTCCCGGTGGGGGCTGCCTGACGTGCGAAGTGATGGCTCACCCCAGCGGCTGGTAGTGCTGGGCATGGGCAAGCTGGGCGCGGGCGAGCTGAACCTCTCCTCCGATATCGATCTGATCTTTGCTTTTCCCGAAAAAGGCGAAACCCAGGGAGGGCGCAAACCCCTCGAGCATCAGGAGTATTTTACCAAGCTCGGCCAGCGCTTGATTGCTGCCCTGGATGCCATGACGGCCGACGGTTTCGTGTTTCGCGTGGACATGCGTCTGCGCCCGCTGGGCGACGGTGGGCCGCTGGTGGGCAGCTTCTCGATGCTGGACAGCTACTATCAGGATCAGGGGCGTGAGTGGGAGCGCTACGCCATGCTCAAGGCGCGCCCCGTGGCAGGGGATATCGACGCCGGGCAGACGCTGCTGGCGAGCCTGCGCCCGTTCGTCTATCGCCGCTATCTGGACTTCGGCGCCATCGAGTCGTTGCGCGAACTCAAGGCGATGATCAATCGGGAAGTCAAACGCAAGGGCATGGAGAGCAATATCAAGCTGGGGCCCGGGGGCATTCGCGAAGTCGAGTTCATCGTGCAGGCATTTCAATTGATTCGCGGTGGGCGGGATACCGAGCTGCAAGTGACATCGCTGTACACGGCTCTCAATCGTCTGCCTGAATTGGGTTTGTTGCCCACTGCCGTGGTGGACGAGCTGCTGCCGGATTACGCCTTCTTGCGTGATCTGGAACATGCCATTCAAGCCCTGGAAGATCGCCAGACCCAGCAACTGCCTACCGATGACGATGATCGCGAGCGGGTTGCCTTCGCGCTGGGCTACGACGGCTGGTCATCCCTGCAGGAGCAGTTGAACCGCGTGCGTGAGCGGGTGCGTCGACACTTCGATGCCGTGATTGCCGACCCCGAAGAAGAAGCCGACGAGCCGCAGAGCGAAAACGCCCTGGCGCAGTGGCGCTTGCTGTGGCGCGAAGAGCTGGAGCCCGACGAGGCGCAGGCCTTGCTGGCCGGGGCAGGGTTCCATGAGCCTGAGCGAGCCCACAAGCGGCTGGTCAGCCTCTACCACTCACGGGCAGTGCAGAGCATGCAGCGCATTGGCTTCGAGCGGCTGGACGCCCTGATGCCGCTCCTGCTGGAGGCATTGGCCAGCAGTGACGCGCCGGATACCGCCTTGGCGCGGGTGCAGCCCTTGATCGAGGCCGTGCTGCGTCGGACGGCCTATCTGGCGCTGCTGCGTGAAAACCCCCATGCGCTGGAGCATCTGATGCGGCTCTGCTGCGCTAGCCCCTGGATTGCCGAGCAGCTGGCCAGATACCCCATCCTGCTCGATGAGCTGCTCACCCCGGACACGCTCTACACGCCTGCCGACAAGGCGCGCCTTGCCGACGAGCTACGCCAGACGCTCAATCGCCTGCCCGAGGATGACGAAGAGGCGCAGCTGGAAGCACTGCGGGTCTTCAAGCACGCCCAAATGCTGCACGTCGCGGCATCGGATGTGGTCGGTACGCGGCATCTGATGAAAGTGAGCGATTACCTGACCTTCATTGCGGAAGTGATTCTGGAAGCGGTGCTGGCCATGGCTTGGAAGCACTTGGCCCGCAAGCATGGCGTGCCCCCTGGCTGTAATAGCCGTGAGCCGGCGTTTCTGATCATTGGCTATGGCAAGCTGGGCGGCATCGAGCTGGGCTACGGCTCGGATCTCGATCTGGTGTTCCTGCACGACAGCGACGGCAAGGGCGCCACCGATGGTCCGCGTTCGCTGGACACCCCGGTCTTCTTTACTCGCCTGGGGCAGCGCATCATTCACCTGCTGACGGCCATCACGCCTGCGGGCAGCCTCTACGAGGTGGATATGCGGCTGAGGCCTTCGGGCAATGCTGGCCTGCTGGTGACCTCGCTGGAGGCTTTCGCCGACTATCAGCGTCAGAATGCCTGGACCTGGGAGCACCAGGCGCTGGTGCGGGCCCGGGTAGTGGCGGGCAGTGACGCACTGGCCGCTCGCTTCGAGACGCTGCGAGGTGCGATTCTGGGCGTCGAACGTGCCCAGGACACCTTGCGCAGCGATGTGGTCAACATGCGCCACAAGATGCGTGACCATTTGGGCAGCAAGGGGGCGGCCAATACCGTGAGCACCGAGGGCACCTTCGACTTGAAACACGATGCGGGTGGCATGGTGGACATCGAATTCCTCTGCCAGTATGCCGTGCTGGCCTTTGCCCACCAGACGCCCGCGCTGCTGACCTACAGCGACAATATCCGCATTCTGGAAACCCTGGCCGACAGCGGGCATATCACCCCCGGCGAAGCCGAACAGTTGAAAGAGGCCTACCTGGCTTACCGTAGCCGCACGCACCGGGCCGCGCTAACCGGCGAAAAGGCAGAAGGTAGTGCCCGCGAGCTGGCGAGCCATCGTCACGTGGTGGCGGACCTGTGGCAGCGTTTTCTGGGCGCATGATCCACCAAGGGCTAATGGGCAGCCGCAGGGATAAAAAGATAGCCTGTTAAGATAACAACAAGGACGACAGGACATGCATGCCACAACCCCAGCGGGCTCGCCGGTTCGGCAGGGCCGCTCATGACTGGCCACATTCTCGCCACGCTGCTGCCGGTATTCCTTATTGCTGGCTGCGGCGCTGCCTACGGGCGCTACCGCAGCCCCGACATTGGCAGCCTGAATACCCTGAACATGGAGCTGTTCGTGCCGCTGCTGGTATTTGCCGTACTGGCAGACCGCCAGGCGCCGCTGGCCGACTATGCCTGGCTGGCAACGGCGGCAGCGGTGGTGGTGCTGGGTTCCGGCCTGGTGCTGTGGCCGGTGGCCAAGTGGCTCTCGCTGGACATCAAGGTCTTCCTGCCGCCCATGATGTTCAACAACTCCGGCAACATGGGAGTGCCGCTACTGGTGCTTGCCTTTGGGCCCGAGGCGCTGCCCGCTGCCGTGGTGGTGTTCATCATCGAAATGCTGCTGCATTTTTCGGTAGGGCTCTACATGCTGGACCCGCGCACGTCCCTGTGGCGGATGCTGCGCATGCCCATCGTGGCTGCCAGCGTGGCAGGGCTGCTGGTCAATGTGGGGGGAGTGGCACTGCCCAGTTGGCTGTTGGAAGCCATGCACATGTTGGGAGGTATCTGTATCCCGCTGATGCTGTTTGCCTTGGGGGTACGGCTGCTGGAGATCGATTTCAGCGACTGGCGCACAGGGTTGCTGGGTGCCGTGCTGTGCCCGCTGTCGGGGCTGGTGGTCGCCTTGCCCTTGATGTGGCTACTGCCTTTGAACCCGCTGCAGACCGCCGTGCTGCTGGTATTTGCAGTGCTGCCTCCGGCAGTGCTCAACTATCTGGTCGCGGAACAGTACAAGCTGGAACCCCACAAGGTGGCTTCGCTGGTACTGATCGGTAATCTGGGCAGTCTGGTGGTCATGCCGCTGGCGCTGGCAGCGGCCTTTGCCTGGATACAAGCACCGCCCTAATGAAGAGAATGAAGTGCTTACCAGATGGCGTACCGACTCAGTGGCGCGGCTCGTCTTTCACCTCATAGCTGCCTTCCAGAACGTTCTGGTGCGGGCGATGGCCATGAGATGCCTGGCTTTGTGAAGAAGCATGACGTTGAGAGGCATAGCCGCCACCAATATCCTGAGCCTGCTCGGCACGCATTTGTTCCATGCGCTTTTTCATCTTGTGGCGTACGAAGGGCATCATGGCCCAGCCGATCAGCAAAAATATCAGGCCCAGTACCATGCCGACGATCATCAGCGCCCCGAAGGCAAGCCAGGTCAGCAGCAGCTTGACGCTGCCCATGACGCCAGTGGGGCGTGACTGAGCAGCTCGGGCGCGCCACTGGTGCGCAGCTTGCCAAGCAGCATTACGTTGATCGCGATTCATCTGTGGCATATATGCCTCCATCGTTCGTTTGCCTTATTGGAACATACCCCGATGGGCAAGTTCACTCTTGTGCTCGCCGTTTATCCGATTTGAAAATCAGTAAAGGCTAATTATGCAGCGTTAAACACCTGACATGCGGCTTCCCCCGTTGAGTGTTAGGATTTATGAGAACGCACCAGGAGAGTGCCAACCAAGTTCATTAACCAGGGTGGTGATATGACGAATCATGGAGGCAAGTCGGTATTTATCGCTTCGGCGATCATTATTTTCGGCTTGGTCATTATTGGCGCAGCGTTTCCAGAGGCCTTTGGCAATGCGGCGGAAACGGCACTGGCAACCGTTACGGAACTGTTTGGCTGGTTTTATCTGTTTTCGGTCTTTGGCTTTGTCGTGTTCTTGATTGGTCTTGCGCTGAGTAAATACGGCAAAGTGCGCCTTGGGCCACAGGATAGTACGCCCAGCTACAGCTTCTTTTCATGGATCAGTATGTTGCTGGCGGCTGGTTTTGGGGTAGGCCTGGTGTTTTACGGTATGGCCGAACCCATGTCGCACTACATCAACCCACCTTACGGCGATGTGCCCGCCGAAAGCGAAGCTGCCGCCCGTTATGCCATTCAGTACAGCTATTTCAACTGGGGTATCCACCAGTGGGCGGCGTTTTCGGTCGTGGGCCTGATCATTGCCTATTTTCAGTTTCGCAAGGGCCAGGCGGGGCTCGTATCGTCGGTTCTCTCTTCGGTCACCGCAAAACATCCACGAGTGCGCCCCTACGCGTCCTGGCTGGATGTGTTTGCGGTCGTGGCTACCGTCATGGGGGTCGCTACCTCACTAGGGTTGGGCGTACTGCAGATGAACGGCGGCTTGAACGCCGTTTTTGGCTTGCCTGAAAACGGCTGGTGGCAGTTCGTGATCCTGCTGGTGATGTTTTGTGCCTACATGGCCTCCACCTGGTCAGGGCTGGATAAAGGCATCAAGCGGTTATCCAACCTCAACATGGTGCTGTGCATCGGTTTGATGGTCTATGTACTGGTCACGGGGCCGACGGTGGCCATCCTGGAAACCATCACCTTGGGGATCGGTGATTATCTGCAGAACTTCATTGGCATGAGCCTGCGTATTTCCCCCTATAGTGATAACGAGTGGGCCAGCAACTGGACGATCTTTTACTGGGCCTGGGTGATTGCCTGGTCTCCCTTCGTCGGCACCTTCGTGGCTCGTGTTTCACGTGGGCGTACGATCAAGGAGTACGTGTTTGGGGTGCTTTTCGTGCCGCCGCTGTTGGCCTGCCTGTGGATCGGGGTGTTTGGCGGTGCCGCTTTGAACCTGGAGCTCAACGGTGATGTGGGGCTGGCGGCGGCCACGGAAGCGAATATCACGGTGGCATTGTTCGAGATGTTTGCCCTGATGCCGTTTTCTGGCCTGCTCTCGGTCATTGCCATGATGTTGATCTTCATTTTTCTGGTGACTTCGGCGGATTCGGCGTCGTACATCGTGGCGCAAATGACTGACAATGGCTCGATCAACCCGCCCCTTTACAAGCGCATTATCTGGGGCGTCTTGATTGCAGCGATTTGCCTGACGCTGATCGTGGCAGGCGGGCTTTCGGGGCTGCAGTCTGCAGCCGTGCTTGCGGCGCTACCGTTTACGTTCATTTTGTATATGATGATTGTCGTCCTGGTACGGGAGCTGCGTGCCGATCGTAAAGCCATGCTGACCCAGCTGTATCGGCGTCATGGTGAAACCCCGGTGGGAGCCGATGCTTTCGAGGCCGAGCAGCTGGGTGAAGAAGAGCGACTGCGTCGTGCGCCCAGCGTAGTGAACCGGCGTATCAATAGCTAATCAACAGTGTCGATAGAGGACGCACCGATGGAACAGGCGTGCTAATGGCCCGACAGGGACGTCACGGAGCCACGCGAAGGCAGCCCAAAGGCGTTGCCTTCGACCGTTGGCTGGATCGTATCGTAACCGTCGCCGTAGTGACCGCTATGGTGGTGGGACTCTCCGCCGTCCTGGCGCACTGGCTGCTGTAACGAGCTGCTGAGTGCCTTCGAGCAACGCCCGGCTAAGCCGGGCGTTTTTGCGTTTCGATGCGATTTCGGCCACGGCGCTTGGCATGGTAGAGCTGCTGGTCGGCCCTGCTGAGCAATTCGTCATGACCCAAGGGATGGTCAGGGGTGGTCGTTGCAATGCCCATGCTGGCGGTCAAGTGCGAATGCGTGGTGGAATAAGCATGGGGAATGGCCAAGGCAAGAATGGCCTGACGTAGGCAGTGGGCGGTTTGCATGGCTTCATCGGCATCCACGCCGGGAAGCACACACACAAACTCTTCCCCGCCGTAACGTGCCAGCAGGTCGCGGTGCGGTGTGATGCAGCCATTGAGCGCCTCAGCGACAGCACGCAGCGTGTCGTCACCCATGGCGTGGCCATAGTGATCGTTGAACTCCTTGAAGTTGTCGATATCGATAAAAATCACCGACAAGGGCTGATGCTGGCGTGCACAGCGTTGCCACTGCTTGGCCAGAAACATATCGAAATGGCGGCGGTTGGCCACGCCGGTGAGGCCATCGTATTGTGATAGCTGGTGTAGATGGTCGCGCTGCTCCAGACCCGACTGAAATTCACGCAATAAATGATCGAGACTCTCTACCAGGTGCCCTAGCTCATCGTTGCGGTGCCAGGTCAGGGTGGGCTTGGGCCACTGCCCGGGGCGCGTGGGGTCGGTATTAATGATCGCCGCGTGTACCTTGAGCAGCGGTCGAGTGATGAAGAAGTGAAAGAAGACGATGACCAGGCTACTCAGCAGGAATGCCTCGATCATGCTTCTTCCCACCACGGAGTAGCCGCGTTCCAGAAACTGGCGGGCGAGATAACCGTCGTCCAACGTGAGGACGATTTCGCCCACGGTGGCTTCCGGTGCATTGCTGCCCATGTAGTAACTCAGCGGCATCGAGTGGTGGGTAATGTCACCGAACAGCCGTTGGCCTAGCCAACTGTTGGGCGGTGGCTCCTGTGTGTCAAACGCTGCCAGCGCGCGGCCGAAGTCGTCACGTACGGCCACCTGGGCGATGTCGTTACCATTGAAGAGCCCATAGGCAATCTGGTGAGCCAGGTCCGGGTTGAGCTGGAACGCGGCTTCGGCGGCGGCCCCGTTGACGATGGCTAGCTGTTGCAAGGTGCGCTGTTTGACCTCTTCACGCATGGTGCTGGCATGGCCTACAAGCTCGAGACAGCCTGCGATGAAACTGATCACCACGGCAATCAGCAGGGTCAGCAGGGCTTGCTTGAGCGTCAAGCGGCCATGGATGAAGGATCGCTTGTCAACGCTCACGGCGCAGGCTCCTGTGTTGGCCCCAATGGGGTGTCCAGATGGCGTTGCAGTAGACGTGTGGCGTCGATACCGACACTGGGGTGGCACGCCAGGTACAGCGGGGCGTAGTAAAAAGTGAAAAGATGCTGTATCGCCAGATTTTGAGCATTGGCCAGGTACTCTGCCGCGGCACGCCCGGTGACGATCACGTCCAGCAATCCGGCACCCAGCCGCGCGATGTTTTCGCGTTCAGTAGGGGCGCGTAACACAGGCACGCCCTGGCTCTCTACGTAATCGCCAACGGCGTCTTCCCTGAAACTCCCCACGCGCTTGTCTTGCAGGTCGGCCAACTGATCAGCCTTCAGCGGCACTGTGGGGGATGCCAGGCTAAAGGCCGACCACTCATTGATGGCCAGTGGCCCCACCCACAGAAACTGCGACTCGCGGGCGGCGGTGCGCGTCGTGGAATAGACGCAGTGATACTCACGCAGCTGTGCTTCCGTGTAGGCGCGTGCCCAGGGCAGCAGGCGGAACTCTGCTTCGATGCCCGCATGCGCTAGTGCGTTACGTAGCTGTTGAGTGGCGGTGCCGACCAGGACGCCTTGATCGTTATGGTAGTTGAACGGGGGGTACTCTTCCGTATTGATGATCAAGTGGGGGAGATGAGCAAATGCCGGTGAGGCTAGCCAACCCCATAGCCCCAGCACCAGGAGGCCGGTTTTGACGTTGGTGAGACGCCGCTGTCTAGTCATCATGGTATGCCTGTGTGACTGCCGGGTAAGCGTTCACTCGCTCCAGTGCCTGTTGTAGCTGTGCCACCAGCAGCGGATCGGTCTCTTTGTTCAGGGCAAAGTATAGATAAGATTCGCTCAGCGTATGCACGGGCGTCACAACGTCAGCATGATAGCCTTCCTGCTCGGCGATCCAATGGGCGACATCCTCGCTGTAGGCCCATAAGTCGACGCGATGATGCAACAGCATATGCAGCGCACTGCGGCTGTCGATGGCGGGGCGTATCAGCTGCTCCGGGTAGCCTGCTTCCAGCAAGGACTGAGCGCCGATATCTTCGCGTATGACGGCCACACTGAGGCCCTGTTCCATGGCGTCGTCCAGCGATGCCATGCGTAGGGGGGAGCCTTCAGCCGCCAGTAGCACCACCCGGTCCCGGGCAATGGGGCCAACCCAGTGAAAGCGCGCCTCTCGGGAGGATGTGCGAGTGGTGGAGAAGAGCACGGTATTGGGGCGGTTCAAGGCGATTTCGTAGCCTCTTACCCAGGGGAAGTAACGGATGCTGTCACGCTTGAGAGGTGAACTGGTATGCGCCAGCATTGCCTCGAGCAGGTCGACGGCGGTGCCCTTGATCTCGCCTGCCTGCAGATAATTATAGGGGGGATACTCTTCGGTAATGAACGTCAGTCCAGCAAGCGAGGGAGGCGACGCATCGGCAAACGCAGGCAGTGAAGCCAGGCAGCTGCCAAGCCACACGGAGAGTGCTGCTCCCCCTCGTTTAAAGATTAACTTGCCGAGTCCCATCCTGAGGTGTCCCTGTCATTATATAATCCAGCAAAGTTAGAGTAACTCGATAGCGCTGTCACCTCTATTCTGTTAACGCTTTTCATGGCGGTATTGCATTTGGTACTGCTAATCTTGAGCTTCTTTTCCTGTGAGTCCTTTATATGCTGCCCAGTGCTGCGCCAGTGGTTAAAACGCCTTATGCTTCCCGCCGGGAAATTTTCGGCTGGGCAATGTTCGATTTTGCCAATCAGGCCTATACGTTATTAATTATTACCGTGGTATTTGGCGAGCTGTTTACCACCGTCATTGTGGGGGACCGCAATGACGGCTTTCGCCTGGCCAACTTTTTGTGGAGCCTTGCGCTGGCGATCAGTTATCTGATGGTAGTGGTTAGTGCTCCCTTGTGTGGCGCGATCATGGATTACCGTGCCGAGAAAAAACGCTTTCTGTTCTTCAGCTATCTGGCCACGGTGCTGACCACCGCCATGCTCTATTTCGTGACGCCAGGCTACGTGGTGTTGGGGCTGCTGCTGATCGTGCTTTCGAACTATGCCTACTCCATGGGCGAATCGTTCATTGCTGCCTTTCTTCCCGAGTTGGGCCCACCGGATGCATTGGGACGGATTTCCGGGTTTGGCTGGGCGTTAGGCTATGTGGGTGGACTGGTGGCTGCAGGTTTCACGCTGATGGTGCTGGGCGAGGCGACGGCGGATAATTTCGAGCAGATCCGCTGGGTGGGGCCCTTCGCAGCCGGGTTCTTCCTGGTGGCGGCAATCCCTACGTTCCTGTGGCTGAAAGAGCGTGGCATACCGCAGCCCGCTGGCGTCCCTTACCGTCAGATTGCTCGGCAGCGGATCATGGGCACCTTTCATGAGCTGCGTTACTTCAAGGATTTGAGCATTTTTCTGGTGTCGCTGCTGTTCTCCATGGCCGGTGTTTACATCATCATCGCTTTTGCCTTTATTTACGGGGCCCAGGTCATTGGCTGGGATGAGAGCGTACGCAATATCATGTTCATCATCGTCCAGGTGACCGCGGCCACCGGGGCCATCGGTTTTGGCTTTTTGCAGGATCGCCTGGGCGCCAAACGCACTTATCAGATCACCCTGGGGCTATGGGTAGCCGCCATCGTCGCCATTTGGGCCACGCCTGAACTCACGGCCTGGTTGAATGGCCGTTTCGGGCTGGAGTGGCAGGCGCAGCATCTCTTCCTGTGGGTAGGCTGTCTGGCGGGCTTGAGCCTGGGATCCAGCCAGTCCGCCAGCCGTGCCCTGGTGGGGGTCTTTTCCCCGTTGCCGAAATCTGCCGAATTTTTTGGTTTCTGGGGGCTGGCCAACAAGCTCGCAGGGGTGATGGGCATCGTCATGCTGGGGGTGTTGCAGGCCCTGATAGGCCTTCAGGCCTCCATTCTTCTGTGTGTGGTGCTGTTCATAACGGCTATGCTGATTTGTATGTTCGTGAACGAACGACGGGGTCGCGATGCCGCGGCGGCTTGGAAAAGCTCCTGAACTCGTGAGGTACGTCATGACGACAGCCAAGTCACAGCAGGGCGGTATCGTCATGATGCTGCTGTTCTGGGTGCTGCTGATCGGTGTCGGCACCTGGTGGGTCCAGGGCGGGCTCGAGCAGATGCTGTACCCCAATGCCCAGATCATGAATACGTCGCCGGAGAATGGCCCTGTCACGCTCAAGCGCAACCGTGCCGGCCACTTTGAAGCGCCGGGGGAGATCAACGGCGAAAGCGTTACGTTTTTGCTGGATACCGGCGCGACCTATGTGGCCGTGCCCGGGGAGTTGGCAGCGCAGCTGGGCCTGGAGCCTGGTCGGCGTGCCTGGTTCAATACTGCCAATGGCCGTGTCGAAGGCAGCCTGACTCAGCTGGATGAAGTGGCGCTGGGCGGCATCCGCATGAGTAACGTGCAAGGCTCCATCAGCCCAGGCATGGAGCGGGATACCGTCCTGTTGGGCATGAGCTTTTTGAATCACTTGGCCATCGAGATTCGCGGTGGTGAAATGATTCTACGTGTGCCAGAACCTTGAACCAACCTTGTGCGCTTGCCTAACATGTGCTTAGCTAAATGCTCACGGATGCAACCCAACAAGGAGTTACCATGGGTATTGAAGTCGGCGGTTTGTTAGGTTTGATTTGGCTCGTCATTGTCGTGTGGGCCATCGTCAAGGTGGCCAAGAGTTCGGCGGGCGGCCTTGCCAAATTGCTATGGATTATCGTGCTGTTGATGTTCCCGCTGGTGGGCTTGATTGCCTGGTTTTTGTTGGGGCCCAAAGGGTAGCGTAACCAACGGCTAACACTGTTGAACAGGCAGATATTAAAAAAGGCAGGCCCTATGGGCCTGCCTTTTTGCGATCAGTGCGATGGACGCGCTCGAGTCAGCTGTTACTATCGCTGGGTGGGGCCTTGTAATGCCCCGGGATTTTCAACTTCTCACCGTTGGGCAGATCGCGCACCTGGGTGGGTACATAAACACGCTTGATCACACTTTTTGCCTTGCCATTTTCCATGGCGATATCCTCCTGCCACATTGTCGACAGTTGCGCCTTCACATTAGCGCTTGATGGTGGAAGAATCAAGCCACCCACGGAAACGTCAGGGAGATGGGTGCTGAACGTTGATCAAGGGGCAGGCGTTACCGCAGTTTTAGGGTATCCTGAAAGCGCTCACAACCTGCTGTTGCAGAGGGGATGTGCGGGTGACAACACAAACTGCCTAAGCGGAGTGAAGGAAAAGGATGGTGGATCACTTGGAACAGCAATTTCAAGCACTTGGATCGCAGGAGGCGGTAACGCCCGACTACCCCGACCAGGATCATGTGCTGATTATTGAAGATGATCAGCGCTTGGCGGAGCTCACCCGTGACTACCTGGAAGCCAACGGCTTTCAAGTGACGATCGAAGCGGATGGTGCCAAGGGGGTAGATCGTATCCTGACGCTGCAGCCGGATCTGGTGATTCTGGATCTCATGCTGCCCGGTGAGGATGGCCTGGCCATCTGCCGCCGCGTGCGGCCCAATTTCGCCGGGCCGATCATGATGCTCACCGCGCGCACCGACGACCTGGATCAGGTGCTGGGGCTGGAGATGGGCGCCGATGACTACGTACCGAAGCCGGTACAGCCCAGGGTGCTGTTGGCCCGTATGCGTGCTCTGTTGCGGCGTGCCGACGGCCCTGCTCCCGACGGTGAAATGCGCCTGAAGTTCGAGAATCTGGAAATCGACAACGCCACCCGCGAGGCCTGGTTGGCAGGTGATCGCATCGACTTGACCAGCGCCGAGTTCGACCTTTTATGGTTGCTTGCCCGCAATGCGGGGCGGGTGTTGACGCGGGAAGAGATCTTCAGTGATTTGCGCGGCATCAAGTACGATGGCCAGGATCGCTCGATCGATGTGCGGGTCTCCCGTATTCGCCCCAAGATTGGCGATGACCCCAATCAGCCTCACCGCATCAAGACGGTGCGTAGCAAGGGCTATCTGTTCGTCAAGGACAGCTAACCAGGAGAGGTCGCCCAATGCGGCGAGTGCTGAGTCACGGCTCGTTTTTACGCTTCTACCTGCTCCTCGGGTTAGCGCTATGCGTGGTGTTTCTGATTGCCCTGGGTGGACGCTCGTTCATCGAGCAGGTGCGTCGAGAGGATTACCGAGAGCAGCTGGCTGCACTGCCCATGTCGATGATGACTCAGCGACTGGCCAGCGTGGCTGAGGAGGAGCGTGACGCGCTATTGGGCGAGCTCTCCGAGCGCCTGGGCATGCAGCTGGCGCTGCGTCGCATGGCCGATACCCCGCTGGGCTATTTCGAACGATCACGCATCGAGCGGGGTCGTGTGCTGGTGGCGGAATCCCCCTGGCAACTGCGCCAACGTTTGCCGGATTCTCCACGCCAGCATGAGGTATGGCTGCTGGAAGCGAATTTTGCGGCCTGGGGGGAGCGCCAATGGCAGGGTAGCCTGGTGGCGTTGGGCGAGTGGCTGGCTAGCATGCCGCCTCAGGAACGGGCCGATACCCTCAGCCACTTGCGCCCTGGTAGCTGGCCATTGACGCTGCTGAGCGCACCGCCAGAGGACCTGACTGCCGAACAGCGCTTTCAGATGACGCTCGGGGGCGTCATTACCCGACTGATGTCCGACAAGCTCGCCATCACGCTGGTCTACCAGCTCCCCGTCCCGCCGGGTGACACGCCCCAGTGGCTACAGGCAGGCCCCGTCACGCGGGGCGATACGCTGCCGCTCAACTTGCATCTCCCCTTGCTGGTCGGCCTGATGGCCGTGCTCAGCCTGATCGTTTATCTGATCATGCGCAGTATCGAATCACGCATGGCGCGACTGGAGCTGGCGGCAACCCGCATCGCCAGTGGCCGCCTGGAAACCCGTGTAAAAGTGGAAAGCGGTGATTTTCTCGGTCGTGTCGGCATGGCGTTCAACGGTATGGCCAATCAGGTGCAGAGCTTGCTGCGTGGCCAGCAGGAGATGATCCGCGCGGTCTCCCATGAGCTGCGCACCCCGGTGGCGCGTATCCGCTTTGCCGTGCAGATGGTGGAAGACATGACCGACCAGCCGGCCATTCAGAGGCAGCTACAGGGCATCGATGCCGATATCACCGAGCTGGACGAACTGGTCGATGAGATTCTGACCTATGCCCGGTTGGGGGGAGACACCCTGCACGGTGGCGAGCTTGAAATGAGTCTGGTCGACTGCCGTGCCATGGCCAACCGGGTCATCGATACCCTGGCCCCGCTGCACGCAGGCCTCACGCTTGAGCTCGACCCTGGCCCAGACATCGAACTGCTGGCCGAGCCTCGCTATCTTCAACGGGCGCTACAGAATCTGGTCGGCAATGCCTGTCGTTACAGCAAAACACAGGTGATCATTCGGCTCTGGGATGAGCCCCACCTCGTGCGCATCGATGTGGAAGACGATGGGCCGGGCATACCGCTGGAAGCCCGGGCCGATATCTTCAAGCCGTTTGCCCGGCTGGACGATAGCCGCGCCCGCAGCTCGGGCGGGTATGGCCTCGGGTTGTCCATCGTGCAGAAAATCATGAGTGGTCATGGCGGCAGCGTCACCGTGGACAGCAGCCCAGCGCTGGGCGGCGCCCGCTTTACCTTGCTCATTCCTCGTCGCGATTCGCCGGCCTGATCCCGGAGAGTACCGCAAAGGAGGTCTCCTGAGCCGTGCGTAAAAAGTCCTGCATCCACGGCGCTTCCATGGTCTCTTCACGAATGGCCGCGTACAGCGTGCTCCAGATGCCCTGTTCGCCCAGCTTGACGGCACTGACGTAGTGGCGCTCCAGATACTCGGTCAAGGCCCAGTTGGGCAGCGCGCAAACCCCACGGCCGCTGGCCACCAGCTGCATCATCATGATGGTCAATTCGGCCGTACGAATCTCCTTGGGGCGCACATTAGCGGGCGTCAGGAATTGGGTGAAGACGTCCAGTCGTGACTGCTCCACCGGGTAGGTGATCAACGTCTCTTCGGCCAGGGCGGCGGGCAGAACATAGGCACTGCCCGCCAGGCGATGCTGTCGGGCTACGGCCAACAACCCCTCGTAACGAAACAATGGCTCGTAGTGCACCCCTTCCAGCGGCTGAGGGTCGGCGGTGATGACCAGGTCCAGCTGCTCGCGTGCCAGGGCAGGTAGCGGGTCGAAATGGTGGCCGCTGGGGATGTCGATTTCCACCTCTGGCCAATGGTCACGAAAATAGTCCACGGTGGGCATCAGCCACTGAAAGCAGCTGTGGCATTCGATGGCCATGTGCAGGCGTCCCTGCTCGGTGCCTGCCAAGCGCGCCAGGTCTCGCTCGGCCTTGCGTACTTCGGGCAAAATGTCATCGGCCAGCGCCAACAGGCGCAAACCGGCGCGGGTAAATTCCACGGGGCGCGTCTTGCGCACGAACAGCGCGCTATCGATACGGCCTTCCAGGTCTTTCAACTGGTGGGAAAGCGCTGACTGGGTGAGGTGCACGCGCTCGGCGGCTTCCACCAGCGACCCCGTTTCCCTCAGCGCCAGTAGCGTGCGCAAATGGCGTAGCTCAATCATGGTGAGTAATTTTCATGTTTTATATTAGAATCTTTAGTTTGATTCACTTTTGTGCGGTGAGCAAACTGAGTGACATCATTCGCATGGGAAGGATTCATCATGACAGTGTCTCATATACTCGGCTACCCCCGCATTGGTGCACGACGTGAGCTGAAGAAAATCACCGAGGCTTACTGGCGCGGTGAGGCCGACCGAGAAGCTTTGGAGAGCACCGCTCAGGCGCTACGGCTCCATCATTGGCAAATTCAGCAGGCGGCTGGGCTGGACATGGTCAGCGTCGGTGACTTCGCCTTTTACGACCAGGTGTTGAATGTTTCGGTCATGTTGGGGGCGGTACCCGAGCGCTTTGATGCTGCCGATGAAGTCAGAGACGGCAGGGTAGACCTGGATACCATGTTTCGCATGGCTCGCGGGCGAGCACCCAGCGGAAAACCCGCTGCCGCTTGCGAGATGACCAAGTATTTCGATACCAACTATCACTACCTGGTGCCCGAACTTCACCAGGGCCAACGCTTCACACTGGCCTCGGAGCGGCTGTTCGATGAGGTCGATGAAGCGCTGCAGGCAGGGTTCACCCCCAAGGTCACACTGGTAGGGCCTCTGACCTGGTTGTGGCTTGGCAAGACCAAGGGCAGCCGTTTTGATCGACTCACGCTGTTGGATAGCGTGCTGGATGTCTACAGCGATATCCTGGCGCGCTTGGCGACCCAGGGCGTGGAGTGGGTGCAGCTCGATGAGCCTGCTCTGGTGCAGGACTTGCCCGTGGCCTGGCAGCAGGCGTATGAACGCGCTTATCATCGCCTTCAGGCGGCACCGTCTAAACTGTTGCTGGCGACCTATTTTGGCGCCCTGGGCGATAACCTTGCCTTGACCACTCGACTGCCGGTCGCTGGGCTGCATATTGATGCTGTGCGTGCTCCAGAGCAGGTCGAAAGTGTTATCGACCGTTTGAGTCCGCACCAGATTCTTTCGCTCGGTTTGGTCGATGGCCGCAATGTCTGGCGGGCCGATTTGGCCGCCTTGCGTGAACGCCTGCTGCCCATCAAGGTGCGTCTCGGCCGGCGGCTCTGGCTGGCGCCCAGCTGCTCGCTGCTCCATGTGCCCGTGGATTTGGCCCAGGAAGATAGCCTGGACCCGGAGCTGCGATCATGGCTGGCCTTCGCTCGTCAGAAATTGGACGAGGTGGTCAGCCTGGCGCGTCTGATCGACAACCGCGCCACGCCTGCCGATGAGCAGCGCTTGAACGAGGCCACACGTGCGCTGGACACGCGGCGTGAGTCGCGGCGTATCCACCAGCTCGAGGTAAGCACGCGCCTCGCAGGCATCACACCAGCAGATAGCCAGCGACGGTCAGCTTACCCCCAACGCGCGCTGGAACAGCGGCGTGCGCTGGCGCTCCCACTGTTTCCCACCACTACCATTGGCTCCTTCCCGCAAACCAGCGAGATTCGTGAAGCACGACGAGCATTCAGAGCCGGTGAGCTTGGACAGGCCGATTACGACGCGAGAATGGCGCAGGAAATTGCCTATGTCATCGCACGCCAGGATGCTCTGGGGCTGGATGTATTGGTACATGGCGAAGCCGAACGTAACGACATGGTGGAATACTTCGGTGAACAGCTGGACGGCTTTGCCTTTACCCGATTTGGCTGGGTACAAAGCTACGGTTCACGCTGCGTCAAACCGCCGATCATCTATGGTGATGTAGCCCGCCCCGCGCCCATGACGGTGCGTTGGAGTGAGTACGCCCAGTCGCTGACGCAAAAACCGATGAAGGGCATGTTGACCGGCCCGGTGACGATTCTTCAATGGTCCTTCGTGCGTGATGACCAGCCCCGAGCCCTCACCTGTCGCCAGATAGCCCTGGCACTGCGTGATGAAGTTCGTGACCTGGAAAGCGCGGGAATTCGGGTGATCCAGATTGACGAGCCCGCCCTGCGTGAAGGCTTGCCGCTGCGCCAGAGTGAGTGGCAGACCTACCTGGACTGGGCCGTCGAGAGCTTTCAGCTCAGTGCGGCGGGGGTTGCCGACAGTACCCAGATTCACACCCATATGTGTTACTCGGAGTTCAACGATATCATCGGTGCCATTGCGGCCCTGGACGCGGACGTGATCACCATCGAGACATCGCGCTCGGACATGCAGCTGCTGGATGCTTTTCAGGACTTTGCTTACCCTAATGAAATTGGGCCTGGGGTATACGACATTCACACGCCCAACACTCCCGAGGTGAGCTGGATGGCAACGCTCATGGAGAAGGCGTTGGAAAAGATTCCCGCTGAACGGCTATGGGTCAATCCTGACTGCGGGCTGAAAACCCGTGAGTGGGCCGATGTGGAGCCGGCCCTGGCCAATATGGTGAAAGCTGCCCGCCAGCTGCGCCAGCAACACACGTGAGAGGGAAGTGTGCCTGAGCTGCCCCGGCTACCAGGCCAGGGCGGCGGCCTCAGCTCTTCGTGGCGTAAGCGTAGAGCAGCGTTTCCTGGGCGCTGATGGCATCGCCGTGGCCTGGGTCCTGGAGCTGGTAGCTGCCATCGCTCTGCAGTAGCCAGCTTTGGCAGTTATCGACCAGGTAGGTCTCCAGGTCCTTGCGCACCCGGGTGGCGAGCTTCTTGTCCAGCAGCGGGAAGCAGGTTTCCACGCGGTGGAACATGTTGCGCGACATGAAGTCGGCGCTGGAGCACCAGGTTTCCGGTTTGCCGTCGTTATGGAAGTGAAAGACTCGGGTATGTTCCAGAAAGCGGCCAATGATCGAGCGTACGCGAATGTTGTCTGATACGCCCGGCACGCCGGGTTTCAGGCAGCACATGCCGCGAATGATCAGGTCGCACTCCACGCCCGCCTGAGAGGCTCGGTAAAGCGCCTTGATCAGCTTGGGCTCGGTCAGCGAGTTGCACTTGATGATGATATGGCCACGTTTGCCCTTGCGGGCGATCTGGGCTTCCCGATCGATCATTTCCACCAGCCGCTCGTGCAGCGTGAACGGCGCGTGCAGCAGCGTATCGATCTTACGCGCGCGGCCCATGCCCGAGAGCTGCTGGAAGACCTTGTGCACGTCGGCACACAGCGCCTTGTTGGCAGTCAGCAGGCTGTAGTCGGTATACAGCTTGGCGGTCTTGGCATGGTAGTTGCCCGTGCCCAGGTGCGCATAGTGACGCAGCTCGCCGCGCTCACGGCGGACGATATGCAGCATTTTGGCGTGGGTCTTGTAGGCCATGATGCCGTAGATGACGATGGCCCCGGCTTCCTGTAGGCGCGAGGCAAGCTGCAGGTTGTCTGCTTCGTCGAAGCGTGCCCGTAGCTCGATGACCACGGTGACCTCCTTGCCCTGGCTGGCGGCATCCACCAGCGCGCTGACGATGGAGGAGTCGGCACCGGTACGGTAGAGCGTCTGCTTGATGGCCAGAACGTCTGGATCGCGTGCGGCTTCGCGCAGCAGGTCTTCGATGGGGGAGAAGGCCTGGAAGGGGTGGTGCAGCAGAATGTCGTTGTTGGCAATGGCGCTGAACAGGCTGCCGCCCTTCAAGCCCTTGGGCACGCTGGGGGTAAACGGGCGATAGAGCAGCTCGGGGCGGTCCACGTCGCCCAGCACGGCCATCATGCGGGTCAGGTTCACTGGCCCCTGTACGCGGTATAGATCGTCGTTGTCCAGCTCGAACTGGCGTAGCAGGAAGTTGATGAGCTCATCCGGGCAGTTATCGGCGACCTCCAGGCGTACGCCGCTGCCATAGCGCCGTGCTAGCAGCTCGCCGCGTAACGCCGATGCCAGGTCTGAGACCTCTTCCGGGTCGACGGTCATGTCCGCATTGCGGGTCAGGCGGAACTGATAGCAGCCGCGCACGCGCATGCCGGGGAACAGCTCTTCGGCATGGGCATGTATGAGCGAAGACAAAAAGACATACTCGGTGTAGCCCTCTGCACACAGCTCTCTGGGCAAGGCCATCAGCCGTGGCAGCGAGCGTGGGGCGGGCAGAATCGCCATGCCGCCAGCACGGCCAAAGGCGTCTTTACCATCGAGCTCGACGATGAAGTTGAGGCTTTTATTGACCAGCCGAGGGAACGGATGAGAGGGGTCCAGGCCGATGGGGCTGATGACCGGCATGATCTCGTTATCGAAAAATTCCCGCGCCCAGGCCTTCTGCGCCTCGGTCCATTGATCGCGGCGGCGAAAACGTAGCCCCTGGGCTTCCAGGGCAGGCAGCAGGGTGTCATTGAGGATCGCGTATTGGCGGGCGATTTGCTGGTGGGCAATGGTGGAAATCTCCCCCAGCACGGCCTTGGGTAAGCGACCATCGGCGGCGGTGGTGTCATCGCCCAGCGCCATTTGGTGCTTGAGCCCCGCGACCCTGATTTCGAAAAACTCGTCCATGTTGGACGAGAAGATCAGCAGGAACATGAGACGGTTCAGCAGCGGATGCGCATCGTCCAGCGCCTGCTCCAGCACGCGAATATTGAACTGCAGGTGCGAAAGCTCGCGGTTGAAGTAGAGCTGTGGGTCATCCAGGTCGGCTTCCGGAAGCACTTCACGGGCCTGTACTCCCGTCGGTGTACGGTTGACCCGTAAAGGCAGTGCCTCGGTACTGTCGCTCACGAAAGTCTCGTTACCGGGCACGGTACTGCTGACATCGGTGGTGGAATCGGCTGAGTTGTCTTCCATGCTGGCCCCCTGCGGTAATGGCGCTTGCCTGTGCTGCTTGTTATAACGCGAATTGCGTTAAGTATGCAGGGGCAAGATGACAAACAGGTGTCACCGATTTGTCATCCTGGTGGCATCAGCGCTGCAGCAGACGCGCCGCTTCCAACGCGAAGTAGGTCAATATGCCGTCGGCCCCCGCCCGCTTGAAGCACATCAGCGATTCGAGAATCACCGGCTCTGCGGCCAGCCAGCCGTTGTCGAAGGCCGCGCGGTGCATGGCGTACTCACCGCTCACCTGATAGGCGAAGGTTGGCACCTGCAGCTCGCTTTTGACACGCTGCACTACGTCAAGATAAGGCATGCCCGGCTTGACCATCACCATGTCGGCACCTTCGGCGATGTCCAGCGCCACTTCGTGCAGAGCTTCGTCGCTGTTGGCGGGGTCCATCTGATAGGTGCGTTTGTCGGCCTTGCCCAGATTGGCGGCGGAGCCGACGGCATCCCGGAAGGGGCCGTAGTAGTTCGAGGCGTACTTGGCGCTGTACGCCATGATGCGCACATTGTGCAGCTGCTCCTGCTCCAGTACCTGGCGAATCGCACCAATCCGGCCATCCATCATGTCGGAGGGGGCCACGACATCGGCGCCGGCTTCCGCATGAGAAAGGGCCTGCTTGAGCAGCGTGTCCACCGTGCGATCATTTTGCACGTAGCCCTGGGCATCGAGAATGCCGTCCTGGCCGTGGCTGGTGTAGGGGTCCAGCGCCACATCGGTGATGATACCAAGCTCTGGCACGGCTTCCTTGAGGGCACGCACGGTGCGCTGTACCAGGCCACTGGCATTGTAGGCCTCTTCGGCCAGCTCGCTTTTTTGCTCGGCGCCGATCACCGGAAACAGCGCCAGCGCCGGTATGCCCAGGGCATGGGCCTCCTTGGCTTGTTCGATCAGCAGGTCGATGGACAGCCGCTCCACGCCGGGCATGGAGGCCACCGCTTCACGCTGATTTTCGCCTTCCAGCACGAACACCGGCAGAATCAGGTCGTTGGGCGTCAGGGTCGACTCCTGCATCAAACGGCGTGAGAAGTCGTCCCGGCGCATGCGGCGCATGCGGGTGGCGGGGAAATGGCGCGGGCTTGAGGTGTTCAACGGCTCTCTCCAGACAGTCTCGAAAAGGGTGCCCCACGAGCATTGGCCAACAGCGCGGACAACTCTCTGGGCGTGGGTTGAGTATATCAGTCATGCCATGCAGCGAAAGCCGCCTTGTGGCCGCAGGGCAGACTGACTAAAGTGAGTCACTCAGCCATTCGCATGGCTTCGACAAGGAGTAGAGGTATGACCAAGCAGGTAGCGGTGGTATTAGCCGGCTGTGGCGTGTTCGACGGTTCGGAAATCTACGAAACGACACTGACACTACTGCGTCTGGATCAGTTGGGCATCGGGTATCGCTGCTTTGCACCCGATGTAGAGCAGCATCACGTCATCAACCACCTGGATCAGACGCCGGTGGAGGGTGAGCGACGCAATGTGCTGCAGGAGTCGGCCCGTCTGGCGCGTGGCGAGATCAGTCCGATCACCGAGCTGGTGTCCAATGATTTCGATGCAGTGATCGTGCCCGGTGGCTTTGGCGTTGCCAAGAACCTGTGTGACTTTGCCATGCAAGGTGACGAGATGCAGGTGCTGGAAAGCGTCAAGGAGGCGCTGGCAGGATTCAAGAAAGACGCCAAGCCGATTGGCTTGATGTGCATTTCCCCGGTCATGGTGCCCCGGCTGTTGGGGGATGGCATCGCCGTCACGGTAGGTCATGATCCGGGCGTATCCGGGGCGATCAGTGCCATGGGCGGGCTGCACCGTAGCTGCGGCGTGGAAGAGATCGTCGTGGATCTCGAGCATCGCGTGGTCACCACGCCTGCCTATATGCTGGCAACGCGCATCAGTGAAGCTGCCACGGGCATCTTCAAACTAGTGGAGCGTATCGATGAAATGATGGGCTAGGCTGGCTGGCAAGCCCGTAGGGAAAAAGCCTCTGTCATCGTGGGATGACAGAGGCTTTTTAATGGCCTTGAGCATACAGGAGCGCTAGTCGGTCTGCTCTTCCTCGGTGGTTTTTGGCTTGCGCACCAGACGGCCAAACAGCAACCCCACTTCGTACAACAAGTACATGGGAATCGCCAGCAGGCTTTGAGAAATCACATCGGGCGGCGTCAGCAGCATACCGACGACAAAGCAGCCCAGTATGATATACGGGCGCTTCTTCGACAGGCTTTCCACGGTCGTCGCGCCGGAGAGAATCAGCAGGAAGGTGGCGATGGGGATTTCAAAGGCCACGCCAAATGCAAAGAACAACTTGAGCACGAAGTTCAGGTACTGATTGATGTCGGTCATCACCGCGACATTTTCCGGCCCCGTTTGGGTAAAAAACTCGAACAGCAGCGGAAACACCACGTAATAGGCAAACGCTGCCCCGGCATAAAACAGCGCCACGCTGGAAACGAGAATCGGAATGGCCAGCGCTTTCTCGTTATCGTAAAGCCCCGGCGCCACGAAGGCCCAGGCCTGGTGCAGCACGAAAGGAATGGCAATGAAGACCGCCACTACCAGTGTCAGCTTGAAAGGTGCCAGGAAGGGCGAGGCGACCTCGGTGGCAATCATCTGGGAACCTTCGGGCAGCAGTGCCATCAGCGGCTCGGCCACGAAGGTGTAGATATCGTTGGCAAAAGCATAGAGCCCCAGGAAAATCACCAGGATCACCACGACCGCCTTCATCAAGCGCGAGCGCAGCTCGATCAGATGCTCGATGAGAGGCGCCTGGCCCTGGTCGTTGTGCGGTGGCTGGGAGTTGCCAGACATGCTCATGAGTGGGGTCTATCCTTTTGATCGGCCGTATCGGTGTCGCTCGGCAGGTCTTCACGCACGGTCTGCAAAGCGTCATCCAGTCGTGCGCTGGCCCTGGCCACCCGCTGTTCGGTGTCTGCCTGGGCGGAAGGCTGGGCAGGCACGGCTGAAGGGGCGTCAGCAATGCTCTCGACATCCTGCTTGGCTTTTTTCAGGCTGTCATCGAGCTTTTTCTGCTGCTCATTCAGCTTTTGCCGCAGCTCTTCGGCTTCCAGTTGGGCACTGATTTCACGCTGCATGCCGGATACCGTGCGCTTGATCTTGCCGATCCATAGACCCGCCGTGCGCGCCGCCTTGGGCAGGCGTTCCGGGCCCAGCACCAGCAGTGCCACGACGCCGATGAGCATGAGTTCAAGAAAGCCGATATCCAGCATGGGTTATTTGCGCTCTTCGTTGCGGTCGCCAGAGTGAACGTCTGCCGCTGGCTTCTGCTCAGCTTGAACGTCGTAGGTGTTGCCGTTCTCTTCGTGGGCGACCTTGGCCTGAGGCTGATCAGAGGGCTTGTCGCCGTCCTTCTCTTCCTCGTGCATGGCTTTCTTGAAGCCCTTGACCGCGCCGCCCAGGTCGGTGCCCACGTTACGCAGTTTTTTGGTGCCGAAAATCAGGATGATGATGCCCAGAACAATCAGCAGCTGCCAAATACTGATACCACCTAACATATGCGTTTCCTCATGGATGCAGGGTTAACGTTGTGATCGGGACGCTTTTTCGTCGTGACCAGAGATTCCAAACCGTCGCGCAAGCTCGTCCAGCACGGGCTGATGGTCCAGGTCCAGATGCGACAGCATGACCAGGCTATGAAACCACAGGTCGGCCGTTTCGGCGATCAACGCTTGACGGGCCTGCTCATCGCCGTGCTCGGCATCCTTGGCGGCCAGCAGCGTTTCGGTGGCCTCTTCGCCCACTTTCTCGAGTATCTTGTTCAAACCCTTGTGATGCAAGGAGGCAACATAAGATTCTTCTGGTTGCGCATGGCGACGCTGTTTCAAAACGTCGGCCAGGGTGTCCAGTACGGGGGCTTGGTTGGCATCTGTCATGGTGTTCTCGTTATTCATCGCAATAGAGTGTCATCCGGCACGCACTGGAAAGGCTCACTGCCAGATCAGCAGCAGCAACCCGACCCCGGCAGCTGCCAGAATCGGCCAATCCTGGGTGGCGGCCCAACTGCTCAGCGGCTGCCAGGCAAGCGCGATGGCCACGAGTGCCAAACCGATGCGCAGCCGATGCTGGCGTTTGCCCTGTTGTTTCAACTGGTGGCGCATCTGGCTGAGCGCGGTGACCTGCTGATGCCGCTGGCGGTGTTCATGTTCCATGCGGCTGAGCGCCTGATGTGCCAGCGCCGGCAGCTCTGGCAATTGATGCGAAAGCTCCGGCGCCTGGCGCTTGAGCGATGCCCAGAGCCCGCCGATACCGGCACGCTCTCTCATCCACTTTTCCAGGTAGGGCTTGGCGGTGCTCCATAGGTCCAGCTCCGGGTAGAGCTGACGCCCCAGCCCTTCGATGTTAAGCAGGGTTTTCTGCAGCAGCACCAGCTGCGGCTGAACTTCCATGTTGAAGCGTCGCGCCGTTTGAAACAGCCCCAGCAGCACCTGCCCAAAGGAAATATCCTTCAGAGGCTTTTCCAGAATCGGTTCGCACACGGTACGAATGGCTGCGGCAAATTCGTTGGCACGGGTGTTCTCGCCCACCCATCCCGACTCGATGTGCAGGGAAGCGACCTCGTAATAGTCCTGATGGAAAAAAGCCAGCAGGTTGCGCGCCAGATAATCCTGGTCTTCCCGGGTGAGGCTGCCCACGATACCGCAGTCGATGGCGATGTACTGGGGGTCGTCCGGGTCGTCACAGTTGACGAAGATATTGCCGGGATGCATGTCCGCGTGGAAGAAGTTGTCCCGGAATACCTGGGTGAAGAATAGTTCCACGCCGCGCTCGGCGAGCTTTTTCAGATTGGTGCCGCGGGCCCGCAAGGTCTCCAGGTCGGCCACCGGTACGCCGCGAATGCGCTCCTGCACCATCACGTGGCGCCGGGTGTAGGGCCAGTAGATGGTGGGCACGAAGAGGAGCGGCGAGTCCTTGAAATTACGTTTGAGCTGAGAGGTGTTGGCCGCCTCCTTGTAGAGGTCCAGCTCGTCGAACAGGGTGGCTTCATAGTCGCGAATGACTTCTACCGGGCGCAGGCGTCTGGCTTCGGGCACTTTGGCCAGCAGCTTCGCTACCTGGTACATCAGCCCCATGTCCTGGCGCATGATTCGGTCGATGCCGGGGCGAATGATCTTGACCACGACCTCTTCGCCACCGTGCAGGGTGGCGGCGTGCACCTGGGCGATGGAGGCCGAGGCGAGGGGCACACGGTCGAAGGCCGCAAAGGCCTCCACCAGGGTCATGCCCAGCTCTTTCTCCACTCGGGCCGCTGCCAGCTCGCCAGCAAAGGGCGGCACCTGATCCTGCAGACGTTTCAGCTCGTCGGCAATGTCTTCCGGCAGCAGGTCGCGGCGGGTCGAGAGCATTTGGCCGAATTTGATGAAGATCGGGCCCAGTGCCTCCAACGCCAGCCGCAGCCGCTCGCCGCGGCTGCGCTTGCCCACCGGCACCAGTTGGAGGGGCGAAAAACGGGTCAGCAGCCGCAGCCAGAGTGGCATGCGCTCGGCAGGTACGAGCGTGTCCAAACGGTGCCGCGTGACTACCCAGAGAATCTTGAACAGCCGCAGGCTCATTCGCTCGGCTCCTCGGGCGCATTGGCCTTGGCCAACTGCGTGAGACGCCGATTCAGGCGCTGCAGTCTGGCATCCAGGCGGTCGGTGGCGATTTCCAGCTCGGTGAGGTGGTCGCGCAGCACGTCGCGCTGCTGGCGGCCTGGCAGCAGGCGTGCCTCTTCGAAGACATACTCCGACACATCCTGCAGTAGCTCGTCCTTGGCGCGTAGCCCCCAGCGTGCCGCGCGGCGCAGCCCTTCGGCCAGCGAATGGGCAGGCATGTCGCCCAGCCAGTGTGCCAGCTCACCTTCCCAGTCGACCTCCAGGTCCAGCAGCAGCTCTCGGGTAGCTTCCAATAAGTGGACATGCCCCCGAATGGCCAGCTTGCCCTCGAACATCAGCCGCTCCACGGAGGCACCGCTGAGCCACTCCGAGAGGGTTTCCGGGGTCAGTTCGACCACCGCATCCACGTCGCTTTCATCGACGTCGTCGCCGTGCTGCAGATCCAGTCCGGCATTGTGGTAGCAAAGCAGCAGCGCCAGCTGTGGCTTTTCCAGACGCACCAGCAGGCGGCTGCCCGCCAGCGCGGCCAGCCGCCCAGGGGCAGCAGGGTCACGGGCAAGCAGTGCGTTCAGCGTGCGTTCACAACCGGCCAGCAGCAGGGTCGGGGTGACTAGCATGCGGGCCTCATCGTTCGGTGGGTCAGCGTGCGAGGCGTCATAGCTTGATGCCGCGGTGCAGGGCGACGATGCCGCCGGTCAGGTTGGTGTACTCCACTCGATCGAGCCCGGCGGTTTCCATCATGCCCTTCAGGGTTTCCTGGTCGGGGTGCATGCGGATCGATTCGGCCAGGTAGCGGTAGCTTTCGCCGTCGCCGGCGACCAGTTCGCCCATCTTGGGCAACAGCCGGAACGAGTACTCATCGTAGGCCCTGGAGAGTAGCGGGTTGTTGGGCTTGGAAAACTCCAGCACCAGCAGGCGGCCGCCGGGCTTGAGTACCCGTGCCATGGAGCGCAGCGCGGCGTCCTTGTCGGTCACGTTGCGCAGGCCAAAGGCGATGGTGATGCAGTCGAAACTGTTGTCCGGGAAGGGCAGACACTCGGCATTGGCCTGGACGTACTCAACGTTGCCACCGACGCCGTTGTCCATCAGCTTGTCGCGGCCTACCTTGAGCATGGAGGCGTTGATGTCGGCCAGCACGACCTTGCCGCGGGGGCCGACCAGACGCGAGAACTTGAGGGTCAGGTCCCCCGTGCCGCCAGCGATGTCCAGCACATGATGGCCGGGGCGAACGCCAGCACGCTCGATGGTGAGGCGCTTCCACACACGGTGGATGCCCAGGGACATCAGGTCGTTCATGACGTCGTAGCGGGCGGCGACCGAGTGGAAAACATCGGCGACGCGTGAGGCTTTTTCGTCGACCGGGACTTCCTGGTAGCCAAAATGGGTGGTGCGTTTTTCCGTGGGGCTCATGGGGCTTCAGCTCCCGAGTTCGAGGCGGTAGTAGTCGACCATAAGGTCATCGCAATCATTGATGGCCAACATTGTAGCCTTCTCGAGCCTGCTTTGTCTGCGCCTCAACTGGGGCGTGGCGTCACAGCTGCTTGAATTGAATGCCCGCAGGCTCGCGAGAGGCACCCGCTGCTTCCAGCCGCTCGAGGTAGTTGTTCCAGTAAGCGTGTTGATGCGTCGCGAGGTCGTGCAGGTAGTTCCAGCTGTAGAGGCCGCTGTCGTGGCCATCGTCGAAGTGCAGCTTGAGGGCGTAGTTACCCGCTTGGGTGATGTTCTGCAGGCCGACGTCCTTCTTGCCCACTTGCAGTACCGCCGTGTCGCCACCGTGGCCACGCACTTCGGCAGAGGGAGAGTAGACGCGCAGCAGCTCCACGGGCAGCCGGTAGGTGTCCCCCGAGGCGTAGCCGAGTTCCAACTCGCGGGCCTGCTTGTGGTAGTGCACTCGGGTGGGGACCGGGGCATCGGGAGTAGAGGGGGTGTGGGTAGACGTGTGGGTGTTGGAGGCGTTCATGGTCGGGGCACTCATGGTTGGCGTGACGTCGCTCAGGCACGAGCGACACCTGGCCGGGGTGGCCAGGTGTCGGGGTGCGGCAGAGGTTACAGAATATAGCGGGAGAGATCTTCGTCTACCGCCAGTTCTCCCAACTGCGCGTTAACGTAATCTGCATCGATCACCAGCGGGCTATCCATATCGCCGCCCTTGAACGAGGCCTCTTCCAGCAGCCGCTCCATGACCGTGTGCAGGCGGCGCGCGCCGATGTTCTCGGTCCCTTCGTTGACCTGCCAGGAGATCTCCGCAATGCGCTCGATGCCGTCGGGAGTGAACTCTACGTCCAGCCCTTCGGTGCCCAGCAGCGCCTGATACTGCTTGGTCAGCGAGGCGGAAGGCTCGGTGAGGATGCGCTTGAAATCGCCGGGAGTGAGAGCGTCCAGCTCCACGCGAATGGGCAAGCGACCCTGCAGCTCGGGGATCAGGTCGGAAGGCCGCGCCAAGTGGAAAGCACCGGAGGCGATGAACAGGATATGGTCGGTCTTCACCATGCCATATTTGGTCGACACCGTGGAGCCTTCGATCAGTGGCAGCAGGTCGCGCTGCACGCCCTCGCGTGATACTTCACCACCGCTGGACTGGCCACTGCCCTTGGCCACCTTGTCGATCTCGTCCAGGAAGACGATGCCGTGCTGCTCGACGGCCTCGACGGCGCGGGCCTTGATCTCCTCTTCGTTGACCAGCTTGCCCGCTTCCTCGTCACGCAGCAGCACCAGGGCTTCCTTGACGGTAACGCGACGCTTTTCACGCTTTTGCTGGCCCATGTTGGAGAACAGGCTCTGCAGCTGGCTGGTCATCTCCTCCATGCCCGGCGGCGTCATGATGTCGATGCCCTGGCTCTGGGCGGTGATTTCGATGTCGATTTCCTTGTCGTCCAGCTGGCCTTCGCGCAGTTTCTTGCGGAACAGCTGGCGCGTGCTGTTATCGTCCCGGGGCTGCTCTTCCTGGCCGCGGGGCGGCGGCAGCAGCGCATCGAGAACGCGGTCTTCGGCGGCATCTTCTGCGCGGTGGCCGACTTCTTCCTTGGCGTGCTCGCGCACCATCTTGATGGCGGCTTCCATCAGGTCGCGGATGATCGATTCCACGTCGCGACCCACGTAGCCCACTTCCGTGAACTTGGTGGCTTCGACCTTGATGAAGGGCGCACGGGCCAATTTGGCCAGGCGGCGGGCGATTTCGGTTTTACCCACGCCGGTGGGGCCAATCATCAGAATATTCTTGGGGGTGACTTCCGGGCGCAGATCATCGTCGAGCTGCATGCGCCGCCAACGGTTGCGCAGCGCAATGGCAACGGCGCGTTTGGCATCCTGCTGGCCGATGATGTACTGGTCCAGCGCATGGACGATTTCACGGGGTGTCATCTGAGTCATAAAGGGGCCTCAACGGTCGTCGATGTTCAGCTCTTCGAGCGTGACGTGGTGGTTAGTGAATACGCAGATGTCACCCGCGATTTGCAGGGATTTTTCGGTGATTTCACGGGCGGAGAGATCGGTGTTTTCGAGCAGCGCGCGGGCGCTGGCCTGGGCAAAGTTGCCCCCCGAGCCGATGGCGATGATGCCGCGTTCGGGTTCGACCACGTCACCGTTACCGGTGATGATCAGCGAGGCGCTGTGGTCGGCTACGGCCAGCAGTGCTTCCAGACGGCGCAGGGCGCGGTCGGTGCGCCAATCCTTGGCAAGCTCCACGGCCGCCTTGGTGAGATGGCCCTGATACTTCTCCAGCTGAGCTTCGAAACGTTCGAACAGGGTAAAGGCATCCGCAGTGCCGCCGGCAAAACCGGCCAGTACCTTGCCGCGATAGAGGCGGCGAACCTTGCTGGCGTTGCCTTTCATCACGGTGTTGCCCAGCGATACTTGGCCGTCGCCAGCAAGAGCGACCTGGTTACCGCGGCGAACGGAGACAATGGTGGTCATGGAGATAACTCCTTGGGGGAGACGCGCTCCCGATGACTGATCGGCCACCCTGGGTGGCCGTAAAAAAAGCGATTCCCAACAAAATGCGGGCGGCTGATGAAAAATCAACCGCCCGCTCGAGAAAGCCAGGTGATAAAACCGCGCCTTCAGGCGCGGTCAGGGGGGGTAGCTCAGTTCTGCAGCTGTATCAGCAGGGGTTCGATCCCTTGAGTGCTCATCAGGTCCTGGGCGCGGTTCAGCTCCCGGGTATCCTCGTAAGGGCCTACCTGCACGCGGTGCCAGGTGTCGCCATTGGCCTGCACTTCGCTGATTTGTGCCAGCAAACTCAGGTTGCGCAGCCGGCCGCGCAGCTGCTCGGCGTCGCTGAGGTCGCGAAACGAAGCGGCTTGCAGCATGTAGCGGTTCGGCGTGCTGGCACTACTGCTGGTGCTAGTGCTGCTAGCGGCAGGCGGCTGGGTAGCCGCCACGGCGGCCTGCTCGTTGGGTCGCGTGTTGGCGGCAATGACCTGAGCAATCGGGTCGTTGGCGCTGCTGCCGGTGCTGCCCGGCGAGGCGTCGTCCGCGGCTGCCGCGTTGCTGGCAGCCTCTGTGGCGGCTTCGGCGATCTCAGGCCGAGTGATATTGGCCGGAATGGCGCCTCCCGGAGCGATGACCTCGGTTTCGGGGAGCAGCGTGTAGAACTCGAAGGTGGGCATGGCAGGCTCGGCCGAGGCTGCCTGCCCCGTGCCCTGGGCGTCTCCGCGCTCATCGCTGGAGGGCTTGGGCAGCACCGTGGCCTGGGGCGTGCTGCTCTGCTCCTGCCACGGGGCGGTGCCGTGCTGATGCTGCGCCAGGAAGAAGCCGGCGGCCACCCCGGCCACCCCCCACAGCCAGCCGGGAATACGCCACCCGTCGCCGGAGCGGCGAGCAGATTTACGCTGCGAGGTGGCGCCTCGACGGGACGGCTTGTTACGCGGGCTGGCCATGAATTACATCTCCTCTGGGGCACTGACCCCCATCAGATCCAGCCCGTTGCGCAGCACCTGACGTGTGGCCAGGCCGAGCGCCAGGCGGGTGTTGCGCAGCGTGTCGTCTTCGACCATGACCTTGACGGCGTTGTAGCAGGTGTGGAAGTCGCCCGCCAGATCCAGCAGATACTGGGCCACCTGCTGGGGCTCGCGATTGCGGGTCGCATGTTCGACCACTTCCGGGTAGCGGGCCAGGCGGTTGAGCACGGCTTTTTCCTGATCGCTGTCCAGCAGCGCCAGGTTGGCCATTGCCACGCCGTGGTCGAAGGGCTGGCCTGCCTCTTCGGCCTTGCGCAGCATGCTGCATACCCGAGCATGGGCATACTGGATGTAGTACACCGGGTTATCGTTGGACTGGGAGCGCGCCAGGTCGATATCGAAGGTCAACTGCGAGTCGGCGCGGCGCGCGGCCAGGAAGAAGCGGGTGGCGTCACGGCCGACTTCGTCGATCAGGTCGCGTATGGTGACGTAGCTGCCTGCGCGCTTGGACAGTTTCACTTCCACGCCCGAGCGGGTCACCATGACCATCTGGTGCAGCACATAGTCGGGCCAGCCCTGCGGAATGCCCACGCCGAGTGCCTGCAAGCCTGCACGTACGCGGGTAACGGTAGAGTGGTGATCGGCGCCCTGTTCGTTGATCACGGTCTTGAAGCCGCGCTGCCACTTGTTCAGGTGGTAGGCCACGTCGGGCAGGAAGTAGGTGTAGCCGCCTTCACGCTTGCGCATGACGCGGTCCTTGTCGTCGCCGAAAGCGGTGGTGCGCAGCCACAGCGCGCCATCCTGCTCGTAGGTGTGGCCGTTGGCGACCAGGGTCTCAACAGTGGCCTCGACCTTGCCGTCCTCGTAGAGGGATGATTCGAGGAAGTAGACGTCGAATTCGACGCCGAAGGCCTTGAGGTCCAGATCCTGTTCGCGGCGCAGCCAGGCCACGGCGAACGCCTGAATGGCTTCCAGGTCGTCGGCATCGGCCTTGGCCGTCACCTTGCGGTCGTCGGCGGTGACCGTCTTTCCGGCCATGTAATCGTTGGCCACATCGACGATGTATTCACCGCGATAGCCATCGGCAGGCCAGCTCTCATCCTCGGGGCCCAGCCCCTTGGCACGGGCCTGCACGGAGAGCGCGAGGTTGTTGATTTGCGCGCCCGCGTCGTTGTAGTAGAACTCCCGAGTGACGTCATAGCCGCTGGCTTCCAGCAGGCGGCAGAGGCAGTCGCCAATCGCGGCGCCGCGACCGTGGCCCACGTGCAGCGGGCCCGTGGGGTTGGCCGAGACGAACTCCACCTGCACTTTTTCGCCCTTGCCGATCAGGCTGCGACCAAAGGCGTCGCCGCTATCCAGCACCTGAGCAACGATCTGGGCGGCGGCATCGGCGGCGGCGAAGAAGTTGATGAAGCCGGGGCCTGCAATGTCGGTTTTCTGAATGGCGTCGCTGGCGGGCAGGGCGGCTACCAGGGCGTCGGCCAGCTCTCGGGGCTTCATACTGGCGGGTTTGGCCAGCATCAGGGCCAGGTTGGTGGCGTAGTCGCCGTGGGCTTTGTCCTTGGTGGGGTCGACCTTGATGACCGGCTGTACATCGTTGGGCAGCACGCCTTGGTGTTTGAGCGCATCAACGGCGCCTTCGAGCAAAGCAATAATCGTGTCTTTCATGTCAATATCCGGGTGTCTTCGGTGGCGGCGTGTGCAAGCGCCCAAATGGTGCAGCGTCAAAACGGCCATTATCGGCAATTGGCGCGCAGTTTCAAAGCCGTATTCCCGGCCGGGGCAGGCTGGGCGTCGCGGGTGTGGTCATGGCTAGGCCAGTGTTTGTGGGTCGATGTCCACGGACCAGCGCACCTTGCGCGCATCGCGATGAGCTTCCAGCCACTGTACCAGCCAGTGGGCCGCCGTGTGTCGGTGGCTGCGTTTCTGGGCCGTGATCATGACATGCAGATGGTAGCGATTCTGGCGGCGCTCCATGGGGGCTGGCACTGGCCCCAGGCAGCGTACCGGCAGGTTGGCATCCGTGAGCCAGTGGCGCAAGGCCTGTGCAGCCTGCTGAGCCAGCGCCATGGCAGCAGGCTCCTGGGGGCTTTCGACGCGCAGTAGCGCCATGAAACAGAACGGGGGAAGCTGTGCCAGCCTTCGTTCTTCCAGCAGGTTGCGGGCCAGGGCGCCATAGCCATGTTCGGCCAGCTGGCCCAGATGGGGGTCGTCGGGGTGCAGGGTCTGCACCAGCACGCGGCCGGGATGAGCGGCCCGCCCGGCTCGGCCAGCCACCTGCTCCAGCAGCTGGGCGCTATGCTCCAGCGCGCGGAAATCGGCGGCATAAAGGCCGCCATCGGCATTGACCACCACGACCAGGGTGACGTGGGGCAAGTGGTGGCCCTTGGCCAGCATTTGCGTGCCCACCAGCAGGCAGGGTTCACCGCGATGGATCTCCTTGAGCACCTGTTCGAAGCTCTCTTTCTTGCGGGTGCTGTCGCGGTCGATGCGGTGCACGACGGTGTCAGGAAAGAGCCCCTGCAGGGTCTCTTCGGTACGTTCGGTGCCGCTCCCCAGTGCGCGCAGGTCGCCGCTGCCGCACTCGGGGCAGGCATCGGGCAGGGCGCGTCGGCTGTCGCAGTGGTGGCAGGCCAGCAGAGGGGGCTGCCTGTGCAGCGTCATGCGGGCATCGCACTGATGGCACTCGGCCAGCCAGCCACAGCTGTGGCACGCCAGGCTAGGGGCAAAGCCACGCCGGTTGATGAAGACCAGCGCCTGCTTGCCAGCTTTCAGCGTCTGGCGGATGGCTTGCAGCGCGCCGGGCAGCAGGCCTCCCTGGCGACGTTGATGGCGCATGTCCAGGAGTTCCAGCTTGGCGGGCGGGTGGCGGCTGGGGCGCTGGGTCAGGCGCAGGTGCCGATAGACGCCCGAGAGCGCTTGCTGAAGGCTTTCCAGCGAAGGGGTGGCGCTGCCCAGCAGCAGTGGGATCTGGTGGTGGTGTGCCCGGGCCACGGCGAGATCCCTGGCGTGGTAACGAAGCCCGTCGTGCTGCTTGTAAGAGCCGTCGTGCTCCTCGTCGACGATGATCGCGCCAGGCTTGGCCAGCGGTGTGAAAATGGCCGAGCGGGTGCCGATGATGACCATGGCGCGCCCGCTGGCGGCGGCTTCCCAGACGTCCAGGCGCTCCGGGTCGGTGAGGCCCGAATGTAGGGCCACCACGGGCACCCGGAAGCGGCTCTTGAAGCGCGCCAGGGTTTGCGGCGTCAGGCCGATTTCGGGCACCAGCACCAGCGATTGCTTGCCCTTGGCGGCCAGTGCCTCGATCAACTGCAGGTAGACTTCGGTCTTGCCGCTGCCGGTCACGCCTTCCAGCAGGCATGGGTGGTAGCCGTCCAGCTTTTCGTGCAGCGCCGCCAGGGCCGTGGCCTGCTCACGGTTGAGGGGTAATGACGGCGTTGCCAGCAAGCTGCCGGAGGCGGGCTGCCCCGCCGTCAGGGTGATCTCCTGGGGCTCGGCCAGGCCCTTTTTTTGCAGCGCCTGGAGCTGTTCACGGGTGAACCCGTGGGCACTGATGGCCCGCCCTGCCAGCCCGTGGGGGTGCTGGCGCAACAAGCGGTAGAGCTCGGCCTGCCGCGGCGCGCGCTGTAGCGGCGTGTCATCGCCCTGACGCGCATACCACAGGGTTTGCGTGCGGCCCGCCATGGGGTGGCCCTGGCGCAGGCGTGCGGGCATGGCGTGCTGCATGGTGTCGCCCAGGCTGTGCTGGTAATAGCGGGCGGTGAACTGGCACAGCCACTGCCAGTCTTCGGGGAGCGGCGCGTCGTCCAGCGCTTCACT
Source organism: Halomonas sp. 18071143 (assembly GCF_019211725.1). Lineage (NCBI taxonomy): Bacteria > Pseudomonadati > Pseudomonadota > Gammaproteobacteria > Oceanospirillales > Halomonadaceae > Halomonas > Halomonas sp. 18071143. The sequence continues at coordinate 633,740 of NZ_CP078120.1, forward strand.
GACCGCGCGCAGTTGGGCGCGGGGCAGTTCGCTGCCGGACGCCAGAGAGACGACGACCCCCACCACGTCGCGGCGGCCAAACGGTACCCGCACGCGCAGCCCCGGCAGCCAGCCGCAGGCGGGCGCGCGGGGTGCCGGCAGGTAGTCGAACAGGCGGCGCAGCGGCGATGGCAAGGCCACTTTCAGCACCTGGAAAGCGCCCGGAGCGCGCTCTGTCGTGGCGGGTGGGGATGAAACAGAATCAGACAATTGGCCTCCGGCGTTTAGTTTGCTAGAATGCGCGGCCGCTCTCAATCTATCGGATCGAGCGGTTAACCGGTTAGCAGTTTTTCACACCCGTATGCGGTGCCTGGCAGCGGATCAGGTGGCGGCATATAGCTCATGAGGCTCAAGATGAAACAAGGTATCCACCCGAATTACAACACGGTCACCGCCAACTGCTCTTGCGGTGCCAGCTTCCAGGTTGGTTCTACTTCTGGTCAGGACTTCTCTCTGGACGTATGCTCCAACTGCCACCCCTTCTACACGGGCAAGCAGAAGCAGGCGAGCACTGGTGGCCGCGTAGAACGCTTCAACAAGCGTTTTGGCGCTGCTGTCAAGCGCGGCTGATCCCGACGACGGATTCAGCCATCGCAGGCACGCCATGTGCCCTGTGCAAAAACCCACGCTACGGCGTGGGTTTTTTGTCCCTGCCTTATTTTGCCGCTCCCTGGCGGCACCAGCATATGAACGCTGGCCGAACGCTGTGTGATGAAGCCATGGCCCTGAGCCTCCTGTCGTGACATTGTCCACAGCCGCTATTGCGCGGCGGGTGTGGATAAGTCCGAATGTCGTTTTGGAATCTATTTCCAGCTTATGCTGCAGTGCATCCATAATGAAACCGTTATGGGTCAGGGTGCTATGCATAACTTGCAGCAAATGAAGCTGAAAAGTTACGAATGGATGGGAAAAGCCGCTAAAACGCAAGTTTCATAGGCTGGTTGACTAGCGGCTTGAGACGCTTGGGTTTTTTCTATATTCTGATATGACTTTTCTACTTTAGATTGATTGGGCCTTGACCATGACGGATGCAAACAAGCAGGCAGCTCTGGATTATCACGCTAAACCGATCCCCGGTAAGCTCTCCGTGGAGCTGACCAAGCCCACCGCGACGGCGCGGGATCTGGCCCTGGCGTATAGCCCGGGGGTGGCTGAACCGGTTCGCGAAATCGCTCGCGAAGCGGAAAATGCCTACCGTTATACCGGCAAGGGAAATCTGGTAGCGGTCATTTCAGACGGCAGTGCCATTCTGGGCCTGGGGAATCTGGGGCCGCTGGCCAGCAAGCCGGTGATGGAAGGCAAGGGTGTGCTGTTCAAGTGCTTCGCGGGCATCAACTCGGTGGACATCGAAGTGGATGCCGAGAATCCGCAGGCGTTCATCGATACCGTGGCACGCATCGCCGATACCTGGGGCGGTATCAACCTGGAAGACATCAAGGCCCCCGAGTGTTTCGAAATCGAAAAGGCGCTGATCGAACGCTGCAACATTCCCGTGTTTCATGACGACCAGCACGGTACGGCCATCGTCACCGCTGCCGGCATGCTCAATGCCCTGGAAATCGCTGGCAAGCGCATCGAAGACGTGAAGATCGTCTGCATGGGCGCGGGTGCGGCGGCGATTGCCTGCATGCGCCTGCTGATCTCCTGTGGTGCCAAGAAAGAGCATCTGGTCATGCTCGACCGTCGCGGCGTGATCCACACCGACCGCGATGGCATCAACGAGTACAAGGCCGAGTTTGCCCGTGATACCGACATGCGCACCCTGGACGATGCCATCGACGGTGCCGACGTGTTCATCGGCCTGTCTGGCCCCGGGCTGCTGTCTGCCGAACAGGTGAAGAAGATGGCGGCGGATCCGGTCATTTTTGCCTGCACCAACCCGGACCCGGAAATTCATCCGGATGTGGCTCGGGCAGCGCGCCCAGACGTCATCATGGCCACCGGCCGCTCGGATTTCCCGAACCAGGTCAACAACGTGCTGGGCTTCCCGTTCATCTTCCGTGGTGCCCTGGACGTACGCGCCACGCGCATCAATGAAGCGATGAAGCTGGCCGCCGTGCATGCGCTGAAAGATCTGGCCCGCGAGCCGGTGCCCCAGGAAGTGCTGAACGCCTACGAGCGTACCGAGATGAGCTTTGGTCGTGAGTACATCATCCCCACGCCGGTCGATATTCGCCTGCTGGAGCGTGTCTCCTCGGCGGTGGCCCAGGCGGCGGTGGACTCCGGGGTTGCCCGCAAGCCCTACCCGGCGCACTATCCGCTCAAGACCATCAGCGATGTCTACGGCAGTTGAGCGCCGCTCGACACGAGATTGGCTGTTCGAGACGTCATGACGACAACGCCCGCTTTCTGCGGGCGTTGTCGTGTGTGGTGTTCGTGTGGGTGCCGGGCGTCAGGTGAGCGGGTAGCGTACCAGCCCCTCTTGTGCCGTCGAGGCAATCAGCTGCCCATCGCGGCGATAGATATGGCCTCGCGCCAGCCCTCTGGCACTGCCGCTCCAGGGAGAGTCGATGGCGTACAGCAGCCACTCGTCCAGCCGCGTATCTTCGTGCAGCCACAGCGCGTGGTCGAGGCTGGCGATGCGCAGCTTCGGGTCCGTGTACTTGATGCCGTGAGGGATCAACCCGGTGGTCAGCAGGTTGAAGTCCGACGCGTAGGAGAGCAGGTGGCGATGCAGGGCGGGGTCGTCGGGCAGCGGGCCGCCCGCGAACCGGAACCATAGGCACTGCCCGGCAGGCGAGGCGCTGTCCGGATTGTTCTTCAGGTGCAGGAACTCGATGGGGTGGCCTGGGAAACGGGCATGTTTGGCGTCGCCGCTCTCCAGCAGCGCTTCGGGCGTGGGCACGTCAGGCATGGCGCGCTGATGGCTGATGCTCTCTTCAGGGCTTTGAAACGAGGCGCTGCAGAAGAAGATGGGCCGCCCCTTTTGAATGGCGGTGACTCGGCGGGTGGTGAAACTGCCGCCGTCGCGAATGGTATCGACCTGGTAAACCACCGGGCGATGGGGGTCGCCGGGGCGCAGAAAGTAGCCGTGCTGGGAGTGAGGGCGACGCTCCTCGGGGACGGTGCGGGCGGCGGCGGCCAGCGCCTGGCCAAGTACCTGCCCTCCGTACAGCTGGGGAAACCCGAGGTCCTGGCTTTGGCCGCGAAACAGCGTCTCTTCCAGGGGTTCCAGCTCCAGCAAGCTAACCAGTGTCTTCAGCGCATCGTTCATTCTCGGTATCCTTGGTGCTGTCTGCTTGATCACTGAGGAGGCCGCCCTCAGCGTTTGGCGATCACGCCATTGAAACGATCGTTTCGCTACCTTAACGGAGTTCGTCTTGATACGCAGCGATGAATTTTACATGCACCGTGCGCTGGACCAGGCGCACCTGGCGATGGCCGCCGGAGAGGTACCGGTGGGGGCCGTGGTGGTGGACGCCAGGGGGGAGATCGTCGGGGCGGGCCACAATGCACCGCTGTCCAGCTGCGACCCCAGTGGCCATGCGGAAGTGCGTGCGCTGCGCGATGCCGGGCAGCGGCTGGGCAACTACCGTCTGGAGGGCTGTACGCTCTACGTGACCCTGGAGCCCTGCATGATGTGCACCGGCACCATGGTGCATGCCCGCATTCAACGGCTGGTGTACGCTGCCGCCGAGCCACGGGCGGGAATGGTGGAGTCAAAGGCCAATCTGCTCGCCCAGCCCTGGTTCAATCACCATATCGACGTCACTGGCGGGGTGCTGGCGGCGCAAGCCAGCAAGCTGCTCAAGCAGTTCTTTGCCGACAAGCGCTAGCGCTGTCCCCGGTATCACGGGGTGAGCGGTGGCACGATCTCGAACAGCAGCAGCGGTTCTTCACTGGCCGGTATCTGTTCCAGTTGGAAAAACTGCTGTCGACTGCGCTCCACGTATTCGATCATTTCGTAGTAGCGGCGAATGTTGCGCACGTAGATCACCGGCTCCCCGCCACGGGCGTACCCGTGGCGCGTCTGGCTGTGCCACTCGCGTTGTTGCAGCAGCGGCAGCGCGGCGCGCACGTCCTGCCAAAGGTTGGGGTCGCCGCCGCGTCGTTCGGCAATGTTGCGGGCATCATACAGGTGGCCAAGCCCCACGTTGTAAGCCGCCATGGCCATATAGAGGCGGTCTTCGCCGGTGATGCTGTCCGGTAAGCGGTCCTTGATACTGCGCAGATAGCGGGCACCGCCGTCGATGCTCTGGGCGGCATTGGTGCGGTCCGTGACGCCCATCTCACTGGCCGTGGGGTTGGTCAGCATCATCAGGCCACGCACCCCCGTGGGGGAGACGGCATTAGGGTCCCAGTGGGACTCCTGGTAGCCCACGGCGGCCAGCAGTTTCCAGTCGAACCCTGTGTCTCGGGCGGCCTGCTTGAAGAGCTCGGTGTAGCGGGGCAGGCGCTCATCCAGATGGTCTAGAAACGTGCGCGTGCCCACATACTCCAGGTAATCGTCATGGCCAAAATAGCGGCTGATCAGGCGGTCCAGGGTGCCGTTTTCATGCAGCTCCTGCAGGAACTGGTTGGCCGCGTCGAGGAGCCCCAGCCCGCGCCCGCTGGGCAGCGCCCAGACCAGCGAGAGGGGCTCGCCCAGATAGAAACCGCGCTCGACATTGGGAAAGAACAGCCGGTTCAGGCGGAACTGGTGGTCGAAGATGATGGCCGCATCCAGGGTGCCATTCTCTACCTTGGCCATCAATTCGGCTACTTCCAGTTCGTTGGACTCCTTCCAGCTCAGGTTGGGATAATCGCTTTGCAGGGCTTTCAGGGCATCGCTGGTGCCCGCTTCGCTCAGCGTGCCGATGGACAAGCCGACGAGGTCTTCGGGTGCGTTGATGCCATAGAGGCCGCGCCGGTAGACCACCAGTGGCTGCATCTCGATGATCGGACGGGTGTAGTGAATGCCGGGGGTATCGGCCATCAGCGGCAGCGACGCCGCCCCCAGGTCGCCCTGTTCGCGAACGGCAGGCAAGACACCATCCGGGTGGTGGCTGGCGTTCAGGTTGAGGCTGACCCCCAAGGCGTCTGCAAAACGGTGCATCAGTTCATATTCGAACCCGGTTGGCCCCTGGCGGCCTTCGTAGTAGGTGGTGGGGGTATTGCGGGTATGTACGGTGATGAAGTCTTTGGCCAGCACGCGGGCGAGGTGTTCGCCGTCGGGAAAGGTCGATGGGCGCGGTGTCAAAACCAGCAACAAAGTCGCGATCATCGCGAAATATGCCCGATAAAAGGCGCTAAAATGTCGGCAAATCAATGTCGGCATGGTGTCTTGTCGGCGTGGGACGAGCTGCCACGATACCCAGCCTTTATCGCCGTGTCACCTTGTTGATTTCGTGTGGCCGCCGCTTTCCAGTATCATAGTGCGCAGTCCGTGTGTCGGTCGCTTAGCGGCCCGGTGATTTCCTGCTCGACTCTTCCTGCTTTAGAGGCTCCCAGATATGCTCGAACTTCGAGGCGCGCCCGCCCTTTCTGCCTTCCGTCATGAACGGCTGCTAACGGTGTTGCGTGAATGTGTTCCAGAGGTGGAAGCGTTGTCCGCCCACTACGTCCACTTCATTGACCACCACGAAGAGCTCGATACCGCCTCTCAGGAACGGCTGGCCAGGCTGCTCGATTACGGCAGCCGAGCCGCCCAGGAACCCCTTGAACAAGCCCTGCGTTTTCTGGTGGTGCCGCGTCTGGGCACCCAGTCGCCCTGGTCTTCCAAAGCCACGGACATCGCCCATAACTGCGGGCTGAGCCAGATCCATCGCATCGAGCGCGGCGTCGACTACCGCGTCGCATTGCGTGGCACGGCGACGGCAGAGCAGTGGGACGCCATCGGCGCACTGCTCCACGACCGCATGACCGAAAACGTGCTGGCCGACACGGCGGCGGCCAGCCAGCTGTTTGCCCACCACTCACCGGCACCGCTGGGCAGCGTGGATATTCTGGAGGGCGGGCGTGCCGCGCTGGAAGTCGCCAACCGGGAGCTGGGTCTGGCGCTGGCAGACGACGAGATCGACTATCTGGTGGCGGCCTTCGTCGAGCTGGGGCGCAACCCCAGCGACGTGGAGCTGATGATGTTTGCCCAGGCGAACTCGGAGCACTGCCGCCACAAGATCTTCAACGCTGACTGGATCATCGACGGCGAGGCCCAGAGCCATTCGCTGTTCAAGATGATCAAGAACACCTTTGCCACCTCACCGGACAACGTGCTGTCGGCCTACAGTGACAACGCGGCGGTGATCAAGGGCAGCCACGGCGGTCGCTTCTTTCCCACACCGCTGACCGGTGCAGAGGGTGAACGCGCTCACTACGACGCTCATCAGGAGCCCATTCATATCCTGATGAAGGTGGAAACCCACAACCACCCCACGGCGATTGCGCCTTTCCCGGGGGCGGCGACCGGCTCCGGCGGCGAGATTCGCGACGAAGGCGCCACCGGCATCGGCGGCAAGCCGAAGGCGGGCCTGGCGGGTTTCACCGTCTCCAACCTGCGTATCCCCGAGTTCGTGCAGCCCTGGGAGGCTTTCGATTACGGCAAACCCGAGCGCATGCAGTCGGCGCTCAACATCATGCTGGAAGGCCCGATTGGTGGCGCGGCCTTCAATAACGAGTTCGGCCGCCCCAACCTGACCGGCTACTTTCGCACCTACGAGCAGGATGCCCTCAGTGCCAATGGCATCGAGCGGCGCGGTTACCACAAGCCGATCATGATTGCCGGTGGGTACGGCAACATTCGTGCCCAGCACGTCCAGAAGGGCGAGATTCCGGTGGGCGGCAAGCTGATCGTGATGGGCGGTCCGGCGATGCTGATCGGTCTGGGCGGCGGTGCGGCGTCCAGCATGGCGTCGGGGGAATCGAGCGCCGATCTGGATTTCGCCTCGGTGCAGCGGGAAAACCCGGAAATCGAGCGCCGTGCCCAGGAAGTGATCGACCGCTGCTGGGCAATGGGTGAGAAAAACCCCATTCGCTTCATCCACGACGTGGGTGCCGGTGGCCTCTCCAATGCGTTGCCGGAGCTGGTCAAGGACGGTAACCGTGGCGGCCTGTTCGACCTGCGCGCCGTGCCCAACGCCGAGCCGGGCATGAGCCCGCTGGAAATCTGGTGCAACGAAGCCCAGGAACGTTACGTGCTGGCCGTGGCCCCGGAAGACCTCGATACCTTCGATGCGCTGTGCAAACGCGAGCGCTGCCCCTATGCGGTGGTGGGCGAAGCTCAGGCAGAGCACCATCTGGAAGTGCGCGATGGCCACTTCGAAACCAAACCCGTCGATTTGCCCATGAGCGTGCTGTTCGGCAAGCCGCCGAAGATGACCCGCTCGTTCGAGCGCCAGACGCCCGAGCTTTCCGGCGTGATGCTCGACAACCTGGACCTGCGCGAAGCCATGGACCGGGTGCTGCGTCTGCCCACGGTGGCCTCGAAAAGCTTTTTGATTACCATCGGCGACCGTTCGATCACAGGCCAGGTGGCTCGTGATCAGATGGTCGGCCCCTGGCAGGTGCCGGTCGCCGACGTGGCAGTGACCACCGCCAGCTTCGATACCCATGCCGGTGAAGCCATGGCCATGGGCGAGCGCCCGCCGGTGGCGCTGATCGACCCGGCTGCCAGCGCCCGTTTGGCGGTGGCAGAAGCGATTACCAACCTGGCCGCCGCGCCGATCGCCAAGCTCTCGGACATCAAGCTCTCCGCCAACTGGATGAGCGCCGCCGACCACCCTGGTGAAAACCAGGCGCTGTACGACGCCGTGCACGCGGTCGGTATGGAGCTGTGCCCGGCGCTGGGGATTGCCGTGCCGGTGGGCAAGGACTCCATGTCGATGCGTACCGCCTGGCAGGAGGGCGATGATGCCGAAGAGAAGAGCATCACCTCGCCGCTGTCGCTGGTGGTCACTGGCTTTGCGCCGGTCACCGATGCGCTGGCCACGCTGACGCCGCAGATCAACCTGGAGCAGGATGAGTCGGACCTGATCCTGATCGACCTGGGGAACGGTCAGAATCGCCTGGGTGGCTCGGCGCTGGCTCAGGTGTATGGCCAAGTGGGCGACGAATGCCCCGACGTGGACGACCCAGAGGACCTGAAAGCGTTCTTCGAGGTCATTCAGGGCCTGAACCGGGATGGCAAGCTGCTGGCCTACCACGACCGCAGCGACGGTGGCCTGCTGGTCACGCTGCTGGAGATGGCCTTTGCGGGTCATGCCGGTCTCGAAATCAAGCTCGACTGGCTGATCGACGAGCCGGTGGAAGCCTTCAATGCGCTGTTTGCAGAAGAGCTGGGGGCGGTGATCCAGGTCAATCGCCAGCACACCGAAGAAGTGCTGACCCAGTTCGCCATGGCCGGTATCGAAACCTGCGGGGTGATTGCCCGACCGCGCTACGACGATCAGGTACGTGTGACGCTGTTCGAAGAGCCACTGCTGGAAACCACCCGCCAACTGACCCAGCGCACCTGGGCCGAGACCAGCTACCGGTTGCAGGCGCTGCGCGATAACCCCGAATGCGCCAAGAACGAATTCGACAATTTGCTCGACGTGCGCGACCCGGGTCTCAGCGCCGCGCCGACCTTCGATGTCAATGACGACATCACCGCGCCTTACGTCAACACTGCCAAGCCAGCGGTGGCCGTCCTGCGGGAGCAGGGGGTCAATGGTCAGGTGGAAATGGCCTGGGCCTTCCACAAGGCCGGGTTCGATGCGGTGGATGTGCACATGAGCGACATCCTGGAAGGTCGTGTCTCGCTGGATACCTTCCAGGGCCTGGTGGCCTGTGGGGGCTTCTCCTATGGCGACGTGCTGGGGGCAGGCGGCGGCTGGGCCAAGTCGGTGCTGTTCAACGAACGCGCCCGCGAGCAGTTTGCGGCGTTCTTCACCCGAGATGACAGCTTCTCGCTGGGCGTATGCAATGGCTGCCAGATGCTGTCGCAGCTCAAGACGCTGATCCCGGGCGCCGAAAACTGGCCCAGCTTCGTGCGCAACGAATCCGAGCAGTTCGAAGCCCGCGTGGCCATGGTGCGGGTAGAGAAAAGCCCCTCGATTCTGCTGGCCGGCATGGAGGGCTCGACGCTGCCCATCGCCGTGGCCCACGGCGAAGGGCGTGCCGAGTTCCGCGATACGGCGCACCTGCGCAGCATGCAGTCGAGCAGCCAAATTGCCCTGCGCTACATCGACAACTACGGTCAGGTCACCACTCGCTATCCGGCCAACCCCAATGGTTCCCCGTCGGGGATCACGGGGCTGACCACGCCGGATGGCCGTGTGACCATCATGATGCCTCACCCGGAGCGGGTGACGCGGGCAGTGACCAACTCCTGGCGTCCGGCAGAGTGGACCGAGGACGGCGCCTGGCTGCGGCTGTTCCGCAATGCGCGGGTATGGCTGGGTTAAGCGACCTTAAACGGCAAGGCGATCCCTACCCTAACGGCGGCTTTTGGCCGCCGTTAGCGACTGTGCGTTCGATACCCATGGTTTGCTGTGAGACGCTATGAGGATGCGCTGGCGGGCGGCTCCTCGGTGCTGGCCGGTGTGAGCCCCAGCCTGGATTCCAGCGTTTCGAGTTCCAGGCGATAACGCTCGACGAGATACTCGAAGCGTCCCAGGTCGTGGCCGCAATCCATGCAGAAAACATGTGCCGTATCGCGACGGGTGGCGGGCAAGCGCTTCTGGCGGCTACCGCATTTTGGGCATTCGAGGCTGAAATGTTGAGTTGCCATGGTAAACCTCTTTCTCAAGCGACTGCGTAATGGAAGGAGTCGTCAGCGGGGAGCAATAGCCCCTCACTGCTCAGACGCGACGAAAGTCGCAATAGTTCAATAGCAGGCTAATTAATTTGCCGATGCCCAAAACACCCACGTCCTCCCCGCAGCTGCGCGCCTACCAGCAGGAAGCGGTCAAGCGGGTGGTTCACCACTTTCGCGCCACCAGCGACCCGGCGGTGGTCGTGCTGCCCACGGGCAGCGGCAAGTCGCTGGTGATTGCCGAGCTGGCGAGGCTGGCCCGTGGGCGGGTGCTGGTACTGGCCCACGTTCGCGAGCTGGTGGAGCAGAACCACGCCAAGTACCAGGCCTATGGCCTGGTCGCGGATATCTTCAGCGCCGGGTTGAAGCGCAAGGAGGCCAGTCGGCAGGTGGTGTTTGGTTCGGTGCAGTCGGTGGTGCGCAACCTGGCGCAGTTCAACGACGCCAGCTTCACGCTGCTGGTAATCGACGAGTGCCATCGGGTGTCGTTGGAGGAGGATTCCAGCTACCGCCAGGTGATCGACCACCTGCAGCGGCAAAACCCGCAGCTGAAGATTCTCGGCCTCACCGCCACGCCCTTTCGGCTGGGTCAGGGGTTTATCTATCACCGCCACTACCACGGCATGGTGCGCGGGGGAGAAGAGAGTTTCTTCACCGACTGCGTGTTCGAACAGCCGCTGCGCCTGATGGTCAAGCAGGGTTTTCTGGCCGCTCCTCGGCGGCTGGACATGGCCATTGAGGGGTACGACTTTTCGGCGCTTGCTCCCTCTTCCAGCGGGCTGTTTCGGGAAGAAGAGCTTAATCGGGTGGTGGCCGGAAGCCGCGCCACGCCGGGCATCATTGCCCAAGTGGTCGAGCAGGCGGCCGACTGCCAGGGGGTGATGATTTTTGCCGCGACGGTCGCCCACGCCGAAGAGATCATGGGGTATCTGCCTGCCGACCAATCCGCGCTGATCACCGGTGCGACGGTCTCCGCCGAGCGCACCGCGCTGATCGATGCGTTCAAGGCGCGCAAGCTCAAGTATCTGGTCAACGTGGCGGTATTGACCACCGGGTTCGATGCCCCCCATGTGGATCTGATCGCGATCCTGCGCCCCACCGAGTCGGTGAGCCTCTATCAGCAGATCGTGGGGCGCGGACTGCGCCTCTCGCCGGGGAAGGAGGCGTGCCTGATCCTGGATTATGCAGGCAACCCCTGGGACCTCTATGCCCCTGAGGTTGGCGAGCCGCGTCCCGACAGCGATAGCGAGCCGGTGCAGGTCGAGTGCCCCGAGTGTGGGCATGCCAACCTGTTCTGGGGCAAGCGCGACGGTGAGCTGGTGATCGAGCATTTTGGCCGCCGCTGCCAGGGGCTGGTGGAGGACGACACCGGACGCCGTAGCCAGTGCACCTTTCGCTTTCGCTTCAAGGTCTGCGATGCGTGCGGGGCAGAGAACGATATCGCTGCCCGGCGCTGCCATGGCTGCGAGAAGCTGCTGGTGGATGCCGATGACAAGCTCAAGGAGGCGCTGCGGCTCAAGGATGCCAAAGTGCTGCGGGTGAGCGGCATGCAGCTGGAGGCGACCACCAACGGGCGCGGCTTGCCGCGTCTCAAAGTGACCTACCATGACGAAGACGGTGCCAGCCTGAGCGAATGGTTTGCCCTGGAGACCGCCGCCCAGCGCCGCGCCTTTTATGCGGTCTTCTTGCGCGCCCACCTGCGCGCGCCGGGCGTGCCGTGGCAGCCAGCAACGTCAGACGACGTGGTGGCTGCCCAGTCCCGCCTGCGCCATCCCGACTTTGTGGTGGGCAGAAAGGTAGGCCGCCACTTTCAAATCCGCGACAAGCTGTTCGACTATCAGGGCCGCTATCGTAAAGCCGCCGAGGCGGCCGAGATGCCGCGTTGATGGAGCGCTGTTACACTGCCGTTTTCAACTGACAAGGACTCGACCCGCGTGAGCGAGACGCCCAGCGCCGTGCCGGATCAAGACGCGATGCCCTCTACGGTGGAGCCCACCGTGGAGGCCCTTGGGCGCCTGTTCGATGAGCCCATTACGCAGCTGCCGGAAGATCTCTATATTCCCCCCGAGGCGCTACGGGTTTTCCTGGAAGCGTTCGAGGGGCCGCTGGATCTGCTGCTGTATCTGATTCGTCGGCAGAATCTCGACATTCTGAGTATCAACGTGGCGGTGATCACCCATCAGTACATCGAGTACGTGGAGATGATGAAGGCCATGGAGATCGAGCTGGCCGGCGAGTACCTGTTGATGGCGGCCATGCTGGCCGAGATAAAATCACGCACGCTGCTGCCGCGCCCCCCCAAGGCGGAAGGCGAGGAAGAAGAGGACCCCCGGGCGGAGCTGATACGCCGCCTGCAGGAGTACGAGCGTCTCAAGGAGGCCGCTGAAGCGCTGGATGCCCTGCCCAGGGTGGGCCGGGACTGGTTCAGCGTGCAGGCGGGCCTGCCACCGCTGGAAACCCGCGTGATTCATCCCGATGTCGAGCTGGACGAGCTGCTGGGCGCGCTGTCGGACATTCTCAAGCGGGCCGAGCTGGCCCAGGCCCACCAGATCAGCCGAGAGGTGCTCTCGACCCGGGAGCGCATGCTGAAGATCATGGAGCGCTTGCACGAAGATGGCACCCATGGGCGCTATACCCCCTTCGAAGCGCTGTTCTCCCTTGAGGAGGGGCGGGCAGGGGTCGTCGTGACGTTCATGGCCATTCTGGAGCTGGCCAAGGAGTCGATGATCGAAATCGTCCAGAACGCGCCGCTGTCGCCGATCCATGTGCGTGCTCGGCAGGCGGCGCTGGCCGATGAGGACGAGGACCCCTTTGCGCGGGAAAGTGATGACCCTGCGGACGAAGAGTCTGCCTTCGAACCTGACGAGGAGTCACGGTGAGAGACACCACGTTGGACGATATTGTCGAAGCCGCGCTGCTGGCGGCCGGAGAGCCACTGCCCGTGGAGCGGCTGGAGACGCTGTTTCTGGCGGATGAGTGCCCGTCTCGCAAGGCGCTGCGCGACGCCCTCGCGCGGTTGGCCCGGCGCCACGAGGACGGGGCGCTGGAACTGGTCGAAACGGCCTCGGGCTTTCAGCTGCGCATTCGCCCGCGGCTGTCGCACTGGGTGTCGCGTCTGTGGGATGAGCGCCCCCAGCGCTACTCCCGTGCCCTGCTGGAAACCCTGGCGCTGATTGCCTATCGCCAGCCGGTGACCCGGGGCGATATCGAGGAAGTACGGGGCGTCAGCGTCAGCAGTTCGATCATTCGCACGCTGATGGAGCGGGGCTGGGTACGCATCGTCGGGCACCGCGACGTGCCGGGGCGTCCCGCCGTGTATGCCACGACGCGCAGCTTTCTGGATGACTTCGGGCTCAAGACGCTGGATGCCTTGCCGCCCATGCACACGCTGGTGGCCGCCGACGAAGCAGCATTGGCGGAGGAACCGCCCGCTGCGACGCATGTCGCACTGGACGAAGCCGTCGAAACCGTGCAGGATGCGCCACCCCAGCAAGATCAGAACACGTCGGCAGCGAGTGCCGACCCCCACGCCGAGACGGCGTTAACCCAGCCGCTGAGCTTTGCCGATCTGGAGGCACGGCTTGCGGCACGTGCCCAGCGTCGAGATGAGGACGCGGGCACGCAGACCAACGATGTGAGGTCAGACGACCATGAGTCAGAGTAACAACACCACGCCGCCCACCAGCGAAAAACTGCAGAAAGTGCTGGCCCGTGCGGGCCTTGGCTCCCGCCGTGAAATGGAAACCGCGATTGCCGATGGCCGGGTGAAGGTGAACAGCCAGGTGGCCAAGCTGGGTGACCGCGTGGAAGCCCGCGACAAGGTCAGCTTCGATGACCGCCCGGTCACGCTGCGCCCGGAAGAAGAAGTGCCGCGCCGGGTCATCATGTACAACAAGCCGGAAGGCGAGCTGTGTACCCGCAAGGACCCGGAAGGCCGTCGCACGGTCTTCGAGCGTCTGCCGCGCCTGAAAGGCGAGCGCTGGATTGCCATCGGGCGGCTGGATATCAATACCAGCGGCCTGCTGCTGTTCACCACCGACGGTGAACTGGCCAACCGCTTGATGCACCCCTCCACCCAGGTGGAGCGTGAGTACGCGGTGCGGGTCATGGGCGACGTCAAGCGAGAGCATATCGTCGCCATGGTGGATGGCGTCATGCTGGAAGACGGCCCCGCCCGTTTCACCGACGTGCAGGAGTTTGGTGGCGAAGGCATCAACACCTGGTTCCACGTGGTGATTCTGGAAGGCCGCAACCGCGAAGTACGCCGCTTGTGGGAGTCCCAGGGGCTCACCGTCAGCCGCCTGAAGCGCGTGCGCTACGGTAATATCTTCCTCGACAAGCGTGCCAAGGCAGGCGAGTGGGTCGAGCTTTCCCAGGACGAAGTCGACGATCTGGCGACCCTGGCCCACCTGGAAACCCGCAAGGTGCCCGAGCTGACGCCGGACGAGAAAAACCGCTGGAGTCGCGACAAGCACAAGCGTCGCCCGGTTCAGGCCATGCGCAAGCCCAAGCGTCGTTAAGCGATGCTCGCCGCGCGGTGGGGGCACGCCGAGCACCGCGCGGTTTTTTTAGACGAAAGACAAAAAAGGCTTGCTATTGTCGGGTGTGATCCGTACTATATGCATCCGTTCGGACGGGTCGTTAGCTCAGTTGGTAGAGCAGTTGACTTTTAATCAATTGGTCGTAGGTTCGAATCCTACACGACCCACCATTCGAACAGCGGCGATGTTATCAGGTGATACACTACGGTAACGCCGTACAGAGCGGCGAAAGCCCTCAGAAAAGCAGCAGGATTTGGGTCGTTAGCTCAGTTGGTAGAGCAGTTGACTTTTAATCAATTGGTCGTAGGTTCGAATCCTACACGACCCACCAAATTCAACGCCCCTGGTAGCTTGCTGCCAGGGGCGTTCTGCTATGCGCGTTCTGCCCTGGCGATGGGCAGGGTGCATCGGCAAATCATGCCGCACTGCAGCGTGCGGTTCTGCTTGCAGCAGGCAATACTTGTCCACCACAATGGACCTGTAACGATGTGTGGATTTGGCTGTCGATCATGCTCGGCAGCGCTGGCCCGCAGTAGCAGGCCAGATCGGCAACCGGCGAGTGCGACAGACGCAGCGGCCAGTTGCCCCGAGGGCGGCGCATGCGGAGCGCATACGTCGCAACTGGTGTTTAACGGGGGGATTCCCTGTTCGTCACAGTGGTAGACACGATGACTATTCTGACTTCTCAAGTGGCGCTGGAGGCACCGCTTCCCAGCCCGTACTGCCCAACGCGCATCCCGGCGGAAGACGAAGCCCGCGTGGCTGAGATCAAACAGCTGCTCAAGGCCCACAACGCCGTTCTGGTGGCGCACTACTATACCGATGATGCCATTCAACAGCTGGCCGAAGAGACCGGTGGCTGCGTGGCAGACTCCCTCGAAATGGCCCGGTTTGGCGCTCGCCACGACGCCACTACTCTGGTGGTGGCAGGGGTACGCTTCATGGGCGAGACGGCCAAGATCCTCTCCCCGGAAAAGCGGGTGCTGATGCCCACCCTGGAGGCCACCTGCTCACTGGATATCGGCTGCCCCATCGACGAATTCAGCGCGTTCTGTGACGCCCACCCGGATCGCACGGTGGTGGTCTACGCCAACACTTCGGCGGCCGTCAAGGCGCGTGCCGACTGGGTCGTGACCTCCTCGATCGCCGTCGAGGTGATCGAACATCTGCAGGCCAAGGGGGAAAAAATTCTCTGGGCGCCCGACAAGCATCTGGGGGGCTACATCCAGAAAAAAACCGGCGCCGACATGCTGATGTGGGATGGCGCCTGCATCGTCCATGAGGAGTTCAAGGCCAGAGGGGTCGAGGACCTGAAACGCCTGTACCCCGAGGCAGCCGTGCTGGTGCACCCGGAGTCGCCGGAAGCGGTCGTCAAGCTCGCCGATGTGGCTGGTTCGACCTCGCAATTGATCAAGGCAGCGCAAACGCTGCCCAACGACAAGCTGATCGTGGCCACCGACCGCGGCATCTTCTTCAAGATGCAGCAGGCCGTGCCGGGCAAGACGCTGTTCGAAGCGCCGACCGCAGGCAATGGAGCCACCTGCCGTAGCTGTGCCCACTGCCCGTGGATGGCGATGAACGCGCTGGATAACCTGGCGGGCGCGCTGCGCGAAGGCAGCGGCGAAATTTTCGTCGATGCGGCCTTGCGTCAGCAGGCGCTCAAGCCGCTGGAGCGGATGCTGAACTTCAACGCCTAGGTTCTGCCTGGCGTGAATGCACAAGGCCCGGCGCCCTTTGGCGCCGGGCCTTGTCGTATTTGGCTGAGCGGTGGCTGGGCGGCGTGGCTAAAATTTTTCCAGCGCTTCCCGGTACTCGATGAACGCTTCGCGGCGCTGCTCGATGCGCGCCAGTGCCTGCTGGTCGTTCTCCTGCTGGGCAGCGTCTCGGGCGATGCCTAGCTGGCGAATGCCGCTATCCATTCGGCCGGTGAGCTGCAAATGTTCGGCCCGGGCCAGGTGCCCCCAGCCATTGTGGCCACTGCGGCCAGCCGCTTCCGCCAGCAGGTTGAACCCCTGAGGGTTGTCCGGGTGGCGCGCCGTGACTTCTCGCAGCAGCGTGTAGGCTGCCTGAGGGTCGCGCTGCAGCTGCGCTTCTGCCAGGGTGAGCTGAGCGGGCAGGTAGTTGGGCATCAGCCGCAGCAGCCGCTGGCTGCGCTGGATGGCATCGTCATAGCGCTGGGCCTGCAGGGCCACCTGGGCGGCCGAGGCGGGCAGCATGGCGTAGTCTGGCAGCTCGCTGGCCAGCCGATCCAGAGTCTGGAGCGCCTGATCGGTCTGGCCATTCTGCGCATCGATCAGGGCTGAAACATAGCGCAGGGCGGGCTCCTCGGCGCTCTCCTGTTCGAGGCGGGCCGCCGCTTGCTGGGGGCTGTTACGATGGATGCTGAGCAGTGCTCGGGCGCGCATCATGTCGTACAAGGTATCGCTGGTGTATCGATTGGCGACGCTGAGCTGTGCCGCCCGGGCCTGGGCATCGCTCAAGCGGCTGTCGGAGACCGGGTGGGTCAGCAGAAATTCCGGGGGCGTGCCGCCCTGCAGGCGCGCCATGCGCTGCATGGCGCCAAACATGCGCACCATGGCTTCGGGGTCGTAACCGGCGGCGGCCATGGCTTGCAGGCCCACACGGTCGGCCTCCTGCTCGAAGCGCCGCGAGTAGCTGAGCTGGTCCTGAATCAGCGCCGCCTGGGAGCCCATGGCGGTGGCGATACCGGCATCGCCACCGCCGCTGGCGGCAATCAGCATGCCTGCCAGCATGGCGGCCATGGCGGGCAGTTGCGTCTGCTCCGCCCGAGCGCTGCCGCGCGCAAAGTGGCGCTGGGAGAGGTGCCCCAGCTCGTGGGCGATGACCGAAATGAACGCGCCTTCATCCTCGGCAAAGGCAAACAGCCCCGAGTTGATGCCCACCACGCCACCGGGCACGGCAAAAGCGTTGAGCGAGCGGTTATCGACCATTACCGTGGTCGTCTGCAGATTGCCCAGCTGGCTATGGGGCGCCAGCCTGGCCACCAGGCTCTCCAGGTAGTCGTTGACGATGGGGTCCTGCCACTGAGGGGCATGGGCCCTGAACTGGCGCAGCCAGGCACGGCCCAGGCGATACTCCTCGTTGCTCACCGAAGTGGAGGCGCCCCCCAGGGTGGGCAGCTGATAGCTGTCACTGCTCTGAGCAGGCGCGCTGAGGCCCACAGTGCCCAACAGCAGGGCCAGTGCGCAGGCCAGGCGTGGCGTAACAGTCTTAAGGTGCGCCATGGCATCCCTCGTGATGGTTCTCGATTCGCACGATCATTGCGGTGATGGATGTTGCAAACACAGGCTGTGACATTGATTCAGGCAAGGAAGTGCCGTTAAATCGAGACAGGCTGGTCATCGTCCGAACAGTGTATGCAACAATACCGTGGTTATGTAGCGGTGAACGGTTGTCGTTATGAATCGCTGTATGAGTAGCTGTGTCATGGGTCGTTTCGTTATGGGTAAAAGCGCTTTCACAAGGGAGAGGGTATGTCTGAGCAAATAGCATCCGCGCTGGCCGAGGGGGTAGAGCCCGATGCGGTACTGGACGCTACCGGGCTGCACTGCCCGTTGCCGCTGTTGAAGGCCAAGCAGGCGCTAGCCGGGTTATCGGCAGGCCAGTTGCTGGAGATACGTGCCACCGATGCGGGCTCCTGGCGCGATGTCGCTTCCTTCGCCGAGCTGAGTGATCATCGGCTGGAAGCCAGAGTTCAGCAGGGCGAGATCTACGTGTTCTGGCTGCGTAAAGCCGGGGCGGCTCGCTCATGACCATGCGCGCCATTCTCAGAAGCTGGATCGAACGCTATTTCTCCGATGAAGAGGCACTGGTCCTGCTGGTGGTGCTGATCGCGGGGCTGGCAGCCATCGTGCTGTTTGGCCGCATGCTGGCGCCTTTCTTCACCTCATTGGTGCTGGCGTTTTTGCTGCAGGGGCTGGTCAGTGGGCTGACCCGGCGAGGCGTGCCCCACCTGTTGGCGGTCATCATCGTGTTCGTGGCCTTTGTCAGCGTGCTGCTGTCCATGGCGTTCATTCTGATGCCGTTGATATGGAACCAGCTGGTGGGGCTGGTGCAGGAGACACCGCGCATGTTTGCCACGGCGCAGATATGGCTGGACGAGCTGCAGGCGCGCTTCCCCAACCTGATCACGCCTGACCAGATGCAGAGCTGGATCGGGGTGGCCGGGCGCGAGATCAGTCAGGTAGGGCAGCGTGCCTTGACGCTGTCGCTGTCGTCGCTGGGTAACGTGATGTCGTTGATCATCTACCTGGTGCTGGTGCCCATTCTGGTGTTTTTCATGCTCAAGGATCGCGAGGCGCTGGTAGGGTTTGCGCTCTCGCTGCTGCCGCAAAAGCGTTCGCTGTTGACGCGTATCTGGCAGGAGATGGATCAGCAGATTGCCAACTATATTCGCGGCAAGGCCATCGAGATCGTGATTGTCGGTACGGTCTCGTATCTGACCTTTGCCCTGTTTGGGCTGCCCTATACGGCGCTATTGGCCGTGCTGGTGGGCTTCTCCGTGCTGGTGCCTTACATCGGTGCTGCGGTGGCCACCATTCCCGTGGCGGCGGTGGCGGTCTTTCACTTTGGTGTCAGCGAGCAGTTTGCCTATGTGCTGCTGGCCTACGGCATCATTCAGGCCCTGGACGGTAACGTGCTGGCGCCGGTGCTGTTTTCCGAGACCAACAACATTCATCCGGTGTCGGTCATCCTGGCGGTGCTGTTTTTCGGCGGTATCTGGGGGTTCTGGGGGGTGTTCTTTGCCATTCCCTTGGCCACCCTGTTGAAAGCCCTGGTGACCGCATGGCCCAGAGGGTTGGAAGGGCACCAGGAGTTGCGTGACCAGATAGAGCTGAAGGCCGACTAGCCCCAACAGGCTGACGGCGTCGAGGGGCTCGATGCCGTCAGCCCGAGTTGTCAGAACGCGTTATTCGCCATTCAGTGCCTGAGCGGCTGCCAATACCTCCTCCGCGTGACCGGGGACCTTGACGCCACGCCACGCTTTGGCGAGCTTGCCATCCCGGTCGATCAAAAACGTGCTGCGCTCGACCCCCAGGTGCTCCTTGCCGTACATCTTCTTCAGCTTGATGACGTCAAACAGCTGACAGACCGCTTCGTCCTTGTCCGAAATCAGCGCAAAATTGAAGTCCTGCTTGGCTTTGAAGTTCTCCTGGGCACGCAGGCCGTCTCGAGAAATGCCGATGACCACGGTGTTGGCGGCATCGAAGGCCGCCTTGCGGTCACGAAAGTCGCCGCCTTCGGTGGTACAGCCCGGGGTGCTGGCCTTGGGGTAGAAGAAAATCACCACCTGCTGGCCGCGCAGTTCGGACAGCGTGATGGTGGTGTCGCCAGTGGCGCTGGCCGAAAAGTCGGGAACGGGTTGACCGAGTTCGAGTGACATACAAGCTCCTCACAGATAGGGGTTCGCCAAGATTACACGCATGCGCCGCCGTGCTGTCAAAGCGAATCGTTCTGGTTTGGCCCGGCTCAGTGGTAAACTCTGCGTGCTTTACGCTGTACAGGCTCGAATCGCCTGAGTACCATTTGCTGTTTACAGGCGGGGTCATCGTGTTCCTTCGAGGTATCCGCGCCGCGTCTTTTGCTCGATCATGGGCCATGCCACCCCGCCTGGCCGGGCGAGTTCCACTTTTTTGCAGGTGAGGAAAATACGGATGATCACAGGCAGCATTGTCGCCCTGGCGACCCCGATGAAGGTCAATGGCGACATCGACTGGGAGGCGCTTCGTCGCCTGGTGAACTTCCATCTCGAGAACGGTACCGATGCCATCGTGGCCGCAGGCACTACCGGTGAGCCCACCACCATGTCGTTTGCCGAGCACTTCGATGTGATCCGCAGCGTCGTGGAAGAGGTCAATGGGCGTATCCCGGTCATTGCCGGTACCGGCGCGAATGCTACCTCGGAAGCGGTCGAGCTGGCGCGCTATGCCAGCGAAGTAGGCGCCGATTACTGTCTCTCCGTGTGCCCTTACTACAACAAGCCTACTCAGGAAGGCCTGTACCAGCACTTCAAGGCGGTGGCCAAGGGCAGCAAACTGCCGGTCATCCTCTATAACGTGCCGGGACGTACCTGCTCGGATCTCTACAACGAAACCGTCATTCGCCTGGCCGAGGTGGACAATATCATCGGCCTGAAGGATGCCACCGGGAACCTTGAGCGCGCCGAAGATCTAATCTCTCGCCTGAAGGGCAGCGACTTCATGCTCTACTCCGGTGACGATGCCACGGCCTGTGATTTCATGCTGATGGGTGGCCATGGTGATATTTCGGTCACCGCCAATGTGGCGCCCAGGGCGATGCACGAGCTGTGCGCCGCCGCGGTGGCTGGGGATGCCGACAAGGCGCATCAGATCAATACGCGCCTGATGCCGCTGCATACCAACCTGGGTATCGAGTCCAACCCGATCCCCGTCAAGTGGGCGCTGAATCGCATGGGTTACATGGAGCAGGGCATCCGCCTGCCGCTGACCTGGCTGTCCGAAAAGTACCACGGTACGGTAAACGAAGCGCTGCAACTGGCGGGTTTGATCAAGGAGTAACCCTAGGCGCTGCGAACGCATTTGCTACCCGGTGACGATGTACCTTGCCGGGTAAATGACCTGATGACTGTTAAGGTGGCTTGATGAGCTCTGTGCTAGAAAAACGTGCGCTGAAATGGATTCCGCTGGCGCTGGCTGCAACCGTCACGCTGGCGGGCTGCGCGCGTGACGGGTACTACCACGACCGTAACCTGGACTACACCGAAGCCGCGCCAGCGCCGCCTCTCGTTTTGCCGGAAACGCGCAATACTCAGCGTTATCGGGATGCCATGCCGGTTCCTCAAGCGGGCCTGCAAGGGTCGCGTGTCGATGAAGTCGCGCGTATCGGTCCGCCACCTTCTCTGGCGCTAGGCAGCGGGCTGGAGCCGGAGTACGTCGAGCGGCGTCAGGCGGGTGACCAGGTCTGGCTGGTGGTAGCCGCAGACCCCGGCGCGGTATGGCCTCAGTTGGAGGGGTTCGTGCGCAGTCGCCAACTGGGCGTTCAGGAGAGCAGCGCGACCCAGGGCGTCATCGTGACGCCTCAAGCCACGTTACGCTTGCAGAGCGCCCTGCGTGCCGGCAGCAGCGAAGTGCGCTGCGAGCAGGGTGGACAGAGCGTCGAGAGCTGTGTGGCGGCGCTGGAGCAGTACCTCGGTGCGCGTAGCGCAACGGCCAGCGCTTCCTCCTGGACTGCGCAACGCCTTGCCAGCGAGCAAACGCTGCAAATGCGTCAGCAGGGCGATGAGTGGGAGGTCCTGATTCCGCAGCCCATCGAGCGCGTCTGGGCCGAAATGAACCACTACCTGGCGCTGGATTTCACCCAGGAAGGCCAGCGTGATCTGCTGGAAGCCTCGGCTGACGACTACGAGTTCCTGGTCGAATACATGACCCAGACCGAGCGTGGACGTAACCCGCTGCAGATCGTGTTCAGCCAGGACGTGCGCCGCATGTCCCAGAATATTCGCCTCGTGCTCCAGCCGGAGGGCAACCAGACCGTGCTGCGTGCCGTCAATGCCAGCGAGCGTGGATTCAGTGCAGATGACCAGCGCGAGTTGCTCGAGCGTGTCTCCGGCTACTTACGTTAACTCTTAGACCTTGATTTTAGACGGAGCCCCCATGGAAAAGCGCCAGGAACTCTATGCCGGTAAGGCAAAATCCGTATACACCACCGACGACCCTGACTTGCTGGTACTGCATTTTCGTGACGATACCAGTGCCTTCGATGGCAAGAAGAAAGAGGCGCTCGCCCGTAAAGGCATGGTGAACAACATCTTCAATGCCTACATCATGCAGCGCCTGGAAGAGGGCGGCATCCCCACCCACTTCGAGCAGCAGATTTCCGACACCGAAAGTCTGGTCAAGAAGATGGAGATGATTCCCGTCGAGTGTGTCGTGCGTAACATTGCTGCGGGTGGGCTGGTGAAGCGTCTGGGCGTGGAAGAGGGCATTGCGCTCAATCCGCCTACCTTCGAGCTGTTCCTGAAGAACGACGAGAAGGGCGACCCGATGATCAACGAGTCGCTGGCCGAAACCTTTGGCTGGGCCACGCCGGAACAGCTGAGCAAGATGAAGGCGCTCACCTTCAAGGTGAACCACATCCTCAAGCAGCTGTTCGCCGAAGGCGATATGCTGCTGGTGGACTACAAGCTGGAGTTCGGCCTCTTCAAGGGTGAGGTCGTGCTGGGTGACGAGTTCTCCCCGGACGGCTGCCGCCTGTGGGATGCCAATACCCGTGAGAAGCTCGATAAGGATCGCTTCCGTCAAGGGTTGGGCGGGGTCATCGAGGCCTATGAAGAAGTCGGCCGTCGCCTGGGTATCACCTTCCCCGCCTGATCCGTCAGGCTTGCCATGGGGCCGCTCGCTGGCGCCATGGTCACTTGCGGTCTTCGGGCTCTATCGCCACCACCTCCAGGGTGGTGGCGTCGTTTTCGGCGGCGGTCAGCGCCCGAAAGCGCACATCGACATTGCGCAGGCGCACCCCGTAAAGACGTTCGGCCTGTCCGCCCCGCTGATAAGCAGGGCGGGGGTCCTGGCCCAGCACCTGCTCGATCAGCGCCCGCAGCGACGCGCCATCCTGGCGTAGGGATAGCACGCCGTGAGCCTCTGGCGAGAACACCACGGCCACCGTCTCCGGCGGTTGAGGGGCAAACCCCGCCTGGGCGCTGGGAATGGCCTCTGCCCAGGGCAGGTATGGCTTGATGTCCACCACGGGGGTGCCGCTGACCAGATCGCAGCCCGCCAGGTGAAGCGTCACGCCGGGCCCGGTCTCGATACCGGAGAGCGCGACCAGCGACAGCCCCAGCCGGTTAGGGCGATGGGTGCTGCGGCTGGCGAAGACGCCCACTTTGCGATTCCCCCCCAGCCGAGGCGGGCGTACCAGGGGCGACCAGCGTTCGGGGCTTTGGTGAAAGATGAACGATAGCCACAGGTGGCTGAAGTCTTCCAACCCGCGTACGGTCAGTGGGTCGTCGAAAGGGTGGGCCAGTACCAGGCGCGCATGGGCTGCCGGGGCCAAGCCAGGCTGGCGAGGCACGCCAAACTTGTCCGGGTAGTCGCTGATGATATGGCCAATGGGCGTGATCGAAAACGGCCCGTGGCCCCGAGAATCGTGCATGGCACTCCCTTTTGCGTGTCAGCGCGCTTGTGCATGGTGGCATGGCGACGCACGCTCGATGAATTCAAGCTCGGCTGGCACGGGTTGCCCGCCAGGGCGATGAGTATAGACTAGCCAACGGAACCGACACAGCGCTGCGCTTGACGGCCAGCGGTCACCCCATTGAGGCAACGTATGTCCAACATCGACCCTTCTTCACCGGCATCCACGCCAATGGCCCGCGTCACGTATCGCGCGGCGCTGGCCAAGGACGCCGCCGACCAGGCCGAAGTGTTCTATCATGCCGTCATGCAAGGCGCGGCCAACCATTATGGGCTGGCCGAGCGGCGCGCCTGGGCCCATGCGCTGCCCCGTGAAGGCACCGCCTGGGCGGCGCGTCAGGCGCTCTACACGACGCTGGTGGCCGCCTGCGATGGCCGCTGCGTTGGCTTTCTCGAGCTGGACGTGAGCGGTGGGCGCATTGAAACGCTTTACGTCTGGCCGTCGCTGGCGGGGCGTGGCATCGGCACCACGCTGTTGATCCATGCCGAGCGCATTCTGCTGGAACATGGCGTGGCGCAAGTGGAAATCGAGGCCAGCCGGATGCTGCTCGAACGACTGCAGCGCCGTGGCTACGATAACCTCGGCGAGCAGTGGGTCGAGCGCAGTGGTGAGATGCTCCAGCGCTACCGGCTGGTCAAGCAGCTCAGCGCGGTGGAAACCTGACGATCAAACGTTGAAGGTTTGAGTGATGCGCATCGACAGATCGACGGAGGCCACATCCTTGGTGAGGGCGCCGCTGGAAATGCAGTCCACGCCGGTGTCCGCAATGGCTTTCAGCGTCGAGTCATCGACGTTGCCGGAGGCTTCCAGGGTGGCGCGACCCCCATTGATCTCTACCGCTACGTGCAGGTCTTCGATGTCGAAGTTGTCCAGCATGACGATATCGGCGCCCGCCGCCAGCGCCTGGTCCAGCTCTTCGAAGGTTTCGACTTCCACTTCCACCGGTACGTCGCTGGCCAGCTTGCGGGCCTGCGCCACGGCGGCCTGAATGCCACCACAGGCCGCGATGTGATTCTCCTTGATCAAGAAGGCATCCCACAGGCCCAGGCGGTGATTATGGCCACCGCCGCAGGTGACCGCGTACTTTTGTGCCAGGCGTAGCCCCGGCAGCGTTTTGCGGGTGTCCAGCAGGCGCACACTGGTACCCTCGATCAAGTCCACGTAGCGGCGGGTGGCGGTGGCCGTGGCAGACAGCGTCTGCAGAATGTTCAGCGCGGCGCGCTCGCCGGTCAGCAGGCTGCGGGCGGGGCCTTCTAGTTCCAGAAAGCAGTGCTGGGCCTCCAGCAACTCGCCATCGCTGGCCTGCCAGCGTAGCGTGACGCGCTCGTCCAGACAGCGGAAAATTTCCTCGACCCAGGCAACGCCACAGAGGACCGCCGGTTCGCGGGTAATCACCTTGGCGGTGGCCCACTGGTTTTCAGGGATCAGCTGTGCGGTGATGTCCCCGGTGCCCAGGTCTTCCGCCAGCCAGCGGGGAACGCAGGTGCGAATCTCTTCATCAAGCGCGGTTTGATAATGCATAGCAGTGGGTTCTCGAAGCGTGATCTTGGGTGAAAGGCATTATAGTGAAACACAACGCGAACGTAGAGGAGCAAGTCAGCCGAATGAACCAGCTCGCATCCCAGGGCCAGTGGGCCAAGGCTCGGCAGGTCGTGTCACCCAACCAGGATGCGCGGCCCGAGCAGGAAGTGTCGCTGCTGTTGCTTCACGCGATCAGCCTGCCCCCCGGGCAGTTCTCGGGTCACGCCGTCGAGGCGCTGTTCACCAATCGGCTGGTGCCCGACGAGCACCCCTTCTTCGCTACGATTGCGCACCTGCGGGTGTCGGCGCACCTGCTGATTCGCCGCGATGGCGAGTGCGTTCAGTTCGTCGACATCGACCAGCGCGCCTGGCACGCCGGGCAATCGCGCTGGTGGGACCCGGCTGAACAGGCGTGGCGGACACGCTTGAACGACTTCTCCGTAGGAATCGAGCTGGAGGGCGATGACCAGACGCCGTTCAGCGAGGCGCAGTATGTGGCGCTTGCCGAGGCCACGCACTGGCTGATGGCGCGTTACCCGGCGCTGACCGCTGAGCGGATCACCAGTCATGCTCATGTGGCCCCCTTGCGCAAGACCGACCCGGGGCCCGCCTTCGACTGGGCCTATTTCCGCCAGCGCCTGTTTCCGCCAGCGCTTGATGGCGCCCACCCAATAGACGGTTAAACGGGGCAAATAAGTGGTTCTTTTAGCAACAAATGAAACGGTAGTTTGGTTACAGGAAGGTATCCTAAGTCGTAGCGACCAAGGTCCTATAAAGCGCTTATGTTGCAGTGCAATAGTTTGTTTTCGATGGCTTTTTGCGGCGTGCCGCAATTGGCAGCGTGACGACTTTGCGGTATCTTCGCATATACAAAAGGCTAATTTTTACCAAAAAACTGTAGCTTAACTACATTCATGAAAGCGTAGCTCATTGAATGTAGGGTGAAAATCCCCTGCTCGATGCATCGCGTCGGCTATTCACAGGCCTGTGGTGGCCACACACCGCAGCCGCCCCAGGCCCGAAGGGTTGGCGGGGCTCATTGTCATTTATCGTCATTCGGAGAGACCTCTATGAGTCTGGAGACAAGAGAAGATCTCGATCCGGTCGAAACCACGGAGTGGCTGGAATCCCTGGAATCGGTGCTGGATCGTGAGGGCGAAGATCGCGCCCGCTACCTGATGACCCGCTTGGCGGATCGCCTGCGCCGGGACGGGATGAAGGTGCCCTTCTCGGTGACAACCCCCCACCGCAACACGATACCGGTTCATCGCGAAGCCCCGATGCCTGGCGATCTGTTCATGGAGCGTCGTATTCGCTCCCTGATCCGTTACAACGCCATTGCTCAGGTCATTCGTAACAACCGTGCCAATCCTGGGCTGGGTGGTCACATTGCAAGTTTCATGTCGTCGGCCACGCTGTACGATGTGGGCTTCAACCACTTCTTCCGCGCCCCCAAGGGGGACTTCGAAGGCGACCTGATCTATATCCAGGGCCACGTGGCACCGGGTATCTACGCGCGTTCCTACCTGGAGGGCCGTCTGACCGAAGAGCAGATGGACAAGTTCCGCCGTGAAGTGGATGGTGACGGCCTGTCGTCTTACCCCCACCCCTGGCTGATGCCGGACTACTGGCAGTTCCCCACGGTATCCATGGGCCTTGGCCCGATCCAGGCCATCTATCAGGCTCACGTGATGAAGTATCTGCATCACCGTGAACTGAAAGACATGAAAGACCGCAAGATCTGGTGCTTCATGGGCGACGGCGAGTGCGACGAGCCGGAATCGCTGGGTGCCATCTCGCTGGCTGGCCGCGAGAACCTGGACAACCTGATCTTCGTCATCAACTGCAACCTGCAGCGTCTGGACGGCCCGGTACGCGGCAACTCCCGCGTCATGGACGAGTTCGAAGGCGTCTTCCGCGGTGCCGGCTGGAACGTCATCAAGGTGGTGTGGGGTCGTCACTGGGATCCGCTGTTCGAGAAGGACAAGAAAGGCATCCTTCAGAAGCGCATGGACGAAGCGGTCGACGGCGAGTACCAGAACTACAAGGCCAACGGTGGCTCCTATACCCGCGAGCATTTCTTCGGCAAGTACCCGGAAACCGAAGCGATGGTCAAGGATCTCTCCGACGAGGATATCTGGAAGCTCAACCGTGGCGGTCACGACCCGTTCAAGGTCTATGCGGCCTATCACGAAGCGGTCAACACCACCAACGGCAAGCCCACGGTGATCCTGGCGCATACCGTCAAGGGTTACGGTATGGGTAGCGGCGATGGCGAAGCGGCCAACGAAGCGCACCAGGTCAAGAGCATGGAATACGAAGCGCTGAAGAAATTCCGCGACCGCTTCGGCATTCCGCTGACCGACGAACAGCTCAAGGAAGTCCCGTACTACAAGCCGGAAGAAGACTCTCCCGAACTCAAGTACATGCACCTGCAGCGCGAGCGTCTCAACGGCTACCTGCCGAGCCGCCGCAGCGATTTCGAAGCGCTGGAAATCCCCAGCCTGGAAGACAAGACGTTTGCTTCCCAGATGGGCGGTTCCAAAGGCCGCGAAATCTCTACCACCATGGCTTTCGTGCGTATCCTGAACGGCCTGGTGAAGGACAAGCAGCTGGGCAAGCAGGTCGTACCGATCATCCCCGACGAAGCGCGTACCTTCGGTATGGAAGGCATGTTCCGTCAGCTGGGTATCTACACCTCGGAAGGTCAGAAGTACGAGCCGGTCGATAAAGGCCAGATCATGTACTACCGCGAGGACCAGAAAGGTCAGGTTCTCGAAGAGGGTATTTCCGAAGCTGGCGCCATGTCCGCGTGGATTGCGGCCGCTACTTCCTACAGCAACAACAACGTCACGCTGCTGCCGTTCTACATCTACTACTCGATGTTCGGCTTCCAGCGTATCGGTGATCTGGCCTGGGCCGCAGGCGACCTGCAGGCACGCGGCTTCATGGTCGGCGGTACCGCCGGGCGCACCACGCTGAACGGCGAAGGTCTGCAGCACCAGGATGGCCACAGCCTGATCCAGGCATCTACCATCCCCAACTGCCGCAGCTACGACCCGACCTATGCTCACGAAGTCTCGGTCATCGTGCAGGATGGTCTGAAGCGCATGTTCACGGACAAAGAGAACTGCTTCTACTACCTCACCGTCATGAACGAGAACTACGAGCACCCCGAGCTCGAGAACGTCCCCGCCGACGATATCGTCAAAGGCATGTATCTGCTCAAGGAGACTCAGGGCGACAAGGGCCGCGTTCAGTTGCTGGGGTCGGGCACCATCCTGCGTGAAGTCGAAGCCGCTGCCGAGCTGCTGGCCAACGACTGGGGTATCGGGGCCGATATCTGGAGCGTCACCAGCTTCAACGAGCTGCGCCGCGAAGCGCTGCTGCTGGAGCGCGAAGCCTTCCTGAACCCGGACGCCGAGGCCAGCAAGCCTCACGTGACCCAGTGCCTGGAAGGTCGTGATGGCCCGGTGATTGCCTCTACCGACTACATGAAGCTGTATGCGGACCAGGTACGCGCCTGGGTACCCAACGACTACACCGTGTTGGGCACCGATGGCTTTGGCCGTTCCGATACCCGCGAGAAGCTGCGCTACTTCTTCGAAGTGGATCGCTACTTCGTGACCGTTGCGGCGCTGCGCGCGCTGGCCGATCGCGGTGAGATTGATCGCAAGCACGTTGGCGAAGCGCTGAAGAAGTACGGCATCGATGCCAACAAGCCGAACCCGCTGACCAGCTAAACCGCTGCCCGGCGGGCCACTGCCCGCCGGCTCGATCCGATTTGGAAGGAGCGCGACCTTGAGTAGCGAAATCATCAAAGTTCCCGATATCGGTGGCGATACCGATGTCGAAATCATCGAGATTGCGGTGTCAGAAGGCGACGTCATTGAAGCGGAAGACACCCTGATCACTCTGGAATCCGACAAAGCCAGCATGGATGTACCGGCCCCGAAAGGCGGCAAGGTGGTCAAAGTGTTGGTGAAAGAGGGCGACAAGGTCTCCGAAGGCGACGACATCGTCGAGCTGGAAGTGGAAGGTAGCGGCGATGCCGAACCGGAAGCAAAAGCTGACAGCGCCGCCGAGGAAGCCCCCGCGCCCAAGCAGGAAGAGGCCCCTGCACCGGCAGCGAAAAAAGCCAGCGGTGGCAAGCAGACCGTTGACATCAAGGTGCCTGACCTGGGTGGTTCCGACAACGTCGAGATCATCGAAGTGGCCGTTGGCGAAGGCGACGACGTCAACGCCGAAGACACGCTGATCACGCTGGAGTCAGACAAGGCTTCCATGGACGTGCCCAGCCCGCATAGCGGGAAAATCGTCTCCTTGACCGTCAAGGAAGGCGATACCGTGTCGGAAGGCGATGTCATCGGCAAGATGGAAATCGCCGGTGGCGATGACGCTGCCGACGAAGAGCCTGCCAAGGCCGAACAGCCTGCCCCTGCCAGCGAGCCCGCCGAAGAAGAAGCGGCTGAAGAAGAGAGTGGCAGCGGTGAGCCAGAGCGCAAGGAGATCCGCGTGCCGGATCTTTCCGGCTCTGCAGACGTGCCCATCATCGAGATGGGTGTGTCGGTAGGCGACGAAGTCGACGTCGAAGACCCGCTGATCACGCTGGAGTCCGACAAGGCTTCCATGGATGTGCCCAGCCCTTACAAGGGCAAACTCGTCGAGCTGACAGTCAAGGAGGGCGATACCGTCTCCGAAGGCGACGTGATTGGCTACATGGAAGTGGCGGGCGCCAGGAAGGCCGCGCCGAAGAAAGCGGCGCCTGAAAAGGCAGCGCAAAGCAGTGCCAGCCCGGCCAGCGCCAAGCCTGCGGCCAGTGGCGGCACGCCGAGCCCAGAAGCGCAAATGGCAGCACACAAGCCCCGTGACGGCAAGCTGGTACATGCTGGCCCGGCGGTACGCATGCTGGCCCGCGAACTGGGTGTCGACCTGGGGCTGGTGAAGCCCAGCGGCCCGAAAGAGCGCGTGCTCAAGGAAGACGTGCAGGCCTACGTCAAGCAGGTGTTGGCCAACCAGGGCAGCGCCCAGGCCGCCGCACCGGCAGCGTCAGGTGGCGCGGGTATTCCTGCCGTGCCGGAAGTCGACTTCAGCCAGTTCGGTGAAGTGGAAGAGAAGCCGATGGGCCGCCTGCTCAAGATGGGCGCGACCAATCTGCATCGCAGCTGGCTCAACGTGCCTCACGTCACCCAGTTCGACGAAGCCGATATCACCGAGCTGGAAGACTTCCGCAAGGCGATGAAGGCCGAGGCCGAAGCCCAGGGGGCGAAGCTCACGCCGCTGCCATTTTTGGTCAAGGCGTGCGCCTTTGCTCTGCGCAAGTACCCGCAGTTCAACGTCAGCCTGAAAGGCGACGGCGATACGCTGGTCTGGAAGAAGTACGTGCATATCGGTATCGCGGTGGATACGCCGGATGGCCTGATGGTGCCCGTACTGCGCGATGCCGACAAGAAGTCCTTGATCGAGATCGCCAAGGAAATGGCAGAGCTGGGCAAGAAAGCGCAGACCAAGAAGCTCAAGCGCGACGAGATGACCGGTGGCTGCTTCACCATTTCGAGCCTGGGCTCGATCGGTGGCACGGCCTTCACGCCTATCGTCAATGCGCCTGAAGTGGCGATCCTGGGCGTGTCGAAAGCGCAAATGAAGCCGGTGTGGGATGGCAGTGCCTTCCAGCCGCGCTTGATGATGCCGCTGTCGCTCTCCTATGACCACCGGGCGATCAACGGTGCCGATGCGGCACGCTTCACTGCCTTCCTGGCAGACGTGCTCACCGATATCCGTCGTCTGTTGCTGTAATCAGACCACGAGCAAGCCACAAGCGGCGCCCCTATGGGCGCCGCTTGTGTTTCTGTGGCGTCAGCAGAAAACCAGCGTGACCAAAGTACTAGCCATCGCCACTTTGCTGTTTTCGCTTGAAAAAACGCAAAATAATCGGCCTTTCAGGCTTTTGGGGAGTTGTGTCGCCTGAACGGCACGGTTATTGTCGATTCATTGATTTATTCGATCACCACCAATCAAGTACGAACATTCAAGGAGCAGTGCCATGCGTTTAATCCTGTTGGGTGCCCCCGGCGCGGGGAAGGGGACTCAAGCTCAGTTTATTTGTGAGCAGTTCAAGATTCCCCAAATTTCCACCGGGGATATGCTGCGCACCGCCATCAAGGACGGCACTGAGCTGGGACTCAAGGTCAAGGAGATCATGAACAGTGGTGGGCTGGTGTCCGACGAAATCATCATCGACCTGGTCAAGGAGCGCATCAGCCAGCCGGACTGCGCCAACGGTTTCCTGTTTGACGGGTTCCCCCGCACCATTCCCCAGGCCGATGCCATGAAAGAAGGCGGCGTGAAGCTCGATCACGTGCTGGAAATCGCCGTGCCGGACGAAGAGATCGTCAGCCGCCTGGCCGGACGTCGCGTTCACCCCGCCTCGGGCCGTGTCTACCACATCGACCACAATCCGCCCAAAGAGCCGGGCAAGGACGATGTCACCGGGGAAGCCCTGATCCAGCGGGAAGACGATCAGGAGTCTACCGTGCGCAACCGCCTGTCGGTGTACCACGACCAAACGGCTCCGCTGGTGGACTACTACCAGCAGTGGGCCAAAGAGGACCCGGCCGCTGCACCCCAGTACCACCGTGTGGAAGGAGTGGGCAGCGTGGCCGATATCACCCGCCAGGTGAAAGAAGCGCTGAACTGAGCCTGGTAACAGACTGCTCGACTGACGATGGCCCGCAGGTTTCCTGCGGGCCATCGTCGTCAAGGCCGCCAGACGGTATACTGGCGGCCTATTTTTTTCGGAGTGCCACACGGTTATGTCGTCGCGATATCTTCTGGCATTGGATGCCTCCTCCAGTGCCTGCTCTGCCGCGCTGCTGCGTCAGGAGAGTGATCAGTCCGAGTGCCTGGCGCGTTACGAAATGACGCCGCGCGCCCATACCAAACGCTTGATGCCGATGGTCGACGAGCTGCTGGCTACTGCTGCCATTGCGCCTGGGCAGCTGGACGCCGTCGCGTTTGGCCGTGGGCCGGGCTCATTTACCGGCCTGCGCATTGCCGCCGGAGCGGCCCAGGGGTTGGCCTTCGGCCTGGAGCGCCCGCTGCTGGGTATCTCTACCCTGGAAGCGCTGGCCCTGCAGGTGCATCGCCGTTATCACTTTCGCCATGTGGTGACCGCGCTGGATGCCCGAATGGGTGAAATTTATGTGGCCAGCTGGCACTGCCTGAACGACGTGGTCAGCCCGCAAAGCGAGGAGCGTGTGCTGGCTCCAGGCGCTTTTAGACTGCCATCCGACGAAGCCGACTGGGTCGGAGTCGGCTCGGGCTTTGCGCTTTGGGACGCTTTCGATGTGGGAGTGCATGTGGGCATGACCCAGCACCTCAGCGACGACCTGGAGCCGCGCGCCGAAGAGATGGCCTGGCTGGCCGCGCGGGACCTGGACGCAGGGTTGGGTGTCGCCGCCCATGAAGCGCAGCCCGTCTACCTGCGTAACGACGTGGCCTGGAAAAAGCCGGCATGAGCTCGGCGCGCCCACCGATAGCGCTGCCCGCGGGGCTGACGCTGGAAGAGCGCGATGGCCGATTGGCGCTGGTCGGTGACGAGCGCCAGTACGGCAAGCCCTTGAGCGTCGATTTCGTGTCCGGCAAGGCGGCCCATCGGCGTCAGTTCGGCGGTGGGCGCGGCCAGCTGGTGGCCAAGGCGTGCGGGCTTTCCAAAGGCGTGACGCCGAGCATCGTGGACGCCACGGCAGGGCTCGGGCGTGACGCGTTCGTGTTGGCCAGCCTGGGCGCCGAGGTGCTGATGGTCGAGCGCGTGCAGGCCATTGCCGCACTGCTGGAGGATGGCCTGGCCCGGGCGGCCAGGGACGCCGAGACGGCGCCCATCACCGCGCGCATGCAGCTGCGTCATGGGGATGCCTGTGAGGCGCTGGCGGCGCTGGTGGCCAGCGCCGAGTTCACCCCGCAGGTCGTGCACCTGGATCCCATGTTTCCCCATCGCGAGAAATCGGCGCTGGTGAAGAAGGAAATGCGCCTGTTTCGTGAACTGGCCGGGGAGGACGATGACGCCCCGCGCCTGCTGGAAGCGGCGCTGACGGTGGCCACTCACCGGGTGGTGGTCAAGCGCCCCCGTAAAGCGCCGCCTATTGCTGGCCCTGCGCCGCAGCATACAATCGAAGGCAAAACCAGCCGCTATGACCTGTACGTTCACCGCTCCTTGAGCCGCTGAGGCGGTCTGCAGGCATGGCGCAAGAGAAGGAGTCTCTATGCAGTACGCGTGGCGAGAAGGTAACCGTGTGGCGCTTCTGCCGGAAGCATCGCGCTTTCTGCCAGCCATGTTCGACGCCGTCCATCAGGCCCAGCACTATGTTTTCGTAGAGCTTTATCTGATGGAGTCGGGGGCGTTGGCCGACCAGATGATCGATGTGCTGGTGGCTGCGGCCGAGCGTGGCGTGCAGGTGTATGTACTGCTGGATGGCTATGGCGCCATGGGGCTGAAGCGCGAGGATCGTGAACGGCTGCAGGAGGCAGGTGTAGCCTTGCAGCTGTTCAATCCGATTGGCTTCCACTCGCTGGCACGCAACCTGAGCCGTGACCATCGCAAGATCGTGGTGGTGGATGGCGAGGTAGCCTTCACGGGCGGGTTTGGCGCGGTGGATGAATTCCTGGAGGCCTGGTACGAAATCGCCGCCCGGGTCCAAGGGCCCGTGGTGGCCGATTGGGAGGCGCTGTTTCGTCGCTTGTGGCGCTCACGGCTGACCCGCTATGCGTCCCCGCAAGGGCCGCGCCTGGCGCTGCCGGAAGCGCGAGTGGCCGAGCCTTATGATGCCGGCGTCAGTGGCCGCGTGATGTCGGGCCGTGGCTATCGCTACCAGGCCATTCGGCACTCACTCTACGCGCGGGTCCACCAATCTCGCCAACGACTGTGGCTATGTACGCCCTATTTCGTGCCGACCTTTTCGCTGCGTCGGCGGCTGGTGCGCGCGGCCCGGCGCGGGGTGGACGTTCGCCTGCTGCTGCCCGGTGCCAAGCATGATCACCCTGGGGTGCGTTACGCAGGCCAGCGCTTTTATCACAGCCTGCTGAAGGCGGGCGTGCGTATCTTCGAGTTCCAACCCACGTTCATTCATGCCAAGTTTGCTCTGGCAGACGACTGGGTGAGCCTGGGCTCCTGCAACTTTGACCACTGGAACCTGCACTGGAACCTGGAGGCCAATCAGGAGGTGGAAGATGCTGCCTTCGCCAACGACGTGCGCGAGCTGTTCGAGCGCAATTTTGCTGCCAGTGACGAGGTGGATGCCCAGGCCTGGGCCGCGCGGCCCTGGTGGCAGCGCGCCCGGGAGTGGGTGTATGGCGCGCTGGATGGCCTGGTGACGCGGCTCAAGTAGCGGCTACTTGCGCTTTTTGCCCTTGGCAGGGGTTTTCTTGCGGGGCTTGGGTTTGGGCGTTTCCGGGGGCACGCGGTAGTGCAGGTACAGGTCGAGCACCAGTTCGGGCAGCTGGGCCACCAGCGCTTCCTGATTGGCCTGGTCGCTGGCCATCTCGGCCATGTCGGGTTCGTCGTCAAACAGACCCGAGAGCAGCATGAAGGGCAGCAGCAGGGTGGCTGCAGCCTCTTCGTCTTCCTGGAACCAGGCGCTTTCGTCGCTGAACACGCCTTCCATGAAGCCTGCGCACCAGTCGCCGATGGGCGTCTCTTCGGCGGGCAGGCCATCCAGGGTCAGCTCGAAGGGCAGCTCCGGCAGGCCGCCTTGCTCCAGCACCGCCATGGCGTTATCACGCAGCAGGCAGAGGAGGTGCGTGACCTCATCGCGTTCGGCGTCGTCCTGGTAGTTGGGCTCGCCCTGAAAGAGCTCGGCAAGCCACGTGTCGCGGGGCTGTTCGCTGGGTGCCACGGCCAGGGCCACCAGAAAGCCATGGGCCGAAATCAGGTCCAGGGCATCTTCGCCCACGCGGTCCGAATCGAGAAAGTCGTCCAGCCTGTCCAGCTGCTCATCTTCCAGCAGCGGCTGGGGTGGCACGCTGTCGGAAGCGGTTGCGGGGGGCTCGTTGTTGCGCTCTGCCATGAAAAGCCTCATCGGGTATCTTGAATCGAACAACATCTTGACGGTTAGTTTATCACTAATGAACACCACACCACTGCCTTCCTGGCCTGTTGATGAGCTAGAAGCGTTGTCACCACCCGCGCTGGCTTCCGCCGCCCGTGAACGGGTCGCGGAAGCGCTGGCCCGCTGCCGGGAAGTGTATCCGACGCTACCTACTCCCGGCGTCTGGTTCGACCTGAAGGGCGCAGGGGCTGGGCAGGCCCACTGGGGCCGGCAAGGGCTGCGCTTCAATCCCGTGCTGATGGCGGCCAACCGCATGGCTTTCTTCGACGAGGTGATCCCCCATGAAATGGCCCACTGGCTGGTCTTTCACTTGGCCAACGGCACCCGTTTGAAACCCCATGGCCGGGAGTGGCAGACCGTCATGCGTGACCTGTTTGGGCTGGAACCCCGGGTTACCCACCGTTTCGATATCGGGCAAGCGCAGTCGCGGCCCTACCGCTACCAGTGCGCCTGCCAGACCCACGCTTTTACGGCCAGACGTCATGCCTTAGTGGTAAAAGGGCAGCGATATCGCTGCCGACATTGTCATCAGACCTTGGTCTACAGTACTTGATGAATCCCGGAAATATGTTTTAAGTGTATGTTTTTTAAAATAAAAATGTTAATACCAATGTCTAAGGGGAAGCCGTCATCGGGAGGTTTATGCTAGGTAAAGATTAGCCGGGTCGGTGCCACCAATAACAAGACCGACACAACTTCCACGAGAGTGCATTTTCACGGACAGAGGCAATTTCATGAGCGAGCATCAGAACGTCTATCCAGTGCGCGATAGCATCGCAGCCAAGGCATGGGCCGACAAAGACAAGTATGCGGCAATGTATCAGCAGTCCATGGAGGACCCTGAAGGCTTCTGGGCCGAGCAAGCCAAGCGTCTCGACTGGATCAAGACCCCCAGCAAGATCAAGAATACCTCGTTCGCCCGCGACAACGTCGATATTCGCTGGTTCGAAGACGGCGAGCTGAACGTCAGCGCCAACTGCCTGGACCGCCATTTGGCCACGCGTGGCGACCAG
Source organism: Halomonas sp. 18071143 (assembly GCF_019211725.1). Taxonomy (NCBI): domain Bacteria; kingdom Pseudomonadati; phylum Pseudomonadota; class Gammaproteobacteria; order Oceanospirillales; family Halomonadaceae; genus Halomonas; species Halomonas sp. 18071143. Next base: position 669,861 of record NZ_CP078120.1, read on the forward strand.
ACGGCGATCATCTGGGAAGGCGATGATCCCAGCGAATCCAAACACATCACCTACCGTGAGCTGTACGAGCGTACCAACCAGCTGGCCAATGGCCTGAAATCGCTGGGCATTCAGAAAGGCGATACGGTCACGCTGTATATGCCGATGATTCCCGAGGCCGCCATGGCCATGCTGGCCTGTGCGCGGATTGGCGCGGTGCACTCGGTGGTCTTTGGTGGCTTCTCCCCGGACGCCGTGGCTCAGCGAGTGATTGGCGCGGACTCCAAGCTGGTGATCACCGCCGATGAGTCGGTGCGCGGTGGCAAGCATGTGCCGCTGAAAGAGAACGTCGACTCGGCGCTGACCCGTGACGGCACCGACGTGTGCAAGAACGTGCTGGTCGTCAAACGCACCGGAGGCGATATCGACTGGCAGGCAGGCCGTGACCTGTGGTTCGACGAGCTGGTCGATCAGCAGTCGACCGAGTGCCCGGCGGAGCCCATGAACGCAGAAGATCCGCTGTTCATTCTGTATACCTCAGGCTCTACCGGCGCGCCGAAAGGGCTGAAGCATACCACTGGCGGCTACCTGACCTATGCCGCCATGACCCACCAATATATCTTCGACTACCAGGAAGGCGAGATCTACTGGTGTACCGCCGACGTGGGCTGGGTCACCGGGCATAGCTATATCGTGTACGGGCCGCTGGCCAACGGCGCCACGACGCTGATGTTCGAAGGCGTGCCCAGCTATCCGACCCATGGCCGGATGGGCGACATCGTCGACAAGCACCAGGTCAACATCCTCTATACCGCGCCGACCGCCGTCCGTGCGCTGATGGCCCATGGCGATGGCGTGATGGATTCCAGCAAGCGCGACTCGCTGCGCCTGCTGGGCTCGGTGGGTGAGCCGATCAACCCGGAAGCCTGGGAGTGGTTCTACCGGGTCATCGGCAACGAGAAGTGTCCCATCGTGGATACCTGGTGGCAGACCGAGACGGGCGGCATCATGATTGCGCCGCTGCCGGGGGCTACCGACCTCAAGCCGGGCTCGGCCACGACGCCGTTCTTCGGGGTCAAGCCCGCACTGGTGGACAACGAGGGCCAGACCCTGGAAGGGGCCAGCGAGGGCAACCTGGTGATTCTCGACTCCTGGCCGGGGCAGGCGCGCTCCATCTGGGGTGATCACGAGCGCTTCGTGCAAACCTACTTCTCCACCTACGACGGCATGTACTTCACCGGTGACGGCTGCCGCCGCGACGAGGACGGCTACTACTGGATCACCGGCCGTGTGGACGACGTGCTCAACGTCTCTGGCCACCGCATGGGCACCGCCGAAATCGAGTCGTCGCTGGTCGCTCATTCCGCCGTGGCCGAGGCCGCCGTGGTGGGCTTCCCCCATGACATCAAGGGGCAGGGCATCTATATCTACGTGACCTTGAACGATGGCATGGACCCCACCGACGAACTGAAGAAAGAGCTGACCCAGTGGGTGCGTAAGGATATCGGCCCCATTGCGTCGCCGGATGTCATCCAGTGGGCGCCGGGGCTGCCCAAGACCCGTTCGGGCAAGATCATGCGCCGCATCCTGCGCAAGATCGCGGCCAACGAGTGTGATGGGCTGGGCGATACCAGTACGCTGGCAGACCCGTCGGTGGTCGATGACCTGATCGAACATCGTGCCAACCAGTAAGGGAAGCACCCCCATGAATCGTCTTGTGGGGGCTGTTTTCAATGACCAGCGTCACGCCTGGATTTATTAAATCAGGGCAAACTGCGTTAGTCTGTCGCGGTGCCGGCCATGAGCCGGCACCGCTGTTTCTGTTTGAATGACGTTCCAATGACAAATTGTGCATGTGATGCTTGGGCATGATGAAGCCCATGGGGTACCATGCCTCAACCGTATGAGCCTAGCGTCGCGGCGGCAGGCAACCCCGCTGCTCGAGGAACCGGAGGAAAATCCATGGCAGTAGCCCATAAGTTTATCGTCGCTGACGACCATCCGCTGTTTCGCGCAGCGCTTACCCAAGCGTTGCGCCAGTTGGCCCCCCAGGCCGAGATCGTCGAAGCCGACACCATGGAAGCCACCACAGAGGTCGTCAACCGACATCCCGATGCGGATTTGATCCTGCTGGATCTGCACATGCCGGGAGCCCACGGCTTTTCGGGGTTGATTCAGCTGCGCGGGCAGATGCCCGATATTCCCGTTGCCGTGGTGTCCGGCAGCGATGAGCCTTACGTGGTGCGGCGCGCCATCGACTACGGGGCGTCCGGGTTCATCCCCAAATCCTCCTCACTGCAGCTGATTGCCGAAGCCGTGGGCGAAATTCTGCAGGGGGAAGTCTGGTTGCCTGAAGCGCTGGCCAACGTATTGGAAGAGACCAGCGAAGAGGAGTCGCGTTTTGCCGAAGCGATTGCGTCGCTGACTCCCCAGCAGTTCCGGGTATTGAACATGCTCACCGAAGGTCTGCTCAACAAGCAGATTGCCTATGAGCTGAATGTCTCGGAAGCCACGATCAAGGCGCACGTCACGGCAATTCTGCGCAAGCTGGGCGTTCACTCGCGCACCCAGGCGGTCATCGCCGCGCAAAAGCTGGAAGTGGAGCCGCCCAAAGTCGAGTCCTGATCGCGACGGTAGGCAACCAAAACGCCGCGCCTGGAATTCTCCAGGCGCGGCGTTTTGTTAGCTATGGCTTTGTCAGGGGCAGGGTCAGAGTTTGGCCCGACTGGCCTGCAGGGTGCGTGTCAGCAGAGCACGCAGGGCGGCGGGTTTCACGGGTTTCAGGAGCATGTGGTACCCCGCCCGCTTGATCTCCTCGGCCACGGTTTCGGTGCGGTCAGCGGTGATCACGATGCCCGGCACGGCCCCTTCGAAGCGCTCGCTGAGGGCTTCCAGAGCCATCAGGCCGGTGACTTCGTTATCCAGATGGTAATCCGCCAGAATGGCATCCGGGTCGCCATCCATGTTGCGCAGAATCGACTTGGCCCCTCCGATGCTGGTGGCGGTGAAGACCTCACAGCCCCAGCCGTTCAGCATGGCGGTCATGCCCTCCAGAATCAGGGTTTCATTGTCGATACAGACGATGCGGGTGCCCGCCAGCTTGTTGCCACTGCGGCGATGGCCAGCCTCTTGCTCTATCGGCGCCATCTCCTTGGCCGCCACGATGGGCACGCTCACCGAAAAGACCGTCCCGACGCCTTCCCAGGAGCGTACCTTGATGGGGTGGTCCAGCACGCGACTCATGCGGTCGGCGATGGACAGTCCCAGCCCCAGCCCTTTTTCGCTCTCCTTGTGACGCGACACCTGATCGAGACGACGAAACTCCTGGAAAATCTCGGTGAGCTTGGACTCGGGAATGCCGGGGCCGCTATCCCATACCTCGATCAGCAGCCGTTCGCCCTGGCGGCGGCAGCCCAGCAGCACGCGCCCTTCCTGAGTGTAGCGAATGGCGTTGGAGAGGAAGTTCTGTACGATACGGCGCAGCATTTGCGGGTCAGAGTCGACCCACTTCTGGGTGGGGACGACGTCCAGGTCCAGACCGCGGTCGTCGGCCATGACTTCGAACTCGGCCCGCAGCGGGCGGAAGATGTCGGCTAGCGCGAAGTGGCTGCGGCGTGGGGTCAGCGCGCCCGCATCCAGCTTGGAGATATCCAGCAGCGTACCCAGCAGCTCTTCGGCGGCCTGAAGCGAGTTGTCGATATGCCCAATGGTGCGCTGGGTATCGCTGGCGGTGACGTTTTGCATCAGCGCCGAGGTAAACAGGCGCGCAGCGTTCAGCGGCTGCAGCAGATCGTGGCTGGCGGCGGCCAAAAAGCGCGTTTTCGAGGCGTTGGCATCCTCGGCCAGCTGCTTGGCCTGGCGCAGCGCCTGCTCCGCTTCTGCGCGCACCCGGTTCTCCTGGCGCAGAGCGGCGTTGGCCTCTGAAAGCGCCTGGGTGCGCTCCCTGACGCGCTCCTCCAGGGTTTCATTGGTCTCCTTGAGCGCAATCTCGGCCTGGCGGCGTTCGGTAATATCCTGATACAGCGCAAAAAAGCCTAAAATCGACTGGCTGTCGCCAAAGTGGGGCGTATAGGTCACCAGCATGTAGCGCATGGCGTCATTGACGCGCATGGAGACTTCGAAGCTGACACGCTCACCGGCCAGCGTTCGCCGTACCCAGGGCAGCCGCTCTTCGGCCTGCTTGACCGGCAGCACGTCTTCATAGCGACGCCCGATGACCGCGTTACGATCGATGCTGAAGGCCTGCTCGTAGGCGCGGTTGGTGAACAGATAGCGGCTCTCCTTATCGAAGTAGGCAATCAGCGCCGGTACGTTATCGGTGTAGATACGGATATTGTTTTCTGAGCGGATCAGCGCCTCTTCGATACGCTTTTGCTGGGTAATATCCTGATAGGTGTAGACAAAGCCGCCGCCGGGCATCGGGTTGCCCTGTACTTCCAGCACGCTGCCATCCTGGCGGTAGCGCACGTAGCGGTGGGGTTGACCATCGCGAATGTTATCCAGCAGCAGTTGCACGTGCTCTTCCGGGTCGCCAGGGCCGTACTCGCCATTATGGGCGTTGTAACGGAAGATGCGATCCATCGGTGCGCCGACGCGAATGATGTGGTCGGGGAAGCGGAATAGCTCTAAATAGCGCTGGTTCCACACCACCAGCCGCAGGTTCTGGTCGACCACACTGATACCTTGGTTGATGTTTTCGATGGTGGCCTGCAGCAAAGCGCGGTTGAACTCCAGCACCTGGGAGGCTTCATCGACGATGGAGATCACATCGGAAATGCCGATGCCGCGCCCCTGCAGCGCCGAGTTCACCACAATACGGGCCGACGAGGCGCCCAGCACCGATGCCAGGAAGCGTTCGGTGAACTGGATGACGTCGATGGAGGCACGGGTGCCATCGTCCAGCGGTTTGCCCACGCGACGGGCGTAGTCTTCGAAGGCGCGGTCCACCTGGCCTGCACCGAGGAAGCGCTCACACAGTACCTTCAAGTCGCCTACCGTGGTCGCGCCCGTCCAGGGACGGTTCACCGAGGTCTGGCGGGTCTCGACGCTATCGACGAACAGCGACGCCTGAATGCGCTCGACCACGCGCTGGGAGGTGATCTGCGAGACGAAGATATAGCAGAACAGATTGATCCCCAGCGAGAGCATTACCCCGTGGGTGAACGGGTCGCCCAGGTTGAGGCCGAACAGGGCCGTGGGCGAGAGCCACGAGATGCCCAGTGGCCCGCCGAACAGCCATGCCTGGGGCAGCACACCGGCGTTGATCATGGCCGGCATCAGCAGGCTGTAGGCCCAGATGGCAAAGCCGGCATTCATGCCGATGACGACGCCCAGCCGGTTACCACGCTTCCAGTACAGCCCACCGATCAAGGCAGGCGCAAATTGCCCGGCCGCGGCAAACGAGAGCATGCCGATGGAGGCCAGCGAGGTGAACTCGCCAATCAGCTGATAGAAACCGTAGGCCATGGCCAGCACGGCGATGATGGTCAGGCGGCGAGCGCGCAGCACCAGCCGTCCGTAGTCTCGGGCCTTGGTGTCGAACCAGCGCAGTCGGAACAGGGCCGGAATGACGATTTCATTGGAGATCATGATGGACACCGCCACCGCGGCCACGATGACCATGCCGGTGGCTGCGGAAAAGCCGCCAATGAAGGTCAGCAGGGTCAGCCACTGCTGGCCTGAAGCCATGGAGAGCGCCAGCACGTAAGTGTCGGGCTCGACGCCGCTTTCCGAGAACAGCATCAGCCCTGCGGCGGCCAGCGGTACCACGAAGAAGGCAATGGCCAGCAGGTAGAGCGGGAATAGCCAGCGCGACTTGCTGGCGTCGTCCGGGTGAATGTTCTCGACTACCGCTACGTGGAACTGACGTGGCAGGCAGAGGATGGCCAGCATGGCCAGTAGCGTTTGTGCCCAGAAGCTCTGGCCGAAATCCTGGTTGGCCAACTGGCGCTGCAGCTCCAGCTGGCTTTCCGCATGGCCCATCAACTCTCCCAGCCCGCCGAACATGCCCCAGGTGACGAAGGCCCCCAGCACCAGGAAGGCCAGCAGTTTGACCAGTGACTCGAAGGCGACCGCGTGAATCAGCCCCTCATGGTGCTCGGTGGCATCGGTATGGCGTGTGCCAAACAGGATGGCAAAGATCGCCATGACGATAGCCACATAAAACGCCGTATCGGCAAACAGCGGGGTGTGAGTGATGTCCTGTGCATCGGTCAGCACGCTGAAACTGGTCGAGACGGCTTTTAGCTGCAGGGCGATATAGGGCAGCGTACCGATCAGCGCCACCAGGCTGGCAAAGGCGGCCAGCGACTGAGTCTTGCCGTAACGCGACGCAATGAAGTCGGCGATGGAGGTGACGTTCTGGTGCTTGGCAACGCGAATCATCTTGGCCAGTACCGGCCAGAACAGCAGGAACGTCAGAATTGGCCCGACGAAAATGCTGGCAAACGACCAGCCTGCCGTGGCGGCCTGGCCCACCGCGCCGTAAAACGTCCAGGACGTACAGTAAATTGCCAGCGCCAGGCTGTAGATGATGGGGCGGCGGCGGCTGGCGCCATGGGTGCGCGCTCGGCGGTCGCCGTACCAGGCAATGCCGAACAGCACGGCAATATAGAGTAGTGATACGGCTACCAGCAGCCCGCCGTGAAACATGCTTCTCTCCCTGTCTTGTTATCTGCGCCCCATGCGGCGGTGCGTTCGGTGAGGCTCCATTCTAGGGGAATTGCCCTGCAGCGCCAGTGCTCAAGATGAATGAGCAGGCTCGGCGCAGGCTTGTTCGAGCAGCGTGGAGGAGGTGCGCAACGTGCGGATGCCGGTGATGTCCGGCGAACGGGTGTCGATATCCACCGGCACCAGCTCACGGCTGCTGCAGTTCAATAGGTAGGCCTGGGGAATCACCAGGTCCGTATGGTGGCGCTCGAAGTGGTAGAGCATGAACTCGGCAAGCAGGGCACCTTCGTGCTGGGTGCTCTGCAGGCTATCGCGGTCGAGCACGCTGAAGCGCGTGGTCATGGGAAACACGAAGGTCCAGGGGCGCCATACTTCGGTGCCGGTACTGCTGTCCACGACCACCGCCGAGACGGGCAACTGCTGCTGCTTGTGATCGAACCAGGAGTACTCCACGTGAATCTGGTAGCTCAGCATGCCGAGTCCGGCAAAGACCGGCACGATCCATTTGGGCAGACGGCGTCCTGACAGGTGGCGCAGTATCAGGGCAATACCCGCCGCCGCCAGGGCGGCGAAGACAGCGGCAATCAAGTGCCAGATCATAACGATGCTTCCTAAAACAGCTCGGGCTTCCCATGGGAAGCCCGATGCGTGATGGGTTCCAGGGCTAGCCCGTTGGCTAGCCAGGAACGATTATGGCTTAGTGATCGACAGCGACACCAGCCCCTTTCGGGTAACGCACGCTTTCGACAAGCTCCTGAATCTCCTTGGGCGGCGCTGCCGTGACGCTGGAGACAGCGAAGGCGACCGCAAAGTTGATCAGTGCGCCGACGGCACCGAAGGAGAGCGGGGAAATACCGACGAACCAGTTGTCAGGCGTGTTCGGCAGCATGTTGGTACCGGGGATGAAGAACCAGCCCAGGTAGGTGAAGATGTACAGCAGGGTCGCCACCAGGCCCGCCAGCATGCCGCAGATTGCGCCAGCGCTGTTCATGCGGGTGGAGAAGATGCCCATCATCAGCACGGGGAACAGTGAGGCCCCTGCGATACCGAAGGCCAAAGCGACCGTCTGTGCCGCAAACCCGGGAGGGTTCAAGCCCAGATAGGTGGCCAGCAGAATGGCGCCCCCCATCGAGATCCGTGCCGCCAGCATCTCGTTTTTCTCGGAAATGTTGGGGTTGATGGTGTTCTTGATCAAGTCATGACTGATGGCCGAGGAGATCGCCAGCAGCAAGCCTGCGGCCGTGGAAAGAGCTGCGGCGATACCCCCTGCCGCGATCAAACCGATGACCCAGCCGGGCAGGTTGGCAATCTCCGGGTTGGCCAATACCAGAATGTCATTGTTGACGTTCAGCTCGTTACCTTCCCAGCCGCGTGCTTCGGCGGTGGCTGCAAACTCCGTGTTGCTGTCGTTGTAGAACTGGATACGGCCATCGTTGTTCAAGTCATTGAAGGTGATGAGGCCGGTATCTTCCCAGGTTCTGAACCAGGTGGGACGGTCTTCATACAGCAGAGGCTCGGCCGCTGCCATTTCGTAATCCTCTACCTGTCCGGTCATCTCGGGATAGACGGTGGTCATCAGGTTCAGACGTGCCATGGAGGCCACCGCAGGCGCGGTGAGGTAGAGCAGGGCGATGAATACCAATGCCCAGCCAGCTGACCAGCGCGCGTCAGCCACCTTGGGCACCGTGAAGAAGCGAATGATGACGTGGGGAAGACCCGCCGTACCGATCATCAGCGACAGGGTGAACAGCACCATGTTCAGCTTGTTGTCCACATCTGCGGTGTAGTCGCGGAAGCCCAGCGCGTTGACGACGTCATCCAGCTTTTGCAGCAAAGGAACGCCCGACTCGGTGTGGGTGCTGAACATGCCGAACATCGGGATCGGGTTGCCGGTCAGCTGCATGGCGATGAACACCGCCGGAATGGTGTAGGCCACGATCAGTACGATGTACTGAGCCACCTGGGTGTAGGTGATGCCTTTCATGCCGCCAAACACGGCGTACAGGAAAACGATCGCTGCGGCGATCCAGATACCCCAGGTGCTGGGCACTTCGAGGAAGCGAGAGAACGCCACACCAGCGCCGGTCATCTGGCCGATAACGTAGGTCACTGACGCGATGATCAGACACACCACCGCTACCACGCGGGCGGTGCGGCTGTAGAAGCGCTCACCGATGAAGTCCGGCACGGTAAACTTGCCGAACTTGCGCAGGTAAGGTGCCAGCAGCATCGCCAGGATAACGAAGCCGCCCGTCCAACCCATCAGGAAGGTGGAGTTGGCGTAGCCACCCGAGGCAATCAGGCCTGCCATGGAGATGAACGACGCGGCAGACATCCAGTCGGCGGCCGTGGCCATACCGTTGGTCACGGGGTGAACACCTCCCCCCGCCACGTAAAAGTCCTTGGTAGACCCGGCCCGCGCCCAGATCGCAATGCCGATATAGAGCGCGAACGATGCGCCTACGAACAGAAGGTTAATGGCAAATTGGCTCATGCTTGCTTACTCCCCCAGGCCAAATTTCTTGTCGAGCTGATTCATTCTCCAGGCATAGAAGAAAATCAGGCCGATAAAGGTAAGAATGGAGCCTTGCTGAGCGAACCAGAAGCCCAGGTCCGTACCGCCAACGGAAATGCTGGCCAGCAGGGGGCGGAAGAGGATGGCGCATCCGTAAGAGACGAAGGCCCAAACGATCATGCACCCGAAGATCAGGCGTACGTTGGCCTTCCAGTACTCAGCAGCATTGGTCTTGTCGTCTGCCATTGTGTTGCTCTCCAGTTGTGATTTTTAGGGTTGGAAAGTGAACTCAAGATAGCGTGTGATCCATCAGGGCAACGTAGACAAGAGATCCTGTCGGTGGTGGATTCCTTGAATGGCGTTACCAGGCACGTCACCTTATTATTGTTAAGCCGTCAGCGTTGAGGTGTTCTCGAGTGGTTGTCAGCGGCTCTGGATACATGGCTAGGGTGGTGTGCTTTAACCCTGTATGACTCACTAATAATACTGGGCAATAAATACAAAAAATAAATCCCAGACTTTGGTATCACGCCTTGGTAAGGGCTTTTTTTGAACCTGTGTTGTTTTTATATCTTACTGTTTTTTAGAGAATAAGCGACCTTTTTTGCAAGCTGGGGTATGACGATAGGACAATGGTCTATGGCTCTGGCTAAACCAATGTTTGCTACCTTGGTAAAAGTGACCAAAGAGCGTTAAAGAGAAAATAAAAAGCGCGACTTTAGTCGCTAAACAAAGGTCGTTAAGACGTTAGCTTTATAGCGGAAAGTAGCAGGTTGTAAAGCAGGTCAAAGAGAGTGACAGGTTAATAATAATCACAAAAGCCATTGCGTGGCGCGAGACAAGGCGCTTGATCGAGGTTGCTACATGGTAGAAGTAGAGCTGTCTCAACTGCCCTTCACCCTGCTGGACGAGGAGGGTCGGGATCACGTGCGCCGGGGCATGGACCTGGCCTATTTCGAACGTGATGAGGTCATTCTGGAAATGGGCCAGCCTGGCGCCTCGGTGTTCTTGATCCACAAGGGCGAAGTGGCCGAGCTGGATCCGACGCTGCCTGCCGCCAGCGCGCGTATCGGTCACTATACGGCGGGCGACCTGTTCGGCGCGATCAGCATTTTGAATGGCAAGAGCCGCTACCGTTTTCAGGCTGAAGACGAATGTCTGTGTTATGTCATGCCCAAGGCGCTGTTCAGCCAGCTGTGCCGACACTACCCGGCGTTCGAGCAGTTTTTCAAGCAGTCGCTGTCTCACAAGGCGCGCCTGTTGACCGAGAAGCGTGCCGATGGGGGAGTCACCATGGCGGGGTTCATGCTGGCCCGCGTCAGCGAGTGCATGCGTCAACCGTTGATGATGGATGCCCAGGCGTCCATTCAACAGGCCGTCCGACAGTTGAATGAAAGTCATGCCGACAGCCTGCTGGTGGCCACCGAACGCGGCCCAGGCATGGTCACCAAAACGGATTTGCTCAACGGTCTGGTCCTCGATAGCGCTTCATTGGACACCCCGGTGGCTGCGCTGGCCAACCTTGCGCTCGTCACTGTTGCCCCCGGGCAATATCTGTTCGAAGCCTTGATCACCATGACCCGCCATCAGGTATCACGCGTCGTGGTGATGGAGGAGGGCAGGGTGCAAGGGGTCGTAGAGCTGACGGACGTACTGGGGTTCTTCTCCAGCCGTAGCTATGTGATCAGCTTGCAAGTGGAGCAAGCCGATAGCTTGCCTGCCCTGGCATCGGCCAGTCAGCGCACGCCCGAGCTGGTCAAGGCGCTCATGGCCCAGGGCGTCAAGCTGCGTTTTGCCATGGACCTGCTGGCCGCGTTGAATGGCCGCATCATGAGCAAGGCGTGGGCCTTGACCGTACCCGAGCAGTATCACCCGCAAAGCTGCCTGATGGTCATGGGCAGCGAGGGCCGTGGCGAGCAGATTCTCAAAACCGATCAGGACAACGGGTTGATCCTGGCTGACGATTGCCAGTGGCCGGACGTGGCCGAGTGCATGAACGCCCTGTCAGAGACGCTGGTGCAGCTGGGCTACCCGCCATGCCCTGGCAACATCATGGTGTGTAACCCTGAGTGGGTGGGAACGGTGTCGACGTGGGAGTCGAACATCGCCAGGTGGGTGTCGGCCCGGGATGGCGACAGTCTGATGAAGCTGGCCATTTTGCTGGATGCCCACGGCGTCGCGGGCAACCCCGCGCTGCTGGACCGTGTGCGTGAGGCGCTGTTTGCGCGCTGTTCCCATGATGAGCTGCTGCTCTCCTATTTCGCCCGCGCAGCGCTGCGTTTCTCGACGCCGTTGACGCTGTTTGGTTCGCTGAAAAAGCCCCAGCACGGCATCGATATCAAGAAAGGCGGCATTTTTCCGATTGTTCATGGGGTGCGCACCATGGCGCTGGAGCGGCGCATCAAGGCGACCTCTACGCTGGATCGGCTCGATGCGCTGGCCGCCGATGGCCGTCTGGACCGCCGCTTTGCCGACGACCTGGGTGAGGCGCTGGCGCTGTTTACCGAGCTGCGTCTGAAGCAGCAGTTGCAGGAGCTGAAAAGCGCGGGCGCCCGCGATGCCGATACCGGCAAACGCACCAACCGAGTCGTGGTCCAGGAGCTTTCATCGCTGGAGCGTGACCTACTACGCGAAGCGCTGCACATCGTCAAGGACTTCAAGCAGCGGCTGTCCCATCGTTATCATCTGGAGTATTCGTGAGTGGAATGCGGCTATTGGATAGGCACGTGGGTCTCTTGAGCGGCTCACTGAGAACCCTGGTGCAGCGTGAAAGCGATCGACGGCGGTTCGCGGACACGCCGCATGGCTGGCTGTTCCAGCCTTATATGGGCGAAGAAGCAGTGGCGTTGGCGTGTCGTGAAAGCCAGGCTCGCCCGGGCGAGCTGCGCGTGGCCGCTGTCGTATTGACGCCGCGCCGGGTGTTGACCAGCCATGCCTGGAGCGACACGCTGACCATGAAAGGCGAACACATGCCTCATCGTCAGGAGCGAGACGATGCACCTGCTTCGTCAGTTGACTCGGGAACTCGGATCGAAGTGCTGGCGGGGTTCATCGGTAACCGGCCCGTGGTGGGGTGGCAGTTGGATGCCCTGCTGGCGCCGCTTGGCCGGATGTTCAAAGCCACGCTGGGGTTTGGGCTACCCAATGCTCAGGTCGATCTGGCCAGGCTGCACGCTCGTCAGCTACGCCGCTTGCATCCCCAGGCAGAGGTCGGCCCGAGCATCAACGAAGCGCTGTCATGCTGGTCTCTGCCGCTGGCCTGGCCCTCGGTACAAAGCGAGGCCACGGCGGCGGCGCTGCTCTATCAGCGCTTGCAGAGTGAACGCCTTTTCACGGTGTGAGCCGACGCGCTGGCCAGAGGTCGACGATGGGTTTGTATTGGGTCGCGCCTGCGAGTCTTGTAGAATAGCCGCTGCTCCTTCACCCATCGGCAGTACAACGACCATGTTATCACCTGACTTTTTCGACCCCTCCTCGGCGACGCGTGCCACCAATGCGGCGTCTGAACAGCAGCCTGAACTTCAGGATGCCAAACAGAAGCGCGAATTCAACAAGTTGCAGAAGCGTCTTCGTCGTGAAGTGGGCAACGCCATCATCGATTACAACATGATCGATGAGGGTGATCGGGTCATGGTATGCCTGTCGGGTGGCAAGGACAGCTACACCATGCTGGAAATCCTGCGCAATCTGCAGCGCAATGCGCCGGTCAACTTTTCCCTGGTGGCGGTCAACCTCGACCAGAAACAGCCGGGCTTTCCCGAGCACGTGCTGCCCCGTTACCTGGATCAGCTGGGTGTGGAGTACCACATTCTGGAGCGGGATACCTATTCGGTGGTGAAGGAGAAAACCCCGGAAGGCAAGACCACCTGCGCGCTCTGCTCGCGACTGCGTCGCGGGTCGCTCTACGGGTTTGCCGAGGAGATCGGCGCCAACAAGATTGCCCTGGGCCACCACCGGGAAGATATCCTCGAGACGCTGTTTCTCAACATGTTCTTTGGCGGAACCCTGAAGGCCATGCCGCCCAAGCTGCTGTCCGACGACGGCAAGAACATCGTGATCCGCCCCTTGGCCTACTGCAAGGAGGCGGACATTGCCGAATTCTCACGGCTGATGGAGTTTCCGATCATTCCCTGCAACCTGTGCGGGTCGCAGCCCAATATGCAGCGTCAGATCGTCAAGGACATGCTGGCCGAATGGGACAAGAAGCACCCGGGGCGGCTGGAGAGCATGTTCAAGGCCGTCACCAATGTAGCGCCTTCCCAGTTGGCCGACCGGGCGCTGTTCGACTTCGTCGGGCTGGAAGCCAAACAGGCGGCGCTGATGGAAGGGCGCATTCAGGCGTTCAACGTGAGCTGATCGCCTGCTCCTCTTCTTCGGCCAGGGTGATGAGCCGCTGCAGGTCGAGAATATTGACCTCTCGGCCCGAGACGGCCACCACGTTCTGTTGCTGAAAGCGGCTCAGGATACGGCTGACGGTTTCGACGGCCAGCCCCAGGTAGTTCCCCATGTCGGCGCGAGACATGGAGAGCCGGAAGCTGTAGGGCGAGTAGCCGCGTCGCCGGAAGCGATCAGAGAGGGTAATCAGGAAGCTGGCCAGCCGCTGGTCGGCGGTCTTGCGCGATAGCAGGCGCATCATGCGCCGATCATCACGCAGCTCTTTGCTCATGCTGCGGTAAAGCTGGCCGCGCAGCTCCGGGAGCTCTTCCGATAGTGTGTCCAGGCGGTCGAAAGGAATCTCGCACACCGTGGTGGTTTCCAGGGCGATCACGCTGCCGGGATACTGCTCTTCATCGATACCATCCAACCCCACCAGCTCGCTGGGCAGATAGAAGTTGGTCAACTGATCGTTGCCGTTGCCTTCGCTGGTCACCTGTTTCAGGCTGCCGGAACGTACCGCATAGACGCTGGTGAACGCATCGCCCTGGCGAAACAGCGGTTCGCCCTTCTTGAGCGGTGCGCGGCGGCGGATGATGGCGTCGAACTGGCTCATATCCTCCAGCTCCAGGGCGAGCGGTAGGCACAGCGAGCTGAGGCTGCAGGTCTGGCAGCGCGCCTCTTGCAGCAGTGAACGTCGTTGGCTGGCAGGATATGGCATGTTGTTCTCCCTTTTCATTAGCCATCATAGGGTCAGGGGGTGGATGTCTCAAGGTGCCGTTTATACGATCTTCGAGTAACGCTGGGAGGGTTGCCCCGGCAGGCGCGCATCGAACGCCATGGCCAAGTGGCGAATCAGCAGCCGCCCGGTCGGCGTCGCCCGCAGGCGGTTCCCTTCGCGCTGCAGCAGGCCATCCCGCTCGGCGGGCTGCAGGCGCTCCAGCGTGCTGGCGAAGTAGGCAGGCGCGTCGATGTGCCAACGTTGGCCAACGCTGGCCAGGTCAATTTCCATATCGCACATCAGGCGCTCGATGACGTCTCTCCGCATTAGGTCGTCCTTATTTAAACGTACTCCTTTGACGGTTGCCAGCCGACCTTCATCCAATGCCGCTTCATACGCGGCCAGCTGGGTGGGGTTCTGGGCATACAGATCATCGATACGGGAAATGGCCGAAACGCCCAAGCCAATCAGGTCGCACTGGGCGTGGCTGGAGTAGCCCTGGAAGTTACGCTGCAGAGTGCCTTGGCGCTGGGCCTGGGCGAGGCTGTCGTCCGGGCGGGCAAAGTGGTCCATGCCGATATGCACATAGCCTGCCTGAGTGAGCATCTCGATGGTGGTGCGCAGGATCGCCAGCTTCTCGTCGGCGCTGGGCAGGTCTGTCTCGCTGATGCGCCGCTGGGGGGCAAAGCGGCTGGGCATGTGGGCGTAATTGAACACCGACAAGCGGGCCGGGTTGAGGTCGATGACCTGGCCAAGCGTGTCGGCAAAGCTCTGCTCGGTCTGAAACGGTAGCCCGTAAATCAGATCCAGATTGAGGGAGCGAAAGCCCAGCCGATGTGCTTCGTCCATCAGGGTTTCGGTCATGACCTTGGGCTGCACGCGGTTGATGGCCGCCTGTACCCTAGGGTTCAGGTCCTGGACGCCCAGGCTGAGGCGATTGAAACCCAGCGACTGCAGGTGGCGCAGGGTAAAGACATCTGCTTCACGGGGGTCGATCTCGATGGCGTAATCGCGGTCAGGAGCGTTGGAGAGCCCAAACCTCGCGTCCAACCTGTCTACCAGGTCGCTCATTTGCGCCAGGGTCAGGAACGTTGGGGTGCCACCGCCCCAGTGCAGCTGCTGCACGGGCCGCCGAGTATCCAGATGGCGCGAGGTCAGCACCATTTCACGATCGAGGCGCGATAGGTAGGGTTCGGCCAGCTGGGTGTTCTTGGTGGCGATCTTGTTGCAGGCGCAGTAAAAGCAGATCTTGCGGCAAAAGGGCACGTGCACGTACAGGGAGAGCGGCCGTTGGCTGGCATTGCTGCGCGCCAGGGCTTCAGTGACGTCGTCGGCACCGATGTCTGCGTCAAAGGAGAGTGCCGTAGGGTAGGACGTATAGCGTGGGCCGCTGGTGTCGTAACGGCGCAGCAGGGCCTCGTCCCAGGCAGGGGTCTCGGCCGCTGCGAGGTGAGGAGGTACGGTGGCAGCAGAGGCAAGGGGCATGAAGAGACGCTCCGTGGTAACAGGGCAAAGTAGCCAGGTGGTGGGCCACCGGCCGACATATGCCTGCATGCTAAGGCATCGAAGCGGGCAAAGCGTTGAGCTATATCAAGCTATGGGTGGAGGGCCGTCGGCAGCAGCGACCACAGTTGCCACAGGGCAAAGCCGATGATGGTCAAGGCGGCCACGGTACGCGTGGCGGGGTGGCGAATGAGCTGGCCCATCTGGCGAGCCGCCAGGCCGGTGGCCAGCAGGGCTGGCAGGGTGCCCAGTCCGAAGGCACCCATCAGCAACGCGCCCTGCTGCGGGTCGGCCGTGGCCAGACTCCAGGCCAGCATGGAGTACACCAGCCCACAGGGTAGCCAGCCCCAGATTGCACCCAGGGCAAAAGCCTGGGGCAGGTGCACGACAGGCATCAACCGTCGGCCCAGGGGTTCGAGATAGCGCCACAGGTAGCGTCCGGCGGCCTCGACCCGGAGCAGACCTTTCCACCAGTTGGCGATGTACAGCGCCATCAGAATCAGCATGACCGCCGCCACCACCTGCAGGCTCACTCCGGCGGCCGGGGAGAGCGAGACCAGTGTGCCCAGCGCAGCCACTAGCGCTCCGGCCACCATGTAGCTGAGAATACGCCCCAGGTTGTAGCTCATCAGCAGCCCGCCCAGGCGAGCAGGGTGGCGCATGCTGGGCGGCACGGCGAAGGTGAGGGCGCTCATGATGCCACCGCACATGCCGATGCAGTGCGCCCCGCCCATGAGGCCAAATACCCAGGCCGCCAGCAGCGGCGGCAGGTCCAGCCCGGTCGGGTTCATGGCGGGGGCTCTTGGTCGCGAGGCGGCCTGGCCCTGTTTTTTCGCTCGGCGCGCTGTTCAGGCGTCAGGTCGTTTTCGTCGTCATCGAACAGGATGCGGTGGGCAGGGCCTTCCAGGTCTTCGAACTGGTCGTGCTTCACCGCCCAGAAGAAGGCCCAGACCGCGAGGCCGAGCAGGATCAGCGATAGCGGAATCAACAGGTACAGAATGCTCATGCAGTCACCGGTTTGGTGGGGGCGATGCTGGGGGTTGGAGCACTGCGCCAACGCGATAGACGCAAGGCGTTGCCCACCACCACCAGCGAGCTCAGCGACATGCCGATGGCGGCCAGCCAGGGCGGAATGAGCCCCATGGCGGCCAGCGGCAAGGCCGAGAAGTTGTAGCACACCGACCAGATCATGTTTTGCCGCATGATGCGGCGGGTGGCCTGGGCAATATCCACGGCATCGTGGATGCGCATCAGGCGTGGGCTCATCAGTACCGCATCGGCGCGGGTACGCGCCAGGTCGGTGGCACTGTTCATGGCAATCGCGACATCGGCCCCCGCCAGCACGGGCACATCGTTGATGCCATCGCCAATCATTACCACCCGTTCGCCCTGGGCCTGCAGCTCGCGCAGCCGGTTCAGCTTGTCCTCGGGGGACTGGCCCGCGTGCCAGGTCTCGATATTGAGCTGATCGGCCAGGCTTTCCACGGCTTCCCGGGTATCCCCGGAGAGCAGCTCCACCGCCAGACCGCGTGCTTGCAGGGCCGCCACGGTTTGCGCGGCGTCTTCCCGAATGCCGTCATGCAGCTTGAACCAGGCGCGCGGCTGGTGATCTTCGCTCAGCAGCAGCCACTGCCCGCTGCCCGGCACCGCGATGCTTTGCTGGCTGGCGAAGTCGGGCTTGCCCAACCGCCAGACGGCTCCATCGAGGGTGCCCTCCAGGCCGCTACCGGTATGGCTCTTGACATGGCGTGCCTGAAGCGTGGCATCGCGGAAGGGGCGGAAGGCGCGGGCGATAGGATGCTCGGAGTGGGCCTCCAGCGCGGCGGCAATGGCGCGTAGATGCTCGCTATCGTGATGCCCCAGCGGTTGGGTCTGGGTGAGCTGCATTTCACCGCGGGTCAGCGTGCCGGTCTTGTCGAAGATGACGCGGGTAACGTTGGACAGCGACTCGATGGCATCGGCGCGGGTAATCAGCACGCCCCGCTGGCGCAGCTGGCCGTGGCCGGCGGTCAGCGCCGTGGGCGTGGCCAGAGCCAGTGCACAGGGGCAGGTGACCACCAGTACCGATATCATGATCCAGAGCACTCTCGACGGGTCGATGATCCACCAGGTGATGGTGACACAGGCCGTCACCAGCAGTAGCCGAAGGACGAACAGGTGGGCCATGCGGGCGGCCATTTGCGCCAGGCGGGGGCGGCTGGCAAAGGCGCGATCGGTCAGGTCGACGATGCCTGCTACCCGAGCCGTATTGCCAGGGTGGGTGACGCGCATGGTCAGCGGGTTTTCCATGTTCTGGCTGCCGCCCACCACGCTATCGCCGATGCGCCGGGTCACCGGCAAGTACTCGCCGGTCAGCATGGATTCGTCGAGGCTGGATTCGCCCTCTTCGATCACGCCATCGGCAGGGACGCCGTGGCCTGGCTTGATCAATACGCGGTCGCCAATCGCCAGTTCGCTGGCAGGCAGAATACGCTCACTGCCATCCGCCTCCAGACGAATGGCCGAGACCGGCAGTACGCCGCTCAGCGCATTGCCGCTGTGGCCGCTACGGCGCCGCGCGCGGCCTTCCACGTAGCGGCCAAACAGCAGAAAGAAGGTGAACATGGCCACGGAGTCGAAATACACCTCGCCGACATCGAACAGTACCGCGTAGCTGCTGGCCAGGTAAGCGCCGCCAATGGCCAACGAGACCGGCACGTCCATGCCCAGCACGCCGCTTTTCAGGTCGCGCAGGGCATTGCGGAAAAAGGGCTGTGCCGAAAACAGCACCACTGGCGTTGCCAGCGCAAACGAAAGCCAGTGGAACAGGGCATAGAAGTCGGCGCTCAGCTCCCCTGGGTCCGACACATAGATCGGTATCGAGAACATCATCACCTGCATCATGCCCACGGCGGCTACGATCAGACGGCGCACGTTCATGCGCTCTTCGTGTTGCAGGCGTGCCTGGGCCTGATCGGGCTCGTAGGGTTGGGCGTCGTAGCCAATGCTGGCCAGCTCGGCAAACAGCTGGGAGAGCTTGATACGTGTCGGGTCCCAGCATACGCGCAGGCGGTGGTGCGACAGGTTGACTGCGCTGGAGCTGACGCCCTCCAGGGCGTTCAGGCGGTGTTCGATGAGCCAGGCGCAGGCGGCGCAGGTAATCCCCTCTACGGCCAGGGTTGCCCGCAGGTGGCCTTCATCCCCTTCCGGGTGGGTGAACTGGGCCTGCAGCGCGGGGTCGTCGAACACCGACCAGGTGTCTGATTTGCTGGCCTGACGCTCGTCGGGGCGCTCCGGTAGCTCGGTGCGGTAGCGGTAGTAGCTCTCCAGGCCGCCTTCCACAATGGCGTGGGCGACCGCTTCGCAGCCGGGGCAGCAAAGCGGCTGGGGCGCTTCGTCAATGATGATCTTCCATGGTGCCCCATCAGGCACCGCGCTGCCGCAGTGGTAACAGCTGGCTAGAGATGCATTACTCATTCGCTCTGCGTGCGGCCTCCGGGTAGAAGGGCGACACTCTCTTCATTGGGGAAGCGCGCCTCACCGATCAGCCGCCAGTCGGCTTCGGTTTGCTGGGGCTGCAGCTGAATGTACCAGCGGTAGCGCAGGTTGTCGGGGCCCTGGGTGATGTAGCGGCCTTCGCGCACGTGCTGCAGCACGAACTCCTGATCACGGTCATCCTGGGTCGGGAAGATCAGCGTCAGGTAGAGGGTCTCCGGGCGGTCGTCGCCGGTCAGGTCCAGCACGATATCGCTGGTGAGCGGATCGATGCGCAGCTCGGCGGAAAGCCCCAGCTCGTTGGCACGCTCCTGCTTGGCCAAAATCATGTTGATGGCCTTGCCGTGTTCGTAGTAATCCTCCTGGACCACCATGCCGTCGGCAGTCTTGACCGACAGTACGGCAAAGGTAGTGCTGACCACGATGGACGAGGAGAGCAGTGCCAGCAGGAACCATGGCCAGAACTGCTTGTACCAGGGCTGAATCGGGGTGTCGGACATGGGGGCTTATCTCCTAACGTCGCCCAGGAAACGTGTCTCACGCTCCGAGCGAATGGTGTTGTCTTGCTGAGACTGCAAGATAAAGGTAATCGATTGGCTGGGCTCTCGCAGCTCAGCGGGGTCGGCCAGGACGGTCACGATCTGGGTGCGTGTCTCACCGGCAGGCACTTCGATCGATGTGCGGTCCAGGGAGAGCGTCTCGAGCCCGGTCACGCTCAGCTGATAGGTGTGGGCCCTATTGTCCAGATTGCGAATCGTCAGGTTGTAGACGTTGCTGACCTGACCTTCTCGCGTGATCTGGTAAAGCTGGGTGCGCTCCCGCTCGGCCTCGAAGCCCAGCGGCATGCGGTCGTTCACCGCCCAGGCAAACGTGGCGATCATGACCAGCAGCGCGGCCAGATAGCCCAGCAGGCGGGGGCGCAGCACATGGCTCTTCTTGCCTTCCAGCGCATTTTCCGTGGTATAGCGAACCAGCCCGCGCGGGTAGCCCATGCGATCCATGACGCTGTCGCAGGCATCGATACAGGCGGCGCAGGTGATGCATTCGTACTGAAGGCCGTCGCGAATATCGATCCCCGTGGGGCACACCTGCACGCACAGCTCGCAGTCGATACAGTCACCGTATCCTGCCGCCTGAGCCTGGGAATGGGTGAGGGTTTTCTTGCGGCTGCCGCGCGGTTCTCCCCGGGTGGCGTCGTAAGAAACGATCAGCGTATCACGGTCGAACATGACCGACTGAAAGCGGGCGTAGGGACACATGTAGATACACACCTGCTCACGCAACCAGCCCGCATTCAGGTAAGTGAACACCAGGAAGAAGCCGACCCAGAAGTAGGACCAGCCGTGGGCCTCCAGTGTGGGCAGTTCGACCACCAGTGAACGAATGGGCGTGAAATAGCCCACGAAGGTCACGCCGGTGGCCAGAGCGATCAGCAGCCAGGCGCTGTGCTTGGCGGTCTTGCGCCACGCCTTGCTGGCGTCCATGGCCTGTTGGTCCAGCTTGATGCGCTGATGGCGGCTGCCTTCGATACGGTGTTCCAGCCAGATGTACAGGAAGGTCCAGACGCTCTGTGGGCAGGTATAGCCGCACCAGACACGACCGGCAAACACCGTGATGAAAAACAGCCCAAAGGCACAGATGATCAATAGCCACGAGAGCAGCACGAACTCTTGCGGGTAGAAAGTGGCCGCAAAGATATGAAACTCACGCCCGGGCAGGTCGAACCATATGGCCGGTCGCTCTCCCCAGTTCAACCAGGGAAGTAGAAAAAAGGCCATCATCAGCGCCCAGTTGGCGCTGCGCCGAACCTTTTGAAACAGACCTTTGATTTCACGCACGTAGATATGCCGCCGCTTGGCGTACAGCTCTTGGGTCTCGTTCTGGCCAGGCGTGTGGTGCCCAACGGTGGGCGGCGTAATATCGTGGCTAGGTATTTTTTCCATGGCGGTGATCGCAGCTCAGTGAGGCAGACGTGGGCGGCAGCCGAGTGGTGGTTGCGGGCGTTGTAGCGTTATGCCGTGTCGCTAAACCTGTTTCGATAAATCTGTGTCGATAAACAATAGTGTAACGGATCGCCGAACGGCTGAGCGGTTGCTGGATGTAGAAAGGGTGCGGTATGAAACCGCACCCTTCGTGCACGCTGGCGTCAAACGCCTGATAACGGGATCAGTCGCGGAAGCGCAGGCTGTACACGTACGCGGCCACCAGGTGGACGCGCTCTTCACCAATGTACGCCGCTTGAGCAGGCATGTGGCCGTTACGACCATTGCGCAGCGTTTGGCGAATGGAGTCGGCAACGCTCTGACCCGGTGCCTGATACAGCCAGATATCGTTGGTCAGGTTGGGCGCGCCGAGTGCCGTGTTGCCGGTGCCGCTAGGTGCGTGACAGGCAGCACAGGCGGCCAGATACGTGCTTTCACCGCTGGCGGCGCGCTCTTCGTCGTGCTCCAGGTTGGAGAGCGACAGCACGTACTGGGTCAGGTTCTCGATGTTGTTTTCACCAAGCTGCTGCCAGGAGGGCATCAGGCCGTTACGACCATTGTTCAGGGTCGCGAGAATGTTCTCGGGCTCGCCGCCATACAGCCAGTCGTCGTTGGTCAGGTTCGGGAAGCCGTAGCCGCCCTGGGCGTTGGAGCCGTGACACACCGCGCAGTTGTTCAGGTAAATGCGCTCGGCTACCTGCATGGCCTCGGCATCCTGTGCCAGCTCGGGGATCGGCACTTCCTGGTACTGAGCAAAGATCGGTGTGAAGCGCTCGTTGGCCTGCGCCACTTCCTCTTCCCACTGACCTTCCTGGGTCCAGCCCAGCACGCCCGCATAGTTGCCCAGGCCTGGATAGAGCACCAGATAGCCCAGCGCAAAGACCACGGTCAGGATGAAGAGCTTGAACCACCACTGGGGCAGGGGATTGTCGTACTCTTCGATGCCGTCAGCCGCGTGGCCAGTGGTCTCTACATTGCCATCAGCATCCGGGGTCTTGTCGGTGCGGCGGTTGGTCATGAGGATCCAAACGCTCAGCGCAATCGTGCCCAGAGTGATGACGATGATCCAGGCGCTCCAGAAGCTGGATAGGGAGTCACCCCATAAGTTATTCATCTATTCTTATCTCCCCTGTCGTGGCGGGAATCCGCTTCGCCCTCTGGCGAAGCATGCTTGTCACGGGTCGGTTGCTTATCGTTTTCATCGTCGGCAAAGGGCAGGTTGGCCGCTTCATCGAAGTCGGGTTTACGCCGCTTGGAGTAGGCCCAGAAGAAGATGCCTACGAAAGCGACAATGAGAATGAACGTGATAAGTCCGCGGAAAGTTCCCGTATCCATAACTTAACGAGTGCCCTCGAGCACGGTTCCTAGCTGTTGTAGATAGGCCACCAGTGCAGTGATTTCCTGCTGGCCGCGTACTTCGGCGGTAGCGTTGGCGATATCTTCATCGGTGTAGGGAACGCCCAGCTGACGCAGCACGCGCATCTTGCGCGGCGTTGCTTCGCCATCCAGGGTGCGCTCGAACAGCCAGGGGTAAGCCGGCATGATGGACTCGGGCACGACATCGCGTGGGTTGTACATATGGGCGCGGTGCCAGTCATCGCTGTAGCGGCCGCCTACGCGCGCCAGGTCTGGCCCCGTACGCTTGGACCCCCACAAGAAGTTGTGCTCGTACACCTGCTCACCGGCCACGTTGTAGTGACCGTAGCGCTCGGTTTCGGCGCGGAACGGGCGAATCATCTGTGAGTGGCAGCCCACGCAGCCTTCGCGGCGGTAGATGTCTCGACCTTCCAGCTCCAGAGCGCTAAGCGGGCGCAGCCCTTCCACGGGCTCCGTCGTATCCTTTTGAAAGAACAGTGGCACGACTTCGGCCAGGCCGCCAAAGCTGATCGCAACCAGGATCAAGACGGCGAGTAGGCCAACGTTCTTTTCGACAATCTCATGTTTCATTGGTCTGAACTTCCCCGATTTAAGCGGCTTGTGGTGCCGAGTAGCTGATGGCTTCACGACGCTTGACGGTCATGTACACGTTGAATGCCATGATCAGCATGCCGACGATCCAGAACAGGCCGCCTATCAGGCGAACGAAGTAGCCTGGCCCGCTGGCCTCGACAGACTCAACGAAGGTGTACATCAGCGTGCCGTCGGCGTTGATGGCGCGCCACATCAAGCCCTGCATGATGCCGTTGACCCACATGGCGGCGATGTACAGTACGGTACCGATGGTGGCCAGCCAGAAGTGCACGGCGATCAGGCTGGTGGAGTACATTTCGGTGCGACCGAAGACCCGCGGGATCAGGTGGTACATGGAGCCAATGGTGATCATCGCTACCCAGCCCAGCGCCCCGGAGTGCACGTGGCCGATGGTCCAGTCGGTGTAGTGAGACAGCGCGTTGACGGTCTTGATGGCCATCATCGGGCCTTCGAAGGTCGACATGCCGTAGAACGACAGGGCCACGACCAGAAAGCGCAGGGTCGGGTCGGTGCGCAGCTTATGCCAGGCGCCCGATAGGGTCATCATGCCGTTGATCATGCCGCCCCAGGAGGGAGCCAGCAGGATGATCGACATGATCATGCCCAGCGACTGCGCCCAGTTGGGCAGGGCCGTATAGTGAAGGTGGTGTGGCCCTGCCCACATGTAGATCATGATCAGCGACCAGAAGTGAACGATGGACAGACGGTAGGAGTAGATTGGACGCTCGGCCTGTTTCGGCACGAAGTAGTACATCATGCCCAAAAAGCCTGCCGTCAGGAAGAAGCCCACCGCGTTGTGGCCGTACCACCACTGCACCATGGCGTCCACGGCGCCCGCATAGATCGAGGTGGAGTACATCATGGTGACGGGAATGGCGGCGTTATTGACGATGTGCAGCACGGCAACGGTCAGGATGAACGCAGCAAAGAACCAGTTGGCCACATAGATGTGAGACGTGGCGCGCTTCTTGATCGTCATTAGGAACACGATGGCATAGCTGATCCAGACAACGGCAATCAGAATATTGATCGGCCATTCCAGCTCTGCGTACTCTTTCGTGGTGGTGTAACCCAGTGGCAGAGTCACCACGGCGGAAAGAATCACCGCCTGCCAGCCCCAGAAGGTGAACGCGGCGAGCTTGTCAGAGAACAGTCGCGTCTGACAGGTACGCTGAACGACGTAATAGGACGTCGCGAACAGCGCCGAGCCACCGAAGGCAAAGATGACGGCGTTAGTGTGTAACGGACGAAGACGCCCGAAGCTAGTCCAAGGTAAGCCGAGGTTCAGTTGCGGCCAAACCAGCTGTGCGGCGAGGATGACGCCAATCGTCATGCCTACGATGCCCCACACAACGGTCATGATCGCGAACTGCCGAACTACCTTGTAATTGTAGGTCGGGTGTTCCAGTGCTGTGCTCATTTCATGTTCCCATCGAACGCGGTTAGGGGGTAACCCGTAGCAGTGTGCATGCGCATTTTGCCCGGGTGCGGCCACTCGCTTGATGATGCAGGTCAAGATCCGGCCTAGATTCTAGCGCAGCCGAGGCATAAGCTGAACACGCCAATGGATGTAACGCTGAATTAACAGGAGTTGCCGTTGTCTCACTACGCTGGTTTGGGGTTCGAATGCCTGACTCCAGAGGCATTATCGGAAAAGGTTGCCAGCCCCGCTGTTCAGCGCTTTAACGTGGAAGGTTATGGGCCGGTGAGCGTTTATGGCCTGCCCATGCAGGGCCGTGTGCTGCTGATGCACGGCGCTGGCGCCGGGCACTTATCCGACTTCATGCGTCAATTTGCCGCGACGCTGTCGCAGAATGAGGTGCAGGTATGGGCCATCGATCTGCCCTACATGCAGCAAATGAACGAGCAGGGCAAGCGCCGCCCGCCACCGCCCGTGCTGAAAAGCGTGGCCTGTGTCACTCGTTGGTATTCTCTAATCGCGCCGCTGAATCCGCTTCCTTTGTGGGTGGGCGGCAAGTCCATGGGCGGACGCCTGGCGTCGTTGTTTGCCAGTGAGCAGCCGTGCCCGGGCGTGATTGCCGTGGGGTACCCGTTTCATCCGCCGAAAAAACCGGACATGCTGCGTACAGAGCACTTTGCGTCGTTGAGCTGTCCAATGCTGGTCATTCAGGGGGAGCGAGATCCTTTTGGCACCCGTACGGAGGTGGAAAGCTACTCTCTGCCCGCTAGTGTACGGGTCGAATGGCTGGCCGAGGGGGACCATGATTTCACACCACGCAAATTATCCGGCCTCGAACAAAAGGTTTTGATTGACGAGGCGGCCCGGATTGCGGCATCCTTCGTCCGCGCTCAGGGAGTGGAAGTCGGTGATACGTGCAGCACACTGGTTTAAATGCAAAATTTAAACGTCTTGTGTTGACATTTGAACAGGCTTCTGTAGAATGCAGCGCCACGTGACCAGCGGGTGGTTAGCTCAGTTGGGAGAGCACCAGCCTTACAAGCTGGGGGTCACTGGTTCGAACCCAGTACCACCCACCATTGACATGGTGCCCTGGAAACGTAAGCAGCAAGTGATGCATTTGTGGACCGGTAGTTCAGTCGGTTAGAATGCCGGCCTGTCACGCCGGAGGTCGCGAGTTCGAGTCTCGTCCGGTCCGCCATCATCGCTCAATGCTGCAAACCTGTTATCGTAATTCGGACCGGTAGTTCAGTCGGTTAGAATGCCGGCCTGTCACGCCGGAGGTCGCGAGTTCGAGTCTCGTCCGGTCCGCCACGATAACTTGAAGTAGTCGATTGATCAGCCAACGGCTATCAATGATCGGGTGGTTAGCTCAGTTGGGAGAGCACCAGCCTTACAAGCTGGGGGTCACTGGTTCGAACCCAGTACCACCCACCATTCAAGCAGCGTGCATAGCGACTGAACCGCTTTGACAACGCCCTTGCACTGGCCTTGAAGTGCCTTAACGTGGACCGGTAGTTCAGTCGGTTAGAATGCCGGCCTGTCACGCCGGAGGTCGCGAGTTCGAGTCTCGTCCGGTCCGCCATTAAGCACTTATCGGTTATTCATGTGCATGCAAGCACGTCGATAAAACCGAACACATTCCAAAAGCCCGGATCCTTGATCCGGGCTTTTTTGTCGTTTCTATTTCCAGATGCCTATGTTCAGGCGCGCATGACGCCGTTTGTCACGGCGTCATGCGGTGCTCAGTGGTCAGGCGATAGCGCTGACACCGGCTTTGGCGATCTGGACGTCCTGGTCCGGCTTGACGCCAGAAATCCCCACGGCACCCACGACCTGGCCATCCACGATGATCGGTACGCCGCCGGACAGCAGCCCCTGCAGCGGTGCCGAGACAAACGCCGTACGGCCACCGTTAATCATCTCCTCGAAGATTTGCGTCTCTTTGCGGCCGAGCGCTGCGCTGCGCGCTTTTTGGGTCGCTACTTCGGCGCTGAACGGGGCAGCGCCATCCAGACGGCGCAGGGCCAGCAGGTGGCCGCCATCGTCGGTGACGGCAATGGTCACGGGCCAGCTGTTGTTGTCGGCTTCTTGCTGTGCGGCGTCCAGTACTTGAATAACGTCGGCTTGGCCCAGAACGGCTTTGGTTTGCATCAAAGTATCCTTCTTATCATGGGGGGTGAGGCGCGGCGCCTGACGGGCAAGGCGTGATGCCAGGGGCCGCGAGTATCGAGGTTATACCAGGGCAGCGTCGACGACTTCTACCCAGTGGCGGACTGGCGTGCGATTGGCACTGGCCAGATGCGTCTGACAGCCGATATTGGCGGTCACGATCACTTCGGGGTTGCCTGCTTCCAGAGCATTGAGTTTGTTGTCGCGCAGCTGGGTGGCGAGCTCCGGCTGCGTCACCGAGTAGGTGCCTGCCGAACCGCAGCACAGGTGGGCATCCTTGACCGGGGCCAGCGTAAAGCCGAGTTTGCCCAGCACGCTTTCCACCGCGCCGTTGAGCTTCTGGGCATGCTGCAACGTACAGGGGCAGTGGAATGCCAGACGCTGATGCTCCTTGAGCTGCAGGGCCTCCAAAGGCTCGTCGCGCAGAATCTCGACGATATCCCTGGCCAGTGCGCTGACGCGCTGGGCCTTTGCCGCGTAGGCAGGGTCGTCCTTGAGCATGTCGGCATACTCTTTGACGAAGGCGCCGCAGCCGCTGGCGGTTTGCACGATGGCTTCGGCCCCTTGCTCGATGTGAGGCCACCAAGCGTCGATATTGGCGCGCATGCGCTGGCGACCGGCTTCCTGTGCATTGAGGTGGAAATCGATGGCACCGCAGCAGCCCGCTTCGCTGATCGGTGTGACGCTGATGCCCAGGCGGTCGAGCAAGCGAGCCGTCGCCGCATTGGTGTTGGGCGAGAGACCAGGCTGCACACAGCCTTCCAGGATCAATACCTTGCGCGTATGGCGCTGGCTGTCGGGGCGTTGACCTGCATCCACCGGAGCGGGCGGCATTTTGCTGCGCAGCTTGCCAGGCACCAGCGGTTTGAAGGTTTGCCCCAGACTCAGCAGCGCCTTGAAGCGCTTGGGGTCCACCAGCATTTTACGCAGGGCGTAGCGTTGGGCGCGTTCGGCGGCTGAGCGGGGCACGCGGCGCTCGATCTCGGCACGTCCTATATCCAGCAGCTTGTGATACTCGACGCCCGAGGGGCAGGTGGTTTCACAGTTGCGGCAGGTCAGGCAGCGGTCGAGGTGCAGGCGAGTCTCTTCGGTGACTTGGTCATCGTCATCGCGGCTCTCCAGCAGCTCTTTCATCAGGTAGATACGCCCGCGTGGCCCGTCTCGCTCATCGCCCAGCAGCTGGTAAGTGGGGCAGGTGGCGTTACAAAAGCCGCAGTGTACGCAGGTGCGCAGAATGCGCTCGGCTTCCTGAATATGCGGTTTCTGGCGGTCGGCATCGGTAAAGTGCGTCTGCATGTCAGCTCTCCTGATTAAAATGCCGCATAAAGACGACCAGGATTGAAAATGCCGTGGGCATCCAGTTCGGCCTTCAGGTTGCGATGATACTTTTCCACGACTGAATTCAGTGGCGTGAACGGTGACTCCGCACCGCCCTGATGATGCGGGGTGTAGCAGGTGGCGTGGCCGCCTGCCTGCTGGCAGGCATCGCGCAGGGTTTGCGCGGGCAGTGGGGTTTTCACCCAGCGCTGGCTGCCGCCCCAGTCGTAGAAGATATCGCTTTCATCGACGGCCAGTGCCAACGGCGGTGTATGGGGGGGTAGCGACAGGCGCCACAGAGCTTGGCCCTCGGCCAGGTTGAAAAAGGCGTGCTGCAGGTCGCGTAGCTGCTGCCAGAAGTCTGCCGAGAGGGCGTCGCCGCCCAGCCGCTCCCTGGTCGCCTTGACCGAGCTTTCGCCGCCTTCCAGGCGGATGAACAGCTCGCCCGCGTGCCAGGCTGCGGCGGTGATCGGCAGCGGCTGGCGGCCCAGCTCGGAGAGCTTCGCCAGGGCGTCTTCCAGACCCATGGAAAGGCGCAAGCTATGGCTGGCGGTGGGAATCGGCAGCACCTTGAAAGAGATATCGGCCAGTACGCCCAGCGTGCCCTGGGCGCCGGTCATCATGCGGGAGAGATCGTAGCCCGCCACGTTCTTCATGACTTCGCCGCCAAAGCGCAGCAGTTTGCCTTCCTGAGTGATCACCCGCGTGCCCAGCACGAAATCCCTGGCAGCCCCGGCCCAGGGGCGACGGGGGCCGGACATGCCAGTGGCGACCGCACCGCCAATGGTGCTGGCTTCGCCAAAGATCGGTGGCTCGAAAGGCAGCATCTGATGCTTCTCGGCAAGTGCTGCGTTCAGCGCGTCAAGCCGTGTGCCGGCCCGCACGGTCACCACCAGCTCCAGGGGGTCGTAGGAGACGATGCCGCGATGGGCCGCGACATTGAGCTCCACGCCTTCTACCGGGCGGCCATAGAAAGCCCGAGTGTTTCCCGCCACGATGCGTAGCGGGGTGCGCTCGGCGTAGGCGCTGCGCACCTGTTCGCACAGTTCAGCGGCGATATCCTGGTCAGCGTGTATCGCTAGTTCGGTCATGGTCGGTCCTTGTGGCATCAGAAGCGTGGCAGCTCCGGATGCGGTAACTCGTTGTTATGTACATGCATGGCGCCAAATTCAGCGCAGCGCGCCAGGGTCGGAATGTTCTTCCCCGGGTTGAGTAGCCGTTGCGGGTCGAAGGCCGCTTTCAGAGCGTGAAAGACCGTCAGTTCGTCGGGCTGAAACTGGCTGCACATCTGATTGATCTTCTCGCGCCCTACGCCGTGCTCGCCGGTAATCGAGCCTCCTGCGGCAACGCACAGCTCCAGGATCTTGCCACCAACGTCTTCCGCCAGGGACAGCTCACCCTCTTTGTTGGCATCGAACAGAATCAGCGGGTGCATATTGCCATCGCCCGCGTGAAACACGTTGGCCACGGCCAGGCCACTCTCCTCGGAAAGCGCGGCAATGCCCTTGAGTACCCGGGGCAGCTCGCGGCGGGGAATGGTGCCATCCATGCAGTAGTAGTCCGGTGACATGCGGCCTACCGCCGGGAAGGCGTTCTTGCGCCCGGCCCAGAATTTGGCGCGCTCGGCTTCGTCCCGGGCCTGTTGAATATGGGTGGCTCCGGCCGCTTCCAGTACGCGGCGCACGGTCTCACAGTCGTCGTCCACGTCTGCTTCGACGCCGTCCAACTCGCAGAGCAGAATGGCTTCGGCATCCACTGGATAGCCCGCCTTGATGAAGTCTTCTGCGGCCTGAATGGCGAGCTTGTCCATCATTTCCAGGCCACCGGGAATGATCCCTGCGGCAATGATGTCACCCACTGCGCGGCCTGCCTTTTCGATATCGTCGAAGCTGGCCATGAGGACCTTGGCGGTTTCCGGTTTGGGCAACAGCTTGACGGTAATCTCCGTGACCACCCCCAGCATGCCTTCGGAGCCATTCATCAGCGCGAGCAGATCAAAGCCTGGCGCATCCAGCGCTTCGGAGCCCAGCGTCATGTGCTCGCCTTCGATGGTCAGTACGTCCACGCGCAGTACGTTGTGCACGGTCAGGCCATACTTGAGGCAGTGCACACCACCGGCATTTTCGGCGACGTTACCGCCAATGGAGCAGGCAATCTGGGAAGACGGGTCGGGCGCGTAATACAGGCCATAGGGCGCCGCCGCCTCGGAAATCGCCAGGTTGCGAACGCCGGGTTGTACCCTGGCCAGACGGGCATCGGGGTCGACGCTGATGATCTGATTGAAGCGCGACATGACCAGCAGCACGCCTTGCTCCAGGGGCAGGGCGCCGCCGGAAAGCCCGGTGCCCGCGCCGCGGGTCACCACCGGCACGCCCAGGGCGTGACAGCGCTTGAGCAGGCCTTCCACCTGGGCCAGCGTTTCCGGCAGGGCGACCAGCATGGGCAGCACCCGATAAGCCGCCAGGCCATCGCATTCGAATGGGCGCAGGTCTTCTTCGCGGTGCAGCAGGGTCAAGGTAGGCACAGCGCTTTGCAGGTCGCTGAGCACCTCGGCTTTATCACGGTGGACGAGCTCGCCATCGAGGCGCTCGTCGAACAGGATATTCATCGCGACATCCTTCATTTTTATCGTTGAACAGAGCAGCAGGTTGCCGCCGCTTGACGCCAATCTGAGCTTTTTTCAGGCGCCTGTCCAGCCTGTGGTGCAGTGGTCTGACCAGTAATTGGTCGATAGTCGCAAGGTTCATGGCATACTCACCCCAAACAGCTACTTGGTCTTACCGCCAGGAGGCGTTATGGCTCAAGCAGAGAGGAGGGCAAGTGGTACTCAACAACGACGACATCGCCGCGGGCAAACGCACGCCCGAGCACGTGGCGGCCAGGCTGGAAGAGCTGATTCTCGAGGGAGTCTTTCGACCGGGGCAACTGCTGCCTTCCGAGCGGCGGCTATGTGAGCGTCTGGGCGTTTCTCGTGCCTCCCTGCGTGAGGGGCTGAGGATCTTGCGCAGCAAGGGCATCATCAACACTCGCCAGGGCCATGGTTCCACCGTGGCGTCCCTGTTGCCGAGCCAACACCAGAGCCCGCTGATGCATCTGTTTCGTGACCATCCGCGGACGCTGTTCGACTTGCTGGAAGTGCGCGCGCTGCTGGAAGGCGAGTCGGCCTATCTGGCGGCTCGGCGTGGCACGTCCATGGACCGCGTGCTGATCACACGCCGCTATCGTGACATGGCCGAATACGCTGCCCAGACGGATACCCTGGAAGTCGAGCAGTTGGCGCGACTGGACCACGCGTTTCATCTGGCCATCTCCCAGGCCTCCCACAACCCCGTACTGGTGCATACGCTGCAGGGGCTGACCGATCTGCTGCTCAGCTCGGTCTTTGCATCGGTCAAGCACCTCTACCACCGGCCCGGCCCCAGAGAGATGATCAATCAACAGCACGCACGCCTGCATGACTCGGTAGTCAGCGGCCACGCCGAGCAGGCGCGGCAGATTGCGCTGGAGCACCTCACCAGCATCAGTGAATTGCTGAGAGAGCTGGAGGCGGAGCACGATCGCCTGGAGCGCTCCGCCATGCGCCTGGAACAGTGGCAGTAATCGTGACACTCTTCATGAGCGAATAACCAACAAAAGGAGCGTTACGTGGCCATCTATCAATTTGGCGAGCATCGGCCCGCTATTCATGAAGACGTATACATTGCCGACACGGCGGACGTCATCGGTCAGGTTACCCTGAAGGCACGCGCCAGCGTGTGGTATCAGGCGGTACTGCGCGGCGACAGCGATCATCTGGAAATCGGTGAAGAGAGCAACATTCAGGATGGCGCCGTACTGCACGCGGACCCCGGCTACCCGCTGAAGGTGGGAAAGGGGGTGACCGTCGGGCACCAGGCGATGCTGCATGGCTGTACCGTGGGGGATGGCTGCTTGATCGGCATTCAGGCGGTCGTGCTCAACGGCGCCGTGATTGGCGAGAACAGCCTGGTAGGCGCAGGGGCCTTCATCAAGGAAGGGGCGGTCTTTCCGCCAAACTCGCTGATTGTCGGCTCACCTGCCAAAGTGGTCAGGGAGCTGTCGGCAGAGGCGGTGGAAGCGCTGAAGCTGAATGCACAAAGCTATGTGATACGAGGCCAGCAACACGCTGACTCGCTCAAGCGCATCGATTGAGTCTGACTGAAACTGAAAACGCCCGCCCCCAGGCATGGCCTGAGGGTGGGCGAGGTGGTCTGATCCGAACTGAGGTTACATCAGCGGGTCAGTGATACCCAGCACGTAGAACGCGATCAGCGCGATGATGCCGGTGAATACCAGGTAGTAGATGGTCGGAATGATCGTTTTACGAATCGTGGTGCCTTCGCGACCCAGCAGGCCAACGGTTGCCGAGGCGGCGACCACGTTGTGAATCGCGATCATGTTACCCGCTGCAGCACCCACCGCTTGAAGGGCGACCATGACGGCGGTTGAGAGTCCCAGGGTTTGCGCAATGCTGAACTGGAACTCGGCCAGCATCAGGTTGGAAACCGTATTGGAACCGGCGATGAAAGCGCCCATGGCGCCCACGGCGGGAGCAAAGAAGGGATAGACACCACCCACGCCGTTGGCGACAGCCTGGGCCATCATGACGGGCATGGAGACCAGGTCTGCGCCATTGACGCCCGAGTTGATCAGGATGCGCACCATCGGCACGGTGAAGATGAGTACGAAACCCGCACCAAAAATGGTTTTGGTGGACTCTGAAACCGCAGCGCTCATCTGACGCGGGTTCATCTTGTGCAGGAAGTAGGTGATGAACACCACGGCCAGAATGATGCCGCCCGGCAGATAGAGCGGCTGGAGGCCGCCGCTGACGCCTGCTTCACCGAAGATGTTGGCCCAGTTCAGGTTCACGGAAGTCAGTGCCACACGCAGGGGCTCGACGGTACGGGAGGCCACCAGGAAGATCGCCAGCAGTACATAGGGGATCCAGCCTTTGAGCGTCGAAATCGGCGTCTTGCCTACCACGTCATCCAGCTTGATCTGCAGATTGCCGATCCACTCGTCCGGCCAGGAGGTGGCTTCCGGGAAATCCCAGGTGTCTTTCGGCAGCAGGAACCCTTTACGCGCGGCGGGTACGACAATGGCCAGACCGACCATGGCACCGATCATCGAGGGGAACTCTGGCCCCAGGAAGACGCCTACCAGCATGTAAGGTACGACGAACGCGATGCCCGTGAAAATGGCGAACGGAGCAATGGACAGTCCCTCTTTCCAGGAGCGGTTGGCGCCAAAGAAGCGCACCATGATCAGCACTAGAATCAACGGCATGAGGATACCCACGATGCCGTGAGTGATCGCCGTGGTGCTGGTGACCTGTTGGAAGAAGGCTTCCCAGGTGGAGCCGTTGGCTTCCAGCTGCGCCGTGATACCGGCACGGTCCAGGCCGCTGCCTACGCCCACTACAATCGGGGTGCCCACTGCGCCAAACGATACCGGGGTCGACTGAATCATCATGCCTACCACGACGGCTGCCAGCGCCGGGAAGCCCAGGGCGACCATCAGCGGTGCAGCCACGGCGGCAGGAGTACCAAAGCCTGAAGCACCTTCGATAAAGCAGCCAAACAGCCACGCGACGATCAGCGCCTGCACACGACGGTCCGGGCTGATGCCTGAAAAGCCGTTACGAATGGCCGTGATGCCACCGGAGTGCTTGAGGGTGTTCAGCAGCAGGATGGCGCCAAAGATGATCCACAGCAGGCCAGCGGTCTGGATCAACCCTTGAACGGTGGATGCCGCGACACGGCTGAACGACATGTCCCATGCGGTCAGGCCGATAATGGCGGCGGTGAAGAAAACGATCGGCATCGCTATCTTGGCGGGGATTTTAAAGCCTATGAGCAATATCCCTGCCAGCAACAGCGGCAGAAATGCCAGAAGAGCTAATATATTTTCATTCATGGGAGGAACGGCCCCTTGTTATTGATTTGGTATGCTCCGCGAAAGCCAACGCATCATTTTCAATGATAGTTGGGACAGCGTGAAAGATACGGTCAGGCGCCCGGAATGACTATGTTGGAAAATTGGTCTTACCAGTGAAGAGGGCTTTTTTTATCCTGGTTCATGGCATTTTTTTAGTATCAAGTAGTTGTTATTCATTGCTTTTTTAATGCTTTTAGAAAGCCCCGTGACGATATTGTTATTAGACTAATAGACAGTTCAGTGACAGCGGAAAAAGGCAGTACACAGAGAAGGGCACTCTATGCCTATCGCAGGGACTGTGACAACGTAGCGCGTAGGCGCAATCTTTACTTCTTTTCAGGAGTCGTTCGACCATGGCCATCACGCTTTATGATTTGTGCGGTCGCGATGATCGCTTGAGATTTTCTCCCTACTGCTGGCGCGTGCGCATGGCGCTGGCCCACAAAGGGCTGGCATACACTACGGTGGCCTGGCGGTTTCAGCAGAAAGAGGCGCTGGCATTTGCCCACTACGACAAGGTGCCGGTGTTGACCGATGGCGACACGGTGGTCACCGACAGCTTCGATATCCTGCGCTACCTGGATACCACTTACCCTGAGGCGCCGGTGCTGGGCGATGGGCTGGGCTTGCAGCGTGTCACGCTATTCAAGCAACTGGTGGACCGCAGCATTACGCCCGCGCTGTTTCGTATCGTGGTGCTGGATCTGCTGGAAGCCATCCACCCGGAGGATCGGGAGTACTTCCGCACCACCCGTGAAGCGCGCTTTGGGGCCAGCCTCGAGGCGGTTCACGACCCTGAGAAAGGCCGCCAGCAACTGCATCAGGCGCTGGTGCCCGTCAGTGCACAACTCAAGGAAACCCCTTTCCTCGATGGTGACTCCCCCGCTGGGGCAGATTACCTGCTGTTCGGCAGCATGATGTGGGCCTATAGCGTCTCGACCGAAACGCTGGTGGAGGAGCGTGACCCCGTGGCCGGCTGGTTCCAGCGCATGCTGGCGGTGCACGATGGCGTGGCGGGCAAGGCCATGACCATTCGTGATCTATACTAGGCTAAGCGGTACTCGCCGCTGACACTCACAGGCAACATGAAGGGCCACACCCCTGTATGGGCACGCCCTTCATGGACAAGGAGATGGCAATGATTGACCTGTATTACTGGACAACGCCCAACGGCCACAAAATCTCCATCATGCTTGAAGAAGCGAAGCTCGCCTATCGTGTAAAGCCCATCAATATCGGGCGGGGCGATCAGTTCGACCCCGAATTCCTGGCCATTGCCCCCAATAATCGCATTCCTGCCATCGTCGACCATGCCCCGCGCGACGGGGGGCAGCCCATGGCGCTGTTCGAATCAGGGGCGATTCTGGAGTACCTGGCAGACAAGAGCGGTCAGTTCCTGCCAGCAGAAGGGCGCGAGCGCTATGTGGTACTGCAGTGGCTGCACTGGCAGATGGGTGGGCTAGGCCCCATGGCCGGGCAAAATCACCACTTCTGCCACTATGCGCCCCACAAGATCGACTACGCCATCGAGCGCTACGTGCGTGAAACCAATCGGCTTTATAGCGTACTGGATCAGCGTCTTTCCCAGCAACACTATGTGGGCGGCGACCGTTACTCGATTGCCGACATGGCTATCTACCCGTGGATCGTGCCCTGGGAAAAACAGCGCCAGACGCTGGAGGAGTTTCCCGACCTGGAGCGCTGGTTCGAAGAGCTTTCCCAGCGTCCCGCCATTCGCAAAGCCTATGCATTGGTCGAGGATGTGAACCCCCAGGCAGGTGCGCCCATGGATGACCTGGCGCGTAAGCACTTGTTCGGTAACCGCTAGTAATGATTAACCGCGAGTGAGCTATTGGCCGTGCGAGTGAGGCGTGGGTGATGGTGAAAAAAATCATGTTGCGATGCACAAAAAGCGCTGCTAGCTTTGATATTAGCAACGGCAACCGCCCATCAAGATGCGCCGTTGAGCGCATCGTACCGCTAGCTCACTCAAGGAGATTTAGTGATGAACAAGACAGCAGAAAAAACCAGCCAGCAGTTTGAGTCCGTGTTTGTTTCCCCCATGCGCTCTTACACACTGGCAGCGCTGGACTACTACGAGCAGCTGGTCGGCGCTCAAATGGATGCTGCACGCGCCTATTCCGACATGACCATCGCCCAGGCGCGCACCTGGCTCGACGTCAAGGACGCCGATAGCTTCAAGAAAGCCATGGAAAGCCAGCAGAAAGCGGCCAGCGACATGATGGAGCGCATGAAAGGTGACTCCGAAAAAGTGACCTCTATCAGCCAGGGCTTCCTGCAGGAAAGTCAGAAAATGGCGGAAGAGACCACCAAGAAAGCAGCCGATACTGCCAAATCGTAACGGTTGCTCCATGAAAATGCCGCGCCCTGAAGCGCGGCATTTTTTTATCCGAAGAGCGGGCATTAGGTGGCGTCGCCTGCACGCGCTCTCAGCCGAAACCGTGCAATCCTGATGATTTGCTCGATGGCCGTTTTTCTTTCTTGTACCGGATCGTTGTTCAACCGCTTTTCAAAGGCCTCCAGAATGGCATAGCGGTCCAGGCCCTTGACGGCAATCACGAAGGGAAAGCCAAATTTTTCCTGATAGGCGGCGTTCAACTGCTCGAAGCGGGCAAACTCTTCCGGTGAACACTGATCGAGCCCAGCACCGGCCTGTTCGCTGGTAGAGTCGTGGGTCAGCTCCCCGGCCAGCGCGGCTTTGCCGGCCAGATCAGGGTGTGCCTGAATGACGGCCGTCTGCTGCTCGGGAGATGCCTGTTGAAGCATCTTGCCCATCAGTTCGGCCAGCGCATCCGGGGCGTCGTGAGTCTCTTCCAGGCCGTGTTGCCAGGCGGCCTTGGCCACCCAGGGAGAGTGTTCATAGACATCGCCATAGTGTGCCACGAAGGTTTCCAGGCTGCTTTGGCTCGGGACAGGGGACAGTCGCAAAGGCGTTTCAGTCGGCACAAGGGTTCTCCAAGCGTGCGAAAAGGGAATTGCTGTATACAATAAATAGCATCAACGGTACTCTTTGACCAATAGGTCAAACCTGCCAACAACACCAATAACCCTGCCAATATGAGGAGTGACGATGGGACGCTTGACTACCCACGTGCTGGATACCGCCAAAGGGCAGCCCGGTCAGGGCATCATCATCGAGGTCTTTCGGTTGACCGGTGGCCAGCGCGAGCCGTTAGCGACCACCGTCACCAACAGCGACGGCCGCTGTGATGCGCCGCTGTTGGAAGGCGAGGCGCTGACCGCTGGCGAATATGAGCTAGTGTTCCATGCGGGAGACTATTTACGCCAGCAGGGGGTCGAGGCTGCCGAGCCCCGCTTCCTGGACGTCATCCCGCTGCGCTTTGGCGTGGCCGATGCCAGCCAGCACTACCACGTACCGCTGCTGCTCTCGCCGTATGGCTACTCGACCTATCGCGGTAGCTGAGGGGGCTTCACATGCAAGCGTACACTATCGAATTTGCCAACCTGCTGCTGCGCTGGCTCCACGTGATTGCCGCCATTGCCTGGATCGGAGAGTCGATCTATTTCGTCATGCTGGATAACAGCCTGCGCACGCCCAAGGCTCAGGAAGATCGTGACAAGGGCGTGTTTGGTGAGATGTGGGCGGTGCATGGCGGTGGTTTCTATCATAACCAGAAATACGCCACGGCCCCTGCCAAGCTCCCCAACGACCTGCACTGGTCGTTCTGGAAAGCCTACACCACATGGCTCTCTGGCTTTGCGCTGTTCGTCATTCTTTATATGGTCAATCCGGGCTTCTACCTGGTCAACTCCAACAGCAACTGGGCCTGGGCGGCCAACCTCACCGGTTGGCAAGCCAACCTGCTGGCATTGGGCTTCCTGCTGGGCGGCTGGGTGGTCTATAACGAGCTTTGCAAGCGTATCAGCCCGGATATGCAGCGTGACGGCCTGCTGAGCATTGCCGTGGCGGTGATGATGGTGGTCGTGGCGTATTTGAGCACCCAGATGTTCACCGGGCGGGCCGCCTTTCTGCTCACCGGGGCCGTCATGGCCACGGCCATGTCGGCCAACGTCTTCTTCTGGATCATTCCCGGCCAGCGCCGCATGGTCAAGGCCATGAAAGCCGGAGAGGCCCCCAACCCGCTAGATGGCAAGCGCGGCAAGCAGCGCTCGGTGCACAACACCTACTTCACGCTGCCGGTGGTGCTGCTGATGGTGAGTAATCACTACTCTTTTCTTTACTCCCATGAGCAGGCCTGGATCGTCATGGCCTTGTTCATCTTTGCTGGCGCGCTGATTCGTCAGTTCTTCGTGCTGATGCATGCGGGCAAGGTCCAGCCTGCCTATCCTGCGATAGGCGTAGGGCTCATTCTGCTGGCGTTCTGGGTAGCGGCCCCCAGCCCACGCGCCGCCGTGGAAAGTACCGGCGCGGCCCCCGATCAGGCTCAGGTCACCGCTCTGGTGGAGCAGCACTGCACCCTGTGTCATGCGCGTAACCCTGAGCACGCCGGGTTCTCCGCGCCACCTGCGGGCTACGCCTTCGATCACTGGGAAGAGATACTGGGCCACAAGGCGCAGATTCAGCGGGTCGTCGACACTCGCTACATGCCGCTGGGCAATATCACCAACATGAGTGACGAAGAGCGCGATATCATAGCGGCCTGGGAGGAGTAAATCGGTTCGCAGAGAGGAGACCCCATGAGCGAAGCGCAGACGGCGTTGAAACGGCGGCCCACGGAAAAAGAGGGTGACGAGCGCCACGAAGCCATTTACCGGGCAGTGAGCGATGCCATCGTGGAGCAACGCCTCAAGCCGGGTGCCCGGCTGCGCGAAGATGCCCTGGCAGAGGTGTTTGGCATCAGCCGCACGGGGATCCGTAAAATCCTGCAGCGGCTGGCGCTGGAGCAACTGGTGACCCTGACGCCGCGCCGTGGGGCCAGCGTGACGCGCCCTACCGCCGATGAAGCCAAGGACGTGTTCGATGCACGCCAGCTCATCGAGTGCGGCCTGATGCCCGACGTGGCAAGGCGCATGGATGCCAAGGCGGCTGCCGAGCTGCGAGACATGGCCAGGCAGGAGCGACAGGCCCTGCGCAGCGGCCAGCAAAGCGTGGCCATCCGTCTCTCGGCCGATTTCCACGTGCGCCTGGCGCAGCTCTCCGGCAACGCCACCCTGGCGGAATTCGTCGAGCGCCTCTGCTCGCGCTCTTCACTGATCCTCGCCGTATATGGGCATCGCGGCCACCTGGGCTGCGAGTCCCACGATCATGACGACCTGATCGGCTACCTGGAAGCAGGCAATGGCGAACGTGCCAAGGCCTTCATGAGCCGTCACCTCAAGGCCATCGAAGCGTCGCTGTCCATGGTCGAGGAGGAAGAAAATGTGCCGGACTTGCAGCAGATTTTTGGCGCATAGCGACGATAGTGCACAGCTCGATTGCCGCCAGCAGAAAAAACGCCACCGGAGACGATCCGGTGGCGTTGCTGAGACAGGCGCTCCTGCCGCGCTGGCGGACCGGCTTAATGAGCCCGCTGCTCAGCCAGCGTCGGCGCTGCCTTGAACTGCTTCATTAGCCCGTAGTAGAACACTCCCCCCAGGCCTGCACCAATCAACCACCCGAAGCCGTCGAGGCCGCTCAGGGCGGGGACGATGACGGTGGAGAGCGAGAATAGCGCGGCACCGCCAAAGGCCAGAAGGGCCCGGGTGTTCCAGCCGAACAGCGTCGCCGACACCATGCTGAGGGCACCGGCCCCAATCCAGCTCTGAAAGCCATACCACACGATGGCAGGCACGGCGCGCCCCAGCCCGGGGATACGCGTTCCGGTGAACCCAAAGGCGCTGCGCGCCTGCACCATGAACGGAATGCCGTGCTTGTATCCGGCGGCGCCATTGATGGCCAGCGCCACGCCGATCACAAAGCAGCCGATGGCGATGGCCAGCGTGGCTTGCAGCAAGTTGAGCGTGCCCACCACGCTGGAGCCCATGGCGAAGGTGTCAATCGACACGCAGCCACCAAACCAGACAAGAAGTTTCCGTCATGGCCGCCGTGGTATTGGGGTTGATCAGACGTATATGCACGTTTGGATGCTCTTGTGTGAACAATATTTTCTATCTTGTATACAAAAATAGGGCGGTTGTTAGCCAAGTGCAAGGGGCTAATGCACTTGATGCTCTCGATATGGGTTGACCAATCGTTCAGGTTTCAATAGCCTGGCTCAGCAGGGGCCGTCAAAGCGTCGAGAACTCAAATGATTAGCCCTGCGCTGCATTGCAGGCGCTGGTTAAAATGACTATTTTGTATACAAACTAAAATGCGCTGCCTCGCTAAAGGAGCCCGACCATGTCTTCCCATTACCCGCGTGACCTGATTGGCTACGGCCAAACGCCCCCTCATGCCCAGTGGCCCAACGGCGCCAAAATAGCCGTGCAGTTCGTACTCAACTACGAAGAGGGCGCGGAGAATTGCGTGCTTCACGGGGATGCGGGGTCCGAGCAGTTCCTTTCCGAGATCATCGGGGCAGCCAGCTATCCCGACCGCCACCTGAGCATGGAGTCCATCTACGAGTACGGCTCGCGAGCTGGCGTGTGGCGCATTCTGCGCGAATTTGAGCGTCGTGGGCTGCCGCTCACCGTGTTTGGGGTGGCCATGGCGCTGGAGCGCCACCCGGAGGTGGCGCAGGCGTTCAAGGAGCTGGGCCATGAAGTGGCCTGTCACGGCTACCGCTGGATTCACTATCAGGAAACGCCCGAGCACGTAGAGCGCGAGCACCTGCAAAAAGCCATGGAGATTTTCCAGCGTCTGTACGGTGAGAAGCCACAAGGCTGGTACACCGGCCGCGATAGTCCCAATACGCGGCGCCTGATATTGGATGAAGGCGGGTTTCTCTACGACAGCGATTACTACGGCGACGACCTGCCCTTCTGGACCCGCGTGAGCGACAGCCAGGGCGCCGAGCACCAGCATCTGGTGGTGCCCTACACCCTGGATACCAATGACATGCGTTTTGCGGCGCCGCAGGGGTTCAATACCGCCGACCACTTCTTTACCTACCTGCGCGACGCCTTTGATGTACTGTATGCCGAAGGGGAGGAGGCGCCGAAAATGCTTTCGATTGGCATGCACTGCCGGTTGCTGGGCCGCCCGGGCCGTTTCCGTGCGCTTCAGCGCTTTCTGGACCATATCGAAGCGCATGATCGAGTATGGGTCGCCCGCCGGGTCGATATCGCTCGTCACTGGGCCGAACACCACCCCGCACCGACTCAGTAACCCAAGGATGCGATAGGACACCATGACGCCCCACATAGGACAACGGATTGCCGCCCAATTCGATGCGCTGACGGCTGCCCAGCAGATCGTGGTCATGGGGTTTCGCAACAGCTATCCGCTGGCGTTACATCTGCGCCAGCAGTTGATTCAGGCGCGTGGGCGAGTACGCCTGGCGCCTCAGCTTCTGGGATATTTTGCGCAACCTGCTGCTGGCGGCCCGCTGGACCGTGGTGCTGTCGTTGATCGCCTTTATCGGAGGGGCCACGGCGGCGCTGGGGTACCCCGTGTCTGCCTGGCTCGGTATAAGCTTCCGGTCAGTGCCCTATTCTCGTATACAAAAAATGTCAGGGAGGCCCCCATGCCAGCCAATTACTATGCGCCCACCGGCGGACACCCGCCGCAAACTCAGTTGACCGCCGACCGTGCCGTTTTCACGGAAGCCTATGCGCTGATCCCCAAAGGGGTGATGCGCGATATCGTGACCAGCAACCTGCCTTTCTGGGAAGGCACGCGGCTGTGGGTATTGGCGCGTCCGCTGTCCGGGTTTGCAGAGACGTTCTCTCAATACATCATGGAAGTGCAGCCCGAGGGCGGCAGCGACAAGCCTGAGCTGGACCTTCAGGCAGAAGGGGTGCTGTTCATCGTGGAAGGAGAGCTGACGCTGACATTGGCTGGCGAGCGTCATCTCATGGGCCCTGGCGGCTACGCCTTCATTCCCCCCGGCAGCCACTGGCAGGTTCGAAACGAGTCCCGCGAGCCGGTGCGCTTCCATTGGGTGCGCAAGGCCTATGAGTTCGTCGAGGGGCTGGACGTACCGCCGGCCTTCGTCACCAACGAGCAGGAGATCGCACCGATCGAGATGCCGGGCACGGAAGGGCGCTGGGCAACGACGCGCTTTGTCGAACCTGGCGATGTGCGCCACGACATGCACGTCAACATCGTGACGTTCCAGCCCGGTGGCGTGATTCCGTTCGACGAAACCCACGTGATGGAGCACGGGCTCTACGTGCTGGAAGGCAAGGCGGTCTATCACCTCAACCAGCAGTGGGTAGAAGTGGAAGCGGGGGACTTCATGTGGCTACGGGCGTTCTGCCCTCAAGCCTGTTATGCGGGTGGGCCTGGCCCGTTCCGTTATCTGCTGTACAAGGATGTGAATCGTCACGCGGCGTTGCGCCTTGGCGCTCGCTAACGCTGGCGCACAAGCACACTGAACTCCAGGAGCCATCATGCTGACACTCGAAGCAACACCCCTGACACAAGCCGCATTTGAACCATTTGGCGAGGTGCTCGATGCGCGTACCTCGCCATCGTTTCCGATCAACGCAGGGCGTACCCAGCGGCATCACGATCTGGCGCGGGTCGAGACGCTGGGCGACAACCCGCGCACCCTGGTGAGCATCTTTGTCAGCCAGCCGGTGTCGCTGCCGTTGACGCTGACGTTTCTGGAACGCCACCCGCTGGGCAGCCAGGCTTTCATGCCGCTGCACGAAGAGCGTTTCATCGTGGTGGTCGCCCCGCCCGGCGACACCATCGCGCCCCAGGACGTTCGGGCCTTCGTGACGGATGGCCGCCAGGGGGTGAACTACCGAGCAGGCACCTGGCACGCCATTCAGTCGGTGCTGGAGCGTGAAGGCGAGTTTCTCGTGGTGGACCGCGGTGGAGATGGCAACAACTGTGACGAGTACCCGCTGTCCTTGTGCGTGCACGTGGCGCCGTAATCGCCGACATTGGCCGTTGCAACAAGTACATGCGAGTGTCATCTTGCTTGGGGTATGCTGATACGCGAACATTTCCTCTTTTACTGGTCAGGACTTTTATGAGCACAAACACCCATATCCCCCTTCGTCGTACCAAGATCGTCGCTACCCTTGGCCCTGCCAGTGACCGCGAGGGTGTACTGGAGGCCATGCTGAAGGCAGGGGTGGATGTGGTGCGCTTGAACTTTTCGCACGGCACGGCCGACGACCATCGACGTCGCTTGGCCCGGGTGCGTGAGATTGCTGCCCAGCTGGGCCGCAGCGTGGCGGCGCTGGGCGACCTGCAAGGCCCCAAGATCCGCGTTGCCCGTTTCAAGGAGGGCGCCGTGTATCTGGAAGAGGGCCAGGACTTCGTGCTCGACATGGCCATGGACAGCGATGCCGGTACTCAGCAGGGCGTCGGTTGCGACTACAAGACCCTGGCCGATGACGTCACGACCGGCGACCGCCTGCTGCTGGACGATGGCCGCGTGGTGCTGGACGTGACCCGTGTCGAAGGCAAGCAGGTACACACCCAGGTGGTCGTGGGGGGCAAGCTCTCCAACCACAAGGGGATCAACAAGCAGGGGGGAGGCCTCTCCGCGCCGGCCTTGACCGAAAAAGACAAGGCCGACCTGAAAACGGCGGTGGAGATCGGCGTCGATTACCTGGCGATTTCGTTTCCGCGCTCGGCAGAAGACATGCGCGAAGCACGCCGACTGCTGGGCGAGGAAGGCAAGGCGATTGGCCTGGTGGCCAAGGTCGAGCGTGCCGAGGCCGTGGCCGACGAAGCGACGCTGGATGGCATCATTGAAGCCTCCGAAGCCGTCATGGTGGCGCGGGGTGACCTGGGCGTGGAAATTGGCGATGCCAAGCTGGTCGGCGTGCAGAAACGCATGATCAAGCGCGCCCGTTCGCTCAACCGGGCCGTGA
Organism: Halomonas sp. 18071143; assembly: GCF_019211725.1. Taxonomy (NCBI): domain Bacteria; kingdom Pseudomonadati; phylum Pseudomonadota; class Gammaproteobacteria; order Oceanospirillales; family Halomonadaceae; genus Halomonas; species Halomonas sp. 18071143. Next base: position 713,834 of record NZ_CP078120.1, read on the forward strand.
TCACGGCGACCCAAATGATGGAAAGCATGATTTCTGCGCCGCTGCCCACCCGAGCAGAAGTGTTCGACGTGGCCAACGCCGTGCTGGATGGCAGCGATGCCGTGATGCTGTCGGCAGAAACGGCGGCGGGCGACTACCCGCTGGAAACCGTCGAGGCCATGGCGCGCGTGTGCCTGGGAGCCGAGCGGGAGCGGGTGGCGCAAGAGTCCGGGCACCGTATTCATGAAGGCTTTACCCGGCCGGATGAAACCATTGCCCTGTCGGCCATGTACGCCGCCAACCACATGAAAGGGGTAGCGGCGATTGCCTGCATGACGGCGTCTGGCTATACGCCGCTCATCGCATCGCGGATTCGCTCCGGTCTGCCCATCGTGGGCCTGGCACACAACCCCATCGCTCAGCGTCGCATGGCACTTTATCGCGGCGTGGTATCGCTGCCTTTCGATACCTCCGAGATGAGCGCCACCGAGCTGAATGACCAGGCGTTGACCCTGCTGGTCAAGCAAGGGGTCGCCAAGCTGGGTGACCACGTCATCCTCACCCGTGGCGACCACATGAATGCTCACGGCGGCACCAACACCATGAAGGTGATGGTGATTAACGAGCAGCATGTGGAAAGTGCCCAGGCCTAAGCGCGTGCGTTGGCTGCTGTGCCTCGGTTGCCTGCTGCTGGGTGCGCCTGCCATGGCAGGCGCACCCATCGTAGCGGCGGCCTCCAGTCTGCACTTCTTTTTGGAAGAGGCTTCTGAGCGGTTTACCCAGCAAACCGGGCATCGGCTGCGCCTCAACCTGGGCTCTTCCGGTAACTTCCGCCGTCAGATCGCCCAGGGGGCGCCCTTCGAGCTGTTTCTTTCCGCCGATGAGGGCTTCGTGCAAGCGCTCTACCGGGAAGGGCACGTCGTGGATGAAGGCGTGATCTATGCACGTGGGCGGCTGGCCTGGGTACAGCCTGCCGGCCGCTATCCTCCGCCCGATGAACAGGCGCCCTTGGCCGGCGTGGAAGACGCCGTGGCCGCGTTGCAGAATGGCCAGCGCCTGCGGATTGCCATGGCCAGCCCCGAGCATGCACCGTATGGCGTGGCCGCTCAGCAAGTGCTGGAAAGGGCAGGGCTCTGGGAGGCCAGTCGCCCGCTGCGCATACAGGGGGAAAACGTTTCCCAGGCGATGCAGTTTGCGCTGTCCGACGACGCAAGGGGCGGGCTGGTGGCCTATTCGCTGGTGCTGGCGCCTGGGCTGGCGGCCCGTAGCGAGAGCGTGCTGGTCCCCGAAGCGTGGCACACGCCGCTGACTCAGCGCATGGTGCTGACCCCTCACGCCGGAGAAGCCGCCCAGGCCTTCTATGGCTGGCTGCAACAGCCCGAGGCCCAGGCACTCTTTCGCGCCTACGGCTTCAGTACCGAGTGATGGACTGGACGGCGCTGGGAGTCTCGCTGCGGCTGGCGGCGTTGACGAGCCTGCTGCTGGTGCCACTGGGCATCTGGTGCGGGCGGTGGCTGGCCACGGCTCGGTTTCGTGGCAAGGGCGTCTGCGAAGCGCTGATTGCCCTACCTCTGGTGCTGCCGCCCACGGTGCTGGGCTTCTATCTACTGCAGCAGTTTGGACGCGATGCGCCGCTGGGCAGCGCCTGGGCGGCGCTCACTGGCAGCGGCCTCAACTTTACCTTCACCGGGATTCTGCTGGCCTCTTTGATTGCCAACCTGCCGTTTGCCATTCAGCCCATTCAGCGGGCCTTCGAGCATGTGCCCGTGCATTTGCGCGAAGCGGCCTGGTGTAGCGGGCTCAGTCCATGGCAGACCCTGTGGCGTATCGAACTGCCGCTGGTGTGGCCAGGCATCCTGTCGGCGACCGCGCTGACCTTTGCCCATACGCTGGGGGAGTTTGGCGTGATTCTGCTGGTGGGCGGCGCCATCGATGGCGAAACCCGAACGCTCTCCATTGCCATTTATGACCGAGTACAGGCCTTCGACGAGCAGGGCGCGGCCACCATGTCGGCGCTGCTGCTGGCCATCTCGCTGGCGACGTTGGGGCTGGTCTATGGGTTGGCGGGTAGACGCAGGTGGGCACGTGGCTGAGTTGACGGTGTCCTTGCATCAGGCGGGCCCCATCCCCTTGAACGCCACCTTCCACTGCGCGCCGGGGGAGCTGCTGGCGCTGGTGGGGCCATCGGGCAGCGGCAAGACCACCCTGCTACGCGCCATTGCCGGGCTCTACCATCCTGCCCAGGGCCACATCAGCTGTGCCGGTGAGCGGTGGCTTTCGGCCGGGCAGGGGCCGCGCCAGGCACTGACACCCCAGCAGCGCAAGGTGGGCATGGTCTTTCAGGACTATGCGCTGTTCCCGCACCTGACCGCGCAGCAGAACGTCCAGATTGCCATGGGTCACCTCCCCTCAGTGGCAAGACCCGCACGTGCCGCGCAATGGCTGGCCCAGGTGCGCCTGGAAGGGCTGGAGAACCGCTACCCCAGCCAGCTTTCGGGAGGGCAGCGTCAGCGGGTTGCCCTGGCGCGGGCACTGGCACGAGAGCCCCGCGTGCTGCTGCTGGACGAACCCTTTTCTGCGGTCGATCAGGTCACTCGGCGCCGCTTGCAGCGGGAGCTTGCGCTGTTGCGTCAGCAAATTGCCATCCCCATCGTGCTGGTCACCCACGACCTCGAAGAAGCGACGGCCTTGGCCGACCAGATCTGTGTGCTGCACAACGGCACCAGCTTGCAGCAGGGCGGCCCGGAGCGGTTGTTTCGCCAGCCTGACACGCCCCTGGTGGCGCGTTTGCTCGACCGCCACAATGTTTTTCAGGGGCAGGTGGTCAACACGGCCAGCGGGCCACGGCTGCAGTGGGGCGAGTGGTGGCTGGAAGTCGCTCGCGGCCTCGAACACTGCTCGGCGGGGGAGACCGTGACCTGGTATCTGCCGCCGTCGGATATCGTCTTGCACCGACGCGGGCGGCCCTCCCAGGGGGAGCGCGAAAACCCGGTGACGGCCACGGTGAGTGAAATGGTGATGCTGGGCAGCATGACTTCGGTTTCGCTGCGCGTTTCGCATGGGGATATGCTACGTTTCGATATCGCTACCCACGCGGCCAAACGCAACCAGCTGGCGTTGGGGGAGCCTGTGACCGTCTCGCTGCTGGCCGAGGGAATCCATCTCATGACCTCGCCGCAGGCCACTGTATAGGAAGAAGGAATCTGTCATGACCCTGTCCCGCCGCCAACTGCTGAAAACCACCCTGGGGGTCTCCCTGGCGAGCTGCCTGCCGCTGTCGCTCGTGACCGCCATGGCCGCCGAGTCGGCCATGGTCGATACCCTGCCGCTGGCGATTCACAGCGAGGGCGGGCCGCATCGTCTGGAAGTGGAAGTGGCCGAAACGGTCGCCCAGCGTCAGCGTGGGCTGATGGGACGTGAGCACTTGCCAACCTCACGCGGCATGCTGTTCCGCTTCGAGAGCGAACAGCCTGCAGGCAATGCGTTCTGGATGTATCGCACGCTGATCCCGCTGGATATCGCTTACATCGATGACGAAGGCCGCATCGTGGCGATCAATACCATGCAGCCCTGTGAGTCCAGCACCCCGCGTGAGTGCCCCTCCTATCCTGCAGGCGTGGCCTACCATGCCGCCCTTGAGGTAAACGCGGGATACTTTGCCGAGCGTGGCATCCAAGTGGGCGACTGCGTGTCCGTGCCTGCGCTGGCCGGCTTCTGCCGCCCGGAGTAACTCCGCATACCAGTCAGCAGTGAGTGAAGACGCTGCGGCGAAAGTCGATGGCCAAAAGCAGCGGCCAGCGCTTCCCTTCACTCGGTGAGCGCCTACAATGGGGTGTCGCTGACGGGGCTTTCCCGTATGGCGCGGAGCGCCCGCCAGATCACGGCGTTCTTCACGACTCATAAAAATGAAAAAAGGATCGATAACAATGACGCTGACACGCTCCATGGCTCGTTTGACCGCTGGCTTGGCCGGTGCTGCACTCCTTTCGGCTGCTTTTTCTGCACAGGCGCGTGAACTCTCTGTCTCCACGGTGTTGTCCGATGCCTTCCCCTGGGGCCAGGCCGCCGAAAAATGGGCAGAACTGGTGGAAGAGCGCAGTGACGGCGAACTGACGCTGCGGGTATACCCCAACTCCCAGCTGGTCTCCGGTGACCAGACCCGCGAGTTTTCCGCCATGCGCTCCGGGCTGATCGATGCGGCCGTCGGTTCGACCATCAACTGGTCGCCGCAAGTGCCGGAGCTCAATCTGTTCTCCTTGCCGTTCCTGATTCCTGACGAAGCCGCCGTGGACGCGGTGACCGGCGGCGAAGCGGGTGACATGGTCTTCGAGGCCATCGAGTCGCGTGGCGTCATGCCGTTGGCCTGGGGGGAAAACGGCTTTCGCCAGGTGTCCAACTCCCGCGGCCCCATCAGCCAGCCGGAAGATCTGGACGGCCTGAAAATTCGCGTGGTGGGCTCGCCCCTGTTCCAGGACACGTTCTCGGCACTGGGCGCAGACCCGACCCAAATGAGCTGGACCGACGCTCAGCCCGCCCTGACCACCGGCGCGGTCGATGGCCAGGAAAATCCGCTGTCGGTGTTCGACGTGGCGCGCATCGACCAGGTGGGCCAAGCGCATTTGACGCTGTGGAACTACATGAACGACCCGCTGATTTTTGCGGTGAACCAGCAAGTGTGGCGTACGCTCAGTGAAGAGCAGCAGACGATGCTGCGTGAAACCGCGCAGGAAGCCGGAGCGTGGGAAATCGCCATGACCCGCGAGCAGGAGCATGAGCGGCTGGCCGCCATTCAGGAACGCGGGGTGACCGTGACCGAGCTGACCGATGAGCAGTACCAGGCGTTCGTGGAGGCGACCCAGTCCGTCCATGAAAAGTGGGTGCCCCGCATCGGCGAAGCCTTGGTAGAGGCTGCGCAAGCGGCAATCGACGCACGCTGATATTTCGCTAGCCGCTGCCGCCGCTCCCGAGCGGCGGCTATTTGTGTGAGGTTGCCATGAAAGGCCTTCCTGATGCCCGGCCCGAACGCTGGCTGGGCGCCCTAGCGTTGATCATCATCTCGCTGATCAGCCTGGGGAACGTCATCACGCGTTACATTACCGGCGGTTCTTTCTCGTTTACCGAAGAGTTCTCGGTGTTTCTGCTGGTGGTGCTGACCTTTGCGGGCGCCTCCGTCGCCTTACGCCACGACCGGCATATTCGCCTGGGCTTTCTGGAGCGCGCCTTGCCTCCAAAGTGGCGGGGTGTCCTGATCCTGTTTCAGGCGCTGTGTGGCTTGACGGTGTTGGCCCTGATTACCTGGTATGGCGGCAAGCTGGCCTGGCAGGAGCGGGAGTGGCAATCGCTTTCTCCCGGGTTGGGGTTGCCTCAATGGTGGTACTTGGCCTGGTTGCCAGTACTGACGCTGGCCATGAGCTGGCGATTGGTGCAACAGACCCGGGCGCGCTTGAAAGGGGAGTTTCCTCATGACGCCTGATATCTGGATGATTCTGGCGTTCGCGGGCCTGCTGATTGCCGGTGTGCCGGTGGCCTTCTCACTGGCGCTGGCCGGTTCTGTGGGCATTGTCGCGGGGCTCTCGCCCGACATGCTGGCGACCCTGGGCACCAACACCTATAACAGCATCGCCAAGTACCCGCTGATCGCCATTCCGCTGTTCATATTGACCGGGCTTATTTTTGAGCGGGCAGGGGTCGCGCTGCGTCTGGTGCGCTTTGCTCAGGCCTTGATTGGCCCGCGCCATGGCGGCCTGGCGCTGGTGGCCGTGCTGGTGTGCATGATCATGGGCGGCATGAGCGGCTCGGGCCCGGCCGATGCTGCCGCCGTGGCCATGGTCATGCTGCCCAGCATGACCAAAGCGGGCTACCCGAAGCCGTTTTCTGCCACGCTGATTGCGGCCTCTGCGTCGACCGCGATTCTGATCCCGCCCTCGGTGGCACTGATTCTTTACTCCATCGTCGTGCCGGGAGTGGACCTGCGGGCACTCTTTGCCGCTGGCCTTTTTCCTGGTGTACTGGCCGGGTTGGCGCTGCTGGTACCCGCCATGCTGGTGGCCAAGCGTTACGGCTGGGAAGGCACCCCGGTGGAGGGGGCCGAGCGGCTGACCGTGCGCGGCACCTTTCGTGATGCCTTGCCTGCCCTGTTTGCGCCGATCTTGATACTTGGTGGCCTGCGTTCAGGCTTGTTCACGCCTACCGAGGCCGCCGTCGTGGCCGTGGCCTACGGGGCGCTGGTGGGGCTGTTGCTGACCCGTGAGCTGACGCTGCGTGATTTATGGGAGCTGCTGGGCGAAGCCGCGATCATTTCAGGGGTCGTGATGCTGATCATTGCTCTGGCCGGTATTTTCGCCTGGGCAGGCACCATGCTGGGCACGTTCCGGCACATGGCCGAGTGGATCATTGGTTTGACGGATAACGGCGTACTGCTGCTGATACTGGTGATGCTGGCCGTATTGGTGGCGGGCATGTTGCTGGATGCGATCTCCATTTATCTGATCATGATGCCGATTCTGATTCCGGTGATGCAGCATTTTGAGTGGAATCCGGTATGGTTCGGCATTCTACTGGCCATGAACATTGCCATTGGTCAGTTCACCCCGCCTGTGGCGGTCAACCTCATGGTGACCACCGAGGTCGCCAAAATTCGTCTGGAGCATACGATAGGCTGGGCCATGCTGTTCGTGCTGGCCATGGGCTGTGCGCTGGCGCTGGTGGCCATGTTCCCGAGCATTGCACTGTGGTTGCCGGGCGTGCTGGGCTATAACGTTTGATGCCTGGTGACAACACGCACAGCCCGTCGAGGATACCCTATGCAAAAATGGTATGGCCCAGGCGGGCATGTTTAACGCTGACTAAACGTTATAGATGCGCAAACCCCGCTAAACTTATTCCCAATGGCGTACCGAGGCAATCCGCCGCTGCCCTCAGCAATGAGGCGTTCACCGTTGGTTGCCCTCGACATCCAGGAGGGTGGTGGTGTTGCCCGGTGGGTAGCTAGTGAACGGTAAAAACGTCTCTCGTGGCTGCCATCGCAAGCGTGAAATGGCTGTGCGCTTCGCCAAGTGGTTTTTTTTTCGCTAAAGTAGTCACTGTCGGCAGTAATTGCCGAGGTTGATAACAGACTGTCTTGACAACGTTTTGGAACCGTAGCACCTGAAGGGAACCGTTCTGCAGGTGGTTGCAAAGCGCATAACGCTCACAACATCAAGATAAAGAGGTGTATTCATGAAACGCCATGTATTTTCTACTGCGGCCTTCTCGGGCGCGTTCATCGCTGCGGCTTCCTTCGCCTCTCCGGCGGTAGCACAGGACCGTTACATCACCATCGGTACCGGTGGCCAAACCGGCGTTTATTACGTCGTCGGTCAGTCGGTGTGCCGCATGGTCAACCGTGGCAGCGATGAGCACAACATTCGTTGTAACGCACCGTCCACCGGCGGTTCCGTGGCTAACGTCAATGGGCTGAAAAGCGGCGAGCTGGACATGGGCGTTGTCCAGTCAGACGTGCAGTACCGTGCTTACCATGGTGAAGCCAACTTTGAAGAGGACGGCGCGTGGGAAGAGATGCGTGCGCTCTTCACCATGCATGGCGAGCCGCTGACCGTAGTTGCTCGTGCCGATTCCGGTATTGAAAGCATTACCGACTTCCCCGGCAAGCGCGTCAACATCGGTAACCCCGGTTCTGGCCAGCGCAACACCATGGATGTGGTGATGAACGCATTTGGTTGGGACGAGAGCACCTTCGCTCTGGCTTCTCAACTGGACGCTGCCGAGCAGGCGGCTGCGCTGTCTGACAACAACATCGATGCCATGGTGTACGTGGTAGGCCACCCGAACGGCTCTATCCAGGAAGCCACCACCACCATCGATGCGCGTCTGGTATCGGTCACTGGCGATGAAATCGACAGCCTGATCGAAGAGTACCCCTACTACACCCGTTCCGTGATCCCGGGCGGTCTCTACCGTGGTAACGACGAAGACGTCGAAACCTTCGGTGTGGCAGCGACCTTCGTGTCTTCCACGGCGGTAGATGAAGAGGTGGCCTACGAAACGGTCAAGGCCGTGTTCGAAAACTTCGACCGCTTCAAGCGTCTGCACCCGGCGTTCGAGAACCTGAACGAAGAAGACATGATCTCTGACGGTCTGACCGCACCGCTGCACGATGGCGCTGCGCGTTACTACCGTGAGCGTGGCTGGATCGAATAAGTACGGAAAAGCGATACTGCTGGCTAGGGTGAGCAGCGTCGTGATGAGTGATAAAGCGCGGGCACCTTGGGTGTCCGCGCTTCTTGTTGAAAGCACTGATTCACAGTGCTGACCATTAGGCAGGGCAAGCGTATGCGTGATGACAAACAACCTTCGGCAGCCGCGGGAAGTGACCTGGAGGATATGGTCGCTTCCAGCGATACAGGGGCAAGGAAACCCCTGGGGGTGCCGGGTAAGCTGCTGGTAAGTATTGCAGCCGCCTGGTCGCTGTTTCAGCTATGGATTGCATCGCCACTTCCTTTCATGCTCGGGTTCGGCGTTTTCAACTCTACGGAAGCGCGCTCCATTCACCTGGCCTTTGCGCTGTTTCTGGCCTTCATGGCCTATCCTGCGTTTAAGCGCTCGCCGCGTGATCGCGTGCCGCTGCTGGATTGGGGATTTGCTGCGGTTGCTGCCTTCTGCGGCGCCTATCTGTTTTTGTTCTTTGGTGATTTGGCGCAGCGTCCGGGCAGGCCCATCACCCAGGACGTGGTGGTCGGCGTCGTCGGCATTGTGCTGCTGCTGGAAGCCGCCCGCCGTGCGTTAGGGCCACCGCTGATGATCGTGGCCGGGGTGTTTATCGCCTACTCCCTGTTTGGGCCTTATATGCCGGGTATTCTGGCGCATCGCGGAGTCAGCCTGAACGGCTTGATCAACCACCAGTGGCTGGGCACGCAAGGGGTGTTCGGCATTGCAGTCGGCGTCTCTACCAGCTTCGTTTTCCTGTTCGTACTGTTTGGCGCCTTGCTGGATAAGGCAGGGGCCGGTAACTATTTCATCAAAGTGGCCTTCTCGATGCTGGGGCACTTCAAGGGCGGTCCGGCCAAGGCAGCGGTAGTGGCCTCGGGCATGACGGGGCTGATTTCGGGCTCCTCGATTGCCAATACGGTCACCACCGGTACCTTTACCATCCCCATGATGAAACGCGTTGGCTTTAGCTCCGAAAAAGCGGGCGCGGTGGAAGTCTCCTCCTCGGTGAACGGCCAGATCATGCCGCCGGTCATGGGGGCAGCTGCCTTCCTGATGGTGGAGTATGTGGGCATTCCCTATGTGGAAGTGATCAAGCATGCGTTCCTACCGGCCGTCATTTCTTATATTGCGTTGATCTACATCGTTCACCTCGAAGCACTGAAGGCGAACATGACTGGCCTGCCGTCCAGCAACCCGGCACGCCCGTTGATCAATAAGGTGCTGGGCTTCCTGACCGGCCTGATTCTGATCATGGCCCTCTCGTTTGCTGTCTATTACGGACTGGGCTGGCTAAAACCGCTGTTGGGTGATGCGACCCCGTGGGTCGTTGCGGTGCTGCTGGCAGTGACCTATGTGGGCCTGTTGAAGATCGGTTCGGGCTACCCCGAGCTGGAGATGGACGACCCCAACTCCAAGGTCGTCACGCTGCCACAGACGCGTCCCACGGTCATGGTCGGGCTGCACTACATCCTGCCGGTGGTGGTACTGGTCTGGTGCTTGATGGTCGAACGGCTCTCGCCGGGGCTGTCTGCCTTCTGGGCAACCGTGTTCATGATCTTCATCATGGTTACCCAGCGGCCAATCACCGCTCTGTTCCGTGGCCGTAGCAAAATGGCCGCCGACATCAAGGAAGGTTTCCTTGACCTCTGGGATGGTCTGGTGGCCGGTGCCCGCAACATGATTGGGATCGGTATCGCCACGGCCACCGCCGGGATCGTGGTGGGTGCGGTATCCCAGACCGGCGTAGGCCTGGTGCTGGCCGACGTGGTCGAAGTGCTGTCCGGTGGCAACCTGATGTTGATTCTGCTGCTGACGGCACTGCTCAGCCTGATTCTGGGCATGGGGCTGCCGACCACCGCCAACTACATCGTGGTGTCAGCACTGATGGCCCCCGTCATCGTCCTGCTGGGCCAGCAGAATGGCTTGATCGTTCCGCTGATTGCCGTGCATCTGTTCGTGTTCTACTTCGGTATCATGGCCGACGTGACGCCCCCGGTGGGCCTGGCGTCGTTTGCGGCGGCTGCGGTGTCGGGGGGCGATCCTCTGCGGACGGGCTTCCAGGCGTTCTATTACAGCCTGCGCACGGCGGCTCTGCCGTTCCTGTTCATCTTCAATACCGACCTGCTGCTGATCGACGTGTCGTTCCTGCAGGGGATCGTGGTGTTCATCATCGCGACCATTGCCATGTTGATCTTCGCGGCGGGAACCCAAGGCTACATGCTGGTTCGCAGCCGCTGGTACGAGTCGCTGCTGCTGCTACTGGTTGCCTTTACCCTGTTCCGCCCCGGTTATTGGATGGACCGCATCCATGATCCGTACGAGTCGGTGCCGCCAGCACAGTTTGCAGAAGCACTTGGGCAAGTCGAAGATGGCAGTAACCTGCGCGTGCAAATCGCGGGAGAAGACAACTTCGGCGACCCCATGACCACGTATATTCTGGTGCCTGTACCGCGTGGCGATTCCGCTGAAGAACGCATGGAGCGTCTGGGCATGGAGCTGTGGGTAGACGGTGATCAGGCCACGGTCGACTTCGTGCAGTTCGGCGGCCTGGCGCAGGATCTGGGCTTCGATTTCGATCAGGAAATCATCGAAGTATTGGCGCCCATCGACCGTTGGGCGAAAGAGTGGATGTGGATTCCCGGGTTCGCCCTCTTTGCTTTCGTTGTGTTACTGCAACGCCGCCGTCGCGACAAGGAACGTGCGGCAACGGCTTCGGCGGTCACCTGAGGAGATGACAATCATGTATCAGAAAATCCTGCTACCAGTGGACCTGAACGAAGAAGCGTCGTGGAAGAAGGCCTTGCCCACGGCGATCACGCTGTGTCAGACCTTCGGGGCGTCGCTGCATATCGTGACGGTGCTGCCGGAGTTCAAGATGCCCATGGTGGGCGCCTACTTTCCGAAGAACTTTTCGGAAAAGGCTCACACGGCCATCAAGGAGGCGCAGCGCTCGTTCATCAAGGAGCATGTGCCCGAAGGGATCAAAACCCAGAGCGTGATCGTCGACGGCTCGCCCTGGGAGGCCATTATCAAGGTAGGCAAGAAAATCGATGCCGACCTGATCGTGATGGCCTCGCATACCAAGCGCAAGTTCGTCGATTACGTGCTGGGGCCCAACGCCGAGCACGTCGTGCATCATGCCAAAGTGTCGGTCATGATCGTGCGCTAGCCGCTCGCTCCGACTGCACCCACGCAACGCGCCAGGCATATTGCCTGGCGCGTTTTTTGTATATTAACCCGCGCTAACGCATCGAATTAATCGTTGGTAATCGGCCCTGTTGAGGGTTTTTTGTACGCGACTCCGTCAAAACACGTCGCTCCATGGCAACTCAACTACATTAAAAGAGCATTAAGCCATTAACGTGGAAGTAATGGTGTCATCACGCAGGGTAACGATTTGCTTGCCTGGGTGTTTGGTGCAACAACGCCATTTGGGGTAAAACACGGGAGTTACGCCATGAATGCAACAACAAAAACACAGCCAGTGGCAGGTGTGCCCAACGTCAAGATCACCATTAACAAGGTCGGGATGGACAGGCCACGGGCCTGGCTGGCCGCCGGTGTGGAAGATTTCCGTCGCGCGTCCGCCATCAGCCTAGCGTACGGGCTGTTCTGGGTGGGCTTGAGCATTGCCATTACGGCAGGTGCCTTTACACTGGGTTACTGGTATTGGCTGCTGCCGATGATTGCCGGGTTCATGTTCGTGGGCCCGCTGGTGGCGGTGGGCTCTTACGGCATCAGCCGGGCACTCGAGCAGGGGCGCGCGCCCAACCTGGGCGATGCGTTTGGCAGTTGGAAGCCCCACGCGGGGCAGCTGGCCATGATGGGCGTCATGATGATGATTTTCTTTCTCGCCTGGATTCGTCTGGCCACGCTACTGTTCGCGCTGTTTTTCGGTTTCGAAGTGCCTAGTCCGGCTACCCTGTATACCGCACTGCTCACTACGCCCGAAGGGCTAGGCATGCTGGCGGTGGGCACCGTGGCAGGTGGTGTGCTGGCCTTTGGCGCATTTGCTATCAGCGCCGTGGCCATTCCGACCCTGATGGACCAGGACTTGACCTTCATGGAGGGCATCGAGGCCAGCGTGCGCTGCGTGGCGCGTAACTTCCGCCCCATGCTGCTATGGGCTGCCATTCTGACTGGCTGTGTGCTGGTGGGTGTGATGACGTTCTACATCGGCCTGGCGCTGATTCTGCCTGTGCTTGGTCATGCCAGTTGGCACGCCTACGAAGAGCTGGTGCGCTTTGAACCCGTTGAGCAGCTGAAAAGCTGACGGTACCTTGAGGCCACTTCTTCACCTGGCTGGCAGGATATAACCGGCTCTTTACCAAAAACATCGTCATTAGCCTGACCCGGGAATCGAGATGGCGTACCCTAAGCGCCATCTCTTTTTATTTGTGCCTGTCGCAAGGTTTGGGCGAAGGGTGCGCTCAGCACAATACGATACGAGGGCTTGGTAGTGAAAGCGTTGTTATTGGGGTGCTTCATGCTGGCGTTCAGCATTCCTCATGCGGGGCTGGCAGAAATGACTGCGCCACTGGCGTCGCCAGAAGGGCATGTCATGCTCACCGTCGATGGTCGTGTTGGGGCCACTAACGTAGGGCATCAAGCGCAATTTGATCGCGAGTTGCTGCTGACATTGCCTCAGCATTCGTTTACCACGGGAACCCCGTGGACAGAGGGCAAGAGTGACTATCGCGGCCCTTTGATGCGCACCCTGCTGGAGTTTCTGGAGGCAGAGGGCGAGACAGTCAAGGTGGCCGCACTAAATGGTTACGAGGCGGAAATTCCGGTCAGTGATTTTTACGACTACGATGTCATCCTGGCGCTCGCGCGTGACGATCGTGACATTCCAATTCGTGAGTATGGCCCCTTATGGGTGCTTTATCCCTTTGATCAGGACGAAGCACTGCTGAGCGAGCGGATGCGCTTCAGGTCGGTCTGGCAGGTCATGCATATCCATGTCGGCCAGTGAGCCTACGGCGCGGGCGCCACGTTTGCTGCGTTACCCACGGCGTCTCAAGCTGCTGGCCATCGTCACGGTGCTGCTGTTCGCGGCGGCGCTGGTGGTGGCGGGTCTCTCCGCCTGGCGCCAGGACAACCTGACCCAGAGCCTGCGCGAAGATACGGCCTGGGTGGTCTACAAACTCGACCGTGACGCCGTGCAGCTATTGAACCATTTGCTGGCGGAAACACGTACGCCACTCTCTGCGGCGGCCCAGGATGCGCTGAATCTGCGTTTCGAGCTGCTTTACAGCCGTATCAACCTGCTGCAAGAGGGCGAGGTCAGCTCACTCTTGCAGAATATTGGCACGGCGCGTGAGCTGTTGGCATCGATTCAGCAGCAGTTGGATCGGTTGGATCCGATGTTCAAACCTTATGCCGAGGGGACGCCACTGCCCGTTACGGCGCTGGAAAGCGAGCTGCAGGCCCTTACCCGATTGACCGAGCGCTTCGTCATTGCCATCAATGGCTATCTCGCCGAATCGGCAACGGAAGAGCGCGCCTTGTTGAGCATGCTCTACAAGCTACTCATTACGCTGCTGTTCGGGATGAGTTTTGCCGTCCTGCTGGTGATTGCGTTTCTGGTACGCGAGATGCGTGAAAGTGCGGCTGCGCGTCGTGAGCAGGAACAGCTGAGCAAGCAGCTTCAGGTGACCGCTCGCCAGGCGCAGGCCGCCAACCATGCCAAGTCCGATTTCCTGGCGATGGTCAGCCATGAAATCCGCACGCCTCTGAACGGCGTGATCGGGATGAGCGAACTGCTTTGTGAGCCTGCCAGCCCTGCTCAGGTAGAAGATTACGCCCGCACGATCCACGAGAGCGCCAATCAGCTGCTGGCGATGATCAATGAAATTCTCGACTTCTCCAAGATCGAGGCAGGACATTTGACGCTGGAAACGACCCCCACGGCGCTCGCTCCCTTGGTGGAAGGCGTCATGGCACTGTTCGAACCCAGGGCTCAGGCCAAGGGAGTGCAGCTCACGCTGGATATCGATGCGCTGGTACCGGCCTGGGTCATGGTAGATGCAGGGCGCTTGCGTCAAATCCTGCTCAACCTGATCGCCAATGCCATCAAGTTCACCGATTACGGTAGCGTCACCATTCGGGTCAGCTCGACGGTCAACGTGCTGGTGTTTGAAATCCATGATACGGGCTGTGGGATCTATCCCGAGCAGCAGGCTGCCTTGTTCGAGCCCTTTCAGCAGGCTGACGAGAGCGTGGCCAGACGGTATGGCGGCACCGGGTTGGGGCTAGCGATTTGCAAACGCTTGTGTGAAGCCATGCAGGGCCGCATGGGGGTGACCAGCGAGCCGGGCCAGGGCAGCACGTTCTGGTGTGAGCTGCCGCTGGTCGAGGCGACCCCCGTCGATACCCCGCTACCTGCCGTGCACTCCCGAGACTTTGCCGGTTTCTCGCTGCTGTTGGTAGAAGACAACGCCGTCAATCGGAAAGTCGCAGTGGGCTTATTGTCGCGGCTGGGGTGTGAAGTGGTGTGTGCCGAAAATGGCCGTGAAGCATTGAACATGGTCACGCGGCAGTCGGTGCATCTGGTGTTCATGGATATTCAGTTGCCCGATATGAGCGGCATTGAGGTCACGCGTCGACTGCGCCAACAGGCGGGGTGGTGTCAGCAGGTGCCCATTATCGCCATGACCGCGGGCGGCGCGGACGATGATCGTCAGCGCTGCCTGGCGGCTGGCATGAACGACTACATCACCAAGCCGCTATCGCTGCTGGCATTGAGCAATGTGCTGGCACTACACCTGACAGGTCAGCAGGGCCAGCCTCTGCCCAGTATGACCGACACGCGGGAGGAGCATGATGACGCGTGCCTGTTGGACGAAGCCGCACTGCAAACGCTGTTGGCCTCGTTGGGCAGCGAGAGTGTGACGCAACTGATCGTGCTCTATCATCAGCAGATGAGTGACTATACCGCGCAGTTGGCGGGCTACTTTTCCAGCGAGGGGAGTGTGGACAGCGATCAGGCACTGCAAGTGAAGCGGCTAGCGCACCAGCTGCGTGGCGAGTCGCTAAGCGTCGGCGCCGAGCGATTGGCGGCCGAGGCCAAGCGACTGGAACTGATGGCCGATATGCCCTCGCCCGAAGGTGAGCAACTGAGCCGGGCATTCAGCAGCTTGCGCCACTGCGCAGGTCGTACTCACGCTGCGCTGGAGAAGTGGCGACGTGACCATCAGCTATACTGACAACGGTATTCTAACCGCCGCGAGCTGCGCTACCGATCCGGCTCAAGCCGCCGCAGAGCTGGCTGCCCAGCTATATCATGCCGAGGCAGGCTTTCTGCTGTTCTTCTGTAGCGCAGAGTATTCTCTGGAAGCCTTGGCGGCAGCCCTCAACGAAGCATTTGGGGCGCTGCCGATCAGCGGTTGTACCACGGCCGGCGAGCTGGCCCCACAAGGCTATGAACGAGGCTCCATTGTCGCGATCTGTCTGGATCGGCGGCTCTTCGCCGTCGAAACGGCGCTGATCGACGACCTCGAACAGTTCGACCTTGCTGTGGCTCAGTCACTGGTCGACACCCTGCTGGACGGCTGTCGACATCAGGCGGTGGCACCGGTCAATGAGCACAGTTTTGCGCTCACGCTGCTGGATGGCTTGTCGAGCCGAGAAGAGCAGGTGCTGGCCACTCTGGACGCCGCGATGGGCCGCATTCCCAGCTTCGGAGGCTCGGCCGGTGACGACAATCACCTGTCCCATACCCATGTCTACGCGAAGGGTCGTTTTCATACCCAAGCGGCCGTCGTGGTAATGATCAATACCCGGTTGCCGTTCGAGGTGTTTTCCACACACCACTTGCAGCCGCTTGAGCACAAACTGGTGGTCACGGCGGTTGACCATGCGCAGCGGCGGGTGCATGAGCTGAACGGGCTGCCAGCGGCCCAGCTCTATGCCGAGCTGGTAGGGCGTCCGGTGGCGGCGCTGGACCCCGTGGTGTTTGCCCAGCACCCGCTGGCCGTGCGATTGGGAGGCCAGCACTACATTCGCTCCATCCAGCGCGTCAATGACGACGACAGCCTGAGCTTTTACTGTGCCGTTGAAAACGGCATCGTCCTCACCGCCATGCAGCCGGCCCCCTTGTTGGAGAACCTGGCGACCATGCTGGCACGTGTGGAAGCTCGCCTGGGGGCGCCAGTGGCTATCCTTGGCTGTGACTGCTTTTTGCGGCGCATGGCGCTCGAGTCGTTGGGGCAGCTGGCTCAGGCCTCGACGCTGCTGCGCCATGCCAACGTGGTCGGTTTCAATACCTACGGTGAGCAGCATCATGGCATGCACGTCAATCAGACCTTTACGGGGGTGGCCTTTGGCGCTCTTCCAGCCGCCTGAGCAACACGGTGAACAGCCGACTCTGGCAACGCTGCAGGAGGAAAATCGCCGTTTGCGCAAAGTATGCCAGGCGTTGATGGCGCGCGTGGAGTCAGGCGGCAGCCCCAGTGGCGCCCCGTATGCCGCGTTCGAGCGCTCGGTACTGCTGTCCGAGCAGGTGCGTGAGCGCACCGATGCCCTGCACCGTGCGCTGGACGAACTGGGGCGCGTGAATGCTCGGCTGTTGGCGGCCAATGCCCAGGCCGAAGCTGCCAACCTCTCCAAGACCCGCTTTCTGGCGGCGGTCAGCCATGACTTGCTGCAGCCCTTGAACGCCGCGCGGCTGTTTGCCAGTGCGCTGGAATCTCACACCCTGCCCGATGCCTCGCAGGCGTTGGTGGGGCATATCGGCCGCTCCTTGAAGGATGTCGAAGGCTTGCTGGGCACGCTGGTGGACATTTCACGGCTGGACGCCGGGGTGCTCCACGCCGACAAGGCACCCTTTGCCGTGAGTACCCTGCTGGATGCGCTGGCCGAGGAGTATCGTCAGGTGGCTGCCGTGCGCGGCTTGTCGTTTCACTACGTGGCGTCTCGGGCCTGGGTGGACTCGGATCTGGCGCTGCTGGCGCGAGTGGTGCGCAACTTCCTGAGTAACGCCGTGCGCTACACCGAACAGGGGCACCTGTTGTTGGGATGTCGGCGGCGAACCAACGGGCTCGAGATCATGGTGGGAGATACGGGCACCGGTATTCCTGAAGCGCAGCGGCAGGCGATCTTTCTCGAATTTCGGCGTGCCAGCCAGCCTCAGGGAGACCACAGCCGCGGGCTTGGGCTGGGCCTGGCCATCGTCGACCGTATCAGCGCCATGCTGGAGCACCCGATTGCGCTTACGTCGCGCCCCGGGCGCGGCTCCCTGTTCTCCGTTCTCGTGCCCTATGCGGGATCGGCCGGTGCCGCGTCTGCAAGTGGTGTGGGCGCTGGTTGGTGGCACGAAGACCCTCTACAGGGCTGCGTGGTGTGGGTGGTGGATGATGACCCGGACATCCTCGCGGGCATGCAGGCACTGCTCGGCGGTTGGGGTTGCCGCGTGCGTGCTGCCGCCACGGTGAGTGCGCTGGAGGCGGCCAGTGACGGGGAGCGACCTGCGGTTCTGCTGGTGGATTATCACCTGGGTGAGCATCGTGAGAATGGTATCGATCTGGCCGCGCGACTGCGGCGGCGTTACCCCGGCCTGGCGACCGTCGTCATTACCGCCAACCACGAAGCTGCGGTCAAGCGCGCCTCTCGGGAAGCAGGCCTGCACTACTTGCTGAAGCCTCTGAAGCCCCTGCGGCTCAAGATGCTGCTGGGAACGCTACTGGAGAACCATCCGCCAGGATAGGGCGCGTTGGCTCAAGGGGAGGGCTTGCCCGGCAGACCGGCAGTGCGCTGGGCAATATGGCTGCTCAGATCCTCTTCGCTGGCCAGCACGATGGCATGCACACGGCTGGACGCGCCCAGTTTGCGCAGGATGGCGGAAACATGGGTCTTGACGGTGGTTTCGGCAATCGTCAGTTCCCGCGCGATCTGCTTGTTCGACATCCCCTGGCTCATGCAGCTCAATACATCCAACTGCTTGTCGGTCAAGCGCGGTAGGCGCCCGGGTCGTTCGACGTCCTGGAGGGCGGTCGACGAGGAGACACTGGCCGCGACAGGGGCGCGCTGGGCAGGAGGGCGGCGCATGATATCGGCAGGCAGATACAGCTGGCCCTGGAGTATCTGCTCCAGCGCCGACAATAGCTGCTCGCCGGGGGTGGACTTGGGGATATAGCCCACCGCGCCCTGGGTGATGGCATCCAGCACCAGTTGGCGCTCCTGATGCGCCGAGACAATGGCCACCGGCAGCCAGGGAAAGGCGCTGCGCAACGTTTTCAACCCTTCCAGGCCGTCGGCATCCGGCAGGCTCAAATCCAGTAGCAGCAAGTCCAGCGTGTCGTGTGCCTCGATATGCGCCATGGCTGCCGCCAGGCTGTCAGCCTCCAACAGCTGCGTGTCGGCCAGCCCGCCGCGGATGACCGCTTGAAGCGCGTCGCGAAACAGCGGGTGGTCATCGGCCACTAGTAGCGAATACATGGCATCTCCTACCAAGGAATGAGGGTGCATCCTGCCATTGGGCGATACCGGGATTGCCTTCGGTGACCAACACTGAATAGGCACCTTTTAATAATCATAATACTCAGGAGCAGTACCATGATCTACGCCAACCCAGGTGAATCGGGCTCAGTCGTCTCGTTCGAAAAACGCTATGGCAACTACATCGGCGGTGAGTTCGTACCTCCGGTGAAGGGCCAATACTTCGACAACATTAGCCCAGTCAATGGCAAAGTGTTCTGTGAAATTCCCCGCTCCAGCGCCGAAGACATCGAAAAAGCGCTGGATGCCGCCCATCAGGCAGCGCCTGCCTGGGGCAAGACCTCCGCGCAAGAGCGCAGCAACATTCTGCTCAAGATCGCCGACCGCATAGAGCAAAACCTCGAAATGCTGGCCGTGGCCGAAACGTGGGATAACGGCAAGGCCGTGCGGGAAACGCTCAATGCCGACATTCCGCTGGCGGTCGACCATTTCCGTTACTTCGCGGGCTGCCTGCGGTCCCAGGAGGGCACCGCGGCCGACATTGACGCCAATACCGTGGCCTATCACTTTCACGAGCCGCTGGGGGTCGTCGGGCAAATTATCCCCTGGAACTTCCCCATTCTGATGGCTGCCTGGAAGCTTGGCCCCGCGCTGGCTGCCGGGAACTGCGTGGTGCTCAAGCCCGCCGAGCAGACGCCCGCTTCCATTTTGAAAGTGGTCGAGGTGATCGGTGACCTGCTGCCGCCTGGCGTGCTCAATATCGTCAACGGTTTCGGCGCGGAAGCCGGTCAGGCGCTGGCGACCAGCAAGCGTATTGCCAAGATTGCCTTTACCGGCTCGACGCCTGTAGGGTCGCATATTCTCAAGTGTGCGGCCGAGAACATCATTCCCTCTACCGTCGAGCTGGGTGGCAAGTCGCCCAATATCTACTTCGCCGATATCATGCAGGCCGAACCGTCCTTCATCGATAAGGCGGTTGAGGGCCTAGTGCTGGCTTTCTTCAACCAGGGCGAAGTGTGTACCTGCCCGGCGCGTGCGCTGATTCAGGAGAGCATGTACGACGAGTTCATGGCCAAAGTGCTCGAACGCACCAAAACCATCAAGCGCGGCAACCCGCTGGATACCGATGTCCAGGTGGGCGCTCAGGCCTCTCAGGAGCAGTTCGACAAGATCATGTCCTACATGGACATCGCCCGTGACGAGGGCGCGGAGTTCCTCACTGGGGGTGACAAGGAGACCCTCGACGACAGCATCAACAGCGGTTACTACATTCAGCCCACGCTGCTGAAAGGCAATAACCAGATGCGCGTGTTCCAGGAAGAGATCTTTGGCCCGGTGGTGGCCGTCACGACCTTCAAGGACGAAGAGGAAGCGCTGGCCATCGCCAACGACACCGAGTTTGGCCTGGGGGCAGGCGTGTGGAGCCGCGACATCAACGTGGCCTTCCGCATGGGGCGTGGCATTCAGGCAGGCCGCGTGTGGACCAACTGCTACCACCAGTACCCGGCCCATGCGGCCTTCGGTGGCTACAAGAAGTCCGGGGTTGGCCGTGAAACCCACAAGGTCGCGCTGGAGCACTACCAGCAGACCAAAAACCTGCTGGTCAGCTACGACATCAATCCGCTGGGCTTTTTCTAGCCTGCGTCTATGTATAACGCCGCCCGGCACCTGCCGGGCGGTATTGTCAGTCCCCCCTGACGCTGACTCTATCGATAAGAGCCGTTTTCAAATGGCCGTATCGACCATCAAGAGGAGTTGCACATGGATAGCACAATGCGCGCGGCAGTGGTTCGCGAGTTTGGCCAGCCGCTGGTCATCGAAGAAGTCGATGTACCTCGTCCCAAACAGGGCGAAGTATTGATGAAAGTGGCGGCCTCCGGGGTTTGCCATACCGATTTACACGCCGCCCACGGTGATTGGCCGGTCAAGCCTTCGCCACCGTTCATTCCCGGGCATGAGGGCGTCGGCTACATCGTGGCCGTGGGAGAGGGCGTCTCTCATGTCAAAGAGGGGGACCGCATTGGTGTTCCCTGGCTCTACTCCGCCTGTGGCTACTGCGAGCACTGCCTGGGCGGGTGGGAGACGCTGTGCGAATCTCAGCAAAACACCGGCTATAGCGTCAACGGCGGCTTTGCCGACTATACATTGGCAGATGCAGGCTATGTGGGGCGCCTGCCGGAGTCGGTGGATTTCATCGACATCGCTCCGGTGCTGTGCGCTGGGGTGACGGTCTACAAAGGCTTGAAGATGACCGACACTCGCCCGGGCCAGTGGGTGGTGATCTCCGGGATTGGTGGGCTGGGGCACATGGCCGTGCAGTATGCCAAGGCCATGGGGCTGAACGTCGCAGCGGTGGATATCGATGACGGCAAGCTGGCCCTGGCTGAACGCCTGGGAGCGACGGTGACGGTCAACGCCATGAAAACCGACCCGGCGGCCTATCTGAAGAAGACCATTGGCGGTGCTCATGGGGCATTGGTCACGGCCGTTTCACCGAAAGCCTTCGATCAGGCGCAAAACATGCTGCGTCGCGGTGGCACGCTGGTGCTGAATGGGCTGCCGCCCGGTGATTTCCCGCTGCCGATCTTCAGCACGGTACTCAACGGCATTACCATTCGCGGGTCCATCGTCGGTACACGCAGCGACCTGCAGGAAGCGTTGGACTTCGCCGCCGAAGGCAAGGTCACGGCCACGGTAGCCACCGACACGCTGGACAACATCAACGACGTTTTCCAGCGCATGATCGATGGCAAGATCGAAGGCCGTATCGTATTGGACATGGCGAGCTAATCGCCAGTGAATGGTATCACCTCAGGGGAAGGCTACTTCCCCTGTTTTAGTACTTCACACCCCCAGGTTCGCTATCGGCCACCACCTAGCCAACGCCGAGCCACTCTTTCGGCGTGAGCAAGCGTACGGACGACCGCCAGTTTGCCTGTTTCACGCTTAATGCCTGCGCGCTTTAATTTTAACGCCAGACGGGGCGGCAGCCCTACGAAGACGATCCCTACACCTTGCTCGCCCAGCTCTCGGCGCAGCGACGCCAGTGCCACGATGGCGGTGTAAAGCCCGTGTTGTGGGGGCACTCCTGTGGCTACAGCCAAAGCCATGGAGAGGGGCACCGCGACCACGCCGATGGTCAATCCCGCTAGAACATCGCGCTTCAACCGATCCAGCGTTATAGCCTTCACGCGTCTCGAACAGGCATATAGAAATCCCGGCACGGTGGCCGGGATCGGGATTGCATGGAAAACGCGCTGACGCTACATCTGGGCGTCTTCTGGCGGCTCGCCGATGGTGCCGGGCATGGCTTGCACATGGCCCATCTGCTCACCGGCCAGGGTCAGGAAGTGCAGGTGGCGTTCGTACTCGGCCACCAGGTCGCCAATCACCTGACCACGGGTATAGCCGTTGAGGTCTTTATCCTGGCCGCCTTCGGCCAGATAGACATCCAGGCGCACGTAGAAGTCATCGTCTGCCGGGATGAAGCTCGGGGTGCGCATGCGGTGCGGGCAGACCTGATAGACAAAGCTGGTGGCCTCGCCAAAGTCGACCTGCAGCGTCAAGGTGGGCAGCGACTCGCCTTCCACCTGCTCTTCGGTCACGTTGGCGGTTTGGCCACGGCTTTCGAGCTCCTGGGCAAACTGGGTCATGGCGGGACGGATCGAGTGCTCGATGGTGGCCGCTGCCCCGGCACGGTTGGAGGTATCCAGCGCACGGTCCAGGCGCTCGCGCCAATCGCCGCCAGGCGCACTACCTGCAATCATGCGGCGTGCATCGGCCTTGCTGCCTTCCAGCTTCAAGGCTTTGTAGGTGCCTACCATAATGGCAAAAATCACCACCGAGAACGGCAGGGCGGTGATCACCACGGCGCTTTGCAGCGCGTTCAGTCCGCCTGCCATCAGCAGTGCCACGGTAATCAGGCCGATCACGGCCGACCAGAAAATGCGCAGCTTCACCGGGGCATCATGGTTCACGTCGCTCAGAATCGAGGTGAAGTTGGCCAGTACCAGGGCGCCGGAGTCGGCGGAAGTAATGAAGAACACAATGCCCAGCACGGTGACCACGGCGGCGGTGATACCGACGTAGGGGTAGTACTCCAGCAGTGTGTAGAGCG
Organism: Halomonas sp. 18071143; assembly: GCF_019211725.1. NCBI lineage: Bacteria > Pseudomonadati > Pseudomonadota > Gammaproteobacteria > Oceanospirillales > Halomonadaceae > Halomonas > Halomonas sp. 18071143. The sequence goes on from NZ_CP078120.1 coordinate 736,575, forward strand.
TGGTTTGCGGCGAGTTCAACGCCTGTTCGCCCAGCTCGGCGACGCCTTGATTGGCGACCAGCTCGATACCGCTGTTACCGAAAATGGACATCCACACCATCATGAACGACAGCGGAATGAACAGCGCACCGGCGACGAACTGACGAATGGTGCGGCCACGAGAAATACGCGCCAGGAACAGGCCCACGAAAGGCGTCCAGGCAATCCACCAGCCCCAGAAGAAAATGGTCCACCACATTTTCCACTCCTGGGCGCCTTCGTCGGCAAACGCGTAGGTATCGAAGCTGGCAGCGACAAACCCGGAGAGATAGTCACCGGCGTTGTTCACCACCTTGTCGAGCAGGGTCAGGGTATCGCCAGAAAACAGTACGAACAGCATCAGCGCCAGCGCCAATAGCATGTTGAACTCGGAGAGGCGGCGAATGCCCTTCTCGACCCCGGTCACCACGGAAATGGTGGCCAGCACCACGACCAAGCCAATCAGGATGATCTGTACCGTCAACGTCTCGGGAACGTCGAACATGTAGTTGAGGCCGTAATTGAGCTGCAGAACGCCAATCCCAAGGCTGGTGGCGATACCAAACACGGTAGAAATGACCGCCGTGATATCCACGGCATTACCGATGGGGCCGTGGATGCGCTTGCCCAGCAGTGGGTAGAGCGCGCTGCGGATCGCCAGTGGCAAGCGGTGGCGGTAGCTGAAGTAGGCGAGTGCCATGCCCATCAGCACGTAGAGCCCCCATCCCGAAAGCCCCCAGTGCAGGTAAGTCTGAACGACAGCGTTGCGCATGGCCTCTTGGCTTTCAGGCGTCAGGTCCGGCGGGGCCAGGTAGTGGGCCACCGGCTCTGCCACGCTGAAAAACAACAGGTCAATGCCAATGCCGGCGGCAAACAGCATGGCGGACCAGGAGAGCAGCGAGAACTCCGGGCGTGAATGGTCCGGGCCCAGGCGTATGCTGCCGAAGCGCGACATGCCGATCAGTACCACGAACACCAGGTAGGCGACGATGGCGAGCATGTAGTACCAGCCGAAGGTGGTGCTGACCCAAGCCAGGCCCGCGTCGAAGAAAGCGCCTGCCTGCTCGGTAAACAGCATGGTCATCACCAGAAAGATGAGTATACCGGCGACGCTGCCGTGGAACACCACGGGGTTGAGTCGATCCCGCGAGGGGAGGGTCGAGTTGTCTTTCGCCATGGAGGCGGACTCCTGTTGTTAAGACAAGGGAAGAATTATTTTTGAATGAACGTTCAAATAAAATACGCGGTTTGCTACGTCAGTTCAAGTGACGAACCACTCACGTAAAATGAACGAAACAGGAGTATAGATAGCCCTGCGCCCAGCAGAGCTGGGCGCAGGGCGGTAGGACGAACGTTAAATCAACGCTTATTCAGCTTTGGCCTGGTCGCCGTGGCGGCCTCCGCGCTTGCCGTGCTCCTGACGGTATTCGGCGTGCACCTCGTGCATGGCATCCCGTAGTGCCTGCTGCTCTTCATCTGACAGAATTTCTGCAACGCGGGCCTGATGCTCCTCACGTAGCGCCATGACCGCTTCACGATGCTCGGCATGGGCCTGATTCAGCGCGGTTTGCTGCTCTTCGCTGAGTTCGGCGCGCTGGTAAACTTCCTGGCGGCGCTCTTCCATGCGCTCATGCATGGCTTCACGGTCCATGCCACGGTGCTCATGATGGTCGGCTTGCGCGGTGAACGCCAGGGGCATCAGGGCAATGGCCAGAAGGGCGGGAGCAAAACGTTGGCTAAGAGACATTTTCATGGCATACCTCATGGGTCATTAATGGGCTAATGTTGACCATGGCAGTATCCAGGGGCTTGGTGTAAATCGGTTGCAGGAAGTGTGCAACAACCGTGGTCTTATGCGGAGGGGCAAGGATCACGCCACAGGGTGAGGGGAACAGGAAACAGGAGAACACCATGCCAGAACTTGGATTCATTGGCCGCTATGCGCGCCTGGGCGCGCTGGTAGCGCTGCCGTTCACGGCGCTGGCCCAGCAGCGCTATACCCCGGACGACTGGCCCGAGCCGCTGGTGGCCGATGTGCTGCTCCCCCGCACCGAGGGCGCGGGCCTGCGTCCAGCCGCCCTGCTGGTGCATGGGGGAGGTTGGCGTAACCGCAGCCGTGACGACATGGCAGGCATTGCCCGGCAGCTGGCTGAACAGGGCTACGTCACCGTCAATATCGAACACCGCTTCGTACCGGAATATCGTTTCCCCGCCCAGCTGCACGACTTGCAGCAGGCCATGGCCTGGCTGCATCGCCATGCCGACGAGTGGCAAGTGGATACGAACCGCATTGTCGGCGTGGGCTTTTCCTCAGGGGCTCACCTGGTGAGCCTGTTGGCGCTGGCGGGCAGTGAAGGCCCCCTGGCACACCCCTACGGCGGCGAGCATGCTAGGCTTGCTGCGGTGCTGGCCGGCGGTTTGCCCAGCGACTTGCTGAAGTTCAACGATGGGCGGCTGGTGGTGGACTTCATTGGTGGTACGCGCGCAGAGAAGCGTGACGCGTATGCCCTGGCATCGCCCGCGCGGCAAATCACACCTCAAGCACCGCCGTTCTTCTTGTTTCACGGCCGCTGGGATCGGCTCGTGCCCGTCGATCACGCCACCGATTTTTATGCCGCGCTTCAGGCGCAAGGTACGCCCAGCGAGCTGTATCTTCAGCGTGGCCGAGGCCATTTCGCCAGCTTCCTGCTGCGTGGCAGTGCCATCGAGGCAGGTATCGCGTTTCTGAATCAGCAGGTTCAGCCGGAGGGCAGGCGCGGGAACTAGATGTCAGAGGGTTGTGTGAGGGCCGAGCTGACGGGGCCAGTGCGTCTTGCGCTTGGCCCGTTTTTTTATTTGACGCCCCACCTGGCGAAAGCAAAAATTAAAACGGTTGACTTAAACTCAGCGGCTGCGTTATTCCATGGAGAGCCTGTGCGGTAGAAAAACATGTAGAAAGCTAATAAAAACAATGGCCCCTTCATGAAAGGGCCCCAACGAAGAGAATGTGCATGTCAAATGATCACTTCTATGACAGCGCGCCGTGGGCACATCTTTATGGCACCAACCATCACGCAATAGGTGACCAGCCGCAGCCGCGCTTTGCCAGTATTCCCGCGATGGTCACTGCGGCAGCCCAGCAGTTTGGCTCCCACACCGCGTTCACCACCTGCATGCCCAACGGCATGAATGGCACGCTTGCTTATCGGCAAACGGATACTCTCTCCGATGCGTTTGCGGTTTACCTGCGTGACACCCTGGGGCTTGCCAAAGGCGACCGCGTTGCGGTGCAAATGCCCAACTGTCTCGCGCTTCCGGTGGCCATTTTCGGCGTTTTGAAAGCGGGCTGTGTGCTGGTGAACGTCAATCCGCTCTATACGCGTCGAGAAATGGAGCATCAGTTCAACGATGCTGGCGTCAAGACGCTTGTCATCATGGATATGTTTGCCGACAAGCTGGAGGACGTGCTCCCCAACACTGGCATTCAGCACGTCGTACTCACTTCGCTTTCGCAATGGTTTTCACCAGTCGTGCGCACGGTATTGGATGCCGTACTGAAATATTGGAACAAAGCCATCCCCCAACACTCGCTGAACGCCGTGACACTGAGCCAGGCCATTCAAACGGGCAGTGCACGGCAAGCCGAACAAGGCATTGACGTAGCGCGCTACTGGCAGGCTATCGCGCGTGAAGACACCGCGCTCTTGCAGTACACCGGCGGCACCACCGGCGTCAGTAAAGGCGCAGAGCTGACGCACGGCAATCTGCTGAGCAATTTAGAACAGGTCGATCTGGTGGTTGGCAGCCACATAGAGGTTGGCAAAGAGTGCGTTCTCACCGCGCTGCCCATCTACCATATTTTCGCGTTCACGGTGAACCTGCTGGCGTTCTACAGCAAAGGGGCGCACAACGTCCTCGTGCCCAGCCCGCGGCCTATTCAGAACTGCCAGCGCGCTTTTGATAACTACCCGATCTCCTGGATTTCAGGTGTCAATACGCTGTTCAACGCGCTGCTCAACGAAGAGTGGTTCACCGTGTACCCGCCTAAAAACATGAAAGTGGCGATGGCGGGCGGCACCGCACTACATAAATCCGTCGCTGAGCGCTGGCGCGCGGTGGTCGGCACACCGATTGCCGAAGGCTACGGGCTAACAGAAAGCTCTCCGGTGATCTGCTTCAACCCGATTGGGCATGAGCGTGCTAACAGCATCGGCATTCCCGCGCCGTTTACTCAGGTGCGCATCGTCGATGAACAGGGCGTGACGGTTGCCCCGGGCGAGCCTGGCGAGATTATCGCGCGCGGCCCACAAATCATGAAAGGTTACTGGAACAATCCGGAAGAGACCGCCAAAACGTTAAAAGATGGCTGGCTTTACACCGGCGATGTGGGAACCATGTCAGAGGATGGTCACTTTCACATCGTCGACCGTAAAAAAGATATGATTCTGGTCAGCGGATTTAACGTTTACCCCAACGAAGTAGAAGACAGCATTGCGCGCTTACCGCAAGTGCAAGAGTCCGCCGTCATTGGTGTCCCCGACGATCAGACAGGCGAAGCGGTTCACGCCTACGTCGTGCTGCGTGAACAGGGGCTAAGCGCCAAGGACGTTATCCGGCACTGTAAAACAGAGCTTGCCGCCTACAAGGTTCCCAGAAAAGTAGTGTTCTGGGATGAACTGCCCAAGACCCCTGTTGGCAAGGTGCTGCGCAAAGAAGTGCGTGCCATCGTGCAGGGCACTCACGCCGAGACTAAACAACAATAACCGCAAACAGCGGCAAGTTACGGAGTTACAGCACTATGCTAAGCCCATTGGAAGAAAGCTTACTGTCGATCATGATGGTGATCATCATGTTCGGCATGGGGGCATCGCTCACCTTCAAGGACTTCAAACTCTCCATGCGCCACCCCCAGGCCATTGGGGTTGGCTTCTCATCGCAGTATCTGCTGATGCCTTTTATCGCCTTTGCCCTGGCGCGCCTTCTCGACCTGTCGGTTGAACATACCGTGGGGCTAGTGCTGATGGGGTGCATGCCGGGCGGCACGACCTCCAATATTTTTGCCTACTTCTCACGAAGCCTGCTCAGCCTCAGCATCATGATGACCATCTGCTCCACGCTGGCGGGCTTTGTTCTGGTGCCGCTGTGGATGGCGTTTTATACCCAGGGGATTGATGACGCCTTCCGCATACCGCCCGACCAAATTGGCCGCCTGCTGTTCGTACTGCTGATTCCAACGCTGTTGGGCATGTGGATACGCCGTAAAAATGCCAACCTTGGCGCGGTCATTGAGCTGGTAGGCGGCGTGTTGGGGGCTATCGTGATCGTGTTTCTGGTGGTGACGTGGGCACCGCGCAACTGGCGCTTGCTGATGGAGACCAGTTGGCAGGTATATGCAGCGGTGATTCTGCTCGGTTTGGTGGGTTTTCTGTTCGGTTATTTATTCTCCCGCGTGCTCAAACTCAGCCCGCAAAAAGCCCGCACGGTATCTCTTGAAACGGGGATTCAAAACGGCCCGCTGGCCGCATTGATCGTCATCATGACGTTTAGCGGCGAAACACAGCAGCTGATTCTACTCATACCCGTCATGTATTCGCTGTTTATCGTGCTGAATTCCACGGCCGTAGCGGTGTTTTACCGCAAGCTAACGAAAAAGGAGGAACTGGCCCGCGATCAAGCCAAGGTCGAACCTTCGTAGGTCGGTCGGAAGGTTCAGCCGGTGGGCAGGCGCGGGGACTAGACTTTAGTTGGTTTTGATCCCCGTGCAAGGTTGATGACAGTTTCGTGGGATAGCGTTGTTCTCTACAGGCAGCCGCCTGATTCTAATAACACCCATACCAAGAGACATCGCTATGCTCAAGCAATCTGTTATCTCGTTTCCTCGCGCGCTTAAATCCCTACTGGTGGGCGCCACCGTCACGGTAGCGTCACTGGCCATGGTGCTGCCTGCTGCGGCAGACAGCTACCCGGAACGCCCGCTCAACATGGTCGTCGGGTTTGGTACCGGCGGCAGCGCCGATCGGTTGGCCCGTTTGATGTCGGGATACATCTCCGAAGAGATTGGCGTACCCATTCAAGTCACCAACCGCCCCGGGGCGGGAACTCAGGTCGCTTCCAACTACGTGCTGAACGTACCGGACGACGGCTATACCGTTTATGCCTCCACCTTCGCCCCTTACCTGACCAACTCGATTCTGACGGGTGGGGCCAATTTCAGCGTGGATGACTTCTCCTACATCAATTTTCAGTGGTTCGACCTCGACCTGATCGCAGCCAACAAGGACAGCGGTTACGACGACCTGCCTTCGCTTTTGGAGGCGATTCGTGAGCAGCGCGGCCAGGTGCGCGGTGCCGTGGTACAAGGCTCGGCGGGCCACCTGATGGTGCGGTTGCTGCTGGAAGAAGCGGGCATCCCCCAGGAAAATCTCAATCTGGTGACCTACAACAGCGGTGGTGAAGCGCGTTCGGCGGTGGCCGGTGGCCAGGTGGATTTCGTCTCCATTAGTGCACAGGGCAGCGAAGGCATTCGTGAGTTCCTGACGCCGCTGGCCATCGTCAACGACGAGCGTATTGAGCAGTGGGATGCGCCGACCATCAATGAGGCCCTTGCTCCCATGGAGCTGGAAGTGCCTGTGCTGCAAGGCTCCATGCGCGGCTTCGCGGTGACCAGCGAAGTCGAGCGTCAGCATCCGGGCCGTTACGAAGCCCTCGCGGATGCCATCCAGAACGCGCTGGCGCGCAAGGACGTGCAAGAGCATCTGGAGCGCAATGAAATGGGCGGCGTATGGGTAGGCCCCGAGCGTTCCAATGAGCTGATGCGCGAAAACTACGACGTGTTCGAGAAGTACGCCCACCTGCTCAACTGATCACCCCATCGTCTGACGATCCTGTAGTGGCAGGCACCCTCAAGGGGTGCCTGCCAGGAGTTTACCCATGACGGCACAAAAACGTGACTATGGGGACGCGCTCGTCCTCATCGGTCTGGCGAGCTTTACGCTGTGGTATCTGATGGATGCCATTCGCGTCTCCGCGACCCCCCAGAACTTACTGCTGATTCTTCCCATGGCGCTGCTGGTACTGGCGCTGATTGCCCTGGAGGTGGTACTGCGCCTGAAGAAAGGCACGCTGCTGACCCAGGACCAGCAAGAGGAACCCCTGCTGCGTACGCTGCCGGTGGTGGGCCTGTTTGCCGCTTACGTGATGTCGTTGGAAACCCTGGGTTTCGACCTGGCGACGGTGGCGTTCATCGCGTCTTTTCTGATTCTCAAGGGTGAGCGCAACTGGCTGGCGGTATTCGGCTTCAGCGCGCTGTTTGGCCTTGGTGCAGCGTTCTTCTTTTCGCGAATGCTGCCTTACCCCATGACGCTGCTGCTGATCCCCAACTGAACGCATCGAAGGAGGCAACATGATTGATTTTGGTGCCGTCGAGCAGAGTATGAACCTGCTCTTCTCCAGCGCAGGCCCTTGGCTCGTGGTGATTCCCGGTATCGTGCTGGGGCTGATTTTTGGGGCAACGCCTGGCCTGCAGATCTCCATGGCCATGGCGATCTTCTTGCCCATGACCATGTACATGGACTTCATTCAGGCCATGCTGTTCTTGACGGCGATTTTTACCGGCGGCTCGTTTGGCGCAGGGATCCCGGCCATCCTGATGAACATTCCCGGCACTTCCTCGGCCATTGCCACGGCCTTCGATGGCTACCCGATGGCGCGACGCGGGCAGCACAATCAGGCGCTGGGAGTGGCGTTGGCCGCCTCGGTGGTCGGTTCGCTGATGGGCTACGTGGTGCTGTTCTTCATGATCCAGCCGCTCTCCTATATGGTCCTGCGCCTGGGGCCCGCCGAGATGTTCGTGGTAATCCTCTGGGGCATGACGCTGATCGCCAGCCTCAAGGGTGAGCAGGTGCTCAAAGGCCTGGTGGCCGGTTTTGTGGGGCTGCTGGTAGGAACCATCGGGTTCAACGAAATTGGCCTGGCCCGGGGCACCATGGGGCAAACCTACCTGCTGGACGGGGTGCCGGTGATTCCTGCCATGATGGGCATGTTTGCGGCGTCCGAGCTGTTCAAGCTGGCCAACAAGGGGTTCATCGTCGAGTCGGCGGATGCGCGCAAGGTGCGTGCCAGCGAAATTTTTCAGGGCTGCAAGATGGCGCTGCGTCATCCTGTGGTGATGATTCGCGGTGGCTTGATCGGTGTGCTGGTGGGCGCGGTGCCCGGTGTCGGGTCGTCGGTTTCCAATTTGCTCTCCTACATCGAGACCAAGCGGCGGGATAAAGACCCGGACTCCTATGGCAAGGGCAACCCCAAAGGGGTCGTCGCGTCCGAGGCCGCCAACAGCAGCTCGGAGGGCGGCTCCATGGCAACCCTGCTGGCACTGGGTATTCCCGGCGGTGGGGCAACGGCGGTGATGCTGGCCGCGTTTGCCATGCACAACATTACCGGTGGCCCGCAGTTCATCCGCCAGCAAACGGACGTGGTCTACGCCATCATCTTTGCCAACTTCGCCCAAGTGTTTTTGCTGGTCATCGTGGGGATTTTGTTCATTCCGCTGCTGGCCAACATCGTCAAGGTACCCATGCGCTATCTGATTCCTTCCGTGCTGGTATTGGCGGTCATGGGGTCGTTCGGGCTCACCGGCAACATGACCGGGCCTGCCACGGTGCTGGTGTTTGCCGTGATCGGCTGGATCTTCCGCCACTACGGTTACTCGGTGCCTGCGGCGGTCATTGGCATGCTGCTGGGGGCTCTGGCGGAGAAGTCGCTGCTGCACTCCTACCAGATCAGTGGCGGGGACATCACCTACGTGCTGGAGCGGCCTGCGACCCTGGCCATCCTGGCGCTGCTGTTGATTTCGCTGTTTGGCCAGCCGCTGGTCAAGCGCTTTCAGGCGCGGCGTGCGGCGGCCCGGGCGTAGCGCAGCAACGGGGGAACGGGTGAAAAAAACGCTGAAAACCATTGGTTTGGGATGTTTGGGTGGCCTAGTGGCCACCCTTTTTTCGCTGCCGCTGGCGTGGATGCTAGGGGCGCTGTTCATGGTCATGGGCGTTTCGCTGGCAGGCGTTCGCACCGGGGTAGACAAGCGCTTGCATCGCGTGGCCATTGCCCTACTGGGACTGTTCATCGGCAGTCGTATCCACGCGGACGAGCTGGTGAGCCTGGTGCAGTGGTACCCCAGCGTGCTGGCCATGCTGGTTTACATGGTGCTGATGCTGGCAGGAGGGTACTGGATCTTTGCTCGTGCCCGCGTCGGCAGCCTGAACGCCATGTTCTGTGCCTACCCAGGCAGCATGAACTCGGCCCTGGTACTGGCCGAGCGTGCCCATGGTGACCTGCGCTGGATCGCCATTTCTCACTCGCTGAGGCTGGTTACCGTGGTATCGGGCGCGGCGCTGCTGGCCAGCCTGTTCGTCGACAGCGTGGCCTTGCCGCCCTCTGCCGAGCCGCTGTCGCTCATGGGGGTGCTGCCACTGCTGCTGGCTCCTGCTTGCTGGTGGCTAGGTCGCCTGATCCGCTTGCCGCTACCGGAGTTTCTGGGGCCGATGGCGGCAGGTGCCTTGATTGCCAATGTGGGCGTAGCCTACACGCTGCCCAATGAAATCCTGCTGGTGACCTTTCTGGTGCTGGGCTCCTCGGTGGGCTCGCGTTTTTCAGGCACCCACTGGAAACAGGTGGTGCGGGTAGGGCGGTTCGGCATGCTGTATGCGCTCTTTGCGCTGGTGGTGGCTGCGTTGATGGCCTGGCTGGTGGCCAGCGTCACGTCATTGCCGTTCGTGGCGGTGATGCTGGCGCTGATACCGGGGGGCGTCGGGGAGATGGCGGTCATCGCCATGGTCATGGGGATCGACCCGGTTTACGTGGTCTCTCACCATATTCTGCGGCTGTTGCTGCTGATCTTCATGACGCCGCTGATGATCCGCTTGACGACGCTGGCAGCACCGGAAACGCCACCGTGACTTCCAGCCCGCCCTGAGGGCGATTGCGCACGGCAAGCTGGGCGCCGTGGGTAGTGGCCACCTGTTCGACGATGGCCAGGCCAAGGCCGCTGCCCGGTGCATGGGCGTTATCGCGGAAAAACCGTTCGGTGAGCTGCGGCAGCCGGGCGGGGTCCACCCCCACGCCGTCATCGTGCACGCTGAGTCGTACCGTATCGGCGTCATGGGTGAGGCCAATGGTAATGGTGCCCTGGTAAGGGAGCGCGCCGCCCGCGTGGAGGCTGGCGTTATCGATCAGGTTGATCACCAACCACTGCAGCAAAATGGGGTCGCCATGAATGGAGGGCAGGGCCTCGGGCTGCTCGAAGGCCAGCTCCTGGCCCTTTTGGTAAATGCCGGTGGCGACCTGCTGGCAAGCCTGCTGGCATAGTGCGATCAGGTCAACGGCCTGCAGCTGGGTGAGTTCGAACAGCTCACTGCGGGTCTTGGCGTATTTCAGCAGCTGTTGCACGGTGTGCCCGGCATGCTCGGCAATGCGCTGAATCTCCAGCAGGTTGGCCCTGTTGGCGGGTGATTGCTCGCTCTTCAGGGTCATTTCCGTGAGTGCCCGAATCTCTGAAATGGGCGTGCGTAGCTGGTGGGAAACGTCTGCGTTGAGCTGTTGGGTGCTGGTAATACTGCTTTGCATGCGTTGCATCAGGTAATTGATGCTTTGCGTCAGGGGACGTATTTCCCTGGGCACGCTGTCGCGGATGGGCTGCAGATCGTGGGGCGAGCGCTGGCGCAGTGCGCGGCTGATGGCGTTCAAGGGGGCGAGGCCACGGTGGATGGCGAGGAGCGCCAGCGTGATCGCCAGCAGCCCGGTCACCGCCGTGAGCCCGGCCAGGGTGACCATGAAGTCGTGGGTCAATGAGTGCCGGGTCTCTTTTGATTCCGCCACGATGACTTCGATGTCCACGACATCACGCCCGCGGCGAAAAGGGAAGGTCAAGGCCACGGCCCGCAGCTCGTTGCCTGCGTAAGCCACGTCGTAAAACAGCGGCGCGTCGAGGGAGTCGGGCGGATCGCCCAGCCCTTGAAAACCGGCAATCATGCCCCCCTGGGCTTCCCGGATACGGTAGAAAATCTTGCCCTCCCCACGACTGCCCAGCGTGCTGATGCTGAAGTAGTGCATGTTGATGCGTAGCTGGCCATCGGCGGTATATACCCGACGCTCCAGGCGCTGGGCGGCATTCAGCAGCATGGCGTCGAAGGCTTCGTTGATCTGCTTGCTCAGCAGCAGGTAGCTGGAGAGCAGGGCCAGGAAGGCCAGGGCGGTGAACGGCAAGGCAATCCACAGCAGCAGGCGACTGCGGATGGAGCGGGGTGTCTGGGTCAAGGCGCGCCTTCCTCCGAGGCGGGTGGGGCCAGGTAATAGCCCAGCCCTCGCACGGTTTTCAGGCCGAAGTCATGGCCGATCTTTTTGCGAATACGTGAAATGTAGGTTTCCACGGCGGCGTAGCTGATGGCTTCATCCGTCGAGGAGAGCCGGTCGATGATCTGGTCCTTGCTGACCAGTCGATTCTGATTGATCAGCAGGTATTCGATGACCTCCAGCTCGCGGCGGTGTAGCGTGAGGGCCTGGCCGTCCACGCGCAGCTCCATGGCATCCGGAAAGAACTCCAGGCGCCCGCAGCGCAGGCTCTCACCGCCAAAATGCTTGGCTCTTCTGACCAGCGCGCGGGCTCTGGCGGCTACCTCGTTCAGCGAGAAGGGCTTGCACAGGTAATCGTCCGCACCGACTTCCAGCCCCAAAATGCGCTGGTCCAGGGTGTCGCGGGCGGAGATGATCAAGACGGGAATGGTGTTCTGCTGGTGGCGCAACAGGCGCAGCAACGACATGCCATCGAGCAGCGGCAGCCCCAGGTCGAGTACCAGCAGGTCATACCCCCCTTGCTGCAGCATGAGCAGCGCTTTTTCACCATCGCAAGCCACGTCGATGGTGAAGCTGGCCTCTTCTAACGTCGAGGCAATCGAGCGCGCAAGATTGTCGTTATCTTCTACGATGAGCGCTTTCATGGTGCATTGACCCGTAGCGGTGCCCAAGTGCGCCTGTCGACCTGCCAGGCTTACCCTTCGGGCTGATATTTGTAACCCACACCATACACCGAGCGAATGATTTCCTGCTCGGGCAGGGCTTCGGTGATCTTTTTGCGCAGCTTCTTGATATGGCTGTCGACGGTACGTTCGGACACGATGCGGTTGTCGCGATACATGTGGTCCATCAACTGCTCGCGGCTGAAAATACGCCCCGGCGACTGCATCATAACGCGTAATAGCTGAAACTCCACGGCGGTGAGCCCCAGGTCCTGGCCATTGACGAGGGCCTGCCAGCCCTCTTCATCCAGGGTGACCGGCGCTTGCCGTGTGGTCGGGGTGTGGCCGGTGGCCTCGGCAATGGCTTGGCTGCGGCGCAGCACGGCCTTGACCCTGGCCACCACCTCGCGGGGGCTGAACGGCTTGCAGATGTAGTCATCGGCGCCCAGCTCCAGACCCAGCAGCCGGTCCACTTCCTCGACCTTGGCCGTCACCATGATGATGGGCAGCAGCGGCCACTGCTGGCGTATTTCCCGGCACAGGGTGAGGCCATCCTTGCCGGGCAGCATGACGTCCAGCAGTACCAGCGCTGGGGAGTGCTGGGTGAGCCAGGGCATCACATCGCTGCCATGGCCGATGATGGTGGGGGCAAAGTTATGGCTGCCAAGGTAGTCCGCCATGAGCCTGGCAATTTTGGGTTCGTCTTCGACGATCAGCAGGGATGCTTCCTGGGTCATGGTCAACTCGCATTCAGTAAGGGTCAGAAGAAATCAGCGGAAAGCGCAGTGTCCAGGCCAGCCCGCCCAATGTCGAGGCGCTGGCTTCCATGGTGCCTCCGTGAGCACTCACCAAAGCGCTGGCAATCGACAGGCCCAGGCCGCTACCGCCGCTGGCACGGTTACGCGAGCCCTCGACCCGATACAGGCGCTCGGTGAGCCGCCCCAGCTCGCTGTCGGGGACACCGGGGGAGCTGTCCTGCCAGACGATGACGGCCTGACCGCGCTCGCAGCCGAGCGTGACGCGCAGCGCCCCGGGCGATTGCGTATAGGCACAGCTATTGTCCAGCAGATTGTTCCACAGCTGGCGCAGGCGTTGGGCATCGCCGCGAATCATGATGTCCTCTTCCAGCTGGCAGGTCAGGCTCAGGCCGCTCTGCTCCAGCCAGCGGTCGGCGTCGGTCAGGCGGCTGCCCAGACTGTCGCTCAGGTTCAGCGGGGCCAGCTGGATGTCCAGCGCTCCCGCATCGCTTTGCGAGAGCAGCCGCAAGTCGGAGACCAGGCGCTCCAGCTGAGCCACTTCCTGGGCCAGCGAGCTCAGGTTTTCCTGATTCAGCGGGCGAATACCATCCTGCATGGCTTCGATTTCACCGCGCAGTACGGCCAGCGGCGTGCGCAGCTCATGGGCCGTGTCCGACACCCAGCGTGCCCGGGCCTCGCGGCTGGCTTCCAGGGTGGCCGCCAGCACGTTGAAATCCCGGGCCAGGCGAGACAGCTCATCGCGGCCGCGTTCGGGCAAGCGGGTATGGTAGTCGCCTTCGGTGAGCCGCAGGGTGGCACCGGCCAGCGCCCGCGTGCGTCGGCCCAGCCACCAGGAGAGCCCGCCGGCCAGCAGCAGGGAGGCAATGCCCAGCGAGATCACGATCAGGATCAGGTTACGCTGCTGGCGCTCCAGAAAGCGGCTCTCCATGCGCTCCATCATCTCCCGGGGTGGGCGAAAACCGAGGGCACCAATGGCCTCGCGCTGGCCATTGGGCGCCAGGTCGCTGTAGAGGGTCATCCAGTGCCAGTTGCGGGAGCCCCGCGGGGTGCCGCCGGGGGGGATAATGGAACGGCCATCGGCACCCTGCAGAGCGAAATCCTGCGCTTCCCCCAGGGGGGATGGCCGATCACGATGCTCCTGGCCCAGCTCGAAGCGCACGATGTAGGGCCAGCGGTCGGGGGCCTCTTCCAGCCACGCCCAGCTGTTCTGAGTTTCCCAACGGGTAATGAGGCCGTCGGCCAGCAGCGTGGCACGGCGCTCCTGGGCCTGGTTCAGGTAGTCGAGAAAGCCGCGGTCGATACTGTAGGTGACCGCCAGAAATACGCTGGCGGCAATGGCCACATTGACGCTCAGGATGGCCGCGAACAGCTTCATGCCCAGCCGCGAAGGGCGCCACTGGCGCAGGCTATGTAACGCCTTCATGGGTTAGCCCTCTCGGGTTCGGGAGGGGGCGGTGCGCTGAGGCGTTCGCGCAGATTCTCCAGGCTGAGATAGAGGCAGGGCACCAGAACCAACAGAATGACCGTGGCGAATAGCATGCCAAAACCCAGAGAGATGGCCATGGGAATCATGAAGCGTGCCTGTCGCGAGGTTTCCAGAATCATCGGTGCCAGCCCCAGGAAGGTCGTCAGTGTGGTCATCATGATTGGCCGCAATCGGCGTGTGGCGGCGGCCACGATGGCTTCCCGAGGCGCCATGCCTTCGCGCCGCTTGCGGTTGGCGTAGTCGATCAGCACCAGGGCATCGTTGATGACCACGCCGGACAGCGCCAGCATGCCCAGCAGGCTGATGATCGACAAGCCAAAACCCATCAGCATATGTCCCCCGATGGCACCCACGATACCAAACGGAATGGCGGCCATCACCAGCAGCGGCTGCAAGTAGCTTCGGAAGGGAATCGCCAGCAGGGCATAGAGTGCCGCAATCATCAGCCACATGGCCTTGCGCAGCGTGGCCAGGTTGTCGGCGGTATCCTGCTGGCGGCCACCCATGCTGACTTCGAGGCCCGGCCAGGTATTGCTGAGGGTGGGGAAGACATCCTCCTGCAAGGTGGCAAGCACCTGATTGATGGCCTGGTCGCCCTCGGAGTCGGCGGTGACGGTGATGATGCGCCGGCCGTTGATGCGTTGCAGGCTGCTGGACGCCTGGCTGAGGGTGATGTCGGCCACCCGCGACAGCGGCACGCTGAGCCCCTCGGGGGTGCGCACGGGAAGCCGGTACAGCTCACTGAGACTATCGCGAGAGGCTTCCGGTAAACGCACTTCGACGCTGACCTCTCGGCGGCCGATGAACTGCTCGACGGCGGTGGCGCCTTGCAGCGGGCCACGCAGTGCCTGTGCCAGGTCACTGCCGGTCAGCCCCAGCGAGCGGCCTTCGGCCGACAGGCGCATTTCCAGCTGTGGCTTGCCGTCACCCAGGCCGCTGTCGATGTCCGTCAGCCCGTACTCTGCCAGCTGTTCGGCCAATCGTGTGGCGGCTGCCTCCAGCACCTGGGTGTTGGGGTGAGAAAGCCGCAGGCTCAGCGCGGCGCCGCTGCCGGGGCCGCCAAAGTCGGATTCGAAGCGGACCGATTGCGCGCCCAGCAGGTCGCCGGTCAGTTCACGCCACTCGCGGGCAATGCGTGAGGGTGGCCAGCTCTCCAGGCTTTCCGAAGCGATGTCGAGGCGTACGGAGAGGCTTTCGCCATCCAGACGGCTACGGGTGCTGGTGAAGTTCAACCCCTCTTCACGCTCGCTCAGGGCCGTGGCGGCGTCCAGCAATTGCTGGCTCAATTCGCGGCTGACGCTGATGTGGCTGCCAATCGGCAGGGTGACGCTGGCCTGCACCTGGTCGGATTCCACCCGGGGCATCAGCGAGAAGCCCAATCGGCCGCTCATGGCCCATGCTAAGGTGATCGCCAGCAGCGCCACGCCCAGCGAGACGGTCAGCAGGCGCTGGTTCAGTGCACCCTGCAGAAAGGGCTCGAAGCGCCGGTAGGTGAAATGATGCAGCCCCTGCTGCATGCGTAGCCGCACGGCCTCCAGAGGGCGCTGCCAGGCTGGCGTTTGCCTCGGCTTGTTGGCGTGGGCCAGGTGCGCGGGCAGGATCAGCAGCGCTTCCACCAGCGAGATCACGAAGACCGTGATCACCACGACCGGCACCGTGGCAAAGATCAGCCCCAAAAAACCGGGCAGGAACAGCAGGGGCAGAAAGGCCACGATGTTCGAGAGGATCGCAAAGGTGAGCGGCGTGGCAATTTCCTGGGCGCCCTTGACCGCCGCATCGCGGAACGAGTAACCCTCTTCGCGATAGCTGTAGATGTTCTCGCCCACCATGATGGCGTCATCGACGACGATGCCCAGCGCAATGATGAATGCGAACATCGACATCATGTTGAGCGAGACGCCTATCCAGGGCAGGAACAGCATGGCCCCGAGAAACGCCGTGGGAATGCCCAGCGTCACCCAGAACGCCAGTCGCGCTTCGAGAAACAGCGCCATCAGCACCAGCACCAGCGCCAGGCCCATCCAGGCGTTCTTGAGCAGCAGGCCGAGCCGGTCTTCGTAGACTTCCGAGCTGTCCCGGGCGATGTCCAGGCTCACGCCGTCGGGCAGGTTGGCGCGCAGCCGTTCCAGCTCGCCGCGAACCGCGTTGGAAATGCTGGTCGGGGTTTGGCCGCCAATCTGGTACACATCCACCGAGATGCCCGGCTGGCCGTTGTAGAACTCCTCTCGGTCGGTTTCGGCAAAGCCTTCACTGACCTGGGCAATGTCACGCAGCAGCACCGGCGAGCCCTGGGCCGTGGTCAGAATGGGCAGCTCGGCGAACTCTTCGGCGCTATTGCGGCGCCCTTGGTAGCGGATCAGCCATTCTCCCTCGGCGGTGGTCAACTGGCCGCTGGCCAGGTCCAGTGCTTCGGCGGCGATGCGGCTGGCCAACTGCTGATGATCGAGCCCGTAGCGCTCGATGGCTTCATCGTCCAGGTGCACCTGGATTTCCCGGTCCCGGTTGCCGGAGAGCTCCGCCCGGGAGATGCCGCTGGTGGCCTGTAACTCGGCCCGCACGTTCTCGGCGGCGTCGTGCAGGGCTTCCTGGCCCACCCTGCCGTACACCTGCAGGCTGACGACGCTGCGCGAGCGGCCTGCCAATGTAATGCGGGGTGGGTCGGCAGCGGCGGGCAGGGTGGTAATGGCATTCACGGCTTGTTGAATGTCCTGGTAGGCGCGCATCACATCCACGCCGTCGATCAGCGTTGCGCTGACCACGCCGCTGCCTTCGCTGGCGCTGGCGGTCATCTCGTCGATGCCTTCCACGTTGGCGATGGCGGCTTCCATGGGCAGCAGCAGGCTTTGCTCGATATCTTCCGGGGTGGCGCCTGGGTAGCTGATGGAGACCTGGACGATTTCCGTTTCGAACTCCGGAAAGACCTCTTTCTTGATGGCCATCGAGGCCATCAGGCCGCCCACGATGAACAGCACCATCATCAAGTTGGGGGCAACGCCGTGATCCACCATCCACGCCAACGGGCCTTTACGCATCATTGAGCGCTCTCCTGATCACGTGCCGGGGTGTCGCCGCGTTGGCGCAGGCGAACTTCCTGCCCCTCGCGGGGCTGCGCCAGGCCTGCAACGACCACGCGCTGGCCCGCTTCCAGGCCCTCCCGGATCAGTACGTCATCCTGGCCGCGATAAGCGAGAGTGACGCGGGTACTGCGCAAGCGGTTGTCGTCGTCCACCCACCAGACCTGCTCGCCGGGGCGAAGCGCGGCAGAGGGTAGCCTGATCAGTGGCTCCTGGGCCCGGGTGTGGAAGGTGAGCCGCATGACGTCGCCCAGCCGTAGGGCGGGACCCTCATGATTCAGGGCCAATGGGTCGTTCACGGCAATCAGCAGCTGGGCCTGCAAGCCGTTCTCTTCCAGGTTGGGCAGCACGGAGAGCAGCTCGCCCTCCCGTTCGGCCTGATCGGGCCAGCCTTGGCTGGTGAGCGTGACGCGACCGCCACTCTCCAGCCAGGCCAACGTATCGCCGGGCAGCGACGCGCGTACCCAGAACTGCTCGACACCCACCAGGCTGAGCACTTCGGTGCTTTGGCTCAGCAGGCTGCCAGCCCCCACCAGGCGCTCCTGAACCATGGCGCGCCAGGGCGCCGTGAGGGTGGCTCGTTCCAGGTTTAGCGCCGCCTGGTCGCGGACTACGCGCGCCTGGGTCAGCTGCGCCTGGGCCTGGCGCAGCTGGGGTTCACGCAGCACCAGCGCACGCCGTTCGGCGCTGAGCTGCCTGCCGAACGACTCGTACTCACTGCGGGCGCGCTGCTGTTCGGCCTGTTCCAGGGCCAGCTGGGCTTCGGCGTTTGCCAGTTGAGCCTGGGCATCCTCCAGTGCCAGCTGCAGGTCGGCCTGGTCGATGTAAGCCACCGGTGCTCCCTGCTCGACCACACGGCCGGGCAGTACGCCTTCGGCAAAACGTTCAAGCTGCCCGGCCACGCGGCTGGCCAGCAGCGTCGACTGTTCCGCTTCGACACGGCCAAAGCCACTCAGGGTAGGCGACTGTTGGCGCTGTTCGACGGTCATCACGTCGACCACCGGGGGCACGGGCGGTGGCGGTGGCCTGCGCTCTACCCTGGGTGGCTGGCTGATGATCCACCAGGCCACGGCAAGGCCGCCTGCCAGTACCAGCAAGGCGGCCAGGGCACCCAGGCCCAGGCGGCCTTGCTGTGAGGAGGCAAAAGAGCGAGGTGGAGTCATGGCCGGGGGGTATCCATTGGCTGAAGGCAAAAATGCCCGAGAAGTGGCAAGATCATGCTAGCATCACCGATTCCTACGCAGCGATTAGGCAAGCATTGTGCAAATAGCGTGCAACCCAAACGCTGACGCGGTTTCCGATACCTGTCATCATTGACGTGAAAAACCATAGACTTCCTGGTCTGCATGACGCTATGAAAAACACCGCCACGCGCGATAAGTTGATTGATACCGGCGCTGAGCTGATTGCCCAGCAGGGCTATAACGCCACGGGTATCAATGCCGTTCTAAAAACCTGCGGTGTACCCAAGGGTTCGTTTTACCACTATTTTGCCAGTAAAGAGGACTTTGGTCTGGCGGTGATCGAGCGGTTTGCCAGCCAATACGATGCCAATCTGGCCACCTTGATGGGAGATTCGGCCGTGCCACCTCTCGAACGCCTGCGTCGCTACTTCGCGGCAGGCCGGGCGCATATGCTCGACTGTGACCACTCCACGGGCTGCCTGATCGGCAACCTGGGGCAGGAGCTGGCGGGCCAGAACGATACCTTCCGCGATGCCCTCAGCGTGGTCTTCCAGCGCTGGGAAAAACGCCTGGTCACGTGCTTGAGCCAGGCGCAGGCAGAAGGCAGCGTGCCGGAAGGGTTGTCACCTGACACGCTGGCCAGCTTCATTCTCTCGGGGTGGGAAGGTGCCATCCTGCGCGCCAAGACGCTCAAGTCGCTGGCTCCCATGGAGCAGTTCGAAGCCATTCTGTTTTCCCATGTGCTGACGACTGCGACGCCACCGCCACGTTAATGGCGCGCACGAAAATGGTACTCCCCTGCGGCGATATCGTTCTGAATGGCGGCCAGTAGCGCCGCATCCAGGGATGGGTCGTCCAGTGCCAGTAGCCCGCACTGGGCGAGCGCTTCGCGCAGGCTGGTCTGTTCATCAGTCTTTGCGCGAGAAACCCCGCACTTCTAGTGCGGGGAGGGATAGCGCGTCGTCCGTCAGGACGACCCTGTTCTCGCTGCCTCCCTCTCTGGTGGTTGCCATCTTACAGCTAATGGCATATTTTGTGAGGCATGACGAAACGCGCCTACAAATACCGCTTCTACCCGACGCCTGAGCAGGAACAGCTCCTGGCTCGGACGTTTGGGTGTGTGCGCTTCGTCTACAACGCAGTGCTTCGCTATCGCACCGATGCGTTCTACGCGCGCAAGGAAAAGGTCGGCTACGTAGCGGCGAACGCCGAGTTGTCGCGCATGAAGAAGGCTGACGATACCGCGTTTCTCAACGAGGTCAGCTCGGTCCCGCTTCAACAGTGCCTTCGCCACCAGCAGACGGCCTTCAAGAACTTCTTCGAGGGCCGGGCCAGGTACCCGAGCTTTAAGAGCAAGCGGCACCGCCAGTCGGCGGAGTTCACTCGCTCGGCCTTCAAGTACCGCGACGGCGAGTTGTTTCTTGCCAAGTGCAAGGAACCGCTGGCGATCCGCTGGAGCCGTGAATTGCCCAGCGAACCGACCACCGTCACCGTGTCCAAGGACGCCGCAGGGCGCTACTTCGTCAGCTGCCTCTGCGAGTTCTCGCCCGAGACGCTGCCCGTGACCCCGAAAATGGTGGGCATCGACCTCGGCCTGAAAGACCTGTTCGTCACCAGCGACGGGCATCGAATCGGCAATCCCCGCCATACGGCGAAATACGCGACCCGGCTGGCCAGGGCACAGCGTCGGCTGAGTAAGAAGCAGCGCGGCTCGAAGAACCGTGCCAAGGCCAGGCAGAAAGTCGCCCGCCTTCACGCCAGGATCTCCGATTGCCGGATGGACAACTTGCACAAGTTATCCCGCCAGATCGTCAACGAGAACCAAGTGATCTGCGTCGAGTCCCTCAAGGTGAAGAACATGCTGCGCAATCGCTCGCTGGCCAAGTCGATCAGCGATGCGGGCTGGGGCGAATTCGTCCGGCAGCTGGCGTACAAGGCCGACTGGGCGGGCCGGCAACTGTCGGCCATCGACCAGTGGTATCCCTCCAGCAAACGCTGTTCTGGCTGCGGGCATGTGATGCCCGAGATGCCGTTGCAGGTTCGGACCTGGACGTGCCCCGAGTGCGCCGCCGATAACGACCGCGACATCAATGCCGCGCTTAACATTAAAGCCGCCGGGCTGGCGGTGTTAGCCCTTGGAGAGAATGTAAGCGGCATGGAGCCAGTCTCCGTGTCCGATTCTCGTTGAATTGGGAATCCTCGTCCTTCAGGGCGAGGAGCAGTCAACCAGCCGCTGATACACCACTCTCACACAGCAGGGCATGCGCTCGCTGTTGTCTGCCACGCCCATCTTCAGCCCCGTCAATCGCGTTACCTGGCTTTGAAAGCTGGGAAACAGAATGGTCTGGGTGATCTCGTGACCGTTCAGAGTTTCGTGGTCGATCAAGAACAGCCGGTCCGCGAGTTTGACTGCCGCCCCCACATAGCGGTTATGGCAGGGGCGTTTGCCGGGGGCCACCGGCATGCGTTCGGTGCGCTGATACACCACGCCGCCGTCGCGCTCCTCCAGACAGACCAGCGTACGCATGATATGACCAGGGCGCGAAAATCCTGGTGGGGGAGGGCAATGTCGTCTGCGGTGACGCCAAGAAAATGGCATATTCGTTGGAGCGCCGCATGACTGGGGTAGTAGCGCCCGCTCAAGTAGCGGTTGAATTGCGCTCGGTTCATCGGCAGGCGGCGGCGCACATCGGCAATCGACGGGTAGTAGCTGCACAGCAGGCGCAAATTGGCCACAAATTCATCGTGCATGGGCGTGACTCGGGGCTCTTGGGCGGTGGCGGCTAATGTGCCGCCTTGCGCCCAAGAGTGCAGCGGCTGATACCTCAAGCGGGCTTGAAATGATCGGCGCGCGTGCTTAAAACCCCGCTAGCACCAGCTTGCCTACGGTGCGGTTGCTCTCGATCAGCGCGTGGGCACGCGTCAGGTTGTCGGCAGTGATGGGGCCAAGTACCTCGCCAAGCGTCGTGGTCAAACGGCCGCTATCCACCATGGCGGCAACTTCGCTCAATAGGTCGTGCTGCTTGGCAATGTCCTCGGTAGTAAACAAAGGCCGAGTGAACATCAGCTCCCAGTGCAGTGACAGGCTCTTGAGCTTGAGTTTACGCACGTCGATCAGCTCCGGGTCATCGATCAGTGCCAATTTGCCCTGGGGCTTCAAGGCATTGATGATCGCCTCGAAGTGGTGATCGGTTTGGTTAAGGCTGATGACCATATCCACCTGCTCGTAGCCTGCGGCTTTGAGCGCTTCATCCAGCGGTTGGCGGTGGTCGATCACCGCATCGGCGCCGAGCGACGTGACCCAGGCTTGGCTTTCCGGGCGTGAGGCCGTCCCAATCACGGTGATATCGGTGAGCTGCTTGGCCAGCTGAATCAGAATCGAGCCAACGCCACCGGCAGCACCTACCACTAATAATGTTTTGCCTTTGGTGTCGCGCAGGCCTAGTTCCAGGCGGTCAAACAGTAGCTCCCAGGCGGTAATGGCGGTGAGAGGGAGAGCCGCTGCCTGGACGTCAGACAGACTTTTCGGCGCCAGGCTGACGATACGCTCATCGACCAGTTGGTACTCGGCATTGGAGCCTTGGCGCGCAATGCTGCCTGCGTACCACACCCGGTCACCTGGCTGAAAGCGAGTGACTGCACTGCCCACGGCATCGACCACGCCCACCGCGTCGTAACCCAGCACCCGCGGCTCGCCGCCTTCGGGCAGCGCGCTTTTGCGCACCTTGGCATCTACCGGGTTGACGGAAACTGCGCTGACCGCGACACGAATATCGTGGGGCTCGGGTGTGGGCAGCGGCAGCTCGACGGCGTGCAGGGCGTCTGGGTGGTCGATCGGTAGGCTTTTGGTAAACGCGAATGCTTTCATGGTCGTTCTCCAAGCGATGATGAATGGCGATATCATGCCTGGGTGTCGTTTTATGAAAAAGAGGGCTAATGTAGCTAACAGTTTCCAATTTTTTTTGAAAATAAGGGCGCTATCGCTCCATGCGTACCGATGACCTAAACGTGCTTGTCTATGCCGCCGAGCACGGCAGCCTTTCCGCCGCCGCGCGGGAGCTGGCGATTACCCCGGCAGTGGCTAGCGTGGCGATCAAACGCCTTGAAGACGCGTTGGGCACGCGGCTACTGGTACGCTCTACCCGCAGCTTGCGGCTAACACCCGCCGGGGCGCACTATTTAGTGCATGCGAAAACGGCATTGAGCGCCCTTGCCGAAGGGGAAAAAGAGCTGCACCGCGAACGCCAGGAGATCGCGGGAGAGCTCAGCCTCTCCATGCCTTCCGATCTGGGCCGCAACGTGCTGCTGGGCTGGCTGGACCATTTTATGGCGCTGCATCCGCAGCTGCGTCTGCGGCTTCGGGTCAGCGACCGGGTGAGCGATCTGTTTCGCCAGCCAGTGGAGATTGCCCTGCGTTACGGCGTGCCGGAGGATTCCAGCCTGGTAGCCCTGCCGCTAAAAAGTGATAACCAACGGGTGGTGTGCGCCGCACCTCGCTATATCGCGCGCCACGGCGAGCCCGCCACGCCAGATGAACTACGCCAGCACAACTGCCTCTGCTTCAATCTTGGTGAGCGGGTGCATGACCAGTGGCAGTTCGGCAGTGAGCGTATCGGCGTGCAGGGCAATCGGGTGAGCGACGATGCTGAGTGCGTGCGCCGCTGGGCGCTGGCGGGAGAGGGCGTTGCCTATAAATCTCGCCTGGATGTTCAGGCAGACCTCGATGCAGGCCGCTTGGTGGCG
This sequence comes from Halomonas sp. 18071143, assembly GCF_019211725.1. Lineage (NCBI taxonomy): Bacteria > Pseudomonadati > Pseudomonadota > Gammaproteobacteria > Oceanospirillales > Halomonadaceae > Halomonas > Halomonas sp. 18071143. The sequence continues at coordinate 759,822 of NZ_CP078120.1, forward strand.
CTGTTGGCTGCGTTTCCTACCGAGCCCGCGCCGCTGTATCTCGTCTGCCCGCATCGGCTGTCGCTCACGCCCGCCGTGGTCGCGCTGAAAGACTTTCTGATCGAGCGGTTACAAGAAGTCGTCGAATGAAGAGCATCATCTATCCGCGAGGAGCTCGTTATGTTTGAAGGGTTTGAAAAACAGACACGCCGCGTTAACGGCGTCGATATTGCCTACCGCAAGGGGGGCAGTGGCCCGGCGTTGCTGCTGCTTCACGGGCACCCGCAGACCCATATGATCTGGCACAAAGTGGCGGCTACGCTTGCCCAGCACTTCACGGTGATTGCCGCCGACCTGCGCGGCTACGGCGACAGCGGCAAGCCGGACGATGACGCAGAGCATCTCAATTACGCCAAGCGCACCATGGCCGCCGATATGGCTGAACTGATGAGCGCGCTGGGCTTTGAGCGGTTTAAAGTACTGGCCCACGACCGCGGCGCGCGGGTGGCGCATCGTTTAGGCGTTGATTACGCCGATCGGATCGAGCGCATGGTGCTGTTAGATATCGCCCCTACGCTGGCCATGTACCGTGGCACCAATGAGGCTTTTGCCCGCAGCTACTGGCACTGGTTTTTTCTGATTCGCCCTCAGCCGCTGCCGGAAATGCTGATTCAAGCCGACCCCGAGCAGTATCTGAAAAGCGTGATGGGCGCCCGCAGCGCAGGTATGGCACCGTTCGCCCCGGAAGCGCTGGCAGAGTACGAGCGCTGCCTGTCGCTTCCCGGCACGGCCACTGGCATCTGCGGCGACTACCGCGCCAGCGCGACTATCGATTTAGAGCACGATCAGGCGGATATCGACGCGGGTGTGAAGCTCACCTGCCCGATCAACGTGATGTGGGGTGCCCAAGGCGCGATTGAAGCCTGCTTCGATGCCTTGGCTGAATGGCGCAAGGTAGCGACGCAGGTAGAGGGCAAGGCGCTGCCCTGCGGCCACTATATCGCCGAAGAGATTCCTGACCTGCTGCTGGAAGAGGCGCTACCATTCTTGCTACATCAGCCATGAGCGATTCAAGCGACTGCCCAAGACGAAGCGGGCAAAAAACTGGATAATGGCCGCCATTCGCCTGATGCGTTGGCGCTCAGGCTCACTCATTACTCCGGACGCCCGCTTATGGAAATCAAAGTTAACTATCTCGACAACCTCCGCCTGGAGTCCAGGTTCGACGATTTTACGGTCATTTCCGACCAGCCGATTCGCTACAAGGGTGATGGTTCGGCTCCTGGCCCGTTTGATTACTTCCTGGCGTCGTCGGCCATGTGTGCCGCCTACTTCGTCAAGGTGTACTGCAACGCGCGCAATATTCCCACCGAAAACATCCGCCTGTCGCAAAACAACATCGTCGACCCGGAAAACCGCTACAAGCAGATCTTCAAGATTCAGGTCGAGCTGCCGGAAGATATCTCGGAAAAAGATCGCGAAGGCATTCTGCGCTCCATCGACCGCTGCACGGTGAAGAAGGTCATCCAGACCGGCCCCGAGTTTCAGATCGAGGTGGTCGAGAACATCGACGAGGACGCCCAGGCGCTGCTGATGGGGGCACCCGAGGGCGGCAGCACCTTTATCCCCGGCAAGGACCTGCCGCTGGAGCAGACCATCGCCAATATGAGCACGATTCTGGCGAACCTCGGTATGAAGATCGAGATCGCCTCCTGGCGCAATATCGTGCCTCACGTGTGGTCGCTGCATATCCGCGATGCGGCCTCGCCCATGTGCTTTACCAACGGCAAAGGCGCGACCAAAGAGAGCGCGCTGTGCTCTGCGCTGGGCGAGTTCATCGAACGCTTGAGCTGCAACTTCTTCTACAACGATCAGTTCTTTGGCGAAGAGATCGCGAACAGCGAATTCGTGCACTACCCCAATGAGAAGTGGTTCAAGCCGGGGCCGAATGACGAGCTGCCCGCCGAAATTCTCGACGAGCACTGCCTGGCGATTTACAACCCGGAAGGCGAGCTGGGTGGCTCGAACCTGATTGATACCAACTCGGGCCGTGAAGACCGGGGCATCGTTTCGCTTCCCTTTGTGCGCCAAAGCGACGGCGAAACGGTCTACTTCCCCTCCAACCTGATCGAAAACCTGTTCCTCAGCAACGGCATGAGTGCCGGCAATACGCTGGTGGAGGCTCAGGTACAGTGCCTTTCAGAGATTTTCGAGCGGGCAGTGAAGCGTGAGATCCTCGAACAGGAGCTGACCCTGCCCGACGTACCGCAAGAGGTGCTGGCCAAGTACCCGAGCATCGTGGAGGGCATTAACGCCCTGGAAGCCCAGGGCTTCCCGGTGCTGGTCAAAGATGCCTCTATGGGCGGTCAGTTCCCGGTGATGTGTGTCACGCTGATGAACCCGCGCACCGGCGGTGTGTTTGCCTCCTTTGGTGCCCACCCAAGCTTTGAAGTGGCGCTGGAGCGCAGCCTGACCGAGCTGCTTCAAGGGCGCAGCTTTGAAGGCTTTAACGACCTGCCGCTGCCGACATTTAACTCGCAAACCGTCTCTGAGCCGAACAACTTCGTCGAGCACTTCATCGATTCGGTGGGCGTGGTCTCCTGGCGCTTCTTCAGTGCCAAGCCCGACTTCGAGTTCAGTGAGTGGGACTTCTCTGGCAGCAACGAGGAAGAAGCCAAGACCCTGTTCGGTATTTTCGAGGAGCTGGGGGCCGAAGTGTACATGGCGGTACACGAAGACCTGGGCGCACCGGTGTGCCGCATTCTGGTGCCGGGCTACTCCGAGGTGTACCCCATCGAAGACCTGATTTGGGACAACACCAACAAGGCGCTGGATTACCGCGAAGATATCCTCAACCTGCACCGCCTGGACGACGCACAGCTGACCGACCTGGTCGAGCGGCTGGAAGAGAGTCAGATGGACGACCACGTCGATATCATCACGCTGATCGGTATCGAGTTCGACGAGAACACCGTGTGGGGGCAACTGACCATTCTTGAGCTGAAGCTGCTGGTCTACCTGGCGCTTGGCCGTCATGAAGAGGCGCTGGACTGCGTGCAGATGTTCCTGCAGTACAACGACAACACCGTCGAGCGTGGCCTGTTCTATCAAGCCGTGAACGCGGTGCTGGAGATTGCCCTGGACGACGAGCTGGCGTTGGACGACTACCTGCCCAACTTCCAGCGCATGTTCGGCGAAGCCACCATGGCGGCGGTGGTTGGCTCAGTGGACGGCAGCGTGCGCTTCCACGGCCTCACCCCCACCAACATGCAGCTGGAGGGGCTGGAGCGCCACCAGCGCCTGATCGAAAGCTATAAGAAGCTTCACGCGGCCAGGGCGGCAAACGCGGGCATTGCGTGCCCCTAATCGGTGGTAATGATGTTACGGATGTAGGGGTTGGCGATGTATTAAGCACTCCGTAAGCTAAGCGTTATCCACGCCCTGGGCAGTAAGCTTTCCCACATATCTCGGGATAAGCCGACCCCTGGGGCGTTTTTCGTTTGAAGAAGGAAAAGAAGCCATGCCTGCAGCAATGTTGATCGATGGTGGCTATTTTATTAAGCAGCTCAAGCGGATATTGTGATCAGCTCTCAATGTACCGCGACCCGGTAGGCCGCAGCGAACTTGTCCGCCATATCCGCGAGACGCTTGTCTAGCGTCCATAACTGCGTATCGGGCGTGATAAGTGTTGAGGCAAGTAAGCACATGTCGACTAAGCCGCAGCCCAGGCCATAGAGCTTTTCACGTTCGATGAAGTCCATCACCTCCGACAAACTAGCCTGATGACAGGGCCGCAAGAGGGCAACACTCTTTAGCGTTTGAGTGCGCGGGGAGGGAGGTGTCCCGCAGGCAAGCTCAGCCAAAACCATGGGGTGGTTGAGCACAAGATCTTTTTCGATCAATCCGATCAGGGCATCGTTTCGTTTTCTGAAATGATCCACCCAGACCGATGTGTCGACTAGCACGTTCATTGCGTTGAAGGCGCCTCGCGACGGCGGGGTATGTCGGGCATCTCTGGCGCAGTCCCACCCAGGGCTGCAAGGCGTCGACCGGCTTGCACGCGGACATAGGTTTTCATGGCCTCGCGAAAGAGGTCTGACGGTTTATCCATTCCCGGCTCGGCAAACGCCAATGCCTGCTCGTAGAGCTCATCGTCAATGGTAACAGTGGTTCGCATCGTTCACTCCTGCCTGGTCGTGCACTCGCTTGCATCGATATTGATGTTATTTAACGTCAATCGGTGCATCTTCACAAGTGGGCATCGCAGTAACATCATCAGATGACTGCTCGGTACATTCTCTCTAGCGGTCATCATCTCGCGGGGGCTGTATACGCCTGATGCACTGTGATGCACCCACTGGCGCAGTGAGTGCAACCAACTGCATCGCTGCGCCAAACGTCATCCCGTGTTTGGCTTGGTACAACACTCTCCGCGCCTCTCAATCGCAAACAAAGACGCGATCACAACCATAACGCCAATATAAAAATGCGGAGACTATCCCATGCTCGATATGCTCAACGACCTCCTCTGGGGGAAGGTCCTGCTCGTTTTACTGGTGGGCGTTGGTATCGGTTTTACCGTTGCCTCCCGCTTCGTACAGTTTCGTTATTTTGGTCAGATGTTCCGTATTCTGGGTTCCGGTCAAGCCTTCAAGCGTAATCAGCACGGCCACTTGAGCTCGTTTCAGGCGCTGGTACTGTCGGTAGCGGGGCGCGTGGGCGGCGGTAACATCGCCGGCGTGGCCGTGGCGATTACGCTGGGCGGCCCGGGGGCGATTTTCTGGATGTGGATCGTCGGTTTGATGGGTATGGCGACCAGCTTTCTAGAGTGCACCCTGGCGCAAACCTACAAACAGGCGGAAGGCGACGGCACCTACCGTGGTGGTCCGGCGTACTACATCGTCAAAGGTCTGGGCAAGCAGTGGCGCTGGCTGGCAGCGTTCTACTCGGTACTGCTGTTACTCACCTTCGGTTTTGCCTTTACCGCCTTGCAATCCTATGCCGTTGCCACTTCGTTTGGCGACGCCTTCGGCGTGCCGGTGCTGTACAGCGGTATTGCGCTGGCAATGCTGGTGGGCCTGATCATCTTTGGCGGCATCAAGCGGATTGCTCGCATCTCCGAATTCCTGGTGCCCTTCATGGCCGTGGGCTATATCGCCGTGGCGCTGTTAGTGATTGCCATGAACCTGGGGGATATCCCCGCGGTGATTGCCCTGATTGTCAAGAGCGCCTTTGGCCTGGAGCCGCTGGTGGGTGGTGGGATTGGCGCTGCCATCATGATGGGCTTGAAGCGTGGCCTGTTCTCCAACGAAGCGGGCCTCGGCAGTGCGCCCAACGTGGCTGCCGTGGCGTATGTGCCACACCCGGCCAACCAGGGCATCGTGCAGGCGTTCTCGGTGTTCATCGATACGGTGATCATCTGCTCGGCCACGGCGTTTCTGATTCTGCTCAGCGGCGTGTATGACCCCGCCGCCGGGGCGGGTGTCGAAGGTATCGCGCTCACCCAGGCTGCCTTGGCAGACCACGTGGGCGAGTGGGGCCGCACCTTCGTGAGCCTGGCGCTGCTGCTGTTTGCCTTCAGCACCATCCTCTACAACTACTACCTGGGCGAAAACAGCCTGAACTTCTTCAGCCGTGACAACCAGAACCTGTTCAACGCCTTCCGGGTGGCGATTGTACTGCTGGTGTGCTGGGGCGCGACCACCGATCTAGGCACCGTGTTTGGCTTCGCCGATGTGACCATGGGCCTCTTGGCAGTGGTCAACCTCGTGGCGCTGATCCTGCTGTTCAAGTGCGGCCTGCGCATTCTGAACGACTTTGATCGACAGCGCCGAGCTGATGCCCGAGGCGTGGAATCGACTGATCGCGGCGCTGGAAGCCCACTGGCAGGTCTACGATGCCTTCGTGATTCTGCACGGCACCGATACCATGGCCTACAGCGCGTCGGCGCTGTCGTTCATGCTCGGGGCCTTGAACAAGCCGGTGATCTTCACCGGCTCTCAAATTCCGCTGGGTGAGCCCAGAAGCGACGCGCTGAACAACGTGGTCAGCGCGCTACAGCTGGCGGCTCATCCGGCCACACCCTGCGAAGTGAGCCTGGTCTTCCATGACCGGCTGCTGCGCGGTAACCGCGCCCGCAAGGTGCGTACTCAAGGTCTGGATGCCTTCGACTCTCCCAACTTCCCCTGGCTTGCCGAGATCGGCATTGGCATCACCTTTCCCCAGCCCTCGGCGCTGCTCAGCGGGGAGCCCAACTTTGCTCCCATCGAACTCGATGACGAGGCGGTAGCGGTGCTGCCGCTGTACCCGGGTATGTCGCTAACGCGCGCCAAAGCGCTACTGGCAGACGACACGCTGAAAGGTGTGGTGCTACACAGCTACGGCGTGGGGAACCCGCCCAGCTTTGACGGTGCACTGCTCGACGCCTTGAAAGCGGCCCATGAGCGGGGCGTGGCGCTGCTCAACGTCACGCAGTGCGCTCAGGGGGAGGTCATTCAAGGCGCCTACGCCACCGGGGCGGCGCTCAATCAGGCGGGCGTGATCGCTGGAGGAGACATCACGCTGGAAGCCGCCGTGGCCAAACTCACCGTTCTGCTTGGCCGTGGGCTTTCTGGGCCAGCGCTGCGCAAAGCACTCAGCGCAGCGATGCGTGGCGAACGGGCTTGCTGATTCAGCAAAAACCCGCGTGAACCCTCACCCACTCGGGCGGGGAGGTAAGCGGGGGCCGCGCAAGCGGCCCTATTCTGGTGTCTTCTGTCCCTGCACATAAGCCTTGAGCGTCTCGATAGTGGCTCCGCCTGCGCTACAAGCGAAATACGATCTCGACCACAGCACGGCGCTCTTGCTGAGGCGCGGAATATGGGCATTCAAGAACCGCACCCGTCGGGACGACGTGGACTTCAAATTGTTGACCAGCACACTGATCGACAGCCTTGGCGGATATTCCACGAGCAGGTGAACATGGTCTTCTTCACCATCGAACTCAAGGATGCGGCAGTCGAGTTTTTCGCAAGCTGATTCAAATGCCTCTCGGAGCTGCCCGATCATGTAGCCGTCGAACACTTTGCGCCGATACTTCGTCGTAAAAACAAGGTGGACGACTAGCCGAGTGACGCTATGCCGCCCTCGCCGATAACTTTCATGCACACTCACTTTACATTCCTCGCTATAGCCCTTAATCTCTGGCTATTGTAGCAGTGAGCACTGACATGCTGAAGGCCACCAAGGTACGCATCTATCCCACGACCGAGCAGGCGGAGTTCCTGAACCGCCAGTTCGGCGCGGTACGTTTCTGCTACAACACCGGCCTTCGCATCATGTCGCATCGCTACAAGCGTCACGGGCAGTCGCTGAGCGCCAAGCACGACATCAAGAAGCTGCTGCCGGTGGCCAAGAAATCGCGCAAGTACGGCTGGCTGAAAGAGGCGGATTCCATGGCGCTCCAGCAGTCTTGCATCAACCTTGATCAGGCCTTCCAGCGCTTCTTCGACCCCAAGCAGAAGGCCGGCTATCCGCGCTTCAAGAGCAAGCGGGGCAAGCAGTCCAGCTATCACTGCGTCGGCGTCAAGGCCGGCGACAACTGGATCAAGGTGCCCAAGCTCGGGCCGATCAAGGCCAGGATGCATCGCCAGGTCGAGGGCAGGCTGAAAAGCATCACCCTGACCCGTACCGTCACCGGCAAGCACTACGCCTCGTTGCTGTTTGACACTGAGCAGGCTGCCCCGGCACCGCTGAAGGACGTTGACGCCGCTAAGGTCGTGGGCCTCGATATGGGGCTGTCGCATCTGGCCATTGACTCCACCGGCCGCAAGGTCGCCAATCCGCGCTTCCTCAAGCAGGCGCAGAAGAACCTCAAGCGCAAGCAGCAGGCGCTGTCCCGCACGAAGAAGGGCAGCGCCCGCCGAGCCAAGGCACGATTACTCGTTGCCAAGGCTCACGAGCGGGTTGCCAACGCCCGCAACGACTTCCAGCACAAGCTCTCTCGACAGCTCGTTGACGACAACCAAGCGGTGATCGTCGAGACGCTGAAGGTCCGCAACATGATGAAGAACGCCCGCCTCGCCAAGCACATCGGCGATGCGTCCTGGCATGCCTTGATGACCAAGCTGGGCTACAAGGCCAGGGAGCAGGGCAAGCATCTGGTCAAGATTGACCCGTGGTTTGCCAGCTCCAAGACCTGCCATGTCTGCCAGCACAAGATGGACGCCATGCCGTTGAACGTCCGGTCGTGGGAGTGCCCCGCCTGCCACACACAGCACGACCGGGACATCAACGCGGCGCTGAACATCAAGCATCAAGGCATTATCGAGCTGAAGGCGGAAGGGCTGTCCGTCTCTGCCCATGGAGGCTTGCGTAAGTCCGGCACATCGTCGGCAGCTGCCTGAGAAGTGGGAAGCCTCGCCCGTGGCGCGTCAGCGCTTAGGGCGGGGAGCAGTCACCCAAAGAACCAGTAACACACCAGAATGGCGGTGGTGATGCCTGCCACATCGGCGACCAGGGCGCATCCCAGTCCATGGCGAATGCGGCTAATGCCTACGGCGCCGAAGTAGACCGCCAGCACATAAAAGGTGGTTTCGGTGCTGCCCTGGAACGTGGCAGCCAGTAGCCCTGGGAAGCTATCGACACCAAAGGTGTTCATGGTCTCGATCATCATGGCGCGGGAGCCGCTGCCGGAGAGTGGCTTTACAAAGGCGGTGGGTAGTGCATCCACAAAGCGGGTATCCCAGCCAATGCCTTCCACCAGCCAGCGAATGCCGCCAAGCCCGGCATCCAGCACGCCGCTGGCGCGCAGCACCCCGACGGCCACCAGCATGGCCACCAAGTAGGGCAGCAGGGTGATGGTAAAGCTCAGGCCTTCTTTGGCACCCTCGATAAAGGCGTCATACACCTTCACGCCGCGCAGTGCCCCCACGACCAGGAACATGATCACAATGCTGAACAGCGTGAGGTTGCCAACCAGCGTGGAAGCCGCGGCCAGCGCTTGAGCCGACATCCCCGCCAGCGTGGTGATCAAAAGCCCCAGGGCCAGCGCAGCGGCCAGCAAGTACCCCAGCACCACCGGTTGCCAAAGCTTCAGACGCTGCATGATGGCCACCGCCAGCAGCCCGGCGAGGCTGGACGCACTGGTCGCCAGCAGAATCGGCAGGAACACCAGCGTCGGCTCTGCCGCCCCTTGCTGGGCGCGGTACATGAAAATCGTGACGGGCAGCAGGGTCAGCGACGAGGTATTCAGTACCAGAAACAGGATTTGCGCATTGCTGGCGGTATCGCGGCTGGGGTTCAGGGTTTGCAGCGAATGCATCGCCTTGATGCCAATGGGCGTCGCAGCGTTATCCAGGCCGAGAATGTTGGCGGCAAAGTTCATGCTGATCAGCCCCATGGCCGGGTGGCCGCGGGGCACTTCGGGCATCAAGCGGCAGAACAGCGGGTCGAGCACTCGCCCCAGCAGGCGGATTAACCCCGCCTTTTCAGCAATGGCCAGAAATCCCAGCCACAGCGTCATGGTGCCCAGCAGCACCAGAATGATATCGACGCTGACCCTTGCCATATCGAACAGCGACTGCACCAGGCGGGCAAACACCTCGCTGTCGCCACCCACCAGCCATTGCCAGAGCGATGCCGCAAAGGCGGCAATGAAAAAGCTTAACCAGATTCCGTTGAGCATGGTGGGTGGGCGTCCTTGATGATCGAAGCAATACGCTAGCTGCGTATCCTACCCAAGGAGCGCCCGCTCACGCTAACCCGACAGCGAAAGAAAGAACAGAATCAGCGGCGGGGAGAGTAGCGAGAGGATAAAGCCGCTGACCACGGCAATGGGCACACAGGCCACGCCGCCATGCTGCTGAATCACGGGCAGGGTGAAGTCCATGGAGGTGGCCCCGCCATAGCCAATCGCCAGCGCGGTATGGCGGTGGATGACCAGCGGAATCAGTATGAACGCCAGCAGCTCGCGGGTCAGGTCGTTGAAGAACGCCACGCCGCCCATCAGCGGGCCGAGCTGGTCGCCAATCAGAATGGCCGACAGCGAATACCAGCCAAATCCGGAGGCCATGGCCAAGCCTTCGTTCCAGCGCAATGAGAGCAAGGGGGCGGCGGCCAATCCTGCCAACAGCGAGCTGAGCGCCAGGGTGACCGCAATAGCGAGCCCCAGGCGATTGAGCAAAATCTGTTTGAGCGGCATGCCCGAATTACGCAGTTGGCAACCAATCAACACCAGCAGCACGTAGAGCACCCACTCTGCCAGCCAGTCCGCCATGGTAAATAGCGCTTCTCCCAGCGTGGGGCCGAGCAGCAGCCCCAGCGCCACGCCACCTGCCACCACGGCGACGAGCATCAGCGAGCCGCCCATGGCCGCCAGTTTGCTGGTGGGGGCGTCCTTGACCACGGGAGAGCTCCCCGCGCTCAGGCGTACGCGTCTGGACAGCCACCAGAGGGCGGCAAGATTGAAGAGGGTGGTGATACTGAAAAGCAGCAGGGCGTTACCCCCGAGGCGAGACAGCTGGCTACCCAGATTTTCAAGCCCCGCCAGGCTCACTCCCATGAACAGCAGTATCAAGTACACCGAGCCACTGACGGCTCGGTTGATGAGATTCAGCCACGCCGTGGAGCGAACGCGAACCAGATAGCCCAGAAACAGCGGCAACAATACGATCAATAAGCCTGAGAGCATCTAGCGTTCATTACCCTCGTCAGGCGTGAAGCGTGTCATGGTGATGGTGGTCTGGCGACGCCCCTCCTTTTGGTACTCCGCAGAAAGGATCAGCCCGGGCCAGTCAGGGTGAAAATTGATCACCAGGTAACGGTCGGGTTTGTCGGCATCCACCAGGGTAACCGGCTGGGCATCGAAATCCCCAGCGGGGACGCTGACGCTGGCCGGGGCATTCAGGTAGTACTGAAAGTGCTCGTCTCGGCCCCGGTGATCCACGAACGAGATATCGCAGGGCGCCTGCTGGGAGCAGTCTTCATGGCCGACCCGCCGTGACAGGTCGAACAGAGCCGTCTGGCGGTCCAGCGAGTGGATATCGGCTTCGTTCAACTGGTAGCTGTCGCCCACGCCAAACAGCGAGTAGCTGCTGTTATAGAGCAGCGAGCGAGTGGCGTCATCGTCCACCGCAAAGCGGCTGCGCTCTTGGCCGCGCGCCACGGCCACGGAAAAGCTCATGTCGCTGAGCCAGTGCAGGCCTTCGTTGGATAGCGTATGGGTGATGGTCGCGCCCGGCCAACCACGAATCTCCAGCCGGTACTGTGCTTCGAACGGCTGCGGGGCAGCCCAGGCAGCATCCTCGACGGGCTGCTCTGCGACGGCGGCTGTCATGCCAGACATAGTCAGGGCACCCACGGCAATGCTCAGCCAGCGATGAGCCGCAGTGACGTTAATATGACGCAAAGGCCATTCCTCCATTGAATATATGATCCTCAGAGCCCTTGACTCAGCCCTTGGTTCCCTTGCGTCGCTGGCCCGTTCTCAGCAAACGATAGCACTTGGCAAAGTATAACGTGCCGAGCAGTGGGCGTCAGTAGCCCGCCTCAGGGTTGACGGTGGCGAGAGGTTCACCGGCATCGAAGGCATGCAGATAGGAGATGACCTGATCGATGGCGTCATTCAGCGGAGTCGGGGCCGCCATATGCGGCGTCACGATCACCCTAGGGTGCTGCCACAGTGGGTGGTTGGCAGGCAGCGGCTCTTCGTGGAAGACGTCCAGCAGCGCACCGCGCAGGTGGCCTGGCTGCTGTTCCGTGCCAAGGGCTTTCAACAGGGCTTGTTCGTCGATCAGACTCCCGCGCCCAGGGTTGATCACACTTGCCCCTGGCGGAAGTTGCGCCAGCCGGGCGGCGTTCAGGATATGCCGAGTGGCCGGGGTATCCGGCAGGATGGTCACGACGCTCTGCACCTTGCTTAACAGCTGGTCCAGGCCCTCGTCACCGTGCAGGCAGCGTACCCCGCTGATCTGTTTGGCAGAGCGGCTCCATCCCCAAACCGGAAACCCTGCCTGCTGCAGTGCACTGGCCACATAGCCACCAATGGCCCCGAGCCCCAGCACGCCCACCGGCCAGTCGGCCTTGCCGGCGACTGGCTGCGGCGTCCACTGGGCGTGGGTCTGCTGTTGGCGATAGCGGTCCATGCTGCGGTAGAAGTGCAGCACGCCGTATAGTACGTAGTCGGCCATCAGTTCGCTCATGCCCGCGTCGCGCAGCTTGACGATGGGCACGCCTTCAGGAAGGCCCGGCGTATTGAGCAAGTGGTCGACGCCTGCCCCGAGATTGATGATGCCCTTCAGGTGCGTTTGCTCCTGCAGCAAATGGGCCGGAGCCTTCCAGACGGCCAGGTAATCAGCGTCGAGCCGCTCGCTGGCCGGGGCGTCGCTGGTCAATACCGTGGCCTGGGGCAATGCGTCGGCAATAGCGGCCTGCCACTGCGCGGCATTGTCGATATGGACGACAATTTTCATGAAGGCTCCTTAGCTGCGGCTTCTGGGGGGAAGCTTTATCATGAGCGAGAGAACCCGAAGACCGCAACCCATGCGAGGCGCGTCGCTTCGCGGTCAACGCCTCGTTAGAAGCGATGTTAACGGTCTATGCAATTTTTGCCATAAAGGCTTTGACCGCTGACCAAGGAGGGGTGCTAGTATCGGGGCAAGGCGACATTGGCGGGCCAGCAGCGGCGGTGACCAGGTCGATCCTGTGGCCCAGTGCCGCGACTTACCGCGGGCGCTGGTTCTAAGTGATCTTTTATTGGCGAGTTGCCCGATGACAGAGGTTTCCCTGCCTTTCACCCGTGAAGAGTACGCCAGCCGTTTATGGAAAGTGCGTGCTGAAATGGCCGGTCGCGGCATCGATGTGTTGATCGTCAGCGACCCTTCCAACATGGCGTGGCTGACCGGCTACGACGGCTGGTCATTTTATGTGCACCAGTGCGTGCTGGTGGGGTTGGAGGGTGAGCCGGTGTGGTTTGGTCGCCGGATGGATGCCAATGGCGCGCTGCGCACCTGCTGGATTCACCCCGATAACATCACCTATTACCCGGATTACTACGTCCAGAACCCCGACATGCACCCGATGGAGTATCTGGCGCAGTCGATCATGCCCGATCGTGGCTGGCACACCGGCGTGGTGGGCATGGAAATGGACAACTACTACTTTTCTGCCAAGGCTTACCAAAGCCTGCTCAAGGAGCTTCCCCACGCGCACTTCATGGATGCCAATGCGCTGGTGAACTGGTGCCGGGCGATCAAGTCTCCCCAGGAAATTGCCTATATGCGGGTCGCCGCCAGGATTGTCGAAGGCATGCACTCGCGCATTCTGGAAGTGATCGAGCCGGGGTTGCCCAAGAGCAAGCTGGTGTCTGAAATCTATCGCGTGGGCATCGAAGGGTTCATCGACGAAAACGGCAAGGTGTTTGGCGGTGATTACCCGGCCATCGTGCCCATGCTGCCTACGGGCAAGGATGCAGCGGCGCCACACCTGACCTGGGACGATACGCCGTTCCGCAGTGGTGAAGGCACCTTCTTCGAAATTGCCGGGGTGTTCAAGCGCTACCATGCGCCCATGTCGCGCACTGTGTTCCTCGGCACGCCGCCCACCGACTTCATCCGCGCCGAATCGGCCTTGCTGGAAGGCATCGAAAACGGCTTGGCCGTTGCCAAGCCCGGCAATCGCACGGCCGACATCGCCATGGCGCTGGGGGCGGCCATGGACAAGTATGGTTTTGACCGCGGTGGCGCGCGCTGTGGCTACCCGATTGGCATCTCTTACCCCCCCGACTGGGGCGAGCGCACCATGAGCCTGCGCCCCTCGGACGAGACGATTCTGCAGCCGGGCATGACCTTTCACTTCATGCCGGGCCTGTGGGTCGATGACTGGGGGCTGGAAATTACCGAAAGCATACTGATTACCGAAGACGGCTGCGAAACGCTGGCAAACTTCCCCCGCCAGCTGTTCGTGAAATAGCCGCTCGTTCAATAAAAAGGATTTACCATGACGCTTCAACCGAACTCACTGCGGCCCAGCCCCATCTCTGCCACCGTCGACTTCGACGCCGACGGCGTGCAGCACGGCTTCTTGAAGCTGCCAATCTCCACCGATGAATCCGCCTGGGGGGCGGTGATGATTCCCGTGACCGTGGTGAAGAACGGCGAAGGCCCCACGGCCCTGTTGACGGGGGGCAACCATGGTGACGAGTACGAAGGCATAACGTCGCTGCTCAAGCTCTCCTCGACGCTCAAGGCCGAGGAGGTGACTGGCCGTGTGATCATCGTGCCCTGCATGAACACCCCGGCGGTGATGGCAGGCAAGCGCACCTCGCCGATGGACAAAGGCAACCTGAACCGCAGCTTTCCCGGCGACCCTAACGGCACGGTGACCTCACAAATTGCCGACTACTTCACCCGGGTGTTGGTGCCCATGAGCGATGTCGTGCTCGACCTGCACTCCGGTGGCCGCACGCTGGATATCCTGCCGTTTGGTGCGTCTCACGTACTGGATGACAAACACCAGCAGCAGGCGGCGCTGGAAGGCGCCAAGGCCTTCGGTGCGCCTTATGCCATGGTGATGTTCGAGCTGGATGCCGAAAAGTTGTTCGATACCGCCTGCGAACGTCAGGGCAAAGTATTCGTGGCCACCGAGCTTGGAGGCGGCGGTACCTCCACCCCGCAAAGCATCGCCATTGCCGAGCGCGGCGTGCGCAACTTCCTGATTCATTACGGTTTGGTAGAAGGCAACGTGGAGATGCCCGAAGGCGGGCAGATGTACCTGGATATGCCGGACGCCAGCTGCTACGTGCAGAGCCAGCACGCCGGCGTGTTGGAGCTGCTGGTGGCACTGGGCGACGAAGTGAAGAAGGGCCAGACCATTGCCTACGTTTATGACATGACCCGCAGCGGGTCGGCACCGGTAGCGTACCAGGCCGAGCGCGACGGCATTCTGATGGCGCGCCGGGCCCCTTCGTTGATCAATATGGGCGACACCCTGGCGGTGATCGCCGACGTTGTCGAACGCCTGGAGGCATAGCCCTCGGCATGATGAAACTGGATCGCTATGATTTAAAAATCCTCGATATCCTCTCCCGGGATGGACGGATCACCAAATCGAAGCTGGCCGAGGCGATCAATCTCTCGGTCAGCCCCTGTTGGGAGCGGGTGAAGCGCCTGGAGAAGGCGGGTGTGATCGAAGGCTACACGGCACGCATCAATGCGGAGGTATTGGTGCCGCGCAACCCTGTGTGGGTGCAGATCGAGCTCAAACAGCACAACGCCGAAAGCTTTGCCCGTTTTGAAGCACTCGTGATGGCTACCCCCGAGGTCACCGAATGTGTGGCCGTGGGCGGTGGCGTTGATTACCTGGTGAAGTTCGAGGCCCGCACCATCGACAGCTACCAGCGGCTGATGGACAAGTGGCTGATATCGGAGGCGGGGATCGAGCGCTATTTCACCTATATCGTCACCAAAACCGTCAAGCAAGCGCCCATCGGAATCGATATCGACAGCGCCCAGTAGCCGCGCTGCCGAAAAAACCCACGCTCACGCCGCATTTTGCAAAAAAAGCGCAGGGTTTGCCGGTCGCTTTCAAAAACACTTCGTGGCCACTCTCCGTTAACCTGAAGGCATTCGATAGCCGGGCGGATCTGCCTGGCTGACCATGCTGTTCAGGAGGGGGAGGTGCCATGACCATACTATCGGCCACGCTAGTAAAACGCCTGGAAGATCCGCGCCTGTTTCGCCAGTACGCGTATGTGAACGGCAAGTGGGTCCATGGAGAGGGCGGCCGTGAGGAAGCGGTGGTTGACCCCGCGACGGGTGACGTCATCGGCCATATTCCCCTGCTGGAAGCCGAACAAATTACCGCCGCAGTGGATGCCGCCGAAGCGGCATTCGTTCACTGGCGGGCGCTGCGCGCCGATGAGCGCTACGAGCGCCTGCTGGCGTGGTACGACCTGATTCAGGCCAACCGCGAAGACTTGGCCACCATCATGACGCTCGAGCAGGGTAAGCCGCTGCCGGATGCCCGTGGCGAGGTCGAGTATGGCGCCAGCTTCGTGCGCTGGTTCGCGGAGGAGGGCAAGCGCACCTACGGCGAGACCATTCCCAGCCACATTCCCAACGCATCGCTCGGCACCATCAAGGAGCCGGTGGGCATTGCGGCGATGATCACGCCCTGGAACTTCCCGCTGGCGATGATCACACGTAAAGCCGCCGCTGCGCTGGCGGCTGGCTGCCCGGTGATTGTGAAACCGGCCAACGAAACGCCATTTTCGGCGCTGGCGCTGGCTGAACTCGCCGAGCGTGCGGGCATTCCAGAAGGTATCTTCAACGTCGTGCTGGGCGAGCCTGCGGAAGTCTCGAAAATTCTGTGCGGAGAGCCGCGCATCCGGGCGCTTTCATTCACTGGTTCCACCCGTGTTGGCCGCTTGCTCATCGAGCAGAGCGCCAACACCGTAAAGCGGCTTTCGCTGGAGCTGGGCGGCAACGCCCCCTTTATCGTCGGGCCGGATATGGACCCCAAAGAAGCGGCCTACGCCGCCGTGGCCGCGAAGTTCCAAACCGCCGGGCAGGATTGCCTTGCCGCGAATCGTATTCTGGTACACGAATCCATTCACGATGAGTTCGTGGCCCAGTTCACCGAGCGCATGGCGGCACTCACCGTAGGCAACGGCCTGCACGGCGAAGTGGATCTTGGTCCTCTGATTCACCGCCAAGCGGTCGAAAAAGCGGCTGCGATTGTGGACGATGCCATCTCTAAAGGGGCCACCCTGATCGCGGGTGACCAAAGCCAAGCGCCGGGCGACAACTTCTTCATGCCGGTACTGCTGACCGGTGTGACGCCAAAAATGAAGGTATGGCGGGAAGAGAACTTTGCCCCGGTGGCTGGCATTACCGCTTATAGTAGCGACGACGAAGTCATCGAAATGGCCAACGACACCGAGTACGGCCTGGCCGCGTATATCTACACCCATGATATACGCCGCATCTGGAAGCTGATGCGTGCATTGGAGTACGGCATGGTGAGCGTCAACTCGGTGAAAATGACCGGGCCGCCCGTGCCTTTCGGCGGCGTCAAACAGTCCGGCCTTGGCCGTGAAGGTGGCGCGACGGGGATCGATGAGTATCTGGAAACGAAGTACTACTGCCTGGGCGCGCTGGGATCGGTATCGGGGAGCTAGCGCGGATAGTGTCGCAGTCGAGGCTGGTTAAGCACTAAGCGAACCGTCTTTTTCAGGGATGAAAAAGCCGAGCGCCCAGGGACGGGTTTACAGCGTGTTCGCGTGTGCTTAACCAGCCGTTCAGCCCGCAATATTTTAAGTGCCGCCCCGCTGATCGGGGAGGCTTATCGTACAGAGAGAACGTTATGAGCTTGCATCAGGATCTGATTGAACGCGATCGCAAAGTCACCTTCCACGCCTCTACCCATCTGCGTGATTTTGCCCATGGCGATGCGCCGGGCCGCGTGATTACCGGCGGTAAAGGCATCCACATCGTGGACAAGGATGGCCGCGAGTTCATCGATGGTTTTGCGGGTCTTTACTGCGTCAACATCGGCTATGGTCGCACCGAAGTGGCGGAAGCGATTTACAAGCAGGCGCTGGAACTTTCCTACTATCACACCTACGTGGGCCACTCCAACGAGCCGCAAATCGAGCTTTCCGAGCGTGTGCTGAAAATCGCAGGCCTCAACATGTCCAAGGTCTACTACGGCATGTCGGGCTCTGATGCCAACGAAACCCAGCTCAAGATCGTGCGTTACTACAACAACGTGCTGGGCCGCCCGCAGAAGAAAAAGGTCATCTCGCGCATGCGCGGTTACCATGGCTCAGGCATTGCGTCTGGCTCGCTGACTGGCCTGAAGGCGTTCCACGACCACTTCGACCTGCCCATCGATACCATTCGCCATACCGAAGCGCCGCACTACTACCTGCGCGCCGCCGAGCAGCACGGCATGACCGAGCTCGAATTTTCTGCCTACTGCGCGGACAAGCTGGAAGCCATGATTCTAGAGGAAGGCCCTGAGACCGTCGCGGCCTTCATCGGTGAGCCGGTGCTGGGCACCGGGGGCATCGTGCCGCCGCCGGAAGGCTACTGGGAAGCGATTCAGCCGGTGCTGGACAAGTACGATGTATTGCTGATTGCCGACGAAGTGGTGTGTGGCTTTGGCCGTACCGGCTCCGACTTCGGCAGCCACCACTACAACATGAAGCCTGACCTGATCACCATCGCCAAAGGCCTGACCAGCGCCTATCAGCCTCTTTCAGGTGTGATCGTTGGCGACAAGGTGTGGAAAGTGCTGGAGCAGGGCACCGGCGAATTCGGCCCCATCGGCCACGGCTGGACCTACTCCGGCCACGCCCTGGGCTGTGCCGCAGGCCTTGCCAATCTGGATATCATCGAGCGCGAGAACCTGGTGGGCAACGCGGCAGAAACCGGCGCTTACTTCCAGCAGCAGCTGAAAGCAGCCTTCGAAGGTCACCCGCTGCTGGGCGACGTACGTGGCGTTGGCTTGATGGCGGCGTTGGAGTTTTCGCCGGATGCCAAACAGCGTCTGCACTTCGACCCCATGCTGAAAGTCGGCCCGCGCGTCGCGGCGGCGGCCATGGAAGAGAACCTGATTGCCCGCGCCATGCCCCAGGGCGACATCCTCGGCTTTGCGCCGCCGCTGACCATCAATCGTGGTGAAGTGGACGAGATGATTGGCCGCGCCAAGCGCGCCATCGACCGTGTCACTGACGAGCTGGTACGCTCTGGCGATTTGAAGACCGGCCAACAGGAAGCGACTTTTACCGTATAAGTTCAGGCCTGCATTGCTTAAACGCCGCTGCCGATGGCAGCGGCGTTTTGGTTTGAATAGCCACATTGGGCCAAAACTGGCTCAGGACGACAGGGCGGTAAACTCGCTAAGCTGTAGCAGTGCGCCAGGAGATGGATTGAACCAGGACTGTCGTTAGCGCATGAGCACACGCTTGACATCCTCCCCTCCCTCAGCTTGCGCTGCCGTCTAGCGACGGAAAGGAAGGGGATTCCCAGGTTGTTACCTTCCTGGTTTCTGCTTCCAAGACGATTGCCCGAGGGAATGGCTTGGTTATCGCCGTAAAAGTCCCACAGTGGGGATTTTTACGGTGGCGAACCAACTCATATCCCCCAGGTCTCACATCGTCTCCACAGACGTAACTTTCCGAGTGCCCCTCGGTAGGTCGTGTCGACGTGAGTAGTATAGCACTGTGCAAATCATCAGCAAGGGCATCCTGCGGATGCCGCGCTATCCATCCGCTCACTAAAAGTAAGCGGTTTTTCGCGCTGATTGATAATGGTCGCTGTTCCATCATCAGGATGCTTGATCATGTCGAAGAAAATCTACTGCACCGCCAGCTTCAAACCCAAGCCTGGCAAAGAAGAAGCGGTCTTCAAGGCGCTGCAAAGTCTTGAGCCCAACGCCCATCGTGAAGATGCTTGCCTGCTGTACACGGTGACTCGCCAGATCGATAACCCGTTTGCCCAAGGCACCAGCTACCCCATCGTGTTTCATGAAATCTGGGCCAGCCGTGAGGAGTTCGAAGCGCATTGCCAGCGTAAAGAGATCCAGGAGTTTTTCGCTCAGCACGTCGAGTCGCCGGATGGCGACATCGAAGACGCCAACGTATGTGTCTACACCGATGAGCCGTGGAATTTCGACGCCCCCAAGGTGTCATGAGTGCACAACGTGTAGAATAGCCCCGCGAACGAGAGCGACTACGGAGCCAACATGACCGAAAAAAAGATGAACGTCGAAAGCTTTAACCTGGATCACACCAAGGTAAAGGCACCCTATGTGCGTCTGGCCGATATCAAGGAAGGCCAGCACGGCGACCGTATTCACAAATACGACCTGCGTATCTGCCAACCCAACAAGGAGCACATGGAGATGCCCGCGCTGCACTCCCTGGAGCACCTGATGGCGGAGTTGTCGCGCAATCATACCGATAAAGTCGTCGATATCAGCCCGATGGGCTGCCAGACCGGCTTCTATATCGCGTTGATCAACCACGACGATTACGACGACGTACTGTCGATCATCGAGCAGACGCTCAACGACGTCTTGACCGCCACCGAAGTGCCTGCCTGCAACGAAATACAGTGCGGCTGGGCCGCCAGCCACAGCCTGGAAGGTGCCCAGGAACTGGCGCGTAACCTGCTGGCCAAGCGCGGTGAGTGGACTGAGGTGTTTGCTTAAGCAGCCTTGAGTCGACTCAGCATGCAGAACGCCCCATCCGGGGGCGTTCTAGTGTGAGTTTGAGAAGCTGAGGGCAACTAGCGATGGGTTGATGAAAATGGGGTTGAAACGGCCTTGAGAATGATGTGCTGCCCCAGTTGCTCTGGCAGTACCCGAGCTGAGTAGTCGCCCTCTATTTCTTGACAGATCTCTCGATATGCGTGCAATTTAGGACCTTTTTGTACCTTCGGAGCCTGACTAATAAACACCATATCGTCAGGGTTATGGCCAGAAGCTTTAAGGCGGCGTAAATGCGCTAGCCACTTATCGCCCTTCTCAATAATTTTGCTGGCATCATCCAAATCAAAGCTGATGGGTTTAATGGCCTGCCGTATGTGCGCGCCTTCCTGCCAGACAAACGGCAACTTTACACGCACGATATCGTTTCCTAGCGTTTGCTCTGTGTAATGACGGTTCAACGATTTTAGCCATTGCGTGACATCTTTGGTGAGCTGCTCTTCTGGTGATGCTACGTGCTTAAAATCATGATGAACATAGCGGTTGAATAGTTCATCTAGCGCTGCTTGTGGATCCTTTGCGGCTAGCGTGCCAGGCCTGCTAAAGCGAAACATGGCTTCACGAGGCTCTATCAAATCTTTGAAAATGCGCAGCTGCACCTCAGGTTGGGCTTGGTGTTGATTGGCTAGATCAACCGTCCTTTTGAGCTCTGTGACGAAATGTTGGCGTGCCTGAGTAAACACTTTCGCTGGCAGTTTATCGAAAAATTGTGTGATGCGTTTTCGAGCAACGGTTTCAACGCGTTGCAGGAACACACCGTTATTGCAGAGCATGATGACTCCCAGGTTCGCGAACTCGCCCGTGTCCAGGTAGGGTTGAAAGCGCAGCACTGCATAATTACAAATAATGGCGCTCATATCAGGCTCCAAAAGGAAGGGTCGCGTAACCGTGCTAATAGATTGAAGCGCTCTGCCAGTGAGGGATATATCTCTGAGGTGGCATCGTCTATGTCGTAATAGATCCACTCTAGAGGAATCGAATCAATGATCATATCCCAATCGTTCAGGGCCGCGTCAAGCACCGCCTCGTGGCGTGCCCGCACCTCCAGGTCCGCAAAACAGGCACGCTGATGGCTAAATACATGATTTTCAAAATCGCCGTTAGCGTCGATAGGATCGAAAGCTAGATTATGATCAATCACCACCAAACCGCTCATTGAGCTCCATAGCAGGTTGACGTTGCCACCTTGAGCGCTCAGGCGACGATCCTCATTGTTAACCCACATATCGAATAGCAAAAGCCGCTGCTGTGTCACTTCATCGACTTCTGAGATTTGTGAAAAAAGCAGATCCTGACTATGCGAAGCGACCTTGGAGGCAAATGCCAGCCCACCCTTCAGGTCGTCGGCGCGAGGTTCCATGGAAAAATCTAGCATGCCTGCCGGAAATCGCATCAAAGCGTACTCAGCGATGGGTAATTCACACCGCCGTGCCAATTCAGCGCAAATAAGCTCAGCGACCAATGACGGCTGGCCAACGCCATTGATGCCTTTGACCACGTACTGTTCATCCATGACATCACGCACAATAAATGGCTGCGTGCGGCCTTGAGTTGATTGGCGCAGAATTTCCTTGGCTTCTACGATGCGGGGCTTTTCCATCATCACCTCACCAGCCGCCAGTGTTCGTTTTCTTGCTGTGCCTGGCCGAGTGTATCGCGTAGCACGCGACTCGGGTGGCAAGGACTCTGGGCCAAGCGGTTTTAATCTTGGGGGCTGTTGGAATGCTTACCTCAGCTCCAGTGCTTTGCAGCTTGATTTGGGCACGAGAGGTTTCCACAGGATTGAAGGTGAATTTTCAATAATACAAGTAGATGCCACCTATGGCCCACTGGGTTTCACCGCGTTAATTGAGAAATAAATCTAACAATGCGCTGCAAAGGACGTTTGACCCGTTGCCGATTTTTGCTGCCGCAAAAAACGTCACCGCGTCAAACGCCTCTGAGCTTAGGCGTAGGAGCAAGAAAAGACGACTTCTCGTTGAATCAGCCCGGCATTGCCAGAGGAGGTCTCGCACCCAGGTGCTTTGCGATCCCCCAATGTGACCTTATGGCCTCTCTGCTGTAGGTGCTAGGCAACGGATACTCCGACCATGCCAGCACCCAGAATCAGAATCTCACGTGCCATAAATCCATTAACTTCTTATTGGGCTCGTGCAGTTTGTGCCTTGTGGCTGTGCTTCATGCGTTGGCGCACCCAGGCAACGGTTATTGCGGTAATCAGGATGAACCCGATATAGCCGAACACGGGATACACCATGCCGACCAGACTGACAAATCCAAACATGCTGCAGGCATAGGCAATGATGCCCGCTATTAAGGATCCAACGCGGAAAGACGTGGTATCGGCCTGCAAAAATCGGGATGAAAAAGAGTAGAGGCAGCCCACTGCGGTATTGAAAATCATCAGCAGAATGACGATCGACACCAGCGAGGAAAGCGCAGGGGAAACCTCTAGTGCTAAAGCCAGCATCGGCATAGGCGTATCAACCAGACTGTCCAGGCGCGACAGCATGGCTAGACTGATCGTCATCATCAGCGCACCCAGGGTAATGCCGCCAAGAATACCGCCCCAGGTTGCT
Organism: Halomonas sp. 18071143; assembly: GCF_019211725.1. Classification (NCBI taxonomy): domain Bacteria; kingdom Pseudomonadati; phylum Pseudomonadota; class Gammaproteobacteria; order Oceanospirillales; family Halomonadaceae; genus Halomonas; species Halomonas sp. 18071143. The sequence goes on from NZ_CP078120.1 coordinate 782,630, forward strand.
TTGCGGCGGTCTTTTGCAGCACCGCTGGAGATGGCAAGAATCGCGACGCAGCCGAAGATGTTATACGAAACGTACAGCATGGCGCCCAGTGCCCAATGGCTGGTGGCTGCGTTTTGGTCGAGTGCCAACTGGTTCAGTGTCGTCAGGTCGGTTTCTCGGGTTGCCAGTGCGTAGATCGCGATGCCGAGTGCCACCAGAATCAGCAGAGGAGTGATGCTGCTGATCAGCGTGAGCACTTTTTTCAGTTTGAGACAGGTGGCTGCAATTACCAGCAGAGTCACCAGCGCGCTGCCCCAGGCTACAGGCAGGCCCAGCTTTTGTTCCAGCAGTGCGCCGGCACCGGCCAGCATCACTACGGCGATGGCAAGCATGAAAAATGTCATCAGCAAATCGATGGGTTTGCTAAGCCAGGGGCCACAGATAGCCCGTACAACTTCCTTGTGAGAAGTCGCTTGAAGCTCGCTACCCAGATTCGCCAGAGTCATGCCCAGGAAGATAAAAGCGGCAGTACTCAGCGCGACACCTGCCAGCCCCCAAACGCCGAAGCTAACAAAGAATTGAAGCAGCTCCTGGCCTGAAGCAAAGCCTGCTCCAACCAGAAATCCGACAAAAGCGCCCGCGATTTTCAATACATCTTTCATGGTGCCAAATCCTCAGTTTCTTATTTATGTGTGCCAGTTAGCTGGCTGAATCAGGCTTCACCGACCCAGGCTTGCACTTCTACTTCGACATCAACGCCCAGTGCTAGGCCTGCTGTCACGGTGGAGCGAACCGGCAGACCTGCTTCGAAATAGCGTTTGTAGACTTCGTTGAAGCCCGCAAAGTGCTTCATGTCCGACAGCCAGACGGTCGCTTTAACGACCTGCGCAAAACTTGCACCACAGTGTTCAAGGGACTCGCCGATACGGGTCATGACCGCTTCGGTTTGCTCTTCGATACTGCCTTTGACGACTTCGCCTTCAGCAGTCATGGGAATCTGGCCTGAAAGCATCAGGAAACCTCCCACGCGAACGGCACGGGAGAATGGGAAGGGCAAATCGCTGGGGATACGTTCGATTGAATTGGACATGGAGTTATATCTCGTTGATGGCTATTGAGTGGCCGAGCCGCACGCGCAGCACGATAGAATCACAATTTCTCTTAAATGATAATTCTCGTAAAAGGGAATATCAAATGTGAGAACCTTAAGGAACCGCTGATCAATTCGTCTCTGAGCGGCTAAAGCACTCAGGGCGGCATATTCACCGCGTCAACGGTCACTTTCTGGCCACGGAAGGTGGCCTTTTTACCCTGGCAGCCTGGTTATCCAGCTGCCAGGCCAGATTCAAGACACACTGGCCCCGTCAGCATGCCCCTGGCATCGTCCAGCCAGCACCAAATTGCCGAGGGCGAACAGGGTGAACAGCTGCGCCTGGTTCCTGGCCAGCCCCTTGTAGCGAACCTTCCGGTAGCCGAAGAGGTTCTTGATGACATGAAACGGGTGCTCGACCTTGGCGCGGATGCTGGCCTTGGCCTTCTCGATCGCCAGCAGCAGCGCTTTCATGGGACTGTCTTCCATCTTCTTGATGGGGCCGCGCTTGGCGGCGACACAGCAGCGGGAGTCCGGGGCATCCTTCTCTTCGTCCAGGTACTTCCACATGCCGGTGTAGCCCGCGTCGCCGTATACCCGCTTGTCATCCTCCCGGACCAGAGCGCCGGCCATGGTGACATCGGCGACGTTGGCCGACGTGGCGGCGACACTGTGGGTCAGTCCGGTGACCGCATCGACACCGATATGGGCCTTCATGCCGAAGTAATACTGCTTGCCCTTCCGGGTCTGCTTCATCTCCGGATCGCGCTGCCTGGCCTTGTTCCTGGTGGAAGGGGCGGCCGCCACAATGGTGGCGTCGACGATGGTGCCCTCGCGCATGAACAGGCCCTGCTCGGCCAGGTGGGCGTTGATTTCCTCGAAGATCCGCTGGGTCAGGGCATGCTGCTCCAGCAGGTGACGGAAGCGCAGCAGCGTGGTCGCATCCGGCACACTCTCGATGGCCAGATCGATACCGATGAAGTCACGCATGGCCTGGCTGTCGTAGATGGCATCCTCCAGCGCTTCATCGGCCAGGGCATACCACTGCTGCAGGAAGTAAATGCGCAGCATGCGCTCCAGGCCAATGGGTGGTCGGCCTCGCTTGCCCGCTGAATTCGGGAAGTAGGACGGCGACAGTGCTGCGATCAGCCGTTGCCACGGCACCAGCTTCTCCATCCTGGCAAGAAACCGCTCGCGGCGGGTGACCTTCTTCTTGTTCTGGTGCTCAGCCTGGGCGAATGAGATCTGTTTCATCGGAGTGGCTCTGTCAGCGGGTGTTGGACGACAGGTCAGATTTTACCTCGTCGGTGGCTATGAGGCAGCTCCGACGGGATTTATGCAGCGTTTCCTTAAAGTCAAGCTGTTTTCGGGATACACTAGGACTTCGTATTCATAGTCAGGTCGAGCCGCGAAGCTTTCATGCCAACAGACTCACAATCCCAGCCGTCCGATACACTGATCGACCGAGTACTGGTCGGCTCTCGCCTAAGGGCTCACCGTAAACAGCAGAAATTCACCCTGAAACAGGTGTCTGAGAAAAGTGGTGTTGCGCTTTCAACGCTGTCGAAAATGGAGTTGGGGCAGGCAACTGTCAGCTATGACAAGCTTGCTGCTGCCGCACGTGCTCTGAATGTCAGCCTGCCCCAGCTGTTCAACCCTGAATCGGGTGCGGACAGGTCAGATAAGCCAACGGTGGTCACCAGCAAAATTTCTGAGGCGACTGGGTATGCTACTGGCAGCTATGAATATCATCCTATTGCGGGTGAGTTTCCCGGTCGGAGCATGATGCCGGTTTATGCTCGGATTCAGGCGCGTGATCTGGGTGAGTTTGAAGACTTCATCCGCCACCCCGGAGAGGAGTTTGCCATGGTGCTATCGGGGCGCGTCTGCATTCACTTTGAAAATGGTGAAAGCATCAGCCTGGGTGAACGAGAAACGGCTTATTTCAACAGTTCCATCGGGCATATTTATCTGGCCGAGGGTGATGAAGATGCAGAAGTAATAGCTGTGATGTCGGAACCCAAAGAGGGCGATCTTCAAGGCTGAACCAGCTATCAGGCTTCGCCAATTTCGTGAAAACACAGAATGTAAAGGGGGAGCCCCTGACAGGCTCTTCCTCTTGTTTTGGCTGAAGCAGGTTACAGCGACTTGGCCAGCTCCAATGCTTCAGCAAAAGTGATCCGCTGACGGCTAAGTTTTGGTAGGATTGAGGAAAGAGGCGAGGAATGGTCGGGCACGTTCAATGAATTGGACGATAAGCGTGAGAAACTCAGAGGCCTGATTCAGCATCACCTACTGGCGCACCGCGCGAGATGAGGCCAAGACGGAAGCCAATCTGGATCGGGATATCCGACGGGCCAAGACGATTCTCTCGCTAGATGCAGCCATGAACAAAGAGGATCGTTTTCTAAAGACGCACAGCCCAAGCCTGGTGCACCACTACAGACCAAGTCGTTGAAACCCTGCGTTACGTCCTCAAAGCCTAAGCTCATGCGTCTCCCGCAACACCGTCACTGTATTAGCAGTGTTGTAGGAGGGCGCTTCAGCGCGCGATGATCACACCACATAAGCAATCTAGCCACCCCGTAGCGCGGCGTAACGCTTGGCGAGGAACGAGCCAAAAGGCACCCGCAGCGGCGGCCCGGCGCGAAGGCAGCGTCAGCTGCCCAAAGCCTGCTCCAGCTCAATTTTTCTTCAAAGCCACGTGACCTAAGCCAAATTTATCAATAAAGTATGATTAAATCGTGAAAACGAGCCGGCACGCGAATTTTGGATATGTTGCCTCGCTGGGTAAATAAGACCTGAATCCGTGAAGCCGGCGCCGACACTTTCCCTATCACCGCCAGCGAGCACTTTTTGATCATTCGCCCCGTGCAAGTTGGCTTTCGCAAGCCCGTTATTGCCAAAACCCACCGTGCTGATCGGTGCTGACGGCCCGTTTTGTCATGCCTTTCCACCCGCCAGGCACGACATATCTGGCGATCGCGTGTCGCCTGGAACTGCTTGTGGATAGAGTGTCGCCGATTGACGGTCAGCATGGCGTTCCTCGTGGATAACGCAGTCGGCTCCGCAGCGTCTTGAGCACCGTCATGCGCCCGATATCCTGCCCGACGTCGAGGATGATCTGCCGTGCCTTGTGAATCACGAGAGCCGCACGGTGCACCAACTCTTGTAGCACGGTGCGCAGCCGGCGCCGCTTGGCCGGGTGGCGAACCGGGCTCAGCTCGCCGGTCATGCCTAGCTGTCCCATCAGGCGCAGGATGTTGTAGGCCAACTGGGCGAGATGCAGGATCAGATCGTTGGTGGCGAACTTGCCGGACGGCAAGCGCTCCAGGTCGAGATCGGTCTTGATCTCGCTGTGAAACTGCTCATGGGTGGCATGCGCCGGTAGCGCTTGATCACCGCCTCCGGCGCCTCGTCGAGCTGGTCCACCAGCCTTCCAACTCATAGTCCGGTTCGAGCAGCAACTGGTATCGCGATCGGCGGTGCGCTCTACCGGGCGCATCACGCGTTGGACGACGTATTCGGTCTTGTTGTCGTCGTGGATCGAGACGGTCTGCGTCCACAGCGCACGGCGCTTGCCGGACGCAGCTCTTCCCAGTAGTCCGCCGCCACCGCCAGCCGGTATCTCGATCAGCCGTGGCCGAGCCGCGCGGGTTCCATTTGACGACATAGTCGAGCCGGCGCCCCTCGTCGGCAAAGACCGGCGTTGCTGTTCGAAAGCGCCGGTGCGCCGGCTGTCGAAGCCGCTGTCCTCGCGTAACAGGATCGGTTGCTGGTCAGGCATTGGGCGCGAGGCAGTACCCGCTCGGGAAGGCGTTGCTCTCCTTCATGGTGTGCTGCTTGCCAGGCCGCAGTTCCAGACCCAGGCACCACCCTTCGTTGCCCAGATAGGCGGCGATCGGGGTGTAGCCATCGACCTTCTGGTAGGTCCGCGAGACGCCTTCCTTCTTCGAGTTGCTGTTGTCCATGACGAAGGTGTCGATGTCCAGGCAGACGTGCGTCGTCTCGGCGGTGATCGGTGCTTCGATCAGTGACAGCAGGGTCGTGGACCAGGTGGCGGTGCGTGCCTGCAGGTCGTTGGCGGCAAGTTTCTCCAGCCGCTGTCGCAACGTCGCCGCGCTCGGCACCTTCTGCAGGGTCAGCAGTTGTTGGAAGGGCTTGTCGCGGCGGAAGTTCTCGACAGCCTCATAGTCGCTCATGCCCAGACACAGCAGGCCCAGGTAGCTCTTGATCACGTCACTGGTGCGCATGCCCAGCGTGGTGGGGAAGCGGCCGTCGATGCTGTCGACGCCAGCGATCTCGAAGCATTGCCCGATGATGGACAGCCCGGCGTGGCTGGTGAGGGTGCGGCGACTGGCGCGGAACTTTATGTTGGGCATGGCACTGTCTGGGTGAATGGCGATAATGGCTATATTGCCATGCAGGTCAGTGGGTTAGAAGTGCTTCCGAGGGCCGGTCTCACGGATTCAGGATCCACCCTCATTCCTGCCATCGGCAACGCTTACCTTTTCTTTAGCCTTATTTCCCTAGCTTTGGGTATCGAGGAGCCGCCTCTATAGGGAAAAGTGCAACGCAGCGGCTGCGCTCAGCACGGGGCTATTTGTCGATGGTGAGCGTGGTAGGATATGCCGCATCATCCGTGCCGTTTCAGGAACATCTGCATGCCCCAACCCCTCGCTTACCAGTTCTCTGGCCTCATCACTGCCGAGGCGCCGATCACGGTGGATTACGTTGGCATGGAGCAGCGTCTACCGCGTACGCCGCATGGCCAGGTGTTTCTCAATGGCGGTACCTTGCGTGGTCCGCTGCGCAAGGCGGGGCTGACCATGTTGATCCGTGAGTTGGCGAAGGCACACGGCAAGCCGCTGGATGGCATCTTCAACCGTGCCGAGATGTACATGCTGGGCGAAGGGGTGGATATCACCCGCCAGGTCAATAGCGAGGAAGGCGGCACTCACGATCCCCGCGCCGAGGCGTTCCTGCGCGCCGCTAATCCTTTCCTCAGCCTGTTCGGACGCTGGAAGCTGGCCGGCTATCTGGAGGTAGGCGCATTGCTGACCTCGCGCGATAACCTGATCACGGCGGGGCAAGGCGTGCGTCACGACCAGTTTGAGCATAGCCCGCAGTTGGCTCAATACCTGGATGAAGCCGAGCATGAAGCGCTACTCACTGAGCTGCGCAGTGCCCGCGAGAGCATGGTAGAGATTGAGGCGCTGCGTGCTCAAGTGCGCGAATTACGGGAACGCTCACGCAATAGCGACGACCGCACCGTCAGGCAGGAAATCAGCACGCAGATCAAGGAACTGGAAGCTCAGGAAAAGGAGATCCGCAAAGCACGGGAGGGGTCGGAAGAATCGATCAAGCATCCGATCCAGGGTGTCGAGGCCATCGCGCCGGGCAGCCAGCTACAGAGCCGCCTGCGTATCATCGAAGGCTCAGCGGAGTCCTTGGGCCTGTTGCTGCATTGCTTGGGCGAGTTTTCCCAGCGCCCACGCCTGGGCGGGCATCTGGCGACCGGCTTTGGCGCGATCAGCGCTGAGTGGGAGGTACTACAGCGGGCAGCAGGGCAGCGCCGGGCCAGTGTGATAGGTCAGGTACGGCTGGATGACATGGGCATCGAACTTGACGGTGAACCGCTGGAAGCTGCTTGGGAGGCATTCGCCCAGGCACTGCCGCAATACGACTTTACACTCTCTACCCGCCAGGAGGCCCGTAAGCAGTGGAAGTCACGCAAGTGAGCGAGCGTGAGCCCCCTTCTCCCAAGGGCATACCTGCTGCGCGGGCACAGGCCTTTCGCCTGCTGCTGCAACTCCACACCCCGCTTATATTGCCCTTGGTGGTACCCCGGCTCGATACCCTGCTGCAAGAAGCCGCTTGTCGGCGGGCGCTCGACTGGTCGCGTTACCACACCTTGCCGCTGCTCTTCGATAAGGCACGCGGCGGCTACCGCGCTTCACAACTGATTTTCGGCGTGACGCCGCACGCTGGCTTGGAAGCGCAGGCGCAGGCGAAGATCGGGCATATCCAACGTCTGCCGCTGCTGCAGGCGCGCAACGTGCGCGCCGCGTTGCGCATTGATGGTGGCGACTGGGCACCTAAAATGACCCACCATCAGGCGCTGCTGAGCCCCTACGTGCTGTTTTACGCCGAAGGCGATCCGGATGCCTGCATCAACCTATTGCAAGAGCTGCCGCAAATCGGCATCGGACACAACCACGGCCAAGGCATGATCAGTGTGGCCAGTGTATCTCCCAGCACTGAACAGCGCTGGCGGCAGCGCCCCTGGCGGCAAGTGGAAGAGCATACGGGCATGGCCTACTCACCGCTGGCTGACACATTGCGGATGACCTCTTGGGGTACGGATGAACCCGTGTTTCGACCGCCGCGCATTCTGCGGGAGATCCTGGCATGAGCCGCCATCTTGCTTACCAGCGTCTGTTTGCCGCCACCCACGAGCTGCGCGTGGGGGCCGAGTTTTCTCGCTTTACCCCGGATACCCCCAGTTGCGCTTGCTGTAACCGCCGCTGGAGTGAGGTGGAAGCCCCATTTCAGGCAGCGGAATACCGTTACGGCAAGTCCGGTGAGCCGGAGCAGGTATGCCTGACCTGCTATACCCCGCGCATTCCGAGTGAACGCCTGCTGGGTCTGGAACGCTATAACCACACTGGCAACACCACCACACCGATCTACGGCAAGCTCGGCATGCTGGTAGGCTCGGGGGGCATCATCACGCCGCGCAACGAGCTTTATCTGACCCTGCCGCCCAAGCTGCACGCCAAGTACAAAAAGGGCGAGTGGGGGCAGCAGGGCCGCTTGAGTACCGATAAACCACTGGCTCGATTGCTCGATTTACTGATTGCCGGTGCCCTCTCTGCGCCGGGAGAGCGCCCCCTGGAACAGGGCTTCGTCTATATCGAGAACTGGGGCCGCAAAGCGGATATTTTGATGCGGCGCTTGCTGGCAACCACCTCGCTGAAAGAAGTGTGGTGCAACAGTGAGCAAGGTGTCACGCCGCTAGACCTGCAGGCGATTCTGGAAACGGCACAGGTGTTGAAAACCCTGGAACTAACCAACCAGGCTGACCGCCTCGTGTTCTGGAAGCCGATTACGGATGCTGCACGGGGCCAGCGTGACGATGCTGCTTTCGATGCCTGGCTTGGCAAGGTACCCGACCCCCGTGCGCTATTGATGGCGCTACCGACCGACCCCTTCGACCGGCTGCGTTTACCTGCGGTGCTGCGTGAAGTGATGCCACGCCTGTCAGCCCTTGAAGCCTACCTGACACCCGCGCCCCCACAAACACAACGGCAAGGATCGCTGTTTTGAACACCATGACGGTTCACACCTTCGAGGCCGCTGTGCTCTGCCACCCCGGCCATGCGCCGGGGCAAGCTCCCACCCTGGACGACTACCACCGCACCGCCTGGCGACTGTTTACCGGCGATACTCACTATTCCCAGGGTGAACGTCCCTTCTTGTTTCGCTTCGATGCACTCGATGATGATCGCCATCTGCTGACCCTCAGAGCTGACCGGCCATTCCCTGGCGCCTATCAACGCCAACAGGCGTTTACCGTCGGTGCTGATCTCTGCCTGGAGTGGCTGTGGGTGCCCAGTGTCGCCACACGGCTATCGCCGCAGGGGGAGCGGTTGCCGCGTAGTCGCCATGTGCCTGCGCCCCGTGAGCGCTGGGAATCTCTGCTCAGCGAGCGCTTGATGCGCCATGGATTTACCGCACAGCCTGATCGGATTCACTGCCTGCCGCTAGGTCGCTGGCAACAGCGTACTGGCTTGGCCGCCTGGCATGAAGTCGTACACGTCAGCGCACAGCTCACCGTCACCGACCCGCAACGTGCCGCGCTGGCCTGGCTCGGCGGGCTCTCGCGGTTACGTACTTACGGCATGGGCCTGCTGTTCCAGCAATAGTGAAACCACCTGCCAAGTGCGCTACCATGGCCGTCTCCGCCCTTGCGGAGGTGTTAGCAACGCACTGCAGACCTCGATGGAACGTCTGTTGATCCCGCCCCTGCGGGAGTCATATCGCCCCGGCGCTGCTGGGGCGATATGCTAATCTGGCCCGCTATTTCTCCAATACCTGTGTTCATGCATCCGGTTATCGACTACCTCACCAACGTCTTGCCCCAACGCCCCGGTTTTCAACACAACCCGGTGCAGGTGGCTTATGCCCAGGCACTGCTCGACGGCGTCAAGGCGCAAGGCCAGGTGCATTTCGTTGAAGGCGATACCGGCATCGGCAAATCACTGGCCTACCAGCTGGTACTGGCCGACTGGGTCGCCAAGGGTAAGCGCATGGGCGGCAAGCAGGCCGCCCGCCGGGCGGTGATCTCGACCCACTCCCGCGCCTTGCAGCGGCAACTGCTGCAGCCGGAGAACCTCACCATCGTGCGCGATTACCTTACTCGCGCCGAGCTGCCGGCACTCAGTTTTCAACTGCGCATGGGCCGTGAAAACTACCTGAGCCCCGAGCGCCTGGCCCTGCAGTTGGGGGCGATCAGCCTGGAAGCGGCGCAAAAGGATCGCCACCTACCCGCCAACTTGCGGCAACTGGTGCGTTGGGCACTGGAGAGCGATGGATGCCTGCTCGATCTCGATCCTGCCTGGTTACCGGAGGGGTGGCAGGTATCGGACTTGGCCTTGCGGCGCGACGACCCCTTGCCGGAGAGCCTGGAGGCCCAGCTCAATGAAGCGGTAAATAGCGATATCCTGGTGATCAACCACGCCCTGCTGGTGGTGGACCTGGTCACACAGGGGCGCGTCACCCAGGCGGCCTCGCCCTATGTACTGCTGCTCGATGAGGCCGAGCACTACCCCGAACTGGCCGAAGAGCTGCTTAGCCAACGGCTATCGTTACAGACCACCGTGCGTCTGCTGACGCTGCTGAAACAGCATCCTGCGGCTGCCGAGTGGCAGGCACTGCTGGCGTCACTCACCGATGCCGAGCGTGCCGGCAGCGCTCACGGTATCAGTGATGAGCAAAGCGCCCAGCTTCAAGGCGCCATTGAGGCGCTACTCAAGCGGCGGCCACGGGAATCGGCTCACGATCCGGCGCTATGGCGGGAGTGGCTGCATGTACGCCACAGTGCCGAAACCATCGCCACTCGGCTGCGTGAAGCCAGCCATTACCTGGTACTGGACTACTCACCGGTGCGCGGGCTGCCGGGCATCGTCGCTCATTCACCCAGCGCGGCCTCCAGCCTGCGCAATGGCGTGGGTGATCGTGCCACACTGCTGACCTCCGCCACCCTCTCTGATCTCGACCATGCGCCAGGCGAGGCGCCGCAGTTTCGTCAAATGCGCAGCCGCCTGCAGCTACCCACCACCAGTAAGCGCAGTGGCCAGCAGGTCAGCTTTCAGGCACGACACTTCGGCACACTGCAATTCCGCCTGCCGGTTGGCTTGCCGCACCCCATCGCCCGCCTGCCCAAGGGCGGCTACCGGCTTTCCGCTGACTATGTGCACGGCGTGATGCCCTACCTGATCGACCAGCCGGGCCGTACTCTGGTGCTATGTGCCAGCTACGCCGATGTCGAAGCGTTGGTGGATGCCTGGCCGGATACACAACGCCACCGACTGGTCGCGCATCAATTGGGCCAGGGATTAAGCGAGCTGGTGGCACGACTTGAGGACGACGCCATTCTATTAACCCCGGCAGGCTGGGAAGGACTATCGCCTACCCGTGAAGGCAATAGTGCCTACTGGTCGCATCTGGTGGTGTTACGCAATCCACGTGCGGCACGTAGCGCCGTGGAGCAGCGCTTGGTCGAACAACTGCTGCAACGCCGTGGCCTGGATAGTGAACGGGCAACGGCCATGGCCAGCGGTATGCTCTACCGCAAGAGCACCGTGCGCACCCTGCATAAGCTGCGCCAAGGGCTGGGGCGGGCAATTCGCCACCCTGATGATCAAGTGTTGGTAACGCTGTTGGAACCGCGCTTTCCCCGCCCCTCCGCCGCGCCGCCACTGGCGGGCGTCATTCAAAGCGATGCCCTTTTGGGCGCCATACCCGCCCGTTTTCGCCCCGCCTGGCAGCAAGCAGAAGAGCCAAAGGCCGGGGGCGCTGATGGTGAAAATACAGTGCCTACGGGCAGTACCGCTCTCTCGGCACTGCTCTAACCGGCTGATTTCTTTGTCACCCGACAAAATCACCCAACGAAAAAGCCGCAGCCCCGGCGTCTTCCAATGACGGCGGGGCTGCGGCTCAGAGCTTGTAAACGACATGTAAAGGGTAAGTGCTAAGGCCGGGGTAAGCAAGGAAAGTCAAAAATTTCGCTCGAAGCCCTAAAGTCTTCGCAAGGGGGGGCCGATAGTAAAGACAACGGAGCTGAAGAGCGCCGTCAACATAGGCTCTACGGCTAGCAAGCGAGACACGCTGCACCAAGAGCCGGTAAACGACACAAGGAGTTCACCCCATGTCAGTGATCAATACCAACATTACCTCCATGATTGGCCAGTCCAATCTGAACAAGTCGCAAAATGCGTTGCAGACCAGCATGGAGAGGTTGTCCTCCGGCCTGCGTATCAACAGTGCCAAGGACGACGCCGCCGGCCAGGCCATCGCCAACCGCATGACCGCCCAGATCAACGGCCTCAACCAGGCCCAGCGCAACGCCAACGACGGCATCTCGCTGGCCCAGACCGCCGAAGGCGCCCTGAACCAGATCAACGACAACCTGCAGCGCATCCGTGAGCTGACCGTGCAGGCGCAAAACGGCACCAACAGCCAGGCTGACCTGCAGTCCATCCAGGAAGAGATCGATCAACGTCTGGCCGAAATAGACCGTATCTCCCAAGAAACCAACTTCAACGGTGTCAGGGTTCTCGACACTGACGTGTCGACCATCACCATCCAGGTGGGTGCCAACGATGGTGAGACCATCGATGTCAATCTTCAAACAATCAATGTCGAAACTCTGTTTGAAGATGGCTTCAGCGTTGTCGGCGCTCCCGCTGCTACTGCCACCGACGTGCTTGAGCTTGCGGCAGAAAACGATACCGTCACTCTGGGTGAAGAAGAATCTGAAGTTGTATACACCAAGCTCGCAGATGGTACTTGGGTGTATGATACCGGTGAGGTAGATGGCGACGATAACGCGATCATGGCCACCGTCTCCTCTTCCGAACTGGCAAGCTTGATCGCTGATGAAGATGGTGATGTAACGGTTGGCGACTACACCATCGCTGCCGATGGGTCTGTGACCAACGAAGGTGGTGAGCTGATCTATGTGGAAAACGACGCTCTGACCGCCGACCCTGAAACGGTTGCCACCGAGAATCCGCTGGCCGCGCTGGATGCCGCTCTGAACCAGGTCGATACTCTGCGCTCCGAGCTGGGTGCCGTGCAGAACCGCTTCGAGGATGCCATCATCAACCTCAACACCAACTCCACCAACCTGGCCGCCGCCCGCTCGCGCATCGAAGATGCCGATTACGCGGTGGAAGTGGCCAACATGACCCGCGCGCAGATCCTGCAGCAGGCTGGTACTTCCGTACTGGCACAGGCCAACCAGATCCCGCAGAACGTGCTGTCTCTGCTGGGTTAATCTGAGGCTTGGTCGCAAGACTGAAGTGGTAAGTAATGACGGGGGCCTAAGGGCTCCCGTTTTAATGTTATGGAGTCAGACGCTAATGGATGATAATTTTGAACAGTTCAGTATATATTCAGGAAAGATACTGGAAACTCTATCTTTAGAATTTCCAGTTCCTTGCTCTTTGGATAAAAATGGAGCTATTAACGAGTATCTGAAATTTGAAAAAAATGAGGAGTTAAAAGAAGCTAAGCTAAAAAAAGATATAGCAGATATCGTAATTGCTCTTGAGAGACATAGTGAAGAGGAAGTTGAATATGCAAGGAGTAAAAAAATAGAGCTAGAAAACTCTATTGATTTAATAACCGAAGAAAAAGAAAGTGACTATAAAAAGCAGGTTGCTATATTCGAAGGTTCTTTAGTGTTTCTGATAGCAGAGGGGCTTGTTAGAGAGGTTGAAGGTGTTGGTTTTCAGTTAACTTCCCGTGCTTTTTTTCACTTGAATAAAACGTTTGAAGAAGGTTCTATAAAAAATAGCGATACACCGTTACTTCGACTGAAAGAAATCTTTGCTTCTGGTGCGAATGTTTCTAAGAGCACTGCCGCTGGAGTTGCCTCAGGTGTTATAACGAAAATATTAGGTTTTGGGTAGTTAAGTGCTGAAGATGAGCCAACTTCATACTTCTTCTTTGCTCTTCCTTTTGAGATTGATTCTTCTTGCTGTTCGAGTATCTAGAAAGCCACTTAAGTTTGATTAAGTGTCTATGCAAGGTTGAACGTGCATATTTTCTCAGTGAGGTGTTGGTTTTACGCCTTCCTAAGTGCGCTAAAATCTCTGTATAAGCACTTAATTTCAACTGATTTAAGTGGGCGGATGCAGACTCTGAGTGCAACACACTCATTGGATGGTTGATGGGCTTTCATGGTACTTGGCCATCAGCTCGCTCATCACTTCTATCGGACATTTAAAATCAAAGCGTTTTCGAGGCCGCATATTCAGCTCAAAGGCAATGGCATCCAGCTCTTCCTGGCTGTGTACTGAAAGGTCTGTTCCTTTCGGTAAATATTGACGGATAAGGCCATTGATATTCTGTAAGCGCCCATAAATCGGCACCTACAGCCACGCCCTGAAATTGCCCACACTGATTTCCTCATAAACACCAGGAGGAATCAGCATGACACACATCGAACGCAAACGTCTCTGGCAGCAACATATCGAGGACTGGCAGGCATCCGGTTTGTCCGGCATGGCCTACTGCCAACAGCAGTCACTAACCTATTGCCGCTTTGTTTATTGGCGTAAAAAGCTGACCGAACCGGAGGCGTCGTTTCCGGAGCAACCCGTGTCGTCGCCCGGCTTTGCCAAGGTATCGGCAGTGCCTGGTCCGGAGTCGTCAGAAGGATTAACGGTGTCATTGCCCGGCGGCGTCTCGATCACCGGCCTGCACGCTGGCAATGTGGAGTTGCTCGGTGCCGTGCTGAGGCAACTGTAATGCGCCACCGCTATCTGCGCCCCTCCTGGGACCTGCCGGAGATATACCTGTACCGACAGCCTATCGACTTTCGCAAGCAGGCCAACGGCCTGGCGTTGATTGTCGAGCAGGAGCTGGGGCACAGCCCGTTCTCCGGCGCGCTTTACGCTTTCACCAACCGGCAGCGCAACAAGATTAAGTGTCTGATGTGGGAAGACAACGGCTTTGTGCTTTACTACAAGTCCCTGGCCGAGGAAAAATTTAAATGGCCGGGCCCGTCGGATGAGCTGATGCCGTTGAACGGCGAGCAGATCAACTGGTTGCTGGACGGCTACGACATCACCCTGCTGCAGGGCCATAAAACGCTGCATTACGAGAGCGTTGGGTAGCACTTTTCAAGTGTGTCAGGGCGTTGTTTTTGCTATCATTTCGCCATGAAAACAACGCCTGATAATACGCCAAAAACACCCGATCTCAGCGGTCTATCGCCCGTTGAAATGGCGGCGGTTATCAACGATTTGCAGGAACAACTGGCCGCGAAAGAAGCGGCTCTGCAGAGTCAGTTGCAGCAGCATGATGAGGCCCTCCGGCGTCGCGACAACTATATCGCTATTCTCGAAGAGCTGCTGCGTCACAAGAAGATCCAGCAGTTCGCCGCAAGCAGTGAAAAACAGCCCAACCAGATCGTGTTGTTCGATGAAGCCGAGCTGGAAGTGGCGATTGACGAACTACGCGACGAACTCCCTGACGATGTGGAAGAAGCCGATGCACCGCCTCGCTCCCGCAAGCGCCATCAACGCGGCTTCTCCGACACGCTCTTGCGTGAGCGTATTGAACTGACCCTCAGCGACGACGAGAAAGCCGGAGCTTCCAGGACCTTCTTCACCAAAGTGAAGGAAGAACTGGAGTACATTCCGGCCCAACTGAAAGTCCTGGAGTACTGGCAGGAAAAGGCGGTGTTCGAACAAGACGGCCAAGAGCATGTCATTGCGGCCGCCCGGTCCAAGCACCCACTGGGCAAGTGCATTGCCACACCGTCACTACTGGCTTACCTGATCACTTCCAAGTACGCCGATGGCCTGCCACTGTACCGGCAGGAGCAGATGTTCAAGTGTTCAAGCGCCTGGGTCATGACCTGAGCCGCACCAGCATGGCCCACTGGATCATCCGCCTGAACGACGTGTTCAAACCGCTGATGACCCTGATACGTGAAACCCAGAACAGCAGTGATTACCTGCAGGCCGATGAAACCCGGATCCAGGTACTCAAGGAGGATGGCAAAAAAGCCCAATCGGACAAGTGGATGTGGGGATGGGAGAATGCCTCAATAGTGCTGTATATAAAAACAGTATTATTGAGACGAGCAAAACGCGCAAGCCCGCGAATTTTGGCTACATCGCCAAAATTCTCTTTGCACGCTGTAGAATCAATGAGGTAGATTCAATTTGGTGGCTGTGAAACCTCAGTCATTGTGATGTCACGTTCATTGAGGTTTCATGGCAGGGCGTATAATCACTGTTGAACTAAACCGCTTCGCGGTAGCTGTTGACGAATCACGTTTTTCGCCTCATCGGGCCACACTATTGATTGACCCACGTGGGTCAATCAACAGGAGTGACGACGATGACTGCCCTGCGACAGAAGATGATCGCGGCCATGCGTCAGCGTGGCTTTGCGCAACGTACCCACAATACCTACCTGATGGTGGTCACTGATCTGGCACGTTATTTCCACCGTTCGCCAGACACGTTGAGTACCGACGACCTGCAACACTTCTTCAATCACCTGGTTCAGGAGCGCGGTTTGTCTGCCGCCAGTTGCCGTGTCTATCTGCACGGCGTGCGGTTCCTGTATTTGCACGTGTTGCAGTGGCCGTCGTTTGATGTGCCGCTCACCGTCCCCAAAAAACCGCAGCGGATTCCAGAACTGCTGACCCGCGACGAGGTTCGGCGGATCCTGGCCGCCTGCCAAAACGCCAAGCATCGCATGATGCTCGAACTGTGCTATGGCTGCGGATTGCGTGTGACCGAGGTCTGCCACCTGCGAGTTAGTGACATCGACAGCCAGCGTTACCAACTCCGTGTGACGCAGGGCAAGGGCGGCAAGGATCGTATGGTGTTACTACCCGTGACCCTGCTTGATCGCTTGCGCGATTACTGGCGCGCTTATCGGCCAGTCACATGGCTGTTCCCGAGCGCTCTGTTTCCCGATCAAGCCCTGCACGCCAGTGCGCCACAGAAGGCCTTTACCCAGGCCAAGCGTCTGGCCGGGGTCGAGCGGGTGGGTGGCATCCATAGTCTGCGCCATGCCTATGCCACCCATGTTCTGGAGCAAGGCCTGCCCGTCCATCAGCTCCAGCGACTACTGGGCCACCGTAACCTCCAGTCGACGATGCGCTACCTGCACTGGCTACCGAACCAGCAAGGGGGAGATCAGTGTCATATTGACCTGGTGGCCGCCCTGGAGGTGAGCCATGACTAAGGCCGCTACCTTGCAACAGGCATTGACCCGCTTTCTCGACCCAAGCGGTCTTGATCGCCAGCGCCAACGGGTGTGTACCCATCTGCTGGCCTGCCGAACGAAGGCGATGGGTGGGATGGTCTTACAGTGCTCTGACTGCGCTCATGTACAGCCACGCTACTTTGGCTGTCGTGATCGTCACTGTCCACAGTGTCAGGGCCGCGCCATGGCGCAATGGGCTGAGCGTCAGCAGGCCAATATGCTGCCGGTGCGCTATTACCACGTCGTATTCACGCTACCGCACAGTCTTAATGGCTGGGTTCAGCTTCATCCCGAGGTGATTCACCGATTGCTGTTCCAGAGTGCCTGGCAAACGCTGTGCACGTTTGCACGAGACCCAAAACGCCTCAACGGCGAAATGGGCATGATCGCGGTGCTTCACACCTGGGGCCAGAACCTGAGCCAGCATGTGCATCTGCATTGTCTGGTTCCAGGCGGTGCCTTGAGTGACGATGGCAAGTGGCATGAAGCGCGAAGCAACTACTTGTTCCCCGTGCGGGCCCTGTCACGCCACTTCCGTGGGCACATGGTGAGCGCTCTGCGCAAGGCCGCCCATGCTGGCGATCTCCACCGGGTTACCCGGCCCGGCGATGTCGATGCTCAATTGAACACACTGATGGCCACTGACTGGGTGGTTTACAGCAAGGACTGCCTTGAACACACCCAGGCGGTAGTACGCTACCTGGCGCGCTACACGCGCCAGATCGCCATCAGCAACGCACGTATCCTCGCCGTAGACGACCAGCAAGTGACCCTACGTTACAAGGATTACCGCGACCACAACCGACACAAGCAACTCATTCTGGATGGCGAGGAGTTCGTGCGTCGCTTCCTGCTCCACGTCCTGCCTAGGGGACTGATGCGAGTGCGGCATTACGGCTTTCTGGCCAATCGCTGCCGACGGCAACGTCTGGTACAGATCCGTCGAGCGCTAGCGATGGTTGACCAGGCCCCCCATGTCGATACAGCCGCCAGCGATGCGGAGCCGACCTACACCTGTCCACACTGCAAGCAGCCCACCTTACGGATGATCGGGACGCTCACACCCCAGCGCCCCCTCCATGATCAGCCGCCTAACGACAAGGAGCAACACTATCGAGCATGATGTAACGCCCTACGACAACAACAGACCTGGCTAACCGGCTCGCTAGCGAGTCATGGATAAGCTCGTCCCGATGATGGATTTTAGCCATCAGACGCGCTACATTGGGTTAAATTGGATTTGGAAGTGTCGACATAATGACGAAACGGACGATCAGAGCGCGTGCCCCCCGACCTGCCAATGCGCCGTTTGGCACCTCAGGCCACCTGTCAGTCAATACAATTCCCTATTAAATAGCCGCCTGATGGACGCGCCTTAGTCCAACAGGCATTTATTTGCCATGCTCCGCACGGCGAATAAATGCTTCACTGTTATGCCGAGTAAACAATTGGAGATACTATGAAGGTCACAGAGTTATTCGAGAAGAACTACACACCAAGAATCAGAATCGATATGAGTCGTATAAGGAGCGATGATAAAGGCGAAGTTTCAAGTATGCTTCGAGGGTTGATGTGTTCAATTGAGGGGTGGGGAGCGATTTCTGGCTTAACAAACGATGAGTTTCAAACTCGTGATCCGTTAATCCTTGAGTTCTCCTCAGTAGAAAATGCCCACTATTTCAAGGAATGTGTCGAATATTATTTCTCGGACGACATCCTCGACAGGCTTGAGGTGAAGCGGCGCGTCAAAAAGGCATAACAAATTGCTACACACGGAAAAATTACTCGCTACGCTCCTAATTTTCCGGTGAGCAAGGCGTTAGCTGTGATTGCCCTACCTGAAAAGTGATACTATAGTGTCACTATTAGTCGATTCGGGGTGAGCCCATGAAAGTTGAGCTTGTTACGAACCTCAAGCGCCAAGCCACAAAGATTTTGGCAGATCTGCACTTGTCTAAAGAGCCGGTACTGATCACGGAGCATGGTCAGCCATCCGCATACCTTGTTGATGTGCAGGATTACGAGTTCATGCAGCGCCGACTTGAGCTGCTTGAGGGACTCTCACGGGGAGAGCGTGCTGTACTTGAGGGAAGAACTTACAGCCAGAGTGAGGTCAGGGAGAAAATGAGTAAATGGCTGAAGTAATCTGGACGGAGCCCGCCATTCAGGAACTGGATGCCATCGCTGAGTACATTGCTCTGGATAATCCTGTTGCCGCAAGTCATCTGGTCCAGGAAGTTTTCGATAAGATCGAGCGTTTGGAAAATTTTCCCCAATCTGGGCGGGTTCCTCCAGAGCTCCCTGATTCGGTATACAGGGAGGTAGTGGTTCCACCGTGTCGCATTTTTTATCGTGAGGACGGGCAGCGGGTTTTCGTTCTCTATGTCATGCGAGAGGAGCGGCAGCTTCGTGCGTACATGCTTGGGAACAGCTAACCAGGCGCGTCACTCGGACGCCCTTGTCTCCGCTTCGCTGCGTCAAGGTCGCCGGTGCGCTCTGCGTTATGCAGTCACATCCAGGCCGCATTGACAAGTGTCACGTGACGCGATACGCTCTTCTTCATGATTAAATCCTTCGCTGACAAACGGACCCAAGAGCTCTACTCCAAGGGCAAGTCAAAGAAATTTCCTGCGGATGTTGCTCCGAGAGCCGCTAGAAAACTTGAATACGTGGATCTGGCCTTACAGCTTGAGGATTTGAAAGTGCCGCCCGGCAACCGCCTTCACCCACTG
The DNA here is from genome assembly GCF_019211725.1 of Halomonas sp. 18071143. Classification (NCBI taxonomy): domain Bacteria; kingdom Pseudomonadati; phylum Pseudomonadota; class Gammaproteobacteria; order Oceanospirillales; family Halomonadaceae; genus Halomonas; species Halomonas sp. 18071143. Next base: position 801,953 of record NZ_CP078120.1, read on the forward strand.
TCGGGAAACAGGCAGGGGCAGCACGCAATTTCAATCAATGATCAGTGGCGTATCTGTTTTCGTTTTGAAGGTGGTGATGCGTATGAAGTCGAAGTGTGTGACTACCACTGAGTGAGGTGATGACTATGGCTATTCTTAATACTGCCGGTATGCAGCGCAAACCGACTCATCCTGGTGAAATGCTGAGGGAAGACTTTCTTCCGGACTATGGCCTTACCGTTTCGGGGTTGGCTGAATCTCTGGGCGTCTCTCGTCAGTCAGTTAATGAGTTACTACGCGAGCGTCGTGCTGTGAGTCCTGAAATGGCGCTCCGGCTTGCGCGTTTGTTTGGTAATTCGCCGGAGTTCTGGCTGAACGCACAGCGGTCTGTTGATCTTTGGACTGCCGCGCAGTCGGTCAAGGAAGAAGTGGATCGAATCAAGCCGCTACATGCTGCATAACCAGGCCGTGCACCGGATGCCAAAACCTCCGCTTCGCTCTGGCTTTGTCACCGGTGACGGCAGGCGTTACGCTCCATCACATAAATCAGAGGGTAAAAAATGAATATTGAAATTAAGATTTTGAAAAAGGGCGATGAAGTATTAAACGTCTTTAATTACTTGGATAGCGTGGCTATATCGGTAAAACGGAAAAAAGGGCATGTTGATGTTGTGTTGCTCGATAAGACTGAAGATGGGATTCCGAAAATTAAATCCATCTGGACAGTAAGTGAAGGTGATAATGAAGTTGTAGTTAGCAAAGATGATGTAAAAATTTCTACATTCTAAGGATGGTTCTATGCGATGTAGTAATTGTGGCAATGAAGGCCACAACAGACGAACATGCCCTAATTCCGCCTCTACGAATGCAGAAGTTAGAGATAGAGCTCTTATTCTCAGAATTGATGGGATGACCGAGAAAGAGCAAAGTGAGATGCACTCAGAGCTAGTAAAATTGAAGAAAAAAGTAACGTCTGATCGTGCTAAAGCGACTTTAGTTGAGGGTAAAGCTAACGAACTACCAAGTAAGATTCGAGCACTAATTGAAGATCAGCGCGATGAGTAAAAAACGTCCATACTCACACACGAAAAAGCAGCGTGAAATAAAAGAGCTTCAAGCAAATATCTGTATTGTGTGCTGGGATACCGAAAAAAAGGTCGCCAGAGGGCACCATCTTATTCCTTACTCTGAGGATGGTAGCGACAATATTCTAAATTTTGTCACTCTATGTGATGATTGCCATAAAAAATACCATGCAGGAAAGTTGTCGATTGATATATATCGCTTCTAAATCAGAGCGTAACAAGGCGCTGCTGTCGGACAAATTTTCCGCTGCGCTCCAAATTTGCCGCAGAGCGCGGCGTTAGGGAAACGCTGCATAAATCCCGTCGGAGCTGCCTCATAGCCACCGACGAGGTAAAATCTGACCTGTCGTCCAACACCCGCTGACAGAGCCACTCCGATGAAACAGATCTCATTCGCCCAGGCTGAGCACCAGAACAAGAAGAAGGTCACCCGCCGCGAGCGGTTTCTTGCCAGGATGGAGAAGCTGGTGCCGTGGCAACCGCGGGCATTTGTGTGTTTCCATCATGAACGCCGTTTACCTGCTTAGCTCAAAAAGTTCTATAGTGAAGGGCGGTAAAGTCATATAAGGTATGAAAACCGGATACCCTTACTTGAGGAGCCACCATGTCACTACGTATCAATGCCGTTGTACCTGACTTCGAAGCGGAAACCAGCCAGGGGCCGATTCGCTTTCATGAATGGATAGGCGACAGCTGGGCGATTCTGTTTTCCCACCCCAAGGATTTCACTCCTGTCTGCACCACCGAGTTTGGCGCGGTGGCTACCCTGAGCGCTGAATGGGAAAAGCGTGGCACCAAGGTGATCGGGGTGTCCGTGGACGGTGTCGAGGATCACAAGCGCTGGGCGGGCGATATCGAGACCGTCAGCGGCAGTGCTGTGAGCTTCCCTATCATCGCCGATGAAGGGCTCAAGGTCTCCAAACTGTTCGACATGCTGCCGGAAGACGCCTACTTGCCCGATGGCCGCACGCCTGCCGATAGCGCGACGGTGCGCTCGGTTTTCATCATTGGCCCGGACAAGCAGCTGAAGCTCTCGATGACCTACCCGATGACCGTCGGACGCAATTTTGCCGAGATCCTGCGCGCGCTGGATGCGCTGCAAACCACCGCCAAGCACGGCGTGGCCACGCCTGCGGATTGGAGTGTAGGGCAGGATGTCATCATTCCTCCCAGCGTTTCCAATGAGGATGCTCAGCAGAAATTTGGTGAATTCGACGCGGTACTGCCGTACCTGCGTAAAACCAAACTGCGCTAAACCGTAGCACGCCCCGCCAGCCTGAGCTGGTGGGGTAGCTCAGCTCGCTTCGAGCGCGAGTCGCTCGATCGAGTGAGATACGCTTTGCGCTCCCTGCAATATCTCGTTTACGATCGCCTCGATCTCCTTCACGCTGGTTTGGCTATTCTGGCCCTGCTCCACCACCTGCTGCATGGCTTGTGTCGTCTTGCTCACTAGGGCGTTGTTCTCCTTGAGCACTCGGGTAATCTCACTCACGGCATCGCTGGAGCCCTTGGCCAGTTGGCGCACCTCGTTGGCCACTACGGCAAAGCCACGACCCTGCTCGCCTGCGCGTGCAGCTTCTACCGCGGCATTCAGCGACAACAAGTTGGTCTGGCTGGCAATCCGAGCGATGGAGCTGGTGATGCTATTGATCTGGGCAGCCTGCTGGTTGAGGGCGTTGATCAGTTGCTGTGCTTCGACCAGCGTCGAGGCGGCCTGCTGCGAGTCGGCAAGCACCTTCTGCAGATGTGAAAGCCCCTCTTGAGCAATGCGCTCGGTCTGGCTGGATGACGTTCTGGCGCTGCCGACGGTCGCCCTGGCAGCCTCGGTGGCAGTCATTTCTGCCGTGATGTCGGTGGCGAACTTGACCACTTTAACCACGCGCCCTTCGGCATCGAAGATGGGGTTGTAGGTCGCTTCCAGCCAGACCACCTGCCCTTGGGCATTGAGCCGGACGAACTTGCCCTGCTTGAACTCGCCGCGGGCCAGCTCTTGCCAGAAGTGGGGGTGCTGTTGATAAAACTGGGGCTCACAAAACAGGCGATGGTGTTCACCGCGAATGCGGCTCAGCGGATAGCCCATGGCCTGCTCGAAATTGTGGTTGGCTTCCAGAATGTAGCCATCAGGGGTGAACTCGATGACCGCCATGGAGCTGTCGAGCGCTGCCAGAATGGCCCGCTCCCGTGCCGCCCTCTGGTGTTTCTCGGTCACGTCGCTGGCTACCTTGAACACCTGCACCACCTTGCCACGGCGGTTCTTGATCGGCAGGTAAGTGGCTTCCAGCCAGACCTCTTCCCCTTGTGCATTTACCCGCCGAAAGCGCCCCTGCTGGCTCTCTCCTGCGGCCAGCGCTTGCCAGAAAGCCTGGTACTCCTGGCGGTTGGCATCTTCGGGAAAGCAGAACATTCGGTGGTGCTGCCCTTTAACCTGCGCCAGTGAATAACCTACCGTACTCAGAAACAGATGGCTGGCATCTTGAATCACGCCCTCAGGAGTAAAGTAGATGCAAGCGGTGTGTTGTGACAGTGCACTACGCAGCTGGTCAGATTTCAGGGAGGTAAGCATGGCCGTAAAATTCCGGGAGCGTTGTTATAAACGCTCCTAGAATAGACCAGTTGCTTATAAAAAACACTGTTTTGTATCTTTATGGCACAAAATGTCAAATTGGTAATATAAGGTATCTATTTTAATAATTATCAATGATTGACCTGCTCCACCAGGGCTTGAGCAAAGGTCGACGTCGTGCCAGTGCCGCCCATGTCGGGGGTGATCATGTCTCGGCGGGTTTCGAGTACCGCACGGATGCCGTTGCGAATGGCGTCTCCTTTTTGCTGCATGCCCAGGTGGTCCAGCATTTGTGCTGCTGCCAGCAGCAGCGCACAGGGGTTGGCCATATTCTTGCCCGCAATGTCGGGCGCAGAGCCGTGTACGGCTTCGAAGATAGCGGCTTTTTCACCGATGTTGGCGCCTGGGGCGAGCCCAAGCCCACCCACGAGCCCGGCGCACAGGTCCGAGAGAATGTCGCCAAACAGGTTGGTGGTCACCACTACATCGAACTGGTGCGGGTTCATGACCAGCTGCATGCAGGCGTTATCCACGATCATTTCCTGAAATTCGATCTCCGGATACTCGCTGGCGACTTCCCTGGCTACGTCCAGAAACAGGCCGGAACTGGTCTTGATGATGTTGGCCTTGTGGACAGCCGTCACCTTTTTACGCCCGTTCTGCTTGGCCAGCTCGAAGGCGTAACGCACGATGCGCTCGGAGCCCTGGCGGGTCACCTTGATCACGGAAAGCCCGGTATTGCCGTCGTCCACCATTTCCTGGCCATCGGAGAGATAGGCACCTTCGGTATTTTCCCGCACGGTGATCATGTCGATGCCATCGTAGCGTGAGCGAGTGCCGGGAAAACTGATGGCCGGGCGAACGTTGGCATAAAGGTCAAAATGACGGCGCAACTGAACGTTGATGGAGGAGAAGCCCTTGCCAATCGGCGTTGTCAGCGGCCCTTTCAGAGCAACACCGTGTTTCTCGATGGCATCCAGCGATGCTTGAGGCACCAGCGTGCCGTGCTTCTCGAGCGCGACCAGTCCTGCATCGATAAACTCATAGGCCAGCCCGCACTCGAGGGCCTCCAGCACCTTCAGGGTGGCGTCCATGATTTCGGGGCCGATGCCGTCGCCTTTGATCACTGCTACTGTCTGGCTCATGTGCGGATCCTCTCGTGACGTGGTTGAAAAGTGATGGAGAGCAGGCGATGGGCCCGCTATTTGAGTGCCATGGTAAGCGATACTTAGGGGGCGGGGCATCGTCTAAACGTCCAGGGAGATGGGTGCGAAGGCCCCTGTTTACTGATAAAATGCCGCGCTCATGGCGGCTTCTCCCTCGCCGGACACAATAAAGCAGTAAGGTTTCTGTGTAATGAACGACACCATGGCAGCCATCGTCCTGCCGATATCAGGGCTGATGACTCCACCCTAGGTTCTCCCTCCTTTTCGGCGCCATGACGCGCTTCGCGTCATCTCGGTGCCATGGCATTCCGTTGCCGTTATTTGGCTATCGGCGCGTCAGCGTCTTCGTTTGGTAGTCTTCCTTCAACAAACTTTGACAACGCTATGCCCACATGCTGCCTCCGTGCGGTCCTGGTGTGCAATGTCGATCACCCTCAAACCATGGATTCCTTGAATGGCACTTTTCAGCAAGCAAGAATGGTTCTCCAATATCAAGGGCGATACGCTCTCAGGTATTGTCGTCGCGCTGGCGCTAATTCCTGAAGCCATCGCATTTTCGATCATTGCTGGCGTCGACCCCAAGGTGGGGCTGTATGCCTCGTTCTGTATTGCCGTCATCATCGCCTTTACCGGTGGTCGCCCCGGCATGATTTCTGCCGCCACCGGAGCGATGGCGCTGCTGATGGTGACGTTGGTGAGAGAGCATGGCCTGGAGTACCTGCTGGCGGCCACGCTATTGACGGGTGTATTACAAATCATCGCGGGCTACCTGAAGCTGGCGGAGCTGATGCGCTTCGTCTCCCGCTCGGTGGTCACCGGGTTTGTGAACGCGCTGGCGATTCTGATTTTCATGGCCCAGTTGCCGGAGCTTACCAGCGTGACCTGGCATGTTTATGCCATGACAGCCGCCGGGCTGGGCATCATCTATCTGTTTCCCTATTTACCGGTGGTGGGTAAGTCGATTCCGTCACCGCTGGTGTGCATCGTGGTATTGACCGTAGTGTACATGGTCAGCGGTATGGAAATTCGCAGCGTCGGCGATATGGGCGAACTGCCGGATACGCTGCCCGTTTTCCTGTGGCCGAACGTGCCGCTGACTCTTGAAACGTTGATGATCATTTTCCCTTACGCGGTCATGCTGGCGGTCGTGGGCCTGCTGGAATCGATGATGACGGCCACGATCGTGGATGACCTCACCGATACCTCCAGCGATAAGAATCGCGAGTGTAAAGGCCAGGGCGCCGCCAACATTGGTGCCGGACTGATGGGCGGTATGGCGGGCTGTGCCATGATTGGCCAATCGGTGATCAACATCAAATCCGGTGGTCGCACGCGCTTATCCACGCTGATTGCGGGTGTCGTGCTGCTGCTGATGGTGGTGTTCCTGTCGGAGTGGGTGTCGCAAATCCCCATGGCCGCGCTGGTGGCGGTGATGATCATGGTCTCGATTGGTACCTTTAGCTGGGAGTCCATTCGCGACCTGAAGAAACACCCGATGAGCACCAATATCGTCATGCTGGCAACCGTCGCCGTTACGGTGAGCACTCATAACCTGGCGATGGGTGTCTTTGTGGGTGTACTGCTGGCGGCCATGTTCTTCGCCAATAAAGTCGGCAACATCATGTACGTGGGCTCCAAAGAGCTCGTGCCTGGAGAGAAGCGCGAATATCAGGTGGTCGGGCAGGTGTTCTTTGCGTCGTCCGAGCGCTTCATGGCTGCGTTCGATTTCAAAGAGAGCGTCGACAAGGTCACCATTGATCTATCGAAAGCGCACTTCTGGGATGTGACCGCTGTGCAGGCCCTCGATCGCGTGGTGATCAAATTCCGCCGTGAAGGCACCGAGGTCGAGCTGGTAGGCCTGAACGAAGCTAGCGCCACCGTGGTAGATCGCTACGCGGTGCATAACGACCCGGAAGCGGTTGAAAAGCTGATGGGCGGCCACTGAGCACGGTAAGGAGAACAACATGACTGAACAGGTAATCGCCGCCATTGACGGCTCCCAATTTGCCGAAGGCGTTTGTGACTACGCCGCCTGGGCCAGCCTGGCCCTGGAAGCACCTTTGACGTTTGTGCACATCGTGGATAATCACGCAGGCGTGCCCGAAGCCCAGGACTTGTCCGGAAGCCTGCGTTTTGGTGCCCGCGAAAAGTTGATGGAAGAGCTTTCGGCGCTGGATGAGCAGCGTGCCAGGGTAAACCGAGAGCAAGGCAAGCTGATGCTTGAAGCTGCCAGTGCCAGAGCGGTAGAAGGCGGTGTGAGTGCGCCCACTCTCCGCCAACTGAATGGCACGCTGGTGGAAACGCTGGTGGCGTTGGAGAAAGAGATGCGCTTGCTGGTAGTGGGCAAGCGTGGTGAAACCGACCATCAGGCAAGCGGGCATCTGGGCGCCCACCTGGAGCGTATGGTGCGTGAAATGCACCGTCCGATTTTGATGGTGCCCAGAGCCTTCAAGCGTCCAGAGCAGGTGCTGATAGCCTTCGACGGCAGCAAAACGGCCAGGAAGGGGGTCGAAATGTTGGCCCGTTCCCCGCTGTTCGCGGGGGTCACCTGCCATGTGCTGATTGTCGGGGCAGACACGGCGGAACATCGCAGCGAGCTGGCATGGGCGCTTGGCACCTTACGCGATGCGGGACATCATGCGCAGGGAGAAATTCGTGCCGGGGAAGTGGATGACGTTTTACAGGCGTATGAGCAAGAAAACGCCATCGACCTGCTGGTCATGGGCGCTTACGGGCACTCGCGAATTCGTCATTTGTTGGTCGGCAGCACAACCACGACCATGCTGCGCAATAGCCGAATTCCGGTACTGATTCTGCGCTGACCTACCATCTGCCGTCAGGAGTGCCATGCACGCCAGTCTTTATTCGAGACTGGCGTGTGCCTGTGCGCTTGGCACACAGACGTCACGGTGTGGGCGAGGAGGCAAGCGCCCAGCGCTCTCCGGCCCAGGCGGCCAGCAGCCATAGCGGGACGCTGACCAGCACGTAGAGCGGTGCTAGCCACCACTGGGGCTGTTGGGCGAGGTAGAGCGTTTCCAGGCCGAACAGTGAAAAGGTGGTGAAGCCGCCACAAAAGCCTGCCACCAGCAGAGGTTGGTGGCGTGCCAGCGCGCGGTGAGGAAAGCGCGAGGTGGTGGCCGCCAGCCAGCCGATCAGCAGCGAGCCCGCGACATTGACCAGTAGCGTGCCCCAGGGGAAATAGCTGCCAAGCGCTGCCAGGGATGCCAGTGACACCCCGTAACGCAGCAGGCTGCCCACGGCGCTGCCGAGCCCAACGGCCAGATAGGCGTTCATGACAACCCCCCGCCCAGCCACCAGCCCAGGGTAGCCATCAAAAGCCCCAGGCCTAGCGTGCTGGCAACATTGAGTGCCGCCCGAGCGGCTTGCCCCGACTGGTAAAGCTCCAGGGTTTGCAGGCTGAAGGAGGAGACGGTGGTATAGCCGCCCAGCAGGCCGATGATGGCGAATATCCAGATGGGGTCGTGATGCTGCAAGCCATAACGTGCCAGCAGCCAGCCCGCCACGAGCGCGCCGCTGGCATTGACCATGAGCGTGCCCCAGGGGAAGGCTTTGCCTAGCCGTTTCGCGGCGGCATTGGACACGGCAAAGCGGCCCATGCCGCCAAGCGCGCCTCCCAAGGCAATCAGAAAGAGACTGGCCATGCCAGCGTCCATGGTGGCCTCGTGTGGAAAGCAGAATCAAGGTCAAAAAGTGTAGCATGTTTGGCAAGGCCCTGAGGGCGGGCCTTGCTCACTTTCATGCCCCAACCGTCGAAGATCAAGCGGTGGCCATGGAGGAGTGCTCGACGGGGGCCTCGCTGGATGCTGCCATGCTGGCCATGTTGATGCCTGACAGCACGGCCTTGAGCGAGGCACTCACCGTGTCGCTGTCCTCTGCCACGGCACATACCCGTTGGCCGTCGATATTCAGCTGCACGAAGGCAATGGCATTGGCCTCGCTGCTGCCCCCCAGTGAGTGCTCGCTGTAGTCCAGAATGGCCACGTGGCTGCCGGTATGCTGTTTCCAGGCGTCGGTGAACGATGACATGGCTCCGTTGCCCGTGCCGGAAAGGCGCAGCGTTTCAGTGCCGTGCCACAGGGTGATGTCGATGCCTTCCTGATGGCCTTTGGAGAGCCGATAATCCGCCAGAGAGAGTGGTGCATCCAAGGCGAACTGATCGAACATCACCTGGCGGACCATGGCGCTGGAGAGTTCGCTGTTGCGCCGCTCGCTCTCTTTCTGCACATAAGGGGCCAGTGCCAGCATCATCCAGCGGGGCAGGTGAATGCCGTAGTCCCGCTCCAGCAAAAAGGCCATGCCGCCTTTGCCTGACTGGCTGTTGACCCGGATCACCGCCTGGTAGTCGCGGCCGATGTCATGGGGGTCGATGGGCAGGTAGGCCACTTGCCATGGCTCATCCGGCTTCTGATGCTTGAGCGATTTACGAATGGCATCCTGGTGGCTGCCGGAAAACGCGGTGTAGACCATCTCGCCCACCCAGGGGTGGCGGGGGTGAATGGCAATGCCGGTGCACTCATGCACGACCTGGATGATCTCGTCGGGGTTGGAGAGGTCCAGCGCCGGGTCGATGCCTTGGCTGTAAAGGTTCATGGCCAGCGTCACGATGTCCATGTTGCCGGTACGCTCGCCGTTGCCCAGCAGCGTGCCCTCGACGCGATCGGCACCCGCCAGCAGGGCCAGCTCGGCAGAGGCCACTGCGCCGCCCCGGTCGTTATGGGTATGTACCGAAATGATCACGCTATCGCGGCGGCTGATGTGCTGGCAGAAGTACTCGATCTGATCGGCGTGATGGTGGGGACCTGCCACTTCCACGGTGGTGGGCAGGTTGAGAATGCACTTGTTGTCTGGGGTGGGCTGCCAGACATCCATCACCGCTTCGCAGATGGCCAGTGAAAAATCGATCTCCGTGCTGGAGAAGCTTTCAGGGGAGTACTGGAAGCGCCAATCGACGTCGGGGTACTGCGCGGCATGAGTCTTGACCCAGGTGGCGCCCTGAACGGCGATGTCGGTAATACCCTCGCGATCCATCTCGAAGACCCGTTCGCGCTGAATGGTCGACGTGGAGTTGTACAGGTGGATGATGGCGCGCTTGACGCCCACCAGCGAGGCAAAGGTTTTCTCGATCAAGTGCTCTCGGCACTGCACCAGCACGGCAATGGTGACGTCATCGGGAATCTGATCCTCTTCGATCAGCCAGCGCACGAAGTCGTAATCCGGCTGGCTGGCGGAGGGAAAGCCGACCATCACTTCCTTGATACCGACCTTGATGATCTGGTGCCAAAAGCGCTGCTTCTGCTCGACGGTCATCGGCTCCAGTAGCGCCTGGTTGCCATCGCGTAGGTCTTCGCTCACCCAGATGGGGGCGTGGGTCAGTTCCCGGTCGGGCCACTGGCGATTGAACGCGGGTACCCGCGGGGCAGGGCGATACTTGCGATGATCGAAGGCAGACATGGTGAGTTTCCTGAAAGCATGAGGTTGTTTGAGGCGGCCGCTTGTGGCGTGAGCCGCGTGCCAGGCCTCCGGGTAAGAGGCCCTGGGAGCAGCTGCTTTTGGCAGCCATGCTAGTGTAACCATAACGCCGCGAAAGGTTATTGCGAAAATAGGTCAGTAGGCAAAAAAAGTGGCAGAATATGGCGGTTTTATGTATTTCATTAGTAGAGGCTGTCGAGTATGTCGGTAACTCCCCTGACGCTGGATCGTTATGATCGTCGTATCCTGGCTATTCTCCAGCAGGAAGGGCGCATCAGTAACCAGGAGCTGGCCGAACGCATAGGCCTTTCGCCATCCCCCTGCCTGCGCCGGGTTCGAGCGCTGGAAACCCATGGGCTGATTACCCAGTATCGGGCCGTGGTAGACGCTCGGCCGCTGGGCTATCAACTGATGGCGCTGCTGCATATTTCCATGGACCAACACACCCCCGAGCGCTTCGATAACTTCGAGCGCCACGTGCGTGACATCCCCAACGTGGTGGAGTGCTTGATCATCACGGGTCAAGCCGCCGACTTTCAGCTCAAGATTCTGGTCAAGGACATGGATGACTACCAGCATCTGCTGCTGCATGTCATCAATCGGATCGAAGGGGTCACGGGGGCGCATACCAGCTTTGTGTTGCGCCGCGTCTTCGAGCACCGCCCGGTACCTACCTGAAACGGGCAGTTCGATATGACCGGGCAGTTCGATATGGCATAGGCAGTGGCTTGCTGGCGGTTTACACTGCTTTTTTTAATCGATACAGGAGATTGAACCATGAGTATTCAGCGTCATGATACAAAAGCCCGCATGAGCCGTGCCGTGATCCATGGCGGCGTGGCGTATCTGTGCGGCCAGGTGGCGGGCCCCGAGGCGCGCCATGGCGATATCAAGGAGCAGACCGAGAGCATGCTGGCGCGAGTGGATGCGCTGTTGAAGGAGATCGGCTCCAGCCGCGAGCAGTTGCTCAGCGCGACGATCTACCTCAAGGAGGGCAGCGATTTTGCGGCCATGAACGAGGTTTGGGATGCCTGGGTACCGGAAGGCCATGCACCGGCACGCACCTGCGTGTGTGCACCGATGCCTGCCGATGAGTTGAAAGTCGAGATTACCGTGACCACGGCGGTGGATGCGTAGTCGCCGCGTTACTTGGCTGGTTTTTCGGCCGGAAAACGGGTATCGCGCAGGCTGTCCTTGATCTTCTTCAGGTGCGGCAAGAAGTCTTCGCCGCGCCTGAGGGTGACCCCCGTGGCCAGCGCATCGATCAAGGTGAGCTGAATCATTCGGGAGGTCATGGGCATGTAGTGGTCGGTATCTTCGGGGGTGGCGACGTCCAGGGTCGCGGTGCACTCCCGTGAGAGCGGAGAGTCCGGTGCGGTAATCCCCAGCACCACGGCGCCTGCTTCGCGGGCCACCCTGGCGATATCGACCAACTCCCGCGTGCGGCCCGTGTAGGAAATGATCACCACCACATCGCCCGTATGGCAGGCGGCAGCCACCATGCGTTGCATCAGCACATCCACATACGCCATGACCGGCAGGTTGAAGCGGAAGAACTTGTGCTGCGCATCCTGGGCCACGGCGCCGGAGGCACCCAACCCGAAAAAGTGAATCTGCTTGGCCTGGGTCAGGTAATCCACCATGCGCTCGACGGCGGCCATGTCCACCTCGCGCTGGGCTTCGTCCAGGGCGGCAATGGTGGCTCCGAAAATCTTGTGCGTGTACTGAGTGGCCGTATCGCCGGGCTCGACGGCACGGGTCACGTAAGGCGTTCCGCCGGCCAGGCTCTGCGCCAGCTTGATCTTGAAATCGGGATAACCCTTGGCGCCGAAGTTGCGGCAAAACCGGTTCACGGTAGGCTCGCTGACGCTGGCCGCCTGAGCGAGGCTGGCAATGCTCAGGCTGGTGGCGGCTGCCGGGTCGTCGAGGATCACGTTCGCCACCTTGCGCTCCGAACGATTCAGCTCTTCGAGACGTTCCCTTAGGCGGTCTAGCAGGTCATGCGCCATTGACTGACTCCGTGGCAGGCGTTGAGGGTAAACGAGGCGTCCACTGGCTGCACCAGTGATAAAACTCATCTGCAGGCAGTGGACGAGCATAGTAATACCCTTGCGCCGCTTCGCAACCTATCGAACGCAAATAGTCGGCCTGGGCAGCCGTTTCGATGCCCTCGGCGACGACGTCACAGCCCACCGCATGGGCCAGTTGGGTGATGGTCAAGGCCAAGTGACGATCCACGGCGTCCTTTTCCAGATCCATGACGAAGGCCCGGTCAATTTTCAGCGTCGAGAAAGGCAGGGTCTTCACATAAGCGAGGGATGAGTGGCCGGTGCCAAAATCATCGATGGCCACGGCAATATTCACGTCCGCCAACTGGGCCAACTGGATACGCGCGTTATCCAGGTCGCTGAGCAGACCAGACTCGGTCACTTCGAGCGCAAAAAAGCGCGCCGGAATCCCGTGCCGGGCGAGTCGCGCCAGCAGCGCTTCGGCAAAGTCCTTGCGTGCCAATTGCCGCGCGGCCACGTTGACGGCGATATGGAAGACATCATCCAGCAGGCCCTGCTGCCGCCACTGGGCAATATGGCGCATAGCCTCTTCCAGCACCCACTCACCAATCGACAGAATATCGCCACTGGCCTCGGCCAAGGGGATGAAATCGCCAGGCGAGACATGCCCCAGCTCGGGATGGTGCCAGCGCAGCAGCGCTTCGGCACCCAGCACCCGCTGAGTGCCCAGCGATAGCTTGGGCTGAAAGGCCAGCGACATCTCGCCACGCTGGGTCGCCCCGCGAATCGCCTGCTGCAGGTGCAGGCGGTGGCGCTGCTGGGTTTCCAGCGTTTCGTTGTAGCTTTGAAGGCGCAGCGAGCCAGTCTGAGGCAGCGCCAGAGCGGCCTTGTGCACCAGCCGCTCGCTGTCGAACGAGCCCTGTGACCAACTGATACCGATACGTGCATTTAGCGGCAGCAGCAGGTCTCCCACTGCCTGATCCTGATCGAAACAGCTCAGCAGCTTGGATGCCAGCTGGCGCAGTGCCTTGAGGTCGTTGCTATCGGCAATGACCAGCAGTTCACTGCCGCCCCATACGCCCAGGGTGCAGCGTTCACATAGCTGGGCGTGGAGCCGATGGCTGATATGCACCAGCAGCTGGTCGGCCACGCCGTAGCCGTGCAGGCGTACCACATCGTCGAGGTGATCCAGGGCAATGAACAGCAGGCCAGTGTCGTCACCTGCCTGGGCGGCCTCTTGTAGCGTCTGGGTCAGCGCCCGTCGGTTGGGTAGCTGGGTGATGTGGTCGGTGCGCGACTGGCGGTCCAGCTCTTCGGTGCGTTTGGCCACCATCTGTTCGAGGGTCTCGGCCTGCTGATCGCGCACTTGATAACGGTGCTCCACGTCCAGCGTATTGCGAATGCGCTGGAGGACTTCGTCATGCTTGAAAGGCTTGGTGAGAAAGTCACGCACTCCCATGCCCAGCGCTTTGTGGCGTGTCTCGTCATCGATCTGCGCGGTCAGCACGATGACCGGCGGCATCTGAGCCTCGAAGTGCGCCTGTAGCTGCGCCATGACCCCATAACCGTCCAGGTAGGGCATCCGAATATCCAGCAGAATCAGGTCGGGCAGCTGCTGCTGGCACAGGCCTAGCACTTGGCGCGGGTCGCTGACCCCCTGCACGTTATCGAAGCCGTGGTCGTCCAGCAGGTCCAGCAGCAGCTCGACGTTGATGCTGTTGTCGTCGACGATGAGTAAGCGCTTGCTCATCAGGGTCATGTGGCCATCCTTGGAGAGTGGGCGGGGGCGACAGCCAGATAGTGGCTCAGGGTCGCGGAGAGCTTGTCGAGGTCGATGGGCTTGGTCAGGTAGTCGGCAAAGCCAGCCTCGAGGCCTCGGGCAATGTCCCGTTCCATGGCGTTGGCCGACAGGGCAATGATGGGAAGGTGCTTAAGCTGCGCATCGTGGCGAATGATCTCCAGCGCTCGATAACCGTTCATGCCGGGCAGGTTGATGTCGATCAATACCAGGTCGGGCGGTGAGTAGCGCATGATTTCAAGCCCCAGCTCGGCGCTGGACACGGTTTGCAGCTGGACGTGTGGGTAGTCGTCCACGATATCTTCCATGAGCTTCTGGTTGGTGGGGTTATCCTCGATATAGAGCAGGCGGTAGCTGCTCTGTGAGGCAGTGTCTTCCAGCGTTGCCGACACCGCCGAGGAAGGCTCGGCGGTGTTTTTTTCTGCCATGGGCAAGGTAAACCAGAAGGTGGAGCCACGTTCGGGTTGGCTGTCCACGCCAATGGCCCCCCCCATTCGCTCCACCAGCTCACGGGTAATGGCCAGGCCGATGCCCGTCCCTTCGATGACGCCGTGCTCCTCATCCAGCCGATTGAAGGGTTCGAACAACTCTTCCAAACGTTCGGCAGGGATGCCTTTGCCGGTATCGGTGACGCAGATGCAGAACATGGGCGCCTGCGGCACCACCTCAAGGGTGATGCTCCCCTGAGGGCGGTTGTATTTGATGGCATTGGAGAATAGGTTCAGCAGGACCTGTTTGGTGCGCGTGTAGTCCGCCTGCACGACCCAGTCTGGCGCAATGTCCGGACGCTGGAAGTGAAGGCCTGCGGCATCCACGTTGGCTTCCAGGGTGCTGGCGGCATCTTCTATCAACTGCTGAAGAGAGATGGCTTCGAGGGATAGGCTCATGTGCCCCGACTCTATCTTGGCCAGGTCCAGCACTTCATTGATCAGGCTTAGCAGGTGCTGGCCGCTCTTCTCGATTTGGCCTACCTGCCGCTGCTGTTTGTCGCTCAGCAGGTCTCGACGGCCCTGGGCCAGCAGCTGGGCAAAGCCGATGATGGCATTCAAGGGGGTGCGCAGCTCATGGCTCATCGAAGAGAGGAAATCGCTCTTGGCTCGGTTGGCCTTTTCCGCCTGGTCACGGGCCGTGGCGAGGTCCAGGGCGACCTGTTCGCGTTCGGCCATTTGCCGATAAAGATTGATCAACAGGGCGCAGGTATCGGTAAAAGGCTGCAGCCAATTGAGTAACGACTGGTCCAGCGGTTGTCTGCTGTTGGCGATGGCAAACATGCCAATCAAGCGGTCGCCACTGAAAATGGGCGCACCCAGGTAGTTGTCCAGCCGCGGGTGACCGGGAGGGAAGCCGCCTCGCTTGCTGTGCCCATCAACGTCATCGGTGATGACCGTTTCGCCATGGGCGTACACCCGCCCCAGCAGCGAGTTTGGGTTGATCAGGGTCATGTCGCCACTGCGTAACATTTCCATCAGGTGGCGCGACTCGTCGTTCCAGGACAGATCGGTAATGGCGTGGATCTTCAAGGCACTGGTGGTGTCCGTGGGGAGCACTTCGCCGATCAGGGCGTAGTCACTGTCGGTCAGCTCGCGCAGTGCCTCCATCAGAAACGTCCACAGCTGCTCGCCGGACATCAGCGCCTGATAGTCGGTGATACCCTGATGCAACACCTTGAGCAGGCTCTGCTCCTTGTGCATGCGCTGGTTGGCGGCATGGACATCCGTCAGGTTGGTCAGGATGCCCAGAAACTCGACGACGTCTCCTTTTTCATCGGCAATGGCATTGACCGCGAGATGCACCGGCACGGTGTGGCCCTGCTGGTGCAGGGCGTCGACTTCCCGGCCACGGCCAATCACCCTGGGGTCGCCTCCGGCCAGAAAGTGGGCCAGGAAACCGTCATGTTGGTCACGGATGGACGCGGGTGTCAGTATGGAAACGTTGCGCCCTACCACTTCATGATGGGCATAGCCCAGCATGCTGAGCGCGTAGGGATTGATGCTCAGCACCTTGCCTGAGCGGTCGATGCGGACGATGCCCGTGGCGCTACCATTGAACAGAGTCTGATAGCGCAGATTCGTTTGGGAGAGGTGATAGCGCATCTGATGCTGACGCAGCAGCTCATCGACCTGGCCTGCCAGCTGTTCGAGTAGCCGGTGGTCACGATCGGAAAATGGGCGTGGCTCGGGGCCAATCAGGCACAGCGTGCCCACGACCATCCCTTGAGTCGGTCGGAGAGGGTGGCCTGCATAGAAGCGTATGTAGGGAGCTCCGGTGACTAGCGGGTTATCGCAAAAACGTTCGTCCTCGTGGGTATCCTCCACCACCAGCGGCGCGTCGGCCGCCACGGCGTGGGCGCAGAACGACACTTCACGGTTGGTTTCGCAGGCATCGAGCCCTTGGCGCGCCTTGAACCACTGGCGGTCTCGGTCCACCAGCGATACCAGCGATGTGGGCACGTCAAACAGGTCGCAGGCCAACTGTGTCAGGCGTGAAAAGCCCTCGTCGTCGGCGGTGTCGAGAACGTGTAACCCATGCAGGGCTGCCAGGCGCTGAGGTTCATTGTCTGGTAAGTCGGCCGCGTGCATGGCAATCCCTGAGTGTGTGAGCGTATGCAGTCAAAGCATATTAGATAAATATCGGGCGTTGGCCTGTAATCTTTAGCCGAGCCTGAGTAATTTCAGCAGCCAGCGGCGATAGGGAGGCCGCAGCCAGCGGCTGCTGCCGCGTTTGGACTGATAGAACTCCCCCCGCATATGGCTGAAACGCTCGAAGCCGTGGCGGCCATGATAAGCCCCCATGCCGCTTTCACCGACGCCCCCAAAAGGCAGCGAGGGTACGGCGTGGTGCAGCAATGTTTCGTTGAACACTAGCGCGCCCGAGCGAGTGCCCTCACGCAGCAGCTGCTGCAGCGCCTTGTCATGGGTAAAGGCATACAGCACCAGCGGCGCTGGGCGAGCATTGATGAAGCGCAGCGCGTCCTCCTGATGCTGCACGCTAATGATCGGCAAGGCGCGGCCAAAGATCTCCTCTTGCATGAGAGCAAGCCCCTGATGGGGGTCGACGACCAGCGCGGGGGCGTGGGGGCCGTGATCGATCACGCGGCAACCTTGATCACGCGCTTGCTCGATCAGGCGCTCACTGCGTGTGGCGAAGTGTTCACTGACATGGCCGGTGGCTTCCCTGGCGTTGGGCCGCTGATGGCGTATGGCCAACTCCAGCGCCTTGATCAAGGCCTCCATGCGGCTGGCGTCGACCAGCACGTAATCCGGGGCCAGGCAGGTTTGGCCGTTGTTGAACCCTTTGCCGAACACGATGGCCTCGGCAGCGCTATCCAGGTCCGCGTCACTGGCAACCAGCGCCGGCGACTTGCCGCCCAGCTCCAGCGTCACCGGGGTCAAGTTGATCGCAGCGGCGGCTGCGACCAGACGGCCCACGCGGCTCGAGCCGGTAAAGACCAGGTGGTCGAACGGCAGTGCGCTGAAGGCGGCGGCCACGTCCTCACCTCCCTCGATCACCACGAACTCGTCATCGGTAAAGTATTGCGGCACCAGCTGGGCCAGCAGCGCGCTGGTATGCGGCGCCTGCTCGCTGGGCTTGAGGAGCACGGTATTACCCGCGGCCAGCGCATCCACGATGGGCATTAGCGCCAGGCACCAGGGGTAGTTCCAGGCAGACATGACGCCCACCACCCCCAGCGGCTGGGGCGAGATGCGCGCGCGGGCTGGCCACAGCCGCCAAGGCATGGTGGCGGCTTGCGGGCGCATCCAGTGCCACAAGTGCAGGCGGGCGTGGCGAATGGCGTGCAGCACCGAGCTGATCTCGGCCAGGCGAATTTCCACTTCACTGCGCTGACCAAAATCCGCTTGAATCGCCTGGATGATCGCCCGTTGATGGCGCCGTGTCATGAGTGCCAAGCGTGCCAGACGCTCACGCCGAATGGCGAGGGTCGGGTAGGGCGCAGTGGCGGCGGTTTCCCGCTGCGCGGTCAGTAGGGTCGTGAGATCACGCTTCATGGCCACTCCTTGGAATCGTTCGACATTGACCATACTGGCAGGTTATAGAGGGGGAAACCCTCGACGCCAGACATTGACAATTGTTCACATCGTTAATGGTAAAGTAAGCCATCCACGGCGTCTGCCCGTGCCCTGGGAGTTGTCATGCCTTCTCTGTCGTTGACCATTCTACCTGCCATCGAGGCCGTTTCGGCAAGCCAGTGGGATGCATTGGCTGCGACGGGTCAGCCGTTCATGCGTCATGCGTTTCTCCAGGCGCTGGAGCAAAGCGGCTCGGTCAGTGCTGCCACGGGATGGCAGCCCAGTCATCTGTGCGTCTGGCAAGGGCAGCAGCTCGTCGGGGCGCTGCCGCTGTATCGCAAATACCACTCCTACGGTGAGTACGTGTTCGACTGGGGCTGGGCCGACGCGCTGGAACGGGCAGGAGGGCAGTATTACCCCAAGGCGCTGAGTGCGGTGCCGTTTACCCCCGTGCCTGGGCCACGCACTCTGATCGCCGTGGAGGCACCTGCTGCTGAGGTATACGCCTGTTTAGCCCAGGGTATCGAGCAGCTGTGTGAAGCCCGGGAGCTCTCCAGTTGGCATCTGCTGTTTGCCCATGAGCAGGAGGTGGGCGCCTGGCAACGACAGTGGCCGCAGCTCATCACTCGTGAAGGCGTACAGTTTCAGTGGCGTGACCAGGGGTTTGGGGATTTCGAAGGCTTTCTGGCCTCGCTGGCCTCCAAGCGCCGCAAGATGATCAAACGTGAGCGCCGATTGGTGGCCGAGCAGGGGATTACCCTGACGCGTTTGGTGGGCAGTGAGATCAGTGACACAGACATGGCGCACTTCTACCGCTGCTACACCATTACCTACCATGAGCGTGGTCGCCCACCGTATTTGAATCACGCCTTTTTCGAGCGCCTGCGTCATACCATGAGCGAGTCGCTGGTGCTGATCCAGGCCCGGTTGGAAGACCGCCCGGTGGCAGCGGCGCTCTGTTTTCAGGATGCCACGACCCTCTATGGCCGCTACTGGGGCAGTGAAGTGGTCGCCGACTGCCTGCACTTCGAAGCTTGCTACTATCAAGGTATCGAGTATTGCCTGGAAGCCGGGTTGACGCTGTTCGACCCCGGCACGCAGGGAGAGCACAAACTGGTGCGCGGCTTTACCCCGCAGCGCGTGCGTTCGCTGCACTACATCGTTCACCCTGGGTTGGCTGCCGGAGTAGGGCAGTTTTGCCAGCAGGAAGCCGAGCATGTTCAGGCGTATCGGCAGGCGGCCAGCCAGTCTTTACCCTATAAGTCGCCTCTGGCGTCGCAGGACCCTGCGGCTTGATGGCATAATGCGCGCCGCTCTGGCTTTTATACAGGAACACTCTCATGCACAGATGGCTCTTGGTGATACTGCTGGCGGTGCTTGGCCTGATGCAGTACCAGCTGTGGCTGGGCAACGGCGGCTGGCGCGACCTTCAGCGGGTCGAAGAGCGTGTGGCTGAACAGGAAGCGGCCAATCAGCCCCTGCGCGAGCGTAACGCCCGACTGGCGGCCGAGGTCACGGATTTGAAAACCGGGCTGGCCGCCATCGAAGAGCGTGCGCGCAGCGATATGGGCATGGTGCGTTCCGACGAGCAATTTTTCTGGGTGCCTGGTGTCGCCATCGAAAACGAGCTGCTGGGGATTCATGCGGGGTTGATCGCCCAGCCGGGAGTCATTCCACCGCGTGAGCGCGAAGGCGGTGAGCCATGAGTGAAACGCTCTGGCTGGTGGTGCCCGCCGCAGGGCAGGGCAAGCGCATGGAGGCTGATCGACCCAAACAGTATTTGTCGCTCGATGGGCAGCCGATCCTGGCCCACACCCTGGCACGGCTAGCCCAGGCTTTTCCTGAGGCCCACTTGGTGCTCTGTCTGGATCGCGACGACGGCTGGTTCGACCCGCATAGCGTACCGTTCAAGCGCTGGCAGCGGGTCGATGGCGGCCAGGAGCGCATGCATAGCGTGCTCAACGCGCTGCGTGCCATTCCCGCTCGTGCGGATGACATCGTCATGGTGCATGACGTGGCGCGCCCCTGTATTACCCAGCAGGACTTGCTGGCGCTGCATGCGGCCATCCAGCGCCATTCGGCCGGTGCGCTGTTGGCCATGCCGGTGGCCGACACCATGAAGCGTGACCGAGGTGATCAGTGCAGCCTGCGCACTGAACCCCGCGACGGTCTGTGGCATGCGCTGACTCCGCAAGGCTTTCGTTACGCGCTGCTGCTGCGCGCCCTGGAGCATGCCGAACAGCACGGTACGCTGGTCACCGACGAAGCCTCTGCCGTCGAAGCATTGGGAGAAGCGCCGCGGCTGGTCAGCGGCCGCCGCGACAACCTGAAAGTGACCCACCCCGGCGATCTGGCGCTGGCTGGCGCCATCCTACACACTCAACAAGCCGCCGCGTCGATGGCGGATAACGGCAACAGGAGCGCCTAATGCGAATTGGCCATGGATTTGACGTGCATCGCTTTGGACCCGGCGACCATCTCATGATTGGAGGCGTCGCGCTGCCCTTCGAGCAGGGGTTCGTGGCGCACTCCGATGGTGATGTGCTGCTGCATGCCATCAGCGATGCGCTGCTGGGTGCCTGTGCGCTGGGCGATATCGGCCATCATTTTCCGGATACCGACCCCGCCTGGCAAGGCGCCGACAGCCGTGGCCTGCTGCGTCACGTCATGTCGCTGGTGCGCCATGCCGGCTACGAGGTGGGCAATCTCGATGCCACTTTGATGGCGCAGGCCCCTAAAATGGCGCCTCATATCCAGGCCATGCGAACCGTCATTGCCCAGGATCTGGAAATCGCCCTGGGCCAGGTGAACGTCAAGGCCACCACCACCGAGCGGCTGGGCTTCACCGGGCGGGGTGAAGGTATCGCTGCCGAGGCCGTGGTGCTGCTGACCCCGCGAGTGTCAGCGGATGCTTGAACTTCCTGATTGGCAGCGCAGCCTGACGGCCGATTTCGGCCCGCCCGCCCCTGGCCACTACCGCACCGCGCCGGAAGATTTTTGGGTCGACGAGCAGCTCGACTTCATCCCCGAAGGGCAGGGCGAGCATCTCTGGCTGCGGGTGGAGAAGCGCAACCTGACCACGCTGGAGGTGGTCAGACAGCTCAGCCGACTATGCAGCGTGGGGCAACGCGACATCGGCTACTCAGGAATGAAAGACCGGGTTGCCGTCACGCGGCAGTGGCTTAGCGTACATCTGCCGGGGCGCCAAGCGCCTGAAGGGCTGGCAGGTGCCCTGGCCGAGCTGGGCATTCAGGTGCTGGAGCAGGCGCGCCACCCGCGCAAGCTGAAGCGCGGCGTGCATCGCACCAACCATTTTCAACTGCGGCTCAGTGGCGACGCCGTGCAGCGGGAAGACTTTACCGCGCGTTGGGAAGCACTGTGCCGTCACGGCGTCCCCAACTATTTTGGCCATCAGCGCTTTGGCGCGGGTGCCCGCAACTTGCAGCGAGCCCAGGCGGTGCTGGCCAAGGGCTGGCGCAAACGCGATGACCGTCAGGGCATGATGCTCTCCACCGCCCGCAGCTTTCTGTTCAACGAACTGCTCAGCGTGCGCTTGCAGGACGGCAGTTGGTGCTGCCCGCTGGCAGGCGACACGCTGATGCTGGAAGGCACCCAGAGCGTGTTTGCCGTCGATTCAGTGGATGAGGCGCTGATCGAGCGGGCCGCCGCGATGGATCTTCACCCCACCGGGGTGTTGTGGGGTGTTGGTGAATTGGCGCAGGGGGCGGCGGCGAAGTATGAAACTCTGCTTCGACAGCGGCATCCAGCGCTGTGTGAAGGGCTTGAAAAAAGTGGCGTCAAGCGTGCTCAACGGGCACTGAGGGCCTGCCTGGTGGCGCCCAGCATCACCCATGAAGACGGCGCTGTGCTACTCTCATTTGCCCTGCCGCGAGGTAGTTTTGCCACGGCGGTGATCGGCGAGTTGATCCACCACCCCGATACCGCCTGATGTACGTGTAAGGAGACCGACATGCGGCGACTGCTGCTTTCCAATGACGATGGCGTTCACGCCCCCGGCCTGAAGGCGCTGCATGATGCGCTCACGGCCCATGCGCACCTGCGCGTGGTTGCCCCTGACCGCGATCGTAGCGGGGCCAGCAATTCGCTGACCCTGTCTCGGCCGCTGTCGCTGACCGCACTGGACAGCGGTTTCTATAGCGTCGATGGCACCCCGGCCGACTGCGTCTATCTGGGCGTGAACGGCCTGTGGGACGAACGGCCAGAGCTGGTCATCTCCGGCATCAATCATGGCAGCAACCTGGGCGATGACGTGCTCTACTCCGGGACGGTAGCCGCCGCCATGGAGGGCCGTAACCTGGGCATGACGGCCATCGCCATGTCGCTGTGCGGCACCCAGCACTTCGCTACGGCCGCGCACGTAGCGGCCAGCCTGGTGGGGGCCTCTGATCGACTGTCGCTGCCGCCGCGTACGCTGCTCAACGTCAATGTGCCCGATTTGCCTTGGGAAGCCATCAAAGGCGTCAAGGTCACTCGGCTAGGGTATCGCGGCCCCGCTGAAAAGCCCGTGCCGGTGCAAGACCCCCGTGGCCGCACGCGCTACTGGATTGCCCCGGTGGCGGCCAACGCCGATGATGGTGAAGATACCGATTTTGCGGCGGTCGAGGCGGGCTATGTCTCGATTACCCCGCTGCAAACTGACCTGACGCGCCACCCGGCGCGCCGTGATGTACAGGACTGGTTGGATGCCTTTGCCTGATCTATCTCCCGGCGAGTTGAGAGGGCGTGGTATGACCTCTCAGCGCACCCGAGATCGCATGATCGAACGGCTGCAGCAGCAGGGCGTACAGGATACGCGGGTGCTGGAGGTCATGGCCCGTGAGCCACGCCACTTGTTCGTGGACGAAGCACTGGCGCACCGCGCCTATGAAGACACCGCGCTGCCGATTGGTTTTGGACAGACCCTGTCGCAACCCCTGACCGTAGCGCGCATGACCGAGCTGGTCTTGAAGGCGTCGCCCCGGCGTGTGCTGGAGGTCGGAACGGGTTCCGGCTACCAAACGCTGATTCTGTCGCGCCTGGTCGACACTCTCTACTCCGTCGAGCGCATCCACGCGCTGCACGCGCGTGCGGCAGAGCGACTGTGGCGGCTGGATGCCCCGGCGACTCTCGCCGTGGCCGATGGGGGCGAAGGGTGGCCGGAAGCCGCCCCTTTCGATGTGATTTTGCTCACTGCCTGTGCGCAAACGCTACCCCAGGCATTGCTTGAGCAGTTGACGCCAGAAGGCGCATTGATTGCGCCGCTGGAAGAGTCCGACGGCAGCCAATGGCTGACCCAGGTCAAGCGCATTGGCTGTGCATTTGAAAAGCGCCGGCTCGAACCCGTGCGCTTTGTTCCCCTGTTGCAAGGAGTTGTGGATTGAAGCGTCGAGCGATAGAACTTTTTTTCAAAGGCACTGGCATGGGAGCCGCCGATGCCGTTCCCGGAGTGTCCGGTGGCACCATTGCGTTCATTACCGGTATCTATGAAGAGCTGATCAACACCATCAAACAGTTTGGCCCCAGCGCCCTGGGGGCCTGGCGTCATGGTGGGCTGCGCGGGCTTTATGTCCACCTCAACCTGGCCTTCCTGACGCCTCTGCTGGCCGGTGTCGCCATCAGCCTGTTCAGCGTCGCGCACTTGGCGCTTTGGCTCATGGAGGCCCAGCCGCTGCTGCTGCAAGGCTTCTTTTTCGGGCTGGTGGCGGCTTCGGGGCTGGTCGTCGGGCAGGCGGGCGAGCGCTGGAAATTAGCCTATCTGCTGCCGCTCACCCTGGGGTTGCTGCTGGCTCAACTGCTGCCGGGCATGATGCCGCTGGTGTTGATGATCGGTAATGAAGCCATGGTCGTGGTGGTCGCAGGCGCCATCGCCATCAGTGCCATGCTGCTGCCGGGCGTGTCGGGGAGTTTTCTATTGCTCACCATGGGCCTCTACGGCACCATCATGGGCGCGATTCGCAGCTTCGACCTGGGGATCATCATCCTGTTCGGCATGGGTTGCCTGCTGGGTCTTGCCCTGTCCTCACGGCTACTGTCATGGCTATTGAAGCGCTATCATGGGGCAACCCTGCAGCTGCTGCTGGGGTTTATCGTCGGTTCGTTGCCGGTTCTCTGGCCCTGGCGTGAGCTGTTACGCTACCAGCTGGGTTCGGAGGGGCAAATGATACCGCTGGCCTATCGCTATCTGTTACCCAGCGACTACGCCGTGCTGACCGGCGAGTCCGCGCAGGTCGCTGGTGTCGTATCGTTGATGGTCTTTGGAGCGCTGCTGGTCGTACTATTGAATCGTCGCGCAGTGACGCACTCCTCACGCTCAACGACCCCGAGCCATTGAGCGGGAATCGAATCAGTGAGTGTGAGCGCACGGCATTGAAAAGGAGTAGGGATTGCATGCGTAAGGTTTTTATCGTGTCGGTGTTGGCGCTGGCGATCAGCGGCTGTGCCAACCAACAGCAGGGTACGCCACAGGTACGCGATTTGAGTGAAGCGCGTCGCGTGGTTGAAAATACCCCTCAATACACCGTCAAGGCAGGCGATACCCTGTATGGCATTGCCTGGCAGCACAACCTGGATTATCGCCAGTTGGCGGCCCTGAACAACATCAGCCCTCCTTATCAAATTCACCCGGGACAAACCATCGCCCTGCGGGAAGGCGCGGGTGCCAGCACGGCCCCCAGTCAGGCACCTGCCACGGCGTCGCGGGGTGTGGTAGCCACTGGGTTACAGCCTCAGGCCACGGCCGTTGCCAGTAACGAGCAGGAACTGGACTGGCTGCTGCCCGATGAGAGCGCCATCGAGCGTAACCAGCGCCTGACGGCGGAGCCTCGCGCCGTGGAAGCTGCGCAGCAGGTGGCTGCCAATACGGCGCCGTCAGAACCGCCTGCATCGGCTGCTGCTGAGCCGCCGTCTGAACCTGCCGCCGAGCCCGAGCCGGCTCCCGAGCCCGCGCCCGCCGCAACGCCAGAGCCAACGCCTGCGGCGCAGCCTGCTCAGGCCGCTCGCCCGGATCGCTCCTCGCGTACCTTCACGCCTGTCGATAATGTCGACTGGCGCTGGCCTACCGATGGAGAGATTACCGGTGAGTTTGGTCAGGGTGGGAGCATTACTGCCGGGATTGATATCGCGGGGCAAAAGGGGCAACCTGTGCGAGCGGCAGGCCCCGGTATCGTGGTGTACGCGGGCAGCGGTGTGCGTGGCTACGGTAACCTGATATTGTTGAAGCACAACGATCAGTACCTCAGCGCCTACGCACACAACGACAGTTTAAGTGTCAAAGAGAACGATGTCGTCGAGGCCGGTGAGGTCATTGCCACCATGGGCGATAGCGACGCAGATAGTGTCAAGCTGCATTTTGAGGTGCGCCGCGATGGCCAGCCACAGAATCCACTCGACTATTTGCCCGCTCGCTAGGCACCACGCTCTGAAGGTAACGTATTAGCTCGATCAAGGTAACCCGGACAGCTAACTAAGGCGTCATATAACAATAAGGTGCACGCGCACAGGGAGTGCGACCACCCGGACTTTTTCGAATGGCGGATAGGTGAGACAACGGGGGTATGACCATGAGTATGCTGGAGAAGGACCTACAGGAAATCGACCTCGACGAGGTTGAGGAAGCGCTGGATGAGGCCGATGACGATGCCACGGCTGAGGAGGCAGAGTTCGAGAAAGCGCTGGGTCGGGACGACCGCCAATCCACTCAGAGTCTGGATGCTACCCAGATCTACCTCAATGAAATCGGCTTTTCGCCGCTACTGACGCCGGAAGAAGAGGTCTATTACGGACGTCTGGCGCGCAAGGGGGATGCCCTGGGGCGCTCACGGATGATCGAGTCCAACCTGCGTTTGGTGGTCAAGATTGCTCGGCGTTATTTGAACCGTGGCTTGACGCTGCTGGATTTGATCGAAGAAGGTAATCTCGGGTTGATTCGCGCGGTGGAAAAGTTCGACCCTGAGCGTGGCTTTCGCTTTTCCACTTATGCCACCTGGTGGATTCGTCAAACCATCGAACGCGCCTTGATGAACCAGACACGCACCATTCGTCTGCCGATTCATGTGGTCAAGGAACTGAATATCTACCTGCGCGCTGCCCGTGAGTTGACCCAAAAACTCGACCACGAAGCCACCGCAGAAGAGATTGCCGAGCATCTCGACAAGCCGGTGGAGACCGTCAAGAAGATGTTGGGGCTCAACGAACGTGTGTCTTCGGTGGACTACCCGATGGGCGGTGAAAGTGACAAACCTCTCATCGATACGCTCACCGATGATGACGTGCAAGGACCTGAGGCGTGCCTCGTGGATGGCGACGTGCGTGAGCATGTCGACCACTGGCTGGACGAGCTCAGCGAGAAACAGCGTGAGGTGGTGGTGCGCCGCTTTGGCCTGCGAGGGCATGAAGCCGCCACGCTGGAAGAAGTGGGCGCCGAAATCGGTCTGACCCGCGAGCGTGTTCGTCAGATTCAGGTGGAAGCGTTAAAGAAGCTGCGACGCTCGCTGGAAAAGCAGGGGCTTTCTCTGGATTCGATTTTCGAGGCGTAGCCTCGTCGAAGCCGTCTGGCTTCGCCAGCACGTTTGATACGTACGTCTACCGCGCACCGAGCATTTCACTCGGTGCGCTGTTTTTGATAGCCAGTTTGTCTGGCAACCGGGTAACACCCGCTAAACCCATATCCGTTCGCTAGCCGTACGGATTGTCAGCACCGCGCTGTCGTACGAGCGCTCTGATAAGTGAGATAGCCATGCGCCCGTTAGTGGCCCATATCGATCTGGACGCGCTGCGTCACAATTACCAATTAGCCTGCCGCTGTGCGCCTCAGAGCCGCTCGGTCGCCGTCATCAAGGCCAATGCCTATGGCCACGGTGCGCTGGCCTGTGCCAACGCCCTGGAAGCCGAGGTGCCTGCGTTTGCGGTGGCCTGTATCGAAGAGGCGTTGAGCCTGCGTGAAGGCGGCATCAAGGCCCCCATCATCCTGTTGGAAGGTATCTTTAGCGCTGATGAGCTGGCGCTGGTCGACCATCATGGCCTGTGGATCAGCGTGCACAGCCATTGGCAGGTAGAGGCGCTTTTGGCCTACTCCCCGCAGCGGCCGATTCCCGTCTGGTTGAAGGTCGATTCCGGCATGCACCGGCTGGGGTTCTCTCCTCAGGAGGCGCCTGCGGTATGGCAGCGTCTGCACAGTGCCCCACAGGTCACCGCGCTGCACCTGATGAGCCACTTCGCCAACGCCGATGCCCAGGATGCCAGCTACTTCGAGCATCAGATGGGCGTGTTGCAGGCCCTGGCGGCCACGTTGAAGGCACCGCTTTGCCTGGCCAACTCACCTGCCACCCTGGCTCGGCCAGCCGCCCATGGCGACTGGAACCGGCCGGGTATCATGCTGTATGGCAGCGACCCCTTGGAAGTCGCCAGCGAGCTGACCCGGCAACTGCGCCCGGTGATGACGCTGCGCTCGGAAATCATCGCCCTGCGTGAGCTGGCCGTCGGCGAGCCAGTGGGCTACAGCGGACGCTGGAAGGCCCCACGCCCCTCGAAGATTGCCGTCGTCGCCGCAGGGTATGGGGATGGCTATGATCGCCATGCCGTGGATGGCACGCCGGTACTGGTCAACGGCCAGCGCTGCCCCATCGCCGGTAAGGTCTCCATGGACATGCTCACGGTGGATGTCACCGAGGTGTCCGACGCCGCCATTGGTAGCGAGGTCGTGCTGTGGGGGCGCGCTACCCAGGGCAGCGTGCTGTCGGTGGACGAAGTGGCCCGCTACTGCGATACCATCAGCTATACCCTGCTGACCGGCGTGCTGCCCAGAGCACCTCGGCAGTACCATGGGGCCAACGTCTAAACGGTTATCTGTATGTCGAAATCTTATCCGCGCTCTTTTGCGCACCCCCGCTACTGGCCGACCTGGCTGGCCATTGGTGCCATGTACGTGGCGGCCTGGTTGCCTTGGCGAGTCAGGCTTTGGGTAGGCAAGATGATAGGCCTGCTGGCGTGGCGGCTTGCCAAGCGTCGGCGGCACATCACGGCCACCAATCTGGCGCTCTGCTTTCCCGAGAAAAGCGCCGATCAGCAGCGCCAGCTGGTCAAGGAAACCTTCATCGCCAACGGTATTGGGCTGGTGGAAACCGCCACTGGCTGGTGCCGCGATGCCGAAGGCTTGCGTCATCGCGTGGCCTATCATGGCCAGGAGCACCTGGCCCATGCCAAGGCTCAGGGCAAGGGCGTGCTGGTGGTTGGTATTCACTTCTCGACGCTGGACCTGGGTGGCGCGCTGCACTCGCTGTTTTTCCCGGCGGACGTGGTCTATCGCCCCCACAACAACCCGCTGTTCGAACGCTTCATGACCCGGGCACGCTCGCGCATTTTTGGCCAGGCCATCGACCGTCACGACCTGCGTGGCGTGGTGCGGCGGATCAAGGCGGGACATATCGTATGGTACTCCCCGGATCAGGACTTCGGTCGCGATGTCAGCGTCTTCGCTCCGCTGTTTGGTCAGCAGGCGGCGACCATTCGCCTGACGGCTAAGATCGCCCGCATGACCGGAGCGCCGGTGGTACCGCTGATGTTTCACCGCAACCCGGACAACCGTACCTACACCATCGAATGCCTGCCCGCCTTCGAAGGCTTCCCCAGCGGCGACGAAGTGGCCGATGCCACCCGGGTGAACGAATTCATCGAGCGGGCCATTCGCAAGCACCCCGAGCAGTACCTGTGGCTGCACCGGCGCTTCAAGACGCGCCCTGAAGGCGACGCCGGGTTTTATTAGCGCGACCCCGGGTGTCGAGTACTGATGTCGAGTACTGATGTCGAGCACTGAACAAGCATGAAAAAAGCCGCCCGGAAGAGGGCGGCTTTGCGTTGTGCCAGCGGAATCTTTTGCCAGCAACCTCAGTCGAGGTTGCGCGAGTAGAAGATTTCCAGCATCTCTTTGCGCAGACGGCCTTCGATATCGCGGGCTTCTTCGAAGGTGATGTCGCGGCGCGACGTGCCGAACAGGTAGTTGTCCAGCTCGAAGTCCTTGAGCAGCATCTTGGTGTGGAACATGTTTTCCTGATACACGTTCACGTCGATCATCTGGTAGGCCTGCTTGGTATCTTCTGCCAGATAGTCCTGAATCGAGGTGATGTCGTGATCGATGAACAGCTTCTTGCCATCGACGTCACGGGTGAAACCGCGCACGCGGTAGTCCATGGTGACGATGTCGGAGTCGAAGCTGTGGATCAGGTAGTTCAACGCTTTCAATGGGCTGATATGCCCACAGGTGGATACATCGATATCCAGCCGGAAGGTACTGATGCCGTTGTCGGGATGCGACTCGGGGTAGCTGTGTACCGTCACATGGCTTTTGTCCAGGTGGGCCACGACCGTTTCCGGAAGTGGGCCAGGTCCTGGCTCGGTTTGCCCTGGCGTCGGTTCATCCAGCTCGTGCTCGGCAATCAGAATGGTCACACTCGCGCCATGGGGCTCATAATCCTGACGCGAGATGTTCAGTACATGAGCGCCAATGATGTTGGTGACGTCTTTCAGGATCTGCGTCAAACGTTCGGCGTTGTAAAGCTCATCGATATAGTCGATATAAGCCGCACGCTGCTCTTCGGTTTTGGCGTAACAGATGTCGTAAATATTGAAGCTCAAAGAGCTGGTCAGGTTGTTGAACCCGTGGAGTCGGAGATTATCTGACACTTCCGAACCTCCCTATGGCAGATGAGGACACCCCGACGAGCCAGCGCCGGAACCGATAAACACTTGTCACCGTGCTAACGCAGCCGCCTTGTAAGCGACCCCGCACTACGCAGTAAAGGGAAAAACAAGCGGGCGTATTATGCCCGCCCAGGGCGTGGCTTGCATCCAGCCACGCCATTTTTTTTGATGCTGCAGCGTCACCCGCGTGGTCAGCCGACCTGTGACGGCTCAAGCTTCGCGGATCTCATAGGAGTGAGTGATGTCGACACCGCCTTTGACCAGCATGATCGACGCGCTGCAGTACTTCTCGGCAGAAAGCTCCACGGCGCGCTGGACCTGCTTCTCTTTCAAGCCGCGACCAGTGACCACGAAGTGGACGTGGATTTTGGTGAAGACGGCGGGAACTTCATCGGCGCGCTCGGCATCCAGCTCGGCCACGCAGTCGGTGACCTCTGCCCGTGCCTTGTCGAGAATGTTGAGAATATCAAAAGCGGTACAGCTGCCCATGCCCATCAGCAGCATTTCCATGGGGCGAGGCCCGGTATTACGGCCACCGTGGTCAGGTGGGCCGTCGATCACAACGCTGTGTCCGCTTCCAGACTCCGCCACGAACTGGCGTCCATCGGTCCATGCTACCCGTGCTTTCACGTTGCTCTCCTCATGCTGGCGACGAAAGGTAAGTCGCGCAGCATAACATTTCCAGGCGCAGACGCACGGCTTCTCTCCATGTCGCCTGCACGTCCTCTATCGCAAACCCGTCAGGCAAGGTGGCGTTCCAGCACCGCAAGGCGCTCTGGCGTGCCCACGTCTACCCAGTGGCCAGCGAAATGCTCGCCCGAGACACGCCCTTCGTCCATGGCCCGGCGCAGCAGCGGCGCCAGGGCAAACGCCCCAGGCGGCTCGCTGGCCACCAGAGCGGGGCGCAGCAGGCTGATGCCCGCAAAGGTCAGGCGTGACGCTCCAGCGCTCGCCACCCGGCCCTGATGCAGCGCGAAGTCGCCCTCAGGGTGTTGCACCGGGTTGTCCACCAGCACCAGATGCGCCAGATCCTCGGCGGCCAGCGCGGCAGCGTCCGGCAGGTAGTCGCACCACACATCGCCGTTGATCAACAGAAAAGGCGCCTCGCCCAGCAGCGGCAGTGCCTGGCGAATACCGCCGCCGGTTTCTAGCGGAGATGGCTCGTGGCTCCACTGGATGGATACCTGATGGGCGCTGCCGTCGCCCAGCGCGGCCATGATCTGCTCGGCA
Source organism: Halomonas sp. 18071143 (assembly GCF_019211725.1). NCBI lineage: Bacteria > Pseudomonadati > Pseudomonadota > Gammaproteobacteria > Oceanospirillales > Halomonadaceae > Halomonas > Halomonas sp. 18071143. Next base: position 832,995 of record NZ_CP078120.1, read on the forward strand.
CGATAGCTGACATTGATGACCAACTCATGAATGCCCGCCTGCCGCAGGCGCTCGATGTGATGCACGATCAGCGGCTTGCCCGCGACGGGCAGCAGCGGCTTGGGGCAGTGGTCGGTGAGCGGGCGCATGCGCTTGCCAAGGCCTGCGGCCAGGATCATGGCCTTCATGCGCTCTGCTCCGCCAGGCGCTGCATGATGGCGGGGCGCAGTACGCTGCTGGCCCACTCGGCAAACGTGCGATGTTCAGGCAGGGCCGCCAGGCTATCTTCCAGGTGATCGAGGAAGTGGGGCAGGCGGGCCAGGTAGCCCTGCTTGGCGTCGCGTAGCGTCAACCGACAAAAAATGCCCAGTACCTTGAGCGAACGTTGGGCTGCCATGGCATGGCACTGGACCAGAAAGTCCGCTTCCGAGGTGGTGCGGAGCAGTCGCCCCTCCTGGCGAGCCTGCTGGTAGAATAGCGATACCAGCTCGGCAAACTGGCTGGCGCTGAAACGGCAGTAACGCCCCCGCAGCAGCGAGATCAGGTCGTAGCTGAGCGGACCAGCCACGGCATCCTGAAAGTCGATCATCGTCAGCTGCTGAGCCTGGCACATGAGGTTCATGGCATCGAAGTCCCGATGCACGCTGACCACGGGCTGTGCCAGCGCGCTATGGATCAACGCCTGACGCAGCGCGGGCCACGACTCGGGGGCGGCCAGCCCTAGCCAGTGTTCCAGGCACCATTCGGGGAACAGGTCGAGTTCACGCCCCAGTAGGGCTTCATCGTAGGCGGGTAGCGCCGCAGGGTCGGCACGATTCTGCAGCTGAGCAATCAGCGCCATGGCTTCCAGGTGGCGCTGACGAGTGCTGTCAGGGTCCGTGAAAGTGTCCTGAAGCGGGGTGTCGCCCAAGTCCTCCAGCAGCAGGAAGCCCGCGTCCAGGTCGCTGGCGTGGATGTAGGGAACCGCTAGCCCGGCGGCATGCCAGCGTTTGCCGATGGCTACGAAAGGCGCCGAGTCCTCCTGGGCGGGCGGCGCGTCCATGACGATACGCGTGCTGCCATCGGGAAGCGTGAGGCGAAAATAGCGCCGAAAACTGGCGTCACCGCCCGCCGGTGCTAATTGAATATGCGCGGGCTCAAGGCCATGATGCTGCGCTGCCCACTGGGTGAGGGCGTCAATCCTGGAAGAGGACATGCAAGCTCCTTGCTGGTCGGGCATGATGCGGGCTGTATAATACCGATTCTGGATGCCAAGGATAACGAACATGGGCAAGCGAATCTCGCGCACCACTCCGGTTGCGCAAACGCTGTTGGGCAGTGTGCTCGCCGGTGCCTCGCTGTCAGCGGTGGCGCAGGGTCAGCCATTGCCTGCTGACGCGCTGGACTGGCAGCCCTGGGGGCAGGACGAAGCACGCCAACAGCTGTGCCGTGGGCGCTATGTGATGCCCGACTATCGTTTGCCTGCGCAAGAGAACCCGGAAACGCTCTTGGTGGAAACCGATGAAGCGGATTATGCCGCGGATGGCGAAGCGCTGCTGCGCGGCGATGTGGTCTTGCGTCGCGGCAATACCGAGCTGCAGGCCGATCAGGTCTTTGTTCCGGCGGACCGCCAACGCGTCGATGCCGAAGGTGACCTGGTCATCCGTGACGGTCAGGCCATGGTGCGTGGTGAGCAGGCCACGCTGATGCTCAACGAGGATCGTGCCTCGCTGCGCAATAGCCATTACGTGCTCTATGAGCAGCACCTGCGCGGCCAGGCCAGCCAGCTGGAGCAAACCGGAGAGGAGCAGTATCGCCTGCGCGATGCCACTTTCACTACCTGTGATCCGGGTGCCAACAGCTGGCAACTGGTGGGTAGCGATATCCAGTTGAACCAGGCCACCGGATTCGGCACGGCACGCCACGCGCGCCTGCAGGTCAAGGACGTACCGATTTTTTACTGGCCCTGGCTGCGTTTTCCCATCGATGACCGCCGCCACACGGGGCTGCTGTCGCCCACGCTGAGCTTCTCCAGTGACGGCTTTGACTATGCTCAGCCGTTTTACTGGAACATTGCGCCTAACCATGACGCCACCATTACACCGCGCTGGATGTCGGACCGTGGGCTGCTGCTCAATGGCGAGTATCGCTACCTGTTCGAGCAAAGCCAGGGGATCGTGGAGGGTGGTTTCCTGGGCAGCGATGGTGGCAGCAGCACCGGAGACAATCGCTTCGAAGGCGAAGAGCGCTGGTACATCGATGCGCAGCACGCCGGTGCCTTGGCCCCGCGCAGCGACTATCAATTGCGCTACGGAGCGGCCAGCGATGGGCGCTATTTCGACGACTTTGGTGGTGAGTTCGGCAGCGGTGATCGGGTCAGCATGGAGCGTCTGGCGCAGGTGGACTACCGCGGCGAGCGCTGGCAGCTGGACGCCAGGGCCCAGGGGTTTCAGCGCCTGGAAGACCCGCTCAGCGATACCGATCGCCCTTTCTACCGCCTGCCCAGCCTGACCGCCAACTCGGACTGGCAGTTGGGCAGCGGGTTTTATACCCAGTGGCGCTCCAACGCGACCTATTTCTGGCGTGACGTGGACGAACGGCGGGTCCCCGAGCGGGAAGCCGCCATTGGTACCCGCCTGCACCTGACCCCCAGCGTGGGCTGGCGCTATGAGCAGCCCTGGGGCTATATCGAACCGCGCAGCGAGCTGTGGCATACCGCCTACGAACTGGATTACGGCGACCGTATCACGGACCGCGATACGTCGCCCTCGCGTAGCGTCGCCATCACCTCCATCGACGGTGGGCTGGTCTTCGAGCGTGAGCTTGAGCTGGGCGGGCGTGACTATCGCCAGACTCTCGAGCCCCGTATCAACTACGCCTACGTGCCGCGTACCAACCAGACCCAACTGCCGGACTTCGATAGCCGTGAACGGGCATTCTCCTGGGATCAGCTCTGGTCCCCGCACCGCTTCTCGGGGGCTGACCGGGTCGGTGATCTGAATCGCGTCTCGTTGGGCGTGCAGTCTCGGTTGATCGAAGACAGCGCCGGGCGTGATCGCTTGACGCTGGGCGTTGGCCAGAGCCTCTACTTTGCCGAGCGGCGCATCGACAGTGACGGTGACCCGAGCACGCTGCCGCCGCGTCCGGAAGATGCCCCCGACGCCAATCCGCTGAGCCGCTATCAGGCCACGCGGGATCGCTCGCCGCTGGTGACACGGCTGGAGTGGCAGATCAATGACCGTTGGAGTACGGGCTATGAATGGCTCTATGACGACGAGCGTGAGCAGACCGAACGCTCCAGCGTCGACCTGCGTTATCGTCATCCTGATGGCCACGTAGTGAACCTTGGCTACCGCTGGGAGATCGAAGGGTTCGATCCTTCCGTGGTGCCCGGTGACGACGGCTTCCGCGACTACAGTCGTGAAGAGTGGGACCTGTCGCTGGCCTGGAAAGCCAGCCCAAGGATTGATTTGATTGGCCGCTACCTGCACGATCAAACCAACGATCGTCCTCTGGAGCAGTTGGCGGGCTTGCAGTGGAACGACTGCTGCTACGGCGTACAGCTTGTCTGGCGGGAGTGGATAGACGACAACGATACCGCCAGAGTGGAAGACGACTTTAGCGACCGTGGCCTGTTCCTGCGCTTTGTCTTCCGTGGTCTTGGCGGTGTTGGCCAGGAAGCCGACAGCTACTTTGAACAGGCGATCCCAGGCTACCGCCCCACACCCCTTTAACGATCACCTTGAATGGCGACTGAAAGAGACTTTTTATGACGATCAGAAAGACCCTGCGGACCCGCAAGCTCACCCAGCGGGCAAGACAGCTTTCAGCGGGCACCATGATGACGCTTTGCCTGGGCGCTGGCGCTGCCCTGGTACCCTTGACCGTTCAGGCCCAGAGCTTCGAGTCCACACAGCGTCAGCCGCTGGATAGCGTCGTGGCCGTGGTCAACGATGGTGTCATCATGCGCAGCGAGTTGAACGAACGCATCGCGGAAATCGAGCAGCAGGCGGCCGCTCAAGGCGGCCAACTGCCGCCCCGCAGCCAGCTGGCCCGGCAGGTGCTGGAGCGCATGGTGATGGACGAAATTCAGCTGCAGATGGCCAGCCGTGCCAACCTGAGCGTGGACGACACCGAGCTGAATCGTCAGCTGCGTAGCATTGCCGAGTCCAATGGCATGAGCCTGGATCAGTTTGCCGATGCCGTGGAAGCCGATGGCATGAGCCTGGCCAGCGTGCGTGAGGAAGTGCGGCGCGAAATGTTGATGCGTCAGGTGCAGCAGCGTCAGATCAGCCAGCGGGTTTCCGTGTCGGACCGGGAAGTGGAGCGCTTTCTCGAGCAGCAGCCCTCTCAGCAGGGCCAGTCGTTCATCGAAGAGACCCGTGCGCGCCACGTGCTGGTCGAGCTGACGCCCACCCGTGACGAAGCGCAAGCGCGTAGCCGTGCAGAACAGGCTCGCCAACGCCTGCAGCAGGGCGAAGACTTTGCCACCGTTGCCCGTGAGCTCAGCGATGACCGGGGAAGCGGCATGAACGGTGGCGACCTGGGTTGGGTACGCCCCGGCCAGACGGTGCCTGCCTTCGAAGAGGCCATGAACTCGCTCAGCCCCAACCAGCTGTCCGAGCCGGTGCGCTCGCAGTTTGGCTACCACGTGATCGAAGTGCTGGAGCGCCGTCGTCAGGACGTGACCGAAGAGAGCCGTCGCGAGCAGGTGCGCCAGGCCATCTTCCAGCGTCGTGCCAATGAAGAGCTGGAAGTATGGCAGCGTGAAATTCGCGAACAGGCCTTCGTGGACATTCGCCTGTAATGGCGCTGCCGCTGCTGATCACCACCGGGGAGCCCGCCGGTATCGGCCCCGAGCTGACGCTGATGCTGGCGGCCCAGGGGCGTCTGAACAACACCGTGGCGGTAGGTGACCCGACGCTGCTCGCCCAGCGGGCGGCGTTGCTTGCGCTCACGGTGGAGATCGTGGTCGCCGAGCCGGGCAGCCAGCAGGTCTCCTCGCCAGGGCGCCTGGTGGTGTGGCCGGTCGCCTTGCGCGCACCGGCCACGCCCGGCGTGCTGGACCCTACCAATGCAGGCTATGTGCTGGACACCTTGCAGACGGCAGTGGATGCCTGCCTGGCCGGACACGCGGCGGCCATGGTGACTGCCCCGCTGCACAAGGGCGTGATCATCGAAGGTGGCTACCCGCACTTCACGGGCCACACCGAGTGGCTGCGGGACGCCTGCGGCGTGGATGAGGTGGTCATGCTGTTGGCCACGGACGCTGCGCTGCACGCTACGTCGCCACAGTGGCAGGGCGAAAGCGACCTGCGGGTTGCTCTGGTGACCACCCATCTGCCGCTGCGCGATGTGGCGGATGCCATCACCGGCGAGCGCATTGCGCGCATCAGCCGTCTGCTGGTGGCGGACCTGCAGCGTCAATTTGGTATCGCCCAGCCCAGGGTGGCGGTGTGTGGGCTCAACCCCCATGCGGGTGAAGATGGTCACTTGGGCCGCGAAGAGCTGGAAATCATCACGCCCACCCTGCAGGCGCTGCGTGCCGAGGGCCTGAACGTGGAAGGCCCGTTCCCGGCCGATACCCTGTTTACCCCACGCCATCTGGCGGGGGTCGATGCGGTACTGGCGATGTACCACGACCAGGGCCTGGCAGTGCTAAAATACGCGGGCTTTGGTCAGGCTGCCAACATCACCCTGGGGCTGCCGCTGGTACGCACCTCGGTGGATCACGGCACGGCGCTGGACCTGGCAGGCCGTAGCATTGCCAACCCCTCCAGCCTGGGCGTGGCGGTGGCACTCGCCCAGCGGCTGGCCACCCAGCGTGCCTCCTCTCAGGCCGCCCCATGAATCAACCCTCCAAGGAACTCTGCTAGATGTCTCAAGTGCCCCAGCAGCACCGTGCTCGTAAACGCTTCGGTCAAAACTTTCTCCGTGATCTCGGGATCATTTCACGGATTGTCCGTGCCATCGGGCCGCGTGAAGGCGATCGGCTGGTCGAAATCGGTCCCGGCCAGGGCGCGCTCACTGCTCCCTTGCTGGAAGCGACCGGCACGCTGGAAGTCATCGAGCTGGATAGAGATCTGATTCCGGGGTTGCGGGTGCAGTTTTTCAACTACCCCGAATTCGTGATTCACGAAGGCGACGCGCTGAAGTTCGATTTTGCCGCCCTCAAGGGCGACGGTCAGCCGCTGCGCGTGGTGGGGAATCTGCCTTACAACATTTCGACGCCGCTGATCGTGCACCTGCTGACCATGGGGTCAGCCATCGCCGATATGCACTTCATGCTGCAAAAAGAGGTGGTGGAGCGGCTGGCGGCCGAGCCCGGCAGCACCGATTGGGGGCGGCTCTCGGTGATGGCGCAGTATTACTGTCAGGTGGACCAGCTGTTCATCGTGCCTCCGGAAGCCTTCGTGCCCCGTCCCAAGGTCGATTCCGCCATCGTGCGGCTGACGCCCCATGCATCGCTACCCCAGGTGGCCGATGATCCGGCACTGCTTTTCGAGCTGGTCAAGCTGGCCTTTGGGCAGCGCCGCAAGACGCTGCGCAACAACCTGAAGGGGCGGGTCAGTGCGGAGGCCCTGGAAGCGTTGGGCATCGACCCTGCCCGGCGCCCGCAAACCCTGACCGTGGCGGAATACGTGACCATCGCCAATCATGTGGCCGCCAATGAGGACGTGGAACAGCGGAGTGGTGACGCGTGAGCGGGCTGGAGATCGAGGTCAGCGTCACGCCAGAGTTTCAGGACGCCGAGTCGAGTGCCAGCGAGGCCCGCTACGTGTTCAGCTACACCGTGACGGTGCACAACCAAAGCCCCCATAGCGTGCAGCTGATGGCACGCTACTGGAAAATCACCCAAGGCAATGGCGACAGCCAGGAAGTGCGCGGCAAGGGCGTGGTGGGTCAGCAGCCGCTGATTGGCCCGGGGCAACGGTTCCGCTATACCAGCCGAGCGATACTGCAAACCCCGGTAGGTGTCATGGAGGGGGCTTACACCCTGTTGAACACCTACACCCAGCGGGCGTTCGATGTGCCCGTCTCGCCCTTTCGGTTAGCGGTGCCCCGCCAGCTGCATTGAGGCGGGAGCCTTCGTCGGCGGTTTTCCATGCTCGGCAAGCCGCCCACGCCAGCCAACTTCGTCAATGCGTTAACAGGCCTTTACCCATGAGCACTTATGTCATTGGCGACCTGCATGGATGTCATGCCGAGTTTGTCGCCTTGCTGGATAAAATCAGCTTTGATCCCGCCCGCGATACGCTCTGGCTGGTGGGCGATTTGATCAACCGGGGGCCAGGCTCCCTGGCCTGCCTGCAGGAAGTGAAAGCGCTGGGCAGCGCCGCACGCAGCGTGCTGGGGAACCACGATTTCCACCTGCTGGTGGTGGCACGGGGGGGCGGCAAGCTCAAGCGCCACGACACGCTGGACGACATTCTGTCTTCGCGGCACCGTGACGATTTGCTGGACTGGCTTCAAGGCCTTCCCCTGGCGGTACAGGCCGATAACACGCTGATGACCCACGCCGGGCTGCTGCCCAGTTGGAATGCCGAACAGGCGCTGGCACTGAGCGGAGAAGTACAAGCGGCACTGGGCAGCGAGCAGGCGGGAGCTTTCCTGAGCCAACTGTTCGGTAATCAGCCTGACCGCTTCCACGACCAGCTCGAAGGCATGGACAGGCTGCGCTGCATCGTCAATGTGTTCACTCGGATGCGCTTCATCGATGCCCAGGAGCGGCTCGATTTTGCTGCCAAGGAGGGGTTGGAGAGTGCGCCTGCGGGCTTTGCGCCCTGGTTCCAGTTTCCCCGTGCCGACGATCTGCGCCTGCTGTTTGGCCATTGGGCGGCGTTGGAGGGGCGCACCCCTGGCGCGAAGGTGGATGTGCACGGGATCGATACCGGGTGCGTGTGGGGCGGTTCGCTGAGCGCGCTGGTGCTGGAGAGCGGCCAGCGTGTCAGTGTGCCCAGCCAGCAGGGAGGTCGCTGATGTTTCAGCTGGATGCATACACTCAAGGGCTGGAGGTCTACCGCGTGGGGGGGGCCGTGCGGGACGAGCTGTTGGGATGGCCCGTGGTGGATCACGACTGGGTGGTGGTGGGGGCAACCCCCGACATGATGCAGCAGCGTGGATTCAAACCTGTAGGGCGCGATTTTCCGGTGTTCCTGCACCCGACCACCCAGGAGGAGTACGCGCTGGCGCGTACCGAGCGCAAGTCGGGCCATGGGTATGGCGGGTTCGAGGTGCACGCCAGCCCCGACGTGACGCTGGAAGAGGATCTCTCCCGTCGGGATCTGACCATCAATGCCATCGCCCAGGCGGCGGATGGGCATTTGACCGACCCTTATCACGGACAGCGGGACATCGAGCAACGCTGGCTTCGCCATGTCTCCCCCGCCTTCAGTGAAGACCCCTTGCGCGTACTGCGGACTGCGCGTTTTTTAGCCCGCTATGCCTCCATGGGGTTTGCCGTTGCGCCGGACACTCTGGACTTGATGCGCGCGGTCAGCCGCAGCGGAGAGCTGGCGCATCTGGCAGCCGAGCGCGTGTGGGTCGAGACCGAAAAAGCGTTGGCCGAACCCAGCCCCGAGTGCTATTTCACGACTCTGGCCGCGTGTGATGCCTTGGCCGTCTGGTGGCCTGAGCTGGCAGCGAAAGCGTGTCTGGCTCAGGCCCTGGAGGCCATGCAGGCAGCTCCCGAACAGCGCGAGCCGCCGCTGGCGCACTGGCGCTATGCGCTGCTGGTGTCGGTGCTGAGTGAGTCACAGCGCGAGGCCCTGACCGTGCGTTTGAAGCTGCCCAATAGCGTTGCGCAGCTGGCACGCCATGCCGCCTCGACCAAGGCGCTGCTGGCAGCCCCACTGGAGGCCGAGAAAGTGCTGTGCTGGCTGGAGCGTCTGGATGGCTGGCGCAAGCCTGCCCAGGTCAGCGCGCAATTGCAGTTGCTGGAGCGGCTTGCGCCTGGCTTGCGCCCCGTGCTGGAGGCGGCCTGGCAAGCCGCCTGCGCGGTCAGCCCTCAGGCGTTGATGGGCGAAGGCTACCGAGGGGCAGCCTTGGGAGAAGCGCTGTGTCAACGGCGGCGCGAGGCCGTGGAGGCATCGCTTTAGCGCGCGTGGACCTTGCGCGGCAAGGGGTCGGCCTGGGAAACGAAGCGCCCTTGCCAATGAAAGTCGATGGCCCACAGTCGCTGATGGCCCAGGGAAAAGCGTTGCCACAGCGTGGCGTAAGGCGTATCACAGCGAGGGTGTCGCTCGTCGGGCAGCAGCTCTGCCAGGGGTTGCAGTACGAAAGCGTTCTGGGTGATTTCAGCCCGGGGCAGGGCTACGTCATCGACCACGCCGCAGGCGTCCCCCACGGTCAGCAGATCGATATCCAGGGCGCGCGGGCTACACTTGACCATGTCAGGCGTCCGCCCATGGGCCATTTCCAATGCCTTGGCCCAGGCCTGTAGTCTGGCCACGGACCAGTTGCTGTGGAACGCCACCACCAGATTGTAAAAATTGCGGCTATCCTTGAATCCGACCGGCTCGCTCTCGAAAATGCGCGATATCTGCAGTTCGCCAAACGTCTCTGCCAGGGCGTCCAGGCACAGGCGGATGTGTTTTTCCGGGTCGATATTGCTGCCCAGGCTAAGCGTGACCAGGTTCATGGGTCGCTATCCTTGCTAGCCTTTGGCAGGCTGCCGCGGGTGATTTCCAGGCCGACACTGGCCGCCTGGGGCACCGCACCGGGCTTGCGCACACGGAGCTGCAGCCAGCTAATCGGAAACTCGTGCTGTAAACAGGAGGCCAGCCGCTCGGCAAAGGTTTCGACCAGCGCAAACTGGTGCTCATCGGCGAACTGCTGGATTCGCTGGCAGATCGCGGCATAATCGAGGGTCAGACGCAAATCATCAGTGGCGGCGGCAGGCCGGATATCGGTGGCCAGCGAGAGATCCAGGCTCAGCGATTGCGTGATGGTGCGCTCCCAATCGTATACGCCAATCACGGTATCTACGGTGAGTGCTTCAATCAATATGCGGTCCACAGGCCATTCCCCAGCGTCGACAAGCGGGCGATTGTACTTGAGGACGACCATAAACGACAGTCAGGCGGCGGCGCTGGCTGATGAGGGGCAGGGTGAGCAGGGGATGCTGTGGATCGTCATGGGGTACTTGAGCGGCAGTTGGCTGGCGGCAGTGAGCGTCTGTCGCTGGGCAGGCGTGGCCGACCCGCGCTTTTGCGGTTCCTGTAACCCCGGATTTTCCAACGTGTTACGGCTATATGGCCCCCGGCTGGCGGCGGCCACCCTGGCGCTGGATGCCTTGAAGGCGGTGCCGGTGGTCTTGGCCGCCAAGTGGCTGGCCTTGCCGATTATGTGGCAGGGGCTGGTAGGGCTGGCGGTGCTGCTGGGCCACAGTTTCCCGCTCTGGTATGGGTTTCGAGGTGGCAAGGCCGTCGCCAGCGCCTTCGGGGTGTTGCTGGTGCTGGTGCCCAGCGTTGCGCTGCTCAGCGCCCTTGCCTGGGCGCTGATGGCGTGGCGGTGGGGTACCGCCGCGCTGGCGTCGGTTGCGAGCGCGCTGTTGGCGCCCCTGCTGTGCGCCTGGCTGGCGCCTGACTATATGATCGTGGTGGGCGGGTTCAGCCTGCTGGTACTGGCCCGCCACATGCTCAATATTCGTCGTTGGCGGCAGGGGGAAGAGCCCCCGCTGCGCAAATAGGCCAACGACTTATCGGGTGGTGCTGAGGGGCGCTGTCAGCGTGTCCAGTGGCCAGCGCGGGGTGGCCTGCATGATACCGCTTTCGTCGCGTTCTCCTGCCGCCAGACGCTGGGCGCCCACGTAGGCAATCATGGCGCCATTGTCGGTGCAGAAGCGCCCACGGGGGTAATAGGCACGGGCCTGGCGCTTTTGGGTCTCCAGGGCCAGACGCTCGCGCAGCCGCGTATTGGCACTCACACCCCCCGCCATCACGATGCGTTTCAGGCCGGTCTCGTCCAGGGCTCGGCGGCATTTGATGACCAGCGTGTCCACGACGGCCTCTTCGAAGGCGCGTGCCACGTCGGCTTTGGCCTGTTCGTCCAGCTCGCCTGCGGCTTCCAGCTGGCGAATCGTCGTCAAGGTGTGGGTCTTCAGGCCTGAAAAGCTGAAATCGAGCCCGGGGCGGTCGGTCATGGGGCGCGGGAAGCGAAAGCGTTTAGGGTCGCCCTGTTCGGCCAGTTTGGCCACCAGCGGGCCGCCTGGGTACGCCAGGCCCAGCATCTTGGCGGCCTTGTCGAAGGCCTCACCGGCCGCATCGTCTACTGATTCGCCCAGGAGTCGATAGCAACCCAGCCCCTGTACTTCCACCAGCTGGGTGTGGCCGCCGGAGACCAGCAGGGCCACGAAGGGAAAGGCAGGAGCCTCCTCCTCAAGCATGGGGGCCAGCAGGTGGCCTTCCATGTGATGCACCCCCAATACGGGGATGTTCAGCGCCCTGGCCATGCCATGGGCGGTGCTGGCACCGACCATCAGCGCACCCACCAATCCCGGGCCCGCCGTATAAGCGATGCCGTCCAGGTCGTGGCGGGAAAGATGGGCCTCTTTCAACACCTGTTCGATGAGCGGCAGCAGCTTGCGTGTGTGATCCCGAGAGGCCAGTTCGGGCACCACGCCGCCATATTCGGAGTGCATGGCAATCTGGCTGTACAGGGCATCGGCCAGCAGACCCTGGCCGCCGGTGTAGGCCGTGTCGTAAATGGCGACGCCGGTTTCGTCGCAGGATGTCTCGATGCCCAGTACACGCATGGCAAAAGCACTCATCTGATTGAAAAGGCAGGTACTCGAAACCGGCTAGTCTAGCATTGTCGTGCCCGCTGGGCGTAAGCATTTGCAAAGATGGCCAACCACGACTAGACTACTGTGCGCTGTAAAACTGGGTCGTACACCGTCTTGTTCGGTGTGCGTACTATCCGAACTCAAGACTCCTTAAGGTAGGTGAGTGCTTAATGCCTTCTGTAAAAGTACGTGATAACGAGCCGTTTGACGTCGCCCTGCGTCGCTTCAAGCGTTCTTGCGAAAAAGCTGGCGTTCTGTCTGAAGTACGTCGTCGCGAGCACTACGAGAAGCCGACTGCTGAGCGCAAGCGCAAAGCGGCAGCTGCCGTAAAACGTCACGCCAAGAAGTTGCAGCGTGAGCGTAAGCGTTTCGAACGGCTCTATTGATCCGTACCTGGAGAGAGCCAGAGCAGTTGGCTGGTTGTCTCAAGAGGGATGCCAAGCGGCCGCCACCAGGTGGCCGTTTGTTTTTCGTTTCGTGTTGTCTGTTTTGCGCGGTTTAAGGTGATCAGGCGCGTGGCCTGATGACGTTAGACCCGCCCACAAGCGTGTTGCGCGAGGATGCCCTCAGCCCATGGCAGGTCAAATTCCACAGCGATTTATCGACGATCTGCTTGGCCGCGTCGACGTGGTCGAGGTGGTGGGGGAGCGCGTACAGCTCAAGAAAGCGGGCCGTAATTTTTCCGGCCTGTGTCCTTTTCATCAGGAAAAAACACCTTCGTTTACCGTCAGTGCCGACAAGCAGTTTTATCACTGCTTTGGCTGTGGTGCCCACGGTAATGCGCTACGCTTTTTGATGGAATACGACAAGCTGCCCTTTCCCGAGGCAGTCGAGCAGCTGGCCGGGCGGCTGGGGCTGGACGTGCCCAGGGAAGGGGCGGACGACCCGCGTGCCCAGCAGCGGGAGAAAAAGCGCAAGGAAGGGGTCAATCTTCTCGAGGTGGCGGCCAGCTTCTATCGCGAGCGATTGAAGATGCAGGAGGGCCAGGCGGCCCAGCGCTACTTGCAGGGGCGCGGCCTCTCGCCAGATGTGATGACCACCTACGGGATTGGTTATGCCCCCGGCGGGTGGGAGGCGCTGAAGCAGCATCTGAGCGCCAAGGGCATCGGTGAGCCGGTGCAGATCGAGTACGGTCTGCTGATTCATCGCGAGGACACCGGGCGTACCTATGATCGCTTCCGCGACCGGGTGATGTTCCCGATACGCGATTTGCGCGGTCGGACCATCGCCTTTGGCGGTAGGGTCATGGGGGATGAGCAGCCCAAATACCTCAACTCGCCGGAGACGCCTGTCTTTCACAAGGGGCGCGAGCTCTACGGCCTGTACGAGGCGCGTCAGGCGACCAGCAAGCTGGAACAGCTGGTGATGGTCGAGGGCTACATGGACGTGGTGGCGCTGGCGCAGTACGGCATTCACAACGCCGTGGCCACGCTGGGCACCGCCACCACCGAAGATCATCTGTTGCGGCTGTTTCGTCTGGTCAGTCGCGTGGTGTTCTGTTTCGACGGTGACCGCGCCGGGCGTCAGGCGGCCAGCCGTGCGCTGGAAACCGCGCTGCCGCAGATGATCGATGGCCGCGAGGCGCGGTTTCTGTTCTTGCCGGAAGGGGACGACCCGGACTCGCTGGTGCGCCGCGAGGGTCGCGAGGCCTTCGAAGACCGCGTGACCTGCGCCATGCCGCTGTCTGAGTTTCTGTTCGAGCAGGCTGCCCAGGGGCGCGACTTGCAGACCGTGGAAGGGCGCGAGCGCTTCGCCAGCCACGTGCTGGAGGCGCTGCAGAAGGTCCCGGAAGGCATGCTGAAGTCGCTGCTGCTGGAGACGCTCGCCAAACGAAGTGGGCTGTCCCAGACGCAGTTGCAGGGGTTGCTGGACAAACGCGTGGCAGCAGCCTCCAGGGTGTCGCCGCAGTGGGAGCCGGTCGATGCGCAGGCGGCGCCGGAAGAGCAGGCCCGCCCGCGCGGCGGTCGGTCATCGCGACAGGCGAGCACCTCGCGGACGCTCTCCACCGTGGGACGCATCGTGCAGCTGTTGCTGCATGAGCCGACGCTGGTGGCCGTTCTGCCGGAAACGCAGGATTGGCTGCCTGGTCAGGATCCGCAGGCATCGCTGTGCCGCGACCTGATTGCCCTGCTGCGCGCCGGACGCTACCGCAGCCCGCAAGTGGTGCTGGCGCACTTTCAGGGCAGTGATGAGGGGCGTGTGCTGGCAGAGTTGGCCGCGCGTGAGCTGCTGATTCCCAAGGCGACCCGTGAAGCCGAGCTGACCGGGCTGGTCGAACACCTGGCCGAGCAGCAGCGCAAGCGTTCGCCTCAGGAAGAGTACGATGCCTTGCTGGCGCTGGAGCGCTCAGGGCAAAAACTGGATAAGGAGCAGCGGCAGCGGTTGGCCGGGTTGGTGTTGGAATTGACCCAGGGCCGCTAATGCACAAGGTGGTTGCAAGAGGTGAGGGGTTGAAATCTCGAACTTCAGGGCCACATAGAGGTTATGCCGCCAAGTATTGGCTAACCGAACAACCTAACACACCTGAATGATCGCGCAAATACGTTTCGCTGGAAAAAATCCAGCTATTTACGCTATACTGTTCGGCTTGTTGAGTTTAATCGATTCAGCGCCCCAGGTGTTTCATTCTTCTTCGTCGAGATAGGGTTTCTATGGCTGGAAATGCGCAGCAGCAGTCACGTCTGAAGGAGTTGATCGCGCGCGGCAAGGAACAGGGCTACCTGACCTATGCCGAGGTCAACGACCATCTACCCGAGGATATCGCCGACCCGGATCAAGTGGAAGACATCATTGGCATGATCAACGACATGGGTATCAGTGTCGTTGAAGAAGCGCCAGATGAAGACACTTTGATGATGTCGGATCACTCCACGGACGAATCCGCTGCGGAAGAGGCCGTTGCGGCACTCGCCGCCGTGGAAAGCGACGTCGGTCGCACTACCGACCCGGTCCGCATGTACATGCGCGAGATGGGCACGGTGGAGCTGCTGACCCGTGAAGGCGAAATCGAAATCGCCAAGCGGATCGAAGAGGGCACGCGGGAAGTCATGTCGGCGCTTGCGTACCTGCCCGGTGCCGTTGCCTCCATCCTCGAAGCCTACGACGCAACCCAGGACGAGGAAGCGCCAGGGCGCCTTTCCGATCTGTTCTCTGGCTTCATCGATCCCGACGAAGGCATTCCCGGGGTGGCCGAAGCGGAAACCCCCGAGCCGGAAGTCGATGCCGAGCTGAGCGATGACGATGATATCGACAGCGACGATGACGATGATGACGAGGACACCAACGCCAGCGAAGGTGGCCCGGACCCGGAAGAAGCCAAGGCGCGTTTCGAGCAGATTCGTGAGCAGAACGCCGCCGTCGAAGCGGCGCTGGCCAAGTTTGGCCGTGGCAGTAGCGAGCTGAAAGCCGAGCAGGCACGTCTGGCCGAGCTGTTCTCACCCATCAAACTGGTGCCCAAGCACTTCGAGCGCCTGGTGGGGCAGATCCGCATCAGCGTGGAGCAGGTGCGTGCCCAGGAAAAGGCGGTCATGCAGCTGTGCGTCAAGAAAGCCAAGGTGCCGCGCAAGACCTTCATCAAGTCCTTTCCGGGGCATGAGTCGGATTCGTCGTGGCTGGACGCTTTCCAGGAAGCGCAGCCCAAGTATGCCGACCGTCTTGAGCCACTGCGTGCCGACATCGCACGCTCTCAGCGCAAAATTGCGTTCGAGGAAGACATGGTGCAGCTGACGGTGGCGGACCTGAAGGAAGTCAACCGCAAGCTCTCCATCGGTGAAGCGAAGGCGCGCCGGGCCAAGAAAGAGATGGTCGAGGCCAACCTGCGTCTGGTGATCTCGATCGCCAAGAAGTACACCAACCGTGGCCTGCAGTTCCTGGATCTGATTCAGGAAGGCAATATCGGTCTGATGAAAGCGGTGGACAAGTTCGAGTATCGCCGTGGCTACAAGTTCTCCACCTACGCGACATGGTGGATTCGTCAGGCCATTACGCGCTCCATCGCGGATCAGGCGCGTACCATTCGTATTCCGGTCCACATGATCGAGACCATCAACAAGCTCAATCGTGTGTCGCGTCAGATGCTGCAGGAAATGGGCCGCGAGCCGACCCCTGAAGAGCTGGGCGAGCGTCTTGAAATGCCGGAAGACAAGGTGCGCAAGGTGCTCAAGATCGCCAAGGAACCGATCTCCATGGAGACGCCGATTGGTGACGACGACGACTCTCACCTGGGTGACTTCATCGAGGACAGCACCATGCTGCTGCCCATCGATATGGCGACCGGCGAAGGCCTGATCGAAGCGACCCGTAACGTCCTCGGTGGTTTGACCGCTCGCGAAGCGAAGGTGCTGCGCATGCGTTTCGGTATCGACATGAATACCGATCACACCCTGGAAGAAGTCGGCAAGCAGTTCGACGTGACCCGCGAGCGGATCCGTCAGATCGAAGCCAAGGCGCTTCGCAAGCTGCGTCATCCCAGCCGTTCCGAGCCGCTGCGCTCCTTCCTGGACGAGTAAGCGTCGCTCGAAAAAGCCCGCCGTGGAAACACGGCGGGCTTTTTTGTGGGCGGCTGTTGGGCAAGGTGCCAGTAGCACCTTGCCGCTTTTGTTGAAGCCTTTACAGGGTGTAGTGAGTCGCGGAGCCCGGTCCTACGGGCAGACCCAGTACGAATACCCAGAGGAAGAACAGAAGGCTCCAGCCGATCAGCATGAACAGGGTATAAGGCAGCATGAGCGCTACCAGGGTGCCAATGCCCATATCCTTGCGGTAGCGGGTCGCTACGGCCAGAATCAGCCCGAAATAGCTCATCATCGGGGTGATCAGGTTGGTGACCGAGTCGCCGATCCGGTAGGCGGCCTGAATCACTTCCGGGGCGTAGCCCATCAGCATCAGCATGGGCACGAAGATGGGTGCCGTCACGGCCCACTGCGCCGATGCGCTGCCCAGCGACAGGTTGATGAAGGCGCACATGATGATGAACAGCGCAAATAGTCCAGGCCCGCGCAGCCCCAGGGACTCCAGCAGGTCGGCTCCGGCAATGGCGGTCACCGTGCCAAAGTTGCTCCAGTTGAACAGCGCCACGAACTGAGCGGCAAAAAAGACCAGCACGATATAGAGGCCCAGGCTGCTCATGCTCTTGGCCATGGCGTTCACCACGTCGCGGTCATTGTGCATGGTGCCTGCCAAGCGACCATAGATGAAGCCCAGCACGCTGAACGAAACGGCCACGATCACCACGATGCCGCGCAGGAAGGGGGAGCCGCTGATCAGCCCGGTCTCGGGGTCGCGCAGAATGCCGCCTTCAGGCACCACCATGATGGCCACCAGGGCGATGAGTGCCAGAGTGGCCAGGCCGGTGCCCTTCAGTGCCCGCTTTTCGGTGTCGGACAGGCCCTCCATGCGCTGCTGATCGATATCGCTGTCGGCATAGGCCGTGTCGAACTTGCCCAGCTTCGGCTCGACGATGCGTTCCGTGACCAAACCGCCAATCAGGGTGACGAAGAACGTGCTGGCAAACATGAAGAACCAGTTGGCTTCGGCTCCGACGATATACGCCGGGTCCAGCAGACGAGCGGCTTCCTGAGTGATGCCCGAGAGCAGCGGGTCGACGGTACCGATCAAGAGGTTGGCGCTGTAGCCGCCGGAGACGCCACAAAACGCGGCTGCCAGACCGGCCAGCGGATGTCTGCCCAGCGAATGAAAGATCATCGCCGCCAGCGGAATCAGCACCACATAGCCAAGCTCGGCTGCCATGTTCGACATGATGCCCGCAAATACCACGGCATAGGTGACGATGCGCGGTGAGCGGTTGAGTACCAGCGCGCGCATGCTGGCCGACAGCAGGCCCGAGTGCTCGGCCACACCCACCCCCAGCATGGCCACCAGCACGGTACCCAAGGGCGCAAAACTGGTGAAGTTGGTCACCATTTCGGTGACCAGGCGGCGCAGGCCCTCGGCGTTGAGCAATGAATTGACGGCAATCCACTCGCCTTCATTGGCTGGGCGTGGGTCGGCTACCGATACCCCTAGCGCCCCCGCAATGCCGCTGCCGACCACCACCAGTACACACAGGATGGCGAACAGTGTCACCGGGTGAGGCAGCAGATTGCCCAGCCATTCGACGCTATCCAGGAAGCGAGTGAACGCCCCGCGTTTTAGCGTATTTTCACGATTGTTTGGTGTATTCATAACGTTTGTGTCGTCAGTTGGTTGTTTTTTAGCAAAATTGCCCAAAGCGGTGTGGGGGACGACACTACGTGGATGGTCAAGGGGGCGCAAATGGCTTTACGTATAGCGGGATGTAAAAAATGAAATGCCGTCTCTGGTGGTGCTCCCAAAGACGGCAAAAAGAACCGATTGGCAGAGCGTCAGGCGCTTTTCTGGCGAGCAAGGTGCAGGCGTCGGGCCAGCAGGAGCAGCTCGATCATGGCAAACAGAATCAGGCTATAGCCCAGCAGCTCGACCACTTCTTCTGCCACATCCTTGAAAACCCGGACGTACTGCTCCTCCAATACGGCGCGCCAAAACACTTGCCTGCCATATAGACGTGAAAATACATAAGTAACCAGTACGCCGCCTGCAAACAGCCCAAAGGCAAAACTATTGCTGAAGTGGCGAAACTCCTCCAGAAAACGCTGGCGCTGGTACACGACCCAGGCCAGTGAGGGGAGGATGATCATGGCGACCAGGATTTTCCAGGTATGCCGTGCGATGTACTCATCGAGAAAGTAGTCCTGCTCACGTACCAGCGAGGCAGCGAGGAAGGCCAGCAGCAGCAGGGTCACCGTGGGCCATACTTTCAGTACATGGCGTACGTAGAGGAGCAGGGTACAGCAACTGATCAGAATGAAAGTCTGGGTCAGCTCGGTGAACCCCAGCTCGGTATAGCGCACGGTAGGCAGATACAACGCTTCCAGATACGCGCCCTGGGCGATGCCTCCGATGAAGAGTATATAGAGTGTCGCGCGCAGCAGCGCAGTGCGAAAATCAATAGGCCAGGAGGGTGGCATCACGGTTCCTCTACGTCAGGCGAAATCAGTCAAACAACAAACATACATGAATGCATGTTCATTATATCGTCACTTTTCTGTGCTGACACGTCGAACGTGCCAGGAATATCTCGACGAATGGCGAGCAACACTGCAAAGTAACCACATGAAAGCAATAACGACCGTTGAGGGGCGGATGTCACCATGGCCATTAGCGTCTTTGATCTGTTTCGGATAGGCATTGGCCCGTCCAGCTCGCATACCGTGGGGCCCATGCGCGCGGCGCGGGATTTCGTGATGGCGTTGCCGGAAGCGCCCGTGTCACGGCTGGTGGTGCGGCTGCACGGGTCGTTGGCCGCGACTGGGGTAGGCCACGGCACCGACAATGCGGTGGTGATGGGCCTGACGGGTGAAATGCCCGAGTCCATCGAGCCCGACAGCATTGCCGGACGCCTAGCGGCGCTGGACGACGGGACGCCACTGACGCTGCCCAATGGGCATTCGCTGCCCTTCGACCGTGCGCGAGACATCGAGTGGGACGAGAGCTGTCTGGCCTTTCATCCCAATGCCATGGTGATCACGGCCTACCAGCAAGAGCGGGTCATCGCGACCAACACTTACTACTCGCTGGGCGGCGGCTTCTATGTCGACCAGGCCTGTGCCGATCAGGGCGGGCTGGATGAGGACAAGACGGCGCTGCCTTATCCGTTCGAATCGGGTAACGAGCTATTGGCACTGTGCCAGGCGAACGATTTGCGTATCAGCCAGCTGATGCTGGAAAACGAGAAAGCCTGGCGCAGCGAAGACACCATCCGTACCGAACTGCTGAAGATCTGGCACGCCATGCGTGACAGTATCGAGAACGGGTTGAAAGCCACCGGGCGGTTACCCGGCGGGCTGAACGTGCGCCGTCGCGCCAACGCCCTGCATCAGCAACTGCTTTCGCCGCCCGCCCAGCAGCGCCTGATCGTCAGCAGTTTCAGCGTGATGGATTGGGTCAACCTGTTTGCGCTGGCCGTCAATGAAGAGAACGCGGCCGGCAAGCGCATGGTCACGGCGCCCACCAATGGGGCTGCCGGTATCGTTCCGGCGGTGTTGGCCTATTACCTGAAGTTCGAACCCGACGCCTGCGATGCCGACGTGGTCGATTTTCTGTTGGCCGCGGGCGCCATGGGCATACTGTGCAAGAAAAACGCCTCGATCTCCGGGGCGGAGGTGGGCTGCCAGGGAGAAGTCGGCTCGGCGTGCGCCATGGCGGCGGCCGGGCTGGCCGAAGTGCTGGGCGGTACGCCGCGGCAGGTAGAAAATGCTGCGGAAATTGGCCTGGAGCATAACCTGGGGCTGACCTGTGACCCGGTGGCGGGGCTGGTGCAGGTCCCCTGTATCGAGCGCAATGCCATTGCGTCGGTCAAGGCCATCAATGCCGCCCGTATGGCGCTGCATGGTGATGGCGACCACTTCGTCTCGCTGGATAAAGTGATCAAGACCATGCGCGATACCGGACGCGACATGCAGGACAAATACAAGGAGACCTCCAAGGGAGGGCTCGCGGTCAACGCCATCGAGTGTTAATCCGGCAGCGCGTGTCAGGCCTGGGGCAGGGTACGGCCGATATTGGCCACCAGATAGTCCACCAGTTGACGAATCTTGGGTGACAAGTGGCGGTGGCGTGGGTAGACCGCCCACACCGCCGTATCGTGGTGCTGGAAGGGTTCCAGCACCGAGATCAGTTCACCATTGGTCAAGTGCGGAGCGACGTAGTAATCCGGCAACTGAGCCAGGCCCAGCCCTTTCAGGGCTGCATCCAGCAGGGCTGGCCCCGAGTTGCCGCTCCAGCATCCCTCCACCTTGACCTCTCGTCGCTGGCCGTTCACTTCGAACAGCCAGTTGGGGCGCGACCCCAGCAGGCAGCGGTGTTGGCTCAGCTCGCCCAGCGTGTGGGGGCGGGGCGCCTGACGAAAATAGGCCTGTGAGCCCACCACGTATTCGCGGCGTTCGCACAGCCGCCGAGCAATCAGGCTGGAGTCTTTCAGCACCCCCATGCGAATGGCGATGTCGAAACCCTCTTCGATCAACTCCACCGGGCGATTGGTGAAGTGCATGTGTACTTCGAGCTGAGGGTGCAGGCGCTGGAAATCATTGACCAGCGGGGCAACGTAGCGCTCGCCGAAGGTCGTTGCCGAGGTCAGTTTCAGTAGCCCATGGGGTTTGGCCTGCAGCTCGCTGATTGCCTGCTCGGCATCACGCAGCCCATCGAACAAATGGCGGCAGTGCTCCACGTACAAGGCCCCGGCATCGGTCAGCCGAATCTGCCGTGTGGTGCGATACAGCAGCTGAACGCCCAGCTGATTCTCCAACTGGCTGACCAGCCGACTGATATGCGAGGTGGACACCTTCAAGTGGCGAGCCGCGGCCGAAAAGGTGCCGAGCCGTACGACTTCCACGAACGCTTCGATACGATCCCAGCGCTGCATGGCGCTCCTCATGTCCATCTGGCGGTGAAGGGTGGCAGCGAATGAGCAACGCGATTGTTGCTCAGTGGCAATAATCTTGTGAGTGTATCCCACTTTATCCCTTTCGCCTAGCTGGCCTACACTGCAAGCACGTTTATCCATCCACTTTATCGAGCGCTGTTGCGCCCAGCCAGTGGAACGTCGCTGCGCAACACCTCGGGGAGATTTGCATGAAATCACGTGCTGCGGTTGCACTCGAAGCGGGCAAGCCGCTCGAACTGGTCGACATCGATGTCGAAGGCCCCAAGGCGGGCGAGGTGCTGGTGAAGATGGCGGCCACCAGCGTCTGCCATACCGATGCCTATACCTTGTCGGGCGCCGACCCGGAAGGCAACTTCCCGGCGGTACTGGGCCACGAAGGTGCGGGTATCGTACAGGAAGTGGGCGAAGGCGTGACCAGCCTGAAGCCAGGCGACCACGTCATTCCGCTATATACCGCTGAGTGCGGCAAGTGCAAATTCTGCCTGTCCGGCAAGACCAACCTGTGTGGCAGCGTGCGCGCTACCCAAGGTAAAGGGGTCATGCCCGATGGCACGTCGCGCTTCTCGCTGGAAGGCAAGATGCTGCACCACTACATGGGCACCTCCACCTTCAGTGAGTACACCGTGCTGCCGGAAGTCTCGCTGGCCGTGGTTTCCAAGGAAGCGCCGCTGGACAAGATCTGCCTGCTGGGCTGCGGTGTCACCACAGGGATTGGTGCCGTGTTGAACACGGCCAAGGTCGAGCCGGGCTCCACCGTTGCCGTGTTTGGCCTCGGGGCGATCGGTCTGGCGGTGATCCAGGGTGCCGTGATGGCCAAGGCCGCCAGGATCATCGCCATTGATGTCAATCCGGACAAGTTCGAGCTGGCCAAGCAGTTCGGGGCGACGGACTTCGTCAACCCGAAAGACTACAGCGACCCGATCCAGCAAGTGATCGTCGACATGACCGACGGTGGCGTGGACTACTCCTTCGAGTGCATCGGCAATGTCAACGTGATGCGTTCCGCCCTCGAGTGCTGCCACAAGGGCTGGGGTGAGTCGATCGTCATTGGCGTGGCGAGTGCCGGTGAAGAGGTCTCCACGCGCCCCTTCCAACTGGTCACCGGCCGGGTATGGAAAGGCTCTGCGTTTGGCGGCGTGAAAGGGCGTAGCGAGCTGCCGGGTTATGTAGACCGTTATATGAACGGCGAGCTGAACATCGACGACTTCATTACCCATGACATGCCCTTCGAGAAGATCAACGAAGCCTTCGATCTGCTCCATGCCGGCAAGAGCATTCGTACCGTTCTGCATTACTGAGTATGATGAAAGCAGCCTGAAAGAACGCGGCCGGGGCGACCCGCCGCGTTTCACTGTTTAAGGAGCCTGCCTATGAGCATGAGTGAAACGTTGGAGCTGGTGTCGGCAAACCGCAGTTTTGGCGGTTGGCACAAGCGCTACCGCCACTACTCCCGAGCCCTGGACTGCGACATGGTCTTTGCGGTGTACCTGCCGCCACAAGCCGAAAACGAGCGGGTGCCCCTGCTGTGGTGGCTGTCGGGGTTGACCTGCAATGACGAAAACTTCATGCAGAAAGCCGGCGCGCACCGCATTGCGGCAGAGCTGGGCGTGGCGATCGTATGTCCGGATACCAGCCCGCGCGGCACGGAGTTGCCCGGCGAGCATGAAAGCTACGATCTGGGGTCTGGCGCAGGTTTCTACGTGAACGCCACCCAGGCGCCCTGGAAGCCTCACTACCGCATGTACGATTATGTGGTCGAAGAGCTGCCGTCCGTGGTGCGTCAGCATTTTCCGGTCAATGGCCGCGAGTCGATCAGCGGGCACTCCATGGGAGGGCATGGTGCATTGATTCTGGCGCTGCGTCATCCGGGGCGCTTCCGTTCGGTATCGGCCTTTGCGCCGATCGTGAACCCGATGAACTGCCCTTGGGGGCAAAAAGCCTTCACCAGCTACCTTGGGGAAGATCAGACCCGCTGGCGCCAGTACGATGCCTGCGAGCTGGTGGCCAATGGCGCTTCCCGGCAACGGTTGTTCATCGATCAAGGAGAAGCCGATCAGTTCCTGGAAGAGCAGCTGATGCCCGAGCGTCTGGAAGCGGTATGCGCCGAGCATGATCACCCGCTAACGCTGCGCCGTCAGCCAGGCTACGATCATAGTTACTTCTTCATCGCCTCGTTCATCGAGGACCATTTGCGCTATCATGCGGAGCACCTCATGAAACGTTAAGGGTACCGAGACATGGTCAATCGCGCGCTGCGCCGAGTTCTTCGTCTGCTTTGGCGTCTTGTTTGGCGTGGCGCGCTGGCCTTTGTGCTGCTCTCGGTGGCGCTGGTGTGGCTGTTTCGCTTCGTGCCGCCGCCGGGTTCCATGGTGATGGTGGAACGCAAGGTACAAAGCTGGGTCCATCGCGAACCCATCACCATCCAGCACCAGTGGCGTAGTTGGGACAATCTCTCGAATAACGCCAAGCTGGCGGTGATTGCCGCCGAGGACCAACGCTTCCCGATTCATCGTGGTTTCGATGTGGTGGAGCTGCGTCGTGCCTGGGAGGCCAGCCGTGATGGCTCGAGGCTGCGGGGAGCCAGTACGCTCAGCCAGCAAACGGCCAAGAACGTTTTCCTATGGAGTGGGCGCAGCTGGCTGCGCAAAGGGCTGGAAGCGTGGTTCACCCTGCTGATCGAAACCTTCTGGAGCAAGCAGCGGATTCTGGAGGTGTACCTGAACGTGGCCGAGTGGGATACCGGGGTGTTTGGGCTGGAAGCTGCCGCCGACCACTACTTTGGTGCTTCCGGAAGTGCCTTGACCGAGCGCCAGGCCAGTTTGCTGGCGGCCATCCTGCCTAGCCCGCGCACTCGCAGCGCATCGCGACCCGACGCCCAGGTCGAGCGCCGCGGCCAGTGGATCCGCCAACAGATGCGTAATCTGGGTGGCACGGCTTACCTCGAACGGCTTTGAACCTTCTTCAATCGTATTGCTCGTCAGCCACGCTGGCCAGCACACCTACCTGTGGCCTGGCGAAATAGTACCCCTGCTGTACCGAAATGCCCAAGTCCAGCAGGCAGCGTGACTCTGCCCGTGTCTCGACCCCTTCGGCCACCAGTTGGGTGCCCAGCGTGCGCGCCAGGGCGACCAGGCTTTTGAGAATGGCCTGCCGCCGTGGATTGCCGTCGCAGCCCATGACCAGCTCTCGGTCTACCTTCAGCGTATCCGGTCGCAAATCGGTCAACAGGTTCAGGTTGGCATAGCCGTTGCCAAAATCATCCAACGACGTGGTGAACCCCATGCGGCGATAGCTATCGATGATGTTGCGCAGGTGTGTTCGGTCGACCACCCGTTCGGTTTCGGTGATTTCGAAGTTCAGCCGCTCGGTGGGCCAGCCCACCCGGCGTGATGTCTCCAGGGTGGATTGAATACAGGCTTCGGGTTCGTAAACGGCATTGGGTAGAAAGTTGATCGAGAGGCGCGCCTCCATCCCCAGCGCACTGGCCAATTCGATGGCTTTGACCCGACACGCCTGGTCAAAGCGATACAGCAGGTCGTCGGTCACCTGCTCAAGAATGGAAAAAGCGGACTCACCGTTGACGCCTCGTACCAACGCCTCGTAATAGATCACTTTACGACGTGCTACGTCCACGATGGGCTGAAAGGCCATGGTAAACGCGAACGGTACCGGTGTGTCGCAGCGGTTGCAGATGCCGTTTACCCTGGCGCAATGAGGTTGTGCTGTCATGTTCTTCCAAGCCCTGGAACGATCAAAATTATTAGGTTATTTGCTGGCGGATTTGACGACCATCACCACCCCGGCGATGGCAATGAGCATGCCGATGAGCCCCATCAGCGGCAGCCGCTCATCAAATAGCCACCACGCCTGTAGCGCGGTCACGGGAGGCACCAGATAAAAGAGGCTTGCCACGCGAGAAGCCTCCCCCTTCTTTATCAAGGCCATCAGTAACAGGATAGCGGCAATTGACAGAATCAGCACGAGCCAGCCCAGGGTCAGCAGGAAGGTTGTGCTCCACATTATGGAGCGGGTCTCGAACAACAGCGCCCCCAGGCCCAGCAGGGTGCCTGCTGCCAGGTACTGAATCACTGCACCCGACAGCAGCGGCATGCTGGTGCAGTAGCGTTTCTGGTACAGCGTGCCCAATGAAATACCCAGCAATGCGGCCAGTACACTGACCAGTGCCCCCATGCCAAAGCCGCTGAACAGCGAACTGCCAAACTCCAGTTTGCTACCCAGTACCAGGCAGATGCCCACCAGCCCCAGCGCCAGGCCTAGCCACTGCCGCGCGCCCAGGCGTTCGCCCAGCAGTGGGCCTGCACAGGCGGCGGTCAACAGCGGCTGCAAGCCCACCAGCAAGGCCGTCAAGCCTGCTGGCATTCCCAGGTAAATTCCATAGAATACGCCGCCAAGATAGGTGGCATGCACGAGCAGGCCCGATATCCCGATATGCATCCATAGCCTTGGTGAACTCGGCCATGGAATGCGCATCAGCAAGGTCAGCGGTACGAGCAGCAGCAGCGTCAACACGAAGCGGATAAACAAAAACGTGAAGGGTTCGGCGTAGGGCAGGCCAAACTTGGCACCAATGAACCCCGTGCTCCATAACAGCACGAAGAGCCCAGGCATGGCGGCCAGCGCGAGCGAATGGCCGTGCATGTTTTGCAAGGCCTTGAAATGGCTAGACATAAAGCTCCTATTGCCAGCGTGTTGTTTATCTGTTGTTGTTACGTTCTGTTCTTCTTGTAACGTGTTTTTACATAAAAGATTGAACCTGTGCCTGAACCACGCGTCACACTGTGCACATTCATAACGCGCCAATGAGGTTTCTTACCATGCAACGTATGACTGCTTTGTTCTCTGCTGCTCTCCTTGCCACTGGCCTGATGGCGGGCACTGCCCACGCCCAGCAAGCCCAAGACCCGGCACAAGATCCGATGGCGACCCAGCAGGCGCCTGCACAGGATTTTTCTGATCAGCAGCTACAGCAGTTCGCCGATGCTTCTCAAGAAATCGCCGTGATCTCTCAGGAGTACACACAGCGTCTGCAGGAAGCAGAAGACGAAGCTGCCCAACAGGAAGTTCGCGCTGAAGCCAATGACCGCATGATCGAAGTGGTCGAAGACAGCGGTCTGGACGTCGACACGTTCAATGCTATCGGTCAATCCATCCAGCAGGATCCGGAAATGATGCAGCGTGTACAGGAAATGGCTAGCCAGTCATAAGCCTGTTGCCACCGCCTCTGGCGGTGGTGAACCATCGAGACCTGCAGGATAGTGCCAGATTTTCCTTAACGTGCGAAGTACCTGCCTGTTCTGTGGTCCAAAAGCCCAGCGCCAACGCGCTGGGCTTTTTTTTGCGTGGTTCACCCAGGCTGAAAGGTTGTCCTCTACCGACGCACACGCCACACTAAATGGCTGATCATTAACCCTTTGAGCCTCTGCAGGAGAGCGTATGGACGTGGAGCTTCTGGAAATCCGCCAGCACATGGGACAGTTCCCGCCATTCGATGGGCTGTCCGATGAGCTACTGGACGCCATTGCCGCCCGGGTGGAGGTGAGTTACTTCAAGACGGGTAGCGACATTCTCGAGCTGGACGCCACCCTCGATGAGCTGTGCTATATCCGCAGTGGGGCAGTAGAAGTGTATCGGCGGCAGGGCGAACTCTACAATCGCCTGGCAGAAGGAGACATCTTCGGTCATTTCAGCCTGCTGCGTAACCACAAGGTGCGCTTTCCTGCCAAGGCCATCGAAGATACGTTGATCTATTTCATACCCAACGACGTTTTCCAGCGGCTCTGTGAGGAAGACGATGAGTTTGCCGACTTCGTGGAGCTGGAGCGGCCTCGGTTGGAGACCGCTGCCGAGCAGCAGAAAAAGTCCAACGACATGATGGTCACGCGCATACGCAAGCTGGTGACACGTTATCCGGTGATGGTGGAGTCCACCACCAGCGTTCAGCAGGCGGCACAGCAGATCAGCGCTGCCCAGGCATCGGCCGTACTGGTGATCGATGAGGGGAGCAATCATCCTCGCTACAGCTTTCAGGACAGCGAAGGCAAGACCTGGCAGATGTGCGGCATTCTCACCGACAGCGATTTCCGCACGCGGGTAGTGGCTGAAGGGCTGGCGCCCTCCACGCCCGTGGGCGATGTGGTATCAGAGCGGTTGATTACCGTCCAGTCGGATGCCACGGTCTACGAGGCCATGCTGGTGATGCTGCGCAGTAACGTGCATCACTTGCCGGTGCTGTATCGCCAGCGCCCGGTAGGTGTGGTGCATCTTTCCGATATCATTCGCTATGAAACCCAAAGCGGGCTTTATCTGGTCAGCAATATCTTCAACCAGTCCAGTGCCCAGGGGTTGGCCAAGCTGTTGCCTGATGTTCGCGCTGCCTTTGCACGCATGGTGCAGGAGGGGGCCAACTCGCAGATGGTGGGCAGCGCGCTATCGACCATCGGGCGCAGTTTTACCCGCCGTTTGCTGGAGTTGGCCGAAGAGTCGCTGGGGCCACCCCCGGTGCCTTACTGCTTCATGGTCAATGGGTCCATGGCGCGTAACGAGCAGAGCATCGTGACGGACCAGGACAATGCGCTGATTCTGTCCGATGATTTCGACCCGGACGAGCACGACGCCTACTTTCAGGCGCTGGCGGCCTTTGTCAGCGATGGCCTGGCCGCCTGTGGCTATACCTACTGCAAAGGCGACGTCATGGCCACCAACCGCCAGTGGCGCCAGCCGCTGAGCGTGTGGAAACGCTATTTTCAGGACTGGATGGCCAACCCCACCCCGGAGAGGTTGCTGCACAGTTCGATCTTTTTCGACCTGGACAGTATCTATGGCGAAGAACACTACGTGGAAGCGCTTCAGGATCTGATTGCCCAGACGGCACCTCAGTCGCCGCTGTTTCTGGCCGCCATGGCGCGTAACGCCTTGAACCGTACGCCCCCGCTGGGCTTTTTCCGCACGTTCGTGATGGAAAAGGATGGCAAGCACAACAACTCCATCAACCTCAAGCGGCGTGGTACGGCGCCCATGGTAGACCTGATTCGTGTGCATGCGCTGGCCTGTGGCTCCAAAGCGCAGAACTCCTTCCAGCGGCTGAACGATATCAGCAAGACCCAGCTGCTGGCCACCGGGGTCAGCGACAAGCTGAGCTATGCGTTGGAGTTTCTATGCATGTCGCGTATTCGTCATCAGGTCATCGACCTGCAGGAGGAGCGCGAGCCGGATAACAACATCGAGCCCGAGAACGTCGAGGACAGCGAGCGGCATACGCTCAAGGATGCGTTTCAGGTGCTCAGCCATGCGCAGAAATTCCTGAAATTCCGCTATCCGATTCCCACGCAACGGCAGGGGCGCTGATATGCACGGTATTCGCCCACGCCAGAAAATCACTCAGGCCGACTGGGCTGGCTACATGGCAGCCCGCGCCCAGCGCGCGCAGGACGAGGCGCTGCAGCGCTTTTTCCGCACTCCCTTGCCAGACCCGGAGACTCCGCTGGCTCAGGTACCCATGGTGGCGCTGGACCTGGAAACCACCGGGTTGGACGAGCGTCGCCACGGTATCGTCAGCGTGGGGGCCGTGCCCTTTACGCTGGGCCGGATACCGCTTGCCCAGCGACGTTACTGGGTGGTGAAGCCTCCGCGTCCGCTGGACGAAGCCTCCATCGCCTACCACCATATAACCCACTCGGAGGTGGCTGACGCCCCTGATCTGGACGAGGTGCTGGATGAGCTGCTGGAGGTGCTGGCGGGCCGAGTGGTGGTGGTCCATTTTCGCAACATCGAGCGCCCTTTTCTGGATGCCGCCGTGAAGGAGCGGCGCGGCGAGGGCGTGCTGTTTCCCATGATCGACACGATGTCGCTGGAGGCCAGGCTGCATCGGCAGACTCTGTGGGCGCGCTTTCGCCGCTGGCTGGGCAGGCCGCCGGTCTCGATTCGGCTCAATGCCAGCCGTGAACGCTATGGCTTGCCGCCCTACCAGGGGCACCACGCCCTGGTGGATGCGTTGGCCACCGCCGAGCTACTGCAGGCACAAATCGCCAACCGCTACTCACCGGATACGCCGCTCAAGGCGCTGTGGTGCTAATGGACTAGCGTGTGGGTAGTGGCAAACACAAAACGGGCAGCCCATGGGCTGCCCGTTTTGCGTAAGGCCAGCAAGAAACGCTGGCCAAGGAGGGATCAAACGGCTTTGGGTTCGCTCATCAGCCCTTTGATGATGGCGTAGCAGGCCACCAGCAGGATGATGGTGAACGGGAAGCCCGTCGATACGGCCATGGTTTGCAGGGCCGTCAGGCCGCCACCCAACAGCAGGGCGATGGCAATGGCACCTTCGATGATCGCCCAGAACACGCGCTGCGGCTTGGGAGCATCCACTTTGCCACCGGCCGTGATGGAGTCGATGACCAGCGAGCCCGAGTCAGACGAGGTCACGAAGAAGATGATGACCAGCAGAATGGCAATGAACGAGGTGATCTGCGACAGCGGCAACTGCTCCAGCATCACGAACAGCTGCAGGTCCACACCGGCGTCACGCACGGCTTCGATACCCTGGCTCACGTACTGGTCGATGGCAGTGCCACCGAACGTGGTCATCCACAGCACCGAGACGATCGAAGGCACCAGCAGCACCGAGATCAGGAATTCACGAACGGTACGGCCACGGGAAACCCGCGCGATGAACATGCCGACGTAGGGTGACCAGGAGATCCACCACGCCCAGTAGAAGGCAGTCCAGCCCTGGCTGAAGTTGGCATCTTCACGGCCAAAGGGGTTGGAGAGGGCCGGTAGATGCACCACATAGTTGATCAGGTTTTCGAAAAAGCCCGTGGCAATCAGTAGGGTGGGGCCTACCGCAATGACGAAGAACAGCAGTGCCGCCGCCATGGCGATGTTGATTTTCGACAGCAGCTGTACGCCTTTGTCGACCCCGGCAATGATGGAGCCGATGGCAATGATGGTGATGCCGATGATCAACAGGATCATGGTGACATCGCTTTCCGGTGCGCCGAACAGGTAGCTCAAGCCAGCAGCGGCCTGGGTAGCACCCAGCCCCAGCGAGGTCGCCAGACCGAACAGCGTGGCAAACACCGCCAGAATATCGATCAGGTGCCCTGGCCAGCCCCATACGCGCTCACCCAGCAGCGGGTAGAACACGGAGCGCATCGACAGCGGCAGACCCTTGTTGAAGGAGAACAGCGCCAGCGACAGCGCGACCACGGCGTAAATGGCCCACGGGTGCAGACCCCAGTGGAAAATGGTCGCGGCCATGCCCAGCGCAGCGGCAGCAGCCGTGTCACCTTCGGCCCCGGCCAGCGGTGCCCAGTCTCCGCCGTCCAGCGAGGTGCCAAAATGGGTCAGCGGCTCGTTGACGCCGAAGAACATCAGCCCGATGCCCATACCCGCCGCAAACAGCATGGAAAACCAGCCGGTGTAGGTGAAGTCAGGCTTGGCATCTGCCCCGCCGATACGAATCTTGCCGAGAGGGGATACGATCAGCCCCAGGCAAAGCAGCACGAAGATATTGGCGGCCAGGATGAAGAACCAGGCCAGGTTGCCGGTTAGAAAACCGAAAATAGAGTCGTAAAGCGGTGCGATGGTGTCCTGTAGCGCCAGAGTTAAGCTCAGTTCTTGTGTATGGAGGGCAGTAGAGAGGGTGGCGTATCCTGTTGATTGATCTCGCCAGATCACAACCAACATAGGACGGATACGCCATGAGCAATTCTACTCTCCAAGCCGTGACGCAGCCAGACACCGGCGCTACTGATCCGTTGCATGAGCTGCTGCGCAAAGGGGCCCGAGACCTGATCGCCAAGGCCGTGGAGGCGGAGTTGAGCACGTTTCTGGAGCAATATGCCGACAAGACGCTGGAAGACGGCCGCCGTGTCGTCGTCCGCAACGGCTACCTGCCGGAGCGCACCGTGCAAACCGGTATCGGCGACGTCGAGATCAAGGTGCCCCGCGTCCGTGACCGCAGTGGCGACGGGGTGACCTTCAGCAGCGCGCTGTTGCCGCCCTACCTGAAGCGGGCCCGCAGCATCGAGGAGCTGATCCCCTGGCTCTACCTGAAGGGAGTCTCTACCGGCGACTACCAGGAGGCCCTGTCGGCCCTGCTGGGTGACCGTGCCAAGGGACTCTCGGCCAACACCGTGTCGCGTCTCAAGAAGCAGTGGGAGGACGAGCATACCGACTGGCAGAAGCGCGACCGCAGACCAGCGTTACGTCTACTGGTGGGCTGACGGCGTGTACAGCAACGTGCGCATGGATGACCGTCTGTGTCTGCTGGTGATCATCGGCGTCACTGAGCAGGGCCGCAAGGAGTTGGTCGTCGTCGAGGATGGGCAGCGTGAGTCAGAGGCCAGCTGGAAAGAGCTGCTCACGGGGCTACGCGAGCGCGGGCTGACGACGGCCCCCAAGCTAGCGGTTGGCGACGGCGCCATGGGCTTCTGGGCGGCGTTGAGCAAGGTCTATCCAGAGACCGAGCACCAGCGCTGCTGGGTCCACAAGACTGCCAACGTATTGAATAAACTGCCGAAATCCGTGCAGCCCAAGGTCAAGGCCGACCTCCATGAGATCTGGATGGCCGAGACCCGCGATGAGGCGCACAAGGCTTTCGATCGCACGGTGAAACGCTTCGAGGCCAAGTACCCCAGAGCCATGGAGTGCCTGGCCAAGGATCGGGAGGAGCTGCTGGCGTTCTATGACTACCCGGCAGAACACTGGGTGCATATCCGCACCACCAACCCGATCGAGTCGACCTTCGCCACGGTCCGCCTGCGGAGCAAGCGCAGCCGGAACTGCGGCTCCAGAGCGACGACCACGGCGATGGTCTTCAAGCTGCTTCAGAGCGCCCAGAAGCGCTGGAAGCGGATCAAGGGTTCAACAAGCTGGAGCTGGTCGTGAACAACGTCCAGTTCAAGGACGGCGAACCCTTGACCGATCAGTCAGACAGGACTGCCGCCTGACCGGCCATACACAGAATTTGAGTGCGCCAGGCAAAGCCTGGACATCCGGGAAACCGAGAAGGTGGAAAGGATGTCGTGAAACCCAGTGGGTGAAAGTCCCACCCGGCCAAGGCTAGCCACCAGCCGGCAGCGAGTGTTGCGTGGTGTCGGGTAACCGCCGCTGCGAAGCGTACACAGCGAGTGGATAGGCCGTGTGATAGAGCCCCGAAATTGTGGTAGTGGCAGTCGCCGACAGTTTTCAAATGCTGGAAGGCAACACGACCCTGCCGTATGGCTTGGCAGGGAAGGGCCGCCGGGGTCGAAGAGCAGGGCATGTCCATACAGGGGTTTCCCAGGAACCTGGGAGGCCCGTCCTTCTCCTCTGAACGACAAAGGTACAGGCATGGGGCTGCCTGCGGCGAAAGCTCCCGGTCCGGTGCTGTCGTGCCTGACGGTACCGGAAGCAAACAACAGGCACTCAGGGGGTACGGCCAGGCGACCATAAGGAGCCAGCCGGATGGAAGGGCGGGAGTCGGAGTCGCTCATAGTACCGAAGAAGGCGGGGAACCTACTCGACGGGACCCGCTGGAGGAAGGGCGGCCAATCATCAGAACTGCACGAGGGCAACATGACAGGTGCACAGGAACCTGAGGTCATGTCCACGAAACAAGTGCGGATAGCAGCGCTGGCAGAGCGCTTCCCGCAGCGTGCCTTCACGTCACTGGCGCATCATATCGACGCCCAGTGGCTGAGGACGGCCTACCTGATGACGCGCCGTGACGGCGCCGTCGGGATCGACGGCCAGACGGCGGACGACTTCGCGCGCGACTTCGAGGCTAACGTCCAGCGTCTGCTGGAAGCGGCCAAGAGCGGTCGCTACCGGGCGCCGCCGGTGCGGCGCGTCAATATTCCCAAGGGAGACGGGCGCTCCACACGGCCGATTGGCATTCCTACCTTCGAAGACAAGGTCCTGCAACGTGCCGTGGTGGCCCTGCTGGAGCCGCTCTATGAGCATGATTTTCACGAGTGCTCGTATGGTTTCCGGCCGGGGCGCTCGGCGCATCAGGCCATCGGAACGGTGAGGAATGGCCTGATGTCGATGGGCGGAGGCTGGGTCATTGATCTGGACATCAAAGCCTTCTTCGACACGATCGACCACCAGCACCTGCGTGCGTTTCTGCAGCAACGAGTGAAGGACGGCGTGATCCTCCGCCTGATCGGCAAGTGGCTCAAGGCCGGGGTATTGGACGCCGGGCAATGGCAGAAGGGCGAGATAGGCAGCCCACAAGGGGGTGTGATTTCCCCCTTGCTGGCGAATGTCTACCTCCACTACGTGCTGGATGAGTGGTTTGAGCAAGACGTCAAACCACGCCTGCGCGGACGGGCATTCTCGGTGCGCTTCGCCGATGATGCCGTGCTCGCCTTCAGCAACGAAGCTGATGCCCGCAAGGTGCTGGAGGTACTGGCCAAGCGCTTTGCGCGCTTCGGCCTTACCCTGCACCCGACCAAGACTCGGCTGGTACGGTTTCGGCCACATCGCGAGCTACGGGCCGAGACCTTCGACTTCCTGGGCTTTACCTATTACTGGGGGAAGTCCCTGCGTGGACGCTGGATCATCAAGCAGAAAACGGCCAAGGACCGGTTCAAGCGAGGCCTGAAGCGAATTTCGCTGTGGTGCCGAGCCAACCGCCACCTGCCCCTGCGTGATCAGCACCGCCAACTCTGTCGAAAGGTTATGGGGCACTATGCGTACTACGGGATAACCCACAACATCGAGTCTCTGCAACGCTTCCAATACAGGGTTCAGACAACCTGGATCAAGTGGCTCAGGAGGCGATCGCAGAGAGGATGGTTCCCGTGGGAGAAGGCAAGGCAACTGTTGCTGACACTCCCGTTACCGCGAGCGAGAATCGTGCACCGAGCGTCCTTCGTGTGAACCTGACGGCTGAGGAGCCGAGTGCGTCAATCGCGCACGCTCGGATCTGTGGGGGGCCGGAACGAGCAATCGTCCGGTCTACCCGACCAATAACTCGTAGCGCCAGCGTGAGGATCACGAACAGCAGTACCACCAGCGCCGAGATGGTAAATACCTTGCCGTGCAGGTCAAGGCTGAACCCCATGGTGCTGGTGGTAATGTTGTCCTGACCGATCACGTAGTCGGTATCGATCAGGTTGGCCGGGCCATCTGGGGCAGGAATGCCCTCCGAGACCGGCTCTTCAGGGGGACGTTTAGCGTCTGGGTTTTCCACAAAAGCCTCTCCATGTTGGACAAAAACTGCCGAAGGTGACGGGACGGACCCTTGGCAGGCGAATGATGCAATTACTAGGGTAGCAAATGTTGATTAATGTTTATCAACGCAACCGCGACGTATCATGAGTGGAAAGCGTCAGTCGGGTAGCGAAAGCTTTTATAATGTGAAAGCGTGATTTTTTATTTTTTTGATTAAAAATTATTATACATGGTCTGTGCCGGTGTGTCACAACGCGACCGGTAGCTGAGCTGAAAAATGCCACATGTGTCATTTTGAACCTGCCAGATGCCAAGTCGACAGCAACAGTTGGTGTTCATTTTTTGTTTTTAAATTACTGTTTTTATTTTATTTTTATTTTTTATCGCGCTTTTGGCGTGCTGTGTGCAGTTTCTTGGTAAGACTCAGGTCAAGCAACATCTAATCAGTAGTGGAGGCAACTCTTATGGATAAGCAGATTCCCCAGACAACCAAGCGTCGTCCTCGTGTATTGGCGCTCTGCATGCTTGCCGCAGCGGTCAGCACGCTGGCATTGGCAGGCTGTGGAAATGGTGAAGATGAGATGCCCCCGGCGCAACAGCCCGAGACCATGGAGCAGGATGCGACTTCAGGCCAAGTGCCCGGTACTACCGAAGGCGACAGCATGATGGGTGAAGAACCCGCTGGCACCATGGCGGATGATCCCATGGCCGCCGATCCAGGCTTGGAAGATGATGCGGCAGCCACCCAAGAGCCTATGCCCGGTGAGGGTGCTGATATGACCGACCCGCAGGAAGAACCCGGTTTCGGTGAAGGCACCGACCCAATGCCCGGCGCTAATGACGAAGTGCCTGCGGATGATGAAGACGACATGACCACGACTCAGTAAGGTTTACCGCTCCCTACGATGGCAGGTCGCCCAGCTGTCTGTTCCCTGCGGCTGCTCCACACGGCCTGTCATCCTTTCGCCCCCGCGCCCGCGGGGGTTTTTTTGCATCCTGGTCAGTAGCCGCTAAAGTTAAACAGGCAGGCGTTAAACAAGCAGGTGTTTGGCCTGCCAAATGAATTCAACGATTTCGCTTTCAATAGGGGCGTTTTCAAAAAGAAATTTTCAAAAGGGAAGGAGCACGACATGAAGTCACCAAAGCACCAGCGTGTATATGCAATGTTGTTCAGTGCGCTCTTGATGACCGGTGTATTGGCGGGGTGTGGCGACAGCTCGCCGCCTAACGGAGAGCCCGAACCGGAAGAGCCAATGAGCACCGGCCCCATGGCCAATGATGGCACCACCCCTGAAGAGACTCCTGGGGAGGGCGTGGATAATTAGGTTCTACGAAGACTGGAGTGAATCAATTGGCCTCCCACAGGGTGATTCAGGCAAGGTGCTTGCTCAGGTTGTGGGAGGGAGCTTCAGCTCGCGATGATTCCAGCACCCAGCTTGATATGGGTGCCTGCTCAGACAGTCGCCCAATAAAATTGGCCTCCCACAGGTGGGCTGGGCCATGGCTTTCACATGGCTATCCACCATAAACAAGGTTCATCGCACTTTGCCGGGAATTGCTTCGCTTCAACGAAACCGCCCCCTGACATGGGGGCGGCTTCGTTATGGGTCACTCGTCGCTGTCTTCCAGGCGACGGTAGAGCGTTCGCCGCGCGATGCCCAGAACTTCCGCCGTACGGCGCTTGTTGCCGCCAGTGGCTTCCAGCACCTTGCGGATGTAGCGTTTCTCCACCTCTTCCAGACTGGGCCAGCGGGCCGGCGCAGGGGCCGGTGCCGATGTGCCGGGCAATACTTCGCCACTCAAGGTCGGCGTGGGGTCGGCGCTGTTTTGCTGATGGGCCTGGTCGCGTAGACGCTCGGGCAGGTCCTGGTGCTTCAACAGGCCCTCCTCACTCAAGGTGACTGCACGCATGATGGCGTTTTCCAGCTCGCGCACGTTGCCAGGGTAGGTGTAGTTGAGCAGGCTGTTGAGTGCTTCGGGCTCGATATGCTCCACCTGCTTGTGCTGAGACTCGGCGTGCTTGTCGATCAGCGCAAAGATCAGGTGTTCCACATCGGTGCCGCGCTCGCGCAGGGGGGGAATACGCAGCGAGAAGGTTTCCAGGCGATAAAACAAGTCGCTGCGGAAGTTCTCCTGCTCGATCTCCTTTTCCAGGTTGCGGTGGGTGGCCGCAATGATGCGCACGTCCACCGGTTCCTCGCGCTCCCCGCCCACCGGGCGAACGGTCTTCTCCTGCAGGGCCCGCAGCAGTTTGGCCTGCAGGTTGATCGGCATTTCACCAATCTCATCCAGGAACAGGCTGCCCCCCTGGGCGCTCTGGAACAGCCCCTTGCGGGCTTCGTTGGCGCCGGTGAAGGCGCCTTTGACATGGCCGAAAAACTCGCTTTCCATCAGGTCGGCGGGAATACTGGCGCAGTTGACGGGCACAAAAGGGGCGTCGTGGCGGCTGCTCTCCTGATGAATGGCCCGCGCCAACAGCTCCTTGCCGGTGCCGCTTTCACCCAGAATGAGAATGGGGGCGTCGCTTTTGGCTAGCCGCGAGGCATCGTGGAACAGCGACTGCATGGCCGGGCTTTTGCCCACGATGCCGTGGAAGTGGCTCAGCTCGGTATCGTGGGACAGTGAGAGGCGCTGGCGCTCCAGCACACGAAACACCGCTTCGCGAATCGCATCCAGATCCAGCGGCTTGGTCAGAAAATCGTCGGCCCCCAGCTTCAGGGCTTCCACGGCCTGGTCGATGGTGCCAAACGCGGTAATCACGATGATACCCAGCTCGCTGCCGCTCTGGCGAAGCTGCTGCAAGAGTTGAATGCCGGTCATGCCCGGCAGCCGTACATCGGTGATCATCATCGCCACCGGGGTATGGCTAAGTAGCGCAATGGCTTCTTCGGCGCTGGCGACGCCGACGGTTTCATAGCCCGCATCGTGAAGCTCCTCTTCCAATAACTCACGTATAGCGGCGTCATCTTCCACCACCAAAAGCGGTAACAGGTGTTCCTGATGGGTCACAAACGTTGTCCTCAAGCGGATGCGGTGTCACAAAGGGGCAGCGTGATCTCGAAGCCAGCACCGCCCAGGGTGCTGTCAAAAACGCCAATCGTCCCGCCGTGGTCGTTGATAATGCGGTGTACCATGGATAGCCCCAGGCCACTGCCTTGCCCCACCGGCTTGGTGGTGAAAAAGGGGTCGAATACCTGATGGTGATGGGAGGGCGGTATGCCTGGCCCGTTATCCTCTACCCATAGCGTCAGCTCGTCCTCATGGGCCTTCGCGCGGACACGAATATGGTTCACGTCGGGCGCTTGCGCTGCATTGCGAAACAGGTTGGTCAGTACCTGGATGATCTGCTGGCCATTGACCAGTAAATGGGGGGGCGGTGCAGGAAGATCAATATCCAGGCGAATATTTCTTGGCTCCAGCTCTTCCTCGACCAGCTCGCTGGCACTCAGGATAAGCTGGTCGAGCGCCTGATTTCCTTTCTCTACGTTATGTTGTCGGCCCAATTCCATCAATTGGCGCACGATTTCGACGATACGCTCCACTTCGCCGCGTATTCTGCCCAGCCGGGCGCGCTCATCCTCGCCGATGGTGTCCCGGCGTGCCAGGCGCTGGGCCTGGCCGTTGATGACGGTGAGCGGGGCACCGATTTCATGGGCGACCCCTGCTGCCAGTACGCCCAGCTCGGCCAGCTTCTTGGATTTGCGCAGGCGTTTTTCCAGCTCGATCTCGCGGCGCTGACGATCCTCGATATCGCGGTCCTTCTCGGCCATGGCGTCTAGCATGCCGTTCAGGCCTGAGGCCAGCCGACAGTATTCGGTAGGGCCATCCGCGGTGGCCCGTTGGCTGCGGTCGCCGTCCTCTACCAGCAGCATGACGTGCAGCAGCCGGTTCAGGGGGCGCTCGATGTAACGCCGGAAGCCCCACCAGATGCTGAACACGATGCCCGCCGCACCGATGACGAAGACCAGCACGGCCACGATGCTGATGAAGCCGGTATAGTTTTCGATGCCGGTATTCAGGCGGTTGACCTGCAACACGCCCTGCACGCTGCCATCCTGGGTACGCAGCGGGATCAGTGCCGAGTAGTAGGTCCAGCCCTCCTGCTGGCGATAGTTGCTGTAGAGGTCGTCCCGCTCGATCACCTGGCGGATCTCTTCAGGGGTGAACAGGTCCTTGCCGAGCCCCAGACCGTAGACCTCGCGCCCATGGGTGTCGAACACGTAGGCACCGTAGATACGGTGAAACGAAAAGGCCGACTGCAAAGCCTCTTCCAGCGGGGTAGCGCTATCGCGGGCCACGGCATAGCTCAGTGAGGTACCCAGCGCCCGGGTGATGATTTCCACCTCGGTTTGCAGCTTGGAGCGTACGTTATCCTCCAGCGACTTGATGGCCACCAGGCTGAATACCACCAGCACGATGAAAAGCGGCACAATCACCGTGAGAATGATCAAGTTACGTAAGCGCATCGTCTATCCGTGGTGGTCAGTGATTAGAAGTATCAACGCGGGCTGGGGGTCAGCCGATAGAGGCTGCCCTGGGCACCGTCGGAGAGCAGGTAGATGGCATCGTCGGGCCCCTGGCGCACATCGCGAATGCGACCCACTTCGCCATCCAGAATCCGTTCTTGCTGGCGGACCTGGCCCTCTTCGAGGGTCAGCAGCAACAGCTGCTCGCTGGCCAGCCCGCCCGCCAGCAGGCTGCCCTGCCAAGGGCCAAAGGCATCGCTGGTGACTTCCGCCAGGCCCGAGGGGGCAAAACGCCCTTCGAACAGGTGTACCGGGTCTTCCATGCCTGGTTTGGACTCCACGCCAATCGGTTCATTGGTGGCGTAGTCATTGCCCAGACTCACCTCAGGCCAGCCATAGTTGTTGCCCGGCTGGAGCAGGTTCAGCTCGTCACCGGTCCGCGGCCCGTGCTCGGTGGCCCAGGCTTCACCGTTGCTGAGCACGGTCATGCCCTGAATGTTGCGGTTGCCTTGGGTATAGATTTCGTCCAGTGTCGCGTCGTCATCGACGAACGGGTTGTCCTCGGGGGCCGAGCCGGTGGCGGTCAGGCGCAGGGTGGTGCCTGCGTGGTCGTCGCTGGCCTGGGCGCGGGGCGGCTCATTGCCACGGTCGCCAATGCTCATCAGCAGCGTGCCATCCGGCAGCCAGGCGATCCGTGAACCGTAGTGCCTGCCGGGGGCGGAGGCGCGGTCCTGCTCGAATAGATGCTCCACCTCGCCCAGTGCGTCTTCCTGCCACTTCACTCGGGAAAGCGCGGCACGGCTCTGGCTGCCTTCCGGTTTGCTCCAGGTGAAATAGATCCAGTCATGTTCGCCGTCCCCAAACGCTGGGTGCAGCACCACATCCAGCAGGCCGCCTTGCCCATGGTGGTTCACCTCGGGCATGCCCTCCAGCACGCGTGACTCTCCGCTATTGGGGTCGACCAGGTTGAGCTGGCCGTTACGCTCGCTGACCAGGTAGCGCCCATCGGGCAGAAACGCCACCGCCCAGGGGTGTTCGAAACCGCTGGCTACCCTCTCGATGGATACCGGAAAGTGTTCGGTTTCAAGCCCTTGGTGCACGATTTCGGCCTGCGCGACGCTAGTCAACAGCAGCCCACTCGCGGCGATCGCGAGCCAGCCAGCAGGGCGTCCCTTGGCTGGCGTGGAGGCAGTAAGCGGGAAGACGTTCAACACAGCGGGCTGACGTTCGGACATGGTCGATTCTCCGGTCACGTTGGCTAGGTGGGTCGGTTCAGTCTAGCAGTGACTGCGACATGGGGGTGGGGTTCCCCATCCTACATCAGTAGTGCCAGCAGCAGCGGCAGGTAGATCAACGCCAGCAGCGTAGAGCAAAAGACCAGGCTGGCCACATAAGCGGGCTCGCGCTGGGCGCGCTGGGCAAACAGGTAATTGAACACGGCCACCGGCATGCACATCTGCACCACGAGAATGCTTTGGGCCAGCGGTGGCAGCCCCAGCCAGGCGGCGATGAACCAGGCCGTTACGGCGGCCAGCGGGATGCGGATGAGGCTGAAACCCACGCCGGAGCGCAGGCTCTTGACCTGGATGCTGGCCAGTGAAACCCCTAGGGTAATCAGCATCAGCGGCACCGTGAAGCCCGACATCAGGTCGACGGTATTGGCCAGCCAAGGAGGCAGAGGGGTATCGGTGAGCAGCAGC
Organism: Halomonas sp. 18071143; assembly: GCF_019211725.1. NCBI lineage: Bacteria > Pseudomonadati > Pseudomonadota > Gammaproteobacteria > Oceanospirillales > Halomonadaceae > Halomonas > Halomonas sp. 18071143. The sequence continues at coordinate 873,558 of NZ_CP078120.1, forward strand.
GCCATGGCGATGACGATGGCATACACGGTCGGTGTCTTGACCAGCGTCTTGAGCGGATTGCCCTTGGCATCCAGTACTGCCCCCAGGGTGAACTGAAACAGCGAGACGGTCACCATGACCGTGATGCCGTAGGCAAACCCGGCGCTACCGAAGGCATACAGCACCACCGGCAGCCCCATGTTGCCCGTATTGGGGTACATCATGGGGGCGATGACCACCCGCCAGTGGTGGCCCAGCAGCCTGGCCACCAGAAAGCTGGCGGCCCCCATGGTCAGGATGACCAGCGCAGTGGCCAGCATGACATGGCCAAAGGTCCCCGCATCGATATTGGCCCCGGACAGCGATGCGAGTACCAGCGCCGGGGTGCCGATGTTGAAGACCAGACGCGTAATGAAATCGACGGGGTAGGGGTGCCCAAGGCGTACCCAGGCATAGCCAAGTCCGGCGCCTGCCAGTACAGGGGCCATGACGGCGAACAGTTCGGCGAGCATCAACGTTCCTTGACGGGGTTTAGCGCTCTATTGTCGGTAATAATGCACCCCTCAGGCAAGCAGGGTAGCGGAGTGTCAGGCATTGACCCGTGGGCGAGTGGTTTGCCACTCGGCTGGGACCTGTTCGCGCAGAAACTCCAGCAGGGCGTTGACTCGCCGGGAGTGCTGCCCGTAGGCGTATAGCATGGTGATGGGCAGGGCCGCAGGCTCCCAGCCTGGTAGGCAGCGCACCAGATCCCCGGGATGATGCGTTTCGCGCCGTGCCACTACCCAGTGGGGCAGCAGGCCAATGCCCTGGCCATAAGCAATGGCATCGATGTGCAGTACCGTGAGATCGACGCGTAATCGCGAGCGGGGCGCATCGAACAGGTAGTCGGGATGTTCTGAATGATGCAGCAGCAGCCCGTTGGAAGCCGTATCCAGCAGGTCGATCCAGGCGTGCTCGCCAAGTTCGCTGGGGTGCTGTGGGCGGCCTGCCTGTTTCAGATAGCCTGGGTTGGCATACAAGCCCCGCGAAAGATATCCCAGCCGCTCCTGATTGAGCCCACATTCGTGATTGGCTCCCAACCAGATATGCACGCTGTTGCTGTGCATCTTGCTGGGCGGCGTTTCGCGGGTGTGCAGGGTCAGCTCCACTTTGGGGTAACGCGTCAGAAAGGCATCCACGACCCCCGCCATCCAGCCCCGGGCCAGGGCGCCATGCACTTCCAGGGTGACCTTGCCGCTGATCTCTTCACGCAGCTCGGCCAGCGCCTCCTGGCTATGGGCTGCCATGGCCAGCAGCTCGTTGCAGTAGCTGTGGAACAGCAGCCCCGCTTCGGTCGGGATCAAGCGATTGGCCTGGCGCCGCAGCAGCGGCTGATTCAGGCGGGCTTCCAGTTGGCTGATGCGACGGCTCAGGGTGGACTTGGCCAGCCTCAGCTTCTGGGCGCTGCGGGTCAGGCTACCCGTCGACATCACATCGGCAAATGCGGCAAGTTCATCGAAATCGTACATGGCACGGCCACCGAGCTGAGTCATGGAGCGAATAGTGTGCCATTTATTTTGATGAATGAAAATAATTTATATTTGTGTTTGTATTTGAGGTTTGGAAAAGGTCTTCTCAGCTGCGGATAAAAAAAGCCCTGGCACCAGGCCAGGGCATCAATTCAGCATTGAAACAGTAAGGGTCGTAGGCGACCTACGATCAGAACTCGTAAGTAGCAGACAACCAGAAGCTGCGACCGTTCAGCGCAACACCGTCAGTGGAGCGGCCGGTTTGGGTGTAGCGGTAGGCTGCGTAGGTGTCACCGTTATGCTCGAAGGTGTCGTAGGCGGTGAAGTCCTTGTCCAGCAGGTTCTGGACCGCGCCGGTCAGCCGCACGCTGTCGGAGAAGCGGTAGGTGCTGCGCAGGTTGAACAGCTCATACCCGTCCAGCTTGTTGCCTAGCTGTTGATACAGTGAGAGCGTTTCACCCGACGTGGGCAGGCCTGCCGAGAAGCGCTCGCGAGAAGAGTAGTACTCGCCTTCCAGCGTGGTGCTCCAGCGGTCGTTGATCTGCCAGGTGAGGTCGGCAGTCAGCTTGTGCTTCGGCGTATTGGTCAGAATCATCCCTTCGTTGTCACCGGAGGTGATCTCGGAGTCGGTGAAGGTATAGCCGCCGCTGACACGCCAGTCCGGGGCTATCTGATAGTTGGCGCTCAGCTCGACGCCGCGGGTCTCGGCGCGGTCGATATTGGTCAACTGCCCGAAGCTCTCCTGCTGGGTAAAGTTGCCCACGCTCAAGCAGTTGGCCAGCCCTGCATAGGGCGTATTGCCATTGCTGTCGATGAACTGGCAGTTGGGGATATCGTCTGCGTCGGCAATACGATCGCGGAACTGGGTGAAGAACAGCGTTGCCCCGGCAGAGAAGCGCTCCTGGTCGTCGTAGATGGCGCCAATTTCATAGTTGGTGCTTTTTTCCGGCTCCAGGTCCGGGGTGCCGATATTGACCGTTGCCCCTTGGCCGCCAAACCCATTGACGCCATCATGCAGCTGGTTCAGCGTGGGCGTCTTGTAGCCTTGGCTGACACCACCTTTCAGCGTCCAGTGGGGCGTGGTGTTCCATACCAGGTAGCCGCGTGGGCTGAAGTGCCCGCCAAAGGCGTCGTGGTTTTCGTAGCGGCCACCCAGGGTCAGCGCCAGATCATCGCGCAGCAGCCACTCGTCTTCCACAAAGGCGGCCCAGCTGTTCTGTTCGAAACGCTGATTGCCCGCTGCGCCATCTTCCAGTCGGGCGTCGATGTACTGGCCGCCGACGGTCACCATGTGGTCACCCAGCGGGGCCACGAACTTGCTGTCGACCACGATATCGCGGTTTTCCAGCAGGCGGGGTTCGCCGCCTTGTGCCACGTAGCCGTAGTCGGGGGCATTGCCTGCTGGCAGGGTGCGGCCCAGGGTTTCGGTTTCGCTATGGCTGATGCTGCTTTCCCAGGTGCCCGCTTCGAAACGTCCGGTATGGCCAATGGCGACCTGATCGCGGTTGAAGCGCAGTTCGTCTTCATAACCAAACACCCGCGCGGGGGTGTCCAGGTTGCCCAGGCGGCTGTCGCTGTTGTCGTAGGTCTGGCGGGAGCGCTCGGCATCCAGCCAGAATTCGTTCGTTTCATCCGGCGTGACGTTGATGCGCCCGCCGATGGAGTAAATGCGCGCTTCCGAGGGGCGCGGGTCACGACCTGAGCTGTTCTCGATCATGCGCTCGGAGCTGTCGCGGTCAAACAGGCGGCCGCGCAGCTGCAGACCCACGGTGTCTTCCACCAAGGGGCCAGAGGCATAGAGGTTGATGGCGGAGCTGTTGCCTTCGTCGCGATTCTGCTGGAAGGCGTTTTCCACCGACACCGAGCCTGCCCAATCCTGGCCAACGCGGCGCGTGATGATGTTGATCACGCCACCCATGGCATCGGAGCCGTAAAGCGTGGACATCGGCCCACGAATCACCTCGATACGTTCGATGGCAGAAAGCGGGGGGATGAAGCTGGTGGAGGTCTCACCAAAACCGTTCGGGGTCACATCGCCAGAGGCGTTTTGGCGGCGGCCGTCGATGAGGATCAGGGTATAGCTGCTGGGCATGCCACGAATGGAAATGTTCAGCCCGCCGGTCTTGCCCGTGCCTGCACGTACATCTACCCCCGGTACGTCAGCGATGGCTTCGGCAATGTTGGAAAACTGCTTCTGCTCCAGCTCTTCACGGGTGACCACGGAAATGCTCGCGGGCGCGTTATTGAGCGTTTGCTCGTAACCGGCCGCTGTCACGACCATGTTGTTGAGCTGGGCAGTTTCCTGAGCATTGACGGCGGTGGCGGTCATGCTGACAGCAATGGCGCTGGCCAGTGCAGAGCGTGTAAAGCGTGGCATGGTGATCCCCTTAGATGAAACTTATTTACTAATGAAACTGATTATCAAAAGAGGTTGTGATTCTAAGAAGAAAAGTTCCCATGTGCGAGGCTGTTTCATCGAACGGTGCGTTGCATGAAGCGAAACGGCCCCGAGTCGCTTTCAAGCGTTGCAAGATATGCAACGGTGCATTCGCGTAAATAAGGGTGCAAGTGCTGTTGAGAATCGTTACTATTTTTCCAACACTCAATCGGGAGAGGCTTTCATGGGCCGTACGTTGCAGCGTGGTGGGGTCGGGCGTAGTGGAATCGGGCCTAGTGGGATCGGGCGTGGTGTGATCGGGTTGGCGGGTAGAACAGTCGTGGCGCTGGTGGTCGGTAGCCTGATTGCCGGTGCTGCCCAGGCGCGCACCCTGGAGACCGCTTATGGCGAGGTCGAGGTCAACGACCACCCCGAGCGTGTGGTCACCCTTTACGAGGGGGCGCTGGATGCCTCGCTGGCCGCAGGCCTTCTGCCAGTGGGCGCCGTGACCACCCGGGGCGGTGACAACGTGGCAGAGTATGTGGAAGCCTACCTGGGCGAAGAGCGCCCGGCCATCGTCGGCGTCGTGCGCGAGATCAACATCGAAGCCGTGCTGGCGCAGCAGCCTGATCTGATTCTGGCGGCACCGCAGCTTCCCGAGGCCCAGTACCAGCTGCTGTCGCGTATTGCGCCTACCATCGTGCCTCACACCCAGCCGCTGGCGGCCGATAACTGGGAAGCCGAAGCCCGCCTGTATGGCCAGGCGCTCAACCGCGAAGCGCAGATCGACGAGGCCATTGCCGCCGTGGAGCAGCGCGCCGCAGAGCTGACCAGTGCCATTGCTGAAGCGGGAGTAGGCGGCACGGCCGTGCTGGCCCGTTGGATGCCCAGCGGCCCCATGGTGATGTCGAAGGACCTGATTGCCACGGGCCTGCTGGATAGCGTGGGCCTGGAGGTGCAGGACGCCGGGCTGATCAAGCCAGACAGCGCCCACAGCGACGTACTCAGCCTGGAAAACCTGTCTCAGGTAGACGGTGACTGGCTATTTCTGGCGACGCTCAACGCCGATGGCCAGGCCGCGCTGGATGCCGCCCGCCAGAGCCCGGCATTTACACGCTTGAACGTCGTCGAAAACGACCGGGTCGTGCCGGTCAACGGCCAGCTCTGGAGCAGCGCCAACGGCCCGCTGGCGGCCCAGGCCATCCTGGATGACATCGAGAACGCGTTGTTGCCGTGATGTTTGCTGCTTTTATAGGGAGCAGCGCCGCCCGGCGCTGCTCCGCAACGACCTGGATGCTGATACTGCTCACCGCCTTGTTGGCGGTGTGTGTCGTTAGCCTTGTGATTGGCGCGGGCCAGGTGGGCCCTGCGCGCGTATTGGGGCTGCTGCAAGGCGTGGACGACAGCGAAGCGCTGTTCGTGGTGCAGGAGCTGCGCGCCCCCCGGACCCTGATCGGCCTGACCGTGGGCGTAGCCCTGGGGGTGGCGGGCGCACTGCTGCAGGCCGTTTCGCGCAACCCGCTGGCCGAGCCGGGCCTGCTGGGGGTCAGCGCCGGGGCGGCATTCGCCGTGGCGTTGGCGCTGGTGCTGGGGGCCAGCGCCGCCACCCTGCGTATCTCCGTGGCCCAGCTGGGCGCACTGATCGGCTGCCTGTGCGTGCTCAGCGTGGCGCGCTTTCGCGGTGTCGGCAACGACCCGGTTCGGCTGGTGCTGGCCGGGGCGGCGTTTTCCGGACTGTTGGGCTCGCTCAGCTCCCTGATGCTGCTCTACGATCAGCGCGCTGCCGATGAAATCCGCTTCTGGGTCGTGGGCAGCCTGGCGGGCCGCCGTTTGGAGGACTGGTGGGCGGTGCTCCCCAGCCTGGCGGTGGCGGCGGCCACGGTCGCGCTCATTGCCCGCCCCCTGGCGGCGCTGGCGCTGGGCGAGCGGGCCGCCAGCGGCCTGGGGCATCGCCCCGGGCTGATCCGCTGGCTGGCGATTGGCTGTGTGGCGCTGCTGGTGGGGGCGGCCACGGCCATTGCCGGGCCGATTGCCTTCGTCGGGCTGGTGGTGCCGTTCGTGGCCCGCGCCATTGCCGGGCCGGACATTCGTCGCACGCTCTGGTTCTGCCTGCCGATAGGCCCGTTGATCGTACTCACCGCCGATATCATCTCCCGGGTCATCGTGGCGCCTTCCGAACTGCCGCTGGGCGTGCTCACGGCGCTGTGTGGCGCGCCGGTGCTGATTGCCGTGGTGCGCGCTCGCCGTTTACCCATGCTGTGACCCTCTCTTCATGCTGTGCAAGCCCGCTGCTTGCCTGGACGCTGACGCTATGAAAATGACGGCAAAATCGACGTTGGGTACAAGGCCGATGTGGCCGATGACGACCCCCGCCCCCTTGGCCACGCCCGCCGCTACCCCGGCGGGCTATTGGCGTTTGCAGAGCACGGCAGGGCGCTACCATGTGTTGCTGGAGAAGCGTGCCGTGGCGGTCAATGCGGGGTTGCTGCTGGCGCTGATGGCCGCCAGCCTACTTTATTTGAGCCTGGGCAACGTGGCGCTGGCCCCTCGTGCGGTGCTGGCGGCGCTGGCCGGGCAGGGGGAGATGATGGCCACCTTCATGGTCCGCGAGCTGCGCCTGCCGCGCCTGCTGGCGGCGTGCTATACCGGGGCCGCCTTCGCCCTGGCCGGGGTGCTGATGCAGACCCTGGCCCGCAACCGCCTGGCCACGCCGGGCATCATCGGGATCGACAACGGCGCCACTGCCTTTGCCGTGGCCTCGGTGGTGGGGTTGGGGGTGGGCATTGCCCCGCCTGCCATGGCGCTGGCCGGGGCCACCACGGCGGCCGTGCTGACGTTCGGCCTGGCGGCGGGTAGCGGTACTCAGGGCTATCGGTTCATCGTGGCCGGAATTGGGGTAGGGGCCGTGTTTGGCGCCATTACCCAACTGCTGCTGGCGCGGGTGGCCATCGACACCGCCAACGCCGCCTACCCGTGGACGGTCGGCTCGCTCAACGCACGGCCCAGCGGCAGCGTTCAACTGTTGGGCGTGGGGCTGCTGCTGGGCCTGGTGGCGGCCATGGCGCTGGCCCGCTCCCTGACCGTGCTGCGCTTCAAGGACGCCACGGCCAGTGGCCTGGGGGTCAGCGTCACCGCCCGCCGCTTTCAGGTGCTGATGCTCTCGGTGGTGTTGACCGCCTTCGCCGTTGCCGTGGCAGGGCCGGTGGGCATGGTGGCGCTGATTGGGCCTGAAATCGCTCGCTCACTCTCCAGCGCTCGCCATGTGCCGATTCTGGCCGCCACCCTGGCCGGGGCGCTGGTGATGGTGCTGGCCGACCTGGCCGGGCGAACCCTGTTTGCGCCCATCGAGATTCCGGTGGGCATCGTCACGGCCGTGGTCGGCGGCCCCTGGTTATTATGGATTTTAATGCGCCCGCAGCGGAGTCGCCCATGAGCACTGCCCCCGGTTTACCCACCCTGGCCACCGACGCGCTCAGCATGAGTTATGGCCAACGCCAGGTGATCAAGGAGCTGGGCGTCGAGCTGCCCAGCGGCAAGGTAACGGCCATCGTTGGCCCCAATGGCTGTGGTAAATCCACGCTGCTCTCGGGGCTTGCCCGGCTGCATAAGCCCGACGGCGGCGCCGTACTGCTCGATGGCCACGACATTCAGCGCCTGCCCACGCGCCAGCTCGCCACCCAACTGGCGCTGCTGCCCCAGGAAGCCGTGGCCCCCGAGGGGCTCACCGTCACTGAGCTGATTCGATTTGGCCGCCAGCCCCACCAGGGGTGGCTACGCCAGTGGTCGGCGGAAGACCAGCAGGTCGTGCAGCACGCGCTGACCGCCGCAGGCCTGGAAGCGCTGGCCGACCGGCCGCTGGAAGCCCTCTCGGGCGGGCAGCGCCAGCGCGCCTGGATCGCCATGACCATTGCCCAGCAAACGCCGCTGCTGCTGCTGGACGAGCCCACCTCAGCGTTAGACCTGGGCCACCAGATCGAAGTCTTCGAGCTGGTGCGCACGCTGGCCTGCCATGGCCGCACCGTGGTGATGGTGCTGCACGACCTGGCCAGTGCCTGCCGCTACGCCGACCACCTGATTGCCATGCGCGATGGCCAGATCGTCGCTCAAGGTGCGCCAGCCGATGTGGTGACACCAGCCTTGGTGCGGGCGCTCTATCAGGTAGAATGCACGCTGTTGCTGGATCCGGATACCGGCAGCCCGCTGCTCGCCAACGTGCGCCGCGCCGAACGTTCTGAATGAGCGGAGCCCCGTGCAGGGGTTCCAGGCCAAAAAATACATAACAACACGCTAAAAGGAACCCTCGTGGCCGCTTCAACGCCCAGTTCATCCGCCAGTTCTGCCAACCAAAGTTTTCAGGCGTTGGTCAGGCTGCTGCGCTACGCCAAGGGGTATCGTCGGCGGATTACCGCTGCCACGATCTGCTCCATCATCAACAAGCTGTTCGATATTGCCCCGGAAATTCTCATCGGTGTCGCCATCGATGTGGTGGTCAACCAGGAGAACAGCTTCGTGGCCCGCCTGGGGTTCGAAACCCCGCACGAGCAGATCGCCATCCTCGCGGTGCTGACCTTCTTTATCTGGGCGGGGGAGTCGCTATTCGAGTACCTGTACCAGGTGCTGTGGCGCAACCTGGCCCAGCGGCTCCAGGCCGACCTGCGCCAGGATGCCTATGAACACGCCCAGCGGCTCGACATGGCGTTTTTCGAATCGAAGAGCTCAGGCCAACTGGTGGCCACCATGAACGATGACGTCAACCAGCTGGAGCGCTTCCTGGACGGCGGCGCCAACGCGCTGATTCAGGTGGGAGTGACCGTGGTGGCGGTGGGGGCCGTGTTCTTCGTGCTTTCCCCGCTGATTGCGCTGCTGGCCTTCACGCCCATCCCGCTGATCATCTGGGGAGCGTTCTTCTTCCAGCGCAAGGCGGGGCCGCTCTACAGCGAGGTGCGTGAGAAAGTGGGCGACCTTTCCAGCCGGCTCTCCAACAACCTGAGCGGCATTGCCACCATCAAGAGCTTCACCAGTGAAGCCCGTGAGGCCGAACGCCTGCGCAGCGCCAGTGAAGCCTATGTAGATGCCAACCGTCAGGCGATCAGGGTCAGTTCGGCGTTTATTCCGGTCATCCGCATGGCCATTCTGGCGGGCTTTTTGGCCACCTTCACCGTGGGCGGCATGATGGCGCTCAACGGCAGCCTCAACGTAGGCGCCTACGGCGTGCTGGTGTTCCTGACCCAGCGCCTGCTCTGGCCACTGACCGGGCTGGCCCAGGTCATCGACCTGTTCGAGCGCGCCATGGCCAGCACCAAGCGTATCCTGGACTTGCTGGAAGTCCCCATCACGGTGAAAGACGACAGCACCCAGGCATTGGCCGCACCGGTGAAAGGCGAGGTACGTTTCGAAGCGGTGAGCTTCCAGTACGAGGCCAGCCAGGTAGGCGTGAACGGGGTAGACCTGCACGTTCCGGCGGGCACCACGCTGGCCCTGGTGGGGGCCACGGGGTCGGGTAAGTCGACGTTGATCAAGCTGCTGCTGCGCTTCTACGACCCCGCCAGCGGCCGCGTGCTGGTCGATGGCCAGCCCATCACCGAGGTCAGCATGCATTCGCTGCGGCAGGCCATCGGCCTGGTCAGCCAGGACGTGTACCTGTTCGAGGGCAGTATTCGCGACAACATCGCCTACGGCATGCCCGATGCCGACGAAGCCGCCATCATCGAGGCCGCCAAAACCGCAGAAGCCTGGAGCTTTATCGAGACGCTGCCCCAAGGGCTGGACACCCCAGTGGGGGAGCGGGGCGTGCGCCTTTCCGGTGGCCAACGCCAGCGTCTTTCCCTGGCCCGAGCGCTGCTCAAGGACCCGCCCATTCTGGTGCTGGACGAAGCCACCAGCGCCGTGGACAACGAAACCGAAGCGGCGATCCAGCGCTCGCTGAAGCGCATTGCCCACGGGCGTACGGTCATCATGATTGCCCACCGGCTTTCCACCATCGTGCATGCCGATGAAATCGTCGTGATCGAGAAGGGCCAGGTAGCGGAGCGCGGCAGCCATGCCAGCCTGCTACAGGCCGATGGCCACTACGCCGCCCAGTGGCGGGTACAAACCGGGGCCGCCCAGGCGGGCGATGTGGAAGTGCTGGGCCGCTAAGCCGTCACGTGCCACGTACGCAAGCGCCGCCCCATGGGCGGCGCTTGCGTTTAGCGGTTCACCAACAGCGCGTTCAGCGTCACCGGCACATGCTCATCGATCTGCTGATAGCCCAGCAGGGAAAGCACCGTGCGCAGCGTGCTGTTGGCCATCAGGGCATTGCCATCCAGCGCCATTGGTTCGGCATGGGTGACACGCACTTCGTTCAGCCCGACGCGGGTAAAGCGCAGCGGCACCGCTTCCTTCTGGGTCAGCCGGTCGGTTTGGACTCGAAAGGTCAGGGTTTCCACCAGCTCCTCGCCCATGTCCAGGCGGTCCAGGCGCTCGGGTGGCATCTGCGCCACCAGCGTCACCAGCGGCGTATTGGTCAGCAGGCCCACCCACGGCGGCAGGTCACCCAAACGTTGCAACACGTCGGTCTGGCTCAGCCGGAGCGGCAGGCGCAGCGTGCCATCGGGGGAGATATCGCCCTGCAAATTGCTCACGTGATGATGATGAGTTTGCGGCGCGCTACCGTCCAACTGGGTAATGGACGCCCGCACCTGCGATTGGGCAGGGTCCAACTGCCAGTCGGCCTGAACGGGCAGCGCTAGCAGCAGCGGAAAAAGAGCAATCAAGGCTTTCACAGCGTGTCTCCATAGAAGCAGTCATCAGCAGACCCCGGCCGCGCCGATTAGTGCCCGAAGGCCCGCGGGCAACCGCATCGCGTCCGGTATCGCAGCCTGCCCGAAAAAGTGCCGCCCCACCACAAGATAGCGCCCCAAGGGGTAGCCGTGCCCCCACACATTCGCTATGATATGCACGCTTTTCGGGCCTATAGCTCAGTTGGTTAGAGCAGGGGACTCATAATCCCTTGGTCGTAGGTTCAAGTCCTACTGGGCCCACCATTAAAATCAGTAACTTAGCAATTGTCTCTGGTGAGTCCCCTAGTCCAAGGGTACAGTTTCGGTACACTGCCGATCCTTCAGCCCCCTGGAGATTTTCGTGGCCACCATCGTCAAGACCCCCTCTGGTAGCTGGAAAGCCGTCATCCGCAAGACAGGCTGGCCAACTACTGCCAAGACTTTCCGCACGAAGCGCGATGCCCAGGACTGGGCACGCCGCACCGAAGACGAAATGGTGCGCGGTGTCTATATCCAGCGCAGCGCCTCGGAGCGCATGACGCTCGAGGCCGCCCTCAAGCGCTACCTGGCTGATGTCACCCCCACCAAGAAGCCCAGCACTCAGAAAAGTGAACGCCAGAAGGCCAACACGCTGGTCGAGCATCTTGGCAAATACTCCCTCGCAGCCCTCACGCCGGAGTTGATCGCCAACTACCGCGACACGCGGCTCAATACCCTGGGGCGACGGGGGCAGCCTATCAGCCCCAATACCGTGCGCCTGGAGCTGGCCCTGCTTGGCCATCTCTACACAGTGGCTATCCAGGAGTGGGGGCTGGGCCTGGCTTACAACCCGGTTCAAAATATCCGCAAGCCCAGCCCAGGAGAGGGGCGCAACCGTCGCCTAAGTGTCGACGAGGAAAAGCGCCTGTTCGCCGTGCTTCGACAGCGCAGCAACCCTATGCTGGCGTGGATCGCCAGAATCGCCCTGGAGACGGGCATGCGCTCGTCGGAGATCCTGACCCTCACTCGCTCCCAGGTCGACGTGAAACGCCGCGTGGTGCGCCTCACAGGCACCAAGAACAACGAAGCCCGCTTGGTACCGCTGACCCAAGCGGCTACCGAGGTGTTCAAGCAGGCGTTGAACAACCCGGTGCGGCCGCTCGACTGTGGCTTGGTGTTCTTCGGTGAGCCTGGCAGGGACGGCAAGCGCGGCCCCTATGCCTACACCAAGCTCTGGAACCAGGCGAAGAAGAAGGCAGGGCTCGATGACTTCCGCTTTCATGATCTGCGCCACGAGGCCGTCAGCCGGCTGGTGGAGGCGGGGCTGTCTGACCAAGAGGTCGCCGCGATCAGTGGCCACAAGTCAATGCAGATGCTGCGGCGATATACGCTTAAAGCTACTATAAGGTCAATAGAGTAAAGAATCCGTTGGGGAGGAGGCTGAGCGGGTTCCTAATAATGAAAACTAATCAAGGATTTGATAATGAAATATCCACTAACCCTGATAGCTGCTGCCATCGCTGCTGCTGTTACTGGCACAAGCTATGCGGCCCCGCTGCTTAGCGATCAGGCTCTGCTTGTTGATAGCCCGGAGCACATTAGCGCCAATGCCTGGGTAGAGATCTCTCAATCTGCTTTCGAAGGTAACGTTCGTGGTGTTCAGGAGTTACTGGGGGAAGAAGCGGAGCTCTGCGCCATCATGAAAGCGGATGCTTATGGCCATGGCATTGCTAACTTGATGCCTTCTGTCATTGCGTTAGGTATTCCCTGCATTGGTGTGGCGAGCAATGAGGAAGCTCGCGTGGTTAGGGCAAGCGGCTTCGAGGGACGATTAATGCGGGTACGCAATGCCACACCTGCAGAGATTCGTGGTGCATTTGATTACGAGATGGAAGAGCTATTCGGTGACATAACTGCTGCACGGCAGGCTTCAGAGGACGCGGCTGAAGCGGGTGTTACGCTGCGCTACCATTTAGGCCTAAATGCTGGGGGCATGGGGCGTAATGGCATGGCACTTGAGAGCGAATCAGGGCGCCAGGAAGCCTTAGAGCTTCAAGAGTTAGCGTCGTTGGAGCTGGTAGGCATCATGACCCACTTTGCCTTTGAAGAGGAGGAGTTTGTTCGCCAAGGGCTGGAGCTTTTCCATGAGCAGAGTGCTTGGCTAATCGAGGCCGCTAATCTGGATCGTGATGGATTAATTCTTCATGCGGCTAACTCGTTTGCCACCATGGAAGTGCCCGAGGCGCGGCTGGATATGGTAAGGCCGGGTGGCCTGTTGTACGGTGATTTGCCGCATTATGAGCAATTTAAGCCAGTGATGTCTTTCCGAACGCGTGTTGCATCGGTGAATGATTATGCTCAGGGCAGCGGCGTGGGGTATGACCATGTAAGGGTGTTAGAGCGTGATAGCCTGCTGGCCAATTTACCCGTTGGCTACTCTGATGGTTACCGGCGTGTGTTTACCGATGCTGCCTTTGTGCTGATTAACGGTGAGCGGGTGCCGGTATTAGGTAAAGTGTCAATGAACACGACCATGGTGGACGTTACCGATTTAGAAGGCGTGTCTCCTGGTGATGAGGTGGTGCTCTACGGACTTCAAGGTGAGGAGCGTATTACCATTGAAGAGCTTGAGGAGCTCAACGACGCACTATTAGCCGATCTTTATACGGTATGGGGGAACTCCAACCCCAAGGTATTACGCCCAAGCGATAGTGGGATGAATAGCGATAGCGAGTGATTTTGCTAACAAAGACTGTTGCCTATTAACCTCTGTATTGCGAACCCACTCCGCTCGAATGAGCGGGGTGGGTTCGTGGTGGGGAAAGACTTGGAGGAGATCTTCTGCTAATTTCTCCATACCTATTCACCGGCAGCCAGCGCAATGGCCAGCTGCCGGTCATCAAAGCCAAGCAGATCCTTTGCCACTTCCTGGAGTACCTTCAGTTCCTCCTTGTCGATGTTGGATCGCTCGTTCTTGCTGAAGCCTTAGAGGAAGAACCAGCGCCCTACCATTTTCGTAGCGACGATGTTTCTAACCCCACCACGCTTGCCCTGACCAGGCAGCGCGACTTGCTTCTTCACAACATCGCCACCCATATCCGCATTCACCACGAGCCTCTAGCTCATTTCGCCGACAGCAGCACATTCTACGTAGCTCTCCCGAGCATATCTCATCGCTGCGCCTTACTCCGAGCTTCGAAAAGAACATTGCTGACCGCGCCAGGGTAAGTACTGATGCCGTTCTCGCGCAAAAACTGCGCGCACTGTGCATAGGTGTACCCCTGTTCGCGGAGCTGTAGGAGCTGTGGGACGTAGGGCCTCAAACGTTCGTATAGGGTGGGGCCTTTCACTGGCGGCTTTACGCTCTGCATGAATTTTTCGACGCTCACACTGATGGCGTCGGGATCGCCATCCGTTGTCTCAAGACTAGCTTGGTAGGCGAACTGGTGACGACGTAGTGCATACGGCTGTGCTTCGAAGAGTGCGGCAACCTGGTGCGCCAAGTGGCGCACGGACGTGGCCATCGCATCGAGTGCCTCACTTTCCGGCGATTCCGCCCCTTGTGAGACTCGGATATTCGACATCACGTCGACCACCCCTTCGAGCAGCTCGCCTTGAACATCCGTGCCTACCCGTTCCAAGTCCGCGCAAACTCCGGCACAAACGTCGTCGATTAATGCGTAGCCTGTCGCTTGAGTATCGGCTAGGTTGCCGGACTGGCAGGCAGCCGGGAAGCCAAACATCTCATGCAGTGCATCGTGGTTCCCGTCAGCCGCCAGCATGTCGCGCCCGAAAACCTTACATGCTGCGATGAAGCGGCCAATCAATTGGCGCTGCAATGGGTTGAGCTCACCGCGAACTGAGTGCATGAGCGCCAAAGCGGAATCCAGCTCTTCGAAGATAGTGGCGCACATCGCCGTTGATACTTTGGTTGGGTGATCAACCGATGGAAGGAACTTGCTCGACACGTCTAGGCCTCCCACTGACATTCGAATCTCATCGGCTCGGCCGGCGTCTCGTCGCGGAGCTGGTCAAAATACTCCGCTTCAGCGTCGGTCAGCCCTCCCGCTTCGCGGGCAATTGACTGCAACAATGAACCAAGCTTGATGCGCTCGTCCGGCTGGACAATAGCATCGTCATGTATTCGCTCTTTCATTGCAGCGCCTCCCACGGATTGAGGATGGTTACTCCTGTAGGCTCGAAATCGGCCACATTGCGAGTGACTACCGTCATACCATGTACAAGGGCCGTTGCCGCGATGAGCGCGTCACGCTCGCCCCGCTTGTCGGGGACGTGCAGCCGGGCGCAGCGTTGTGCCACGGCTGTATCAACTGGCAATGTTCGCCCTGAGAACTCCGGCAGTACGTGTTGCTCTAGCCACGAGCGCAGCACGGCCCCTTGCGTGGCGTCCTTGCGCTCAATCGACAACACGCCCAGCTCCAGCTCCATGATGGTGATGGCGGACACAAAAAGCTCGGCGGCATCAACGCTTTCAGTCCATGCCGAAACGTTTGGATCAGCTTTGCCTGCTCGAACCTTTCGCAGTTCGGACACTACGTTGGTGTCGAGAACGAACATCATGATAAATCAGCCGGCTGGGTGCCGATGGTCACACGCGGCGGTTCAAACTCGATGTCCGCAACGTCTGGCATGCCCAGAGAGTCAGCAATGTTGCGACGTTGCCTTGTAAGCCGCTGGTATTCCTCAATGCTCAACAGCACATGAGCAGGCTTGCCGCGATCCGTGATGAATACGGGACCGCTCTTGGTTGCCTTCTTTGCGCGGGTAACGTCTTGGTTAAGCTCTCGACTGGATAGGGTCGTGATGGTCATAGCAACACCTCCTACATGAATCACCTGTGTAGGTATGTTACTACATCGATGGTAGACTGTCCATAAGCGGCTGGCAAGCTATCGTGAGAGGGACAACCGGACGGTACAGTAGGGGTACATTCATTAGATCTGTCCTATTTCTCCAAACTGCGCTAAACTACTGACGCACAAGTGCTTTGTGCTTGTTTGGATTACGTTCGCCTACGCTTGATTTTTCTAGGCATAGAGCTTTGGCGGCAAACTCATAATCCCTTGGTCGTAGGTTCAAGTCCTACTGGGCCCACCATTTCTAAAGGTTTTGCTTTTCCTCGATAGTGATTTATTGATTTCTGGCTCCTTTTGCCATGTTTTGGCTCCCTTCTATTTATATCTTCTCTCATTTTTATTACTGTCTAACGGAAATGAATATTTAGTGCGTTAGTGGGCGTGACGAATAGTCGCCGATGTCTCGAAATCGACCCATACGGTGAAGACAGTGGAAATGATCGACAACATCAACCGTCTCTTGGGCGACGACCTCAAAGCGACCGTCACCCCAGGTGCCAGGCTGAAGATCGCCGCCTCCTGCTTCTCCATCTATGCCTTCGAAGCGCTGAAAAAAGAGCTGACTGGGGTGGAGAGCCTGCAGTTCATCTTCACCGCCCCTACCTTCGTACCCAACGAAGTCACGGACCGCTTGAAAAAAGAACGCCGGGAGTTCTTCATCCCGAAGTCCCAGCGCGAAAGTGGGCTATATGGCACCGAATTTGAGATTCAGCTTCGCAACAAGCTAACTCAGCGGGCGGTCGCACGCGAATGCGCGCAATGGATACGCCAAAAGGCCAGGTTCCGGTCTAACAAGACCAAGGCCCCCATGCAGCCCTTTGTGCATGTTGCCAACCGTGACCAGGCGACTGCCTATATGCCGGTCAATGGCTTCACTGCTGTAGATCTTGGTTACCAGCAAGGCAATGCGGTCTCGAACTTCGTCAATCGCATGGACGAGCCAGCCCATGCGCAGATGTACCTGCAACTGTTCGACCAGATCTGGGACGATCCGGAGAAGGTGGAGGACGTTACCGCTGCAATTTGCGACCATATCGAGTCGGTCTATCAGGAGAACTCCCCCGAGCGCATCTACTTCATCATGCTCTACAACATCTTCCGGGACTTTTTGGAAGATGTTGACGAAGACGTGCTGCCAAATGACCTCACTGGCTATCGCGATACGCTGGTGTGGAACAAGCTGTTCAACTACCAGAAGGACGCCGCCACCGGCATCATCAACAAGCTGGAAACTTATAACGGCTGCATCCTGGCCGATAGCGTAGGCCTCGGCAAAACCTTCACTGCCCTGGCCGTGGTCAAGTATTACGAGCTGCGCAACAAGTCAGTCCTGGTGCTATGCCCGAAGAAGTTGGCGGACAACTGGCGCAACTACAACAGCAACCTGACCACCAATATCTTCGCCAAGGACCGCTTCAACTATGACGTGCTCTGCCATACGGATCTGTCCCGCACCTCCGGAGAGTCCTTTGGCATCCCGTTGAACCGGGTCAACTGGGGCAACTATGACCTGGTGGTAATCGACGAGTCCCACAACTTTCGCAACAACGACGTCTACAAGGACCGCGAAACCCGTTACCAGAAGCTGATGAACAAGGTTATCCGCGCCGGGGTCAAAACCAGGGTGCTGATGCTGTCTGCCACGCCGGTCAATAACCGCTTTGTCGATCTGCGCAATCAGTTGGCGCTGGCCTACGAGGGGGAGTCCGATGCCCTGGGCAAGCACCTGAAAACCAACACCAGCGTAGAAGAGATTTTCCGCCGGGCACAGAAGGCCTTCAATACCTGGTCAGACTTGCCCCCGGAACAGCGCACAGCGGCGTCCATCCTCAAAGCACTGGACTTCGACTTCTTCGAGCTGCTGGACTCGGTCACTATTGCCCGCTCGCGTAAGCATATCCAGACCTTTTACGACACCACCGACATTGGTCACTTCCCCGAGCGCCGCATGCCGCTGTCGTTCCATTGCCCGATTACTGAACGCCAGGGTGTGGCCGACCTCAACGAGATATTCAGCCAGTTATCGGTGCTCAAGCTCTCGGTCTACGCCCCCATCAGTTACATCCTGCCCAGCCGGTTGAGCAAGTACGAAGAGCTGTACGATACCCAGGTAGAAGGCGGCAAAGGCAAGCTGCGCCAGGCCGACCGTGAACGCAGCCTGCAGGCCCTGATGACCACCAACCTGCTCAAGCGTCTGGAAAGCTCGGTAGCCGCCTTTCGCCTGACGCTGGCGTCGCTCAGCGGCAACATTACCCGCACGCTGGAAGCAATCGACGCCTTCGAGTCGAGCGGGAACGCCGCTCAAGTGGGTGATTATCTGGATGATATCGACGCCTTTGATGGCGACGATGAGAGTTTCTCGGGTCTGGACGAATTTACCGTAGGCAAAAAAGTCCAGATCAGCCTGGCGGATATGGACCTGCCTTCCTGGCGTCACGACCTGGCAGCCGACCTGGCCTTGATCGACAACCTGTTGGAGTCCATGCGCCAGGTAGCTCCAGCGGATGACAGCAAGCTGCAACACCTGCTCAAACTGATCAACGACAAGATCGAACAGCCGCTTAACCCCGGAAACCGCAAGGTGCTGATCTTCACAGCCTTTGCCGATACCGCCAATTACTTGTATGACAACCTTGCCCCGATGGCCTTGAAACGCGGACTGCATGTCGGCAAGGTGACAGGATCTGACGCACCCAAGTCGACGTTGCGCAAAGGCTACGACTTTCAGAGTCTGTTGACCCTGTTCTCGCCACGCTCCAAGGAAAAGGCGATAGCGTTACCGGATGAGCCCAGCGAGCTGGATATCCTGATTGGCACCGACTGTATCTCCGAGGGCCAGAACCTGCAGGACTGCGACTACCTGATCAACTACGACATTCACTGGAACCCCGTGCGCATCATCCAGCGTTTCGGACGTATCGACCGTATCGGATCGCCCAACCAGCAGATCCAGCTGGTCAACTACTGGCCGGACATCAGCCTGGATGAATACATCAACCTCAAGGAGCGGGTAGAAAACCGCATGGTAATCGCCGATGTCACTGCCACCGGTGATGACAACGTGCTCACCGCCAAGTCCAGTGACATTGCCTACCGCAAGGAGCAGCTCAAACGTCTGCAGGATGAAGTCATTGAGCTGGAAGACGTCAAGGCCGGCATCTCGATTACCGACCTGGGTCTGAACGACTTCCGTATGGACCTGCTGAACTATGTGAAAGCCAACGGCGAGCTGGATAACGTGCCCTTCGGCATGCACGCCATCGTTCCAGCGCAACCAGACGTCGGCCTACTGCCTGGCGTTATTTTCGCCCTGAAAAACATCCACGACAGCGTCAACGTCAACCAGCAGAACCGCCTGCACCCCTACTACCTGGTGTATATCGGCACTGATGGTGAAGTCATTGCCGACCATACCGAGGTCAAGCGCTTGCTCGACCTGATCCGCAGTAGTTGCAAGGGCGAGGATGAACCCATCCGCGCCCTGTGCCAGCTGTTCAATGAGCGGACCCAGGACGGGCGCAATATGCAGCCCTACTCCGACCTGCTCAGCCAGGCCATTCGCAGCATGATTGAGGTGAAGGAAGAAAAGGACATCGACAGCCTGTTTGGCGGCGGCCGGACCACTGCACTGACCACCACGATACAGGGACTGGGTGATTTTGAGCTGATTGCGTTTTTGGTAATTATGAAGGATGAAGGATGAAGGATGAAGGAGAGGGCTGAAGGATGAGGGATGAAAAACCGGTGAGCGACTTGCGGGAGCGGACCAAGGCATTTGCGTTGCGGGTAGTGCGATTGTATGGAGCCTTGCCCAAGACAACTGAAGCGCAGGTGATGGGGAAGCAGGTGTTGCGTTCGGGTACGTCTGTCGGTGCACATTACCGAGAAGCCTGTCGTGCGCGCTCGGATGCCGAGTTTATCAGCAAGATAGAAGGCGGTTTGCAGGAACTCGAAGAAACCACCTATTGGCTGGAACTGCTGGTGGAAAGCAGTATCGTTTCCAAAGAGAGACTCAGCGATCTTATGGCCGAAGCCAACGAGCTCACGGCCATACTTGTCACCTGCGCCAAAAAAACCAAACAGCGGAGGACTGGATGACATCATCCTTCATCCCTCAGCCCTCAGCCTTATTATTCGCCTGGCCGAAACAGGCGGCCTTTGGCCGGGTGGTGCCCAAGAGCAAGATATACGAGCATGCTGCCGTCAGTGCCGCCCTCAAGGAACGCTTTGTCCAGCAGGTGGAGCAGATCAGCTGGGCCTACAAACTGGCCCCGGAAACGGTCAATCTGCCAGCCACGCCAGCGGTGGCAGAAATTCAGGTGTTTCGCCTTGGCCTCAAGGGTGCCAGTCTGGATCACGAGGTACTCAAGGCCATCGACCGCGCCATTCCTTTTCCGCTGATCTTTGAGCTGGTACAGAGCGGCCGTGTAAAGCTGGTAGCAGCCTACAAAAGGCCCGCACAGAATCCCGGAAGTACTGCGGACATTAGCCATTGGGTGCTGAGCAGCTATTTCGAAACAGATTGGCAGCTGGAGAGTTCTCCGCGTCCGCCGCTCCCGGTGGCACTGGATATGGCCGGGCTTTATGAGCAATTACTCAGCCCGTTGATTTTTGGGAAGGATGAAGGCGGAGGGCTGAGGGATGAAAAAGCATCGTACATTAGCGATGCGCCTGCGGCCCTCTATAGGGTGGGCGCTCAAGCGGAACAATCAGGGCGGTTGACGCTGGAACAGCGCATTGAGCTTGCCGAATCCGTTGCTACCCAGAAGAAAGAAGTGGAACGGATCAACACGCGGCTGGGCCGCGAGAAACAATTCAACAAGCGCGTAGTCATCAATGCCGAGCTGCGCGATGCCAAACAGGAGCTGCAGCGGCTGATAGAAAAGCAGGCTGCCACACAGAGTCATTGAGAGAAAGATGATGGAAAAACTGAAAATGCACAGCCCGGATCTGAGCCAAGACAATATTGCAAAGATTCAGGAGTTATTCCCTAGGGAGCGTTAACAATTAGGCCAGCCATATGACGGCGGATACAAGGTTGAGTAGCGACTGGTAGTTTCTCGCCAGTCGCTCATAGCGTGTTGCCAGCCGCCTGAACTGCTTGATTTTCTGGAAGAACCTTTCTACCAGGTTGCGATCCTTGTAACAGTGCCAATCTATCTCGGGGCATTCCAAGCGATTCTTTCTCGGCGGAATCACCGGCTCGGCGCCCACCGCTCGAATGATGTCCCTCAAAGCGGTGGAATCATACCCCTTGTCGCCAAGCACCGCCGCTGGAGAAAAGCCCGCCAGTAACGCTGGGGCGGCTCCGTACTCAGACGCTTGGCCCGGTGTGAGGATTAGCCGTACCGGGTTGCCGAGGGCATCGACCGCCGCGTGGATCTTGGTGCTCAATCCCCCACGCGATTTCCCCATGGCTTCGGTGCTCTGAGCCGTTTTTTTGCCGCCCCATGCTGATGAACTTTGACGATACTGCCATCTATCATCAGCTGCTCCATGTCGGGATCATCGGCTAATGTGTCGATAACCTGCTGCCAGACCCCCTTCTTAGACCACCGGTTATAGCGCATGTAGACAGTGTGCCAGCGACCGAAGGCGTCGGGCAGATCACGCCAGGGAGCGCCTGTCCGGGCGATCCACAGGACGGCTTCCACGAACAAGCGATTGTCCTTGGCCGTCACCCCGCGATCTGAAGCTTTGCCGGGGAGCATGTGCTCGATGCGCTCCCATTGGTCATCACGTAGCATTAGCCGAGGCATAGATCACCGAAAAATGCTGATATTCTAAATCAGCCCGATCTCCATCAGCAATTGTTAACGCACCCTAGCTGTGTAACGGAGGCACGAGATGAAGCCACTGGCAAGCTACGTCTGGCAGTGGACTTTGATCAGTTGCGTCAGGAGCTGAGCGACTCGATTGTGGAGGGGCCGCAGGAACGGTATCGATTGGATTGGCCGGGTAAGCGAGAGGCCCTCTCGGTTGCCAATGCTCCTATAGCTCGAACCTTGCGACCGAGCCCAGGAGAGAGTGTAGATTTCGAGCTGACAAAGAATCTATTCATTGACGGTGACAATCTTGAGGCGCTGAAGCTACTGCAACAGAGCTTTCTCGGTAAGATCAAAATGATCTATATAGATCCACCTTACAACACAGGGAATGACTTTGTTTACGCCGATAACTTTGCAGAGTCGATGCATGGTTTCTTGGAACGGTCAATGCAGTCTGATGAGAAAGGGAATCGACTGATCGCAAACACAGAAGCCAATGGAAGGTTCCATTCAGATTGGCTATCCCTAATTTATCCGCGTTTAAGGCTTGCACGAAACCTTCTGTCCGATGACGGTTTAATCTTCATTTCTATTGACGATGTTGAACTCGCGAATCTCAATAAGCTTTGCGATGAAATTTTTGGAAGCGAGAATTTCATTGGGAATTTCATCTGGGAGAAGCGTACCAATAGAGAAAATCGAAAAATTGTTTCATCCCGACATGATTATATCGTTTGCTACACGAAGTCTCGAAAGCCAGCCGTTCGACCAATAGCCCAACTTCCAATGTCGGAAAAGGCACTTGCAAACTACAAAAATCCTGACAATGATCCCCGGGGAGACTGGAAATCTGATCCCGCAACCGCTCAAGCAGGACACGGTACAAAGTCTCAGTTTTATACTCTTGAGGCGCCCAACGGAAAAAAACACGAGCTTGAAAGCGGAAGATGCTGGGTTTATACGAAACCCGAAATGGACAAGGCGATTGCAGAAGGTCGCATTTGGTTTGGCAAGGACGGGAATGGAGTGCCCCGTATCAAAACTTACCTTAACGCCAAAGAGCGTGGTTTAACTCCCGAGACAATTATATTCGCTGAGGATGCAAGCACGAATGAAGTCGCAAAGAATGCACTCAAGAATATGTTCGACGGAAAGGCGGTTTTTGAGACACCAAAGCCCGTAAACCTCCTGAAGCTCTTACTGCAAATGAGTTGTAAAGAGGGGACTGTGCTCGACTTCTTTGCCGGTTCGGGCTCTCTAGCACATGCTGTCATGGAGCTTTCCGCAACAGATGGGAAAAAGCGACAGTGTATTTCCGTGCAGCTTCCTGAGGTGACGCCTAGTGATTCAGAGGCTAGAAAAGCTGGGTACAAAACTATCTCAGCAATTGCAAAAGAGCGCATTCGGCGCGCTGGCACAAGAGCACTAGCAGGCGATTGCCACCCCGAGTGGAACCGCGATGTCGGCTTTCGCGTGCTCAAGGTCGACAGCTCGAATATGAAGGACATCTACTACCGTCCTGATGAGCTGTCTCAGAGTGACCTGTTGGAAGCGGTGGACAACGTCAAACCCGACCGAACGCCGGAAGATCTCCTGTTTCAGGTGCTGGTGGACTGGGGTGTGGATCTGACCCTGCCGATTCGCCGCGAAACCCTGCAAGACAAAACCGTGTTCTTTGTCGATGACAACGCTCTGGTCGCCTGCTTTGACACGGGCATTACCGAAGAGCTGGTCAAGGAATTGGCCAAGCATGAACCACTGCGCGTGGTGTTCCGCGACAATGGCTTTGTCTCCGATGCGGTGAAGATCAATGTCGAGCAAATCTTCCGCCAGCTGTCGCCCAGCACTGAAGTGCGCTCCCTGTGACGGTAGCGATTGCTTAGCGATTGGTCCATTAGCAACTCACAGGGAAAACTTGTGAGTTGCTGCAATTGATGCCATGAGCTTGTTATAGAAGATCAGGTCCTTTCTGCACAACTGCGTGCAGAAAGCCTTGCAGAAAGCATGCAGAAAGAGAATGCCATGAAGCTGAAGTTTAAAACCCAGGCCTACCAGACCCACGCCGTGGAGTCCGTGGTCGACTGCTTTGCCGGTCAACCCCTGCTCGACGGTTTGACCTACCGGATCGATCCGGGGCAGCACTCCCAAGCCAGCGCCTTCGACGAAGATGGCTTCAGAAACGCTGATCTGGTGCTCAGCGAAGCCCAGGTATTGGAAAACGTCCAGGCAGTACAGCGCCGCCAGAACCTGCCGGTGGTAACCTCGCTGACCGAGTTCACGACCTACGACAACAAGGGCAATCGGGTGCCCGTCAAGGCGGCTTACAAAAAGGATGCTCTGGCGGCTACGCGCATCCACCTCGACGTAGAGATGGAGACCGGCACCGGTAAGACCTACTGCTACATCAAGACGATCTTTGAGATGAACAAGCGCTATGGCTGGAGCAAGTTCATCATCATGGTGCCGTCCATTGCCATCCGTGAAGGGGTTTACAAATCCCTGCAGATCACGGCTGAGCACTTTACCGAGAGCTATGGCAAGAAGGCGCGATTCTTCATCTACAACTCCAAGCGACTGCATGAGTTGGAGAGCTTCTCGTCGGATGCCGGCATCAATGTGATGGTGATGAACATTCAGGCATTCAATGCCCGAGGCAAGGACAACCGGCGCATCTACGACGAGCTGGATGACTTTCAGTCGCGCAAGCCGATCGATGTGATCGCCGCCAACCAGCCCATCCTGATTCTGGATGAACCGCAGAAGATGGAAGGCAAAGCCACCATGGAAGCTTTGCCCCAGTTCAAGCCACTGATGATCCTGCGCTATTCGGCCACTCACAGGACCCAGCACAACCGTATTCACCGCCTGGATGCGCTGGATGCCTACAACCAGAAACTGGTCAAAAAGATTGCCGTGCGTGGCATCCAGACGCGGGGGCTGGCTGGCACCAATGCTTATCTGTATCTGGAAGGCATCGATATATCCAGGCAGGCGCCAGTTGCCCGTATCGAGCTGGAGGTGAAACTCAAGTCCGGTGAGATCAAGCGTCAGCTACGCCGCTTGCAGTTTCGCGATGATCTGTTTGCCGAGTCCGGCGAGCTTGATCAGTACCGAGACGGCTTCACCATCAGTCAGATCGACGCCACCACCGACACCGTGGAGTTTACCAATGGCTTGGTATTGAAGGCCGGTGAAGCCAACGGCGATGTGTCTGAGAGTGACATCCGGCGTATTCAGATCCGCGAAACCATCAAGGCTCATCTGGACAGAGAAAAGCAGTTGTTTTCTCAGGGCATCAAGGTGCTGTCGCTGTTTTTTATCGACGAGGTAGCCAAGTACCGCGACTATGATAAGCCTGATGAGCGAGGCGAGTATGCACGAATTTTCGAAGAAGAATATGAGCAGATGAAGGACGAATATCTGTCTGAGCTGGCAATCGATAATGAAGCCTACCGGCAGTACCTTGACGATATCAACCCAGCAGCCACACACAACGGTTATTTCTCCATCGATAAGAAGACCAATCGTCTGAAAGACCCTAAAGTTGGAGCGCGATCGGTTGATTCTGACGATGTGGATGCTTATGACCTGATTTTGAAGGATAAGGAGCGCTTGCTGTCCTTCCAGGAGCCGACGCGGTTTATCTTCTCCCACTCGGCCCTGCGTGAAGGCTGGGATAATCCCAACGTCTTTGTTATGTGCATGCTCAAGCACAGCGACAACACCATCTCACGACGCCAGGAAGTGGGGCGCGGGTTACGCTTGTCGGTGGATCAGCACGGTGACCGCATGGATAACCCCGCCGTGGTTCACACCATCAACGTGCTGACCGTGATTGCCAGTGAGAGCTACAAGGATTTTGTCGCCGGTTTACAGCAAGAGATCAGCGACACTCTGAGTGCACGGCCGCGCCAGGCAACCGAAACCTACTTCACCGGCAAGCAGCTGACCACCGAGCAAGGCCCGGTGGACGTGACCGCCGCCATGGCCAAGCAGATATACCGCTACCTGGTGAAAAATGACTACACCGATGAAACCGACCAAATAGCGCCAACTTACCACGAGGCAAAAGAGCAAGGCACTTTGGCTGATTTGCCGGATGAGCTGAAACCCTATGCGGATCAGGTCTTCGCGCTGATCGACAGCGTGTTCAGCGACGCCCAGTTGCCTAAAATCGAGGATGGCCGCAAGCCGAAAACCAACCCCCTAAACGCCAACTTCGACAAAAAGGAGTTCCAGGCGTTGTGGCAAAGGATCAATCGCAAAGCGGTGTACCGTGTCGACTTCGACTCGGATGAGCTGGTCCGCAAGTGCATCGCAGCCCTGGACAAGAACCTGCGTGTCACCCCGCTTCAATACACCGTGCAAAAGGGCATCCAGCATGATGGTCTGACAGATGAGCAACTGAAGCAGGGCGATGGCTTCAAGGTCGAGGAAACCGCGACGGAATACGGCGACTCAATCCACTCGCGGGTCCGCTATGACCTGCTCGGCAAGGTAGCCGAAAACGCCCAGCTGACCCGCCAGACAGCAGCCAGGATACTGCAAGGTATACAACCCGCTGTATTCCAGCAGTTCCGGCAAAACCCTGAACACTTCATCGCCGAGGCATCCCGGTTGATCACCGAACAGAAGGCCGCGATGGTCATCGAGCGTTTGGCCTACGATGAAGTGGACGAGCGTTACGATGTGGATATCTTCACCGCCAACCAAACCGGACAAGACTTCTCCCGGGCCACGCAAAAGCTCAAGAACCACATCTACGACTACGCCATCACCGATTCGGAGATCGAGCGTCGTTTTGTCACCGAACTCGATACCAGCAGTGAGGTAGTGGTTTATGCCAAGCTGCCAAGGGGCTTCCTGATCCCAACGCCGGTGGGCGACTACAACCCTGACTGGGCCATCTCTTTCCGTGCCGGCAGTGTGAAGCACATCTACTTCGTTGCTGAGACCAAAGGCACTATGTCATCCATGAAGCTGCGCGAGATCGAACAGAAAAAGATCGACTGCGCCCGCAAGTTCTTCCAAGAGATCAGCCAGCAGGTGACCGAGGATAAGGTGAAATACGATGTGGTGACCGACTATGCCAAGTTGATGGATGTGGTAGGTCCGTAAGCTGCTCGAGGGAAACGCTGCATAAATCCCGTCGGAGCTGCCTCATAGCCACCGACGAGGTAAAATCTGACCTGTCGTCCAACACCCGCTGACAGAGCCACTCCGATGAAACAGATCTCATTCGCCCAGGCGCAGCACTATCAAGAAGATGGAAGACAGTCCCATGAAAGCGCTGCTGCTGGCGATCGAGAAGGCCAAGGCCAGCATCCGCGCCAAGGTCGAGCACCCATTTCATGTCATCAAGAACCTATTCGGCTACCGGAAGGTTCGCTACAAGGGACTGGCCAGGAACCAGGCGCAGCTGTTCACCCTGTTCGCCCTCGGCAATTTGGTGCTGGCTGGACGATGCCAGGGCCATGCTGACGGGGCCAGTGTGTCTTGAATCTGGCCTGGCAGCCGGATAACCCGGCTGCCAGGGTAAAAAGGCCACCTTCCGTGGCCAGAAAGTGACCGTTGACGCGGTGAATATGCCGCCCTGAGCGCTTCAGCCGCACAGGGGCGAATTGATCAGCGGTTCCCTAGGAAAATCAAGCGTATACAATCGTAATCAAAATAAGTAGAAAGTACTTATGCGTCAGTGGTTTAGCGTATTTATGCGCAGATGGCCAAAACTGATGTATGTACCGCTACTGTACCGCTGGACATGGCAAATTCCGGTGCAGATCACCCGCTGGTATGGGCATCAATCTCATAGAGACATTCAGGGTGTCGTGCTACACTGCACACTGCATGTAACACATGAGGATGGTGCCATGGGTGATGCCACTTTTACTTTTCGAGTCGATGACAGTCTGAAGGCTGAGTTTGCCAATGCCGCCAAAGCCCATGACCGCACCGGAGCCCAGCTTCTTCGCGACTTCATGCGCAGTTACGTGGCCCAGCAGGAAGAGGCACAGCAATACGATGCTTGGCTGGCAAAGAAGGTCGCGCAGTCGCGGACCTCTGCGGAGGTGGGCAATCTGATTCCCGCGTCTGATGTTGAAGCCCGTTTTGCTGCTCGCCGCGCAGCAACCCGCGCCCGTATGGCTGCTCCTGAATGATGGAGCTGCTATGGACGCCTGAAGCCGTCAGGGATCGTGAAGACATTTACGACTACATTGAGGAAGACAACCCTCTTGCTGCCCTGGCACTTGATGATCTGATAGCAGAAAGAACAGCAGTGCTTCAGGATTTTCCAAGAATGGGCCGGGGCGGGAGGGTGCCGGGCACCTTTGAGCTGGCCGTCCACAGCAGCTATATGGTCGTATATGACATCGTAGAAACGCAGGTGCGAATCCTGAATATCGTGCATACGGCGCGGCAGTGGCCACCGCTCGAAGAATGAACCGCCAAAAACGAGAAGCAGCTTGCTCTCACGGCGTGCGGTGGTTGAGTTCATATTGGTGAAACAGCCTTCATATCGACCAGCGCCCTAAGGAAACGCTGCATAAATCCCGTCGGAGCTGCCTCATAGCCACCGACGAGGTAAAATCTGACCTGTCGTCCAACACCCGCTGACAGAGCCACTCCGATGAAACAGATCTCATTCGCCCAGGCTGAGCACCAGAACAAGAAGAAGGTCACCCGCCGCGAGCGGTGTCTTGCCAGGATGGAGGAGCTGGTGCCGTGGCAACGGCTGATCGTAGCACTGTCGCCGTCCTACTTCCCGAATTCAGCGGGCAAGCGAGGCCGACCACCCATTGGCCTGGAGCGCATGCTGCGCATTTACTTTCTGCGGCAGTGGTATGCCCTGGCCGATGAAGCAGACCCGGAAGGGTAAGCAGTATTACTTCGGTATGAAGGCCCATGTCGGTGTCGATGCGGTCACCGGACTGACCCACAGTGTCGCCGCCAGGCGCAGCACTATCAAGAAGATGGAAGACAGTCCCATGAAAGCGCTGCTGCTGGAATTCGAGAAGGCCAAGGCCACGGGAGCAGTCACCGGCTAACCCTGTAGGGTTGCGGCGTTTGGTTTCCCAGCTTTTGATGGTGTCTACACTGGTGCCCATCGCCTCGGCAAACTTAGCGTGCCACACGGTGCTATCTGTCTAGCCCAGGAGGGCGAGTCCTACTTCCACCACCCCAAACACCGCGACCCCCGCCGCCACTGGCCAGCCCAGGGAGCGCAGGCGCCGCCATACCAGCAGCGTCACGCTCAGTCCGATGGCCGTGGCGAGCCACGAGGTCGGGCTGGGGTTGACGGGAATGATGGAAACCCCCAGCACGCCTGCAATCATCAGCGGGCCGAGGATCACCAGCCACTGTGGCATGGCATTGAGGCCGGTGTCGCTACCCAGGCGGCGCTGCATCCAAAGGAAGGGCACCACCCGCATCAATAGCGTGCCCAGCGCGCATATCACCACGGCAACCCACAGCGATGCGCTCATGGCGTGTGCTCCTGGTTGCGAAAGGTCAGGATGTAGAAACACAAGGCGCCGCAAGCCGCCGCCAGCGGAATGGCCACATTGCTCCAGCCTGCCAGGGTCAAGCCCAGTGCGGCCAGCACGGTACAAGTGGTGGCGGCCGCCCAGCGTTTGCTGGTAAAGCGCGGTGCCACCATGGTGAGGAAGAGCGCAGGCAGGGCAAAGGGCATGATTTCTCCCAGCAATGGCCAGCGGGCGGTGACGGCTTCGCCACCGCTGGCTCCGGCGATGGTACCCAGGACCCACACCCCCCAGGCCAGCAGCGACGCGCCCACGAACCAGGCAAAGCGCTTGGCCTCGGGGAGCTGCGGCAGGCGGGTGAGCGCCAGGGCAAATACCTGGTCGGTCAGGCCGTGCATCAGCCAGGGCCAGTGGCGGCTACGGGGTAGCAAAGGCGCGAGGTTTGGCCCATACACCACATGGCGCACGTTGATCAGCAGGGTCAGCGCCACCACCAGCCACAGCGGCGCGCCAGCCGCGATCATGCCCACGAACAGAAACTGCGAGGCGCCAGCGTAGATAAGGGCCGAAATGATCGCGGCTTCCCAGGTCGTGAAGCCTGCCTGGGTCGCGACCAGGCCAAACGACAGCGAAACGGGCACATAGCCACCCAGCAGAGGGATGGCTTCGCGAACGCCCTGAAAACCTGCGCGCAGGGCGGAATGCTGGCTCGTATCGGCTGGCTCGATCGACTGGTTCACGATGGCATACTCCCTTGGCCGTCAGTAGGAAACGTTAGCCTGGCAATTATTATGACCTTCTGTCAGGGGCGTGTCATGTGTAGAGAAGATTTCCAGTGGCATCTTGCATGCATGGTCTGTAGCGAGTCTGCTACGAGGAAGCGCGATGTATTCATTAGCCATGCTCCATCCCGTTAAATCGATACTGCGCAGTGTGGCACTGCTGTTGCTGGGCAACGGCCTGCTCAACACGCTGCTTACCCTGCGAGGCACGGCGGAAGGTTTCTCCAGCGCGGTGCTGGGGATCATCATGTCCGGCTATTTTGTCGGGTTTATCTGCGGCACCTGGGTAAGCGGGCGCTTGAAACATCTAGCGGGTAGTACGAGAGCGTCGTAGAGCAAATCGTGGGTAACCTTCGTGGGAGGGCGTGCGGGGGAGTGGCGGTGGTCAGCCGCCACTCCCCCAGGCAAACGCCTACGCGCGCCTCGCCTCTTGCGCCCGGCAGGCGGCAGCCGTAAACAGCACGTCGGTGGACGAATTGAGCGCCGTCTCGGTGGAGTCCTGCACCACGCTGATGACGAAGCCAATGGCCACGGCCTGCATGGCGACTTCGGTAGGAATGCCGAACAGGCTTGCCGCCATGGGAATCAGCATCAACGACCCACCGGCCACGCCAGACACACCGCAGGCCGCCAGGGCCGAGACGACGCACAGCAGCAGGGCAGTGGGGAAGTCCACGGCAATACCCAGCGTATGGGTGATGGCCAGGGTAATGACGGTAATGGTGATGGCGGCGCCGCACATGTTGATGGTGGCGCCCAGCGGAATGGAGATGGAGTAGGTATCGGCATCCAGCTTGAGGCGGCGGCACAGTTCCAGATTCACCGGGATATTGGCCGCCGAGCTGCGCGTAAAGAAGGCGGTGATGGCACTGCCGCGCAGGCAGGTGAACACCAGCGGGTAAGGATTCTGGCGAGTGACCAGATAGACCAGCAAGGGGTTGCTCACCAGGGCGACGAACAGCATGCAGCCCACGATGACCCCCAGCAATTGGGCATAGTTGAGCAGCGCTTGCATACCGGATTCAGCCAACGTACCCGCTACCAGGCCAAAAATGCCAATGGGGGCCAGCCGAATCACCAGCGTCACGATGCGGGTAATGGCGTTGGAGAGGTCTTGCAGCGCCTGGCGCGTGGTATCGGCCGCCTGGCGCAGCGCCAGACCCAGCGCAATGGCCCAGGCCAGAATAGCGATGAAGTTGCCTTCCATCAGCGCGCTGACCGGGTTGGTGACCGCGTTCAGCAGCAAGTCACGCAGTACGCTGAAAATGTCGCTGGGCGGGTTGCCGTCTACCTGGCCGGCATCCAGCGTCAGTTCGGTCGGCATCCAGAAGCTGGCGGCCACCGCAATCAGCGCAGCGATCAGCGTTCCACATATATATAAAAGCAGCACCGCACGAATGTGCGTAGGTTGCCCTTGGCGATGTGCCGCGATAGCCGCAGCCACCAGTACGAATACCAGAATGGGGGCGACGGCCTGCAGGGCGGCGATGAACAGTTGGCCCAGCAGGGCAATATCGCTGGCGACCGTAGGGGCGAGCAGCGCCAGCAGCACCCCCGCAATGATCCCCATCACGATCTGGGGCACGAGCCCCCATTGTAACAGCGGTCGGAAGAGGGCAGTGGCGGTAGCTATCATGACGGAACTCTCAGGTAGTGGGTGCAGATAGTAGGTGCAAATAGTAGGTGCAGTAGTCGGTGGAGCCGCGAGCTGGCAAGCCGCCAGCCCGTGCCTGAAAGGGGCAGTATTCTATCAGCTACGCAGAAGCTGTGGGGGGCTGCAAAAAAGCGCCTAAGGCTATCTCGAAAATGGCGGGCCGGAGATATACTGCTATTAGGCTTTGCACGAAAACTGCCTACGCTCGCCCATACGGCGTTAAAAATCGGCTCAAAGTACTCATTTACACCTTGTAAACTCCGTCTTTTCGCCGATTTTTGCCTTGTCTGGCCATCGCTCGCCGACTTTTCGTACAAAGCCTAGCGTCTGGGCTCGGCGTCAGCAGGCTTGGCGCGCTAACGTGGTTTCCTCTAAAAAAAACATCAGGAATACACCTATGCGTATCAAAGTGTGGCTCTTCTCTTTATTGCTGCTGTGCAGCTCGTCGCTCGTGATGGCGGACGATTACTATGTGGATATCACCAATCGTACCGGCTACACCATCTATTACATGTACGTGAGCCCAGCATCGTCTTCCAGTTGGGAAGAGGACGTGCTGGGCAGCGATGTGCTGATGAATGGTGATACCCAGCGGGTGACGTTGACGGGCTATCGCAGCCCTTACTTCGATATTCGCCTGGTCGATGAGGATGACGATAGCTATACCTTCTGGAACATCGACGTTTCGCGCCAGGATATCGTGGTCACGTTGGAGCATCTGGACTAAAAAAACGGCTTGCGCTCAGGGAGCGCAAGCCGAAGTAAGCCTTTCAGGAAACTGGGTAAGAGTGGTTCAGGCGACGGCCGCTGGGGCCTGCGAGGCTGTGTTCATCGCTTGATTGGCCACCATCGGAGACTCGGCGTGCTGTGCGGTAGCGCTTTGTCAGTGCTTGTTGTCACACTGTGTTCTGTCTTGAAAGCACCTTGATTCTCTGCGGGCAACATCTTAGCCACTGCTAATAATTACGACCAAAGTGTTTAGACTTTGGTTGTAATTGCCGTCAATTTACTGGACTAATGGCTTATGGCAGTGAATAAAGGGCACCTCAAAAAAGCCAGACGCGCTGGCACATTTGTCCTTGGGTTGGCCCGTACGGCGCCCATTCGTTCACCCTGACTGCGAGCGGTACTTCATAATGCGCAGAACTGCCACGATGACGCTCTGGGACTCCCTTTGGCATTCCCACGACCAAGCAAAAAACCTCCTCATGTGTGCGCTGCCTACTTCTGGCACGGGCAGCACTGGGCGAGGTGGTTCCTCTGACGCACAGCCAGGCAATCAGCCTCCGCGTCCGCCTGCCTTCAATACGGCGCAAAAAATTGGCCTGGTACTCGGGCCAGCTCTCTTTGCCTTTGTTTTGCTGTTTTTCCATCCGGCCGACCTGAGCTTCGAAGGGCGCATGGTGCTGGCTACCACGCTGTGGGTTGCCGTCTGGTGGATCACCGAAGCGATTCCGATCCCGGTCACCTCGTTACTGCCCATCATCCTGCTGCCGATTACCGGCGCCCTGGATGGCAATACGGTGACGGCGGCCTACGGTAACCCGATCATCTTCCTGTTCCTTGGCGGCTTCATGATCGCTCTGGCCATGGAAAAATGGGATCTGCACAAGCGCATTGCGCTGTCGATCATTTCCATTTTGGGCACCAGCATCAATAGCATCGTCTTTGGCTTCATGGCGGCCACCGGCTTCTTGTCCATGTGGGTATCCAATACCGCAGCGGTCATGATGATGCTGCCGATTGGTACTGCCATTGTCTTCCAGGTAACGGAAGAGCTGAAAAAGAGCTCGGAAGACCACAGTGCCGAAATCGACAAGTTCAGCAAGTCGTTGATTTTTGGTGTGGGTTACGGTGGCACCATCGGCGGTCTGGGCACCTTGATCGGCACGCCGCCCAACATCATTCTGGCCGCTATCGTCAGCGAGCTGTTTGGCGTCGAAATTTCCTTTGCGGGCTGGCTGATGTTTGCCTTCCCGGTGGTGGTGATCCTGCTGTTCATGGGCTGGGTCATGCTGACGCGCTTCATCTATCCCATCAAGCTGGCCAAGCTGCCGGGTGGCCGTGCGCTGATTCGCAAGGAGAAAGAGGCGCTGGGCAAGATATCTTTCGAAGAGAAAGCCGTACTGGGCGTTTTCCTGTTCGCGGCATTCTTCTGGATCACCCGCTCGTTCCTGTGGCAGGGGCAAATCATCAACATCCCTGGCATCAACGACACCATGATCGCGATTGCCGCGGCCATTGCGCTGTTCCTGATTCCTTCGCCTTCCAAAGGCGGCTGCCTGCTGGACTGGAGCGTGGCCAAAGACGTGCCTTGGGGCATTCTGCTGCTGTTCGGGGGCGGTTTGGCCATCGCGGCGGGCTTCGGCTCTTCGGGCCTGGCGTCCTGGATTGGCGGTCAGATGAGCGTTCTGGAAGGCGTCAATTTCATGCTGGTGATTCTGCTGGCCACGGGCATGGTGCTGTTCCTCACGGAAATCACCTCGAACACGGCCACGGCCACGATGATTCTGCCGGTACTGGCGTCGCTGGCGCTGGCGTTGAATATCCATCCCTTCGTGTTGATGGTACCTGCGGCCATGGCGGCCAACTGTGCCTTCATGCTGCCGGTGGGCACGCCGCCCAACGCGATCATCTTTGCCACGGGCAAGATCACCATCATGGAGATGGTGCGCAACGGCTTCTGGCTGAACATCATTTCCATGTTCCTGATTGCCGCGGCGGTCTACTTCATGTTGCCAGTACTCTGGGGCGTGGATTTGACCACATACCCGGACGCGTTCCGCAACTAACCCGGTGTGTCGCCGCTGGCTCCTGTGGTGGGCCAGCGGGAAGCCACCAGACTCCGGCCCCGCCCTCGTGCGGGGCTTTTTGTGCTCGGCTTTTGTGCGTCGTTGGCCATCGGGTTGGTATGATGCGGTCATACTTTCTGGATCGAGCCTGTCATGCGACTACTTCATACCGCCGACTGGCATTTGGGTCGGCTGTTTCACAACCTCTCGCTGCTGGACGACCAGCGTCATGTACTGCAACAGCTGCTGACGATCATCGACCGTGAGCGCGTGGATGCGGTGCTGATTGCTGGTGATATCTACGACCGCTCGGTGCCCCCGGCAGCGGCGGTGACCCTGCTGGATGAGATACTGGCCGAGCTGTGCGAGAAACGTGGCCTGCCGGTCATCATGATCTCTGGCAACCACGATGGCGCCGCGCGGCTGGGGTTTGGGGCGCGTCATCTGCGCCAGGCCGGGTTACACATCCTCACCGATTTGGCCACCTGCGATCAGCCGGTGACGCTTGCCGTCGATGGCGTGACGGTGGATGTCTTCGGCATTCCCTACGCCGACCCGGAGTACGTGCGCAGCGCGTTTGGCGCCGACGTGCGCGATTTCGATGCCGCCCACCGCTACCTGCTGGAGCGTATTCACGCCCAGCGCCATCCCGCGCGCCCGGCGCTGCTCATGAGCCATTGCTTCGTGGAGGGCGGGGCGGCCAGCGAGTCCGAACGTCCGCTCACCCTGGGCGGTGCGGAAAGCGTTGCCTGGGAACCCATGCAGGGTTTCGATTACGTGGCGCTGGGGCACCTCCATGGCCCCCAGTACCGCGGGAGCGAGCACATCCGCTATAGCGGCTCGCTGCTCAAATACAGCTTCTCCGAGGCGACGCAGCACAAGGGCGTCACCCTGGTGGAGATGGGCAGCGAAGGCCTGGTGAGCATCACCCAGCATCCGTTGACGCCCAGGCGCGACGTGCGCGTGCTGGAGGGAGAGTTGGCGCAGCTGCTGGCCATGGGGGGCGAAGACCCCCGTGCCGATGACTACCTGCTGGTGCGCCTCACCGACCGGCACGCCATTCTCGACCCCATGGGCAAGCTGCGGGCGGTGTATCCCAACGTCCTGCATCTGGAAAAGCCCGGCATGCTGGAAACGGCAGGTCGCCAGTCGCTGAGCCGTGAACGTCTCGCTTTCAGCGCGCTGGACATGTTCAGCGATTTCTTCACCCAGACCAGCGGCGAGCCCATGAATGACGAGCAGGCCCGCGCCATGGGCGAGCTGATCACCGCCCTTGACCGCGAGCAGGAGGGGCCAGCATGACGCCTTTGACACTGACCCTGCAGGCCTTTGGCCCGTTTGCACGGCGTGACACCATCGACTTCACCGTGCTGGGCAAAAGCCCGCTGTTCCTGATCAATGGCCCCACCGGTGCTGGCAAAAGCTCGATACTCGATGCCATCTGCTTCGCACTTTACGGCCAAACCACCGGCAATGAACGGGATGCTGGCCAGATGCGCTGCGACCAGGCTGCGCCAGACCTGCTCACCGAAGTCACCCTCACGTTTCGCCTGCGGGAAAGCACCTATCGGGTGCGTCGCGTGCCCCAACAGGAGCGTCCCAAAGCCAATGGCGAGGGTACCACCAGCCAGGCTGCCGAAGCCCAGCTGTGGCGGCTGACCCCAGAGGGTCAGGAAGACGAATGCCTGGTGGCGCGCAAGGTCACCGATGCCAACGGCCAGCTGCAGCAGTTGCTGGGGCTGGATGCTCGGCAGTTCCGCCAGGTGATGGTGCTGCCCCAGGGCAAGTTCCGCGAGCTGTTGCTGGCAGGCTCCAAGGAACGCGAGGAGATTTTTGCCCAGCTGTTTCAGACCCAGATCTTCCAGCGCATCGAACAGCGTCTGGCGGACCAGGCCAAGCACATCGTGCGTGAGATGAACGACCATCGCCAGCGTGTACAAGGCATGCTGGCGGCCAGCGATGTCGAGAGCGAAGCCGCCCTGGAAGCTGCCCTCGCTGCGCTGGCCCCTGACCACCAGACCGCCAGGCACGACCTGGCCCTGGCCGCCGAGCAGCGGGAGCAGGCCGTGGCGGCCGCCCAGTCGGCGGCAGCGCTGGCCCGCCAGTTCGCGCAGCACGCCGCGCTGGTCAATGCCAAAGCCGCGCTGCTGGTGCAGCAGCCGGCCGTGCAGCGTGCCCAGCAGCAGCTGCGGCAGCATGAGCAGACCCAGGCCCTGGCAACACCGTTTTATGCCCAGCAAAGCGCCCAGCAAAACGCCACGGCGGCCCAGCGCGAGTGGGCCGCCGCCGAACAGGCCATTGCCCCGCGCCAAGCGGCTCACCAGCAGGCTCAGGAAACGCTCGAGGCGGTCAATGCCCAATATGAACAGCTGCCCGCCCTGCAACGCCAGGCCTATGCGCTAGAGCAATCCCTCGCTCAGTGTCAGGCATTGGCCACGCTGGAGAAACAGCAGCAAGCGCTTGCCCAGCAAGTGGCCCGAGCGCGCGAAAATGCACGGCAGAAGCAGCGTGCGGCCACCCAACAGGAGCAGCACGCCATCGAGCAGGAGATGCGCTGGCACCAGGGTCAGGCGGCTCTGCTTGCTGAGCAGCTGGAGGGTGGCCAGCCTTGTCCGGTGTGTGGCAGCCGTGAGCATCCCGCGCCTGCCTCGACGGCCCAGCTACTGGTCACGCAAGAGGAGGTGAAGCAGGCGCGCAGCGCCCATGAGCGCGCTCGACAGGCATGGGTGAGCGCCCAACAAGACGCCCAGCGCCTGGAGCAGCAGGCCGAGCACGTCGGTGAGCAGTGCCAGAAGCTGCGTGAACAGCTGGGCGATAGCGCATCGCTGGAGAGCGTGAATGCCTCGTTAGCGGCCGTGAAGCGTGAGATGGACACCTGCGAGCGGAGCTGGAAAGCCGCCCAGAGCCAGGCCCAGACCGCCCACACGGCGTTCACCCAGGCGCAAACCAGGCTCACTCAGGCAACCCAGCGCCAGGCCGAGGCGCAGCGGACGCTGGAAGCGGCCCAGGCCGAGTGGCAAACGGCCCTGCAGGGTAGCCCCTTTGAGGATGAGCAGGCATTTATCACCGCCCGTCTGGACACCGCCGAGCAGCAGCGGCTGAGTGACGACGTGGCGCGCTTTCAACGGGAACTGGCCAGGCTGGAAGGGCAGCTCGAAGCCAGTGCGCCGCTGCTGGAAGGCAAGACGCCGCCCGACGTTGCTGCCCTCGATGCCCAGGCTGACAACAGCAAGGCCCGGGAGGAAGCGTGCCGACAGCATTACCAGCGGCTGAGCGCACGGGTAGACCAGCTCACTGCCACCCGACAGCGATTGGCAGAGGCGCGCAATGTGGAGGCGGCCCTGGACGAGCAGTACAAACTGTGGGGTACGCTCAGCGAAGTGGCCAACGGGCGCACCGGGAATCGCATCAGCTTGCAGCGCTTCGTGCTGGGCGTGCTGCTGGACGATGTGCTGATTCAAGCCTCCGCGCGCCTGGTGCGCATGAGCCGCGGGCGCTATCAGTTGGTGCGCCGGGAAGACCCTTCCAAAGGCAATAAAGCCTCCGGCCTGGAACTGGACGTGGCCGATACCTATACCGGCAAGAATCGCCCGGTGGCGACGCTCTCCGGAGGCGAGTCGTTCATGGCTGCGCTGGCGCTGGCGTTAGGGCTTTCCGATGTGGTGCAAGCCTATGCAGGCGGTATTCAGCTGGATACGCTATTCATCGATGAAGGCTTTGGCAGCCTCGACCAGGACGCGCTGGACCAGGCCATCGCCATGCTCAGCGAGCTGCAGATGAGCGGGCGTATGATCGGCATCATTTCGCATGTCAGCGAACTCAAGGAGCAGATGCCGATTCGTATCGACGTGCTGCCCAGCCGTCAGGGCAGCACGGTCGTGGTGAAGGGGGAAGGGTGACGAGCCCGGCGGTTCACGTTGCGTTCATGTTCGATGCTTTATAACCAGAACCGATCAATTCACGATGATGACCCGAAGGGGGAGCAAGGATGAATGCGAGCAAGATTCTCCAGCAGTTGATGAATCAGGCCAGTGGTGGCAAAGGCGGCCGTGGTGGCATGGACGTGCAGGGCATCATGGATGGGCTGTCGCGGCAGTTGGGCGGCAGTGGCAGCCAAGCGGCGCGCTCCGGCGGCAGCTCGGGCGGGTTCGACATGAAGAGCCTGCTGGGTGGCGGGGCCATGGGCATGCTGATTGGCTCCAAGCGAGGCCGCAGCATGGGGGGCAAAGCGCTGAAGTATGGGGCCATTGCCGGGGTGGGCGTGTTGGCCTGGAAAGCCTGGCAACGCTCCCAGGCCAACGGCGGTGCCGCGGCGGCGTCGGCAGAAGGGGAGCGTGTCGAGGTACTCAGCGGTGAGTACCAGGAGCGCCGCAGCCTGGAGCTGTTGCAAGCCATGATCATGGCAGCCCGCGCCGATGGCCATATCGATGAACAGGAGCAGGCGCTGATCACTCAGCAGATCGATGCGCTGGGTGCCGACGAAGAGATGCACCGCTGGGTAGAGCAGCAGCTGCGCGCCCCGCTGGACGCCAGGGCACTGGCTCGCGAAGCAGACTCCCCCCAGGCCGCCCGTGAAATGTACCTGATCAGCGTGGCGGTGACCGACGACCAGAACCCCATGGAACGCGCCTGGCTGGACCAGTTGGCCAGCGCCCTGAACCTGTCGCCCGACATGGTGGCAGAGCTGGAGCATCAGGCTCAGGCCTGACCCACAAAAAACGCCGCAGGTCGCGAAAGCGACGCTGCGGCGTTGTGCTTTTGCCTACCGGAACAGCGTAGGCGTTCGCTATCAGCTTTGAACCACGATCACCGATTTCACATTGACGAATTCGTGCATGCCAAAGCCGCCGTGCTCACGGCCGTAGCCTGAATCCTTCACGCCGCCAAACGGCATCTCGGGCGTTGCCACACCAAAGCCGTTGATGAACACCATGCCGGTATCGAAATACTTGCTGGCCAGCTCGGTGGCACGTTTCACGTCCTTGGAGATGATGCCGCCGCCCAAGCCGTAGCGGCTGTCGTTGGCGATGCGCATGGCGTCGTCGTCATCCTTGGCGCGAATCAGCGCCGCCACCGGGCCAAACAGCTCGTCGTCGTAGGCGGGCTGACCGGGGGTAACGTCATCCAGCACCGTGACCGGGTAGAACGCGCCTTTGCCTTCCGGCTTTTCACCGCCGCAGAGGATTTTTGCGCCCTTGCGCACGCTCTCTTCCACCTGCTCGTGAAGGGTATCGCGCAGATCCACGCGGGCCATGGGGCCCAGGTCGCTGTCTTGCTGGGTTGGGTCGCCCGCTTTCAGGTCCTTCATGCGCGCCACGTAGCGCTCCTTGAACGCTTCGTAGTTCTTCTCGGTGACCACGAAGCGTTTGGCGGCCACGCAGGTCTGGCCGCCGTTGAATACGCGACCGGTCACGCAGGTGTCGATGGCCACGTCCAGGTCGGCGTCGTCCAGCACCAGATAAGCGTCGTTGGAGCCCAGCTCCAGCACGGTTTTTTTCAGGTGCTCGGCGGCCTTGGCGGCCACTTTACGGCCAGCGCCGTCGCTGCCGGTCAGGGTCACGCCTCGCACGGCCTTGTGGGCAATGACGTTGTCGGACACTTCATGGGAAATCACCAGCACCCGGAATACGTTTTCCGGCAGGCCCGCTTCACGATAGATCTTTTCCAGCAGCAGGCCGCTACCGGTGACGTTTTCGGCGTGTTTCAGCAGCACGCCGTTGCCCGCCATGAGGTTATCGATGGAGTAGCGCACTACCTGATAGGCAGGGAAATTCCAGGGCTGAATGCCGTAAATCACGCCCATGGGCGAGTAGGTGACAAAACCGCGCTCGCCATTACCGGGCTGGCGCTCTTCATCGGCCAGCTTGGTGGGGCCGTGCTCGGCGGTGTAGTCACAAATGCCCACGCACAGATCCACTTCCTGACGGGCCTGCTCCGGCAGCTTGCCCATCTCTTTCACCATGAGCTGGGCCAAGTCTTCCCGATGCGCTTTCAGCGCCTGGCCAATGGCCTTGATGACGCGAGCGCGCTCATCCAGAGAGGTCAGCCGCCAATCGAGAAAGGCCTCATGACAGGCCTCGACGACCTGCTGAGCCTGCTGGTCATCCATCAGTGTGTAGGATTCGAGGGTATCACCCGTGGTGGGATTGACGGTCTTGATCGTGTTGCTCATAAGATCTCCTATCTTTAGATCAACGGGACGTGAGGGGGTAGACCATACAGTGGCTAATCGTTCCTTTAGGCCGACTGGTCTATTCACGCTGATTTTCCACTTTAGTAGAAAAATCCCCATTTGCCCAAATTTCGCGGTCTGTTCACCCGCTCACCCTTTGGCGCTTTTTATGGCGCCAGGGAAGGGCGGTGGGCCCACACGGTATCCAGGGTGTCCAGCGCTGCCTTGATGGTGGGCTCGATGGCGCGATCCTGTCGCCAGATCAGGCTCAAGGCGCAGGGCAGGCGAACGTGCTCGGCCACTGCCAGCCCGCTCTCCTGGCGCTCGGCCATGGCCAGCGCGTCGCGGGCCAGGCTCAGGCCGACCCCGGCGCGCACCAGGTCCAGCATGCAGGCTTCCTGGTCGACCTGTGCCACTCGGTGCGGCGTGGCGCCGCTGGCAGCCAGCGCACGCTGGAGCAGGCGCGAGTGGGCCGACACGCTGGGGGTGACGATCCAGGGGAGGCTGGCCAGCGCTTCCCAGCGGGTGTCGGCCAGCTTGGCCTCCCAGCCCGGGGGCGCCACCACGTGGTAATGAAAGTGGGTCAGCTCACGCCAGGCCAGGGCGTCATGGGCTGGGCCTTCACCGGGCGGTGCCAGAAAGAAACCCACATCCAGCTCGCTGTGCACCACGTCTTCCAGCACGCTGCCGCTCATGCCGTGGTGCAGCTCCGTTTCCAGCTGGGGCGCGCGGGCCATCAGGCGGCTCAAAAAATCGCCCAGGCGGATGAATTCAGGGTCCACGATGGTGCCGATGCGCAGCTTGCCACGCAGGGTGCTGTGCAGGGCACTGGCGCTTTGTTCGAATGCCAGCGCACTGGCCAGGGCGTTTTCGGCGGCGGGCAGCAGGGCATAGCCATCGGCAGTGAGGCGCAAGCCCTGAGGGCGCCGGGTGAACAGCGTCAGGCCAAGGTGTTGTTGAAGCTGCTTCAACTTTAGGCTGACGGCAGGCTGAGTGAGGTGCAGCTGTTCAGCGGCGCGAGACACGCTGCCGGTATGGGCAACGGCCACAAAGGCCCGTAGCGTGGCGTACTCCTGCATGGTCGATGACCTTCGTTGTTATGTTATTAGCAGAGCTTATATCCGGGTTAAAAATTACTCAATTGCTTGGCCTGTGGTGCCGGGTAGTCTAGGGCAGACTCTCCTCATCACTTAAACGATGTTTATAAAGGTAGCGACAATGACAACTCACGCCATTCACCACTTCATTAACGGCCAGCGCAGCGAAGGCACCTCTGGTGCTTCCCAGGACGTTTTCAACCCGGCCACGGGTCAGGTCACCGGCCGCGTGGCACTGGCGTCGGCGGCGGATGTGGACACGGCTGTACAGGCGGCCCAGGCGGCCTTCCCTGCTTGGGCCGACACGCCCCCCATTCGCCGCGCTCGGGTGATGTTCAAGTTTCTGGAGCTGCTCAATACACACAAGGATGCGCTGGCCGAAGCGATCACCAAAGAGCACGGCAAGGTGTTCACCGATGCCCAGGGGGAAGTGGCGCGTGGCATCGATATCGTCGAGTTTGCCTGTGGCATCCCTCAGCTGTTGAAGGGTGACTATACCGAGCAGGTGAGTACCGGCATCGACAACTGGACTGTGCGTCAGCCGCTGGGCGTAGTGGCCGGGATCACCCCGTTCAACTTCCCGGCCATGGTGCCCATGTGGATGTTCCCCATCGCGATTGCCGCCGGGAATACGTTCATTCTCAAGCCCAGCCCGCTGGACCCCAGCGCTTCGCTGATGATTGCCGACCTGTTGCAGCAGGCGGGCCTGCCGGATGGCGTATTCAACGTGGTGCAGGGCGACAAGGACTCCGTGGAAGCGCTGATCGATCATCCGGAGGTGAAGGCGCTGTCGTTCGTCGGTTCCACCCCCATTGCCAACCTGATTTACGAGCGTGGCGCGAAGCACGGCAAGCGCGTGCAGGCGCTGGGCGGCGCCAAGAAC
This sequence comes from Halomonas sp. 18071143, assembly GCF_019211725.1. Classification (NCBI taxonomy): domain Bacteria; kingdom Pseudomonadati; phylum Pseudomonadota; class Gammaproteobacteria; order Oceanospirillales; family Halomonadaceae; genus Halomonas; species Halomonas sp. 18071143. Next base: position 915,668 of record NZ_CP078120.1, read on the forward strand.
CACATGGTGGTGATGCCCGATGCCCACCTGGACAAGGCCGTCGATGCGCTGATCGGTGCCGCCTACGGCAGCGCCGGTGAGCGCTGTATGGCCATCAGCGTGGCCGTGCTGGTGGGCGACGTTGCCGATAAAGTCATGCCGATGCTCACCGAGCGAGCCCAGGCGCTGAAGGTCAAGGATGGCATGCAGCTGGATGCCGAAATGGGACCCATCGTGACCCGTCAGGCCCATCAGCGCATTACCGGTTACATCGAAAAGGGCGTGGCCGAGGGTGCACAGCTGATCGTCGATGGCCGTGAATTCGACGGCGCCAACGCGGGAGAGGGCTGTGTCGAGGGGTTCTGGATGGGCGGCACGCTGTTCGATCACGTGACCCCCGACATGACGATCTATAAAGAAGAGATCTTCGGCCCGGTGCTGGTGTGCGTGCGCGTGCCGGACGTGGCCACCGCCATTCAGCTGATCAACGACCATGAGTTTGGTAACGGCGTGAGCTGCTTCACCGAAAGCGGTAGCGTTGCCCGTGAGTTTGGCCGCCGTATCCAGGTGGGCATGGTCGGTATCAACGTGCCGATTCCCGTGCCCATGGCGTGGCATGGTTTCGGCGGCTGGAAGCGCTCGCTGTTTGGCGATACCCATGCCTATGGCGAAGAGGGCGTGCGCTTCTATACCAAGCAGAAGTCGATCATGCAGCGCTGGTCTGACTCCATCGACGCCGGTGCCGAATTCGTGATGCCCACGGCGAAGTAACGCCCGCTCTTCACCGGAGTCATCTGCATGTCCAACAATACAACTACCCCCATGGCGGCTCATACCGCCATGCAATGCTTTGACTATATCGTAGTAGGCGCAGGCACCGCAGGGTGCCTGATGGCCAACCGACTGAGCGCCGACCCGAACAATCGGGTGCTGCTGATCGAAGCCGGTGGCCGAGACAACTACCACTGGATTCATATACCCGTCGGGTACCTGTATTGCATCAACAACCCGCGCACCGACTGGCTGTTTCGCACGGAGCCCGACCAGGGGTTGAACGGTCGCTCGCTGATCTACCCGCGCGGCAAGACCCTGGGCGGCTGCTCCAGTATCAACGGCATGATCTACATGCGCGGCCAGGCGCGGGATTACGACCACTGGGCGGAAGTGACCGGCAGCGATGCCTGGCGCTGGGAGAACTGCCTGCCGGACTTTATCAAACACGAAAACCACTACCGATTGGATAAAGGCAGCGACGGTGATGACACTCACCGCGCGTTTCATGGCCACGGCGGCGAGTGGCGGGTGGAGAAGCAGCGTCTGAAGTGGCAGGTGCTGGATGACTTTGCCGAAGCTGCCGTTCAGGCCGGTATTCCTCGAACCGAGGACTTCAATCGAGGCAGTAACGAAGGCGTTGCCTATTTCGAAGTCAACCAGCGCGACGGCTGGCGCTGGAACACGGCCAAGGCGTTCTTGCGCTCGGCCTTGAAGCGGGACAATCTGACGCTGTGGCACTCCACCCAGGTGAATCGGCTCTGCTTCGAGCGTGATCAGGCCGTCCCGCGCTGCGAAGGAGTCGAAGTGGTGCGAGCAGGCAAGACTCTGCGTGTGCAGGCCAGCAAGGAAGTCGTGCTGTGTGCCGGCGCGATTGGCTCGCCCCACCTGCTGCAGTTATCGGGCATCGGTCCCGCCGAGCACCTTGCCGAGCATGACATCGAGGTCGTGCACGACTTGCCGGGGGTGGGCGAGAACCTGCAAGATCACCTCCAGATACGTTCGGTGTATCGTGTCAGCAATGCCAAAACGCTGAACGCCATGGCCAGCACGTTATGGGGCAAAGCCGGTATCGGATGGGAGTACCTCACGCGGCGCACGGGGCCCATGAGCATGGCGCCGTCGCAGTTGGGCGCGTTCACGCGTAGTTCCGACGACCAGCCGTATCCCAATATCCAGTACCACGTGCAGCCGTTGAGTCTCGAAGCCTTTGGGCAGCCTCTGCACCCGTACCCTGCGATCACCGCCAGCGTGTGCAACTTGAACCCTACCAGCCGAGGCACCGTGCGCCTGAAAAGCGCCGACCCGCGCCAGGCACCGGCAATCGCGCCGAACTATCTGAGCACCCCCGAGGACCGCAAGGTGGCCGCCGATTCGCTGCGGGTGACGCGACGCATCGCCGAGCAGCCCGCCTTTGCCAGATACGCCCCGGAAGAGATCAAACCGGGCGTGGAGTACCAGACCGACGAGGAGCTGGCCCGTTTGGCCGGGGATATTGGCACGACGATTTTCCATCCGGTCGGCACCACGCGGATGGGAAAAGACGACGACCCCATGGCCGTGGTGGATGCGCAATTGCGGGTTCGCGGGGTGTCTGGACTGCGGGTGGCCGACGCGGGAGTGATGCCCACCATCACCAGTGGTAACACCAATTCGCCGACGCTGATGATCGCCGAAAAGGCCGCTGGATGGATTTTGGAAGAAAAGTCATTGCACTGACATTTTTTTCCATCATAGTGTTGACGTGCAGCGTCGTTAAGCGCATGCTGCATGCAGTTGGTTAGCAAGTCGAACGTAGTCAGCAGTATCGAAACGCTCTCGCGTTGAGTCTGGTGAAAGTTTCTTGTTCTACCCACTGCAACTCGGGTATTACCCGGCTCTTCATTAAGCTACATCGAGGATTTCGATCATGGCAACTGGTACCGTTAAGTGGTTTAACGACACTAAAGGCTTCGGCTTCATTTCTCCGGACGACAATGGCGACGACCTGTTCGCGCACTTCTCCGAAATTCAAGCTGACGGCTTCAAAACTCTGCAAGACGGCCAGAAGGTTTCCTTCGACGTCACCCAGGGTAAAAAAGGCCTTCAGGCTTCCAACATCAAAGTTCTGTAATCTGAACGAATGATGTTGTCAGCTGACCTACGGGTCAGTCTGTAGAAAAACCCCGCCTTCGTGCGGGGTTTTTTGTTTGCCACGATTTTCGCTTCACCCCTCACCCCTCACCCCTCATGGTTATATTCTATTTTGTTCTTACTGTGTTTCTAAAAATAACTTTTTAGAATATTGGGCAGGCGGCACAATATCCTCAGGTTCGTTTATCAAGGATATGGGTTTATGTCGCTGGATGCCTGGATTGCCGTTGGGGTGGTGCTGACGATTTTCCCCCTCATGGCGCTGTCGCGCCTGGGCCCCGATATCATTCTAATGGGGGCCGTGGTGGTATTGCTGACCCTGGGGGTCATCGACCCGCAGCAGGCGCTGGGAGGCTTCTCCAATAGCGGCCTGTTCACCGTGGCGTTCATGTACGTGCTGGTGGCCAGCATCCGTGAAACCGGTGGCATCGATTTGATCATTCGCTATGTGCTGGGTCGCCCAGCCACCGAGCGGGGCGCCCTGACCCGGCTGCTGCTGCCGGTGGCAACGCTGAGCGGCTTTCTCAACAATACCCCGGTGGTGGCCACCTATATCCCTGCGGTGATGAGCTGGAGCCGCCGTTTGAAGTTGTCTCCCCAGCGGCTGCTGATGCCGCTGAGCTTTGCCTCCATTCTGGGCGGGACCATCACGCTGATCGGCACCAGCACCAATCTGGTGGTGCATGGGTTGCTGGTGGAGCGCTACCCGGAGCTGGCCATGGGGCTGTTCGAACTGGCCTGGGTCGGTTTGCCGGTGGCTCTGGCCGGGCTTACCTACCTGATCGTGCTGGGCCCACGCATCCTGCCTGCCCGCAAAGGCGTCGCCAATGCCTTTGCCAACCCGAGGGAATTTACCATCGAGATGGAGGTGGACCCCACCGGCGTGCTGGTGAACCGCACCGTGGAGGAGGCGGGGCTGCGGCATCTTCAGGAGCTGTTTCTGGTCGAGATCGAGCGTGATGGTAACGTGGTCAGCGTGGTGGGGCCGGGCGAGCAGCTCAAGGGCGGTGACCGGCTGGTGTTCGTGGGCACGTCGGCGGCGGCCGTGGAGCTGCAGCAGATCCGGGGGCTGATTCCCTCTCGGGATGGCGCTTCCAGCCTGGAGAAGGAGTTCAAGGAGCGACGGTTGGTAGAAGCCGTGGTCTCCAGTCAGTGCCAGTTCATTGGCCAGCGCATCCGCGACGGCCGCTTTCGAACTCTGTACGGAGCGGCGGTGTTGGCGATTTGCCGCGGCGGCGAGCGGGTGACCGGCAACCTCGGGCAGGTACGCCTGCAGCCAGCGGACGTTCTGCTGCTCGAGGCTCGCCCGCCGTTCATCGAGCGCCATCGCCAGTCCAAGGATTTCCTGCTGATCAGTGAACTCAACGGGGCGGCCAGGCCGGTGCATGAAAAGGCGCCGCTGGCCTGGGCGATTCTGCTGGGGGCGGTGATGCTGGCGACCTTTGGCGTGCTCAGCATGCTCAATGCTGCCATGCTGGGCGCTGCCATGGTGCTGCTGACCGGTTGCTGCACGGTAGGCGCGGCCAAGCGGGGGCTGGATACTCAGGTCCTGCTGACCATTGCCGCCTCGTTCGGCGTGGGGGCGGCGCTGCAAACCTCTGGAGCAGCCGACGTGCTGGCGGGCGGTATTCTCTCGCTGGTGGCAGGCAACCCCTGGCTACTGCTGTTGGGCACCTACTGCGTGGTGGCGCTGCTCACCGAGATGGTGACCAATAACGCGGCGGCGGTGATCATCTTTCCGGTGGTAATGGCGGCGGCCGAAAGCCTGGGCGTCAATCCCATGCCCTACGTGGTGGCCGTCATGTTTGCTGCGTCGGCCAGCTTCCTGACCCCCATTGGCTACCAGACCAATCTGATGGTGCATGGCCCAGGGGGGTATCGGCTGGGGGACTTTCTGCGCGTAGGAGGTGGATTGAACCTGCTGACCGGGGCCATTGCGGTGACGTTGATTCCGTGGGTGTGGCCGTTTTAAGTGGGGAAGGACTCGCCCAACGCGTCGCTTTACGCTAGGGTGGCGCTTTTGACAGCCACCAAGGAATGCGACATGACAGCTCCAGGCGAACTGATTATCGAGCCGCAACATGGTCAACCCGCCGATGCGTGCGTGTTCATCATTCATGGACTCGGTGCCGACGGGCACGATTTCGAGCCGCTGGTGCCTGCGCTGGCCTTGCCGGAAAGCGCCCATGTGCGCTTCATCATGCCCCATGCGCCGCGCCTGCCGGTGACCATCAATGGGGGCATGGTGATGCCTGCCTGGTATGACATTCTGGCCATGGACCTGGGGCGTCGGGTCGACGAAGTGCAGCTGAAAACCTCCGCTGCGCGCATTCAGGCGCTGATTCAGGAGCAGATCGATCAAGGCATCGATAGCCAGCGCATCATCGTGGCGGGGTTCTCTCAGGGCGGCGCGGTGGCCTATCAAGCGGCCCTCTCGTTCCCCCAGCCGCTGGGCGGGTTGCTGGCAATGTCGACCTACTTTGCCACCGCCGACAGCATTGAACTTGCCGAGGCCAACCGCCATATCCCCATTGAGGTGCATCATGGTAACTTTGACCCCATCGTGCCTGAAGCGCTTGGCCGCTCTGGCGCTGAGCGTCTCAAGGCGCTCGGTTACTCGGTGAACTATCGTCAATATCCCATGGCCCACGCGCTCTGCCCGCAGCAGGTCAACGATATTGGCAGGTGGTTGAGCGAGCGGCTCGCGTAGTACGGCCTCCTTTTTCGCTGGCCAATGCACAGGATAGGCGGAGGCACTTCATGATGTCGGTGGATATATTGGAAGCTGGGCTGGCGCTTTGCCTGGTGGCAGTGGCGCTTGCTTGTCTGTTGGACCGCCATCTGCCGCGGACCTGTCGGCTGTTTTTGCTGTTCACGCTGCTGATGAGCCTGGCCTGGTGGCAGTGGCAGGCGCCCTGGTTGGGGCTGATGGAGCTGGTGCTGGGGGGCGTGCTCACCGGCGGCAGCTTCTTCTATGCCTTGAAGGCATTTCCCTCGGCTCACCCAGAGGCTGCCCACTACGACCGAGTGCAGCACGGGGCCGGGCATGTCATCAGTCGTGGGCTGCTGGCGCTGGCGTGGAGCGTGATGATCGGCGCCGCGCTGCGCTACCTCTTGCCCGACATGGCCTACTCGTTGAGCGAACACCCCTTGATGCTGGCGGCGGTGGTCATGGTCTCGGCGGCCATGGGGGCTTTTGCACTGCATCGACACTGGCTGCGTCGGCTAATGGCCTTCAACGTGCTGGGGTCGGGTGTGTTTCTGCTGTTGGCAGGCATGGCGGGCCCCTTGCCCAATGCCCAGGCGCTGATTGGCGTGGGCTTGCTGATTGCCTGGCTGGGCACCCTGCTGGGCGTGCTGTTGATACGACATCTGCTGCAGCTGGAAGGGGTGTCGGCCCTGGTCGATGAGCCGTCAGCCCCCCAGGCAACCCGAGAGGCTTCACAATGAGCTGGCGTTTTGGCTTGCATGACAGCACTTTCGAGCCGTTGTGGTCGACCCACTGGGCGCTGCTGGTCGTTCTGCTGCTACCTACCCTGATAGGCCTGCTGGGGGCCTGGTTGCGTCCCGCGCGCATGGTGCCCGTCCTGCTGGCCTGTACGCCGGTGCTGGTAGCAGGCCTGTGGATGGTCATGGATGCCCAGCAGGCGGGCGTGTTGCGCTGGCAGTGGCAGCTGGCAGGGGTGGATCTGGCGCTGCGCTTCAGTGGCGTGAGCGGCTTCATGCTGCTGATTACCCAGTGGGTCGCGTTGGCCGCTGCGCTGTATACCCCTGGGCACTTGGCGCTTTCCCAGGCTGGCCCTCAGGGGCGCTGGCTGTGGCTGCTCATGGGCGTTCTGGTGAGCGCGCTGTCGTTGATCTGGATGGCGGCCGATTTGCTGACGCTCTACGCCGCCTTGGAGCTAATGGGGCTGGCCGCCGTCGGCATGCTGTTGCTGTCGGGCAAGGGCAGTGCGCTCAAGGCCGGTATGCGCTACCTGCTGCTGGCGTTGGTGGGGTCGTTGGCGTTCCTGCTGGGCATTGCCCTGCTGCTGGGGTACTGGGGGGAACTGACGCTGATGGGCCTGGCCCAGGTGGTCGAGCCAGGCCCGGTGAGCTGGATTGCGGCGGCGCTGATAGGCGCGGGGCTGGCGCTGAAGGCGGCGCTGTTTCCGCTACATGGCTGGCTGACCCCGGTGCACGAAAACGCCTGGACGCCGGTGAGTGCACTGCACGCGGCGCTGGTCATCAAGGCCTCGCTGTTCATTCTGCTGATGGTGTGGAGCGTGCTGCTGCCCGATACCCGGCTGGCCCCGCAGCTGGTGGGCTGGCTGGGGATGGCGGCCATCGTGTGGGGCGGGCTGGTGGCATGGCGGGCAGCGTCGCTGAAAACCCTGATCGCCTCGTCCACGGTGGGCCAGCTGGGCTATTTGATGGTGGCATTTCCGCTACTGCTGGGGCCGCAAACCTCGCCACTGCCCCAGGCGCTGGCCTGGGAGGGGTTCTGGCTACAGCTGATGGGGCACTCGCTGGCCAAGGCGGCGATGTTCCTGGCGGCCGGCAATCTGCTGCTGGCCACCGGCAAGAGTGCTCTGCAAGCGCTGGCGGGCACCAGCCGCCGACTGCCGCTCTCGCTGCTGACGTTCGGCATCGCCTCCATCACGCTGATGGGCCTGCCACCCAGCAGCGGTTTCACGGCCAAGTGGCTGCTGCTGCAGGCCATGGTGCTCACTCAGCAGTGGCTTGCCGTTGCCGCCCTGTTGGTGGGCACCCTGCTGACCGCGGCCTATGTGTTCAGGGTCTTTCGCTACTCGTTCGATGAAACCGCACCGCGCCATGACTACCAGCCGTTGGCACCGGGCATGGATGCGGTGGCACTGGCGCTCGCCCTGGCCGCGCTGCTGCTGGGTCTGTTGGCCCACTGGCCGTTGGCCCTGCTACAAGGAGGTGGCGCATGAACGCAGCCTGGTTACCGCTGACCACACTGGCGACCTCTCTGCTGGCCGCCGTGGCCATTTTTGCGCTACCCGAAGAGGCGCGGCGCTGGCGTACCGGCATCAACCTGCTGGCGGCGGTCAGCAAGATCGTGCTGGTCGTGCTGATGGTCGGGCGCGTGGCGGAAGGCTACGAGGACACGTTCAGCTTCCAGATTGTCGAAGGCGTCGATTTCGTACTGCGCGCCGATGCGCTGGGCGTGATGTTCGCCGGGCTCTCATCGCTGCTCTGGCTGTGCACCACGGTGTATGCCATTGGCTACCTGGAGCATGCGGCCAACCGCAAACGCTTCTTTGGCTTTTTCAGCCTCTGCGTGGCCAGCACGCTGGGCATTGCGCTCTCCGGTAACCTGTTTACCTTCCTGATCTTCTATGAACTGTTGACGCTGTCGACTTACCCGCTGGTAGTGCATTCGGGCACCGCCAAGGCGCTGGCGGCAGGGCGCGTGTATTTGCGTTACACCCTGACCGGCGGTGTCGTGCTGTTGTTGGGGGTCGTGCTGCTGTATAGCCTGACAGGCGACCACTCCTTTGCCTCCGAGCGGGGGCTGTCGCCTTACCTGACCGACCACCGTGGCCTACTGACGCTGATCTTCGCGCTGCTGGTCGGCGGCCTGGCGGTCAAGGCGGCCATGGTGCCGCTGCATGGCTGGCTGCCCAGAGCCATGGTGGCGCCTGCGCCGGTGAGCGCGCTGCTGCATGCCGTGGCGGTGGTCAAGGCGGGGGCCTTCGGCATTCTCCGCGTGATCTATGACCTCTATGGGATCGAGCTGAGCGTCGAACTGGGGGTGACCACGGCCTTGGCCATCGCGGCCTCCATCACCATCATCTACGGCTCGCTGAGGGCCATCGCCCAGCAGGAGCTCAAGCCACGACTGGCCTTCTCGACCATCAGTCAGGTGTCGTATGTGATTCTGGGGGTCAGCCTGTTTGGGCCTTTCGGCACCATCGGTGCGCTCGCCCATCTGCTCCACCAGGGGCTGATGAAAGTCACGCTGTTTTTCTGCGCGGGCAACTACGCCGAAGAACTGGGCATTCACCGCATCGATGAGATGGACGGTGCTGGCAAGCGCATGCCGCTGACCAGTCTGGCCTTTACCGTAGGGGCACTGGGCATGATCGGGCTGCCGCCCATCGCGGGGTTCATCACCAAGTGGTACCTGGGCATTGGCGCCATTCAGGCCGAGATGTATTGGGTGGTGGCGGTGCTGGTGGCCAGCAGCACGCTGAACGCCATTTACTTCCTGCCGATCCTGCATCGACTCTGGTTCCGGCAGGGGCCCGGTCACGGGGTGGGGACGTGGCCCAATGAGCAGAAGCTGGGGCGACTGGAAACCCATGGCTGGCTGTTGTGGCCAGCCGTGTTTACCGCGCTGGCCAGCCTGGGGGCCGGGTTGCTGGCAGGCTTGCCGTTTAGCCCCCTGGACTGGGCAACGCGGGTGGCGGTAGGGGAGTATCTACCATGATGACGACACTGCTGCTGGTCGTGGCCTTGCTCTGGCCGCTGTGCGTGGCTGCCGGGGCGGTATGGCATGCCTACCGCACCCCGCCAGCGCAGCGGCGCTACTGTTCGTGGCTGTGGGTCAGCGCCGCCTGGCCTGCGTTACTGCTGGCTTATATGGGTGAAGGCCGTTGGGTGCTGGAAGCCTGGATGCTGGGGGGCTGGTGGGAGCTGAATGCGCTCAGCCGCCCCTGGCTGGCCTTCAGCGCGCTGCTATGGAGCCTGGCAGCGCTGCATGCCCGGGGCTACTTTGCCGCCGAGGAAGCCTTGGCTCGGGGGGGCGATGACGACGCCCAGCGGCGCTTGCAGCGGTTGACGCTGCTGTGGCCATTGGCCCTGCTGGGCAACGTCCTGCTGATCCTTTCCCAGGACATTGCCAGCTTTTACCTGGGCTTTGCGCTCATGACCTTTGCCGCCTACGCGCTGGTGGTGCATAGCGGCAGCGCCGAGGCGCGTCTGGGGGCTCGGGCCTACCTGATTCTCGCCGTGCTGGGCGAAGGGCTGATTCTGGGGGGGCTGCTATGGGCGGCTGGCTCCATCGACACCTTGACCCTGGAGGGCGTTCGCGAGGCCATTGCCCGCTCGGAGCACGGCGCCTGGATGGCACTGCTGCTATGGCTGGGGTTTGGCGTAAAGGCCGGGGTGGTGGGGCTGCATGTGTGGCTCCCGCTGGCCCACCCGGTTGCCCCTGCGCCCGCCAGCGCGGTGCTCAGCGGTGCCATGATCAAGGCCGGGCTACTGGGCTGGCTGAACGTGCTGCCCCTGGGCGAGTCGGGTCTGGCGCCTGAACTGGTACTGCTGGGCCAGGCCATGATGGCGCTGGGGCTGGCCGCCGCGTTCGGGGCTGCCCTGTATGGTGTGTGGCAGCGTCACCCCAAGGCCGTACTGGCCTATTCGAGTATCAGCCAGATGGGCATGCTGACGGCGCTGGTAGGCACCGGGTTGACGGTGCCTCAGGCGTGGCTACTGCTGCTGCCCGGGCTGGTGCTGTTTGCGGCCCATCATGCGCTGGCCAAAGGGGCGCTGTTCATGGGAACCAGCATCAGCGAACACATGCCCCGCTGGCGTGTACCGCTGCTGTTTGCACTGATGGCGCTGCCGGGCGTATCGCTGACAGGTGCCCTGGCTGCCGGGCTGGTCAGCAAGTGGGGAGTCAAGTCAGTGCTTTACGATGCCCAACTGACCACGCTGGTGCTGTTGCTGACCTGGGCGGCCGTGGGCACCTCGCTGCTGGTAAGCGTGTGCCTGTGGCGGCAGTGGCAGCTGCGCAAGAGTGGTGGCAGCCACCCCATGCAGTGGGGCGCCTGGTTGGCTGCCGTGGTGGCCGCGCTGGCCACCCCGCTGTGGCTGCCGCTGCACGGTGCCGAGGTGCCGCCGTTGGCCGAGTGGGCCGGGATCGTCTGGCCTTTCCCGGTGGGTCTGTTGGCGTTGGTGGTAGCACTTTCCCTGCGCCAGCGTGTGAAAGTTTCTCCACCGCCAGCGGGCGATCTATGGTGGCTATACGCGCCGCTGGCAGGCTATGCCCTGCAGGGCTGTCAGTGCTTCAGTGATACGCTGGGGCGCGTCAAAGCTGCGTCGGTGGCGCGCGGTCTGGCTTTCGAGCGCGCTGTCATGCAACTGCTCAGGCGAAGCCTGGATGCAGAGCCCTGGCTGCGCCAGCACGGCAGCGGGTTGATGATGGCCATGGCCGTGCTGCTGGCGCTACTGTTGATGTGGGAGGGGCTGGCATGAGCAAGCCGCAGACGGGGTCGCAAGCATACCAGGAAGACCGAGGGCGTCAGGCCGTGACGCCGGATGACATACCCCGGCTGGGCTGGCTGGATATCGGCTGGCGCGTGTTGAGGGCGTCCCGTCGAGACCGGGTGACCATGTACGCTGCCTGCGTGGCGTTCTACGCCTTGCTGGCGCTGTTCCCCACCATCGCCGCCGTGATTTCCATCTGGGGGCTGCTGTTCGACCCGGTAGAAGCAGGGCGGCAGCTTTATGAAATCAGCCGTTTCATGCCGCCCGATGCGGCCAACCTGATCGACCAGCAGGCCCAGGAGGTGGTGGAAAGTGCCCAGCGTGGCAACGTCATGGCCGCCCTGGCTGGGTTGCTGGTGGCCATGTACATCGCTTCCAAAGGAGTGTCGGCGCTGGTGGTGGGGCTCAACGTGGTTTACGGCGAGCGTGAGAAGCGGCCCGCACTGTTGCGCCTGGTCGTGCTGGTGGCGCTGACGTTCGGGCTCATCGGCATGACCCTGGTGTCGCTGGGGTTCATTGCCGTGGTGCCCATGCTGGTGGAGTGGCTGATGGTGGAACCGCCCTTTGACAGGCTACTGCAGTGGCTGCGCTGGCCAGCGCTGCTGGTGCTGATGAGCCTGCTGATTGCGCTGCTGTATCGCTTTGCACCTTACCGCCGAGCGGCCAAGTGGCGCTGGCTGAGCTACGGCACGCTGCTGGCTACCGCTACGTGGCTGCTGGGATCTGGGGGGTTGTCGCTTTACGTGCGCTACTTCTCCACGTTCAGCGAGCTTTACGGTTCACTGGGCGCCGTAGTGGCGCTGATGATGTGGTTCTGGATGTCGGCTTTCGTGGTGCTGCTGGGGGCCGAGATCAACTGCGAAATGGAGCGCCAGACCTACCAGGACACCACCACTGGCGAGCCGCGCCCGCTGGGTGAAAGAGACGCCTTTGCCGCGGATACGGTGGGCGTGAAGACCCCCTGGCAGGATCGCGACTCTCAGGATTGAGCAGCGGCGACCGCCCAGCCAGGCTGGGCGGTCGTGGGTTGGAGGGTGGGTGGGGACGTTAGCGGCTGTTCAAAGCAGCTCTTCTGCTGCCAGTGCCAGCCGTGAACGCTCGACGCTTTTCAGCGTAATGTGGCCTGCATGGGGCCAATCCCGGAACCGCTCCACCACGGCGGCCATGCCGCAGGTGTTGGCGGTCAGGTAGGGGGTGTCGATCTGTCCCACGTTGCCGAGGCAGACGATCTTGGTGTTACGCCCTGCCCGCGTCACCAGCGACTTGAGCTGCTTGGGCGTGAAGTTTTGCGCCTCGTCGATGATCAGAAACGTATCGTTGAGCGTGCGCCCGCGCATGAAGCTGGGCGAGCGGATCTGCACCCGCGAGCCGATCAGCTGCCGCGTGGCACCGTTGTCCCAGCTCGACTCTCCCTCCTCGTTGCGCAACAGGTTATCCATATTGTCATGGAAGGCCCCCATCCACGGCGACATCTTTTCCTCTTCCGTGCCCGGCAGAAAGCCGATGTCTTCGCCCATGGGAATGGGGGCTCGAGTGAACACGATGCGCTCGAAGTGTTTGCTGTCCAGGGTCTGCTGAAACGCGGCGGCCAGGGTCATGAAGGTTTTACCGGTGCCCGCATTACCGGCAATGGTCACCAGGTCGATCTCGGGGTCCATGAGCAGGTTGAGGGTGAAGTTCTGGCGGCTGTCATGGGCGTGCACCCCCCAGACGCCCGCGTGGTGGCGGTAGTTGGTGAGCAGCTGCAAGCGGGCAGAGGAGGGCGATAGCTCCCGAACGATGGCTTCGAATTCCGCGCCGTTTTCGCTATCCGACACCAGCATGCCGACATGCCAGTCCCGGGGCATGGTGCCGCTGAGCTGGTAGAAAGTGTGGTGCGCGACGCGCTCGACATTGACCTCCACGTTGAGACTTTCCCAAAGCGAGGCACCGCCCAGGCCTGCGGCCTCGTACACCTTGGCTCCTTCGATCATCGCATCGCTGTCGGAGAAGGCGCGGTCGTTGAGGTAGTCCTCGACGGGGACCTTCAGCGCGGCAGCCTTGACGCGGAGATTGATGTCCTTGGTGATCAGAATCACCGAGGCATCCGGGCGCTCGTCACGCAGGCGGCAGGTCTCTGCCAGGATGCGGTTGTCGGGACTGTCATCCAGCGCGTCGAATGGCTTCAGGTCGTTGTAGCATAAAAAGTGCAGCCGACCGGACTCCCCGCTGATACGCGGAATGGGGATGCCTTTCTGGATTTCATCGAAGGTGACCTGATTGGTCAGGTCGGACAGGGTGCGGCTGATCTGGCGAGCGGTGCGGGCAATTTCACGGATGCCGTTCTTGTGCTTGTCCAGCTCTTCAAGCACGGTCATGGGGATGACCACATCGTGCTCATCGAAATGATAGAGCGCGGCGGGGTCGTGAATCAGGACGTTGGTATCCAGCACATACAGCCTGGTGGCTTTCTTATCGAGTCGTACCATCGCGGAAACTACTCCTTGGTTGACGGCAATACCGACACTGGCAGATGCTCTTTACGCTTGGATGACACTTACCTGTGCCGCTTCGCTAGCGTGTCCTGCTCCTCCTTGTTAAGTACTTGCTTATAGCGTGGAAGGCTTTGGCCATTTTCGCCACAGCGTTATTTCAACGCAGTCATTGATCCATATTGCGATGACGTTCGAGGCCTAGCGGGTCGCGCTCAGAAAACGCGTAACGCTGGTCAATAGCGCGGTGGCTACCACGCCAAGGCTTTCTCCCTCCACGTAGCGGTAGTAGTGGCTCTCCAGCGCCAGGTCATGATTGAGCGCGCAGAGCTGACCGTTGGCCAATGCTTCTTTGACCAACGGGTAGGGCAAGAGTGCCCAGCCGGTGCCGTTGATCGCCGCATCACGGATCACCTCGAACATCGTCAACCCCAGGTAGTTGGTCGAAAACAGCGCTTCGCTGACCAGCCTGTCGCCCTGGTCGAAGGTCAGGCACACCTGCGTGTACTGGGCCAGATCATCTCGGGTGACGCTGGGCAGGCGGCTGAGCGGGTGATCGGGAGCGGCCACCAGGCTCATGCTGACCGGTGCCAGATGATTGGCCTTCACCGTGGTGCCCTCGGCGGTATACAGGCCGAAAGCGATGTCCACGGTTTGGCGCACCACGAACTGCGGGTGCTCTTGCGGGGGCAGCAGGTACACCGAAATGGCGGTCAGCGGGTAGCGCTGCTTCAGTTCGTGCATGACCTGACGCCAGAAGGCTTCGGGCAGCGCATCGTCGCGGGCAATGCACAGCTGGCTCTCGACGCCTTGCAAATGCTGCTGGCAATGCTTCTTGATCCGGCTGGCACTGGTCAGCAGGCGGTAGCAGTCCGGCAACACGCTTTCGCCCACCGCCGTGAGCTGCAGGCTGTTGCCCGAGCGTTCGAACAGCGCCACCCCCAGGCTATCTTCCAAGGCGTTCACGGCCGCACTGAGCGTGCTGCGTTTCATGCCGGTATGCCGAGCCGCCGCCGCAAAGGAGCCGTGTTCGGTCACTTCGATAAACGCTTCCACCTGTTCTGCGCGCATGATATTGCCTTCCTGGGTGCCAATAATATTGGCGCTGAGCGATTGGTTTAACGTGATAGGTCCTCCTATGATACCCCGCGCTATACCTACTTTTCATGGAGCAATTCGCGTGACCCCCTTCATCGCAGAGCGCCGTGCGCTCAGATTTTCCGCCATTTCTGCCAGTCTGTTCGCGTTTACCGGCCTGGCGCTCGGCCTGGCCAGTGGCTCGATCACGATACTCTTCGACAGCGGCTATTCGCTATTAAGTTTAGTGCTGGCCTCGCTGTCGCTGTTTGCCCTTCAGCAGGCGCGCAAGCCCGCTGATGATCACTACCCCTTTGGGCGGCTGACGGTAGAGCCGTTGGCAGTGCTGCTCAAAGGCGTGGTGATTGCCCTGGTATGCCTGTTCTCGCTGGTCTCGGCGCTGTGGAGCCTGGCGCAGGGAGGTCGTCTGGTGACCCTGGACTTGGCCTTGATCTTTGGCGTGGTCAACGTCACGGGGTGTCTGGTGACGTGGTGGTGGCTGGCGCGCCATGCGCGGGTTGCCCAGTCTTCGCTATTGAATGCCGAGCTTCGTCAGTGGCAGATGGATACCTGGCTGAGTGCCGCCGTAATGCTGGGGTTCGCGCTGACCTGGGGGCTAACGTTGACGCCCTGGGCACATCTGGCACGGTTCGCCGACCCGGTCATGGTGCTGATTATCGCGGGCTATTTCCTGCCCATGCCGATTCGCATGGTCAAGGATGCCTTGCGTGAACTGATGTTCGGTGAGCCCGTGGGCAGCGTGCGTCAGGAAGTGATTCAGGAAGTGGCGGATTTCGATATTGCCGACGACGATGTGCGCCTGGCCCAGGTGGGCAGTTTCCTGATGGTGGATATCCAACTGGACAAGCAGCAGATCGATGACGCCGAAGAGATCGTGGAAAGCGTCGAACAGCACTGCAAGCAGCGTAATTTGCGCCCGGTCATGAGCATTACACTGGTGACCTGAGCCCGCATCAAAAAAGATTGACGGTAGCGCTGGGTGAGTGATATCTAGCGCTACCGACAACTGGTGTCGGTTTAACACTGCTTGTGAGGGTTGTAAAACATGCCATTGCGCCGCTGTTTGCCCGTACTGCTGGCTACCGTTCTGGTGGCTGGCTGTGCCAGTAATACCGTTGCCCCCCGCTATACCACGGATAACCCAGACGTCATGCGTATCGGTGGTGAGCGCCCCGTCAGCGCTGACCCGCGCACGGAAGATGCAGGCTCCTATTGCCTGGAAACCACCGAGCGCTGGAACGAGCATGGCCGCACGCCGGATGGCCAGACGCTATGGGCCAAGGATACCCTGCGTCGCGTGGTGCCTTGCCCCTGAGCGAAGGCACCTAAAGCCTCGCGCCAGCCTGCGTGCTGGCGCGGTACTCACGCTTCGCGTTTTTGTGGTTTCCCCTTGCGTGGCGTGCCTGCCTGTCGGTTGACTGCCAAAGCGTTGGCACGCTATTAAGTTTGGCAGTAGACGATGAGATGTCCACCGCTTCAACTCACGAGACCTCCATGACCCCGGCCATCAATAGTGCACGGCAAGCAGGCATTGCCTTTCAGGTACACGACTATCCACATGATGCAGCGGCCACGTCCTATGGTCTGGAAGCCGCCGAAAAGCTGGGTGTTTCACCGGCACAAGTGTTCAAGACGCTGGTGGTCAGCCTGGATGGCAAGCAGCTGGCCGTGGGGATCGTACCGGTCGATTGCCAGCTGGGGCTGAAGCAGATTGCCAAGGCCGCAGGGGCCAAGAAGGCGGCGATGGCAGCGCCGGAAGCAGTGGAGCGCAGCACCGGTTACGTGCTGGGCGGCGTCAGCCCGCTGGGCCAGAAAAAGCGTTTACCCACCTTCATCGATGCCTCTGCAAAGGCGTGGCCCACGCTGTATGTCAGTGCCGGGCGCCGCGGGCTGGAGATCGAGCTCTCCCCCGATGACCTGGCGGCCTTGAGCCAAGGGCAATTCGCGGCGCTCTCCGCCTAGGCTTTGTACGAAAACTGCCTACGCTCGCCCATACGGCGTTAAAAATCGGCTCGTGCGCGAGTCCGATCAAAGTACTCATTTACACCTTGTAAACTCCGTCTTTTCGCCGATTTTTGCCTTGTCTGGCCATCGCTCGCCGACTTTTCGTACAAAGCCTGACGCCATGCCAAGGGTGGCCCGCTCCCAGTCAGGCAGGGCAGGGCGCTTTCTGGTATGGTGCTTCACATTATCGAATCGCTAGGCCTTATGCCCCTTCAGGAATTTCTTGTGTCAGATACCTCTTTTGCATCTCTTGCGCTGTCGCCTGCGCTGCTTGCTACGCTGGACTCCCTTGGCTATCACCAGATGACGCCGGTTCAGGCGCAGAGCCTGCCGCCCATGCTGGCGGGCCGCGACGTGATGGCCCAGGCCAAGACCGGCTCGGGTAAGACCGCCGCGTTTGGCCTGGCGCTGCTCTCTCAGCTCCGGGTGGAAGCGTTCAGCGTGCAAGGGCTGGTGCTGTGCCCGACCCGGGAGCTGGCAGACCAGGTAGCCGAAGAGCTGCGCCGTCTGGCGCGCGGCATGGCCAACGTGAAAGTGCTGACGCTGTGTGGCGGCGCGGCCTTTGGCCCGCAACTGGCCTCCCTGGAGCACGGTGCGCATATCGTGGTGGGCACGCCGGGGCGCATTGACGAGCACTTGCGCAGAGGCTCGCTGACGCTGGGGTCACTGACCACCCTGGTGCTGGACGAAGCCGACCGCATGCTCGATATGGGCTTTCAAGCCACCATCGACGACATCATTGCCGACACGCCTGCCGACCGCCAGACGCTGCTGTTCAGCGCCACCTTCCCGGACGAGCAGTCGACCGAAGGCCTGGCCATCATGACACGGGGTGTCATGCGCGACCCGGTCAGCGTCAAGGTGGAAGAGACCCACGATGCCACCACCATCGAGCAGCACTTCTACGCCGTGGCCAACGACGACGCACGCTTTGCGGCGCTGAAACAGCTGCTGCTGGCCACGCGCCCCACCACCAGCGTGGTGTTCTGCAACACCAAGCGCGAAACCCAGGCGGTGGCCGACAGCCTGGTCGATGCGGGTTTCAGTGCGGTGGCCCTGCACGGCGACCTGGAACAGAAGGATCGTGATCGACTGCTGGTGCTGTTCGCCAACCAGAGTGCGTCGATTCTGGTTGCCACGGACGTGGCCGCCCGTGGGCTGGACATCGCCCAGCTGGATGCCGTCTTCAACTACCAGATCGCCCGCGAGCTGGAAGTGCATGTTCATCGCGTAGGCCGCACTGGGCGCGCTGGGGCCAGTGGTATCGCCTGCACGCTGGTGACCCCGCAGGAGCAGTATCGCCTCGAACGCCTTGCGGAGCTGCTGGGCGAGCCGCTGATCACCGAGCCGCTGCCCAAGGCGTCCGACAGCACTCCGTTCGAGCCACCCATGGCCACGCTACAGCTGGCAGGTGGCAAGAAAGACAAGCTGCGCCCTGGCGACATTCTGGGCGCCTTGACCAGTGAAGGCGGCCTGCGGGGTGATCAGGTGGGCAAGATCAAGGTACTGGCCCGCAGCGCTTACGTGGCGGTGGAGCGCGGTGCCGTTCAACGCGCCCAGGCCAAGCTGGAGCGGGATAAACTCAAGGGGCGTGCTTTCCGAGTGCGCCGCATTCGTCACTAACAGGATCAGCGCAGCAAGCCATGAAAACACCCAAACGATTACAGCCCCTGGTCGACGATGGCCTGATCGATGAGGTGCTGATGCAGTTGATGAGCGGCAAGGAAGCGCAGGTGTACGTCGTACGCTGTGGTGACGAGACGCGCTGCGCCAAGGTCTTCAAGGAGGCCAAGCAGCGCAGCTTCAAGCAGGCGGTGCAGTATCAGGAAGGGCGCAAGGAGCGCAATAGCCGCCGCGCGCGGGCCATGGCCAAGAAGACCCGCTACGGTCAGAAAGAGCAGGAACAGGCGTGGCTCACCGCCGAGGTGGACGCGCTGTACCGGCTGGCCGCTGCCGACGTGCGTGTTCCCAAGCCCTATGGCTTCGTGGATGGCGTGCTGCTGATGGAGATGATCAGCGATGCGGCAGGCGACGTGGCCCCGCGCCTTGACGATGTCACCCTGACCCACGAGCAGGCGCTGCGCTATCACGCCAAAGTGATTCAGGACGTGGTGCGTATGCTGTGTGCCGGTCTCATCCACGGCGATTTATCCGAGTTCAACGTGCTGGTGGATGCCGACGGCCCGGTCATCATCGACCTGCCCCAGGCGGTGGATGCCGCAGGTAACAACAGCGCCGCCGCCATGCTCGAGCGCGACGTCAACAACATGCGCGCCTATTTTGGCCGTTTTGCTCCGGAGCTGCTGGACACCCACTACGGCAAGGAGATGTGGGCGCTCTATGAGTCCGGCGAGCTGCACCCCGAAAGCCAGCTGACCGGCCACTTCGAGTTCGACAGCCACATTGCCAACGTGGCAGAGCTGATGGAAGTCATCGACGACGCCAAGGAAGAGGAAGCCGAACGCCTGGCGCGACTGCGCGGCGATGACGACGAAGACTAGCCGCCGATATCGTGTACACTAGGCTATCCATTAGCAGAGTAACGACATGCGCGGGTGTCGGCGGCCAGTCGCCAGTGCTTGAGTAGGTCACGTTTCAGGGAGGGGCGCGTGAAGGGAAGTCGTTTCAGTGCAGCCAGTGCCAGAGCGCTGGCCGTGTCGCTGGGTGTCGGCGCCCTGGGCGGTCTGCTGTTTCAACTGCTGAACCTTCCCCTGGCCTGGATGCTGGGCCCGCTGGTGGCCAATCTGCTGGCCTCCGCCAAGGGCGCCAGCGTTGCAGTGCCCGAGCCGCTGCGCAACGTGTTCCTGGCCGTCATGGGGCTGGTGCTGGGCAGCCAGGTAACGCCGGAGCTGGCACATCGTGTACTGGACTGGCCGCTGTCGGCGGCGCTGCTGCTGCTCGGGGTGGCCGCCTCCACCGCGGTGGCCTCGGCCTGGTACCGGCGCTGCGGGTTCGACCCGGTGAGCGCCTGGTTTGGCGCCGCCCCCGGCGCGATGACGGCGATGATCCTGCTGGGCGAAAAGTGTGGTGGTGACCCTCAGCGCATCGCCGTAGCCCAGTCGCTGCGCATTATTCTGGTCATTCTCTTCCTGCCACCGCTGTTCTGGGCCTTTGAAGGGGGCGAAGGCTCGTTGGGGCCAGCCGCTTCGTCGCTGGAACACGGCTGGATGCTGCTGACCATTCCCCTGCTGATACCGCTGGGCCGCTGGCTGCGCATCCCCAGCTCGGCGCTGCTGACTCCCTTGCTCATGGCCGCCCTGCTGTCGGGGCTGGACATGGCCAGCCTGGCGCTGCCCGAGTGGGGTATGAACCTGATGCTGTGGGTGCTGGGCAGTGCCATTGGCTCGCGTTTCCAGGGCATGACCCGCAGGTTGTTGGGCCGCTACCTGTGGCAATCGGGCGTGGCGACCCTGCTGGCCCTGATGGCCCTGGCGGTATTCGCCGAACTCATTCATCGTACCGTGGGGGTGGGCCGAGATGTGGCGCTGCTGGCGCTGGCCCCTGGCGGCATCGGTGAAATGGCGATTCTGGCCGTTGCCCTGGATATCGACCCGGTCTTCGTGGCATTTCATCACCTGCTGCGCATGATTACCCTGATGGTGTTCGCGCCGTTCTGGGCGCGCTGGCTGTTGAGCCGCCGCCGAGCGCACTGACAGACGCCATTCGGCTCTCTTCAAAGGCTTCTTCGTCAAGGACTTCCCATGTTGTCACGCCTGCTGTTGCCGCTGTTCCAGTTTTTTGAACGCCGCGTAAACCCCTACCCGGAAGGTGAGGTGTCGACGCCTCCCCACGGGCTGCTGCCGTTTATCTGGCACTTTTCGCGGCCAGTCTGGCCCTGGCTGCTGCTGATGTCGCTGATGACTGCCGTGGTGTCAGCCGCCGAGGTGATGTTCTTCAGCTACATGGGCGAGCTGGTGGATTGGCTGGGCCGGGTCGAGCGGGCCGACTTCTGGGCGCAGCACGGGCTGTGGCTGGCGGGCGTCGGGCTGGCGGTAGTGGTCGGGCTGCCCCTGCTGGTGCTGGGCCAGTCGCTGATCACCCACCAGAGCATTTTTGGCAACTACCCAATGATCGGCCGCTGGCTCTCGCATCGCCACATGCTGAGCCAGAGTCTGGCGTTCTATCAGGACGAGTTTGCCGGGCGCGTGTCGCAGAAAGTGATGCAAACGGCGCTGGCCGTGCGGGAGACCGTCACCAAGATCATGGACCTGATGGTCTACGCCATCGTCTACTTTACCGGTGCGGCGATTCTACTGGGGCGGGCAGACCCCTGGCTGCTGCTGCCGCTGGGTGCCTGGCTGGTGGGCTATCTGGGCATCATGCGCTACTTCGTGCCCCGGCTGCGGGACGTTTCCATGGCCCAGGCGGATGCCCGTGCGCAGATGACCGGCCGGGTCGTCGATAGTTATAGCAACATTCAGACCATCAAGCTGTTTGCCGACACCCAGCGCGAAGAGCGCTACGCCAAGGATGCCATGGAAGGCTTCATGATCACCGTACACCGTCAGATGCGGCTGGTCACGTTGATGAGTGTCTGCCTGACGCTGCTCAATACGCTGCTGCTGGTCGGCACCGCCGGTATGGCCATTGCGGCCTGGTTCCTGGAGGCGATCTCGCTGGGGGTGTTGGCCATTGCCATTGCGCTAGTGATGCGTATCCGCTTCATG
Organism: Halomonas sp. 18071143; assembly: GCF_019211725.1. Taxonomy (NCBI): domain Bacteria; kingdom Pseudomonadati; phylum Pseudomonadota; class Gammaproteobacteria; order Oceanospirillales; family Halomonadaceae; genus Halomonas; species Halomonas sp. 18071143. The sequence goes on from NZ_CP078120.1 coordinate 937,008, forward strand.
TCGGACTGGATTCTCTGGGAGGTCGCCGGGCTGTTCGAGAATATCGGTACGGTACAGGATGGCATGAACACCATCGCCCAGCAGCCGACGGTCAAGGATGCCCCCAACGCCAAGGCGCTGAGCGTGCCCAAAGGCGAAATCGTCTTCGACGCCCTGCGCTTCCAGTATGCCCAGGCCAAGGGGCAGAGCCGACACGTGTTCGACGGGCTGAGCCTGACCATTCGACCCGGCGAGAAGATCGGCCTGATTGGCCGCTCCGGGGCGGGTAAGTCGACCCTGGCGAACCTGCTGCTGCGTTTTTACGACTTGCAGGGAGGGCGCATTCTGATCGACGGCCAGAACATTGCGGAGGTCACCCAAACGTCGCTGCGCCACCAGATCGGCATGGTCACCCAGGACACGTCGCTGCTGCACCGCTCGCTGCGCGACAACATTCGCTACGGCAGCCCCCAGGCCAGCGACGACGATGTGTGGCAGGCAGTGTGCCGCGCCCATGCCGATACGTTCGTTCATGATCTGGTCGACCCGCAGGGGCGCCGGGGCCTGGATGCCCATGTGGGCGAGCGGGGCGTCAAGCTCTCCGGGGGCCAGCGTCAGCGCATCGCCATTGCTCGGGTACTGCTCAAGAATGCGCCTATTCTGGTGCTGGACGAAGCCACCTCGGCGCTGGACTCCGAAGTGGAGGCCGCCATTCAGGAGCAGCTGGATGCCCTGATGGAAGGCAAGACCGTCATCGCCATTGCCCATCGGCTTTCGACCATTGCCATGCTGGATCGCTTGATCGTGGTGGATGAAGGCCGCCTGGTTGAGAGCGGCACCCATCAGGAGCTGCTGGCCCGCAACGGCATTTACGCCGGCCTGTGGCAGCGCCAGTCGGGCGGTTTTTTGGGCAATGACCTTGATTCTGAACAGGCGACCCCCATGTAGCCGTAGAGAGTCAATACTAGACCGGTCGCCTATTTTTGGCGCATGCAAAGGAGATAATGATGCAAGCCATACAGCTACGCGCCCCCGGTGGGCTGGACCACCTCGATGTCGTCGACCTCGCTGCGCCCGGCGAGCCCGGCCCAGGCGAGATCAAGGTGCGCCTGCACGCCAGCTCGCTGAACTTCCATGACTATGCCGTGGTGGCGGGGATGATCCCTGCCGCTGATGGCCGTATCCCCATGTCGGATGGGGCCGGGGTCGTGGAGGCCGTGGGCGAGGGAGTAGAGGAGTTTGCCGTCGGTGATGCAGTGGTCTCGACGTTCTTCCCCGATTGGCTGGAAGGCCCCGCTCGGGTAGGCGATTTTGCCACCACACCCGGCGATGGCGTCGATGGCTATGCCCGTGAGCAGGTGGTGCGTCCGGCCAACTGGTTCACCCACCAGCCGAAGGGTTACAGCCATGCCGAGTCCGCCACGCTGACCACGGCGGGGTTGACCGCCTGGCGTTCACTGGTGGTAGACGGCGGGCTGAAAGCGGGCGATAGCGTGATGGTGCTGGGCACCGGGGGCGTCTCCATCTTTGCTCTGCAGTTTGCCAAGCTGATGGGCGCCCGGGTCATCGCCACCTCGTCGTCCGATGCCAAGCTGGAGCGCCTGCGTGAACTGGGCGCCGAGCACACCATCAACTATCGTGACACGCCGGAGTGGGGCAAGCGCGTGCTGGAGTTGACCCACGGTGAAGGGGTCGATCACGTGGTGGAAGTCGGTGGGCCGGGCACCTTGCCGCAATCCATCGACGCCGTGAAAATCGGCGGGCACATTTCGCTGATCGGCGTGCTGACCGGCCGTGAAGGCGAGGTGCCCACGGCAAAGCTGATGGCCAAGCAGGCACGTTTGCAGGGGCTGATCGTGGGCAGCCGCCGCCATCAGATGGAGATGATCAAGGCGATCGAGGCAGCCAATCTGAAGCCGGTGATCGACCGGGAGTTTGCGCTGGCCGATATCGCGGATGCGTTTCGTCATCAGGAGTCTGGCAAGCACTTCGGTAAAATCTGCCTCAGCTATTGATCGGGTGACCGCTTGATCGAAGGCAAAGTGATCGAACCCGAGCAGATCAAGCCCGTGTCAGATAGCGACAAGCACAACGCCCGCCACTATGGCGGGCGTTGGTGGCGGGCGTTGTGTTTCATACCAGCGAAAAGGGAATGACGCTGAACGGGCTCGCTACGCTTTGCAGCTGAATACCACGCCCTTGACCTCGAGCTCCCAGATATCATCGTAGGGCACGGTGACACCATCTATATCCCCGGGGTCACCGGTGCTGTTCTTGATGAAGGTCTCCGGGATCACTTTGACCCCCGTCATACCCACATGCTGTATGCGCGCGCTGAACCGATTACCGTCTTGTTCGATCAGCACCCGCTCCCCAGCAATGCACTTCGCAAGCTTCTCGTGTAGCTCTTCCCTGGTGACGTCAACCACGCTCATCGTTGCCTCCTGCGCATCGCTCATCAATGTATTGGCCTTATCCTAACGACTTTATTCTAGACGATAAGTTCGGCTATCTGCGTGGTCGTACGTGGGGCATGCTAATCTTGATCTACTTTACCGGCGCGAGGCGCGATATGGATCAAGGCCCGACGAATGCAGCGCCAGCTCCGTGGGAAGTAGTGGAACTGGAAGCCTTTCAAACACCGCAGCATACCCAGGCCAGCCAGTGGCAGCGCAGTTGGCGCGTGGCCACTGCCTGGATGCTGGGAAACCGTGCTGACAGGCGTCAGGCGGCACTGGAGAGTGAGCTGCGCGCCTTGCCGGAAGTGAAACTCGCCCACTGGGCGCCTCCGGTGGATTGGACGCCTGCCGCGATGAGCTTGCATCGGGCGCTGGCCGCCTATCAAGAGGCACCGCTGGTGCTGTTCGTGTCGCCTCCCCACGGTGGGCATGCGGATATCGTTGGCCACTGGGCGGGCCAGCACGGCATCGAGTGCCTGGAGGTGCCTACCTTTGCCGAGCGCATGGCTGGAGAGCTGGCGTGGGTAACGGCGGCTGCCCCGGCAAAGCGCTGGGCCATTCCGGCGCTGGAGCGGCATTTCCTGCGTCATGCCTACGGTTTGCAGGGCGTGCGCGCGCTGGTGGAGCGTGCCCAGGGCGGGCGGCTGGGGCAGGGCGTGTTGGGGTGTGATAGCTGGAGTTACGCCTTTCTGAAGCAGGCCGTTGGGCTGGAAGGGGTTCCCGTGTTGGCGCTGCAAGGGCTAGAAGGCGCACAGCTGGCGGACTATTTTTCCCAGGCTGCAGGCCAGTGCCCGCCCGTTTACAGCACCCGTACTCGCCAGCCCGTGCTGGAGGACTCCCCCAAACAAAAGGGCGTGTTCAAGGAGCTCCAGCAGTTGGCGGCCCATAGTCGCGGCCACCTGGGAATTGCCTGGCACTATTGGCGTGAGCGCCTGCGTGAACCGGCCGAGGACGCCCGCGCTCACTCGGGCAACCGTTCCGATCATGGCGAAACATCGCTATGGCTGCTGGATACGCTGGCGGATGCGGAGCTCCCCGCCGACACCGGCGATCTGGCCACCCTGCTGCTGCACACCCTGTTGATCCATGGGGGGCTGGAGGATCAGGCGTTGGCCCACGTGCTGCCTTTCTCGGAACACGAGATAGTGAGCGTTCGGTTCGCGCTGGCCAGTCGCGGCATGCTGCACTGCCATCAGGGGCGGTGGCAGGTAGCACCCTTGAGCTACGCCAGCGTTCGGCAACTGCTGGAATCGAGACACTACCTGGTAGACCCGCTTTAGGAGCCCCCATGGACGATCACGAACAGTATGCCCGCCTGTTTAACGAACTCGACAGCGAAGCCTTCATCACGCTGGGGCTGCTGCTGGCAGGTGCCATCGTGCTGATCATTGCCAGCCAGCGGGGGCTCAACTGGCTGGCCAATCGGTTGCATGGCCCGATCAGGTTTCGGGTTTTTGCGCTGGTGCCACTGACGCGTCTGCTGATCCTGATCACGGTCCTGGCCGTTGCGGTGCCCATCGTCATCGAGCCCTCTTTACGCAACATGGTGACGCTGTTGGGGGCCATAGGCCTGGCCATCGGTTTTGCCCTGAAGGAGTATGTCAGCAGCCTGATTGCGGGCGTGGTCTCTGCCGTCGAGCTGCCCTATCGGCCCGGAGATTGGGTCAATATCGAAGGCACCTACGGAGAGGTCAAGCATGTGGGGATGCGTACGGTAGAGATTCAAACGCCGGACGATGATCTGGTGGCCGTGCCGCACTTGAAGCTTTGGGATTCGGCCATCTACAACGCCAACAATGGCGGCGCCAGCCTCCAGTGTGTGGCCAGCTTCTACCTGCACCCCGAGCACGAAGGCGGCTGGGTGCGCCAGGCGCTGCGCGACGTGGCGTTGACCAGCGCCTACCTGACGTTCGACAAGCCCATCATCGTCGTGGCCGAGGAGAAACCCTGGGGAACGCACTATCGCATCCGTGCTTATCCCGTCGATCCGCGTCAGCAGTTCCTGTTCGTGACCGATTTGACGGTACGCGGCAAGGCGATTCTGAGCGATGCCGGTATTCGTCCCGCGCTACTGTCCCCTGAGATGCTGATGGATGCCCAGGGCGCGGGGCGGACATGAAGGCGCAGGACGAGAAGCTCTACATCGGCTGGGACGTGGGCGGCTGGAATTGCGACCATAACCCGGCCAGCCGAGATGCGCTGGTGGTACTCGATGCGTCACTGACCCTGGTGGGAGCGCCCTGGCGGGGCAATCTGCGCGAGACGCTCAATGACGCCGCCTCGCCTGGTGATCTGATCACGCGCCTGTTGGGGCTCTGCCAGCACATGGCGGACGGTGGTGAACGGGTCTTCATGGCGGTGGATACACCACTGGCGCTGCCGCAGGCACTGCTGGCCCTGGCCAGAGGGGAAGCCGTCGCGGCACTGGGCCGCTCTCAGGAAAATCCCTATCTCTACCGACACACCGAGCGTTGGCTGTTCGAACGTGGCGTCACGCCGCTATCGCCCATCAAAGACATGATTGGCAGCCAGGCCACCAAAGGCATGCACGTGCTGGCGCGTTTTGCGCCGCATAGCGTGGCGTGCGGTCAGTGGCAGAGCGAGCAGGGGGAGCTGACTGTCGTGGAGGGGTATCCATCCCCCGCCAAACGCTCCAAGGGCTTTGCCGCTTTGCGCCAGCGCTGCGTGATCCCGGCCCAATGGCAGGCGGTGCTGCACCAGCCCACCCCCCGCCAGCAGGACATGCACGATGCATGGCAGTGTGCGTTGCTGGCCTGGGCACTGGAGCATGCGCCCCAGCAGGTTGCCTGGCCGCCAGCGGAGATGCCGACGGCCGAAGGGTGGATTTTCGTTCCTGATGATGCGCTGAAGGGCTAGCCGCTCAGGCGTTCTCTTCCGGCAGTTCGGCGCTGTGAAAGACGTTCTGCACGTCGTCCAGCTCGTTGAGCATGTTCAGCAGCTTTTCGAACATGGCGGCGTCGTCACCTTCCACCGGCGTGGTGTTCTGTGGCAGGAACTGGATTTCATCCACTTCGAAGTCGATCTCGCCAAAGGCGTCCAGCAGTGCCTGCTTGGCCTTGGCGTAATCGGTGTTCGGAGCAAATACCGTGATACGACCGTCTTCCTGCTCGATGTCGGTGACGTCCACGTCGGCTTCCATCAACGCTTCCAGCACGGCTTCTTCATCGCCACCGGTAAACGAGAAGATCGCGCAGTGATCGAACATGTGGCTCACACTGCCCGGCGTGCCGATCTTGCTCTTGGTCTTGGTAAAGCAGCCGCGCACATCGCCAAAGGTGCGGTTGGGGTTGTCGGTGAGGCAGTCGACGATGACCATGGCATTGCCGGGGCCGAAGCCCTCGTAACGAGCGGGCGAGAAGTCCTCGCCTCCGGCACCGCTGGCCTTGTCGAGGGCCTTGTCGATGACGTGGGATGGCACCTGATCTTTCTTGGCACGCTCCATCAGGCCGCGCAGCGCCAGGTTGCCATTGGGGTCGGTGCCCCCTGCTTTGGCGCAGACGTAGATTTCACGCCCGTACTTGCTGTACACCTTGGTTTTCGCAGCGGCCGTCTTGGCCATGGATTCCTTACGGTTCTGAAACGCCCTACCCATATTGAAGTCCTTTATTAACCATGAACTGCCTGCACGGCAGGCGTCATTGATCGGCGTTGCCGAACGTTCTGAAAAAGGAAAATTTTACCCAACAGCGTACCATGCTAACAGCGTTATTTAAGGCCGTATTCAAGGCCGGAGGAGGATACCACGATGCGCGGCCTAGGCAGCCACCCGCCTGCGCTTGAGCTGGCGTATACTGGTGCGCTGATCAACCGCTGGACTCATGGAGAAACGCATGCCGCTGACGCTCTGGTTATCGCTGGCCGCCATCTGTGCCATGGGGGCCATGTCCCCGGGGCCAAGCCTTGCGCTGGTACTGCGCCACACTTTGGGGGGCGGGCGGCTGCCCGGCGTGACCGCGGCGGTGTTCCATGCCCTGGGCGTGGGTTTTTATGCCCTGTTGACCGTGCTGGGGCTGGGCGCGCTGGTGGTACGCCACCCCGAGGTTTTTCAGCTGATCACCTGGGGTGGGGCCGCCTACCTGGCGTGGCTGGGGATCAAAGCCTTGCGGGCCGGGCGTGCCAGCTCGCTGGCAGCCAATGCGGTGGTCACCACGCCAGGCCAGGCGGCCCGAGAAGCGGTGCTGGTGGCTCTGGGCAATCCCAAGCTGATCATCTTTTTCGTGGCCCTGCTCAGTCAGTTCGTGACGCCGGACATGAGCCCGTTGGCCAAGGGCATCATCGTGGCTACGGCGATGGTCATCGATGGCGGCTGGTACGTGCTGGTGGCCGTGGGGCTATCGCACTCGCGAGTGTTGCCCTGGCTGCAGCGCCACGCCCACTGGGTCAACCGTGTTACCGGTGTGCTGCTGATCGCGCTGGCGCTGAGGGTCGTGGCGGGGCCACTGCTATAAGCAGCCATGGTGGAAAATTCGCACAGGCGTGAGCCGCCGGGCTGGTGCTGGCAGGCCGCCTCGTGGCAAGGTAGCGTCAGACGACAGCAAGAGGGTGTGTGATGAGCATTTACGAACAGGATTGCTACACCCATCAGGGCCAGCCCTTCAATCTGCGTGCGCTGCGCGGCCAGGTGCTGTTGGTGGTCAACGTCGCCAGTCAGTGTGGCTTTACGCCCCAGCTCAAGGGGCTGGAAAGCCTGTACCAACGCTACCGTGACCGTGGCTTTACCGTGCTGGGCTTTCCCTGCAACCAGTTTGGGCGGCAGTCGCCCGAAAGCGCCGAAGCATTCTGCACCTTCGGGGAGCAGCAGTTCGGGGTCAGCTTTCCGCTCATGGAGAAGGTGAACGTCAACGGGGGCAACGCGCATCCGCTCTTTACGCTGCTCAAGCAGGGAGCGCCAGGCGTGCTGGGCACGCGGGCCATCAAGTGGAACTTCACCAAGTTTCTGGTCGCCAGAGACGGGCAAGTGCTGGCGCGTTTTGGCCCACGAGACCATGGCCCACGCCTGCGCCTGGCCGTGGAGGCGGCGCTGGACAAGGCGTGAAGGGGCTAGAGCTCGCCCCGGCTCACCATCAGCCGCTGCATCAGGTCGTTCCAACGGTGGCGTACCATCATGGTGGTCAAGCCCGAAAACAGCGCCCAGGTTTTGCGCCGCCAACCCTTCAGGCGCAGGTTGTGATTGACCAGCTGCTTCATCAGCTTGTAGTCATCGAACTTGCGCCACTCGCTGGCCACCGACAGCTGATGGCGTGACAGCACCGGGGCCAGCTCGATACGGAACACCCACTCGAGCTCCTTGAGCGGTAGCCCGTGCTGTTCGATGACCTCGATCATGCGAGCGTAGTCGCGCTCGGTGGGTTCGCGGTCCAGCCAAAGCGGGGCGAGCGCCAACCAGAGGTCGCCGCGTTCATCGACTAGCTGCTGTGCATTCATCACGGTTCTCATCGGCAGGAAGTGGGCAGGGCGCTATCCTGCCGTGAATCCCCCATAACCTCAAGAGCGGACAGGGCGCGCCTGGCCCGCTAGAATAGCGCCTACTGGCAAGTGAGCACGAGGGTGCTCCGATGATACTCATCCGATGAAGGGGTCCAATGTGATCATTAAACCGAAAGTTCGGGGCTTTATCTGCACCACTACTCATCCCAAAGGCTGCGAACAGAACGTTCTCGAACAGATCGAAGCGACCCGCGCCCGTGGTTTGGACAAGCGCCAGGGCCCGAAGAAAGTGCTGGTGATCGGGGCTTCCAGCGGCTACGGCCTGGCGGCGCGTATCACGGCGGCCTTCGGCTACGGTGCCGACACCCTGGGCGTGTTCTTCGAAAAGCCCGGCAGCGAGAAGAAGCCCGGCACGGCGGGCTGGTACAACAGCGCGGCCTTCGACAAGTTTGCCAAGCAGGAAGGGCTGTACAGCAAGTCCATCAACGGCGATGCGTTCTCCCATGAAGCCCGCGAGAAAGCCATCGAGCTGATCAAGCAGGACATGGGCGAGATCGACCTGGTGGTTTACTCACTGGCCTCGCCGGTGCGCAAGATGCCCGATACCGGCGAGCTCAAGCGCTCCAGCCTGAAGCCCATCGGTGAGACCTACCGCGCCACGGCCATCGATACCAACAAGGACGCGATCATCGAAGCCGAGGTGGAGCCGGCGACGCAGCAAGAGATCGACGACACCATCACCGTGATGGGCGGCGAAGATTGGGAGCTGTGGATGAGCGCTCTGGCCGATGCAGGCGTGCTGGCCAAGGGTGCCCGCAGCGTGGCGTTCAGCTATATCGGCACCGAAATCACCTGGCCGATCTACTGGCACGGTGCTCTGGGGAAAGCCAAGGAAGACCTGGACCGCGCAGCGGCGGCCATCGATGCCAAGCTGCAAGAGAGCGGCGGCGGTGCTAACGTGGCGGTGCTGAAATCCGTCGTTACCCAGGCCAGCGCGGCGATTCCGGTGATGCCGCTGTACATCGCCATGGTGTACCGCATCATGAAAGAGCAGGGCCTGCACGAAGGCACCATCGACCAGTTGAACCGTCTGTTTGGCGAGCGCCTCTACTCAGGCCAGCCCGGTGAGATGGCCACCGACGAGCAGGGCCGTCTGCGTCTGGACGACTGGGAGCTGCGTGACGACGTTCAAAAAGCCTGTCAGGACCTGTGGCCAAACGTCACCACCGAGAACCTGTTCGACATTACCGACTATGCTGGTTACAAGCATGAGTTCCTGAAGCTGTTTGGCTTCGAGCGTGACGATGTGGACTACGACGCCGATGTGAACCCCGATGTGGCGTTCGATGTCGTAACCTTATGAAGTCGTAACCCTGTAACCTTTGGTGCGACGGAGCGAGAAGCCGCCGCGCTGTTTCATCTAACCGGCCAGGAAGAGGTGGCGTATGGATACCAAAGAGAGCAAGACCCCGGAAGAAGAGAAAGAGCACGTACTGAACCAGCGGTTGCCCGAAGATTTCGACAAGGCGGCGCCCCATAAACAGCCGGAAGCCAAAAAGCCCCCCAGCGGCATGCACAAGCTGCTGCCCGTGGTGATCATTGGCCTGGGCCTGGTGGTGGCGGCCTTCGTGATCTTTGGCATGGGCAACAGCGGCGGTTGACGCAGCACCTTCGTTTGCCGGGCCAGTGGCCCGGCAATTTGCATTTATCGAACATCGCGAAAAACCTCGTACTTCTAGTGCGAGGATGGATAGCGAGGGGCGCGAGAGCGCCCCTAGTCCGGCCTCGATTGTTGCTCAATATACTGCTTGACCATGCTCAGAGGGGCGCCTCCGACACTTCCCGCAAAGTAGCTTGGACTCCACAGCGAGTTCTTCCGGTAGGCGGGCTGCACCAGTTCAGGGTGTAGTAACTTCATCCGCCGGCTGGATACCCCCTTCAAACTATTCACCAGCCTGGATACCGCCACTTTGGGTGGAAAGTTGACAAGCAAATGGACGTGATCGGTTTCACCGTTGAACTCCTGTAGCTCCGCCTCGAAGTCCCGACACACTCGGTCGAAAAGCAATTCGAGGGAGTTGAGATGCGCGTCGGTGAACACCTTGCCCCGATACCTGGTGACAAATACCAAATGGGCATGGAGTTTAAAAACGCAGTGTCTTCCTGTTCTGATAGCTTGTTTGGTTTCCATAGACCAAGTATATTCGAAGCCATGAAGCAGACCAAGACCCTCAAGGTTCGAGTGAAGGACAAACACGCCGCCGAGCTTAACCGCATGGCCCGCAGCGTGAATTTTGTTTGGAACTACCTCAACGAACTGTCTTCCCGAGCCATTCGGGAGAAAGGTCTGTTTCTGTCTGCCTACGACATGCACCCCTATACCAAGGGTGCTGGCAAGGACCTCGGCCTGCACAGCCAAACGCTGCAATGCATCGCTGCTGAATACGTTGCCCGCCGCAAGCAGTTCAAAAAGCCCCGCTTGAATTGGCGCAAGTCCGGCGGTGTACGCCGCTCACTTGGCTGGATTCCGGTCAATACCGGCGCGGCCAAGTGGAAGAATGGGCAGGTATTTCACAACGGCACCTACTTCAAGGTGTGGGATAGCTACGGCCTGTCGACATACAAGTTCCGTGCCGGCAGTTTCAACGAAGATAGCCGGGGCCGGTGGTATTTCAATGTTGCGGTCGAGGTGGACGTGCAGCCGACGCTTGGGCAGGGTGCCGTTGGCATCGACCTTGGGCTCAAGGATGTGGCCACCTGTAGCGATGGAGGAAGGCTGGAAAACAGCCGCTTCTACCGCCGCATGGAAGACCAGTTGGCGACAGCCCAACGTGCCCGCAACAAGCGGCGGGTAAAAGCTATTCACGCCAAGATCAAGAACCGTCGCCAGGACGCGCAGCACAAGTTTTCCCGGAAACTCGTCAACCAGTACGGCGAAATCGTCGTGGGCGATGTTTCCTCAACCAGGCTCGCGAAGACCAGGATGGCCAAAAGCGTCTACGACGCTGGCTGGTCACAACTGAAAACGATGCTGGAATATAAATGCGCTCACGCAGGCATCGTCTTCAAGGTCGTTCGCGAAACCAACACCACCCGCGCCTGTTCGTCGTGCGGCTCGCTTAGCGGGCCGCAGGGCGTCAACGGGTTGCGAGTAAGGGTCTGGGAGTGCGTGGAGTGTGGTGTACTCCACGACCGGGACGTGAATGCGGCCCGGAATATCCTCAGCCTCGGGGCAGGACGTTGCCCTCAAGAAGTTGGAATCCCCGTCCTTTAGGGCGGGGAGGACGTCAAGCGCCGTGTTTTTGTTCCTGCGGTCATGGCGCTGCCTTCCGCGCCGCAATTGGGTAAGATGACGTTTGATTTGAACACGTTATCTCGACAGCCAGCGGCGGTTTCCATGCAGTGCCTCTCACCTTGTCACATCTTCATATGCCCACTCGGCCGTTGACGCCTTCCCCCGATCAGCGTCGGCGGGTTGCCTTTGTGCTGCTTCCCGGGTTTTCGTTATTGGCCCATGCCAGCGCCATCGAGCCACTGCAGATGGCCAATCAGCTCAGTGGCCAGATGCTGTATCACACGCTGACGCTCAGCCTGGACGACGAGCCCGTGCGCAGTGCATCGCAGCTTTCGCTGCTGGCCCAACACCCGCTGGAAGCCGCTCTTGGCCCCTTGGATATGCTGCTGGTCTGCGCACCGACACCGCTACCTTACGTACTGCCCGCCAGGCTTCACGAGTGGCTGCGCGGTCATCAGGGCAGGGGCGTTGCGCTAGGCGGCCTGGCCGGGGGCACCGAAGTGCTGGCCCGCTGCGGGCTGCTGGAAGGCTATCGCGCGACGCTGCCCTGGCAGCGCTTCGACGCATTTGCCCAGGCGTACCCCCAGGTCACGCTTTCCCAGCAGCTGTTCGAGATCGACCGTGACCGTCTGACCTGCGCGGGCGGCACCGCCGCCATGGACATGATGCTGACGCTGATCGGCAAGCATCACGGCCCACGGCTGGCAGAGCAGGTCTCGGAGCAGTTCGTGTGCGATCGCATTCGCCTTGCCGATGAGCGCCAGCACGTCCCCCTGCGCCACCGCCTGGGCCACGCCCCACAAAGCCTGGTGGATGCGGTCACGCTGATGGAAGCCAATATCGAAGAGCCGCTTTCGACCCTGGAACTGGCCGAACACCTGGGCATTTCCCGGCGTCAGTTGGAGCGGCTGTTCAAGAAGTTCCTGCAGGCGGTGCCCAGCCGTTATTATCTGGACTTGCGGCTGCAGGAAGCCCGCAAACAGCTCAGAGAGAGCGACCGTCCCGTGGGCGACATTGCCCTGATGACCGGTTTCTCCTCGGGCGCGCACTTTTCCACTGCCTACCGTAACCACTTTGGGATCACCCCGCGGGAAGAGCGGCTGGGGTAGGCGCAGCTTTTCATAATTTAGCGTCCCAATCGTGAAAGCAGGGCGGCCACCGCCCCTCGTATACTGATGTCATCGCTGACTCCACCGGAGGATTTGTTTCATGAGCCACACCCCAAGTCGCCAGGATTTCGACCACTACATGATGCCCAACTACTCACCGCAACAGAGCATTCCGGTGCGTGGTGAAGGCAGCCGCCTGTGGGATCAGCAAGGCCGTGAATACATCGATTTTGCCGGGGGGATTGCGGTGAACTCGCTGGGCCACTGCCACCCGGTACTGGTCAATGCGCTGAAAGAGCAGGGCGAAAAGCTCTGGCACTTGTCCAACGTGTTCACCAACGAGCCTGCGCTCAAGCTGGCCAGGACGCTCACCGAGCGCACCTTCGCCGACAAGGTATTCCTGTGCTCTTCCGGCGGTGAAGCCAACGAGGCGGCGCTGAAGCTGGCGCGCCGCTGGGCGGTGGATCACCACGGCGAGCACAAGGACAAGATCATCTCGTTCTACCAGTCGTTCCATGGCCGCACCTTCTTCACCGTGAGCGTGGGCGGGCAGCCAAAATACTCCCAGGGCTTTGGCCCGGTGCCCGGCGGCATTCTGCACGCCAACTTCAACGACCTGGAGAGCGTGCGCAAGCTGGTGGGCGATGACACCTGCGCCATCATGGTCGAGCCCATGCAGGGGGAGGGCGGCATCGTGCCTGCCACCCAGGAGTTCCTGCAGGGCCTGCGCGATCTGTGCGACGAGCACAGCGCGCTGCTGATTTTCGATGAAGTGCAAACCGGCGTGGGCCGCAGCGGCGAGCTGTACGCCTACAAGAACTTCGGTATCACTCCGGACATTCTCACCAGCGCCAAATCGCTGGGCGGTGGCTTCCCGATCGGCGCCACCTTGACCACCGACGCCATTGCCAAGTCGCTGGTGATCGGTACCCATGGCTCCACTTACGGCGGCAACGCGCTGGCATCGGCGGTGGCGCTGGCGGCGGTCGAGTTCATCGACACCCCCGAAGTGCTGCAAGGGGTCAAGCAGCGTCACGACCTGTTCCGTGAGCACCTGGAAACCATCAACCGCAAGCACGGCGTGTTCAAGGAAATCCGCGGCATGGGCCTGTTGATGGGCGCACAGATGTCCGATGCCTTCGAAGGTCGCGCCAAGGATATCCTGCCGCTGGCCATGGAAGAGGGCGTGATGGCGCTGATCGCAGGTCCCAATGTGCTGCGCATGGCGCCGTCGCTGGTGATCCCCGAGGCCGACATCGCCGAAGGCATGGCGCGTCTCGAACGAGCCATCGAGCGCCTTGTTGCCAGCGCATGAGCAGGCCGCAAACGTTACCAGAAGGAGCGTTGAGCATGCTGGTTATCCGTCCGGTCACTCTGGCCGACCTGCCTGCCCTGGAACAGCTGGCCGAGCACGCCGTTCCTCGGCTGACCAACCTGCCCGCCAACCGAGAGCGGTTAGAGGAGCGCATCCTGCGCTCCCAGGAGGCGTTTGGCAGCGAGGTCGATTTTCCGGGTAACGAGCAGTACATGTTCGTGCTGGCGGACGATCATCGTCATGAAGTGCTCGGTACCGCCACCATCCGCGCCCAGGCGGGGGCCGCCGAGGCCTATTACACCTACCGCCAGGAGACGCTGATCCACGCCTCGCAGCAGCTCAACGTGCGCCGGGAAGTACAGACCCTGGCGCTGTCCCACGAAGTCTCGGACGCCACGCTGCTCTGTGCGCTGTCGCTCAACCCGCGTTACAAGGGCACCAGCGCCGAGAGCCTGCTGCGGCGGGCGCGGCTGATGTTCATTGCCCAGTACCCGGAGCGCTTCTCGCGGATTCTCGCCGTGGCGTTTCCGGGGTACCTGGATCGCCAGAATGAATCGCCCTTCTGGGAGAGCGTGGGCCGCCACTTCTTTGCCCGCGGCTTCCAGGAGATGAACCACATGGCCGGGGTGCGCTCGAAAAGCTTCATTGCCGAGGTGATGCCCCAGTTTCCGCTCTACCTGCCGCTATTGACGCCGCCTGCCAGGGCAGCCATAGGCCGTGAACATCCGGCCCATGAAGCAGCGCTGGCGGAAATGCTGGCGGAAGGCTTTGTCCGTTCCCGGCATGTGGATATTTTCGATGCCGGGCCCATCGTCAAGGCCGAGCGCGAACGGCTGGAAACCTGTCGTCGTGCTGCCTGGCACCCGGTGCGGGTGCGCCCGGAGCATGCCTTGCCGGATGCCGAACCGGCGATGATCGCCAACCAGACGCTGAGCGATTTTCGCTGCATCGTGGCGCGCTATGCACTTTCGCCCACCGGACAGCTGATGCTTTCCCCGCAGCATGCGCAGCGTCTGGGGGTGGAAGAGGGGCGCGCCGTACTGGCAGCGCCGTTAGCCCTGCCCAGCGCCGTCGATGCGCTCGATGAAGGAGAGATGTAATGCGCATTCGCCCCATTGCCCGTGATGATCTGGATGGGCTCCAGGCGCTGGCGCAGCAGGCAGGCGTTGGCTTTACCTCGCTGCCGGATAACCGTGAGTTCCTGGCGGGCAAGATCGACGCCGCCGCCCGTGCGTTCGAAGAGCGCACGCCAGTGGACGACCGGCTCTACTTTTTTGTACTGGAAGATGAGTCCAACGGCGAGCTGGCAGGCTGCTGCGCCATTGAAGGTCAGGTGGGGCGCGAGGTGCCGTTCTACAACTACCGGCTTGGCACCCTGGCCCACTCGTCGGTACAGCTCGACCTGCATCGCACCATCGACACGCTGTTTTTGAGCTCGGACCATACCGGCGATGCCGAGGTGTGCTCGCTGTTCCTGCGCCCGGAGTACCGTGGCGAGGCCAACAAGCATTTGCGCAACGGTGCGCTGCTTTCCAAGGCGCGCTGGCTGTTCATGGCTCAGTTCCGCGACCGTTTTCCCGAGAAGGTGCTTGCCGAAATGCGCGGCGTGTTCGATGAAAACAACGTCAGCCCGTTCTGGCAGAGCCTGGGCAAGCACTTCTTCCCCATGGATTTCAGCGAGGCAGACCGGCTGACTGGCCTGGGGCAGAAAAGCTTCATTGGCGAGCTGATGCCCAAGTTTCCCATTTACACCACGTTCATGTCGGAAGAGGCGCGGGCCTGTATTGGTCAGGTACATCGCCACACCCGCCCGGCGCTGGAGATGCTCAAGAAAGAGGGGCTGCGCTGGGAAGGCTACATCGACATCTTCGACGGCGGCCCCACGGTGGAAGCCTATATCGATGATGTGCGGGCGATCCGCAATTCACGCTGCTATCAGGTGGAGGTGTCGCCCGACGCTGCCGCAGAAAGCGTCAGCCGCTGGCTGGCGGCCACCACTCAGATGCAGCACTTTACCGCTGGCTGGATTGGCCGAGGCCCCGCCGACGAAAGCACCGTCGTCCTGACCCCTCAGGAGGCCGAGCGGCTGGGCGTCGCCACGGGCGACACGCTGCGTCTGCTGGAAACCTGATCTGCCCACATACCCGACTACCCGGCTCAGCAAAGGAGAGCGTCATGCATAACCCGAACGCACGCACCCCGCGTATGCCCGCCCAACAGCAGCAGTTGATCGATGGGGCCTGGGTGGTCGGCGAGGCCGCCCCCGTGACCAAGCACGACCCCGTGGCAGGCACGCTGCTCTGGCAAGGGGCTTCGGCGTCGCAGCCCCAGGTGGGGCGGGCAGTCGAGGCCGCCAGGGCCGCCTTCCCCGGTTGGGCGCGCACTCCCTTTGCCGAGCGTCAGGCGCTGGTGGAGCGGTTCGTCGAGGTGCTCAAGGCGCGCCAGGAAGACCTGGCCGTGGCGATTGCCGCAGAAACCGGCAAGCCGCTATGGGAAGCGCGTACCGAAGTCGGAGCCATGGTGGGCAAGGTGGCGCTCTCCATCAAGGCGTACCACGAGCGCACCGGCGAACGTGAAAAAGAGGTGGGTACCGCCAGGGCGGTCCTGCGCCATCGGCCCCACGGGGTAATGGCCGTATTCGGCCCCTATAACTTCCCTGGGCACCTGCCCAACGGCCACATGGTGCCCGCGCTGTTGGCGGGTAACACGGTGGTGTTCAAGCCCAGCGACCAGACCCCGCTCACCGCGGATTTGACCCTGCAGTGCTGGCTGGAAGCCGGCTTGCCCGCCGGGGTGATCAACCTGGTACAAGGCGGTGTGGCCGTGGGGCAGGCGCTCTCTGCCCACCCGGGTATCGATGGCTTGCTGTTTACCGGCAGCGCCAAAGTGGGCGGCCTGTTGCAGCAGCAGTTTGCCGGGCAGCTGGATAAAATCCTCGCGCTGGAGCTGGGGGGCAACAACCCGCTGGTGGTCAAGGAGGTGGATGACCAGCGCGCAGCCGTCCTGACCATTTTGCAGTCGGCGTTTCTTTCCGGCGGCCAGCGCTGCACCTGCGCCCGTCGTCTGATGATTCCCCAGGGGGAGGCGGGAGATCGTCTCATCGACGCGCTCTCAGAGGCGATTGCCAAACTGCACGTGGCCGGGCAGTTCGACGAGGAGCCCGCGCCGTTCTATGGCGGCCTGGTGAGCGTGGCCGCGGCCGATGGCCTGCTCAAGGCGCAGGACGAACTGGAAGCCATGGGCGGCACGGTGATCAACCGTATGCAGCGCCTGGCAGAGAACACCAGCCTGCTCAGCCCCGCGCTGATCGACGTGACCGGCCTGGAGGTGCCCGATGAAGAGCACTTTGGCCCGCTGCTGAAAATCCATCGCTATGCCGATTGGGACGAGGCGCTGGCACTGGCCAACGACACCCGCTATGGCCTTTCGGCGGGGCTGATCGGTGGCGAACCGGCGGATTGGGACGACTTCCTGCTGCGTATTCGCGCAGGCATCGTGAACTGGAACCGCCAGACCACGGGGGCATCGGGGGACGCGCCCTTCGGCGGCGTAGGCGATAGCGGCAATCACCGCCCCAGCGCTTTTTATGCCGCCGACTACTGCGCCTACCCCGTTGCCTCCATGGAAGCCGACAGTCTGGAAATGCCCGAAACCCTGCCACCGGGAGTCACCCTATGAGCGTTCACAGCATTCGGGAAGTCAACTTCGACGGTCTGGTCGGGCTGACCCACAACTACTCGGGACTGGCCCACGGTAATGTGGCCTCCATGAGCCACGGGGGCCTGGTTTCCAACCCCCGAGAGGGCGCGCTGCAGGGGCTGGCCAAGATGAAGTCGCTGATGGACGCAGGCTACGCCCAGGGTGTTCTGCCCCCGCAGCAGCGGCCGGACCTGGGCGCGCTGCGCGACTTGGGCTTCAGCGGCAGCAACCGCGAGATCCTCGCTCAAGCGGCGCAGCAAGCGCCACAACTGCTGCGGGCGGTATGCTCGGCGTCCAGCATGTGGACCGCCAACGCGGGCACCATTACGCCTGGCGTGGATGCGCCGGATGGTCGGGTGCACTTTACCCCGGCCAACCTGCAGTCGAGCTTCCACCGCTACCTGGAGCCGCGCACCACGGGGCGCGTACTCCAGGCGATTTTCCGCGATGAGCAGCACTTCGCCCACCACCCGGTGCTGCCCGCCACCCCCGCGTTTTCCGATGAAGGGGCGGCCAACCACACCCGGCTATGCGGTGAGTACGGCGAGCCCGGCGTGCACCTGTTCGTGTATGGCCGCCAGGCGTTTGGCGGCGGGCGCAGCGAGCCCAAGCGCTATCCCGCCCGGCAAACGCTGGAAGCCAGCCAGGCGGTGGCACGCCAGCACGGGCTGAGCGACGCCCAGACCGTCTTTGCCCAGCAGCACCCGGAGGCCATCGATGCTGGGGTGTTCCACAACGATGTGATTGCCGTGGGTAACGGTCCGGTGCTGCTCTACCACGAAATGGCGTTTCTCGATGAAGAGCGCACGCTGGACGAGCTGCGCGCCAAGATGAGCACGCCGCTGATTCCCGTTCGGGTGCCGATGGAAGCGGTGAGCATGGAAGACGCGGTAGCGTCGTACCTGTTCAACTCGCAACTGCTTTCCAACCAGGATGGCACCATGACGCTGGTGGTGCCCAGCGAGTGTCAGGAGCGGGAAGCCGTGTGGCGCACGCTGCAGGACTTCATCCTGGCAGGCAATAATCCCATTGGCGAAGTGATCGTCAAGGACGTGAAGCAGAGCATGCGCAACGGCGGCGGCCCCGCCTGCCTGCGCCTGCGCGTGGTGCTCAGCGACGCCGAGCGCGCAGCCCTAAGCGGTCGAGTGCTGCTCGACGATGCGCTCTATAACGACCTCACCGCCTGGGTGAGCCGCCACTACCGCGACCGCCTCGCCACCGATGACCTGGCCGACCCGCAGCTCGCCACGGAAGTCCTCACCGCGCTGGATGAGCTGACGCAGCTGCTGAACATTGGCTCGGTGTATCCGTTTCAACAGGGGTAAGCGCCCTGCCAAACAGCTCATCATGAGGTTTTCTCATGATGAGTTGAATTAATGTCGCTTTTCATTCATGTGGTGGGTCTGGCATAAAGAACACATCCTTTTCGATGACGTGGCGCTAACGCCCGTGTATCGAAACGTCAAACATGGCATCGAGCGCTGAGCTGCATTGCGGCGCCGTCGCCAATCTCGACCAACAGGGTGTTTGTTCGCGATGAGCTACGACTTTACCTTCGATATCAAGAGCGTCCGGTTCGACGAAAACTACCGTCCTGCCGAGAGCACGCGTACCACGACCAACTTCGCCAATCTGGCGAGAGGGGAGCGCTGCCAGGAAAACCTGCGCAATGCGCTGACCATGATCAACAACCGGTTCAATACTCTGGCGCACTGGGATAACCCCAAGGCGGATCGCTATGCCGTCGAGCTGGATATCATCACCGGCGAGCTGAACATGGCAAACGCGAGCGATGCCTTCCCCGCGATTGAAATGCTGAAGACGACCATCATCGATCAGCATCTCGACAAGCGCATCGAAGGCATGATGGGAAATAACTTCTCTTCCTACGTTCGCGACTACGACTTCAGCGTGTGGCTGGCCGAGCACAATCAGGAGCGCTCGGAGTTTGGCATCCCGGAAGGGTTTGGCGACCTGCATGGCAAGCTGTTCAAGCGTTTCATTCACTCCGACGCCTACCGCGCATCGTTCAGCAAGGCGCCGGTCATCTGCCTGAGCGTGTCCCACAGCAAGGTGTATCGTCAGACGGAAAATTGCCACCCCGTGCTGGGCGTCGAGTACGTCAACGACGAGCCGTCGCTCACGGATTTCTACTTCGCCAAGATGGGCCTGCAGGTGCGCTACTTCATGCCGCCCCATAGCGTGGCGCCATTGGCGTTCTATTTCTCCGGCGACCTGCTGGCCGATTACACCGACCTCGAACTGATCAGCGCCATCAGCACCATGGAGACGTTTCAGAAGATTTACCGCCCCGAGATCTATAACGCCAACTCGGCGGCAGGCAAGCTCTATCAGCCTAGCCTGAAGCACCAGGACTACTCGCTGACGCGCATCGTGTACGACCGTGAAGAGCGCAGCCAACTGGCCATCGAGCAGGGGCGCTTTACCGAGCAATATTTCATCAAGCCCTTCCGCCAAATACTCGACAAGTGGTCGGCCGATTACGCCCTTTGATCCCCTCATCATGAAGGTTATTTCTTATGAAGACACTGTTGCCCACCTCGACCGCCGGTAGTTTGCCCAAGCCCGCCTGGCTGGCCGAGCCCGAGACGCTCTGGTCCCCCTGGAAACTGCAGGGCGACGAGCTGGTGGAAGGCAAGCAGGATGCGCTGCGGGCGTGCCTGCACGATCAGCGTCAGGCAGGCATCGACATCGTCAGCGACGGCGAGCAAACCCGCCAGCACTTCGTGACAACGTTCATCGAGCACCTCGATGGTGTCGATTTCGAGCAGCGCAAGACGGTCAAGATCCGTGATCGCTACGAGGCCAGCGTGCCTTCGGTGCTGGGCCCTGTCTCGCGGGAAAAACCGGTCTTCGTCGACGATGCCAAATTCCTGCGTCAGCAGACCGACCAGCCCATCAAGTGGGCGCTGCCAGGCCCCATGACCATGGTCGACACCCTCTATGACGGCCACTACAAGAGCCGTGAAAAACTCGCCTGGGAATTTGCCAGGATTCTCAACCAGGAAGCCCGTGATCTGGCGGCGGCGGGGGTAGACATCATTCAGTTCGATGAGCCCGCCTTCAATGTCTTCTTCGATGAGGTCAACGACTGGGGCATCGCCGCCTTGGAAAAAGCCATCGAAGGCGTCACCTGCGAGACTGGCGTGCATATCTGCTACGGCTACGGCATCAAGGCCAATACCGATTGGAAGAAGACGCTGGGGTCCGAGTGGCGCCAGTACGAGGAAATCTTCCCCAAACTGCAGGCCTCGAACATCGACATCGTCTCGCTGGAGTGCCAGAACTCCCACGTGCCCATGGAGCTGATCGAGCTGATTCGCGGCAAGAAGGTGATGGTCGGGGCCATCGACGTGGCCACCCACACCGTCGAAACCCCGGAACAAGTCGCCGATACCCTGCGCAAGGCGCTACGTTTTGTGGACGCCGACAAGCTCTACCCCTGCACCAACTGCGGCATGACGCCCCTGCCGCGCAAAGTGGCGCAAGGCAAGCTGAAGGCATTGAGCGCAGGTGCCGACATCGTGCGCCAGGAGCTCTCTCGATAACAGGCTTCTCGATAACCAGGCTCTTGGATAACCAGACTCGATAGCCTTGCCCGATAAACAAGCCAAATCCTTATCGAAACACCTGTGCCGCACGCCATTGGGGTGCCATAGGCAAGTCACCGGCTCTCTCGCGCCTCGCCGACGAGGCGCATCAAGCCGCCGTGGTGGCCCAAGAGGTTAATGCGAGGTTATTGGCCGCTTGCCGCACCCCCCACGATGCCACTGCGGAAGCCGCCCTGGCGAGCGTTGGCGTGATCCAGATGGTTGGCCACGGCGTCTTCCGGGGTGCCCGCCATTTCGCGGAACATGCCCATGGAGCCCAGCAGCGCCGAGGATTCGTAGGGCACGAAGACGCGCTCGCCGTCCTTGGCCATGGTGGGCAGCACCTTGATGTAACTCTGGCCGAGCAGGTAGCCCACTACCGTACGCTTGTGCTCGTCGCTGTCGCCAATGGCGCTGAGCACCAGCTTGATCGACTCCTGCTCGCCCTGGGCACGCAGAATGGCCGACTCTTTATCGCCCTGGGCGTTGAGGATGGCAGACTCACGCTGGCCTTGGGCCATGGCAATGGCTGCTGATTTTTCGCCTTCGGCTTCGGTGACCGTTGCACGACGCTTACGCTCGGCAGCCATTTGCAGGCGCATGGCCGACTCCACCTCTTCCGGCATGGCGATGTCCTGAACTTCGACCCGGGAGATCTTGACCCCCCACTTGGAAGCAGGCTCTTCCATGGCAGCCTGAATCTCGTTGTTCACCTCGGCCCGGGATTCGAACAGCTTATCCAGCTCCATCTTGCCGACCACCGAACGCAGCGTGGTCTTGGCCAGTACCTCCACGGCCTGGCTCATGTTCTCGACTTCATAGACTGCTCGCTTGGGGTCGATGATCTGATAGTAGAGCGCGCCGTTGATCCGCACCGTGACGTTGTCGGTGGTCACGACCGGCTGGCCCGGAAAGTCCATGACGGTTTCCCGACGGTCGATACGAATTTCATCGCTGGTGATGGGGTGATACTCCTCGCCCATCTTCTTGTAGCGAATCATGGTGATGGCGCGGGGCTGCTCGATAAAGGGAATGATGATGTTGATGCCGCTCTCCAGCACCCGGTGAAACGAGCCTAGTCGCTCGATCACCATGACTTCCGATTGGCGAACGATCACCAAGCCCTTGGAAATGATCAGAATACCGATGACCACGATGATCAGGCTGATCAACAGGCCTGGGCTGATGGGTAGATCCATGGTTAAAGCTCCTTGTGTTGCGAATGGTCGTCCTGGGGAACCGGGTTGCTGGCAGGGGCCAGCATGACCAGGGCGGTGGTGCCCTCGAAACGTTTGAACACCACCGGAGTGCCGGAGGGCAGCTCGGTGGCTCCGCTCTCCAGCACGCGTAGTCGATAGAAGTCGCCATTGACCTTGATGCCGGTGGCATTATCGAAGTCGCGGGTCAGGGTGACATAGTGTTGGTTCTTTTCCACACCGGTACCGGTGGTGCCGTAGGCGACCCCCTTGGGCGAAAAGCGCGGGCGAATCACCATCACGCCCACGGGCACCAGAATACCCGCGAAGATGCCCATGCTGAGCAGTTGCCAGGGCAGTGTCAGCCCCAGCGCGGTGACGGCGGCGGTCAAGGCGGCGGCGATGCCCAGCGCCAGGAGGACCATGGCGCCAGAGGTCAGCTCGCCGAGACTGAGCAGCAGCGCGATGACTAGCCAGGTGTAGGCCGGATTCCAATCCATGAGCACTCCTTATCAAGTGGACTCCCCCAAGGGTAACGTACCTTAGGCCTAGCGTCTCCCCACTTTTCCACAGGTGGTGCTGTAACTGCCTGAATAGCGTTGAAAATTTCAGTGCTATCAACGAGATCGGGGCTTTCCCGCCGGTATCATGTTGTTACCCCTAACACCATGAACCAAAAGGAAAGCCCCGATGCTTCAAGATGCCAAAGACCGCGCCAAATGGAAAGCTCGCCTGATCGACTGGTGTGACGACCTGTCGGATCACCTCGCTCGACCCGTCGTGAAGCTGGCGGCAGAAACGCTCTTTGGCATCCTGGCCAGCGGTAGTTTGCGCCAGGCCGAGATCGCCCGCGCCTTGAAGGAACCCTGTCGGCTACACCACACGCAGAAGCGGTTGTCGCGCATGCTGTCCCGGCACAGCGAGCTTGCCTGGGCCGCGGAGCAACTGCAGCTCCAGCGGATCACGCCCTATATCACCGATGACATGGTGCTGGCCATCGATCCGGGCGACCTGAACCGGGATGGCGCCCCGACCAGTGAATACCGAACCCGCGTTCGCGACGGTGATACCGGCGAGATCGTCGGCGGTTATCCGCTGATCAGCGTGGTGGCACGCGACCTGAAGCGGGGCACCACCTGGCCACTGCTCACGCGGCTGCTATCGCCGGCTCGCGGCGGCTACCGCAGTGAAAACACCGATATCCTGAGCGTGATGGATACCGTGCAGCGCCATGTGGAGGGCCGGCCACTGTGGGTCATCGATCGTGGCGGCGATCGAGGGCGGCTGTGGGATGCCTGGCTGCGCGCCGAGCGTCATGTGCTGGTCCGGGCCGCCAATCAGCGCTTCTGGCAGTGGCGAGATACCGCCAAGACGTCGCAGCAGATTGCCCGAGATCTGCCACTGAAGCACCGCGGCCACTTGCGCCGTGGGCAGCATATCCCGGTGCGGTTCGGCATCACCAAGGTCACACTGCGGGAGCATCCGGAGACGCCGCTGTGGATGATCGTTGTCGATCATGAGAAGTCGGAGCGCCTGGTGCTGGTGACGACGCGCCCGGTGCGTGGTCGCCGCCAAGGCGAGCGGATGATTCAGGCTTACCTGGATCGCTGGGCCTGCGAGGAGGGGTACCGGTTCACCAAGCAGGGGTTCGACCTAGAGGGTGTCCAGGCACGCCGTTTCACGACGCTGCAGAACCTGGTGGCGCTGGCCAGCCTGGCCTGGGCACTGCTTGTCATTTTCAGCAATTAGTGCGACCCTCAGGGCGTAATATCGGGCTATTATGGTAGTCTGTACAGGATTGAGTGCGACAGAATTAATAGCAATTGATGCGACAGGTCTTGTTTTATTCAACATTTGGTGCGACTGCCCATGCCACTGCCTACATCCGTTCGTAAAATCGGCCCTACCCGACGAAGTGTGTCTGGCTACTATGCCTTTCGCGGGGAGGAGTCTATTGCGTTCGAGTCGACGCTCGAACGTGATTTCCTCATCAAGGCTGACTTTGATGTGAGCGTCCTTGGTGTGATATCCCAGCCGTGCGAGATCCCGTTTCATCATCCCGTGACCGGTAGGCGCTACACCTACACACCTGACTATTTGGTTTATTACCGTCTCGGTAACCGTCATTACAGGGATTACCCAAAACCTCTCCTGGTGGAGGTCAAACCACGGGAAAAGTGGCAAGCACATTGGCGTGAATGGTCGCCTAAATGGAAGGCGGCGATACGGCATGCCAACAATGAGGGCTGGGCGTTTCGCATTCATGATGAAAGCCGCATTCGTGATAAGACCTTGGACAACATTACCTTCCTAGCGCGCTACAAGCGGATGGTGTTTCCCTCTGTCGAAAGCCAGGCAGTCCTCAACACGGTGAGGGAAATGGGGGTGGCGACCTTGGATTACCTGCTTTCTCGGCACTTTATGGGCGATATTTACCGGGCAGAGGGGATTGCGCATTTATGGCATCTACTGGCGACTCGGCAGTTAGATTGCGATATGGCCCAATCCTTCAGTCCTCTATCGGAGGTATGGGTACCCGATTATGAATAACCATCGTGGCAGCGCAACTGAACCCAATAACGGCGTCGCCCAAACACGCCAACACTTGCAGATTATGGTGGGTGAGCAGGTTCAGAAAGATGGCACCGTTTACCGAATTTCCCAGGTGCTCGATTTTGAGACAGTCATTGGCATTGCCGTTGAGTCCGGGCGTAGTTGCCCGCTTCGCATCAAAGAACTAGCGCCTCTCAATAGCGGGTCCGTATCCCCTGAGCAGGATATGTCCGAGATTGGGGATGCCGATTGGCGGGAGGCCGAGCATCGCTTTTCCATCATTAAGCCCTTGGTGGATCGCCATACGGTGGGGCGGGATGCAGCGGAGGAGCGTGCGAAACAAACGGGGGTTGATACGGCTACGATCTACCGTTGGTTGAAGCGGTATAAAGCGACGGGCTCGGTGCTCGCATTGATTCCTCAAAAGCCAGGGTGGAAGAAGGGAAAGTCGCGTATTCCCGCGCATGCCGAGGCAGTGATTCAGGAAGTCATCAAAGAGGTGTATTTGACGCTGCAGCGTCCGTCCGCACAAAAAGCGGTACAGGAAGTCATGCGGCGCTGCCATGAACGGCGCATCGACCCGCCGAGCCCTGGTACCGTTCGTGCTCGTCTGCGTGATATCCCAGAGCGTGACCGGTTGCGTGGCCATGGTTTTAGAGACAAAGCCATTAACAAGTTCCAGCCGGCTGCCGGAAAATTTCCCAATGCGGACTATCCGTTAGCCGTTATGCAGATTGACCACACGCCTGCCGATATTATTTTGGTCGATGACGTGTATCGCAAGCCGATTGGTCGCCCATGGATTACGTTGGCCATGGACGTGTTTACTCGCATGGTCACGGGGTATTACTTGTCGTTTGACCCGCCCTCTGAAACATCTGTCGGCATGTGTGTGGCGCACTCCATGCTTCCTAAAGATGAGTGGTTGCTACTGCATAATGTGGAGGCTGAGTGGCCGGTATGGGGCACACCCGCCACGATTCATGTCGATAACGGCCCAGATTTTCGCTCTGAGACGTTTCGGCGCTCATGCCTAGCCTATGGGGTCAACCTTGAGTTTCGGCCTGTTAAGCAGCCTCGTTATGGTGGCCACATTGAGCGGGTACTGGGCTCTCTTCTAAAGGAAATCCATAACCTGCCTGGGACGACCTTCTCCTCCATTAAAGAGAAAGAGGGATACGATCCAGAGAAGCACGCGGCCATGACGAAAAGCGAGTTTGAAGAGTGGCTGGTGACGTTGATTTGCAAGGTTTACCACCAGCGCCTTCATTCTGGGATTGGTATGTCGCCGATGAAAAAGTGGGAAATTGGTGTGTTTGGCAATGCGGATGTGCAGGGAGTGGGATTAGCGCCGAGGCCTGCTGACAGGCTCTCTGTATTGCTCGATTTTTTGCCCAGCTTTCAGCGTACGATCCAGACCTTTGGTGTGACCATCGATGGCATAAACTATTACGATGAAGCGCTAAGACCTTGGATCAATGCCAAAGATCCAGACATGCCAGACAAGAAACGCACCTTTGTTTTCCGGCGCGACCCTCGCGACATTAGTGTCATTTGGTTCAAAGACCCGGAGCTCGGGCACTATTTTCGCGTGCCCTTTGCCAATCTTGCCCTCCCCTCGATGAGTGTTTGGGAGTATGCCCAAGCTAAAGCGCGCCTTCGGCAGGAAGGAAGAAACTCGGTCAATGAGACTGAAATTCTACGCGCTATTAGTGAGCTGCGAACCCATGTGGAGGAGTCGCAAGCACGTACTAAGCGAAGTCGCCGTCAGGCACAACGACGTAAAGAGCATGAGAAGAAGGTGACGCCTGCAGATCCCCTTTTACATGCGCCCTCAACTGCGGCCCCTAAAGAGACACCCGCTCAAGGGGACGGTCTTTTAACGGGTGATATCGATGTGAACTGGGACATAGCATGAGCACACACCTTCATCCTGATCTTCGTCACGTCTTGGGGCTGTCCGCTAAAGAGCGAATGGAGTTTATGGATCAACCGCGCTGGTTGGGCTATCCATTGGCCAATCGTGTCATTGAGGTCATGCGTGGGTTGATGGAGAAGCCCAGTCGTCCTCGTATGCCTAACCTCTTGCTCGTGGGTGACTCCAACAACGGAAAGACAAGTTTCGTAAGCAGTACGGTGAAGGCTACGTGAATGAAGACGTAGAGCCCGTGAAGCCTGTTGTTGTCACTCAGGCTCCCCCGAGTGCCGATGAGAAAAGTCTGTATATCGCAGTGCTAGAGAGTTTCTGGGCTCCCTACCGGCCTACAGATCCTGTTCCCAAGCTGCGCTACCAGGTGATTCATCAACTGCGTGCTTGCCATACGCGCTTACTGATCATCGATGAGTTTCACTCTCTGTTAACCGGTGGTGCTGTTAAGCAGCGCGAAACGATGAATGCCATTAAGCTTTTATGCAATGAGCTAATGATTCCCATCGTTGGTGTGGGGACGCAAGATGCTGTGCGTGTGCTGCATTCAGACCCACAGCATGCGAGTCGCTTTGATGTGGTCGCGTTACCAAAGTGGGAGCTCAATCAGGAGTTTCAGAAGCTGCTCGCTGGCTTTGAGAAGATATTACCTCTCAAACATCCTTCCCAACTGCATGAGCCCCAATTGGCGACCCAGCTCCACGCGATTTCTGGCGGTAATTTGGGTGACCTGCACCGGCTGCTGATTGAGTGTGCAAATGCCGCTATTTTGTCTGGAGCTGAGTGCATCGATGAGAAAATTATTCAGAGTAAATCATGGGTGCGGCCCACCCGTGGCATTAGGGAAGTGATGCTGTAATGACCTGGGCGCTGAGTGTGCCCCTGCTGCCTGAGGAGTCCCTTTCATCATGGCTCGTTCGGGCGGCGTTGCGACAGGGGTGTGATCCTTTGTCGCTCACCGGGGCTATTTGGCCAACATGGCGTATATGGACGAGGGACATTGATAGGGAAATACCCCTCGCAAGAATGCGCCCATTAGTGAATGCCTCGGGGATATCTTCCGCTAAGTTTCAGAAAGCGGGGATGCGGGACGATTGTGAGAAAGTGGTCGGTTACTCGTTACCGGAAACCCGGACTTGGCCCTGGTTGTTGGCACTCGGCAGCCGAAATCGAACCCGCCATGGAGGACAACAGGTATGCACGTTGTGCTTGGCAGAGGACTCAACCCCCTACTTGCGCCGGCACTGGCGATTCGCTTGGCACACTGGGTGCCGCTTTCATGGGGTGCAGCTGGTAGATGAGTGCCCAGCATGCAAGGCCCCTATAGAGCCCCATCGCCTGACAGCGGAAGATCAACATTTAGCTCAATGCAGCCGGTGTCATAACGATTTTAGAAAGGCGGTATGCACGTCGCCTTTACCTGAAGCGTTCAGTGTTCAAGTGATGGCTGATCGTGTGTTAGAACAGGATAAGGTGACGTTTAGGCAGGCCTCTATCGCACCCGCCGATTGGTTTTCTATGGTGGCCTTTTTTATTGGCGTTATACGGCGTGCAAGTCGGCGGCCTGTGTCACCCCTGGCCGATGCGCTTCTTTCATTGGGCATTTCGGTTACGGATTGCCGAATGCCTGTGTCTGGCCTGGCGTTTGAGCTGCTGGCTGTCAGCGAGCGTAGTGCCTTATTGGTAGCGTTGGAACGCTTGCTCAGTATGGGCCTTGAAGAAACGTTCAGCGTTCTGGTCGCGTGCAATGTCAAAACGAGCGCGCTTCATGATCCCCGAAGGTCGCCCCCCGTTGTGTTGTTGCCGCTGCTATCACGGTTATCTCACCACCCTCATGGGCCGCATCGCCGCCGTGTTCCCCCGGCTTGTCGCCCCATGTCGGAACGCGCTGTTAGAGCCTCATGGGCGCGTTTAAAACGCAGAATGAAAGCGGAGCCAACCTCTTGAATCAACACCAAACGGTCGACTGCGATGAGTGTGGCCGAGAAGTCTCCAAATTGTGGCGACGCCATAAAGGGCACGGCTACTGTTCAACTTGCTATGCTCGTGTGTTTAAGCGGCGGATGTGCCCACGATGTGGTGAGTTAGCCCGTCTGCCTAAGAATGACCCAGACGCCGTCTGTCGTCAGTGCAACGTTGACAAACCGTGTGCACGATGTGGAAAAGCCAGTTCAGACTACAACATCGGCAAGGTCACTCCCTACGGCCCTGTCTGTATCGCCTGCGCTCCCTATTTCAAAGAACCAGAGCCCTGCGAGGCGTGTGGGAAAGCATCTCAACGTCTTACCCGAGTGGCGCGTATGGGGCATGATCATCGCTTATGTCCACGCTGTTCGACAGCAGACCACGGTACCTGTTCTGCATGTCGTCGACATCGTTTATTGGTGGTGGCACCCAACGGGGATGCGTTGTGCAAAGCCTGTAATGAGCAAGGGGAAATTGCCTGCCCATCGTGTGGTAATCCCATGCCAGCGGGTCGAGGTGATGCCTGTGAGCCCTGCTATTGGACGCGAACATGCCGTAAACGCATCACCATTGGCCAAGCCGGTATCACTACCAAAGCGTTAAGTGAGGCCTTTGGGGAATTTGGTGAATGGCTGATTCGTATCACTGGGCCGCATAAGGCTGCCCTCAAGATCAATCATTTCTTCTCGTTCTTCCTTGAGCTCGACCAGGCATGGTCACGGATACCGAGCTATTCGGAGCTACTTCATCACTTCGGGGCGGAGGGCTTGCGGCGTGTGAGGCTTCCCATGCGATGGTTGCATGAAGAGCAAGGGGTAGAGCCGGATCACCAAGCAAAGCGGATCGACTCAGAGAAAAGACGTATTCAAGCGTGTCTCAGTTCTATGCCGTTCGCTTCGCTATCAGACCAAGTGCTGCAAGCCTATTGGCTGCAATTGGAAACCCGTATAGAGGCGGGCAAAACGTCCCACACCTCCGCACGACTTGCACTAAGAGCGGCAGCCGCATTGCTACTCGCTACTGACCGGGAGGGGCAGCGACTGCCTCAACAGGGCGATGTGGACAACTATTTGCATGCGGTGCCCGGACAAGCAGCCTCGGTCACGGGGTTTACTAATTTCTTAAATCGCCAACATGCCACCACGTTGGCTCCTCGGGTGGATGTAAAACGGGCAAGAAAGCGGCGAAAAGAAACACTAGCCCGCACCCTGATGACGATGGCCCGGTGTGCTGATCAAGGAGAGGCCTGGAGGGAGGCATGGATCGTTGCTGCCATGGAGTATTTCCATGACACAAAATTAACGCAGAAAATGCTTCGACAACAGACCGTAGAGCGGACGACAGACGGGATACAGGTGGTAGTGGGTGGCGTTACCTACTGGCTGCCTCTGGATATTGAGTGCTAAGACACTGATAGCGCGCAGTCACTTGGAGGGCCCCGCGACTCTGTAGGCGAATGTCGCCCCGCCGTTTGGACGGGGCTATGGCTCTCTACCTATATGCCAGGGCTCAACGGGGTGCCAAAAGGCGTGTCATGACCGTTGAGATGACGTCAAAACCAGGTCTTCATAAATGCCCTTGATAGCCTTCTCTTCTGGGCTGTGGCGCTGTGGCTCCTGTTCCTGCTTTGGATGTAGTGGGGTTATAAGCCCGTTAGAGAGTGACAGGACATCGCTGAGCTGCTCGTAATCGAGGTTTACGTTATCGACATTGTATTGGTTAAGGCGTGTCATGGTCTCTGTGAGTGCGGTCATACTGTGCTCTTCTTCTCCAAGCGGCGGAAAGGCTTGAATCAGCGGCTGACCGCCTTCCCAACCTATCTTGATCGGCTGATTGATGATGTTGACTTGGGTGCCGGGTGGAATGCGGTCAAATATAGATTCGATGTCTTTGGGTAACATGCGGATACAACCTCGGCTTGCGCGCATGCCAATGCCATCGGGCTGGTTGGTGCCGTGAATCAAATAGCCATCGAAGCCTAGGATGATGGCATGGTCTCCTAGCGGGTTATCGGGGCCGGGCGGTACAACGCTTGGTGCGGTTTCGCCGCGTGCTTCCGCTTCACGTTTTACCGACTCAGGCGGGTACCATGCGGGGTTTTTAATGTTCATGGTGGTCTCGGTCACACCAAGGGGTGTATCAAACCCTTCGCGACCGATGCCGATAGGATAGGTCTCAACGCGCGGTGTCTCACCGGTTTTGACATCTGGGTAGTAGTAAAGCCGCAGCTCGGCGATATTGATGACGACCCCAGTACGCTCGACATTCGGCAGGATGAAGCGTCCTGGAATGGTTACTTCAGTACCCACTCCGGGCACCCAAATACTGACCTCTGGGTTAGCACGTACAATCTCCTGGTAGCCAAGGTTGTGACGTCTGGCAATATCAATCAGAGTATCCTCGTAATTCTTCACGATGAAGGTGTCAGCCTCTCCGATAATATTGCCTTCCTCAGGTAGCGGGTAATGCCCCTTGGGCCATTCCGTCTCCTGGGCAGTGGAAGGTTGTGCCGCCATGGCGACAGGGAGCCATGCCAGAAACGAAACCATCACACTCACGATGAAGCCGATCTGCATTGGCCATGGGAGGAATCTCTTAAGTATTGCTGCGTTCTTTGCCAAGAGCATCGCTAGGTTCCTTTTTCATCTAATGCGTCGTTTTTTGATCGAGATAAGTTCAGTTGTAACCCGAGCAGTGTCAGCACCGCAGCGAGTATCCAAGCGGGGCCACTACCGGTGCGTGTGAAAGGAGTTAGGCCCTGCATCGGGGTCACCTCGCCCGTTAAACTGGCCTGTTCAAACTGTGGGGCACGGGCTGTGACGTGACCTTGTGAATCGATGATGGCCGTCACGCCATTACTGGTAGCTCGAAGTAGGTGACGACCATTTTCTAAGGCACGTAGACGCGCCATTTGAAGATGTTGGTGTGGGCCAATGGAGCGCCCAAACCACGTATCGTTGGAAACCGTTAATAGCAGCTCGGCATTACGCGCCTGTTGGGCGACATGGTCGGCAAAAATGATTTCGTAACAAATGGCATTGCCAATGGTGGCTCCAGCCACGTGTAACGGAGCCTGTTCGCCTGACCCTGGGGTCAGGCGAGGTACTGGCAAGTCGAAAAAAGCAAGGGTGCCAGCGAGGAGACTTTGGAATGGCAAATACTCGCCAAAGGGCACCAAGTGCGCCTTCTGGTATTCGCCCTGCACATCATTTAGCCCTATGACGCTGTTATAAGAGCGCCCTTCACTGTCGCGTTGCAAAATGCCGGTCAACAAGGCGGTGTCAGGCCCCAGGTCGGACGCTACTTGCTCAAGTATTTGCTGTGCTTCCTGCTCAAGCATGGGAAGGGCTGCCTCAGGCCAAACGATGAGATCGATATCCCTTGCTTGCTCCCGTGTCATCGTCGTGTAGATACTGATCGCTTCGCGCTGCCCTTGGGCAGTCCACTTAATGCGCTGGTCAAGATTCCCTTGCAGCAATGCCACCCGGATGGGCTTGCCAGCCGGGGTTGTCCATTGGGCGGGCAATAGGAATGGAACGATCCACAAGGCGGCCATTGGGACAAGGAAACTCCAGCGGCGACGCAGTACCTCTACCCCTAACGTACCTGTCAGCGCGGTCATGAGTGACAGCAAGTACACACCACCAACGGGCGCCCATGGGGCTAGTGGAGAATCAATCTGAGAGGTGCCCAGCAATAACCAGGGAAAGCCGGTGAGCATCCAAGTGCGTAGCCATTCGCTCACCACCCACATACCGGCAAAGCTAAGAAAGGCGAACCGTGGCCCCGTGATGCGTCGATAGAGCCCAAAGGGGACTGCAAAGAAGAGCGCCAGGACGCTGACAAAAAGAGTGGTGAGGAGCATCGCCACCAAGGCCCCGGTGCCACTGAAATCGTGAATAGCAACGAAGACCCACGACGTGCCTGAACCGAACAGGCCTACCCCATAGCACCACCCACGCAGGGTGGCCATGGCGGGCGTTAGCGACGCTATTCTCCAATAGACCAGTGCCACGCTCACTGGGCCAAGCCACCATAGGGAAAAGGGGGCGGCACTCAAGGTGGTCAGCACCCCAGCGGCGAGCGCTACAACGCAATCGACTATTGGTGAGGAGCGCCCAGCAAAAAGCGTATATTCTTTATCTTTATCGACCACATCCATAGCGTTACTCAGAGCGCTTAAAAGCAGGACTTTCACGCCATAACGCCACCGCGAACATCAATACACCGGCAAATAGCGCGATATCGGCCATGTTAAAGGCGGGCCAATGCCATTCGCCCCAGTAAATGTCCAGATAGTCGACGACGTACCCTCGCGCTAAGCGATCAACAGTATTACCGAGCGCGCCGCCAAGAATCAGGCTGTACGCACAGGCCTCCAAGCGCGACAGGGGTTTGCATAGCTGCACAACCAATACGACGACCACCACCAACGCTAAACCAAGAAAGAGGTAGCGCTGCCAACCCCCTGCTTCTGCGAGAAAGCTGAAAGCGGCTCCTGTGTTCCCGGTATAAACCCAGTTAAAAAACGGCGTTAGCGGAATGACTTGGCCAAACGACATCTGGGCATGCACAATTTCCTTGACCAGTTGATCGGCTAGAGCCATCACGCAAGCTAATGTGAACCATGGCCAGCGACGTGAAGGGCTATCGTTTGGCGCTGTTCTCATGACGTTGTTTTTCCTTGTGACAGGCCTGTCATTGCGGTACTGGGCGAAAAGCGGTAACCCAGCAGTCGCATGGCGTTCAACGTCACCAGGACGGTAGCACCGGTATCGGCCATCACCGCAATCCACATGCCGGTAATACCCAGCGCCGTTGTAACTAGGAAAATGGCTTTTAAGCCAAGGGCGAGAACAACGTTGGTTTTCACATTGCGCAGCGTGGCACGAGAGAGGTCTATCAGCTCAGCGATGCCGGTAACGCGGTTCTTGAGCAAGGCTGCATCGGCGGTTTCCAACGCCACATCCGTGCCACCCCCCATCGCGATACCCACATCGGCTGCCGCGAGTGCCGGTGCATCGTTGATGCCATCACCTACTTTACCGATGGGGCCACGGCCTGCCGCTTGCCAGTCTCGAACATACGCTGCCTTGTCTTCAGGCATTAGTTCGCCGTACGCTTCAATGCCTAAGCGACCCCCCGTGGCAGCGACGGTGCGGGCATTATCACCGCTGAGCATGACCGCCTGTACGCCTAAACGGGATAGCGCCGCTAGGCCTTCAATGGCATCTTCGCGTGGCTCATCGCGAACCGCGATCAAGCCCAGTAAACGCTCGCCTTCGACGAGGAGAGCGAGGCTCTTACCGGCTTCTTCTAACGCGACAATTCGAGCACTGAGACTTTCCTCAAGGATGACTTTCTCGTGAAGGTGACGAGGCGTCATTAAGCTCAGCTCGCGACCCTCCACCTGGCCGGAAACACCGCGCCCCGCCAGAGCGCGGCTGCCAGTGACGGTGGGGAGGTTGATGCCCGACTGTCGGGCATGCTCAACGATAGCCGTGGCGATAGGGTGACTGGAATCCCGCTCTATTGCGGCGGCGAGCCGCAATACGCTGTTATCGTCTTCCTCAGCAATCCAAGACTCCACATCTGTGACTCTTGGGGTACCCGCAGTGAGGGTGCCCGTTTTATCTAATGCCACCAAGCGAAGCTTACCTAACTGTTCAAGAACGGCTCCCCCTTTGATCAGTAGTCCGCGCCGAGCGCCCGCCGAGAGACCTGCGGCGATGGCGGCTGGGGTAGAAATGACCAACGCGCAGGGGCATGCGATTAACAGCAATGCTAACGCACGGTAAATCGACTCCGACCATGCCATGGTCGATACCAGCGGTGGCACTATCGCCATCAGTAGGGCGAGTAAGACGACGGCGGGCATATAGTAATACGCAAAACGATCAATAAAGCGTGCTATCGGTGCCTTGGCGGCCTGTGCTTCTTCAACCAGACGAATAACGCGAGCGATCGTATTGTCATCAGCGCCTCGTGTTACCTCCACCTCCAGGGCGGCATCAAGATTCACTGTGCCAGCAAAAATGTCATCACCAGGCGCTCGCGAACGGGGTATGGACTCGCCGTTTACCGGCGACTCGTCAATGTCGGAGGTGCCCACCAGGATGCGTCCATCGCAGGGTACGCGATCACCGGGCCGCACCAGCACACGCTGCCCGGGTTTAAGTGACTCCGCCGAGACGTCACGCAGCTGGCCATTGTCCATCAGCCTCGCCGTTGAGGGTGTTAAATTTGCCAAGGCTGAGATACTGCGGCGCGCTCGTGAAGCAGCTACCCCTTCGAGTAGCTCACCTACGGCGAACAAGAACACGACCATCGCAGCTTCAGCGGCAGCATTGATGGCCAATGCGCCAAGCGCAGCGATGCACATCAGCATCTCGATGGTAAAGGGATTGCGCATTTTGAGGGCGCCCCAGGCACTCTGCGCAATGGGTATTAAGCCGACTAGCGTGGCCAAAATGAAAGGCATATTACCCAGCGCAGGCCATGCTAAACGAAGCGCGAAGGCCACTATCAGCAGATTTCCTGTGATAATGACCAAGCGCCCTTTAGCGGTTTGCCACCAAGAGGATGAAGCACCAGATGCGCGTGTTTGGCCATCATGGGAAGCCACTTGATAGCCTAGTTCGTTCAGGATGCCCTCAATGGTCTTTCGCGAGGGGGCCCCGTGATCGTGGTGGTGAATCTTCACTGATCCCGTGACCGAGCTTGCCGTGACTTCCTCAATGCCTTCCAGTCGCTCTAGCGCCGATACAACCTTGCGCTCACAACCGCCGCAGTCCATGCCTTCAACACGCAGCGTCAAGGTGGTAGGCGCTGTTGTCGGCGTTGATGTTTTCATGGTGCCTCTCCTGCCAATGGGCTATGGTTTTTAAGTGTAAACCTTGTAGCAACTACAGCTTCAAGCCCTGCCTAAGGAGTTTTACCATGTCGATGATCGGCCAAAGTATCAGCATTGGTGAGTTAGCACGACGAGCCGATTGCAAACCTGAAACGGTTCGCTATTACGAGCGTATTGGGCTGTTGCGCGATGCGACACGAACCGGTGGGGGGCAGCGCCGCTATGGAGACGACGCTGTGCGGCGCTTGACCTTTATTCGTCATGCCCGAGACTTTGGCTTTTCGGTGGAGTCAGTGCGAGAGCTTTTGGCCATGTCAGATCAACCTGATATGCCTTGCCAAGAAGTCGATGCCATCGCCACGCATCACCTAAAGAAAGTGGAGTCCCGCCTTCAACGACTGTCCATACTGCGTGAGGAGCTTCAACGGATGGTCACGCAGTGTGCCGGTGGTAAAGTGGAAAGCTGCCGAATCATTGAGGTCATCAGTGATCATCAGCTCTGTATCACTGAAAAATCGCACGGAGGGGCTCACGACTTAGGTTAGCACTAACGCTACGCCCCACGCCCAATGGTTAGCCCAGCGAAACATCCAAAAACAGCATGAGTACCAATCCGATAGAGAGGCCCAGCGTGGCCTTTTTTTGGTGCCCGCTTCGATGAGTTTCGGGAATAATCTCATGACTGATCACATACAACATCGCCCCCGCTGCAAAGGCCAACCCCCAGGGCAGTAGCGCTTGTGACATGCTGATGACTCCAGCGCCTAATAAGCCACCCAACGGCTCAACAAGCCCCGTAAGGGCGGCAATCGTCCATGACCGCCAACGTGAATAGCCCACGCCTAGCAGTGATACTGCTACGGCCAGTCCTTCTGGGGCATTCTGAAGTCCAATGCCAATCGCTAGTGGAATGCCTCCTTCGCTTCCCCCTGCGCCGAAGGCCACGCCAACGGCCAGCCCTTCTGGCAGGTTGTGTATCGTAATGGCAATAATAAACAACCAGATACGACGTAGTGAGGCAGCCTCTGGCCCTTCTCGCCCCTGTTCGAAGTGCTCATGAGGTAAGAGTTCGTTCAGTAGTGCGACCATTCCAATCCCTAGCAAGATGGCCGCACAGGCAATGGCAGCAGGTACCACGCTACCTCCGTAACGCAGCTCCGAGGCTTCTAAGGAGGGTATGATCAGTGAGAAGAAAGAGGCCGCTAGCATGACGCCAGCGGCGAACCCCAACGCTAAATCGCGAACACCACGATTCGGTCTTTTGGTAAACAAGACAGGAAGCGCCCCGACAGCCGTCATCAAGCCCGCGGCAAGGCTTCCCAATACCCCCATGGTGACGAGAGAAACCTCTTCCATACCGATTACCTGTCTTGTGGTAGATGAGTGATCACAGCGCTAGGATTCCATAACGAGGCAAGCACACGTTCACGTTACTAACAATCCATGCAACGTTGCTAAGCACGGGTGGTTACGGCTCGTTAAACGAGATCAAGTCATAAATGGACGCCGTGCCGATAGCTTGTTCCAAGCGATCTCTTGCCTCGTAAAGTGACGCTTGATATTCACCTTGAGTCGGCTGCTCACCCAACATGATGCGTTGACCTTGACCAAGGGGATCAACAGGCTGGTTATTGACTCTCACTTCGTAATGCAGGTTGGGGCCCGTGGCGACCCCGGAGGAACCTACCTCTCCGAGCGACTCTCCCGCATTGACTAAATCCCCAACCACTAGCTGTGGGGAGAATCGGCTAAGGTGTGTGTAGCGACTAATGGCCCCTGTGTCGTGCTCCACCTCGATCACCTGCCCATATCCCCCTTGGCGACCCATAAAGAATACGCGCCCAGGTGCGGTGGCAATGACCGGCGTTCCTGTCGGCGCAGCCAAGTCAATTCCATTATGAGGACGCATCCCTCCATACACAGGATGTCGCCGATTCCCAAAGCGAGACGTTAAGCGGGCACTAAGCACGGGCAACCGCAACGTGCCTAGCAGTGTGTCGCTTTTGAAAAGAGCTACGTCCCCCTTTTGGGTGACCGGCCATATGACCTCCAAGGGCTCTGCCTGATCAGGCAGAGCGGCATAACTGAGGCGTGGTGGCCCAACACGGGCGCCGTCCTGGCGTCGATCTTCCTCCCACACTAATTGAATACGTTCACTGCCAGAAAACTCCAGCGGCGCTGCTATAAACTCGCTGAGCAGTGTTTCCAGTTTAGTGGCGAAACGCGTTGGGACACCTTCTGCTGCCAAGGCCTCGTAGAGAGTGGTATTAATGACGACATCACGCCCAAAGGTTAGGGTATCAACGCTATCGAGCGGTAATGTGCCTTCTTGCTCGCTAGCCGCCTGTAACTTGACAGGGCTAAGTTCAGACGGAGGCAATGACAGATGCGTTTGCCAATTGGCTTCGGCTAGCAAGGGGTAAAAGCCCACCAAGCCTAGTAACCACCAGCGCTGCATCACTGGCCATCCTCTTCCCCAGAGATCTCCGCTACTTCACTCTCGACGGCATCAATCAGCTCTTGCATACCAAAGGGGTCTAAAGGCTCGCCATTGACAAAAAAGGTAGGTGTTTGGCGAATCTGATTGGCTCTGACATCCGCCATGTCTTGGTCAATCACCGCCTGCACCTCAGCAGAAGTCAGTTGCTCTTCGGCAGCCGCTAAATCAAGGCCTCCTTGGCTCGCGATATCGAGGATAGCGGATTCATCAAAACTGCCATGTGAAGCCCATTGATCCTGGCGAGCCAGCAGCCTCTCCAGTACCGGTTCAAAGACGCCCTGACGACGAGCAACTTCTAATACCCGAATGGCCTTGTCCGATACGTCGCCGTGGAAAGGAGTGTAGCGCACGATGAGCCGCACTTTTTCTGGGTAGGTTTCCAGAATACTTTTTGTCAGGGGATAGAAAGCACGGCAGGCTTCGCAAGCCGGATCGAAGAATTCCACAATCGTCACCGGCGCGTCTTCTCGTCCCAAGATGGGGGAGTGTGAACGCACCAAGGAGTCCTCGGCCTGGACACCGCTCTCTTTTGCTGCCTGAGCTTGCATGTCTAAGAGGGCAGGCTTCGATACGGCGACGATCGCAGCGGTCAGCATTAACGTACCGGCCAATATAAAAGACGCTTTTTTGAACATGTTTCTCTCTCTGTCTCAACGATGGGGTGGAAAAGTAGGGTTGAAAATGTTCTGGTCAAGTCAGAGCGGACACATTTTCAAGCTGCAGCCGCCAACTCGATTTCCCTTGGCGTTTGGTAGCCCAGGGTCGAGTGGAGCCGGCAGCTGTTGTACTCCATCTCGATGTATTCGATCACGTCCCGCCGTGCGGCCTGTCGGCTTCCGTATCGCTGGCCAGCCAGCCACTCGCTTTTCAGTGAGCCGAAGAAGCGCTCCATGACGGCATTGTCCCAGCAGTTCCCTTTCCGGCTCATCGAGGCCTGGAACCCGTGCCGATCCAGCGTGGATCGATAGTCATGCGACGCGTACTGGCTGCCGCGGTCGCTGTGATGTATCAGTCCTTCCTCGGGCTGCCGGCGTCCCACGGCCATCTCCAGGGCGTCCAGGACCAACTGTGTGCGCATGTGCTCCGCCATTGCCCAGCCCACCAGCTGCCGGTCGTAGAGGTCGAGCACCGCCGCCAGATAGAGCCACCCTTCCAGCGTCCAGATCGCGGTGATATCGGCCACCCAGGCCCGGTTCGGTTCAGCCACCATGAATTGGCGGTTCAACAAGTTAGGCGCCACCGGTAGGCTATGCTCACTGTCGGTTGTATGACGCCAGCGGCGCCGCTGCCGTGCCTCTACACCAGCTTCCCGCATCAGGCTGCAAGCCTGGTAACGGCCGACATCGTGGCCTCGGCGTCGCAGTTCTCTGGCCATGCGGCGGCTGCCATAGCTGCCACGCTTCTGGAGATGAATCTCTCTGACTTCGTGGTACAGGGCCTGGCGCGCCTCATCAGGGCCACGTCGTCGCCAGTCATAGAAACCACTCCGGCTGACCTGCATAACCCGACACAGCACGGCCACGGGATAAGTGGCCTTCTCCGACTCGATGAACTGGTATCTCAGCTCGACTCTTTGGCGAAGAAGGCCGCCGCCTTTTTTAAAATATCCTTTTCAATCTGAAGCTTACGAACTTCTTCGCGGAGCTTCTTGATCTCGGCATCGCGATCGTCCTCCTGCCGCCCTGGGATGCCGGAGACCTGCTGACGGTGCTTGCGGCACCAGCGGTCCAGCACGCTGCGCTCCACGCCCAGGCGCCGGGCAGCCTCGGATACGGAATACCCCTGATCGATCACCAGGCTCACCGCATCCGCCTTGAATTCATCGGAAAACCGACGTCGAGTCTTCTTGGTCATGAACACCTCCATGGCCTCCATTATGAGGCTTATCGGGGTGTCCGCTCCAATTGGACCACTTCAAAAATAAGCCAATCGCTATGGG
Organism: Halomonas sp. 18071143; assembly: GCF_019211725.1. Lineage (NCBI taxonomy): Bacteria > Pseudomonadati > Pseudomonadota > Gammaproteobacteria > Oceanospirillales > Halomonadaceae > Halomonas > Halomonas sp. 18071143. The sequence continues at coordinate 976,856 of NZ_CP078120.1, forward strand.
AGTAAGCTGCTCGCTATCTACCTGAGCTGGGAGCCGGCCTCGGTCTGTCACTCATGCCCATATAGATTGGCATTTTGATGCGCGTGGTCACTATGCTCAAACTCTAGGCTGGAATGAGCAATACTGAAGCGCATTTATAAGCTGCTCCTTGATCTCTGCTTTGACGGATTCAAGCTGCTGCCAGCCGGTTTCTGTCAGAACCACGTGGCAGTCAAGGGCTGCCATGTTTTCCTGCATCTGCCATAGATGCACATGGTGAATATCCTGGACTCCCTCGATATCTCGTACGGTCTCAACGACTGCCTGCCCGTCAATGTCCGGGGGAGATCCCAGCATTAGCGTACGGATAGGGCCGCCAATTTCAGAGAAGGCTAGGTAAAGAATATATAGCGCAATCCCTATCGTGATCGCGGGGTCTACCCAGCGCATGTCGTACAGTAAAATAAGCGAACCACCGATAATCACGGCGATGGAGGCAAACGCATCCGATAAGTTATGCAGAAAAAGGGCGCGGATATTGACACTCTCTTTTTGCATTGACCACGTGAGCATGGCGGTAAGGGCATCGACGACGAGCGCGACGCCACCAATAATCACGATCGTCCATCCCTCTATCTCAGGGGGATCGACCATCCGCATAGCGCCTTCGTAAATCAGGTAGACACCGACAATAATGAGGGTGGTGTAATTGATGAGTGCTGCCACTATCTCGATGCGGCCATAGCCAAAGGTCATATGCACATCGGCAGGCCGTCTGGCGATTTTACGAGCAGCAAAGGCAATGACTAATGCTGCCATGTCAGAAAAGTTATGTAACGCATCAGCGATCAGCGATAGGCTCCCCGCCATAATGCCACCGACGATTTGAGCGATGGTTAAGAGCCCATTGGCCCAAATGGAGATGCTGACGCGCCGGTCGCCAGAGGCAGGATCAATGTGGGGATGATCATGATGATGTCCCATCTGTTACCTTCTCTCGAATTATCTGTTCTTGGTACTATAAAACCTCTAGCAACTAAAGCTTCAACCCTTGAGCATTATCTATTTGCATCGCTGGATTGGGAAGCACGTCCCTAGCTACCAAGCGAGCCATGGCGCGCTGGGCCGAAGGTGATCATGTTTTAGGTGCGGGGCTCAATCCACTTCAACCGGTAACGTCTAATCCACCATGGGTAGATTCATTTATTTTGTCGAGGCGCACCTTGTCTGGTTTGTAATCGTCGTCGCGGGGGGAGGCTTACTCTTTCCGGCCACCGGAATAATGCTTAAGTTCGCGATTGGGCCATTACTGGCATTACTGATGTTGATTATCAGCCTCACATTCGATGCGCATGCAGTGCGCATCGTGTTCCGAAAGCCGTCACGGCAGTTGTTGGCATTGGGGCTGGTCTATGGGCCTATGTCGATTGCCGGGTGGCTAACGGGCCGTCTATTTTTTGGAAGCGGCCCGCTGGCTGCTGGCCAAACCTTGCTCGGCACGCTGCCGACAGATGTGTCCTCTCCTCTTTTGGTACTGATGGCAAAAGGCAATGTGGCGCTTGCCGCTGTTTTCAACGCAGTCAACACCGCGTTATGTCCGTTTATTGTTCCCTTCCTGTTTTTATGGCTCACCGGCCTTCAGTTAGACGTGCCGCTTGGATCAATTATTCTTGAATTAACACTAATCGTGCTTCTTCCTACCGTGATTGGGGTCAGCTTGCGTACAAAGTTCTCGGCTTTCTTTGCACGGCATGATTCAGCGTATGCAGGGATAGGGTCGATTCTGTATCTGCTGATCCTACTCGCCGTGGTCGGGCCGAATGCCACCACGATCATTGGCTATGGCTGGTATGCGTTTGTGATTGCGGGCGCGGCCCTGTGCCTCAATTTGATTGGGTACCTGGTAGGTATGTCCTCACGGTTACTCACCTCTGATCGCAAAGAGGTGATTACCTATCTTTTCACGGTCAGTAAAAAGGAATTCAGCATCGCTGCAGCGTTTGTCGCTGTTTCCGGCTTGCCATCAGAGATCGCGATTCCAGCCGCTTTTTTTGCCGTGATTCAAATGATCACTTCGCCCATCGCAGCGAAGATCCTCGCCCGCCACTGAAGGGATGGCCGTATCGGCTCTTCGTCAGAAGAGCAACCTGCACACGGGGTGTACAGGTTGCTCTTAGCGACAAAACAGACACCGCTACTCATAAAGGTGGCAAATAGTACCTATGCTAAGTCACTGCGACCAATACTGACCTTGCTAAAAGCATTTAACACAGAGGCTTCGCAGGGTATCTGTTCCTTTTTGGATTTAGGGTGCTTGAACGTATCGGCGAATCCTGGGCAGTGACCAACTAGTTTTTGGACAACACCTTCTACGTGCCGCACGTTAGACAGCACTTGGCGTAACCACTGCTCGAAGCTGCCTTGGTGGCTCAGCGTGAAGACTAAACCTTTATAGGAAGGAGGCTTGGATGCCTCCTCGCTACCGCCAGCTCTGGGTTTTGGAGGGCGTCGTTGGATCTCCATGAGATAGAGCGTTTGATCTAACACATGCACCCGAACGACGAGCACCCCGCGAGGTACCTTGGTCTGAGTATCAATGTAAACCCAATTAGCGACTGACGTTTCCACCTCCTCGTCTATTTCGAAAGGTTCGAGGCTGATCAACCGAGGGTCGGGGGAAGTGCTAAAGCCGTCTTCAAAGGTAAACCAGCTAACGCCACGAATCGTTTCGGGATAGGCCGATTGCAAATAGAGAAGCGCATTCCACATATCACGTAGAAAGCCCTGTGATTCCAGTGTAATAGGAGCATGAATAGAGGCCTGTCCGACCCCTTTTCCTGATCCATGCGGCTCCCCAGTGGAGAAAATAGTTTCGTCACCCGGAACGGGGACGCCTCGTGTATCGGGCACATTTTTTCGAGTATATCGTTTATCCAAGACGGCGCGAGGCTTACCTAAAATAACGAATTCGTCCTCAGGAAGGTCTAGCCAAGAAGAGCCATGGTCGGGCTCTTCATCATCCGTCAGGTCAATGACATCGGGGATGTCTTGAAGCTGATGATAGGGAAATTGAGTGGGAGCATCATCGCCATCGGTGGCTGGTACTGTCGTTGACTTCTCTCTTTCGCGGTGGATCGTGGCACCATCGGGCTGCGTACAGCCTAATATCTGCAAGCCTAGGAATGTGTTGCCACCATCAATTGGAACGCCAGAAACAGAGATTTCCCCGCTGCCTTGAAACCATGGGGTGGCTTTTAAAAGCATCTCATCTGGCGTGGAGCTGGTTTCAAATTGTGAATATATATATTTTGCAGCGCGCTTGGCATACGGATCGTACAACATATGCGCGAGCAAAATGGCATCGTGTTTATGAACATGATAGGTAAATTTGACAGGCCACGTACCTGGGGATGCAGGCGCATCAAGCGGTCGATAAAGACGTTTTTTGACTTCTTCCCAAGGGTAAGTGGCGAGCACTCGCTTGATTTCAGAAGATCGGCCGTAAACGCGAATAAAAAATTCTGTGCAAGGGATGAGCAAGTGTTTGCCATCTGGAAGGTCAAATTCAATCAGGTATGTTTTGTGCTGATTTTTCTGGGGTAAGTAGTTCGAGTCATGAAAAGCGGTATAGAGGCTTCGTCCTGATTGTCGTAAATCATCTAAGGTGACAATTCGCCAGCCGCCTGGAGAAAAAGAAACGGAGAATTTTCTTTCCTCGTAGGCAATACGCGAGCTACTCACGCCCTTTTCCCATACTGACCCTATTCTCAATAGCCCAAGATGCGTTAAGACAGTCTCACGTCTCATCACGCCTCCTAAGTTATTTTCATGGTCGATGGTTCTTAAGAAGATATGGATTTTAGGGACGCTTCGTAAGCGATTGTTCTTAAATATAGGCCCGTACCACCAAACGACCAAGCGCTCTGCCTCGTTTTTTAGGGTGCCATCATGGAAGCTAAAGGTTCTGGATTGTTTAAGAGAAACGGTCACAAAGGCGCACTCTATGTAAACTCAACATAGAGATTGTCGCAGCAATTATTGTTTAGTCGCAACAATTGTTGGAAATGACACTGCTTGCGGCCTATCAGGACCGAGCGCCGGAGTTGGTGCGGCACGCGCAACGTCAGAAGCGACACCGCCGGCTGATATTCCCGTTCTATAGCCTGCAGCGGGGCTGGCAACGGCTGTTTGCTCAAGGCCGAAGTGTTTTCTATCCCCTCTGGAGAAGAGCGCCAGACGCCGAGGCACGAATACCAGACTTGTTCACCTCCTCAGGAGGACTATGCCGATGACACGCCGGAAAATGGGGAGACCCTAGACCTTAGGCCTCTTGACCTCTGTGCTGCCCCAAGGTTTTAGACTTTTAATCTATCGTGACGATAGCGTCCTGCCTGACAGAGGCAGGCAAAGCCAATCAGCCATTGAGGAGCACACTGATGTCCAACGCTTGCCAAGGTGTCACCCAGAGCCTTTTACCCGCCATGCCCAGGCCGTACTGGGTAGGCGTCATGATGCTCGCGGGGGCGCTGATCACGCCGCTCAGCCATGCGCAATCAGATAGCCACGCCCACGAGTCCCATGGGCAGGCCGCATCACCTTCAGAGAATCCGGCCGTTGCCGCTTTTCAGGCGGCCAATGACCGTATGCATGAAGATATGAACATGGCCTTCAGCGGAGACCCCGACGTGGACTTTGCCAAGGGCATGATTCCGCACCATGAAGGCGCCATTGCGATGGCCGAGATCGTGCTCGAATATGGCGATGACCCAGAGATTCGCCAGCTCGCCGAGGAGATTATCGCGGCTCAAGAGAGTGAAATTGCGTTTCTGCGCGAGTGGCTCGAGCGTCAGGAACATTAACGTCACCTTGCCCGCATAATCCGCTACGCACCGGCCGCAACAGTGATATTCTGCCCGCCTCTTCAGGGTCGCATCAAAGGAGCGCCGCGTGTCGGGGGTAATTTACGGGTTGGATTTGGCGGGTGTGATCGTGTTTGCCCTGTCGGGAGTCATTTTGGCCTGCCGTTCGCGGATGGACCCGTTTGGCATGCTGGTGCTGGCGGCGGTGACCGGGATTGGCGGCGGCACCTTGAGGGATCTGGTGCTGGGTGTCCGGCCGGTGTTCTGGGTCACCGACCCCACGTATCTGTGGGTCATCCTCGCCACGGTGGGCGTGTCGTTGGTGGGATTTCACTATATCCATCGTCTATCTCGGGGGTTTTTACCCATCGCCGATGCCTTCGGCCTGGCGCTGTTTACCGTGATCGGTACCCACAAGGCGTTGCTGCTGGGCACGTCGGGGGTGGTGGCGGTACTCATGGGCATGATGACCGGTGTGGCGGGAGGCATGATTCGTGACGTGTTGGCTCAGCGGGTGCCCATGGTGCTGCGCGAAGAGATCTATGCCACCGCCGCCATGGCGGGTGGAATCGTCTATGTGGTGCTCCAATCCTTGCAGGCACCGCTGACGCTTGCCATTGCGGCTGCCTTGAGTGCCACCCTGGGGCTGCGCTTGGCGGCGATTCACTGGCACCTGGCGCTGCCGGTGTTTGCCTGGGTGACCGTGCCGCCCAAACACGACGAAGCCGACGACACGACAGAGCCACACACCACCTCGCTCTCGACGCCCCAGAAGGCCAAGGAGCGGGTGCGCATGATTCGCCGCGAGCGTCGTCGTCGCTAAGCGCCTGCCGGTACTTATGGGCGTTGGGTGGCGCGCCATTGATCGAACCAGCGCCGAGGCTGAATGACGCGCAGGGTTGGCTCGCTCTCCACCAGCTCGACGCCGATACCCAGCGCCCCCAGGCGGGCATACAGCGCGCCATTGGCCTGCTGATTGTCCAGGGTGATGTCCGACAGTAGTAACAGGGGGCCACCTGTCAGCGCCAGGTTGGCCAGTCGGATCTGTTCGTCGTCGATGTTCAGTTCAGCGCTGCCCTCGATGGGTTGCACGTCGAGCAGCCGACCCAGCCAGTCGCGCTCTCGGGCGCGGGCTAAAAAAAGCCGCGCCAACAAGCCGGAGTCGCGCATCCCCAAGCGCAGCTGGCTGGTCAGCTGCAGCGGGTCGCCCCACACCAACCGTGCCTGCTGCAGGTCGAGCTGCACCCACCAGCCCGCATCCTGAGTCCCTTCCTCGCTTTGGCGGAACATGTTTTCCAGCCGCACATAGGAGTCGCTGGCGGTGAAGCGGCGAGCATCGAGATCGCCGTCGGTGAGCCTTAGCTGCATTGCGATATCCCCGCGTAGCCGCTGGTCCAGCAGGGCCAGCTCGGTCTCGAAGGCGCGCAGGGTAATCTCCCCTTGTGCCTGGAGCCCTTCCAGCAGCCATTCGCTGCTCAGGCTGGCGTGGCCGGAGAGCAGCTCCACCCCGGCATCGTCAGGAAGAAAACGGTTGTAGCGGGTCATGTCCGGCACTTCGGTGATGGGCAGCACGATGCGGGTCACGAAGTGCTCTGGGGCGGCGGCTTCCAGCACCTCACTGAAGCGGTCTGTCTGCGTGGTCAGCGCCAGGTGGCGGCCTTGAAGATGGGGGCGATCGTCGTCCTGATGGCTCAGGGCAAACTGGGGAATGCCGAGTGAAAGCCGGGCCTGTTCGGGGCTGTCCAGCTGCGCGGTCAGCTCTCCACGCCCTGTGGCGAGATAGTCCAGAAAGGTCACGGCCAGCTCATTGGCGTTGACCCTCAGGCGTGTGGGGGCCTGGAGCTGGTCGTCCTGAAATGCCCCCTGCAAGAAGAGCTGGCCTTCGCCCGAGAGGCTGATGCCATGAGCATCTGGTAAAAAAGCGTTGAGAAAACTGAGCCGTTGAACGCTGCCGTCGACGCTGAACTGCCCGCTGGGCACGCCTGCCCGGCGCTGAAACTGCCCGTCGCGAAGCACGATGATGCTCTCCAGCGGCTCCTCCAGGGCGTGCTCGTCGGCCACCTGCCAGCGCAGCCGTGAGCCGCTGATATCCAGCGCCGTGCCGTCCAGCGCGGCCTGGCGTATCGTCAGCTGCAACTGCGCGTTGCTGACCAGGGTGCCGCGCTGATCGCCCCGCTGCCAGCCGGTGGTCAGCTGATTGCCCGCCAGGTGCAGCTCACCCTGCATGGCCTGTGTGTCGAACTCCAGTTGTCCCCGGCTGGTGGCGCTGCCGCGCTGTAGTGTCAACGGGGCGGGAGAGGGCAGCAGGCCTGCCAGGTAGGGTTGCAGTACGCCCAGATCGGGGAGCGTGGCTTCTGCCCAGCTCAGCCGTGCCGTGGCCTGCTGCCTGGCCTGTTCGGGGTCGAGGGGGCTGGTGGCGTCCAGGGTCAGCTGCGCGTTGGCCATCAGTTGGCGCGTCTGGTGATACAGCTCGGCATCACGCAGTGCCAGCGTGGCGTGCAGCTGCTCATCTTCGTTCAATTGCGCGTTCAAGGTGCCTCGGCCCTGGGTGGTGAAGTCCAACAGCGCTGCACCCAGCGCTGGGGCCTCGATGGCCAGCTCGGCCTGGTAGGGGCGTGCGTCGCGCAGGGCAAGCTGGGCATCGATACTCCCCTCGCCAGTGAGCCTGATGCCCTGGCCTTCCAGCGCGGTGGCCAGGTAGCGGTCCAGCATGTCCAGCCTAGTGACCTGGCCAGAGAGGGCCAGCGTGGCATGGGTAGGGAGCGCCAGCTGGTCCAGGCGCTGGTTGGGAAGCTCGGTGGCCAGGGTCAGTTGGGTATCGGTGGCATAGGGGCGGGTGTCGGAAGGTGTGGCTTCTGCCAGCGTCACCTGTGCCAGACGGGTGGAAAAGCGCAGTTGCTGCTCTTCCACCGCAAGACGTACCTGGCCTTCGCCGGTGGCGGTGTGGCGTGGGGGCGAGGCATCTGCGAGCAGCCAGCGGCGTGCTTCATCGCGGCGCGCCAGGCGCTGCTCATCCAGCGCAAGCTCCAGGACGGGCGCGGTCAGTACCAGCTCGCTGTCGGGCTGTAGTTCGCCTGCCACCAGCGCAAGGTCACCCTGCAGCTCACCGCGGCCCGCCAGGCTGAGCCACGGCAACGCTTCCAGATAGGGCATGAACACGTCCCAGGCATCGGCCTGGGCGGTCAGCGACAGCCGCGCATCCAGGGCGCTCAAGAGCGCTTCTTCGAGGGCCTCCCCCCGTAACGCCTGGGTAGCGGTCTCGGCCAGCGACGCCGTACTGCGCAGGTCGATCTGCTGGATCAAGGTGGTCTGATCACTGAGCCGCACCAGGCTGCCCTGGGTAATGTCCAGCGAGACATGCGGCAAGGCCAGCCGATCCTGACTAAGCTGGGTATCCATGACCTGCAGCTGGCCTTCGGCCTCCAGCGCCAGATCGCCAACCGTCAGGCGGCGAATGCCGTCGGCATTCAGGGCGTGAAGGTAGAGTTCGCCACGCAGCAGGGCCAGTAGCGAGAGCGACAAGGTGGCCCGTTCGGCTTCTACCGAGAGGGGCAGGGCGGCATCGTCCCGGGCCAAGTAGAGGTTTTCGACTTCCCAGCGGCCGGGGTGCAGGCTCTGGGCACTCGACCAGCGCACCTCTACGCCGTCGATGGTGGAGATCTGGCGCGGCAACCACTGGCTATTGAGCAGCCAGTAGCTGCCCGCCAGCCACACTAGAGCAACCAGGATCACGGCCACCAAGGCATAGATCAAGGGGGGACAGCGGCGCGGCGTGGGGGGCGTCTCGTTGGTCATACAAGCATCCTGGCAGATGACTCCTGTTGGCGCGTGTTTTATGGCATTATGCGCGACGTAGGGCAGTTATGGGTTTTCGATTTCAACGCTAGGCAGGCAGCAAAGCCATGTTCAAGGATTTTTACGCGCAGCGCGGAGAGTACGTGGTGATCTCCGCCGAGCAGGCCAGTCGCTTCGCCAAGGGCGTGGCCGGCGATTACAACCCGATTCACAACCCGGACGCACGGCGTTTCTGTGTGCCCGGCGACTTGTTGTTCACGCTGGTACTGGTGAAGTTCGGGCTGTCGCGACAAATGGAATTTCGCTTCACCAATATGGTAGGCGCTGATACACCGCTCAAGTTTAGCGAAGCCGACAACGGCGATATCCATGTCTGCGACGAGAGCGGAAAGTGCTATTTGCAGGTGGTACGCCGAGGGGAAGTCACCCGTGACGAAGCGGCCGTGGAAGCCTTCGCGCGTTGCTACGTGGCCTTCTCGGGCAAGAATTTCCCGCACTATCTGAAGCCCTTGATGGAGCAGCACGGGGTGATGTTCAACCCCAAGCGCCCGCTGGTGATCTACGACAGCATGGGCTTCTGTCTGGACCGGCTGGATGCGCTGTCACCGGATCTCGCCTTGACCCAGTCGTCTCTCGAAGTCCAGGGCAAGCGTGCCGATGCGCTGCTGGAGTTCTCCATTCAGTCCTCTGGCCAGCCCGTGGGCGTGGGTTCCAAGAAGCTGGTGGTCAGCGGCCTGTGCAACTACGACGACAGCGAGATGGCGGCCATCGTGGCTGAGTTCTATCGTCTCAAGGCCGCTTACGAAGCCGCCTGAAGCGCGACGTCAAAGCCCCCATGGCGGTGTGACGCCATGGGAGCGCTGCTCTCAAGTTTCCGGTGGTTGCGTGGCCAGCTGTAGCGCCACGGTGGTAACGCGCTCCCCCAGAATCCCTTCGACACTCAGCGTCATGCCGTCCAGCTGCAGCGTGTCGCCCGCTCTCAAGGGCTCGTCGAGCGCTTTGTGAAACGGCGTGTCCAGCGCCCTCTCATCGGGATCAAGTGTATGCAGTTGGTGGAAAACGGTAGCGCGCGGTGTGCGGAGTGGGGCGGCATGGCTTCGTCCTGATCAAATTGCGCGTCAAACCTCGGCCTTCCAGGCCGGGGAAGGATAGCGCGAGGCGCGCAGCGCCTCCTGGTTGACAGGCTATATTTACCGCGCTAGATTCAAGTCATGATGACCGTACACCGCGCCTACCGTTATCGTTTTTATCCTACGCCTGAGCAAGCCGATCAGCTTGCCCGGACGTTTGGCTGTGTGCGGTACGTCTACAACCACTTCCTACGCCAGCGCACCGATGCCTGGTTCGAGCGTCAGGAGCGCATGGGCTACAACGCCACGGCCAAAGCGCTCACCAGCCTCAAGAAAGAGCCGGACACCGCCTTCCTGGCCGAGGTGTCCAACGTCTGCTTGCAACAGTCGCTCCGGCATCTGGATCGGGCCTTCAGCAACTTCTTCAAAGGCCAGGCGCGGTATCCCACCTTCAAGAAGAAGCAGCGCAAGCAATCGGCCACTTACATGGCCAACGGCTTTCGCTGGCGCGACGGCAAACTGTGGCTGGCCAAGCAAAAAGACCCGCTGGCTATCCGCTGGAGCCGGTCTTTTTCCGGCACGCCGAGCAGTATCACGGTGAGCTGTGACACCGCTGGCCGTTACCATGTCAGTTTTTTGGTGGAGGAAGCGGCCACACCACTGCCGGTCACCCCCAAAATGGTCGGCATTGATCTGGGGCTGACGCACCGCGTCATCACCAGTGACGGCGACAAAATCCCCAACCCGCGTTTTTTGCGGCGCACTGAGCGTAAGCTGGCACGGGCGCAACGGAACCTGTCGCGTAAACAGAAAGGATCGCAGAACCGCGCCAAAGCGCGGCATCGGGTCGCCAGGGTGCATGCCAGGCTGGCCGACCAGCGTCGTGACGCCACCCACAAACTTTCCACGCAGCTTATTCACGAGAACCAAGTCATTGCTGCCGAGAGTTTGCAAATCAAGAACATGGTCAAAAACCGCTCACTGGCCAGGGCCATCAGCGATGTGGGCTGGCATCAGCTCACCCAACAACTGACGTACAAGGCCGAACGATACGGGCGTGATTTCGTCCAGATCGACAAGTGGTATCCCAGCTCGAAGCGTTGTTTTCACTGTGGTCATATCACCGAGAAGATGCCACTGAACGTCCGCACCTGGGACTGCCCTGGCTGTGGCACCCAAGGCATTGACCGCGACGTAAACGCTGCCCGCAACATACTGCAATCGGGCAAAGCCATTCTGGCCGGGGCTGACAAGCTTCGCCAGCATGAGAAAACTACCGTGGGGCTCACGGGAGGTTAAGCCTGTGGAGCTTGTGTAAGACCTGAGGTGCTATCACCAGGGGCAACGGGCTGCGAAGCAGGAACCTGGAAGGCAACAACCAGGGAATCCCCTTCCTTTCCATCGTCAGACGGCAGCGCAAGCTGAGGGAGGGGAGGAGGTCAAAAGAACGCCTATCATCCTGTCTTTTGCGCCGGAGCGTCAAGCGGGATACCAAAAGCACGGGTGTTATCAACGAAGTAGCTGGGGTATTCTCAAGGCGCTAACGAAAATAACGCAAGACGCTGGTCTTGCCGCTGGGATCCCGAGAGGCTTTGCATGAAACGACTCAAAACGCTGACACTGGCCTGTGCGGCGGCTGCTTTGGCCGTCACTTCCCTGAGCGCCCAGGCGCGGGACTTTCGCTTGGGGCTGATCACGCCCGCCCAGCACCTCTGGTCGACGGAAGCCGAAGCCTTTGCGCAAACCGTGCACGAGCGCTCGAACGGCGAGCACAGCGTAAGCGTTTTTCCTGCCCAGCAGCTAGGCAACGAAGCGCAAATGGTGCAGCAGCTGCAGACCGGTGCCCTGGACATGGCATTTTTGACTATCGCCGAAATCTCCAACCGGATACCGGATTTTGGTGCACTGTATGCGCCCTATCTGGTGGATGACGTCAACCATGCCGCGCGCCTGCTGCGCTCCGAGGCGGCCGCCGAGCTGCTCGAGCTGATGCCGGAAGGCGTGGGCCTGGTAGGGCTGGGGTATGGCATGGTCGGTATGCGTCAAGTACTCAGCCGCAGCTCCATCGAGAGCGCCGCTGATTTTCGCGGCCAGCGCCTGCGCATCACGCCCTTCGAGCCAATCCGTGATTTCTACACGGCCACTGGCGCAGCGCCTGCGCCCATGCCGCTGCTGGAAGTCTACGATGCCCTGGCCAACGGTCAGGTCGATGCCATCGACATGGATTTCGATTCCATCCTGATCCTGAAATTTCATGAGCAGGCGCAAAACCTGCTGATCTCCAACCATATGATGTTCCCCATGGTCGGCGTGGTATCGGGGCGCGTGTGGCGTGAGCTGTCGGAACAGGATCGCGAGCTGTTCGAAACCGCCATGGCCGAGCATCTCGACAATGTGCTGAGCGGCTTCGAAGCCATGGACGCCGCCCAGGAAGAGGAAATTCGCGCCCTGGATATCAACATCGTGGAAGCGGATGCCGAGTTCTTTGCCGATGCCATTGCTCAGTGGGAGGGCATCTGGGCTCCCAAGGCTCCGATGCTGGAAACCCTGCGGGCGGAAGCTGACCGCTTGCGCGACGAGTAGCGCTGAACCAGAGGCTTTCGATGATCATGCTGCAACGCCTCTCCCTCAGGCTTGCCCGTTACGAAGAGATGACCGCCGCTGCCCTGGCAGCGGCGGTCACGTGTCTCATCCTCGCCAACATTGCCTTTCGGGCGCTGGGCAATCCGCTTTACTGGGTCAGTGAACTGGCCATCTACGCCATGATCTGGATGACGTTTTTGATTGCCGGGGCGGTCTTGAAACGCCGCCAGGGCATTGCCGTGACGCTGCTCAGCGATCTGTTGCCCGCCACGGGGCAGCGTGCCATTACCTTGGCGGTGGACGCCATGGTGCTGCTGTTTGCGCTGCTGTTGGCGTGGCTCTGCTGGCGCTGGTATCAACCCTGGGCGTTGGCCCAGGCCGGGTTCGATGTGCGCGCCTTCCAGGGCCAGACCTTCAATTTCATCTACGCCGAAAACACCTCCACGCTGGGCATCAAGAAATTCTGGGCGTGGCTGATCGTGCCCTGGTTTGCGCTGTCGCTCAGCCTGCACGGCGTGGCCAACCTGCTGCAATCCGTTCAGGGGCTGAGGGAACGCACATGACCGTTGTGGTATTTCTGATTCTGCTGCTGGGGGCGGTGCCGATTGCGCTGGTGCTGGCGCTCACGGCCATGTGGTATATCCAGGCATCGGGCAATGCGGTGCTGTTCGATTCGTACCCTCAGCAGCTGTTCAGCGCCATCGAGAGTTACGGACTGCTGGCCATTCCGCTGTTCATGCTGGCGGGCGAGCTGATGAACGAAGGCGGCCTGACCAAACGGCTGATCGCCCTGGCGCGGCTGCTGGTGGGCGGGTTTCGCGGTGGGCTGGCGTATATCAACCTGGTGGCCAACATGATGATGGCGGCGATCATTGGTTCTGCAGCGTCGCAAATCGCCATCATGTCGCGGGCCATGGTGCCCGCCATGGAGCAGGAGGGGTATGACAAGCCCTACAGCGCCGCGATTACCGCCGCCGGTGGTTTGCTATCGCCGATCATTCCGCCCTCGATGCTGTTCGTACTGTTTGGCGTCATGGCGCAGGTGCCGATCGCCGAAATGTTCATTGCCGGACTGCTGCCCGGGCTGCTGTTAGGGGCCAGCTTTTTCGTGGTCATTGCGCTGGTGGGGCTGGTCCAGCAGTACCCCAAGGGGGAGTGGCCCAGCCGCCAGCAGGCGCTTCACGACGCGTTCTGGGGGCTGCCCGCGCTGCTGATTCCGGTGATCATCATTGGCGGCATTCTGCTGGGCATTGCGACGCCCACGGAGTCGGCTGCCCTGGCATCGCTGGCGGCCCTGCTGATGGGGCGCTGGGTGTATGGCGACCTGCGCCTGGCGCAGCTCCCGCAGGTGTTGGCACGTACGGCCATGAATGCAGGGCTGGTGATCATGCTGATTGCCGCCGCCGGGGTGTTTGGCTGGGTGGTGGTATACGAGCGCTTGCCGCAGATGGCCGCCGCGTGGATTGCTGCGCTGACCAGTGATCCTTTCGTTTTCCTGCTGCTGGTGATTGCGGCGCTGCTGCTGGTGGGCATGATCATCGATGGCATTGCCGCGCTGATTCTGGTGGTGCCCATTCTGATGCCCATTGCGCAGAGTCAGTTTGCGATCAGCCCATATCAGTTTGGCGTGGTGGTGTGCCTGACGCTGGTGATGGGGCTACTGACCCCGCCAGTGGGAGCGGGGCTGTTCATCGCCTCCTCCATGACCGGCGCGCCGCCGCTGAAAATTTTTCGCGCCTTGCTGCCGTTCCTGCTGGCCACATTGGCCACGCTGGTGCTGCTGGCCTGGCAGCCGTGGCTGACCAATGGCCTGATTCAGCGCTGACTTGCTGGGGCGTGCCGCCGACGGCCAGCGCAGGCGGTTCAGGCGACGCTGTGCTCGGTGAGCGGCATGACATCCACTTCCACTTCGAGCTGGTGCTCACCGCCGCCGTTCATTACGCCCTTGAGAGGGGCTACATCGGCGTAGTCGCGCCCCCAGGCCAGCACCGGGTGCTGTTCACCGGCCAGCGTACCGTTGGTCGGGTCCAGGGCTAGCCAGCCCCAATCGGGGATCCACACGGCCAGCCAGGCATGGGAGGCATCGGCGCCAATCAAGCGGGGCTGGCCGGGGGGAGGCTGGGTTTCCAGATAGCCGCTGACATAGCGGGCAGGCAGGCCCACCGAACGCAGTGCGCCAATGGCCAGGTGGGCAAAGTCCTGGCAGACGCCCCGGCGGTTGGCCAGTACATCACTCAAGGGGGTGGCCAGGGTGGTGAAACTGGGGTCGTATTCGAAGGTATCGTAGATGGTCTGGTTGAGGGCCATGGCGGCTTCTACCAGCGGGCGGCCGGGCGTGAAACAGCTGCGGGCAAAGTCGGCCAGCTCATCGTTGCGGCGAATGAATGGCGAATCCAGCCGATACAGCTGCATGTCGAAACGGCTGTCCTGGCGCAGTTGCGCTGCCACGTTTTCCCAGCTGGGCGAACTGGCAGGCAGCGGCCCCAAGGGTTGAGTGTTCAAAGGCGTGACGACCGTCACGTCCAGCGTCTGGTGCACCTCTTCCATGGCGAAGTAAAGTACCCGATTGCCAAACACGTCCCGCCGCTCTGCCTGCACGTGAGGCATGGGGCTGATGGTCAGCTCGGAGGCCCCGCACTGCTGGTGCTGCGTCTTGCGAGGCAGCACGCGCGCCTCGCTGTGGCACAGGGTCACGGGCGCGCTGTAGTGGTAGCGCGTGGTGTGCCGCAGGGTGTAATTCATTCGTCGGGCTCCATGCTGACAAGTTGGCGCGGTCGCTCTACATGGCTGAAATGACTGTGGCTGATGGCGTCCGAGAGGGCGCTGAGCGGCGCAATCAGCTCATCCAGCAGCTGTTCCAACGCGGCCTGGGCATCGGGCGTGTCGGCCAGGTGGCTCAGGCGGTCGATGTCGGCCAGGTGCAGGGCGGCATTGGCCTGGATCAGCAGCCGCCGTTCGGCGTTGCGGTAGGGCGACGAGCTGCCGGGTAGGCGATCCATCTGCCGCTCCAGGCGCTTGAGCATGTAGCCCACCGAGCGAGGGTTGGTCTCGTCGAACAGCAGCAGGTCGAGAATGGCCTCGGGGTGCAGCTCGCTGCGGTAGCGGCGACGATAGGCGGTGAAGTTGTCCGTGGTGGCCAACACGACTTCCCAGAGCGCCAGCCCCGGCGAATGGGGCGCGTTCAGGGTCAGCTTGAGCAGCGATAGCAGCCCCAGCACGCGGTCCAGAAAGCGCCCGATGTCCATGAACCGCCAGCCGTAGTGATGGGGCATGGTTTCGTTGCACAGCCCAAAGAAAGCGGCAATTTGCGCCGATAATCCTTCACAGGCGCGCCGTGCGGCGCTGGCGCCCAGGCTGGGGCTGAACGTATCCACCCGCTGGCGTAGCTGGTGCACCACCCGCCAGGAGTCGTCGCCCAGATGGTCACGCACGCTTCGAGCGTTACGTAGCAAATGAGCAAACAGCGGCTTGAGGGCCTGAGCGTCTTGCTCGTCGAACTGGGCCAGCAGCGCCGTGCGTTTTTGGGAAAAACCCACCAGCGGGGGTTTGGCGCCTTCGCCGTCGCCGTTCAAGGTAGTGATTTCCAGCGCCAGCAACAGCTCGTCCAGTAGCTGGTCGGCAATTTCGTCCTGGTCGTACTCCATCAGACGCATCAAGGCTTCGCGTAGCAGGCGGGCACGGGCATCCAGCCGTTCGCCGTAGCGACCCAGCCAGAACAGGCTTTCCGCCACTCGGCTGGGCAGGTCGGTGCCATCGCGGGTAGCCACCACGGGACCGCGTGCCTGACGCAGTTGGCTGACGTGAGGCTGGGGCGTGTTGGCGGTCACCCAGACGTCCTTGACGATGGGGCTGCTGAGCGACGGCGAGCCGGGAGTGCCCACCCAGGCAAGCCCCCCCGGCATGACGTGATAATCGCTGGGCTGTTGGCTGCGGGTCGCGACGCTGCCCGGGGCTCTGGAAACGAAACAGCGCAGGTTCAGGGTGGTGGGCGACAGCCGCTGCATGTGCGGGTCGAACAGGGGGGCCGTGGCAGAAGGCGTCTGGGCATTGGCGCTGGGCAGTAGCAGTGCTTCCCCCAGCAGGTGCTGGCAGAGTGCTGGCAGGTAGTCAGCCAGCTCCGGCAGCTCCAAAGCGCCTACGCCCAGCGCATTCGACATGGCCACACCGCTGGCCCGAGCGGCTTGCAGTAGGCCCGGGACGCCCAGCTGGGAGTCACCGCGTAGTTCCAGCGGGTCGCAGTAGGCGTCGTCGCAGTGGCGCAGCACCACGTCCACCGGCTGCAGGCCGCCCAGGGTACGTAACCAGAGCTGGCTGTCGCGCACGACCATGTCCTGACCTTCCGCCAGGTCGATGTTCAGGTAGTTGGCCAGGTAGGCATGCTCGAAATAGCGCGGGCTGCCCGGCCCCGGGGTCAACAGCACCACGGTCGGGTTGTCGCGGTGCTGGTAGGCCAGTGCGGTCAGCGTGCGGTGGTATTTATCCAGAAAGCCCGCCAGGCGCTTCAGCGGCGCGTTGCGGTACATTTCAGGCAGCGCGCGGGCCATGAGAATACGGTTTTCCAGCGTGAAACCGGTGCCGGAAGGCGCTTGCAGCCGGTCGCCAATGACGCGCCATTGGCCTTCGGCATCCTGGATGACGTCGATGCCGTGAAAACTGATCGCAGGGCGGTCACTGGGCTGAGAGCCGTGGCAGGGCAGCAGGAAGTGGGGCGAGGCCAGCAGCGCCTGGGTGGGCAGCAGGCCCGCATCGAATAGCGTGCGCGGGCCGTACAGGTCGTCATACAGCGCATTGAATAGCCGCGTACGCTGGGTCAGGCCGATTTCCAGCGCTTGCCACTGCGCCTGGTCGATGACCCAGGGAAGCGGGTCCAGCCGCCAGGCGCGCCCCTGGGTGTCATCGTGCATATTGAAGATGACGCCGTTCTCGGCCAGCAGGCGCTGAAGCTCTTCATGCTGCTGATAGCGGCCCTCGGCACCCAGGCTTTCCAGAGCGCCAAGCAGGCCCTGCCAGCCGGGGCGCAGTTGGCCCTGACGGTCGAGCATCGCATCAAACGTGCCGGGCTGTCCCTTGCCTAGCTGATTCAAGTAGTCCTCGATGAGCCCGGCAGCGCCGAGCTCAAGCAGTGAGGGAGAGACAGGGGCAGTCATGATCCTGAGAGTCCTGAGCGAGTAAGGGGCGGATTATCCTGCAGCTAGCGCCGATAGGAAAGCATTACTACCTCATCGGCGCGGGCTCCAGCGTAGGTCAAGGGTACACGGCAGTTCCTGACTGAGGGCTTCTGGCATGGGCGCCTGGTAGCCATGGCCGTGGCCACTGTCGCTAAAGCGGCCCAGGCGTCTGGCTTCGGCTTCGAAGGCATTGACCGGGAACGTCTCGAAACTGCGCCCCGTGGGATGCACGACGTGATAGGTGCAGCCCGCCACCGAACGCTGGTTCCAGGTGTCGATGACATCGAATACCAGCGGGGCGTGAACGGGAATCTGGGGGTGCAGGGCCGACGGCGGCTGCCAGGCCCGGTAGCGCACGCCTGCGACGGCTTCGCCGTTGCGTCCGGTGGGGGAAAGCGGTACCCGGCGGCCATTGCAGGTCACCACGTAGCGGTCGCCGCTCATGCCGTTGACCTTCACTTCCAGGCGTTCCACCGAGGAGTCCACATAGCGGGCGGTGCCCCCTGCCGTGGCTTCTTCACCCAGCACGTGCCAGGGCTCGATGGCCTGACGCAGCTCGATGGAGAGCATGGGAGTATGCAAGCGGCCATGCACCGGGAAGCGGAACTCCCGGAACGGCGCAAACCACTCCAACTCGAAATCGAACCCATGGTGGCGCAGGTCGTGCAGCACATCGTTCAGGTCTTCCCACAGGTAGTGGGGCAGCATCCAGCGGTCCTGCAGGGCGCTGCCCCAGCGTACCGGGCGCGCACGGTAGGGCGTCTTCCAACAGCGCGCCACCAGGGCGCGAATGAGCAGCGTCTGCATCAGGCCCATACGCGCGTGGGGAGGCATTTCAAAGCCGCGCAGCTCCAGCAGCCCCAACCGGCCGCTGTCGCTGTCCGGTGAGTAGAGCTTGTCGATACAGAACTCGGCGCGGTGGGTGTTGCCGGTCAGGTCGGTGAGCAGGTGACGCAGCAGTCGGTCCACCAGCCAGGGCTGAACGACCTCGCCTTCGGGCATCTGTTGCAGGGCGATTTCCAGCTCGTAGAGCGCCTCGTGGCGGGCTTCATCCACCCGCGGGGCCTGACTGGTCGGGCCAATGAATAGCCCGGAAAACAGATACGACAGGCTCGGGTGGTGCTGCCAGTAGGTCACCAGGCTGGCCAGCAGGTCCGGCCGACGCAGAAAAGGTGAATCCTCCGGTGTCATGCCGCCCAGCGTGACATGGTTGCCGCCGCCGGTGCCGGTATGGCGGCCATCGACCATGAATTTTTCGGTGCCCAGCCGCGCCTGGCGGGCTTCATCGTAGAGCCGTTCGGTCTGGGCGACCAGCGCTGGCCAGCTGTCGGCCGGCATGATGTTGACCTCAATGACACCGGGGTCCGGGGTGATCTGGAAGCTGGACAAGCGCGGGTCTCGGGGCGGCGCATAGCCTTCGATCATGACCGGGCACGCCAGCGCCTGGGCGGTTTCCTCGATGCTGCTCAACAGGTCTAGATAGTGCTCCAGGTGGGTCAGCGGCGGCAGGAAGACGTGCAAGCGGCCCTCGCGGGGCTCGACGCACAGGCTGGTATGGATCACCTTGTGTTCGCGGTCATCAGCGGCGCTTGGCTGCTGCTGAACGGCTTCGCCTTCCGGGTGGCTATGGCTGGGGTGCAGGCTCTGGCCATGGCGCTCGGCGCTGGTGAAGCGATGCTGTTCGGCATTGCGGCGCGCCACTTCGCCGTGAATGTCGCCCAGCGCAGGCCGTGGTGCAAACAGCGACTGGGGCTGTGGCTGCTCTTCCGGGTCGGCCCAGGGGAGCGCCGACAGCGGCAGACGCAGGCCCATGGGGGAGTCGCCTGGCACCAGGAACAGGTGATCGCGTTTGAGCGGCCAACGGCCGCTTTCCCAGCGATGAGACTGGGAAATCGAGTGACGCAACGGGAGCGCATAGCCCACGACGGCGCCCAGGTCCTGCTCCAGCAGCCGTGCCAGGCGGCGGCGTTCGGCATCGTCTTTCAGGTCGGCATTACGCGGGTCGACGCTGACCGGTAGGGTCTGCTCTTTCCAAAGGTAGTAGTAGGCATCTTCGTAGGCGGGAATCCAGTGGCGCTGCGCCACGCCCAGGCGTTCGCCCAGCGTATGGATGAAGCGCTCTACCATGGCGTTGTCGACCTTGGCGTGGGGCGCGCCTTCGGTGCTGGCCAGCCACTTGGGGTCGCGCCACAGGGGCGCGCCATCCTTGCGCCAGTAACAGGCCAGCGCCCAGCGAGGCAGCGGTTCGCCAGGGTACCACTTGCCCTGTTGCTGCTGAATGACGCTACCGGCCGCGTAGGCTTCCTGCAGTCGGGTCAGCAGCGCCTCGGCGCGCTCACGCTTGTGCTCGCCCAGCGCTTCGGTGTTCCACTGGGGGCTCTCCATGTCGTCGATGGAAACGAAGGTCGGCTCGCCCCCCATGGTCAGGCGAACATCCTGCTGCTGGAGGACTTCATCCACCTGGTCGCCCAGCGCCAGAATGGCCTGCCACTGCTGATCGCTGTAGGGGCGGGTGACGCGCGGGTCTTCATGGATGCGCTCCACGCGCATCTCGACATCGAATTCCACTTCGCACTTGTCGGAAAAACCGGTAATGGCCGCGGCGCTGCCGGTGGTGGGGGTGGCGGCCAGCGGAATATGCCCTTCACCAGCGAACAGGCCGGAGGTGGGGTCCAGGCCCACCCAGCCTGCGCCCGGCAGGAAGACTTCGGTCCAGGCATGCAGGTCGGTAAAGTCAACCTCGGTACCGCTGGGGCCATCCAGCGCTTTGACGTCCGGGGCCAGCTGAATCAGATAGCCGGATACAAAGCGAGCCGCCAGCCCCAAATGGCGCAGGATCTGTACCAGTAACCAGGCGCTGTCGCGGCAGGAACCACTGGCCAGAGTTAGGGTTTCTTCACAGCTTTGTACGCCGGGCTCCATACGCACCAGGTAGCTGATGTCCTGTTGCAGACGCTGGTTGAGCGCCACCAGAAAATCGACGCTGGTGGTGGGCTCCCGAGGTACTTCCTTAAGCCATGCTTTTAGGCGCGGCCCTGCTTCGGTGACTTCCAGATAGGGGCCTAGCTCCTTGAGAAGCTCATCGGAATAATGGAACGGAATTTTTTGCGCGGCATCGTCGAGAAAAAAGTCGAAAGGGTTGATGACCGTCATGGGGGCCACCAGCTCGACGGCAATGGTGAGTTCCTTGCGTGGCTCTGGAAACACGATACGCGCATTAAAGTTGCCAAAGGGGTCTTGCTGCCAATTCAGAAAGTGGTCATCCCCTGAAATATTCAGCGAGTAGGCATCGATATGAGTACGGCAGTGGGGGGCCGGGCGCAGGCGGACGACATGGGGTGACAGTTTGACGGGGCGGTCAAATCGATAGGTTGTGCGGTGATGCAAGGCAACGCGAATGGTCATGAGCCACCCTCAAATAAAAGCGTAAATTCTCGCAGCTACTGATGAACTGCGACGCAACAAGACATTTACCCAAGAGTATCGTTGGAGTTGAACTTTTTTGCAGCTGCAATATGCCCAAGGGCGTTTAAGAAGTGTGGAAAATTGTGATCGCATCGCTTTTAATTAAATCTTGCACCAAATTGGTGCTTTTTTTCGAGAGTTTTTTTGTCAAGGCACAAGTTTGGTTCAGTGAGGGGGTGGGAAGGTATCGCGGCATTACAAAGTGGCCGCGTTTTATCAAACGTGGATGCCATAGCGTTGAAATATCGGGAAAGGTGGTACGAGTATTGCGTGGTTATATAGCTCAATAAATACGTCGATTGCACGCGGCAGGCCTACACTATTGTTCAAGGAAGTTGCCGCTTCCACCCCAGCGCCAGGAGAGCGCCCATGAGCCAAGTCAATTGGAACAACTATGCGTGCCGTGATTTTTACGATGAGTTGCTAGAAGCGCCAGGTAAACCCAGAGCTTCTGCCGATGAGCTTTGTAATATGCTGGCTCGGTTTAGCGCCGAAGAGTTAGCGGAAAGAAAAACCGCTGCGGAAATCGCCATTCGTACCATGGGGATTACGTTTACCGTGTATTCCGAAGGGGCAATGATCGACCGCGCCTGGCCATTCGATATTGTGCCCCGGATCATACCGGCCCATGAGTGGCGCAAGACGGAAGCCGGTTTAAAACAGCGCGTCCAAGCACTCAATCTCTTTATCGACGATCTTTATCACGATCAGAAAGTGGTCAAGGACAAAGTGCTGCCTGCGGAAGTGCTTGCTCAGTCGGCTAATTTTCGCCCGCAGTGTGTGGGCATTAACCCGCCCCATGGTATCTGGGCGCATATTTGTGGCTCTGATTTGGTACGCGGCGGCGATGGCACACTCTACGTGCTGGAGGATAATCTGCGGATTCCTTCCGGGGTCTCCTACATGCTGGAAAACCGCAACGTCACCAAACGGGTGCTACCTGAGCTGTTTGCGTCGGGCAAAATCCTGCCAGTAGACGACTACGTGGCGCAGCTGTATGACATGCTGGCGGCCATGTCTCCCCGTCCCGGCGATGACCCTCAGGTCGTGGTATTGACCCCCGGCATCTACAACTCGGCCTATTTCGAACACGCCTATCTTGCCCAGCAGATGGGGGTCGAGCTGGTGCAGGGTAGCGACATGCTGGTGGACGACGATGACGTGGTCTACATGCGTACGGTGGAGGGGCTGCGACGGGTGGATGTCATTTATCGTCGTGTGGATGACGAGTTTCTGGACCCTGAAGCCTTCAATCCGCATTCGATGCTGGGCGTGCCTGGGCTGATGCGCGCCTGGCGGGCGGGCAAGGTGGCGTTGGCCAATGCGCCAGGGGCAGGCGTGGCAGACGACAAGGTGGTCTACGCCTTCGTGCCCGAGTTGATTCGCTACTATCTGGATCAGGAGCCGCTGCTGCCCAACGTGCCCAGCTACCTGTGCATGTTCGATGACGACCGCAAGTACGTACTGGATCACCTCGACGAGCTGGTGGTGAAGCCTGCCAATGAGTCCGGGGGCTACGGCATGCTGATCGGGCCTCGCTCCACCAGGGAAACCCGCGACGAGTTTGCCCGCCTGATCAAGGAGAACCCGCGCAACTACATGGCCCAGCCTACGCTGGCGCTCTCCACCACGCCCACCCTGGCCAACGGCTTGCCGCAGCCGCGTCATGTGGACCTGCGCCCGTTCATTCTCTCCGGCCCCGAAACCCATGTCACCACGGGTGGTTTGACCCGCGTGGCACTGGTGGAGGGGTCGCTGGTGGTCAACTCGTCCCAGGGGGGCGGCAGCAAGGATACCTGGATCGTCGAGGTCGATGAGAACGCGGCTGATGCCGCCGAGCAGGAAGGAGTCTAACGCCATGCTGTCACGCGTAGCTGAAAACCTGTACTGGATGGCGCGCTACATCGAGCGGGCCGAAGACACCGCGCGGCTGCTGAGCGTCAATAGCCACCTGATGCTCGACCTGCCGCGCCACCTGCCGTTGGGCTGGGCGCCACTGATCGAAATGACCGGTACTCTGGATGCGTTTAACGAGCGCCATTCCAGCTTTGACGAGCGTAGCGTAGTGCATTTTTTGTGTGCCGATGCGCAGAATGGCAGTTCGATTCTTTCGGCGCTGGCCAGTGCTCGGGAAAACCTGCGCACTACCCGAGACGTGGTGCCCAGGGAGATCTGGGAGGAGGTCAACCAGCTCTATTTGAGCGTGGCCGACCATGCGGAAAACGGTGTCAGCCCGCGCCGTCGCGATGCCTTCCTGAAGAACGTGATTCGCGGCTGCCAGACGCTGACTGGCCTGATCGAAGGCACCTTGAGCCATGGGCCGGCCCGTACCTTCATCCAGTTGGGCAGACATCTGGAGCGGGCCGACATGACCACGCGTATTGTGGACGTACGTTCCGCGAGCCTGCTGCCCCAGAACCCCGAAGAGCTATTGCCGTTCGAAAACCTTCAGTGGATGAGCGTGCTCAAGTCGCTGACGGCCTATCAAATGTACCGTCAGGAAGTGCGGCTGAGAGTGCGGGGCCCCGATGTGCTGCGCTATCTGCTGCAGGACCCGAACCTGCCGCGCTCGATTGCCTGTAGCCTGGAAACGCTGGGCCATGAGCTACAGCTACTGCCCAGGCAGGACCGGGTGGCCGCCACGGTGTCGCTGGTGCGTGCCGATGTGGTCGATGCCGATATCCAGGCGTTGGCTCACTCCCCCAGCAAGTTGCATGCGTTCGTGGATGAGCTACAGATTGGCTTTGCCGCGATCCATGACACGCTCAGGGCAACGTACTTCGTGAATAGCGACAACGTGCCCAAGGTGACCCAGCGACAAAGTCAGGGCCACCTGGGGGATCATGATAACGATTGATCAAGTAGATCGAGCGTTAGCGCTGGCGCTGTGTACTAACTCATGAAGGTACGCCAGCTTGTCACGCACCGGGGGAGGCAGTACCCCCGGTGCCAGGTCCAGTAGCCCCATATCACGGTTGAGCTCATTGACGACCATCCCCACCTGATGAAACGCTCTTAACATGCTGTCCAGCGTGCCGTCATATTCGGCCCGTGAAATCCCCATGTGTAGAGCGGTGTCCAGCACGGCCACCATGTCCAGATAAAACGCAAAGGTTTCGGCGAAGTCCTCCCACGGGTGCATGGCGGCATAGGCAGAAATGAACCGTGTTGGCCAGTCGGCCGGCGCGCCTTGCTGATAGTAGGTTTCCAGCGCATCACCGTAGGTGGGGGCGTTATGGTCGCCAAACACTCGGACGCTGGCGGCCTCATCCTGATCCTTGACCAACAAGTCCCAGTAGTAATGCCCCACCTCATGGCGAAAATGACCGATCAGGGTGCGGTGGGACTCGTTCATGTCCACCCGCAGTCGCTCACGCTCGACGTCGTCGGCTTCCTTGACGTTGATGGTGATATGGCCGTTGGCATGGCCGGTATAGACCTTCTCCTGATTCGCCGTGGAGCGCCAGAGCCCTTTGTCAGGGAGGGCGTCGGCCATGAACGAGAAGCTCAAGGGGACGCGAATATCATCGCCCTGGGTTCCGTGGGGGAGCTTGAGAATCTCCAGGGTGTGGAACAGACGACGCTTGGCAGCTTCCAGTGCGGCCCAGCGCTCGCGGTGACCCTCTACGTTCAGGTCGGGAATCACATCGTTGTAGCGGCAGCAGTCGCACAGCGTGTCGGCTTCGCCTTCGGTCATGATCACCATGCGGTTGCATACGTTCTCTACCGCGTAATTATGGCACTTCATCAAGAGGGTGCCGCAGCCTTCGTGGGTGCAGCGGTATCCGCCGCCTTCCAAAGGGGCCAAGGCAACGATATTGCTGCAGGCCGGGCACCAGCCGACTTCCGACTCACAGGCAACACAATGGGTGTTCTCGAAGAACAGCGGGTTGCCGCACTGGCAATTGAACGCTTGCATGGATACCTCCTTGTGGAAAGCCACGTTATGCATCGTCGATAGGCAGGTTGAGAAGGCGCCCTGACAGCATAGCGAGGCTCTTTCCTTGAGGGAAAGGCTATTTCCCCAGTGCGGTGAATTTAGCTTTATCGAGTGGCTAATTGACGTTTACGTCAACTTGCTGATATACCCTAGGGGCTCCTTATTCAACCCCATAACAAACACAACCACGAGGAACGTCTGTATGTCCGTTCGCCAGATACCCATGTATATCGATGGCCAGCCGGTCGAGTCGCAAAGCCAGGAGTGGCGCGATGTCGTCAATCCGGCGACCCAGCAGGTCGTGGCCCGGGTGCCTTTCTGTACCCCTGACGAGGTAGAGCGTGCCATTGCCAGTGCCAAAACCGCGTTCAAGGAGTGGCGCAAGGTGCCGCTGGGCAAGCGCATGCGCATCATGCTGAAACTTCAGGCCCTGATTCGTGAGCATACCGCGGAACTCGCCGCGCTGATCACCGAAGAGCATGGCAAGACGCTGCCTGACGCAGAAGGCGAAGTAGGCCGCGGGCTGGAAGTGGTCGAGCACGCCTGCTCGATTGCGTCTCTGCAACTGGGTGAACTCGCCGAAAACGCGGCCAATGAGGTCGATGTGTATACCATGCATCAGCCGCTGGGCGTGGGCGCCGGGATCACGGCGTTCAACTTCCCCATCATGCTGCCTTGCTTCATGTTTCCGCTGGCCATTGCCACGGGCAATACGTTCGTTCTGAAGCCTTCCGAGCAGGACCCCAGCTCGACCATGCGGCTGGTGGAACTGGCCCATGAGGCGGGTATTCCGGCGGGCGTGCTCAACGTGGTGCATGGCGGGCCCGAAGTTGCCAACCAGATTGCCGACCATCAGGACATCAAGGCGCTGTCGTTCATTGGCTCTACCCATGTGGGATCGCTGCTGTATGGCCGTGCGGCGGCGGCAGGTAAGCGTATGCAGTCCATGATGGGGGCCAAGAACCACTGTGTGGTGATGCCGGATGCCAACCGTAGTCAGGCCATCGACAGCCTGCTGGGGTCGGCCTTTGGGGCAGCGGGTCAGCGCTGTATGGCCAACTCGGTGGTGGTGCTGGTAGGCGAGGCGCAGGAGTGGCTGAGCGATATCGAAGCAGGCGCCCGTAGCATGAAGGTCGGCCCCGGTACCCAGCGGGATGCCGACCTGGGGCCGCTGGTGTCTCCTCAGGCCAAGGAGCGTGTCGAGCGCTTGATCACCGCCGGTGAAAAAGAGGGGGCCACGCTGCTGGTGGATGGCCGAGGCTACACAGTAGAAGGGTATCCGGAGGGCAACTTCGTGGGGCCGACGCTGTTTGCCAACGTCACGCCGGAGATGACCATTTACCGGGAAGAAATATTCGGTCCGGTGCTATGCGTGGTGGGGGTCGAGACGCTGGATGATGCCATCGACTTCATCAACGCCAACCCGAACGGCAACGGCACGTCGATTTTCACCAACTCGGGCTGGGTGGCGCGCCGATTCGAAACCGATATCGACGTTGGTCAGATCGGTATCAACGTGCCGATTCCGGTGCCGGTGGCCTATTTCAGCTTCACCGGCTCTCGGGCTTCCAAACTGGGGGATTTGGGCCCCAACGGCAAGCAGGCCATCGCGTTCTGGACGCAAACCAAAACGGTGACCGCACGCTGGTTCGAGCCCGAAAACGTCTCCAGCGGCATCAATAGCACCATTGCGCTCTAGATATTTGGCGAACCGCTGACGCATCAGGGGCCCTCTGCCACGGCAGAGGGCCCCTGGGGATCAGACGGGTTCGAAAAGTGGCAGGCTGTCGCGCAGGAGCTGTTCTATAGGCTCCAGTTGGCTTTCATGCAGCACCAGCAGGTAAGGAGCATCCTGTTCATCGTTGAGTGGCGCAAGGAGTGCAAACTCGCCCTCTTCAAGATGGAACTCATGGATTTCTCGCAGCCCGTGGGGAGTTTCGCACTGAGAGCAGCGGTAAGTATCGTCTTCGCCATAGACCAGGCGGTGATACATCTTGAACAGCGTGTACAGCGCTAACCCCCCTTCGAACGCTTGCCAGCGAGCGGGTGTTTCTCGAATGTCTTCGTTCAAGACCAGACCTTCGGCCTCGGCATCGGCAATGGCGTCGGCCAGCGGTTCTGCCAGAATGGCGCTGCCATCGGCGGGCAGCGGTGCATTTTGCTGATTCGCCGCCGTAAAGCGCGCAGCAGCAGCATGAAAATCTGCCAGGCTGTTGAGATGGAAGTCCGCATGTTGCAGGTCGGCTGGCTCGAAACCGCCGTTCTCCCAGCCGTGAATGACACGTAGCGTAATTTGACCCCGGGCGATGGGGCGGGCCAATAAGGCATGAAGCATGATACGGATATGCAGCTGGCGTTCATCCGTGTCGTTTTCGAACGCACGGTAAGGGTCGGCGAACAATGCATGCAAACGCCCCGGCGTGTGCTCTCTTGCTTCAGAATAAGACATGGTGGTTTCCCTGTTACAGACGCCGTTTGCTCAACGCTGCCTTTTTTATGAAATACAGTCGATAAGAGTATGGCGAGCCTCAAGGTGTAATGAAAGTCTAATCCGTTAGCATTTTGTTAACCATGACCCCGTATCGCGCAAGGCGTTTATCAACACGACAAAAAAGAGGTAAGCATGTCTGCGTCATTAAGCCGTTTTAAAATTCCCGAAACCCTGGACGACCTGCCTGACGACATTCGCACGGCCATATTGGCGGTTCAGGAAAAAGCCGGGTTCGTGCCCAATGTGTTCCTCATGTTGGCCCACCGTCCAGCGGAGTTTCGCGCCTTCTTTGCCTACCACGACGCCTTGATGGAGCGGGAGTCCGACACTCTGAGCAAGGCCGAAAAGGAAATGATTGTGGTCACTACCAGCGCGCGCAATCGCTGCCTTTACTGCGTTGTGGCACATGGCGCGCTGGTACGTATTTACACCAAAGACCCTCTGTTGGCCGATAACGTTGCCATCAACCACCAGGCGGCGGGGTTGAGCGAGCGGCATCGGCGCATGCTCGATTTTGCGCTACACAGCGCCATCGAGCTGGGCGAGCTGACGCCCGAATGGCAAACCCGGCTGGCGGAAGTGGGCTTTACGCTGGAGGATTGCTGGGACATCGGTGCCGTGGCCGCCTTCTTTGGCATGTCGAATCGTCTGGTCACCCTGGCAGGCACGCCGCCCAACCCGGAGTTCTACCTGATGGGGCGCGTGCCCAAACCTGCTTAGGCCAGAGCGCAGTACGCACGGCAGCGCTTTACCGGGGCGCTCCTTTCAGTGAAGATACCGCCTTCATTCACTGTCGCCAGGGGAGCCCTTCGTGGGCTGAGAATGCACGCCATGCAGACCCTGGAACCTGATCCGGATAGTACCGGCGGAGGAAGCGCGACATGCCGTACCTGACGTCTGCAGTGCTGGGCGCAGCGCTGTGCTGCTTTGCATTTTTAGGCCTTCGGGCGCGTTTTGGGGGAAGCTCGCTGGATGACTACGTCACGGCGCGCAACTCGCAAACGGCAACGACCCTGGGGTTCTCTTTTCTGGCCTCGGGAATGGGGGCCTGGATTCTCTTTGCGCCGCCTGAAATTGGCGCCTTCGTGGGGCCGGTGGCGCTGCTGGGCTATGCCGTGGGCTCGGCGCTGCCCTTCCTGGTGCTGGGGCTTTATGGCCCCAGAATACGTCGTGCGCTACCCGCCGGGCGCAGTATCGCCGAGTTTGCCGAAGCGTGTTATGGCAAGGGGGTCCGTCACTATGTCACGCTGGCCTCCGTGGCGTATATGGGGTGCTTTCTGGCAGCTGAGCTGACGGCCATCGGCGCCATTACCGCGCTACTGTCAGACGTTCCGCCTGCCTGGGTCATCATTGGTGTGGCGCTGACGACTCTCATCTATACCGTGCTCGGTGGCCTGCGCGCTAGCCTGGCCACCGACCGCTGGCAGGCCTGGCTGCTCTTGATACTGTTATGCGCCGTGGCGGGCGTCACGTTATGGCGCCTGCCTTCCATGCCCAGCGATGCGGCGCTACCGGACGTCCCCCTCGGGGCGTCGCTGAGCGTGGCGCTGACGCTGATCATTGCCGTGACCGCGGCCAATTTGTTTCACCAGGGCTACTGGCAGCGGCTCTGGGCGGCTCAGGATAGCGCCAGTCTTGGCCGTGGCGCGTGGCTGGGGGCCGTCATGACGGTGCTGGTGGTCATGGTGATTGGTGGTGTCGGCATGATGGCGGCACTCAGTGGGGTGAGCCTGGGCGAGCCACCGATGCCCTTTTTTGCCCTGTTGGCAGAGGCTCCTGTCTGGATCACACTCCCGGCTCTGGTGCTGGCCGTCACGCTGGTGACTTCCAGCGTGGATACGTTGCAAAACGGCATTGCCTCGCTGTGGGCAACGGGAGATCAGCCAAAAGCGTTGCATGCAGCGCGCTGGATCACGGTGCTGCTGATGGTGCCGGTGATCCTCATCGCCTTGCAAGGGCTATCGGTACTGAGGCTGTTTTTGATAGCCGACTTGCTGTGTGCGGCCATCGTGGTGCCAGTGCTGCTGGGCCTGTGGCAACGCATGTCGCCGCTCGCGGCGATCAGCGGTGGCGTGGCGGGGCTGGTGGGGGCGGTATTGCCGGGCTGGCTGGGGCAAGGCTCCTTGATGGCGGGCATCATGGCCGCCACGTTTCCTGGCAGTATTCCTACCCTCGGTCCCTTCGTGGGGGCGCTGATGCTCTCGAGCCTGGTGAGTATCCTCGTGGCGTGGTGGCTCCCTTCGGGCAAGGTGTTAAAAAAATCAACGCGTTAGGCAGACTGTGTAGTTTCGCGCTATGATGTCGAAAGGGTTTGAAATACACAAAGGAGTGTTAACTATATATCGGGTGTAACCACCATGAGCCACCTGTTGCCATCCAATGAAGCGTCGCGCATTGCTGCTTTGCAAGAGCTGGCGTTACTGGACACCCCCAATGAGCCGGTATTCGACCGAGTGACTCGGTTGGTCACCGTGCTGTTGGGGGTACCACTTTCCACGGTGACGCTCGTGGATACCGACCGACAGTGGTTCAAGTCTCAGGTGGGGCTGGAGCTTTCGGAAACTCCTCGCGACGTGGCGTTTTGTGCCTATACCGTGCTGGCGGAAGCGCCGTTGGTCGTCAACGATGCACGCCTGGACCCCCGCTTTGCCAATAATCCTTACGTCGATAAGCCCGACGGCATCCGCTTCTACGTCGGCATCCCTCTGAAAACCACCCAGGGGCTGGTGTTGGGGTCACTGTGTGCCATGGATACCCGGCCCCGCGAACTAACCCCCCAGGAGTTCACCGCGCTACAGGACCTGGCCGATGTGGTGTCCGGTGAAATTCATTTGCGCGAGCGCTTGATTCAGCAAGAGAAGCGCAATGCCAGCTTCAAACGCGACCTTGCGGCGCTGCATCGTAGTCTGGAGCAGCAGATCGAGCGACGTACCCGCGAGCTCAACCTGGTCATCGAGTCGGCTTACGATGCCTACCTGAGTATCGATGATCGTGGTCGGGTGCTGGACTGGAATCGCGCCGCACAAGCCATGTTCGGCTGGTCGCGCAAGGAGGCGTTGGCCCGCCCCATTACCGACCTGATGTTTCCCGTAGGCGTGCCCGGGCAGGACGATCCTTCACCCATCGAATGGGAAGCCCGGCGTCGAGATGGTGGGCGCTTGCCGGTAGAGATTCGCCACCAGCGCTACGAACTCAGTGGGCGATGGCGGCGCAGCCTGTTTATCCACGACATTACCGAGCGCCAGCAGTTGGCGCGCCTGCGAGACCAGGAGGCCAGACAAGATGTCTTGACGGAGCTGCCTAACCGCCGCGCCCTCGACGAACGCTTGCCAGAGGCCATGGCGCGTACTCGGCGGAGTCTCGTACCGCTGGCGGTCATGTTTCTCGACCTGGATGGGTTCAAACGAATCAATGACCTGTATGGACATGCCATGGGCGATGAGCTGCTGCGCGACATCGCCAGACGCTTGCAAGCTGCGCTGCGTGAAACGGACTTCGTGGCCCGTTGGGCGGGGGATGAGTTTGTGCTGATACTGGAGAACATGGACAGCGACGCTATCGAACCGCTGGCGCAGAAGCTGATCCGCACCATTGAAGATCCGCTGACCATGGGCGACATAGTGCTCGAGGTCAGCACCAGTATCGGCGTGGCCGAGTATGTGCCTGGCGGAGAAGAAACCCCGCAAGAGTTGTTGAAGCGAGCCGATGTGGCGATGTATGAAGCCAAGCGGGCAGGCAAGGCGCAGGCGCGGCTAGCAAGCCCTGTGCTGCCGTCAACCAACGCCAGCGAAGTCAAGGAATGCACATGATTCGATGCCTGATGACCACCCCCGAGGGAGAAGTGCGCGAAGGCGACCTTTCGCTGATCGATGTCTGGAAACGCCTGGAGGGCGCGCATATCTGGGTGGACATGCAGGGTGAAAGCGAAGCCAGCGAGCGTGAGGTGCTCGAAGGGTTTGCGTGCCACCCCATGGCGATTCAGGATGCCCACAAGGTGCGTCATCCTCCCAAGATCGAGGAATTCGAAAACCATACGCTGATTATCTACCGAGGCATTTCCTCCTTCGATGCTCAGCTCAACTTCGTGCCTCAACCGATGTGCTTTTTCGTGGGCGAACGCTTTCTGGTCACGCTGCATCCTGGCCTTGCGCTGAGCATCGAACGGTTACTCAACGATCAGGGCGCGCGGCTGCTGTCGCGCTCTCCCGAGCAGGTTGCCTTGCGTGTCATGTATACCTCGGCGGGCTTTTATATCGACAGCCTGCTGGAGTTCGAGACCGAGCTGAGCGACCTGGAAGACGAGTTGTTGGAGAACGGCAATGACGTATTGATGCGCCGGATTACTGCGTATCGCTCGCGGTTGGTCAAGATGCGTCGGGTATTCAACTATCACAAGGGCATCACTCAAGAGCTGACGGCGTATGACTACGCACATCTCCCTCGCTGGGAGAGTGAAACGCTGCATGCCATCACCGATGTGGAAGAGCGTTTCGAGCGCCTGCATTCGCTGACCCAGATGTATTACGACATTTGTGGCGACTTGATAAATGGTTACATCTCGATTTCATCGCATCAGCTGAATATCACCATGCGTGTGTTGACCGTCATTACCGCCATTTTCGTGCCGCTGACCTTTATTGCCGGTATTTATGGCATGAACTTCGAATACATGCCCGAGCTTGCCTACCCGTATGGTTATTTCTTCGTACTGGGGTTCATGCTGGGCATTGGCGTTGTGCTGATCTGGTGGTTCAAACGTAAAGCCTGGTTCTAGACGTTGTCCGAAAATGGGCTGCGTTCGGCCTACGGCGTTAAGGATCGGCAGTAGACTGAGCCAGGATACGCAGGCGTAGCGTCAACAGACAAAGCCCAAGGCCAATCAACAGCCATAGCGAGGCTAGCAGCACGGGAAACGCGCCGGGCCCGGCGGTGTCCAGTAGTGGGCCCGTCAGCGAAGGAATGATCAGTGCCCCGCAGCCCGCGGCCGTAAAGATGGCGCCGGTGGTGCGGCCCCGCATCACCATGGTGTGGTTGCACAGCGCAAACAGGGTGGGGAAAAAAGCCGAGGCGGAGAGGCCAAACAGCAGCGCGCCTGGGGCCAATGAAAGCACCCCTGCATGCCAGCCGCCAGCGGCGCTGAGCCCAATGGCCAGGCAGCCGACCAGTACTTGCCAGGGCGCGCACCAGCGCAGTAGCGGAATGGCCAGCAAGCGTCCTGCCGAGAGCGCCAGCCAGAACAGTGTCGCCAACAGCGTGGCCTGCTCGCCGGACACTCCTGATAGCGCGCCATAGGCCGTCACCCAGCCAGCAAAGGTCACCTCGATGCCCACGTAGAGGGCGAACAACACCATGAAGATGCCCAGCAGCAACGGATCACGATGCTTGTGCTCGCCAATGCTGCTGCTCGGCGAGGAGGGAGCTGGCATGGTGGGGCTGGCAAAGCGTGATAACGGCCACAGCATCCCGGCGACGCAAAGCCCCACCACCCAGAAAGTCCAGTGAAACTGGCCGGTCAGCGACAGCGCTGCCACCATCACCAGCGGGGTCAGCATATTGCCAACGCTGAAGCAGAAGTGCAGCGCGCTCACGTTGGGGCCTGCGGCGTCTCGGTGCAGCCACAGCAATAGCGTATTGCCCCCGGCGTTCAGCGACACTTCAGAAAAGCCTAGCAGCATGAACAGCAGCGCCAGCAACACGAGTAGTGGGCTCAAGGGCGCCAGCGCCAACCCGGCCACGGTGAGTACGCCCATGATGAGCAGCACACGATGCCCATTGAAGCGGTCCATCAGCAGTCCGGTGACCAGGGCACCGCTCATGTTGCCCATGGCCCGAGCCGTGAACAGTACGGCAATCTGACTCATGGAAGAGCCGCTGGCACTGGCCAGGTGGGGCAGGGCAGGCCCCAGCAGCCCGCCGGTCATGCCAATGGAGATGAATAGACCAAAATAGGTCCAGGTCAGGCGGCGGTGATAGGCAGAGCTGAAATGAAGCATACCGTTCCTTGGCGGGGGGGCTGGGAGGTGCCCATGAGGGATGAGCTTGAACCTTTTGGGGGCTGATCACCATTGGCGAAAAGTTGACGCTGCGAGGCAAAGCAAGAGATTGGAGTGGTATGTAAGCGATCCCTCCGCACTGTTGAATCCCGTCGCAACAGGATATCTTGAACCTGGCCCGGCGTTTGTTATTGTCGTGGTATATGCACCGATCAGGAGCCAGCCCATGGCCAATACGGACCGCAGAACCTCACGTGTCACCAACGCTGCCAATGATTCCACCACTTCCATTTCTATCCCCTCCAGCATGTCGGCCATGCTGCTGACCGGTCATGGCGATGTGGACATGTTGCACTACCGGCAGGACGTGCCCACGCCGCAGCCTGGGGCCGGTCAGGTGCTGGTGCGCGTCACGGCGACCGCGAAGAACAACACTGACCGCAAGGCCCGCGAAGGGCTTTACCCCACCAGGGGCAAGGAGGAGGTCACCTCGTTCGCCATGGGCGGTGCCCCCACCTTGAGCTTTCCGCGTATCCAGGGGGCCGATGTGGTGGGGCGCATCGTGGCCGTCGGCGAGGGTGTCGATGCGCAGCGAGTGGGTGAGCGGGGGCTGTTGGATTTCAATCTCTACCCGGATGACCGTCGCGATATCAACCTGATGCCGGATTACTACGGGCATGGTGCCGATGGGGGTTTCGCGGAATATATCGTGGTGCCTGCCGACCAGTTTCATCACATCGCCAATCCTGAATTACCAGATGCCCCTCTGGCGGCCATGGGAATGTGCTCCTATCAGACCGCCTACCACATGATGACGGCGGCCAACGTGCGGGCTGGCGAGCGGGTGCTGGTCAGTGGGGCCAGCGGGGGGGTAGGGACGGCGCTGATTCAGCTGTGCCGCATCATCGGCGCCATCCCTTATGCCGTCAGCCAGCCCAGCAAGGCCGATGCCCTGCGCGGGCTGGGCGCGCAGGCGGTGATCGACCGAGGCGATTTGCCCACGTTCGTTGAGCGCGTGCTGCACGCCACCGAAGGGCGGCCCATCGATGCGGTCATGGACCTGGTGGGGGGCGACATGACCGACCTGTTCATCGACACCATGATCGGCGATATGTCGCAGCGCGCCACGTACCCGCGGCTGGCCATCGCCGGTGCCAGCGGTGGCAATCTCAGCGAAATCATGTGGACGCGCATCTACCTGTATCAGGTGCAAATCGTCGGGGTCTCCCATGGCACCCGTGAAGAGGCCGAACAGCTGATCGCGTGGATTCGCAGCGGCGAGCTGAAGCCGGTGCTGCACGGGACCTTCAAGCTGTCGCAGCTGCACGCGGCGGAGCGCTACTTCGTCAATCGCGGCAGCGACTATCTGGGCAAGATCGTGATCGTGCCCGATGCCCAGTGGGAGGCCCATGGGGAGCCGTTCGCGCTTCAGTCGGCTGATCTTCAATCTGCCGCTCTTCAATCGGAACGGGAGGCTCGCCAGTGAATACCGTGCATACCATCAAGCTGCTGGACACCCACGCGGGGGGCGACGTAAGCCGTATCGTCACCGCCGGGATCGATACGCTGCCCGGTAGCACGGTGCGTCAACAAATGGAGTATCTGCGTGACGACGCCGATGGCCTCCGGCAGCTACTGCTGGGCGAGCCCTATGGCATTCCGGAAATGTCGGTCGACCTGCTGGTGCCTGCCACCCATCCTGAAGCGGTGGCGGGGTACATCATCATGGAAGTGATGGGCTACCCGATCTACTCAGGCTCCAACACCTTGTGCACGGCCACGGCCGTTCTGGAAATGGGTATCGTGCCCAAGCAGGAGGGGCTTCAGCGCTTCAAGCTGGAAGCCCCGGCAGGCCTGGTGCAGATCGAAGCGCGGGTGCGCAACGGCGTCGTCGAGTCGGTGACCTGTGAAGGCTTGCCCAGCTATATCGACAGCTATCGCGATACGATTCTGGTACCGGGCATTGGCGACGTCACCTACTCGGTTGCCTACAGCGGTGGCTTCTATGCGCTGGTCGATGCCGAGGCGCTGGGCTTCAAGCTGATACGGGACGAAGAGGCCGCGTTGGCGGCCTGTGCCCACAAGATCATCGAGGCCATCCAGGCCCACCGAGGGTTTTCCCACTACACTCTGGGCGATGTGGGGCCGCTGCCCTTTCTACACTTCATGGGGCCTGAAGAGCAGGTGGCGCAGGGCTATGTGCGTTCGCGCTCTGCCACCTACGTACACCCCGGCGTGATTTGCCGCAGCACCACCGGCACCGGCACCTCGGCGCGGTTGGCGCTGATGCATCATGAAGGGCGGCTGGCGCCGGGTGACAAGCTGGAAACCGTCTCGTTGAGAGAAACCGGGTTTATCGGCACCTTTACAGGCACCCACCAGGAAGGTGCCTATCAGTTGGTGGAAAATACCATTACCGGGCGCAGCTATGTGCTGGCCGATTCCACCATCGTGATCAACTGCGACGACCCGATGGTCGCCTGTGGCGAGCTGCACCATATCTTGAGTGACCGGCACGCCCAGCCTGCGCCGGTCAAGGAGTAGCGTCATCGCCGAGGTCCAGGTAGCCGGCCTGTTCGATACGCGTCCAGACGGGCGCTTTCTCTGCGTCGGTCATGCTGCCCCAGCAGGCAATCTCATCCAGAGTGCGCCCGCAGCCGCTGCACAGCGCCGTCTCGGGGTTGATCTGGCAAATATGGCGGCAGGGTGACACAGGGCGAGGCTGGTTGGGCATGGGGGAGTGGTATCCGGTTCGAAATGGGGGAGGGTTTGCCGGAGGGCGTCACAGCGGCACTTTACCACGCAGTGACTTGATCTTGCCCTTGCGGGTCTTGTGGTCCACCCGCCGCCGCTGGGAGCCTTTGGTGGGCTTGGTGGGGCGGCGCGTTTTCGGCGTACGGGCCACGCTTTGAATCAACGCCTGCAAGCGGTTCAAGGCGTCTTCCTTGTTCAGCTCCAGCGTGCGAAAGCTCTGCGCCTTGATGATGACCACGCCCTCTTTGCTGATCCGCTGGTCGGACAGCGCCATCAGCCGCTCCTTGTAGGTAGGGGGCAGCGTCGAGCGCGCAATGTCGAAGCGCAGATGCACGGCAGAGGCGACTTTATTGACGTTCTGGCCGCCCGCTCCCTGGGCTCGAATCTGGCTGATATCGATTTCCCAATCGGCCAGCGTGACGCTATTGGAAATAGTGAGCATTCAATTCTCTGGTAACTTATGAACTTACAAGGCTAGCACACTTGACAGCCGCAAGGCTCCACGGCTTGGTAACAGGCGGTCCCTACGACAATGAATACCTCTTATGCAAAGAGAGGTGATTTTTTCTGATGAGTGAGTGGCTTTATGGGCAGCAACGCTGGTCCCATGGCCTGATAAGGAGTTTGCATGGATACCCTGCTGGACACCTCGCCACTGAGTGCCGGAACACTGTATCGCCTGCTGTCGGGCAGCATTTGCCCAAGGCCCATTGCCTGGGTGGCCACCCAGGATGGCCAGGGCAACGCCAACCTGGCGCCGTTTTCGTTTTTCAACGTGGCCAGTATCGACCCTCCCATTCTGGCTTTTGCGCCGCTGCTGGATGGCAGCGCCCAGCCCAAGGACACCCTGCGCAACCTGGAAGACGTCGGCGAGTGCGTGGTGCATGTGGGCACCGAAGGCTTGATCGAAGCGCTCAATACCACCAGCGCCAGCCTGCCGCCCAAGGAAGACGAGTTTGCCTTGGCAGGACTGGAAAAGACGGCCATGCCCGGTGTGCGCGTGCCGCGTATTGCGGCGGCGCCCATCGCCTTTGGCTGCCAGCGAGTACAGGTGATCCGCTTCGGGGATCAGCCGCTGGCAGGCAGCCTGATCCTGGTCAAAGTGGTATCGATCCACGCCGATGAGTCCGTCTGGGATGGCCGCCACGTTCACTTGGATGTGCTGCAGCCGGTAGGCCGCCTGGCAGGCAGTGACTATGTGAGAGTCAGCGACCGCTTTGCCCTGAGCCGTCCTGATTAGAAACATCAGTATCTTTAGGTTGTGACTAAAGTCTTAGGCGTTTTGGCCGATGAAAGGCTAAACCCTGAGGATAAAAAAATGAAAATATCACGAGTATTGGTATTGCTGGCCTGGGGGCTGGTGTCGCCCGTGGCGGCAGCGGAGTTGAAAGTAGGCATCGTCGCGCCGCTGAGTGGTGCAGCCGCTCCCTTGGGGGTCGGCATGCAGCAGGGTATCGAGGCCTACTTTGCCAAGGTAAATGCCGAAGGAGGCGTGAACGGGCAGTCGCTGGTACTGCAGGCCTTCGACGATCAATACTCGCCGCTCCCCGCCGCCGCGCATACCCGGCAGCTGGTTAGTGACAGCTCTCTGCTGGCGGCCATCGGTAACGTCGGCACGCCCACTGCTGCCGTGACCATCCCCATCCATAACCAGCACAGCACGCTGCTGTACGGCGCCTTTACCGGCGCGGGTATCTTGCGTCGTTCGCCCCCCGACCGCTATGTGATCAACTACCGAGCAAGCTATGTGCAGGAAACGGCTGCCATGGTGGCGGGGCTATTGGAAGCGGGTATCCAGCCCGAAGAGATCGCCTTTTTCACGCAGAACGACAGTTTCGGTGACGCAGGTTACAATGGCGCGCTGCGCGCCTTGCACGAAGAGGGCTTCACCGACACCTCACAGCTGGCCCACGGCCGTTTTACACGCGGTACCCGCAATGTTCACCAAGGACTGGCAACCATTCTTCAGGCACCTGTGGTGCCTCGTGCGGTGATCATTGTCGGCACCTTTGGCCCCGCTGCCGATTTTATCCGTGAAGCGCGTCAGGACCTGCCGGATAGCGTGTTTCTGAACGTCTCTTTCGTGGGTAGCCAAGCCCTGCTGGAGGCGCTGGGGCCACTGGCCGAAGGCGTGATCGTGACTCAGGTCGTGCCACCACTGGATGCTGACCTGCCTGCCGTGGAAGAGTACCGTCAGGCGTTGGCAGCGCATGTGCCCGGCAGCGAGCCGGACTTCATCTCGCTGGAGGGATATCTAGCCGCCAAGCTGTTCGTGGAAGGGGTGAAAGCCGCCGGTGAAAACCCGGATAGGCAAGCCATCGTGGAAGGCTTGCTGGGCTTGGGTACCATCGATATTGGCGTGGGTGAGCCGCTGACCTTAGGGCAAGGAGACCATCAGGCCAGCGATGCCGTGTGGGCCACCGTCATTCGTAACGGCCAGTTCGAGCCGGTCGATTGGGCGAGCGTCGCAGCATCCTTTGAATAGCATAACCTCTGACACAGCGAATACTCCTGATGAAAAAGACGATAAGCATACGAGCCATGCTCATTAGCCTATTCGCGGCCGCCGTTTTGGGCGCGGTGGTACTGGCAGGCACTGGCTGGATGACCAATCAGCGGTTGATCAACGTCCAGCACCTCATCACCAGCGATGTACTTCCTTTGCAGGATGCCAGCCGCAGCATGGTGCTGACCATGGGCGCGTTTGGTCAGCGCCATGCCGACCTGCTGGCGGCCGACAGCGTGGAAGAGCTGGACAGCGTGACGTCGCGTAGTGCGTTGAACGAACGCTTTGCCAGCGCACGAGATGGATTGGAGCGCAGTAGCCAATCGGCGCTATCGAGCCAGCTGAGTGCGCTGGATACCCACTATCAGAGTTTGCTGGCGGGTGATGAAACACTGGAAGGGGTACGGCGTGACGTCTTGAGCCTGTCTGCACAAATGGCGGAGCAGCTGCAGAGGATGCAGACCGCCATCACCACGGTGATGCACAGCGCTGAAGACATTGCCGGCCGCACGGCGCTGGCGCAGGTTCGTGAAGAGCGTCGTCAGCGTGAGCTGATGGAAGCCTGGCGTGAAGAGGGCACGACCACGCTACCCACGCAGCTGCTGGATACCATGTTCGCCTCTAGGGTGGACATTGGTCGCTTGAGCGGTAATGCGCGTATGGCGCTGGCCACCTTGTCAGATCTGGGGCGCCAGATGAGGCAGGTGGAGAGTGTGGATGCGCTGGTCAATTTGCGTACCAATGAAATCGCCCAGCAGGTGACGCTGGCGCGCCAGTCGCTGGCCGCCATCGCGGAGGCGCCGAGTACTACCGTCGAACAGCGTGCGCTGATCGGTGAGCTGGACTCGGTGATTGCTGACCTGAACGCGCTGATGGTGGAAGATGCCAACTCCGTTTACGCATTGCGTCAACAGCAGCTTGCCCAACGGGAGCAGGTACAGACGGCTCTCACGAGCGTTGCGCAGGCGTCCAGCGAGATGCGCGACGTGCTGAACGATATCGAATCCTACACCGTCGAGCGTGCCGCCAGTGCCAGCAGCGAAGCGGAAACGTTGGCCAACGCTGGCCGTACGCTGCTAGTGATGGTCACGTTGGCCGTCATCAGCGTGCTGGCCATTTTTGGTTGGCGCACGCTGGTGCGGGTACTGGGTCCGTTGGTCGCCATGCGCCGTCAAATGGAAAGCATCAGCGGTGCTGCGGGTGAAAATGCCGACCTCTCCATGCGTCTGGCGCTGGCCCACAATGATGAAGCAGGGCAAACCGCCCAGGCGTTCAATCAGATGATGGACACCTTCGAAGCCATGGTGGCGCAGATTCGTGAAAGTGCCGAAGCCATTGCTGCCAGTAGCCGCCAGATTGCTGCTGGCAACGAGAACCTGTCTCAGCGTACCGACCAGCAGGCGGCTTCGTTGGCAGAAACCGCGTCCAGCCTCGAACAGATTACCGCCACGGTCAAACAGACGGCGGACTACGCCGACCAGGCCAAGGATGCCAGCACCAACGTCGATGGCCGGGCGCGCTCAGCCGGGGATGTGGCCCAGCGTACCACTGCAGCCATGAGCGACATCCGCCAGGCCAGCGAGAAAATCACCTCGATCATCAAGGCCATCGACGATATCGCCTTCCAGACCAACCTGCTGGCCCTGAATGCGTCGGTCGAGGCGGCCCGCGCGGGAGAACAAGGGCGTGGGTTTGCGGTGGTCGCCCAGGAAGTGCGCAAGCTGGCGGGGCGTAG
This sequence comes from Halomonas sp. 18071143, assembly GCF_019211725.1. Taxonomy (NCBI): domain Bacteria; kingdom Pseudomonadati; phylum Pseudomonadota; class Gammaproteobacteria; order Oceanospirillales; family Halomonadaceae; genus Halomonas; species Halomonas sp. 18071143. The sequence goes on from NZ_CP078120.1 coordinate 1,017,194, forward strand.
TGCCGAAGAGGCTGCCCAGATTCGCCATCTGGTCGATGACAGCGTCCAAAAAGTCAGTGAAGGTGAGCAGTTGGTGACGGCCTCCAGCCAGCACCTGCAAGAGATCATTGACAGCCTCACCGAGGTCACCCGTTATGTGACCGAGATCGCCGATGCCACCAAAGAGCAGTCGGCCGGCATCGATCAGATCAATCAGGCGATTTCGCAACTGGATCAGGTGACCCATCAGAACGCACGGCTGGTACAGGAAGCCACCACGGCAAGCCACACGCTGGATGAGCGCGCGGGGGACATGCACTCCTTGGTCAGCCGCTTTCAGGTGAGCCACGATGCCGGGCGTCAGCCTGCGGCGCTGCCCTCTCAGTCATTGTCTCAGTCATTGTCTCAATCACCGTCCCAGTCTCGAGGACATGCTCAATCACAGCCCGCTCGCTTGAAATAAGCGCTTCTCCATCCACCTTTCCCCGACAGCGAACGCCCCGGCGTTCGCTGTTTGCCTCTCAATCGGTTGAACTTTGCTGCACTTGCCTACACTGATAAAGAGTGAATCAAGACAAGGAGGCAAGATGACGACGCTAGTGATAGGGGCCAATGGACAGATTGGCCAGCAGTTTTGTGCCTTGGCCAAACAGGCGGGCACGCCCGTCAAGGCGATGATTCGTCACCGAGAGCAGGCGGCATGGTTCGAAGAACGCGGCATTCCTACCGTGATCGCCGACCTGGAGGGTGAGCTGGAGCATGCCTTCGAAGGGTGTGATCAGGTGGTGTTCACGGCAGGGTCGGGGCCGCACACCGGGCCTGACAAAACCCTGTTGATCGACCTGTTCGGTGCCATCCGCGCAGCGGATATCGCCAGCCAGCGTGGCTTGTCACGCTATATCATGGTCAGTGCGCTGCGCGCTGAAAAACCTCTGGAAGCCCCGCAGAACATGCGACCGTACATGGCGGCCAAGTTCGCTGCCGACGCCCACCTGCGCCATAGCGATATCTCCTACGTGATTCTCAAGCCGGGGCGGCTCACCGATGATCCCCCCAGCCACAAGTTTGCCAGTAGTGTCGAAGAAGCCGGTGATAATCGCATCTCGCGTGCCAATGTCGCCCATGCCCTGCTGAGAGTCGTGCAGACTCCCTCGATCATTGACCGCGACATCACCCTGCTGGATGGCAAGCGGCCCATCGATGCGTTGCTATAGCGTATGGCTCAGATGTTCGCCCAAGGCCTCCTGGAGGCTTTCACTGGAGCACTGGTTTCCCATACATAGCCAGCGATGTGGTAGCGTGGCTACTTTTCCCGCCTGATCCAGGATGCCGCCATGAGGGACGCTGACATGCACTCACCCAGACACTCTTCATCGGATGTGACCGCCACGCAGGCAACGGCTTTGCTCGCCTGCCGAGTGCGCGCGCTGCTCGAGCAAGCGCCTCGGCAGGCCCTGCCCATGACCTACCAGCAAGTGGCGGCTGCCCTGGGGCTCACCCCGCCGGGCACCATTGCGCAAGTGGCCAATGCGCTTGAATGGCTCATGGAGGAGGACGTGGCGGCAGGGCGGCCTCTGGTCGCGGCGTTGGTCATCAGTCGGCGTGGCGAGGATCGTCCGGCCCGCGGATTTTTCGAAAAAGCCGTGGCGCTGGGACGCTTTCCGCAGGACCCCACGGCCCATGCACAGCACTACCTGGCCGAGCGCGAGGAGGCCATGAATCGCCGTTGACTCACGCTTTGCGCAGCGGGTCGAGCAGGCCACTCAGGCCGTTATGGTCGATTTCATGCATCAAGTGCAGCAAGTGGCCAATCTCCCCGGTGGGAAAGCCCTCCCGGGCAAACCAGTTGAGGTAGGGGCCCGGTAAATCAGCTATCAGCCATCCTTCGTACTTACCAAAGGGCATTTTGCGTGAGACCAGCTTTTCGAGGTCTTCGGGTTTCATACGTTAATTCCTTTCATTCTCATTTAAGCGTTCTTTTATGTTTTCGCGCCCGCGGTTTTTTGTTAGACTTTCGTCGACAATATACCCCCCTCGACGCTGGGCGCTCACTGCTCCGGCACGTCATTTCTGTATCGTCAGGGACATGACATGCAAAAACGTTTAAGTCTTTTACTCTGCTCGCCGCTGCTGGCGCTTGCAGCGATGCCCGTGTCGGCCGATGAACCGGTCGATGTCCTGCTGATTGGTGGCGGCATCATGAGCGCTACGCTGGGCACCTATCTCCAGGAGCTGGAGCCGGAGTGGAGCATACACCTCTACGAACGGCTGGACGAAGTCGCCGCTGAAAGCTCCAACGGCTGGAACAACGCCGGTACCGGGCACTCGGCTTTCTGCGAAATGAACTACACCCCCGAGCAACCTGACGGCAGCGTGGCCATCGACCGTGCGGTCAACGTGACCGAGCAGTTCGAGGTGTCTCGCCAGTTCTGGGCGCACCAGGTGGACCGTGGCATGCTCGGCGAGCCAGGCTCGTTCATCAGCACCTCTCCCCATTTGAGCCTGGTATGGGGTGAAGACGACGTGGCGTTCCTGCGCGAGCGTCACGCCACCATGGTACAGAACCCGCTCTACGCCGGAATGGAGTACTCCGAAGATTGGCAGGAGCTGGCCGAGTGGATGCCGCTGGTCATGGCCGGTCGCGAGAACGACGGCACCCCGGTGGCAGCAACGCGCATGCAGATGGGCACCGAGGTGAACTACGGTGCGCAAACGCGCCAGATGATCGAATCTCTGGCCCAGAGCGACAACTTCACGCTGGGTCTGAACAGCGAAGTGCGCGGCTTCGAGCGCAATGACGACGATACCTGGCAGGTTCGTATCGCCGATTTGGCCAGCGGTGATGAGTTCACCGTCGATGCGCGTTTCGTCTTCATCGGTGCGGGCGGTGCGGCGCTGCCGCTGCTGCAGGAAACCGGCATTCCTGAAGTAGAGGGCTACGGCGGCTTCCCGGTGGGCGGCCAGTTCCTCTACACCACCAACCCGGACGTTGTGTCTCAGCACCTGGTGAAAGTGTATGGCAAGGCCGGTGAAGGCTCACCGCCCATGTCGGTGCCTCACCTGGACATCCGCTATCTGGACGGTGAACCCGCGCTGTTCTTTGGCCCGTTTGCCACGTTCTCCAGCAAGTTCCTGAAAGAGGGCTCCTGGACCGACCTGTTCGGCTCCATGACGCTGAACAATACCTGGCCGATGATGCAGGTCGGGGTCGATAACTTTGATCTCGTGCGTTATCTGGTCAGCCAAGTGATGATGTCGGAAGAAGATCGCTTCGAAGCCCTGCAGGACTTCTACCCGGAAGCCAACCCCGATGACTGGTCGCTATGGACAGCGGGTCAACGCGTGCAGATCATCCGTGACGATGAAGAGCAGGGCGGTGTGCTGCAGTTTGGTACCGAAATCATCAGCTCTGCCGATGGCAGCATGTCGGCGCTGCTGGGTGCCTCGCCTGGCGCTTCCACCGCTCCGTCGATCATGCTGAACCTGCTGGGTCGTGTGTTCCCCGAACAGGTAGCTAGCGAGGAGTGGCAGTCTACCCTGACCGCTATCGTGCCGTCCTACGGCCAGAAACTGGCGGAAAATCCGGAGCTGCTGCGTGACGTGCGTGCCTATACGGCACAAACCCTGCAGCTTGACGAGCCCATGAACCTGCAGGCGGGTGATGCCGTCGAGGCAAGTGACGTCGAAGAGACCGCTGACGAGGCAGAGCAGGACGCCGAGCCCGCTGACGAGGCGGAAGCTCAGGACAGCGAGCAGGAAGAAGAGGTAACGCAGGCGTAAGTACAACGCCTGTCGTTGGTCGATACAACGCCAGCCTTCGGGCTGGCGTTGTGCGTTTTATTCAGCCCTGAGGTGCGTATTCCATCAGTAACGCGGTCAGGGCGCGGGCGGCCTCGTGGCCTGGGCTATCGCCGCGATACACCACTCCGATGTCCCTGTGAAAGGTGTGCTCACCGAGGCTGACCGCTCGCACACCGTCGGGCCACTGGCCAAGGGCGCGGGGCTCTGGCACCAGCGCCACGCCCACGCCGTTGGCCACCAGCCGAACGATGGCATCCAGCTCATCGACTTCACACACATCGCGCACCTGGCAGTGCTGATCGCGCAAGAAGCGCTCGACCTGCCGCCCCCCAAAGGATGTCCGGTCGTAACGCACGAACGGATGACGCTCCAGCAATGCTCGCCAATCGCTCCCTGACCAGCCCTGCGGTACCAACAGGCGAAAGGGTTCATGGGCCAGCGGCTGCCAGCGCAGGTCGCTATGCAGCGAGAAGGGCGGCCGAATGATCACGGCCATGTCGAGCTCTCCTGCATCCACTTGGCTCATCAGCCCCAGTGACAGCCCAGGCACCACCCGGCTGCGGCAGTGGGGAAAGTGGCGGTGAAAATGTGCCAGCACGTCCGGTAGCAGCGTACGTTGATACGAGGCAATGGCGCCTAGCGTGATGAGCGTGCCGGGGGCTTGGTCGGTGCCCGCTGCCCCCAGCGTTCGGTACAGGGCCAGCAGGGTGCGGGCCTGCTGCAGGGTTTCCTGCCCTCGCGGGGTGAGGACGGCATGGCGGCCGCTGCGCTCGAACAGTGTGACCCCCAGCTCCGCTTCCAGGCGCTTCATCTGGGCGCTGACGGCCGCCTGGGTCAGCCCGGTCTGCTGCCCGGCAGCGGCAAAAGTGCCGTACTGGGCCACGGCGACAAGCGTTTTAAGCTCACGAATCATGATCGGTAACTCATCAATATTTTTTGTGAGTTTATCAAAAAACAATTGATTTTATTTTTGCATGGCGGCTTTTAGGATGGCTGAACCAACCATAAACGCAGCACATCGCGGCATACCCGATAACAGGAGCTTCTCATGAGCCTTTCCCCTTTCCACCTGGCAATCCCCGTTTACGATGTGCCGCTGGCACGCGCTTTCTACAATGATGTTTTTGGTCTGGAAGAGGGGCGCTCCAGTGACCATTGGGTGGATTTCAACTTCTTCGGCCACCAACTGGTGATTCACGGGCATCCCAAGACGCCTGGGCAGGAAAGCGCGCATACCAACCCGGTGGATGGCCACAATGTGCCGGTACCGCATTTTGGTGTCATCCTGGAGTGGGATGAGTGGGAAACGCTGGCCGAGCGCCTGAAAGCCCGCGATACCGATTTCGTGATCGAGCCCTATATCCGCTTCAAGGGAGAAGTGGGTGAACAGGCCACCATGTTCCTGCTCGACCCCTGCGGCAATGCGCTGGAGTTCAAGGCGTTCAAGGACAAGAGCCAGATTTTTGCCAAATAAGCGCACTTGGGTCGCCGACAGGGCGCGTGTCAGGCGCGCATGGCCTGCTCCTGTCGGCGATGCTGTAGCGGTGGCTCGCCAAAGTAACGCTTATAGTCGCGGCTGAACTGAGGCACGCTGCGGTAGCCGACGGCCAGGGCGGTCTGGTTGACGTTATGGCGGTCCTGCCGCAATAGCTGCTGAGCCTTCAATAGCCGCAGCCGCTTCACGTACTGCGCTGGGGAGGCCCGAGTGATCTGCTTGAAGTGCTGATGAAAGGTCGAGACGCTCATGTTGGCCTGCTGGGCCAGCTGTTCCACCGAAAACGTATCGGCAAAATGAGCATGCAGGTGGGAAAGCACCTGTACGATTCTCGCATAGTGGCCCTGGCCGCTGACCAGCGCGCGTAGCGCTTGCCCCTGCTCCCCCTTGAGCGCTTCGAACACCACATCACGTATACGCGCTGCCCCCATGGTGCGGCACTCCACTTCGTCGTGCAGGGTGTGGGCGAGCCGCAGAACCGCAGCCTGCATGCCTTCGTTCATGGCCACCGAGGCCATGGGTCTGGGGGTTTTTACAAGCGGCCCTTGATCGCCCATGGCCGTGACCAGCTCGTTGAGCAGCGCGGGGTCCAGAGAGACCGAAATACCCAGCAGCGGCGCCTGTTCGGAACCGTGTGTTTCACACTCGAAAGGCAGCGGCAGGGTCTGAACGAGATAGTGTCCAGGGTTGTAGTGAATCTCGCGGTCACCCAGGTAACCGATCTTTCGCCCTTGGGCAATGATCGTCAGCCCCGGTTCGTACATGAGCGGGGTGCGCGGCTGATGCCGTTTCAGGTACAGCAGGCTGACCCGTGGCAGGGCCGAGGCGTTCATTCCTTCCCGTCGAATCAAGGGAAAAAGGCACTGAGCGAGGGCGTTGCCCGCAGCGGTGTTGGTGGCCATGGGGGCTCCATAGGCGAGACTGTCATCAGTTCGTTTAGGACAATTGTGACTTTTTTGCGCGTGTTTTTGTTATTTTATTACGCCTTTATGGAGAAATAGGCAAAAAAATCGGAGCTTCGTTCATCGCTAACCGCGGCGGTACGGCCAATAATGGAGACTTCTCTCGCATGGGCGGGATGCCTTACCAAGGAGTTTCCATGAGCCAGGCAAAATCGTACGCCGCGTTTTCCGCAGACAAACCCCTCGCGCCGTTTACCTTTGAGCGTCGTTCGCCCCGTGCCGACGACGTTGCCATCGAGATTCTTTACTGTGGCGTATGCCACAGCGACCTGCACTTTGCGCGTAACGACTGGGGCATGAGCCAATACCCCGTCGTGCCCGGCCACGAGATCGTCGGCCGCGTAACCGCCGTGGGCAGCGACGTCAGCCGCTTCCAGGTAGGCGATCTGGTAGGAGTGGGCTGTATGGTCGATTCCTGCCGCACCTGTTCGGCCTGCCAGGAGGGCGTAGAGCAATACTGCCTGGAAGGCTTCACCATGACCTACGGTAGCCCCGACCGTCAGGATGGCACCCTGACTCAGGGCGGCTATTCCGATGCCATCGTGGTGAGCGAGCATTTCGTGCTCAAGATGCCTGACGGTATCGATCTGGCCTCGGCAGCGCCTATCCTGTGCGCCGGTATCACTACCTACTCACCGCTGAAGCATTTCGGGGTAGGTAAAGGGCACAAGATCGGGGTGATTGGCATGGGTGGCCTGGGCCATATGGGCGTGAAGCTGGCCAAGGCGCTGGGCGCAGAAGTCACGGTATTTACCCGTTCCGACGCCAAGGTAGAGGAAGCCAAGCGAAACGGTGCTGACCACGTGGTGGTATCCAGCGACCCGGCGCAAATGGAGGCCGTGGCAGAGACCTACGACTTCATGCTGGACACCGTGCCGGTACAGCATGACCTCAACCCCTACCTGGCCGCGCTCAAGTACAACGGGACGCATATCATCGTCGGGCTGCTGGAGCCCATCGAGCCGACCATCGAAGCGTTCAATCTGGTCTTCAAACGCCGCGTGGTGGCTGGTTCACTGATCGGCGGGATTGCCGAAACGGAAGAGCTTTTGCAGCTGTGTGCCGACCAGAACATCACCTGTGATATCGAAATGCTGGATATTAACGACATCAACGAAGGTTTCGAGCGCATGGAAAAAGGTGACGTGCGTTACCGCTTCGTGATCGAGATGGCCACGTTGAAAAACACACCCGCTTAAGTGGCCTTCTCTGGATACAGCCCGCTCCTGTTGGAGAGGGCTTTTTCGTTGTGCGCATCGATGAAAATGGTTGGTATACATAAGTCGTAGAGGTGCCGTTTTTTCACGTGGATTGTTTTACTCTGCGCTTGAGCAGCGCCATAACAAATAAGCACAAGGGAACTCACTCATGAAGCATCTCTCGATAAAATGGAGCCTGACGGCTGCCCTCGCGGTGCTGGTGGTGATGATTGGCCTGATCAGTGGGCTGGGTTTTTACGCCAATACCAACAGCGGCCAGGCACTTGCCGAAATCAACAATACCAACGTCAGGCTGGTCAATCTGGCCAACCGAATGCAGGTCAACGCGTTACGTGCGCAGACCTTTCTCGACCGTTCGGCCAGCTTCAGCACCATGGGCAACCCTGAAAGAGGCCAGGAAAGCCTGGAGCAGGCGGCCGAAGCAACGTTGGCGGCCCAGCGCTATTTTGAAGAATTCTCTGCCGTTGCCGTGGACCCAGCAAGCGAGCTGGCCCGCCACAGTGAAGCGGTGAGCGAAGCCTACCAGGCCTTTGTAGTGGAAGGGCTGGAGCCCTTATTGAATGCGCCGCCGTTCCAAATCCAGCGCCGCCAGGTCGCACTTGGCGAGCAGAGTGCGGCGCTGGACAGCGCCATGGGTAACTTTGTGGCCTATACCGAGTCGCGTGGTCAGCAGGTGATGCAGCAGGTGGAGCGCGTAGCGACCTGGGTCGGTGCCATTGCCATTGGCCTGCTGCTGTTCTCACTGGTAGCGGCGCTGGTCATTCGTATTGCCATGGTGCGAGGGGTGGTCACTCCGTTGCGCCAGGCGCTCGACCACTTTGCGCGTATTGCCGATGGCGACCTGACCGGCCGCATCGAAGACCGCGGTCGTAACGAGATCGGTCAGCTGTTCATTGGGCTAGCCGCCATGCAGGAAAAACTCAAGACGCTGGTCCTCTCCCTGCGCAGCAGCAGTGAACACGTTTACAGCGGGGCCAGCGAGATTTCCACGGGCAGCCAGGATCTCTCCTCGCGTACCGAGCAGCAGGCCGCTGCGCTTCAGCAAACCGCGTCCAGCATGGAGCAGATGGCGACCACGGTGGGCACCAACGCAGATATCGCCCAGCAGGCCGACCAGCTCTCCGTGGCAGCCTCGCAATCGGCCGAACGCAGCGGTGAGGAGGTCGAGCGGACCGTGCAGCTGATGCGCGAGATTGCCGCCAGTGCCGACAGGGTGAACGATATCATTGGCGTGATCGACTCGATTGCCTTCCAGACCAATATCCTGGCGCTGAATGCCTCTGTGGAGGCGGCCCGAGCCGGTGAGCAGGGACGCGGCTTTGCCGTGGTGGCCAGTGAGGTGCGTTCTCTCGCCACCCGCAGTGCTGAGTCGGCCAAGGAGATTCGCGGCCTCATCGAGCAAACCACGACGCAAATCACCAGCGGTGCCAGTCAGGCCGAACGTAGCGGGCAAACCATCCATCAGACGGTGGACGCTATTCGTCGGGTCACCACGCTGGTGGGTGAAATTTCCACGGCAACCCGTGAACAGAGCGGAGGGATCGAGCAGATCAATGCGGCGTTGACTGAAATGGATTCGGTGACCCAGCAGAACGCGGCGCTCGTGCAGGAAACCAGCGCGGCGGCCACGGCCCTGGAGGGCCAGGCCAGCGGTCTGGCAGAACTGATCTCCACCTTCCGGCTGGCTGCTGGCGAGCAATTGTCGCCTGCGCCGCAGGAGATAGCGCCCGCTCTTGGGCGACAAGTACCCGCCCCGATGCCCAAAGCCAAGTCTACCCAGACACAGCAGGACGAGTGGGACGAGTTCTAAAAAGGAAGGTCCAAGGAAGGTTACAGGACGCCCCCTGAGCGCACGACGTGCTCAGGGGGCGTTGTTCATTCAGGCGTGAGCCACCACGCGCAGGCGCACGTAATCGGCGGTCCAGTTGCCGTGCCCATCGCTCAGACTGTGCGACAGCAGGTTGACGGTATGATCGAACACGGCGTCTCTCAGGTCATCATCCAGACCGTGAAAGAACGGGCTGGCAAAGGTGTCCAGCCAGTTGGCCATGCCTTTGGGCAGTGGCGTAGGGCGCGGGATGAGCTCGATGCTGTCGATGCGGAATCCCACGGTTTGCAGCAGGTTGGCGTAATCCTCTGCCGTCGGGAAATACCAGGGGTGACGCCCTTTGGAGCTGATCCCACGGAACTGCAGCGAGGCAATCAGCGCGGTGCAAATAGCCGCCACGTTACCGTGTCCACCAAACTCGGCCACAAAGCGCCCCCCGGGCTTGAGGGCCCGCTTGACGCCGGCCAGCACGGCCTGAGGGTCGAGCATCCAGTGCAGGGCGGCATTGCTGAAAACCGCATCGAACTCGTGGTCGAAAGGCAGCTGGTGACCATCGACTACCCTGGCCGTTACGCCGCGCTGCTGCGCTGCTTCGACCATTTCCGCCGACGCATCGACGCCCAGCACGGTCGCGCCCAGCTGCATGATGCGCTCGCTCAATACGCCATCACCGCAGCCCAGGTCCAGAATGCGCTCACCCGGCTGAGGAGAGAGCAGTTTGAGCACCTCGTGGCCCAGCTTGGGCACGAAAGGTGCGTTTTCCGCGTACTGGCTAGCATCCCATGCTTGCCCAGGCGGTGTATGTGAGGCGTTTGTCATGGCGGCATCCTGGCTTCGTTATTCAGTGGTACGATTATTCAGAGTGAAACACTGTATTAGAATAACGCTTCTTACAGTATAGCCATCCGCTGGATAAGCCCCAGGCAGTGCGTACATTTTTCACGCTAACCCTGCCCATCATTCGGGCAGGGCGAAGGCCATGACGCTATCGCCCAGCGTGGTTTCCGATTGGAAAGAGCCGCCTGCGGCGATCACCACATACTGGCGTCCCTGGTGCACGTAGGTCATGGGGTTGGCCTGCCCGCCTGCAGGCAGGCGCTGTTCCCATATCAGCTCGCCGGTCGCGCTGTCGAAGCCGCGCAGGTAATCGTCCATGGCGGCCCCAATGAAGGTCATGCCCCCTTGGGTGGCCAACGGGCCCCCGCTAGTGGGGGCACCCACCGTCATCTTGAGGCGCGAGGGAATGCCCAGCGGCCCCTGGTCCATGCTGGTGCCCAGCGGGCGTGACCAGACGATCTCGCCGCTGTTCAGGTCGGTGGCGCTCAGAAAGCCCCAGGGTGGCGCCGTACACGGCATGTCCAGTGGAGAGAGCCAGGCACCGCGCTCCGCCGCCACCGGTGCGCCCAGCATGGGCTGGGCCTGCTGGTCGATGTAGCTGGCATCCTGAGCACCAATGGGGGCAATGTTATCCATGGTATCGGCTTCTTCACGGGGGTAGAGCACCACCTGCGAGGGCATGCGGTTGTTGTTCACGATCATTAGTTGGCGCGTGGGGTCGAATGAGGCGCTGCCCCAGTTGATGCCGCCCAGGATGCCAGGAAACTGCAGCATGCCGCCCTCCTCCAGGGTGGGAGGGGTAAACATGCCCTCGTAGCGCATGCGCTGAAACTCGATGCGGCAGTAGAGGTGGTCCAGGGGCGTCGTGCCCCAGGTATGCGCCCCGGTCAAGCGTTCGACTTCCTGCCCTGGCAGTGAGCCAAAGTTGGGCATGTCTGGTGAAAAAGGCTGTACCGGCGAGGTCCAATCTCCTTCGATGGCTCCTTGGGGCACGGCGCGCTCCTCGATGCTGCGCAGGGGTTCACCGGTTTCACGGTCGAAGACGAACACCTGCCCATATTTGGTGGCTTGTACCACGGCGGCTCTGGGGCCTTCCTCGGTGGGGAAGTCGATCAGCGCTGGTTGCGCCCCCAGGTCGTAATCCCATAAATCATGTATCACGGTGGTGAATTTCCAGGCGACGTCGCCGGAGTCGGCTTCCACGGCGACCAGCGATGCAGTGAAGGCATCCTCCTCGGGCGAGCGGTCGCCGCCATATTGGTCATTGGTAGGGTTGCCGGTGGGCAGGTAGACCAGCCCCAGGGCTTCATCCGCGGTGATGGCCGCCCACACGTTGGGGGTGCCGCGCGGGTACACTTCACCGGGTTCGGGCTGTTGATCGGGAGTCGTCCAGACCGCGTCCCAGGTCCACTGCCACTCGCCCGTCAGGGCATGGTAGGACCTAACGGCGCCGGAAGGGCCGTCCCGGCGCTGATTGTCGGTCACCTGATGCCCTACGATCACACTGTCGTTGACCACGGTAGGGCCCGACGTATTGGAGAGATAGCCCGGTGCCTGCGGGTCCATGAACTCATACAGGTCCACGGTTCCCTGCTGGCCGAAATCGGTGCACTGAGAGCCATCATCGGCATTCAGGGCCATCAGGCGTCCATCCATGGTGCCCATCAGCAGACGGCGCGGGCACTGGGTCGTGGGGTCGTCGGTTTCATGGTATGCCAGCGAGCGGCAGGCGGCAGAAAAGACATGCTCCAGCGCATCGCGGTCGACCTGTGGGTCGAAATGCCACTGCTGCTCGCCGTTGCCGGGGTCCAGTGCAAACACCTGGTTGCTCTGGGTACAAACATAGACGCTGTTGCCCACTTTCAGCGGTGTATTCTGAAAGGCATAAGGTGTCGCGTCACTATGGGGAGTATCGCCGGTATTGAAGGTCCAGGCCTCGCTGAGCCGTGCCGCGTTGTCTGGCGTGATCTGGCTTGCCTCGGAAAACCGCCGAGCCGAAGCATCGCCGCCATAGGCCGGCCAGTCCATGGAGGTCTGTTCGTTCATGGCAGGCGGAGAGGCGCCTTCCGCCAAGCGTGCCTGCGCCGGGGAGTCGATATCCACATGACGATCCTGCAACAGCCACAGAAGTGCCAGGCCCGGCAGCGCCAGGGCGATCACTCCCGGCAGGCGTGCCCCCCAGCCAGGCTGGTGGCCGCGGTGTCGGTACAGCGCGGGCAACAGCAGCAGTGCTACCACCAGCAAACCCCACAGCACCCCCATGCGCGCCAGTAAGTCCACCTGCCAAATCGGCAGCCAGCCTTTCTGGTCGATTTCCCATAGCGACCAAGCCAGGGTCGCCAGCACCGTCGCGGCGTAGAGCCAAACGCCCGTGGGGGAGCGGCGCCATATCAGTACGGCGGCGCTCAGGATGGCAAGGCCCGCCAGCAGGAAATACCACGAGCCCCCGAGCAGAACCAGATATCCCCCTCCCACGATCATGGGCAGGCTCAGTAGCAGGAGTACGCCTGCCAGGGCGAGCATGGCCCAGACGGCCGGTCCTTTTCGATAGGTAGCGTCCATGTCTTTTCCTGTGGTGATGTGTCGGGTATTGCCTGTGTGGCGACGATACTGAATTAACCTTAGAAGAGTGAGCAGGGCTTGGCAAGTGGCAGAGGGTTGTTTAACCCATGTGGCCTGGTGAAGCTGCATTTGCCTGCCAGCGAGCCTCGCGGGTTGCCGCAAGCGGGCAAGAATGCGTTACGATTCGAGTCTTCCAATGAAGCACGCCCCCCTACTATTTCGTGATCAGTGAGGCACCATGAACGACGTTATCAAGCTCTTGCAGTCCCACCGTTCCATTCGTAAATTCACCGATCAGGAGATCCCTCGTGGGCTGCTCCTGGAGCTGATCAAGGCCGGGCAGGCGGCGGCGACCTCCAGCCATGTGCAGGCTTACAGCGTGATTCACGTGAAAGATGCGGCCAACCGGGAGCAGCTGGCCGAACTGTCCGGTGGCCAGGGCTATGTGGCCAGCAGTGCGGTGTTTCTGGTGTTCTGCGCTGACATGAAGCGTCCTACCGAAGCCTCGGCACGCACTGGCGCCAACGTGGAGCGCGGCATGACCGAGCAACTGCTGGTGGCCACCGTGGACACGGCCCTGATGGCCCAAAACGTGGCCGTGGCGGCCGAATCCGAAGGGCTGGGTATCTGCTACATCGGCGGGATTCGCAACAACCCCGAAGCCGTCAGCGAGCTGCTCAAACTGCCGCCCCATGTCTACCCGGTATTTGGCATGTGCCTGGGTTACCCGGACCATCAGCCGGAGGTCAAACCCAGACTGCCCGTTGAGGCGATTCTGAAAGAGGACTACTACACTGAAGACAGTGATCAGGTCGTGGCCTTCGATGACACCATGCGGGCCTACTACCAATCACGCAGTAGCGGCAATAAAAATAGCGACTGGTCGCACAACCTCACCCCTCTGTTCGACAACAAGCTGCGCCCCCATATGCGTGACTTTCTAGTGAAGCGTGGCTTTACCATGAAATAAGGAGCCCCTCATGTCCCTACAGCGTGCCTACCTTCTGTTCGCCGGGCTTTACAGCCTGCTGCCTGTCATGGGCATCGTGGCCATTCTCTTCGGGGGTGGGACACCGCTGGCGCTGGTGCACCTCTCCTTTGGGGTGTTGGGCGTCGTGGGGCTGTGGGGGTACATGCTCAACCGGGGCGTCATGAATCAGCGCATGTGGCGGCCGTTGGCGCTGGTGTTTGCCGTAGGAAGCCTGGTGCAGATGGGGATCGTACTGAGTGTGCCGGTGGCGGGGGTAGAGTTGACCTGGATGCTCATCAGCAGCATTTTTGCCCTCATCCTGGCCGTGATGCTCTATCACTACGGCAATCGAGACCAGCCGCTGTGGGCCAGTGAAGAAGAGCGAGCCGCTGCGATGAAACTGGCCCAGCTGCTGGAGCAGCAATCCAGCGTCACGGCGTATCACCGTGAGCCCGGCCATGAGAACAGTGTCCGCGTCTCCAAAGTGGGCAATGCCTATCAGGCCAGCGTTACCCGCCGCACCCCTAAGGGGCAGGAGACATTCGAGCAGCGCTTTCGCCATCCTGAAACCCTGCTGTTTTTTGCCGAAAAGTTCGCGAGCGTCGCGCCGCAGGCGTTTACCGGCCAGGAGGAGCGAGGCTCACAGCTGGCGTGATGTCCTGCCATCTTGCAGCAACGGGCTCTTCGCCAACTGGCTGGCCAGTTGGCCCTTGATGAACTGATAGAGAGGCGTGAGGCGCTTGGGTAGCCGCTCCTCGGCTACGCGCTGATCGATGTAGTAGGCCGCGCGACTGCCACAGTAGTCGATGACGCCGCCCACCTGGTGAAACTGGAGACCGGAAGCCTTCAGCAAGCGACTGAAGCGTGGCTCCAGCATGGCGAACACATGATGGCGTTGGCTAAGACCCACCAGTGCCGTGGCGGCAAGAAACAGGCTCAGGCTAAGCAGGGCGGGGCTCTCCTTGATGCTCTCGTAGGGGCTTTGTACTTCGCTTTGCTTGCGACGCACGGTGGGGTGAACGGCCAGGCGCGATACTTCGCATACCTGATGGGAAGCAAAATGGCGCGGGTGCGTGTTCGGCAAGAACAGGTGCGCTCCGTAGTAGGCTTCCAATGGCAGGCTATGCAGCCCATGAGCGTTTTGCTCGTCGAACAGCACGACCCTCAGACATCCTACATCCAGCCCTGTCGCCTTATGGTGGAGCAGGCACAGCAGCGACTGTTGGTCATGGTCATCGTGTTCGATATTGAGCGCGCTGCTATTGCCAAGATCGTAACGCAGCTCTTCGATGAAGACCGCGTGGCGCAAGGTAAAGGCGCGCCGCTTTTCGGTGGGCGTCTGGGCAATCAGCAGAGAAAAGTGAGTATCAAAAAAGGCGGGTGTAAAGATATTTTCGACGAGTGTATCAGGGGTGGTGACTGAGGGGGCGATGGGTATGATCACCGTCGTTTATCCTTTCAGGAGCTGTGTTAATGGAATGGGTTTACCCAAATAGAACCCTTGACCATAGTTAATACCGTACTCTTCCAGAATAGGCGACAACGCTGCCTGATCGACAAACTCGGCGATGGTCTGTTTGCCGAACCCCTTGGCAATGTCAGCAATCGCCTTGACGATGGTGTGGCTGTCGGGATTGATCAACAGGCTACGAATGAACGAGCCATCGATCTTGATGTAATCCACCGGCAGCTGGCCAAGATAATGGAAACTGCTGAAGCCGATGCCAAAATCGTCCAGTGCGGTACGGCAGCCCAGATCTCTGAACGTTTGCAGGACGTTGCGGGCGGTGGAAAAGTCGGTGATCGCTGCCGTTTCCGTGACTTCGAGAATCAGGTGATGCGGGTCGGCACCGCTGCTGCGCAGCTCGTCGGTGAGGTACTGCTTCAACCCCAGGTCGTGAAGCGACTGGCCCGACAGGTTCACGGCCAGTGAAACGCCGTGCTCCTGCAGCTTGCCTAGCGCCTGCAGGCTGTGCTTGATGACCCAGCGATCCAAAGCGACTACCAGGCCGCTCTGCTCGGCAACCGGTATGAAGTGCTGAGGCGCTATCAGGCTGCCATCGGGTTGACGCATGCGGATCAGCACTTCGTAATGTTTGATGTCGTGATCCTTGAGGCGCACGATGGGCTGAGCCATCAATTCGAACTGCTCGTGCTCCAGCGCGTTGTGCAGCTGTTCCACCCAATACACGCGATCCTGTAGCTCATCCTTGGCATTTTCGGCCTGGGATAGCAGATACCAGTCCTGGTGGCTGCTCTCCTTGGCCTTGTACATTGCCATGTCGGCACTGGCCAGCAGGTCGGCGGAGGTTTGCCCGTGGGCGGGGAACAGCGCGATGCCCATGCTGGCGGAAATATGATGCTTCCGGCCGGCAGCCTGAAAGCCAATACGGCTCAGCAACTGGTTGATATAGTCGGCAACGCTGATGGCCTGCTCGCTGTTCACTCCCTCCAGTAACAGGGCGAACTCATCGCCGCCCAGCCTGGCAATCGTGCCTCGCTGCCCGAGATTGAGGAACAGAGTGTCGGCGACTTCGCGCAATAGCTGGTCGCCTACGGGGTGCCCGCTCAGCTCGTTGACTTCCTTGAACTGGTTGAGGTCGAGTAGCACGATGGCGCCTTCGCTTTGGCACAGCAGGGCGTGCTGAACCGCATCCTGGAAGTAGCGGCGGTTGTACAGCTCGGTGAGTGGGTCGTGCTCGGCCAACCAGGTCAAACGCTCCTCGGCGGCTTTGCGCTCGGTGATGTCCAGACCTACCGAGATACGCGCCACCTGCTTCTGGTGGCTACTGGTGAGCGGCGCATGGTACCAGGCCACGGTGGCGTAGCGCTTGTCCTGGGTATGCAGCGTTTTCTCTTCCTGCTGATGGCTGGTCAACTGTCCCGTGGGCGCTTCCCGATGAGTGTGATCCCCTTGTGGCGTGTGCGCCGTGCTGTCGAAGATGTCATAAAAATGGCGGCCTTCCAGATCCCGGTCACACAGCCCTAAACGGCTGCGGGTATACTCATTGACCCGCTGAATGCGCCCGGCAGCCGTTTGCACGACGATGAACACCTGGGCCGTATCCAGCAGACTATTGACGAAATCGCGCTCGCTGGCCAGCTCCTCGATACGCTCGGCCAGTTGGTCGCTGTGATCATGTACCGACGACTCCAGGCGCTCCAGCTGATCGGTCAAGGTGCGTGTGGCACTTTCCAGAATGTCGATCTCGTTGGAACGTCTGGGCGTGGTCTGGGGCAAATGAGCGCGCACACGCTGAAACTGCCCGTCCGACAGCGCCGGTAACAGGGCTGCCACCCGGCGCAGCCGCGCCATGGGGCCGAGCAGAATCGCCAACAGCAGCAGCTCCGCCGCCAGCCAGCCCGCAACGCCCAGTGCCAATAGCGTGTTGGTGGCCCGTTGGATGGCAGCGGTTTGCGTCGTGATGTCGGACACCAGCAGAAAATAGCTGGTGCTACGCCAATCGGCGTCGTCTTCCATGTAAACCGCGCTCAGCTCCAGGTGTCGCCCGGCATACTCCATACTGAAGGGTGTGTCTGCCAACTGATAGATAGGCGTGGCCAGTGAGGCCTGCTCCAACAGTGACAAGGTCGGCTCCCGGTTGGTGATGGCGACCAAGTGGCCGTTCCAGCCTGGCAGGTATCGCGATGGGTCGTTGGCGTCGCTTTCGACCTGCCCCGTCACCATCAGCGCGACTTCGCTACCCGAGACCTCCTTGGCTTCACGGGTCACGTCGGCGAGTGAGCGAGACAGCATGACCATGCCAATGCTGTCACCCTCCACCAGAATGGGGACCGCTGCATATTGCTGGCAGCTGGTAGTACAGCGCAGCGTTTTGATGGGCACTTCCCGCGTCAGCAGATCGTCCACCCAGCCGCGAATGGGCAGCTCCATATCGGGAGCGCCCATCCCGGACTGCCCGCGCTGCTGCCCCCGACGATCGAAGACGAACACGCCATCTACCCCGGCTTCCAACTGCAGCGAAGGCCACTGGGCTGCCAGCACCGTGCGTAGGCCTTCATCATCGTTCTGAGCCAAGGCATTGCCCAGGTCGGGGGCGTTTGCTGTCAAGCCTGCCAACTGGCGCAGGTTATCGGCAGAGCGCTGCATGGCCAGGCGGATTTCTCGCTGTTGACGCTCGTGGTGCCCCTGGCGGCTCTGTTCGAGCTGCTGGGTCAGATGGTGATGGCCCAGCCAGACAAACAGCGCCACCAGCACCAGTAGCAGCAAGCTGCTGGGCGCAATGACGCGCCAGGCAAGGCTCGAACGACGCTTGACGGAGTGGCTGGACTGGTGCATCGAGACAGATCCCGGTGGCAGGGTTTAGAAGCGCAGGGAAAGTTGAAACAGCAGCATGTTCCAATGTCTGCGGGTCAGGCTGGTGTCGGGATTATCCTGCCGAGGTAGCCAGCCGGTGCCATCGACGTAGTGGTACTCCCCGGACAGCATGAGCTGGGAAGTAGGCGTCCACTGCACGCCGAGGGTCATGTCATCGGCAAACTGCGAGTGCGCAGGCCCAAACCTGGCCCGTTCATAGGCATGCCCCGAACGGTCGTCGGTATTATTGACCAGCCGGTCGAAGCGAATCAGGCCGCTCCAGTCGGGAGAGAAGCGCCGCTGATACTGTACGTACCAGCTTTCACCCGTGATATCGAAGGTGCGTGGCAGGTGATCACCGCTTAGGGACTGCTGGCGCAGTGCGTATTCGGCGGTCAGGCTCCAGTGCTCCTGGTTGTACTGCACAGAGGCTATCCAGGGCTGAAACTCGAAGTCGGCTTCCTGGCCCATCAGCGTCGCTTCCAGATTGACCGAGGCCGCGCTCAGCGCCGCTACCCACTGGCCGCTGTGATCTTCGAACAGCAGTTGCGCAATGGCCGAGGGCGCTGATGCTGAGACCCGCTGAGCAGTACCGCCAAACAGCTGGTCGGACAATGCTGACCCCGTTTGTGGGCGACCCAAACCGCCTCTCAAGCGCCATGTACCCGCCGCGGTATGCTCCTCGGCATACAGGCTAATGCCGTCCGCCGCCAGCCCCAGCGCGCGGGTGCGATCGAAGTAGATGGATTGAGGCAGCAGAATGCTCGGGCGCGTAAAGGCGACATCGCGCGTCTGGTTGTAGAGTCCAAACGGGTTCTTGAAACGGCCTACTTGCACCCCCAGCGTGCGCGCGGGGCTGGCCAGCATCTGGTAGTCCACCACGCCATAGTCGAGAGTGGGGGCCGCATCGCTGGTATCGCCTCCTGCGCGGCGGCTGAGCAGTTGGCCTGCCACCAGTACCCGGCGGTGCGGGCGAAACGAGGCGTTCAACCCCAGCTCGGTATACTCCAGGCTGCCCTTGTCGCTACTGTTGCCAAAGAAGTCGTTATGGTCGGTAATGACCAGTGCCTGGCTGAGAAACCCGTGCACCTGAAGGGTATCGGCGGGGTGGTCATGGGCCATGCCTGCCACGGGCAGCCAGGTCAGCAAGCCCGCCAGGGCGCAGCGTTGCGCCAGGCGCTTACTCCATGGAGATGACACGGACGCTTTCATCCAGGTACTCCCGTTCAAGGTAGCCCAGCGCGCCGGGAGTGCGGGCAACTTGCTCGCGCATATCCACCTGGTCGCGTACACGGTGGGGAGCTTGCCCCATGCCAGAAAACACCATCCTGTCCCAGGCCAGCTGCAATTGATGCGGGTAGACGGCCAGCATCTCCTTGGCAAAGCGCGCATGGACAGTATCGCGATTGGGTAACACAAAGACCTGCATGGCCTGGCCGTTGGGCCAGGTGCGTTGGCGCATGGCAAACATGGCACGCAGAGCGTCGCGGGGCAGGGCCGAGTGCTCGATGTCGGGATGGGCCACCAGTACGATGACCGCGAGCGACTCTGCGGGCTCGGCCCTGGCCGTGGCAGGCATGAGCAGCAGCCAGCATAGCGCCAGCAGCCCATAGGTGCGCCAGTGGTTACGCGGCCTCACGCTAAGCCAATGCACCAGGAGTAGGCGCCATGTGTGTAAGAATGAGGGACCCCTCCCTACCATGTAAAAACGATGACCTGACAACGCTTTTTTATATCAGCAAGATAGCACGCTAAAGTGTGGCCGGGTAATCGTGATGAACGCTGGAAAAGCATGCCTATTCAACGATGAGTGCCTGTACACGATCCGGGTAATCCGAAAACAGCCCATCGACGCCCAGCCCCATCAGGCGCTCCATCTCCGAAGGCTCGTTAACGGTGTAAACGTGCACCGGCAGGCCGTTCTGCTGGGCCAGCTCGATAAAGTCAGCATCGATGACATCCTGCCCATCATGGCGTGCGTTGGTGCCGATACCGACCGCGTATTCGGCGATGCGCTGAAAGTCGCTGGCACGCATCTGGGCGGGGGCTGGTGTGGTGTCGTTCCACTCGACCAGGGGAGTGCCTTCGCCCTCGCTGGGGGAGTACCACAACAGTTGCACCAGCGGGATCTCAGGGTTGAGCGCCTGTATTTTCAGCAGGCTTTCCTGAGCAAACGACTGCACCAGAACACGCCCTTCCTCGACCATATCGTAGGCTTCCAGGCGCTCCACCAGTGCGGCTTCCAGGCCCGGGTTCAAGTGGGGTGACTTGGTTTCGATGTAATAGCGGGTGGTATGCCCGAAGTGATCGAACAGTTCCTCCAGCGTCAGCATGGGTAAACCGACAAAGTCTTCCGACGCTTGCTCGGGGTTTGCTTCGTTGAACCAGCTGCCGGTATCCAGCGCCTTCAGTTCGGCCAGCGTGTGCTCATGGATATGCCCTTCACCGTTACTGGTACGTTCCAGCGTGTTGTCATGAAAAATGACCACTTCGCCATCGGCGGTGATCTGAGCGTCCAGCTCCAGATAGTCCACCCCCCACTCGTGGGCCAGCTCGTAGGCGGGCAGCGTGCTTTCGGGGGCATGGCCACTGGCCCCGCGATGTGCGATGACCTGAAAGTTTTCCAGCGCGTTCAACTGCTGAGCGAGTGGAGACTCGCTGGCGATTCCCACAGAAGCAACGGCCATGAGTGCCGTCAGTGCGGTAGCCGTACCCAAATAGCGCGACATGGTAACTCCATCTATAGGCAACATTTATCAAAACCATAACGTCTCTCTATCGAAAACGCACGCACTCGCTGAGCAGAGGCTTGCCTATCGTAACGCCCGGTGATGCAACACACTCAGCGAAGCCTACGGCAACTGATGTATGCTGATTTGAAAAGCCGTTCAAAACGTGAAGAGGGCATCATGGGGTCTAAGCAGGGCTGGGGCAAAAAGGGCAGGGGAGCGCTGGCGCTACGCGTGTTGCTGGCGACGATCGTGGGCGTGGCGCTGGGCAGTGTCGTACAAACCCAACTGAACCTGGGTGAGCTGCAGGCGCTGGGCGTGGCCATTCCGCTGGGTACGCGGCTATCGACCACGGCTCAGGACTTGATTCACTTTGCGCCCGTATACGCAGGGCTCTTTCTGGTGGGTTTTCTCATCTCCCAGGCCGTGGCGGGCTGGCTGGCTCGGCGGTGGCCTGCCAGCCTTCGACGCCCGGCCTTTGCGCTGGCGGCCGTGGCCGGGCTATGGCTGACTTTCCTGCTGACCAATATGTTTGCGCCCATGCCCACGCTGGTGGCAGCCACCCGCACTGCCGGTGGGCTGGCCGCCATGCTGGCAACGGCCGCCGTGGCAGGCTGGCTGCTGGCCGTGTTGACATGCTCCGCGTCGAACAGACGGCGTAGCAACGCACCTTTGGCCATCGTGCTGTCTACTTTTATGCTGCCTGTGATTCAGCCCGCTGCCGAAGCCCAAACGGCTTATCAGATCGACACCCTGGCCGATGCGCTGGAGCACCCTTGGTCGCTGGCATTCTTGCCCGATGGCCGATTTTTAGTGACCGAGCGCCCGGGACGCCTATTGCTGCTGGATGACAGCGGCCAGACGCTGGCCGACTTGGAGGGCGTGCCGGAGGTGTTTGCCTCTGGGCAGTCGGGGCTGTTCGATGTGCTGCTGTCCCCCCAATTCGAGACCAATCAACAGCTCTACCTCAGCTACGCCTGCGGTACAGCCAGTGCCAACCATACCTGCCTGGCTCGAGCCACCCTGGGCGATGGGCGTTTGGAGCAGGTGGAAGAGATTTTTCGGGTTCACCCCGCCAAGCGTGGCGATGCCCACTATGGGGGCCGCCTGGCATGGCTGCCGGATGACACGCTGATCCTCACTCTGGGCGATGGTTTCGATAACCGTGAAGATGCCCAACGGGTGAGCAGCCATATCGGCAGCATCGTGCGCCTGAATGCCGATGGCAGCGTGCCCGACGACAACCCCTTCCTGGCCCGGGCCGATGCACTGCCCGAGCTCTACAGCATTGGCCATCGCAACGTGCAGGGGCTGGTCTACGACGCTCAGCGCCAGCAGCTGATTGCCCACGAGCATGGCCCGCGAGGCGGAGATGAGCTCAACCTCATCCAACCCGGCAACAACTACGGCTGGCCGATTGCCACCGGCGGGCTGGATTACACTTGGGCCAGGGTCTCGCCGTTTACCGAATACCCCGGCATGCAGCCCCCGGCGCTGGAGTGGACGCCTTCTATTGCCCCTTCGGGGATGGCCGTCTATCGGGGCGAGCTGTTCCCCGAGTGGCAGGGCGACCTGCTGGTGGGGGCATTGGTCAATCGTGAAGTGCGTCGGGTACGCTGGCAGGAAGACGGCAGCGCCGAAGACGTAGAGGGGCTGTTTGGTGAGCTGGACGCGCGCATTCGTGACGTGCGAGTAGGCCCCGAGGGCGCGGTCTACCTGCTGACCGACAGCCCCAAGGGCAAACTGGTCAGAGTGACGCCAATCGAGCCACAATAAGTACGAGATAATAAGTACGAGACAATAAGCACGAGAAAGGCAACTCCGCGGCGCTGCGCCGCGCGATGAGGAGATAGCGCATGCTGGCTTACACAATGGTGGGAACCCAGGATCTGGAGCGTGCCCTGCAGTTCTACACGCCGCTGTTCAATGCCATGGGGCTGGATATCTGCTGGCAGGATGACAGCTGTGTTTCCTTCGGCGACCCGGATGATGTCGAAGTGCCCCAGTTTTTCGTGGGCCTGCCGTTTGATGGTCATCCTGCCACGGTAGGCAATGGCACCATGACCGCCTTCCAGTTCAGCGACATCAAGGAAGTGGATACGCTGCATCAGCTGGCCTTGCAGAGCGGCGGCAGCGACGAAGGCGAACCAGGTTTTCGCCCTCAGTATGGCGACGGCTTCTACGCGGCTTACGTCCGCGACCCCGACGGCAACAAGCTCGCCTTCGTGGTGTATCCACACCGGGTTGGGCTTTAAGCTCCCAACTCCCTGCGCAACCAGCTCGCCAGGGCTTCGCTGCGGCGGGCGTTGGTGTGTTTGGGTAGCCACAGGCAGAGCCTGGCCGAGGTTTCGATATAGCCCCAGGGGGCGACCAGCCGACCGCTTCTCAGGTCGTCTTCCACCAGTAGCCTGGGGGCAATGGCGACCCCGAGCCCTGCCACGGCGGCTTCCATCAGGTAGTAAAGGTGTGCAAACCCCTGGCCCTGCTGCAGGGCTGCTTTCAATGCGGCGGGTTCCAGACCTTGGGCGGCAGCCCACTGCGGCCACGCCTGGGGGCGTGATGCGGTATAGAGCAGCTTGCTGCCAAACAGCGATGAGGGGGCTTCCACGTGGCATGCCGTGGCCAGCCGGGGGCTGGCCACGGCGCAAATTTCCTCAGCTATCAGAGGAATGCGCTCTCCTTCCTCGGGCCAGGGTGGTTCGAAGAAGGCCAGCGTGGCGCTGGTCTCGGGTTGGCCCGGCTGTTCTGCATCGCTCACCACCACTTGCAGCTTCAGTTCGGGCAGCGTCTGGTTCAAGCGGTCCAGGCGGGGGATCAGCCAGCGGGCCAGCAGGCTGCCGGGGCAGGCCAGCGTAAAGGGCGCCTCTTCCACCTCATGCTTGAGCAAAGTGCAACTATCCCTGAGTTTGGCGAAGGCCTCTCCAACCCCGCTTTGCAACTGCTCACCGTGGTGGGTCAGCACCAGCCCGCGTCCGGCTTTCGTGAACAGCGCCACGCCAAAATGCTCATCCAGACTCTTGAGCTGTCGGCTTACCGCGCCGTGGGTCACGCTCAGCTCGTCAGCGGCCGCAGTGACACTGCCCAGCCGAGCAGTGGCTTCAAAGGCGCGCAAAGCGCTCAGCGGGGGCAGGCTGTGTTGCATGGGGTCTCCTGGAACAGTTGCGAAAAACTCACAGGTGCTTGACATCTTATCGATTTTTCTTCCGACCTGCCTGCGCTAACGTCGACACATTGCAAAAACGCCCCAAATCGCAGAGGTCGAGATGAACCAACCGTTAAGCCTACCCGATGCCAACGGCATGTTTGGCAGCTTTGGTGGCCGCTTTGTGGCCGAAACCCTGATGCCGCTGATTCTCGAGCTTCAGGATGAGTACACCACGGCCAGGAACGACCCCGAATTCCAGCGCCAGCTCGCCTATTTCCAAGGCGACTACGTGGGGCGCCCCAATCCGCTCTACTTTGCCGAGCGCCTCACCGAGCACTTCGGCGGTGCCAGCATTTACCTCAAGCGTGAAGAGCTGAACCACACTGGCGCGCACAAGATCAACAACTGCATTGGCCAGGTACTGCTGGCCAAGCAGATGGGCAAGAAGCGCATCATCGCGGAAACCGGCGCAGGCATGCACGGCGTGGCCACCGCCACCGTAGCGGCCCGCTTTGGGTTGCCCTGCGTGATCTACATGGGCGCCACCGACATCGAGCGCCAGCAGCCCAACGTGTTCCGCATGAAGCTGCTGGGCGCGGAGATCGTGCCGGTCACTTCCGGTACCGGCACGCTCAAGGATGCCATGAACGAAGCGCTACGCGACTGGGTCACCAACGTAGACGACACTTTCTACATCATCGGCACCGTGGCAGGCCCGCACCCGTACCCGGCCATGGTGCGCGATTTTCAGGCGGTGATTGGCCATGAAACCCGCGCCCAGATGCTCGAAAAGCAGGGCCGCCTGCCGGATTCACTGATTGCCTGTGTCGGCGGCGGCTCCAACGCCATGGGCCTGTTCTACCCGTTCATCAACGATGACAGCGTGCACATGGTCGGTGTGGAAGCGGGCGGTAAAGGCGTCAAGAGTGGCCTGCACGCCGCCAGCCTCAACGGCGGCACCCCCGGCGTATTGCACGGCAACCGTACCTACCTGCTGCAAAACGAAGATGGCCAGATTAGCGACGCCCACTCTATTTCCGCAGGGCTCGATTACCCCGGCATTGGCCCCGAACACGCCTGGCTGCACGAGCAGGGGCGGGTCGAGTACGTCTCTGCCACCGATGACGAAGCGCTGGAAGCGTTCCAGATCTGCTGCCGCCAGGAGGGCATCATCCCCGCCCTGGAAACCGCCCACGCCCTGGCAGAAGTCGCCAAACGTGCGCCGACACTGCCCCGCGAGCACCTGATGGTGGTCAACCTCAGCGGACGTGGTGACAAGGACATGAACAGCGTGGCCCAGCATCTGGGCGACCGCTTCGGCATGAAACACTCATGAGCGCGATACAGGAGACTCCCATGCAACCTACCTTGCAACGTACTTCTCGGCTCGACAGCTGCTTTGCCGCGCTCAAACAGCAAAACCGCCCAGCGCTGGTCAGCTACCTCACTGCGGGCGACCCGGACCCCGAGACCTCCCGCCGCCTGCTGCACGGGCTGCCGGATGCCGGTGTGGATATCATCGAACTCGGCATGCCGTTCAGTGACCCCATGGCCGATGGCCCCGCCATTCAAAAGGCTGCCCTGCGCGCCCTGGAAAAAGGCCAGACCCAGGCCAAAACGCTGGCAATGGTGCGCCAGTTCCGGGAGCAGAACAGCACCACGCCCATCGTGCTGATGGGCTACTACAACCCGATTTACTGCTACGGCGTCGAGCGTTTTCTCAGTGACGCAGCCCAGGCAGGGGTAGACGGACTGATCGTGGTGGACCTGCCCCCCGAGCACGACGAAGAGCTGTGCCAGCCCGCCGCCCAGCACGGCATCGATTTCATTCGTCTGGCCACGCCCACCACCGATGCCAAGCGGCTACCCAAGGTGCTGGCCAACGCTTCCGGGTTCATCTACTACGTTTCCGTGGCGGGCGTGACCGGCGGCAGTGCCCCCACACCCGAGCGGCTGGAAGGCGCCGTGAACCAGCTGCGCGAACACACGCAGCTACCCATTGCCGTGGGCTTCGGCATTCGCACCGCCGAACAGGCCGCCACCATTGGCCGCTTCAGCGACGCCGTGGTAGTAGGCTCTGCTCTGGTAGATTGCATCGAACACGCCAGCAGCGGCGAAGAAGCCATCGCCCAGGTACACGGGCTGGTGAAAGCGCTGTCGGCCAGTGTGAGAGGGTGTCGAGAACCCCAGCAGGAGCGCGCGGGTTTGCCAGCCTGATGGTAAGCACCATCACACCACAGAGCGGGCCATGGCCCGCTCTGTTTTTATTCTGAAACCACTACGCCCAACTTGCCGCTGTTTCCATAAAACAGGCATCATCCACGTTTGAGGGTGGCGGGATAACGTCACGTGTATTCAAACAGAGGAAAACCATGGGCAAGCTCTTTTCGTTGCTGGTGCTGCTGGGGTTGGGCTATGCGGGTATCTATTTCTATTATGGCGTGGTGATTGAGCGGGAGGTCGAGCAGCAGCTGGTAGCCCGTGGCCTGACCTCGGTCAGCGTGGATAACGTCGAGTATGGCCTGCTGGCGCCGGTCAGCAACAGCGCCAATATCGCCGTCACCGTGGGGTATCGTGGTTCCTAGGCGGCGGTCAACGTGCGCGTGCAAGGTCACCCGCTGTGGTCCGATGAGGTGACGGTACAGCTGGACGGCCTGCAAGCCCTGCGTTTGGGGATCAGCTTCGGGCAGTAACCACGAGCCAAACGTGTTCATGGCCAATCGATACCGCTACGGCTACCAGTAGCCCCGCCATGACCCAGTTGAACCCTTTGATCAGCATGGGCTGCCTGACACGCTGGCCAAGCAGGCTGCCTATCACCACATAGCTGCCGGGGGCACCTGCCGCCAGTGCGGCCAGCCCCAGTGCCCAGATAAACAGGCTCATGCCCTGAATACCCTCGGCAGGAAACTGCAGCGTCGCGATGGGCAGTGTCGCGACCATGGCTTTGGGGTTGAGTAACTGCATCATCAGGCCATCACGAAAACTGAGCATGCGTGGTGCCGGGGCGTGGGTATCCAGGGTGGCATTGGCGCGGGCCACCTTGTAGGCCAGATACAGGATATAAGCGCAGCCGAGCGCGCTGAGCAGCACCAGGGAGTCTTGAGATATCCAGGCGGCTCCCGCCCACCCCAACACCAGCAAGTACAGCAGCATGGCCAGCCCCACGCCCAGGCAAAACCCCAGCGAGGTTTTACCCTGCCCGTTGATACCGACATTCAACCCCAACAGATTCACAGGCCCAGGCGTGTACATGACGCCCAGGGCATAGGCGACGATTGCTAACATGAGAAAACCTCTAGGTGGACGTGATGCTTAACGCGTGATGTCGCGTTGGTACTGGAAAGGGGTCATGCCATAGATGCGTTTGAAACGGCGGTTGAAGTGGCTCAAATCCGCAAAGCCGAAACGCAGCGCTATCTCGGTGAGTGGCGCGCCCTGGTCGAGCGCGGAGCGGGCGGCGTTCACGCGGCAATTGATCACGTATTGATGAGGGGTCATGCCGAACTGTTGGCGAAATAGCCTCAAAAAGTGGTACTTCGACAAATGCGCGGCCTGGCTGATGTCGTCCAGCGAGATATCTGCCTCAAGATGCTCATGAATATACGTTTTGGCGTGGCCCAACAGCGTGTCTGGGCGGTTGGTGCGTTGGCCAGTCACCATGTGCCCGCCAAGCTGAACCATGCGCTCGATCACGCGATACAGCGCGTTTTCCTGGTCGATGCAGCTGCCCGCTTGATGCGTGGTCAGGCGTGCGACTTCCTGTATCGCCTGGCGCAGCAGCGGGTCGTGAATGAGCGTACTCCGGGAACGAAACGGTGACGTTTGTGGGCGGCCAAGCAGCTCCTCGAACAGCGGCAACACTTGGTTGGGATGCACGTATACCATCACGTAGCCCAAAGCCTGCTCACCGCCAGCGTGGCCGTCATGAACCTCTTCTGGGTTGAACAGAATCACGTTGCCCGGTGGGCTACGATGAAACTGCCCGCCGCTGAAGAAATCCTGTCGCCCCGCCAGCGTCACCCCAAAGGCGTACTCCTCGTGGGCATGACGGTCATAGCTAAAATCCTCGATGGCCGCTTTCAAGACGGTCAGTGACGGCACATGATGATTTTTGAAAAACTCGAACTGGCTGCTGCCCATGCCAACCTCCTTGATCACATTCGGCCCATGGCGAGCTTACCCTGACCCGTTTCAGGATATGACGCGGGCGCCAGCGTGGCTTGTACATAATTGCTCAACGGCGGTGTCAGTGTATATTCACTAGACGGTACACAGTGGGCGGCATTCGCAAAACGCTGGCAAACGAGGAGGGCGCATGGCAAACCCCAACGTAGTGGTGATTACCGGCGGGAGTCGAGGCATTGGTGCCGAGACGGCCCGGCTGTTCGCCCGGCATGGCTACGATGTCTGCCTCAACTATGTCGAAAACGACGCAGCCGCCGAGCGTGTGCGCAGTGACATCCTCGCCCTGGGCGTGCGCTGCCTGGCCGTGAAGGCGGATGTGTCGAAAGCCGATGAGGTGGCGAACCTGTTTCGCCAGGTCGATCAGGAACTCGGCACGTTGACGGTGCTGGTCAACAACGCCGCCATTCTCAACACCCAGGCGCGGCTGGTGGATATCTCGCCGGAGCGTTTTGGCAACGTGCTGCAAAAGAACGTCATGAGCTGCTTTCTCTGCTGCAAGGAGGCCGTGCAGCGCATGTCTACCCGCCAGGGCGGCGCGGGCGGCAGTATCGTCAACGTTTCCTCCATGGCCGCCAAAAGCGGCTCGCCCAACGAGTACGTGGATTACGCCGCCTCGAAAGGGGCCGTGGATACCTTGACTCGGGGGTTGGCGCTGGAAGTCGCGGCCGGAGGCATCCGCGTGAATGCAGTGCGCCCCGGCCTCATCTACACCGAGATGCACGCACTCGGCGGCGAGCCTGCCCGCGTAGACCGGTTGAAGTCTCGCATCCCCCTGCAACGGGGTGGCCAGCCTTCCGAAGTGGCAGAAGCCATTGTCTGGCTGGCCAGTGACAAGTCATCCTTTGCCACCGGCACTTTACTGGACCTGGCGGGTGGCCTGTAATGCCCTGACCAGCCCCCCAAAAAAGGACACCCCATGTTTACCGGCCTGAGTGCGTTTCCGCTGACCCCCATGAACGAGCAGGGCATCAACGAGCAGGAGTTCATCCAGCTAGTGGCCCGGCTGGCCCACGCGCAGGTGGATTCCATCGGCGTGCTGGGCTCTACCGGCAGCTACGCTTATTTGAGCGTGGAGGAGCGGGCCCGCGTGGCCAAGCTGAGCGTGGAAAACGCCGCTGAGGTGCCGGTGGTGGTGGGCATTGGCGCGCTGCGCACTCGCGATGTACTGGCCAACGCCGAACATGCCCAGCAGGCCGGGGCGAGCGGCCTGTTGCTGGCGCCGGTGTCTTACCAGAAGCTCACCGACGACGATGTGTTCAACCTGTTCAGTACCGTCAGCCGCGCCATCAGCGTGCCGCTGTGCGTGTACGACAACCCCGGCACTACCCACTTCACGTTTAGCGATGAGCTGCACGGGCGCATTGCCGAGTTGCCCCTGGTGCGCTCCATCAAGATTCCGCCAGTGTCTACTGACTTGGAAGATGCCAAAGCCCGGGTGGCGCTGCTACGGGCGCTGATTCCCGAGGACGTGACCATCGGCATCAGCGGCGACCCCGCCGCCGCCACGGGCCTGCTGGCCGGCTGCGAGGCATGGTATTCGGTATTCGGTGGGCTGTATCCGGAACACGCGCTGGCGCTGACCCGCGCCGCTCAAGCGGGAGATGCCGAACAGACCCTGGCCCACTCCAACGCGCTGGCAGCGCTATGGGCGCTTTACCATGAACATGGCGGCAGCCTGCGGGTGGCCGCGACCATGGCCGAACTCACTGGCCGCGTGAGCGCGCCCTGTCTGCCCCAGCCACTGAATACCCTGCAAGGGCAGGCACGCCAGCAGGTGAAGGCGGTGATCGAGGCGCTGGGGCTACGCTAAACCATACGGCTCACGTAGCGTAGCGTTGACCTACAGCCCCTGTGCGCCACGGCGCAACCAGTCGTGGACGAACACCAGTTTGCGTAGCGTGACCTCGGAAAGCACAAACGGGTAAAGATCCGACAGCCCCATGGAACGGTTCACATGGTTTACGCCCGCCACCAAGGATGCCGCAATATGAATCAGCCGCTCAGAATCAAGTTCGGCGTAGGCATCCCAGTTGTGGTCGTCCGGTAGAACGGGCGAGGACATGCCCGACGACACAAAGCTGTCGGTGATATCCGTCAAGTGCAGCAGGTGCGAAGTCGTTTCCGCCCAATCCTCGTGGGGGTGGGAAGAGGCGTAGGTGGAGAGAAAACGCGTTTGCCAATCCGCAGGTGGGCCATTCTGGTAGTGGCGCTGCAAGGCTGCCGGGTAATCCTCACGCTCATCGCCAAACGCCTCGCGGAATGCTTCTAAAAAATCTTCCCGCAGGCTAAGCCGCCACCACAGCATATGGGCTATTTCATGGCGCATATGGCCAATCATGGTGCGGTAGGGCTCATCCAGCGCCTCTTTGCGGGTGGTGCGCAGCACGGCATCCGCTTCGGCCACGCTAATCGTCACCACGCCGCCCACGTGCCCCATGGGCACTGGGGTATCGCCTTCGGCCAGCAGATGAAACACCGGAGTGGCGCCGGGGTCTTCCGGGCGAAACCAGTGCCAGCGGCCCAGGTTATCGATCACCCAGCGTTTGGCCGCCTCGGTTTGTGCCCAGTGGGGGATCGCATCGGTGATGGAAGGATCGGGAGCCAGCGCCGTCATGGCACAGGCGCGGCAGAACTCTCCCTGCCTGGGGGCTATCCAGTTGCAGCCGATGACGTCGCGGTTGGCACAGAAGGGCGTCAAGGAAATAAACGCCCGCGCCTGGGGGTCGTAGGCCACCGGCACGCCATCCGCCGTGACCAGATTATCAAACCAGAGTGAACCGGCTCCGACCGGGTTGGCAAAAACACGCATAGGTCGGCTATCTCAAGAGAAACGAGGCTTCAGTCTAGGTGCGTCGCCCTGAGTACGCCAACGGGGATATCGACGGTGCTATTTTCCATCAACGTCATATTGTCCGGCAGGCGTGCCGAGAATTGCCGCCGCCCCTGGAGCGCTCATGCCTACTCCGCGTTCTCCATTCTCCGCTTTGCCAGGCTGGGGGCGCCTGGCATTCGCCAAAGGTTCGCAGGCTCAGTATCATAAGCGGACGACACCAACTCAAAGAAGCCACTGCTCATGTCTTGCCCACCGTGCCCCCGCTGCCAATCCGAATTCGTCTACCAGGACCAAC
Organism: Halomonas sp. 18071143; assembly: GCF_019211725.1. Classification (NCBI taxonomy): domain Bacteria; kingdom Pseudomonadati; phylum Pseudomonadota; class Gammaproteobacteria; order Oceanospirillales; family Halomonadaceae; genus Halomonas; species Halomonas sp. 18071143. Next base: position 1,048,356 of record NZ_CP078120.1, read on the forward strand.
GCCTGTTCATCTGCCCCGAATGCGCCCACGAATGGAACCCTGAAGAAGCCGCCGCCGAAGAGGCCGTGAACGTGGCCGATGCCCACGGCACGCCGTTGGCCGAGGGCGACAAGGTCACGCTGATCAAGGACCTCAAAGTGAAAGGTAGCTCTCTGGTGCTCAAGATCGGCACCAAGGCCGTCATCAAGCGGCTAAAAGAGGGCAAAGACCACCAGCTGGACTGCAAGGTAGACGGCGCAGGCGACATGATGGTGACCGCGCAGTTTGTGAAGAAGGCTTGATGAAGCATTATGTGCTCTAAGCTGTACAGGTTGGCGTGCGGTCGCTAAACTTGTACCGTGAATGGTACAAGTGAGGTGTGTATGAAAATCGTGTCTTTTACAGAAGCGAGGAATGGCTTGAAAGCCGTGCTGGATGGCGTTGTGAATGATGCAGACACCACCGTGATCACGCGCAGGGATGCTGAAGATGCCGTTGTGATGTCACTGGATTATTACAATAGCCTCATGGAAACAGTGCACCTGCTTCGTTCACCTGGTAATGCTGAGCATCTTCAACGCTCAATAGCGCAATATCGTGCTGGCCAGACAAGCGCACGAGCGTTAATGGATGAGTAGCCAACGGCTATTGTGCTGGACAGATGAGACTTGGAACGACTACGTCTATTGGCAAGGTCAGGATAAGAAAACCCTCAAGCGCATCAACAAGCTGATCAACGATGTAAAGCGCTCTCCCTTTGAGGGAATCGGTAAGCCAGAGCCCTTGAAAGAAAATCTGGCGGGCTTTTGGTCTCGACGCATCGATGACACCAATCGGCTTGTTTACGCCGTCGATCAACATGCCATCACGGTCATTTCATGCCGCTATCACTATTAGCCTGAAACTGACCTTGTCTCCGGGAGTCAGTCCGCCTTGCGGGAGGTGGCTTTAGCCCGCGACCATGCTAGCCGCCAGGCCGCCTTTAGCACCATGGCGCTTGCCCAACTGCCCATCGTAACCCCCTGAATTCTTCAGTCCACCTCACGATGCATTCAACTGAGGCTCATTCACCACCACCGCGTCACGCAACGTTTCAGCAAAGCTTGCCAAGGCGGGTGTCCAGGTTTCTGATTTGGGGGCGACAAAATAGGTATCGATATTGGCGATGGAGGTGGACAGTTCCAGCGTGTGAATCTCGAATCGGTGCTGGTGGGCTTCAACCGTGCCACGGGGGAGCACTGTGTAACCCATCCCGGCAGCAACGCAGCCCAGCATTGCATCCAGCGAACCGAGCTCGAAGATCCTGCCCGCATTAACACCCTGGGCGGCCAGCAAAAGCTCAATACGCTGGCGGTAGCTGCACCCCTGGCGAAACGCCAGGAAAGCAGACGTAAGCAGCGCTTGTGAAGAGGGCATCTGCGTCATCGGCGTAGAGCCGACTAAGACAAGCTGCTCGCTAAACGCTTTGAGCGAGTGGTAGTGGCCATGCTCGAGCCTCCCGGCCACGAAGATACAGTCCACCTGCCCATTAAGCAACAGCTCGACCAGCTCAGCCGTCGGCCCGGTTTTGATCTGGATATCAACGTCAGGCTGCGCTGCGTGATAAGCCGCCAGTATCGGCGGAAGGCGTAGCGCCGTCGTGGTCTCCATGGCACCTATGCGCAGCCGCCCACATGCCTTCACCTGGCCTTTAAACAGCGACACGGCTTCATCGTGGGCCGTTATCATGCGCTCAGCGTACTCCACCAGTGCCCACCCGGCACTGGTAGGACGAACTCGCCCCGCACGGTGAATCAGCTTTACGCTAAGCTCCTCCTCAAGCTTCTTAATGTGGGTAGTCACATTGGATTGAACCGTGTGTAGCCGTTTGGCCGCCGCCCCAAAGCTGCCGGTTTCGGCCACGGCCACCAGTAGCCGTAGCGATTTAAGTTGCACGTGCCATCTCCCAGTCAGGTTATCTATAAAAAAGATAGTATCGATCAAAACTAATCGTTTCCAGGAATGGCTACGCACGCGTAGCCTAAGAGGGTAACTACCTGCTGCTGACCTACCTGAGGTGGCTCCAAAGGGAACTGGCTTGATGAAGCGAACACTCACTACCGACGATCTGCCCGCGTTAATGACCGGCATCATGGCGACCCTGGCGGGGATAGGTATTGCTCGCTTCGCCTATACGCCGCTATTGCCTGCGATCATTCAGCAAGGGTGGTTTACCGCAAGCCAGGGCGCTTACCTGGGGGCGGCCAACCTGTTGGGGTATTTTATCGGCGCGCTTGCCGCCCACTCGCTGAGCGAGCGTTTTGCGCCGCGCTGGGTGTTGGCGGCAAGCTTTGCGGGTATCGGGCTCAGCTTCCTGCTTTGCGCCGGGGCGGGTGGTTTTCACTGGTTCTTCTTCTGGCGGCTGGTCTCGGGGGTAGGCGGGGGGATCTTGATGGTCGTGGGTCCCTCGCTGGCGCTGGCGGCCACGCCCACGGAAAGGCGAACCCGTGTCGGTGCCCTGGTGTTTACCGGTATCGGGTTTGGGGCGCTGCTTTCCGCCCTCGTGGTGCCGTCACTGCTCGGGGTAAGCCTCTCGCTCACCTGGGGTGCGCTGGGGCTGCTCTGTTTGGCGGCTGGCCTGTCGTGCGACCGCGGCGTCACGCGCTTGCCCCCACGCCCCGTGGCAAGCCAGGCAGCAAGCCCGGTGGGTAATAGCCCCGTTGGGTATGCGGGGGTAAAGTGGGTGGTGGTGCTGGTCATCGGCGCTTACGCGCTGGATGCGGTGGGGTTCGTGCCCCACACCGTGTTCTGGGTGGACTACCTCGCCAGGGAGCATGCCCTGGGCCATCAAGCCGCTTCCCTGCAATGGGGAATCTTCGGGCTGGGTGCCCTGTGCGGGCCGTTCATGGTGGGAGCGCTGGCCCAGCGCGTGGGGTGGCAAGGGGGCTTGATGATCGCCTTTACGGCCAAGGCCGCTGCCGTCATGCTCCCGGTGTTCTCGCTTGCCCTGCTCAGCCAGTCGGTTTCTTCGTTCATGGTGGGGGCGATGATTCCCGGCATCGTAGCCCTCACCTCTGGCCGCCTGGCCGAGCTGGTCGGGCCCACCGCCCACAAGCAGCTCTGGGGGCGAGCCACGGCCGCTTTCGCCGCCGCCCAGGCAGGGGCAGGCTATGCCATGTCGGCGCTGTATGGCATGTGGGGCAGCTATACGCCGCTCTTCACCATCAGCGGCATGGCGCTTGCCCTTGGCTTGTTGCTCGTACTGCTTAGCCGAGGCGTTCAGCAGCGCCGCACACATCCTTCTGCCCAATAACCTAACAAGCACTATTCAGACAAAGGGAGGCAACCATGGAACTCTACCTGAACGCAACATCCCCCTATGCGCGGCTGGTGCGCATCGTGTTACTGGAAAAAGGCCTGATGGACGCCGTGACGCTCAAGTGGTGCGACCCCTGGGCCGACGACGGCGACCTTCTAAAGGCCAACCCCGCCGGGCGCATCCCCGCACTGGTGACGGAGGAGGGCACCACGCTCAGCGAATCCATGCTGATAGCCATGTACCTGGACAGCCTGGACAACGTAAAGCCCACCCCGCCCGTACTGCCCACCAACTCGTTGAGCGACGTACTGCACTTGGCAGGCCTGGGCCAAAACCTCATGGATGCCGCATTCACCACCGTGATTGCCCGCAAGCACTATGGCCCCGAGATCGACCAAAGCGAGCTGGGCCAACGCCGGGCAAGGGCCATGCAGCGGCTGTTGAAGCAACTGAATAGCGAGCTGAGCGGCAACCCCACCGCCGCATCGATCCACCTGGGCGACATCGCCATCGCCGTCGCGCTGGAATACCTCGACTTCCGGCTGCCAGAAATACGCTGGAAAGAAGCGCATCCCCAGCTTGCCGCGTGGCATGCGGCTGTAACAGCGCGAACAAGCTTCCAGCAAACCGCCTTCACCTAGCCCCCCGTGGGAGGCCGCTTCAGCCCGCGACCACCTCCCCCATAGGTGAACCCGCCCTGTGGGAGGTGGCTTCAGCCCGCGACCATTCCAGCACCCAGCCAGCCAAGGGAAATTTTTCGTTGCGGCTCCGCCAAAAGCTGATTCAACTAGAACCAATGGTTTTAACCTCCAACCCCACTAACCCTAACCACCTCCCTCACCACCGCCTCATTCAACACCCCGCGCTTGGCTTCCACCACCGTGAGCCATTCGCGGGCACGGGTGATGCCGGTGTACACCAGCTCGCGGGTCAGGATGGGGTTCAGCGTGGGCGGCAACAGCAGGGCGGTGTGCAAGAACTCCGAGCCCTGGGATTTGTGCACCGTCATCGCAAACACGGTTTCCACCGCGTGCAGGCGGGAAGGCAGCACCCAGCGGATGGGTTTGTCGGTGTCGCTGGCAGCACTTGATGAAGGAAAGGCCACTCTTAATAGCTTCTGCTGCGGGTTGCGCGGGTCGGGTACGGCCAGGGTGATGCCGATATCGCCATTCATCAATTTCAGGCCGTAGTCGTTTTGGGTCACCAGTACCGGGCGGCCCTCAAACCAGCCTTTCTCCAAGGTGTAGTCACTGCCGAACAACAGCTTTTCGCGACGCAATGTGCTGGCGATGCGCTGGTTCAAGCCTTCAACCCCCCAAGGCCCTTTGCGCAGCGCGCACAGCAGTTGGAAATGGCTGTAGGCGCTGAGTACCTCGCTGGCCCAGGTGTTGTAGACGGCGGGGCTCTCCTCGAAGGATTCCCCCCTTGGGCGCTGTGCTTGCAGCACCTTGAGGTAGTGGCGGTAGCCCGTGGGCGGGGCGATGGGCTGGCCTTGGTGGTCGGTGCGGCCTTCGCCGTTGCCTGCAAAGCCGCTGGGGCTGCCGTGAATCACCAGCTTATCCAGCGCGGCGTCGTCACTCATCACCAAATGGTGAATATCCGGGTAGCCGTGGCGCAGCACGGCGGTGACGGCCTGCTGCTTTTCCCGCTCGCTTTGCGCATGGCCCGGCTGGTTGATGGCCTTGGCGAGCTGGCCGATGCCGCTGTGTTCATTGAAGCGGTGGCTGACCCGCAGCATGGTAATGGCCTGGTCCAGCGGCTGGCCTGCGGGGTCGATGAACTCCGCTGGCAGCGGTTGCCCGGTGGCCTGGGCCAGCCATTCGGCGGTGGCCGGGGTGTAGTGGGCGGCTTCCGCGCGGCGGCACAGGTCGCCGAGTACCGAACCGGCCTCTACCGAGGCGAGCTGGTCTTTGTCCCCCAGCAGTATGCACTGGGCGTGGGCGGGCAGGGCGCTGAGGGTGGCGGCCATCATTTCGATATCCACCATCGAGGCTTCGTCGATCACCAGTACGTCCAGGGCCAGCGGGTTGGCGGCGCTGTGGCGGAAGTGGCGGGTGTCGGGGCGTGCGCCGAGTAGTCTATGCAGAGTGGTCACTTCTGTGGGGATGGTGGCTGATAGTTGTTCTGTGTGTGACAGCTGTTCTGTGGCTGAATCGTCGTCGAGGCGTCGAACCGGAGCTGAAGCTCCCTCCCACAAGGCTCCCTCCCACAAAGTCCTCTCCAACACAGTTTCCTCACTCAAAGCTTCTGTCTGCTCGGCTCCTTTCAGCAACATGGTGAGGTCGGTGAAGGGGAGTTTGGCGACTTGTCCGGCGATGGATTCGTTCAAGCGGGCGGCGGCTTTACCGGTGGGGGCGGCCAGGCGGATGCGCAGCGGCTGGCTGGGGTGCTGGGCCAGTTGCAGGGTTTGCAGCAGGGCGAGCAGGCGCACCACGGTGGTGGTTTTGCCGGTGCCGGGGCCGCCGGTAATGATGCCGAAGCGGCTGCGGGCGGCCAGGGCGCAGGCGGTTTTTTGCCAGTCCAGGGCGTTGCTTGGCTTGAACAGAATGTTCAGGGCTTGGGGGAGTAACCCAGGGTGACTGGCGTCACCCATCGCCCAGTGAATTGGCCTCCCACTTTGGCTTTCTGTGCCCGTGCTTTCTGCGCCTGTGCCTTCCAGGCGGGCGGCGATGTGTTGGTGGAGGCTTTGTTCGTACTGCCAGTAGCGGCGCAGGTAGAGCCGCGTGTTGGGCGTGGCGCTGGTTAAGTGAGTGGTTACTACTACCAGCGGCGTGTTGCCGGGGCCTTCGCTGGTGAGCAGCGGGTGGTGCAGGGCGGCTTGCCATTCGCTGAGCGTGAGCGTGGCCAGCACGTCGCTGGGCAGCGGCGGCGGGTCGGTGAGGTCGTCGCCTTCGGGCGGTAGCGAAAGGGCGAAATCCGGCGCGTTGAGCGTGGCGTTGATATCCAGGCACACGTGGCCCCGGCCTAGCTGGTGGCTGGCCAGCGCGGCGGCCAGTAGCAGCAGCGTGGGGGCATCCGGTGCTTCGCTGGCGAGAAAGCGCACCAGGGCGCGGTCCAGGTCCCGCAGCCAGCCGCGTGCTACCCAGCGTTCGCACAGGGCCAGCAGTTCCGGAGTGCTGCTCAGTGCAGGGTGAGCGCTGGCGGTGGGCGCATCGCCGAACATGTCGAAGGTGTGGGTGTCGTGCTGGCGGCTCATGCCGTGGCCTCCTGCTGGGTGGCGTGGGGCTCGCCTGCAAACAGGCTGTCCAGGGCTTCGATGAGTTCAACCGGGGCGGGCTCGCCCACCACGCCACGCCCAGGGCTGCGGCTGCCGCGCAGGAATACCGTCATCGAACCGCCCAAGTGCTGGTGCGGGTCGTAATCCGGCAGGCGCGCTTTTAACAGCCGGTGCATGGCGAGCAGGTAGAGCGCAGCCTGCAGGTCGTAGCGTTTGGCGAGCAGCGCGTGGCGCAGGGCCTCGGGTTCGTAGGCGCTGTCGTTGGGGCCCAGGTAGTTCGATTTCCAGTCCAGCACGTAGAAGCGCCCTTGATGCTCGAAGGCCAGGTCGATGAAGCCTTTCAGCATGCCGTTGAGGGTGTCGGCATCCAGCGCGGGGCGCTCGATGCCTGGCAGTAAGTGCTTGCTCACCAGCGCGTCGATGGCTTGGGTGTTCACCCGCTTGGCGGCAAACCAGAACTCCAGCTCTACCTGGTAGCTTTCCAGCTCATTCAGCGCCACGCTTTGCGGGGTGGGCGCGGCCAGCGGCAGCGGCGTGGTGAGCAGGGCGCTTAGCCAGCCCGCCAGCGGCTCTTGCCACGCCTGCCAGCCGCGTAGCTGCACCCGCCGCCACAGCATGTCGTTGAGGGCTTCTCTATCATTTGCGGCAGCATCGAAACCTTGCTTGCCTGCCCACTCCAGCAGCCCGTGCAGGAAGGTGCCGGGGCCGGGGCCACGGGGGAATTTGTGCAGGTGATACGCTTCCGGTTGAGATAGATCCCGAGGTTCATCCAGCACTTCGAAGGCGGTGGCTTCCTGGGCGGTGGTGGGCTCTAGCGGTGGCAGCACCGGGGCGGTGAGCGTGCCGGAAAGCCGCAGCGCGGAGTAGCTGGCAATCCACCAGTGCTCTTTGGCCGGGCGCGTGGGCGTGCGGGCGTGGCCCAGGGCGTTGCTTTCCGCCACGGGCGTCACGCGTTCAGCGGTGGGCTCGGGCGGCGTGCCGAGGTGGATGTTGCTGCCAACCACCAGGGCATCGAGCGCTTTGGGGAGCGCATCGGAGGAAAGGGTGCTGCCACCGGTCAACAGGTAGCCCAGCGCGCTGTTTTCCAGGCCTTTCAGCGGGGCTAGCCCCAGCCAGGTGGCGTGGCGGGCGCGGGTGAGCGCCACGTAGAGTTTGCGCAGGTCTTCTCCCAGCCGTTCGCGGTCGGCGGTGGCGAGTATCGTGTCATCGGCGTCCAGGCTGAGCTGCAGGTTGCCCTCGCTGTCGTGCCAGCGCAGCGGTACGTCTTCGGCTTTCACCGGCCGGTGGTTGGCGATGAAGGGCAGGAACACCAGCGGGTACTCCAATCCTTTGGATTTGTGGATGGTGACCACCTTGACCAGATCCGCGTCGCTCTCCAGGCGCAGCTTGTGGCTGTCGCCGTGGCTTTCCGGGTCGGCAATGGCATCAAACAGAAAGCGAATCAGCGCGTGTTCGCCGTCCAGCTCGGCGCTGGCCTGTTGCAGCAGTTCGCCCAGATGCAGCAGGTCGGTAAGCAAGCGCTCACCTTCCTCGAACTCTGCCAGCAGGCGGGCGGGAATCTCGAAATCCACCATGATGCGGCGCACTAGCGGCAGCACGCCCTGGCGCTGCCACAGGCGGTGGTAGTGGCTGAACTGCTCGACCCGCGCTTCCCAGGCCAGCTCGTTCTGCTGCAAGTGGTCCAGCTCGGCAAGGCTGAGCCCCAGCACTGGGGTGGCCAGCGCGGCGCGCAGGTGCGCTTCGGCCTGGCGGGAGCTGGCCAGCGGCTCGGCGCAGGCGCGCAGCCAGCGCTCTACCTGGGCGGCCATGGGCGAGCTGAACACCTTGTCGTGGTCCGACAGGTACACGCTCTTCACCCCTCGGCTGGCCAGCGCCTGACGAATGGCGCGGGCTTCCTGCAGGCCGTTCACCAGTACTGCCATATCGGAAGGCTTGAGCGGGGTGAGCACGTCGTCGGTTTGAAAGCCGCTCTTGCCGTGTTGGCCTGCGTTGAGCAGTTCCGCCATGTACGAGGCGCAGCGTTCGGCCATCTCGGTCTGGTAGGCGGTTTTGGAGAGCGGCTCGTCGGCGGCGAGTGGCCAAAGCGTCATGGCGGGCAGTGGTTGGCCCTGGTGAACGAGCTGTTCACTTCGGCCTTTGGCGTCTACCGGCAGAAACGGCAGCGGGTTGTCGCCGCCTTCTTCGCGGAATAAAAACGCCCCTGCCGGATGTTCATCGGCATAGCGGAAGCAGTGGTTCACCGCCGCTACCATGGCGCGGCTGGAGCGGAAGTTGGTGCCCAGCGTCACGTGGCGGCCTGCGGTGTCTTCGCGGGCTTTCAGGTAGGTGAAGATATCCGCGCCGCGAAAGGCGTAAATGGCCTGCTTGGGGTCGCCGATCAGCAGCATGGCGGCGTCGCGGCGGGGCCTGGCGACTTCATACACCGCGTTGAAGATGCGGTACTGGATGGGGTCGGTATCCTGGAACTCGTCGATCAGCGCCACGGGGAACTGGCGCAGTATCTGCGCGGCCAGCGCCTCCTTGTTGGGGCCTTGCAGGGCGCGGTCCAGGTGGGTGAGCAGGTCGTTGGGGCCCATTTCGGCGCGGCGCTCTTGCTCCCGCTCCAGGCGCACTTTGCACCACTGCACGGCGTGAATCAGCAGGTCGTTGCGTGGCTCGGGCAGCGTGTTGAGCGCGGCGGGCAGCTCGGCCAGCGCTTGCCAGGCTTTCGGGCAGGGTGGCGCGCCCTCTTTCCATATTTCCGCCATGCCGTCCGGGGTCAGGCGTTTCCAGGCGGCGGGAGTGAGCGCGGGGCGTTCCTGGTCGCTGTTGCTCCACTCTTGCAGTGCGCCTAGCCAGTTGGCGCGGCTTTTGGCGTTGAAGCTTTGGCCTTTGAAGGCTTTGCGCTGGGCGGCGTCTTCCAGCGCGGGCACCAGGTCGTCCAGCCATGCGGGCCAGGGGGCTTTCAGGGTGCTGAGCAGGGCGCTGCGCTCGGCGGCGGCGGTGCTCAGCGTGTGGGTTGGCTCGGGGCGTAGCGCCCCCAGCGCGTCGCTTTCGTGGAGCAGTTTGCGCACGTCCTGATGCAGGTGGTCGGGGGATTTCCAGTAGCCGGTGATGCTGCCCAGCGCCTCGGCGTCCAGCGGGTAGTAGAAGGTGCGCCAGTAATCGCGCACCACTTCTTGCTCCAGTTCGTGCTGGTCGTTTTCCAGGTTGAGCGAGAACAGGCTGCCGCTATCGAAGGCGTGTTCCCGCAGCATGCGGTAGCACCAGCTGTGGATGGTGGAAACGGCGGCTTCGTCCATCCACTCGGCGGCCAGCTCCAGGCGGCGAGCGCAGGCGGGCCAGGTGGCCTCGGGGTACTGGCTGCGCAGCGCCAGAAGAAGAGAGTCTTCACCCTGATCACGAAATACGGCAGCCGCCTCCACCAGCCGATGGCGAATGCGTTCGCGCAGCTCCTGGGTGGCGGCGTTGGTGAACGTGACCACCAGAATTTCCGGCGGGGTGAGCGGGCGCACGAAGGCGGTGTCGTCCTCGCCGTGCTGCCCGCCCAGCACCAGGCGCACGTAAAGCAGCGCGATGGTGAAGGTTTTCCCCGTGCCCGCGCTGGCTTCGATCAAACGGCTGCCGTGGAGTGGTAGCGTCAGCGGGTTCAGCGGGGCGGGCTGGCTCATTCTTCTTCTCCGAACATCACGGCAGGCGGAAAGCAAAGCGCCTTGGGTGGGTGACCCAAGGCACCGGCACTATATCGCGTCGCCGGGTGCTGGGCAAAAGAGCAAAGCAGCGTTAGAGGCTGGTTTGAAAGACGCTATCGAACTCGCTGGAGAAGTCTTGGGTGGCTGGAAAAATCCCTAATTGTTCAGCGCTCCATGTCACGAGTCTTTTTGACGTGATGAGAAGAACGTCAGAAAGTTCGTTCAACAGGTTAAAGTGCTCTGCTATTTGCGCGTAGTGTGTCGAGTAATCATGAGCGGCAATATTGCGAATGGCACGACAACGCTGCCAGTCGCTGGTGGCGTCCACGACGCCTTGTTTTTCAAACAGCGAAAGGACTTTGAGAAAGCTGTCGGTCGATTCACCTGCCAACAGAGCGCTGTGCCTCATGGCAGACGCAATGGAGTCCTGGAGTTTGGCAAAGCGCTCATTGATAGCGGCCAGTGTTTCAAAAAGGTCGACGTCTTTTTTATGGTCGGCTAACCAGTCACCGTCCAAAGGCCATGTGACTTTTTTGCGTGACTGGTGAAGAAACCAGGCGCAACGCTGGATGGCTTCAAGCAGCTGCGCCAGATAACGCTGCTGTTCGCTAAGGACATCTTGGCTCATGCCGCTTCCTCAAGCGTTATTGAGCGTGACTGTGCGAGCGCCATGGCTTGAAACGGGGTGGGTTCCGCCTTTTTTACGTAGGTTACGAGATCGAACGGTAGCTGGAGGCGCTGTTCAAGCGCCATTTTGAGTTCAGCGCAGGCAAGTAGCGAAATAGCGGTGGGTGAGATAAGCAGTAAATCGACATCGCCGCCTCGCTTACCATCGTCTAGTCGCGAGCCGAATACATGCACGGCCACCGAAGGCCCAGCAAACTCACGGACGGCTGCCAGAATAAGCTCACGCTGTGATTGAGAAAGACGCATGGGGTCTGCTCCTCGCTGAACGCTAATGTTTTAAAGGTTAGCACTCTATTGCCGATGGCGGATAGTCGCTCAACTGCCCGCAAGTTAGGGCAAAAGAGGGCAGGGTGTGAGGTATCGCTGCCAACTGCTAATCTAGTGGGCTAGCCGCTCTTGGCGATCTGTTGACGCTGGTGAAGGGATCTCATGCTGACCTCGCTTCTGGATAACGATTTCGTAACTGTTTAGCTCACGCCGCCTGATCCGTGGCTGTAGGCTGCATGAAGGATGGCACATCACCCGCAAACAGTTGCTCCAGTGCGGTATGCGCCGCCACCCCTTGCTTGACGGCGGTCGAGAGGAAGCTGCGCATCCGGCAGAAGATCTCCGCCCCCTCCCAGGAGCGGAAACAGCCCGAGATTTTCTGCTGGACCTTGGTCATTCGCAGATCGCGTTCCCCCTGGTTGTTGGTGAAGGGAGCGGCAGGGTCGTCGAGGAAGCGCAACACGTCGTCCTCGTACGCCTGGAGGCGTTCCAGGAGGTTGCGCGACTTGGTGCGCTTGGCCCGGCCTCGCGTTCCAGGTGGCGGTTTCACCGGCGGGGGGCACTCGGCGTCCCCTTTCGCCAGGCAATCTCGATAGCGCTGCCGCCAGGCTCGGGTCTCATCGGCCGAGAGGCAGCCGTCGGCCACCTCCACGGCGCGATGCATCTCCAACAACAGGTCATGCAAGGCCTTGGCCCATGCCTGGCCATCGTTCTCCCAGGCCGCTGTCAGCTCCCGAAGGTGGTGCGCATTACAGAGCGCGTGCCGGCAATCCGGATAGCGGTAGTAGGGCTTCCAGTGATCATGCACCAGCACGCCACGCACGAAGGGCAATACGCCGATGGCGTCCATCGCTTCCTGGCCGCGCTTGGGGTGCGGGGCCAACCAGGTCAGGGCCTCGTTGGAGGCGCTGTGTAGCCAGTAGCGTTTGCCACCGACCTGCATTCCGGTTTCATCGGCATGGACGGTGGCTGCTTCACGTAGCGCCGGGATCACCCACTCGGCGAACGCCTCGGCCCGCTGGTAGGCCTCCTGGTTGAAGGCGAACAGGGTGCCGGTGCTCAGCGACAGGCCGCACTGCGAGGTGAGCAACTCGCGGATACGCGCATAGGGCAACAGCTGATACTGGGAGAGATAGACGACATGCGCCTTGAGGCGAGGGCCATACTGGATGGGGCGAGTCACGCCCTCGGGGAATGGCGCCACGTAGCGTTGCCCCTGATCATCTTCGAGGACCTCAGCCTGATATTCGGTGACCACGGCCTGGATTACGATGTCCTGCACTTGGCGCGTTTCGACGCCGACCGGGCGGTAAGAACGCCCCTTGGGGAGTTGCCGACGATCGACACGGAGCTTGACCACCTCGTCGGGGTCCGTCACCGGCGCCAACGTCTTACCCTCATGCCCTGGCTGTCCGCCGGGGCGCCGCTCGCCTTTGGCGCGCGAGCGGCGCTGGCGATTGGGATCCTGGGACGGTGGCTTGCTGCTGTTGCGGCTACTGGTGGCCAGGCGATCGGCCATGAGCTTGACCAGCAACATCAGCACATCGATGGCCGCACGCAGCGACGGAGAGACCGTCTGGTCTTCCTTGAGCTGCTGTCGGACCCGCTCCAGAGCCTCGTCGACGTTGATATCGCTGATGGTCATGTCACCGCATAGATATGCCGAAGGATTAGGCACACTATGCCAGAAAAATCAGGTGGTTGTCGACAGGCTATCCGCAACCACCTGAATAGTTACACGATTTCTACAAGATCACGATGCAGAATGCCGTGATCAAACGCTTTCCCTATGCCCATGCCCGTTACGCCTTCATCAATCGCGGGGAGCATGCCTTTCCCGAGGGCTTTGGTGAGGCGCTGCGCGGGGAGGTAGACCGCATGGTGGCGCTGTGCTTGACCGAGGAGGAGAAGCGCTATCTGGAAACCACCTGCCCTTACCTGGACCCCACCTATCTCGATTTTCTGGCGGGCTTTCGTTACGACCCCCGCGAGGTGACCATAGAGCAGCAGGGCGGCGAGCTGTCGGTGGTGATCGAAGGGCCTTGGTACCGCACCATTTTATGGGAAGTGCCGCTGATGGCGCTGATCAGCGAGCTTTGGTATCGGCTGCGCGGCGTGGCGGTGTCGGAAGAGGATGAAGCGCTCATCGAGCAGCGCACCCGGGAGAAGATCGAACTCTACCGCCAGCACGGGCTGAAGATTGCCGAGTTCGGCACTCGTCGGCGCTTCTCGTTTGCGGTGCATGACCGGGTGGTGGAAGCGCTGCGCCACTACGGCGGGGAGGCCTTCAGCGGCACCAGCAATGTGCTGCTGGCCATGCGCCACGGGGTGAAGCCCATCGGCACCCACGCCCACGAGTGGTTCATGTTCCACGGGGCGCGTTTCGGTTTCAAAATGGCCAACAGCCTGGCGCTGGAGCACTGGGTGGATGTGTACCGGGGGGATTTGGGCATCGCGCTCACCGATACGTTTACCACGCGGGCATTTTTCGAGAGCTTCGACAAGAAGTTCGCCAAGCTGTTTGACGGGGTGCGCCACGATAGCGGCGACCCGATCGAGTTCGCCGATGCCACCATTGCCCATTACCGGCGCCTGGGCATCGACCCGCTGAGCAAGACCATCATCTTCTCCGATGCGCTTACCCCTGAAAAAGTGGAGCGCATTCGCGCCTTCTGCCAGGGGCGCATTGGCATGGCCTTCGGGATCGGCACCAACTTCACCAACGATATCGGCGTGGCGCCCATGAACATGGTGATCAAGATGGTCGAGGCCCGCCCCGAAGGGCAGGGCTGGCTGCCGGTGGTGAAACTTTCCGATGTGCCCACCAAGAACACCGGCGACCCTGAGATGATTGCGTTGGCGAAGAAAGTCCTCAGCATGGGCCGTTCATAGCCGTGTGGCTTTACTCCTTTTTGCCCTTAACAGCGAAAAAGAGCGGCGCGTAAAGTGATTCGGTCAGTGTGGCAAAAGTGTGCCCGTTGGCCTGCTCGAAAAACAGCCGCTCGAAGCGGGGCCACTGGTGGCTCAAGTACGCGCTTTGCGCGGCTTCGCCGGTGACCTTGTAACCCCCTTCATAGGCGGCTTCGGCGGCAGCAAAGGCGTCGCTGTCTCGGCCTTTCTCCTGAGCTATCTCCGGCGTGCCTTGCTTGGCCAGCCAGGCAAAACCGGCCTGTGGGGCCAGCGGCAGCGGGGTTTGCTGGCCCGCTTGCCAGGCGGCGAGCTGGGTTTCCAGATGCTGGCGGGCGGTGTCGGCGGCCACGGGTTCCAGCGTGACATGCCCGGCTTTGGAAAGTAGCAGGGTGGTCATCGGGCCGCTGAGGTTGCCTGCCAGGTGGGCAACCCAAGGGCGCAGCAGGTGGCTCCAGCGGTACTGGCCGCGCCCGCTGCCCTGGCTAATCAGGCTACTGCTGAGCAGCAGCAAGCGGCAGCGCTGGCCTGCCTCATCCTGGCGCAGCTCGCCCAGGGGTTCCTCCAACGTGAGGCCGTGGGCCTCGAACTGCACCTGTGCGTCTGGCAGCGCGTGCGGCCACGCCGTGAGCGCTTCTTCGTAGGCGTTGAACAACGCTTCCATGGGGTCGGCGAGGGCGTCGCGCATGCGCTCGCCGAAGGCACCCATGGCCAGTACCCCTTGGCCTTGAAAGCGCTCCAGCGCGTCGTGCAGCGCCTCGATACGCGGCTGGCCGTGATCCACCGCGTGGCGCTGGGCGGCAATCAGCTGGTCCTGGAGCTGCCAGTTTTGCAGGCCATCCAGCGCGAAGGGCTCGGCGTCCAGCTCGGCGATTGCCTCCTGCTCGAAATAGACCCCCAGCCGGGTATTGAAGAAGCTGCGCACCGGCTCGCGCAGAAAGCCGCCCAACTGCGCCAGCGAGAGGCTGGTGGGGGCGTTTTCCGGTGCGGGTAGCATGCGCTCCACCGCGGGCGGCGTGCGGGGGGCATGCACTTCCCGCCATTCGTGGGCGTAGGTGAACAGGCGGCTTGCCGGTTGGTTGAAGTAAGCGCGGCTGAACGGCTGCAGCGGGTGTTCGGTGGTGAGACTTTCCAGCAGCGGCGCGCCGGTGTGCGTTTGCCAGCCAGCCTCCAAATGATCGCGCAGTTGGCCCACCAGTACCGAGGGGGGCAGCGGGGAGTTGTCGATCTGGCTGCGGCCCATCCAACTGATGTAGAGCTGGTCCCGGGCGGAGAGCAGCGCTTCGAGAAACAGGTAGCGGTCGTCTTCTCGGCGGGAGCGGTCGCCGGGACGGTAGTCGCTGCCCATGAGGTCGAAATCCAGCGGTGGCTGGGAGCGGGGGTAGTCGCCGTCGTTCATGCCCAGCAGGCACACCCGCTTGAAGGGGATGGCGCGCATGGGCATCAGGGTAGCGAAGTTGACCGCCCCGGCCAAAAAGCGCTGGGAAAGGCTGTGTTCATCGATTTGTGCCAGCCAGTGTTCGCGCACCATGGAGAGCGGCAGCGGGTCGTCGAGTTCTGCTTCCTGGCTGCTTTCCAGCATCTGCTGCAAGCCGTTTTCCAGCCTGGTGAGCATGATGCTTTCCTGGGCATCGTCGGTGAGGAAGAAGGTTTCCAGCAGTGCCCGCAGCCGCGCGACCCAGGTGGCGGCATCGGTGGGTTGGCAGAAGGTTTCCCAGGTGGCGTCGAGTTTTTCCAGCAGCGTGGCCAGCGGCCCTGCCAGGCCCGCTTCCAAGCCGCCAATATCATCGAAGGGCTCGATGCCTTGCCAGGCGTGGCCGTCGCCGACGGTGTAGCCCAGCAGCAGGCGGCGCAGGCCGAAGGCCCAGGTGTTCTGGCTCAGCCCGCCGGGCAGCTCTAGCCGCTGGCGCTGCTGGGCGTTCAGCCCCCAGCGGATGCCCGCGCCTTCCATCCAGCGCTCCAGCACCGGCAGGTCGCGCTCTTCCAGGCCAAAGCGCTGGCGCAGGGCGGGCACTTCCAGCAGGTCGAGCACATCGCTGACCGTCAGGCGCAGCTCTGGCAGGCGCAGCAGTTTTTCCAGCGCGATCATCAGCGGCAGGCGGTGGCGGCTGGCCTGGTCCGAGAGCGTGTAGGGAATATGCCGCGGGTCGTCCGTGGGCAGTTGGCCAAATACCGCTTCGATGTGCGGGGCGTAGCGGTCGATATCCGGCACCATGACGATGATATCGCGCGGGCGCAGGGCGGGGTCGGCGCTGAAGGCGGCCAGCAGCTGGTCGTGGAGAATCTCCACTTCCCGCTGGGGGCCGTGGGCAATATGAAACACGATGGAGTCATCGGTGGCGGGCAGCGCTGGCCACTGGCCTTGGGTTTCTGCCACCGGGCGCAGCTCGCGGATATCGTCTTGCAGCTGGCTGAGCAGGCAGTGGCGCTCCTCGCCGCTGAACGGCTCGAACATATCGATGCGCAGCGCCTGCTGCTCGAAAAGCGTTTGGTAGTTGCCCGCGTCGTCGTGCTCATCGAGTAGGCGCAGATAGTCGCGGCCCTGCTTGCCCCAAGCGGCCAGCAGCGGCTGGGCGTGCAGGTGCAGGGCATCATCGGCATCGCCGGTGCCCAGTACGTCCAGCGTGTCGGGCATACCGGTCTTGCGCCGCTGGCGATAGCGCTGGGCGCGCAGCAGGTCTTTGTGTTCGATGATGTCCGCCCAGTAGAACTGGCAGGGGTTGTGCACACACAGCACGATCTGGCAGCAGCGGGAGAGCGCCGCCAGGGCTTCCAGGGTTTGCTGAGGCAGCGACGAAATACCGAAAATGATCAGCCGCCGGGGCAGCCCTGGCGGGCAGGCCTGGCCTTCCAGCTGTTCGGTGGCCTTCAAAAAGCGCTGGTGTACCTGGGCGCGGCTGCTGTTCAGCCCGGCATCGCCTTGGGTGGCGGCCACATCGTCACGCAGGATGCGCCACAGCGCAGGCTGCCAGCACTGGTGCTCTTCCAGCGGGCGGTGTTCGCCTCGGGCGGTAATCAGCACATCGTGGCCGTTGGCCCAGGCGTCCAGCCAGTCGGCGCGGTACACCTGGTACTGGTCGAAGAGATCCGCCAGCCGCTCGGCCAGCTGGTAATGCTTGCGCTGGTCGCGGTCGGTTTCCAGAAACTGCGCCAGTGGTTCGAACACCGGCTGCCCGGCCAGGGTGGGCAGCAGGCGCAGCAGCCGCCACACCAGGCGCGATTTATCGAACGGCGAGGTTTCCGTCACGGCGTCGGCATCGTGGGAAACGTGGGTGAGCACCCGGCGGTAGGCCTGCCATAAAAACCGCGCGGGCAGCATCACGTCCAGCGCCGCTGCAATACCCGCGCCGCCGTTCTTCGGGTCTTCCGCCAGGGCCAGCTTCAGCCACTGCCCAATGCCGTTGCTCTGCACCAGAATGGTTTCGTTCTCCAGCGGCCCCAGCGGGTGTCGCCGCATCCACTCCACCGCCAGCCCCCGTAAATCCTCCAGGCGATTGGCGTGTACCACCATGAAGCCGGGGGTGAGCGAAGTGGGGGAGAGCAGGGCATTGGCAGGCATACGGCGGCGTTCCTTCACGGCAATCGGCGTCACGGGGATGCGGTCACGCTATGGTGCCATAAGATGGAGGTTGTCGTGTGTCTCTGGAGTAGGAACTTTTACACATCCTGAGTTATCATAAAAGATAACTTGATCGGAGCTGTGCTATGGAGTGGCAGGTTGAGTTTTACCCAGGCGTAGAGCAAGAAATTTTAAGCATGCCACCCAAAATACAGGCCAGAATGCTTCGGTTGCTGGAGATGGTAGAGCAGCATGGTGCTCACTTAGGGCCTCCTCACACGGAGTCCATGGGTGACGGCCTGTTTGAGATTCGAGCAAAGGCACAAGAGGGGATTGGCCGTTCCTTGTTCTGTTACGTGCATGGGAAACACATCGTCGTGCTGCACGCATTCGTCAAGAAAAGCCAGAAAACGCCGCGTCAGGCGTTAACATTAGCGCGGTCAAGACAGCGCGAGGTGCAGTCATGATGAACTTAAAGGCACTAAAAGAGCAGGCGCTTCAGAACCCTGAGGTGAAGGCGGAATATGAACGTCTGGCACCGGAGTTTGCATTGGCCTCCACGCTTATTTCAATGCGCCAGCGTGCCGGGCTGACTCAGGAAGAGCTTGCCAAACGTCTGGAGACGCAGAAAAGTAACATTAGCCGCCTGGAGCGAGGAAGCAGTAACCCCGGTTGGAAAACGTTGCAGCGCTATGCAGATGCCTGCGGCTTCGAGCTGACGGTACATGTGGAACCACAAAAACACCCCTCCCACTAAACAACCAATCGCTCCCATGACGGCGGCCTTTCGTGCGTCATTGATTCAAGCCGAAAGTCACCGGAGTCTTCTAAAGCTGCCGATGGGAGGGCGAGCATCATTACCAAAAGGAGCGGCTTACGGCGCTTCTTCTTCCTTGAACGCCTTCAATCCGCCTTCGATATTCACGACTTGGGTATAGCCCAGTTGCTGCAGGGTGTCGGCGGCCAGGGCGCCGCGATTGCCGCCTGCGCAGTGGCACACAATGGGCGTATCTTTATCGGGAATCGCTTCCTGAATGCGCATTTCCAGCGTGCCTCGGCTGATGTTGAGGGCGTTTTCGATATGCCCCTGCTCGTACTCTTCCTTGTCTCGCACGTCCAGCACCACGTGGCCCTGGGCGATGCGCTGTTTGGCATCGCTAGGCGATACCTGGGTGGTACGCTGTTTGGCGGCTTCTGCAAGGCGTAGAAACTCTTCTGAATGATGGGCCATGGGGTGCTCCTGGTAGGTGGCGTTGGAAGGAGTCTCAACGTTGCTCAACCGTCATGGGCATGTCAATAAAATCGTGTATGGTTATTGGCTGCCTGTTGTTCAACGTTGCAAGGAGCCGAGCTTATGTCGGAACCCCGTCCTTCCTCTGATACTGCCGTATCGCCTGCTCGCATTCGAGAGGTGTTCTGGGCCTTTTTGGCGCTGGGGCTTACCTCGTTTGGCGGGCCGGTGGCGCACCTGGGCTATTTTCGTACGGAGTTCGTGGCCCGCCGCCAGTGGCTCAGCGAGAAAGCCTATGCGGATTTGGTGGCGTTGTGCCAGTTCTTGCCCGGCCCGGCCAGCAGCCAGGTGGGGTTTGCCCTGGGCCTGCTGCGGGCAGGCCCCTGGGGGGCGGCCATGGCCTGGCTGGCCTTCACGCTGCCTTCCGCGCTGGTACTGGCGCTGTTCGCCATGGGGGCGGCGGTGCTGGATGGGCCGATGGCCAGCGGCATCATCCACGGCTTGAAAATCGTCGCAGTGGCTATCGTGGCCCACGCCGTATGGGGCATGGCGCGCAACCTTTGCCCGGATAAAACCCGGGCAGGCATTGCCCTGGCGGCGGTGTTTGCCGTGGCCATGGTCAGCGGCCCGCTAGGGCAGGTGAGTGCGATTGTGCTGGGGGGTATGGTAGGGCTGTTGCTCTGCCGCGAAAGCGCTCAGGGCGAGCTGGCGGATTCGCTGCACTTTGCGGTGTCGCGCAAGGTGGGCTTGATCTCTCTGGGGCTGTTCGTGGCGCTGCTGGTGCTGTTGCCGCTGCTGGCGGGCGGCGCCATGTGGCTGGCGGTGGTGGATGCCTTCTACCGCTCGGGGGCGCTGGTGTTTGGGGGCGGCCACGTGGTGCTGCCGCTGCTGGAAGCCGAAGTGGTGCAGTCGGGCTGGATCACGGCGGATGAGTTCTTGACGGGCTATGGCGCCGCACAGGCCGTGCCGGGGCCGCTGTTCACCTTTGCGGCTTACCTGGGCGCACTGCTGCCTGGGCTGCCCAGCGTGGTTGGTGCGGTGCTGGCGCTGCTGGCGATTTTCATTCCCGGCTTCCTGCTGCTGGTGGGCGTGCTGCCGTTCTGGAACCGTTTTCGCCAATGGGGCAGTGCCCAGGCGCTCATGCGCGGTGCCAACGCGGCCGTCGTGGGGGTTCTGGGGGCTGCGCTCTACGACCCCGTCTGGACCAGCGCGGTGGTGGGGCCGTATGAGTTTGCCTTGGCGCTCACGGGCTTTTTGCTACTGACCGTGTGGAAGCTGCCAGCCTGGCTGGTGGTGATCGTGGTGGCTGTGGGTGGGGTAGTGATTGCGACATAGCTTCACTACCCCTGCCGGTTCACACGCGGCTGACCTTGACGGGTAACCCTTGCCTCACGCTAGCGCCGCTAATGGGCTCCAGCCAAGTGCCGCCGACCTCGCGCGTGGGATCTTGAAAGCCCAGGTCGTTGATATTGATACCTGCCCGCATCCAAGGCATATCTGGCTGAGAGGTGCCATCGATAATATGCGGTGTAGCACCTAGATCCTTGTGGCCGTAGCCGTGCTCGATGCCCAGCGCGCCAGGTACGACACTTTCGCTTACCAGAGCGAGCCCTATCACGCTGCCGCCGGGGCTTTCGATGCGTATGGTGTCGCCGTGCTGAATGCCAAAGCGTTCGGCATCTTGACGGTGCATTTGCACGGGGTTGTAGGGCTTGATCATACGCAGCCGTTCGTTACCGATGGCGTAGGAGTTCATCAGATTGGATTTGAACGAGAATGCCAGTAACGGCCACTCTTGCTCTGAGAAGATCTCCCGCATGGGCTGCTTATTCGCCATTTGAGGCAGCGAGTGACACGGTACGCCCCGGTTTGGCAACCCATTGGTGGTATCAATGCTGGTGCCTACTGCTTCGTTATAGACACACAGGGTTTCTTTCCACTGGCGTTTTAAATGCTGGCCTACAAAGTGTTCGCTGGCATCTTCAAAACGTCCACCCCGGGCGTACAGATAGGCCACACGTCCGCGTTCATCGGCTTTCAGCGTGCGCTCAAGCTTAGGCAGCAGCGGTGCAATGCCACTATGGGCAACGTCAGTGTCGCTCGCTTCTGGAAGCGGTTCCTCCTGGAAAGCGATGTTGGCGGCTGCCCTGAGATAGTAATCTTCAGCACGGTTGAGCGGGTGAAGGTGACCGTTAGCATCGGGTATGGCGTTATCGCCAAAGCCCGGCAGTCCTAACCGCTTAGCTACGGCGATAAAGAAGCTATCCATAGACACCGGCTCGCCTTCGGCGGTTTTTTGTTGGCGCGGTTCAACCACCGGCCAGCAAGCGGTGGTCAGTTTGCCCAGCGTGCCTTTCCATGAGCCTGCAAACCCCCATACTTCGTACATGACTGAATCCGGTACGATGTAATCGGCGTAACGATTGGTCTCGTTGATAAAGCCATCAACCGCGACAAATAACCCTAGTCGGCTGGGATCTTTTAACTTATCGACAACGACGCCTTTCAGGCCCGCTTGGCCATAAATCGGGTTGGCCATGCAGCCAATCAGGGCTTTGATGGGGTAAGGGTAACCATCCAGCGCAGAAGGTAAATGCTCGGTGAGGGTGGGTGGCGCGAGTGAGCGCCAAGGAGCCTTCGCAGGGTAAGGGTTCTCACCAGCCGCTACCTTACGCTGGTACTCCGATGATTTTTCATAGGGGAAGCGTGAGCGCGAGAGAAAAACGCCCTGCGGACCACGCTTTCCGGGGAAATTGGCCAAGTCGTAGCGTGGACCTTCGCCGGTGCCTGTATAAGTGCCACCGCCCACCGCGCTGCCGCCTTTCATGTTGTAGTTGGCGGCCAACAGGTTGAGCATTTGAACGCCAAAAGCAGCGTAGAAGCCGTTGCCTGACATCATACCACCGTGGCAGTTAACGGCGGCCTTACGGCCGTGGCTGGCATACTTTTTGGCTAAGTCGATAATCGTTGCTTTGGGAATACCACAATGTTCAGCATAGGCGTCCATGTCGTATTCATGGGCCGATTCATGCAGCAGCGTTAGGCTGGTTTTAACGGTGACGGTGCTGCCATCGGCAAGCTCCACTGCACGCTCGGCAAATAGTTCGGCGGCCATGACATCTTCGTTGAGGGCGAATTCGCCGTCTGAAACGACGACGGGCATATCCGCATCGCTACCGGCCTCAGCAAGGCCCAAATCGCTGGCGCGCAAAAAGTAGCCACGGCGCGGATGTTCGAAGGTATCAATGACCAAATGCGTTGCGTTGGTGTGGGTGGTCTCGCCCGCGGCATCAGCAGCAGACTGGCCCGGCAGGGCGAGAAAATCGCTGGCATAGCCCTCGTGGTCCAGCAGCCACTGAATCATCGCCATGGCAAAGGCGCTGTCGGTGCCGGGGCGAATGGGTACCCAGCGATTGTTATCCGCCGCATGGGAAGTCGCGGCATTTAATGCCGGGTCGACCACCACGTATTCAAGGGTGCCAGCGGCGCGTGCTTGGGCAATCAAGCGGCCTTGGCGCTTGAACGGGTTGCCTGCTTGTCCCGGGGCACAGCCAATGTACATGATGAACTGCGCGTTCTGAATATCAGGTTTGACGTGGGCATTGGTGACGATGTTATTCATCACGGCCCCTGAACCCATGCGAAATGCCAGTCCGCAGTAAGCGCCATGGTGCCCATAGTTGCGGGTGGCAAAGGCATTGAGCGTAAAGCGTTTGAGTAGGTCCGAACGCCCGTAATCGGTGGCTTCCATGACCATCAGCTGGTTTGCTCTGGGGCCGTATTCTGGATTGTCTGGGTCGATAGGTGTGTCATGATCGTGAATAGCGCGCAGCCCTTCCACTTGGCCTTCACCGAATAGATCGCCCCCTTCACAAATCTCTTCGATCAGCTCTTCAAACGAGATTTTTTGCCACTCCCGGTTACCGCGCTCGCCAACGCGCTTCAGGCAGTGGTCGATACGGAAAGGGTTGGTGATCTGGCTCATCATTGAGTTGCCACGGGCGCAGGCGGTAGAGCGATTTACTTGGCCCTGTTCTCCGTAAGCGCTCACGCTGCGCAATGCCTCGGCCACTGGAGTTCGCATTGGCAGATGGTCATCAGCAGAGAGCGGATGGTATGGGTTGCCAGATACACGCAGCACTTCGCCCCGGGTGTCATCGATGCGTACCCGCACACCGCATAGGGTAGTGCAGCCGTAGCAAATGGTAAAGGCGGTGCGTTGGTCGGGAGTGAGGGTTAGCTCGCCAGTGGCTAAGTCAACGCGGTACTCCGGCGTGAGCGAATTGCCGTGAATGTTGTGCTTGGGTTTTTCTCCTGCGCTGCCACTGAGTCCTTTGGCCATCTTGGCAAGCGGGTCAGCGTAGCCTACTGCAAAGGTGGCGGCACCGCCTGCGGCAGCAGCGCCTTTAAGAAACCGGCGGCGTGAGGGGTCTTGAGCAGACTTAGCCATGGTTAGGCGCTCCTTGTTCGGCGTTAAGCGAGTCACTGGATGTATTGGTATCGAAAGAGGGCGGCGGTTTAACGCCACCTTGCTGGGCTTGCCGCCATGGAATAAATAGCTCAATCAGTAAGATAGCGGCCAGCCAAAGCCCAAAGGTACCGACGATGCCTAAGATGCCGGAAGAGCCAGCGGGAATGCCATAGTGGTGGAAACCAGCACTATTACGGGCGACGTGCTGCACATCCATCAGCACCACCCAGCGGAACATCCAGCCCATATGAATAGCTACCAGGCCGAGTAGCCAAGCCCAGGCAAACAATGCGGGTTGGCGTTGGGCAGGGCGCGAGACTAACCACGCCACCGCTATAAAGAGCGTTATGCCAGTAATACCGCCCCACAGCGCGGTGCTGCGCCAGGAAGGGCTGTGACGAACAGACTCCAGCGCTGCTGCGACCGAGCCAACGTTGGCGTTAATACCATCCAGGAACCAGCTAGCCGCGATTAAACCCGCCACGGCACAGAAGGCAAGTAGGACATACAGCATTTGCCGAACGGTGGCGTGCGAACACACTCCGCTTACCCGGTTGAGTACCAGCACTAGCCCTGCTGCCGCGATGAAGCCTGTCGCGACCAGCATGGGCGGAAGCCATACGGTGTTCCATAGCGGGCGTGCTTTCACAATGGCAAGCTCCGCGCCGGTATAAAGCATAATGCCGCTGGAAAGCAGTAGTGCGGCTAGTCCCACGATGGCCACCAGCGCCCTGGGAGTGGCGCTATCGCCCAGACTTAGCCATTTAGCCATCCATCCGCTCAGCCCTGGCGCATTGCGCCGGGCCTGGAGCGCCGGGCGCCAAGCCAGCCAGGCAAGGCCCAGTACGCTGACGAGATAGAGCGGCAGAACCACGCTGCCAATAGACATCCACGAGCGGGTGTTGGCGTACGCGTAAAAATGCCAAAAACGCAGCGGTTGGTGCAGGTCCGCAAGTAGTGCAACGGGCGCTACCAACGTGGTGCTGACGCAAGCGAGGAGTGCAAGGCGTGCGGTGGGCAGCCATGCTCGTTTGCCGAAAATTAACGCAGGCGCTGCTAGCCAGAGACTCGCGTAGGAGACGGCGATCATGAAAAAGTACTGTACTGCCCAGGGGTACCAGGCAATGTCATAACGCGGGGCGAGCAGTTCAATGGTGGAATTCATAGCCCATCTCCTGGCCGTGGGGATCAAACACTTCAAGCGCCACGGGTTCCGCCACGGGGCGTGTAGTGAAGCGTTCATCCATGCCGAGGTAGAACACTTGGGGAAGCGTGTTTTTTTCTGGCTGAAGTACCATCAGTGCATCACGGTGCTCTTGAATCATGCGGCTGATTTGGCTGTCAGGATTGCGCATATCACCAATAATCCGCGCACCTCCAACACAGCTTTCAACACACGCAGGCAGTAGCCCTGCCTCTAAACGGTGCGCGCAGAACGTGCATTTGTCGGCGGTTTGGGTGCGCTCGTTAATAAAGCGTGCGTCATAGGGGCAGGCGTTAACGCAGTAAGCGCAGCCCACGCAGCGGTCGCTATCAACCACCACGATGCCATCCTGCTGTTGGTAGGTAGCTTCAACGGGGCAAACGGGTACGCATGGCGGATTTTCGCAGTGGTTACACAGGCGTGGCAGCATAAAAGTAGCCAGCTCACCGCTCTCCTGATGCTGCACTTCGTACTGGGAGACCGTGGTGCGAAACTGGCCAAGCGGGGCGGCGTTCTCAATATGGCACGACACCGTACAAGCCTGGCAGCCGATGCACTGGCGAAGATCAATCAACATGCCGTAGCGCTTTGTGGGATCACCTTCGCGCCGGGCAGGCTGTTGATTAATGCCTGCTTGGGCAAGGCTAGAAAAGGGTACCAGTGCAGCGCCTGCGCTTAAGCGGGCCAGCTGGCCGAGTAGCGAGCGGCGTATGGCGTCCATATCGCCTCCTTAGCGGGTAAAACGTCATTCGCAGGGGCGAATGGTCGGGGTACGCTAAGATTACGCCTTACGTTGAAGGGGAAAGTTGATTCTCGTCAATGAGTTAGCGCGCTTTTCTTAATGCTCCCTTAATCTTAAAACGCTAACTAATTGTTTTCGTAACTGTTTAGCTCACGCCGCCTGATCCGTGGCTGTAGGCTGCATGAAGGATGGCACATCACCCGCAAACAGTTGCTCCAGTGCGGTATGCGCCGCCACCCCTTGCTTGACGGCGGTCGAGAGGAAGCTGCGCATCCGGCAGAAGATCTCCGCCCCCTCCCAGGAGCGGAAACAGCCCGAGATTTTCTGCTGGACCTTGGTCATTCGCAGATCGCGTTCCCCCTGGTTGTTGGTGAAGGGAGCGGCAGGGTCGTCGAGGAAGCGCAACACGTCGTCCTCGTACGCCTGGAGGCGTTCCAGGAGGTTGCGCGACTTGGTGCGCTTGGCCCGGCCTCGCGTTCCAGGTGGCGGTTTCACCGGCGGGGGGCTCTCGGCGTCCCCTTTCGCCAGGCAATCTCGATAGCGCTGCCGCCAGGCTCGGGTCTCATCGGCCGAGAGGCAGCCGTCGGCCACCTCCACGGCGCGATGCATCTCCAACAACAGGTCATGCAAGGCCTTGGCCCATGCCTGGCCATCGTTCTCCCAGGCCGCTGTCAGCTCCCGAAGGTGGTGCGCATTACAGAGCGCGTGCCGGCAATCCGGATAGCGGTAGTAGGGCTTCCAGTGATCATGCACCAGCACGCCACGCACGAAGGGCAATACGCCGATGGCGTCCATCGCTTCCTGGCCGCGCTTGGGGTGCGGGGCCAACCAGGTCAGGGCCTCGTTGGAGGCGCTGTGTAGCCAGTAGCGTTTGCCACCGACCTGCATTCCGGTTTCATCGGCATGGACGGTGGCTGCTTCACGTAGCGCCGGGATCACCCACTCGGCGAACGCCTCGGCCCGCTGGTAGGCCTCCTGGTTGAAGGCGAACAGGGTGCCGGTGCTCAGCGACAGGCCGCACTGCGAGGTGAGCAACTCGCGGATACGCGCATAGGGCAACAGCTGATACTGGGAGAGATAGACGACATGCGCCTTGAGGCGAGGGCCATACTGGATGGGGCGAGTCACGCCCTCGGGGAATGGCGCCACGTAGCGTTGCCCTGATCATCTTCGAGGACCTCAGCCTGATATTCGGTGACCACGGCCGGATTACGATGTCCTGCACTTGGCGCGTTTCGACGCCGACCGGGCGGTAAGAACGCCCCTTGGGAGTTGCCGACGATCGACACGGAGCTTGACCACCTCGTCGGGGTCCGTCACCGGCGCCAACGTCTTACCCTCATGCCCTGGCTGTCCGCCGGGGCGCCGCTCGCCTTTGGCGCGCGAGCGGCGCTGGCGATTGGGATCCTGGGACGGTGGCTTGCTGCTGTTGCGGCTACTGGTGGCCAGGCGATCGGCCATGAGCTTGACCAGCAACATCAGCACATCGATGGCCGCACGCAGCGACGGAGAGACCGTCTGGTCTTCCTTGAGCTGCTGTCGGACCCGCTCCAGGGCCTCGTCGACGTTGATATCGCTGATGGTCATGTCACCGCATAGATATGCCGAAGGATTAGGCACACTATGCCAGAAAAATCAGGTGGTTGTCGACAGGCTATCCGCAACCACCTGAATAGTTACTTGTTTTCATGAAAGACGCCCTATTAAGCGTGACAAATAAAAACAGGCTGACCCAATGGGCCAGCCTGTATCGAAAAAGGGAGTAGATTCTGATGTAGTCGCTGTTGCTATGGCACCTCCAGCTCTAAGGTGCGACGCAGTACATTGAGTTCATCAATGTTGAGGTGCTCGAGCCTTCCGGCGAGCAGGTCGCTGACCTTTTGCACTGGAAGACCCGCCCGGCGGGCGATATCACGACTTCCTAGGTCTGAAATAGCAATCAGACGGGTAATAATACGCATTAGGCGCATACGTTTTTCTAAATCCCTGACGTCGAGGTCAGGGCTGCTTCGCGGAGGATCCAGCGTTTCTGCGTAAGCGGTTGAGTATGCCGTACTCATGTGACTCCATCAGTCTGAAATGACAATCACACAATGCCGCCAAGTCGCGCTGTTTTCAATGCCTAATTTGATGAAAATTTCACGACCACGCAAACGCCCGCAAACGCCCACGGCTCTGGTAAACTACGCGCCTTCCTATTTTTGAGTGAGTTGCGCACTGTGTGCGGCTTTTTTCACTGCTTTTTTGCTTAACGAGGCCGTTGGCCGAGGAGTTTTTGCATGTCGAACAGCGCACCTAAAGTGGGCGTGATCATGGGGTCAAAATCTGATTGGCCGGTCATGGAGCATGCGGTGGCGATGTTAGAGCGGTTGGGTGTTGCCTACGAAACCCGCGTGGTCTCGGCACACCGCACGCCGGACCTGCTGTTCGACTATGCGAAAAGCGCAGCGGAACGTGGCCTTCAGGTCATCGTGGCGGGCGCTGGTGGCGCGGCGCACCTGCCGGGCATGGTGGCCTCGCAAACGGCGCTGCCGGTGCTGGGTGTGCCGGTAGAGTCCAAGGCCTTGAAGGGGCTGGATTCGCTGCTCTCCATTGCACAAATGCCGGGTGGCATTGCCGTGGGCACGCTGGCCATCGGTAAAGCCGGGGCCACCAATGCGGGGCTGCTGGCGGCGCAAATCGTCGGCTTGCAGGACAGCGCCGTGCGTCAGGCCGTCGAGGCCTTCCGAGCAGAGCAAACGCAGCTGGTGCTGGATAACCCGGACCCCCGCCCGGATGCGCCTGCGGCCAGCGAATCGGCACAATAGGAAGCCCATCATGAGCGTGCATAGCAATCGCGTAAAACACATTGGCGTACTGGGTGCCGGGCAACTGGGCCGTATGCTGGCGTTGGCGGGCTACCCGCTGGGCAACACGTTTACCTTTCTGGACACCACCGGCAACCCTAGCGCCGGTATCGGTGAGGTGGTGGTCGACCCGGATAATCAGCATCTGGCGGCGTTCCTCGACAAGGTCGATGTGGTGACCTACGAATTCGAGCACCTGCCCGTGGCGCTGGTGCAGCAGATCGAACAGCACAAGCCGGTCTACCCCAGCAGCCGTGCCATTGCCGTGTGCCAGAACCGCGTGGAAGAGAAGGCGCTGTTCGACCGGCTGGGCATCCCGACGCCTGCCTACCGGGTGGTGGAGAGCGCCGAGCAGCTGCAGGCCGCTGCCACTGAGCTGGGCTGCCCCGTAGTGGCCAAATCCGTCACCGAAGGGTACGACGGCAAGGGCCAGGCGGTGCTGAGAGCGCCAGAGCAGGCCCAAGCCGCCTGGGAGTCGATTGGCCATTCCCGGTTGATCGTGGAAGCCTTCGTCGATTTCGTGCGCGAAGTGTCGCTGATTGCCGTGCGTGGCCGCGATGGGGAAGTGGTGTTTTACCCCATGGCAGAGAACCAGCACGTAGACGGCATTCTGCGCTATTCGGTGGCGCCGCTGCCCGACCTGGACGACAGCGTTCAGCAAATCGCCGATGGCTACATTCGTGCGCTGCTGGATGAGCTGGATTACGTGGGCGTGCTGGCGCTGGAGCTGTTCCAGACCCGCGACGGTAGCCTGCTGGCCAATGAGATGGCCCCGCGGGTGCATAACTCCGGCCACTGGACCATGGACGGCGCGGTGACCAGCCAGTTCGAAAACCATCTGCGGGCCGTACAGGGCTTGCCGCTGGGTTCGACTCAGGCGATTGGCCCTACCTGCATGGTCAACGTGATTGGGCAAGAGGGAGACAACCCCGCGCTGCTGGCGATTCCCCATACTCACCTGCATCGCTACGACAAGGCCGAGCGGGCGGGGCGCAAGCTGGCCCACGTGAACGTCGTGGCGGCCAGCCATGCCGAGCTGCTGGAAAAAGTACGCGCCTGCCAGGCACTGCTGCCGGGTGCTCCGGCGGTCGAGTGGAGCTTTGCCGACTCGCTCTGAGCCGTGCGTTCGATGGCTGTCATGCTCTCTTCAAAGCCGCCCTTCGAGGCGGCTTTTTCATGTTCGAAGGCTACTTTTGCTGCGTAAACATGCTAAAAGATAAGGCGTGATAAAACGTTTGTATTAATCAATAAGATTGGCCCATAGGCCAACGAAAACGGGGGTTCTATGTCGCCCAGCAAGCCAGCGGCGCCGACAGCAACTGCGTCAGGGTTACGCAGCGGCTACCAGCGCGATCACCATCTCACCCTGCAACAGCTGCGCGGAGAAAAAGTGCGGTTGTTGTATGACAACCTTTGGCAACCGGTGCTCAGTAGCGTTTTGGCGGGCGGGTTGCTGGTGGCGGCGATGTGGCCCGTGGTGGAAGGCTGGGTGCTGTTGGGTTGGTATGCTGCCTTGGTGGTGGTGTCGGGATTGCGTTTGGCGTTGGCTCACCGTTTCAAGCGCTTGCCGATTCAGCAGCAGCAACGGCACCGGTGGCTACGCTGGTTTGCCATGGGGGCCATCGTTTCCGGGGTGGTATGGGGCAGTACGGGAGTGCTGCTGTTCAGCCCTGAATATCCGGGGCAAATTGCGGCGCTGTCGATCGTGCTGGCCGGTATCGCGGCGGGAGGCGTCACGACGCTGTCATCGGTGTGGTGGGTGGCCACTGGCTTCGTATTGCCCATCCTGTTGCCTTTGAAATTCCAGTTCATGCTGATGGGAACACCGCTTTCCGTGTTGATCGGGCTGATGCTGGTCCTGTTTCTGCTGCTGATCCTGATCACCAGCCGCCGCTTGAGCCGCACCATCCATGACAATATCGCCCTACGCGTTACCATGGCGGCCCGTGAAGCGCAGCTCAAGGAAAGCGAAAACCGTTACCGCTCGATTTTTCAGCACTCCCCCCTGGGTGTTTTGCACTTTGATGACCAAGGGCAGATCACCGACTGCAACAACAAGCTGCTGGAGATCCTGGGCGTCGAGCGTTCTCGTCTGCTGGGCTATCGCATGCTGGACCGTTCAGCCGATCGATACGTCGCCAAGGCTGTGTCGGCAGCCCTGGAAAAAGGCACCGGCTACTACGAGGGTACCTATCGGCTGCCTAGAGCCAGTGAGGGAACGCCACTGCGGGCATTCTTCAACGGCGTACATGGTATGGGCAACCGGATGATCGGCGGCGTGGCGATCGTCGAAGACTTCACCGAGCGTAAGCGCAGTGAGGAGATCATTTATCGTCAGGCGTACTACGATGCGCTGACGGACCTGCCCAATCGGCGTCTGTTCATCGAACGCATGGAAGCGCTGTACCAAGAGGCGGGCCATGCACGGCGGGGTGGTTTGGTAATGTTCATGGACATGGACCGCTTCAAGCTGATCAACGACACCCTGGGGCATGCCGCGGGCGATGACCTGTTGGTACAGGTAGCGCGGCGTCTGGAGTCGTGCTTGCGCGACGGCGACATGGCCGCCCGGCTGAGTGGCGATGAGTTTGTGCTGCTGGCGCAATTCCCGGAGCCAGAGCCGGACAAATTGAGTGCCCTGGCTGAGCAGTACATGCAGCGAGTGCAGCAGGCGCTGTCTGAGGAGTATCGGCTGGAAGGCCGTTGGGTAGAGGTGACCCCGAGTATGGGGTACACCTGCTTTGAAGCATCGACCTGTGACCATGCCGAAGTGCTCAAGCAGGCAGACACTGCCATGTATCAGGCCAAATTGGCGGGCCGTGCTCAGCTATGCCGCTATCAGCCCTGGATGCGAGAAGCAGTGAATAAACGAGCGGCCGAGCAAACGCCTAACTGGCCAGCTGACCGCTAAGCAATAGCCACAGCGCAATCAGGGCGAAGTGCCCCGGGTACCAGGCCAGCCACAGGCGGCGGGGCATGGCCAGCGCCACGGGCGGTACGCGCTGGGCGGCGCCCGCGGCCAGCATCAACACCAGAACGCAGGTGCCGACGGTAAAGGATTTGGCCATGTCCGACGCGTTCATCTGCCCGGCGATCCACAGCAGCGGAAACGCCGCCAGACCCGCCCATAGCCTTGATTTGAGGGCATCGCGGGTCTCGCTGAGGGCCTGCATGGCAAACATGAACAGCGGAATCAGCAGCAGGCCGTTGTGGCCATACTCCACCCAGAAGCCCAGCAGATACCAGGCGGTGACACACACGGCGGCCCCCAGCATCAGCCAGCCCAGGCCCAGCGTCTGTGCCTGGTAGTGCTGCCACCCCTGGCGTACCAAGGCACCGAGTGCCAGGCCGCTGGCCAGCGTAAAGCAGACATTCAGGATAAACGCATCCGAGGCCCTGGGCATCATCATGTAGGGCACTTGTGCCGCGATACCGATGATCAGGATACGGCGTGCGTAACGCAGCGGGTTGCGAGTGTTGAACAGGCCGTGCCAGGCCACCATGGCAGCAAACAGCGGAAAGGCAATGCGCCCAATCGAAGAGCCCGCCCAGCCCAGGTCCCAGGCATCGGGCAGTACGTAGCGGGTCAGGTGGTCCACGGTCATGGTGAACAGCGCAAGCCACTGGCCCCAGGCCGTCCAGTGGGAAGAGGGGCGCATCGTCTCGGGTAGGCCCGTGGAGGGCGTTGCGTGTGCCGCTGAGTGTTCTGCCATGTTACCTCCTTGTAAAAGCGCATTATGCCATTAAAGACCGGCATTGGCTGAGCAAGTTCGCTGGGCGGCCTCGGGCGCTCAGGGGGCGCTGAAAATCGGTTTGCCCAGTGCCCACACCTGGTCAATGGCCCAGCGACCTTCGCTCAACACGATGAAATCGGCATCCGAGCCGGGTATCAGACGGCCTTTTTGGGGAAGCTTCAAGGCATCGGCGGCGGTGGTGGTAGCACATTGCAGGGCGTGCTCCATGCGGATCTGGTGGTCGTTGACACACTCGCCCAACACGTCGAACAGGCTGCTGAGTCTGCCGGGTTTCAGGCCCACGAAACGGCGCTGGTCATCGAACTCCGGCAGCGAGGCGTTGGCGTCCGAGGAGAGGCTGAGCTGGCTCGGGTCGATCCGCGCTTTCAGTGCCCGCGCTACCGCCTCGGAGGCGGGCACTTCGCCACCGGCCAGCAGCTCGGGGGTGGTGCTGGTGGTGAAGTCGATGCGCCCGCCTTCACGGGCAAAGCGCAGGCCGTCTGCGAACAGTGCGCCAGTACGGTTGATGTGGGTCGGGTAGAACTGCGTGATGGGAATGGCGCTGGTGCTGGCCACCTGACGCAGTGGTTCCAAGTGGGAGTCGGCGTCGCCGGTATGAATGAACACGATGCCGGATTTGCCTGCCAGCAGCCCGGCCGTGCGAGCGTCGGAAGCCAGTCGCGTCAGCTCCTGGGTAGTGGGCTGGGAGCCACGGTGGTCGCTGATGGCCACTTCGCCCACCCCGATGAATTCCGGCACGTAGAGAATGTCGCTGGCCACCGTGCCGGTCAGCGTGACCGGAGGCAGCTGATAAGAGCCGGTGTAGGCGTAGGTGCTCAGCCCACCGGCAGCGAGCTCCCGCGCCTTGCCGATCAGGTTGGCGGGGGTGCGGGTAAGGGCATCGGTGCCCAGAGCGCCAATCAGGGTGGTCACGCCTGAAGCGCAGGCGTCTGCCAGGCTGAGTTCTGCAGTGCGGTTGCCAAACCCGCCTTCACCGCCCCCGCCAATGTAGTGCACCAGCGGGTCGACCAGCCCCGGAATCACCCGACGGCCCTCCAGGTCGATGGTCTTGATCAGCGTGCCCAGTTGGTACGCTTCGTTGGCATCCAGCACGGCCGCGATGCGCTGGT
Source organism: Halomonas sp. 18071143 (assembly GCF_019211725.1). Lineage (NCBI taxonomy): Bacteria > Pseudomonadati > Pseudomonadota > Gammaproteobacteria > Oceanospirillales > Halomonadaceae > Halomonas > Halomonas sp. 18071143. The sequence goes on from NZ_CP078120.1 coordinate 1,081,299, forward strand.
CGGCGATCAGCAGATGGCACAGCCCGCGGGGTTCTGGGGCAAAAAGCTGGGCGTTTTTGACAAGTGTCAGCATGGGCTTTCCGGAAAAGTGATGAGCAAACGGTACGCGCCGACCAAAGGCCGGCGCGTGTAGGCGGGTGGCGCGGTTCAAGCGCGGCGGCCGCCGATCTTACAAGCGTACATCGTAGTTGAAGTAACGGTTCATGATTTCATCATAAGTGCCGTTCTCTTTCACCGCACGCAGAGCGTCGTTGAAGCGTTCGGCGAGGGCCTCGTCACGGGGGCGGAACGCGACGCCAACGCCCTTGCCAAAGATTTCCTCGGGCTCTTTGATGAAGTCGCTGATGCGCTGGAAATCGCTTTCGGGCGTGTCGATGTCGATGGCGGCTTCGGCAATCGGGTAGTCCATGAACGTCAGGTCCAGGCGGCCTGCCAGCAGGTCGGTGACCACATCGTCCACACCGGTATAGCGGCGAATTTCCAGCACGTCACCGTAGAGTTCGGTGACATAGTTATCCTGCAGGGTTGCTCGCTGTACGCCGACCGTTAGCCCTTCCAGGCTGGCCCGGTCTTCGATGTCGATATCGTGGGCGTGGGTCGTGATCCAGGCGCTGGGAGTGGTGTAGTAAGCCTCGGAGAACAGCACGCGCTGGGCGCGCTCGTCGGTAATCGCCATGGACGACATGATGGCGTCGTAGTTGCGGGCCAGTAGGCCGGGAATGATGCCGTCCCAGTCTTGTTCTACCCAGGTGCAGCTCACTTCCAGGTAGTCGCATACGGCATTGCCCAGCTCGATTTCAAAGCCGGTGAGGGTGCCGTCGGCTTCCCGGTACATGAAGGGCTCGTAGGGAATATCCACACCCAGACGGATTTCGTCGTAGTCTCGGGCCAGTGCGGCAGTGGATACCATGGAAAGTGAAGCACCAGCCGCCAGCACGGCAGCCACGGACAGCGTTGCATAACGCATGGTCAGTCTCCTGAAACGATTTTTAGTAGGTATGTGGGAGTTGCTTTATGCCAAGCGCCGAAAGGGGCCGCTACAGCACGGGGTGCGCCAGGCGTGGGAGTGCCCTGCGTCGATCACGCATGGCAACATGCACGCACAGGGGCGTGTTTCGGCACGGGCGTGCCAAAGAGGGGGCTATTCGTCGAACCACTCGCTCAGGTAGAAGCGGGCAATGGTGCCACGGGTACCTGGGCGTTGCGCATGGGGCGCAGAGGGGAGTAGGCGGTATGGAGTCATGGTATTGGCGTGCTGCCATGCCTTCCCTGAGGAAGGCATGGCGAGACGGTCAATGTTTACTCTTCGCCAAAGTAGCGAGCGTAGATTTCATCGTAGGTGCCGTCTTCCTGCAGTTCGGCCAGTGCTTCGTTGAAGCGCTCGGCCAGGGCCTGGTCGCGTTGGCGGAAGGCGATGCCGAAGCCGTCACCGAAGTACTCCTTGGGCTCGCTGATGCGCTCGCCTACGACCACGTACTCGGTGTCTTCGTTGTTCAGCAGGGTGGACTGGCCGATCGGATAGTCGAGGAAGACGATATCCAGGCGCTGTGCCTGCATGTCCAGCACCATGTCGTCAGCGGTGGAGTAGCGGCTGACGCTGGCGATACGGCCGTACTGGTCGGTCACGTAGTTGTCTTGCAGGGTGCCGCGCTGTACGCCGATGGTCTTGCCGGCCAGGGTCTCTTCGTTGGCGTCACTGAGTTCCAGGCTAGCGGGGGCGAACCAGGCCGACGGCATGGTGATGTAGGGGTCGGAGAACAGCACCTGCTGACGACGCTCGTCGTTGATGGTCATCGACGACATGATGGCATCGTAGTTACGTGACATCAGGCCCGGAATGATGCCGTCCCACTCCTGCTCGATCCACTCGCAGGTCACGCCGATGCGCTCGCACAGGGCGTTGCCCAGGTCGATATCGAAGCCGGTCAGCTCGCCCTCGGGGGTGCGGTATTCCATGGGCTCGTAAGGTACGTCGACGCCGATACGCACGTGGTCGTAATCACGGGCTTGGGCAGAGGACGCGGCAGCCACGGCCAGGCCCAGCAGAGAAACGGTCAGCAGTTTTTTCATTGTAGACTCCAAAGGAAGCAGGTTCACCGGAGGTGATCCCCTTTAAGCTACCCCAGCTTGCGGTTGGCGAAAAGGGGGGTGACCTGAATTAAACCAACGCTTGTTTTACGTTGGCGTATGTTGGATTTTTCGTCATGCTCAGGTTTGTGGCCGCAAATGTGCCAGCAGCCGTTTTTCCAGGTAACGGAAAAAATACAGAATGGCAAAAGTGAGGCACAGATAAATGGCCGCCACGAACAGGAAGGCATCGAAGGGGGCATAGAAGCGCGCATAGACGAAGCGTGCGGCCCCGGTCAGGTCCATCAGGGTGACGACGCTGGCAATGGCGCTGGCATGCAGCATGAAGATGACTTCGTTCCCGTAGGCGGGCAGGGCACGGCGAAAGGCGCTGGGCAGGATGATACGGCGCATCATCAGGCTGTTGGACATGCCATAGGCCTTGGCGGCTTCGATTTCACCCCGTGAGGTGGCCTTGATGGCACCCCGGAAAATCTCCGTGGTGTAGGCCGCCGTGTTCAAGGTGAAGGCGATCAGTGCCGGGTAGAAGGCTTCGCGCAGCAGCGGCCACAGGAAGGTTTCCTGAATGCCATCGATGAACACCACCCCGTAGTAGATGATGTAGAGCTGAATGAGCAGCGGGGTGCCACGAAACACATAGGTATACACATAGACCGGCAGGCTGATCCATTTGTGCTTTGAGCTGCGCATGATGGCCAGCGGGACGGCCAGGATCAGCCCGGCCACCAGCGAGAGGAACACCAGCTGGGTGGTGGTCACCAGGCCTTCCCAGTAGTAGCCCAGGGTGGTGGGGGTGAAGATCAGGTTACCCGCCAGTAAATCGTTGAACCATGCAGAGATGTCCAGCATGTCACTGCCCCCCGAAGCCGATGTCGTAACGTTTTTGCAACCGTGCGAAGACCCACTCGGAGACGCTGGCAATCAGCAGATAGGCTGCCGCCACCGGAATGAGGAAGACAAACGGCTCGTGGGTGGCCCGAGAGGCTTCTGCCGCCACCCGCACCATGTCCGTCAGGCCGATCACCGACACCAGGGCGGTGGTCTTGAGCAGCACCATCCAGTTGTTGGAGAGGCCGGGCAGCGCGTGACGCATCATCTGGGGAAAGCGAATACGCCGAAATACCAGTGCGTTGCTCATGCCGTAGGCCTTGCCTGCCTCGATCTGGCCATTGTCGACGGCCATGAACGCCCCGCGAAAGGTTTCGCCCATGTAGGCGCCGAAGATGAAGCCGATGGTGATGACACCGGCCGCGAAGGCGTTGAAGTTGATGTAGATGTCGATGTCGTAGCGGTCATAGAGCATATCGCTGATCGCATTGACCCCGATCTGCCCGCCGAAGAACAGCAGCATCATCAGCACCAGGTCGGGCACACCACGAATCACCGTGGTGTAGACCGTTGCGCTACGGCGCAATAGCCAGTTGCGGGACATTTTGGCGCTGGCGGTCAAGAGCCCCAGCACAATCGCCAGGATCAGCGAGAGGAGGGCCAACTGAACGGTCACGCCTGCGCCTTCCAGCAGGCGGGGGCCGTAGCCTTGCAAATCAAGCATCGTGCATGCCTCGCGGATCAGTATTTGGGCGCCAGAAACTGCTTCAGGCGCGGCGATTGCGGGTTGCCCAGCACGTCATCGGGCGTACCGGCTTCTTCCACGAGGCCCTGGTGCAGGTAGATCACCTTGCTGGAGACGTCCCGGGCAAAGCTCATCTCATGGGTCACCACTACCATGGTGCGCCCTTCGTTGGCCAAATCGCGCATGACCTTGAGCACGTCGCCCACCAGCTCAGGGTCCAGCGCCGAGGTGGGTTCGTCGAACAGCATGACCTCCGGGTTCATGGCCAGCGCCCGGGCGATGGCGCCACGCTGCTGCTGACCACCGGACATTTGCGCCGGGTAGGCGTTGGCACGCGCGCTGAGGCCGACTCGGTCGAGCAGCGCGTGGGCGTGTTCGATGGCTTCTTTCTTGGGTTTACCCAGCACGTGAATCGGCGCTTCGATGATGTTTTCCAGCAGCGTCATGTGGGCCCACAGGTTGAAACTCTGGAAAACCATGGAGAGCTTGGCGCGCATCTGCACGACCTGTTTCCAGTCGGCGGGTTCGCGGCCATGGCGGGTGGTCTTGAAGCGGATCTGTTCGCCGTGGACGATCAGGTCGCCGTCATCGGGCTGTTCCAGCAAATTCATGCAGCGTAAAAAGGTGCTTTTTCCAGACCCTGAAGCACCGATCAGGGTGATCACATCACCTTTCTGGGCTTCAAGAGAGAGGCCTTTGAGGACTTCTGTATCGCCGAAGCGCTTTTTGATGTTACGCACTTCAAGGGGAGTCGGCGTAGCGGCCATAACTTAGGCTCCAGTACAGGGTTGCCGCAGCAACAACGAATGAGTGTTCGTGTTTCTGTGCGGCTGGCGCGAAAAAAGGGGCGATTCTATCAGGAGTGCGCCGGAGACGCGTACTTTATCAGGCCGACCTTGGTCGTGTTGCCTGAAGAGCACTCCTGATGGCCCCTCTACGTTATTGTTATCAAACTATCTTTTCTTCAACGGGACTTTCTGTGGCTAGGGTGCGTTAACAATTGCTGATGGAGATCGGGCTGATTTAGAATATCAGCATTTTTCGGTGATCTATGCCTCGGCTAATGCTACGTGATGACCAATGGGAGCGCATCGAGCACATGCTCCCCGGCAAAGCTTCAGATCGCGGGGTGACGGCCAAGGACAATCGCTTGTTCGTGGAAGCCGTCCTGTGGATCGCCCGGACAGGCGCTCCCTGGCGTGATCTGCCCGACGCCTTCGGTCGCTGGCACACTGTCTACATGCGCTATAACCGGTGGTCTAAGAAGGGGGTCTGGCAGCAGGTTATCGACACATTAGCCGATGATCCCGACATGGAGCAGCTGATGATAGATGGCAGTATCGTCAAAGTTCATCAGCATGGGGCGGCAAAAAAACGGCTCAGAGCACCGAAGCCATGGGGAAATCGCGTGGGGGATTGAGCACCAAGATCCACGCGGCGGTCGATGCCCTCGGCAACCCGGTACGGCTAATCCTCACACCGGGCCAAGCGTCTGAGTACGGAGCCGCCCCAGCGTTACTGGCGGGCTTTTCTCCAGCGGCGGTGCTTGGCGACAAGGGGTATGATTCCACCGCTTTGAGGGACATCATTCGAGCGGTGGGCGCCGAGCCGGTGATTCCGCCGAGAAAGAATCGCTTGGAATGCCCCGAGATAGATTGGCACTGTTACAAGGATCGCAACCTGGTAGAAAGGTTCTTCCAGAAAATCAAGCAGTTCAGGCGGCTGGCAACACGCTATGAGCGACTGGCGAGAAACTACCAGTCGCTACTCAACCTTGTATCCGCCGTCATATGGCTGGCCTAATTGTTAACGCTCCCTAGTTTGCTGTCCGTTCCGGCGCCACCAGCAAGGCGGCTCGGGCGCCTATCTCGACCTGAGCGTTGGGAAACACCACGTGCAGCGGCGTCTCTTCCACCACGAAGTCACCGGCGGTGGCATCCTTGGCCAGGCAGGTGCCGGTATCGAAGCGACTGAAGCTGGGCACGTCTTCATCGAAACACAGCGTGAAGTCTTCGGAGTGACGTATCAGTTCATGCTGCACCCGGTAGAATGCCATGGTGCTGGCTGGCTGGGTGGGGGGCGCATAGCCGCTACCGAGAGCACTGATCAACGTGAGCATGGGGGCCAGGGCTTCCATGTCATTGTGGCCGAACGGGGCGACTTGCCCCAGCTCGAAGGTAAAGGCTTGGGCACCATGGTAGTACTTGCTGTAGTGAGAAAACGTCCAGCTATGCTGATGCTGGTGCAGCACGGCCTGCATGTCGGCGGCGGCCAGCCACTCCCACTGTTCAGAGTCGGTCGCCGACTCGGCGAATGGCTCGACCGCGAAGCGGGTATGCAGGCTGCCGCGGATGGCGGTATGCAGGTCGTAATGCAGCCGAGGCAGGGCGTGATGGCGGGCATAGAACGTATCCACGGCCTCCATCAGCTGGCGCGCCCGTTCGGGCTCGTCGCCCTGGTCGGCCAGTTCGCGCTTGAACAAGCGATTCAGGTTGGTGGTGATGTAGCGCTGCTGGGCCTTGAGGGCAGGAATGTTGCCCAGAATCACCAGCACGGGAGCGCCCAGTTGCAGGGTGCTGGCTTCCAGAGCGGCCAGCCATTCGCCCAGCAGTTCTACCGGAGCGGTCTCGTTGCCATGAATGGCGGCAGAAAAGACACAGGCCCGGGCATCGGGGCGCAAAATGTTGGGCGTTAGCTCCAGTATGCCCGGTCGGTGCAGATGGTAGCTGCCGCTGGCAAAGCGGCCTATGCGTGGCGACGGGCGTTCATCGTCAAGGGTCCAGTCGAGCCATTGGCCTAGCATGAAAGTGTCCTTGGTCATGGGCATCTACTTGTGTTGCCCTACCTTTACCACGCTCAGCTCGTGTCGCAAGGGGTGGCGTCGTGCGCGTGAAAATGGTCGGTGCGAGGATGAAAGTAACCCGTAAAAAAGCGCCCATGGCGTGATCCACAAGCGCTTTGCAATACCGGGCGGGTAAGGCCGGGAGGTCAGCCCGACCGTTGGCGCTGCATTTCGTCCTGATACTCCTTGGCCAGCGTGGTTTTCTGGGCTTCCTGCAAGCCCCGACCGGCCAGTTGAAAGACTTCCTGTTCTTCTTCGTCCAGGTGATGGGTCACCAGATGCTGCAGCTGCTTGGCGTGGGTCAGCCAGTGGCTGGCACTGTAGTCGGTGTCGTCCAGCAGCTCGATCAGCTCATCGATCTCGTGGTGTTCGGCAACGCTGTGGCGCGCTTTTTCCTGGGTGAGGTCGAGGTCCATCATCGGAATATACAGAGCCCGCTCTTCGGCGTTGGCATGGTACTTAAGCTCCGCCCGTACCCGTTGGTAAAGAGAGTCGCGGGCGTCGCTGTCACCGTGGGTCTCTACCAGTTGGGCCAACAGGTCACGCTGAATATCGTGGTCTTTACGCAGTGCTTCGAAAATGGTCATGCCTGGCTCCTTGGCGTTGTACCCGAATGAAACGGCAAACAAGTTGAATACAAAAAAATTAGTGCTGAAGTGGCAAAAGTGCAAGGTGCCCACATCGATGAAATCGATTCAGAGCGTCGAAAACTTTCGCTGATAAGTGGCTGGGGCTGGACTATGGTGTAACCAGTCCTTGCTGCCCGTCTGGGGTAGCGTGTCGTCATCTGAAAGGAGTGAGCCATGACGAAGGTATTGGTACTGTATTACTCGATGTATGGGCACATCGACACCCTGGCGGCCGCCGTGGCAGAAGGCGCCGAGGGCGTGAAAGGGGTCGAGGTCACCGTCAAACGCGTACCGGAAACCATGCCGGAAGACGCGTTCAAGAATGCCGGTGGCAAGCAGGACTTCACTACCCCGGAAGCCACGCCAGGAGAGTTGGCCGACTACGATGCCATCATCTTCGGCACGCCGACGCGTTTTGGCAACATGGCGGGGCAGATGCGTACCTTCCTCGACCAGACCGGCGGGCTATGGGCGAAAGGCGCACTGCGTGGCAAGGTCGCCAGCGTGTTTACCTCCACCGGCACCGGGGGCGGCGACGAGATGACCATCACGTCGACCTGGACCACCCTGGCCCACCACGGCATGGTCATCGTGCCGATTGGTTACGGCATCGAAGAGCAGTTCGATATCTCGAAGGTCAGTGGCGGCACGCCCTATGGCGCGGCGACGCTGGCAGGCGGCGACGGTTCGCGTCAGCCGGATGACCGCGAGCTGAAAATTGCCCGTTTCCAGGGTAAATACGTGGCTGAAGTCGCTGCCAAACTGGCCAGCTAACGCTCAGCGCGCACAGTGTGAACGCCTGCCCCGTTGAGGGCAGGCGTTCGCGCTTTTACAACCAATTTTTATCAACTACCGTTTCAATCGCCTTTACCAACCGCCTTTACCAACCACATTGATCAACGACATGGCCAGTGGGGCCTGGCGCTAGCCCTGGTCGCGCAGGCGCTCGGCAATGGCCTTGCCCAGGCTTTCCGTGGTGCCCTGGCCGCCCACGTCGCGGGTGAGCACCTGCGGGTTCCCTTCACTGAGCACGGCTTCGATGGCCTCGACCATGGCGTCGGCGGCTTCCTTGTGTCCCAGGTGTTCCAGCATCATGGCGCCTGACCAGATTTGGCCGATGGGGTTGGCAATGCCCTTGCCCGCAATGTCGGGTGCGCTGCCATGAACCGGCTCGAACAGGCTGGGGAACTTGCCTTCCGGGTTGATATTGGCGGAAGGCGCGATGCCGATGGTGCCGGTGCAGGCCGGGCCCAGGTCGGAGAGGATGTCGCCGAACAGGTTACTGCCCACGACCACGTCGAACCAGTCGGGGTGCAGCACGAAGTTGGCCGTGAGGATGTCGATATGGAACTTGTCGACGTTGATATCCGGGTACTGCTTGGCCATCTCGGCGACCCGCTCGTCCCAGTAGGGCATGGTGATCGAGATGCCGTTGGACTTGGTGGCCGAGGTGAGCTTCTTGCGTGGTCGCGTCTGGGCCAGGTCGAAGGCGTATTTCAAGACTCGGTCGACCCCGGTGCGGCTCATCACGGTTTCCTGAATGACGATCTCCCGCTCGGTGCCTTCGAACATCTTGCCGCCGATGCTGGAGTATTCGCCTTCGGTGTTTTCACGCACCACGTAGAAGTCGATATCCCCCGGGGCGCGACCGGCCAGCGGGCTCTTGATGCCCGGCATCAGTTTGCAGGGGCGCAGGTTGATGTATTGATCGAACTGGCGGCGGAACTGCAGCAGCGAGCCCCACAGGGAAATATGGTCAGGCACTTTGTCTGGCCAGCCCACGGCGCCATAAAACAGCGCATCGAAGCCCTTGAGCTGCTCGTACCAGTCATCCGGCAGCATCTTGCCGTGCTCAAGGTAGTAGTCGCAGTTACCGAACTCAAAGGTGGCGAACTCCAGCGCGAGGTCGAAGCGCTCGGCCACCGCTTCCAGTGCGCGAATACCTTCCGGCATGACTTCGGTGCCGATGCCGTCGCCAGCGATGACTGCAATCTGATGGGCCATGGGGCCTCCTTTTTTTATGGTCGTGTGAAAGGCGTACCGTTCATGCAGTGTAGCGGCTGTTGGCGATGAGATAATCAGGCTACTATTCAAGCTATTGTTGCTTTCAGGTGTAGAATCCCATGGCTCCACTGGACGATCTGGCGTTTTTTCAGCAGTTGGCTCGAGCGGGCAGCCTGACGGCAACGGCCCGGGAGTTGGGTATTTCCCTCTCGGCGGTGAGTAAACGGCTGAAGCAGCTGGAGGCGCGGCTAGGGGTGTCGCTGGCGGCGCGCACGACCCGCCGCCTGACGCTGACCGCCGAAGGCGAGCGCTATCTTGCCCAGGGCAGCCTGATTCTCGATGAGCTGGACGCCCTGGAGAGTGACCTGCGCGACGCGGCCAGCCATGGGCTGCAGGGGCGCTTGCGGGTCAATGCCACCTTTGGCTTTGGGCGACGCCACATTGCGCCGCTGCTGTCACACTTCTGCGTTCGGCATCCGGGCATCGAGAGCTGGCTGGAGTTGACCAACTTTCCCCTCAATCTCAGCGACCATGGGTTCGATGTGGGGATTCGCATTGGCGAACCGCCGGATTCACGGCTGGTGGCTCGGCGTATCCTGCCCAATCGGCGCATGCTCTGTGCGTCGCCGAGCTACCTTGCCAACATGCCCGCCCTGCGTACGCCGCAGGATCTGGCGCAGCACCGCTGCCTGTTGATCCGCGAGAACGATAGTGACTTTGCGCTGTGGCGCTTCGAGCAGCGCTCCGCAGCGCGGCGCCAGCAATCGGTCAAGGTCAGTGGCCACCTGGCCAGTAACGATGGCGAAGTGGTGACGCGACTGGCGCTGGATGGCCATGGCGTCATGCTGCGCTCTTGGTGGGATGTCAACGAACACCTGGCCAGTGGCGAGCTGCAACTGCTGCTGCCCGAGTGGCAGGGCGTACGGGCAGACTTCTATGCGGTGTTCGAGCAGCGCCGCCATACCCCGGCCCGCATCCGTGCACTAATCGATTTTCTCCAGCAGGAGATCGCGGGCCGAGTACCTGCGTTGCCTGATGCTGAGTAGGTGCTGTGCAGGCGAGCCTGGCAGAGCCTAGCGGCCGGGGCAGCGCTCGTCTTGAACCACATCGATCAGCTCGTCGGTGGGGAAGTCCAGCTCGGCCGCTTGCTGGCGCAGGCGAGCTTCCAGCTCGCTATCCAGCGTCGGTGTGCGTGCCAGAATCCACAGGTAGTCTCGGTTCGGGCCGGAAACCAGCGCCCACTGATAGTCATCATCCAGTGCCAGCACGTTGTAGCCGCCGTAGAACGGGCCAAAGAAGCTTACCTTCAGGCGGCCAACGCTGTCGTCATCGATGAAATAGGCCCGGCCCTCGGCTTCGTCCCAGCTGCCTTCTGCCAGGTTGTAGCCCCGGTTGATGACCCGCACACCGCCATCGTCGCGCAGGCTGTAGTTGGCGGTCACGCAGTCCAGGCCGCGCTCGAAGGAGTGGTCCAGGCGAGCGATTTCATACCACTCCCCGAGGTACTGATCGAGTTCGAACCCGGTGACGGCCTCGGTGCCATCGGGGATGCCCGTGCATCCGGCCAGAAGCACGCTTGAGACACAAAGCGCCGATGCCGTTACCAGTTTCCTTGGCGACAGTAGGGAATAGCGCATGACGACCTCCATGTGAACGGTTCCTTGTAAGCGGTGGGAATATCGCCATTCAATTTAACAGCGAGGCGACGCCACCGCCATGGCGGCGATGACCTGTGGTGAGTTTTATGGGTGCGCGGCGAAATAGGCTATGGTTGAACGAAACGTTTGGGTTTGACGACCCCCATACTTGTTTGCAGGCCCACCATGACAAAGGAGTGTTTATGTGGCACCAACAAGAGATTCACCTGCCCGACATGCCCAGGGGCTTCCATCTGATCACTGATGAGATTGCTCGGGCACTGCCGTGCCTCGAAGAGTGCCATCAGGGGCTGGTGCACTTACAGCTTCTGCATACCTCGGCCTCCTTGACCCTGAACGAAAACAGCGACCCGGATGTGCGCCACGATCTGAACGCCTTTCTAAGCCGCCTGGTGCCGGAAGGGCTGGACTACTTTCGACATACCCTGGAAGGGCCGGACGACATGCCTGCCCACGTGGTGTCCAGCCTGCTGGGTACCCAGCTTTGCCTGGCCGTGCGGGATGGGCGTTTGGCGCTGGGCACCTGGCAAGGCATCTGGCTGGGCGAGCATCGCGAACAGGGCGGGCCCAGAAGAATCCTGGCAACCATCACGGGCTGCTGAGCATGGCGCAGCGTTTTTTGCCGTGTATGGACTAATTTGCCATTTTTCTTGCCATTTTGGTGCAGCCGTGAAGAATGATGCACCTTCACTTTTCTCAATCAAGGTCAATTAACCATGGATGCGACACTTTCATCTCTGTTGACGGCGGTCGTGGATCGCAGCAACGGGCTATTATGGGGCAGTGTACTGATTTACCTGCTCATCGGTGCGGGTCTCTACTTTACCGTGATGACACGGGGAATTCAGATTCGCTATTTTGGCCACATGTTCAAACTGCTGCGCACCTCGCGGCAGTCCAATGGCGGGATATCCTCCTTTCAGGCGCTCTCGACCAGCCTGGCGGCTCGAGTGGGAACGGGGAACCTGGCCGGGGTGGCGGTCGCCATTTATTTCGGTGGCCCAGGGGCGATTTTCTGGATGTGGATGACCGCCATGGTGGGCATGGCGACCAGTTTCGTGGAGTCCACGCTGGCGCAGGCCTACAAGACCGACCACGGCGACAATACCTTCCGTGGCGGCCCGGCCCGCTACATCGAGCGCGGCCTGGGGCTGCGCTGGCTGGCGGTGCTGTTTTCGATCTGCCTGATCATTGCCTTCGGCCTGGCCTTCAATAGCGTGCAGGCCAACTCCATTGCCCAGGCCATGGAGCAGGCGTTTGCCATCCCCACCTGGGCCATGGGGCTGGTGCTGATGGCCGTCGTGGCGCCGATCATCTTTGGCGGCTTGAAGTCGATTGCCAAGGTGGCCGAGCTGGTCGTGCCGCTGATGGCCCTGCTGTATCTGGTGCTGGCGCTGATCGTGGTGGCCATGAATATCGCCGACCTGCCCGCCGCGCTGCTGACCATCGTGCAGAGCGCCTTCGGAATCGAGCAGGCCGCTGGCGGGGCCATGGGCTATGCCATTTCCCAAGCCATCATCAACGGTATTCAGCGAGGCCTGTTCTCCAATGAGGCGGGCATGGGCTCTGCTCCCAACGCGGCGGCCACGGCCAGCACCCGGCCGGATCATCCGGCGGCCCAAGGGTTCATTCAGATGCTGGGGGTCTTCCTGGATACGCTGGTGATCTGTACCGCCACGGCGGCCATTATCATCATGGCGGGCCCGGAACTGCTGGCCAGCGAGGAGAGCAACGGCATCCAGCTGACCCAGATGGCGCTCTCCAGCCATGTGGGCGAGTGGGGCGGCATGTTCATTGCGGTAGCGATTCTGCTGTTTGCGTTTACGTCCGTGATTGCCAACTACTCCTACGGTGAGTCCAACATCGAATACCTGGCTGGCCGCCGGGCTCCGCTGGCGGTGATGCTGTATCGTCTGGCCGTGCTGGGCATGATCATGGTGGGCTCGGTGGCCAGCCTGGGAGCCATCTGGAATTTTGCCGACCTTTCCATGGGCATGATGGCGATCATCAACCTGGTGGCTATTCTGATGCTGTCGCCCATTGCCTTTGCGCTGTTCAAGGATTACGACGCGCAGTTGAAGGCGGGTAAGGAGCCGGTGTTCGACCCGAGCCAGTTCCCCAAACTGGCCAACAAGGTGGACCCCAAGGCCTGGCCCAAAAAGCCCTGAACGCGTCATGAAAACGCCCCGCCCGTGTTGCCGCCATGGCCACGGAGCGGGGCTTTTTTTATGGAGCACGATTCGATTTTGTCGAATGAACGGCGGAAAACGTTGCGCTTTTGCTTATTGGAAAGCGCCTTAGAATAGCGCCATCTCTTTAATCTTTGGCAAGGAATCTTACGATGGCAACCCGTACTCTGTTAGTCACGTCTTCCGTTCTGGGTGAAAACGGCCAGTCCAATGCGCTGGCGAACCATTTTCAGCAGCAGGCCGCTGCCCGTGGCGGCGTGGAGGTCAGCCACCGCGACGTGGTGGCCAATGCGCTGCCCCACCTGGACATCGAAGAGCTGGGCGCATGGCAAACCCCGGCCGACGAGCGTAGCGACGCCCAACAAGCACTGGCGGCCCGCTCCGATGAGCTGCTGGCCGAGCTGCGTTCCCACGACGTACTGGTGCTGGCGGTGCCGATGTACAACCTGGGGATTCCTTCGCAGCTGAAGGCGTGGTTCGACCGCGTGCTGCGCGCTGGTGAAACGTTCCGCTATACTGAAAATGGCCCGCAGGGGCTGCTGGAAGGTAAGCGCGCCATCATCCTCGCGGCCCGGGGTGGTCAATACGCTGGCACCGAGTTCGATAGCCAGACCCCGCACCTGAAAACCATGCTGGGCCTGATGGGCATCAGCGATGTGGACGTGGTGTTTGCGGAAGGCCTCAACATGGGCGACGCCCAGCGTGATAGCGCACTGAAAGAAGCCTTCCAGGCCATTAATCAACTGGTGGATGGCCTGTAAGCCATCTCACCTTGGAGATCCCGCATTCGAGGTAGCCATGCCGCGTCCCGAGCTGTTGGAACAGATCTATACCATCGTCGATCAGATCCCGGCGGGACGGGTGACCACTTATGGGCGCGTGGCCAGCATGACCGAAGGGGCCACGCCGCGCATGGTGGGGTCTGCCATGCGACACTTGCCCGAGGGGCACCAGGTGCCCTGGCACCGCGTGATTGCGGCATCGCTGACGCTGGCCGACCATGGCGGCGCGGCGCGCCAGCACCAGAAGTTGCGTGACGAGGGCGTGGTGTTCGATGCCAAGGGCAGGGTGCCTGCCCATCTGGTATGGCCGGATTAGCGCAGCCGTTTTGGCATCTCATGCCAGTTGCGACGCTAAGCAGGATGTTCAATAAAAAGCCGCTCCCTGAGGTTCTCTCGAGGGAGCGGCTTTTTTTATCCAGCCATCACGGCGGCCGGGGGCTTACTCTTCCCGTTTGGCGCCGGACTTCAGCGACCAGTCCCGCCAGCGCAGGTCGAAGAGATCCTTGCGGCGGTCCTTGAGGTTGGTCACCGAGCCTTCTGCACGCACTACGGTCAGGCGGGTCAAATCCAGGTCCGAGAAGATGATCATCTCGGTATTGGGCGTGGTTTCGGCCAGCACCGCGTCATGGGGGAAGGCAAAGTCGGAGGGGGTGAACACCGCCGACTGGGCATACTGGATATCCAGGTTCTCGATGGACGGCAGGTTGCCCACGCTTCCGCAGATGACCACGTAGCACTCGTTCTCGATAGCCCGTGCCTGAGCGCAGTGGCGCACACGCAGGTAGCCATTTTTGGTGTCGACCCAGAACGGCACGAACAGAATGTCCATGTCCTGGTCGGCCAGCAGGCGGCCCAGCTCCGGGAACTCCACGTCGTAGCAGATCAGGATGCCGACACGGCCGGCATCGGTTTCGAACACCTGCAGGTCGTCGCCGCCTTCGATCACCCAGTCGCGCCGTTCCTGCGGGGTGATATGCAGCTTGGACTGTTTCTCCACCTCGCCGTCCCGATGGAACAGGTAAGCCACATTGTAGAGGCGATCATCCTCGCCCACCTCGATCATCGAACCGCCGACGATATTGATGTTGTAGGACACCGCCATCCGCGACAGCTCGCTCTTGAAACGGTCGGTGAAGCCCGCCAAAAAACGGATGGCGGCGGTCTGGTCTTTCTGGGCGGCGCGATCCTGCAGGCCCATCAGCGGCGTGGTGAACAGCTCCGGGAAAACGGCAAAATCACTTTGGTAATCCGAGAGCGCATCGACGAAATACTCGATCTGCTGAAGCGCTGCTTCCACCGAGGCAAACTCACGCATTTGCCACTGGACTGCCCCCACACGAACCTGCGTCGGGCGGGTATCCAGCACGCTGTCGGCGGGTTCGAAGAGGATGTTGTTCCACTCCAGCAGAGTGGCGTAGCCGCGCGACTGCTCGTCCTCGGGCAGGTACTTGCGCAGTAGGCGCTTGACCTGAAAGTCGTTGGCCAACTGGAAGGAGAGGATCGGGTCGTAGATCTCCTTGCGGGAGACCTTGTCGATGTACTGGGCCGGGGTCAGCTCGCCAGCATGCTGGTGATACTCGGGAATGCGCCCACCGGCGAGAATGGCGCGCAGGTTGTGGGAGCGGCACAGCTCCTTGCGCGCTTCGTACAAACGGCGGCCCAGGCGGTAGCCACGGTAGTCGGGGTGGATCAGGACATCCAGCCCGTACATGGCGTCGCCGTCGGGGTTGTTGAGAATGATTTCCCGGTGGCCGATCAGGTCGTCGTACTTGTGTGGGTTGGAGAACTCGTCATAATCCACTTGTACCGTCAAGGCCACGCCCACCAGCACGCCATCGTCTTCGATGGCAATCTGGCCGTCAGGAAACTCCTGGATCAGCTTGGCAATGGTGTGCTCGGGCCAGGCGCCACCAATATCATGATACACCGCGTCCATCAGCGACTTAAGCTGCTCGTAATCGTCGCTACTCAGGTTACGCAGATTAAGGTGCAGTTCTTCCAGGGACATAGGTCAGGGGTTCCCATTCAGCGAATGATGTTAGCCTATTGTATCATTGCTGGGCGCTGCTCGTTTTACTGGCCGCCACGCGGCTGACCAAGGGGCGGGTCAAGGTCTGCGCCATGATCACGCCTGCCAGGATCAGCAGCCCGCCAATGAAGTGGAAGCCCGCTACCCGCTCACCCAAAAACGCCATGGCAATCAGGGCGCTGAACAAGGGCATCAGGTTGATGAAAATACTCGACTGGTTGGCCCCGATCTGACGGACGGCCCGCATCCATAGGAAGGTAGTGATCACCGAGGCCGGAATGCCTGCGTAGAGAATCAGCCAGACGTTGCTGCTATCCACTGGGGTCATGGGGCCCATCAGGTACGCGGGCAGCAGGAACAGCACGGCAAAACAGACCTGGGCATAGAGCATTACCCAAGGCGGAAGGTTCATGGCCCAGCGTTTCAACATGACGCCGTACAGCGCATAGCAGGTGGCCGCCACCACCATCAGTGCATCGCCCTGGGCCACCTGGAGTTGCAGCAGCGACAGCGGGTTGCCTCGCCCCAGCAGTACCGTCACGCCAATGAAGGCCAGTACGCCGCCCGCCACGCCGCCCAGCGTGGGGGGCTCACGCAGAATCAGCGCGCTGAGCAGCACCGTCAGCAGGGGTACCATGGCCGCCAGAATGCCCATGTTGGTGGCGGTGGTGGTTTCGGCTGCCACGTAGGCAAGCCCCTGCCACAGGCCCATGCCCAGCAGCCCAAGCAGCGCCAGCTTCAGCCAGTTGCGGCGAATCTCGTCGCGGTGACGCAATACCGCAGGCAGCACGAAAGGGGTCATGACCGCCAGCGCCAGCAGCCAGCGTAAAAAGGCGATACTGCTGGGCGCAATCGCGCCGACCGTCAACTGGTTGATGGTCATGTTCCCCGACCAGATCAGCACGGTGGCTAGTGGGGGCAAGAAGTAGATCAATGGCATAGCGCATTCCCTGAAGACAATCCCTTGGAGGATGTTTACAAATGTCACGAGCGACGGTCAGGCAAGGCGAAATCAGCCGAAAAAGCGGAGTTTACAGAGTGTAAATGAGCATTTTGAGGCTGATTTCAACGCCGCATGGCCTAGCGCAGTAGTTTGTAAGCATCCTCTTATCGTTAGTCGGTTAATGTGACCTTCTTTTCCATGATGAGCAAGGGGGCAACGGCGGTAAAAGGCTGTACGCCGAAGGAACTATGTCATACGCTTGTTTGAATATGAGAGGCTTGTCGTTCTAACAACTCCAAAGGAGCGCCGTGATGCACGCTTATCCGCACCTTTTTCGCCCGTTGACCGTGGGCCACCTGACGCTGCCCAACCGGGTGCTGATGGGCTCCATGCACACCAACCTGGAAGAGGCCCCCAACGGCTTTGCACGTTTGGCGGCGTTCTATGCCGAGCGGGCGCGGGCGGGGGTCAGCCTGATCGTCACTGGCGGCATTGCGCCGAATGCCGAGGGTGCGGTGTTTCAGGGGGCGCATGCGCTCACCGAGGCCAGCCAGCTCGAAGAGCACCGCCAGGTGGTGGACGCCGTTCACCAGGCGGGCGGACATCTGTGCATGCAGATTCTGCACGCCGGTCGCTACGCTTACTCCCCTGAGCTGGTGGCGCCTTCGGCGTTGCAGGCACCCATCAATCCGTTCGTGCCCCGTGCGCTGACCAGCGACGAGGTCGAGCAGCAAATTGCCGACTACGTGCGCTGCGCCACGCTGGCCCAGCAGGCGGGCTACGATGGGGTCGAAGTGATGGGCTCCGAGGGGTACCTGATCAATCAGTTCATTTGTCGCCGCACCAACCACCGGGACGATGAGTGGGGCGGCGACTTCGCAGGGCGTATACGCTTTGCGGTGGAGATCGTCAGACGCGTTCGTGAAGCCGTGGGCAACCGCTTCCTGATCATCTTCCGGCTGTCGATGATCGACCTGGTGGAGGAGGGCAGCACTTGGGAAGAGGTCGTGCAGCTTGGCCAGGCCATCGAAGCGGCGGGCGCCAACCTGATCAATACCGGCATTGGCTGGCACGAAGCGCGGGTACCCACCATCGTCACCAGCGTGCCTCGCGCAGCCTTCAGCGAGGTGACCAAACGGATTCGCAGCGCGCTGTCGATCCCGCTGATCACCACCAACCGCATCAATATGCCCGATGTGGCCGAGCGTCTGCTGGCGTCAGGGCACGCGGACATGGTCTCCATGGCGCGGCCTTTCCTGGCAGACCCTGAATGGGTGCAGAAGGCCGAGGCCGACAAGGCCGAAGAGATCAATACCTGTATCGCCTGTAATCAGGCGTGCCTCGACCATACCTTCATGGGCAAGCTGACCTCTTGCCTGGTCAATCCGCGTGCATGCCACGAAACCGAACTGCCTTTGGTGGCTGCCGAGTCTCCCAAGCGAGTGGCCGTGGTCGGCGGTGGGCCTGCCGGGCTTGCCACCGCCGTGGAAGCCGCCCGCCGAGGTCATCGGGTGGTGCTGTTCGAACGGCGCAGCGAGCTTGGCGGGCAGTTCAACTTTGCGCGCAAGATTCCGGGCAAGGAAGAGTTCAACGAAACGCTGCGCTACTTCCGCGTCATGCTTGAGAAGCACGGCGTGGAGGTGCGCTTGAATACCGAGGCCACGCTGGAGGCGCTGGCTGCCTTCGACGACGTGGTGCTGGCCACCGGCGTGACGCCCCGCGAGCTGACCCTGCCCGGCGCCGACCATCCCAGTGTGTTGAGTTACGCCGAAGCCATCGCGCAGCCCGAGCGCGTGGGCCGCCGGGTGGCCGTGATTGGTGCCGGAGGTATCGGCTTCGATGTGTCGGAACTGCTGGCGCATCATGGCCACCCGGCCCTGGATCTGCAGTCCTGGTGTGAAGAGTGGGGTGTGGACCTCACGGTGAGTGAGCCA
This sequence comes from Halomonas sp. 18071143, assembly GCF_019211725.1. Taxonomy (NCBI): domain Bacteria; kingdom Pseudomonadati; phylum Pseudomonadota; class Gammaproteobacteria; order Oceanospirillales; family Halomonadaceae; genus Halomonas; species Halomonas sp. 18071143. The sequence goes on from NZ_CP078120.1 coordinate 1,099,970, forward strand.
GGCGGGCTGAAAGCCCCCACACCGCCCGTCTCGCCACGCAGCATCGTGATGTTGCAGCGCAAAAGCTCCAAGCCGGGTAAAAACCTGGGCAAGACCTCGGGCTGGGTGCATCGTGCGTCGCTTAAACAGCGTGGGGTGCGTACCCTGACCGGCTGCGAGTACCTGAAAATCGACGATGCCGGGCTGCATGTTCGCCAAGGCGAAGAGCCGCAGGTGCTGGCGGTGGACACCATTGTGGTGTGCGCGGGTCAGGAGTCGGTGCGGGACCTGCTGGCGCCTCTGGAGCAGGCGGGCAAACGCGTGCATGTGATTGGTGGCGCAGACGAAGCGGCCGAGCTGGATGCCAAGCGGGCGATTGACCAGGGCACCCGTCTGGCTGCCACGCTGTAGCGGCATTGAGCGCGTGACGTTAATGCTCAAATGACGATAGACTGAAGGTCAACCCTAACGACTAAGCCCTGTTAGGGAATTAAGGCGCAGGTGGCACCCGGCCTGCGCTGCACGACCGCCAGAGAAAAAGGATAATCGTCATGCCCTCGGAGTGTACCCCACGATTTTTAGCCAGTGACAACACCTCGGGTATTTGCCCGGAAGCGATGCAGTACCTGCTGGAAGCCAATCAGGCCGATGACCTGGCCTACGGCAACGACCGCTGGACTGCCCGTGCCGCCGACCGCTTTCGTGAGATGTTCGACTACGATTGCGATGTGTTCTTCGTGTTCAACGGCACCGCTGCCAATTCACTGGCGCTTTCCGCGATGGGGCGCAGCTACCACAGCGTGATTTGTCATGAGTTGGCCCACATCGAAACCGACGAGTGTGGCGGTCCGGAGTTCTTCTCCAACGGGGCCAAGCTGCTCACCTCCCCGGGTGCCAATGGCAAGCTGACTCCCCAAGGGATCGAGGCGCTGGTCACCAAGCGTAGCGATATCCACTACCCCAAACCCAAGGTCGTGTCGCTGACCCAAGCCACCGAAGTGGGTACGGTCTACTCCCGTGAAGAGCTGTTGGCGATTCGCGCCATGGCCGACAAGCATGACCTGCGCCTGCATATGGATGGCGCGCGCTTTGCCAATGCCTGCGCCAGCCTGAAGGCGTCACCGGCCGAGCTGACCTGGCAGGTTGGGGTGGATGCGCTGTGCTTTTCAGGCACAAAGAACGGCCTGGCGTTTGGCGAAGCCATCCTGTTTTTCAACCGGGAACTGGCCGAGGATTTCTCCTACCGCTGCAAGCAGGCGGGCCAGCTCGCCTCCAAGATGCGCTATGTCTCGGCGCCCTGGCTGGGCCTGCTGGAAAGCGGCGCCTGGTTGACCAATGCCGAGCACGCCAACGCCATGGCCCGCTATCTGTCGGAAGGGTTGCAGGCGCTGCCTGGCGTCTCGCTGATGTTCCCCACCGAAGCCAACAGCGTTTTCGTTGAATTGCCTCCTCATGCCATCGAAGCGTTGAAAGCGCGCGGATGGACCTTCTATACCTTCATTGGCGCGGGCGGCGCACGCTTCGTGTGCGCCTGGAACACCACCATCGAGCTGCTGGATCAACTGCTGGCCGACGTCAAATCCGTGCTGGAGTAAGCCGCCAGCGAGGCTCGTTCGTGGTCGTCGCGCCGCCTGTTCAGGCGGCGCGTTGCGTTGTTGGAGAGGATTCTTGTCAGCCCGGTGTTTTCAACGCAACTATTTTGCCTCGCCTTTGCTCATAGCCATATAAGACGCGGAAAGTTGCGCTGCGTTGAAGGTTTCGTCATCACATTTTGCTAATGCTGACTACGCTGATAGAGCGACACTTCGCACGGCAGGCGGCCTGGGAATTTGGGTCAGGCGATGGCTGCCGGGGATGGGCCACAGGAGAGTTCCATGAGCATCTTTGATCACGTTCAAGACCGTTTTGCCCGCGTTCAGCAAGAGGACATGAGCCTGGAGGAGTATCTGGCGCTGTGCCGCCGTGATCCCAAGGTGTATGCCAGCGCCGCCGAGCGCATGCTGGAAGCCATAGGCGAGCCTGAAGTGATCGACACGGCGAAAGACCCGCGTCTGTCACGTATCTTTTCCAACAAGGTGATTCGCCGTTACCCTGCGTTTGCCGAATTTCATGGCATGGAAGAGGCCATCGAGCAGATCGTGGCCTACTTCCGCCACGCGGCCCAGGGCCTGGAAGAGCGCAAGCAGATCCTCTATCTGCTGGGGCCGGTGGGCGGCGGCAAATCGTCGCTGGCCGAGCGTCTGAAGCTGCTCATGGAGCGTATCCCGTTTTACGCCATCAAGGGCTCGCCGGTGTACGAATCCCCGCTGGGGCTGTTTTCACCGGAAGAGGACGGCAAGCTGCTGGAGCAGGAGTACGGTATTGCCAGCCGCTACTTGCGCAGCGTCATGTCACCTTGGGCCGCCAAGCGCTTGAAGGAGTACGGTGGTGATATCTCCCAATTCCGCGTGGTGCGGCTCTATCCGTCGCGCTTGAACCAGATCGCCATCTCCAAGACCGAACCCGGTGACGAGAACAACCAGGATATCTCCTCGCTGGTGGGCAAGGTGGATATCCGCCAGCTGGAGCTCTACTCCCAGGACGACCCGGACGCCTACAGCTTCTCGGGCGGGCTGTGCCGCGCCAACCAGGGCCTGATGGAGTTCGTGGAGATGTTCAAGGCACCCATCAAGGTGCTGCATCCGCTGCTGACCGCCACCCAGGAGGGGAACTACAACCCCACCGAAGGCATGGGCGCGATCCCCTTCGATGGCGTCATTCTGGCCCACTCCAACGAATCCGAATGGCAGGCCTTCCGCAACAACCGCAATAACGAGGCGTTCCTCGACCGTGTATACATCGTCAAGGTGCCTTACTGCCTGCGCGTCTCCGAAGAGATCAAGATCTACCAGAAACTGCTGGAAGACTCGTCCCTGAACGCCGCGCCTTGCGCCCCGGATACGCTGCGCATGTTGGCCCAGTTCTCCGTGCTGTCCCGGCTGAAAGTGCCCGAAAACTCCAGTATCTACTCCAAGATGCGGGTCTATGACGGCGACAACCTCAAGGATACCGATCCCCGCGCCAAGTCCATCCAGGAGTACCGCGACGCGGCAGGCGTCGATGAAGGCATGCAGGGGCTGTCTACCCGCTTTGCCTTCAAGATCCTTTCGCGGGTGTTCAACTTCGACAGCCAGGAAGTGGCAGCCAACCCGGTCCATCTGCTGTACGTGCTGGAGCAGGCGCTTGAGCGGGAGCAGCTGCCATCGGAGGTGTTCGAGCGCTACCTGGGCTTCATCAAGGAGTTTCTGGCCCCGCGTTACGTGGATTTCATCGGCAAGGAGATTCAGACCGCGTACCTGGAGTCCTACAGCGAGTATGGTCAGAACATTTTCGACCGCTATGTGACCTATGCCGACTTCTGGATTCAGGATCAGGAGTACCGCGACCCCGAAACCGGCGAGCTGTTGAACCGCCAGTCGCTGAACGAAGAGCTGGAGAAGATCGAAAAACCGGCCGGGATCTCCAATCCCAAGGACTTCCGTAATGAAGTGGTCAACTTCGTGCTGCGGGCGCGGGCGCAGAACAACGGCATGAACCCTAGCTGGCAGTCCTACGAGAAGCTCAAGGGCGTCATCGAGCACAAGATGTTTGCCAATACCGAGGAGCTTTTGCCGGTCATCTCGTTCAACGCCAAGGCATCCAGGTCCGATCAGAAGAAACACGAGGATTTCGTGGCGCGCATGGTGGACCGCGGCTATACCGAAAAGCAGGTGCGGTTGCTTTCCGAGTGGTATCTGCGCGTTCGCAAGTCCCAGTAGCCAGCCGGTTACGGGGGTGAACCTCACGATGGGCGGGCGCGAATGTTCAGCGCTCCCGCCTGAGGCATCAAGGAGGTCGAATGACCTACTTCATTGATCGCAGACCTAACGCCAAGCACAAGAGCGCGGTCAATCGGCAGCGCTTTCTGGAGCGTTACCGCAAGCATATCAAGCGTTCGGTCGAGGAAGCCGTGAACCGTCGCTCCATCACCGACATGGAGCGCGGCGAGAAAATCTCGATTCCAACCAGGGATATCTCCGAGCCGGTGTTCCAGCACGGCAGCGGCGGCGCCCGCACCATCGTTTCCCCCGGCAACAAGGAGTTTCTGCAGGGGGACAAGATACGTCGCCCCGGTGGGCAGGGCGGTGGTGGCGCGGGTGAAGGCGGGGCGTCCAATCAGGGGGAGGGCAACGACGAGTTTGCCTTCACCCTCAGCCGCGAGGAGTTCCTGGAATTCGTTTTCGACGGCCTGGAGCTGCCACACTTGCAGCGCAAGCCCTTGAAGTCGCTGGAGGAGGTCAAGATGGTGCGGGCGGGGCTGGCCCGTGACGGCGTACCTTCGCGCATCAGCATTACCCGCTCCATGCGCGAAGCCTACGCCCGCCGTATTGCCATGCGCGCGCCCATCAAGCGGGCCTTGAAAGAGGCTGAAGAGGCGCTGGCGGCGGAAGAGCGCAAGGACCCGGTGCTGCGCAACCCGGCCCGGGTGGCGGAGCTCAAGGCCGAGGTGGAGCGGCTGGAGAAGCGCATCGAGGCGATTCCGTTCATCGATACCTACGACCTGCGCTATCACCAGCTGGCCGCCCAGCCGCAGCCATCGAGCCAGGCGGTGATGTTTTGCGTGATGGACGTTTCCGGCTCGATGACCCAGAACCACAAGGATATCGCCAAGCGGTTTTTCCTGCTGCTCTACCTGTTTCTGGAGAAGCACTACGAAAAGGTCGAGCTGGTATTCGTGCGCCACCACACCGCCGCTCGGGAGGTCAACGAGGAGGAGTTCTTCTACTCCCGCGAAACCGGCGGAACCATCGTCTCCAGTGCGCTGACGCTGGTGAACAGGATCATCGAAAAGCGCTACCCGGCAGGCCAGTGGAATCTATACGTGGCCCAGGCCTCCGACGGCGACAACTGGGACGATGACTCCAATATCTGCCGCGACCTGCTGGTCAAGCAGCTGATGCCGCAGCTGCAGTATTACGCCTACGTGGAGATCACCCCCCACGATCATCAGTCGCTTTGGCATGAGTATGAAACCGTGGCTGCCCAGTTTCCCGAGCGTTTTGCCATGCGCCAGATCGTCGATGCCGGGGATATCTATCCCGTCTTCCGTGAGCTGTTCAAGCGCCGCCTGAGCCAGGAGCGCTAACGCGCGTTAAGGAGTGGGCCATGAGTGTTGACCGCAACCCCATTGCAACGGGTTCCGACTGGAACTTTGGTATTCTGGAGCGCTTTGACGAAGAGCTGGCGCGGCTGGCTGACGAGTATCGGCTGGATACCTACCCCAATCAGATAGAAGTGATCACCACCGAGCAGATGATGGATGCCTACGCCAGCGTGGGCATGCCGGTGGGCTATCACCACTGGTCGTTCGGCAAGCAGTTTCTGGCCGTGGAACAGGCCTACAAGCGAGGCCAGATGGGCCTGGCCTACGAGTTGGTGATCAACTCCAACCCCTGTATCGCTTACCTGATGGAGGAGAACACGTTGATGATGCAGGTGCTGGTGATTGCCCACGCCTGCTACGGCCATAACTCTTTCTTCAAGGGCAACTACCTGTTTCGTACCTGGACCGATGCCGAGTCCATCGTCGATTATCTGGTATTTGCCCGCAAGTACATCGCCCAGTGCGAAGAGCGCCACGGTACTCACGCCGTGGAGCAGTTGCTGGACGCTTGCCATGCCCTGCAGAATTACGGGGTCGACCGTTACAAGCGGCCTTCTCCCATGTCGGCCGAGGAGGAGGCCAAGCGCCAGGAGGAGCGAGAGGCCTACCTGCAAACCCAGGTCAACATGCTCTGGCGCACCATTCCCGAGCCACCGACGGGTGCCGTACCGCTACCCGGGGCGCTGCACAGCGACGATGACCCGCTAGGGCTGCACAGTGGCGGGCGCTACCCCTCGGAGCCCCAGGAGAACCTGCTCTACTTCATCGAGAAGAACGCGCCGTTGCTGGCCCCCTGGCAGCGGGAGATCGTGCGCATCGTGCGCAAGCTGGCGCAATACTTCTACCCTCAGCGGCAAACCCAGGTAATGAATGAGGGCTGGGCGTGCTTCTGGCACTACACCCTGATGAATCGGCTCTATGACGAGGGCAAGGTGGACGAAGGGCTGATGCTGGAGTTTCTACAGTCCCACGCGGCGGTCATCAATCAGCCGGGGTTCGATAGCCCTTACTACAGCGGCTTGAACCCTTATGCGCTGGGCTTTGCGATGTTCATGGACATCAAGCGCATCTGCGAAGATCCCACCGCCGAAGATCGCGAATGGTTTCCGGACATTGCCGGTAGCCCCTGGCGGGAAACGCTGGAGTTCGCCATGCGTAACTTCAAGGACGAGTCGTTCATCCAGCAGTTTTTATCACCCAAGGTGATGCGTGACCTGAAGCTGTTCATGATCGTCGACGACGACCAGTCGGAGATGTTGGAAGTGGCGGCGATTCATGATGAGCGGGGATATCGGCGGGTGCGCGATGCGCTCTCGACCCAGTATGCGCTATCGGTACGCGAGCCCAATATTCAAGTGGTGGAGGCCGCCATTCGGGGGGATCGCTCCCTGACACTGCATCACGTTCAGGACCATCGTCGTCCGCTGGCCAGAAGCGTGTATCCGGTGATTCGTCACCTTCAGCAGCTGTGGGGGTTTCCGGTGCACCTGGTGTCGCTGGACGAGGGGCGGGTGACTCGCCGCTACCAGTGGCCGGTAGAAGAAGAGAACAAGGAAAACCATCCCTGAAAACAGTGACCCCGCGGCGAGCGCGGGGTCCAGGGTATCAGCCTTGTGCGGTCCAGGACTGGCACCAGCCGTCCGGCTCGACACTGTTTTCCGGGAACAGCTGGCAACCTTCGGTGCCTTCCACAAAAAACATGCAGTTGGAGCACAGTTCACCCTCTTCGAAAGCCGGGTGGTCGCTGGCGTCGCTGGCTTCTTCAACGTAGTTCAGTGCCTGGGCCGTCGGTGAGGACGGGTCCAGACGGGGCAGCTCCTGAGCAAAAGCAGTTTTCGACAGGATACCCGCACCAAACGGCAGGGCAGCAAGCCCCAGCACGCTGTTACGCATGAACTTACGACGGCTCTGATTAGCCATGGTGTCTCCTTATCGTCACGGTCTGACGGTGTGCTACGGTGATCGGGTGGTGGGCCACCTCTATAAAACTCCGACAGCGAAACGCTGCTGGAGATCTCTAGTACATGCTAGCGCAAGCGTAAAATTAGTGCGAATAACCTTATGAAAAGCGCGACAATTGGCCACGCTGCCCGGCAAGGCTTGGCCCCGCCGGGCAGGCTGCTATACTCGCTGCGTCGTGCAGTATTCATCTTACCGCCACTCATTTGCGAGGACGCCATGCAAAGCGCAGTCATCCTGATCAATACCGAAAAAGGCCAGATCAAGGCCGTGGCCGAACGCCTGGCCGATGTGGAAGGTATCAGTGAGGTGTACTCCACCTGCGGCCGTTACGATCTGGTGGCCATTGCGCGCACCCGCGATTTCGAAAGCCTGGCCGAGCTGGTGACCGAGCGGTTGAATGCCGTGGAAGGCATCAGCGATACCGAGACGCTGAACGCCATGCAGGTTCACTCACGCCATGACCTGGAAACCATGTTTTCCGTTGGTTGGTAACGCCCCGGCTTTGCAAAGCCAATGAAACGAATGATGAAACGCCGCTGAGAGGGTGTTTACAAATGTCACGAGCGACGGCCAGGCAAGGCGAAATCAGCCGAAAAAGCGGAGTTTACGGGCTGTAAATGAGCATTTTGAGGTTGATTTCAACGCCGCATGGCCAAGCGCAGTAGTTTGAAAACACCCTCTGATAAGGCGTCTTGAAAGATAGCAGGGGAGTCCTCCGTTGGCTAAATCACTTTTGCGCTGGCGTCGTCAGGGGCGACGCCTGGGCATTGCCGTGCTGTTCGTGCTGGTCGGTACGGGCTTGTGGGAGTATCAAGGGCGCCAGCACCAGCAAGCTTATACCTGGATGGGCGTACCCACCTGGGAAACGTTGCACCCTACCAGCCTGCACCGTGTACTGCGTAACGATGGCTTTTTAGTGGGGTGGTCGGATGTACGGGTGGGGGCCTTGTGGGTCAGCTACCAGGTAGAGGCCGTGCCTGAGGATATGCGTATTGGCCCCAGGCCCAATTTCCAGCCAGACTGGCGCATGCTGTGGCCGGTGAGTACCGATAGCTATTCCGGCAGCGGCTACGACAGAGGACATTTGGCGCCCAACTACGCCATTGCTGCCGTGCATGGGCGCAGCGCGCAGGTGGACACGTTCTTGATGAGCAACATGCTGCCCCAGCGGCCGAATCTGAATCGCCAGCTCTGGCAGCGGCTCGAAGCCTCCGTCATGGATCACTTTGCCCCGCGTTTTGATCGCTTGCAGGTGATTACCGGGCCGGTCTACCCCGAGCGCTTCATGGATAACGTCTTCAACCGCGTGGGCTGGGTGGAAGTACCCGAAGCCTTTTACAAGATCATCGTGGCGCCCCACGATGAGACGCCCCTGGCGCTGGCGTTCATCATGCCCCAGGACGTGCAGGGCAATGAGCCGTTGAGCGACTACCTGGTGACCATCGATGAGATCGAAGCCCGCACGGGGCTGAACTTCTTCCCGAACCTCTCACCCCAGCTTGAAGCCGTGCTGGAAGGTGAGCTGCGTACCCAAGGGTGGGCGCTGGAGGAGGTGTCTCGTCGCCCAGGCCGGTTCCAGTAGTACGGTACGCTGCATGCTGTCAGGCCAAGGCGTTGCCCTGGCCTGCCGCTTGAGCGCAGACACGGCAATGCTCGAACGGCATGGGCTCGATATACATGAAATAGACAGGCAGAAGAGAAGGCAGACAGAAGAGAAATAGTGGGGAAGAAAAAGTATCAGAGCAAAAGGGTATCAGAGAATAGAAGCATACAGATGAGGGTTTGCCAAAAGAGAGCGACTGATGAGGGACAGCAAACAGATAGAAACACATTAGATGGGATAATACGAAAGCAAGAGCGATACGGGGGCATCGATGGTGCCCAGGAGAGGACTTGAACCTCCACGACCGTACGGTCACTAGCACCTGAAGCTAGCGCGTCTACCAATTCCGCCACCTGGGCGTATCGACTCTTTCACTGCTGTACTGCTTTCACAATACATTCAGCCATTACGTCGGTGTTCGCATGGTGCCCAGGAGAGGACTTGAACCTCCACGACCATACGGTCACTAGCACCTGAAGCTAGCGCGTCTACCAATTCCGCCACCTGGGCGAACACGAACGTACTGCCTTTCTTTCACTGCTTTACTTGCCGCCGCACCGTGCTGATTCATGAAAGGGGATAACATGAAACAGTTGGTGCCCAGAAGAGGACTTGAACCTCCACGACCATACGGTCACTAGCACCTGAAGCTAGCGCGTCTACCAATTCCGCCATCTGGGCAAGTGGCGCGTATGATACCGAGGCTGTGGCTAAATGCAAGCCCCTGGGTGATTTTTTTAATGTAAAAAACCGGGGTTTGCAGCGCCAAGTGGTTGGGTGATTGAACGGGCGGCGCTATACTGCGCCCATGACCAAACAAAACATGACTTATTTCAACTCATCGTTAGTTGAACACGACGCCCTTCGAGGCGCACATGCCTTTCGCCCGCAGTGCACGCTGCCCGCGCTTTTTGTTCGCCTCCCGCAACCGTTATCAAGGATGTTGATCGCATGAAGTACTGGACGTTGAGTGATGATCCGCACGCCGAGCGCGAGGCGAAGAATTACGATAACCCGGCTCCTAGCCGTGAATACCTGTTGGCTGCCCTGGAAAGCTATGGCAAGCCGATCACCCATGAAAACATGAGCCGCATGTTGGGCATCGAAGACGAAGACCATCTGGAAGCGGTGCGTCGGCGTATGGCGGCCATGGAGCGCGACGGCCAGGTGCTGCGCGACCGCCGAGGCGCCTATGCACTGATCGACAAGCTCGACCTGATCAAGGGCAAGGTGCTGGGCCATCGGGATGGGTTTGGCTTCGTGCTGCGTGATGACGGCAAGAAGCCGGACCTGCTGCTGCCGCCCCGTCAGATGCGTCGCGTCTTCCACGGTGACCACGTATTGGTACGCGTCAGTGGGCGAGACCGTCGCGGTCGAGAGGAAGCCACGATTGCCGAAGTGATTGCCCGCAATACCGAGACCATGGTGGGCGTATACCGCAGCAATACGCCGGAATTCGGGATTCTCATTCCCGAAAACCCGCGGATTACCCAGGAAGTGATCATCCCGCACACCGTTAGTGGTGGTGCCAAGGATGGTCAGGTGATCTCAGCCAGGATCGTCCAGCAGCCTGCCACTCGGGTTCAGCCAGTGGGTGAAGTGATCGAAGTGCTGGGGGAGCGTATGGACCCCGGCATGGAAATCGACATCGCCATCCGCAGCTACGACATTCCCGCCGAGTTTCCGCCGGAGGTAGTGGATCAGATCAGCGAAATCTCCGCTGAAGTGCTGGAAGCCGACAAGCAGCACCGCGTCGATCTGCGCGATTTGCCGCTGGTGACCATCGACGACGAGTCCGCCAAGGATTTCGACGATGCGGTGTGTGCCTGGAAGACCAAGTCCGGTAGCTGGAAGCTGGTCGTCGCGATTGCCGATGTTTCTCACTACGTGCGCCCTGGTACCGCGCTGGATGACGAAGCGCGCACTCGCGGCAACTCGGTCTACTTCCCGGGGCAAGTGGTGCCGATGCTGCCCGAGCTGCTTTCCAACGGTCTTTGTTCATTGAATCCGCACGTCGACCGGCTGGTGATGGTGTGCGAAATGAACATTTCCAGGACCGGTGCCATCAGCCGCTACTCCTTCTATGAAGCCGTGATGAATTCCCATGCCCGACTCACCTATAACAAGGTGGCGGCCATGCTGGACGGCGAGAGTGAAGAAGGAGAGGCGCTGCGCCGTGAGCACGCCGAGCTGGTCAAGCCGCTCAAGAACCTGCATGAGCTGTACGGCCTGCTGCGCGCTGCTCGGGAAGAGCGTGGGGCAATCGACTTCGATACCACGGAAACGGCGATCATCTTCAATGAAGAGCGCAAGATCGAGAAGATCGTGCCGCGTAGCCGTAACGATGCCCACAAGCTGATCGAGGAGTGCATGCTGGCCGCCAACGTGGCGACGGCGCGTTTCCTCGACAAGCACGACCTGCCGGCGCTGTATCGTATCCACGAGCGCCCGACCCCTGAGCGGCTCGACAAGCTGCGCCTGTTCCTGAGTGAGCTGGGGCTTTCGGTGGGCGGCGGCGACGAGCCGACGCCTCAGGATTACCAGGCACTGCGGGAAGCGATTGCCGACCGCCCGGATGCCGACATCATCCAGACCGTGATGCTGCGCTCGATGAATCAGGCGGTCTATTCGCCGCAGAACGAGGGGCACTTCGGCCTTGCTTACCAGGCCTACGCCCATTTCACGTCGCCCATTCGTCGCTATCCTGACCTGCTGGTGCACCGTGCCATTCGCTCGGTGATTCGCGGGCCGCGCCAGACCGCTACCGTGGTGCGGGTAGAGGGTGCGCCGGTGGATCCGCCGAGCAAGTGGTGCCCCTATACCTTCGAGCAGATGCTGGAGCTGGGCGAACACTGCTCCATGACCGAGCGGCGGGCCGATGAAGCCACCCGTGACGTGGAGAGCTGGCTCAAGTGCGAGTTCATGTCGGACAAGCTGGGCGAAACCTTTGAGGGCACCATCGCCTCGGTGACCCAGTTCGGGCTCTTCGTGCGTCTCGATGACTTCTTTGTGGAAGGGCTGGTGCACGTCACGTCACTGCCTTCCGACTACTACCACTACGAAGCCGAGAAGCATCGTCTCAAGGGTGAGCGCACCGGCACCACCTATCGCCTGGGCGATGGCCTGACCGTGCAAGTGGCGCGGGTGGACATGGATGATCGCAAGATCGACTTCGGTCTTGCCGATGACAAGCCGCGCCCGCAGCGTCAGCCGCGCAAGCGTCGTAGTGACGGCTCGGGTGCAAAGGGCGCTGGGGCAAAGGCGGCAGCCGGTGAGCAGCCCGCCCGTCGCGGCCCGCGCCGTACGCGCAGTGGCTCACGTAAACCATCTCCGAAAAAGGGTTGAGCATGAAATCGGCGTCGTCTCGACGTGGCCCTCGCCCGGCTACGCGCACTTCTGTCCGTACGCCCGATGGGCTGGATCACGTCTATGGTGTGCATGCCCTGGAAAGCCTGCTGGCACGGGGCGAGTCGCCCAAGGAGCTGTGGGTGCAGCAGGGCGCAGGCCAGCGTTTGCAAACGCTGGTGGCCGATGCCCGAGCCAGTGGTGCGGCGGTCAAGGAGCAGTCGCGTGACGTGCTCGACCAGTTGACCCAAGGGGCGGCGCATCAGGGGGTGGTTGCCTTCTGTGCCCCCTTGATGGCAGAAGGAGAGGAGTCTTTGTGGCTCAAGCTCCGCGCTTGGCCGTCTGATACGCCCCCCTTGCTGCTGGTGCTGGATGGCGTCACCGACGTGCATAACTTTGGCGCGTGCCTGCGCAGTGCCGATGCCTCGGGTGCCCACGGGGTGATCGTGGCCAAGGACAAGGCGGCGCCGCTCAACGCCACGGTCAGAAAAGTCGCCTGTGGTGCCGCAGAGGTGGTGCCGGTCTATCAGGTCACCAACCTGGCGCGCACGCTGGCCAGGCTCAAGGAAGAGGGCGTGTGGATCACCGGCACCGCCGGTGAAGCACAGGCCAGTGTGTTCGATATCGACTTCACCGGCCCGACCGCGCTGGTGATGGGGGCCGAAGGCAAGGGGTTGCGCCGGTTGACGCGGGAAGCGTGCGATCATCTGGCCAAGCTGCCCATGGCGGGGCAGGTGTCCAGCCTGAATGTCTCGGTGGCTGCCGGAATCTGCCTGTTTGAAGCAGTGCGTCAGCGGCAGCTTGCAAGTTAGCCTCCGTCCCACTAGAATGCTTGCGCCCGTTTATACATAAGCGGGCGTTCGTATTGGTAACCCCACTACGACACTGGTTTTATCTGCTTGATGTTCTTTTCAGCCATACGTGGCTTGCCAAGGGCATTTCAGTCAACTCCTTGCTTCCCAGTCGCTGTCAGAGCATATGCTTCGGCACACTCAGGAAGCTGCCAAACCGCAAGGAGATTCCATGCGTCATTATGAAATCGTGTTCATGGTCCACCCGGATCAGAGCGAGCAAGTACCGGCAATGGTCGAGCGCTACACCAGCATCGTCACCGAAAGCGGCGGTACCGTGCATCGTCTGGAAGATTGGGGCCGTCGCCACCTGGCTTACCCGATCAACAAGATCCACAAAGCCCACTACGTGCTGATGAACGTTGAGTGCACCGGCGAGACTCTCGAAGAAATCGAGAACATCTTCCGCTTCAACGACGCCATCATCCGCAGCCTGGTTGTGCGCTGCAAGGAAGCCGTTACCGAAGCTTCTCCGATGATGAAGCCGGCAGAAGAAAAGCGTCCGCGTCGCGAAGAAAAGCCGCGCGCTGAAGCTGAAGAAACTGCCTGATTCTATCCACTGCACGTTTTAAGGAGCTAGTCCATGGCACGTTTTTTCCGTCGCCGCAAGTTTTGCCGCTTCACTGCTGAAGGCGTCAAGCAGATCGACTACAAAGATCTCGACACGCTGAAGGCTTACATCACGGAAACCGGCAAGATCGTTCCGAGCCGTATCACCGGCACCAAAGCACGCTATCAGCGTCAGCTGGCGACCGCTATCAAGCGTTCACGCTACCTGGCACTGCTGCCCTACTCCGATAGCCACCAGTAAGCGTTTAACGTGATGCTGGCACTGGCAAGATGGCTGATGCGCGGAACGCCCTATGCCGTAGGCGGGGCGGCCCTGGCATCGCTGGTGCCCTGGCTGTTTTGGCTGGGCGCCGCCATTGCCGCACTGGTGACCTTGCGCAAGGGTTTTGCCCCTGCGCTGCCGGTCATCATCGCCGCTGCTCTGCCTGCCGGTTTCTGGTGGGCACAAGGTGACGTGATACCACTGGCCAGCGTTCTGCTGGTCACGCTGATGTCCGTCATCCTGCGCGAGCGGATGCGCTGGAGCGAAGCCTTGATCGTGGGCACATTGGCTGCCGCCGTCATGGTTCAGCTGGGCATCTTCAGCCCGCCGGGGGGAACGCAGCTCATGCTGGAGCAGCTGCGGGAGAGCTCTACCGAGATCGACCGTATGCTCACCGAGTTTGCCAACCAGGGCGTCGACACGACGGCCTTGGCTGCCATGGTCATCGGTGGTGTCACGGGGCTGGTCGTGCTGCTGGCCGCCATTATCTGTCTGGCGCTGGCCCGCAGTTGGCAAGCCGGGCTGTATAACCCCGGTGGCTTTCGCGAAGAGTTTCATGCGTTGCGCCTGAGCCCCCGTGAGCTTGCCGTTCTGGTGGTGTTGGGAGTGGCAGGCATGGCGCTTGGTGCGCAGGCGCTGGCGATGCTCTGCTGGGTTCCGCTGCTGATTGCCGGTATTGCGTTGGTGCATGGTTTTATTGGAATAAAGGGGATGAACGGGCTGTGGCTGGTGGCATTTTATGTGCTGCTGATCACGACCTGGCCCACGATTCTCATTGTGCTGCTGTTGGGGCTGATCGATACATTTGCGAACGTTCGCGCACGCCTTGCCCGCAGCAACTGACAAGAGGTTTACGAGATGGAAGTCATTCTGCTCGACAAGATTGGTAAGCTGGGCGGCCTGGGTGACAAGGTCACTGTCAAGCCTGGTTATGGTCGTAACTACCTGGTGCCTTACGGCTTAGCCGTACCGGCCACCAAGGACAACATCGAAGCGTTCGAAGCGCAGCGTGCCGAACTCGAAGCGCAAGCCGCTGAGCGTAAGGCGGAAGCCCAGGCGCGTGCCGAGCAACTCAACGACATCGAACTGTCGTTGGTGTCCAAGGCAGGCGACGAAGGCAAGCTGTTCGGCTCTATCGGTCCTCGTGACCTGGCCGACGCGATCTCCTCTGCGGGAATCGACGTCGCCAAGAGCGAAGTACGTATGCCGCAAGGCCCGATTCGTCAAACTGGCGAATACGACATCGACCTCCACCTGCATGCAGAAGTGGACGCCGTTGTACGCGTGGTCGTTGTCGCCGAGTAATCATACTCGCCAACGCTGACGCCTCAAAGGGCGCGGGTTCTCCCGCGCCCTTTGTCTTTTTAGACCCTTTGTCTTTTTAGACCCTTTGTCTTTTTAGGCCCTGTGGCTCTTTTGGCAAAGGGCGACACAGCAGGCTTATAAAGCCCTCACTTTACGCGGGGGCCAGTGGTGTTATCCGAGCCGCACGGCTAAGATAAGCGCCGTTGGCTATCGGGTAATTGTTAAGGAGCTCGCAATGCAGGACCAGCCTTCTGCTGATCAGGAAACGGCAGCGTTAAAACTGCCACCGCATTCATTGGAAGCGGAGCAGTCGGTGTTAGGCGGGCTCATGCTGGACAACCAGGCGTGGGACAACGTCTCCGAGCGTCTGGTGGCTGACGATTTTTACCGCTATGAACATCGGCTGGTGTTCAATGTGATGACGCATCTGGCCGAGTCGGGCCAGCCGCTGGACGTCGTGACCCTTTCCGAAGCGCTGGAAGCCCGCGACCAGCTGGATACGGTGGGCGGACTGAGTTTCCTGGCCGAGCTGGCGCGCAACACGCCTTCGGCCAGCAACATACGCGCCTATGCCGATATCGTCCGTGAGCGTGCCACGCTGCGTAAGCTCATCCGGGCGGCCAACCAGATTGCCGAAGGGGCTTTTTCGCCTCAGGGCAGGCCCGCCGACGAGCTGCTCAACGAGGCCGAGCGGCTGGTGTTCCAGATTGCCGAAGAGCGGCCCAAGACCGGTGGCCCCATTGGCATGAGTGACCTGCTCACCAAGGCCGTGGATCGAATCGATGAGCTGTTCAACCTGAAAGGGGAAATGACCGGCCTTTCCACCGGCTTCCGGGATCTGGATGAGATGACTTCGGGCCTGCAGCCTTCCGATCTGGTCATCATTGCCGGACGCCCCTCGATGGGCAAGACCACCTTCGCCATGAACCTGGTCGAGCATGCGGTCATTTCCAGCGACAAGCCGGTGATGGTGTTTTCCATGGAGATGCCCGCCGAATCGCTGATGCTGCGTGTGCTCTCGTCATTGGGGCGTATCGATCAGACCCGCGTGCGTTCGGGGCAGTTGGAAGACGAAGATTGGCCGCGGCTGACCTCGGCGGTGAACCTGCTGAAAGACAAGCAGCTTTTCATCGATGACACGGCGGCCCTGTCACCCAATGAGATGCGCTCACGGTTACGCCGGGTGGTGCGTGAGCACGGCAATATTGCCCTGATCATGATCGACTATCTGCAGCTGATGCAGATTCCTGGCTTTAACGAAAACCGCACGGGCGAGATTTCGGAAATTTCGCGTTCGCTGAAAGGCCTGGCCAAGGAGTTCCAGTGCCCGGTGGTGGCGCTTTCCCAGCTGAACCGCTCGCTGGAGCAGCGTCCCAACAAGCGTCCGGTCATGTCGGATTTGCGTGAGTGTGTCACGGGAGACACGCGGGTGATGCTGGCAACCGGAGAGCGGTTGCCGATTGGTGATCTGGTCGGGCAAACGCCGGACGTCATATCGCTGGGTGAAGATGGCAAGCTGCGCCGCTCGACGACGGATTTGGTGTGGTCAGTGGGCACCAAGCCAGTATTCGAGATTTGTTTGGCTAGTGGGCGGCGTATACGTGCAACAGCCAGGCATCGATTGAAAGCGCTATGGGATTGGAAAACGGTGGCCGAGCTCAAGGTAGGGGATCGTATCGCCTTGGCCAGGCAGTTAGCGCAGCCTGAGCATCCGGTCGTGTGGGAGGAGCATGCGCTTATCCTGCTGGCGCATTTGCTGGGTGACGGCAGCTATGTCAAAGGACAGCCGCTGCGCTATACCACCGCTAGTGAAGCGAATAGCGACGTTGTGAAGCGCTGCGCAGAGCAGTTTGGCTCGACGGTGACTCGCCATGCGGGACGCGGCAACTGGCATCAACTTGTCATTGCTGGCAATGGCAATCGCTGGCACGCCCAGGGAGTGGGCGCCTGGTTGAAATCGCTGGGTATCTTTGGGCAGCGCTCTGCAGAAAAATATATTCCAGGTGACATCTTCAGGCTGTCCGATCAGCAGCTCGCGCTGTTCATACGTCATTTGTGGGCCACCGACGGCAGCATTACGACAGATAAAAATGGGCGCACACGCGTCTATTTTTCTACGGTTAGCCGTCGCCTTATCGATGATGTCAGCGCGCTGCTACTACGTTTCGGTATTGTGACCCGAATCCGCCATGTCGTGTCAGGAGAGGGGAGTGGTTGGTATACCGCCGACGTGTCGGGAAGCGATCAACAGCAGCGCTTTGCACAGAATATTGGGGCTTTTGGGCATCAGGTGGCGTCGTTAGCACCGCTGAAAGCGGCATCCGTCGTGGCGAACACCAATATCGATACCTTGCCCCAGGAGGTGTTCGAGCATGTCAAACAGGCCATGCTTGCTAAAGGCGTGAGTCACCGGAAAATGGCTGCAATGCGTGGCACATCTTATGGCGGCTCGTCCCATTTTAGCTTTGCTCCTTCCCGGGAAACCCTTGGCAGCTATGCAGATGCGCTGGGCGATGTGGCTTTGGCACAGATTGCCTCCAGCGATCTCTTTTGGGACCAAGTCGTCGAGATACGCCCTTGCGGTGAAGAAGAGGTCTTCGATTTGACCGTCCCCGGTGACGCGTGCTGGCTAGCGGATGGCATCGTGAGCCATAACTCGGGCGCGATCGAGCAGGATGCAGACGTCATTGCCTTCGTGTATCGCGACGAAGTGTATAACCGCGATAACCCGGATAACCAGGGCCTGGCCGAGCTGATCATTGGTAAGCAGCGTAATGGCCCCATTGGAACGGTACACATGGCCTTCATAGGCAAATACACGCGCTTCGAAGATCTGGCGCCGGATAGTTACGGTGAAGCCTTCGGCGATTGACTTGAGGCTGAGGGGGGAGCACGTATAATGCGCTCCCCGTTGGCTGAGTCGTCTGGGTAACCCTCACTGGAAGGGCGGGATGAGAAGCGTGGGTCAATCGCATTGGTAGATAGACAGGAGTAACGCATGGCAGGTGGTTTTAGGCGCGGTAACCGTAAGCGGCTTCCCAAGCTGGAAGGTCGGGGTGAGCTCCAGTCGTTAGAGCGTGAAGGTCCCTTCAAGGAGTGGTTGGGCATGCCCGACCTTTACCGCTACCACCTGGTAGTGGAAGGGGAGCAGTACAGCTACCAGACAGAAGATGCGGAATTACCGGTCACCATTGGCGACAAGGTCGTGTTCCGTTACAAGGAAACCAAAGGGGGCAACTGGATCGATCGCAATTCCCTAGGCAAGGCCATCGACCCCTCGGAATATCAGTAACACGACACACATCTTGACGTTTCGGTCAGGAACTCTTTTCTGTTATTGCCCTCTTAGAGAGATAGTGCCAGGGTAATATGATTGTCATGGGGCAAGGGCATGCTGTGCTCCATGGCAATGACCAATAACAGGAGGGAACCATGGAACTTAAAGAGCTTAAACAGTTCGTCGAACGTCATGACAATTTTGAAATTCGAGTAATCACGCACTCGGGCAGCCGGTTTTATCAGGTCGAGCTTGAAGATGTCGAGGGTGAGCGCCATATGCTGACCCAGCGTGGCAAGCCCATGCTGTTTCGTTCGCTGGACGATGTCTACCTCGAACTCAAGCGGGCAGGTATCCACCGGGCGTATCTTGTGCAGCACGTGCCTCAGGATGAAGTCATTGGTCGCGACGCCCACTACAGCGCGCCGCTGACCTCGCGTATGCCGCTGGTATTCTGACGCCCAGGCATCACTGATTGCGCGAGCGTGACCCGCATTTTTCCCACCATTGGCCCAGCCGAATTCGGCGACGGGCAAAGAACCGATAGCCTGCATCCATGACGGCGCGCAGGCCAGGCAAGCAAGACAGTCTTACCAGCCGCCTGTAGCCCAACACGGCATACAGGGCCCGGCTGGCATCCATCCCCACATACCAGTTTCCCTGCTGATCCTGAAGATGCAGTTGCCCCATCATGGCCTCGAAGCTGAGCCCCAATGCGCCGGGATCGAAATCCTCGTGCTGAATATCGACCAGACGAATGCGCTGGTGGTGGCGATGTTTGGCTAGCCAGGCCACTTCGACGCGACAAAAGGGGCAGTGTCCATCGTGGTAGAGCGTGACCGGTGGTTCGGCATGCAGCGTTGCGAAACGGCTCATGAGGAGCGCTCCTCGTGGGGGTATCCTTGGGTGTGAGCGGCTTGCTCGTAACCGGCGGCAGTGGGGGGCGATGCCAGGAGCTGCTCTACCTGCTGGCGCAGAACGCCACCACCGCGCCTTCAGGAGCCCGGCGGAGGGTAGGCAGGGTCAGGGAAAGCTGGTCACCCAGAATGAGTAGCAAAGGCTTGGACATGGGTTGGTATACAGTTGTACAAATTATGTTGATAGTATAACTTTATCCCGCGTCTTTGCTGAAAAGTGATAAGATTTAGACCATTGTGAATGATCGACAGCCCCCAGGAGTAAGTGAGATGGCCGACAGCGTTGTAAAGGATCAACCAGGTGAAGGGCGCTTGGCCCACGCGCCAAGCAGTCATCCTCCGGTTGCCCCCGCCAAGGTGGGCGTGGTGCTGGCCAATCTGGGGACGCCCGATGCGACTGACTACTGGTCCATGCGGCGCTATCTCAACGAATTCCTGTCGGATAAGCGGGTCGTGGACTATGCGGGTTGGAAATGGCAGCCGCTGCTGCAGCTCATCATTCTGACCAAGCGCCCCTTTACGTCGGGCCATGCCTATAAAAGCATCTGGAACACCGAAAAAGACGAGAGCCCGCTGCTGACCATTACCCGTGCACAGACGGAAAAGATGACCGCCCGGCTGAAAGCGCTGTATGGCGACAGTGTCGAGGTCGATTTCTGCATGCGCTATGGCAACCCTTCCACGGAAAGCGTGCTGAATCGCATGAAAGAGAAGGGCTGCGAGCGCATCGTGTTCTTCCCGCTCTATCCGCAGTACGGCTCGCCCACCACGGCTACCGCCAATGATCAGGCGTTTCGCACGTTGATGAAGATGAAGTGGCAGCCCTACCTGCGCACGGTGCCGGCCTACTTTGAACACCCGGCTTACATCCAGGCGCTGGCCAACTCGGTGCAAGAGGCGTACGACGGCTTTGAAAGCCGTCCCACCAAGCTCGTGGCCAGCTACCACGGTGTGCCGGAACGCTATCTGATGGAAGGCGATCCCTACCACTGCCAGTGCCAGAAAACCACGCGCCTGCTGCGTGAGCGTCTGGGGTTGAGCAAGGAGGAGGTCGATACCGCCTTCCAGTCACAGTTTGGCCCGGAAAAGTGGGTAGGCCCGCAAACCGTGGATCATGTGGCCGAGCTGGCCAGGCAGGGCCACAAGCACATTGCCATTCTGTCACCTGCTTTCTCCTCCGACTGTGTGGAAACCCTCGAAGAGATCAAGGAGGAGATTCACGACAGTTTCATGGAGGCCGGTGGCGAGACGTTCAGCTATATTCCTTGCCTGAATGATCGCGATGATCATATCGATGCCCTGTTGGCCGTGGTCAATAATGAGCTGTTGGGCTGGTTGCCCGTGCCCGCTCCGTAAGATTTCTGCTCGCGCTGACGCCGCTTTGGCCACTGCCCGAGCTTTTTTTATGCCAGCGAGGTGGCTGGAGTTTTTCGAAAGGCTGGTATAAGGTTTGTGCATATAAAATCACATTTATTCAACGTTTAAGCGGCACATGTCGTACCATGCGCCGCTTGCGGGAATAGTTTGCGCTTATTTTAGGGAGAGAACGCCGGATGCAATTTGCCGTTTTAATAGGCTTCGTGCTGGCAGCGTCGTCACCGCTGCTCAACCTCTGGTGTAGGGAACGAACCAGCCTGGTGCTGGCGCTATTTCCAGCGCTGATGGCCGCGTGGCTGATTGGCCAGGCCCCGGTGGTGCTGAGTGAAGGGCCGCAGCTGCTGGAGTGGGCGTGGGTGCCGTCGCTGGGGATCAGCCTGAGCTTTTTGCTGGATGGCCTGTCGCTGCTGTTTGGCCTGCTGATTTCCGTCATCGGTACTTGCGTACTGATCTATGCTGGCGGGTATCTGAAAGGGCATCCGGATATTGCCCGCTTCCATCTGGCGCTGGTGGCCTTCATGGCCTCCATGATGGGGCTGGTCATGGCCGATGGCCTGTTGACCCTGTTCGTTTTCTGGGAACTGACCAGTATCACCTCGTATCTGTTGATCGGCTTCAACCATAACGATATCGAGGCCAGAAAGTCGGCTCGCCAGGGCTTGTTCGTGACCGTTTCCGGTGGCCTTGCGCTGATGGCGGGACTGGTCCTGCTGGGTGTGGCCAGCGGCAGTTGGTCGCTGAGCGAGATTCTGCAGTCCGACGACAACCTGCGCGAGCATGCGCTCTATACGCCCATGTTGATCTGCCTGCTGCTCGGGGCGTTCACCAAGTCGGCGCAGTTTCCGTTTCATTTCTGGCTGCCGAACGCCATGGCGGCGCCAACGCCCGTATCGGCTTACCTGCACTCGGCCACCATGGTCAAGGCGGGCATCTACCTGCTGGCGCGCCTGCAGCCCGAGCTGGGCGGTACCGGCATGTGGGTGGGCATTCTCTCGGTGGTGGGTGCGACCACCATGCTGACGGGCGCCTTCCTGGCGATCCACCATACCAATATCAAGAAGCTGCTGGCCTACTCGACGATCATGGCGCTGGGCACCTTGACCATGCTGCTGGGCATTGGCTCCGACTATGCCATGACGGCGTTCGTCACCTTCCTGCTAGCGCACTCCATGTACAAAGGCGCGCTCTTCATGGTGGCGGGTATTCTGGACCATGAAACGGGCACCAAGGATGTCACGGCCATGGGGGGCTTGCGGAGAGCCATGCCCGTGACGGCGACGATTGCCTTCGTGGCGGCGCTGTCGTTGGCCGGGGTTCCACCGCTGTTCGGTTTCATTGGCAAGGAGCTGATGCTGGAGGCTGCCTTGGGCGCCGACAGCGTGCGTCTGATGCTGGTGCTGTTTGCGTTCCTCTCGGCCATTCTGACCATTGCCGTGGCGGCCATCATTGCGCTGCGCCCTTTCTTTGGCGCGCAGCATGCCACTCCCAAGGTCGCCCATGAAGCGCCGTTTAGCATGCTGTTGGGGCCTGCACTGCTGGCCTGCGGCTCGCTATTGCTGGGGCTGGCGCCCGCGCTGCTGGGGGTGGATGCACTGCTGACCGCTGCGGCCACTTCGGTAGTGGGCGATGCGCTGACGGTTACCCTGTCGCTGTGGCACGGTATCAACGTGGCGCTGATCATGTCGCTGGTGAGCATGGCGCTGGGCTTTTTGCTGTTCAAGCGTTGGGACGAGGTGCGCAGCCATTTGGCGCGATTGGCACCGGTCATGCGCTATGGGCCGGAAGCAGGCTATGAAGGCTTCATGAATGGCGTCGTACGCTTCTCCGAGTGGCAGACCCACATTCTGCAGAATGGCTACATGCGTAATTACATTCTGGTGATGCTGGTGGTGTTGATCGGCCTGGTCGGTAATTCGATTCTGCTGCGCCACTCGCCCCAGCTGGCGCTGACGCTGGACGTGCGTTTCCATGAAATCATCGTGGTCGGTACCATGGCCATGGGGGCAATTTTTGCCACCATCTCGCGCTCGCGCCTGGGAGCCGTGGTGTCGGTTGGCATCATGGGCTTCTCGATTGCGCTGATCTTCATTCTGTTCAGTGCCCCCGATCTCGGCATCACCCAGCTGCTGGTAGAGACCATGACGGTCATTCTGCTGGTGCTGGTGCTGTTCCGCTTGCCGCGTTACTCCAACCTCTCGACCAGCCTCGAGCGCGTGCGTGACGGTGCCGTGGCAGCTGCCATGGGGGTCATGATCTTCCTGTTGATCATGACGGCATGGAGCATCGACCAGTTCGAAACCATTTCCACGTACATGGTCGAGAACAGCGCACCGCTGGCTCATGGGCGCAACATCGTCAACGTGATTCTGGTGGACTACCGTGCCCTGGATACGCTGGGCGAAATGTTCGTGCTGGCGCTGGCCGCCATTGGTGTCATTGCCATGTTGAAACTGCGTCACGATGGCCCCCAGGGCAAATCAGTAGAGGCGGAGAAGAGCAGCGTCAAGGAGCCCTACGATGGTTAAGTCAGGTACGATCATTCTCAATACGGCGGCACGCTTTTTGATGCCGCTGCAACTGATGTTCTCTATTTTTCTGTTGCTGCGTGGCCATGACGAGCCCGGCGGCGGCTTCATCGCCGGGCTGGTGGCGGCGGGGGCGTTTGCGCTTTACCTGTTCGCCTTTGGTGCCAGCGCCACCCGAGAAGTGCTGCGCATGGTCGACCCCCGCGACCTGGTCGGGGCGGGTCTGCTGTTGGGCATGATCTCGGTGGTGCCCGCCTGGTTCATGGGTGAGCCCTTCTTGACTGCACAGTGGTGGACGATTCCCGGTATCGAGTTCAAGGCCTCTACGCCGCTGATCTTCGATGTGGGCGTCTATCTGGCGGTGCTGGGTTCCGTGATGGGCATGGTCATGGCGTTAATGGAGGTGGACAAGGATGAGCCTTGAGCTGCATACCCCGGATAACATAGGAGGCTCCCCATGGAACCGCTAATGGCCCTGGCGATTGGTTTGCTGTACGCCACTGCCGTATTCATGATGCTGCGGCGTTCGATCGTCAAACTGGTGATCGGTTTGCTGCTGCTTTCCAATGGCGCCAACCTGCTGATTTTTACCACCGCAGGCATGACCCGTGGCGCGCCACCGCTGATTCCCGAAGGCATGATGCAGCCACTGGGCCCCGTGGCCGATCCGCTGCCCCAGGCCGTGGTGCTGACCGCCATCGTGATCGCGTTCGGCGTACTGGCATTTGCCGTCGTACTGATTCGCCGTGCCTATGAGATCGTGAAGGCAGATGATTTGGACAAGATGAAGGATACCGACACGTGAGGCCTGAAGTTGCACTTCCCGTTCTGTTGCCTCTGCTTTCGGGGGCGATATCGCTGCTGTTCTGGCGGTCGCGGCCCATGCAGCGCTTTGTGGCCGTTGCTGGCAACGTTGCGCTGCTGGGCGTCAGTCTGTGGCTGTTTGTCGCGGTACTGACAGATGGCTATGTCACCATGCAGATGGGTAACTGGCCTGCGCCCTTCGGCATTACCCTGGTGGCGGACATGCTCAGTGCCGTGATGATCCTGCTGACTGGCATCATCGGTCTGGCCATGGGTATTTACTCATTGGCCACCACCGGGCGTGGCCATGAAAAATTCGGCTACTACCCGCTGATGCACCTGCTGCTGGCCGGTGTGGCTGGAGCCTTCCTGACCGGCGACATGTTCAACCTCTACGTGTGGTTCGAGGTGATGCTGGTGGCATCGTTCGCGCTGCTGATTCTGGGGGGAGAGCGTGCCCAGATGGAAGGTGCCATCAAGTATGTGACGCTGAACCTGCTGGCATCGGTGATCTTTCTGACCGCGATTGGCTTGCTGTATGGCACGGTCGGTTCGCTGAACATGGCCGACATCGCCCTGCGCATGGATGAGGCCGAGCACAGCGGCATGGTAGAAGTGCTGGCCGTGATGTTCATGGTGGCCTTTGGTATCAAGGCGGCCGCGTTTCCGCTGTTCTTCTGGCTGCCCGCGTCGTATCACACGCCGCCCGTGGCGGTATCGGCGCTGTTTGCTGGCCTGCTGACCAAGGTCGGGGTGTACTCGCTGTTCCGCGTCTTCACGCTGATCTTCGATCAGACCATGGGCTACCTTCAGGACATCATACTGTGGGGTGCAGTCTTGACCATGGTCACCGGCGTACTCGGGGCGGCGGCGCAGTATGAGTTCCGCCGTATTCTCTCGTTTCACATCGTCAGCCAGATTGGCTACATGATTCTTGGTCTGGCGCTCTATACCCCGCTGGCCATCGCCGGTGGCGTGTTTGCGATCATGCACAATATCATCGTGAAAACGAATCTGTTCCTGATCAGTGGTATCACGCATCGCTTGCAGGGCACCTACCAGCTCAAGAAGATGGGCGGGCTGTATCGCGAGCGCCCCTGGCTCGCCGTGGCGTTCTTTATCTCGGCTTTCTCGTTGGCGGGCATTCCGCCGTTGTCCGGCTTCTTCGCCAAGTTCGTACTGGTGCGAGCAGGCCTGGAAGCGGGTGCCTATGTCGCCACCGGGATTGCTTTGGCCGTGGGCTTGATGACCCTCTACTCCATGGTCAAGATCTGGAACGAAGTGTTCTGGAAAGCCTTGCCGGAAGAGAACAAGGTGCCTGCAACCCAAACGCCCACAGGCGATGATGGGCGTATGCTCAAACCGAGCCTATGGATGATGTATCTGCCGGTGATCGTATTGGCCATGATGTCGCTGCTGGTGGGTGTTTTCGCCGAGCCCATCATGCAGGTCATGAATCAGATTGGCGATCAATTGATGAATCCTGCAGGCTACATAGAGGCCGTGCTCGGTGAGTCGGCGAATGTTATCGATGCGCTGCTGGAGTCGGCAGATGCGGGCGTGGATCAGGCGAGTGACGTTCAGGAGGAGGCTCCATGACCGGTGCAATTTGGAACTTGTTACTCGGCCTGGCCTGGGTACTGTTGAGCGGTGACTTCTCGGGCTTGAACCTGCTGGTAGGCATGGTGTTTGGTTATATTGCGCTGGTGTTGATCGAACCTCAGGTTGAAGCGCTGAAAGGCTATCCTTCGCGAGTGCCGCGCATCATCGGCTTCATTGGCTTCTTCATGAAAGAGCTGGTGCAGGCCAACTTGCGCGTCGCTTTCGATATCCTGACGCCGCCCTGGCACATGCAGCCAGGGGTCATTGCTTTTCCGCTGGCCGCGCGCACGGAAATGGAGATCACCATGGTGGCCAACCTGATTTCGCTGACGCCGGGCACGTTGAGCCTGGACGTCTCCGATGATCGCCGGGTGCTCTATATCCATGCCATGTTCCTGGACGATGAAGATGAGCTGAGACGCAGCCTCAAAGAGATGGAGCACCGAGCCCTGGAGTTATTTCGCTGATGGATACCGTGATTTTGATTAGCCAGGTCGTGATGGGCTGTGCCCTGATACTGACCTTCGTGCGCGTGGTGCGTGGCCCTAGCCTGCCGGACCGAGTGGTGGCGCTGGAGCTGTTTTCCACCACGGTGGTGGGGCTGGTAGGGGTATATGCCATACAATCAGGTGTATCGAGCTTTCTGGATGCGGCCATCGTCATTGCGCTGATGGGCTTCCTGGCCGCCATCGGATTTGCTCGCTTTCTGGAACGTGGAGGGCCGCGGGATGATTGATTTCGTCAAGGGAACGCTGGTTCTGACCGGCGCCAGCTTCATGCTGCTGGCCTCCATTGGTTTGCTGCGGCTGCCCGATTTGTTGACCCGTATGCATGCCACCACCAAGGCTGCTGCACTGGGGGTGATCCTGATCATGCTGGCGGCAGCCATGCACTTTGCCGAAGTGGGGGTCGTGGCGCGGGCATTCGCGATCATCGTATTCATCTTGATCACCGCACCTATTGCCGCCCATGTGATTGGCAGGGCGGGTTACTTCGTCGGCTCTCGACTGTGGAGCGGTACGGTGAAGGATGAACTCAGGCCCAATTATGATCCGCTCACCCATGAATTGAAGAGCGGATTGGAGACCCATGAAAATGCCAAGCGTCAACCTCGGCCTACAGATCCCGACTGACCATTAATCAACGAGTTAACCAAAAGCCACCTTCGGGTGGCTTTTTTTATGGTGCGCCAGGCATGGCGCGCAGCGCCAATTAGGCGCTATCCGGTCCGCCGTGGTGGTTGGCCGGATGACTTGGGGGTGAAAGTCCCCTACGGACCCTGATAGCGGGAACCGTTAGCTGAACAGCAAGGGTGTTCGTCGTGAGGCGGAATCTGAAGGAAGCTGTAGGCAAACTCCTGGCCCGACGAACAGGAACCGCATATGAGGCAGCCACATCTGGGCGAGAGGGCCATGAAACTCGAAGCCCAATAGCTATCCAGAAGATGTGGAAGTAGATGCGGCGGGTAGATGGGAGGAAGGTCGCGCGTCTTACCCTGGGAGGCCTGTTCGCCTGCCACTGGCTACCGACACCGTGAGGTGTCGGGATGGGCGAACAGGAGTCAGCAGAGGCCATATTAGGCTCTCTAACCAAGAGCTGAAGGGCTGAACCTGTCACGAGTGGATAGTTGACCACTCTCTGATGTGTACGAGCAGAAGCCTCCCCGGAGGGCTCTCGATAACTGTATGGCGGGCCGGAAGCCCAAAGACTGTCGAAGCGCTCAGAGCACACAGGCGAGCGAATTCAGCGGAACGAAGCTCAGCCCGATAATGGGGGACAGGAACCGCCGTGGTACGGATCCGTTTGCCCGGTGGTGTGAGAGGACGGGGGAGGCGACTCCCCCTCCTACTCGATCGGAGTTAATAAGGCGCTGCTGTTTAACCAAAGTGCGCAGTGCCACTAAATGCCTGTTAATTTATATACAATATATGTACTGTATAAGATATAGTGTCCATGTATGAAAGCGTGGCGCGGTGCTTTACGCGCAGCGAGATGGACAGATGAGACGAAAACAAGACCTACCGGAAAAAGACTGCGTTCAATGCCAGCGCCCATTTACCTGGCGGAAAAAATGGGCGCGCTGCTGGGAGGAAGTGCGTTTTTGCAGCGAACGTTGCCGACGCGAAGCCAGACAGCACAGCACGCCGAGGAGGCACGAGCATGAACAGCACGACTGATATCGTCTGGCTACAGGATAATCTCCGTGTAGCGGACAACCCCTTACTACATTTCAAGTCCGCCCCTGATCAACTGGTTTGCCTTTACGTACTGGACCAGGCGTGGTTGACCTCCAATATGGCAGGCGAGGAGACTTGCCGCCTTGGCCCGGCGCGCCTGCGCTTTTTATGGCAAAGCCTGATGGAGCTGCGAGGCGAGCTGCTGCAATTGGGCAGCGATCTGCTGGTACGTATCGGCCATCCCGCTGAAGAAGTGGTGGCCATGGCTACGCGTCTCAAGGCCCGGCAAGTGCTGGTCGCCGAGCACTCGGGCTGCGAAGAGCGGGCGCACATCGATCAGGTGGCCGAGACGCTGCCTGAGGGTTGTTCGCTGGTGCGTTCCGAAAGCGGCTACTTGCTTGACGCTGCGACACTGCCGTTTGCCCTGGAGGAGCTGCCCGCCAGCTTTTCGGCGTTTCGTCGCCATGTGGAAAAACATTGCGAGATCCCCGAGCCGCTCACCATGCCGGTGACGCTGCCCGGGTGGCCAGACGACGCCCCCCGTGGCTTCCCGCCGCTCAAGGATGTGTGTCAGCAGAGCGCGGCCTGGCAGCCAGACAAGCGCCAAGGCTTTGTATTCGTAGGCGGTGAATCTGCCGCCCGAGACCGGCTGCAGCACTATCTGTGGCGGCAGAACGGCGCTGAGTCTTACAAAAAGACCCGCAATGGCTTGCTGGGTGCCAATTTTTCGACGCGGTTTTCGCCCTGGCTGGCCAGGGGCTGTCTCTCGGCTCGCCAGGTACACCGTGAGGTCAAGGCCTGGGAAGCCATCAACGGTAGCTGCGAGTCCAGCTACTGGATCGTGTTCGAACTATTGTGGCGTGACTACTTTCACCGTGCAGCACAGCTTGAAGGCCCTGCGCTATTCGGCCGCGAGCAGCTCCCCGTGCCTAACGAGGCGTTCAACCGTTGGCGCGACGGCAAGACCGGGGTGCCGTTCATCGATGCGGCGATGATTGAACTCAAGGGGACCGGATGGATATCCAACCGCGCACGGCAGAACGTGGCCAGTTTCCTGGTCAAGGACCTGGGCGTGGACTGGCGTTTGGGCGCTGGCTGGTTCGAGCACTGTTTGATCGATTACGATGTGGCCAGCAACTGGGGAAATTGGCGCTATATCGCCGGCGTAGGGCGAGATCCCCGCCAGGATCGCTACTTCAACGTGTTGAAACAGGCCGGACATTACGACCCAAAAGGCCTCTATGTCGCTTACTGGCTGCCGGCCCTCGAGTCCTTGCCCTTTGGCCTCGAACGGCACCAGCCCTGGCGCGCGGCGCCTTCCAGGTTCGATCCTCCCTGCGTCATGCCAAGTGAGTGGCACCGCTGGCTGATTGCTGCCGAAGAGTTCGAGGAGACGGATGAGTAAGCAAGCAGGAAGCGTTGTGAGTGAACGCCGACTGGCCTGGGGGCTGGGCCTTGCTGGGCTGATACCCTTCGTTGCGGCGAGTGGGGCAGCATGGTGGGCGCCGACTGCCTGGCAGGTCACGGCGATTTACGGGTTTACTTATTATAGCGCGGTCATTCTCTCGTTTCTGGGCGGCGCCCACTGGGGTAGCGCGCTTCAAGTCTCGCGCCCGGATAACGCCAGGCGCCTGCTGCTGGCCATGGTGCCGAGCCTGATTGCCTGGCCTGCGTTGCTATTCGATGTGGTGACGGGGCTGTGGGTGCTGCTGGCAGGTTTCGTGCTCATCGGGCTTTACGATGTCAGTCGCGATGGCCGTGATGGCTTTCCTCGCTGGTACACGGGATTGCGCTGTGTGCTGACCGGTATCGTGGGGGCTGCCCACGTTGTGGTGCTGTGGCGCCTGATGGCGTGAGGCTGGCATCAGACCCGTTTCTGAGCCATTATCACAGCCACGCCAAGGACAGCCATGAGACGATGACATGTTATTGAAATCCCAGGTATCACCCGCTTTCGCGCCCACCTTCAAGCCAGCCTTGATACTGGCAACGATGCTGGCTTTGGGGGGGCAATCTGCCCAAGCCAGCCCGCAACTGATGACCGAAGTCGATGCGCGAGCCGCCGAGCAGGTGCAGTATGCCAGCTTCAACCAGTGGCTAAGTGATTTCCGCCGTTACGCCGCCAATCAAGGGATCAGTGAAGCCACTCTGGCCAAAGCGCTGGACGGTGTGCGTTATCGCGAGCGGGTGATCGAGCTGGACCGTCATCAGCCTGAGTTCGTCAGGCCCATCTGGCAATACCTCGATAGCGCCGTGTCCAGTACGCGCATTGCCAATGGCCGTGAAAAGTATGCCCAGCATCGCGATACCGCCCAGCAGATGCAGCAACGGTATGGGGTGCCTGCCGAAATCATCGTCGCCATTTGGGGTGTCGAGAGTAATTACGGCAGCAACTTTGGTGACTTTTCGACGCTTGAGTCCCTCGCCACGCTGGCCTACGATGGCCGTCGCCGTGACTTTGCCCGCGGAGAGCTTCTGGCAGCGCTGCGTATCATCGAGCAGGGCGATATCGCCGCCGATGAGATGCGCGGCTCCTGGGCCGGGGCCATGGGGCATACTCAGTTCATCCCCAGCAGCTTCGAAGCCTATGCGGTGGACGGTGACAATGATGGACGACGTGACATCTGGGGCAGCATTCCCGACGTCATGGCCTCGACGGCCAACTACCTGGCCCGTGCCGGTTGGCAAGCAGGCCAGCCCTGGGGAGCTGAGGTAGTACTGCCTGATACGTTCGACTACTCGCAAACCGAACGTTTGAGTTCGGCCCAGTGGGCCGCGCAGGGCGTACGGGCGGTGAGCGGCGATTTGCCCGCCTTCGATAGCGCCGCCGTCATCGTACCAGCGGGTGCCAGTGGCCCAGCATTCATCGTAGGCCCTAACTTCCGGGCCATTTTGCGCTACAACAACGCCACCAGCTATGCGCTAGCGGTGGCGACACTGGCCGATGCCATTGCCGGGCGTCAGGGCATTACTCAGTCCTGGCCCACCCATGAGGCACCTTTGACGCGCGACGATGTCAGAACGCTTCAGCAGCGGCTGAACAACGCCGGTTATTCGGTGGGTACCGCCGATGGCATCATGGGACCCAATACCCAGGCAGGTGTGCGAGCCTTCCAGCGTGATCAAGGACTGGTGCCCGACGGTTTTGCCACTCAGTCGCTGCTTGAGCGACTTCCATAATCCAACTACCTCTTTAATCCAACTACCTTTTTAATCCAACTATCAAGGACGCGTTGCGATGGTGAATAGACTGCGAAAGACCATGGGCATGACGGCTCTGGCGAGTGTGCTGATGGCGAGTGCCAGCGTACAGGCCGAGGACAAGGTGTTCGGCTGGGTGGAGAACGCGTTCATCGAGCCTTGGGGCATTGGCGTCAAGGCCAAGCTGGACAGCGGTGCGCTGACCTCGTCGTTGGACGCCCGTGACATCGAGATTTTCGAGAAGGATGGCGAAGACTGGGTGCGCTTTCGCTTAAAGCTGGAGGATCAGGCCAGCGGTGAGACCTTCAGCGACGAAATCGAACGTCCGCTGTATCGTGAGCAAACCGTGCGCGGCGCCGGTGGGCGCGATGAACGCCCCGTGGTGCTGATGGATGTGTGCATGGGCGACACCATCTATGAAGAGCAGTTCAGCCTGCGCGACCGCGAAGAGATGATTTACCCGCTGCTGCTGGGGCGGCGCACCATCAGCCATCTTGGGTTACTGGACGTGCGTAGAACGTTCCTGCAGTCACCGGAGTGTGGGGAGGATGCCGAGTACGTTCCCCACGACCCCGAAGACGATCAAACCTGATCAATAGGGTGAGTCAGAACAGCCGTGCCAGCAGCGCCGTCACGGCGGTTTCTACTCTCAGGATGCGCGGGCCCAGGTGCATGCCCTCGCATCCTGCTGCCAGCAGTTGCTCGACTTCCCATTCGATAAAACCACCCTCTGGCCCCACGAAAAGTGCACAGGGCTCGTCGATGCCGCGTGGGCAGGCGTCGGGCATGCCGGGGTGAGCAACGAGCCCCCGTCGCTCGTGTAGTACGCCGTTCAGGTGATCTTCCAGAAAAGGGCGAAAGCCCTTGCACAGCGTGACCTGCGGGAGCTGCGTGTCGCGTGCCTGCTCCAACCCAAGCAGGAGATGCTGGTGCACTTTTTCCGGGCGTAACTCCGGCGATTGCCAGTAGCTTTTCTCCACCCGCTGGGTGTGCAGTAGGGTAATCTGTTTCACGCCTAGCGCGGTCACGTGCTCCAGCGTGCGGGCCAGCATGCGCGGGCGTGGCAGGGCCAGTACCAGATGTACCGGTAGCGGGGGCGGTGGAGGCGTTTCCAGCGGGCCCAGGTGGAAGAGGGCACCGCTGTCGCTCAGTTCGATCAGTTCGGCCTTGCCCATGTTGCCTCCCTGAACGCCCACGCTCAGCTGATCCCCCGGCTGAGCACGATGTACGTCGCGCAGGTGCGTCAAGCGGCGGGTGTCGGTCAGGCGGGCTTGTTGGCCGTTCACCTCACTGGGGTCGAGCAAAATCAGATTCATGATGGTCGTCTATTAGTCGTGGGCGGGCCGCGCATCGCGGCACTAATCCGTTAAGCTGGCTTGCATGGGCGTGTGTTGCAGGCACAATAGCAGCCATGGCGACAAAAGCCTTTATCGCGTTTAAGGAGATACGCTGTGCGCGTCATTCGTAAATATGCCAACCGCAGGTTGTACGACACACAACAAAGCCGCTACGTGACGCTGGAAGATTTGCGCCGTCTGATTATCGACGAAGAGCCTTTCCGTGTCGAAGATGCCAAAAGTGGCGAAGACCTCACGCGCACGATTCTACTGTCGATCATTATCGAACAGGAGCAGGCCGATAGTGAAGCGGAAGTGTTCTCCAACGACCTGCTGGCCCAGTTGATTCGCGTGTATGACATGTCGTCACCGCTGCCTCTGGCGCGCTATCTGGAACAGGGCACTCAACTGATGCTGGAGCAGCAGAAGCGCCTTCAGAGCCAGTGGCAGCAGGCCATGCGGCATACGCCCATGGAGTTCATGCGTGAACTGGCCGAGGAGAACATGCGCTTCTGGCAGAACACGCTCAACCAGCCTTCCACCAAGGAAGACGACGACCCAACGGACGGCAAGCCTTAGCTTCACAACAGCGCTGGGTTTCAGACAGCGCTTGGCGCCCCGCTAGCGGCTGCGTTATGGCATAATGCGCCCATCGACGCTCTCCTGTTTTGAGAAGGATACCCATGAAAGTTTTGATGATCGGTGGCGGTGGCCGTGAACATGCCCTTGCCTGGAAGCTTGCCCAATCCCCCCAGGTCGAGCAGGTGTTCGTAGCGCCTGGTAATGCAGGCACGGCCACGGAGCCCAAGCTGAGCAATGTGGCCATTGCCGCAACCGACCTGCCGGCACTGGTGGCGTTTGCTCAGCAAGAGCAGGTCGCCCTGACGGTCGTTGGCCCGGAAGCGCCGCTGGTGGAAGGGGTGGTCGATCAATTTCAGGCAGCGGGCCTGACCATCTTTGGCCCTACCCAGGGGGCTGCTCAGTTGGAAGGCTCCAAGTCCTTCACCAAGGACTTCCTGGCCCGCCACGCCATTCCCACCGCCGACTACCAGACCTTCACGGCGGTCGAGCCAGCGCTTGACTACTTGGCCCGCATGGGCGCGCCCATCGTCATCAAGGCCGATGGTCTGGCCGCCGGCAAGGGCGTGATCGTGGCCATGAGCGAAGCCGAAGCCGAAGCCGCCATTCGCGATATGCTGGAAGCCAACGCCTTTGGCGATGCCGGTGCCCGGGTCGTCATCGAAGAGTTTCTGGACGGCGAAGAAGCCAGCTTCATTGTCATGGTCGACGGTGAACATGTCGTCCCCATGGCCACCAGCCAGGATCACAAGCGTGCCTACGATGGTGATACCGGTCCCAATACCGGCGGCATGGGGGCTTACTCACCGGCGCCTGTGGTCACGCCCGAGGTGGATGCCCGCATCATGGAGCAGGTGATCCTGCCTACCGTACGAGGCATGGCTGAAGAGGGCAATGCGTACACGGGCTTCTTGTATGCCGGTTTGATGATCGACGCTGCGGGCCAACCCAAAGTGATCGAATACAACTGCCGCTTTGGTGACCCGGAAACCCAGCCCATCATGATGCGTCTGGTGTCGGATCTGGCGGAGCTTTGTCTGGCGGGCGCCAAAGGCGAGCTGGCAGGCAAGCAGTGTGAATGGGACAGCCGTGCGGCGGTGGGCGTGGTCATGGCGGCGGGCGGTTATCCCGGCAGCTATCGCAAAGGCGATGTGATTCACGGTCTGGCCGATGCCGAGCAGGCCCAGTGCAAGGTGTTCCACGCCGGCACTGCCCTGACCGATGAAGGCGAGATCGCCACGGCCGGTGGGCGCGTGCTGTGTGTCACGGCGCTGGGCGACAGCGTGTCGGCTGCTCAGCAGCAGGCCTATCAGGGGGTCAAGGCCATCCAGTGGGAAGGTGCCGAGTTCCGCCGTGACATCGCCTTCCGCGCCATTGCCCGGGAAGTGAATCACTAACGACCCCTTTCGTCACCCAAGCAGGAGAGCCGTCATGGAACGCGTTGCTATCGAATTTCCCGCAGACGCGGTGATCCACCGCCATACCCTCTCGGTGCGGGTGACCGACATGAACTACGGCCGCCACCTGGGGCATGATGCCCTGGTGTCGCTGCTGCATGAGGCCAGGGCACAAGCACTGGGTAGCCTGCACTTGCCCGAGTGGGACATGGGCGGCTATCCCAGCGTCGTGGTGGACCTGGCGATACAATATCAGCAGGAAGCGCGCTTCCCGGAGGTGCTGGTCATCGAGACGGCGGTGCCTGAACCGCAGGGCAAGGCACTGACTGTCTATCAGCGTGTCTTGAAGGAAGGCAGCGAGACTGTGGTGGCCACGGCCCGAATCAACAAGCTGCTGCTGGATCTGGGGGCGGGCAAGCCGGTGCCCATTCCTGACGCGGTGAAGCAGACACTCGCCGAGGCAAGGGGGAGCTGATGTCCCGAGAGTATCCCATCATTGCCATCACCGGCTCCTCTGGGGCTGGCACCACCACGGTGCGCCGTAGCTTCGAACGGATGTTTCTAAGAGAAGACGTTCACGCGGCCATGGTGGATGGTGATGCCTTCCATCGCTATACCCGCGATGACCTCAAACGTATCTTCCGCGAAGAGCCCGAACGCAAGGATGAGCTTTCTCACTTTGCCGTCGAGGCCAACCTGCTGGATCGCCTGGAGGGCCTGTTCGTCGAGTACGGTGAACACGGCACCGGTACCTACCGGCACTACATCCATGCAGAAGACAAGCAGAAGATCGAAGCCGGTTACCGAGTGGGCACCTTTACCGAATGGCAGGCGCTGCCTTGCGGCACTGACCTGCTGTTTTACGAAGGGCTGCACGGTGGGCTGGTGACCCGCGAGTACGATATTGCTCGGCACGTGGATTTGCTGGTGGGCGTTGCGCCGACCATGAACCTGGAGTGGATTCAGAAGATCGATCGTGACACCAAGCTGCGTGGCTACTCACAGGAAGCGGTCATCGACACCATTCTGGGGCGCATGGACGATTACGTGCGCTATATCCAGCCGCAGTTTTCGCGTACCCATATCAACTTTCAGCGCGTGCCTACCGTCGACACCTCCAACCCCTTCGAGGTGCAGGATATCCCCACCGATGCCGAGTCTTTCGTGGTGATTCGCTTTCGCGACCCCTCGACCGTGGATTTCCCCTGGCTGCTGGCCATGATCAAGGATGCGTTCATGACGCGGCCCCACACGCTGGTGGTGCCCGGTGCACGCATGTCGTTGGCGATGGAGTTGATCCTCGCCCCGTTGGTTCGCCACCTGCTGGCTCAGCGCCGTTTCCGATAGGCGCGTTTAGCTGGCTCTTTTGACAATAACGCGCCACACCAAGGAGGCTGCGATGGAGTGCCTGTTTTGTAAAATCATCAACCGCGAGATTCCTGCGGACATCGTCTACGAAGACGAGCATGTGCTTGCCTTTAACGATATTAGCCCTCAGGCGCCTACGCATCAGCTGATCATCCCCAAAAAGCACATCGCCACGCTCAATGACATTGCGCCTGACGACCTGCCGGTGATCGGCCGCTTGCAATATACCGCTGCCCAGTTGGCCAAACAGCAGGGATTTGCCGAAGACGGCTATCGGGTGGTCATGAACTGTAACGAAATGGGCGGGCAGACGGTCTACCACATCCATATGCACCTGATGGGCGGGCGCCAGTTCACTTGGCCTGCAGGCTAAGTCTAACGCGGGAGGCTCGCTTTGGCGGGCGAAGGGCGCCGTCAAGTGCCTTGGCAAAGTCAGCCATCGCGAGCTAAAGCTTCCTCCCACACCCGCCCTGCCAGGCACTGGGGGGAGGTCGCTTTAGCAGGCGAAAGGCGCCCGCGGTCAAGCGTCGATACGCTTGTACTTCATGCGCTTCGGCGTGTCGTTGCCGACTCGTTTCTTGTGATCTTCTTCGTATTCCGTGTAATTGCCATCGAAGAACACCACTTCCGAGTCGCCCTCGAAGGCCAGGATGTGCGTGGCGATACGATCCAGGAACCAACGGTCGTGGGAGATCACCATGGCGCAGCCGGGGAAGGCCAGTAGGGCTTCTTCCAGGGCGCGCAGTGTCTCGATGTCCAGGTCGTTGGAGGGTTCGTCCAGCAGCAATACGTTGGCACCCTGCTTGAGGGTTTGCGCCAGCTGCAGGCGCCCGCGCTCACCGCCCGACAGCTCATCCAGGCGCTTCTGCTGGTCGTTGCCCTTGAAGTTGAAGCGACCCACGTAGGCACGCGAAGAGACTTCGTAGCCGTTGATATTGAGAATGTCCTGACCGTCGGACACCGCTTCCCATACCGTCTGCTTGTCGTCCAGCGCATCGCGCAACTGCTCGACGTAGGCGATATCCACGGTTTCACCGATCACCACGTCGCCCGCATCCGGCTGCTCCTTGCCGGTGACCAGCTTGAACAGCGTCGATTTACCCGCGCCGTTACCGCCGACGATGCCGACAATGGCCCCTTGGGGAATGGTAAAGGAGAGGTCCTGGTAGAGCAGCTTGTCATCGAAACGCTTGGTGACGTTGTGGAATTCGATGACCTTGTCACCCAGGCGCGGGCCAGGCGGAATGTAGATTTCGTTGGTTTCGTTGCGCTTCTGGTAGTCGCCGGACTGCATCTCTTCAAAGCGATTGAGACGCGCCTTGCTTTTTGCCTGACGGCCCTTGGCGTTGCTGCGTACCCACTCCAGCTCCTGCTTGATGGCCTTCTGGCGCGAGGCTTCCTGCTTGGCTTCCTGGGTCAGGCGCTGCTCTTTCTGCTCCAGCCACTGAGAGTAGTTGCCCTCGAAGGGGATACCCTGGCCACGGTCCAGCTCGAGAATCCAGCCTGCCACGTTGTCCAGGAAGTAACGGTCGTGAGTGATCGCCACGACGGTGCCGTTGTAGTCGTGCAGGAAGCGCTCCAGCCAGGCCACCGATTCCGCATCCAGGTGGTTGGTGGGTTCGTCCAGCAGCAGCATGTCCGGGCTGGACAGCAGCAGGCGGCACAGAGCCACACGGCGGCGCTCGCCCCCGGAAAGGTTGCCTACCTTGGCGTCCCAGGGCGGCAGACGCAGCGCTTCGGCGGCCACTTCCAGCTTACGCTCGATGTTATGCGCATCGGCGGCTTCGATGATGTTTTCGAGACACGCCTGTTCGCTGGCGAGGGCATCGAAGTCTGCATCCGGTTCTGCGTAAGCCGCGTACACCGCATCCAGTTTCTGCTGAGCTTCCTTCAGGGCACCCAGCGCTTCTTCGACGGTATCCCGGACGTTTTTCTCGTCGTCCAGCTGCGGCTCCTGAGGCAGGTAGCCCACGTTGATGCCGGGCATCGGACGAGCTTCACCTTCAAACTCTTTATCGACACCGGCCATGATGCGCAGCAGCGTGGATTTACCGGCGCCGTTCAGGCCTAGTACGCCGATTTTGGCGCCCGGGAAGAACGACAGCGAGATATCCTTGAGAATTTGCTTCTTGGGCGGCACGACTTTGCCAACCCGATTCATGGTGAATACGTATTGCGCCATGGAAATCCGTTAGGTTGTGGTAAAAGCGGGGCCAGCGGTGCTGGCTTGGTGTACAGATGATAGTGCCCAGCGCGGCTAAAGGCCAGCCGCACGGTACTGAGTCAGGTGAGCAGGATGAAACGAAAAACCGTGCGGAAATGAAAAATTCTACGCAGACTGGTTTGAATCTATTGGCCTCCCACAGGCTGGCCTGGAGGCACTCACTGCTACGGGAGGGGGTTGTTGTGGGAGGGAGCTTTAGCTCGCGACGATTCAGGCACCAGTGCCTGCCCAGACAGTCGCCCAATGAAATTGGCCTCCCACAAGCTGGCCTGGAGGCACTCACTGCTGTGGGAGGGGGTTGTTGTGGGAGGGAGCTTTAGCTCGCGACGATTCAGGCACCGGTGCCTGCCCAGGCCGTCGCCCAATGAATTGGCCTCCCACAAGCAGGTTTGGGTGGCTACCCAGGCTATCCTGAATCCATTACGCGCTGAATTAAATGAAAAGGGGCAATCCAATGATTGCCCCCTGTTCGAACGACAGAGCATCTACCCGTAAGGCGCTACTCTTCTTCGTCCCAGTCGTCTTTGATGGCACGCTGCAGGCGTCGCTCTTCTAGCCATGCTTCCACCTGGCGCCGTGCGCGCAGGGTGTCGGCCTTGCTGGGTTTGCTCTTGGCGTATTGATCGTCGTTGACCGCGTCCAGGTTGTCGAAGTCGTCGGCGTCCAGCCCGTCGCTGGTGTAGGTCTCACGATTCAAGGGGTCACGGCTCATGGTATGCCCTCCAACCCAAGCCGGCGCACCGGCATCACAACGGCTCCCTTCCGCAGGGAGCGCCTAACGCTAAACAAGCGCCTAGGCGCTATATAACGCCAGTTGGGGTGAAGTTCAAGCACAAACTTGCCTTGGCCGCCATTAAATCCCCAGAGCTACCAAAATCCCCAGAGCTACCAACAGCAGCATGGCCACAAACGCTATTCGGCCAGCGCCTGCTGCTTTTTCAACGCTGCCAAAGCCAGCTGGGCTTCGACCCGTTCGGTGACGTCTTTCTGCACGCCGATGAAGTACATCAGGTTGTCGGCTTCATCATAAACCGGCGTAATCGATAGCTCGTTCCAGAACATCGTGCCGTCTTTACGATAGTTGCGCAGCACTTCGCGAGAGGGGCGGCCATCCTGTAGGGCATCACGAATCGACGCGAGGGCATCCTGGTCGCGGTCTTCGTTCTGCAGGAAACGACAATCTCGATACAGGATTTCGTCTGCACTGTAGCCGGTCAGACGCTCGAAGCCCTTGTTGACATAAATCAGAATGTTTTCGTCACCTTCCTGCTCTGCAACGACAATGCCATCTTCAGAAGCATCAACAATGCGTTCGAGTAACTCCGGGCTGATCAAGGGAGATCGTTTCATCAATGGATTCCTGTTGCTTCTCGTCATTCTAGCAGTCTGTCGGACTTGAGGTTAATGGATGAGCTGAGGCGTGGGTTCTTCACCCCCCCCTGTGTTGGTGTTGGTGCTGTTGTGTGGCTCTTAACCTGCCCCTCAGCTTCTGCAAGGCGGTTCTGACGCCTTGCCTGCTGGCCGGTTGGGCGCGGCGAGCCCTCAGCCCGCCGTCAACCGGTGCATCCGCTTGATATTCCACGCCATGGTGGCCAATCGCCACTCGCCGCTGACCTTATCCAGTCCGCGTAGCGAGAACTGCCGGAACCCCATCACGTGTTTGATGATCCCGAAGACCGGCTCCACGGTATGTTTGCGCAATGCGTAGAGCGCTCGGCCCGCCTGCGTCTTCAAGCGGTGTGCCATCTGTTCGACGGGGTCCTCGCTCTCCGGGGCAGGCGGATCCGCGGCGAAACGTTCAAAGACCGGAAGGTGATGGACGTCTCGCTTCATCGCCAACAGCGGTTCGATACCATGGTCATGGCAGGCCTGGATATTGCTGGCACTGAAGTAGCCGGTATCACCCAGCAGGTGGTCAGGTTTTCCCAGCGTTTCCGGGTAACCTTGCCAGGCCGTCAGTAGCGGCATGACTTGCTGCTTGTCATTGGTCGCCTGCGTGACGTGGACATGGGTCACCAGCAGACTCTCGGTATCAACCGCGGCTTGGGCGTTGTAGCACTGATCAAACCCCTTGCCGGTGACCGGCATGATGCGCGACTGCGGGTCGGTGAAATTGATCTGATCCTTGTCACGCGGGCCACCAGTGGGCGGTTCGGGGTCACGCCCACGGGGCTTCTTGCCGGCCTTGCGCTGCCCCTCCCGCCGCGCCACCTTTTCCTGATAGGCGGCTTGCTCGGTGGCGTCCCGCTCCTCGGCGCGCGCCTCGATCTTGGCCTTCGCCTCAGCGATGGCCGCCAGGCGGGCTTCACGGCGGGCAATCTCGGCGGGGATATCCATGCCGTCGGCCGCGTCCTCCTTGTCCGCCGACTCGGCCCGCTCGGTCAGCGCTTTCACCTCTGCCCTGAACTGTGCCTCCAGCTTCTTGGCATGGCTATACGACAACGCCTTGTGCTTGCTGGCGTTGGCCTTGAGCTTGGTGCCGTCGGGCGATGGTGCCAAGCTTGAGCAGCTTCATCTCGCGGGCCAGCAGCAGCACCTGTACGAACAACTGTTCCAGTTCCGGCAGAAAGCGGCGGCGAAAGGTGGCCAGCGTGTCATGGTCGGGATGGGTATTGGCGGCCAGGTAGCGGAACGCCACCGAGTCATAGGTGGCACGCTCGATCTTGCGGCTGGAGACCACCCCGGTGGCGTAGCCGTAGATCAGCAGGCTCAGTAGCACCGCCGGGTGATGTGCCTTGGAACCCCGCCCCATGTAACGCCGGGTCAACGTCGAGAGGTCCAGTTGTTCGACAACATCGACAACGAACCGCGCCAGGTGACCATCGGGCAACCACTCGTCTACCGAAGGCGGCAGCAGGTAATCGGTCTGGCGATCCACAGGGATGAAGCGGCTCATGGCGATCTTCTCAGCTCGGCGATGACGGTGGTCAGTATCTCACGGTGCAACGGAAAGACCGACAGGCTGCTAGCCGTGTCGCTGTTCGTCAGCGCGAGGCTCGTTATAGGCAGGGTAGGCGATGCCACTTACCACTGATTACAGCTAGGATAGCAAAAAAACCACGTTACGCCGTGATTCCCGCTCATCATGGCGAGCGTTGCACGGGTTTGCAATCCTTGAAGATCACTCTGCTTCTGGAAGGCGCTGAGCGCTTACCATGGCCCCCAATGCAGTGACCGCCAGCACCAGCAGCAGAAGGCTGCTGCCAAGCCACTGTGCCAGCCCGCCAATCAGGCCACCCACTGCCAGCATGAGCACTCCTGTGAAGGTGTTGGATAGCGCCACATAGAGTGCTCGGTTGTCCTGACTGGCTATATCGACCAGGTAGGTTTTGCGGCCCAGGCGAACCCCATGGTGAATGAGCATCAGCAGGGCATAAACGCAGGCATAGGGCAGCACGCTGCGTGTCCACTCGCCCGGTAGCCAGGCAATGCCCGCGCCCAGGCAGCAACACAGAGCGGTACCGGCGGCAGCATCACGCATGACGCGGCGGCTGGAGTGGTCCGCGCGTTTTCCCCAGATGGGGCTGGCAATCATCGCTGACAACCCGGACACCACCACCATGATGCCTAGCCCGCCCAGCTCACTGCCGCTTTGTTGTTGGCCCAGCAGCGCCAGGTAGGGCAGGGCAAGCGCACTGGAAAGCAATAAGGCCCTGGCCAGATTGAAGTGCAGGAAGGTGCGATCCTCGCGCATCAGGGTGGCCCCGAGCTTGATGCTGTCCCAGGCGTTTTCACCGCCTTCTACGGCCCCCGGCATTTCCTTGATGCGCGCGGCGCTGAACGCGTTGAGCAACCATCCCGCCGCCGCGACACATAGCAGCATGGCCAGCGCCACGTTACCTGGGCGATCACCGAACCACAGCAACACACCGCCCGCCGCCAGCGTGGCGGCACCTGCTACGCTGCCACTCCAGCCCATGAGGGTCCCTCGCCTGCGCTTGGCGATGGTCTTGCCAAGGACGTCCTTGGTGGCGATCGATGAGAGCCCTCTCGCTAATGACAGTACCACCAGCACCGCCAGCACCAGAAATCCGCCCAGCGTGCCACTTCCCCAGAGCGCCAGTAGCGCGAGGCACAGTGCGGCCAAGGCTTGAAGCAGCGCTCCGGTGACCCATACCCACTTGCGCTGAGGTTTCAGGCGAATGAAGCCTGCCACGAACAGCTGAGGCAGCAGCGCGCCAGCCTCACGGATGGGGACCAGCAAGCCCACCATCCACACTGGCGCACCGATGATGCCCATCAACCAGGGCAATACCAGCCGTGCACTGGAGAGTTCATCCGCCAGCTTGTTACCCAATGCCGCCCATAGATGATGGAAAAAGTTACGCGGCTGCTCCTGGCAAGCGCCCTCGGGGATGTCGGCACACATACGGCTGTCGTCATCGCCCGTCAGCCACTCATAGAGACGCGTTTGTGAAACACCTGGCTGAGCCATGGAGTTCCTTGGCAGTTGCTAATTTGACATCCTCCCCTCCCTCACTAAAAGTAAGCGGTTTTTCGCGCTGATTGATAAGATGACAGAATGCTTGATCAATATCATAGCGTAATCGACATGATAGTTTAGCTTGTCAGGGAATTGGCCGATAAGGAGTACGCCATGCCGCAGGTCCGGATTCACTACTGCACCCAGTGTCAGTGGCTGCTGCGCAGCGGCTGGTATGCCCAGGAGTTACTGTCCACGTTTGGTGAGCAGCTCGACCAGGTCGCGCTCGTGCCTTCCCATGGGGGCCGGTTTGAAATCTGGTGTGATGACACGCTGCTTTGGGAGCGCAAACGTGACGGCGGCTTCCCGGATATCAAGACGCTCAAACAGCAGGTACGCGATCACATCGACCCTGACCGTGACCTTGGGCACATCGACCGATGAGCCAGGATAGAGCGGCTATTTTATATGGGCTGGGGGCGGTCGCCCTTTGGTCGACGGTAGCGACCGCCTTCAAGCTGGCACTCTCCTGGATGAGCCCGTTAGAGCTGATGTGGCTAGCGGCGTTGGTGTCATGGCTGTTGATGGGCGCGCTGGTAGTTGCTCAAGGGCGCATGCAGCAGGCGCTCAGGTACGGCTGGCGCACGGCCTTATGGGCGGGGCTGATGAACCCCGTCGCGTATTATCTGGTGTTGTTTGCAGCCTACGACCGCCTGCCAGGCCAGGAGGCCATGGCCCTGAACTACACTTGGGCATTGGCCATGGCGTTTCTGGCGGTGCCTCTGCTGGGTCACCAGTTGACACGAAGAGACATGGTGGCCGGGCTGATCGCCTATGCCGGGGTGTGGGTCATTGCGACGCGTGGACAGGTTTTCAACGTCGCCTTCGAGGATGGTTTAGGCGTTGCGCTGGCGCTGGCCTCAACGTTGTTGTGGGCACTCTACTGGCTACTGAATGCGCGAGATGCCCGGCCGCCGTTAGTGGGGCAGTGGCAAAACTTCAGTGTTGGGTTACCTTTTTTAACCATTCTGTTACTTTTTGGTCCGGGGTTTCAGTGGCATGGCATGACCGCGCTGGCCTCCGGCGTATACGTAGGATTGTTCGAGATGGGCATTGCCTTCGTGCTGTGGCAGTTGGCGATCCACAAGGTGTCTCGAACCGCCAAGGTGTCTACGTTGATATTTCTCTCTCCGCCGGTCTCTCTGTTATTGCTCTATGTCGTGGTGGGCGAGCCATTACTGAGCTCGACGTTGACTGGTCTATTGC
Organism: Halomonas sp. 18071143; assembly: GCF_019211725.1. Lineage (NCBI taxonomy): Bacteria > Pseudomonadati > Pseudomonadota > Gammaproteobacteria > Oceanospirillales > Halomonadaceae > Halomonas > Halomonas sp. 18071143. The sequence continues at coordinate 1,143,503 of NZ_CP078120.1, forward strand.
TGATCCTGGCGGGGCTGGCGCTTCAGCAGTGGCCGAGAAAGGAATTGCCCGCTACCGATTGAGTGTTTTTTCAGCATGTTATTGTAAATTTTTGTGACTTTTGTTTTTATGGCTTGCGACTGGTGCTCAGACGTTTAATTTTAGCTAATAGCAATTTGCCAGGGTGTTTTGTCTAGGCAGCACTCATGGTCAATTGAACTCGGCGACAACAAAGCGCCATAGATGAGCCAGTGTTGGCGGGTAAGCAGCCAAGAGGGGTAACAATGCGCGGCAGCGTTGTTGCACAGGGAAAGGCTACTTGCTCATCTGCAGCGAGAAAACGTTCATTAGGGATTTACGGCCATGAAGAACAGCAAAACTACGCAAACACCAGCTTTTTTTTTACAACGCGGCCTGCTCCCCGCAGCCGTGGCAACCCTGGGTTGCTTGCCGCTGACGGCATTGGCGCAAAACCTGCCTGCCACGCTGTACGCGCCCGGCACTACCGACGTGGTCAGCACCATTCAACAAACCATCGTCAGCAACCCTCAGGTTAATGCCGCCTGGGCTAACTTTAGCGCAGCAGGTAGCGACGTGCGCGTTGCTCAAGGTAATTATCTGCCCTCTATCGATGTGTCGGCGGGGGTAGGTCGTCAAGACCAGCAGAACGATGGGCGAGGCAGCTATAACAGTGATTTTGCCGAGCTGACGCTGACCCAGATGGTCTTCGATGGTTTCGCGACGCGCAGTGAAGTGGAGCGTCTGGATCGTACGCGCTTGATTGCCTACTTCGAGTTGCTGGGGTCCAGCGAAGAGATTGCCCTGGAAACCTTCCAGGCTTATCTGGATGTCATGCGCTTCCGTGAAATGGTGCGTTTGGCGCAGAATAATTACCGCGAACACCGCCGCGTGTTTTCGCAGATCGAAGAGCGCGCTCTTTCGGGTGCGGGCAGAGGGGTCGACCTTGAGCAGATTAGTGGCCGCTTGGCGCTCGCCGAGTCCAACCTGATGACCGAAGCCTCCAACCTGCATGACGTGACGGCGCGCTATCAGCGCCTGGTCGGCCAACTGCCGCCTCAGAACATGACGCCTGCGCCCTCACTGGCGGCTGATTTACCCACGGATGTGAGCCAGGCCATTCAGATGGCGTTCCAGGGGAATCCTGAATTCCACGCTGCCATCGAGAATATTGCTGCCCAGCGGGCCGTGCAGAGCGCTGAGCGTGCTGCGTTTATGCCGCGTCTGGATATCCAGGGGCGTACCGGCACCAATAATCAAGACGACGCCATTTCAGGACGTCGCGACGAGCACAGCATCCAGCTGGTCGCGAGCATGAACCTTTACCGCGGTGGTGCTGACAGTGCTGCCTTCGAGGCGGCCACTACCCGTATCGAGCAGGCGGTCAATCAGCGAGAAGTGGCTTGTACCAACGTACGTCAGACCACACAAATTGCTTACAACGATACCCAGCGCATTGGCGAGCAGCTGCGCTATTTGAATGACCATCGCCAGTCCATCGACCGGGTCCGCGGTGCTTATCAACAGCAGTTCGATATCGGTCAGCGCACCCTGCTGGACGTGCTGGACAGCGAAAACGAGTTCTTCGAGGCCAGCCGTGCCTATGCCAACGCAGAGTTTGATCTGACGCTGGCCCAGGCCCGCACCTTGGCCGCCATGGGCCAACTAATGCAAACCCTGGACGTCGTCCGTGACGACATCCCCAGCCTGGCAGAGCTGGGCTACGAAGGCATGGCGCAGAATCCCGAAATGGCGTGTGGTACGGAAGGGCCGCGCGGGTTTACGCTGGAAGACTTCACTCGAGGTATCAGTGCCCAGTTCAGTCACGAGTCAACTAGCCAGTCACCGGTGTACGCGTCAGCAGCCACCTATGTGATGATGCCTGACGTCTAAACAGTGTCGCTACGGCTGACGGTGTTCCATGGTTTTGAAAACGCCGTCAGTCTAGCTATCCATTATTATCCGGCTCACAAAAGCCCACCGCTGGCGGCCACTTTTTAGTCGTCAGGCATGTATAGTTAAGCGCTTCCCTGAGGATACGAGGTCTGTGTGACACAAGCGAAGCTAACGAAGACAGACGCAGCAAACTCATTTGCCAGCGAGCCGCCAGGTGGCGATGAATTGCTGGAATGCCTTAAGGCAATTGCCTCGTTTCATCAGCATGAAGTCTCTGCAGAAGCATTGCGAGCGGGGTTGCCGCTGGAAGACGGCAAGCTAACGCCTTCTGTGTTTGGCCGGGCAGCCTCCAGAGCTGGGCTGACTGCGCGTATCGTCAAAAGCCCACTCTCAGGGCTCAATCCAGCACTGCTACCTGCTGTGCTGCTACTCGAACCTGGCCGGGCCTGTGTGCTGTTGGCCATTGATCTCAAACAGCAAAAAGCCCGTGTGCTGTTTCCTGAACTGACGGAATCCGAAGTCGAAATCCCTTTAGCGGAGCTCCATGCGGGCTATAGCGGCGATGCTATTTACGTTCGCCCGAAGTTTCTGACGGACAATGCTTCCGAACCAGGCGTCAATAGTAAGAAGCGCCGGGATCAGCACTGGTTCTGGGGCGTAATTCGCGAGAATCGGCGGTTATATCGAGACATCGTGCTGGGGTCGGTGGCCATCAACTTGTTTGCCATCGCCATGCCGCTTTTCGTGCTCAACGTTTACGACCGCGTCGTACCCAATCAGGCGACTGAGACGTTGTGGGTGCTGGCTATCGGTATTTTTATCGTGTTGTGTTTCGATTTGGCGCTGCGACTGATGCGCAGCAGCTTTGTGGATCTTGCTGCCAGCCGCGCGGATGTCAAACTCTCTTCATCGCTCATGGCAAAAGCACTGGGTGTCCGGTTGGAAGAGCGGCCGGCATCGACCGGCGCGTTCACAGCCACCATGCAGTCGTTCGAATCGGTTCGTAATTTTATTGGTTCGGCGACGATTCTGGGGATTGTCGATCTTCCCTTCGTGCTGATGTTTGCGGCCATTATTGCACTGATCAACCCTTGGCTAGTACTGCCGGTATTGATCGGAGCCGTGTTTGTACTGCTATATGCATTGGCCGCGCAAGGCAAGTTGCACGAACTTTCGCAAACCGCTTGGGAGGTCGGTGCTCAACGCAACTCCTTGTTGGTCGAGTCGGTTTCTCAATTGGAAAACGTCAAGGCCCTACGGGCCGAGAGCCGCATTCAACGCCAATGGGAAAAAGCCACAGCGTTTTTGGCTAAAACCGGTAGCCAGCTGAAAATGGTCAGTACGTCGGTATCCAACGTGGCGCTATGGGCTCAGCATAGCGTCGCGGTCTGCGTGATCATTATCGGTGTCTACCAGATTATCGAAGGTAATCTCACCCAAGGGGGGCTAATCGCGGCCTACATGCTGTCTTCCCGTGCCATGTCGCCCATCAGCCAAACGGCAGCGCTACTGGCGCAGTACCATCAGTCTGCTACTACCTTGGAAACGCTCAACACCGTAATGGATAAGAAAAGCGAGCGTCATGAGGGTAAGTCCTACGTCGAAAAACCCAGCTTCGAAGGTAATATCCGTCTCGAGAAAGTCACCCTGCGCTACCCCAATGAAGAGCGCGATGCTTTGCGTGAGGTCTCGATTCACATCAAAGCAGGAGAGAAAGTCGCCCTGCTGGGTCGTATTGGCTGTGGCAAGTCATCTCTCAATAAGCTGATCATGGGGTTCTACCAGCCAACGGCAGGTGCCGTGCTGGTCGACAACGTCGATATCCGCCAGCTGGATCCGCTGCATCTGCGCCGCCATATTGGCTATGTGCCGCAGGATGTCAGTCTGTTCTCGGGTTCCTTGCGCGAGAACATCGTAGCCGGGGGTGGGAATGACCGCGTCGATGACGAAGCATTGCTCAGGGCGCTGGAACTCGCCGGGCTGGAAACACTGGTGAATGGCCACCCTCACGGGGTGGATTTGCAGGTGGGCGAGCGCGGTCAGGCATTGTCTGGTGGGCAAAAGCAGGCGGTGGCCATTGCCCGAGCGCTGGTGCAGGACCCGCCCATCTTGTTGTTGGATGAGCCGACCAGCTCCATGGACAACGCCAGTGAAGAAGCCTTCAAGGCCAACCTGACCCGCATATCGGCAGGCAAGACCATTCTTGTGGTGACCCACCGCACATCGCTGCTGTCGCTGGTCGATCGCATCATCGTCATGGATGCGGGCAAAGTGGTGGCCGATGGCCCCCGCGATACCGTGGTGGAAGCGCTGCGTAAAGGGCAAATCGGGAGGGCTTCCTGATGACACGCAAGCCTTCCGTGACACCAGAGCAAAAAGGCTTCGATGCGATTGGCCGTTTTTCCGAAAAGGGTCAAAAACCGTTCCGACCTTTCATGGATCGACTGTTCGCCAAACGGGTCACCTCTGCGCACCTCAATCGTGACTGGGCAAGTGATACCGACTGGGCGCGCATGCAGCAAGAGCCTATCCGTGCGCGCCTGTTTCTCTATACGGTACTGCTGACCATCGTAGCCCTGCTGACATGGTCCTATTTCGCCGCTATCGATGAAGTCACCCGTGGCACGGGCCGCGTCATCCCCGCCAGCCAGCTCCAGCGGATCCAATCCTTCGATGGCGGCGTGGTTAATCAGATCATGATTCGCGAGGGGCAGCTGGTCAGCGCGGGAGATGTGCTGATGCAGATCGACCCGACTCGCTTCGTCTCGGATTTCAGGGAAAACCGCGCCCAGCGCTTTGCGCTGGAGGCACGTGCCGAGCGGTTAAGGGCGCTGGCCACCAATTCACCCTTCGAACCCTCCGATGAGCTGCGCGAAGAAGTGCCGCATATCGTCATGCAAGAGCGCGAGGTGTACGAGAGTCGTCGCGAAGAGCTGCGCGAGCAGGAAAACGTACTCAATGACCGTATCCGTCAGCGTCGAGAAGAGCTACGTGAAGCACAGGCACGGCGCGACACGGCTCAGCGTGAAGCGAACATGGCTAGCCAGGAACTGAACCTGACGCGCCCCTTGCTGGCATCCGGTGCGGTGTCGGAAGTGGAGGTGCTGCGTTTGCAGCGGGAAGTGTCGCGTGCCACGGGTGAGCGCAGCCAGGCAGATGCTGCGGTATCACGTTTGCAAGCTGCCGTAGAAGAAGCCGAAACCCAGCTGAGGGAGCTGGGGGCCGAGCGTCGCAGCGAGTGGCGTAATGATTTGGCACAGGCGCTGGGTGATTTGAATGCATTGCAGCAGTCAGGCACCGGTTTGCAGGATCGCGTCCGGTTGACGGAGATCCGGTCACCGGTAGACGGCATCGTACAGCGTATCCACATCAATACGATTGGTGGTGTCGCTCAGCCGGGCCAGGAAGTTGTGGAAATCGTGCCGACCGATGATCAACTTCTGGTGGAGGCACGCATCGCCCCGCAGGATATCGCCTTCCTGCACCCGGGCCAGCCAGCCACCATCAAGCTCACCGCCTACGACTACGCGATTTATGGTGGGTTGCAGGCCGAACTCGAGCATATCAGCGCCGACACTATTACCGATGATGATGGCAATACCTTCTATCTGGTTCGCGTGCGCAGCCAAGAGAATGAAAACGTAGCCGACCGGCTACAGGTCATACCGGGGATGACCGCACAAGTGGATATCGTCACCGGTAAGCGAACCGTCATGCAGTTCATGCTGAAACCTGTTTTAAGGGCGTGGCGAGATTCCATGGGAGAGCGCTGATGAAACACTGGTTTATAACAACAGACGGGAGTTTGAAGGCGCGCTGGAAAAAAGCGTTTCAGGATGTGGGAGCCCTGACGCCTGACACCTTGGGCCAGCGCGTAGCGCCCAATGATCTTGTATGGCTTTCCACTACCGTGGATAGCTGGCCACTCATGGTTCCTGCCCTGATAGAGCAGGGTGCCATCGTGGTGGTGCTGAGCTATACCCCCGACGACCGTGAGGCGCTAAGGGCATTGGATCTGGGCGCCAGGGGCTATGTGCATACCCTGGCGGCGGCTGATGTGCTGAACCAGGTGGCTCTGGTCGTGACCCATCAAGGTGTGTGGGTTGGGCAAGAGTTATTGGCGAAAGTCCTCGGTGGTACGTTCAAGGCTCTCCAGCAGCGCGTTGACCATGACCGTTATCAACACAGCGACTACCTGCAGCTGCTCACCGAGCGAGAGCGTGGCGTTGCGTTGGCCGTGGCGCGTGGCGCCACGAACAAAGAGGTGGCCCGCCAGTTGGAGATCACTGAACGCACGGTCAAAGCGCATCTGAGCGCTATTTTTCGAAAGCTGTCAGTACGAGATCGGCTGCAGCTGATTCTCAAGTTGGCGCCGGTGGCGGAGCATGCCCCTGACAACGTTGAGTGACCCGCTGTGGCTGCGTTTTTGGGGGCCACATCGTTGCACACCAAAGCGTCCGCTGCCAGTACCTCACCTCGTTCATCACTTATACCCTCACTACTTATGCGAGCCATGACATGTCGGATCACGCCGTTCAGGAAGCACACGTTGCCCGTGAGGCTATCCACTCAGCCTTGCATGCTGCGGGTTCTGACGTGTTGTCACAATGGCAGCGTCAGCATGCCAGCGTAGCTCCTTTCGACTCACTGTTACTGGTCTCGGTAAGCGACGGCTATGCGCGGGCTCAGGTCACGACGCTGACGGTCGATGTCAGCGCACTGCGGGCGGGCCAGTGGGAAGTACTGGTGCCTGCGCTTGAACAAGCGATTACCCGACTGCAGCGCAAATTCGGGCATCCGCTGGTGGGGTGTCGCATCGAGTGGCCTTTCGCCGTGCGTGAAGGCCGTTGGGGGGCCTTCAAGCAGGAACTCATGCGCTATAAGCGTAGCTACTTTCGCAGTGGTTTGGCGTTTGAAGGCAAGCGCGAAGCCAGGCTGCTGCTCAGTGAAATGGAGCTGAATGCCAACGCCTGCCTGTATGGCGGGCACCAGGTGGGCCATGCGCAAATTAACCAAGCCCACCTGGAGCGCTACCTCAAGGCCCGCCACGGCTCTAGCCAGATGCCAAGCTTTGCCGACGAGATGCCCATGTGGAGTTTTGCTACGGCTGGCGTCTTTTTGGCGCTTGGCGGTGAACAGCCGAGCCATCATCTTCTGAGCACGCAGCCCCGCTGCTGGGGGCGTCGTGAAACTCCGCCGTTGACGCCTGCCTCCACCGCTGAACTGATAGCCCGCTCGACGCGCTTTCTGGGTAGGCAGGTACAGGCGAATGGCCGCTACGTGTACGGCTATTTTCCCTGTTTCAATCGTGAGATTGGTACCTATAACATCCTTCGCCATGCCAGCAGTACTTATGCGCTCTTGGAAGGTTATGAAAGCTGCCTTACTCAACGGCTTCTTGACGATGAACCGCTCCGTCAGTTGCATGGCCAGATAGACCGCGCGTTGGAGAGCTTGCGCGATCAAGACATCATCGAGCGTGATGGTGCCGCCTATGTGGTGGATACCGGCAACATCATCAAGCTAGGGGCTAATGCAGTGGCTATCCTGGCCCTGGTCAAGTATCAGCAGGTGATGGACGATGACCGCTATGCTGCGTTGGCCGACGCGCTGGCGTTGGGGATAGTCCGCATGCAGGAGGCTGATGGCAGCTTCGTGCATGTGCTGAATGCGGCGGATTTATCGCTCAAGGAAAAGAGCCGAATCATCTACTACGATGGCGAAGCAGCCTTTGCGCTGATGCGGCTTTATGGCCAAACCCGTAACCCCCAGTGGCTGGCGTGTGTCGTCAAGGCCTTTGACTATTTCATCGACAACGGCCATGAGCAGGCCCACGATCACTGGCTGGCCTACTGTACCAATGAGCTGGTGATGTACCGCCCCGAACGCCGCTATTTTGAATTCGCGGTGCGCAACGTAGCGGGGTACATCGACTTCATCCGTGATCGGATCACCACTTTCCCAACGCTGTTGGAACTCTCCATGGCGTTCCACAAGACACTGCTCACGCTGGAGCAGATGCCGGAGCTTGCCGATGTGCTCGATGGCCTGGACATCGATGCGTTCTATCACGCGCTGCATGCCCGCGCGAACTACCTGCAAAATGGATTTTTCTGGCCGGAAGTGGCCATGTACTTCAAGGCCCCGTACACCGTGCAAGACGGTTTTTTCATTCGTCATCACAGCTTTCGCGTGCGCATCGACGATGTCGAACACTACCTTTCTGGGCTAGTGGCTTATCAGCAGTTATTACTGGCGGGGCATCAGGCAGGGAGTGCATGACGCACCTGACCGTCGCGGTGCGTAAAGGGGCGCTGGTTCTGCTGGCCCTGTTGCTCGGCAGCGACCTGTGGGCGGGCGTGGCACAACAGGATGCCTCGATTGCCAGCGTTTGTCGCACCTTGTCACGTGAGCCCGCGCTGGCCCTTGTGGGGGCAGAGCACGCGCAAGTGGCCCATGAAGTGGGGGCGCATTTTTCCATGCAGGCGTCAGATCAGTACCGTGTCTCCGAGGCTGAGCGGCTTACAGACATTGCCACCCAGCTGCTGGCTGCCGACGTGCTGTTTCGTGAGGTATTGGGTCTGACGCCCCCCTTGCAAAGGCCCCGTTATCAGCAGGCCGACTTTATCATGGTGATTCTGCGTACGGAGCAGGTTCGCGGCGGCCAAGCCTATGACGAAGTAGTGCGAAACCCGGCCATTCCCGAATGCCATATTCGCATGGCCTTGGGCGGACGTGTTGAAGCTGCCACTAACCTGACACCAGCCCACGAGCTTTTCCACCTTTATCAAAACGCCCACATGATGTTCAAGCAAGGGTGGGTACACGAAGGGCTGGCACGCTGGTCGGAATCGCTGCTGAGTGGTGACGTGCAGCCCGGTCCCCCTCTGCCTACGGCTAGTAGCGACCTGGAAATCATCATGCAGTCGAGCTATGGCGCCGTGACCCTATGGCAACGATTATTTTATCTACTCGACCCCCAAGGCAGTATCTCGCTGCCCAGCTCACTGATGTCGCTGCGCTACCACGATGGCAGCCAGGTAGTGACATTGGAGCATCTTCACGGTAGCCGCTTCGTGGCTCCCCTGTTCGAAGCACTCCATCAGGCGAGTATTTCTCTGGCTCAACAACATCAATGGCCCACTTACGGCTGGGCCGAAGCCGAGCAGCGCAACTTGCAGTATAACCATGCCATTCTGGCGGCTTTATACCAGGCGATATCGGCCTATGCTCCGAAGGAGCAGCAGCCTGAAGAGTTGCGTAGTTTCATGCAGCTGATCGATACCATGCTGGAATCACGGGAGTGATGGGCTTCATGTCGGCAACCGAAGAGCAGAGGGCTCATCGTCGCCACCTACGCGACCTGATGTGGGCCCTTTTGGGTGAGGTGGTGCGACCATTCCGCTGGCAGGTAGGCGCCATTCTCTTGAAGCAAGTAACAGCGCAGATACTGTTGCTAGCCAGCCTGTTGCTACCTTGGCAGCTGTTACAAGTCTTGATGAGCGGTCAGAGTCGTTTGACCCGCGGATTGCCCGCACAGTTTGGCGATAATGACAAGATGGCGATGCTACTGGCTTTGGCCGTTCTCTGCTTTTGCGCGTTTGCGCTAATGCAGTGGTGGGTCAAACGCAGCATCTCACGTTTGTTCGACGCCCTTTTGCTTAGGCTCAACAAGACACGCCTGGTAGCCAATCATCGGCCTTTGGGCAGGCGCATGCTGGCCATCGTGATGGGAGCGCTCTCCTCGACGTGCATTGCCCTATTGTTTTGTTTGGTCATTGCCCTTTTGCACCCGGCGCTAGGGTTCCTGGCAGCGGTTTGCGTGGCCATCCTGGGGTTTATCGTGGCGCGTTACTACCGCTTCGAAAAAGTGCCACAGCTTCAGGAAACGCTGCAAAGCAACGTATTGTCGGTCATCAATATCAGCTTTGCGCTTGGCTTTGTCATCCTGGTCATCGACTATCTGTATGGATCGGCGCGTCCCCTGTTCACACTGTTCGTTCTGCTGATTGCGTTGCGCCAAATGATGGCCGCCAGCGTCAACGGCATGGTCAACGCTCTGGGTATCATCAAACACGTTCAGCACATCAACATGCTGTTGCTCCCTCGCGCCCGGCAGGTAGCGATTAGCGAAGCGACAGACTTCCTCAAGCGCTTCGATGCGGCACGATTGGCCCAATGGCTGCCCGGCTGGTTGGCCGAACGTCATCATCGCGTATTCGTCGATATCGTCGAGTGCCGTCTGCTGCACAGTCGTACCGTCGCCCATGTGCTGCTACGCACGCAGCAGGACAGCGCAAGCCCCTCCTACTGGCTGTTGAAATGTTACGTGCCTTCGCGAGAGAACGAAGCGCACCACGAAATTGCGCTGCTCGAAGAGCGCAGTGCGGCGGCGGGAGCAATGCCGTCTGAAGTACCCAAACTGATCGGTCATGGCGACTTGCTCTGGTGCCATTACGTCGCTCTAGACATCGGCAGCCTGCGCCCGCAATGGCTCAACTCGGAAGAACGCAAACCCTGGCTGGCGGCGCTTCGCCAAACGTTACTGCAGACGCCACTGTCACTGAGCCTGATAGCACAGTACCGAGCTACCTTTGCCACGTTGCCAGAACGCATGAGAAGCATTGATACGAACCGCTTTGATTATTTGACGCAGGAAGATCGGCAAGGCTTTCAGATCACGCGATTCCAGGAAAGCTGGCCACATATGATCGCTCTAGTCGAGAAGGTGCCAGCTGGCCTCACGCTTCAGAACCCCTCCAGTGCACGCCTTGCATTGATAAACCAACAACCTCTATTACTCGACTGGCAAGGCTGGAGCCATGATACCCTGGGCGCCCATTGGCCCCTCTCGGCCAAACTTAATAAAGAAGTACTCGCGCTGTTGTCGGCAAATTGGCCGCAGCTCACCCAGAGCCCCGAGTGGGAAGCGCTGCACTCCCCGGAAGAAGCCACGCTCCATATTGCGCTAGCCGCACGAGCCCATGAGTTTTGCCACCGCTGCCGCTACCATAATGACGCTGGCGCTCTCAATATGATGGCGGGTCTGTTAAAGGCTCATGAATCCCTGCGCGCAGACCCATAACCTCCGTTTCTCGTTTGCTTGACACGCAAATTTTGCCCGTTCATTACGTATTGGCCACCGGTACAATAGGCAACCCCGTTGGCCAGCGCTACCTTGTTTACAATGCCGCCAATAGGCTTTTCTGCGTCTGCAGTCAGTCAGCCTCGGCAACCCCTTAATCGAGCGGTGGGTGGAGAACAAGACATGGCAACGGTAATTGCGATTTCAGGTCAAGCATGGGCACGCGACGAAGATGGCAACCTGCGTGAACTGCGCATTGGTGACGTCATTCAGGAGGGGGAAACACTCATTACCTCCGCCGATGGCCGCGTCGAGCTGGACTTTGCCGACGGCACCGGCGCCAACGTGGTCGAGGGTGGCCAGGAAGTCGCCGTTACCCCTGAGCTGAACACAGACGCCATTGTCGCCACCGATGCCAGCGCCCAGGACGATGACCTGGAAGCCCTGCTTGCCGCCCTTGAAGATGAAGACGGTGACCTGCTCGACCTCCTTGATGCTACTGCTGCCGGCGCTGGCGCAGGTGGCGGCGGTGGCGGCGGCAGCAGTTTCGTCCGCGTTGCCCGGATCGCCGAAGAAACCGACCCACAAAGCTTCAACACCGACGGCGGCCTGGAAGGTGCCGAATTCGTAGAGTTTGACGGAGGTGCTGCCGCTACCGCTACTGCTGACGATACAGATGCCGACGCCGACGCCGACGCCGACGCCGACGCCGACGCAGATGCCGATGCAGATGCTGACGCTGATGCTGACGCTGATGCGGATTCCGATGCGGATGCTGACGCAGACGCCGATGCGGATGCCGACTCAGACGCCGATGCGGATGCCGATGCGGACGCAGATGCGGACGCCGACGCAGATGGCGATGCCGATGCTGACGCGGATGCCGATGCCGATGCGGATGCAGACGCCGATGCTGACGCAGATGCGGATGCTGACGCCGATGCGGATGCGGATGCGGATGCGGATGCCGATGCAGACGCCGATGCGGATGCGGACGCCGACGCCGATGCGGATGCCGACGCTGATGCCGATGCCGATGCCGATGCCGACGCCGATGCGGATGCTGACGCTGACGCTGATGCAGACGCCGACGCCGACGCCGACGCTGATGCTGACGCAGATGCCGATGCGGACGCCGACGCCGATGCGGATGCCGACGCAGATGCAGATGCAGATGCAGATGCCGATGCAGATGCCGATGCAGACGCCGATGCGGACGCCGACTCAGACGCAGATGCGGATGCAGACGCGGATGCCGATGCAGACGCCGATGCGGATGCAGACGCTGACGCTGACGCGGATGCAGATGCAGATGCAGATGCAGATGCCGACGCGGATGCGGACGCCGACTCAGACGCCGATGCCGATGCCGATGCGGATTCCGATGCGGATGCGGATGCGGATGCGGACTCGGATTCCGATGATCCCGAAGATCCCGAAGATCCCGAAGATCCCGAAGATCCCGAAGATCCTGAAGATCCTGAAGATCCCGAAGATCCTGAAGATCCTGAAGATCCCGAAGATCCTGAAGATCCTGAAGATCCCGAAGATCCCGAAGATCCCGAAGATCCCGAAGATCCCGAAGATCCCGAAGATCCCGAAGATCCCGAAGATCCCGAAGATCCCGAAGATCCCGAAGATCCCGATGATTCGGATTCGGATTCAGATGCGGACGCTGACGCTGACGCTGACGCTGACGCGGATGCCGATGCGGACGCTGATGCGGATGCAGACGCCGATGCCGACGCTGATGCCGACGCCGACGCCGACGCCGATGCAGATGCCGACGCAGACGCTGATGCAGATGCAGATGCAGACGCCGACGCGGATGCCGATGCAGATGCCGACGCAGACGCTGATGCGGATTCTGATGCTGACGCGGACGCGGACGCGGACGCCGATGCCGACGCAGACGCTGACGCGGATGCAGACGCTGACGCTGACGCTGACGCCGATGCGGATGCGGACGCAGATGCAGATGCCGATGCCGATGCCGATGCCGATGCCGATGCTGACGCAGACGCAGACGCAGACGCAGACGCGGACGCTGATGCGGATGCAGACGCCGATGCCGACGCTGATGCCGACGCCGACGCCGATGCAGATGCCGACGCAGACGCTGATGCAGATGCAGATGCAGATGCAGACGCCGACGCGGATGCCGATGCAGATGCCGACGCAGACGCTGATGCGGATTCTGATGCTGACGCGGACGCGGACGCGGACGCCGATGCCGACGCAGACGCTGATGCGGATTCTGATGCTGACGCGGACGCGGACGCGGACGCCGATGCCGACGCTGACGCGGATGCAGACGCTGACGCCGATGCGGATGCGGACGCAGATGCAGATGCCGACGCGGATGCGGATGCAGATGCTGATGCTGATGCTGATGCGGACGCCGATGCGGATGCAGATGCCGACGCCGATGCCGACGCTGATGCGGATGCGGATGCAGACGCTGACGCCGATGCGGATGCCGATGCGGATGCTGATGCTGATGCGGATGCGGACGCCGACGCTGATGCTGACGCAGATGCGGATGCCGACGCGGATGCGGATGCGGATGCGGATGCTGATGCCGACGCCGACGCCGACGCCGACGCCGACGCAGACGCAGACGCAGACGCCGACGCCGACGCCGACGCCGATATTACAGTCACTATCGATGTGCCGGGCAATGATGATTTTATTAATGCAGAACAAGTAGTTGGCGTCACTATTAGCGGCACCAGTACCGGGATTGAGAACGGTCAAAGTGTTGCCGTTACAGTGAATGGTGAAAGTGTGGGGGCGGCGTCTGTTGCTGAAGGCAAATGGAGTCTTGAAAATGTAAACTTGAGTAGTTTTGAAGAAGGCACGTTGACTGTGACCGCTAGTTTTACTGATTCAGCGGGCAGTCTTTCGAGTGATACTACTACTCCATTACTGGACACCACCGCCCCGGATGCGCCCGTCATCAGCCTGGATAACGACACCGGCGCGGACGCCAGCGACGGCATCACCAAGGACGGCGCGTTCACGGTGAGCGGCGTCGAAGACGGCGCGCTTGTGGAATACAGCACCGACGGTGGCAACACCTGGAGCACCGACAAACCGACGGCGGTGGAAGGTGAGAACACCATCAGCGTGCGTCAGACCGATGCGGCGGGTAACGTCTCCGACAGCAGCAGCCTCACGTTCACGCTGGACACCACCGCCCCGGATGCGCCCGTCATCAGCCTGGATAACGACACCGGCGCGGACGCCAGCGACGGCATCACCAAGGACGGCGCGTTCACGGTGAGCGGCGTCGAAGACGGCGCGCTTGTGGAATACAGCACCGACGGTGGCAACACCTGGAGCATCGACAAACCGACGGCGGTGGAAGGTGAGAACACCATCAGCGTGCGTCAGACCGATGCGGCGGGTAACGTCTCCGACAGCAGCGACCTCACGTTCACGCTGGACACCACCGCCCCGGATGCGCCCGTCATCAGCCTGGATAACGACACCGGCGCGGACGCCAGCGACGGCATCACCAAGGACGGCGCGTTCACGGTGAGCGGCGTCGAAGACGGCGCGCTTGTGGAATACAGCACCGACGGTGGCAACACCTGGAGCACCGACAAACCGACGGCGGTGGAAGGTGAGAACACCATCAGCGTGCGTCAGACCGATGCGGCGGGTAACGTCTCCGACAGCAGCAGCCTCACGTTCACGCTGGACACCACCGCCCCGGATGCGCCCGTCATCAGCCTGGATAACGACACCGGCGCGGACGCCAGCGACGGCATCACCAAGGACGGCGCGTTCACGGTGAGCGGCGTCGAAGACGGCGCGCTTGTGGAATACAGCACCGACGGTGGCAACACCTGGAGCATCGACAAACCGACGGCGGTGGAAGGTGAGAACACCATCAGCGTGCGTCAGACCGATGCGGCGGGTAACGTCTCCGACAGCAGCGACCTCACGTTCACGCTGGACACCACCGCCCCGGATGCGCCCGTCATCAGCCTGGATAACGACACCGGCGCGGACGCCAGCGACGGCATCACCAAGGACGGCGCGTTCACGGTGAGCGGCGTCGAAGACGGCGCGCTTGTGGAATACAGCACCGACGGTGGCAACACCTGGAGCATCGACAAACCGACGGCGGTGGAAGGTGAGAACACCATCAGCGTGCGTCAGACCGATGCGGCGGGTAACGTCTCCGACAGCAGCAGCCTCACGTTCACGCTGGACACCACCGCCCCGGATGCGCCCGTCATCAGCCTGGATAACGACACCGGCGCGGACGCCAGCGACGGCATCACCAAGGACGGCGCGTTCACGGTGAGCGGCGTCGAAGACGGCGCGCTTGTGGAATACAGCACCGACGGTGGCAACACCTGGAGCACCGACAAACCGACGGCGGTGGAAGGTGAGAACACCATCAGCGTGCGTCAGACCGATGCGGCGGGTAACGTCTCCGACAGCAGCGACCTCACGTTCACGCTGGACACCACCGCCCCGGATGCGCCCGTCATCAGCCTGGATAACGACACCGGCGCGGACGCCAGCGACGGCATCACCAAGGACGGCGCGTTCACGGTGAGCGGCGTCGAAGACGGCGCGCTTGTGGAATACAGCACCGACGGTGGCAACACCTGGAGCACCGACAAACCGACGGCGGTGGAAGGTGAGAACACCATCAGCGTGCGTCAGACCGATGCGGCGGGTAACGTCTCCGACAGCAGCAGCCTCACGTTCACGCTGGACACCACCGCCCCGGATGCGCCCGTCATCAGCCTGGATAACGACACCGGCGCGGACGCCAGCGACGGCATCACCAAGGACGGCGCGTTCACGGTGAGCGGCGTCGAAGACGGCGCGCTTGTGGAATACAGCACCGACGGTGGCAACACCTGGAGCATCGACAAACCGACGGCGGTGGAAGGTGAGAACACCATCAGCGTGCGTCAGACCGATGCAGCGGGTAACGTCTCCGACAGCAGCAGCCTCACGTTCACGCTGGACACCACCGCCCCGGATGCGCCCGTCATCAGCCTGGATAACGACACCGGCGCGGACGCCAGCGACGGCATCACCAAGGACGGCGCGTTCACGGTGAGCGGCGTCGAAGACGGCGCGCTTGTGGAATACAGCACCGACGGTGGCAACACCTGGAGCATCGACAAACCGACGGCGGTGGAAGGTGAGAACACCATCAGCGTGCGTCAGACCGATGCGGCGGGTAACGTCTCCGACAGCAGCAGCCTCACGTTCACGCTGGACACCACCGCCCCGGATGCGCCCGTCATCAGCCTGGATAACGACACCGGCGCGGACGCCAGCGACGGCATCACCAAGGACGGCGCGTTCACGGTGAGCGGCGTCGAAGACGGCGCGCTTGTGGAATACAGCACCGACGGTGGCAACACCTGGAGCATCGACAAACCGACGGCGGTGGAAGGTGAGAACACCATCAGCGTGCGTCAGACCGATGCAGCGGGTAACGTCTCCGACAGCAGCAGCCTCACGTTCACGCTGGACACCACCGCCCCG
This sequence comes from Halomonas sp. 18071143, assembly GCF_019211725.1. Taxonomy (NCBI): domain Bacteria; kingdom Pseudomonadati; phylum Pseudomonadota; class Gammaproteobacteria; order Oceanospirillales; family Halomonadaceae; genus Halomonas; species Halomonas sp. 18071143. The sequence continues at coordinate 1,160,007 of NZ_CP078120.1, forward strand.
GATGCGCCCGTCATCAGCCTGGATAACGACACCGGCGCGGACGCCAGCGACGGCATCACCAAGGACGGCGCGTTCACGGTGAGCGGCGTCGAAGACGGCGCGCTTGTGGAATACAGCACCGACGGTGGCAACACCTGGAGCATCGACAAACCGACGGCGGTGGAAGGTGAGAACACCATCAGCGTGCGTCAGACCGATGCGGCGGGTAACGTCTCCGACAGCAGCAGCCTCACGTTCACGCTGGACACCACCGCCCCGGATGCGCCCGTCATCAGCCTGGATAACGACACCGGCGCGGACGCCAGCGACGGCATCACCAAGGACGGCGCGTTCACGGTGAGCGGCGTCGAAGACGGCGCGCTTGTGGAATACAGCACCGACGGTGGCAACACCTGGAGCATCGACAAACCGACGGCGGTGGAAGGTGAGAACACCATCAGCGTGCGTCAGACCGATGCGGCGGGTAACGTCTCCGACAGCAGCGACCTCACGTTCACGCTGGACACCACCGCCCCGGATGCGCCCGTCATCAGCCTGGATAACGACACCGGCGCGGACGCCAGCGACGGCATCACCAAGGACGGCGCGTTCACGGTGAGCGGCGTCGAAGACGGCGCGCTTGTGGAATACAGCACCGACGGTGGCAACACCTGGAGCACCGACAAACCGACGGCGGTGGAAGGTGAGAACACCATCAGCGTGCGTCAGACCGATGCGGCGGGTAACGTCTCCGACAGCAGCAGCCTCACGTTCACGCTGGACACCACCGCCCCGGATGCGCCCGTCATCAGCCTGGATAACGACACCGGCGCGGACGCCAGCGACGGCATCACCAAGGACGGCGCGTTCACGGTGAGCGGCGTCGAAGACGGCGCGCTTGTGGAATACAGCACCGACGGTGGCAACACCTGGAGCACCGACAAACCGACGGCGGTGGAAGGTGAGAACACCATCAGCGTGCGTCAGACCGATGCAGCGGGTAACGTCTCCGACAGCAGCAGCCTCACGTTCACGCTGGACACCACCGCCCCGGATGCGCCCGTCATCAGCCTGGATAACGACACCGGCGCGGACGCCAGCGACGGCATCACCAAGGACGGCGCGTTCACGGTGAGCGGCGTCGAAGACGGCGCGCTTGTGGAATACAGCACCGACGGTGGCAACACCTGGAGCACCGACAAACCGACGGCGGTGGAAGGTGAGAACACCATCAGCGTGCGTCAGACCGATGCGGCGGGTAACGTCTCCGACAGCAGCAGCCTCACGTTCACGCTGGACACCACCGCCCCGGATGCGCCCGTCATCAGCCTGGATAACGACACCGGCGCGGACGCCAGCGACGGCATCACCAAGGACGGCGCGTTCACGGTGAGCGGCGTCGAAGACGGCGCGCTTGTGGAATACAGCACCGACGGTGGCAACACCTGGAGCATCGACAAACCGACGGCGGTGGAAGGTGAGAACACCATCAGCGTGCGTCAGACCGATGCGGCGGGTAACGTCTCCGACAGCAGCGACCTCACGTTCACGCTGGACACCACCGCCCCGGATGCGCCCGTCATCAGCCTGGATAACGACACCGGCGCGGACGCCAGCGACGGCATCACCAAGGACGGCGCGTTCACGGTGAGCGGCGTCGAAGACGGCGCGCTTGTGGAATACAGCACCGACGGTGGCAACACCTGGAGCACCGACAAACCGACGGCGGTGGAAGGTGAGAACACCATCAGCGTGCGTCAGACCGATGCGGCGGGTAACGTCTCCGACAGCAGCAGCCTCACGTTCACGCTGGACACCACCGCCCCGGATGCGCCCGTCATCAGCCTGGATAACGACACCGGCGCGGACGCCAGCGACGGCATCACCAAGGACGGCGCGTTCACGGTGAGCGGCGTCGAAGACGGCGCGCTTGTGGAATACAGCACCGACGGTGGCAACACCTGGAGCACCGACAAACCGACGGCGGTGGAAGGTGAGAACACCATCAGCGTGCGTCAGACCGATGCGGCGGGTAACGTCTCCGACAGCAGCAGCCTCACGTTCACGCTGGACACCACCGCCCCGGATGCGCCCGTCATCAGCCTGGATAACGACACCGGCGCGGACGCCAGCGACGGCATCACCAAGGACGGCGCGTTCACGGTGAGCGGCGTCGAAGACGGCGCGCTTGTGGAATACAGCACCGACGGTGGCAACACCTGGAGCATCGACAAACCGACGGCGGTGGAAGGTGAGAACACCATCAGCGTGCGTCAGACCGATGCGGCGGGTAACGTCTCCGACAGCAGCAGCCTCACGTTCACGCTGGACACCACCGCCCCGGATGCGCCCGTCATCAGCCTGGATAACGACACCGGCGCGGACGCCAGCGACGGCATCACCAAGGACGGCGCGTTCACGGTGAGCGGCGTCGAAGACGGCGCGCTTGTGGAATACAGCACCGACGGTGGCAACACCTGGAGCACCGACAAACCGACGGCGGTGGAAGGTGAGAACACCATCAGCGTGCGTCAGACCGATGCAGCGGGTAACGTCTCCGACAGCAGCAGCCTCACGTTCACGCTGGACACCACCGCCCCGGATGCGCCCGTCATCAGCCTGGATAACGACACCGGCGCGGACGCCAGCGACGGCATCACCAAGGACGGCGCGTTCACGGTGAGCGGCGTCGAAGACGGCGCGCTTGTGGAATACAGCACCGACGGTGGCAACACCTGGAGCATCGACAAACCGACGGCGGTGGAAGGTGAGAACACCATCAGCGTGCGTCAGACCGATGCGGCGGGTAACGTCTCCGACAGCAGCAGCCTCACGTTCACGCTGGACACCACCGCCCCGGATGCGCCCGTCATCAGCCTGGATAACGACACCGGCGCGGACGCCAGCGACGGCATCACCAAGGACGGCGCGTTCACGGTGAGCGGCGTCGAAGACGGCGCGCTTGTGGAATACAGCACCGACGGTGGCAACACCTGGAGCATCGACAAACCGACGGCGGTGGAAGGTGAGAACACCATCAGCGTGCGTCAGACCGATGCGGCGGGTAACGTCTCCGACAGCAGCAGCCTCACGTTCACGCTGGACACCACCGCCCCGGATGCGCCCGTCATCAGCCTGGATAACGACACCGGCGCGGACGCCAGCGACGGCATCACCAAGGACGGCGCGTTCACGGTGAGCGGCGTCGAAGACGGCGCGCTTGTGGAATACAGCACCGACGGTGGCAACACCTGGAGCATCGACAAACCGACGGCGGTGGAAGGTGAGAACACCATCAGCGTGCGTCAGACCGATGCGGCGGGTAACGTCTCCGACAGCAGCAGCCTCACGTTCACGCTGGACACCACCGCCCCGGATGCGCCCGTCATCAGCCTGGATAACGACACCGGCGCGGACGCCAGCGACGGCATCACCAAGGACGGCGCGTTCACGGTGAGCGGCGTCGAAGACGGCGCGCTTGTGGAATACAGCACCGACGGTGGCAACACCTGGAGCACCGACAAACCGACGGCGGTGGAAGGTGAGAACACCATCAGCGTGCGTCAGACCGATGCGGCGGGTAACGTCTCCGACAGCAGCAGCCTCACGTTCACGCTGGACACCACCGCCCCGGATGCGCCCGTCATCAGCCTGGATAACGACACCGGCGCGGACGCCAGCGACGGCATCACCAAGGACGGCGCGTTCACGGTGAGCGGCGTCGAAGACGGCGCGCTTGTGGAATACAGCACCGACGGTGGCAACACCTGGAGCATCGACAAACCGACGGCGGTGGAAGGTGAGAACACCATCAGCGTGCGTCAGACCGATGCGGCGGGTAACGTCTCCGACAGCAGCGACCTCACGTTCACGCTGGACACCACCGCCCCGGATGCGCCCGTCATCAGCCTGGATAACGACACCGGCGCGGACGCCAGCGACGGCATCACCAAGGACGGCGCGTTCACGGTGAGCGGCGTCGAAGACGGCGCGCTTGTGGAATACAGCACCGACGGTGGCAACACCTGGAGCACCGACAAACCGACGGCGGTGGAAGGTGAGAACACCATCAGCGTGCGTCAGACCGATGCGGCGGGTAACGTCTCCGACAGCAGCAGCCTCACGTTCACGCTGGACACCACCGCCCCGGATGCGCCCGTCATCAGCCTGGATAACGACACCGGCGCGGACGCCAGCGACGGCATCACCAAGGACGGCGCGTTCACGGTGAGCGGCGTCGAAGACGGCGCGCTTGTGGAATACAGCACCGACGGTGGCAACACCTGGAGCATCGACAAACCGACGGCGGTGGAAGGTGAGAACACCATCAGCGTGCGTCAGACCGATGCGGCGGGTAACGTCTCCGACAGCAGCAGCCTCACGTTCACGCTGGACACCACCGCCCCGGATGCGCCCGTCATCAGCCTGGATAACGACACCGGCGCGGACGCCAGCGACGGCATCACCAAGGACGGCGCGTTCACGGTGAGCGGCGTCGAAGACGGCGCGCTTGTGGAATACAGCACCGACGGTGGCAACACCTGGAGCATCGACAAACCGACGGCGGTGGAAGGTGAGAACACCATCAGCGTGCGTCAGACCGATGCGGCGGGTAACGTCTCCGACAGCAGCAGCCTCACGTTCACGCTGGACACCACCGCCCCGGATGCGCCCGTCATCAGCCTGGATAACGACACCGGCGCGGACGCCAGCGACGGCATCACCAAGGACGGCGCGTTCACGGTGAGCGGCGTCGAAGACGGCGCGCTTGTGGAATACAGCACCGACGGTGGCAACACCTGGAGCACCGACAAACCGACGGCGGTGGAAGGTGAGAACACCATCAGCGTGCGTCAGACCGATGCGGCGGGTAACGTCTCCGACAGCAGCAGCCTCACGTTCACGCTGGACACCACCGCCCCGGATGCGCCCGTCATCAGCCTGGATAACGACACCGGCGCGGACGCCAGCGACGGCATCACCAAGGACGGCGCGTTCACGGTGAGCGGCGTCGAAGACGGCGCGCTTGTGGAATACAGCACCGACGGTGGCAACACCTGGAGCATCGACAAACCGACGGCGGTGGAAGGTGAGAACACCATCAGCGTGCGTCAGACCGATGCAGCGGGTAACGTCTCCGACAGCAGCAGCCTCACGTTCACGCTGGACACCACCGCCCCGGATGCGCCCGTCATCAGCCTGGATAACGACACCGGCGCGGACGCCAGCGACGGCATCACCAAGGACGGCGCGTTCACGGTGAGCGGCGTCGAAGACGGCGCGCTTGTGGAATACAGCACCGACGGTGGCAACACCTGGAGCACCGACAAACCGACGGCGGTGGAAGGTGAGAACACCATCAGCGTGCGTCAGACCGATGCGGCGGGTAACGTCTCCGACAGCAGCAGCCTCACGTTCACGCTGGACACCACCGCCCCGGATGCGCCCGTCATCAGCCTGGATAACGACACCGGCGCGGACGCCAGCGACGGCATCACCAAGGACGGCGCGTTCACGGTGAGCGGCGTCGAAGACGGCGCGCTTGTGGAATACAGCACCGACGGTGGCAACACCTGGAGCACCGACAAACCGACGGCGGTGGAAGGTGAGAACACCATCAGCGTGCGTCAGACCGATGCGGCGGGTAACGTCTCCGACAGCAGCAGCCTCACGTTCACGCTGGACACCACCGCCCCGGATGCGCCCGTCATCAGCCTGGATAACGACACCGGCGCGGACGCCAGCGACGGCATCACCAAGGACGGCGCGTTCACGGTGAGCGGCGTCGAAGACGGCGCGCTTGTGGAATACAGCACCGACGGTGGCAACACCTGGAGCACCGACAAACCGACGGCGGTGGAAGGTGAGAACACCATCAGCGTGCGTCAGACCGATGCGGCGGGTAACGTCTCCGACAGCAGCGACCTCACGTTCACGCTGGACACCACCGCCCCGGATGCGCCCGTCATCAGCCTGGATAACGACACCGGCGCGGACGCCAGCGACGGCATCACCAAGGACGGCGCGTTCACGGTGAGCGGCGTCGAAGACGGCGCGCTTGTGGAATACAGCACCGACGGTGGCAACACCTGGAGCATCGACAAACCGACGGCGGTGGAAGGTGAGAACACCATCAGCGTGCGTCAGACCGATGCGGCGGGTAACGTCTCCGACAGCAGCAGCCTCACGTTCACGCTGGACACCACCGCCCCGGATGCGCCCGTCATCAGCCTGGATAACGACACCGGCGCGGACGCCAGCGACGGCATCACCAAGGACGGCGCGTTCACGGTGAGCGGCGTCGAAGACGGCGCGCTTGTGGAATACAGCACCGACGGTGGCAACACCTGGAGCATCGACAAACCGACGGCGGTGGAAGGTGAGAACACCATCAGCGTGCGTCAGACCGATGCAGCGGGTAACGTCTCCGACAGCAGCAGCCTCACGTTCACGCTGGACACCACCGCCCCGGATGCGCCCGTCATCAGCCTGGATAACGACACCGGCGCGGACGCCAGCGACGGCATCACCAAGGACGGCGCGTTCACGGTGAGCGGCGTCGAAGACGGCGCGCTTGTGGAATACAGCACCGACGGTGGCAACACCTGGAGCATCGACAAACCGACGGCGGTGGAAGGTGAGAACACCATCAGCGTGCGTCAGACCGATGCGGCGGGTAACGTCTCCGACAGCAGCAGCCTCACGTTCACGCTGGACACCACCGCCCCGGATGCGCCCGTCATCAGCCTGGATAACGACACCGGCGCGGACGCCAGCGACGGCATCACCAAGGACGGCGCGTTCACGGTGAGCGGCGTCGAAGACGGCGCGCTTGTGGAATACAGCACCGACGGTGGCAACACCTGGAGCATCGACAAACCGACGGCGGTGGAAGGTGAGAACACCATCAGCGTGCGTCAGACCGATGCGGCGGGTAACGTCTCCGACAGCAGCAGCCTCACGTTCACGCTGGACACCACCGCCCCGGATGCGCCCGTCATCAGCCTGGATAACGACACCGGCGCGGACGCCAGCGACGGCATCACCAAGGACGGCGCGTTCACGGTGAGCGGCGTCGAAGACGGCGCGCTTGTGGAATACAGCACCGACGGTGGCAACACCTGGAGCATCGACAAACCGACGGCGGTGGAAGGTGAGAACACCATCAGCGTGCGTCAGACCGATGCGGCGGGTAACGTCTCCGACAGCAGCGACCTCACGTTCACGCTGGACACCACCGCCCCGGATGCGCCCGTCATCAGCCTGGATAACGACACCGGCGCGGACGCCAGCGACGGCATCACCAAGGACGGCGCGTTCACGGTGAGCGGCGTCGAAGACGGCGCGCTTGTGGAATACAGCACCGACGGTGGCAACACCTGGAGCATCGACAAACCGACGGCGGTGGAAGGTGAGAACACCATCAGCGTGCGTCAGACCGATGCGGCGGGTAACGTCTCCGACAGCAGCAGCCTCACGTTCACGCTGGACACCACCGCCCCGGATGCGCCCGTCATCAGCCTGGATAACGACACCGGCGCGGACGCCAGCGACGGCATCACCAAGGACGGCGCGTTCACGGTGAGCGGCGTCGAAGACGGCGCGCTTGTGGAATACAGCACCGACGGTGGCAACACCTGGAGCATCGACAAACCGACGGCGGTGGAAGGTGAGAACACCATCAGCGTGCGTCAGACCGATGCGGCGGGTAACGTCTCCGACAGCAGCAGCCTCACGTTCACGCTGGACACCACCGCCCCGGATGCGCCCGTCATCAGCCTGGATAACGACACCGGCGCGGACGCCAGCGACGGCATCACCAAGGACGGCGCGTTCACGGTGAGCGGCGTCGAAGACGGCGCGCTTGTGGAATACAGCACCGACGGTGGCAACACCTGGAGCACCGACAAACCGACGGCGGTGGAAGGTGAGAACACCATCAGCGTGCGTCAGACCGATGCGGCGGGTAACGTCTCCGACAGCAGCAGCCTCACGTTCACGCTGGACACCACCGCCCCGGATGCGCCCGTCATCAGCCTGGATAACGACACCGGCGCGGACGCCAGCGACGGCATCACCAAGGACGGCGCGTTCACGGTGAGCGGCGTCGAAGACGGCGCGCTTGTGGAATACAGCACCGACGGTGGCAACACCTGGAGCATCGACAAACCGACGGCGGTGGAAGGTGAGAACACCATCAGCGTGCGTCAGACCGATGCGGCGGGTAACGTCTCCGACAGCAGCAGCCTCACGTTCACGCTGGACACCACCGCGCCGACGCTGACGGTGGATGCGCCGAACAGCAACGACACGACCCCGACCATTACCGGTACCTCCGATGAAATCGGTGCCACGGTGACCGTGGTGGTGACGGACGCCAATGGTGTTGAGCAAACCCTGACGGCCGAAGTACAGCAGGACGGCAGCTGGAGTGTTGATGTCACCACACCGCTGGCCGAAGGCGACTACGAGGTCGAAGCGAGCGTGAGCGATGCGGTGGGTAACGAACAGACCGCGAGCGACACCGGCGAGATCGACGTGACTGCGCCGACGCTGACGGTGGATGCGCCGAACAGCAACGACACGACCCCGACCATTACCGGTACCTCCGATGAAATCGGTGCCACGGTGACCGTGGTGGTGACGGACGCCAATGGTGTTGAGCAAACCCTGACGGCCGAAGTACAGCCGGACGGCAGCTGGAGTGTTGATGTCACCACACCGCTGGCCGAAGGCGACTACGAGGTCGAAGCGAGCGTGAGCGATGCGGTGGGTAACGAACAGACCGCGAGCGACACCGGCGAGATCGACGTGACCGCGCCGACGCTGACGGTGGATGCGCCGAACAGCAACGACACCACGCCGACCATTACCGGTACCTCCGATGAAATCGGTGCGACGGTGACCGTGGTGGTGACGGACGCCAATGGTGTTGAGCAAACCCTGACGGCCGAAGTACAGCCGGACGGCACCTGGAGTGTTGAGGTAGAAAATGCGTTGCCGGAAGGCGGCTACACGGTCGAAGCGAGCGTGAGTGATGCGGTGGGTAATACCACCACGGCAACGGACAGTGGAGCAATCGATTTAACGCCACTCATTATTGCTGAAGATGACTTTGCAACGGCACAGCTGAATATCCTTCCAGCAGAGGGCGGGACAATAAGCGAGAGTGATAGTCAGAAGGTTCTTGTAAAGCTAGGGCCGATAGGACTTGGTACTCGCTCTCCCGAGGTTTACTTTACCATCCCGGAAGGGCAGACGGGGGACGCTACCGTAACAGTCACTAATAATGCTGTTGTAGGCGTTTTTGACGATGCATATGCTATTGTTCAAAAGCTTGATCCGGAGACTGGCGAGTATGAAACGGTAACGACAATAGGCTCTCAGGGCTTGATTGGCTTCGTTTTTCTCTTTGGTGAAGGTGCCCAAGTCGAGCTGAGTGGCCTTGAAGCAGGCGATTACCGAATCGTCGGGGGATCAAGCTCTGCTCTAGCTGTAGGGTCTATTACAACCGTTAAAGTGGAAGTCGATCTCCTTGATACCACGAGCACGGTCGAGGCGGATCTGGTAAGTGGCAACGTGCTGATCAATGACATCCCCGGCTCTACCGACACCGTGTTGAAGGTTTGGAACGGTAGTGAGTTCGAAATGGTCACAGACTCAGGTATCAAGGTTATGGGAGAATACGGCGAATTTGAGCTGTTCGCAGACGGTACGTATACCTATTTACCTGATGCGAACCTGGATAACGTCGGTGAGATCGATAGCCTCACGTATCAACTGGTGCACCCAACGGGTGTGACGGCGGAAGCCACCCTGCACGTTGGTATCACTGGCCCCGGCGTCGACAGTTTTGTCTGGGGAAGTGAAGGAGACGACACGCTGCAGGGCGATGACTACAACGACGTTATCTACAACGACGTTATCTACGGCGGCGAAGGTAACGATATCCTCACTGGTGGAGCGGGAGCAGATACCTTCAAGTGGGAATTCGGTGATCAGGGCACCAGTGGGTCGGGTGCTGCCGTGGACAAGGTCACGGACTTCACGCTGGGTGAGTTTGGCGCAAATGCCTCGGCAGATCGCCTGGATCTTGCGGATCTTCTCCAGAACGAAAACGCTGATACTATCGATCAGTACATCATGGCTGTGCAGCAGGGTGGAGACACCGTATTGCACATCAAATCTGATGGCGGCATTGCCACTGATGGCAGCAACGCGGATCAGCAGATCGTGCTGAAGAACGTACAGATGTCGCCGGAAAGCACTTCATCTGACTTCATTCAGTCTCTTTTAGAGAATGGCCAATTGAAGATAGACCTCTGATATCGTTGACCCAACCCAAAGGCCGCCTACGGGCGGCCTTGTTGTATCTACAGTAAGATGACGTTTAACAACCAACCAGCGCGTTGACTGACAGGGGAAGCCGCTATGCTCTATATCAAACGTAACGCCAAGGGGGAGATCGTGACGCTTAGCAAGGAGCCTACGCCCGAGTGTAGCGAGACCATCGCGGCCAATTCGCCAGAGGTGTTTGCCTTTCTGGCCCAGCAAACGGGGCAGTCGGCGCAAATGATAGCGTCTGACCTGGCTTTCGTGAGGGTGGTAGAAGACATGCTGGAGGTGTTGCTGGAGAAGGGCGTGCTGAGCTTTACCGATTTGCCTGCTGCCGCCCAGAGCAAGGTGATGGAGCGTAAGTCGCTTCGCGCAAGGAATGACGTGAACCTGCTAGGGGATGACGATACGCCACTCTGGTAAGGACGTGCCTCAGGCACGCCCTTACCACCATGGTGGGGCCTAGCTGGCTCGAACAGCTGGGCCTGTCACGCCATCTACACCGGTGCGGAACAGGCTTTCCAGCTCCTCTGGGGCGGCCACGCCCTCGGCGATCACCTCAATGCCTAGTGAGTGGCACAGGGTGGCCATGCCGCGCACGATGGTTTGCTGCTCGTGGGAGGTATCGATACCCCGCACCAGGCTGCTGTCCAGTTTCAGGTAGCTCAACCCTACGTCGTGCAGGTCGGCCAACTTGGTGAATTCAGCACCCACGTGTTCGATGCCGAACTGGCAGCCCAGCGGGCGCAGAGCGCTGCATAGCCCGCGCAAGCTGCCAATGGCGTGTGGCGTTAGCGTAGCGGGTACCTCGAAGCAGAGCTTGCGTGCCTGGGCAGGCTGCTTCTCCAATAGCTGTCTCAGCTCATTGACGAACTCGGCGTTGGTAATCGATGCAATCGACAGGTTGATCCCGAGCGACTGCTCGCCGTGGGCCTTGAGCTTGTCAAGTGCCTTGCGCACTACTGCGATATCCAGCGCGGGCTCCATCGAAAAACGCGTGACCCAAGGAATGAAGAGCCCCGCACTTTGCCACTGGTTAGCCAGCTGTAGGCGGGCAGGGCATTCGTAGTGCAACACCTGCTGCTCGGCATCCATGACCGGGAAGTAGGCCAATTGCGGCCCCTGGGCAATGGCGTCGGTCAGGGCCGTGCGCCACTGCGTGTGGTTGCCGAACAGAGAGCCCTGTTCACGCTGCCGCACCACGATATGGGTAGCGCTGCTGGCACTTTCCGCCTCTGCCAGGGCGTCGTCCAGCGTCGCCAGCAGCGGGCCACGTTCATCATGCGGATGGTAGGCTACCACGGCGGTGGCCAGGCCCGGTGTGGCGCTATTGTGGGGCGACGTTACCTGTGCCAGCGCTTCTTCCAGGCGAGGCAGTAGTGCGTGAGGCTCCTCCTCCATGGGTAGTATCAGCAGAAAGTCACTGCCGTTGAGTCGGCCCACCAGGGGCTCTTCCGACGTGCTATCCAGCGCGGCCAACTGCTGGGTGAGCTGCTTGAGCAGGGCATCGGTGGCCTGGTGGCCAAGCTGCTCGTTCAACTGCTCCAGGGCGCGCACACGCACCATGACCAGCAGCCCCGTGGCACGGGCGTCTTCACTCTCCAGCAGAGCGCCCAGCTTGCCCAGCATCACATCGCGGTTCAAGGCGTCGGTCACACGGTCGTGCTGCAGATGACGGCGTAGCTCGTCCAGCTTTTGCCCTTCGTCGCTGAGCATCTGGCGCACGTTGGCCGACAGCACGTTCATGGCCTGGGCCACTTCACGCAGCTCCAGCGTGCGGGGTTCCTTGATGGTGGTGAAGCGGCGCGCGCTGATGTCCTTGGCCTGGGCCACTACTCGTACCAGCGGGTGCTTGATGCCCCGCACCATCACCGTGGCCAGGGTCAGGCTGATCGCCCCCGCCAGCAGGAACCAACCCGCCAGCTCCAGCATGCTGCGCCATAGCGAGGCATAGGCAAAACTGTGCTGGCTCTCCAACTCCAGCGTGCCAAACTGCCGCCAGCCATCCTGAACGGTGGCCGTGCCCGTTGGCACATCGAACTGCACCAGGCTACGAAACCAGCCGGGGACGTCGCCGCTGTACTCACCGGCGCGGCGTTCCACCAGCACGTCGCCTTCGGCATCGCGCAGCACGATAGAACGGTAGTAACCGGTATCGAACTGCGCTGCAATCAGCAATTCGAGGATCACCAGTTCCTTGTCCAGCTGGCTCATGGAAAGCGCCAGTGCCGTGGCGTTGTCCTCGTTCTTGATGCGCACTTCCTGCTCGATGTAGGCGCGGCTGCTGTTGATGCTGATGGCCAGGCTGCCGACGAACGACAGCAGCAACAGCACGATAATGGCCAGCCAAAGCTGTTTGATCAGCGACATGGTGCCTGTTCCTCTTAGATGAATCCTTGTGATTGCATGCGCTCGATGACGCTGCGCCAGCGAGACAACCGCGCCAGCGGGTCGGCGCGAGACTCGGAGCCGCCGCCTGCCCACAAACCACTGCTATTGAAACTGAAGACCGGGTCCAGGTCGTTACGCTGGGAAGCGGGCGTGATGGAAGGCATCAGGTTATCCAGCACCAGCGGTTCGGCATTGGGCGTCGAGTAGTAGCCCAGCACCATGTGCGCCTGGGTAATCTGACTACGCCCGATCCGCGCGCGTACGTAAATCATGCGAAGCCGGTCACCCGGAACGCCCAACTGCTTTAACGTGATGTATTTGGCAATCGAATAATCTTCGCAGTCGCCCTGGCCCTTGCCCATGGCTTCCAGGGGCGTGGCCCAGAAGTCTTCCTGGCCCCAGTTGTTGATATCATCTACCCAGCGAATGCGCCGGTTGAAGAAGTCATTCACGTCGCGCAGTTGCGTTTGAATATCCTGGCCCTGCAGGCGGTCGAGCAGGCTGAACCACTCTTCCAGCACGTTCACGCCGCTTTGGCCATAAAGCCGTTGCATGGATTGACGCAATTGCTGAGGGTTGAAGGCGGCCGCAGGAGAGGGCTGAAACCCCAGCCCAACACCCAGCAACAGAGCGCCTGTGACGGTCAAGAACCGCCGACGTGTCAGGCCATGGGGAGGAGGGAGTGAGTGCAGGGACATGGACGCCATGAGCGTTGGGTAAATAGGCCTTCAGATTACTCGCTGACATGCAAAAGCGCTATCCCTGCTGGTCACAAATCATCAACGTTTTGTTACCGAGTGGCCTGGTGCGATGCCTCCAACATAGGCTCCAGTTCGGGCCAAACGTTGTCCAGAATGATAGGCTGAGCCTCTGCCGTGGGATGAATGCCATCGCTTTGCATCAACTGGGTATTGAGCGCCACATCTTCCAGCAGGAAGGGCACCAGTGAAAGCGCGTACTCATCCGCCAGCGAGTGGAACACGCCGGTAAAGGCATCACGATATGCCTGCCCGTAGTTGGGCGGAATATCGATGCCCAGCAGCAGTACCTCGGCATCGGCCTGCTGGCTCTGTTCGATCATGCTGGCCAGGTTGGCGCGCATCTGGGCGGGGGGCAGGCCACGCAGGCCATCGTTGCCGCCCAGCTCCAGCAGAACGATATCCGGCTGACGCTGTCGGAGAATATCGGCGAATCGTTGCGCACCGCCAGCGGTGGTTTCACCGCTGATGCTGGCATTGACCACCTCGGCCTCGCCCTCCAGACGCTGGGCGAGCAGCGCCACCCAGCCTTGCTCTTCTTCGATACCATAGGCAGCGCTCAAGCTATCGCCCATCACCAGCAACGTGGGCAATGCGCGAGTATCCGAGGATGTGTCGTCGTCATCGGCGTACAAGGGGAGCACGCTCAAACAGGTCACCAGGGTGACGGCCGTCAGCATGAAGGCTCTTGAAAGTGCTGTTGGTGAGAAAGCCGTGTTTGCGAGTGTCGTGTGCATCGCCTGTCGTACAGGTACCATTCGTTGTCGAACCGTTATTAAAGGGAATCCACGCTTCATGTCCTACTCCTCTGACCCTACTTCCAAAGTGCCCACCGATGCTGCCAATGCGCATGCGCCCACCACCGACACGCCAACGTCAGGTAAGGTTCCCCCGGCCATGGCGCCCAACGTGGTGCTACATGCCCATCAGTTGGCAAAACGCGTCGCCAGTGGCGAGCGTTCGCTGACCATACTGGACCACCTCGACCTCAGCGTGGCCGCCGGTGAAAGCGTTGCCATTCTAGGCAAGAGCGGGGCAGGCAAGTCAACCTTGCTGGGGCTGCTGGCGGGGCTGGACACGCCAAGTGATGGTGAGCTGACGCTGTTTGGTCACCCGCTGAGCCAGCTGGATGAGGATGGGCGTGCCGCGCTCAGGGCCGGACGAGTAGGTTTCGTGTTTCAAAACTTCCAGCTGCTGCCCACGCTCAGCGCCTTCGAAAACGTGCTGCTGCCGCTGGAGTTGTCGCCCCGGGCAGGGGAAACCGCCGCCGCCCAGCAGTGGCTGGAGCGTGTGGGGCTAGGGGAGCGCACCTCGCATCTGCCCAAACAGCTCTCTGGGGGCGAACAGCAGCGCGTGGCGATTGCCCGTGCCTTCGTCACCGACCCGGAGCTGGTGTTCGCCGACGAACCCACCGGCAACCTCGACCCGGATACCGGCGCACAAATCATCGACCTGCTGTTCACGCTGAACCAGCAGGCGGGCACCACGCTGATCCTGGTGACTCACGACCACGCATTGGCGCGCCGTTGCGACCGCTGCCTGCGGCTCACCAATGGCCAATTGACGCCTTTCGTTCCCGCCCCGGCCACCAGCGAGGAAGGCAATGAGTGACATCAACTGGCGGCTGGCCGCCCGTAGTTTAAAACGTGACTTGCGCGCGTCAGATGTCCGGGCGCTGTTCGTGGCCTTGATGTTGGCGGTGGCGGCATCCACCATGATCGCCTTCTTCCTGGACCGTCTGGAGCGTGGCCTGGAGCGCCAGGCCAGCCAGATATTGGGCGGCGACCTGGTGCTGGAACAGCGTGAGCCCTTCGATGAGAGCCTGCGTGCCGAACTCGAAGCGGCGGGCTTTATCCTGAGCGACCAGGTAGACCTGGTGTCGATGATTAGCCGCGGTGAGCGCTTTCAACCGGCCAGCCTCAAGGCCGTCGATGATATCTACCCGCACTATGGCGTCAACCTGGTTGATCTGGGCAATGGCGTCGAACGCCTGGCCTCCGGGCCTGGCGCCGGTGAGGCTTGGGCCGACCCGCGTCTGGCGGAGCTGATCGAGATCGAAATCGGTGATCAGGTACAGGTAGGCCAAACCGAGCTGACCATCACCGGCATCATCGAGCGTGAAGCCGACCAGTCCGCAGGGTTTGGCAACTTCAACCCTCGGCTGATGCTCAATACCGCCGACCTTGACGCCACCGGACTGGTGCAGCCTGGCTCCCGGGTCGAGTTCGAGCTGCTGGCCGCCGGGCCGCCTGCCGCTCTGGAGCAAGTGCAAGGCTTGCTGGCGGAATTACGCCGGGAGGGCGTGGACGTGCGTGATGTCCGCGTCGACCGGCCGCAGTTGGGCAATGCACTGCAGCGCGCGGAGAGCTACCTGGGGCTGGCAGGGCTGGCGGCCGTGCTGTTGGCCGGGGTCGCAGTGGCCATGTCGACTCGTCGCTATGTCGAGCGCCATCTGGACACTGCCGCGCTGCTGCGCTGCTTCGGCGCTAGCCAGCAACAGCTGGTCATGCTGTTTAGCCTGCAGCTGGTGGGCCTGGCGTTGATAGCCTCGCTGCTGGGGGCCATTCTCGGGCTGGTAGGCCAGGCACTGCTGCTGTGGTTGTTGAGCAGCTTCCTGCCCATGACGCTGCCTGCCCCCGGCATCATGCCGCTATGGCTGGGCATCTTCACCGCGCTGGCGGTACTGGTGGGTTTTGCTGGCCCCACCTTGCTGCGCATCAAACAGGTGAGCGCGCTGAAAGTGCTGCGCCGTGAACTGGACCCGCTGCCGCCTGCCGCCTGGCTGGTGGTGGGCGTGGCCAGCCTGGTGTTTGGTGGCCTGCTGTGGCTCTACTCGGGCAGCTTCTCGCTGGCTCTGGCGCTGCTGCTGGGCGGTTCGCTATTGCTGGCACTGTTGTGGGGCGTCAGTGCCTTGCTGCTGAATGGCTTGTTGAAGGCAGTGCAGCGCCTCTCCGGTGCCAGTGAATGGGGCCAGGCCCTGCGTTTGGGAGGGCGGCAGTTGGCCCGCCGCAAGCAGGCCGGGCTAGGGCAACTGCTGGCCTTTTCGGTGACGTTTTTCGCCATGGCCATGATCGTGCTGGTACGTGGTGATCTGCTGACCACCTGGCAAGACCAGCTGCCGGACAACACACCCAACTACTTTGCCATCAATATCCAGCCCAGCGAACGCGAGGCCTTCGAGCAGGCCGTGGCCCCGCGCGTCGAGACCCAAAGCACGCTCTACCCCATGGTGCGCGGGCGCATCAGTGCCATCAACGGGCAAGCCCCTCGGGACGCCGTGCCACCCGATGCCCGGGGCGACAACTCCTTGCGCCGCGAGCTGAACCTCACCTGGCAAGCCACGCTGCCGGAAGGCAATCGCGTGGTGGCCGGGCAGTGGTTTCGCACCCCCAGCGAGCCCCAGGGTTGGATGAGTGAAGTCGAGGCCACTGCCTCGGCGGTGGCCAGTACCGTGCCCATTTCGGTGGAAGAGGGGCTGGCAGCCCGCCTGGGGCTAGGCGTGGGCAATGAAATGACCTTCACCGTGGGGGGCGATACCATCACCACCCGCATCGACAGTTTGCGCAGCCTGAACTGGGATAGCTTCAACCCCAACTTCTTCGTGATCTTTCCGCCGGGCGTACTGGAGTCCTTTGGGCATAGCTTCATCACCGCCTTCCACTTGCCAGACGCGGAGCAGAGCCTGGTTCGCCAACTGGTCAGCGACTTCCCGGGCGTCTCGTTGCTCAACGTCGATGCCATCCTGGGCCAGGTGCGTGACGTGCTCACCCAGGTAACGCGGGCCGTCGAACTGGTGCTGGCCCTGGTGCTGTTGGCAGGGGTGAGCGTGTTGTACGCCGCCCTCACGGCCAGCCGACCGGTACGCGCCCATGAAAGCGGCCTGCTGCGGGTGTTCGGGGCGGGTAATCGGATGATCTCCCGCGTGCAAGGAGCCGAGTACGCCCTGCTGGGCTTTGCCAGCGGGCTGCTGGGCGCGGTGCTGGCCGAGCTGGTCACCGCCGCGCTCTACCTCTACTGGCTCGACCTCACCCCGCGCCTGCATTGGGGCCTATGGCTAGTGCTGCCCCTGGGCGGCGCGCTGCTGATCGGCATCATTGGTCATCTGCTTTCTTACCAACTGCGCCGCCAAGCCCCCGCCGCCAGCCTGGGGCTGTTGGGAGAAGCGTAGGCAATGAAGGAGTGGCTGCCCCGGCAGCCACTCAAGCCCACTTGAGGGAGGCCCATCCATTGGCTTATAGCCAGAGCAGCCACCCAAGCTATCCTGTGGGAGGCCAATTTCATTGGGCGACTGCTTGGGCAGGCACCCGTGCTTGAATCATCGCGAGCTAAAGCTCCCTCCCACAATAGGCTTCCAGCCACAAGAAGCTCCCAGCCACAGCAGGTCTTCTTAACCTCTGGGAGGTCAACTCATTGGCTATAGCCTGAGCAGCCACCCAAGCTATCCTGTGGGAGGCCAATTTCATTGGGCGATTGCCTGGGTAGGCACCCAAGCTATCCTGTGGGAGGCCAATTTATTGGGCGATTGCCTGGGCAGGCACCTAGGCTATCCTGTGGGAGGCCAATTTATTGGGCGACTGCTTGGGCAGTCACCCAAGCTAACCTGTGGGAGGCCAATTTCATTGGGCGACTGCCTGGGCAGGCACCCGTGCTTGAATCATCGCGAGCTAAAGCTCCCTCCCACAAGAAGCTCCCAGCCACAGCAGGGCTTCTTAACCTCTGGGAGGTCAACTCATTGGCTATAGCCAGAGCAGCCATCCAAACCATCCTGTGTGAGGCCAATTTCATTGGGCGACTGCCTGAGTAGGCACCTAGGCTATCCTGTGGGAGGCCAATTTTATTGGGCGATTGCTTGGGCAGGCACCCGTGCTTGAATCATCGCGAGCTAAAGCTCCCTCCCACAAGAAGCTTCCAGCCACAAGAAGCTCCCAGCTTCACCTGCGCTTTCTGTCATCGCTCAATCGATTAACGAAAATATGCTAGTTTAAATAAAGTTAATCACATAAAGGGAGAGTGGCCACATGAATAGAAGTTATCAGCTGAGACGTGGCAGGCTCTCCATCCCCAACAGTTACTACCTGGTGACCATCACCACTCAGCGTCGGCAACCTGTCTTTTCCACTTTTTCCCAGGCCCGTCACGCGGCTCGACACTTTTATCATCCACGTGTGTCAGTTCTTGCCACTACCTACGCCTATGTCGTCATGCCAGACCACATTCATTGGCTTTTTCAACTAAATGAACAGCTATCGGAGGCCGTAAGACGCTACAAGGCTTATGTCTCTTTGGATATTGGACAGAGCGTTTGGCAGGACGGCTTTCATGATCGAATGATTAGGGATGAAACTGCCCTAAAAGCGGCGGCCAGATACATTGTCGCCAATCCATTGCGTGCCAACCTGGTCGACGATATCAAAGCCTATAGCTACTGGAATGCTATATGGCTGTAACTGGGTAGCGCAGCCACCCAAACTAACTTGTAGGAGGCCAATGCATGGGCTTATAGCCTGAGCAGCCAACCAAGCTATCCTGTGGGAGGCCAATTTCATTGGGCGACTGCTTGGGCAGGCACCCGTGCTGGAATCATCGCGAGCTAAAGCTCCCTCCCACAATAGGCTTCCAGCCGCAAGAAGCTCTCAGCCACAGCAAAGCTTCTTGAACAGAAGGAGGCCAATTCATTGGGTTATAGCCTGAGCAGCCACCAAACCAACCTGTGGGAGGCCAGTTTATTGGGCAACTGCATGAGCCGGCGCATTCTTCGCTTTTCACAAAGCAGGCTTCGTGTATGCTACGCGCCTCTTCATTGGAGTTCGCGGCATGTGGTCGTTCAACGTCTCTCATTTCTTACCTGTGCTTCCTCGTTTTCAACAGGGCATGCCGATCCTGGCAGGACTTGTCGTCACCCTGTTGAGCGTTGGTGATGCCCATGCATCCGTGGCGCGTCTGGAGGCTGACCTGCAGGCCCAGTGGGGCCGTGGCGAGCAGCTCATCGAAATCGGCGAACTCCGTGAACAGGAGCAGCGCGTGATCGCCGAGCACATCGTGATCCGGCAGGCGCAAGGCGATGTGGTGACCATCGAGGCCTACCACGTGCAGGGCGATTACGACCAACCCGAGAGCGTCTCGTTTCACGGTATTCGCGTCATCGAGCCTGACGTCAGTGACCCGGTCTTGACGCTGACCGAGCTGGCCCTCGATCGCCCAGGAGCGGCCGTCCCCGACTTCGCCAACTTCACGACCCCAGATGCACCGCTTCACGGCTTGCGTTTGCAGGAGCTTTCGCTGTGGCTGGACGGCACCTTGGCCAAGCAGTGGACAGCAGAGTGGGGCAACGACGCGGCGCTGACGGGCTACCTCACCTTGCAAGCGTTGGTGCTGGAAGAGATGAGCGACGCTGCCCTTGGGCGCTTTGAGCTTCAGGGGCTGAAGGCCGAATTCAATGATCTGGCGTTGGG
This sequence comes from Halomonas sp. 18071143, assembly GCF_019211725.1. Lineage (NCBI taxonomy): Bacteria > Pseudomonadati > Pseudomonadota > Gammaproteobacteria > Oceanospirillales > Halomonadaceae > Halomonas > Halomonas sp. 18071143. The sequence continues at coordinate 1,179,922 of NZ_CP078120.1, forward strand.
CTTTAGCGCTTCGCTGGGGCTGGATGAGCTGAGTATACGTGGGCTGGAAGGGCTCGATCGTCCAGGGCAGGAGCAGCTGGCGTGGGCCGAAGTGAACGGCTTCAGTCTGACCGGTGACCGCTGGAGCATACTGCTGGAGCGTGCCTGGGCCAGCGGCAACCTCTACGTCAGCGATATGGGCTTTCAGGGGGCCGCGCTGGATATGGGGGCGTTGATTGACCTGGCGCCACCGCAAGAGCGTCGGGATCTACAGGCCGTGAATAACGTGCTGACCGGTGGCAGCGGGCGCCTGAATGCCGCAGGGCGCAGTGCCTCTGAGTGGCATGAGGATACTCAACCGCCGCAGCTGAAGGCGGAAGGTTTTTTACAGCTCAGCGAGGCGGGGGAGGTGAGCTACCAGATGGCGCTTCCCGTGACGCTACCTGGGCGTGCCACCATCGAACAGGCGATGCAACACCCAGCCCTGTTCGAAACGGCCAGGCTTCACGGCGGTAACGTCACCCTGGCTTACAAGGATGCTGGCCTGCTGCCGCGCCTCGCCACCGAGCTCGCCACCCAGGAGGGGATCAGCACCTCGCAAATGGTGGCGCAAGGCTGGGCTCAGGCTCGCCAGTTCGAAAGGCTGGCAGGCCCGCAGGTCGCCAAGCTGATGGTAGCTCTGGTCGATATCATGGGGGGGCACGCCCAATCCTTGACCACGCACATCGCGCTGCCGGACCCCTTTACCCTCGAACAATTCATGATGGACCCGCTGGGCAGCAGTCAGCGCCTACGCGTCACTTTCGAATTGAAATAGCGCGGTTGTCCAGTTGGTCAGCCTGTAAAGGCTACCGCCAACATGAAACATGCTCATGTAACACCTGATACGGATGCGATGAAAGTCGCGTCCGAGTGGGTTATCATGGCTCCCTCGCTTCTCCATGATGACCGTTTCGTTACGAGGTTCCCGCCGATGTTCAGCCGCGACATGACAATTGCCGGATTCGATGATGTGCTGTTTGATGCCATGCAGAAGGAAGTGGCACGCCAGGAAGCCCACATCGAACTGATTGCTTCCGAAAACTACGCCAGCCCGCGTGTCCTGGAAGCACAAGGCAGCCAGCTGACCAATAAATACGCTGAAGGCTACCCCGGCAAGCGCTACTACGGCGGCTGTGAGTTTGTCGATATCGCCGAGAACCTGGCCATCGATTACGCCAAGGAGCTGTTTGGCGCCACCTACGTCAACGTGCAGCCGCACTCCGGCTCTCAGGCAAACAGTGCCGTATTCCAGGCGCTGGTCAGCCCCGGCGATACCATCCTCGGCATGAGCCTGGACGCGGGCGGTCACCTGACCCACGGTGCCAAGCCCAACTTCTCTGGCAAGCACTACAATGCTATCCAGTACGGTCTCGATGAGCAGGGCCTGATCGATTACGCTCAGGTGGCTCAGCTGGCTCGTGAGCACCAGCCGAAAATGATCATTGCGGGCTTCTCGGCCTACTCCCAGATTGTCGATTGGGCCAAATTCCGCGAAATCGCCGACGAAGTAGGGGCTTACCTGCTGGTCGATATGGCCCACGTGTCGGGTCTGGTGGCGGCCGGTGTCTACCCCAGCCCGCTGCCCCACGCCCACGTGGTCACCTCCACCACCCACAAGACCCTGCGTGGCCCCCGTAGCGGCGTGATCCTCTCGGCGGAAAACAACCCCGAGATCGAGAAAAAGCTCCAGTCTGCCGTGTTCCCCGGCGGCCAGGGCGGCCCGCTGATGCACGTCATTGCGGCCAAGGCGATCTGCTTCAAGGAAGCCATGGCGCCCGAGTTCAAGACCTACCAGCAGCAGGTCGTCAAGAACGCACAGGCCATGGCAACCGTGTTCATCGAGCGTGGCTACGACATCGTCTCGGGCGGTACCGAAGACCACCTGTTCCTGCTTTCTCTGATCAAGCAGGGCGTGACCGGCAAGGATGCGGATGCTGCCCTGGGCCGCGCCCACATCACCGTCAACAAGAACGCCGTGCCCAACGACCCGCAAAGCCCATTCGTCACCTCCGGCCTGCGTATCGGCACCCCGGCAGTGACCACCCGCGGTTTCGGTGAGCAAGAGTGTACCCAACTGGCAGGCTGGATCTGCGATATCCTCGATGTGCTGGCCAAGGGTGAAGACACCAGCGGCATCGAAGCCCAGGTGTTGGATAAAGTGGCAGAGGTGTGTGGCCGCTTCCCGGTTTACAAGTAAGCGCTTCTGTCTTCAGTAAGTAAAAACGCTAGCCTTGGGCTAGCGTTTTTTTTGGTAGGTCGCGTTTCCCAGGTCAATCGGCAGAGCGGTCCTGAGCATCACGTGCAGGCTCTGGTCTCACGACGCTGACGGTGCGCTGCTCCTTGGTCCATTTTCCCGCTGTTTTGTCGATATACTGAAAATGCTCGTTGGTGAAGCTGCCCTGGTTACAGGCATGCCGATAGGAGACAGTGGGCACGGCTTGTTGATCGAGTAGTTCGATGAACACCCCCGGCCCGGTCAGCTCGAAGACGTTGGTCAGGGAGCTGTCCTGAATGTTGTGCTGCACTCGTTCGATCAGCTTCAACAGGTTCGGATTGCCGGGGCGGCTGGCAATGAAATAGTTGCTGAGCTCACCACGGCGGGTGGTGATATACAGCTCCTCATGCTTGCCTAACGTGTTGGCCAAGGGCCAGATCGCGTGGGCATCGATATCCAGATATACGCCACCGTGTTGGTAGAGCACCAGCAGCCTCCAGAAATCGGCCTGGGCGGCACCGATTTGTAGGCGGTCATATTGCTGATTGATCTCTGGAGAGTAGTGAGCGGCAATGAACGCTTTTCTGGCCTCGGTAATCATGAACCGATATTCGAAGCGCGGGGCCATCAAGCGATTGAACAGGTAGTTCAAGTAAACAGGGAGCGTGACCTTATTGGTGAAGTTGGTTTGCCAGATGATCCTGGGGATGGGCGTTGGCTCTTTGGGCTTCAGCCAGGGGGCCGCTTGTTCCGGTAGCGTAAAGCGTTTTTTGGGGAACAGGGCATGAAAGCCATAGCTCAACAGCTTGGTGATGTTGGCCACTAGCTTGATGACTCTGCTGGTCGCCACGATATGCGGCTTGCGAGGTTTCGGTTGAGACGGCATCGCTTCTCTTTGCTCATTTCAATGAAAAGCCTGGGGAGTAAGCTCCTCAGGCTTTTCGACAATATTGAATGTTGCGGGGACGTTTACCCGATCATCACCAGCCGCCCTGGCCTTCCAGCAGGCTGCGGATGTTGTTATCGAGGGGGAGACGGAAGTCTGCACTGCCCAGCACCATGGCATCACCCGCACGCACTACCCGTGCACTCACATACAAGGAGTCCTGACCCTGGGCATAGGTTCCCATGAGAATGGAGCGAGCGTTGTGCTGAGAGCTGAGCCTTTGCACCTGACGGGATAGAATCAGTTCCCCTACATTTTCTTCGATGAACATGCTATCACGCATTTTGACTTCACGGACCTGCATGCCTTGCTGGGCTAACGCAGACGCCATGATTTCGGAACTGATACGCCCAAACGTGGAGGACTGGCTCAAGTTGTCGATGCTGACAAAAGTCGCGGCAATCATGGGGCTATAGCGTGTTAAATCTGGATTGCTGGCAACCATTTGCTGCGCGGCTTGATGCGCCAGGCTGGAAAGGTCGGGCTTTGGTTCTACTGACGATGCAGTGTTGCCAAACGTTGAGCAGCCTGCCATCAACAGTGAGGCAAGAAGGGTGGTCATCGTGATCAGGCAGCGAGGCAGTCGCTGTGCTCTCAAGGCATTGGGAAACATATACATTACCACGTGTCGGTGATGGAAACGGTGGGCGTCGAGGGGGCTTGTGGGACTCTGTGGGGGGCGTATTGGCGACGGTCACCGGCGTTGATGTAATAGATGTTGGAGGAGGAGTATAAAATGCGCTCGCCATCGACGATTTGGGTGGTAATGATGACTTCTTCATTGCCGGTATGAGTCCAGCTGCCGCTGGTGATGTCGGCCAGGATGCCGCCGGGAATGAGTCCCAGAGCGGGTTCGCTCCACTGGTTATAGGGGATAGTGGCAACGGCAATACCCGCCGTGAGGGCGGTAAAGGCACCGACAGGGGGGCGAATGAAGCCTCGGTCACGGTGAGTGACGATCTCAACACCCACGTGTACCTCCGCCGTGTCGGCGGTGGGTTCGGTCATGACCGATGCCCCACGCGTGACGAGTTCGCTGGTTAGCAGGGTACGAAAACCTCTGCCAAATTCGCCGCCGCTGTAGCCATGCAAGCTTTGATCATCGGCGGGTGTAATGTACAAGTCGCGAAACCGTACGCGTTCACGCTGCAAAATGTGGTTGGCTTCGTGATGGGCCAGTACGTTCCAGTGATGTGCAGCCTGCATGCGCTGCTGCTCACTGTAAGGGTAGGTGGTGGCAATCGGCGCCTGGGATGTGTTGGCGTAAAAACAGCCGCTTAGCATCAAGCTAACCGCGCCAAGCCCGAGTGGGGCAAGATAGCGGCGAGTGAAAGACAGCAAAGGACGAATGCGCACCGGGTAGTTCCTTATCGCTAGTAAACGGCTTTTTGACAGGGCTTTTTGATAGACTAGTTTGCCATGCTCATAGTAGATCGGCCACGAGGTTTAAAACTTGAATGAGTAACCCCCATGCTTGAGGACCACCGTAGCGGCCCCCGTCACGATTCGTTGTTGTCATCATACCCGGAAGACGATAGCAATAATGGCTGGATGATTAGTTATATCGACATCATGACGCTGCTGGTGGCGCTGTTCGTGATCATCATTGCGGCGGCCGGGGTGACCGGCACCAGTTGGAGCCCTGAAGCAGATGACACCGACGTCAGCGAAAGCAGTGTGCCTGCTCTTGAAGTGCCGCTGCCCGCATTGTTGGATGAGCGACGCCAAAAGCGCAACATCGCTTACCTGAATGAGCCCGGCACGCTTAGCCCGATGGCCATCAGTGCGGCTCTGGGGGTCGCAGGATTACCTGCTCCGATCATGCGCGTTCCCGAGCCTATGGGGGCGCCACCCTTGCTGGCATTGGCACCCGCCGAAAGCGACACATCGCCCGTCGCGCCGCTGCTGGAGCGCTACTTGCCCGCCTTGCCTACGCCGCTGCTCGTCGATGAGACGCAGCGCCTGGGCCAGCCGTTGGCCAGTTACATGGTACTGCTGACCGACCGGCCGCCTGTCAACGTGCAACAGATCGACGATGAGGCCATTAGCAGCGCTTTGGCGCTGGATGAGCAGCTGCCCGAACGTGTCGAAACATCGCTTTATTTGCCGAACCTGGAAGGCGTCGAGGTCTCCAGGGTAGCGGAAGGCATCAGTCTGCGGGTGCAGGATCAGCTGCTGTTTCCCTCTGCCGCGGCGGGGTTGTCGGAAGGCGGCACATCGCTGGTAGGCAGCCTGCTGGAAACCATCCAGCGCTATGACGGCGAAGTATGGGTCGAAGGGCACTCGGACAGTCAACCGATCAATACCCCTGAGTTCTCGTCCAACTGGGCGCTCTCCAGCGCACGGGCCATTGCCATCGTTGAAGCACTAGAGGCCGCTGGGGTCGAGCCTGAGCGGCTGCGCGCCGTCGGGTTTGCCGATACCCGCCCGCTGGAGGATAACAGCAGCGCCGAAGGGCGCGCCCGCAATCGCCGTGTCGAAGTAGTGATTCACGTGGAGTAGGTACTCACACACTGGCTTGGGGCGGCTCACTGTTGTAGGAGGAGGCTTCAGCCCGCGATGATTCCTGCACTCAGCTTGATATGGGTGGCTACTCAAGCAGTCGCCCAATAAATTGGCCTCCCACAGGATAGCCTGGGTGGCTGCTCTGGCTATAAGCCAATGAATGCTCCTCCCACTGTTCAAAAGCCCTGCTGTTAGTGGGAGCTTCATAATCCCGCGCTATTTCTCCGTCTTCCGTGCCTCTTTTTGGCGCTCTATTTTGGTGCATCATGGGTTGCCCTATTTTGGTGCTTGCTCTGGCATCGCTTCGATCGTGTTTTAATCTTTTGATTTTATTTAATTAAAGCATCTTGGCGTGCATTTTGCTTTGGTGGTTGTCTACCTTGGGTATTGATCTCAAAAGATGGCTACGTTGGGCTTTTGGGTGACCTGATTTCAGTTTGCAGAAGGTGCTGCCATGACCGAGTTCACGAGTCCTGAACTACTTGATCCCGCGTTACAGCCGCGTTTGGTGGTCACGGATCTCGACGGTTCCTTGCTGGACCACCATAGCTATGACTTTTCGCCTGCCGCTCCCTGGCTTGCTCGTCTCAAGCAGCTGGGTGTCCCGGTGATTCCCGTGACCAGCAAAACCCGGGCAGAACTACTGCCACTGCGTGAAGCCCTGGGGCTGACGGCGACGCCCTTCATTGCCGAAAACGGTGCCGTGATTGGCCTGCCGCCAGGCTGGTGCCATGCCAGCCTTGATCGGCCGGGTAGTGGGCCAGACGGCGTGGTCATCAAGCACACGGGGGTCGATATCCGCTTTATCCGTGCGCGGTTGGCCATCTGGAAGCAGCGCCTCAACCTGCGGTTTACGCCCATGGGAGAGATGCAGGTGGCGGAAGTCATCGCCAGAACCGGCCTGGACGAGCCTCGGGCCAAGGCGGCCAAACGGCGTGAGGGCAGCGAGCCGCTGATCTGGGAAGACGACGAGCGTGCCCTGGAGACCCTGCGCGAGGCGCTGGAGGGCGATGGTTTGACCATGACCCAGGGCGGGCGTTTTTGGCACGTCATGGCGCAGGCATCAGGCAAGGGGAGTGCGGTGACCTGGTTGATCCAGCGCTTTGCGGCGCTGCGCGGGCGCCAGCCGCTGGCGCTGGGGCTCGGCGATGGCCCCAACGACGTTACCATGCTGGAAGCCGTGGACCAGGCCGTGGTGATCAAGGGCTGCCATGACCTGATAGTGGCACCGCACAACCGGGCGTTGTATCGCACCCAGGCAACCGGGCCAGCCGGATGGGCCGAGGGGGTGGCTCACTGGTGGGGGCGAGACGACCGCCGATTAGCGGCGGACTCCCACCAGCAAGCGGCCACGGCTTAACCCAACGAGGAAGTGCCCATGAGTGATTTTCATCAGAATGGCGTCATCACCGATTTTCATAACCTGACCCGTCGCCCCGTGGAAGAGCTCGAGCGGGAGCTGTGCCAATTTGCCAAGCGCCGCCCCATGGGGCTGATTCTACCGTCGCTGTTTTCCGAGCTGGAAGGGCCTGCACTCTCGGCCATTGTGGACGAGCTGGCCAAAGTGCCGTATCTCAACGAAATCGTGATTGGACTGGACCGGGCCGATCGCGAACAATTTCTTTATGCCCGCGAGTTTTTCTCACGCTTGCCGCAGCACACCCGCATTCTATGGAACGATGGACCCCGGCTGCGTGAGCTGGATGCCGAGCTCGAACACCACGGGCTGGGAGCGTTGGAACCTGGCAAGGGGCGCAATGTGTGGTATTGCGCGGGCTATGTGCTGGCCTCCGGGCGCTCGACCGTGGTTGGGCTGCACGACTGCGACATTCTTACCTATGACCGTAGCCTGCTGGCGCGCTTGATGTACCCGGTGGCGCACCCACGCTTCAACTACAGCTTCTGCAAGGGGTACTACCCGCGCATCGCCGAAGGCAAGCTGAATGGCCGGGTGTCTCGCTTGATGGTAACGCCGCTGCTGCGAGCGCTGAAGACCGTGTGCGGCCCGCTACCGTATCTGGATTACCTGGACAGTTTCCGCTACCCACTGTCGGGGGAGTTTGCCATGCGCAGCGACGTGCTGGAGGGCATTCGCATTCCTGCCGATTGGGGGCTGGAAATTGGCGTACTCTCGGAGCTACAGCGCAACTACTCGCATCGCCAGCTGTGCCAGGTAGATATTGCCGATGCCTATGACCACAAACACCAGCCAGTGAGCGAAGAGGATGCCAGCGGTGGCTTGAACCGCATGAGCCTGGATATTGCCAAGGCCCTTTATCGCAAGCTGGCGACCCACGGGGTGAGCTTCAGCAGCGAGGATTTCCGTACACTGAAAGCAACCTATTATCGGCTGGCGCTGGACTTGATCGAGGCCTACGACCACGACGCTACCATGAACGGTTTGAGCCTCGACCGTCACTGCGAAGAGCAGGCAGTAGAGCTGTTTGCCAGCAACCTGCTGGAAGCCGGTAACCTGTTTCTCGACAACCCGCGTGAGCGCCCATTCATTCCCAGCTGGAACCGAGTGCAGGCTGCTGTACCCGACCTGCTGACCCGCATGCACGAAGCCGTTGCGCTGGATAACCAGGGCAAGGTGTAGCCGGTGTCGCCATGGCGGCCCTTTGCTGACAAGGGCCGCTGGCCTTGGCGCACACCCTGCAAGGGTGTGCGCTGTCAAAGGCGTTCGCTATCACTGTGGTTAAACATCGGGGTTACATCGGGGTTAACAGCGCTGCTGGATAGCGTTACTGGATAGCGCTGCCAGGGGACGTTTCTAGAAGTCGTCGTGGTGGGTAGATTGGCGTGGCGGCGTGAGCGACAGCTCAGTGGCCTGACGCCGCTGGGCGTTGAGCTTGAAGTTGCTGACCATTTGGCGCAGCTGGGTGCTCAAATGTGCCAATTGCTGGGTAGCATGGTTGCTCTGCTGCACCAGTCCGGCATTTTGCTGGGTCATTTGATCCATCTGTGTCACGGCCTGGTTGACCTGCTCGATGCCGCTGCTCTGTTCGATGGTGGCCGCAGAGATCTCCTGAACCAGCGTGCTGAGCTGCTGAATATCGCCCACCATGCCATTGATCACTTCGCCAGTACTGCGCACTCGGCGGCTGCCTTCCACCACCTGGGCATCGGCATTTTCGATCAGCCCCTTGATCTCCTGAGCGGCAGAAGCGGAGCGGCTGGCCAGTTGGCGCACCTCATTGGCCACCACGGCAAAACCGCGACCCTGTTCCCCGGCGCGGGCGGCTTCTACGGAGGCATTCAGCGCCAGGATATTGGTCTGGAAGGCAATCGCATTGATCGTCTCGACGATGCTGCTCATGCGAGTGGCGCTTTCATTGATGGTGGCCATGGTGTCGATGACGGACGACATGGCGTCACTACCGCGTTGAGCGCTCTCAGCGGTTCGCGAGGCCAGGTTGCGGGCATGGTCGGCATGCTCAGCGTTCTGTTTTACCGTGGCGGTCAGCTGCTCCATGCTGGAGGCCGTTTCCGCCAGCGACGCAGCCTGCTCTTCGGTGCGCGTCGAGAGTTCTTCGTTGACCCCCACGATCTGCTCGACGCCGTTATTGACCTGGTCCGCGCCGTGATGGATATCGCTGATGGTGTCCGCCAGGGTTTCACGCATGCGGTTGATCAAATTGCGCGTCAAACCTCGGCCTTCCAGGCCGGGGAAGGATAGCGCGAGGCGTGCAGCGCCTCTTGGTTGACAGGCTATATTTACCGCGCTAGATTCAAATCATGATGACCGTACACCGCGCCTACCGTTATCGTTTTTATCCTACGCCTGAGCAAGCCGATCAGCTTGCCCGGACGTTTGGCTGTGTGCGGTACGTCTACAACCACTTCCTGCGCCAGCGCACCGATGCCTGGTTCGAGCGCCAGGAACGCATGGGCTATAACGCCACGGCCAAAGCGCTCACCAGCCTCAAGAAAGAGCCGGACACCGCCTTCCTGGCCGAGGTGTCCAACGTCTGCTTGCAACAGTCGCTCCGGCATCTGGATCGGGCCTTCAGCAACTTCTTCAAAGGCCAGGCGCGGTATCCCACCTTCAAGAAGAAGCAGCGCAAGCAATCGGCCACTTACATGGCCAACGGCTTTCGCTGGCGCGACGGCAAACTGTGGCTGGCCAAGCAAAAAGACCCGCTGGCTATCCGCTGGAGCCGGTCTTTTTCCGGCACGCCGAGCAGTATCACGGTGAGCTGTGACACCGCTGGCCGTTACCATGTCAGTTTTTTGGTGGAGGAAGCGGCCACACCACTGCCGGTCACCCCCAACATGGTCGGCATTGATCTGGGGCTGACGCACCGCGTCATCACCAGCGACGGCGACAAAATCCCCAACCCGCGTTTTTTGCGGCGCACTGAGCGTAAGCTGGCACGGGCGCAACGGAACCTGTCGCGTAAACAGAAAGGGTCGCAGAACCGCGCCAAAGCGCGGCATCGGGTCGCCAGGGTGCATGCCAGGCTGACCGACCAGCGCCGTGACGCCACCCACAAACTTTCCACGCAGCTTATTCACGAGAACCAAGTCATTGCTGCCGAAAGCTTGCAAATCAAGAACATGGTCAAAAACCGCTCGCTGGCCAGGGCCATCAGCGACGTGGGCTGGCATCAGCTCACCCAACAACTGACGTACAAGGCCGAACGATACGGGCGTGAGTTCGTCCAGATCGACAAGTGGTATCCCAGCTCGAAGCGTTGTTTTCACTGTGGTCATATCACCGAGAAGATGCCACTGAACGTCCGCACCTGGGACTGCCCTGGCTGTGGCACCCAAGGCATTGACCGCGACGTAAACGCTGCCCGCAACATACTGCAATCGGGCAAAGCCATTCTGGCCGGGGCTGACAAGCTTCGCCAGCATGAGAAAACTACCGTGGGGCTCACGGGAGGTTAAGCCTGTGGAGCTTGTGTAAGACCTGAGGTGCTATCACCAGGGGCAACGGGCTGCGAAGCAGGAACCTGGAAGGCAACAACCAGGGAATCCCCTTCCTTTCCGTCGTCAGACGGCAGCGCAAGCTGAGGGAGGGGAGGAGGTCAAGTCGAACAGCAGGCTGCTGTGGTCACTGCTTTTCAGCGTGGCGGCCTGGGTCAGGTCGCCATCGGCAATATGACGCACTACGCTGGCGGCATAGCGTGGGTCACCGCCCAGCCGACCCGCCACATCCCTGATCACCCAGCCCATCAGCAGCGTCACGGGCAGACCAATGATCAGCAGAATGACCGCCGAACGCACCAGCCCAGCGACAAAGGCAGCATCGATATCGTCCACATAAACACCCGCCGCCATGGACCAGCCCCATTCGGGTAAGTGGGCCACATAGCTCACCTTGGGCGATTGCTCTTCCCCCGAGATGCGTCGTGAGTAGTAGTCCACGTGGCCACCGCCCGCCTGGGCCACGTCACGCAGTACGCTGTAAAGGCGCATACCGCTGGCGTCCTGGAAGTTGGTCATGTCTTCGCCACGGGGGCGATTGGGGTGTGACACGATGGCCAGCTGGTTGTCGAACGCAAACACGTACTCGCCGTCACCAAAGCGTACGCTGGCAAGGTTGTCGATGGCCCGCTGCTGCGCTTCATCGACGCTCAGTTCACCGCTGGCGGCACGGGCCTGCAGATCGGCGAGCTGACCGTGAACGCTGTTGACGATGTACTGGATGCTGTCGCGGCGTTCATTGGCGATGGTCTGGCGGTTTTCCCACGCCAGCCAGCCCACCAAAAGCAGCATGGCCACCCAGATGATGCCCAGCGTGCTCCAGAGTTTCTGTGTTGTGGTCAGGTTGTTCATGGCGTCCTTATATCAAACGAGTTCAGTGAGTAAGCCTTCACTTTTATCGGCCATGGTGCATGCAACCTTAGTAGAAAGGAGTATTTTTAACTAAATTTTACAATTGATAATTCTAAAAGGTAATAAACATATAATATTTTGTGCGCTACACTGGGTGAAATGCCTAACGCATGCGGTCAACTGCTGGAGGTCCATCATGCAACGTTCCGTCGTCACGCCCTTTTTCGATGAGCCAACCAACACGTTCAGTTACGTGGTGAGAGACCCCGATGGCACCGCCTGCGCCATCATCGACTCCGTACTCGATTTTGATTACGCCGCTGGGCGAACCGATACCCGTTCAGCGGAGCAGATCATTGCGTTTGTGCGCCGTGAAGGGCTAAGCGTGGCCTGGATACTGGAAACCCACGTTCATGCCGACCACCTTTCGGCGGCCCCCTACTTGCACGCCCAGTTGGGCGGCAAGACCGGCATTGGAGCGTACATCGTCGAGGTACAGGAGATCTTCGGCAAGGCCTTCAATGCGGGCACCGAGTTTGCCCGGGACGGTAGTCAGTTCGACGCGCTGTTCCAGGAGGGTGATACCTTCATGATTGGAGCCCTGGAGGCCAGCGTCCTGCATACGCCTGGCCACACGCCCGCCTGTTTGACCTATGTGGTGGGGGATGCCGCGTTTGTCGGCGATACGCTGTTCATGCCCGACTACGGCACCGCCCGCTGTGATTTTCCCGGTGGCGATGCCCGCACTCTCTATCGTTCGATTCAGAAAGTGCTGGCCCTGCCTGACACGACACGGCTGTTTTTGTGCCACGACTACAAGGCCCCGGGGCGTGACGTGTACCAGCACGAAACCAGCGTTGCCGAGCAGCGCCAGGCCAACGTTCATGTGCATGAGGGCATCAGTGAAGACGCCTTCGTGCGTATGCGCACCGAGCGAGATGCCACCCTGGGCATGCCTCGGCTGATCATCCCGTCGGTGCAGGTCAACATGCGGGCTGGGGAGCTGCCCCCCGAGGAAGACAACGGTCAGGTGTATCTCAAGGTGCCGCTCAATCGTTTCTGAATCTTTTCAACCCACGTAATACGAGGAGCAGACGGTGGACGTAATGGCAAGCCTGCAAGGGCTGGTGGGGGGCGTGTTGATTGGGCTCTCCGCCGTTTGGTTGATGGGGGCGCTGGGGCGTGTTGCCGGCATCAGCGGGATTATTGGAGGGCTGGTGCTTCAGCGGCCCAAGGGCGATAGCGCCTGGCGGGTGGCTTTTTTGGCGGGCCTGGTCAGCGGCCCGCTGCTAGTCATGGCGCTGGGCGGAGGCCTGGGCAATGTGGCTGGCAGCCCCGGTGAGGTGATTGGCGCGCCTGCCGGTGGCGTTGTGTTGATGCTGTTGGCGGGCCTGCTGGTGGGGCTGGGCACCGGGCTGGGCAGCGGCTGCACCAGCGGCCACGGCGTATGTGGTTTGGCGCGCTTGGCGCCGCGTTCCATGGCGGCCACGGGCATGTTTCTGGTGACCGCCATCGCCACGGTGTATGTGGTGCGTCATGTCATTGGGGGTGGCGTATGAGCCGGGCGGCGTTGAAAACGGCAGCGGGCTACGTGGCAGGGCTGCTGTTTGGGTTAGGGCTGGCTATTTCCGGCATGACCGACCCAGCGAGGGTGCTGGGGTTTCTGGACATCGCGGGCGCCTGGGACCCCACGCTGATGTTCGTGCTGGGGGGCGCGGTGTGCACCACGTTTGTCGGTTACCGGCTGGTGTTTGCTCGGGGGCAGCCGCTGTTGGCCGGTGGCTTTCAACTGCCCACGCGCCAGGAGCTGGATGGCAAGCTGCTGGGCGGTGCGGCGCTGTTTGGAGTGGGTTGGGGGCTGTCCGGCTACTGCCCAGGGCCTGCCATTGCTTCTTTGGGCGGCGTCACGCTGCCGTTACTGGCCATGTTGGCGGCCATGATGTTGGGCTGGTGGGGGGCTGCACGCCTGTCTCGCTAGCACCACCGAACCAACGCGGCATGTTGTCGCCCTTGCCTCTGTCGGCAGGGGCGTTTTTTTTGATCTGCGGCAAGGGTTTTCGACCGGCGCTTAACGCTCGGTTAATACGCTTTTGTCATGCTGCTTCCATAACAAGGAAACCGCTATGCACGTCCTATTGATTGAAGATGACCCGCTGGTGGCGTCGGGTATTCGCGCCGGACTGATGATGTATCACTTTGTGGTCGAGCACGTGACGTCGTTACAGGCAGCGCGGCAGGCCATGCAGAGTGTCGCCAGCGACGTGGTCATCCTCGACCGTGGGTTACCGGATGGCGATGGCTTGACCCTGCTGCAAGCCTGGCGTGACGAGGGGGTCACCACGCCGGTGCTGGTGCTTACGGCCAGAGATGCCGTGCGTGACCGGGTGGATGGGCTGCAAACCGGTGCCGACGACTACCTGATCAAACCCTTCGACCTGGATGAGCTGGTCGCGCGCCTGCATGCGCTGTTGCGGCGTGTGGCAGGACGCAGCCAGGGCTTGACCGTGCACGGCACCCTGACCCTGGACCCGGCTGCCCGAGAAGTGAGAGTGGCCGATCACCTGGTTGCCCTGTCGCGTCGTGAACTGGTGCTGCTGGAAGCTTTCCTGCATGCGCCGCGCAGCGTGCTTTCCGCCGACCAGCTCAAGGATAGCCTGTATGGCTTGAGCGACGATGTCGAAAGCAACGCGCTCAATGTGCACATTCACCACCTGCGGCGCAAATTGGGCAGCGGCATCATCGAAACCGTGCGTGGGTTGGGGTATCGGTTGGGCAAGCCCGAGGCGGTCCAGGTGCCCGGCCAGCGGCCCAAGGGGCAGCGATGAGCCTGCGCGCACGGCTACTGTTGACGCTGGGCATCACGCTGGTGCTGCTCTGGGGCGTGGCTGCCGCGTGGCTGTTGAACGATTTGCAGGCGTCTTTCGTGCGCACCCTCGACCAGCGGCTGGCCCAGTCGGCGCGCATGGTGGCTGGGCTGGTTCATCAGCTGCCGCCAGAGGTGTGGGAGCAGAACATGACTGCCGCGCTTTCCATTCCACCCATTGAAGGGCTGGCCTGCCAGGTGCACTCGCCACGTGGAGAGATCATTGCACGCACCCACGCCAATATGGAGGCCGTGTTGGCTCCCGGTCAGCACGGCCATAGCTACCGTCAGGAAGGGGAGACCACCTGGCGTGTGTTCACCTACGAGCGAGGTGGGCTGATCATCACCACGGCAGACCGCATGGATGAGCGCAACCTGCTGCTGGGCGGCATCGTGCGGGTGGCTGTGGTGCCGTTCGTGGTGGCGCTGGTGGGTAGCCTGGTCGCCCTGTGGATTGGGGTATGGCGTGGGCTGGCGCCACTGTCACGTTTGCGCGCCTCCCTGGCCAGCCGCCATCCGGAAGCGCTGGCGCCGGTGTCTACCTATGGTGTGCCCAAGGAGATCAAGCCGCTGATCGACACGCTCAATGGGCTGTTGGTGCGCGTTCAACAGACGCTGGTGCGCGAGCAGCGCTTCACCAACGATGCCGCCCATGAGCTGCGTACGCCGCTAACGGCTATCAAGACCCACCTTCAAGTGGCGCAGCGGGCAGAAGGCCCGCTGGCACGCGAAGCCTTGAGCCACGCCGAAGAAGGCGTGGTGCGGCTGGCCGATACGCTGGATCAGCTGCTCACCCTGGCCCGGGTGGAAGGGCGCATGCGTTTCGACGATGGCGAACCCTGCAGCGTCGTTCCGGTGGTCGAGCTGGCCGTCACCGATAGCGTGGTCGACCCAGCACAGTGCCGCGTGCCTGAGGCATTACCCGATGTGCAGCTGGCCATGCCTCGTGAGCTGGCGATTACCGCGCTGCGCAATCTGCTGGACAACGCTGTACGCCATGGGCCTGCCAACGCGCTGATTCACCTGAGCGTGCAGCGTTTGGGTGGTCGGGTCACGTTCACCGTGGCCGACGAGGGGCCAGGGGTGGATGACGCCACGCTGAAACAGCTAACGCAACGATTCTGGCGGGCCAGCAAGCACCAGGGCAGTGGCCTGGGGTTGGCCATCGTGGCCGCCATCGCCGAGCGCTTTGGCGGCAGCGTTCACTTTGCCAATGCACCCACCGGAGGTTTCCTGGCCCACCTCACGGTGCCCGAAGTGCTACCACCACACGCGTCATCACCAACGACGACATTACTGCAAGACCCAACATAACAAGCAATGCCAAGGGGGAAGAATGCCATACATCCAATCGACGCACGTCGGCCTGCTGGCGGGGGCCTGCTTGCTGGCAAGTGCTGCCATGGCCCAGGCGGGAGACCCGGAACGGGGGCAAACCGCCGCCGCCACCTGTGTTGCCTGCCACCAGGCAGACGGCAGCGGCATGAACATTCCGGGCGGCGAGTCCTGGCCGCGCCTGGCGGGGCTGGATGCCGACTATCTGGCCAAGCAACTGCACGACTATCAGTCCGGTGAGCGGCAAAACGCCACCATGCTGACCTTTGCCAACATGCTCAATGACCAGCAAATCGCCGATGTGGCTGCCTACTACAGCCAACTGCCCGCGACACCAGGCCAAGGCGGCGACGTGGAAGACAGCTTGCTGGCGCGTGGCCAGCAGCTGGCCGAACGTGGCGACTGGAATGCCTACATCGTGTCGTGTCAAAGCTGCCATGGGCCCGGCGGCTACGGAGTGGGCAGCGACTTTCCCGGGATTGCCGGGCAGCATGCAGGCTATATCAGCGCCCAATTGCACGCATGGAAAAACGATACCCGTCATAACGATCCACAACACCTGATGGGCGCCGTGGCCAAGCGCATGAACGATGACGACATTGCCGCCGTCTCGGCCTGGTACGCCGCTCAACCCCCTCAACGCGACCAGGAGGCTAGCCAATGATGACGCGTCCAACGACCTTGACGTTCACCTTGTCGGGCGGCCTTCTGGCCTCGGCAGCCGCGCTGGCGCTCTATGCAGGCGCGGTGTCGGCCCAGCAGCCGCGTGCCGATGACGCCCTGGACATGCTGGTCCACGAGCCGCCCACCATGGACGACCTGGAAGCCTCCGATCTGCACCCGGAGCTCAAGAAAGTCATTCGCTACGGCTACGACCTGTTCACGGATACCCAGCAGCTGCGCGGTGAGTACGTGTACAACGATATGAACTGCTCCAGCTGCCACCTGGGAGAAGGGCGCGTGCCGTTCAGCGCGCCGGTATGGGCCGCCGCCATCACGCTACCGGATTTTCGTGGCAAGAATCAGCACGTCAACAATCTGGAAGAGCGCATTGCCGGATGTTTTGCCTACTCCATGAACGGCACACCGCCGGCGTACGGCAGCGATGAAATGCTGGCGTTGAGCGCCTACCACCAGTGGCTGGCCACGGGGGCGCCCATGTACCCCGACAAGCCCATCTATGGGCGCGGCTTTCCAGCCCCCGAGCATGAAGAAGCGCCCAGCTATGCCCGAGGGGAAACGGCCTACCTGGAAAATTGCGCTCTGTGCCATCAGTCCGACGGCTCAGGCCACTACGAAAACGGGGAATACGTCTTTCCACCGCCCTGGGGCGATGGCTCCAACAACTGGGGGGCCGGCATTGTTCGGGTAGAAACCATGGCAGGCTTCATCTATCAGAATATGCCGCTGGGCCAGCCACGCTCGCTCACCGGCCAGCAAGCCTGGGACATCGCCTACTACATCAATAGCCAAGAGCGCCCCCAGGACCCACGCTACACCGGCGATATCGCCGAAACCGCCGAGCGCTTCGGCCCCACCTTCCACAACCGTTCGCTCTACGGCCACACCCGTGAGCATGACGGCCACGTCCTCGGCGACCACGACAACTACGGCGAAAACGGTAACATCCAACCCTGGAACGTCGGCGCCCCGCGTTTTCAGCACCTTTCGGAGGAGTAGCAGCTGTGGGGTGGGCGGCGGCTGCCCGTAACGATGAGGCCGCCGCCACGTTCGGTGGCTCCATCGGCAACGCTGGCGCGTTGCTTCGCGGGTGCGCTCCGCTTACGCCGCGCTACGGGTACATCGCCAACATTGGGTATGGGGGCACGGGCACGGATACCCCCGTAGCGCGGCGTAACGAAAGAGCGAGAGCAACGAGCGAAAGAGGCACCCGCGGAGGCGGCGCCAGCCGCCCTGATGGTGCCACAGCACCCACAGCATCCTCGAATGACAACATACCACCGCCACCCCCGTCGCCCTCATCGGCAACGCTCTCCGCGTTGCTTCGCGGGTGCGCTCCGCTTACACCGCGCTACGGTATGTCGCCAACATTGGGTATGGGGGGCACGGGCACGGATACCCCCGTAGCGCGGCGTAACGACTGAGCGAGAGCAACGAGCGAAAGAGGCACCCGCGGAGGCGGCGCCAGCCGCCCTGAGGTGCCACAGCATCCACAGCATCCTCGAATGACAACATGCCACCGCCACCCCCGGCGCCCTCATCGGCAACGCTTTCCGCGTTGCTTCGCGGGTGCGCTCCGCTTACACCGCGCTACGGTATGTCGCCAACATTGGGTATGGGGGGGCACGGGCACGGATACCCCCGTAGCGCGGCGTAACGACTGAGCGAGAGCAACGAGCGAAAGAGGCACCCGCGGAGGCGGCGCCAGCCGCCCTGATGGTGCCACAGCACCCAAAGCACCCAAAGCACCCACAGCATCCACAGCATCCACAGCATCCTCGAATGACAACATGCCACCGCCACCCCCGGTGCCCTCATCGGCAACGCTTTCCGCGTTGCTTCGCGGGTGCGCTCCGCTTACACCGCGCTACGGTATGTCGCCAACATTGGGTATGGGGGGGCACGGGCACGGATACCCCCGTAGCGCGGCGTAACGACTGAGCGAGAGCAACGAGCGAAAGAGGCACCCGCGGAGGCGGCGCCAGCCGCCCTGAGGTGCCACAGCATCCACAGCATCCTCGAATGACAACATGCCACCGCCACCCCCGGCGCCCTCATCGGCAACGCTTTCCGCGTTGCTTCGCGGGTGCGCTCCGCTTACACCGCGCTACGGTATGTCGCCAACATTGGGTATGGGGGGGGCACGGGCACGGATACCCCCGTAGCGCGGCGTAACGACTGAGCGAGAGCAACGAGCGAAAGAGGCACCCGCGGAGGCGGCGCCAGCCGCCCTGAGGTGCCACAGCACCCACAGCATCCTCGAATGACAACATGCCACCGCCACCCCCGGTGCCCTCATCGGCAACGCTCTCCGCGTTGCTTCGCGGGTGCGCTCCGCTTACACCGCGCTACGGTATGTCGCCAACATTGGGTATGGGGGGCACGGGCACGGATACCCCCGTAGCGCGGCGTAACGATTGAGCGAGAGCAACGAGCGAAAGAGGCACCCGCGGAGGCGGCGCCAGCCGCCCTGATGGTGCCACAGCACCCAAAGCACCCAAAGCACCCACAGCATCCACAGCATCCACAGCATCCTCGAATGACAACATGCCACCGCCACCCTCATCGGCAACGCTTTCCGCGTTGCTTCGCGGGTGCGCTCCGCTTACGCCGCGCTACGGTATGTCGCCAACATTGGGTATGGGGGGCACGGGCACGGATACCCCCGTAGCGCGGCGTAACGACTGAGCGAGAGCAACGAGCGAAAGAGGCACCCGCGGAGGCGGCGCCAGCCGCCCTGATGGTGCCACAGCACCCACAGCATCCTCGAATGACAACATGCCACCGCCACCCCCGGTGCCCTCATCGGCAACGCTCTCCGCGTTGCTTCGCGGGTGCGCTCCGCTTACACCGCGCTACGGTATGTCGCCAACATTGGGTATGGGGGGGCACGGGCACGGATACCCCCGTAGCGCGGCGTAACGACTGAGCGAGAGCAACGAGCGAAAGAGGCACCCGCGGAGGCGGCGCCAGCCGCCCTGAGGTGCCACAGCATCCACAGCATCCTCGAATGACAAAGCGCCACCAGCCACCCCCGTCGCCCTCATCGGCAACGCTCTCCGCGTTGCTTCGCGGGTGCGCTCCGCTTACGCCGCGCTACGGTATGTCGCCAACATCACTCCCAATACGTCACCACTTCAAATCGCGGCACCCCCGTAGCGCGGCGTAACGATTGAGCGAGAGCAACGAGCGAAAGAGGCACCCGCGGAGGCGGCGCCAGCCGCCCTGAGGTGCCACAGCACCCACAGCATCCTCGAATGACAACATGCCACCGCCACCCCCGGTGCCCTCATCGGCAACGCTCTCCGCGTTGCTTCGCGGGTGCGCTCCGCTTACACCGCGCTACGGTATGTCGCCAACATTGGGTATGGGGGGCACGGGCACGGATACCCCCGTAGCGCGGCGTAACGATTGAGCGAGAGCAACGAGCGAAAGAGGCACCCGCGGAGGCGGCGCCAGCCGCCCTGATGGTGCCACAGCACCCAAAGCACCCAAAGCACCCACAGCATCCACAGCATCCACAGCATCCTCGAATGACAACATGCCACCGCCACCCTCATCGGCAACGCTTTCCGCGTTGCTTCGCGGGTGCGCTCCGCTTACGCCGCGCTACGGTATGTCGCCAACATTGGGTATGGGGGGCACGGGCACGGATACCCCCGTAGCGCGGCGTAACGACTGAGCGAGAGCAACGAGCGAAAGAGGCACCCGCGGAGGCGGCGCCAGCCGCCCTGATGGTGCCACAGCACCCAAAGCATCCTCGAATGACAACATACCACCGCCACCCCCGGCGCCCTCATCGGCAACGCTTTCCGCGTTGCTTCGCGGGTGCGCTCCGCTTACACCGCGCTACGGTATGTCGCCAACATTGGGTATGGGGGGGCACGGGCACGGATACCCCCGTAGCGCGGCGTAACGACTGAGCGAGAGCAACGAGCGAAAGAGGCACCCGCGGAGGCGGCGCCAGCCGCCCTGATGGTGCCACAGCACCCAAAGCACCCAAAGCACCCACAGCATCCACAGCATCCACAGCATCCACAGCATCCTCGAATGACAACATGCCACCGCCACCCCCGGCGCCCTCATCGGCAACGCTCTCCGCGTTGCTTCGCGGGTGCGCTCCGCTTACACCGCGCTACGGTATGTCGCCAACATTGGGTATGGGGGGCACGGGCACGGATACCCCCGTAGCGCGGCGTAACGACTGAGCGAGAGCAACGAGCGAAAGAGGCACCCGCGGAGGCGGCGCCAGCCGCCCTGAGGTGCCACAGCATCCACAGCATCCTCGAATGACAACATGCCACCGCCACCCCCGGCGCCCTCATCGGCAACGCTTTCCGCGTTGCTTCGCGGGTGCGCTCCGCTTACACCGCGCTACGGTATGTCGCCAACATTGGGTATGGGGGGGCACGGGCACGGATACCCCCGTAGCGCGGCGTAACGACTGAGCGAGAGCAACGAGCGAAAGAGGCACCCGCGGAGGCGGCGCCAGCCGCCCTGAGGTGCCACAGCACCCACAGCATCCTCGAATGACAAAGCGCCATCAGCCACCCCCGGTGCCTTCATCGGCAACGCTCTCGCGTTGCTTCGCGGGTGCGCTCCGCTTACGCCGCGCTACGGTATGTCGCCAGCATCACCCCATACGTCAAATCGCGGCACCCCCGTAGCGCGGCGTAACGATTGAGCGAGAGCAACGAGCGAAAGAGGCACCCGCGGAGGCGGCGCCAGCCGCCCTGATGGTGCCACAGCACCCACAGCATCCTCGAATGACAACATGCCACCGCCACCCCCGGTGCCCTCATCGGCAACCCTTTCCGCGTTGCTTCGCGGGTGCGCTCCGCTTACACCGCGCTACGGTATGTCGCCAACATCAATCCCAATACGTCACCACGTCAAATCGCGGCACCCCTGTAGCGCGGCGTAACGATTGAGCGAGAGCAACGAGCGAAAGAGGCACCCGCGGAGGCGGCGCCAGCCGCCCCGATAGCGCCACGGTCATTACCCCAGCACGATATCGCTAAAAGCCACAGCCACCTTGGGCGTGGTGGCTAGTCTGGCCTCCATGCTTACGGTGCTTCGCTGCCCATCATGTCCAGAAGGCGGGCTTCGTTGGGCATGCCTTGGATGCGGTCGATGCGTAGCAGGCCTGTGTCGGTTTCGCGTTGGTAGGCGCTGGTGGGGGTGGCGTACAGTCCCAGCTCATCGAAAAGCTGGTTATTGGCATAGACCTGTTCTTCGATATCGCGAGGTTGCGCACTGGCGCTCAGGGATTCGCCGTCGCTGTGGCGGTGCAGGGCCTCGGCGGGGTCGTCGGCACCGAGGAGGGTGGCGGCGAGGGCGGGACTATTCGGCGCCAGAATGCCTACCATGATGTGGCGTAACTGAACTTCGCCTGCTTCCACCCAAGGGCGCGTCTGTTGCCATAGCTGGCGGCAGTAAGGGCAGTTGGCGTCGGTGAAGGTGTAAATCACGCGGGGGGCGTCCGGGTTGCCGTCCTGAATCCAGTGACTCTCTTCCAGCAGTTGCCAGGTTTCGGCTTCGAGCGGGACGCGCACATGTTCGTCCAGCTGCGCTTCGGTCAGGTCATTGCCCGCGCTGTCCATCAGTGTGCCGACAATGGCGTGTTCGCCGTCGGCGGTCAGGTAGATGGCCATGTCCTGGCCTTGCACGCTGGCGCCGTAGCCGCGCATACCGCCGGGGGCCTCGAATTGCCCGTGAATGCTGATGCCCTGGTCGGCCAGGGCTTGCACCGGGGCGGGTAGAACATCGGCCTGGCTGGTAATGGCAAAGCCGCTCAACGCAGCCAGCAGGGTCAGACGGCCCGTCTGAATGGGAAACATCCGTTGCATCACTTTATCCTCAAATAGGCCGCACTCGCGGCAGCGGGTAACTCATGATCACGCTGTAGAAGGCTTAACGAATACGTGATAGCCCATCGTTCAGGGTGGCTCGGGAAAGCTCGCCAAAGTGGGTGCTGACCAATTGGCCCTGGGCGTCATAATAAAGCGTGGTGGGCATGGCGTGGGCACCTGTCACTTGACCCAGCGCATTGCGCGGGTCTTGCCAGACGTTGTCGAGCTGAAAGCCATGTTCTGCCATGAAGCGGTTGATCTGTGGAAGACTCTCCCCCTGATTGACGAACACGAACGTCACGTCCTGCTCCTGCTGCTGAGCCGCTTCGAAGACCGGCATTTCGCGAATGCAGGGCGGGCACCAGCTGGCCCACAGGTTCACTACCATGGGTTGGCCCTGTTGCTGAGCCAGCTCCGGCAGGCTGATGGGGGTGTCTTCCAGGGTGCTGAGCGGGGTGGTGGGCAGCGGCCGGGTCTGCTGTTCGATGAGCAGGGTGCTGCCCAGCGTGACGCCCCACACCAGACCGCCGGTGAGCATGGCCGCGCCCAGCGGCGCGCGTTGACGCGGCGAGCGCCACAGTGCCCAGACGCCATACCCTATCCCGGCCAATGCACCGGCCAGCAGATCAAAACCACCGTCACGAATATCCAGCCGCGCGAGCAGGCCGTCGTATTCCCCCCAGTAACGCACGACGAATACCAGCCTGGCCGCCAGCAGGGCGACCATCAGCAGGGTAAACAGGGTATCGCTGACCGAAACCTGCTGGCGCCTGCCCAGCAGGGCGCCTACCAACAGGGCGAGTAAGAAGGCAAAACCGATGATCAACTGATGCAGGCTGAATCCCATGGGGCCAATGGCCAGGCTTTGTTGCAACATAAACGCTCACGTATCCACCGTCGAATTGGATGGACAGTGTCGCAGGACAGGATTATTAAAGGATTATCTTGTTCTGTCCTGAGACGTTATGTCGCAAGGCGTCAGGCGTTAGCCACCAGCCAGAGCACGGCATAGGGGGGCAGGGATGCCAGCGGGTGAAGCGAAGACGAGGTGTCCAGCGGCTGCCAGGCGTGCTGCTGCAGTCGCTGAGTCAATGCCTCGCCGCCCTGGTCGAGGGCTATGCGGCGGTCGGTGACGTTGAACAGGGCCAGCAAGCGTCGGCCATCGGCCAGCGGACCGCGCTCGATGGCCAGCAGCTCTGCTGGCGTGCTGATGACCTGCTGGGGTACGTTGGGGTGAAAGCAGGGCTCCTGACGGCGAAGGTCCAGCAGCCGACGCAGGGCATGGAAGACATCGTGGGTCGGGGTAGAGGGGCTTTCCAGCAGCAGCTCCAGTTCGTCCAGCGGCCAGCGACGCCGGTTGATGGAGCGCAGCCGCCCGCTGCGCTCGACACCTTCGACATCGTTGAGCGTGCCGGTCAAGGTGTGCAGGTAGAGCGCAGGAATGCCTTGCAGGCTGAGCATGATGGCCTGACTGCACAGGAAGCGCGCAATTTGCCAAGGGTCGGGGCCGCGCCGGGTGCCGCGCATGGCCTCGAACCAGGTAATGTTGATTTCGTAGGGTGTGTCGCTGCCGTCCGGGTTGCTGCGCATGCTGACGAAGCCACCGAAGCGGTGCATCAGCTCCAGCAGGGCGTCCCGTTCGTGGTCCGGCAGCAGGCCCTCCAGCGGGCGTACCCCGATGCCATCGTGGCTGGCGGTAAAGTTGAGGTAAGTGCAGTGTTCAGGCAGCACCGGCAGGCTGGATAGCCAGCTTTGCAGTGTGCTGGCCTCCCCACGGGTGAGGGTGTGCAGCAGCAGCGGGGGCAGCGCGAACTGGTACACCATGTGCGCTTCGTCCGGCGGGCCTTCCGCCAAGCGTTCGAGACCGAAATAGCTGATGTTTTCGGCATGGGGCACGTTGGTTTCGGTGATGATCAAGGTGCCGGGAGCGATCTCATCGACGATGGCGCGTAGCAGGCGTACCACAGTATGGGTTTCGGGCAGGTGAATACAGGCCGTGCCCAGCCGCTTCCATAGGAATGCCACGGCATCGAGGCGAATGATTCGCACTCCCTGCTGCAGGTAAAACAGCAGGATGCCGACGAATTCCAGCAGGACATCCGGGTTCTCGAAATTCAGGTCGATCTGGTCTTCCGAAAACGTGGCCCACAGGTGGCGGGTGCCCCGGCGGGTGGAAACAGGCACGAGCAGCGGACTGCTGCGTGGCCGCGTGACCTGGGAAACATCGGTATCTGGGTCCACCTCGATAAAGTAATCCCGCCCCGGCAGGCTGCCGGTCAGATAATCCACGAACCACAGCGATTCACGGGAAACATGGTTGAGCACCAGATCGCCCATCACGTCATAGTGGCTGGCCAGGTCACGAATATGCGACCAGTCCCCCAGTTCAGGGTTGACCTCTCGGTAATGGATGACCGAAAAACCGTCGTCGCTGCTCCAGGGGAAAAAGGGCAAGACATGCACCCCGCTGATCGTCTCCCCCAGGTGGCGCTGCAGAAAGTGGTTCAGTACGCCCAGTGGGGGCGTGCCGTCTGCCACGATGGAGTCACCATAGCTGATGACCCACTGATCCTTTTCGCTCCATGTTGGTGCAATGCCGCTCTGCTCAGCAGATAAAGGCGCCGCTGGAAGCAGCGGTCGGAAGTGGGCCAAATGCTGTTCGAGGCGCCGCTGTACCTCTCCTGCGCGCTCGCCGTACAGGTGGGTCAAGTAATGCTGTAGCCTGAGCTCAAATGCCGTCATGGGTGCCTCCTTTCAATCAACCTTCGACAAACGCTGCAGCTTGTGTGCCAAATCGTTACAATATAGGAGAATACTGTGCGAAATGACGTACAAGTCATGAGTACGCCTGCTTTTGCAGGCACGACAATCGGTAGTGGGATGGTTTACCCAACGATCCTTGAAGAGTTCTTAAAATAGCTTACAAAACAAGAGATAGCAGGCGGCCTGTTGGCACGGCTGGTATCTACGGGGCTGACACGCTGAGCGCACTTGAGGGTGCGTGCCGACAATAGGTTGACTGCCATGCATTGTCCTTTTTGTGGTGCAAACGATACGCGAGTAACGGATTCACGCCTGGTGGCCGACGGTGACCAGGTGCGTCGCCGTCGCCAGTGTGCAAGCTGCCATGAGCGCTTCACGACCTACGAAACGGCGGAGCTGATCATGCCCAGGGTGGTGAAGTCGGATGGCTCGCGGGAGACTTTCAGCGAGGCCAAGTTAAGGGCTGGCATGCTGCGGGCGTTGGAAAAGCGCCCGGTCAGCGCGGAAGCCATCGAAGCCGCCGTGGAGCGTATCCGCCAATCCCTGCGTGCCCGCGGTGACCGCGAGGTGAATGCCCGTGACGTGGGCGAGGCCGTCATGCAGGCGCTACGCAGCCTGGATCAGGTGGCGTATATTCGCTTTGCGTCGGTGTATCGCAAGTTTCAGGATCTGGACGAGTTTCGGGCTGAAATCGACCGGCTGTCTCAGGAACCTGCTCAAGCGCCTGGCGATGACGCTGCCAGTGGGCCCGCGTCGAAAGAGGCTGAAGGATGAGCCTGTTCTCTGTTGCAGACCACCGTTTCATGGCCCGCGCCCTGAAACTGGCCCGCCACGGCCTGTATACCACGGACCCCAATCCCCGCGTGGGGTGCGTCATCGTCCGCTACGATCGTTCGGCCGAAGGGCAGGTCGTGGGCGAAGGCTACCACTTACGCGCCGGTGAGCCTCATGCCGAAGTGCATGCGTTGGCAGCTGCAGGGGAACAGGCCCGTGGGGCCACGGCCTATGTGACGCTGGAGCCCTGTTCCCATACCGGGCGTACCGGCCCCTGTGCCGTGGCGCTGGCCAATGCCGGTGTAGGGCGCGTGGTAGTGGCCATGGGGGACCCCAATCCGCAAGTGAGTGGGCGGGGGATAGAGCATTTGAGAGCTGCCGGTATCGAGGTTCACGTGGGCCTGCTTGAGCAGGATGCACGGGCGCTCAACCCCGGGTTCGTGTTGCGCATGCAGTCACGGCGTCCGTTGGTGCGCTTGAAAATGGCGATGAGCCTGGATGGTCGAACGGCCATGGGCTCAGGGGAGTCGCAGTGGATCACCGGCCCGCAGGCGCGCACCCAGGTGCAGCGCCTGCGGGCACGCTCCAGCGCGATCCTTAGCGGTGTGGAGTCCATGATCATGGACGATGCGCGGCTAACGTTGCGGCCCGAACAGCTGGCGCTGCCCCAGGCCGATGAGATCGTGCTGCGCCAACCGCTGCGGGTCATTCTGGATTCTCGGTTGCGGCTGCCGCTGGCGGCGGCCTGCCTGCGTGAGCCGGGGCGCACGCTGATCATCACCACCGAGCAGCACAGCCCCGACAAGCGTCAGCGACTGGAAGCGGCTGGTGCCGAGATTCAGGTGTTGCCCAGCGACGCCGGCGGGCGCGTCGAGCTTGCTGACATGCTGCGCTGGTTAGCCGATAATGAGCAGGTAAACGAACTACTGGTAGAGACCGGTGCGACGCTGGCCGGGGCACTGCTGGACGCGCAGCTGGTCGATGAGTTGCAGCTGTTCGTCGCTCCTACACTACTCGGGGGCGATGCCCGGCCGCTATTCGAGTTGCCGGGGATCACCCGAATGGCGGATCAAAAGCGCCTGGTGTTCAAGGAGTTTCGCCAGGTAGGCCAGGACTGGCAGATTATCGCGACCCCCCGGGGCGACTAGCGCAAGCGGCCATAGCAAGGTACCCTGACGCCCGAAATCGCATCCCATGCGACCACTTTTTTTGGAGATTCCATGGCGCACTCCGCTTCTGAGGGCCTGTCCCCTATCGCCGAGCTGGTGGAAGACATTCGCCAGGGCAAAATGGTGATCCTCATGGACGATGAGGATCGCGAAAACGAAGGCGATATCATCATGGCGGCCGAACTGGTCAAGCCAGAGCATATCAACTTCATGGCGCGCTACGCCTGCGGTCTGATCTGCATGCCCATGACCCGAGAACGCTGCGAGCAGCTTAACCTGCCGCTCATGGTGCGCGACAACGGGTCCGGTTTTGGCACCAAGTTCACGCTGTCCATCGAGGCGACCGAAGGCGTGACCACCGGCATCTCTGCCGCGGACCGCGCACGCACGGTGCAGGCCGCCGCTGCGCCCAATGCCAAGCCCACGGATATCGTGCAGCCCGGCCATATCTTTCCGCTGATGGCCGAGCCGGGTGGCGTACTGCGCCGGGCAGGCCATACCGAAGCGGCCTGCGACCTGGCGGCGCTGGCAGGGCTTGACCCCAGCGGCGTGATCTGTGAAATCATGAACGACGATGGCAGCATGGCGCGCCGCCCCGAGCTGGAAGCCTTCGCCAAGGCCCACGGTATCAAGATCGGCACCATTGCCGATTTGATCCACTACCGGATCGTCAACGAACAGACTGTCGACGCCATCGAGACCAGTCGTGTGTCCACGGTGCATGGCGAGCTGGCGCTGCATGTGTTCCGTGACCGTATCCAGGGGGCTCACCACCTGGCGCTGGTGAAAGGCCAGCCCACCGCCGAGCAGCCCACCACGGTTCGTGTACACTTGGCCGATACGCTGCGCGACGTGCTGGGGCTGATGAAAGGCGAGCAGTGCCGCTGGGATGCCCACCGTGCCCTGCGTGAAATCGCCGAAGCGCCCGCCGGTGTGTTCGTCCTGATCGATGACGGGCGCCCCCATCAGGATCTGAAAGATCAGCTGGACATCTTCCTGGATCGGGTACGCCAGCCGCGTACCAACGATTCGGACGGTGCCGGCAACTATTTAACCATTGGTACGGGTTCGCAAATTCTGCGCCATCTGGGCGTCGGCAAGATGCGGCTACTCAGCTCTCCGTGGAAATTCTCGGCGCTTTCCGGGTTCGATCTTGAAGTGGTCGAGCGTCTGGGGCCCAATGACACGGCGTATGAGCCCACTACTCAGCAGGAATAAATCGATGCAATCCCTTTCGCAAGTTGAAGGCACTTTTGTCGACGTCGATGGCCGTTATGTCATCGTGGTGGGGCGATTCAACCATCACGTGGTCGATAGCCTGGTAGAAGGCGCGGTGGATAGCCTGACCCGCCACGGCGTCGATGCCGAGCAAATCCATATCGTTCACGTGCCGGGTGCCTGGGAACTGCCGTTGGCGGTCAAGCGTGTGCTCAGCGTCATGAAGCCGGATGCCGTCATCGCGTTGGGCGCGGTCATTCGTGGCGGCACGCCGCATTTCGAGTACGTGGCGGGCGGCTGCAACACGGCCATCAATCACCTGCAGCTGGAATTCGACACGCCGGTCGCCAACGGCGTGCTGACCGTGGAATCCATTGAACAGGCCATCGAACGAGCGGGCACCAAAGCAGGCAATAAAGGCACCGAAGCCGCCATGGCCGCCATGGAAATGGTGTCGCTGCTGCGCGCGCTGCCCGCAGGAGATACCCAATGAGCGAGCGACGTGAGCGCAAGTCCTCTGCGGCACAGCAGGGACGCCACGCCGCAAGGGAGTTGGCGGTACAAGGGTTATATCAATGGCACATGACCGGCAAGTCGATCTCGACCATCGAAGCCGAGTTTCGTAGCCAGAAGGCGGACGACGACCTGGAAGACCACGAGAACTGGGTCAAGGTCATGGAAATCGCCGACAAAGCGCTGTTTCATGAGCTGCTGCACAACACGGTGCGCTTCAAAGCCGAGCTGGATCGTGACATTGCACCGCTGCTGGATCGTCGTCTGGAAGACCTGGACGCGGTAGAGCTGGCTATTCTGCGTCTGGGCGCTTACGAGCTCTCGCGCCGCATGGAAGTGCCTTACCGCGTGGTCATTAACGAAGGCGTTGAGCTGGCAAAATCGTTTGGCGCCACCGACGGCCATAAGTACGTGAATGGCATTCTCGACAAGCTGGCCAACCGCTTGCGAAGTGCCGAAGTCAGCGCCCGCCGCTTGTAAGCGGGCGACCTGATCAAGCGTTTAAGGGGCCTTTGTGCTTGCCGAATTTGATTTGATTCGACGTTTCTTCATGTCGCCGCAGGAGGCGAAAGCGACGGATGGCGTTGCCCTGGGATGCGGCGATGACGCCACCTTACTGCTGCCCCAAGCGGGGCAGCAGCTCGTGGTCAGTGTGGACACCTCCGTGGTGGACGTGCATTTTCCCCATGATGCGCCTGCTCATGCGGTCGGCCATCGCGCCCTGGCCGTGGCGCTCAGCGACCTGGCGGCCATGGGGGCACGCTCCCGCTGGTGCTTGATGGCGCTGACCCTCGACCAGCGTGCGTTCCCCGGCAGTGCGGCCGCCGAGGCGTGGCTGTCGGGCTATGCCGATGGCTTCCATGACCTGTGCCGTCGGCATGAGACCACGCTGGCGGGGGGCGATGTCGCCGCAGGAGCGCTGAGCATAGCCGTGACGGTGATGGGAGAAGTGCCTTCCGGTGAAGCATTGACCCGCTCCGGGGCTCGTGTCGGCGATGTGATTGCCGTCACGGGCGCTTTGGGCGGTGGTGCGGGCGGGCTAGCGCTGTGGCAACAGGGTGAAAGAGACATGCAGCATCCGTTGCTCCAGCGCTATCTGTTGCCCCAGCCACGCCTGGCGGCGGGTGTTGCCCTGCGTGGCCTGGCCAGCGCGGCGCTGGACATCTCCGATGGCCTGCTGGCGGATCTCACGCATCTTTGTGAAGCTTCCCAGGTGGGGGCTGCGCTGGAGGCAGAGCAACTACCGCTGGCGGAAGGGCTGGAAGCCTGTCTGGGCGCGCAAGCAGCCCAGCGGGCAGCGCTTTCCGGAGGCGACGACTATGAGCTGCTGGTCACGCTGCCCCCTGCGCACGTTTCCCAGGCCAGGCAACGGCTGGCAGAGCAGGGGACCGCGCTCAGCGTGATTGGCCAGTGCACCGATGCGCCTGGCATTACCGGCGTGGCGCCGGTGGCCGAGTCTGGCTGGCAGCACTTTCGTGGGGGTGTCCAATGAACCGCGCACCGGCTAGCGTCTGGCGACGCCCCACCCACTTCTTCGCCTTTGGCTTGGGGAGTGGCACGGTGCCCTGGGCGCCGGGCACTTTCGGTACGCTGGCGGCAATTCCCTTCTATTGGATGATGGCGGACCTGCCGCTGGTCTGGTATCTCAGTATCGTGTTCGTGGCCTTCATTGTCGGTGTCTGGCTATGCGATAAAACTTCCCATGATCTAGGGGTGCACGACCACTCCGGCATCGTGTGGGACGAGTTCGTCGGTTACTGGATCACCATGGCCGCGGTGCCCTTTTCCTGGGAAGCTGCCCTCTGGGGGTTCATCGTCTTTCGTATTTTCGATGTGTTCAAGCCCTGGCCCATCCGTTGGGCCGACCGCCGAGTGGCGGGGGGCTTTGGCATCATGATCGACGACGTCATGGCAGGCATCTACGCCTGGAGTACCATGCACTTATGGTTCTGGCTCCACTAGTCGACGCCCGATAGCAGGCGCTGCGCTTTGTCAGGAGGCCATACAAGGAGATAGCATGCGCAAGGAACGTTTAATCGTGCCTATCCTCTCGGTGATTGCCGTGATATGGATGGTCGCGCAACTGCTATCGAGCATCCTGTTCGAACGGAGCCTGCGTCAGGGGCTGGAAGACCTGGAAGCCCGAGGTGAATGGCGGGTAGAGCGCCTGGATAGCCGTCAGGGCTGGTTGACATCACGCGGGCAACTGGTGCTGTCGCCCTTATTGGGCCGCCCTTGGCAGTTGGAGCTGACCTACGACGCCCGCCATGGATTGCTGTCTACCGATGTGCAGGGCACTCTGCTACCCCGGCTGGACAATGTGCTGCAAAAGGCCGTGGGCGATGTGTCTGCCCCCTCCGTGCCGCGTTGGCAGGGTCGCTATCAGACGCTGAGTGGTCGCACCGAGCTGCGGCTGGCGCTGGCCCCCTTCGTGATTCAGCAGAATGGCCGTGAGTTGGAGGTGCGGGGGGCTCGCGTGCGCCTGGAGGGCATGTTTGGCGACTGGCGCTTGCGGGGGTTGTTCGATCAGTTGACGCTGACCGATGGCTTGTCCCAATTGACGCTGGGGCCCACCACCCTGGAAAGCCGCTACACCTACATCGACGATGCCTACCACTTCACCCAGCGTGACCACCTGCGCATCGACCGCCTGTCGATGCACTACCCCGCCTACGATATCCAGATCACCCCGCTGGATCTCTACAGCCAGATGACGCTGGATGAAACCGAGCTGAGCATTCAGGGAGAGCTGGTGCTGGGCGAGGTGCTGGTGCCTAGCGAAGCGCCGGAGACACCGCTGCTGAGCGGTCGTGTCGCGGCCGAACTGTCGCGGCTGAACGGTGATGCCATGCGTCAGGTGATTCGTCGGCTGCGCCAGGAAGCTGCCTGGGGGGATACCGCGCTGCCCATGGCCGAAGGCCTGCTGGCGCGGCTGGAACCTGATCTGCTGCAAGTATTGAGCGACTCTCCGCGGCTCGATGTGACCACCATCGAGCTCGATAGCCCGCTGCTCGGCCTGCAAGTTGCCGCAGACGGGGCGCTGTTTTTCGACGGTCGACAGCTGGATAGATTGCGCGTCGTCTCGCTGAACAAGCCCGAGGAGCAAGCGCGCTGGCGGGCACGTATCGACGGCGACTTCATCTGGCACGACGCCCCTACCGTAGCGGCCCTGTGGCTGGGGTTGCCCCTCGGTACCCGGGAGCTGCAGTTCGACGTGGTGCGCGGCGTCTGGCGCGTCAATGGTCGTCCCATGCCGACACTGTGGCCGTAACGTTCCACCAATAAGTACGCTGTCAAATGGCGCTCAGGGTTGAAGTTTTCCCTGGCTGCCCACATCCCAGTAACCATACGAAGCGGCGACAGTGGCAGGCAAACCACTTGCTGGCCACTGCTGCTGGTTACTGTGGATGGGGAGGGCGCATGAGCGACCAGGATTACGACCGCGATCACGAACACCTCGATTGGCTCGCCGCAGGCGAGCATTCGGACCGTCACGAAGAACACCACGCAGAACACCACGACGAAAACGACCACCGCTCGGATGGTGAGCGCACCCATTCACTGGTGCCTGCCAGCGATATGCTGCCCGAGCGTATTTATCTGCTGCCAATTCACAACCGCCCGTTCTTTCCCGCTCAGGTGCAGCCGCTGGTGATCAATCGTGAGCGCTGGGAAGAGACCATGCGCCGCGTTGGCAATACGCCACATCACACCATTGGGGTAGCGTTCGTAGGCGAGCAAGGGGTGGGCTCCCTGGGTCACGATGGTTTTCCCGAGATCGGGACAGCCGTCAAGGTGCACAAGCTGAAGAGCGAAGAGCAGCAGATCCAGTTCATTGCCCAGGGCCTTCAGCGTTTCAAGATTCAGCGCTGGCTCTCCAAGGAACCGCCCTATCTGGTGGAAGTGACCTACCCGAAAGAGCCGGTCAATGCCGAAGATGAAGAAACCCGGGCCTACGCCATGGCGATCATCAACGGCATCAAGGAACTGCTGCCCATCAACCCGCTGTACGGGGAGGAGCTGAAGCACTACCTCAATCGATTCAGCCCCCATCAGCCTGGGCCGCTCACCGATTTTGCCGCTGCCATCACCTCGGCCAAAGGCCCTGAATTGCAGGACGTGCTGGCCACGCTGCCCGTGGCGGAGCGCATGCACAAGGTGCTGCCGCTGCTGCGCAAGGAGATCGACGTTGCCCAGCTGCAAAGCGAAATCAGTGAGCAGGTCAACGCGCAGATGCAGGAGCGCCAGCGTGAATTCTTCCTGCGTGAACAGTTGAAGGTGATTCAGCGTGAGCTGGGTATCTCCAAGGGCGACCGCGAGAACGACGTGGATACGTTCAGGAACCGTCTGGAGTCTCTGGTGGTGCCGGAGCGTGTTCAGGCCCGCATCGACGAAGAGCTCAACAAGCTCAGCGTGCTGGAGACCGGCTCGCCGGAGTATGGCACCACGCGCAACTATCTGGACTGGCTGACATCGCTGCCCTGGGGTGTCACCAGCCAGGACAAGCTGGACCTTGGCCATGCCCGCGCGGTGCTGGACCGAGACCACGATGGCCTGAAAGACGTCAAGGAGCGCATCATCGAGTTCCTGGCCGAAGGCACGTTCAAAGGCGATGTGGGGGGCTCCATCGTGCTGCTAGTGGGGCCGCCGGGGGTGGGCAAGACCTCCATCGGCCGCTCCATTGCCGAGGCGCTGGGGCGTGAGTTCTATCGTTTCTCGGTAGGCGGCATGCGCGACGAAGCCGAGATCAAGGGCCACCGACGCACCTACATCGGTGCCATGCCCGGCAAGCTGGTGCAGGCGTTCAAGGAAGTGGAAGTTGAAAACCCGGTCATCATGCTCGATGAGATCGACAAGCTGGGCCAATCCTTCCAGGGGGACCCGGCCTCGGCACTGCTCGAAGTGCTGGACCCCGAGCAGAACGTGGATTTCCTGGACCACTACCTGGACGTGCGCATGGACCTTTCCAAGGTGCTGTTCGTATGTACGGCCAATACTCTGGACAGCATCCCTGGCCCGCTGCTGGACCGCATGGAGCAGATCCGCCTGTCCGGCTATATCGCCGAAGAGAAGCTGGAGATCGCCAAACACCACCTGTGGCCCAAGCTGCTGAAGCGCGACAACCTGCCGAAAAAACGCATCAACCTGACCGATGCCGCCCTCAAGCAGGTCATCGATGGCTACGCCCGCGAGGCGGGGGTGCGCCAGTTGGAAAAACAGCTGCACCGCATCGTGCGCAAGGCGGCGGTCAAGTTGCTGGAAGAGCAGGTGGAAACGGTCAAGATTTCGGTCAATAACCTGGAAGAGTTCCTGGGCGCGCCGCTCTTCCGCAAGGAGAAAGTACTCAAGGGTGAAGGGGTCGTGACCGGCCTGGCCTGGACCTCCATGGGGGGCGCTACGCTGCCCATCGAGGCGGGCAAGATCCATTCTCTGGACCGCGGCTTCAAGCTCACCGGCAAGCTGGGGGAGGTCATGCAGGAGTCGGCCAATATCGCCTACAGCTACACCTTGGGGCACTTGGCCGAGTTCGGTGCCGATGCCGACTTCTTCGACTCCGCGTTCGTGCACCTGCACGTACCAGAAGGGGCAACACCCAAGGATGGCCCATCGGCGGGGGTCACCATGACCACGGCGCTGCTGTCGCTGGCCAAGCACCAGGCCATCAATCGCCCGCTGGCCATGACTGGGGAGCTAACCCTGACCGGGCAGGTTCTGCCAGTGGGCGGGATACGCGAAAAAGTCATTGCTGCCCGGCGCAGCGACATTTTCGAAGTGATCCTGCCGGAAGCCAACCGCCGTGATTACGATGAGCTGCCGGAGTACCTGAAAGAAGGCATGACCGTACACTTCGCCAGCCGCTACCGGGATGTGGCCAATGTAGTGTTCCGGTAACCTGGAGTATGGCTATGTAATGACTTGGTGTGTCACGTGACGTCAAACCTTGCGATTAGCGCCGCTCTTTGAAGAGCGGCGTTTTTTATGTGGCTATTCAACGATTAATCACGATTGAGTAGGGTAGATAATGAAATCACTAAAAAAATATTGAATCACCCCTGGGGAGCAGCGATGCGTAACAACCAGCCTGTGACACAGCGCGAATACGTGCTGGATGAAGAAACCGTGCTGATTTCTCGTACGGACCTGAAAGGCAACGTGACCTACGCCAATGCGGCCTTTGTGGAGGTCAGTGGCTACAGCCGTGAGGAGTTGGTGGGCGCGCCCCACAACATGATCCGACACCCGGACATGCCCGAGGCCGCCTACGCCGACTTCTGGAAAACCATTCAGGCCGGCGGTACCTGGCAGGGCACGGTCAAGAACCGCCGCAAGAACGGCGACCACTACTGGGTCATTGCTACCGTGGCGCCGCTGCGCGACGGCGAGCGGATCGTGGGCTACACCTCGCTGCGCCGCAAGGCGTCTGCCAAGCGTATCGCCCGGGCCGAGCAGGTATATGCCGAGATTCGTGCCAAGGGCAAGTCACGCCGCTACCGCTTACACCAGGGGGCACTGATTCGGCGTGGCCTGGGTGGGCTCCTTGCTCGCTTTCAGTTCAGTAGTTTAAAGGCCAAGCTGACGGGGATGGTCATTACCGCGCTATTGTTGCTGGGCATGGCGGGTGGGCTTGGCGTTTATGGGCTGATGGTGTCGGGGGAGCGGTTGGATACGCTGAACCGCTCGGGACTCGAAGCGATTGCCAATCTGCAGCTGATGGAGCGCCAGGTGGGGCTCACCGTCGAACAGCTGGAACCCGCAGTGCGCAACCCGCGCCGGGTAGACTTGGTGGCCCTTGAAGCGCGGCTGCAAGAAGTCACTCAGTCGGTTCAGACCCTGTGGGAAGAGTATGAGTCGGATAGCGCAGCCGACCCTGACGTGCTGCAAGTGGTCGAAGAGTCGTTGAATGCCTGGATCACTGGCGTGACCAGCGCCATGACGGCCGTTAGCCAGGCCAATGGCTTCGCGGCGTTCGAGGCCTTCAATGATGCCGTGCAGCCCGCCACTGAGCAGTTGCGACAGTTGAGTGACCAGCTCGTCGATGCCGAGCGGGAAGGCGCCCATGCGCTAGTGGCTCAGGCGCATCAGGGGCGCCAGCAGATGCTGGTGGCGCAACTGGTGCTGATGGCCGTAGGACTGCTGGTGATGATTGGCTTGAGCGTGATGATCCTGCGCTCGGTGATGCGCAGCCTGGCAGGCGCGCGCTATATGACCTTCCAGATTGCCGCAGGTAACCTGGCCGCCCGCGAACGCCGACAAAGCAACGATGAGCTGGGAGAGCTGCTCTATTCGCTGGACACCATGCGTTTCAGCCTTTCCAGTATCGTCAGCGAGGTTGAAAACCGAGTGGCGGTGGTGACGCCTGCGATTCAGCAGATCGCCGCTGAGAACGAAGAACTGGCGTCACGCACCGAACAACAGGCCTCCTCGCTGCAGCAAACGGCCTCCAGCATGGAAGAGATGACCTCTACCGTGCAGCAGAATACCGACAACGCGCGCCAGGCCACCGAACTGGCTCAGCAAAACGCCAGCAGCACTCAGGAAACCCGCCAGCAAATGGAGCAGCTGGTAGAGCGTATGCAGCGTATTGCCCAGCGCGCCGAGAAGATGACCGAGATGATCGGCGTGATTGATGGCATTGCCTTCCAGACCAATATCCTGGCGCTGAACGCCTCCGTCGAGGCCGCCCGGGCCGGAGAGCATGGTCGCGGCTTTGCCGTGGTGGCCAGTGAAGTGCGCACCCTGGCCAGCCGCAGTGCCGATGCTGCCCAGGAAATCCGCAAGATGATCGACAGCACCACTCAGGAAGTCAGCGGTGGGCGCAATGCCGTGGAGCAAGCCGAAAGCGCCATCGAGAACGTCGTCCGCCAGGTCAACCAGGTGAGCGAGCTGATGGCCTCGATCAGCACCGCTTCCAGCGAGCAGAGCAGTGGAATCGGCCAGATCAATTCGGCGATTGCGGAGATGGACAACGTCACACAGCAAAACGCTACCAAGGTGCAGTCCATTGCTGCCTCCGCAGACAACCTGACCCTGGAAGCGTTCGAGCTGGCCAACGTGGTCGATGCGTTCCGCCTGGAAGGTGCCCAGGAAGAGAGTATTGCGGCAGCGCGGGAAAAACTGGCACGTGTGAAGAAAGCCGTTCCTCAGCAGCCTGATGCGTCGGCACGCCATGCGTTGCCCCACCAGGACGAGCCTTGGGAAACCTTCTGACGGAGTGCTGTGCTCAGCATCAATGAAAACCCACGATGTGTTTTGCCTATGCCACCCCCGGGTGGCATATTTTTTGCCTGTTTTTTATAACGACGGCTGCATATCAATGCGCGTCACTAGGTCGGCTTGGTAAAAGGAAGCGCTGGGTCATCAGGCGAAACATGCCTTTCAAAAAACACAGGGGACTTCATGAGCACATCTAGCCAGGCAACCCTTGAGCTGACAGACGATCAGGTGCTGATTTCACGCTCCGACCGCCAGGGTAATATCACCTACGTCAATCAGACGTTCATTGAAGTAAGCGGCTATTCACAGGCTGAGCTACTGGGCGAACCCCATCGTATTTTCCGTGATCCCGAGATGCCTGCTCAGGTCTTCAAGAACATGTGGGCCACCATCGAGCAAGGCAACACCTGGCAGGGGGTGGTCAAGAACCGCTGTAAGAACGGCGATACTTATTGGGTGCATACCACCGTGGCGCCACTGCTGGACGGTGAGCGGGTGGCGGGTTACACCGCCATTCGCCGCCGGGCATCGCACAAGGCCGTCACACGTGCTGCCAAAGGTTATAGCGCCATGCAGCAGGGGCGTGCCAGAGGGTTTATGCTCCATCGTGGTGCATTACGTCGCACCGGGGTGCGTGGTTGGGTGCAACGCTTCAGTTTCAGTAGCATGCAGGCCAAATTGATGGGCATGGTCGTCGCTGCGATTCTACTGCTGACGGTGGCAGGGGCCGCCGGTGTCTATGGCTTGACCAGTTCTGCCGAGCGGCTACGCACCCTCAACCAGACCGGCCTGGAAGGCATCGCCGACTTGCAACAGATCGAGCAGCGTAGCGCCCAGTTACTGCAGGTGTTGGAGCCTGCCGTGCGTAACCCTCGCCGCGTGGACCTCACTCAGCTCGATGAGCAGCTGGCATCCCTTCAGGAGCAAATCGAGCAAACCTGGCAAGGCTTTACCGAACAGCGTCAGCAGGCCAGCGGTGTGCAGCAAGGGTTGACCGCCCATTTGGCGACGTTTCTTGGTGGCTCGACCACCGCCATGACGGCGATTCGCGAGGGCAATGGCTTTGCGGCCTTTGAAGCCTTCAACGACATCGTCAGGCCCACCTCGGAGAGTATCAGTGCCACCATCAATCTGCTGGTAGATAATGAGCGCGCGGCAGCTCACAGCCTGATGGCCGATGCCGAGCGTCAGCAGCAGTGGCTGCTATGGGGCCAGGTGGGCGTGCTGCTGTTCGGTATCGCGCTCATGGTCGGGCTCAGCGTGGCGGTGTTGAAATCACTGCTGAAGTCGCTCAGCGAAGCCCGGCGTGTCACCTTTCAAATTGCCGCGGGCAACCTGGCCAACCGCGTCACCTTGAAGCGGGATGACGAACTGGGCGAACTGCTGGCCTCGCTGGAAACCATGCGGGCCAGCCTCTCAGGGCTGATTACCGAAGTGGGCAACAAGGTCGAGGTGGTCACGCCTGCGTCCGAGCAGATCAAACAGGAAAACGAAGACCTCGCTTCACGTACCGAGCAGCAGGCTTCGTCGCTGCAGCAGACGGCGTCCAGCATGGATCAGATCACCGCCACGGTGCAGCAGAATACCGAAAATGCCCGCCAGGCCAACCAACTGGCCATGCAGAATGCCGCCACCAGCCGTGAAACCGGCGAGCACATGCAGGCACTGGTGGAGCGTATGGAGCGCATTGCGGCCAGCGCCGACAAGATGAACGACATCATCAGCGTCATCGATGGCATTGCCTTCCAGACCAATATCCTCGCGCTGAATGCCTCGGTGGAGGCCGCCCGTGCCGGAGAGCAGGGGCGTGGTTTTGCCGTCGTGGCCAACGAGGTGCGCAATTTGGCGGGCCGCAGCGCCGACGCAGCAGGCGAAATTCGCCGCTTGATCGACACCTCTACCCAGGAAATCGCGGGTGGGACCAGTGCGGTAAAGCAGGCCGAGCAGGCCATCGAACAGGTGGTCAATCAGGTCATGCGCGTCAGCGACATCATGGAAGAGATCAGCACCGCGTCCGACGAGCAGAGCAGCGGCATCGCCCAGATCAATATGGCCGTCTCCGAAATGGACCACGTGACCCAGCAAAATGCTAACAGGGTGCAGTCCATTTCCAGCGCTGCCCAGCGGCTGACCAACGAGGCGCTGGATCTTGCCAACGTGATCGCGGCTTTCCGCCTGGAAGGGGCCGAGGAGGAGAGTAGCGAAATGGCGCGGGTTCGCGTGGCGCGTACCGAGCAATCGGCCAGCTTGCCGTCACCCTCGGCCACTCCGTCAGCGCCGCTCAAGCGCCCGGTGGCGAAGGCCCGTGCCGAGGAGGAGTGGGCAACCTTTTAAAGCGTGTCCGGTATTGGTTGTTCTCTACGTCTAGTCTAAGCGGGTCGCTCATGCCACAATCGAAGACCGCTGGATTCACCCGCCCGCCACCTCGTATGTGGCGGGCCATGATAAAGACGTAGAGGACACCATGCCCCAGTATCGCTCCCGTACCACTACCGCTGGCCGCAACATGGCAGGCGCTCGTGCCCTTTGGCGTGCCACCGGCATGAAGGATGACGACTTTCACAAACCGATCATCGCGGTAGCCAACTCGTTCACCCAGTTCGTGCCGGGCCATGTGCACCTCAAGGACATGGGCCAGCTGGTCGCCCGCGAAATCGAAAAAGCGGGCGGCGTCGCCAAAGAGTTCAATACCATCGCCGTAGATGACGGTATCGCCATGGGCCACGACGGCATGCTCTACTCGCTGCCTAGCCGCGATATCATTGCCGACAGCGTCGAGTACATGTGCAATGCCCACTGTGCCGATGCGCTGGTGTGCATTTCCAACTGCGACAAGATCACCCCCGGAATGCTGATGGCCGCCATGCGGCTCAATATTCCCGTCATTTTCGTCTCCGGCGGCCCCATGGAAGCTGGCAAGACCAAGCTGCTGGATCACGGCCTGGATCTGGTCGATGCCATGGTCATGGCCGCAGACGACAGCGTCGACGACGAAACCCTGGCAGAAGTCGAGCGCAGTGCATGCCCCACCTGTGGCAGCTGCTCGGGCATGTTCACCGCCAACTCCATGAACTGTTTGATGGAGGCGCTGGGCCTGGCACTTCCCGGTAACGGCACCGTGCTGGCCACCCACGCCGATCGCCGTCGCCTGTTCGAAACGGCGGGCCATCGTATCGTCGAGCTGGCCAAGCGCTACTACGAAGGCGAAGAGGCACACCTGCTGCCCCGCGCTATTGGCAACAAGGCCGCCTTCAAGAATGCCATGACCCTGGACATCGCCATGGGCGGTTCCACCAATACCATCCTGCACCTGCTGGCGGCGGCTCAAGAGGCAGAAGTCGACTTCACCATGGCGGATATCGACCGTCTTTCCCGTGAAGTGCCCCAGCTGTGCAAAGTGGCGCCCAATACTCAGAAATACCATATCGAAGACGTGCACCGCGCGGGTGGCATCATGGCCATTCTGGGCGAGCTGGACCGGGCGGGAGTATTGGATACCTCGGTGCCCACTGTATACGGTGACAGCCTGAAAGCCGCGCTGGACGAGTGGGATATCATGCGCTCGCCCAGTTCAGAAGTGGTCGAGTTCTTCAAGGCCGGCCCGGGGGGCATTCCGACCCAAACCGCGTTCTCCCAGAGCGCCCGTTGGCCAAGCCTGGATGGCGACCGTGCCACCGGCTGTATCCGCGACCTGGAGCACGCCTTCTCCCGTGAGGGCGGCCTCGCCGTGCTCTACGGCAACATCGCCCTGGATGGCTGTGTGGTCAAGACCGCCGGTGTAGACGACTCCATCCTGGTATTCGAGGGCAAGGCTCACGTGGTGGAGTCCCAGGATCAGGCAGTGGCCAACGTGCTGGATGGCAAAGTCAAAGAGGGCGACGTGGTGGTCATCCGCTACGAAGGCCCCAAAGGTGGCCCCGGTATGCAAGAGATGCTGTACCCCACCTCCTACCTGAAATCCAAAGGGCTGGGCAAGGCGTGCGCGCTGCTGACCGACGGCCGTTTCTCCGGGGGTACCTCGGGTCTGTCGATTGGTCACGTATCACCTGAGGCCGCCGCTGGGGGCGCCATTGGGCTGGTCGAGCAGGGCGATACCATTCTGATCGATATCCCCAACCGCACCATCAACGTACAGCTGAGCGATGCCGAGCTGGCCAAACGTCGCGAGGCCATGGAGTCGCGTGGCAAGGACGCCTGGAAGCCCGTCGAGCAGCGCCCGCGCAAGGTGACGCCTGCCCTCAAGGCCTATGCCCTGCTGGCCACCTCTGCCGACAAGGGCGCAGTACGCGACCTCTCCAAACTGGATTGATCGGCGTATCTCACAGCCCGCGCAAGCGGGCTGTTTTTTTGTGATATATCACCCAACACCTATCGAGGAGCGTCATGAAGGCGACGATCAATGTGGGCCTGGTCGGCTATGGTTTTGCGAGTAAAACGTTTCATGCACCGCTGATTCAGGCGGTACCGGGGTTGGAACTGGTGGCGGTGACTTCCAGCGATGCCAGCAAGGTGACCGCCGATTTGCCCCGGGTGGACGTCGAGCGCGAGGCCCTGGCGCTGTGTCAACGCAAGGATCTGGATCTGATCGTCATCCCAACGCCCAATGATACTCACTTTCCCCTAGCCAAGGCTGCCTTGGCGGCGGGCAAGCATGTGGTGGTCGACAAGCCCTTCACCGTCACGCTGTCGGAGGCCAGGCAGCTCAAGGCCTTGGCGGCGGATAAAGAGTGCCTGCTCTCGGTGTTTCACAACCGACGTTGGGACAGTGACTTCTTGACCGTCAAGGCGCTGCTGGCCGAAGGCACGCTGGGGCGAGTGACGGGCTTCGAATCCCGCTTCGATCGTTTTCGTCCGGAGGTGCGCGACCGCTGGCGTGAAAAAGCCGCGCCCGGGGGCGGCATCTGGTACGACCTGGGGCCTCACCTGCTGGACCAGGCCTGCGAGCTGTTTGGCATGCCCCACGCCATCCTGCTGGAGATCGGCGCGCGCCGAGACGCCGCCCATGCCGACGATGACTTCCTGGCCTTGCTGGAGTACGACGACTGCCGTGTCAGCCTGAGTGCAGGCACCCTGGTGGCCGAACCCACTCCCCGCTACCGCCTGCATGGCACGCTGGGCAGCTATGTGAAGATGGGACTCGACCCACAGGAAGCGCGCTTGAAAGCAGGCGAGACCCCCACGCCGCACTGGGGACAGGACATTCCCGGCACGCTCACCCTACGCGAAGGGCACGGCGAAGATGCCCCGCTGGTCAGTCACGAACACCCCTCCCTACCCGGCGACTACCTCGCCTATTACCAGGGCGTTGCCGACGCCATCCGCCAACAAGCCCCTCTCCCGGTTTCCGTCGAGGACGCCCTGCGCAGCATGACCTTGCTCGAAGCCGGCCTCGACAGCCACCGCCAACGCCGCTGGATAGCGTTGAAGCACCACTCATAAAGCTGCCCGTGTATTAAATGCCTGCCTGAATGTGGAGCGGCAGGGTGGTTTCGTGGCCTCACCGGGGCGGCTGGTGCCGCCTCCGCGGGTGCCTCATTTGCTCGTTGCTCTCGCTCAATCGTTACGCCGCGCTACGGGAGGTTGCATGTGCTTGGGAAGCGGGTTACCCGTAGCGCGGCGTAAGCGAAGCGCACCCGCGAAGCAGCGCGAAGAGCGCTGCCGGTGGGGGCTCGGGGATGGCGGTGGCACGGTGGGGGTTGGTGGCATGATCGGGGCGGCTGGCGCCGCCCTTCGCGGGTGCCTCTTTCGCTCGTTGCTCTCGCTCAATCGTTACGTTGCGCTACGGGAGGCTGCATGTGCTTGGGGGGCGGGATACCCGTAGCGCGGCGTAAGCGAAGCGCACCCGCGAAGCAGCGCGGAGAGCGCTGCCGATGGGGCCACATGGGGCGGCGGTGGCACGGTGGGTGATGGTGGCATGATCGGGGCGGCTGGTGCCGCCCTCCGCGGGTGCCTCATTTGCTCGTGCCTCGCAAGATTCGTTACGCCGCGCTACGGGGTGTTGCCGGAATTTGGAGGGGCGGGTTACCCGTAGCGCGGCGTAAGCGAAGCGCACCCGCGAAGCAGCGCGGAGAGCGCTGCCGATGGGGCCATCTGGGGTGATGGTGGCACGGTGAGAGATGGTGGCATGATCGGGGCGGCTGGTGCTGCCCTCCGCGGGTGCCTCATTTGCTCGTGCCTCGCAAGATTCGTTACGCCGCGCTACGAGGTGTTGCCGGAATTTGGAGGGGCGGGTTACCCGTAGCGCGGCGTAAGCGAAGCGCACCCGCGAAGCAGCGCGGGGAGCGCTGCCGGTGGGGCCACATGGGGCGGCGGTGGCACGGTGGGTGATGGTGGCATGATCGGGGCGGCTGGTGCTGCCCTCCGCGGGTGCCTCTTTCGCTCGTTGCTCTCGCTCAATCGTTACGCCGCGCTACGGGAGGCTGCATGTGCTTGGGGGGCAGGTTACCCGTAGCGCGGCGTAAGCGAAGCGCACCCGCGAAGCAGCGCGAAGAGCGCTGCCGATGGGGGCTCGGGGGTGGGCGGTGGCGCGGTTGGTTGTGGTGGCATGATCGGGGCGGCTGGCGCCGCCTCCGCGGGTGCCTCTTTCGCTCGTGCCTCGCAAGATTCGTTACGCCGCGCTACGAGGTGTTGCTGCAATTTGGAGGGGCGGTATAACCGTAGCGCGGCGTAAGCGAAGCGCACCCGCGAAGCAGCGCGGAGAGCGCTGCCGGTGTGGCCACATGGGTGGGCGGTGACATGGTGGGTAATGGTGGCCTCATCGGGGCGGCTGGCGCCGCCTCCGCGGGTGCCTCATTTGCTCGTGCCTCGCAAGATTCGTTACGCCGCGCTACGGGAGGCTGCATGTGCTTGGGGGCGGTATAACCGTAGCGCGGCGTAAGCGAAGCGCACCCGCGAAGCAGCGCGAAGAGCGCTGCCGATGGGGGCTCGGGGGTGGGCGGTGGCGCGGTTGGTTGTGGTGGCATGATCGGGGCGGCTGGCGCCGCCCTCCGCGGGTGCCTCATTTGCTCGTGCCTCGCAAGATTCGTTACGCCGCGCTACGGGAGGCTGCATGTGCTTGGGGGCGGTATAACCGTAGCGCGGCGTAAGCGAAGCGCACCCGCGAAGCAGCGCGAAGAGCGCTGCCGATGGGGGCTCGGGGGTGGGCGGTGGCGCGGTTGGTTGTGGTGGCATGATCGGGGCGGCTGGCGCCGCCCTCCGCGGGTGCCTCATTTGCTCGTGCCTCGCAAGATTCGTTACGCCGCGCTACGGGAGGCTGCATGTGCTTGGGGGCGGTATAACCGTAGCGCGGCGTAAGCGAAGCGCACCCGCGAAGCAGCGCGGAGAGCGCTGCCGATGGGGGCTCGGGGGTGGGCGGTGGCGCGGTTGGTTGTGGTGGCATGATCGGGGCGGCTGGTGCCGCCTCCGCGGGTGCCTCATTTGCTCGTGCCTCGCAAGATTCGTTACGCCGCGCTACGGGAGGCTGCATGTGCTTGGGGGCGGTATAACCGTAGCGCGGCGTAAGCGAAGCGCACCCGCGAAGCAGCGCGAAGAGCGCTGCCGATGGGGGCTCGGGGGTGGGCGGTGGCGCGGTTGGTTGTGGTGGCATGATCGGGGCGGCTGGTGCCGCCTCCGCGGGTGCCTCATTTGCTCGTGCCTCGCAAGATTCGTTACGCCGCGCTACGGGAGGCTGCATGTGCTTGGGGGGCGGGGTACTCGTAGCGCGGCGTAAGCGAAGCGCACCCGCGAAGCAGCGCGGAGAGCGCTGCCGATGGGGGCTCGGGGGTGGGCGGTGGCGCGGTTGGTTGTGGTGGCATGATCG
Organism: Halomonas sp. 18071143; assembly: GCF_019211725.1. NCBI lineage: Bacteria > Pseudomonadati > Pseudomonadota > Gammaproteobacteria > Oceanospirillales > Halomonadaceae > Halomonas > Halomonas sp. 18071143. Next base: position 1,224,576 of record NZ_CP078120.1, read on the forward strand.
GGGCGGCTGGTGCCGCCTCCGCGGGTGCCTCATTTGCTCGTGCCTCGCAAGATTCGTTACGCCGCGCTACGGGAGGCTGCATGTGCTTGGGGGCGGTATAACCGTAGCGCGGCGTAAGCGAAGCGCACCCGCGAAGCAGCGCGAAGAGCGCTGCCGATGGGGGCTCGGGGGTGGGCGGTGGCGCGGTTGGTTGTGGTGGCATGATCGGGGCGGCTGGTGCCGCCTCCGCGGGTGCCTCATTTGCTCGTGCCTCGCAAGATTCGTTACGCCGCGCTACGGGAGGCTGCATGTGCTTGGGGGGCGGGGTACTCGTAGCGCGGCGTAAGCGAAGCGCACCCGCGAAGCAGCGCGGAGAGCGCTGCCGATGGGGGCTCGGGGGTGGGCGGTGGCGCGGTTGGTTGTGGTGGCATGATCGGGGCGGCTGGTGCCGCCTCCGCGGGTGCCTCATTTGCTCGTGCCTCGCAAGATTCGTTACGCCGCGCTACGGGAGGCTGCATGTGCTTGGGGGCGGTATAACCGTAGCGCGGCGTAAGCGAAGCGCACCCGCGAAGCAGCGCGGAGAGCGCTGCCGGTGTGGCCACATGGGTGGGCGGTGACATGGTGGGTAATGGTGGCCTCATCGGGGCGGCTGGCGCCGCCCTCCGCGGGTGCCTCATTTGCTCGTGCCTCGCAAGATTCGTTACGCCGCGCTACGGGAGGCTGCATGTGCTTGGGGGCGGTATAACCGTAGCGCGGCGTAAGCGAAGCGCACCCGCGAAGCAGCGCGGAGAGCGCTGCCGATGGGGGCTCGGGGGTGGGCGGTGGCGCGGTTGGTTGTGGTGGCATGATCGGGGCGGCTGGCGCCGCCCTCCGCGGGTGCCTCATTTGCTCGTGCCTCGCAAGATTCGTTACGCCGCGCTACGGGAGGCTGCATGTGCTTGGGGGCGGTATAACCGTAGCGCGGCGTAAGCGAAGCGCACCCGCGAAGCAGCGCGGAGAGCGCTGCCGGTGTGGCCACATGGGTGGGCGGTGACATGGTGGGTAATGGTGGCCTCATCGGGGCGGCTGGCGCCGCCCTCCGCGGGTGCCTCATTTGCTCGTGCCTCGCAAGATTCGTTACGCCGCGCTACGAGGTGTTGCTGCAATTTGGAGGGTCGGGATACCCGTAGCGCGGCGTAAGCGAAGCACACCCGCGAAGCAGCGCGGAGAGCGCTGCCGGTGGGGGCTCGGGGGTGGGCGGTGGCGCGGTTGGTTGTGGTGGCATGATCGGGGCGGCTGGTGCCGCCTCCGCGGGTGCCTCATTTGCTCGTGCCTCGCAAGATTCGTTACGCCGCGCTACGGGAGGCTGCATGTGCTTGGGGGCGGTATAACCGTAGCGCGGCGTAAGCGAAGCGCACCCGCGAAGCAGCGCGGAGAGCGCTGCCGATGGGGGCTCGGGGGTGGGCGGTGGCGCGGTTGGTTGTGGTGGCATGATCGGGGCGGCTGGTGCCGCCTCCGCGGGTGCCTCATTTGCTCGTGCCTCGCAAGATTCGTTACGCCGCGCTACGGGAGGCTGCATGTGCTTGGGGGCGGTATAACCGTAGCGCGGCGTAAGCGAAGCGCACCCGCGAAGCAGCGCGGAGAGCGCTGCCGATGGGGGCTCGGGGGTGGGCGGTGGCGCGGTTGGTTGTGGTGGCATGATCGGGGCGGCTGGTGCCGCCTCCGCGGGTGCCTCTTTCGCTCGTTGCTCTCGCTCAATCGTTACGCCGCGCTACGGGAGGTTGCATGTGCTTGGGAAGCGGTATAACCGTAGCGCGGCGTAAGCAGAGCGCACCCGCGAAGCAGCGCGAAGAGCGCTGCCGATAACGGCGCAGGAGTGGTTAAACGGCGCTAGAGCAAATCAATGCCGTTGCTGCGCTGCTCTTCGCGTAATCGGTCGCGTGCGATGTAGAGGGCGGCGATGGCGCGTGCTTCGTGGAAGTCTTCTCGAAGCAGCAGTGCGGGGAGCTCTTCGATGGCGTGAGTTTCCACGATCAGCGGTTCGGGCTCGTCGCCGGGCAGGCGTTTGGGGTAGAGGTCGGTGGCGATCAGTACCTGCATGCGGTGTCGCATGTAATTGGGGGCCAGCGAGAGTTCCACCAGCGGCTCGATACGGTGGGCGCCAAAGCCGCACTCTTCCATGAGTTCACGGTTGGCGGCGGCCACGACATCCTCGCCGGGGTCCACCAAGCCTTTGGGCAGGGTGAGTACGTAGTCCTCGAAACCGGCCGCATACTCACGAATCAGCAAGACGTGTTCCGGGTCCGGCATGGCGATGATCATTACGGCGCCTCGGTCGGCACCGGTGAGGCGCTCGAACTGGCGCTCCTCGCCGTTCGAAAAGCGCAGGTCCAGCGCCTCGATCTGGAACAAGCGGCTTTGGGCCACGGGGTGGCGAGCCAGAATCGTGGGCTTGCGCGGGTAGCGCTCTGTGGCGTCGCTGGTGGTGGAATCGTCGCGGTCCATCATGCCTCCGTGGCTGCAAAAAACGGGTTACGCTACAATAGCACGCTTACTCTCAAAGACTGGAGTGGCCATGATTGATTGGCGCGAGATCGACACGGTGCTGCTGGACATGGATGGCACGCTGCTGGACCTTCACTTCGACAGCCACTTCTGGCTGGAGCATCTGCCACGCCGCTACGTCGAGCTGCACCAACTGGATCAAGCCAGTCAGGAAGCGCTGAAGAGCCGCATCATCGGTGAGCAGGGCACCCTCAACTGGTACAGCCTGGCCTATTGGAGCCGCGAGCTGAACGTCGATATCGTGGCCCTCAAGCGTGAAGTACAGCACCTGATTGGGTTACGTGGCGATGCGCTGGATTTCCTGGGCTGGCTCAAGCAGGCCCATCCTCGTGTGGTGCTGGCCACCAACGCCGACCGTGCCAGTCTTGCACTGAAATTGCCGCTCACCGGGTTGGAAAACTACCTGGATGCCATCATCTCCTCGGAAGACGTTGGCGCTGCCAAGGAGGAGCAGGCCTTCTGGTTTGCGCTGCAGGAGCGAGAGCCCTTCGACCCCGCACGCACCCTGTTCATCGACGACAACGCCCGGGTGCTGGAAAGTGCCAGAGAGTTCGGAATCAAGTACTTGCTAGGCATCAAACAGCCTGATAGCCAGCGGCCCGAGAAGGAGCTGCAAGAGTTCGTGGCTCTGGACCGATTTGCCCAACTGCTGCCATGAGTGCGGCCTGGGCATCGGCCACTGAGTGATCCGCCAGTGGCGACCTTCAGGGGCAGCCAATAGATTAGGAGAGTGCCAATGAGCGACAGCGTTCGCCTGGACAAGTGGCTATGGGCTGCACGGTTTTTCAAGACCCGCGCCCTGGCAAAGAAAGCGATAGAAGGCGGCAAGGTTCACTATAACGGTGAGCGTGCCAAGACCAGCAAGAACGTCGAGCTGGGGGCGCTGATTCGCGTGCCCCAGGGCTGGGACATTTACGAGGTGGAAGTCACGGCGCTTTCAGACCAGCGCAGGGGCGCACCTGAAGCACGCACTCTGTACGCCGAAACCGAGGCCAGCGCCCAGCGTCGTGCCAAGGAAGCCGAGGCGCGTCGGCTCACCAACGAAGCGATGCAGCACCCCCTCAAGCGCCCCGATAAGAAGCAGCGCCGCGATATACACCGATTTCAACGCCAGCAGGGCGAGTAGCGTCGCTGACGCCTGCCTTGCCGACGTTCCCCTTTCTCTATTCATGGTTTCACTATGTCTGATCAGATCCAGCGTTTCCTGTTTGACCAAACCAACGTGCGTGGCGAAATCGTCACGCTGAGCACCGCCTATCAGGAAGTGCTCGATCGTCATGCCTACCCACCGGCGGTCAATGCCCTGCTGGGCGAGCTGCTGGCAGCGGTGGCTCTGCTGACCGATACGGTCAAGCTGGACGGTACGCTCAGCATCGAAGTGCGCGGCCAGGGCGCGCTGGCGCTGCTGATGGCAGAGTCCAACCCGGGCGGTGAGCTGCGCGCCATTGCGCGTATCGCCGAAGAGGCCGCGCTGCCCAGCGAGCAGGCCAGCTTCCGTGAGCTGGTCGGTGACGGCCAGATCATGATCACCCTGGACCCCAAGGAGGGGCACCGCTACCAGGGTATCGTGGCACTGGATCACGATACGCTGAGTGGCTGCCTGGAAGCCTATTTCGGCCAGTCCGAACAGCTACCTACCCGGCTGTGGCTGGCCGCCGATGGTCAGCGAGCGGGTGGGCTGCTGCTGCAGCGCTTGCCGGATGCCTCGCAAAACCAGGACGTGGATGCCTGGGAGCGCAGCGTGCACCTTGCCGAAACGCTCAAGAATGAAGAGCTGCTGGGGCTGGAGCAGCGTGAGGTACTGTATCGGCTCTATCACGAAGAGACCGTCAGGGTCTTCGAACCCAAGGCGCTGCGCTTTGGCTGCACCTGTTCACGGGAGCGTATGAGCCATGCGCTGCACACTCTGGGCAAGGAAGAGTTGATGGATATTCTTCAGGAGCAGGGCGCCATCGACACCCAATGCCACTTTTGCCACACGAAATATCACTACACCGCCGCAGATATTGAAATTTTGTTGGAAGACCCGGGCGCACCACCGCCAGTCATTCACTGATTGTGTAGTCGGCTGCTGATGGGGTGGGCTTCCAGGCCGCCTGGCGCCACCCCAGAGGAGACAATGCGCTCGGCGCATCCAGCAAACGGTTGTTTGAAAATATACTGCGCTGCAACACAAAATGTAGTGTCATTGTAGTAGTTTAACTACAAGATATTTGCGAGAAGCCCCCGTTTCCCGGGGGCTTTCTTTTTGCCATAATGCGCCGGACTTCAGCGCGCCCAGCCCGTTCGCGAGTGGTTGGGATGACTTTTAAAGGCGTCGTACGACGCCCGGTAAACGAGATAAACGGCCGCAAGGCCCAGGAATCGACATGACCACGACTCAAGCCGCTCCTCAAGCCCACGTCAATCTCAGCAGCGCCGAACTGATCGAGCGCGCCGTGGCCCGTGGTGAAGGTCGCCTCTCGGCGAACGGAGCCCTGGTAGTCAACACCGGCGTACGCACCGGGCGTTCACCGAAAGACCGTTTTATCGTCGATGAGCCCTCTACTCGTGACAGCATCGATTGGGGCAGCGTCAACCGCCCGTTCGACGCCGAGAAGTTCTCGGCGCTGTGGGCGCGTGTCGAAGACTACCTGGAAAGCCGTGAGCGCTTCGTGGCCGAGCTGCACGTGGGCAGCGACAACACCCACTACCTGCCGGTACGTGTCACCACGGAAACGGCTTGGCAAAACCTCTTTGGCCGCACCATGTTCGTGCGCCCGCTGGCCTACAACCAGGCCGCCAAGGAAGAGTGGACCATCCTCAACGCTGCAGGCTTCGAGTGCGACCCGAACCGTGATGGCACCAACTCCGACGGCTGCGTAATCATCAACTTTGCCGAGCGCAAGGTGCTGATCGCTGGCATGCGTTACGCCGGTGAAATGAAGAAAGCCATGTTCTCGGTGCAGAACTACCTGCTGCCCGCCGCCGACGTGCTGCCGATGCACTGTTCTGCCAACGTGGGTGAAGATGGCGAAACCTGCCTGTTCTTCGGCCTCTCGGGCACCGGCAAGACCACGCTCTCAGCGGATCAGGCGCGCTTCTTGATTGGTGACGACGAGCACGCCTGGGGCGACGGCATTGTCTTCAACATGGAAGGCGGCTGCTACGCCAAGTGTATCGACCTTTCCGAGAAGAACGAGCCGGTCATCTGGAACGCCATCAAGTTTGGCACCGTGCTGGAAAACGTCGTGCTGGATGACCGCCGCGAGCCGGACTACGCCGACGACAGCCTGACCCAGAACTCCCGTGCAGCTTACCCGCTGGAGCACGTCGAGAAGCGCGTGGCCGAAAACCTGGCGGGTGAGCCCAACGCCATCGTATTCCTGACCTGCGACATGTCGGGCGTACTGCCGCCGGTGTCCATCCTGTCCAAGGAAGCCGCGGCCTACCACTTCCTGTCGGGCTACACCGCCAAGGTCGGCTCCACGGAAATGGGCTCTTCCGAAGGTCTGGCGGCAACGTTCTCTACCTGCTTTGGCGCGCCGTTCTTCCCGCGTCCGGCCCGTGAATACGCCGACCTGCTGATCAAGCGTGTCGAAAAGAAAGACGCCCAGGTGTACCTGGTGAATACTGGCTGGACCGGTGGTGCCTACGGTGAAGGCGGCTCGCGCTTCTCGATCCCCACCACGCGCGCCATCATCAGCGCGATTCAGTCAGGCATCCTGCGTGATGTCGAGACCAGGCACATCGACGGCCTGAACCTGCAAGTGCCGCTGGCCGTGCCGGGCGTGGACTCCAGCCTGCTGGACCCCCGCGACACCTGGACCGACCGCGACGCCTACGACCGTCACCTGCAAGACCTGGCCACCAAGTTCGTGGACAACTTCAAGAAGTTCGAAGGCATCAACGAAGCGATCATCAAAGCTGGCCCGCAGCTGACCTGATACTCGCTGTTTCATCGCTTCAAGGGAGGATGCCTGGCATCCTCCCTTTTTTGTGCTTGTGATTTTGTGCTTCCGTCAGGCCATCCTGGACTGGTTCGCCTGGGCGTACAGGCCCTTACAAACGAAACCCCTCCGCAATGTGCTCTGCGAGGCTATCGATGATCGGTGACTGGGTCTGGGAAGTGCGTTGCAGCACGATGGAGGCCTCGGGGAGAGCAGGGTAGCCCTCCTGTCTGCCGAGAATCAGCATGTCGGGGGTGACCAGGCTGTGCATCCAAGCAGAAACGGCCAGCCCAGCCCCGACCACGGCCTGCAAGGTGGCCAGGCTGGGGCTGCTGTAAGCCACGCGATAGGTCTTGCCCGCGCGGTCCAGCGCATGGCAGGCATGGCGGCGGCAGAAGCAGGGGGCTTCGAACATGGCCAATGGCACCGGCGTTTGTAGATGGATGGCGTGGTCGGCGGCCGTCACCCAGACGGTGGGTTCGCGTCTCAATAGCGTGCCGATCTCATCGCCTACCTCCCGGGTCATGATGATCAGGTCGAGGCTGTCCGGGGGCTGTCGTGAGAGTACCGATGAAGGAGCGCAGTGCACCTCGACATCCACCAGTGGCCATGCTTGGGAGAAGGTTTTCAGGATCCCCGGTAGAAAGCGCATGACGTAGTCGTCGGGCACGCCCAGGCGCACACGACCCACCATATCGGGCTGGCGCAAGAGCGTCAGCGCCTCACCCTGTAGCGAGAGAATCTTGCGCGCATAGCTCAGCAGCGTATGGCCTTCGCTGGTCAGCAGTAGCTGCCGATTCTGGCGAACGAAGAGGGGGCGTTGAATGACATCCTCCTCCAGGCGCTTCATCTGCATGCTTACCGCCGACTGGGTGCGGTTGACCGTCTGCGCCGCGCGGGTAAAGCCGCCCTGGTCGACAATCGCCACAAAGGTGCGCAGCAGTTCATGATCGATGGTCGGTAACGTTGCCATGAGGTATCAATCTGTTTGATATTATGGATAAGGAGTATTCGTTGGATTGATTTTAGGCGCTCTTTGATACTTCTTCCACACCCAGAAGGAGAGATCGACATGGAGCGCATCATGACCTGTGTAAACGAGCGTCACGCATTATCAGAGCGGCAGCCGAACGTGGTGGAACGCCGCCGCACCCCTTGGCGGGTCAGGCTGGCGCGATGGCGGCAACTGCGTCGCGAGCGCTATGCACTACAGCAGCTCAACGATGACCTGCTCAAGGACATTGGCTTGAGTCGTGAAGTCGTGCAGCGTGAAGCCAGGCGCCCTTTCTGGGATGATCGCGGCTGGCGTCGTTAAAACAACGTTTATCAAATTTGGTTAATGCACCAATAGTGGGCAAAAAAAGTGCGACTTTAGTCGAGTTGCAGCCGGTTTTTTGCCCATACCAAACCGGCATAGGGTATGCAGAAAAACGCCGTCACAGTTAAATACCGTCATGCGCTGGCCAGCATAACGACAGTCTCATTACGGTAACGGTACGACGCCATGCCCTACGTTCATGACACCCTTGCGCGGCTAGCCAAGAGTAGCCCTGCCCAAACCGAGTTCTATCAAGCCACCGAGGAAGTGCTCGAGTGCTTGCGCCCCCTGTTCGAGCGCTCGCCGCACTATCACCAGCACAGTATCATCGAGCGTATGATCGAGCCTGAACGGCAGATCATGTTCCGTGTCAGTTGGCTGGATGACAAGGGTCGGGTGCAGGTCAACAAAGGGTATCGAGTGCAGTTCAACTCGGCCCTGGGACCTTATAAAGGGGGGCTGCGGTTTCATCCCAGCGTGACCGCAGGCACCATCAAGTTTCTGGGGTTCGAGCAAATTTTCAAGAACGCGCTGACCGGCCTGGCGATTGGCGGCGGGAAGGGCGGCGCGGACTTCGACCCCAAGGGCAAGTCGGACAACGAGATCATGCGCTTCTGCCAGTCGTTCATGACCGAGCTGTACCGCCACGTGGGGCCCCATAGCGATGTGCCCGCCGGCGATATCGGCGTGGGTGCCCGCGAGATTGGCTATCTGTTTGGCCAGTACAAGCGGCTGACAGGACGTTACGAAGGCGTGCTGACCGGCAAAGGGCTGAATTGGGGCGGCTCGCTCGGGCGCAAGGAGGCCACCGGCTACGGCGCGGTCTACTTTGCCCAGAACATGCTGGCCGCCCGGGGGGAGAGTCTGGCAGGCAAGACTTGCCTGGTGTCCGGCGCGGGCAACGTTGCCATCTATACCATCGAAAAGCTGCTGGAACTCGGTGCACTACCAGTGACCTGCAGTGATTCCAAGGGCATGATTCATGATCCTCGAGGCATCGACCTGGGGCTGCTCAAGCGTCTGAAGGAAGTGGAGCGTGTTTCCCTGGAGGCTTACCTTCACGAGCATCCTGAGGCACACTATGTGGCGGCACGGGATTACCCCGCCGATGGCCATGCCGTATGGCGACTACCGGCGCAGGTGGCGTTTCCCTGCGCCACTCAGAACGAACTGACCGAACAGGATGCCCAGGCGCTGATCGCCAACGGGGTGAGCTGTATCAGTGAGGGGGCCAATATGCCCTCTACCAAGGCCGCCGTCGAACGCTTTATTGAAGCCAGGCTCGCTTATGGCCCTGGCAAGGCCGCCAACGCCGGTGGCGTGGCCACGAGCCAGCTGGAAATGGCCCAGAACAGCAGCATGGAGCAGTGGTCGCTAGAGAAAGTCGATGACAAACTCAAGCGCATCATGGCCGATATCTATCAGCAGTGTGCTGACACGGCAGAAGAGTTCGGCGAACCCGGTAACCTGGTGCTCGGTGCCAACATCGCAGGCTTCCGCAAGGTGGCCGATGCCATGATCGAGCAGGGCGTTACCTGATCATGCCAGTGGCCTGGTTCAATGAGTTACCGGGTCACTTTAAATAAGTTATCCTGCATATGGCAGATATTCACAGTCCTTTCCCTTTGGGGAAGGGCTGTTTTTTATGGTCGGTATCATCAAGGAGAGAGACCATGGGGCAGCGTCCTCCAATCATCATCAACCGTCTCGATGCAGAGCGTCTGCAGCGACTGATCGATCAAGCACCGGAAAAGGATCAGATGGTGGCGGAATTGCTCGAAGAAGAGCTGCTGCGCGGTGAGGTGCTCGACCCGCAGGACATTCCCGATAACGTTGTGAGCATGAATAGCCAGATCCGCTTCACCGACCTGACTCGTGGGCGGCAAATGATCCGCACGCTGGTCTATCCCCATGCGCTGGCCAGCGTGGAAGACGGTATTTCCGTCATGGCGCCGATCGGGGCCGCGCTGATTGGCCTCAAGGTGGGCGATGTCATCGAATGGCCGCTGCCTAATGCCACCGAAGTGAAGCTGCGGGTGGATGCCATCTTCTGGCAGCCCGAGCGGGAGAAGCAGTTCCACCGCTAGGGCGGTCTCGGGCGCGCAAGCCATGCCAGCACAGGTGCTTTGTGGTACCGTGTCGGCACCTCGAAGGCTGCATGAGCTGGTTGCACGTTATGGATGTCAAACAACGGATTATTGCGCGCCTGGCGTCAGAGCTGGGCGTACGACCTGAACAAGTCCTGGCCACGGTGGAATTGCTGGATGGCGGTGCCACCGTGCCCTTCATCGCCCGCTACCGCAAGGAAGTGACCGGCGCGCTGGACGATACTCAACTGCGCCAGTTGGATGAGCGCCTGCGTTACCTGCGCGAACTGGAAGAGCGGCGCGAAGCCGTGCTGGCGGCCATCGATGAACAAGGCAAGCTGGACCCCGCGCTCAAGGCCACCATCGAGGCCGCCGACACCAAGCAGCGCCTGGAAGACCTCTACCTCCCGTTCAAGAAAAAGCGCCGCACCAAAGCCCAGATTGCCCGGGAAGCCGGTCTCGAACCCTTGGCGGATGCGCTGCTGGCCGACCCCACCCTCGACCCGGAAAACGAAGCGGCACGCTACCTGCGCCCGGCAGAAGGGGAAGTACCTGCCATCGAAGATGCCAAGGCCGCCCTCGACGGTGCCAAGCAGATTCTGATGGAGCGCTTTGCCGAAGACCCCGAGCTGATCGGCCAGCTGCGTGAGCGGCTCTGGCAGGAAGGCGAGCTGAGCGCCCGAGTGCTGGAAGGCAAGCAGCAGGAAGGCGCCAAGTTTTCGGATTACTTCGAGCACGACGAAAAACTCGCCAGGGTGCCCTCGCACCGTGCGCTGGCCATGTTCCGTGGCCGCAACGAAGGGATTCTGGGGCTGGCCATCCGTTTGCCCGGTGAAGAAGACGCCCCGGTGCATCCTGCCCAGGTGGCCATTGCCCGTCAGGTCGGTATTCGCGATGAAGGGCGCCCGGCCGACAAGTGGCTGGGCGAAGTGGTGCGCTGGACCTGGCGTGTCAAACTCTACACCGCACTGGAAACCGAGCTGCTGGGCCGCCTGCGCGAACAGGCCGAGCAGACCGCCATCGATGTCTTTGCCGCCAACCTGAAAGACCTGCTGCTGGCGGCCCCGGCGGGGCAGAAAGTCACCCTGGCGCTGGACCCCGGCCTGCGTACCGGCTGCAAGGTAGCGGTCATCGATGCCACCGGTCAGTTCATCGACCAGGCCACCATTTACCCCCACGCTCCCCAGAACCGCTGGAACGAATCGCTGGAGGTGCTGGCGCGGCTGGTCAAGCAGCATCGCGTGCAGCTGATTGCCGTGGGCAACGGAACCGCCAGCCGTGAAACCGACAAGCTGGCCGGGGAGCTGGTGAAGGCGCTGTCGCCCGCGCAGCCGCTGAGCAAGGTCATGGTGTCGGAGGCTGGGGCATCGGTATACTCGGCGTCGGAATACGCGGCCCGTGAGCTGCCCGACCTCGACGTCACCATCCGGGGGGCGGTCTCGATTGCCCGCCGCCTGCAGGACCCGCTAGCCGAGCTGGTGAAGATCGAGCCCAAATCCATCGGGGTAGGCCAGTATCAGCATGATGTCTCCCAGGTGCAGCTCTCGCGCAGCCTGGAAGCCGTCATCGAAGATTGTGTTAACGCGGTGGGCGTGGACCTCAACACGGCCTCCAGCGCGCTGCTCTCCCGAGTGGCTGGCTTGAGCGCCGCGATGGCCGAAAACATCGTCGCGCAGCGCAACCTGCAGGGTGCCTTCAAAAGCCGCAAGGAGCTGCTCGGCGTCAGCCGTCTGGGGCCCAAGACATTCGAACAATGCGCCGGTTTCCTGCGCATCAGCAATGGCGACAACCCGCTGGATGCCAGTGCCGTTCACCCAGAGGCCTATACCCTGGTCGAGCGCATCGCCAAGCAGAGCGGGCGTGACCTCAAGGGCCTGATTGGCGACAGCGCTACCCTCAAGGCGCTGAAGCCCGCCGATTTCGCCGATGAGCGCTTCGGGGTGCCCACCGTCAGCGACATTCTCAAGGAGCTGGACAAGCCAGGCCGAGACCCGCGCCCGGAGTTCAAGGCGGCGGAGTTCCGCGAAGGCGTCGAAACGCTCAAGGACCTCACCCTGGGCATGGTGCTGGAAGGCACGGTGACCAACGTGACGCACTTCGGCGCGTTCGTGGATATCGGGGTTCATCAGGATGGCCTGGTGCATATCTCGGCCTTGTCCGAGCGGTTCATCGACGACCCGCGCAGCGTGGTCAAGGCGGGTGACATCGTCACCGTCAAGGTGATGAGCGTCGATATTCCCCGCAAGCGAGTCGGGCTTTCCATGCGTCTCAGTGATGAACCAGAGCAGCCTGAGCAAAACGGCAGCCGCGCCGTTCAGGAGCCGCGCAAGCCTGCGCGCAGCAGCCGTCAGGCGAGCCAGCGCCAAGGGCAGCAACAGGGCAATGCACCAGCGGCCATGGGCGCCCTGGGTGCCGCGTTGTTGAAGGCCAAGCGGGGCAAATAGTCGCGTGTCTTGAAAAACACAGGGTTGCCGCCATATCCTGCCCATTATTCCCTATCAGGTAGGATACAGCTCATGGTCACGCCCGCCGGTTTCCACAAGGCCTGCGTCATGCAGGCCTTATCAACAAGGAGTGTTCACCTTGTCTGAACCACTCACGGTGCCTACGTCGCTGACCGCTCAGGTCGAGCGCCTGCTCCCCAGCGCCCGTCTGGGTCGTTTGGGGCGGCTGCGTCGCGGGCTAGAAAAAGAGGGGCTGAGGGTCGATGCGCAGGGCCATATCGCACAGACCCCACACCCCCAGGCGCTGGGCTCCAAGCTGACCCACCCGCACATCACTACCGACTACTCCGAAGCGCTGCTGGAGTACATCACCCCGGTGTATTCGGAACCCAGGGAGGCGCTGGCCTTCCTGTCCGATCTGCATACCTTTACCTACCATCATCTCGATAACGAGTGGATCTGGCCTGGCAGCATGCCTTCTCGGCTCTCCGGTAACGACAGCGTGCCGATTGCCGACTACGGCAGCTCCAACGTGGGCACCATGAAGCACGTTTACCGCAAAGGGCTGGACGTGCGCTACGGGCGGATCATGCAAGCCATTGCCGGTGTGCACTACAACGTCTCACTGCCTGAAGACATGTGGTACGCCCTGCGCGAGATGGAAAAAGCCACCCACGTACCGTTCAACGACTACCGTTCGACGCGCTACTTTGGCTTGATTCGTCACTTCCGTCGCCATAGCTGGCTGCTGCTCTATCTGTTTGGTGCGTCTCCCGCCGTGGACAAGAGCTTCCTGCCCAATGGGCAAGTGCCGAGCAAGCTGCAGCCGCTCGGTGACGATACTTATATCGCCCCCTACGCTACCACGCTGCGCATGTCCGACCTGGGGTATCAGAACAAGGTCCAGTCGCAGCTGAAAATCTGCTTCAACTCGCTCTCCAACTACGTCAACACTCTGCGCCATGCGATTTCCACACCGTGGCCCGATTATGAAGCGCTGGGCGTTCGGCAAGGCGATGAGTGGCAGCAGCTCAATGCCAATATCCTGCAGATCGAGAACGAGTACTACAGCGATATTCGCCCCAAACGCGTGGCTCGGCACAACGAAACCCCGAGCCAGGCACTCGAAGCTCGTGGCGTCGAGTACATCGAAGTGCGCTGTCTGGACCTCAACCCCTTCGATCCGTTGGGCGTCACGGAAGTGCAGATGCGCTTCGTCGACACCTTCCTGATGTGGTGTCTGCTCAGCGACAGCCCCTGGATTTCCGATGAAGAGTGTGACCGCCTGGATGACAACCGTCGCCTGGTGGTGGAGCGTGGGCGTGACCCCGAGCTGCGTCTCGTGCGTCAAGGGGAATCGGTGACGCTACCCGAGTGGGGCGAGCAAATCTTCGCGGAAATGGCCGAGGTCGCTCGGCTGCTGGACGCCGTGGAAGACGACGCCCCCCATGCGGCCGCACTGGCAGAACTGCAGCCACGCTTGCGACAGCCTGAATTGACGCCCTCTGCGCAACTGCTGGATAAACTGCAATCAGGCAATGGCTCGCTCAGCAAAATGCTGCTGGGTATAGCTCAGGAGCAGGCGGATGCCTTGAAGAGCACTCCCATGCTGCGCTCACGGGAAGCACTGCTGGCACAGCTCATCGACACCTCGCACCAGCAGCAGCGCGATATCGAAGCGGCAGATCACGAAAGCTTCAGCACCTTCCTGGAAAACTACTTCACCAAGGCGCGTGAATCGCGAGCACTATCGGCCATTACACCTGAGGATGGGCAATGACCTCATCCGCTATTCGTCCGGTCGCGCTACTCGGCGTCGCCTTTTGTATCCTGATGATGGCCGTGGCGTTAGGACTGGAGCACATTGGCGGGCTGGAGCCTTGCCCGCTGTGTGTTTTCCAGCGCGTCGCGGTCATCGCCGCTGGGCTGGTGCTGGCCGTGGCTGCCATTCATAACCCCCGCGGCCGTTTCGGCAAGGGGTTATATGGCGTGCTCAGCCTGGCGGCGGTAGGTATCGGGGCATTCATTGCCGGCCGCCATGTCTGGCTGCAGGGCCTGCCCGAAGATGAGGTGCCCAGCTGTGGCCCAGGGCTGGACTATATGATGGATATTCTGCCCATGCAGGAAGTCGTGGCCATGGTGCTCACCGGCTCAGGCGAGTGCGCGGAAATCGATTTCATGCTGCTGGGGCTGTCGCTGCCTGGCTGGACACTGGTCGGGTTCGTCATTCTCGCCCTGGTGCCGTTACGTATGTTATGGCTGGCCGTGACAGGGCAGGGTACGTTAGCCAAGCGTTGATTATTCAAGGCACACTCGGCAGTATCAAGGAAATCGTGTCCGTCTGCATTGACAGGGCTAGAAGGAACAGCGAGTCTAGCCCTGATGAAGGCGGCTATCAGCAAGGAGAAGCCCCATGCTCGAAGATTGCAAAAATGCCCTGGAGCGCTGGGGGGGCGTACACAGCCTGATCGACCGCTGGCTGGATCAACGGCGCGCACTACTGGTCAGCTTCATTGAGCTCAAGGAAGCCTGTGATGCCGAGCTCGAAGCCGTTAGCAAGGCGCGCATCGACACCTTCAGCGAGCTGCTGATGGATTACATCAGCGCGGGTCACTTCGAGATCTACCCCCAGTTGGCCGAAGAAGCCAAGGCCTTCGAAGATGAAGGAGCCCTGCAAATCGCGGCCCTGTTGCTGGAAAGGCTCGAAATGTCCACCGCCATGGTGCTGGAGTTCGACGAAGACTTCGCCAGCCCGGTACGCTGCCAGCAAAACCTGGCCCGGCTGCCCGCCTGGATCGACCGACTCGCCAAAGGGCTCACCGAACGCTTCGCCCTGGAAGACCAGCTCATCGCACGCCTCCACGCAGCCCACAGCCCCCAACAGATCAAATCTCCCGCTTAATGCCGCGCCCCCTGTAGCGCGGCGTAACGAAAGAGCGAGAGCAACGAGCGATAAAGGCACCCACGGAGGGCGGCGCCAGCCGCCCCGATAGCGCCACCGAACCACAAACGTGCCCTCGCAACACAAAACGCCACCGCCACCCGCCGCGCCCTCATCGGCAACGCTCTGCGCGTTGCTTCGCGGGTGCGCTCCGCTTACGCCGCGCTACGGTATGTCGCCCACACCAACCCCAATACGTCACCACGGCAAATCGCGGCACCCCCGTAGCGCGGCGTAACGAAAGAGCGAGAGCAACGAGCGAAAGAGGCACCCGCGGAGGGCGGCGCCAGCCGCCCCGATAGCGCCACCGAACCACAAACGTGCCCTCGAAACACAAAACGGCACCGCCACCCCCGGTGCCCTCATCGGCAACGCTCTCGCGTTGCTTCGCGGGTGCGCTCCGCTTACGCCGCGCTACGGTATGTAGCCCACATCCAGCCCAAGGCGTTACCACGGTAAATCGAGCCACACCAACCCCAATACGTCACCACGGCAAATCGAGGCACACCCGTAGCGCGGCGTAACGAAAGAGCGAGAGCAACGAGCGAAAGAGGCACCCGCGGAGGGCGGCGCCAGCCGCCCTGATAGCGTCACCGAACCACAAACGTGCCCTTGAAACACAAAGCGCCATCGCCACCCCCGGTGCCCTCATCGGCAACGCTCTGCGCGTTGCTTCGCGGGTGCGCTCCGCTTACGCCGCGCTACGGGTACATCGCCAACATTGGGTATGGGGGCACGGGCACGGATACCCCCGTAGCGCGGCGTAACGAAAGAGCGAGAGCAACGAGCGAAAGAGGCACCCGCGGAGGGCGGCGCCAGCCGCCCTGATAGCGTCACCGAACCACAAACGTGCCCTTGAAACACAAAGCGCCATCGCCACCCCCGGTGCCCTCATCGGCAACGCTCTGCGCGTTGCTTCGCGGGTGCGCTCCGCTTACGCCGCGCTACGGGTACATCGCCAACATTGGGTATGGGGGCACGGGCACGGATACCCCCGTAGCGCGGCGTAACGAAAGAGCGAGAGCAACGAGCGAAAGAGGCACCCGCGAAGGTGGCGCTAGCCGCCTTGATAGCGTCACCGAACCACAAACGTGCCCTCGAATCACAAAACGCCACCGCCACCCCCGGCGCCCCAATCGGCAACGCTCTCCACGTTGCTTCGCGGGTGCGCTCCGCTTACGCCGCGCTACGGTATGCGCCCGCATCGACCCAAGGCGTTACCACGGCAAATCGAGGCACACCCGTAGCGCGGCGTAACGAAAGAGCGAGAGCAACGAGCGAAAGAGGCACCCACGGAGGCGGCGCTAGCCGCCTTGATAGCGTCACCGAACCACAAACGTGCCCTCGAAACACAAAACGCCACCGCCACTCCCGGTGCCCTCATCGGCAACGCTCTCGCGTTGCTTCGCGGGTGCGCTCCGCTTACGCCGCGCTACGGTATGTCGCCCACATCCAGCCCAAGGCGTTACCACGGCAAATCGAGCCACACCAACCCCAATACGTCACCACGGCAAATCGCGGCACACCCGTAGCGCGGCGTAACGATTGAGCGAGAGCAACGAGCGAAAGAGGCACCCGCGGAGGCGGCGCCAGCCGCCCTGATAGCGTCACCGAACCACAAACGTGCCCTCGAAACACAAAACGGCACCGCCACCCCCCGCGCCCCCATCGGCAACGCTCTCCGCGTTGCTTCGCGGGTGCGCTCCGCTTACGCCGCGCTACGGGTGTGGCGGCAACGATGCAAATGGGGTTGCCTGTAGCGGGGTGGGGCGGCGTTTCATCCCTGATCTTTCTCCCGCCGTAAGCGGCCGCCGATCACCAGCATGCAGGGGGTGAGCAGCAGGGTGAGGAAGGTGGCGAACGTCAACCCGCCGGCGATGGCGCTGGACATTTGTGTCCACCACTGGGCGGAGGGGGCGTTGAACCCCAGCGCGGGGGCGAAGAGGTTGACGTTGACTCCCAGTACCATGGGCATCAGCCCCAGCACGGTGGTGATGGCGGTCAGCAGGACGGGGCGCAGGCGTAGGCAGCCTGCCTCCAGGGCAGCTTGCGCAGGCGACATGCCGTCGCGGCGCAGCTCGTTGTAAGTGTCGATCAGGACGATATTATTGTTGACCACGATGCCCGCCAGCGCGATCACCCCCATGCCCACCATGACGATGCCAAAGGCCTGGCCGGTGATCAGCAGGCCCATGAGTACGCCCGCCGTGGAGAACACGATGGCGGACAACACCAGCGCGGCCTGGTAGTAGCTGTTGAACTGGGTCACCAGAATCAGCGCCATCAGGCCCACCGCAATCAGGAAGGCGCTGATCAGAAACTGCATCGACTCCTGCTGATCCTCCTGCTCGCCAGCCACATTGACCATCAGGCCATCCGGCAGTTGGTCTTGGCCAGCGGTCAGCAGGGCTCTCAGGCGCTCATCGGCCAGGTAGCCGGGCGCCAGATCCGCTTCCAACGTAATCGCGCGGCGGCCATCGATGCGGTTCAATGTCCCCACCTTGGGCGCCGGGGCGATCTCCACGAAATGAGAAATCGGCACCTGCCCACGGGAGGTGTTGATAGTGAGCCGCTCCAGTTGGTCCAGCGTGCGCCAGTGTTCCGGAAGGCGTACGCGAATATCGACCTCGTCGCTCACCGTGGGTGGGCGGTAGCTGGCCACCTGCAGGCCGGTGGTGAGCAGTTGAACCGCGCTGCCAATGGTGGTGATGTCGGTGCCCATGCGGGCGGCGGCCTCACGGTCCACGGTGATCTGCCACTCCACCCCTGGCAGGCTGCGGTTGTCCTGAATATCCACGAATCCGCCCAGTTCGCGCATCAACCGGGTGAGCTGATCGACCCCCGCATCGGCAACGTCCGGGTCCGTGGCGCTGACTTCCAGCACGATGGGTTTGCCGCCGCCGGGGCCCATTTCCTGCTCGCGGAATTCCAGGGTGATCCCCGGAATATCTGACGTGCGTTCGGCCATGTCCGCCAGAATGGTGCGTGCCGGACGGCGCTGATACCAATCAATGAACTGAAACTGCAGCATGCCGACCACGTCGCTGCCCATCTGCTGGTCGGGCACTGCAAAAGAGCGTGCGTAGAGAGCCTCCACTTCACCCAGGCCGCCCAGGCGCTGCTCCACGCGGCGCAAAATGGCATCGGTTTCCTGAGCGGAAAAATCGCCCCGGGCGCGCACCAGCACCTGGGCGCTATCGGGTTCGACATTGGGGAAGAAATCCACGCCGTGGTTGAACCGCGCATAGCCGGTATACAGCAGCGCGATCAGCAGCAGGGCGAAGGCCAGCACCCAGCCGGGGTAGCGCAGCAATCGGCTCAGCAAATGGCGGTAGCCTCGGCCCATCGCAGTGCTTTCATCCAGGGGGCCAGTGCCTGCACCGCTGGCCTTGGCGGTACGGGTAAACAGCCGCCCAAGCGTGGGCAGGAAGATGAGTGCCATGACCAGCGAGGCCAGCAGGCACAGAATCACCGTGGCGGGCAGGTACTTCATGAACTGGCCGACGACGCCGGGCCAGAACAGTAGCGGTAGAAACACCGCCAATGTGGTTGCCGTGGAGGCAATCACCGGCCAGCTCATCCGCGACGCGGCGTTCAGCCACGCCTGATGAGCCGTCTGCCCCTCGTGCAGATGGCGGTCGGCGAGCTCGCTGACCACGATGGCACCGTCCACCAGCATGCCCGCTACCAGAATCAGCGCAAACAGCACCACGATGTTGAGAGTAAAGCCAAAGGCCCAGACCAGCAGAATGCCGGTCAGGAAAGCCCCCGGAATGGTCAGTCCGACCAGCAGCGCCATGCGCCAGCCCATCACGGCGACCACCACGATCAGCACCAGCACCACGGCGGTCAGCACGTTGTTGAGCAGCTCGGAGAGCATGTTCTGCACGGTGACCGACTCATCCATGATCGTGGTCACCCGCAGCTGCTCGGGTAACAGCGTTTGCGCCTCCGCAAAGCGGTCCCGCACGGCGTCGATGGTGGCGATGATGTTGGCCCCGGCGCGTTTGGAGATTTCCAGCACCACGGCAGGCTGGCCGTCGATACGCGCAAAGCCTTCGGGCTCTTTGTAGGTGGGGTGAATCCAGGCCACGTCACCGAACGTGACCACTTGCTCGCCCTCTACTTTCACGGGCATGTTCATCACGTCTTCCAGGGCGGCGATGATGCCGGGCACCTTCAGCGCCAGCCTGCCTGCGCCAGTATCCAGGCTGCCGGCGGCCACCAGCCGATTGTTGCGCGAGACCTGGTTGAACAAGGCATCGAAATCGACCCCGTAACTCTCCAGCACCAGCGGGTCCACAACGATTTCCAGCAGGTCTTCACGGTCACCGGCAATGTCCACCTCCAGCACGTCGGCAATGCCTTCGATCTCCTCCTTCAGGCGGCGGGCGATGGCAATGCGTTCGCGGGTGTCCAGCTCTCCTGAAAGGCCGATGCTCAAGACCGGGAACTCCGAGACGTTGACCTCCATGACCCTCGGTTCGTCGGCTTCGGTGGGCAGGCTGCTACGCGCAATGTCTACCCGTTCTCGCACGTCGGAAAGCGCGGTGTCCGGGTCGAAGCCCGGGTCGAACTCCAGCGTGACGGAGCCATGCCCCTCGCTGGACTGCGCCGTGAACTTGCGCAGTCCGGCAATGCCCCGCAGCTCCTGTTCCATCGGGCGAATCAGCAGCCGTTCGCCATCTTCCGGGCTGACCCCCTCCAGCGAGAGCGAGACATAAATGATCGGGATGGTGACGTCCGGGTTGGCTTCCTTGGGGATCACCTGCCAGGCCGTGAGCCCAGCCAGCAGCAGCCCGACCAGTAGCAGCAGGGTGGTGCGCGTATGGGTCAGCGCCGCATTAATGAGTGAGCGCATTTCCACCTTCCTGGGCAGGCACGGGAGTCACTTCCTCGCCGGGGCTCACAAGTCCAGCCCCCAGTGTAATCAGCGTGACCGGGTCGGGCAGGCCGCTGACATAGGCGCGCTGGGTGTCGGCACTGACCAGCTCCACGGCAGACTGCACCACGCGGTTTTCGGCGTCCAGATGTCGAATGGCCAACTGGCCCCGCTCATCCAGGTTGAACAGCGCAGGGGAAAGCGTATGCACGGCGCGAGGGGGCAGGGTGATGGTCAGCTCGGCGCTGCCGCCTGCCAGCCGCTGGCGTTCGGGATTGTCGAGGATGACTTCCACGTAAAACGTCCGGGTCGCCTCATCGGCGCGGCGGCTGATATAACTCACTTCGCCCGTCAGCTCGCCGCCATTCAACAGGCGGGCCGCCACCGGCAGCCCTTCACTCAGAGCGCCGACCTGCTGCTGGGACACCCAGGCCTCTCCTTTCAGGTGACGGTCATCGACCAGGCGAGCCCACTCTTCTCCGGGTTGCAGCAGGTCACCCATTTCCACCTGTACTCGGTCCAGCACGCCTTCGAACGGAGCGCTGGGGCGGGTATCGCGTAGCTGCTTCTCCAGTTGAGCCACCTGGGCCGCGCTGGCGCTGAGAGCGCTTTGCAAGCGCAGCAGCTCAGGCTGGGAGATCAGCTCGCGACGACGCAGGTTCTGGGCCCCCGCGTACTCCGCCTGCGCCAAGGCCAGCTCGTCGCGTGCCTGTTGCAGGCGCTCCGGCAGGGCTTCGCTTTCCAGTATCAGCAGCGTCTCGCCCGGTTGAACGTGTTCGCCCTGAGAGACGGGTGTTTCCGCCACCAGCCCGGCTACGTTGGCGCGTAACACCGCCTCGCGCGCTGCCGCCAGCTGGCCTTGAACCACCACCTGAGGAATGTAGAGCGTGCTGGGTTGGGTCGATACCTCTACCCGCGTCAGAGATTCGCCGTGGGTGTCGTGGTTTTCGGCAGGCGTCGACTGAAAACGCTGAAAGTCGCCCAGGGCAAGCCATACCACCAGGGCCAGCACCAGCAGGCTAGCCAGTGCATAAGAGGGGGGGATTCTTCGCATGGGGAGTCACTGTTCCAAATAAAGAGGGGCTCGCAACCCGAGACACCATAGCGCAAGTGCTGCCGGTCAGCGAGTACCAGGCCGCCGTGCGAATGGGTAGTAGTCTCAAGTCTGATTGAGTTTTTGAGCGTGTGGGCATAACATCGGTGCGCGAATCTTTACCGGGCGAACCTTCACTAGGCGAACCATCAAGGAGCAATGATGAAAGATCCAGTACGTATTGCGATTACCGGCGGTGCCGGCCAGATCAGCTACTCTCTTATTTTCCGCATTGCCGCTGGCGACATGCTGGGGCCGGATCAGCCTGTCATTCTCCAGCTTCTCGAAATTCCTCAGGCCATGGATGCGCTCAACGGCGTAGTCATGGAAGTGAACGACTGTGCGTTCCCGCTGGTGCAAGATATCGTCGCCACCGACGACCCCAACGTGGCGTTCAAGGATGCCGACTTCGCTCTGCTGGTAGGTGCTCGTCCGCGTGGCCCCGGCATGGAGCGTAAAGACCTGCTGGAAGCCAACGCCGCTATCTTCTCCGTACAAGGTAAAGCGCTGAACGACCACGCCAGCCGTGATGTGAAAGTGCTGGTCGTCGGCAACCCGGCCAACACCAACGCGCTGATTGCCTCCTGCAACGCGCCGGACCTGGACGCTGGCCAGTTCACCGCCATGACCCGTCTGGACCACAACCGCGCCCTGACGCAGCTGGCACAGAAGACCGGCAAGCACGTCACCGACGTCGAAAACATGATCATCTGGGGCAACCACAGTGCCACCCAGTACCCGGACCTGGCCCAGTGCAAGGTAGACGGCAAAGCCGCTTTCGATCTGGTCGAGCGCGACTGGTACGAAAACGACTTCATCCCGACCGTACAGCAGCGCGGCGCTGCCATCATCAAGGCGCGCGGCGCCTCGTCTGCCGCCTCTGCTGCGTCTTCCGCCATCGATCACATGCGTGATTGGGCGCTGGGCTGCGACGGTATCGTCAGCATGGCCATCCCCTCCGACGGCAGCTACGGCATCGCCGAAGGCATCATCTACTCCTACCCGGTGCGCTGCCAGGGTGGCAAGTACGAAATCGTACAAGGTTTCGAACTCGATGCGTTCAGCAAAGAGAAGATGCAAGCCACGGAAAAAGAACTGCGCGAAGAGCGCGCTGCCGTCGAGCACCTGCTCGGCTAAGTACGCCGTTTGGCACCCGCCAACCGCACCCACCCCGCAAGTTATGCTTGCGGGGTTTTTTTATGGGCATGGGATGCTGCAAAAGTATGCCCCTTCAATAGGGTCGTCGTCGCGAGTCACCGAGCGACTCGAATTTTTGAGCAAAAGCGTGTCAAATGTAGAGGGTATAGAAAAAATATTGGAGTACCGGGTTGCTCATCAGCAGCGCTTGAGGAGAAGAGTATGCAGGCGATTGAATTCGAAACAGATATTCAAGACGGTATGGTTAAAATTCCAGACGAATACGCAGAGCTGAGAAACAGG
The DNA here is from genome assembly GCF_019211725.1 of Halomonas sp. 18071143. Lineage (NCBI taxonomy): Bacteria > Pseudomonadati > Pseudomonadota > Gammaproteobacteria > Oceanospirillales > Halomonadaceae > Halomonas > Halomonas sp. 18071143. The sequence goes on from NZ_CP078120.1 coordinate 1,247,233, forward strand.
CATGCCCGGATCGTGGTGCTGTACGAAAACAGCACATCAGCGCCGAGCGAGCCCGAGGCGTCATCCGGTCTTGATTTCTCGTCTGTAAAAGCGCCCACGCTGACAGCGCAGGAAGGGCTCGAGTATCAACGGAGCATGCGGGATGAGTGGTGATTATCTGCTCGACACGAATGTTTTTATTAACGCGATCAAGCGACAGCTATGCCTCCCGCCTGCTCATTACGCTTATTCCGTGATCACTGAGCTCGAACTGTTGGGATTCCCGGGGCTACCCTTGCAAGAAGAGCAGGCTATTTCAGCTTTATTAGCCAATCTGACACGCGTCGAACTCAACCATCTAGTCAAACAGGAGACGATCAATACACGTCGTCATACGCTGATGAAATTACCTGACAGCATCATTTCTGCATCTGCCACCGTTACCCAAGCCACATTAGTCACAGACGATGCCACACTGGCCGCTAGGCACCAGGGCAAAGCGATATCGTTGAATATGCTCTTGCGTTCTTGATAGTCCACATCGTTCCAGACAGAGACTCGTTACGCCGCGCTACGGGGGTGCCTCGATTTGCCGTGGTGACGTATTGGGGTTGGTGTTGGCGATGTGGTCGGGGTGGTTTATGCGTTGGTGTAATGTTGGCGGCATACCGTAGCGCGGCGTAAGCGGAGCGCACCCGCGAAGCAACGTGGAGAGCGTTGCCGATGGGGGCGCGGGGGGGTGGCGGTGGTGTTTTGTGATTCGAGGGCGCGTTTGGTTCGGTGGTGCCATCGGGGCGGCTGGCGCCGCCTTCGCGCCGGGCCGCCGCTGCGGGTGCCTCTTTCGCTCGTTGCTCTCGCTCAATCGTTACGCCGCGCTACGGGTGTGCCTCGATTTGCCGTGGTGACGTATTCGGGTTGGTGTTGGCGATGTGATCGGGGTGGTTTATACGTTGGGGTGATGTGGGCGCATACCGTAGCGCGGCGTAAGCGGAGCGCACCCGCGAAGCAACGCGAGAGCGTTGCCGATGAGGGCGACGAGGGTGGCGGAGGCATATTGTCGTTCGGTGGCTTCATCTCTGTGGGAGGCCAATTTCATTGGGCGACTGCCTGAATAGGCTGGGAGCCTGAATCATCGCGGGCTGAAGCCCCCGCCCACGCACCATTACAGCAACGCGGAGAGCGTTGCCGATGGGGGCATGGTGGGTGGCGGTGGCGTTTTGCGGTTCGAGAGCGTGTTGAAGTCGGTGGCTTCATCGGGGCGGCTGGTGCCGCCTTCGCGCCGGGCCGCCGCTGCGGGTGCCTCTTTCGCTCGTTGCTCTCGCTCAATCGTTACGCCGCGCTACGGGGGGGCCTCGATTTGCCGTGGTGACGTATTAGGGTTGATGATGTGGGCGGCATACCGTAGCGCGGCGCAAGCGGAGCGCACCCGCGAAGCACCCCGATAGGGGTGCCGGTGGTGGCAATGGCTTGGTACACATGACGATAGGGTTGTCGCCACACCATTCAATGCGAGACGCTTACCTCAATCCCGTAAGCTCATGATGCGCCAATGGCGCGCCTCGGCCACTTGGCGCAGGGTATCGTCAGGGTCTACGGCAACGGGGTTGTCGACCACTTCCAGCAGCGGCAGGTCGTTGTGTGAGTCGCTGTAGAACCACGCACCATCGAGGGTGCAGTCCTGGTCTTCCAACCATGCTTCCAAACGTGTGACTTTGCCTTCTCGGAAGCTGGGCACCCCGGCCACGCGTCCGGTATAGCGGCCATCGACCATTTCGGGGTCGACGGCAATCAGATCATCCACGCCCAGCCGCTTGGCAATTGGGCCGGTGATGAAACGGTTGGTGGCCGTAATGATCAGCAGCGTATCGCCCTTGGTGCGGTGGCGGGCCAGCAGCTCTTCGGCCTTGGGCAGAATATGCGGCTCGATCTTGCTAATCATAAACTGTTGGTGCCAGGCAGCAAGCTGTTCCGGGCTGTTGTCAGCCAAGGGTTTCAGCGCCAGCGCCAGAAACGCCATCATGTCCAGCGTACCGGCGTTGTAATCGGCCAGGAAGCGCTCGTTGGCCTCGCGGTAGGCCACTGGGTCCACCGCCCCTTGTTCTACCAGGAACTCCCCCCAGGCATGATCGCTATCGATGGATAGCAGCGTATTATCCAGGTCGAAAATGGCCAGACTCACGGCGCTCCCCTTGGTGGTTGATGTTGGTGAGATGTGCGCGGCACAAAGCGCCGGATTATCGCAGAGTCGCCTGGCTTTCACCACTTGGCGTTATCAAATTGTATTGATACGGTTGACTCCCTTGTGGAAAAATGGGGACAACTGAAAATTTATGAAGGTGATGTCCGTGATCGACGCTGACGGCTTTCGCCCCAATGTTGGCATCATTATTGCCAATAGCCAGGGGCAACTGCTTTGGGCGCGTCGTGTAGGACAAAATGCGTGGCAATTCCCCCAGGGAGGCATCAAGGCAAGCGAGACTCCACAACAAGCACTTTTTCGTGAGCTTCACGAAGAAATCGGCCTGACCGCCGACGATGTTGATATTGTCGCCTGCACCCGGGGCTGGCTGCGCTACCGTCTGCCACGACGCATGATTCGTACCCACTCAAGGCCAGTCTGCATCGGCCAAAAACAGAAGTGGTTTTTACTGCAAATTCGCTGCCAGGAAAACCGGATTTGCATGACGGCGACACCCAAGCCGGAGTTCGACGGTTGGCGATGGGTGAGCTACTGGTACCCGCTGGGTCAAGTGGTGCCCTTTAAAAGAGAGGTTTATCGACGCGCGTTACGAGAGCTGTCTCCCCGCGTTCAACGGTTGGCACAAGATAATGAAGGATGACGTGCGCGTCACTGCTGGAAGTCGGCAGTGGGCTATAGCCGGACACTTCCTCAGCGAGGCAAACAACAGTGAATAGTAAAACGTCGATGCTTGAGGTGCTACGACGCGTGATTCAGGAAGTGAATGGCGCGCGCAACCTCGATGCCGCGCTGTCCACCATGGTACGTCGCATCCGTAAAGCCATGCAGACGGATGTCTGCTCGTTCTATCTTTACGATAAAGAGCTGGAGTCACTGGTGCTGATGGAAACCATCGGCCTGCGCACCCAGGCCGTGGGGCGAGTCATTCTGCCGCTGGGCGAAGGCCTGGTGGGATTGGTAGCCAAGCGCAGTGAACCTCTCAACCTGGAAGATGCGCAGTCGCACTCGCACTTCCGCTATTTCGAGGCTACCGGAGAAGAGCGCTACTGCAGCTTTCTCGGCGTGCCGATCATCCACCAGCGTCACATGCTGGGTGTGCTGGTAGTGCAGCAGGCGGAAAAACGCCGCTACGATGACGAAGATGAAGCCTTTCTGGTCACCATGGCAGCCCAGTTGGCCGGCGTGCTGGCCCATGCCCTGGCCACGGGCCATCTGACCCGCCCTGCGCTGCCCGGCGGCCAAGCCATGTTCAAGGGCGTGGCCGCTTCGCCCGGGATGGCCATGGGCGAGGCCGTGGTCATTACTCCGCCCGCTGACCTCAACAGCGTGCCAGACCTGATTCCCAGCGATCAGGAGTACGAAATCGCCCGTCTCAAGGAAGCCATCGGCAAGACCCGCGACGAGATCCGCGCGGCGGCCGAGCGGCTGGTCAACCGTATCTCGTCTCAGGAACTGGCGCTGTTCGATGTCTACCAGCAGATGCTGGGCGAAGCGGCGCTCTCTGAGGAGGTCGAAAAACGCATCCGTGAAGGGCAGTGGGCGCCGGGGGCGTTGGCCGATGTGGTGCGCCGTCACGTGCAATACCTGGAGCGGGTCGATGACGACTACCTGCGTGAACGGGCGGCGGATATTCGCGACCTGGGCCGTCGTGTGCTGGCGCATCTTCAGGAAGATACGCCCGCCACCCCGGAAATCTACCCGGACGACGCCATTCTGGTGGGCGATGAAATCAGCGTGGCGATGTTGGGCGAAGTGCCCCGCGACAAGCTCAAGGGGCTGGTCTCGGTGCGCGGCTCCAGCACCTCGCATGTGGCCATCGTCGCCCGTGCCATGGGTATCCCCACCGTGCTGGGCATGATGGATTTGCCGCTGCCCCGCCTGAACGGCGCGCCTGTGGTGCTGGATGGCCACCGTGGGCGGCTGTTCGTGCGGCCCATGGCGGAGCTCAAGGCTCGCTACGCTAGCCTGATTGCCGAAGAGAAAGTGCTCAGTGAGGTGTTGGCCCACGAGCAGGACCTGCCCAGCGAAACCCCGGATGGCCACGGCATCCCGCTGATGGTGAACACCGGCCTGGCGGTGGATGCGTCTGCCATGCTGAAAAGCCGGATTGGTGGGGTAGGGCTCTATCGCACCGAAGTACCGTTCATGATCACCGAGCGCTTTCCCGGCGAAAAAGAGCAGATGCGCATGTACCGCGAGCAGTTGGCAGGCTTTGCGCCGCTGCCGGTGGTCATGCGCACGCTGGATATCGGCGGCGACAAGGATTTGCCCTACTTCCCCATCGAAGAGGCCAACCCCTTTTTGGGCTGGCGCGGCATGCGCGTCACCCTCGACCATCCTGAAGTGCTGATGGTGCAACTGCGCGCCATGCTCAAGGCCTCTCAGGATCTGAACAATCTCCACGTTCTGTTCCCGATGATTACCAACGTCGAAGAGGTGGATGAAGCCATTCGCTTGCTCGACCGTGCCATCATCGAGCTGGGCGAAGAGGGCATCCAGGTGGAGCGGCCCAGCGTGGGGGTCATGATCGAAGTGCCCGCCACCATCTATCAGATGGATGCGCTGGCCAAGCGGGTGGACTTCTTCTCGGTGGGCAGTAACGATCTCACCCAGTACCTGCTGGCGGTGGACCGCAACAACGCACGGGTATCCAGCCTCTACGATGCGCTGCACCCAGCGCTGCTGGGCGCGCTGGTCGAGCTGTCTCAGGATGCCCGGCGGCTGAACAAACCCATTTCGCTGTGTGGCGAGCTGGCCGGGGACCCGGCAGGGGCGCTGCTGCTGATGGCCATGGGCTTCAATAGCCTCTCCATGAATGCTCCCAGCCTGCCCAAGGTGCGAGCAGCCATTCGGCGTGTCACCCTGGCTGATGCGCAAACGCTGCTCAAGGAGATCATGCAGCTGGATACGCCTTCCCAGGTGCATGCCCATCTCAACCAGCGCTTCGACGAGTGGCAGCTTTCCCACCTGCTTCCCCCCAGGGATTAATACCCCTTGTAAGCGGGCGTTGCCAACGTGGTCTCACCCAGAAACCGACCGAGGGGCCCAAAACGCTGCTCGGTCAAGGTGACGCTCCCTGCGTGGCTCAATGAGAGCCACGTAGTGGCTCGTGTGCCGTAGGTCTCGCCCACGATGAACGCCGCAGAGAGCTGACGCTCCAGTATCAGCCCCACGCCGGTATCGGGTAGCGCCGCGTCATCGGCAAGGCGGGCATCGTGAAGCGCCTGGCGGGTGGCCTGACGCCAGTGGCCCGCTTCATGCTGGCGTAGGGCATGGCGCACCGCCTGGAGCTTGGGCCATGCGGTGTTCAGACTGGCATTCGATAACCCGTGAACCCCCTCGGCCACTTCGTTCAGCGTCACGCCGTTGCGCCCCCGGTGCAGGTGCCAGCAGTGGGTGGGCGTCGCCACCAGCAGGTTGAACCCGGCATAGCGGGCTGCGCCGTGCTCGGCCATGTCCCTTAACCACTGGGCAGGGTCGCTACTGGTGAGTGCGTTGGCCACCAGTTCGCCCCGGCTGGGCGGGTGAGCGGGGGCCAACAACCGGGTGTCGCGCACGTTGGTCAATGCGGCTACCATTCCTTGCCGGTTGGCCGCCAGCCAGGTGCCACCTGCCTCCAGGTCACGGCCTCCCAACAGCGGTTTGTCACCCCAGTGGCCCAGTGGTGCCGTGGGACGGGCATGAAATTCATCCCGATTACCGGCCAGACGCAGCGGGAAACGACTCCCTGGGCGCCATGAAAAAGTGATCAAGCACATAAACGACCCCTGTTGGTCACGAAATCCGACTCCTTGCAGTGTGCTGCATGACAGCATCCAAGAGTGGACGTACACTTAGCTTAAAAGCTAAAGCAATAAGGCGGTTCACCTGCCGCGACAGAGCCTCATATCAACGAGGAAGACGCACACTATGCAACGTGATCAGCGAGAGCACTTCTGGAACGCCATCATCTGGCCCGTTCTGTGGCCGCTGCTGTTAGTGCAAGCCGTACTCGTACTGCTCTGCCTGTTGATGGGAGTGGTGATCTGGGTGATGTCGCCAGGCCAGGCCTCCTGGTCGACCACGTTATGGCTTACCCTGGCCCTGCTGCTGGGCAGTTGCATGAATGTAGGCGCTTTCTTGATGTTAATCAAAGCCCGGGCCAGATATAAGGATGCCCGTTTCATGCAGTGCCTGGTCGAGCTGGAGTGCCGTGTCGCCTCCTTGGGGCAGAAGGTCGCTCCCAGCCAGCCATGGGCGGCGGAAGAAGACACCCACCAGCGCCCCCTCAAGCGCCTTACCCATGTCAATGATCAGCTGGCCGCCATGCTGGAACAGCTGGAAAAAATACCCACGGCGACGCAAGAGAGCGCGGGCCGGGCCGACCAGGCGCTGCTCGAAGACCTGCACCACCAGCAGAAGCAGCTCAAGCACTTGATGGCAGGCAGAGAGCGGGCCCGAGAAGAGTCACGACTGAAGTCAGGCTATCTGACCTTGATGCAGCGGGAGGCCGATAGCCTGTTCGAGCATCTCGGCAGCCTGCTCCAAAAAGACACCACCGAAGAGTATCGTCAGAATGTCACCCATGTGCGAGAGCGGCTGGCCGACATACGCTCGCTGCTGGCCAATTTCGTGCAGCAGAGCGTTAACGAGGCCACCACCTACGACGTGCTGGACAGCGCCACTCATCAGCCTCGAGTGCTGGTGGTGGATGATGGTCCCGTCAATCTGATGCTGGCGCGGCAGATGCTCGAATCCCAGGGGCTTCAGGTAGAAGGCGTCAGTAGCGGAGAGCAGGCGCTGGAGCGTCAGCAATCGAGCTTTTATGATCTGGTGTTCATGGACATCTTCATGCCCACCCTGGATGGCCTGGAGACCACTCGCCGCTGGCGGCAGCATGAACGCCATGACCCCACCCGCCGCAGCATCATCATCGCCCTGACCGCGAACGTCGACAACGCCGGGCGGGGCACCTGCGAAATGGCCGGCATGGATGATATTCTAGCCAAACCTTATCAACCTGAAACCTTACATCGCATGCTCAGAAAATGGCTGCCTGACGCTTTGGAGAAGCCCGCACAATGACCTTCGCTGCCATTCTGGCCAGTTATCTCGTACTCGGTGCCGCCGCAGGCACCATGGCAGGACTGTTTGGTGTGGGGGGTGGCATCATCATCGTACCGGTGTTGGTGCTCGCCTTTGGTTTGCAAGGCATCGCCCCGGAAATCACCATGCACCTGGCGGTGGGCACCTCGCTGGCCACCATCGTTGTTACCGGAGCTTCATCGGCCCTTGGCCATGTGCGCCGAGGCAGCGTGCACCGCCCCTGGTTCATGGCGCTGCTGCCGGGGCTCATGCTCGGTGCCATTGCCGGGGTGTTCATTGCGGGCAACCTCTCGGGTACCGTGCTGGGCACTCTGTTTGGTGTTTTCGTGCTTCTGCTGGCGGCCAAAATGGTCATTGGCCTGAATCCAAAGCCGGGCAGCGTACCGCCTGGTAAAGTGGCCATGACCGTGGCTGGTGGCATCGTGGGCGCCATTTCGGCGCTGTTCGGTATCGGCGGCGGGGCCATGACGGTGCCCTGGCTGTCCCGTGCCGGGGCCAGCATGACCCAAGCCGTGGGCACCTCCGCCGCCTGTGGTCTGCCTATTGCCATCGTCGGAGCGCTCACCTTCATCGTCGTCGGCTGGGGCCACCCGCTGCTTCCGCCGTGGGCCACGGGCTTCGTCATGTGGCCCGCCTTCATTGGCATTGTCGCCACCAGCGTTCCCTTTGCACGGTTAGGAGTGCGGCTGGCCCATGTGCTGCCCGCTAACATACTGCGCTACGGTTTTGCTTTACTGCTCACGGTGGTAGGGCTGCGCTTCATATTGGCGTAATCGCCACCCGGCAAGCTGCCACTTCTTTTGTTCACCTAGAGAACCGGAATGATCAATTACCCCACGATAGACCCTGTCGCGATTTCGCTCGGCCCCCTGCAAGTACACTGGTATGGCCTGATGTACGTGGTTGGTTTCGTTGCTGCCTGGTGGCTGGGCTGCCGCCGTGCCGCGCGGATTGGGCTCACCAAGGATGATATCAGCGACCTGCTGTTCTACTGCGCGATTGGCGTCGTGGCCGGTGGGCGGCTGGGCTACGCGCTGTTTTACGGCCTGGGGCAGTGGTCTGCCGACCCGCTGTGGATCTTCCGCGTCTGGGATGGTGGCATGAGCTTCCACGGCGGTTTGATCGGCGTGTTGCTGGCCGCCTGGTTCTTTGCCCGTCGCAAGCAGCTGGCGTTCTTCACCCTCACCGATTTCATTGCCCCGCTCGTGCCCATCGGCCTGGGGGCAGGGCGCATCGGCAACTTCATCAATCATGAGCTGCCCGGTCGCGTGACCTCGCTTCCCTGGGGTATGCCGTTTCCCGGCATGGGCCCAGAGCCTCGCCACCCCTCGGCACTTTACGAAGCCGTATTGGAAGGCGCCGTGCTGTTCGTCATCCTCTGGTGGGTCTCGGCCAAGCCTCGCGCGCGCGGGTTCGTCTCCGGCCTGTTCCTGCTGGGCTACGGCGTCTTCCGCTTCATGGTCGAATTCGTCCGCATGCCCGACGCCCACATCGGCTACCTGGCCTTCGGCTGGTTCACCATGGGCATGCTGCTCACCTTGCCCATGATTATTCTCGGACTCCTCCTGATGCTCTGGTCAAAAGGCAAGCCCATCGACGCCAAGGTATAGAAAGCAGTACACCCCGTAGCGCGGCGTAAGCGGAGCGCACCCGCGAAGCAACGCGAGAGCGTTGCCGATGAGGGCGCGGCGGGTGGCGGTGGCGTTTTGTGTTTCGAGGGCACGTTTGTGATTCGATGACGCTATCAGGGCGGCTGGCGCCGCCTCCGCGGGTGCCTCCATCGCTCGTTTCTCTCGCTCTTTCGTTACGCCGCGCTACGGGGGTGCCGCGATCTGCCGTGGTGACGTATTGGGGGTGGTGTACCTCGATCTGCCGTGGTGACGTATTGGGTTGATGTGGGCGCATACCGTAGCGCGGCGTAAGCGGAGCGCACCCGCGAAGCAACGCGAGAGCGTTGCCGATGAGGGCGCGGCGGGTGGCGGTGGCGTTTTGCCGTTTGGAGGCGTAATCAGGGCGGCTGGCGCCGCCTCCGCGGGTGCCTCCATCGCTCGTTTCTCTCGCTCTGTCGTTACGCCGCGCTACGGTGTATGGCTTGCGGTGGAAACGTAGCGCGGCGTAAGCGGAGCGCACCCGCGAAGCAACGCGAGAGCGTTGCCGATGAGGGCGCGGCGGGTGGCGGTGGCGTTTTGTGTTTCGAAGGCGCGTTTGGTTCGGCGGCTCTATCGGGGGCGGCTGGCGCCGCCTTCGCGGGTGCCTCTTTCGCTCGTTGCTCTCGCTCAATCGTTACGCCGCGCTACGGAGCCTGGCTTGCGGTGGAAACGTAGCGCGGCGTAAGCGGAGCGCACCCGCGAAGCAACGCGAGAGCGTTGCCGATGAGGGCGCGGCGGGTGGCGGTGGCGTTTTGCCGTTTGGAGGCGTAATCAGGGCGGCTGGCGCCGCCTCCGCGGGTGCCTCCATCGCTCGTTTCTCTCGCTCTGTCGTTACGCCGCGCTACGGGTGTGGCTCGATTTGCCGTGGTGACGTATTGGGTTGATATGGGCGACATACCGTAGCGCGGCGTAAGCGGAGCGCACCCGCGAAGCAACGCGAGAGCGTTGCCGATGAGGGCGCGGTGGGTGGCGGTGGCGTTTTGCCGTTTGGAGGCGTAATCAGGGCGGCTGGCGCCGCCTCCGCGGGTGCCTCCATCGCTCGTTTCTCTCGCTCTGTCGTTACGCCGCGCTACGGGTGTGGCTCGATTTGCCGTGGTGACGTATTGGGGGTGGTGTGCCTCGATTTGCCGTGGTGACGTCCTGGGGTTGATGTGGGCGCATACCGTAGCGCGGCGTAAGCGGAGCGCACCCGCGAAGCAACGCGAGAGCGTTGCCGATGAGGGCGCGGTGGGTGGCGGTGGCGTTTTCCTGTTTGGAGGCGTAATCAGGGCGGCTGGCGCCGCCTCCGCGGGTGCCTCTTTCGCTCGTTGCTCTCGCTCTTTCGTTACGCCGCGCTACGGGTGTGGCTCGATTTGCCGTGGTGACGTATTGGGTTGATATGGGCGACATACCGTAGCGCGGCGTAAGCGGAGCGCACCCGCGAAGCAACGCGGAGAGCGTTGCCGATGAGGGCGCGATGGGTGGCGGTGGCGTTTTCCTGTTTGGAGGCGTAATCAGGGCGGCTGGCGCCGCCTCCGCGGGTGCCTCCATCGCTCGTTTCTCTCGCTCTGTCGTTACGCCGCGCTACGGGTGTGGCTCGATTTGCCGTGGTGACGTATTGGGTTGATATGGGCGACATACCGTAGCGCGGCGTAAGCGGAGCGCACCCGCGAAGCAACGCGAGGAGCGTTGCCGATGAGGGCGCCGGGGGTGGCGGTGGCGTTTTGTGTTTCGAGGGCACGTTTGTGATTCGATGACGCTATCAGGGCGGCTGGCGCCGCCTCCGCGGGTGCCTCCATCGCTCGTTTCTCTCGCTCTGTCGTTACGCCGCGCTACGGGTGTGGCTCGATTTGCCGTGGTGACGTATTGGGTTGATATGGGCGACATACCGTAGCGCGGCGTAAGCGGAGCGCACCCGCGAAGCAACGCGGAGAGCGTTGCCGATGAGGGCGCGATGGGTGGCGGTGGCGTTTTCCTGTTTGGAGGCGTAATCAGGGCGGCTGGCGCCGCCTCCGCGGGTGCCTCTTTCGCTCGTTGCTCTCGCTCTTTCGTTACGCCGCGCTACGGGTGTGGCTCGATTTGCCGTGGTGACGTATTGGGTTGATATGGGCGACATACCGTAGCGCGGCGTAAGCGGAGCGCACCCGCGAAGCAACGCGAGGAGCGTTGCCGATGAGGGCGCCGGGGGTGGCGGTGCCGTTTTGTGTTTCGAGGGCACGTTTGTGATTCGATGACGCTATCAGGGCGGCTGGCGCCGCCTTCGCGCCGGGCCGCCGCTGCGGGTGCCTCTTTCGCTCGTTGCTCTCGCTCAATCGTTACGCCGCGCTACGGGTGTACCTCGATCTGCCGTGGTGACGTATTGGGTTGATGTGGGCGCATACCGTAGCGCGGCGTAAGCGGAGCGCACCCGCGAAGCAACGCGAGGAGCGTTGCCGATGAGGGCACGTTGGGTGATGGAAGGCTTAACATAGACGTTGCCTTTAGGGGAGCCTAGAATACAGCCTCATATTCGCTGTTAATCTGGAAACCTTGTGACTGCTACAACGCCTTCGCTTACCACGTCGAATGAATTGCCTGCGCTTGAGCAGCCTTACCTGGACTTGATGCGCACTGTGCTCGAACAGGGCGTTGATCGCGGTGACCGTACCGGTACAGGTACGCGTTCGGTGTTTGGCCACCAGATGCGCTTCGATCTTTCCCGTGGGTTTCCGCTGCTGACCACCAAGAAGCTGCACCTGCGCTCGATCATTCATGAGCTGCTGTGGTTTCTGAAGGGCGATACCAACATCGGTTACCTGAAAGAGCATGGCGTGCGTATCTGGGACGAATGGGCCGATGAAGCGGGCAACCTGGGCCCCGTATATGGCTACCAGTGGCGTAGCTGGCCGCACCCCAAGGGCGGCAGCGTGGATCAGATTGCCAACCTGCTGGAGCAGATTCGCCATAACCCGCAGTCGCGCCGCTTGATCGTCTCGGCCTGGAACCCGGGGCAGGTGGATGAAATGAAGCTGCCGCCATGCCACTGTCTGTTCCAGTTCTACGTGGCGAATGGTCGACTCTCCTGCCAGCTGTACCAGCGCAGTGCGGATATTTTCCTCGGTGTGCCGTTCAATATCGCCAGCTACGCGCTGCTGCTCAGCATGGTGGCGCAGGTGACCGGGCTGAAGCCGGGCGAGTTCATCCACACGCTGGGCGATGCCCATCTCTACAGCAACCACCTGGAACAGGCGCAGGAGCAGCTGACGCGTACGCCCATGGCGCCGCCAGCGCTGGTGCTCAATCCGGCGGTCACGGATCTGTTCGACTTCACCTTCGATGATATTCATATAGAAGGGTACCAATCGCACCCCCACATCAAGGCAAAGGTTGCCGTATGAGCCAATCTCTCCCGACTGACGAACTGCTGGTGCCGGTGGCGATGATCGTCGCCATGGCGAAGAATCGTGTCATTGGCGTCGATGGCAAGCTGCCCTGGTACCTGCCGGAAGACCTGAAATTCTTCAAGCGCATGACCCAGGCCAAGCCTCTGGTGATGGGGCGCAAGACCTATGCATCCATCGGCAAGCCGCTGCCCAATCGGCTGAATATCGTGGTGACCCGAGACACGGCCTTCACCGCCGAGGGCACGCGTATCTGCCACGACCTGCCGTCTGCCCTGGCGCTGGCCGACCAGCACGCCACCATCGAAGCGGCGGAGGAGATCATGGTGATGGGAGGCGGCGAGATCTACCAGCAAGCCTTGCCCTTCGCCCAGCAGCTGTATATTACTGAAGTCGATATCGACGTCGAGGGCGACGCGACGTTTCCAGAATTCTCGGCAGACGAGTGGCGTGAAGTGCAGCGCGTACCCGGCCAGCCAGCGGAAGGGCAGCCACGTTATGATTTCGTGGTATATGAGCGTGTCAACGACTGAGCAAGGAAAGGAGGAGGTGATGGCTGCCAACGTACTGCAACTATTAGAACTACTCGAAACACGGCTCGACCAGAAAAACGCCGAGCTGGAAGCATTGCGTGCCGAAAACAGCCGCCTGAAGCAGCAGCTGGCACGTGGGGAAGCAGCACCTCCCCAGATAGCGCAAGCGCCGCTGCCCACGGAAGAGAGCCAGCCCCAGGCAGAGCGTCAGCACCAGGAAAAGCCCCCGGTGGTAGCCGAGCAAACGCCGCCGCAGGAAGAAATAAACGAAACGCCAGCGCCTGCCGTTGAACCTGCTGCCGAAGCGACTCAGCCGCCATCGCCCCACGCGTTGTTGAAACAGTGGTATCAGCGCTACCCCAATGCTTTCTTCAAAGGGCATACCAAGCCGCTGAAAGTGGGCATTCACCACGACCTGGCCGAGCGTGAGCCCTGGTCGGGCAAGCTGGTGCGTCGTGCGCTGGCCAACTACGTCAATCTGCCGCGCTACATCAAATCCATGCGGGAAGGCGTAGAACGGGTCGATCTGGAAGGCAATCCGGCAGGCAAAGTCGACAAGGAAGCGGCACAGCACGCCAGTGCGCGGCGCCACGAAAGCCAGGCGACCAAAGCAACAGAAACCGCGCCGACCCCGCGTGCCAAACCCGCTCAACGAACGCCGCTGCCGAGGAAAGAAAAACGTCAGGAAGTGCCCCGGCAGGAAAAAACCGAGCAGGCAAAACCGCTTAGCCTTGAAGAGAAGCTGAAAGGTTTGCAGCAGAAATTCGAAGGCCGCTGAGACCGGTTTGGGTTGGCTGGGTTCCATAAAAAAACACAAATCATAAAAAAACACTGTTTTTTTCTATTGCGTTCCTTGGAATCCCAGTATAGAGTTTGATCTGCGAGCATTGGACTATAACAAGGCTTTGTTGAGGACATGTCGCATACCACCGGGAAAAACCGGCGGATGAGAAAAAGAGCATGGCCCGCAAGCCACTTACTGGCTTCTACGAAGGCCAGTAATAACGATCGAAACAGTAAGCTAGTTAAAGGAACCTACATCATGAAAAAGACACTTTTAGCGACTGCCATTGTTGGCGCCCTGGGTGCCTCCGCTGCCGCTCAAGCAGCCACTGTCTATGACCAGGACGGCACCAGACTGGACATCTATGGCCGTATCGCCCTGGGTATCGCCGGTGGCGGCCCCGAGTTCGATTCTCAAGACCGTGAAATCGACAACGGCGCTGAGTTCGTAGACGTGGCCTCTCGTATGGGTCTGCGCATGAGCCAGCAGGTCACGACTGACCTGAGCGCTTTCGGTCACCTGGAATGGCGTTTCCGTGCTGACGAGCGTCGCAGCGACGAAGCCTTCCGTGAGACTCGTCAAAGCTACATCGGTCTGAAGAGCGAGCAGTACGGTACTGTTGTTGGCGGTAACTTCGACAGCTTCTACCTCCAGTTCGTTTCCAAGCCGTTCGACGTATACATCGACCAAGGCTTTGAATTCGCTGATCATTCGAAGCAGTCTCGCGGCAACTCTATCGGTTACTACACGCCTGACCTGAGCGGTTTCACTGCCTTCCTGCAGCTGAAGCACTACAGCGAGCGCGGCCTGCTGGAAGGTATCGAAACTACTGAGCAAGGCGAAGTTGTAGCCGCTCAGGGTGGTGTTCGCTACGCTGAAGGTCCTGTGACTGTTGCTCTGGGCTTCGTTGACGACGTAGTTCGTGGCGGCGGCAACGGCGAAATGCTGTACGGCCTGATCGGTTCTTATGACATCACTGACCAGTTCACTGCACGTCTGGGCTACGAAGGCCGCGACAACAGCACTGAATTCGGCGGTGGCTTCGACACCGTAGGTCTGGGTGGTACTTTCACCACTGGTCCTTGGGCGTTCAACGTTGACTACTACAACATCGAGCGTGACGACGACTCTAACAGCAAAGCATGGTCTGCTGGCGCATACTACAAAGTATCCAGCAACTTCGACGTATTCGCTGAGCTGGCTGACGGCGATGCGCCGAGCGTCAACCGTGACACCACTCTGGGCGACCTGACCGACAACGTATACTGGCTGACTGGCGCTCGTTACCACTTCTAAGCCTGGCTTTCGCCAACGCTTGAATGGATAACTGCCTAACAGCAGATAGAACCGGCCCTCAGGGCCGGTTTTTTATTTGATGGCCTATGGTCAGTTAGTGAACAGGTTGGCCAATCTCTTGGCCGTCTGAAGCAAGGTACAGTAGCTTTATCAGTATTTACTAAACACATCTCATTGCTATTGACAATGGAGGAAATAGGCAAGATTTATGAATCCTGCTTCCACCTTGTTACATGCAGGCGCCGAAAAGGGTATGATTCATACGTTAGGCTAAGCACACTTACATTAGTGATAACGCTTATCAGGTAGTGGCGTTCGATGGCCATGCCTTTCTGAATTTACGCGCAAAGTCAAAGAGTTGACTTCTCCAAGAGTCACGGATGATAAAACGAATTCTGCAGAACCAGCTGCTCACCACGCTGGCTGCGCGCGGTATTGCCGCGGGTGGTACATTCCTGCTTTCCTACGTGCTGGCCACGTTCGTCACTATTCAGGCCTTTGGTGCCTTCATGCTGTGCCTGTCGATCATGATTGGCATGCAGGTGTTTGCCAGCCTGGGTACCGACCGGGCCACGCTCAAATACATGGGGGTAGCGACTTCCAATAATAGCCGCCGCGAAGTGGCGTGGATTTACAAGCATGCCATGGTGGTCAACGTGGTGGCAGGTGTGCTGCTGGGGGGAGGGCTATGGACAGCAGCACCCAGCGTGGCGCAAATGCTGCTTTCCTCGACAGACAATGCGGTCGAGACCCTACGAATGACCGCGCTGCTTTCGCCGGTCTACAGCATTATTTACCTGTGCAACTTTCTGATGAAAGGGTGGGGCAGGGCCAATGTCTCCTGTCTGTTCGAAATAGGCTGTATCTCCATCGTGTTGAGTGGTATCGTGCTGGTGTATGCCTGGCTGGGGATCTCGCTGGGGGCGCTGGCGCTGATGACCGCGCTGGGTGTGATTTTGGGGCTCTACCTGCTGGTGGCGCTGTGGGCCGTCTGGTGGCTCTACCGGCGCAGCGCGCTGGTCGACAGTGACAGTGTCAGCTTTACCAAAGGCTTCTATCGTCACCTGCCCGATTTTTTGCTGGTAGGCATTATCTTCTACTACACCCAGTGGGGGGTTGGCCTGGTATTGGGCGCTTTCCATAGCGAAAGCGACGTTGCCCTGTTCAGCCTGGGGCTACGGCTAGCCATGATCATTGGCTTCATCCTGACCGTATACGACAGTATTCTGGGGCCGCGTTTCTCCCGGCTTCAGCACGAAGGCAATGGTGAAGGGCTCAAGCAGCTTGCCCAGAAAAGCGCTTTTCAAATGACCTGCTTTGCGCTGCTGCCTGCCCTGGTCTTCATCATTTGGCCCAGCGCTGTGTTGGCTCTGTTTGGCAGTGATTACAGTGGTGCCGCCAGCGTTGTGAGAATCCTCGTGATTGGGCAACTCGTCAATGTGATGACCGGCTCGGTCATATTGCTGCTTTTAATGGCTGACCAGCAGCGTGCCGCGCGAAATATACTAATCTGGTCTGTGGTGGTAGGGGGCATCGCCTCGCTGCTGCTGATTCCGCGTTACAGCGCAGAGGGGGCGGCCTATGCGCTGCTGCTGTGCCTGCTGATTCAGAATGGCGTGGCGGTTTACGTGGTCAAGAAAAAGTTCGGTTTCCTGATGACCGACTGGCGCTTTGTCTTAACGCCACGAAACCGAGCTTAACAATGATGGTGAACCAAGATGATTAGACTCGAAAGGGAGTTTCACCTGGAAGAAGGGATCGATTACAGCTTCATCAATCCGTTCTCTCTAGGGGGCGTGGCGCAAAGCCTGAGCGAGCAGGAGTGCCGACAGATTCGCTTCTACGCCGATGGCATTGCCGTTGTGCTCTATACCCGGCTGTTCAAGGGCAAAAAGATTCAGCGTACCAGCTTCGACGACACCTCGATTGCCCCAGTGGTACTAGGCCATGCCCAGGCCACACAGAAGCGCGTGGCGCTGGTGGGCGGCACCGAAGAGAACGTCCGTCAGGCGGCGCAGCTGCTGGCGCAGAAATACCCGGGGCTGGAGATCAGCTACGCGCGCTCGGGCTTTTTCAGCAGCGACGAAGAGCGCCAGCAAAGCCTGGTGCAGGCAGCCAGTGCTGACATCGTCATCGTCGGCATGGGCGCGGGCAAGCAGGAGCGCCTGTTGCTGGACCTGCGTGCCATGGGCTGGCAAGGCACCGGCTTTACCTGTGGTGGTTACCTGGATCAGTTCGTGCAGGCCAAAGGGCAAGACTACTATCCCGCGTGGGTAGACCGTCTCAACCTGCGTTGGCTGTACCGAATGATGAAAGAACCCAATCGGTTGCTGAAACGCTACTTGAAAGACTATCCCCGGTTTTTGATCAAATACGGCAACAAGATTGAGTGAATCATGATTCCTAAAAAGATCCATTTCTGTTGGTTTGGCGGTAACGCGATGGGCACGCTCTATAAAGAGTGCATTGCCACGTGGAAAGCAAAAATGCCCGATTTCGAGATCGTCGAGTGGAACGAGTCCACCATCGATCATGACAATCCGTTCATCAAATACTGTCTGGAAAACAAGAAGTGGGCCTTTCTGTCCGATTATGTGCGTATGGCGGCACTTCACGAACACGGTGGCGTGTATCTGGATGTGGACATGGAAGTCGTACGCTCGCTGGAGCCGCTGCTGCAAAGCCCGTGCTTTTTGGGCTATGAAGATGAAGGCCGACTGAATACCGCCGTAGTAGGTGGCGTGGCTGGGCACCACTTCTTCAAGAATGCCATGGCGCTGATCGAAGCTCGGCACCAACAGAAAAAGCCCTTCCTGATTGCCCCAGAAGTCGCCAATGCCTGTGTCGAACAGGATGCCAGTGATATCGATCTCAAGCCCTGGCACTTTTTCTACCCCTATAACCCCTATGCCAAGGCGCATGATCGCAAGCAGCTGATGTACTGCTATATCGAAAGCGATACCTACCTGATCCACCACTGGGGAAAAGGGTGGAAAATGGGGCTGGTGGAAAGAGTATTCAGAAAGTTGTTCAAGTAAGCCATCGCGGTAAAGGGATTCAATTTAGCGAGATCGTTTGGGAGCAAGGAATGCAAGGTCATTACCCATGGGGCAATACTCTGTTGGCTTATCGCCGCAAGGCTCAGCCGTTGGCTGCGATGCTGCTAATGGCCGTGATCGTGGCACTGGGCGTCGTGGGCGTGATGTCGCCCTGGCACTACAACATTCTGCCTGCCGTACCGCTACTGGAACTGGCTGTGCTGGGCATGTCCGTATTGGTGTTTCCGCCGAAAAGCCGCTCTGCGTGGCTATTCATGCTGGCGGCGGGTGGCTACCTGGCCGTCACCCTGGCCATTGCACTGCTGATGAGCGGCAGCCATATTCTCGATTACGTGCAGGCGTACAAGGCATTCTTCTACGTCCTGCTGCTTTGCTCGTTCATCGGTCAGCCGCTATTCAAGCAGGCCCAGGTCGTCAAATTCTTCTATGTGCTATTAGCGCTGTTCTTCCTCAAGTACACCTACTCGCGGCTGATTGGACTGGACGCTTGGGTCAGCCAACGGCCGGGTATCTTCACGGAAAATAATTTCGAGCTGGTGCTGCTGATTCTGCTGCTGTATCTGGTGCTCCCTGTGATGCGCTGGCGGTTCGTCTCGTTTGTCGCCGTGATGCTGATCATCTTTTTATCAGGGTCGCGCAGCGCGTTCCTGTGTTTTCTGGCGGTGTATTTTTTCAGCGTGTTCCGGGTAGGCAAAGGGTTTATCAAGCCCTGGCTGCTGCTTTTTCCATTACTGGTGGCATTGGCTTACGGCATCGTGAACGATCGCATGGATATTTCGCTGGGCAGTAGCGAGGGAGCTGCAAACGAGCATCCCAGCATGCCCGCATTAGAGGAGCAAAGAGAGCCCGAAGTGATTCTGGACAGCCAGGGTGAACTCATCGAACCGCCGCTCACCTTTCGCTCCCTGCTGGAGCGAGGCGCGTCCATCGACCGTGTTCGGTTCCTGCTCTACTTCCTCGACGACGTAGAGGGTTGGCAGTGGTGGAACGTGATGTTGGGTACCCAGCCCCTGACGCCGATGTCTACACAGACGTGCGAAGCGCTCTCCTACTGGAGCGACATGTACAGCTTCTCTGGGGATGGCACCTGCTATTCGGTCATTTTGCACTCTTATATCATTCGCGTGCTTTACGACCATGGCGTGCTGGGGCTGATCTTTCTCGTGGTATTTACCGGCTATGCGCTGCGCAAGAGCGGCTATGGCTGGGTCGACACGCTGTGTGTGCTTGGCGTGCTAATGGCCTCATCGCTCTCCGTTTCGGCATTCAATAGCGTGTTTGCCATGCTTTCCATGATGTTCTATCTCTCATATGGGCGAACGCAACCAGCCCCGGCGCCCTCGGTGGAAGTCGCCAGCAATAGCACGACCTGAAAGTAGCCTGGAAAGCCCATCGCAGCGCCCAATAATTAGATCGTAGAGTAGAGACCGTACTATGCACTCAGACAGTAAGCTGGGAGCCGCTCAGAAAAGAGGCGTGATCTTTTCCGAGCGCTATCCGCCCAAGATCATCTTCCCGGTATTCGACTTCGTCGTTGTCGTGTTCTCGGGGGTAATGGCGTACCTGTTGCGTTTCGAGACCTTTCATTTGCATGAGCGCTACGTTCTGGCGCTGGCCTGCATGGCCTTGCTGGTGGTGGTGGCCAACAGTTCCACAGGTAGCTATAAACGCTGGCGCATCTCGTCCACGTTTTACATCATCACCAAGTTGATGCTGGTCTGGCTGGTGATCGGCATCATCGTCACCTCCATCATCTACTTTGCCCACGCGGCAGAGCGCTACTCGCGGCTATGGGTAGGATTGACCCTGCTGTTCTCCTTCGTGCTGGCCGCCAGTGCTCGAGCGCTGGTGCAATATGGGTTACGGCGCATTCGTATCCGCGGCGGGGCACGGCGCCCGGTTTTCCTGGTGGGTCCCGCCAAGAACGTACTGCACGTGGCGCGAGGCATGCGGGCTGCTTCCTGGGAAGGGCACTCCATTGCCGGGGTCGAGCGCCTTCCTGATGGCTCGCTCGATCAAGAACAGTTGGAGCGCATTGCTGCCCGGATAGGCGACGCAAACGCGGCCGAAGTGTGGATCTGTGTGCCGCTGGAAATGGGCGATACCGTGCATGGCCTGTTCTATGCGTTGCGTAACCACACCGAAGAGATTCGCCTGATCCCGGAATTCAAGGACATGCGCCTACTCAACCACCGCACCAGCGAAGTGGCGGGGCACTTGGCCATCGACCTCAGCGTATCGCCTATCAACGGCATGGCCAGAGTCGTCAAGCGCGCCGAAGACATCATCGTCGGCAGCCTGATCTCGCTGATGATTCTGCCGGTGTGCATTGCCATTGCGCTGGCCATCAAGTTCACCTCGCCTGGCCCCGTACTGTTCAAGCAGCACCGTACGGGCTCCAACGGCAAGGTGTTCAAAGTTTACAAATTCCGCTCGATGAAAGTGCACCAGGAAAAAGAGGGCGTCGTCACTCAGGCCACCAAAAACGACAACCGTCTGACGCCGATAGGAGCCTTCCTGCGCCGCACCTCCCTGGATGAGCTGCCGCAGTTCTACAACGTGCTGCAGGGGCGCATGTCCATCGTGGGGCCACGGCCCCATGCGCTGGCTCACAATGAGTACTACAAGGAACTGGTGGAGTCCTACATGCGCAGGCACAAGGTGAAGCCCGGTATTACCGGCTGGGCTCAGGTCAATGGGCTGCGCGGTGAGACCGATACGCTGGAAAAAATGCAGCGGCGGGTCGAATACGACCTGTGGTACATCGACAACTGGTCGGTGTGGCTCGATCTCAAGATCATCTTCATGACCGTATTCAAGGGCTTTAAACACACCAATGCTTACTAACCGGAGCCTCTGATGATCCTGGTGACAGGTGGCACGGGCTATATTGGCTCGCATATCGCCGTCGAGCTGCTCGCAGCAGGGCACTCAGTGGTATTGCTGGATAACCTTGCCAATAGTGTGGCTTCCGTGGTGCCGCGTATTGAAAAGATTACCGGACACTCGGCGGCGTTCTACCAGGGCGACGTGCGCGACGCCGCGCTGCTGGCAACCATTTTTGAACGCCATCCCATCCAGGCGGTGATTCACTGCGCAGGCCTGAAGGCCGTGGGTGAAAGTGTCACCCAGCCATTGGCCTATTACGATACCAACGTGTACGGCTCCATCGTGCTGTGTCAGGCCATGGCCAGGGCCGGCATCAAACGGCTGATTTTTAGCTCGTCGGCCACCGTGTATGGCGTGGATGCCATTCCGCCCTACGTGGAAACCATGGGGCGGGGCAGCTGTACCAGCCCTTACGGCACCTCCAAAGCGATGGTCGAACAAGTGCTGGAAGATCTGTGTGCCAGCGACCCAGCGTGGTCGGTAGCCATACTGCGTTATTTCAACCCCATCGGGGCGCACCCCTCGGGCCTGATTGGAGAATCCCCCCAAGGGGTCCCCAATAACCTGATGCCCTATATCAGCCAGGTGGCGGCAGGCGTCCTTACCGAGCTGCAGGTCTATGGCAACGACTACCCCACCCAGGACGGCACCTGCGTGCGCGATTACCTGCACGTGGTCGACCTGGCCGTAGGGCATCGTATGGCGCTCAAGGCGTTGGAAGCACCCGGCGCCAGCCACTACAACCTGGGCACGGGGCAAGGAGTGTCCGTCAAGCAGATGATCGATGCCTTCAGCCGGGCGACTCAAGTGCCCGTCGCTTTTCGCTACGCCCCCCGGCGTGATGGCGACCTGGCCGCCTTCTGGGCCAGTGCCGAAAAGGCGCAGCAAGAACTGGGCTGGCAAGCTACCCGAACCCTCGACGATATGATGATCGACACTTGGCGCTGGCAGCAGTACGCCAACCCATGAGAGGGCGCGCCGGGCAAACGCCTGGCGAGCCACCGCACAGCCTGTGCTACTATCGGCCTCCTCAAATGAATTGCCGCCCCAGGGCCATGAAAGGAAGTCTGTTTCAATGTTGGCAACGCACTCCCCCTCGTCACACCCCGGCACTCAGCCTCCTCAGTTATTTACCGGCGTGGCCGTCTTTCTTTTGGCCGCCATCGCGCTGGTCGTGCCCAGCGGCTACTCGCTGGGGGCGTTGTTGCTGCTGCTGGCGGGCCTGGGGCTCATCGCCCTACGCCGTGTTCCTAAGCTGACACGCCAGGATGGTGCCATCATGGCCGTGCTGCTGGCCTATGCGGCCATCACCATGCTGGAAGCATGGCTGGATGGCCAGGGCAGCAAGGGTTTCGACAAGCCCAGCCGCTTCATTCTGGCCATTCCGGCGCTGTTCTGGGTGCTGCGCTACCCGCCCAATCTGGCCTTTCTATGGAGCGGTGCCGCCGTGGGCGCGCTCAGTGCAGGTACCTGGGCCGGGTGGCAAAAGCTGTTCGAAGGCGTAGACCGCGCCCAGGGCCATACCCACGTGATTCAGTTCGGTAACCTCAGCATGCTGCTGGGCGTACTGTGCATGGCAGGCCTGGGGTGGGCCGTGGTGCAGCGCCAGCGCCAAGTTTGGGTCGCCCTGCTGCTGGCGGGGGCATTGGGCGGCATACTGGGCTCGCTGTTTTCCGGCAGCCGTGGCGGCTGGGTAGGTTTCCCCATCGTGCTGCTGGTGCTGTATCGCGCCTACGGTACCCAGCTTTCCAGCCGCCTCAAGGTGGCCGTCGTGGCGGCCGTAGTGGTGGGGGGGCTGGTGGTATATTCAGTGCCTCAGTCGGGGGTTCAAACTCGCGTACAGCACGCCTTCAGTGACGTGGCGTTGTATATTTCCGGTGAAAATCGCTCGACCTCTGTTGGGGCTCGATTCGACATGTGGCGCGGTGCCGCCATGCTGATTCAGGAAAAACCGCTGACGGGGTGGGGCAGTACCGGTTACGCCGAAGCCATGTACGCCTTTGGTGAAGAAGGCGTCATCAGTCGTGAAGCGGCTCAATATGGTCACGCTCACAATGAATTCGTCGATGCTTTCGCCAAGCGCGGCATTCTAGGGCTGGTGATTTTGTTGGCACTTTATCTGGTGCCCATGCGAATGTTCGCCCGCGATTTGCAAGCCCCCGATCTGGCCGCTCGCGCTGTGGCCACGGCGGGCGTGCTGCTACCCGTCACGTTTCTGGATTTCGGGCTTTCCCAGGTCTTTCTGGAGCATAACAGCGGCGTCATGATGTACGCCTTCCTGCTGGTGGTGCTGTGGGGCTGCCACCGTCGGCAATCTGCCCCCAAGGTGGCCTAGCAGCGTTGCTGGATAGACCCGCATGGGAAGCCCAAACGAATACGCCCGGCCTTGGCGCCGGGCGTCGTCTTTGTGGTGTCTCCTGAAGGCTCAGGCAGGCTGAGGGCTGCGGCGGCCAACGCCCACGTAGCGCAGCCCGGCACTCGCCAGGGCGGCGGGCGAATAGAGGTTGCGCCCATCCACCACCAGCTTGTCGTTCAACTGGCTGGCCAGCCAGGCAAAGTCTACCGTGCGGAACGCCTTCCACTCCGTGCAGATCACCAGCGCATCGGCGCCTTTCACCGCCTGAATACGGTCACCGGCCAGCATCAGGTCGTCGCGTTCGCCGTACAGGCGGCGGCATTCGGCCATGGCTTCCGGGTCGAAGGCCTGCACCGTAGCGCCCGCCGCCCATAGCGCCTCCATCAGCGTGCGGCTGGGGGCCTCGCGCATGTCATCGGTATTGGGTTTGAAGGCCAGCCCCCACAGTGCGATGGTCTTGCCCCGCACATCGCCCAGTTCGGCGGTCAGCTTGTCGAACAGGGTCTGTTTCTGGCGCTGGTTGACCGCTTCCACGGCACCCAGCAGCTGGGGTTCGAAACCCAGCGCCCTGGCGGTGCGTTCAAGGGCCTTCACATCCTTGGGAAAGCAAGAGCCACCGTAACCGCAGCCGGGGTAGATGAAGTGATAGCCAATGCGCGGGTCGCTACCAATACCCCGGCGTACCTCTTCGATATCCACCTCCAGCCGCTCGGCCAGGTTGGCCATCTCGTTCATGAAGCTGATCTTGGTGGCCAGCATGGCGTTGGCGGCGTACTTGGTCAGCTCCGCGGCCCGCACGCTCATGAACATCAGCTTGTCGTGGTTACGGTTGTATGGTGCATAGCACTCGCGCATCAACTCTCGCACCCGTTCGCTTTCGGTGCCCACCACGATACGAGCGCCCCGAGTAAAGTCCTCGATGGCTGCGCCTTCCTTCATGAATTCCGGGTTGGAGCACACATCGAAGGCGTGGGCCGTGCCGCGCGCTTGCTGGGCCTGTGCGATGGTGGCCGCCACTTTCTCGGCCGTGCCCACGGGTACGGTGGATTTGTCGATCACCAGCTTGTAGCCGGTCATGTGCTCGCCAATGCTGCGCGCCACGGCCAGCACGTGGCGCAAATCGGCACTGCCATCTTCATCCGGCGGGGTGCCCACGGCGATGAACAGCAGGTCACCCTGGCGAACGGCCTCTTCGGTGTTGGTGGTGAAATGCAGGCGGCCAGCCTCGCGGTTCTGCTGCAACAGAGTGCTCAAGCCTGGCTCGAACAGCGGGCACTCGCCCGCATCGAGCAGGGCAATACGCGCCGGGTCGATATCCATGCAGGTAACCTGATGGCCCACTTCGGCCAGACACGCGCCCGCCACCAGCCCCACATAGCCCGTACCAAAAACCGCAATATTCATGGTGCCTTCACTCGTCAATACAAACGTTCAGCGAGCTTACCACAGCCGTGTGACACACCTACGACAAGAAAGCCACGGAACTAAAAGGCTATTTTTCGTCAAAAGAAACCGTAGTGTGACTGCGCACGGAAGCGCCAGCGTGAAAAGGGCGGGCTGTACAATGCTTGTTGACGTAGAGCCCAAGCAACGAATCCCTTACAATAGCCGAGCATTTTTATATCTCAGGTTAACCTCTATTCATCCGCACAGCGTAGGGCAAGGGAATGCGCCCGTATGAATCCCTGGGCGGTAGCGTGCCTTTTTGATGGAATCTTCTATGTTGAACACCCCTATTTGCGTCTCGCGGCCAGCTCGCATGCTGTTGGCGGCGGTCAGCGTGGCCCTGGTCAGCGGCTGCGCCACCCAGTACCCCTCTGGCAGCGCCCAGCAAGCGCCTCAATACGTGCTTACCCAGGATGCCGCGTCGCTGCTGGAAGACGAAGCCCTCAATCGCTTCCTCACCCAATCGCCCGCCAGCGGTGTGCACACCGCCGCCCGCACCCCCTGGGGCGACAACGTGGAAATCATTGCCGAGGCCCCGTACCTGGCCGCCAGCGGGCGCAAATGCCGCCAGCTCCAAGTGATGGAGCCCGGCGGCAGCGTACGCGCAGCACTCGCCTGTGAAACCCCCAATGGCTGGGCACACCAGCGCCTGGTCACCCAAGCAGGAGGGCGCTGACATGCCGGCCACGATCACTTCCACCCCCGCCCTGTTGGCTCCGCTGAAGCGCGTGCTGGCTACGGCCGGGCTGGTGTTTGCCACGCTGGCCACAGCGCCCGCCATGGCGCAATCCATCAGCCTCTCCAACGACATTCTTCCCCAGCAGGGCAGCCAGCAACGCGGCCAGCCGGGGCAGCAAGAGCAAGTGGACGACACCCCCCGCGCCGACTGGCGCAGCGGCACCTACGGCCCCATCGCCACGCCGCCCCAGGACCCCGATGCCTTGCCGCCCTTTGGTGCCAACCTGTTCAGCGGTGGCTTTCGTGGTGCCATGGGGGATGGCCTGAATGCCGACTACCGCATCAAGCCCGGCGACCAGATCACCGTGCGGGCCTGGGGCGCGTTCGAATTCGACCGCGTGCTGCCCGTGGATGCCCAGGGCAACATTTTCATCCCCGGCTCCGGCCCGTTGAATGTGGAAGGCCAGAACAGCCAGCAGGTAGACGGCAGCGTGCGTAGTGCCATTACGGCGGTGTACCCGGATAACGTCGAGGTCTACACCAACGTGCAAGGCGTTCAGCCCGTGGCCGTGTTCGTCACTGGCTATGTGGAAAACCCGGGCCGCTATGCAGGCACCCCCAACGACTCGCTGCTCTACTTCCTCGACCAGGCCGGTGGCATCGACC
The DNA here is from genome assembly GCF_019211725.1 of Halomonas sp. 18071143. Taxonomy (NCBI): domain Bacteria; kingdom Pseudomonadati; phylum Pseudomonadota; class Gammaproteobacteria; order Oceanospirillales; family Halomonadaceae; genus Halomonas; species Halomonas sp. 18071143. The sequence goes on from NZ_CP078120.1 coordinate 1,273,212, forward strand.
AGGACCTGGGGAGCTACCGGCAGATTCGTGTGGTGCGTGACGACCGCACCGTGGCCACCGTCGACCTCTACGACTTCCTCATCAACGGCACCATCGCCCGCCCGCAGTTTCAGGATGGCGACACCATCGTAGTGGAAGAGCGTGGCCCTGCCATTGCCGTGGTCGGTGATGTACACCGTGAACACCGCTACGAACTGATCGGTAATCAGCTTAGCGGTGCCGAAATCATCAACCTGGCCCGGCTGAGAAGCGGCGTTTCCCACGTGCTGCTGCGCGGCGACCGTGACGACGGCCCGATTGCCCAATACTTCCCCATCAACCTGTTTGCAGGCCAAACGGTACGCAGCGGTGACGAAGTAGTCTTCAGCGCCGACCAGCGCAGCGAAACCATCGTGGTGGAAATCGAAGGCAGCTACTACGGCCCCTCTCGGTTTGCGCTGCCCCGCAATGCCCGCCTCAGCGAGCTGCTGGACGCCATTGCCGTACCGGAAAACATGACCGCCGTGGAAAGTGTCTCGCTACAGCGGGAAAGCGTGCGCCAGCAGCAGGAGCAATCCTTGCAGGACAGCCTGCGCCGCCTGGAAACCACTTACCTGGGCGCATCTTCCCGTACCGACCAGGAAGCCCAGATCCGGTTGCGCGAAGCCGAGCTGATCGAACGCTTCATCGAGCGTGCCCGTGAGCTCGAACCCAGCGGCCGGTTAGTGGTGGCTTCCAGTGACGGCATCACCGATATCCGCCTCCAGGATGGCGATGTCATCACCATCCCTGAAATCAGCGACTCGGTACTCATCAGCGGTGAAATCCTCGTGCCCCAGGCCGCCGTTTACCGTCCCGGCATGAGCGTCATCGACTACGTGGAAAGCGCCGGTGGCTTCACCGAACGCGCCGACCGCGACCAGATCCTGCTGGTACGCCAGAACGGCGCCGTCGAACACGCCCGCAACACCCCGCTGCGCCCCGGCGACGAAATCCTCGTCATGCCCAAGGCACCCACGCACAACCTGCAGCTCGCCTCGACCCTCACCCAGATCCTCTTCCAGATCGCCGTCACCACCCGCGTCGCCCTGGACCTGTGATCAGACCCGCTGCAATGGCCCAGCGCCATCACCGGCACCCCTAACGGGGTGCTTCGCGGGTGCGCTTCGCTTACACCGCGCTACAGACAAATCGCCAATGATACGAATGGGCGAGCACCCCGTAGCGCGGCGTAACGAAAGACCGAGAGAAACGAGCGAAAGAGGCACCCGCGGAGGGCGGCGCCAGCCGCCCTGATCGAGCCACGGTAATTGAGCAAACCTCATTGGCCTCACCGGCACCCCTAACGGGGTGCTTCGCGGGTGCGCTCCGCTTACACCGCGCTACGGGAACACCGCCAACGTTATGAGGCGTGGCACCAACCCCGTTTCGCGCCATAACGAGCAACCGCGTCAACACCTCGAATGGCGGCACCAACCCCGTAGCGCGGCGTAACGAAAGAGCGAGAGAAACGAGCGAAAGAGGCACCCGCGGAGGCGGCGCCAGCCGCCCTGATTGGGCCACGGTGGTGGAATAACCCTCATTGGCCTATTCAGCACCCCTCACGGGGTGCTTCGCGGGTGCGCTCCGCTTACACCGCGCTACGAAACACCGCCATCATTGGCCACGTACCCCCGTAGCGCGGCGTAACGAAAGAGCGAGGCAACGAGCGAAAGAGGCACCCGCGGAGGCGGCGCCAGCCGCCCCGATTAAGCCACAGTGATCGAGCAAACCTCATTGGCCTCACCGGCACCCCTAACGGGGTGCTTCGCGGGTGCGCTCCGCTTACACCGCGCTACGGGAACACCGCCAACGTTATGAGGCGTGGCACCAACCCCGTTTCGCGCCATAACGAGCAACCGCGTCAACACCTCGAATGGCGGCACCAACCCCGTAGCGCGGCGTAACGAAAGAGCGAGAGCAACGAGCGAAAGAGGCACCCGCGGAGGCGGCGCCAGCCGCCCTGATCAAGCCACTACTCCATTTACGTTCTTGAATCAAAAGACACAGCATCATGGATAACACAAGCAGTACCCCGAAAGGCGCGCGCACCCCCTGGCAGGTCACGCGCAGCGTGTGGTACGCCATGTTCATGCGCGAAGCCGTTTCGCGCACCATGGCCGACCGCATGGGCTGGTTCTGGATGATCTTCGAGCCCTTCGCGCTGGTGGCCATCATGGTGGGCATTCGTAGTTTCATCCGGGGTGACCGCCTGATCGTGAATGCCGAGTTCATTCCTTGGATGATCGCCGGCATGATGGGTTTCTTCCTGGTGCGAGAAGGCATGCTGCGCGGTATGGGTGCCATCGATGCCAACAGCGCGCTGTTCGCCTATCGCCAAGTGCAGCCCGTAGACCCCGTGCTGGTGCGCAACTTTCTGGAAGGCATGCTGCGCACCTTCGTCTTCCTGCTGTTTATCGTGGGGGGGCTGCTGCTAGGTCTGGACATGTACCCCGACAATGCCATCAGAGCCATGTGGGCATGGGTCTCGCTTTGGAGCCTGGGCATCGGGCTGGGCCTGGTCACCTCGGTGGCCGCTACTCTGGTGCCGGAAGTGGGCCGAGTGATCCGCATGCTTTCGCTGCCACTGTTGATCATTTCCGGCGTCATGTTTCCGCTCAACCAGTTACCCCACTGGCTACTGGAATACCTGATGCTCAACCCCATTCCCCATGCCCTGGAAACTCTGCGGCTGGGATTCTTTGAAAACTATCAGGTCATTCACGGCACCAGCATGCTCTACTTCTGGCTGGTGACCCTGAGTTTGAATGCCCTCGGGCTACTGATGCACCTCCGTTTTGTTGACCGGTTGAAGGCCAAATAACCCATGCAATCCTCATTAACCCGTTTCGTAAAACAGTCACCGCACTGGGCCATGGCCTTGCTCGCCATTCTCCTGGTCAGCTTTTACTGGTTTGTATGGGCAGAAGAGCGCTACGTTTCCCGTGCCACCGTAGTGCTGGAAAGCCCACAAGTCGCCACACCGGAATTCAGCCTCTCATCGCTCATGGGCGGCGGCGGAGGCAACACGGCCGACCTGCTGCTACTGCGCGAGCACCTGCTCTCGGTAGACATGCTGCGCCTGCTCGATGAACAGCTAGGCATTCGCCAGCACTACAGCGAACACGGTGACCTGTTTGCCCGCCTGCGCGACCCGAACGTGCCCATTGAAGACCTGCACCGCTACTACCTGCGCCGTGTAGAAGTGGAGTTGGACGAATACGCGGGGGTTCTCAACATTCACGTTCAAGGCTACACCCCCGAATTCGCCCACAGCATGGCATCGCTGCTGCTGGAAGCAGGCGAAAACCACATGAACGAAATGGGCCACCGCCTGGCCGATGAACAGGTACGCTTCCTGGAGCGCCAAATGGTGCGCCTGGAAGAGCGCTTCAATGACACCCGCGCCCAACTGCTCGAATTCCAGAACGAGCACGGGCTGGTATCACCCACCAGCACGGTGGAAAGCATCAACCAGGTCGTCGCCACCCTCGAAGCCGACCTGGCCCGCTTCCAGGCCCAGCGCAACGCCCTGGCCAGCTTCCAAAGCGCCCAATCCGCCGAGCTGCGCCAAGTAGAACGCAACATCGAAGCCCTGCGCGACCAGATCGTCGAACAACGCGACCGCCTGGCCCAAGCCACCGGCAACTCGCTCAACCGCATCTCGGCAGAATACGAAACCCTGGAACTGCAAGCCCAGTTCGCCCAGGAAACCTACTCCAGCGCCCTGGCCGCCCTGGAAAACACCCGCCTGGAAGCCGCCCGTCAACTCAAACAAGTCAGCGTGTTGCAAAGCCCGCTCATGCCCGAATACCCCACAGAGCCCAACCGCCTTTACAACAGCACGGTATTCGCCATCATCACCATCTTCCTCGCCTTCATCCTCAGCATGATGATCATGATCATCAAAGACCACCGGGATTGATAGCAAGGGGTAGGGCACCGTAGCGCGGTGTAATGGTTAATCGAGGCAACCACCCCGTAGCGCGGCGTAACGAAAGAGCGAGAGAAACGAGCGAAAGAGGCACCCGCAGCGGCGGCCCGGCGCGAAGGTGTCAGCAATACGCCCAAACCAAACAGGATAAGTAATGCGAACTACGTACGATGAAGCAGATGATATCCTGGTTCTGCACCTATCAGAAAAGCCTACCGTTAGGGAGGTTTCTCAAGATTGGCATACACATATTAGTTACGCAGAGGATGGCACGATCAATGAAATCGTCATTCTGGAGGCCTCGAAGCAAGGTGCATGGCCACTCTTAAAAAGCCAAGCCGCTTAACTAACCGCAACACCACTCCCGCTGCTCCTGCGGGTGCGCTCGTTTACACCGCGCTAAGGGAACACCGCCAACGTTATGAGGCGTGGCACCAACCCCGTTTCGCGCCATAACGAGCAACCGCGTCAACACCTCGAATGGCGGCACCAACCCCGTAGCGCGGCGTAACGAAAGAGCGAGAGAAACGAGCGAAAGAGGCACCCGCGAAGGCGGCCCTAGCCGCCCCGATTGAGCCACGGTGATCGAGCAAACCCCAGTGGCATATTCGGCACCCCTAACGGGGTGCTTCGCGGGTGCGCTCTGCTTACACCGCGCTACGAATACGTAGCACCTTTAGAAGCGCGGCAGGATTCCCGTAGCGCGGCGTAACGAAAGAGCGAGGTCACGAGCGAAAGAGGCACCCGCGTTGGCGGCGCCAGCCGCCCCGATCAAGCCACGGTGATCGAGTAAACCCCAGTGGCATATTCGGCACCCCTAACGGGGTGCTTCGCGGGTGCGCTCTGCTTACACCGCGCTACGAATACGTAGCACCTTTAGAAGCGCGGCAGGATTCCCGTAGCGCGGCGTAACGAAAGAGCGAGGTCACGAGCGAAAGAGGCACCCGCGTTGGCGGCGCCAGCCGCCCCGATCAAGCCACGGTGATCGAGCAAACCCCAGTGGCATATTCGGCACCCCTAACGGGGTGCTTCGCGGGTGCGCTCCGCTTACACCGCGCTACGAACACCGCCAACCTCGAAAGCGTGCAACCGCGTCAACACCTCGAATGGCGTCACCAACCCCGTAGCGCGGCGTAACGAAAGAGCGAGAGAAACGAGCGAAAGAGGCACCCGCAGCGGCGGCCCGGCGCGAAGGGCGGCGTCAGCCGCCCTGATCGAGCCACGATATTTAATGAATCATTGCAATAGCCTGCTCTATTCGAAACTACTCGGTCTATAATGAATCTATGGTTTCACAAGCTGTACTGAGAAGGGAGAAATCATGAGTCAGAAATCAAACCACGAGAAGCTAGCGATGGTGCGCAAAGGTAAGAGAAAAGATCCAATGCAAGACACGCGCTCACTCATGCAGTTTGCGAGCGAATCCTCTCGCGCGGCCATCCAAAGAAATTTGGCAGCAGGTGTTTCTGTGGTCTATGAACGTGATGGCTATCTGGTTGAAGAGTCGCCCGATCATCAGGTCAAGCAGCTTAAAAAGTTAAAACAAGCCCAGCCGTTCAATCTTAGGGAGTATTTGTGCCAAGGTTAAGGCTTGTTGCTGGCCCAAATGGCTCGGGTAAAACAACCCTGACTCAATTTTTGCTTAGTAAGAAAATACCATTAGGGCAATATTTAAATCCTGATGATATTGCGAAGCATATTGAGCTAAATGATGTTATTGAAAAAACCTCAACCGCAATGTCTGAGGGCAAGGCGTTCGTAAAGTCTTTTGCTAAAGAGTTTGAAACGTATTTTGCTGCGATCTCTGCGCAAGCGATTGCCACAGGCCTGAGAGAGGATTGGTTGGAGTCTGGCCTATCCCTCACCTATGAATCTGTTATGAGTCATAGTAGTCACATAATATTTGTTGAAAAAGCACTAGATTTTGGGTTTGAGCCCTACCTCTATTATATTTGCACATCAAGTCCTGAGATTAATCAGGCTCGTGTTGCACAAAGAGTTTCGAGTGGTGGGCATGATGTCCCTGCCGAAAAGATAATAAGTCGCTATCAAGCAAGCTTGTCACTTTTGCATGAAATGGTTGTGAAATGTAGAAGAACTTATTTTTTTGATAATTCTAGTGAAATGCATCTGCATTTTGCAGAAGCCACACCTGATGGTTTTCTAGATATCTATGAAAGCGAATTTAAAAAATTTGATTCACAGTGGTTTGTTGATTCAGTGCTTAGAAAATGGGACAGATCTAAAGTGAGATCTGCACGCCCCTCATAACGCACGTAGCAATAAATAGCCGCCAACACCCGTATTAGCGGCCCTAGCCGCCCCGATTGAGCCACGGTGATCGAGCAAACCCCAGTGGCCTATTCGGCACCCCTCACGGGGTGCTTCGCGGGTGCGCTCCGCTTACACCGCGCTATGCTTACACCGCGCTACGAAGCACCGCCATCATCAAAATGTGCCACCCCGTAGCGCGGCGTAACGAAAGAGCGAGAGCAACGAGCGAAAGAGGCACCCGCAGCGGCGGCCCGGCGCGAAGGCGGCGCCAGCCGCCCTGATTAAGCCACAGCAAGGAAAAGCCATGGCGAACCGTACAAGCCACGATCAAAATTTCAAGAACCTGATTTTGGACTATCCTCGCGAAGCCCTCGCTTTCTTTGCATCAGAAGAGGCTGGAGATTTACTGCCTAGCGTCAAAGTCACTCCTATTCGCCAGGAGCAATTAAAAGAGCGCCTGGGTGACAGATTTCATGAGCTAGACGTACCGTTGCTGGTAGAGTGGCCAAATGGGCAACGCGAAGCGCTACTGTTCACGCTAGAAGAAGAAACGGATCCCGGCCGTTTCTCGATCCACAGGCTGGCGCACTACACACTGCACCTGAGTGAGCTATTCGATACAGAACGAGTGGTACCGGTGGTGATTTTTTTGAATTCTAATAAAAAAGTGGTAGAAAGCCTGCATATTCGAAGTGAACGCCATAGCTACCTACAGTTTCACTATTTACATACACATTTAAATAAATTGCCGGCCAATCAGTATTTTAGTAGCCAAAATATCGTAGCACGGCTTAATTTACCGAATATGGAATGGGCAGAGAAAGATAAAATCGATGTATACGCCAATGCCATACAAGGCCTGTTTTCGCTGGAACCAAGCATTGAAAAGCAACTCAAATACATAGACTTTGTCGATATCTACAGCGATTTAAGCACAGATGAAAGAAAAGCCTACCAAAGGCGCTATCCTCAGGAGGAAAGCAAAATGGCTGGTTTAGCAGAGCGTCTTCGTACGGAAGGTATTCAGCAAGGCATGCAGCAAGGTATGCAACAGGGCATGCAACAGGGCCGTCAGCATGAAGCACAAAACATGCTGCGAAAGCTGCTCATGCTGAAGTTTGGCGAGTTACCGTCATGGGCCGATACCCAAATTGAGACGGCTTCCATAGAGCAGCTGGAAAACTGGATGGAAGGCATATTGAGTGCCAACACATTGGAAGCCCTGATCGAACCTATTCAGTAACCGCTGACACTCACGCCATCACCGGCACCCCTCACGGGGTGCTTCGCGGGTGCGCTCCGCTTACACCGCGCTACGGGGGCGCCGCCAACGTTATGAGGCGTGGCACCAACCCCGTTTCGCGCCATAACGAGCAACCGCGTCAACACCTCGAATGGCGGCACCAACCCCGTAGCGCGGCGTAACGAAAGAGCGAGAGCAACGAGCGAAAGAGGCACCCGCGTTGGCGGCGCCAGCCGCCCCGATTGAGCCACGGTGATCGAGCAAACCCCAGTGGCATATTCGGCACCCCTAACGGGGTGCTTCGCGGGTGCGCTCCGCTTACACCGCGCTACGGATGCATCGCCAACGATACGCATGGGCGATCACCCCGTAGCGCGGCGTAACGAAAGAGCGAGAGCAACGAGCGAAAGAGGCACCCGCGAAGGGCGGCGCCAGCCGCCCTGATCGAGCCCTAGCTCGCTAAAGTGCCATCATCGCAGCTATCCTCAGGAGGAAAGCAAAATGGCTGGTTTAGCAGAGCGTCTTCGTACGGAAGGTATTCAGCAAGGCATGCAGCAGGGCATGCAGCAAGGCATGCAGCAAGGTATGCAACAGGGCATGCAACAGGGCCGTCAGCATGAAGCACAAAACATGCTGCGAAAGCTGCTCATGCTGAAGTTTGGCGAGTTACCGTCATGGGCCGATACCCAAATTGAGGCGGCTTCCATAGAGCAGCTGGAAAACTGGATGGAAGGCATATTGAGTGCCAAAACATTGGAAGCCCTGATCGAACCTATTCAGTAACCGCTGACACTCACGCCATCATCGGCACCCCTAACGGGCTGCTTCGCGGGTGCGCTCTGCTTACACCGCGCTACGGGAACACCGCCAACGTTATGAGGCGTGGCACCAACCCCGTTTCGCGCCATAACGAGCAACCGCGTCAACACCTCGAATGGCGGCACCAACCCCGTAGCGCGGCGTAACGAAAGAGCGAGAGCAACGAGCGAAAGAGGCACCCGCGTTGGCGGCGCCAGCCGCCCTGATCGAGCCACGGTAATTGAGCAAACCTCATTGGCCTCACCGGCACCCCTCACGGGGTGCTTCGCGGGTGCGCTCCGCTTACACCGCGCTACGGATGCATCGCCAACGATACTCATGGGCGAGCACCCCGTAGCGCGGCGTAACGAAAGAGCGAGAGCAACGAGCGAAAGAGGCACCCGCGTGGGCGGCGCCAGCCGCCCCGATCACGCCACCAAACGCCAAAATGCCATACTGCTAAGAGAAAGCACGAAAAGGAAGTCAATGCTCAATATCACCCACCACGGCGGAGCCAAAGGCGTCACCGGAAGCTGCCACCAGCTCACCCTCGATAGCGAACATTCACTGCTCATCGACTGCGGGCTATTCCAAGGCGAAGACGCAAAAGAAGACGCCTTCGATCAGCTACAAATCGAATTCGATATCAGCGCCGTCAAAGCGCTGATCATCACCCACGTACACATCGACCACGTAGGCCGCTTACCCTACCTGCTGGCGGCGGGATTCAAAGGGCCCATCATCTGCTCCATTCCCTCGGCCAAACTGCTGCCCCTGGTGGTCGAAGACGCCCTGAAAATCGGTTTCACCCGTAACACCCAGTTGATCGAGCGCTTCCAGCAGCAGTTGGCTTCCCAGCTCATCAGCGTGCCCTACGGTAAATGGCACACCGTGTTTGAAAAAACCGAAGCAGGCCACATCACCACACGGGTAAAACTCAAGCGAGCAGGGCACATACTGGGCTCCAGCTACGTGGAAGTAGCCCACCAGCACCCCAGCGGCGAAAAGGAACGGGTCATCTTCAGCGGCGATCTAGGCGCTCCCTACGCACCGCTACTGCCCGCGCCCCAATCGCCCTACGGCTGCGAACAATTGGTTCTCGAAAGCACCTACGGCGACCGCCAGCACCCTGACCGCCGCCAGCGCCGCGCCACGCTGAAACAGGCCATCGAGCAAGCGCTCACTAACGGCGGCACGGTCATGGTGCCCGCCTTCAGCATTGGCCGTACTCAGGAGCTGCTCTACGAGCTGGAAGGCATCATTTATGAGGCCGAGCGCAACGCCAAACGCGGGCTGCCCAAAAGCCTATGGCAAACGCTGGAGATCATCGTCGATTCGCCGCTTGCTGCCCGCTTCACCCAGGTATACCGCGAGCTGAAGCCCTACTGGGACGACGAAGCCCAACGCCGCCTGCGCAGTGGCCGTCACCCGCTCAACTTCGCCAACCTCTACACCGTAGACAGCCACGAAGCCCACGAGCGAACGGTCAGCTACCTGGCCAGCACAGGCCGCCCAGCGGTGGTCATCGCCGCCAGCGGCATGTGCGCAGGCGGGCGCATCATGAACTACCTAAAAGCCATGCTAGGCGATGAGCGTCACCAAGTACTATTCGTCGGCTACCAGGGCTCAGGCACCCCAGGCCGTGCCATACAGCAGTACGGCCCCCAAGGCGGTTGGGTAGAAATAGACGGCCAGCGAATTGATATCAAAGCAGGCGTCACTTCTATCAGCGGCTACTCCGCCCACGCCGACCAGAAAGACCTGCTCAACTTCGTCAAACGCATGCGCCGCTGGCCCCACACCATCCACCTGGTGCACGGCGAACAAACCGCCCGCAGCGCCCTCAAACGTGAGCTGGAAGCAATGTACGCTCGGAAAGGGAAAGAAGTGAAGGTTCATAATGGCTAATCAACAGGCCAGGTATGTTACTGAGATCGATCAGCTGCACATTTTGAGACAATGCAATGGATAGAGTGTATGCATTTCCAAAAGAAACCAAACATTTTCATTGTTTCACGAGTGATGAAGATATAAAGCAGCATGCTGCTTATAGAGATGCCAAGTCAGGAGATGCAGAAGCTGCTTTACAACTTGTGGGTGATTTGGCTCTTGAGTTTCTGTTCTCTCTTGAAAATGAATTTCCTGAAGGAAGTATTTTTGTATCGCCCTACGCTCAAGAGGCTTCAGGTGATAATGCTTTACCTCTGATCCTCTCGCTGATGTGCGCAGAGGTGCTAGATGGTGTTAGTGAAACAGATATCGTTCAAATGCAAAAAGTGTTTCATACCGGGGCTGACCCTATGGAAAGACTCATTGCAAGACCCTCATTCGAGGGAGCTGTTCAGCATGGTGGTCGTTATATATTAGTAGATGACGTCACTAGTATGGGTAGCACGTTAGCTGAGCTGGCTAATTATTTGTTAATGAATGGTGGATACGTTATTGGGACGGTTCTGTTAGTAAATGCAGGTCGTTCGAAGGAGTTTCGAGCCTTAAAAAAACATACTCAGCTATTGGAGGAGCGTTTCTCTGATGAAATCAAAAATATCTTCGGAATACACATCTCAGCCCTCACCGCCAACGAATCAAGTTATCTCGTCGGCTTCAGAACCGCTGACGAGATCCGAAATCGATGCATTAAGGCAGAAAAAGAGACAGTTAAGCGCTTATTATCAAAAAATTATCCATATGCGGCTGGCAGCTAAGTAATGACTAACGGCTCATCATTTCCCGATGCCTGTTACCTATATGGAACCACCACCCCGTTTCGCGCCATAACGAAAGAGCGAGAGCAACGAGCGAAAGAGGCACCCGCGGAGGGCGGCGTTAGCCGCCCCGATCGAGCCAGGGTGATCGAGCAGGCCTCACCAGCACCCCTAACGGGCTGCTTCGCGGGTGCGCTCCGCTTACACCGCGCTACGGGGCGCCGCCAACGATACGCATGGGCACCAACCCCGTTTCGCGCCATAACGAGCAACCGCGTCAACACCTCGAATGGCGGCACCAACCCCGTAGCGCGGCGTAACGAAAGAGCGAGAGCAACGAGCGAAAGAGGCACCCGCGTTGGCGGCGCCAGCCGCCCTGATCGAGCCACGGTAATTGAGCAAACCTCATTGGCCTCACCGGCACCCCTAACGGGGTGCTTCGCGGGGGCGCTCCACTTACACCGCGCTACGGGAACACCGCCAACGTTATGAGGCGTGGCACCAACCCCGTTTCGCGGCATAACGATCAATCGCGGCAACACCTCGAATGGCGGCACCAACCCCGTAGCGCGGCGTAACGAAAGAGCGAGAGCAACGAGCGAAAGAGGCACCCGCGAAGGCGGCGCCAGCCGCCCCGATCACGCCACCAAACGCCAAAATGCCATACTGCTAAGAGAAAGCACGAAAAGGAAGTCAATGCTCAATATCACCCACCACGGCGGAGCCAAAGGCGTCACCGGAAGCTGCCACCAGCTCACCCTCGATAGCGAACATTCACTGCTCATCGACTGCGGGCTATTCCAAGGCGAAGACGCAAAAGAAGACGCCTTCGATCAGCTACAAATCGAATTCGATATCAGCGCCGTCAAAGCGCTGATCATCACCCACGTACACATCGACCACGTAGGCCGCTTACCCTACCTGCTGGCGGCGGGATTCAAAGGGCCCATCATCTGCTCCATTCCCTCGGCCAAACTGCTGCCCCTGGTGGTCGAAGATGCCCTGAAAATCGGCTTCACCCGTAACGCCCAGCTCATCGAACGTTTCCAGCAGCAGTTGGAAAGCCAGATCATCAGCGTGCCCTACGGTAAATGGCACACCGTGTTTGAAAAAACCGAAGAAGGCGGCATCACCACCCGAGTGAAGCTCAAGCGGGCAGGGCACATACTGGGCTCCAGCTATGTGGAAGTAGCCCACCAGCACCCCAACGGCGAAAAGGAACGGGTCATCTTCAGCGGCGATTTAGGTGCCCCCTACGCTCCGCTACTCCCCGCACCACAATCGCCCTACGGCTGCGAACAGCTAGTACTCGAAAGCACCTACGGCGACCGAAACCACCCCGACCGCCGCCAGCGCCGCGCCACGCTGAAACAGGCCATCGAGCAAGCACTCACTAACGGCGGCACGGTCATGGTGCCCGCCTTCAGCATAGGCCGCACCCAAGAGCTCCTCTACGAGCTGGAAGGTATCATTTATGAAGCCGAGCGCAACGCCAAACGCGGGCTGCCCAAAAGCCTATGGCAAACGCTGGAGATCATCGTCGATTCGCCGCTGGCCGCCCGCTTCACCCAGGTATACCGCGAGCTGAAACCCTACTGGGACGACGAAGCCCAACGCCGCCTGCGCAGTGGCCGCCACCCGCTCAACTTCGCCAACCTCTACACCGTAGACAGCCACGAAGCCCACGAGCGAACGGTCAGCTACCTGGCCAGCACAGGCCGCCCAGCGGTGGTCATCGCCGCCAGCGGCATGTGCGCAGGTGGGCGCATCATGAACTACCTAAAAGCCATGCTAGGCGATGAGCGCCACCAAGTACTATTCGTCGGCTACCAGGGCGCAGGCACCCCAGGCCGCGCCATACAGCAATACGGCCCCCGTGGCGGCTGGGTCGAGATCGACGGCCAGCGATACGATATCAAAGCAGGCGTGACCTCCATCAGCGGCTACTCCGCCCACGCCGACCAGAAAGACCTGCTCAACTTCGTCAAACGCATGCGCCGCTGGCCCCATACCATCCACCTGGTGCACGGCGAAACAACCGCCCGCAGTGCGCTCAAACGTGAGCTGGAAGCGATGTACACCCGAAAAGGAAGGGGAGTGAGAGTGGTGAATGGTGAGTAGTTTTTGGTGAACAGTGAGTGGTGAATGGCGAGTAGTGAGTGATGTGGGGAGGTGGGATGAGGAAGCATCAAGAGTTGAGGGTTTGGCAGCAAACGATGGACCTTGTCGAACATGTATACACACTCACCAAAACCTTCCCAGATGATGAAAAGTTCGGTTTAACAAGCCAAATGCGGCGTAGTGCAGTCTCCGTTCCCAGTAACATTGCTGAAGGTGCCGCTCGGGGCAGTACACAAGAGTTCATCCGTTTTCTCTACATCTCCCAAGGCTCACTCAGCGAATTAGAGACGCAGCTGCTCATCGCAAAGCGCCTTAACTATTTACCAGATATTTCGTTAGCACTAGCATCTATTAACCAAGCTTCTTCCCAGCTAGGCGGCTTAATTAAACATTTAAAGAATCGGTGAAATCTATGCACCCCATGAACTCCCCATTCACCCTTCACCCTTCACCATTCACTAATATCAAATGATCGAAATCAAAAATCTCTACAAGCGCTACCACAACCACCACGGTAGCGATTGGGTGCTGAAAGACATCAACCTCACCATACCCAAAGGCGTGAGCGTGGGGTTGATTGGCCCCAACGGCGCAGGTAAATCGACCCTGTTGCGCCTGATCGCTGGTATGGATACCCCCGATAGAGGAGAGGTCATACGCCACAGTCGTGTTTCATGGCCGGTGGGGCTATCGGGCGGCATGCAGAACAACATGACAGGGCGGCAGAACGTCAAATTCGTGGCCAGGGCGCAAGGGAGTGATGTTGAAGAGGTTCAGCGAGTCATTCGATTCGTGCAGGACTTTGCAGAGATAGGTAGTTCGTTTGATGAACCGGTACGCACTTATTCATCAGGCATGCGCTCAAGGCTTTCCTTTGGTCTATCGCTTGCCTTCGATTTTGATGTGTATATATCAGACGAAGCAACATCCGTAGGCGACTTGCGTTTCCGCAAGAAAGCCACATCAGCATTTAAAGAGAAGGTCGGTAAGGCCAGCATTATTATCGTTTCACACAGTGAAGGTATTTTGCGTGAATTATGCGATGCAGGAATATGGATAAACAATGGTGATGCTATCTGGTACGACAGCGTGGACGATGCCATCAAGGCATATCATGACAACATGGCAGAGCAAGATGGCGATAATCAAACTCAAGGAGAGAGTGGAAGTGCGAACGAGCAAGAAGTCCTAGCGGCCAAAAAACAAATGGAAGTGGCAAGAACTGAATATCAAAAGCTGCGCGACCAGTACGCAGCCCTTCGTGATTCATATTTCGATTAATAGGTGAAACAGTGAGTAAGTTGACCAAGTTTTTTAAACACCCCGTCATGTTTTTTGAAGATGCGCAGAAAAACAAAAAATTAAAAAAGGGGAAACCTAAGATTTTTGTCGTTGGATTCAGTACCTGGAAGACATATCTTCGGATGTACTTCTCGGAATATGACCTTATTTTCTTGCCAAAAGATATTAAAAAAAGTCAGTTCAATTCACAGTATCGCAAGCAAATTGTTTCTCTAAAAGATTCCTGTCAGGTGTTTATCTGGGGTTTCAAAGCGCCTGAATATATTCTGGAGTTTTTAAGAGAAGAAAAAATTTCGACCAAGTTTGTTGAAGACGGCTTTGTGCGCTCTGTACAACTGGGCGCTACCAAAGCACCACCCATGTCATTGTGCCTGGACAGCAAAACACCCTATTTTGATGCTACAAGGCCTTCTGAGCTAGAAGATTTACTGAATAACTTTGACTTTACGAGCAAACCGGAGTTGATCGACCAGGCAAAAGAAGGCATCAACCTGCTGTTGGAAACGGGTGTCAGTAAATACAATAACAGTGAAAAAGTTAGCATTGAAAAATTTTATGGCCCTAAAACAAAAAAACGTATACTGGTGCTAGGTCAGGTAGAAGATGATGCATCTATCCAATACGGTTGTGAGAAAAAACTGACCAACAACGATGTAGTACGCTTGGCTGCTGAGGAAAATCCTGGTGACCAGATAATATACAAGCCACATCCTGATGTAATGAATGGACATCGTCCGTATCAATCGAATCCAACCGATGTTGAGAATATTGCACTGGTGCTGAAGAAAGATGTGCCGCTGTCAAATGCCTTCGAGACAGTTGACCATGTGTATACGGTGACATCACTAGGCGGTTTTGAAGCACTACTAAGGGGCATTAGAGTTACAACGCTCGGTGCGCCCTTTTACTCTGGCTGGGGGTTAACTGATGATAGACAAGTAAGCATTAGAAGAAAGAGAAGCTTAAGTATTGAAGAGTTGTTTGGTATATCATATATAATTTACCCTAATTATTACTGTGTGGAAACAGGAGAAAAGATAAGCTTTTTAGAGGTTGTTAATAAACTTGATAAGTTGAGAAAAGAGGTTGGTTATAATGTTACACATGAAGTAAATGTTTCGAGTGTAGATGTGAATGAATCTTCTGTCAAAACACCTCCCCCTGTTAAAGCAAAAGCCGCTGTTAAAGCAAAGCCTGCGGTGAAAGAAGACGTAATCCCTACATGGTATGATTCAAAAAAAATCGAAATAAAAGATGATTTCAAGCCTGTTTTTTTATATATGCCTTGGATTGCAGAGCATGGTAATACACTTATAGAAAAAATAGAAAATGAACAACACTACCAAATTAAACAGTTCAGTCTTGTCAAAGGAGGAGAGCCTAATGAGTTAAGAAGAGAAGTGTTGCGCTTTGCTTTGAATAAGCCTGATTTATATAGAAAAATGGTAGCGAGAAAACTTATTCCAATAAGTAAACATGTAAAAGCTTTTGTGTTTACATTTGACTGGTCCCCAGTTATGCGGATCATTGTTTCTGTGTGTAAAGAGTTGGGAATAAAAACAATTCTGATACCCCATGAGTCCGTCTTTGCTAATCGAGATAAATACTATTGGTGTCCAACAACATTTGCCTCGGTACCTTCAACAGATATAGTATTAAGTTGGGGTAGCCTACAAAATGATATATTTATTGAAAGGGGATATCCAAAAGATAATATTATCACTGTTGGAGCTCCAAAGTTTGATGTGTATTTCAACTATGAGCCTTTAATTTCTCGCCATCAGTATTGCAGCTTTTTCGGTTTAAGTGCCGATAAAAAAATTATCCTTTTTGCGTCGCAGCCTTTAGACTCACAATACGATGCGCAAGTGGCGAGAAAAGCACAAGTTGATGCAGTGAACGACTTGATTTCGGTCGCTGAAAAAAGAGATATGCAAGTAATTATCAGATTACCTCCTTCTAAAGATAATATTTTAGGTGAGGCACTCATTAGACGAATTGAAGAGTCAAGTTTTTGTGCTATTGATGATGCAATTTGTTATTTTGTAAATGCTGAAGAGTCCATTCACCATGCAGATATTATTACGTCTATTAACAGCACTATGTTGTTTGAAGCGGTTATTGCCGGCAAGCCTTCGTTTAGCCTTAAATATATAGAGTTTACGCAGATTTGGGAGAATGTGGGGATACCAGCTGTAAGGGATATTGAATCATTAGAAGATATTATAACAAGCATTGAAAGTGGTGGCTATGCCATACCTGAGCGAGGAATGAGTTGGGCTAAGAAGCAACTTAGTGCTGGTGAATTCGATGGAAAGGCAAAAGACAGAATTATAAAAACTCTTATTTCAATTGCCAATAATGACATAAATAAAAAATTAAGCTCACCAACCGAAAAACTTTTTAATGAAATGCCTCTTGATGTAATTGGAATTCCCAGTACTAAAAAAGTATGGGAAACTACACAAGCATATGTGTTGCCAATGCTTAGAGCTAGGGCACGTATAGATAGTGGTAGTCAGGTTAATGCATTAAAAGCATCCTCTTCTGCCGATTTGCTTTTTCAATGGGGAATTGGAGAAAATGCAAAAAAAATAAATCAAAGAAAAGTTGCCGTTAAATTAGGAAAGAAAGTCATCTATATTGAAGACGGTTTTATCAGATCATTGAACATAGGTCTTTCAGGGGACCCTGCGTTATCTGTTATCATTGACGATATGACACCTTACTATGACTCTAATTCTGAAAGTCGCTTAGAATTTCTGTTGAACTCAGATAGTGTTGTGGCTGAAAAAAATATTGAAAGAAGCAAGCTTGTAATTGGTCAGATACAAAAAAATCGTATAACTAAGTATAATCACGCTTGTGATATAAAATTAAATATTGGAAAATCTGAAAGAAAAATTCTATTAATTGACCAAAGGTATGGTGATCAATCGGTAGCATGTGGCAAAGCAGATGAAACTACGTTCCAGACAATGTTGCTTGATGCAGTAAATAATAATCCAAAATGCGATATCTTGATTAAACAACATCCAGATGCAATAGGAGGGGGGAAGGAAAGTTATTTTAGCAACGATAAAATTTCATTTACTAAACATTTAGAAAATGTTTATTTGATTGATTATGATGTAAACCCTCATGCTCTTTTTGATATTGTTGAAGAAGTCTATGTGGGAACTTCAGGTATGGGTTTTGAAGCGTTACTTGCGGGTAAAAAAGTTACATGCTATGGAGCACCGTTCTATTCGAATTGGGGAGTCACGACAGATAAGCTAAGTGTAGGTCGTAGAGTAAGAAAAAGAAGTATAGAGGAGATTTTTTACTTTAGTTACATATTTCTTTCTAGGTATTATAATCCTGCTGCGCAAGCTAAGTGTGAAATTGAGGATGTGATTAGCTATATCGTATCAAAAAAATAAAATACTAATTGGCTTAAGGGCTATGTAAAAATTGCATAGCTCTTTTAAGGAAAGGAATAGCATTTATGAATTTTGCAGTATGTATGAGCGGCCATCCAAGAACTTTCGATAGAACAGCCGCTAAGATTTTTGAAGTGTTTCGTGGAGCTGATTTTTATTTTTCTACTTGGGACTCTGACTATAATCAGCAGCTAACCTCACTGTTTGAAAGTTATAATGTTAATTTAATGGCCTATGAATTCGTCAAAGAGCCTTCGCAATTGCACAATGAAAGAAAAATTTGTGAACTTTTTGCAAACTCATATCCTGATTTTTTTATATTGAATCAATGGTATGGCGTTGCAAGATCCATAGCGCTAGCTCATGAAAGCTCCTTTATTCATGGGAAAAAGTATGATCTGATCTTCAGATGTCGTTTTGATTTAAATTTTAAATTTAATTTTGATGATTTGATTTGTAAGCAAAGAAAGGGGACTTTGAATTATATAGAAGCTTTAACAAAAGGGTCGGATCAGTTCTTCTTCGGTGAAACGGAGCTTATGACTCAGCTTATGAATTTGCCTGAGTGGCTAGTTGATTATGGTAATCAGTTCGGAAATAATTTTGGATTCTTTGCTTCCCCATTAATTAAAGCTTTCTTTCTTGATCAGGGCTACGACTTGAACAAGATAAAATTACCTATGACTGTACTTAGGCCTAAAGGTGAAAGCGCATCAGCTCATGAGATTAGAGAGAAAAGAACACGGGATTATATAGCGCGTCACTTTCCAGATTTGAAGCATGTGCTATGGAGTGGTGATCGTTCTAAAGATATTAAGTGTCTTGATCTTAAGCGTCCAGCACCTTGGGATAAAGAGTACTATAATGGGAAAAGAAATTTTTACGTTGACGGTGAGTAGATATGAAGAAATTAATTTTAGATTTAGATGACACCCTGTGTCATACAGTTTCTGGTGATTACAAAAACTCTAAGCCAAATCTAGATTTGATTGATGTGGTTAGAAAATATAAATCCCAAGGATTTGAGATAGTCATTGCCACAGCAAGAAATATGCGGACCTATGAAGGTAATGTTGGTAAAATAAATGCCAACACATTGCCGATTATTATTGGTTGGCTTGATAAGTATGATGTCCCTTATGATGAGGTTATTGTGGGAAAACCCTGGTGTGGAACTGAGGGGTTCTATGTTGATGATAAGGCGATTAGGCCAAATGAATTTTTAAATTTCACATATGAAGAGATAAAAAAGCTAGTAGGGATTAAAGATGATAATAATTAATTCTGGCGCATACGTTGTGCCTGAGCTGCAGGCAGAGTATGGTAAACTGCCTCCAGTGATGCTGCCTTTAGGGAATCGTTTGTTATTATCACATCAATTAGAGTCTCTTAATCGTAGTTTTCCTAGTGAAAAGGTAGTCCTGTCTCTTCCAGAAAGTTTTTTACAGGATGAAATTGCAAAATCTTATCTAAACACTTTAAGTCTCAATGTTGTAGCTGTTCCTGAAGAGTTTTCTTTGGCTGAGTCTGTGTTGTACGTTATCAACACTGTCGAAGGAAGTATGCCTGAAAATGTTCGTTTACTTCATGGTGACACTCTTTTTACTACGCTGCCTCAAGATCTTGATATAGTTGCGGTAGCTTCGACTGATGAAAATTATGGTTGGGAGTTTGAAGGGCATGAAAACGGTTCTGAGTTAGTTTGGTGCGGTTTTTTTGCTTTTGAAAACTCACGTTCATTAGTTCGAGCGCTTGCAAGCGCTAAAGGTTCTTTTGTAAATGCGGTTCGTAGTTATTTTTCGCCAAATACCATTCGCTTCCACTTTGCAGATGATTGGTTAGACTTGGGGCATGTTAATACATATTTTAAATCAAGGGCTAAATTGACCACTCAGAGGTCTTTTAATAGTCTTTCAATTGAAAGCGGAGTTGTGCGTAAAACGGGAAGTCCGCCAGTTAAAATTCAAGCTGAGGCTGAGTGGTACAGAAGTTTACCTTCACATCTAAAAAAATTTACACCTCAGCTCTTACAAGCCTCTAATGGTAGTGCAACATTTTACGAGCTCGAGTATTTGCCATACCTCCCCCTCAATGAGCTATTTGTGCATGGTCGAAACCCTGTTTTTTTCTGGCATAAAATACTTAAAATTTTAAAAGTATTGTTTTCTGATTTTTCTGGAGGTAATGCCCAAAATTTTGAATGCATTGAAAACGACATGCGTTCATTGTACGTAGATAAAACATATCAACGATTACAGCGTATACAAGACGAAGGTTATTTTGATATCAATGCTGATAATATGTATGGTGGCTCTAATTTACCTTCTTTATTGAAGATTTCTAAAGAGTGTATTGAAAAACTATCTGCTAATAGTAATTCTTTGTACGGCGTGTTACATGGAGACTTGTGTTTTAGCAATATCATGTATGATTCGCGCCTTGATATAATTAAAGTTATTGATCCGCGTGGTATTGCTAAAGACAATGAATTTACGATTTATGGCGATCAACGTTACGATGTTGCCAAGCTTGCCCATTCTATTATTGGTCTTTACGACCATATTATATCGGGACAGTATTTTTTGTGCGAATGTCCTGACTCAGGTTGCCATATTGAATTTATATTGGATGATAGATTAACCCAAGTTCAAGACTTGTTTTACAATTTCGAGTTTTTTGAAGGAGTGTCAATTAAGTCCATTATGCCGCTCGTTGTTTTGTTGTTTGTGACCATGATACCGCTTCATAGCGATAGAGAGGATCGGCAAAAAGCTATGCGAGCTAATGCGTTACGTCTTTATAAAGATTATGTGAGGTTTCAATGATTGTAATTCCAATGGCTGGCTTAAGTAGTCGTTTTTTTAAAGAAGGCTATGAGCTTCCAAAACATCAGCTACCCTTGTTTGATCGCACAGTTTTTCAATGGGTAATGAAATCTTTTCAATTGTATTTCGAGACCGATTATTTTGTCTTTATCGTGCGTGATGATTATGACAATGTCGAGTTTATTAATAATGAATTGGCCGCGCTGGGTGTTGTCAATCATACTGTAGTAGTTCTCAATGCAGAGACCAGAGGGCAAGCTGATACTGTCTATTTGGGGCTCTCGGGTTTTGATTTAGATAGTGAACTCTATATTTTTAATATCGATACCATTCGCTGGGGTTTTGTAAAGCCAGATTTTATAGATAAGTGTTCGGGATATTTGGAGGTCTTTGAAGGTGAGGGCGATCATTGGTCATTTGTTCTTTCCAGTGATCAAGGGAAGCGGGTGCTCAAAACTACAGAAAAAGATCGTGTTTCTAATTTGTGCAGCGACGGGCTTTATTATTTTTCTTCGCTTCGTATCTTTAATCAGATCTTTGAGGAGATGGAAGTTCAGGGTGGTTTTGTAAAGGGCGAGTTATATGTTGCTCCGATGTATAATTATTTAATCGAAAAAGGCCTGCCTGTGTTATACGATCTGATTGATAAGAGTAAGATTAGCTTTTGCGGCACGCCTGCTGAATACGTAGCTCTCTTAGATAAAGCTGACATTTTTCATGATTAACAAAATCATTGGCTTTTTCGTGAAGGGAAATGCTTCTACTACTAAAGTGCAAGCTCCTTTGTACTCGTTGAGTGGAGAGAATGGAAATGCTTTCTCTTCTGGATGTGACTCTTTGGTGAAGGGGCGTGTTGAGTTTGATGGCCTCGGAAATTCTCTAGAAGTTAGAGATGGTTCAACTCTGTCAGGTAGAGTCTCTATTGAGGGAAAGAATAATAAAGTTATCTTGGATTCTAATTCTGTCTATCGAGGGCGTCTAATTGTAAGAGGTAATGACCAAGTTGTTTTTATTGGTAAGAATACCACTTTTCAGTCCGTATATATTCTCTGCCAAGAAGGCTGTAATATCGAGATAGGTGACTGGTGCATGTTCTCTCGTGACATAGAGATACGTACCACTGACGCTCATTCAGTAGTCGATGTACAAACGCGTGAACGAGTTAACAAACCTGCTTCGGTTAAAATTGGTAATCATGTGTGGGTAGGTGTTGGCAGCTTAATTAGCAAAGGCTCACAAATTCCCAATGATTCCATCGTAGGTGCATATTCTTTCGTAAATAAGAAATTTACCGAGGAAAATGTGCTAATCGCAGGGACTCCTGCAAAAATTGTCAGGCATGGGGTGACCTGGAACAGGGGCCGTAAGCCCAAGTTCACCCAGGCACAGCTTGAACATTGGAAAGAACCACCATCAAAGACGGAATGATGACCATGAATTTGAACGGCTACAATATCTCTATCGCGAACGACAAGGCATTTACCCTGCTGGCGGGTATCAACGTACTTGAGTCCCGTGACCTTGCCATGACGGCCTGTGAAAAATACGTGGAAGTCTGTGGCAAGCTGGGTATCCCTTACGTGTTCAAGGCCAGCTTTGACAAGGCCAACCGTTCTTCCATCCACTCTTACCGTGGCCCCGGCCTGGAAGAGGGCATGCGCATTTTCGAAGACGTGAAAAAAGCGTTCGGTGTGCCCGTGATTACCGATGTACACGAGCCTTGGCAAGCCGCTCCCGTGGCGGAAGTGGTCGATATACTCCAGTTGCCCGCCTTCCTGGCTCGCCAAACGGATCTGGTCATGGCACTGGCCAAAACGGGCAAGCCGATCAACATCAAGAAACCCCAGTTCTTGAGCCCAGGGCAAATGGTCAATATCGTCGAGAAGTTCAAGGAAGCAGGCAACGACCAGCTCATGCTCTGCGACCGGGGCACCAGCTTTGGTTACGATAACCTGGTGGTGGATATGCTCGGCTTTGGGGTGATGAAAAATACCTGCGGCAACCTGCCCATCATCTTCGATGTGACCCACGCGCTGCAGCAGCGTGACCCGCTGGGTGCCGCTTCCGGTGGCCGTCGCAAGCAGGCCCTGGAACTGGCCCGTGCGGGCATGGCGGTGGGTATTGGCGGTTTGTTCCTGGAAGCCCACCCCGACCCGGACAACGCCAAGTGCGATGGCCCCAGCGCTTTACCGCTGCATTTGCTGGAGCCGTTCCTCACCCAGATCAAGGCCATTGACGATGCCGTGAAGGCCATGCCTGCGCTGGAAATTGATTAAGGAGCTGGCTGTGTCTACCTCTAACCGTGTGGCGCTGGTCATTCCTGCGCGCTTTGGTTCTAGCCGTTTGCCGGGTAAGCCGCTGGCGGATTTGCTGGGCAAGCCCATGGTGCAATGGGTGTTCGAGAAGGCACAGCAGGTGCCTTCTGCGCATACCGTGGTCGTGGCGACGGATGACCAGCGCATTGTCGATGCCGTGAATGCTTTTGGCGGCAAGGCGGTGCTGACTTCGAAGCATCATCCTTCCGGCACCGACCGCCTGGTGGAAGTAATGGGCCAGGTAGAGGCTGATATCTACATCAACCTGCAAGGTGACGAACCGCTGGTTCGCCCGAGTGATGTAGAGCAGCTTGCCCAAGGCATGCTGGCCGACCCCACCGTGGATGTGGGTACGCTTTACCACGCCATCGAAGATGAAGAAGCCCAAAACCCCAACACCGTGAAAGTGGTGCTGGGGCAGGCGGGTAATGCGCTTTACTTCAGCCGTTCGCCCATTCCTTACCCCCGTGAGGGCGATA
Source organism: Halomonas sp. 18071143 (assembly GCF_019211725.1). NCBI lineage: Bacteria > Pseudomonadati > Pseudomonadota > Gammaproteobacteria > Oceanospirillales > Halomonadaceae > Halomonas > Halomonas sp. 18071143. The sequence continues at coordinate 1,296,648 of NZ_CP078120.1, forward strand.
AGCACCCTGGCTTTAAAAAGCATGTGGGCGTGTATGCTTACCGTAAGCGCATTCTGGAGCAGTATGCCCAATTGCCTGCCTCGGCATTGGAGCAAACCGAACAGCTCGAGCAGCTTCGGTTGTTGGCAGCGGGCCTGAGCATTCGTGCCTTTGAGGTCGAACCGACGGGGCCAGGGGTGGATACCCCCGAATGCCTGGAGAAAGTGCGGGCGATCCTGGAAGGCAAGCCCTATGCACCGGTGTCGCCGCTGGCTCAGGTCAAGCTGCTGATTACCGATGTAGACGGTGTGCTGACCGATGGCGGCATTTACTACGATGCTACGGGCGAATGCTTGAAGCGCTTCCATGTGCGTGATGGCCTGGGCATGCGGTTGCTGGAAGAGTGTGGCATTCGTGTGGCCGTGCTTTCTGGCCGAGATTCGCCCACGCTGCGCAAGCGGGTAGCCGACCTGGGAATTGGCCTGCACGCCTTTGGCGTCAAGGATAAATACGCGGCATGTTTGGCGTTGATGGAACAAGCAGGCGTAACTGCGGATCAAACGGCTTGTATCGGGGATGACTCGATCGACCTTCCTGCCTTTGCGGCGTGCGGGCTCTCTTATGCCGTGGCGGATGCACCCAGCTATGTGAAGCAGCACGCAAGTGGTGTGTTGGCCTTGGCGGGTGGCCAGGGTGCCGTGCGAGAACTGGCGGATGCCATTCTTACCGCCCATGGAAGGGCAGATGTGTTCAATTCAGCGAAGGGCTTCCATTCGGTATCCGGTGGAGCCGCCCAATGAGTGGTAGAGCAACGTGATAGAAAAGGATAGTAATCAAATGTCGAGTGTCGGTGTCGGTAAAGAAGTCTTTGAAGTACAGGCCCGTGCATTGGAAGCGGCGGCTGCCCGACTCAATGGTGCTTTCGACCAAGCTGTCAATATGATCCTCGAAACGCCGGGGCGCGTCATCATCTCCGGGATGGGCAAATCGGGCATCATTGGTAACAAGATTGCGGCCACGCTGGCATCAACGGGCACGCCCAGTTTTTCCGTGCATCCTGCGGAAGCCTATCATGGCGATCTGGGTATGTTCACTGCCGACGATGTGGTGGTGTTGATCTCTTACAGTGGTGAAACGGAGGAGGTCATTCGCTTGATTCCTTCCATGCGCCATTTCGGGGTGAAAACCATCGCGATGGTTGGTAACCCGGATTCAACCCTTGGCCGCAATTGTGATCTGGTATTGGATGTGTCGGTAGAGCGTGAAGCGTGCCCCAACAATCTGGCGCCTACCACGTCCACTACCGTAACACTCGCCATGGGCGATGCCCTGGCGGTGGCGTTGATCGAACGTCGTGACTTCCAACCCCATGACTTCGCGGTGTTCCATCCGGGCGGGAGCCTGGGCAAGCGTTTGCTGACTCGCGTCAAAGACGTGATGCACACCGAGCTGCCCATTTGTGCCCCGCAGGACAACATGAAAGAAGTCATCATGACCATTACCCAGGTGGGGCTGGGCATTGCCGTGGTGGTCGATAACGGCACCATCAAAGGCGTGATTACCGATGGTGACTTGCGCCGTGCATTGTTCAACCACGATAGCTTCGATGGCATGACGGCAATGAGTGTGATGACACCTACGCCGCTCACGATCAATGAGACGGAAATGTTCGCGGATGCCGAGAACATCATGTTGAAAGCAAACGTTACGTCTTTGCTGGTAGTGAACGAGGATGGCGCGTTGAGCGGCCTGTTAAAATTGCAGGATGCCAACCGTCTGGGCTAGTTCTGCGATAAGTGTTACGTTTCACAAAGCCAGCCGCAGGGCTGGCTTTTTTTATGGCCTGAGCAAACGTCAATGATATTAAAAGAAAAACTTTTCTTGGCAAATTGCGATTCCGTGCGCCGCTTGAGTGAACAGGAAGTGCGGGCACGTTTCATGGCGGGGGTATTGTTTGCCGATGGCGTGGTGTTGTCGCCCAATTTATTGATGGATAACCCCTCGATTATTTCGTTACTTTCTTCTGATGCTGTACAGCGTTGGTTCAAGAGTGATCGGCACAATGAAAGCAAGTTGGTGATTAGAGGGTTTAATCTGGGCAGTGAGCTTTCATTGGCGGAGTACTTTACGGCACTGGATGACAACTATGTGGTTTCTCAGTTAGGCGGCGTAGCCAAAAAAGACTTAACTTCTGAACAGTGGAATCATATGATGAAGGCCCTGAAAAAGGCCGATGAAACACTGAGCAGTTATCAGCCCGCCGTGGTGGCATTACCGAAGCAGCCCGGCGCGTTAACGGAACATATCCATTCACGTTTGAAGTCGCCTTCCGCGTTAGCGGCAGCGGAACGCCAGCGCCATGTGCATCTACATACCCTGGCATTGGCCGAGCAAGGCGGTTTGCCGCTGGGTTCGCGCTCCGATTGGTACGCGGCACTGGGCACCTTGGCGGTGCCGGCTACCCCCAGCGCGACCAGTTTCGGCTGGAGGTGGTGGATGCCTGTTACAATGGCCTGTTCGTGGCCCCAGGCGAAGCCTTCGTGATGGACCGCATTGCCGGGCTTTCACGCTTTCCACCCTGGTTGCTGGAAAGTAAGCGTTCATTCCACGACGTTCTGCCACCCCGCTAAAATTCGCCCTAAAGTAACCTCACAGTTTCCAAGCGAGGTTACCCCCATGAGAAAGCACCGCACACCCGAACAGTGGCAGGCCCTGGTCAATCAGCAGCGAGACAGTGGTCTGTCAGCTTCGAAGTTCTGCAAACAAGAGAACATCGGCTACGCCAGTTTCTGCAACTGGCGCAAGCGCCTGTCCGATCAGGCGGCCGGTGACTCAGCGGATTCCGGCGAAGCCGGTTTTCTGGACCTGTCCTCTCTGATGGGTGCAGCGCAGTCCGGCCCAGGCTGGAATATTGTGCTCAGCCTCGGCAACGGCGTCGAATTGCGGCTGAGCCAGAACGGATGATCGGGCTCGATAGTCAGGCGCGCATCTGGCTGTGCACCGAGCCCACGGATATGCGCAAATCGTTCCGGGGCCTGAGCGCCCTGGTCCGGAATCAGTTGAAGCACGACCCACTCAGTGGCCAGTATTTCGTCTTCGTCAATCGTCGCAAGACCCAGATGAAGATGCTGTATTTTACCGCTACCGGTTATTGCCTGTGGGCCAAGCGCCTGGAGCAGGGGCAGTTCCGGGTGCCGTTATCCGCCTCCGGTCAGCGAGCCCTGACCCTGACGGATCTGCAACTACTGATCGATGGCATCGAGGTGCAGAAATACCGCCAATTCAAGCGTTTTCGAGGGGTATAGAAGACGGACTTCCGGTATAATGTCGGCCATGAATTCAACGGCTTCCGACCCCCAACCCAATGCACCTTCCTACTCGGCCCTGGCCGAGGAAAATGCGTTGCAGCGCGAGCAGTTGGAGGCCCAGGCGGAATCCATTCGGCAGTTGAAACACCAGTTAGACTGGTTCAAGAAGCAGCTGTTCGGCCCCAAATCCGAGAAACAGGTTTACGATATTCCGGAACAGGACAACCTGTTCCAACCGGATGACGCACCGCTACCGGAACAGCCTGCCGAGGAAGAAAAGCGCACCATCAAGGCCTACCAGCGCGGCACCGGCAAAAAGCAGCGCGATGACGACTGCCTGAACGACACCGGCCTGCGCTTTACGGCGGATGTACCGGTGGAAGTGATCGAGCAACTGCCGCCGGAGCTGACCGGGCCGGACGCCGACCAATACGACATCATCGGCACCAAAACCACCTACCGTCTGGCCCAGCGGGCGGTAACTGTCAAGGTATCTGTCGCCCTGTTTGATTTTTATGCAGCTATTTTCTCTACCTCCCTAACTACTCGGCGCTCTGGGTTTAGCGATACTAATGTCACAGGATGCCAGTTGCGGGTGTCCCCACTCCAGCGCTCAGGATGCACAGCTCTGGCTGCAAGGTTGAGGGCATGTCTCTTGGCCAATATGACTTTGTCTTCTCCTGTGTGGCGCTGCATCGGCGTCACGAAGCGGATAGCACTGTGGCGGTGCTCATAGTTGTACCACTGGACGAAGCCGTGCACCCAACGCTGGGCAGCTGATAGGTCAGCGAAGCCACTGACAGGGTAGTTCGGCACATACTTGCAGGTGCGGAACAGAGCCTCGGAGAAGGCGTTATCGTTGCTCACACGCGGTCGACTGAACGAAGGCTGGATCTGCAGATCTCTCAGCTTCTCAAGCAAGGTAATGCCTTTGAAGGGGCTGCCGTTATCTGCGTGCAGCACCAGAGGCTGGCCTACCATGTTTTCGGCCAGCACGGCTCGCTCAATGACACGGCGTGAGTTAGCTGCAGACTCCCCCAGAAAGGCTTCCCAGCCCACGACTTTACGGCTGAAGATGTCGAGGATCATCACCAGATAGTAGTAGGTACCCTTGGCTGGCCCAGGAAGCCAGGTGCAGTCCCAGGACCACACCTGGTTGGGGGCGGTTGCTGTATGTGTAGTCGGCGCTGGCTGTGATTTGCGGGCTTTGGCGCGTCCCCGGTGTGCCAGCTGGCCATGTTTACGCAGCACTCGATAAAAGCTCGATACGGAGGCAATGTAACGCTGCTCTTCATCCATCAGCCGAATAACAATTTGATCCGGCGGTAAAGCAGCAAACTCGTCACGGTGGCATTGCCTCAAGATCTCGGCCTCTTCTTCTGGGGTCAGCGCATTAGCGGGGGCTGGGCGTTCGGCTAAAGGGCGTTTGTCGCCTGTTAGCTTTCCCGCCTGCATCCAGCGTTGGTGAGTCCGGATAGAAATCCCGACAACTTCACAGGCAGCCGCCAAGGTGGCGCCCTCGTTGCAGGCAACAGCAATCAGCTCTACGGCATGTTGGCGATCCTCGATGCTGATCATGACTCCTCGTCCCCCCAGATCGCCCGTGCTTTTTTTGACAGCGTCAGCAGTGCAGCTGTCTCCGCGAGTGCTGTGTTCTTGCGCTGTAGCTCTCGTTCCAGCTCTTTGATCCGCTTGCGCTGCTGCTTGGCTTCATCCGCTTCTCGACGGCGGTCCTCATGGGACAAGCTGGCGGCTTGTTCGCAGTCATGACGCCAGCGTTGCAGCTGCTCGGGATACAGTCCCCGTTGACGACAATAGGCAGCAACGTCTTCGGTGTTCATCGCTGCGGTCTCAACCACCGCTGCAAACTTGTCTCGGGACGACCAGCCGGTCGTACCCTGGTCACTTGCATCGGGCAGGCAGCGTCCCTCCGCACGGGCTTCTTTACGCCACTTGTAAACAGTTGCTGGCGAGATCCCCTCCTGCCGAGCGACCTCTTCTACGCTTTGGTTATAAGGCGGTAACAGCTTGGCCACAGCGGCCTGACGTCGCTCATCGGAATAGCGAGGCATACAGATCTCCAAACGCCCCTGAATATTTAAGAGAGTGTAACAAGGGACACGACATCAATCCTGACAGAGGGGGCGGGCCTCCAGCTATGTGGTGCTCAAATGCGAACGCCCGGTGTTCCGTCGTAAGGGCACGGATCAAAAACCTGTGACAACACCAGCCCCGTTCAACGTGCTGGACAACAGCCTGGCCGATGTCAGCCTGCTGGCCGGGTTGCTGGTGGACAAGTTCCAGTTCCACCTGCCGCTGTATCGCCAGCACCAGCGCATTCAACAAGCGGGTATTACCCTCAGCCGCAGCACCCTGACGAACCTGGTGAAGCGGGCCATCGACCTGCTTCGGCCCATTGTGGACGCCCAGACCGACAACGTGCTGCGCAGCCGGGTGCTGGCCATGGACGAAACACCCATCAAAGCGGGCCACCAGGGCCGGGCAGGCCCGCAGAAAGGCAAGATGAAAACAGGCTGGTTCTGGCCCCTATACGGTGATGACGACGAAGTGGTGTTTACCTACTCGAACAGTCGGGGCCGACTGCACATCGAGCAGGTTCTGAACGACCAATTCAGTGGCACTCTGATCAGCGATGGTTATGCCGCATATGCCCGCTATGCCGCGGCCCAGAAAGGCATTACTCATGCTCAATGCTGGGTGCATAGTCGCCGTTGCTTCGTTGAGGCCCAAAAGGATCATCCTGAGAAGGCCACCGAAGCCCTGCAACAGATCGCGAAGCTGTACCAGATTGAAGATACCATTAAGGAAAAGGAGCTCACCGGCGAGAAGAAGCGTCAATACCGGCTGGACCATGCGAAGCCGGTCGTCAGCGGCTTCTTCCAATGGTGCCGGGATCAGTTGGGGCAAGGCGGCCTGTTACCCAGTGAACCGTTAACCAAAGCCCTGAATTACGTGCTCGGCCGGGAAACGAGCCTGACGGTGTTCCTGGAAGATCCGGGCGTACAACCCGATACCAATCACCTGGAACGGGCCCTACGGCCCATCCCCATGGGCAAGAAAAACTGGATGTTCTGCTGGACCGAACTGGGCGCGGAACACCTGGGCATCATCCAGAGCCTGATCAGCACCTGCAAGCTGCACGATATTACCCCCTACACCTACCTGGTGGACGTGCTGCAACGCATCAGCCAGCACCCGGCCAGTGACGTCAGCGACCTGACGCCTCGTCTCTGGAAAACCCGGTTTGCCGACAACCCATTACGGGCGCTGATCGACCCACGCCATCCTGATCGACAGAGCAAACAGCCGGAGGCTACCGTCCGTGCGCATTGAGGACATGAGCATCGACCAGTTGCTGGAATTGAATCAATACGTCTGCCGGCGCATCGACGAACTGAGGGATCAGGAAAATCTGCAGGCACTGAGTCAGTTGCGGGTGGGCCTGAAAGTAACCTTCGAGGGCCGGGAAGGCCCGGTGCTGGGGATCGTCACCAAGATCAACCGCAAGAGTGTGATTGTTCTGGCCGAGGACGGCACCAAACAGTACAAGGTCTCGCCGGAGTTATTAAGGCCTCTGCGTGACGTGAAGTAGGTCAACTACGTCGTGGAATGAACGCTTACGCTGGAAAGTGGTATTGCCATTGGCAGCCGCCGTGAGACGTTGGCGGCTCTGAACACAGGCTATGACTTGTGATGGGGGTGGAACTGAAGCGATGATCGAGTATCAGAACCCTTGGTTTCGGGTGGTGCGCAACGGCGACTTTTTCTACGTGGACGAGCCCCGCTCGGGGAATGGCGCGGCGGTATTGCCCATCGTGGGCGATGAGGTCTGGTTGCTTGAAATGTGCCGTACCGCGCAGGGCGGTCAAACGACCTGGGAAATCCCCCGTGGTTATGGTGAAGTTAATGAAACTTCGGCGGCGTGTGCGCTGCGAGAACTACGTGAAGAAACCGGGCTGGTGGCCGATGCGGCACACTTGAGCTGGTTGGGCAGAATGCGCCCTAATACGGCCATTCTTTCTTCGTGTATCGACCTTTATGTGGTGGCGTTGCCGCCCGAGGCGGTGGCGGGTAACCGCGACGATGAAGCCGAACGCATCGTGAAAGTGCCGCTGGCATTATTGCCGCTACAAATGGCGCAGGGCAAACTGGAAGACGGTTTTACCCTGGCGGCCTTGAGTTATTATCAGTCAGCGCGTAAAACCTCGTACTTTGAGTGCGAGGATGGATAGCGCGGCGTCCGGCAGGACGCCTTGTGCCTTGCAACCTTACATAAAACACGATAATTTGTAAGATATGATAACCGAACGCGCTTTCAAATACCGCTTCTACCCCACGCCAGAGCAGGCAACCCTGCTGGCGCGAACGTTTGGGTGCGTGCGGTTTGTCTGGAACGCGGTGCTGCGCTATCGCACCGATGCGTTCTATCAGCGTCAGGAAAAAATCGGTTACACCGACGCCAGCGCGTTTTTGACACAGTTAAAAAAGCAGCCTGACACCGCCTTTCTGGCCGAGGTCAGTTCGGTGCCACTGCAACAATGCCTGCGCCACCAACAAACCGCTTTCAAGAATTTCTTTGCCAAGCGGGCGCGGTATCCCAGCTTTAAATCCAAAAAGCACCGCCAGTCGGCAACGTTTGCCAGTTCAGCGTTTTCCTACCGTGACGGTAAAATCACCCTGGCTAAATGCAGTGAACCGCTGAGCATTCGCTGGAGCCGTGAGCTTCCTTCTGCCCCAGGCACCGTCACGGTATCCAAAGACGCCGCAGGCCGTTACTTCATTAGCTGTCTTTGCAAAGTGGACACCGACGCCCTCCCTATAACGCCGAAGATGGTCGGTATCGACCTGGGACTGAAAGACCTCTTTGTGACCAGCGACGGAATGCGGGTTAACAATCCCCGCCATACGGCACGCTATGCCCGTAAACTGGCGCGGGCGCAGCGCCAGCTATCACGTAAGCGGAAAGGCTCCAATAACCGCGCCAGGGCGCGGTTAAAGGTCGCCAAATGCTACGCCAAAATTGCCGACACTCGGCTAGACCGCCTGCATAAACTCACTCGCCAGATCGTTAACGAGAACCAAGTGATCGCAGCGGAGAGTTTGCAGGTGAAGAACATGGTCAAAAATCCCCATCTCTCTAACGCCATCAGTGATGTTGGCTGGGGGGAGCTGGTGCGCCAGCTTGACTACAAAGCGGCTTGGGCCGGACGCCAGTTCGTCCAGATCGACCGCTGGTACCCAAGCTCAAAACGCTGCCATGGCTGTGGATTTGTCATGAAATCGCTACCACTAAATATTCGCATGTGGGATTGCCCAGGCTGTGGCACCGAAGGCATTGACCGTGACCTCAATGCCGCCCGCAACATCCTACAAGCTGGCACCGCGCTATTAGCGGGTGCCGAGTGTTGAAGTAACTACCGAGGGGCACTCGGGAATTAACGCCTGTGGAGTTTGTGTAAGACCGGCAATGCCAAGGCATTGAGGGCAACGGACAGCGAAGCAGGAACCAGGAAGGCAACAACCTGGGAATCCCCTTCCTTTCCGCCGCGAGGCGGCAGCGCAAGCTGAGGGAGGGGAGGATGTCAATGGGCTACGCTGCGTTAAGTGTGGGTTAGTCCTGAATTGTTTTTATTCATGAGTCATGTCGTCATGTTGAAAGGTGCGCGTTGGATAACGCACAACAGGAGTGGCGATTCACGCAAGGGAGAAGCAAATGGACGCCATTATCCAGGCATTTCATGAGCAAACGCCGAATGCCAGTGTCGTGAAGGAACGCATCGCCTTTGGTACGTCTGGCCACCGTGGTCGCGCCACCGAGCGCACCTTCAACGCGGCGCATATCATCGCGATTACCCAGGCGGTGGTGGATTACCGCAAGGAAGAGAACTATCAGGGGCCGCTGTTTTTGGGCGTTGACACCCACGCGCTTTCGCGCCCCGCCTGGGAGTGCGCACTGCGTGTGCTGGTCGCCAACCAGGTGCCGGTGTTGGTCGAGAAGGGTCATGGTTATACGGCCACCCCGCTGGTGAGCCAGGCCATCATTCACTACAACACTCAGCACCCGCTGGGTGACCCTGCCGCCAAGGCTGATGGTTTGATCATCACGCCTTCGCACAATCCGCCGGAAGATGGCGGCATCAAGTACAACCTGTACCACGGTGGCCCTGCCGATACCGAAGCCACCCGCTGGATCGAGCTGCGTGCCAATGCCTACCTGCTGCGCCAACTGAGCGATATTGCTCTGGTGTCGTTGGAAGAGGCGCTGGCCCAGGTGCAGGAGTATGATTTTACTGCGCATTACGTTGCCCAGTTGGGGCGTGTGGTGGATATGGACGCCATTCAAAAGGCCAACTTGACGCTAGGGGTAGACCCCATGGGCGGCACGGCGCTGCCAGTGTGGCAGGCGGTGGCCGAACATTACGGGCTGAATCTCGAGGTGGTGAATACCACCATTGATAGCCGTTTTGCGTTCATGCCGCCAGACCACGATGGCAAGATCCGCATGGACTGCTCCAGCGCGGCGGCCATGGCCAACCTGCTCAAGATCAAGGACCGCTTCGATATCGCTTTCGGCAACGACCCGGATGCCGACCGCCATGGTATCGTGGATGCCAACGGCTTGATGAATCCCAACCATTTCCTGGCCGTGTGTGTGGATTACCTGATGGGCCACCGCCCTGAGTGGAGCCAGGAGCTGCGCATTGGCAAGACGCTGGTGTCGTCTTCCATGATCGACCGGGTGGTGGCTTCCCATGAGCGGGAGCTGCACGAGGTGCCGGTGGGCTTCAAATGGTTCGTGGATGGCCTCTCCGATGGTTGGTTGGCCTTTGGTGGCGAAGAGAGCGCCGGGGCCAGCCTGCTGACTCGCGACGGCAAGGCGTGGTCTACCGACAAGGACGGCATTGCCCTGTGCCTGCTGGCCGCCGAGATTCTGGCCGTGACCGGCAAAACGCCCAGCGAGTATTACCAGACGCTGACCCAGCGCTTTGGCGAGCCTTGCTACAAACGTGTGGACACGCCGTGCAGCGTGGAAGAGAAGGACGCCTTCAAGCAGCTCACCGCCGCCAGCGTTACCGACACCACCCTGGTGGGCGACCCCATCACCGCTGTACTGGTCAAGGCCCCTGGTAACCAGGCTGCCATTGGCGGCTTGAAAGTCACCACCGACAACGGCTGGTTCGCCGCCCGCCCCAGCGGCACGGAATCGCTCTACAAAATCTACGCCGAAAGCTTCAAAGGCCCCCAACACCTGGACGAACTGATCGACAGCGCCAAGCAGTTACTTTCGGGCGTGCTGAAAGGTTAAGCCTTTGTTATAAGCATGATGGTCGCAAACCAAAACCACCCTTGATGGGTGGTTTTTTTTGGCTGGTTGCCAGGTTTGTGGGGGCGCGGTTGATTGTGGTGGCGTGATCGGGGCGGCTGCCCATGCGTATCGTTGGCGATGTACCCGTAGCGCGGTGTAAGCGGAGCGCACCCGCGAAGCAACGCGGTGAGCGTTGCTGATGGGGCCATATGGGTGGGCGTTGGCGCGATGGCGCGGTGGGTGAGGGTGGCGTGATCGGGGCGGCTGGGCGCCGCCTTCGCGGGTGCCTCTTTCGCTCGTTTCACTCGCTCTTTCGTTACGCCGCGCTACGGGTATGTGCAATTGCCCAGTGTTGGTAGGTTTTACGACACCTGAGGCAGGCCCCCGTAGCGCGGCGTAAGCGCAGCGCACCCGCGAAGCACTCCGCGAGGAGTGCCGATGGTGGTACCCAGTTATGATCACTCACGGCGGCATCATCCAGGCGGCTACCCGCCGCCTTCGCGGGTGCCTCATTTGCTCGTGCCTCGCAAGATTCGTTACGCCGCGCTACATGGTGCCAAAATTGAGCATCATGTGTCCCGCGTCTCCACAATATGCAAGGCAAGGCACCCGTAGCGCGGCGTAAGCGGAGCGCACCCGCGAAGCACTCCGCCAGGAGTGCCGATCTTGGCACCGAGATGTGACCATTCACGGAGGCTTGATCCAGGCGGCTACTCGCCGCCTTCGCGGGTGCCTCATTTGCTCGTGCCTCGCAAGATTCGTTACGCCGCGCTACGGGGCAAGCACTTCGCTCTAATGGTTCGCGGCACTCTAGGCAGGCACCCGTAGCGCGGCGTAAGCGGAGCGCACCCGCGAAGCACTCCGCCAGGAGTGCTGATGGAGGCACCCAGGCTCGCGCCGGTAGCTGCGTTCCTGCTATATTGATCGGCATGTCTATTGCATATCGTTTAGCGTGGTTTGTTAGTTGAAAGTTCACATTGGAAAGCACGCTTAGTAAAAGGACGTTAATGATGACTCAAGTACGCAAAGCGATTATTCCGGTGGCCGGTTTCGGTACGCGTCTGCTGCCGATCAGCAAGGCGATTCCTAAAGAGATGGTGCCGGTGGTGGATCGTCCTCTTATCCAACACGTGGTGGAAGAGGCGCTGGCCGCAGGCATCAACGAGATCATTTTGGTGACGCGTGCCGGTAAATCGGCCATCGAAGACCATTTCGATGCCCACTTCGAGCTTGAGCATTCGCTGGCCAGCAAGGGTAAGGATGCACTGCTGGAGACGCTATCGGCCATTTCTCCCAAGCAACTGAAAGTGACCAGTGTTCGCCAGCCCAATGCCAAGGGCCTGGGGCATGCGATTTTTTGCGCGGCCCACCTGCTGGACCAGGGCGAGCCGTTCGCGGTGATTCTGCCAGACGTGTTGGTCAAGCCGCAGGTGGATAGTAGTGCTTGTGACTTAGGCAGCATGGTGGCGCGCTGGGAAGCCAACGACGCATCGCAAATCATGGTGGAAGCCGTGCCCCAGGAAGAGGTGTACCGCTACGGCATCGTGGATTGCGATGAGCCTGCGGCGGGCGAAAGCGCCAACATGCGCGGCGTGGTGGAAAAGCCCAAGCCGGAAGAAGCGCCTTCGCGCCTTTCCGTGATTGGCCGCTACGTGTTGCCTTACCGCATCATGGAGCTACTGCGCGACCAACCGCCCGGCGCGGGCAACGAAATCCAGCTCACCGATGCCATCGACCGCTTGATGCAGGAAGGGCAAACCGTGCAGGCGTACCGTATGCATGGCCGTACGTTCGACTGCGGGCATATCGAAGGCTGGCTGCAGGCCAATACCACGCTGGCCCGTGAAGCGGGTTACAACGTTTAACGGCCTGTTGCAGGCTGTGTGTTCGAAAACCGTCCCCCGTGGGCGGTTTTTGCATGTTTGGGAGGTGCCATGCGGGAATTACTGGAACAGGTGTTGGCCATTGCCAAGGCGGCGGACAGTGCCATCATGGCGGTGTATGGCCGCGCCTTCGAAGTGACGGTCAAGCAGGATAACAGCCCACTGACCGAGGCGGACCGAGCGGCGCATGACGTCATTTGGCAAGGTTTGCAGGCGCTGCCGCCGACGTATCCCATTTTATCCGAAGAGGATGTGGAAGGCTTTTCAGGGGTTGGCGACGATGGCCGTTACTGGCTGGTGGATCCGCTGGATGGCACCAAGGAATTCATCAAGCGCAACGGGGAGTTCACCGTCAACATCGCGCTGATCGAACACGGCGCGCCAGTTCTGGGTGTGGTGACCGCCCCGGTCACCGGCGTTGCCTACCTGGCGGCAGAGGAGGTAGGAGCTTACAAGATAGCGCCGGATGGCCAGCGCACCCGTTTGCAGGTGGCGGGCAGGCCCGCCGAGGGCGCCATGTGGCGCGTGCTGGGCAGCCGCTCTCATCACGACCCCGCACTCACCGATTGGCTGGCGGCGTTGGGGCCTTATCAGATGCAGCCCATGGGCAGTTCGCTGAAAAGCTGTTTGATCGCCGAAGGCCAAGCCGACGTTTACCCCCGCTTCGGCCCCACCAGCCTCTGGGACACCGCCGCCGCCCACGCCATCGTCCACCAGGCCGGAGGGCGCATCGTCACCCTGGACGGCCACCCGCTGCACTACGCTACCCCCTCCCAAACCCTGAACCCACCTTTTGTGGTGTGGGGGAACCGGGGGTGATATTAGTGCGCGGGCGGTGGTGAGAGGGCGTTTTGTCGTGCGGTGGCACAATCAGGGCGGCTGGCGCCGCCTCCGCGCCGGGCCGCCGCTGCGGGTGCCTCTTTCGGAATGGTTATCCGTGCCCGACGTTGGCGATGACCCCGTAGCGCGGCGTAAGCGGAGCGCACCCGCGAAGCAACGCGGGAGCGTTGCTGATGAGGGCGCAATGGTTGGCGGTGGCGTTTTGTCGTTCGGTGGCGTAATCGGGGCGGCTGGCGCCGCCCTCCGCGGGTGCCTCTTTCGCTCGTTGCTCTCGCTCAATCGTTACGCCGCGCTACGGGTGCCACCATTCGGAATGGTTATCCGTGCCCGACGTTGGCGATGACCCGTAGCGCGGTGTAAGCGAAGCGCACCCGCGAAGCAACGCGGGAGCGTTGCCGGTGAGGGCGATGGTGTTCATTCCCAGTTCATTTGGGCGATGTCGGGTGGGGTTTGGGCGCCCCATTGGGGGTCGTACCAGCCTTTGGTGACGCATTGGTGGAAGCTGGACCATTTCCATTCGCTGGGGGCGGTGGCCCAGCCGTGTTTGACGGGGTTGTAATGGATGTAGTCCATGTGGTTTTGCCAGTCTTGCTCATTGCGGATGACGTGTTCCCAGAAGCCGCGCTGCCATGCGGTTTTGGTGCCCAGTGGGAGGGTGAAGTCTTGGGAGGCGTATTTTTTAATGTCTCGCCAGCGTGAAGAGTAATCAGCGTCGCCTTCGGGCAGGGTCCATAGGCAGTGTAAGTGGTCGGGCATCAGGACGAAGGCGTCCATGGTAAAGGGGCGTTCTTTTTTCACTCTACGGAAGGCTCGGCCCAAGGCGCGGATATTGAGATGATCTGTCAGCAGTGGTTGACGATTGTAGGTCACGACGGTGAAGAAGTAAGTGCCGCCAGGGATGAGAGCGCGCCGGTAAGTGGCCAAGGGCTGCTTCCCTTCATTGGATTTAGGTTAAGCGTACCGTGATTGGGAAAGAAGTGCATCTTTTGTGCGGGGGCGTGGTTGCCCTTGCCCGACGCTGGCGATGACCCCGTAGCGCGGCGTAAGCGGAGCGCACCCGCGAAGCAACGCGGGAGCGTTGCCGATGAGGGCGCGGTGGGGGCGGTGGCGCGGTTGGTGATGGTGGCGTGATTAATCCATACCCAACATCGGCGCGTTCGCGGCCATCCCCCATGCCCGATGTTGGTGATGACCCGTAGCGCGGTGTAAGCGAAGCGCACCCGCGAAGCAACGCGGGAGCGTTGCCGATGAGGGCGCGGTGGGGGCGGTGGCGCGGTTGGTGATGGTGGCGTGATTAATCCATACCCAACATCGGCGCGTTCGCGGCCATCCCCCATGCCCGATGTTGGTGATGACCCGTAGCGCGGTGTAAGCGGAGCGCACCCGCGAAGCAATGCGGGAGCGTTGCCGATAAGGGTACATGGGTGGGCGGTGGCGTGGTTGTTTATGGTGGCGTAATCAGGGCGGCTGGCGCCGCCTTCGCGGGTGCCTCATTTGCTCGTGCCTCGCAAGATTCGTTACGCCGCGCTACGGTTCACCCTTCACCCTTCACCCTTCACCCTTCACCCCTCACCCCTCACCCCTCACCCTTTGCCAAGCTCTCTACAGGGAGTTCGACGGGGTGGGGGCGTTGTAGCACGTTCAATAACACGATGGCGCGTTCTTCACCTTTGCAGCGGGTGAAGATGGCTTCCAGGTCTTTGAAGGGGCCTTCGGTGATGGTGACTTTTTCACCCGCCTTGAAATAGCTGTGATTGCCTTGCTGGCGGTGGGGCTGGGCGCGAAGGGTTTCCACGAGGGCGTCGGGGACGGCGATGGGGGTGTTGCCGAAGGTGAGCAGGCGTAGGACGCCCCGGGTGGAGCGGATGGGGCGCCAGTTGCTGTTGACCTGGTCTAACTGAATGAATAGGTAGTAAGGGAACAGCGGCTCGGAAACGGTGGTGAGCTTGCCTTGCCGTTTGCGTTTGACGTCCAGCACGGGGTGGAACACCTCGTAGCCCTGGTTGGCGAGGTGTTCGGCAGCGCGGAAGGATTCACCGCCTTTGCATTGGATGACGTACCAGTGGGCGGTGCTGGTTTGGGGTGTTGCGATTACCATGCGGTTACCTTTTTTTGCCCCGGGTGGCGTGATAGGCGGTGGTGGTGGCGCTTTATTGAACGGTGGCGTGATCGGGGCGGCTGGCGCCGCCTTCGCGGGTGCCTCCTTCGCTCGTTGCTCTCGCTCAGTCGTTACGCCGCGCTACGGTTTGCCTTTCGCCATGCATTGTGGGCCATTCACCATTCACCATTCACCATTCACCATTCACCATTCACCATTCACCATTCACCATTCACCATTCACCATTCACTCCTCACTTTCCCTCGGCCAATAGCTTCTCCAGTACATCCAACGTTTCGTCGATGTGGGCTTGGGTGTGCTCGCAGGAGAGGAAGAAGCGCAGGCGGGCGCTTTTTTCGGGGACGGCGGGGTAGAGGATCGGCTGGACGTTGATGTCTTTTTCGAGCAGGGCGTTGGAGAGCCTGGCGGCCAGCGGTGAGCTGCCGACGATGACGGGGACGACGGCGGAGCCGATGCTGTGGCCGGTGTCCATGCCGCGTGCTTGCGCCTGTTCGAGGAAGTAACGGGAGATGGCCTGTAGCTGGGCGACCCGCTCGGGCTCCTGGGGCATGAGTTCCAGCACCTTGAGCGAGGGGGCGGCGACCTGGGCGGGCATGCCGACGCTGTAGAGGAAGCCGGGCGCGAAGTAGCGCAGGGTTTCGACCAGGGCCTTGTTACCGGCAATGTAGCCGCCGCAGCCGGAGAGGGTTTTGCTCATGGTGCCCATCCAGATGTCTACCTGGGTGGGGTCGATGGCAAAGTGTTCCCGCAGGCCCAGGCCTGTTTCGCCCATGACGCCGAAGGAGTGGGCTTCGTCGACCATCAGCCAGGCCTGGTGGCGCTGTTTGATGGCGATGAAGCGAGGCAGGTCGGGGATGTCGCCGTCCATGCTGTAGAGCCCTTCGATCACCACCAGCACGCGTTCGAACTGGTGGCGGTGCTGGGTGAGCAGCGCGTCCAGGGCGTCGGGGTCGTTGTGGCTGAACGACATGCGCTTGGCCCCGGAGAGCTGGGCACCGACCAACGAGCTGTTGTGGATGTACTCGTCGTGGAGGATCAGATCCTTGGGACCCAGCAGGTAGCCTAGCGTGGAGACGTTGGTGGCGTGACCGCTGACGAAGGCCACGGCATCTTCCACGGCATACGCCTTGGCGATGGCCTGTTCCAGCTCGCCGTGAATGGGGCGCTCGCCCGAGACCACGCGGCTGGCAGATACCGAGGTGCCGTAGTGCTGGGCGGCCTCGCAGGCGGCCTGGATGACCCGCGGGTCGCCGGAGTAGCCCAGGTAGTTGTAGCTGGCGAAGTTGATGCAGGTGCGACCTTGCATGACGCTGGTGGCCCCGGCCAGGCCGTCGTGCACCTTGAAGAACGGCACCTGCAAGCCCAGCTGTTGCGCGCCCTGACGCATCATCGAGAGCTGTTGATAGCCTGGGTGGGCATCGAAGCGGGTGAAGCGTTCGGGCACGGAACGGGTTGCCCCTGCGCTGGTGGCAGGGGCAGTGGGCTGGCTGGCTCTTGCGGTAGGGCGCTTGCGCGCCTGTTCCAGTAGCTGGCGTTTTAGTTCTGAACGCTTGGCGGTCATGGTGTCTCTGTCGCTGGGGAGGATGCGGGCTCACTGGTAATGCCGTCCGCGCCGTGGCGAGCGGCCAGAGAGGCTAACGCATCTTGCGGCGACTCTTCAACATCCTCGTCATGCTGTTGGAGTTTCTGGATCAGCACGCCGGCCAGCTTGTCGAGAGTGGAGGCTTCGCTGAGGACCATGACCGGCACTTGAACGCCCAAGCGGTTCTCGATGGCGGTCATCAGTTCCACGCCCATCAGCGAGTCGAAGCCCATGTCGTACACCGAGCGGTTGACGTCGATCTTCTCTTCGTCGATGAGCAGAATGCTGGCCAGCTCTGCGCGCAGCAGCTCGGTGATGGTGCTGTGCAGCTCTTCCGGCGAGAGGTCGGCCAGCAGGGCGCTGATGTCGTCGTCCTGGTCGAGGCTGCCGTCGTCATCGCTGGCGCGGGCAATTTCGTCGAAACGCGGGGTGCCGGAGGTGGGCAAAAAGCGCGCCAGTGCGCCCCATTCCAGCTCCAGCACGCCCAGGCTTGGCCCGGGGGTCAGCAGCATCTGTTCCAGCACCTTCAGGGCGTCGTCGGAACGCAGCGCCGAGCCTCCCAAACGCTCTTGGAGGGCGTCGCGGGTGCGGGTGTTGCGGGCCAGGAAGCCGACGTCTTCGATGGCACCCCAGCGTACGCAGGTGGCCGGAAGGCCCTGAGCGCGGCGGCGGGCCGCGAAGGCTTCGAGCCAGTGGTTGGCAGCCACGTAGTTGCCCTGGCCAGGGTTGCCGAACAGCGTGGTGGCCGACGAGTAGACCACGAAGAAGTCCAGCGGAGCTTCCTGAGTGAGTGCTTCCAGGTGGCGTGCGCCGTCGATTTTCGGGGCCAGCACCTTGTGGATGCGTTCGGCGTCCAGGTTGCGGATCAGGCCGTCGTCGATCACCGTGGCGGCGTGGACGATGCCGTGCAGCGGGCTGAGCTCGGCCCTGGCGCGTTCCAGCACGTTGGCCAGGGCGTTGCGGTCGGTGATGTCGCAGGCGGCGGCCATGACCTTGATGCCCTGGGCGTCGAATTCACGGATGGCGGCCTGGGCTTCTTCACTGGCAGGACCGCTGCGGCTGAGCAGGATCAGTTCCCGTGCGCCTTTGCTGACCAGCCACTGAGCCGTCTTGAGGCCAAAGCCGCCCAGGCCACCCGTGACCAGGTAGCTGGCATTGGCGGGCAGGGTGAGGCTGCCGCTGCCCAGCTGCTCCTGACGCGGTGCGGCGATGGGCTGTTCATAGGTGACCACGACCTTGCCGATCTGGCGAGCCTGCTGCATGTAGCGGAAGGCATCGATGACCTGGCTGTGGCTGAAGGCAGTGAACGGCAGCGGGCTGAGGGTGCCGTCGTTGAACAGCGCCATCATTTCACTGAACAGGGTTTGGGTGAGCGCGGGCTGCACTTTCATCAGCTGGTCGGAGTCGATGCCGAAGTAGCTGAGGTTGTTGCGGAACGGGCGCAGGCCAATGTGGGTGTTCTCGTAGAAGTCGCGCTTGCCCAGCTCCAGGAAACGGCCGAACGGGCGCAGTGCGCGCAGGTTCTGGTTGATCGCTTCACCTGCCAGGGAGTTGAGCACGATATCGACGCCCTCGCCCTGGGTGTCTTCGAGGATTTCTTCGGCGAAGGTGAGCGAGCGGGAGTCATAGAGACGCGCTTCGCCCATCAGGCGCAGGAAGTCGCGTTTCTCTTCCGAGCCCACGGTGGCGTAGATGTCGGCGCCCATCCACTGGGCAATTTGCAGCGCGGCAATACCCACGCCCCCGGCGGCACCATGGATCAGCACCTTTTCACCGGGCTGCAGGCGTGCCAGGTGCTTCAGCGCGTAGTAGACCGTGAAGAAGGTGGTCGGAATGGTGGCGGCTGCGGCGTAGCTGACGCCTTCGGGCAGCGGGGCCACGGCGTGCTGGCTGGCGACCAGGCGGTCGCTGAAGCTGGCAGGGCCGAAGCCCACCACGCCCTGGCCGGGACTAAGATGGTTGACGTTGCTGCCGACGGCCACGATTTCCCCGGAGAACTCCAGGCCCAGCGTGGGGCCGGCAAAGCCGTTTTCGATGGCTTCATCGGAGAGCAGCCCCAGGGTGTACATGACGTCGCGGAAGTTCAGGCCGGTGGCCTTGACGCGCACTTCCACCTCGTCGGCACCCAGCTCGGGGAGCTGGCGTGGCCGCCACTGTAGCTGGCGCAACTGGCCGGGCAGTGTAAAGCCCAGCGTCATGGCTTGGCGCGGCGCTGCCTGGCTGGCCTTGTGCGGGTGCGGGGCGGGCAGGGTACGCAGGCGGGTGGCGTAGCGGGTGCCTGCCTGGGTAATGACCAGCTCGTTTTCCGTATCCGGGTGGGTCACGGAATCGGCGATACAGGCCAGGGCCTTGGTGCTGGGCTGCTCGGGCAGTTCCAGCTGGGTGACGCTGTGGCCAACGGCTTCGTTGGCCAGCGAGCGGCCAAAGCCCCAGAGTGCGGCGTCGTCGCCGTGCTGGTAACCCTGGGTGAGCAGCCACAGCGTGACACGGCTGCCTTGGGCTTCCAGGCCGCTGTGTTCGAGGGCCAGCGACCACTGCTGAGCAAGGTGGCAGCGCTGGGTCTGTGCGGCGGTGGTATCTTGGCCCAGGCCACGCAGGTCCAGTACGTTCAGCGCGGCGGGGGGCGTTTCGAGCTGGCGCAACTGCTCGGCCAGCAGGGCCGCAGGCTCGCCATCGCTGAGTAGGGTGACGTTGTCCAGCGCTGCCGCCAGCCCGTTGGCCAAGGCTTGCTGGGTGTCGTCGGCAATGACCAGAGTGTGTGCCTGGGGCGCTTGCGCGGCGCTGCCCGGCTGTTCGCTGGGCGCTTGCGCATGCAGCAGGTAGGCGCCGTTCTCTTCCAGCTCGATGGGCGCGGTCACGCTGAGCCCTTGGGCGGAGAGCCACTCGATGAGGGTGGCTTGTTCCAGCGCGGCCTGGCCAATGCCGGGGGTGGCCAGCAGGTCGTCCAGCCAGCGGCTGGGATGAATGCCGACCACAATGAGCTGTGCGCCCGGTGCCAACTGCGAAGGCAGTGCCTCGATGAGCTGGCGAGTGCGTTCAGGCTGGGTGACGTCGGCGCTGATGAAGGCCAACTGGGCTTTTTGTGCTTCTGCCAGCGTGGGCAGGGTCTCTTCCAACGGCTGAACGTCGATCAGCGGGTAGCGTTCCTGGAGCTGTTCCGCTTGATGGCGCGCGGTGTCGCTGGTGGTCAGCGCACGGTAGCGGTAGCTGTCGGTGACCCTGGGCGAGTGATGGGCAAGGCGTTCCAGCAGGCGTTGGCCCAGCGCTGGGGCGCAGGGGCCTGCTTCCAGCAGGGCCAGCCGCTGGCCTTCGGGCAGGGCGGTCAGGGCTGCTTCCATCAGGCTGCCCAGCTCGCTGGCCAGCACTTGCCAGCCGCTTTCGCCAATCAGGACACGGTTGATGCCTGCCAGGTGTTCGTGGGTGACGCCCAGGCTTTCCAGGGTGTCGGTGCCACGCGCCAGGGCTTCCTTGTGCAGACCAAGCCTGCCCACCAGATGAATGGGGGCGAAGTAGTCCGGGTAGTCCTGGACCAGCAGCTGCCAGATGGTTTCCGGGGGCAGGGGCGCTGATTCGTCGCTGTCGGCAGCGGCGGGAGTGCCCTGTTGGGCGAAGGCTTCGCTGAGGCTGTCCAGCAGCGGCGCGACTTCCTGGCCGTAACGCTGGCCGGTGCTGGCGCTGAAGGCCTCGCCTAGCCCCATCAGGCGCGGCAGGGCATCGCTGGGCAAAGGGAGCGCTGCGGCGCGCAGCGGCGCAGGCGTGAGTTCGATATCCAGGTAGCTGAAGTGCTGGTGGTGTGCGCGATTCAGGCGAATGGCCTTGAAGCGGGTCTGGCTGAGTACCGCCACGGCACGGCCTTCGGCATCGTAAAGCTCGAAGTCGGCGGTGAAGGAGTGCGGCGCCCGTTTGCCCATGACGGCACGGGCCAGCACGGGAGTGCCTGCTTCGGCATTGACCTGAATACGGCCTACGCGCACGGGGACGAACGCAAGCTGCGAGGCAAGCTCTGCCTGCTGAGCGAGCAGCGGAATGAACAGCTGGAAGGCGCTATCGAGAATGCCGGGATGCACGTGCAGCGTGTCGAGCTGGGCGGTGACGGCTTCCGAAAGGTGAATCTCGCCAATGACGCTGTCGCCCTCGATCCAGCCACGGGTAATGGCCTGGAAAGCGGGGCCGTAGTGCAAGCCGATACGTTCGGCCATTGCCAAGTGCTGTTCCAGCGCGTAGTCGGCATCGCGGCTGGGTAGCGCCGGGGCTTGACGATTGAGCAGGAAACCACGGCTTTCGCGCATGCGGCGCGCCACGGCATTGAGCTGCCATTCACTGCCCGTGACGGGTTCTCGGGAGTGAATTTCCAGACGGCCGTCGTTGGGGTCCAGCGTCAGGCGCATGGAGCGCCCGTTGGGGCCATCCAGTAGCAGCGGCGCGCGGATTTCCAGCTCTTCGATATCCAGCAGCGGGGTATCCTTTTGCTGCATGGCCGCGGCCAGGGCCAGCTCGATGAAACCTGCGCCAGGGAAGACAGCCCCTTCACCCACCACGTGGTCGGCCAGCCAGGGCTGGCGCTTGGTGTCCAGCTGGCTTTCCCAGGTGTGCTCTTGCTGGGCTAGCGGGTAGCCCAGAAGTGGGTGCTGGTAGTAGCGCGACAGTAGGCCCTGGCCATCCCGGGTGCCTTGCACCCAGAGTTGGGTACGTTGCCACGGGTAACGAGGCAGCAGCACGCGCTGACCTTCCACGGGGAAGTAGTGTCCGCTGGGTAGGGTAAGCCCGCTGAGCAGCAGTTGGCTCAGCGTACGCTGTAGGCCATCGAGACCGGGTTTGTGGCGTTCGAGAGTGCCCAGCACCAAACCGCTTTGCGCTTGCTGGCGCAGCGACTCGTTGAGGTAGCGGCGCAAAATGGGGTGCGCGCCGACCTCGACAAAGACGTTATAACCCTGCTGTATCAGGTGCGTGGCGGCGTCGTCGAACCGTACCGGCTCGCGAATGTTCAGCCACCAGTAGTGGGCGTCCAGCGTGTCACCTGCCGCCACGGCCCCTGTCACGGTGGATACATACGGAATGCGGGTGGGCTGTGGCTGAATATCGGCCAGCGCTTCCACCACGCCTTCCTGAATGCTGTCCATGGCGGGGCTGTGGAAGGCGTAATCCAGCGGCAGGCGCTTGGCAAACACTTCCTCGGCGCTGAGGGCGCCTTCCAGTTTGCTGAGCTGGTCCTTGTCGCCTGCCAGGGTAATGCCTTTGGGGCTATTGATGCCGGCCAGGCTGACCCGGTCGAACTCGGGCTTGGCCAGCCAGGGGGCGATGTCGTCGGCGCTCATGGCCACAGCGGTCATTTCGCCCAGGCCACGGGTCTTGCCCTGGAAGTCGCTGCGGTAGTAGATCACCTTCACCGCGTCTTCCAGGCTCAAGGCGCCTGAGGCCCAGGCGGCGGCCACTTCACCCACGCTATGGCCAAACACGGCAGCGGGGGTAATGCCTTGCTCCTTGAGCCACTCGGTGAGTGCCACTTGTAGGGCAAACAGCGCAGGCTGGGCAATTTCAGTACTGACGAACCGCTCTTCTTCGCCCGCTTGCTGGTTGAGGCCCGCCAGCTCTGCACGCAGTGAAAAATGGCCGTGGCGCTGGAACAGGGCATCGACGCGGTCGATGGCGTCACTAAAGGCCGGGGCGGTGTCGAGCAGGTCATGGCCCATGGTGGCCCACTGGCAGCCGTTGCCGTCGTAGACGAATACCGGCCCCTGGGCGTTGCTCAAGCGCTCCAGTGTGATGAGTTGGCTGGTATCGCCTTCAGCGAACTGGCCCAGCGCGGCAGCGGCTTCTGAGGCGCTGCTGGCAAAACAGAGCGCTCCGTGGCTGTGCTGCTCACGGTGGTGAAACAGGGTATGAGCAGTGTCGTAAAACGGCTGCTCGGTAGTCTGCAGGTGGGTGGCCAACGCCTGAGCACTGGCGGCCAGGGCGGCTTCACTGCGTGCACTGATCCGAATGGGCAGCGGGGCATCCGGCACCTGACGCTCAGGCGTGGGTGTTTCCGGGGCACTTTCCAGAATGACGTGGGCGTTGGCGCCGCCAAACCCGAAGGAGTTGACGCCAATGACCAGCTTGCCCTCGGGCTTGAGGGGCTGGGCCTTGGTGACGACCCGCAGGTTCCATTCATCGAACTTGATGCGCGGGTTCAGCTTGCGAATGCCGATGGTGGCAGGCACTTCGCGGTGCTGCAGGCTGTACAGCGCTTTGGCCAGGCCCGCCACGCCGGAGGCGGTTTCCAGGTGGCCGACGTTACTCTTCACCGAGCCGATGAGTAGCGGCGTTTTGCGATGCTGACCAAGGGCTTCACCGATGGCGCGTGTTTCGATGGGGTCGCCCACGGCGGTGCCGGTGCCATGGGCTTCCAGGTAGTCGATTTCGTCGGGGGAGATGCCTGCCTGTTCGTAGGCGCTGCGCATCAGGGCAATCTGGGCGCTGGGGTTGGGCACGGTGAGCCCCGTTTTGTGCCCATCGGTGTTGACTGCCGAGCCTGCGACCACCGCCAGGATGTTGTTGCCATCGGCAACGGCCAGGTCGTAATCCTTGAGCAGAAACAGGCCTGCGCCTTCAGAGCGCACGTAGCCATTGCCGGCTTCGTCGAAGACCTGGCAGCGCCCGGTGGGCGACAGCATGCTGGCCTTGGAGAAAATAATGAAGCCGTAGGGGTGCAGGTGCAGGCTGATGCCCCCTGCCAGCGCCATGGAAGTTTCACCGCTGCGAATGGATTGGCAGGCCTGGTGGAACGCCACCATGGAGGACGAGCAGGCGGTATCCAGCGACATGCTGGGGCCGTGCAAATCAAAAATATAGGAGAGCCGGTTGGAGGCAATGCTGGACGTGTTGCCGGTGGCCGTGGAGGTATCGATGGCAGACATGTCGTCGGCAAGCCGGTAGGAGTAATCCAGGCTGGCAACGCCCACGAAGACGCCGCACTGGCTGCCGCGCAGCGTGCTGGGCACGATGCCGGCGCTTTCCATGGTTTCCCAGGCCAGTTCCAGCAGCATGCGCTGCTGCGGGTCCATGTTGGCGGCTTCCCTGGGGGAAATACCGAAAAACGCTGCGTCGAACCCGCTGATATCGCCCAGGCTACCGGCGGCAAACGTCACGCTGGTACCGGGATGGCGATTATCGGGGTGCCAGAACGCCTCGTGGCTCCAGCGATCGGGCGCTACCTGGGTGACGAGGTCTTTTTCGGCTTGCAGATCCTGCCAGAACGTTTCAGGGGTGGTGCCGGGGAAACGATGGGCGGCACCAATAATGGCCACGCGTTTAGTCATTCTTGCTCCTGAGGTTCTGGTTCTGCCTTGATCACATCGCTACTTATATCGCGTCCAAACACTTGTTTAAATAGCCGGACGCCAAGTTCGTTTGCTGCTATTCCCTGCGGCCTGTGCTCGGCAGGCGATGGGGCCAACGGTTGCCGTTGCGTTGACCATATCATGTATGGGGTGCTGCCCGAAGGGGGGCTGTAGTGCCCGTAAGCCTTGGGCAATATCGGCACATGGTCGCCATACCAACCCAATAGCCCCTCACGGGGGGCTGCGCCTAATGCCGCTTTGATGCTACCCAGCATTTTGTCTGCCTCGCCAAGGTGGTAGAGATAGACCGCCAAATCCCGCAAGTGGTTTGGCAGAGGCCACGGGGCGTTGGGCAGCGTCCTGGTGAGGTGCTGCTGCTCGGGGGCTTCCAGGTGCAGCGGGCCGTGATTTTCCATGGTGATCACGAACACGAATAGCGGCCTATTATCGTTATCTTTCAGCAGGCGTCCAACTTTTCGTGCTACCGCCTGGTCGCCGATGTATTGGCCGTGTTTATCCTGGGCTTCGAATGCGCTGAGATCCAGAAACGTGTCGAAGCCCAACAGCGGGATGACCTTGTCGCGCAGATAGAACGTGGCCGGGTACGGGTGAATACATACGGTGCGGTACCCCTGGGCCTTGAATGCACTGGCCACGCTGGCGAGAGGGTGGCGTGACAGGGTGCGGTAGGGGTTGAATTGACGCGGCCCCCAGTCACTGGGGGGTAGTCCGGTCAGCACGGCGCATTCGGTGCGCACGGTGTTGGCTCCCCAGGCGGGTACGTGCAGTTCGCCCTGTTCGAGGGCTTCGGCGGCGGTGGCATCGAATTGGTCAAGTAGCCCCGGTGCTACGTCCTTGCACCAGGGGCGGGGGTCGAAAAAAGACTCACTTTGCACCAGCACCACGTTGGGCAATGTTTGGCCTGGAAGCGTGGCTGCGGAGGGTTCTGTTCGGTGTAGGGGCTGGCTAAAGGGCTGGAACGGTGAGTTTTCCGGGGCGGGCGCGGGTGAGCGCATGAGTGCGACGCCGTAGCTCCACAGGCTGGTGTATAGCCCCGCTTCATGCAGGTCGTGTTTGGGCGCTAGCGTGGGCGGGGGCAAGCGTTTCAGGCTGGTCGCCAGCAGCAGTGCACCCGCCAGTATCAGCAGTAGGCAACTGAAGAGCCAAGGCAGGAGGCCCCAGTGGCTTACCAGGGAGGGCTCGAAATAGAAGAAGCTGCCGATGGCCACTGCCCCGGCGCTGCTGGCGGCGATGGCGAGCCCGATGCCGAAGAAGGGCACGTAGAGCCTGGGGTGCAGGATGGCATCCCAGAAGTATTCGAAATCGTGGCAGATGAAGGGCTCGTTGAGCGTGGCTGATTTGGTGTTGCTCGACTGCACCACCACCAGCTGCAGCGAGAGGATGAACACGACGGCAAACCAGGGGCGCTGTAGCAGCAGTGTGAACACGCCAAACAGCAGCAGCCAGCTGCCCAGGTGCACGGCATTGGCTGCCAGGCGGCGTTGCCAGAAGGGGCGTGGCTGGGGGCGTAGCAGCGCTTCAATCAGCAGGCTACCGAGTAGCCCGGTGACCAGTGCGGGCGCCATGGCGGTGAGCGCGGTACCGGAGAAGAGCATCATGAGCGGCCCTCCAGGTGATCGAATCCTAGCCGCTTGATCAGCCATTGGGACACCGCAGCGGGCAGAACGGCCAGCCACCAGGTGCCGAAATTGAGCGGAAACGGAAAGCTGACCCGTGGCCGATTGGCAGCGATGCCGCGGGCAATGACGCGGGCCGCACGTTCCGGGGGCCACTCCCAGGGTTTGGGGCCTGGCATGGCGTTGCACATGGGCGAGGTGACATAGCCGGGCATGACCACGGTGACGCCGATACCGGCCGGGGCGAGCAGCCCGCGCAGGCCTTCCCCGTAGGCTTTGATGGCCGCTTTGCTGGCGCTGTAGGTGGGCGTGCTGGGTAGCCCATGCCAGGCGGCCAGGGAGCTGATGAACACCAGTTGGCCGCTGCCCCGTGCGCGCATGGCCGGTACCAGATGGTGGGTCATGGCGATGGGCGTGGTCAGGTTGATGTCCAGCAGCGCCTGCACGTCTGGCCAGGCTTCCAGCTCGCCCATCTGCTGGGGGTGGGTGTTCTTGCCCGCATTGGCGATCACGATGTCCGGGAGGTGGCGAGCGCATAGCTCGGCCAGCCAGTTGGCCAGCGCGGTCTCATCACCGAGGTCGATGCTCGACAGCGTGACCCGGGCGCCTTGGGCGCGGCAATTTTCGGCTACCTGTTCCAGGGCGGCGAGATTGCGGCCGTGGAGGATCAGGTGGGTGTCGTGGTTGGCATATTCGTTGGCCAGGGCGCTGCCGATGGCTCCGGTGGCGCCGGTGATCAGCACGCAGCGGTGGCCTGTTTGGGGTGAGGTGCTCACAGCAGTCTCTCCAGCGGGGAGGGGCAGGCTTCGAGTACCTGGGCCGCGTTATTGACCGCCAGGTCGATGCTGGGCTGGCAGTAAAACCCCCCGTTGAGCTGGGTGGCATACATAACGGTGTTACGGAAATAGTCGAACAGCTGGGCGCTGGGCGGCGGTGGCTGGTGCCAGAACTCCTCCAGGCTGCCCTGGTAGGTCAGGCCCGCCATATGGTAGATGGGCTTGCTCAGTGCAAAAGTGGGGCACTGATGCTCCAGGGAGACGATGCCCACGGTGCTATTGACCGTCACCGTGCCTGCTGCATATTTGAGCAGTTGGTTGAGATCGCCCGACTCCAGGTAGACGATACGCCCCTTCAGGTCGTAGAAATTTTCCAGCCGCTGGATGATGGCCGGGTAGTCGACCAGGCCCATGTCCAGCGGGTGGTTCTTGATACATAGCAGAGCCTCTTGTGGGGCATGTGCGGCAAAGGAGCCCATCACATGATCCATGACCTCTTCCATGTTCTCGTAAGGAGAATGATGGATGATCTGCGCGTCGGTGTTGAGCTGTAGCGGCAGCATGAAATAGGGTTGGCCGCTGTCGATGAGCGTTTTGATGCGCTGGGCGTCGCGCTTTTTCCATTTTTTCAACTGTGCGAAACGCTTTATGTAGCCTGCATACTCGATGGGCGCTTTGATGGGGGAGTGGTTTTCATACCGGTGCGCTACCAGGGGGTTGGCTAACCCGGCGGCATGGTAAGCCACATCGTGCAGAGCGCGAATTTTGAAGGATGAGCGAAAGCGCACCGGTTTTGGCAACGCAGGTAATGCCTTGCCCGCTTCGTAAAACCAGGCGGGGTCTCGCGGAAGAAGAGAGTGTCCGTTAACGCCATCTCGCTCAAGTGTTACCCAGAAGGGGCGAAAGTAGCCTTCTTCGAAGACGTGGGTGCGCACTCCCGCCAGGGCGGCCTGTTCGATGGCTGGGCGGTGTATGGGGCGCCGGTCGCCGAACATGACCTGATCGGTGATCTCGTAGCGTTGCCACAGCGCTGTGATGTAATCGGGCAGCTCGCTGAGCGGGCCGCGAAACAGGTGGCTTTTGCTGTGGGTGCCCCGCCAGTAAAGGAGATCCCCTGCATTGAAATTGATTTTTACCACTCGGTGGCCGTCATCGGTCAAACGCCGAGCCAGACGCTGATAAAAGGGCGAGCATACGCCCTGCAGGAATAAAAATGCGCGCTTCTGCTTCAACTCAATGTCTTCCAATGAATACGTTACGATAGCTGCGATAGAGCCGCTGCTTCCATGTAAGCAAATGTTTTTGTGAGTGATGCTGACGCGTCCTGGCCTGCTCCAGTAGCGCGACGACGGTTTCAGCGTTGCATAGCTGACCCGTGTTTGGGTCGACATAGCCGGGGTATACCAGCAGGGTGCCTGCCACCAGCTCATCCAGGGTCAGCTTGCGTGTGCGTCTAGGGCAGTGCATGGCATCGCGGGTCAGCCCCCAACCGGCATAAAAGGGCAGGCCATAGGTGTGTACCTGACGATGTCTCAACAGCGCCTCGAAGCCGGTCAGTGAACTCATGGTGTGCACGGCATCGACCCGCTCCAGCAGGGCGGTGATCTCCATGTGGCTGCCGTCGAGATCATACAACTGTTTGGCGTCGCTATCGAGTTTGCCGACCCGCGCGCCACTGGTAACGTCTGGGTGAGCCTTGTAGATGATGAAGGCGTCCGGGTGGCCTTGGCGCACGGCACGCAGCAGGGCGCTATTGGTACTGACCTGGGGAGAACCGGTGGCGATCGAGGCGTCGCTTTCCACCTGGCCGGGCACCAGGATGACGTGCTTGCCACTGGGCAGGTCTATTTTGGCCTGACCATAGACGTTGTATTTGGAGAGCTTGAGGGCCACCAGGCGTTCACGCAGCGCTGCGGCGCGTTCGACCAGCGGCGCATCGAAGGCGTGGGTTTCCAGAAGCGTTTCCAGCTCGCTGGGCTGGGTGGGGTCGTAATAGATGCCTTGGCGGTCGATGGCCAGGGAGAGCGGCGTGGTCAGGTCTGCCCCAAGCCCTACCGAGCGAATGAAGCCATCTTCGATGCGCCATACTTTATGCAGAGCGTGGGCATTACGTGCCTTGAACTCTGGCGTGAGGGCGCTGGACCAGGCCAGTATGCGGGGTGCCGATGGCGTGCCTTCGATAGTGCTGGGCAGCGTTTCCTGGTAGTGAATGTTGGCGCAGGGGCCGAGAAAACAGCCGATGAAACCGCGTTTCCAGGCGGAGAAACCGCAGGCTACCCATGGCCCGCGCAGGCGTTCCTGCTGGCGACGCTGGTCGGCCAGCAGGGTAATGGTTTCTTCCAGCGTGGCGGGCTGACAGGTGTAGGGGTTGGCGTAGCGTGCGTAGCGCAAATACGCCGCCGCAAAGACTTCCGGCAAGGAGCGGGTGCGCGTACGGCGCGGGCAGGCCAGCTTGTCCTGGGTCAGCCCCCATCCTGCGTAGAAGGGCAGCCCAAAGCAATGCACCTGTTTGCCTGCCATGAGGGCTTCAAAGCCGAGTTGGCTGGTGACGACATAAACGCTCTTGACCTGGTCGAACAGTGCCCAAGGATTAATGTCTTCACTAACAATACGGCAGCGGGGATGGTCGACTGCCTGGGTCAGATGGCCTTTTTTCTTGCCAGCAATGACATCGGGGTGGACCTTGACCAGGATTTCCTCATCGGGATGGTTGCGCAATGCTTCCCGCAGCATAGTTTGAAAGCTGTCAGCGGTGGCGCCACCATAGGTAATCGAAGCATCGCCAGCAGTTTGGTCGACGACCAGTACTGTGGCCTGCGTGTTGCTTAACGGTACATCGGGAGCGTGGTTGTACTTGGAGAGACGATACTGTTTCAGCAAGGCCATGCAGCGCTCGGCGCGGGCAATATCATCGCTACTGAAGGTTGCCTTATTGAGGATCGTTTCCAAGTCGCTAGGACGTGAAGCATCGTAGTAGATGCCGGTGTAATCCACGATCATGCTATGTGGCTGATAGCCTTCTACACCGAGGCCAAGAGAGCGCAAAAAGCCGTCTTCCAGGGTAATGTGGGGCAGACCTTTACGTTCGGCATAACGTTTTGACCGTCGAGTCGAAGGCTTGAGCCCCCAGCCAATGACTGTCGATGGGGTGGGGCTAAACGGCCTGATAGGTATTACTTTGTCAAACTCAGTCAATAGCGCTGCAAGTGGTGCTATTTTACCAATGCCTGTCGAGGTATAGCCTGCCGTTCGTTTTTCCATGAAAGAGGTCGCCAGTCGCCCTGATGAAGGTACCAAACAGGCGGCGAACATACGTGAATTAAGCAGGGTTATCAATTCGTCGCGTCGTTACCAGAAAACGTGGTCTGTCCAGTCATCATGCTGGCATGCCTTGGCCTAGGGTGATACAAGGAGATTAAGTTGAATTATATCAACGCGCAGTTTGTGATTGTTTTTGGTAAGTTGATTGCCAGTGATGCAATAACGCTTGAACTTTAGGGCAGTATTCAAGGAACGTTGACGAAATAGGAATTTCTGGTGCGACTAGCCCCCCTCATCAACAGGCTGTTGACGTTACGCTCCTTGAAAGGGCGGCTGCTGCTGGGCCTCTCTTGCGCCTTGGCGATTCTGGCGGGTGCCGTATTGAGCATGGCCTGGCAGGTTGGCAAGACCATGGTGCACGAGACCAACATGTCTCATTTGCGCTACGAGGCCAGTTTGCTGGCCGACGAGATCACCCAGCAGGTGAATCAGCGTGTCCATGCGCTCAAGCGGTTGAGCAGCTCCATGGGGCCTTCCAATGACGTGGGTTGGCTTTCATACGAGCTGCAGAAAAACGATGCCTTGCTCTCCTGGTTCGATGGACTGATTGTGAGTGACGAGTATGGTGAAATCGTGGCGGACTGGCCCAGTGTGGTGGGGCGAGTGGGGCTCGATACCTCAGAACTCGAATATTTCAAGATGGTGCAGGGCATTCGCCGCCCTTATGTGAGCGAGCCTTTCATTGGCCGTGCCAGCGGCATGCCCATGGTGCTGATGACCGTGCCCCGCCTGGATGAAGACCGCCGTTTTGCCGGGTTCGTGGCGGGGGTGGTGAGCCTGGACCGTAGCGGCCTGTTCAACCGGTTGGCCACGATTCGTTTGGGTGACCACGGCTTTGCGGCGGTTTCCACGGCGTCGGGCAAGATTCTTTACCACCCTGATTACGAGCTGGTGAATGCAGAAATCAGCCACGCCCAGCGCAATGACCTGCTGGACATGGCGCTGGATGGCTGGCAAGGCGAGGGAGTCAGCGAGCTGGCCAATGGGCGCACCAGCCTTCAGGCGTATGCACAAGTGTGGCCTGCCGACTGGATCGTTGGGCTGTTCTTGCCCACCGAGCAGGCGCAGCTTCCGCTTTCGGGTTTCATCTCCAAGCTGTTTGGTATCTGGCTGGTGATTTCCCTGTTGATGATGCCGCTGCTGTGGTGGTTGCTGGCGCGTATTCTCAAGCCCCTGGAGCATCTCGAACGCCAGATTGGCGAAGTAGGGGCTGGGCGGCGTTCGCAGCTGGCCCTGGCCACGGGGATGCAGGAGCTACAGCAAGTCGCCAATACCTTCAATCGTGTGGAAGACGAGCGCCAGCAGCTGGTGGGGCATTTGCAGGAGCGTGAGGCGTTTCTCGATTCGGTGCTGAGCGCCACCCCCCAGGGCATGTTCGTGGCCAACTTCGGCGGCAAGATTACTTATATGAATCCTGCGCTTTTGCAAATTCTGGATATTCCTGCAGATACCCAAATGGAGCAGTGGCTGACACAAATTCACGCGGATGACCGCAATGGGGCGCGTGATATGTGGGTGCATAGTTTAAAGACCGGCAGCGACTTCGTGCGCCAGCTGCGTTTTCTGCGCAGCGACGGCGAAACGCTGTGGCTGGATATTCACGCTCGGGTGGTGATGTTGACCCAAGGCGGCCACTCCTTGGGGTTGGTTGGTGTGGTGAAGGACATCACCGAGCGACGCCAGCAAGAGGCATTGCAGCGGTGGGAGGCCGAACATGACCCCTTGACCGGGCTGCTGAATCGGCGTGGTTTCGAACGCCGCCTGGAAGAAGCGTTTGCTGACTTCCAGAAAACCAGCACGCCTTCGGCGCTGCTGTTGTTCGATCTTGATCACTTCAAGCCGATCAATGACGAAGGTGGTCATGCCATGGGTGACGAGATGCTGCGCCGCATTGCTCAGGTGGTGGCCTGGGAGGTACGCCGCAGCGACCATGTGGCCCGCCAAGGGGGGGATGAGTTTGGCGTGCTGTTGCCCAGCTGCACCCTGGGTCAGGCCAGGGTGATTGCCGATTCACTGCGCAAGGCGGTGAGCGAGGTGTCGGTGACCCACGAGGATAAGGAATATACCGTTACCTTGAGTATTGGCGTGACCGTCTTCGATGAGAGCGATGACGCCGTGGAAGTCGCCCTGGCCCGTGCCGATGCCGCCAGCTACGACGTCAAGGGCCAAGGGCGCGATGGCGTGATGGTCAAGCTGACGGGGGAAAGCGACCCGATGGCGTTGTTCGATTAAGGTAGTGCAAATCCTTCTGCCTGCCAGGTTTCCAGCCAGCCTGGTAGTGCGTCGGCGGGCATCGGGCGAGCAATACCGTAGCCTTGCGCCAGATGGCAGCCCATGGCCAGCAAGGCTTGGGCGTGGGCCATGGTCTCGACCCCTTCTGCCAGCACCGGCCGTGAGAATTTTCTGGCCATGAAGATGATGCTTTCCACGATGGCCTTGTCGTCCTCACTTTCCAGCATGTCGCGCACGAAGTCGCGGTCTACCTTGATCAACTGCACGGGCAGGCGACGGAAGTAGGCCAGCGAGGAGTAGCCGGTGCCGAAGTCGTCCAGGGCAATTTCGATGCCGAGCCGCTGGCACTCTTCCAGCACGTGCAGGGCGGCCTGCATGTCATCCAGCGTGGCCGATTCGAGTATCTCGATGGCGAGCAGCCGTGAGGGGACTTGCGGGTAGTACAGCAGCAGCTGTTCCAACTGCGGCAGAAAGCCGGGGTGCAGCAGGTGTTGCGGGCTGATGTTGACACTCACCTGCAGTTCGATGCCCATGGCCAGCCAGCTTTGCAGCTGCTTCAAGGCGGCTTCGATGACCCACTCCCCCAGATGAAACTCCAGCTCGCTGCCTTCCAGCAGCGGCAGAAACTCTGCCGGATTGCGCAGCCCGTGTTGCGGGTGGATCCAGCGAATCAGCGCCTCAGCCCCGACCACGGTGTGCGATTTGAGATCGACCTGGGGCTGATAGTAGAGACGAAATTCGTCATTGGCCAGGCCGTGCTGAATGGCGCTGCGCTCCTGCTGGCGCAGTTTGACCAGGTACTCCTGATCAGTGCTGTAGCGTACGCACTGGGCAACCCCTTGGGTCTTGGCCTGATAGAGTGCCTGATAGGCATGGCGAAACAGGGCGTCGGGGTCGACGTTGTCGTTGGGGTAGGTGGTCATACCGATACAGGCAGTGAGCTTCAACTTTTGCCCGTTGACGTGCAGCGGCTGCTGTAGGGCGTGCTGGATGGTGGACGGGGTGAGGCGTTGGGTTGGCCCTGCCAGCACAAATTCATCGCCACTGAGCCGTGCCGTGATGCCCTGGGCCTTGAAGGGGCTGACCAGGGCTTCCAGCCGTTTGGCTACCCGTCTGAGTATGCTATTGCCAGTGGCGTAGCCAAACAGGTCGTTAAGGCGTTTGAAGTCATCGATATTGAGCACTGAGATGGTCAGTGGCGCATGATGCTGCACCAGTGCTTCCAACTGCGTACGGGCTAGCCGCTGATTGGGCAGCTGGGTCAGCTCATCGATATTGGCAGCCTTGTAAAGCGCCTCTTCATGCAGCTTGGTGTCGGTAATGTCCGACTGGATGGCAATGAACCCACCGCCGGATTGTTCGTTGGCGGGGAGCGGGTTACAGCTGATATGCACCCAGTACGGGGTGCCATCCTTGCGGTAGTTGAGCAGTTCTTCTTCGAAGTGCTGGCGATGGCGCAAAGCCCGGGCAATGCGCAGCACTGTGGCGCGGTCGGTGGCTTTGCCCTGCACCAACCGTCCTGGCTTCTTGCCGACCGCTTCTTCGAAAGTGTAACCACTGAGACGGGTAAAGCCATCGTTGACCCATTCGATGTTGCCGTTGGGGTCTGTAATGACTACGCCATTGCTGGTGTTTTTCGCTACCATGGAAAGTCTTGCGATGGCCTGCTGGTCTTGCTGCTGTCGGCGGTAGTGGCTCAGAGTGTTGATGAACTGCCCGATACTGCCCAGCAGCGGTGCCAGGAATTCCACCAGCTCAGGGTGATAGCCATCAGGGCGATTGGCCAGGCCGATCATGGCGATGCAGTGGCCGTGAAACTGAATCGGTACTCCTAGAAACGCATCGAGCGTTGGATGCCCCGGTGGTAGGCCCCCGCGCCTGGGGTCATGGGCGGGCTCATTGGCAATGACCACTTCTTCGTGGCGCATCACATGGCCGAACAGCGTATCCAGGTTGCTGAACACCATGCCGCTGGGGGCGTGCTGAGCGTAGAACTGGCGTGAGGGCTCATCCCAACTGATGTCGGTGATGGCATGGGCCACCAGGTAGGGTGTCTTGTCGGGGTGGTAAAGCACTTCGCCGATGAAGCCGTATTCGCTGCCGGTTAAGGTGAGTAAGTCGTCGAGCAATGGGTTGAGCGCCTTGGCGTTGCCCTGTTCGTCGATAAAGCTGGCCTGCGCCCGCATGATGGCCTGTTCCAGCGCCTGCTGGCGCAGCAGCTGTGTTTCGATCTTCTTGCGAGGGGTGACATCGAGCATGGTGCCGATGATTTGTACCACTTGGCCATTCACGGCCAAGGGGTTGCCGGTGATTCTGACCCAAAGCGGCTCGCCCGAGGGGGGCTGCATCTCGAAGATGTCGTTGAAGGGCGTGCCTTGGGTAACCGCAGTATCAATGGCCTGGGTGAGACGAGCGCGGTCCTCAGGGGTGTACGCCTGCATGCGCGCTTCGAAGGTGTTGGCTTGTCTGGCATTGGTTTGATAGAGCGCATCGACCACATCGTTCCAGTGGGTCGTCCTGGTGGCGACATCCATCTCCCAGAGGCCGATAGCGGCATTGCCAATGGCCTGGTAGGCGCGTTGGCTAAGATAGTGCTCGAACTGCAGGACGGTACTGTTGGCCAGTTGTTGAAGCAGCTCCCGCTGGGTTGGCGTCAATTGGCGGGGTCGGTGATCCATGACGCACAGCGTGCCGAGGATGTCGCCATTGTCGGCGACCAGCGGCATGCCAGCATAAAACACCACATGGGGCGCTTCACTGACCATGGGCAAATTATGGAGCCGCGCATCCAGGCGTGCATCCGATACTTCGAACAGCTTGGGTTCGAGGATGGCTTCCCCGCATAATGAGAGCTGACGCAATACCGTGGGGCTGTATTCGCCCACGCCACTTTTGACCCAGACGTGACTGGCATCCACCAGCGTGATCAAGGCTATGGGGGTTTCGCAGTAAGCAGCCGCTAGACGGGTGATGCGGTCAAACTCCTGGTCAGCCGAAAGATCCCCCAGTGTGTACCGCTTCAGGGTGAGAAGCCGCTGTGCTTCGTGTTCAGGGGCGGCGGGCTGTACCATACGTAACGTATCCGTGATGCGCGTTTAGGGCTACTTTCCCTTATGCCGAGGTGCCTGTCTAGCCAGTCGACAAATCCTGGTCAACGGTAGAGTTTGACATCCTCCCCGCCCTCAGGACGGGGATTCCCACTTCTGGACGGCCATGCCCGACCGCAAGAATGTTCTTGGCCGCGTTCACATCGCGGTCGTGAGTGACACCACACTCACTGCAAGTCCACTCTCTTATTCTCAAGCCTGATCTACCCTTCGGACTACTGACGGAAATACAACCGCAGCTCGAACAGGCTTGGGTGGTGTACGACTCGTTGACCTCTTTAAAAACAATGCCTGCGCTATCGCATTTATATTCCAGCATTGTTTTCAGCATAGCCCAGCCAGCGTCCAGCACTGACTTGGCCATCTTGGTTTTGGCCAACGAGGATGATTTCACATTACCGACGTAGATTTCCCCCGCACGGTTCACCAATTGACGGCTGAACTTGTGCAAGGCGTCCTTGCGCCGATTGGCAATCTTGGCGTGAATGTTTTTGGTACGCTTTTTCTTTCCGGCGCGTTGTGCAACAGCCAGCTTATCTTCCATATCGCGGTAGAAACGACCGGCTTCCAGCCTTGTACCATCCGAGCAGGTGGCGGTATCTTTCAGACCAAGGTCGATACCGATCTTGTCTTGACCGGCTGGCGGGTCTACCTCAATTTCAACCACGACATTGAAGTACCAGCGCCCACGCGCATCCTCGTTGAAGGATGCAGAGCGGAGCTTGTACTGGCTCAGCCCGTAGCTGTCCCAGACTTTGAAGTAACTGCCGTTGTGGAATACTTGCCCGCTCTTCCATTTGGCCGCGCCGGTATTGACCGGAATCCAGCCGAGAGAACGACGAACGCCACGCGATTTGCGCCAGTTGAGACGAGCCTTCCTAAACTGCTTGCGGCGGGTGACATATTCGGCGGCGATGCACTGCAAGGTCTGGCTATGCAGACCAAGTTCCTTGCCCGCCCCTTTGGTATAGGGATGCAGGTCATACGCCGACAGAAACAGACCGCGCTCAAGAATGGCACGAGATGAGAGTTCGTTCAGATAGTTCCAGCAAAAGTTCACACTGCGTGCCATGCGGTTAAGCTGGGCAATGTGCTTGTCTCTTACGCGAACTTTTAATGTCTTGGTCTGTTTCATGGCTTTGAGTATACTTGGCCTATGGACAAGATCAAGACTATCAGAACAGGAAGACACTGCGTTTTTGAAATGCACGCCCACTTGGTCTTCGTAACCAAATATCGTGGAAGAGTATTCAATGACGCACACCTTCAATCCCTTGAAACCCTGTTCAGGCAGGTGTGTCAGGATTTCGAGGCTGAGCTAAAGGAGTTCCATGGTGAAACGGATCATGTTCACTTACTGGTGAACTTTCCGCCCAAGGTGGCGGTTTCAAGGCTGGTGAACAGCCTGAAAGGGGTTTCGAGCAGGCGGATGAAGCTGCTGCACCCCGAATTAGTACAGACTTCATACAGAAAAAATGCGCTATGGAGTCCGAGCTACTTTGCGGGAAGCGTCGGCGGCGCGCCGCTGAGTGTCGTAAAGCAATATATTGAGCAGCAAACAAGACCGGAATAGGGGACGCTTCGCGTCCCACGCTATTCATCCTCGCACTAGAAGTACGAGGTTTTTCGCGTTAATTGATAAGACGTCGCTTATCCAACTGAGAGAGCTGCTGTGGATCTACTGGAACTGTTTACCCGCACGCTAGACGTGACGCTACCCGTGTTTGCCATGGTGTTCATCGGCATTGGCCTGAAGCGCCTGGGCTGGATCGACAGCGCCTTTGTCAGCACGGCCTCGACGCTGGTGTTCAAGGCGACGCTGCCCACGCTTATCTTTCTGAGTTTAGTCAAAGCTGACCTGAGCGTTGCGTTGGACATTCCGCTGCTGCTGTTCTTCGCTGTGGCCACCCTGGCGCAGTTCGCCCTGAGCTGGGGGTGGGCGCATTTTCGTGTACCTCAACCAGACAGAGGGATCTACGTGCAGGGGGCTTTTCGGGGCAACTGCGGCGTGGTGGGGTTGGCCTTGGCGGCGGGCATGTATGGCAATTACGGGCTTTCGGCGGGAAGCCTGCTGCTGGGCGTGGTGATCGTGATGTACAACGCGCTTTCCGTGGTGGCCCTGGCGGCGTACCAGCCCGGCCAATCCACCGACTGGCGCAGCCTGCTGGGGCATATCGTCAAGAACCCGCTGATTCTTTCCGTGTTCGCGGCGTTGCCGTTCACGGCGTTCTCGGTAGGGCTGCCAAGCTGGGTGATGACCTCGGGCAACTACTTTGCCTCGCTGACGCTGCCCCTGGCGCTGATCTGCATTGGCGCCACGCTCTCGGTCTCCAGCTTGCGTGAAGGCAGCCAAGTGGCCATGAGTGCCAGCCTGATGAAGATGGTCGCCTTGCCCGCCTTGTCGACGGTCGCGGCGTGGCTGTTGGGCTTTTCCGGCGCGCAACTGGGGCTGTTGTTCCTGTTCTTCGCCAGCCCCACCGCCGCTGCCAGCTTCGTGATGGTGAAGGCCATCAACGGCAACGTGGCCCTGGCCGCCAATATCATCGCCCTTACCACGCTGATGGCCAGCATCACCGTGACGTTGGGCATTTTCGCCCTACGCCTGGCCGGGTGGATTTAAAGCGCGGCGGTTGGCCGGGGCGCAGCAACGCGCTATACTACGCGCCCCGTAAGTCCCTGTAGCTCAGTAGGATAGAGCAGCCGCCTCCTAAGCGGCAGGTCGCAGGTTCGACTCCTGCCAGGGACGCCAGTTAAATCAATGCTTTGTTTTATTCTTCTCTTAGCGTGCTGGGTATGTTTTCGTTTCGCCCCCACAGAAAACGCTCGCTACAGCATTACATCAGCACCACATCAGCCGCCTATTTCCTGTGCATCAGTCACCTATTTGCCGACCCGGATGCCTATGGCAGAGGGATTCTAATGAGAACACTAATGGGCTGTTGAGACAGTGCCTGCCGAAGGGCATGGGCCTGTCAGTCTGCAGCCAGAAAGAATGCGACAAGATCGCTGACTCACTGAATACACGACCACGCAAGACACTGGATTGGCACACACCGTTTGAAGTCTACGACGAGGTGTCTCTTAGGCAACTGGTTTTTTGTTTCAGGGGCGTGTTGCAATCACACTGTCAACGGAGGCGCAGAGGGGGCGCCTGGCCTTTGCTACGCTGAAAGAAAACCGGGAGGGTGGCGATGCACGTGCACGAGTATCAACAGTACGACGCAACGGGGCTGGCAGCGCTGATTCGTGGCGGGCAGGTGAGCCGGGAAGAGGTGCTGGAGGCCGCGCTGGTGGCCATCGAGCAGGCTAACCCGGCGCTGCAGGCCGTGGTGCGCATGCGGGTCGAGCAGGCGCGTCGTGAAAGCCAGCAGGTAGAAAGTTCGGCCTGTTTTGCCGGTGTGCCCACCTTGAGCAAGGATTTGTTGATGGCGCTCAAAGGGGAGCCCCTGGCATTCGGCAGTGCTGC
Organism: Halomonas sp. 18071143; assembly: GCF_019211725.1. Lineage (NCBI taxonomy): Bacteria > Pseudomonadati > Pseudomonadota > Gammaproteobacteria > Oceanospirillales > Halomonadaceae > Halomonas > Halomonas sp. 18071143. The sequence goes on from NZ_CP078120.1 coordinate 1,335,544, forward strand.
GTTACGCGACTGGCGGCCTGCCGAGGATTCTCTGTTCATCCAGCGCTCGCGCAGGGCAGGACTGGTGGTGGTGGGCCAAACGGCCACGCCGGAGCTTGGCTTGATGGGCATCACCGAGCCTAGGGCATTTGCCCACCCTGAAAACCCGTGGTGCGCAGGCTATTCGCCCGGTGGTTCCAGCGGTGGAGCGGCGGCCGCGGTGGCCGGGGGCATGGTGCCCTTGGCGTTGGCAGGCGATGGCGGCGGTTCCATTCGTATCCCTGCCAGCTATTGCGGGCTGTTCGGGTTCAAGCCTTCCAGGGGCCGCGTGCCACTGGCGCCAGCCCATGGTGAGGTGTGGCAGGGAGCCGTCGTTGAGCATGCGATCACGCGGAGCGTGCGTGACAGTGCGGCCCTGCTGGAAGCGGTCAACGGCATGGCGCCTTCGGGCCCTTACCCGGTGCTTGCGGAACGCGGCTATGTGGAGGCGCTGTCGAAACCCTGCCCACCCTTGCGGGTGGCGATCTCTCTAGGGGAGCCTTTTGGGCGCAGTTTGGGTACACGGTTGAATCCAGAGGTGAAAACGGCCATCGAGAAAACCGCCCAGCGGCTGGAGGAGATGGGGCACACGGTAGCGTGGTGCGACCCGCCGGTCGACGGTGAGGCGCTTGCCGACAGTTACCTGACGCTCTACCTGGGCCACCTGGCGGCAGACCTGCGCTGGATCAGTCAGCAAACCGGCGTGCCGCTCGGCCGCCTGCCTCTGGAGCCTTCTACCCGAGCCATTGGCCGCCTGGGCGCCAAACTCTCTGCCTGGGAGTACGAGACGGCCAAGCGCTATTGGCACGTTGCCGCCGAGCAGATGAGCCAGTTTCATCAGCGTCATGATGTGTTGGTGCTGCCCGTGGCCGCAGACACCGCGCCTCGGTTGGGGGAGCTGTACCCGTCGGCCCTGCGCGAACGGCTGATGGCGCTGCTGGCGGTGCCGGGCCTGCCCGCGCTGGCCCTGAAGGCGGGGCTGTTGAAGCGCCTGGCCGTCGATGCCCTGAGCCGTACGCCTTTTACCCAGTTGGCCAACCTGACCGGCCAGCCTGCCATGTCGCTGCCGATGCACGTGGCGCAAAGCGGCTTGCCCGTGGGGGTGCAAGTGGTTGGGCGGCTGGGGGAAGACCGCCAGTTGCTGCAGTTGGCCGCCGCCCTGGAGCAGCAGGAAAACTGGCAGGCGAGGCTGCCTCGGCAAGCGTTTGCAGCTCAGGCAGGGTAAACTACGCCCCCGTCAATCGACGACCGTGATTCTATCTAGAGCTTGCTGCATGCACCCATCCTACGAACTGACCGAGGCGGGCGACCGTTATTTCGATGGTCTGGCGGAGAAATTTTCCCGCTCGCTGTATCAGGCCCCGCGTGGAGAGCTGCGCTTGGCCATGCTGGATTACCTGCTGCCTCAGATGCTGAACCTGAACGCCCAGCCGGTACTGGATGTAGGCGGCGGCCTGGGACAGCTGTCGGCCTGGCTGGCCGAGCGGGGGCATGCGGTGACCATGGCAGAGCCTTCCCAGGATATGTTGGCACACGCCCAGGCATGGCATGACCAGCGGGTCAGCGAAGGTGCTTTCAATGCCGACGCGCTGCACTACGTTGCGGCACCGTTGCAAGCGTTGCCCGTTCAAGCCCCCGGGCCCTGGCCGCTGATCACTTGTCATGCGGTGCTGGAGTGGCTGGGCGACCCGGCCCAGGCGCTGGCTACCCTGGCCAGCCTGCTGGCCCCCGGTGGCCAGCTGAGCCTGATGGTGTTCAACCGCGATGCGCTGCGCTTCTCCAACGTGGTGAAGGGCAACTTGAGCAAGGCGCTGGGCGACCAGTTGGCAGGCAAGGGGCGTCGCCAGCGCTTGACCCCCATTTCACCCATGACCCACGCGCAAGTTCTGGGCTGGGCCGATAGCTGCAGTCTGGAGATGGTCGACGTGGCGGGCATTCGTATCTTTCAGGACTACCTGCGCCAGGCCCCTGCCAGCGCTGACGACCAGGCCGCGCTCATGGCGCTGGAACGCCAGTACTGCCGCCAGGAGCCCCATTGGCGGCTGGGCCGCTATCTACTTTACACCTTCACCAAACCCGAGGCCGATGCATGAGCGCTCAACTGCCCGCCAGCCAACTTCTCGAACGTTACCATGGCCCTGCGGCTCAACTGCTGCCCATCGCTCCACCTGCCGATGGCTGGCTGGTGGAGCGCTCTACCGCCATGATCAGTGGCGATGTGGCGCTGCGCCAGCAGTGGCAGGACGCTGGAAAGCTGGCCAGTAGCCCGCTGGCGCCCATGAATGCAGAGCCCGCTGGCCGCGTGGTGCTGTTCTGGCCCAAGGCGCATGCCTTGGGCACGTGGTGGTTGCGCTGGCTGTGCCAATGGCTCCCCGAGAACACGCCTTTCGAGATCGTGGGGGAGCACCAGGGCGGGATCAAGCGTGTGCCGAAGCTGCTGGCAGCGCTGGGCATGGGGTGTGACAAGCTGGACAACGCACGCCGCTGCTCACTGTTTGCCAGCCGCACCGTGGCGCTGCCCGAGCAGCCAGATGAGTGGCAGCGCTTCGAAGCGCTGGGCATGACGCTGGTGAGCCACCCTGGTGTGTTTGGCCATGGCAAGGTCGACGAAGGAACCTTGCTACTCCTCGACACCCTGGAAGCGCACTTGCCCAGGCGCCCGCTGAGCGTGCTGGACATGGGCTGTGGTGACGGCATCATCAGCGCCTGGCTGGCCAGCCGTGGCCATACGGTGACAGCGGTGGACGTCAACGCCTTTGCCGTCGAGGCGTGTCGCCAGACCCTGGCGGCCAACCAGCTGACGGGCAGCGTGTGCGAAAGCGATGTCTACCGTGCGCTGGGCGATACGCGCTTCGACCTGATCGTCAGCAATCCACCGTTTCACCAGGAGCGCGAGATCAGCTACGGACCGAGTGCGCGACTCATCGACGAAGCGCGTCAGCACCTGACCCCCAAAGGCCAACTGGTGCTGGTGGCCAACGCCTTCCTGCCTTATCCCGAGAGGCTGGAGCGTGCGTTTGGAAGCTTCGAGACGCTGGCCGACAATCGGCGTTTCCGGGTGTATCGCGGGCAGTCGTGAAGGGGCCGCTGGCTCAGGCGTTGGGTGAAGCATCGGCATAGCGAATGTCGGTAATGGTGTAGAACGCCTCGCCGTTTGGCGTGATCACCGTGATCTCGTCGTCCACTTCCTTGCCCAGCAGCGCCTTGGCCATGGGGGCGTCGACACTGATCCAGTGCTTCCGGGTGTCGATTTCGTCATGGCCCACCAGGCGGATATGCAGGGCTTCCCCCACGTCGTCTTCCAGGCTCACGAACGCGCCGAAAAACACCTTGTCGGTGTTGGCGGGCAGCCTGTCCACTACCTGTAGTTCGTCCAGCCGCTGGGTCAGATAGCGGATGCGGGCGATGACCCGGTTCAGCTCTTTCTTGTTGTAGGTGTAGTCGGCGTTCTCACTGCGGTCCCCCAGCGCAGCGGCTTCCCCCACCTTGGCCGACAGCTCAGGGCGCTTGACGCGGGAAAGGTGGTCCAGAATGCCCCGCAGGCGGGCCGCGCCCTCGGCGGTAATCAGGTTGCTCTTGGGTGCCTGGCGCGGGTCTTTTGCCGGATCGCGCCAGCGCGTCATGTTGCGGCCTTTCATGGTGTCGTTACCTTCCCGGAAAAGTGCCTAGCTTACGCTACCAAGGTACAGGGCAACAAAGCGGTGATTCTCTGGCGAATCATTCAAACGTTCGTTACATTGTCAGTGTGGACGAGATATCGCCATGCCTTGAGCAGGTCTAACTCGATAGTGATAACTCAACAGTCATGACTCATTCCTCATTCTTCATAACAACAAGCAGGAGTTTTCCATGCGTACAATTCCATTTTCTCGACTCTTCATGGCGGCGGCGTTGGGCGGTGCCCTGGTACTGTCGCCGCTGAGCGCGTCGGCCTTCGAAAGCGAGCTGTTCTCCTTGAAGAACCGCTGGGAGCATACGGTGACCGACATGCCCGCCAACCAACGGGAGTCGACCCTGAGGGCATTGGCGGGCGAGGCAGAGCGACTGGCCCAGCAGAACCCCAACGAGGCCGAGGTGCTGATATGGCAAGGCATTGTGCTGGCTTCCTATGCTAGAGAGCGGGGTGGGTTGGGGGCGCTGGGTACCGCCGGTGATGCGCGCACGGTGCTGGAACGCGCCGTCGAGATCGACCCTACGGGGGGCAATGGCTCTGCGTATGTGACCCTGGGGGCGCTGTATGACCGTGCCCCGGGTCGCCCGCTGGGGTTTGGCAATAGCGCCACCGCTGAGCGGATGTTCCAGCGGGCGCTGGAAATTCGCCCGGACGGTATCGATGTGAACTACTACTATGCCGCTTTCCTGAAAGAAGAGGGCAACACCCAGGCGGCGCGGGAGCATGCTCAGCGAGCCGTGAACGGCACGGCGCGGGAGAGTCGCCAACGCTCCGACGAAGCCCTTCGCCGTGATGCCGAGGCGCTGCTGCGCGAGCTGTAATGGCCGTCAAATCACGCGGTTGATGATCCGATTGGCATTCCCGGTGGCCAGCATTGATAATGGTACGATCATGTTCACCGGGAGTGCCGTATGGGCCCCACGCTCAATCGCGACGATGTGGAACTCATCACGCGTGACACCCTGTACAAGGGGTTTTTTCGCCTGGAAGCGCTAGAGCTGCGTCATCGACTTTTCGAGGGCGGCTGGAGCTCCACCATGCGCCGAGAAATGCACAACCGCCACGATGCGGTGGGTGTGCTGTTGTATGACCCCGAGCGTGATGCGCTGATCCTCGTCGAGCAGTTTCGCGCCGGCGCCATCGACGACCCTCACTCCCCCTGGAAGCTGGAACTGGTGGCGGGCCTCGTCGACAAGGACGAGACCCTGGAAAACGTGGCGCGCCGTGAGGCCCAGGAGGAAGCCGGTTGCCAGGTGGGCCAACTGACCCGATTGCATACCTACTACCCAAGCCCTGGCGCCTGCAACGAGCGGGTCACGCTATTTTGCGGGCTGGTCGATAGCCAGGGCGTGGGAGGCGTGCATGGCGTCGAGGACGAGAATGAAGACATCCGTGTTCATGTCGTCTCTTTTCCCGCCGCCTGGGAACTCCTGGAGCAGGGCCGACTCGACAACGCCATGTGTTTGATCGGCATGCACTGGTTGGCCGGGCAGCGGGCATCGCTGCGGGCGGCTTCCCAGCGCGCGGCCGTGTCAGCCGTCGAGGCCAACACCCGGTAAGGAGTCATCATGGCAAGAGCCGCCTACGTAACCGATTTGAAAACCTTGCAAGGGGAGTGCAGCGCCAACTATCTGCGCCTGGTGCGCCTGGTGGGTGACCTGCAGAGCGGCCAGCGGCGCGATATCGCCTTGCGCGGTGATCACCAGCACTTTGGCGACCTCAAGCTGGCCATTCTTCAACAGGCCCCTTACACCACGCTGGTGGAGATCTCCCAGCGCGGCCCGCTGGATGCGGTCATCGAAGGGCCGCGCATGCGCGTGCACCTTTACCATGATGTGCGCATGGCGGAAGTCATCGACTTTCAGCGCGAGCGTCATTTCAGCGGACGCTATCGCTACCCCAATGCGCGCATGCATCAACCGGATGAAAAGCTGCAGTTGAACTGCTTTTTAGGAGAGTGGTTGGCCCATGGGCTGGCCCATGGTCATGTCGTCGATTTGCCGGAGCTACCCTGATGCGGTTGATACAGATTACCGATGCGCATCTGCACGCCGACAAGCAGGCACGCTCTCGGGCGGCCATTCCCTGGCAGCAGTTCGAAGCCGTGCTGGACGCCGTGGTGGCCGAACGCCCGGACGTGGTGGTGGTGAGTGGTGACGTCAGCCAGGATGAAACCAGCGCGTCTTACGTTCACGCCTGCGAGGCTTTGAACCGCCTGCCGTGCCCCTGGTTCTGGATACCGGGCAACCACGACCAGCCCGAGCTGATGGCCGCAGAACGCCCGATGCTGGATGAAGTCGATCTGGAACAGTGGCGCCTGTTGCTGCTGGATACCCATGTGCCGGGCAAGCCCCATGGCGAGCTGGGGGCGACCAAACTCACCGCCTTGGCCGAACGGCTGGAGCAGGACGAGCGGCCGGTGGCCATCGTCATGCACCACCCGCCGGTGGATGTCGGGGCGGCCTGGATGGATGCGATTGGCTTGCAGGACCGCGATGCGTTCTGGCAGCTGTTGAGCGCTTACCCCCAGGTCAAGATCATTCTGTTTGGGCATGCCCATCAGGCCTTTGCCCAGCATCAGCCGCTGGCGGGCTCGGCGATAGGCACTTATGGTTGCCCCGCCACATCAGACCAGTTTCTGCCCGGTGCGAAAACCTTTGCGGTGGATGAAGCGTCGCGGCCGGGTTATCGCGTGGTGGAGCTGCACGGGGAGGAGTGGCAGACCTGGGTCGAGCGTATCGACCTCTGATGCTTTTCTTTTTAGTTGATAAAGATATAAAAAGATAGTTATTAATTCTTTTGGGTTATTATTGACCTGGCGTTACCCTACCCACAAATGCCCGCCTTGCGATTCATACGCGCAGGGCGGCACACCATGTTTGCACAGGCTTCCTTGAAAAGCCGTCTCGATAAAAGCAAGCACCGTTTTGTGAGGGAGAAGGTAATGAACCAGTTTTCTGCGCCGTCGGCGGCGACGCAACAGGTGCCCATCGCACCGGATGCCGCCCGACTGACCCACCTGAAGCAGCTCGAAGCCGAGTCGATCCATATCATCCGGGAAGTGGCAGCCGAGTTCAGCAACCCGGTGATGATGTACTCCATCGGCAAGGACTCCTCGGTAATGCTGCATCTGGCGCGGAAGGCCTTCTACCCCGGCACGCCGCCGTTCCCGCTGATGCATATCGATACCACCTGGAAGTTCCGCGAGATGATCGCTTTCCGCAATCGCATGGCGGAAGAGGCGGGCATGGAGCTGATCGTGCATACCAACGAAGAGGGTCGCGCCGCCAACATCAACCCCTTCGACCACGGCAGTGCCAAGTACACCGATATCATGAAGACCCAGGCCCTCAAGCAGGCCCTGAGCAAGCACGGTTTCGATGCTGCCTTTGGCGGCGCGCGGCGCGACGAGGAAGCCTCCCGTGCCAAGGAGCGCGTCTACTCCTTCCGCGACAAGTACCACCGCTGGGACCCGAAAAATCAGCGTCCGGAGCTGTGGAGCGTCTATAACGCCAAGATCAACAAGGGCGAATCGATTCGCGTGTTCCCGCTCTCCAACTGGACCGAGCTGGATATCTGGCAGTACATCTATCTGGAGTCGATTCCCATCGTGCCGTTGTACTACTCCGCTAAGCGTCCGGTAGTGCAGCGCGACGGCATGCAGATCATGGTGGACGACGAGCGCCTGCCGCTGGCCGAGGGCGAAGTGCCGGAAGAGAAGTGGGTGCGTTTCAGAACCCTGGGCTGCTACCCGCTGACGGGGGCGGTGGAGTCCACCGCCGCCACGCTGCCGGAGATCATTCAGGAGATGCTGCTGACCAGGACCAGCGAGCGCAGTGGCCGCGCCATCGATCACGATCAGGCCGGTTCCATGGAGAAGAAAAAGCGTGAGGGGTATTTCTAATGGCGCACCAATCAACGTTGATTGCCGATAACATCGAGCAATACCTGCACGAGCACGAAAACAAGGATCTGCTGCGTTTCATCACCTGCGGCAGCGTCGACGACGGCAAGTCCACGCTCATCGGACGGCTGCTCCACGACTCCAAGATGATCTTCGAAGATCAGCTCGCCGCGATCACCAAGGCTTCCAAAACCAGTGGCACCACCGGTGATACGGTGGACCTCGCCCTGTTGGTAGACGGCCTGCAGTCGGAGCGCGAGCAGGGCATCACCATCGACGTGGCGTACCGCTTTTTCTCCACCGACAAGCGCAAGTTCATCATTGCCGATACGCCGGGGCACGAGCAGTACACGCGCAACATGGCCACGGGCGCTTCCACTGCCAGCCTGGCGATCATCCTGGTCGACGCGCGCTACGGTGTGCAGACCCAAACACGTCGGCACAGCTTCATTGCCGACCTGCTGGGCATTCAGCATCTGGTCATCGCGGTCAACAAGATGGACCTGGTGGGCTTCTCGGAGGCACGCTTCAACGAGATCGTGGCGGAGTACCGAGCCTTTGCGGCCAACTTGCAGGCCCCGGACATTCGCTTCGTGCCGATGTCGGCGCTCAATGGCGACAACGTGGTCAACGCCAGCGAGCACACGCCCTGGTACTTTGCGGCGGGCAGTGAAGGCTACGAAGGCAAGACCCTGATCGAGCTGCTGGAAAACGTCGAAGTCACCCGTGACCAGAACCTGAGCGACCTGCGCCTGCCGGTGCAGTACGTCAATCGCCCCAACCTGGACTTCCGAGGCTATTGCGGCACCCTGGCGGCTGGTGTGCTGCGCCCAGGCCAAGAGGTGAAGGCGCTGCCGTCGGGCAAGACCTCTCGCGTGGCGCGCATCGTCACTTTCGACGGGGATCTCGACGCTGCTTACCCCGGCCAGGCCATCACCGTGACTCTGGAAGACGAGATCGATATCTCCCGTGGCGATTGGCTGGTCAGCGCCGAAGATCAGGTGCCGCTTTCCAACGTGTTCAATGCCGATGTGGTCTGGATGCACGAAGAGCCCATGGAGCCGGGCAAGCTCTACGATATCAAGCTGGCCACTCGTGATCTGGCGGGCCAGATCAGCGCCATCGAGTATCAGGTGGACGTCAACACGCTGGAGAAACACCCGACCCAGCGCCTGGGGCTGAATGCCATTGCTCGCTGTGAAGTAGAACTGACGGCATCGATTCCGGTGGACGACTACCGTACCAGCCCCGGCACGGGCAGTTTCATCATCATCGACCGGCTGAGCAACGTGACCGTAGGCGCCGGTATGATTCGGCGGGTCGCGGATGCCCGTGAGCAGGCCGGCACCACCGACTGGGCCGCCTTCGAACGTGACCTGAACGCTCTTGTGCGCAAGCATTTTCCGCACTGGGGCGCGAAGGACATTCGTGACCTTCTGCGCTAATGGTTTGATGACGTTATCGAGATAATCGAGTAGACGCTTAGCCGTTGGCAACGCACACTGAACCTGCTGTTGGCGCAAGACGCTGCAGCAGGTTTTCTATATGGAGACAGCGGGTGGGTTACCGCTGTTTTAATGATCAAAGATGAAGTTTTATCTCCAATGCGCCCTGGAGCGAGTCGCGTTGGGGAAGAACAGCTGCTGGTCGTTGACCTTGAAGTCGGCAATCGCTTGCTGGCCTTCGTCGGACACCAGCCACTCGTGCCATTGGGTGGCCAGCGCATGTTTCAGGTGCGGGTGCTGCTCCTGTGATAGCAGCAGCGAACCGTATTGGTTGAACAGCGCTTCGTCGCCCTCGAACAGCAGGGTCAGGTCCTGCGGGTTTTCAAAGGCCACCCAGGTGGCGCGGTCGGTGAAGCTGTAGGCGTTCATGCCTGCGGCGGTATTCAGGGTCGGCCCCATGCCGCTGCCCAGTTCACGGTACCAATCTCCTTGCGGTGTGACGCCCGCATCTTTCCAAAGGCGCAGCTCGGCGCGGTGAGTGCCGCTGTCGTCACCCCGTGAGGCGAAGGGCGACTCGCTGTCGGCGATCCGCGCCAAAGCATCACTGACGCTGTCACTGGCGGCGATGTTGGCGGGGTCATCGCTGGGTCCCACGATCACGAAGTCGTTGTACATCACATCCAGCCGCTCGGTGGCGTAGCCATCGGTAACGAACTGCTCTTCGCCTGCGGTATCGTGAACCAGCAGGCTATCGGCATCGCCACGACGAGCGATTTCGAAGGCCTGGCCAGTGCCTACGGCCACCACGCGCACATCGATCCCGGTCGCTTCCGTAAAGACCGGCAGAATGGCCCCAAACAGGCCCGAGTTCTCGGTAGAGGTGGTGGAAGCCAGGGTAATGTAATCATCATTGGCCAGCAGCGAGGCGCTCCAGGCCAGTGCCGTGGTGGATAGGCTGGCGGTAACGAGGGTAGTGGTCTTGTTCACGGTCCTGCTCCTTTGGGTATTGTTCAAGCGTCGTAGCGGGGCTTACTAGAGTAGGGCTTGCCAGAGCAAGGCTTACCAGACCAGCTCGCCCCGTATGAACGCCCTGGCCTGCGCTGTTGCCGGGGTGTCAAAAAAGTCTTCTGCCGAGGTGTGTTCGATCAACTGACCGCTGTACATGAACAGCACGTCGTCGGCCAGACGCCGGGCCTGATGCAAATCGTGGGTGGTCATGACGATACGCGTGCCTGCCTGATGGAACTCATTGACCGCGTCTTCCACGGCCTTGATGGCCGCCGGGTCCAGGGCGGAGGTGGGTTCATCCAGAAACAGGACGGCAGGCTTGAGCAGCCAGGCCCGTGCCAGCGTGAGACGTTGCTGCTCGCCTCCGGAAAGCACCCGGGCGGGGCGCTTGGCCAAGCTGGTCAGGCCGAACTTTTCCAATGCCTGCAAGGCCAGCGCCTTGCGCTGGCGGCGAGGCACCCGATGCACGGCCAGCGCGTAGGTGAGATTGTCCAGCGCCGAACGGCGCAGCAGCACCGGGCGCTGAAAGACCATGGCCTGCACCGGCGGCTTGCCTTCCCAGGTCACCTGACCACTGCTGGGGCGCAGCAGCCCATGCGCCAAGCGCATGAGCAGGCTTTTGCCAGCCCCGTTGGGGCCCATTACCAGCGTCCGGCGGCAGCCGTGCAGCGCTAGCGTGGTCGGTGCCAGCAGCGTGTCGCCACGGTGGCAGAAACTGACCTGCTGAAAATGCAGTCTGGGGACGGTGGAAGCCGCGGGGCTGAGGGGTGCGTTCATCCTAACCGCCGTTTTGCCGTTTCACTGACCCAGTGGGCCAGTGCATTGATCAAGGTGACCAGGCTGAGCAGAATGATGCCCAGCCCCAAGGCCATCGCCAGGTTACCCTTGCTGGTTTCCAGCACGATGCTGGTGGTCATGACCCTGGTCACGCCGTCGATATTGCCCCCCACGATCATCACTGCGCCCACTTCCGCACTGGCGCGGCCAAAGCCCGCCAGTATCACGGTCAGCAGGCCAAATCGCGCATCCCACAGCAGCGTGGGCATCATGCGCAGTTGGCCGAGCCCCAGCGAACGCAGCTGTTCGGCGTACTCGCTGTGCAGGGCTTCCACCTGCTGGCGTGTCAGGGCAGCAATGATCGGAAAGACGAGAATCACCTGGGCAATGACCATGGCGGTGGGCGAGAACAGCAGCCCGAACTGACCCAATGGCCCCGCACGGGAAAGCAGGAGGTAGACGCACAGGCCCGCGACCACGGGAGGCAGCCCCATGAGGGCATTGAGCACCACGATCAGAGCGTTCCGCCCGGGGAACTGCCACAGTGCCAGCGCCGCTCCCAGGGGCAGTGCCAACAGGCTGGCCAGGGTGACGGCGATCAGCGACACCTGAAGCGATAGCGTCACGATGGCCACGAGCGCAGGGTCCATGCCCAGAATGAGCGCTATCGCGGTGCTGAATGGGTTATCCGACATGACGTTCCGTGGCCAGGGTTGCTGATAGGGGCAGGTTCATTGTGTTTGTAGGGTGTCGTTGTAAGGTCATGACGTGTCTAAAAAGTCACGATGCTGGTAGAAGCATCAGGTAGGTGCATAGTGTACGTAAATTTCCCGGGATGCACGGTGCGCTGAAAAATATGCGCTACTATGCAGTCTCATGCAGGAATTGAAGGTGGGCGGGTGAGAGAGTCTCTGAAAGAGTATTCAAAAGAGTACCTTACGACGGCGGAAGTGGCGGAGTATCTGCGGCTCAAGGAGCGCAAGGTGTATGACCTGGTGCGCCAGGGGCAGATTCCTTGTAGCCGTGCGACCGGGAAACTGTTGTTTCCTCGTCAGCACATCGACATGTGGGTGTTGAGCCACCTGGAAGGCGACCAGGCCCAACGGTTGCCGCCCCCTCAGGTACTGGCCGGAAGCCTCGATCCGCTGCTGGAGTGGGCGATTCGTGAGAGTGGCTGCGACCTGGCATCGCTGTGCCATGGGAGTGGCGACGGCATTCGGCGCTTGCTCGAAGGCAAGGCCATGGTGGCGGGTATCCACTTGCGGGACCCTGACAGCGGCCGCTACAACGAACCGACCGTGCTGGGGTTGGGTGGGGTCAAGGATCTGGTGGTGCTGCACTGGGCCAAGCGCCGTCAGGGTCTGATAGTGGCGCCGGGCAACCCGCTGGGCCTGAAGACGATCAAGGATCTTGCCCGCCCAGACGTGGTGTGTGCTCATCGCCAGCCCGATGCCGGGGCTGCGCATTTGCTGCGAGGCTTGTTGACGCAAGCGTCCATCGCGTCTGACGCGCTGCGCTGGGCCGATCACATGGCGCTCAGCGAGGAGGATCTCGGCCTGGCCATTGCTCAGGGAGAGGCGGATGTCGGGGTGGGCATGGAGGCGGCGGCGCATCGCCAGCAGCTTCATTTCATTCCCCTGGTGGAGGAATCGTTCGATCTGGTCCTGCATCGACGCAGCGCTTTCGAGCCCACCATGCAAGCGCTGATGGCCTTTGCCCGGCAGCCGCGCTTTCATCAGCGGGCCGAGGCGCTGAAAGGTTACGACATCAGCCAGCTGGGTCGCGTTTTATACAATGCTTGACGATGGTATAAGATGCGCCACACTGGTTAGGTGCTGTACACGACTACTCATCACGAAATGGAGAGCATGATGAATCAAGCGCTAAATAGTAAACGTGTTGCTATTCTGGCAAAGGATGCCTTCAACGCCAAGCTGCTGGAAGAGCTGCAGGAAGGGCGTCACTCGGGTCAGCACGCTTAATGGCGTGGTATCACCAGTGGGCAAGCTTTGCCAAAAGGCTTGCCCATGTCGTTGCCAAACCCATGAAAAAGGATCGTGGCCGGGGTGGCATGATGGTGCACCCTTATCGTGGCTACGGCTCTCAACAGGAAATTTTCGTCATGGGTCGCGTGTTTCGACAGGCGGCTCTTGGGCGTGCCATCCCGCGGCGCGGCATATTGCGTGACACGGCCGACGTGGCCCGGCGCATCTTTCGCCGTGGCCTGGCCGATGCCCAGGTAGAGATCCGCGTGGGCGAAAATCAGCTGACGCTGACCACCGACCGCGACGGTTATTTCGACGCCCATTTGCCCATCACCTCGACGCTGCCAGTGGACGTTTCCTGGCACCGTGCCGATATCGTCGTCCGTGCCAGCGGCCAGCCTACGGTGCGCACCAGTGTGGAAGTCTACGTGCCGCCCCCCGAGGCCGACCTGCTGGTGATCAGTGATATCGACGACACCGTGATGTTCACCGGTGTGGCCGAAAAGCTGAAGATGCTCTATCGACTGTTCGTGCGCAAACCCCATCGACGCACTGCGTTTCCCGGCGTGGCATCGCTGTACCAGGCGCTCCACCGTGGCCAGACCGAAAAGGCAGAGCGACCCATTCTGTATGTGTCCCGTGGCCCCTGGGCCATCTATGAAATGCTCGAAGCCTTCTTTCAGCTCAACCGTATTCCGGTGGGGCCGATCCTGTTTCTGCGCGAATGGGGTATCTCCTGGCGCAAGCCCTGGCCGCGCCGGGCAGAAGCCCACAAGCGCGACCTGATCGACCGCATGCTGGCGCTCTATCAGGACATGCCCTGCATCCTGATCGGCGACAGCGGCCAGCACGACCCGGAAGTGTATACCGAGGTCGTCAAAGCCTACCCGGAGCGCATCAAGGCGATCTACATCCGACGGGTGGACAGTGACCCCAAACGCGAAGAAGCCATTCAACGCCTGCGTGAGCAGTTGGCGCACACTCAGTGCGAACTGGTGTTGGCCGCTGACAGCGTGCTGATGGCCGAACATGCCCACGGGCAGGGCGATATATCTGCCCGCGGGCTGCAGGCCGTCAAGCGTGATGTCGCCGCACATCACAACGACCCCGACTGACGCTGCGCCCCCACGCGTATCATGGTAAAACTAATGGCCCGCTTGCGGGTCTTTTTACGTAGGCACTGACCGTCGCGAGCAGCTTGCTTTGCCGCCGTCAGTGCCCCCACGGCTTGTCGAAGCCTCTCTGAATTACCTGTGAACGCAGCGGTGGAGTTATGTGGATTCTGGTCATTGCCATCATGCTGGCAATCTTCGTACTGCCCAATGCCTGGGCGAAATGGGTGCTGAAGCGTCACACCCGTGGCCGCGACGACTACCCGGGCACCGGGGCCGAACTGGCCGAGCACCTGTTGCGCCGCCTGGGTGTAGAAGGGGTCAAGGTAGAGCGTACCGAGCATGGCGACCACTACGACCCGGAAGCCCGCTGTGTGCGCTTGACGCCAGACCACTACGACGGCCGCTCGCTCACCGCCGTCACCGTGGCGGCTCACGAAGTGGGCCATGCCCTGCAGCACCATGAAGGCTATGCGCCGCTGCTGGCCCGCAGCCGCCTGGTGCAGCTGGCGCAAAGAGCAGAAAAGCTGGGGGCGGTGCTGATGATGCTGGCGCCTTTCCTGTTCCTGCTGACCCGCTTGCCCGGCGGCCTGGCAGCGGTGGTGGCCATGGCCGTGATCAGTTTTGGCACTGCGGCACTGGTGCATCTGGTCACGCTACCGGTCGAGTTCGATGCCAGCTTCAACCGGGCCCTGCCGCTGCTGAAAGATTACGTGCCCCCCTACGACATGCCCGGTGCCCGCCACGTACTGACCGCTTGCGCCTTCACCTACGTCGCCGCCTCACTGGCCAGCGTCATGAACCTGGGGCGCTGGCTGGTGATTTTGCGGCGCTGAGCCTGGCTTACGCCGGCTTGTTCGCCAGAATCACCGCACGCCGAGGGGCGGGGTAGCCCTCTATGGTGCGGGTGCGGTCGTGGGGATTTAAAAAGTCGGCCAGCGACTGGTAGGTCATCCACTCGGTGGAGCGCTGCTCGTCCAGCGTGGTGACGGCTTCATCCACGACGCGCACGTTGGTGAAGCCGCAGCGCTCCAGCCAGTGGCACAGGGCGCGGGAGGAGGGCAGGAAGTAGACGTTGGGCATGGCGGCGTAGCGCTCGCCGGGCACGAACACGGTCTGTTCGTCGCCTTCCACCACCAGGGTTTCCAGCACCAGCTCGCCGCCGGGGGCCAGCGCGCCCTTGAGCTGTTGCAGGTGCTCCAGGGGGGAAGGGCGATGGTAGAGCACGCCCATGGAGAACACCGTATCGAAAAAGCCCAGGTTTTCCGGTACGTCCTCGATACCCACGGGCAGGAAGTGCGTGCGGCCTTCATCGGCGTCACCCACGAAGTGGCGCACGGCCTGGAACTGCCAGTAGAAGCGCGGGGAAGGGTCGATCACCAGCACGAAGGCGGCGCCTGCGCCTGCCATGCGCCAGGCGTGGTAGCCGCTGCCGCCGCCGACATCCAGCACTTTGCGATACTTGAGCGGGGCAAGGTGCGGCGCGACACGCTGCCATTTCCAGTCGGAGCGCCACTCGGTGTCGATATCAATACCGCCCAGACAAAATGGCCCCTTGCGCCAGGGGGCCAGCTTGCGCAGCAGGTTGAAACACTGGCGCTGCTGGCTCTCGGTAAGTGCCAGGTCTACCGTCAGCGTGTCGCTGTTGAGGTTGACGTGGCGCTCTTCGGGCAGCGGGGGCAGCTTGGCCACGGCCTTTTCCCAGGCGGAAAGGTCGCCGTGGCGCTGGCGGTCTAGCCCGCTGGCCAGCTGCTCGGGCAGCTTGGCCAGCCACGGCGTCAGCGAGGCGTCCTGGGCGGCCTGATCCAGAAACGCTTGATACAACACGCGATGATCGTCGGGAAGCAGCGCCACGTCAGCCCTCCTTGAACGCGATCAGCGAGGTGAAGTTCAGGTACTGAAACCAGGTCATCGAGCGCGGAAAGCCCGCCTGCGACAACCGCTCGTGCAAGGCATCCAGGGTGTCGGGAATCAGCACATTCTCCAGCGCCGTGCGTTTCTGGCTGATTTCCATGTCGCTGTAGCCGTTGGCGCGCTTGAAGTCGTGGTAGCGCTCGACTCGCCAGGCATTGTCGCGCTCATCGGCGTCGATGGTCTTTTCCGAGAGAATCAGCACGCCGCCGGGCTCCAGGGCAGCGTACAGCCGCTTGAGCAGGGCATCTCGGTCGGCGGGAGGCAGAAACTGCAGCGTGAAGTTGAGAATGATCATCCCCGACGGCGCGTACGCGTAGGTGCGGATGTCGGCTTCTTCCACCTGCATGGCGTGATCGGGGCTCTCGTCGAGAAAGGTCTGGCGAGCACGCTCGACCATGGCAGGCGAGAGGTCGATGCCGGTATAGCGGAACGCGTCGGCGGGCATGGCCCCGGCCAGCGCCAGGCCCGAGGCCCCCAGCGAGCAGCCCAGGTCGTAGACATGGGCGCCGTGGCGCAAATGGCGCTGGGCGATCAGGCTCAGCATGCCCAGGATCTGGCCATAGCCGGGCACCGAGCGGCGGATCATGTCGGGAAAGCAGGCGACGACCTGTTCATCAAAAGAGAACCTTGCCACCTTATCCAGGGGTGTTGAAAAGATAGCGTCGCGGTAAGATGCATCACTCATGGGCAAGCCAGGCTGGTTAATGAGGCTCGCTAGTTTACGCGCCCTTGTTAATCCAGAACAGGCCCGTCGATCACAGATTCCTGCCTCACGGAACGACGCCACAGGAGAGGGCACATGGCTTCAGCAAAGGCAACTCCCGATACGCTACCCGCTTGGCAAACGCTTACCCAGCATGCCCAGGCGATTCGTCACATCCATCTGAAGAACCTGTTTGGTGACGACCTCGAGCGCTGGTCACACTTCACCCATCACGTGGCGGGGCTGACGCTGGACCTCTCCAAACAGCGCTGGGATGACGACACCCTGGAGCATTTGCTGGGTCTGGCGGAAGAGGCGGGCGTACCGGGGGCCATCGAAGCGCTGTTGAGCGGCAAGCGGGTCAACGTCAGCGAAAACCGCCCGGCGCTGCATACCGCCTTGCGCTTGCCCGCCGATGCCCAGCTGGAGGTGGAGGGTGAAGACATCGTCGGGGCCGTGCACGACAGCCTGGCGCAGATGGAGCGCCTGGTGCAGCGCCTGCACGCAGGCCAGTGGCGCGGTGCCACCGGCAAGCCGATTCGTCACGTGGTGAACCTGGGGGTAGGCGGCTCGGATTTGGGCCCGCTGATGGTGACCCACGCGCTGGCCGATTATCGCCCCAGCGATATTCACCCCGTCGAGGTGCACTTTGCCTCGACCATGGATGGCTCGCAGCTGGCCGACTACCTGACGCGTTTCAACCCGGAAACGACGCTGTTCGTGCTCTCTTCGAAGTCGTTCACCACCATCGATACGCTGTCCAACGCCAACACCGCCCGTGACTGGCTGCTGGGACGGCTGTCCCGGCATGCGGAAGCTGGCGAAGCCCCTCAGGCGCACACCATCAGTGCCGAACTGGTCGTGCGTCAGCACTTCATTGGTGTCTCGGCAAGCCCGGAAAAAATGAGCGAGTGGGGCATCACCCCGGACCACCAGCTGATGTTCTGGGAGTGGGTGGGGGGGCGCTATTCGCTCTGGGGCACCATTGGCCTGCCGATTGCCCTGGTGATCGGCATGGAGAACTTTCGTGCGCTGCTGTCGGGCGCGCACGCCATGGATACCCACTTCAAGACGGCGCCCATGGCCGACAACCTGCCCGTGCTGCTGGGCCTGGCGGGTATCTGGAACGTGAACTTTCTGGATATTCGTGCCCATTCGATTCTGCCCTATGACGGGCGTCTGGAATATTTTGCCGCCTATCTGGAACAGCTGGAAATGGAGTCCAACGGTAAATCCGTGACCCGCCAGGGCCAGGCGGTGAGTTACTCTACCTGCCCGGTGCTTTGGGGGCAGTTGGGTCCCAATGCTCAGCATGCGTTCTATCAGCTGCTGCACCAGGGCACCCAGCCGGTGGTCTGCGACTTCATTGCCCCGCTCAAGCGCTACGACGAGGTCGAAGACCCGGACACTCGCCGCCACCTGAAGGCCCAGCATCGGCTGGCGCTGGCCAACTGCTTCGCCCAGTCGCGGGTGCTGATGCTGGGGGACGATGCGCTGGAGGAGGACGGCCCGCGCCCCGAACACAAGCGCTATCGCGGTAATCAGCCCTCGACCACGGTGCTGCTGGACAAACTCACGCCCGCCACCCTGGGGGCGCTGATTGCGCTCTACGAGCACAAGGTGTTCGTGCAGGCGGTGATCTGGGACATCAATCCTTTCGACCAGTGGGGCGTCGAGCTGGGCAAGCAGATTGCCACCGACACCCAGGCCATCATCGAAGGCGACGGCGAGCTGGCGCGTTTGGACGCTTCCAGCCGTGGGCTGATCGAAGCGTTCTGGGCGGCAGAGCAGACGCCGCGCGGCTAAGAGATGCGTGGCGCCCGTTTTTCATGGCTGGATATACAGCTTTTTGCTTTTCCGCTATCCTGTGCCCTTTTGTCGGTGGCGCACGCCGCCGACAGTACGTATTTTTAGGAACTGACGTTACATGACCCAGTTTGATGCTTCTCAGTACGGCGCGAGTTCCATCGAGGTTCTCTCCGGGCTTGAGCCGGTGCGCAAGCGCCCTGGAATGTATACCGATACCTCGCGGCCCAATCACCTGGCGCAGGAGGTCATCGACAACAGTGTCGATGAAGCGCTGGCTGGGCATGCCACGGCCATCAGCGTCGTGCTGCACGGCGATGGCGCCATCGAAGTGCAGGACAACGGGCGCGGCATGCCCATCGACCTGCATCCCGAGCACGGTGTCTCGGGGGTCGAGCTGATTCTGACCAAGCTCCACGCGGGGGGCAAATTCTCCTCGTCGAGCTATCGCTTTTCTGGCGGCTTGCACGGCGTGGGCGTGTCGGTGGTCAATGCGCTGTCGCGGCGGCTGGAGGTCGAGGTCACCCGGGACGGCGCACGCCACGCCATTGCCTTCGAACACGGCGAAAAGGTCGAAGAGCTCAAGGAGATCGGCAAGGCCGCCAAGCGTGCCACCGGAACATTGGTGCGCTTCTGGCCGGACGAAAGTTACTTCGACAGCCCCAAACTTGCGCTCTCACGATTGAAGCACCTGCTGCGGGCCAAGGCGGTGCTGTGTCCGGGGCTGGCGGTCACGCTGGTGGAGCCGGACGGCACCAAAACCGAGTGGGCGTACGCCGATGGCCTGCGCGACTACCTGGCCGAAGCCACCGATGGCTACGAGGTGCTTCCCAAGGAGCCTTTCGTTGGCCACTTCAATGATGACGAGCATGGCGTGGACTGGGCGATTCAGTGGCTGCCGGAAGGTGGCGAAGCGCTGCTGGAGAGCTACGTCAACCTGATTCCCACGCCCCAGGGCGGCACCCATGTGAACGGTTTCCGGGCGGGGTTGCTGGATGCCCTGAGGGAGTTCTGCGAATTCCGCAACCTGCTGCCCAGGGGCATCAAACTCACCGCCGAAGACCTGTGGGAGCGCGCATCCTTCGTGCTGTCGGTCAAGATGCTCGACCCTCAGTTTGCCGGGCAGACCAAGGAGCGGCTATCGTCGCGTACCATCGCCGGATTCGTGTCCGGCGTGGTGAAAGACGCGTTCTCGCTGTGGCTGAACCACCACGTGGAGCAGGCCGAGCAGTTGGCCGAGCTGGTGATCAGCGCTGCCCAGCAGCGTCAGCGGAAATCGAAGAAAGTGGCGCGCAAGAAGGTCACCTCGGGCCCCGCGCTGCCGGGCAAGCTGGCCGACTGTTCGGGCCAGGACCCGGCCCAGAGCGAGCTGTTTCTGGTGGAAGGGGACTCGGCCGGGGGCAGCGCCAAGCAGGCGCGCAACCGCGAAACCCAGGCCATCCTGCCGCTGCGCGGCAAGATTCTGAACACCTGGGAGGTCGAGACCCACGATATCTACGGCTCCCAGGAAGTCCACGACATCGCGGTGGCCATTGGCGCCGACCCCGGCAGTGCCGACCTGGAAAAGCTGCGCTACCACAAGATCTGCATCCTGGCCGATGCCGATTCGGATGGCCTGCACATCGCCACGCTGCTGTGTGCCCTGTTCGTGAGGCACTTCCCCGCCCTGGTGGATGCAGGCCATGTGTTCGTGGCCATGCCGCCGCTCTACCGGATCGATCTGGGCAAGGAAGTGCACTACGCCCTGGACGAGAGCGAAAAGGCCGCCATTCTCAAGCAACTGGCCAGCAAGCGCGGCACCCCCAACGTGCAGCGCTTCAAGGGGCTGGGCGAAATGAGCCCGCTACAGCTGCGTGAAACCACCATGGCCGTGGAGACCCGCCGGCTGGTGCAGCTCACGCTGAGCGAGGGGGACGGCACGCTGGAGATGATGGACATGCTGCTGGCGAAAAAACGTGCCAGCGATCGCAAGAAGTGGCTGGAAGATTACGGCAACCTCGCAGACATTGAGGTATAACCTCCGATGACCATGGATATTCAGGTAGCGGAGGGCGACGTCGAGCGTCTGTCCCTGCGCGACTACACCGAAAAAGCGTACCTCGACTACTCGATGTACGTCATTCTCGACCGCGCGTTGCCCAACATCGGTGACGGCATGAAGCCCGTGCAGCGGCGCATCATTTATGCCATGCGTGAACTGGCGCTGCACGCCAACGCCAAGTACAAGAAGTCGGCGCGTACCGTGGGCGACGTGCTGGGCAAGTTCCACCCCCACGGCGACAGCGCCTGCTACGAAGCCATGGTGCTGATGGCCCAGCCGTTCAGCTACCGCTACCCGCTGGTGGATGGCCAAGGCAACTGGGGTAGCCCGGACGACCCCAAATCCTTCGCGGCAATGCGCTACACCGAGGCCAAGCTCTCCAAATTCGCCGACGTGCTGCTCAGCGAACTGGGCCAGGGCACCGTGGAGTGGGCGCCCAATTTCGATGGCACCATGCAGGAGCCGGTGGTACTGCCGGCTCGTCTGCCCCATGTGCTGCTCAATGGCGGCACCGGCATTGCCGTGGGCATGGCCACGGACATTCCGCCGCACAACGTATCGGAAGTGGTCGATGCCACCTGCCATCTGCTGCGCAACCCCAAGGCCACCACGGCCGAGCTGATGGCGTTCGTGCCCGCGCCGGATTTCCCCACCGATGCCGAGATCATCACCCCCAAAGCGGACCTGCAAAAGCTCTATGAAAGCGGCCGTGGCTCGGTGAAGCTGCGCGCTCGCTACGTGCGAGAAGAGGCCAACGTGGTGATCACCGCGCTGCCTTACCAGGTCAGTGGTGCCAAGGTGCTGGAGCAGATCGCCGCGCAGATGCAGGCGAAGAAGCTGCCCATGGTGGCCGACCTGCGCGACGAGTCGACCCATGAAGAGCCCACCCGACTGGTGATCGAGCCACGCTCCAGCCGTGTGGACGTGGAGTCGCTGATGGCTCACCTGTTCGCCACCACGGACCTCGAAAAGAACGTGCGGGTGAACATGAACGTGATTGGCCTGGACGGTCGGCCACGGGTCATGCCGCTGAATGACATGCTGGGCGAGTGGCTGCGCTTTCGTCGTGCCACGGTGCGCCGTCGCCTGGAGCATCGGCTGGGCAAGGTGGAAGATCGCCTGCACATTCTGGAAGGCCTGCTGACGGCTTACCTGAACATCGATGAAGTGATTCGTATCATCCGCGAAGAGGACGAGCCCAAACCTGCCCTGATGAGCGCTTTTGGCCTCTCCGAGCGGCAGGCCGAGGCGATTCTGGAGCTGCGCCTGCGCCACCTGGCCAAGCTGGAAGAGATGAAGATTCGCGGCGAGCAGGACGAGCTGGAGAAAGAGCGCAAGACCCTGCAAGGCCTGCTGGGCAGCGACGCCAAGCTCACCACGCTGATCGAAAAAGAGATTCGCGCGGCGGGCAAGGAGCACGGCGATGCGCGCCGTTCGCCGCTGGTCGAGCGCAGCGAAGCGAAAGCGCTCTCGGAAGTGGAGCTGCTGGGAGCCGACCCGATTACCGTGGTGCTGTCCGACAAGGGCTGGATCCGTGCGGCCAAGGGCCATGACATCGACCCTGAAGGGCTATCGTACAAGGCGGGCGACAGCTTCCGCCTGGCGGCCCGGGGCAAGACCAATCAGCCGCTGGTGCTGCTGGACGATACTGGCCGTGCCTACACGCTGCCAGCGCACAACCTGCCCAGCGCCCGAGGGCAGGGCGAGCCGGTCACCGGCCGCGCCAATGTCTCGGCGGGCGCCCAGATGGCGGGCTTGATGCTGGCGCCGCCCACGCGACGCTTTTTGCTGGCCAGCGATGGTGGCTATGGCTTCGTCGCGCCCCTGGAGGCGCTGACCGGCAAGAACAAGGCGGGCAAGGCGGTACTCAGCGTGCCGAAGGGCTGCAGCGTCATGGCGCCCGTGGAGGTGCCGGAAGGCGAATCGCTGTGGGTGGCGTCGGTTTCCAATGAAGGGCGGCTGCTGCTCTTCCCGCTGGACCAGTTGCCCGAGATGGCCAAGGGCAAGGGCAACAAGATGCTCGATATCCCCGGCCCCCGGGCGGCGCGGCGCGAAGAGTTCCTGCGTGATATCGCCATTGTGCCGGAAGGCGGAGAGCTGATCATTCATGCGGGTAAGCGCAAGCTGACGCTCAAGGCCGATGACCTTGCTTATTATCGGGGTGAACGTGGGCGTCGGGGCAGCAAGTTGCCGCGCGGTTTCCAAAAAGTTGAACGACTAGAAGCAGGGGAGTGACCGATGGCACGCGGTGATGAAGCAGTAGCCGATGTGGTGATGAGTGTACTGGCACCACGCTGGACACCCGACATGGAGCCGCCCCTGGCGGCACTGCTGGCGCGGTTCGGCCTGCAGGAGCAGCAGCGCACGCCGTTGGCCCAGGTGGCAGAAGGCGCGCCGCTGGATTGCCTGGAGCTGCATTTGGCTGGCGCTCCCGCCGAGTGGCGGGAGCTGCGTCAGGCGGCGCTGGCGCTGGGGGAAACGCTGGGGGCCGACGTGGTGGTGCAACCTGACCGGCGCCACCTGGGGGCTCCCAGGTTGGTTTGTTTCGATATGGACTCCACCCTGATCAAGGCCGAGGTGATCGATGAGCTGGCGCGCCGCCACGGGGTGGGCGACGAAGTGGCTGAAGTCACCGAGCGGGCAATGCGCGGCGAGCTGGACTTTCAGGCCAGCTTCCGGGAGCGGATGAGCAAGCTGGCGGGGCTGGATGAGTCGGTGTTGGCCAGCATTGCGGCCGAGCTGCCGCTGATGGACGGTGTCGAGCGGCTGATGGCCAATCTTCGCCATCAGGGTATCCGCACTGCCATCCTTTCCGGTGGCTTTACCTATTTTGCCTGTGGCCTGCAGGCGCGGCTTGGCTTCGATGAGATCCACGCCAATGAGCTGGTGATTCAGCAGGGCAAGGTCACAGGCGAAGTCCAGGAGCCCATCGTCGATGCCGAGCGCAAGGCGCTGCTGCTGGAGCAGATTGCCCAGCGTGAAGGTATCGACCTGGCGCAGACGGTGGCGGTAGGTGACGGGGCCAACGACCTGAAGATGTTGGCCAAGGCGGGAGTGGGCGTAGCGTTTCGCGCCAAGCCACTGGTGCGTGCCGAGGCGCGTCAGGCGTTAGGCGTGGCGGGGCTGGATGGCGTGCTCTATCTGCTGGGCTATTCCCAGGCCGAGCTGATCGATCCTGTCTAGTGATGACGGGGCGGCGTTTGGCCGCCCTGTTCAGCTCGAAGGGCTCTCGGTGCTGGGCGTCAGGCTACCGTACTCGGCCCGCAGGGCTGCCAGCCGTTCGGTTTCGGCCTCCGTCAGCGTAGGCGCGTGCCACAGCCGTTGGCCCTGGGCATCCTTCACGCCCTTCAACGTGAGGGTGAGCTGGACATCCCGGGGTATCTGATCGTTGCCCCAAGGGCCAAAACGGTTGGGTGCCAGGCTCCAGGTGGCGCGCTCACCCGGCGCCAGGCCGCCGGAAATCACGTAGTAGAACGTCTCGTCTACCCAGGCAACGTCGCGGTTGGCGCTACGCAGTACGCCGCGCAGCTGCAGCTCGGCAATGGTCTCCTCGGAGTCGTTGCTGACCTCTAGTTCAATGACCGGCTCCAGCGCTCCGAATGGGCTGGAAGCAAGATAGTAGCGCGCCCTGTCGATAGTCACCTGCGCCAGCTGCTGCTGAGCGGCTTCGGCGTTGGCCTCTTTTTCTTCCAGGCGGCTCAAGGTGCGCAGGGCCTGGTCACGCTCTCGGGCACGGCGCTGGCGCAGCATCTCGTCGGCTCGCTCGATGACCTGGTCGCCGGTGAGCCCGTGCATGTAGGCGTTGGCCGACTCGGCGATTTCAGCTGCGTTCATGCGCCCGGGTTGCAGCGCACTCATCCCGCTGAAAGACGACATGGCGATGATCTTCAACGCCTGGTCGAACTCGTCGCGCTTGTAAGTGGGCAGCGAATCGCGGACTTTCTCGATGGACACCACGGCTGCGGGCATCGAACTCGTATCAATTTTGGGGTCAGCACAGCCCGCCATCAGCAGGGCCGTCAGCGACAGTATCGATAGCCTTGTCAGGCGCCGCATAGTTGTACCTCGTTACAGGCCAAAAAACCGACAGGGAGCTTACCCGAAAGTGGTATCGACCACTAGCCGGAGCAGCAAAACTCCCCTGTATCCAGCAGGTGGAAGGCGGCCCTTTTTGGTATAAAGTGTGCCGATTCAACGTTTCCGAGAAGCCCCGTTCCATGAGTGCATCCTTTACTACCTGGCAGGCGCGCTTTGAAAAGCTGCGCAGCAACAAGCTGTTCGAGACCGTGGTGATCGCCATCATCGTGGTGTCTGCCCTGACCATCGGTGCCCGCACCTATGATGAGGTCAGTCAGTTCGAGCAGTGGCTGATCTATCTGGACATCGCCGTCACCATCTTCTTTCTGGTGGAACTGCTGATTCGCATGGCCGCCGAACGCAATCTGACCAACTTCTTCAAAAAGGGTTGGAACGTGTTCGACTTCCTGATCGTCACGGCCAGCCTCATCCCTATGGACGACTCGGAGATGGTGCTGTTGGCGCGCCTGCTGCGCATCTTCCGGGTGCTGCGTCTGGTGTCGATGATTCCCGAGCTGCGCCTGCTCTTGGTGGCGTTGATCAAGTCCATTCCACGGATGGGCTATGTAGCGCTGCTGATGTTCATCATCTTCTATATCTATGCGGCGGTGGGCAGCTTCATTTTCCATACCGTGGATGAGCAGCTGTGGGGCAACATTGCGCTGGCCATGCTGACGCTGTTCCAGGTGGCCACCTTCGAGAGCTGGGCGACGGCGGTGCTGTATCCCACCATGGAGCACTACCCCTATGCCTGGATCTACTTTCTGACCTTCATCTTTTTGAATGCGTTCATTTTCCTGAATATGATGATCGGTATCGTGCTGGACGTGATGCAGAAAGAGAGCGCACAGATTGATTTAGAAAGCGGAGAAGGCGAAGCTGCAGAGATACAGGGCCTGCGTGACGACGTGCGCGCACTGCGCAGCCAGTTGGATCGCATGGAGTCCGCCCTGCAGGCGGCCGCGCAAGCAAAGCCTGGTCTAGCACAGCCTGGCCAAGCAAAGCCTGACCGCGACGAATAACAGGAGAGCCACGATGATGATGAAGGACCCTTCGAAAAAGTATCGCCCTTTCGTGGCGGTGGACCTGCCCGACCGTCAGTGGCCCGGCCAGCGTATCGACACGCCGCCCATCTGGTGCAGCGTCGACCTGCGCGATGGCAACCAGTCGCTGATCGACCCCATGGATCAGGAGCGCAAGCAGCGGTTGTTCGACATGCTGCTGAAGATCGGTTTCAAAGAGATCGAAGTGGGCTTTCCTTCTGCGTCGCAAACCGATTTCGATTTCGTGCGTTCGTTGATCGAGCAGGACAAGATTCCCGACGACGTCACCATCCAGGTGCTGACCCAGGCACGGCCGCATCTGATCGAGCGCACCTTCGAGGCGCTGAAGGGCGCCAAGCGTGCCATCGTGCACGTCTACAATGCCACCGACCCGATGTTTCGACGGGTGGTGTTCAACGTCGACAAGGCTGAGTGCGTGCAAATTGCCGTGGACGCCACGGCGCAGATACGTGACCTGATGGCCGCCAACCCGGAGACCCAGTGGACCTTCCAGTACTCGCCGGAACTGTTCACGACCACGGAAATGCCTTTCGCCGTGGAGATCGTCGAAGCCGTGATGGACACCTTCGGCCCCAGCGTTGACAACCGGATGATCGTCAACCTGCCGGCCACGGTCGAAGTGGCCACGCCCAACAATTACGCCGACCAGATCGAGTGGTTCTGCCGCCATGTGAAAAAGCGCGATACATTGATCGTCAGCGTGCACCCGCACAACGACCGCGGCACCGGCGTGGCGGCGGCGGAGTTGACGCTGATGGCGGGTGCCGACCGAATCGAGGGCACCCTGTTCGGTAATGGCGAGCGTACCGGCAATGTCGATATCGTGACGCTGGCCATGAATATGTACACTCAGGGCGTGCACCCTCAGCTCGATTTCTCCAATATCACGCCGATCATGCGCGAAGTGGAGTACTGCAACCAGCTGCCGGTTCATCCGCGCCATCCTTACGTGGGCGACCTGGTGTTCACGGCGTTTTCCGGTTCGCATCAGGACGCCATCAAGAAGGGCATGGCCGAGCGTCGCGCCAACCCCGAAGCCCCCTGGGACGTGCCGTACCTGCCCATCGACCCCATGGATGTCGGGCGCAGCTACGAAGCCGTGATTCGCGTCAACAGCCAGTCGGGCAAGGGCGGCATCTCCTACCTGCTGGAGCAGGAGTATGGCATCGAGCTACCGCGCAGGCTCTCCATCGAATTCAGCCAGGTGGTGCAGGAAGTGGCGGACCGTACGGGCCGCGAGATCACTTCCCGGATGATCTATCAGGCCTTCCTGGAAGAGTACCTGGAGCGGCAGGCACCGCTGGCGCTGGTCAACCACCGCTTGGTCTCCGAGCCGGATAGCCCCCGCGTCACCCTGGAAGCCGTCGTGGAGCAGCAGGGCGAACGCCATCTGCTGAGCGGTCAGGGCAACGGCCCGCTGGCGGCCTTCGTCAAAGCGCTACACGCCCAGGGTCACGACGTGGAGATCATCGACTACCACGAGCACTCCCGAGGCCAGGGCGCCGATGCGGAAGCCATTGCCTATGTCGAAGTCCGTATCGACGGCCAGGCCGTGTTTGGCGTCGGCAGCGACGAGAGCATCACCAGCGCCTCCATGAAAGGCGTGCTGAGTGCCATCAATCGTTATCATGCGGCTCGTTCCCAACAGTAAACGTTTAGGCGGCAACGTTGGAGTAAACACGGTTTACAAGATGCACTGACTCAGAGATCAGCATGGAGAATAACCCCCAGCAACGCACGCGTCGCTATATCGCAGCCAGGAAACAGCACCCTGCCTGGCTGTTGCTGGCATCCCCCCGAGCGCCCCTGGTGCTGGGCTGCCTGACCTCGTTGTTTGAATTTAGCGAAGATGGTATCGCCGAGTCAGACGCGCTAGAGGCGCTGTCGCAAATGCTGGGGCGTTATGCCGAGCAGGATGAGTACGCCATTGACCCTGACAATACGCGACAGCAGGCTGGGCGTGAGCTGCGCGAGTGGATACGTCGGGGGCTGGTCACTGAGCGTGGTCAACGGTTGTATGCCACGGATGCCTTGTCGTCGGCGATTCAGTTTGTCGATTCGCTGGACAATCGCATCATGACCTCAACTGCGTCGCGGCTGTCGGTGGTGCAGCGTGAAATCGAAAGCCTGGAAGTAAGCCTCAACCCCAATCCTGAGAGTCGCAAAGCAGCGATTCGGCGCAAAATCCAACAGCTGGAGGGCGAATTGGCCGACGCGGAGGCTGGTCATGTACCGGTGCTTTCTGAGCAGCAAGCTATTGAAAATATAAGAGAAGTTTTTCATTTGGCCACCGGTCTGCGTGCCGATTTTCGGCGAGTGGAAGACTCCTGGCGAGAGGCGGATCGCCAACTGCGCCAATCGATCATGTCCGAGAAGTATCATCGGGGGGATATTGTCGATCGCTTGCTGGATGGTCAGGAGGCTTTGCTGGACACCCCAGAGGGCCGTGTGTTCGATAGTTTTTTGCAACAGCTACGCCAAACCGCCGCGCTGGATATGATGCGCCAGCAGCTACGCACTATTCTCGTCCATCCCGCTGCTGGGAAAGCGCTTGGTCGGCTACAGCGGCTGGATCTTAAACAGCTGGGCATGCGGCTGGTTCTGGAAAGTCAGTCCGTATTACAAGCCAGAGCGCGCAGTGAAAAGGATGTCAAAGGCTTCCTCAAGACCGGTTTGGCGGCCGAACACCACCGCGTCGGGCAGTTGCTCAATGATATCTTTCATACCGCTCAGGCGCTGGATTGGCAGCGCCAGAAAGTGCGCCGTTCAGAGGTGTCAGCGCTGCCGCCGCTGGGCTTTGCCCTGGGCAACTTATCGGTGATCGAGCGGCTGCGTTTCAAGGTGCTGGAAAACGAGCAGGACGAGACGCTGGATTTGGCTCAGCAGACGAGCGATTTGAGCGATGTCGAGACTGAGTTCTGGGATTCTCTGGACGGGCTCGACCGCGACGCTTTGGTGCAGGAAACGCTGGCGCTGCTGGCGGCAGAAGGGCGCCCACTCACCCTACTGGAGCTCGCCGAGCGCCTGCCGCCCAGCCATGACCTGGAAACCCTGGCACTCTGGCTGGGCATGGCGCGGGAAGCTGGGGTTGAGATAACCGGGCAGGATGTTCAGGACGTGGTCATTACCGATGATGAACAGTGCGATTGGGTATTCAAAGTGCCGCTGGTTTCCCTGAGTGAGCAGGCGTTGCAGGGCATTGAGTGGGAGTTTTAAGTATGGCGGGTGTTTTTGATCAGATTGTTGGACGCCAGCAGGCAGATGAGGTGAGTGAAGAGCCATCGCCTCCCGAAGGGAAGGATTCGCCCCATTCAATGGCTGAGGAAGGGCTCACAGGTACCGACGGGGAAAATAGCGCGCGTACCGACGTCAAACTGCGGGAAGTGGCTCAGGAGCTGCTGCGTATGGGGCTGCTGGAAGAGAGCCTGCGCCCGCATCTTTATCGAACGGCTCTGGCCTCCATGGAGAAGCTCAATGCAACGTTAGAGCCCCTGGATTTAATTGCCCGCGCCGATGAGATCCGTGGGTTGGTATTTCTGGCGGTGCGTCATGGGGATGTCGATGTGTTTCAAGATGAGTGGTCACATCCACTGGTGCGCAAGCAGCGGCTGAATATGGAGCAGACGCTGCTGGTGGCTATTTTACGTCAGCACTTCATCGCTTACGAGCAGGACGCTGGTACGGGCGCCGGTGACGCCATGGTGGCGGTTGACGAGCTGATTCCACATATGCAGGTGTATTTGGGGGAGAGCGGCAGCGAGGCTCGGGAGCGCACGCGAATGCTGCAATTATTGGATCAGCTCAAGGGGCATGGCCTGGTCTCGGCGCCGGACAGTCACGAGCGGGTAGTCATCCGGCCAATGATCGCTCACTTGGCCAACCCGGAGAACCTCACTGCCTTGCTGTATGAGTTAAAGGCAAGAGTCGCCGCGGAGAGTAGTGACCGCCAGGACAGTGACAAAGAGGGGACGCCATGATTACGACAACGCCTAGCCAGCCCTCGCTGCTGGATGAGGAACGGGCGAGCGCCTGGCAGTTGGCTCCTACCTATATCCTGCAAACCCTGGAGCTGTTCAACTGGGGTGGCTTTGGTGGTATGCACAAGGCGGATATCGACGCTGAGGGTAGCGCCATCATTGGTCCCACCGGCAGTGGCAAGACCACGCTGGTAGATGCGTTGATGACCCTGCTCACGGCCAATCCCAGGTACAACCTTGCCTCTACCGGTGGCCATGAGAGCGACCGGGATCTGGTCTCTTACGTGCGGGGGGTGAGTGGCCCCGGTGATGGCAGTGAGGGGCAGTCGCATATTGCTCGGCCCGGTAAGACCGTGACGGGGCTGGTGGCGATGCTCAGTAATGGTGAAAGCCTGGTGCGTATCGGTGCCCTGCTGTGGTTCGACAGTACCAGCATGTCGCCCTCGGATATGAAAAAGCTATGGCTGTTCAGTACCGCCCGCGAACATACTCTGCATCGCTGGCTGACACTGCAGCAGGAAGGCGGTATGCGCGCTTTGCGCCAACAGGACAAAACCGACACCGGTATTTGGACGTATCCCAGCAAAAAGGGCTTTCTAGCGAGGCTGCGGGACTTTTTCGAAGTGCGTGACAACGCCTTCAACTTACTCAACCGAGCGGCAGGGTTGAAGCAGCTCAACAGCATCGATGAGATCTTTCGCGAGTTAGTGCTAGACGATAACGCCCAGTTTCAGCGCGCCCGGGAAGTCGCCGATAGCTTCGACGACCTCACTGCCATTCATGAAGAGCTTGAAATCGCCCGCCGCCAGCAGCGCTCTCTGGAACCGATCAAAGTCGGCTGGGAGAAGTATCAACGCAACCAGGCAGAGCTGGATGACCAGGAAACCCTCAGCCGGGTGCTGCCGGTGTGGTTTGGTGAACAGGCTCACCGGCTGTGGAAGGCCGAAGCCGAGCGTCTTCAGCAACAAACCCAGCAGGCCGAGGCCGAGTTGGCAGCCGCTGAGGAGAGCTACACTCACCAGCAGCGTACCTGTGAGCGTTTAAATGAAGCTTATCTGCGTCTGGGCGGTTCGGATATTGAGACCCTGGAAGCGCTGGTCAAGGCAAAGCAAGCCAACCTGGAGCGCTGCCAGCGCCATGCGGCAGACTACCAGCGATTGGCACGCTCGCTCTCCTTTGACGATGCCCTCAACCGTGAAGCGGTCGCCACCAATCAGATGCTGGCTGCCGAGCAGTTGCGCGAGGTTCAGCAGGCGCTTGACGCCGCCAAGCAGGCCGCCTTTGAGCAGGGCAGCCAATGCTATCGGATGGAGCATGAGTGCACGGAGTTGCACAAAGAGCTGGCCGAGGTGAAAGCGCGCCCAGGGTCTAATATCCCGGGGCGCTTTCAGCAATTTCGCTCCCTGCTGGCCGATGCGTTGGCACTCGGCGAAGACGACCTGCCCTTTGTCGCCGAGCTGGTACAGGTAAAAGCGGACGAGCAAGCCTGGCGTGGCGCGATTGAACGGGCGATGGGTAGCCACCGGCTGCGTATTTTGGTGCCGCCGGAGGCCAGCCGCCAAGCGCTAGACTGGATCAATAGCCGTCACAATGCGCTGCATGTACGACTCCTGGAAGTGAAATCGCCGTCGAGTCAGGCGCGCTTTTTTGAGGATGGCTTTACCCGCAAGCTCGACTACAAAGAGCACCCCTATCGAGAAGCGATTAAAGAGCTTTTAGCCGGGCTAGACAGACACTGCGTTGGCTCACCGGAGAGGTTGCGAGAGACTCCCCATGCCATGACGGCGGAAGGGTTGATGTCGGGCAAGGCACGCTTTTTTGACAAGCAGGATCAGAAGCGGCTAAGCGACGATTGGCAAACCGGCTTTGATAACCGTGACCGGCTGGCGGCGTTAAGCGCGCAAATCAGCGAAGCAGAAGCGCGCTTGCAGAGCGCCAAGGCGGCAGAAGAGCAGGCGAAAGCCTCACTGGCTGCGCTTGAACAGCAGGTAGTGCTGTTAACCAGGCTGGCAGCGTTGGACTATGAGGAGATCAACGCGCCCCAGGCCGAGCGTGAATGGCAACAGCAGCGGGACAAACTGGCCGCCTTGACCGCACCCGATTCCGATGCGGCGACAGCCAAACGCCAACTCGAGCAAGCCCGCGATGAGTTGGCCACGCTGGAGCAGCAAAAAACGCAATGTATCAAGCAGTGTGCCCAGTTAAACAACCGGCTGGAAACAGCCCAAAAAGAGCAGCAGCAGGCGTTTCGCAAAAGCGAAGCAGGGCTGAAGGAGGCGGAGCGCACCCTTGCTGATGACCATTTTTCTCCCCTTGAACAACGGCAGCTTGCCAATGTTGATGAGCTGGAGCGCCACGCCACTACCCAGTTGCAACAGCAACTGACCACCTTGCGGGCGACCCAAAGCCGGGTAGAAAAAGAGCTGGTCAAAGCCATGTCGGATGCCCAGCGGGAAGACCGCGGGGCGCTTTCGGAGGTTGGGCGGGAGCTCGACGATGTGCCCGACTACCTGGCCCGACTCAAGGTGCTCACCGAAGAAGCGCTGCCCGACAAGCAGCAGCGTTTTCAGCAATACCTCACCGACTCTTCCGATCAGGGCGTATCGCAGCTGCTGGCCACCATCGAGGGGGAAGTAGAGCGGATCGAAGAGCGGTTGGAAGACCTCAATAACACCCTGCGGCGGGTAGACTTCCAGCGCGGCCGTTACCTACAGTTGGTGGCCAACAAGGTGGTGCATGAAAGCCTGCGCACCTTTACCCGGGCCAATACGGCGCTCGCCTCGTCGCGGTTTGTCGAGGATGGCGGCGAAAGCCAGTACAAGGCGCTGCAACATATTATCGCCCTGCTGCGCGATGCCTGCGAACGCCAGCGTACCCTCGGCGCGCGAGCGTTATTGGATCCACGTTTTAGGCTTGAGTTTAAAGTCGCCATGATCGACCGGGCCGATGGGCGTGTGATTGAAACCCGCTCGGGTTCCCAGGGCGGTAGCGGTGGCGAAAAAGAGATTATCGCCTCCTATGTGCTGACGGCCTCGCTGAGTTACGCGCTGTGCCCCGACGGCAGCCCTCGGCCGCTGTTTGGCACCATCGTGCTGGATGAAGCCTTTTCGCGCAGTTCGAATGCCGTAGCCGGGCGAATTATTGCCGCGCTCAACGAATTCCACCTTCATGCGCTGTTTATTACCCCCAATAAGGAAATGCGTTTGCTGCGCAAGCACACCCGCTCGGCGGTGGTGGTGCACCGCCGTGGCAATGCCTCCAGCCTGACGCCGATCAGTTGGCAGGCGCTGGATGCCGTGCGTGAAAAGCGGCGTGAGGCGCGCAATGAAGTCCCCGAGTGAAATCGCTGCTCGCTTGGCTAAGCAGTGGCAGCAAGCGTTCTGGCGGGTAGAGCGATTGTTATCCTCGGAGAGTTGGCCGCTGGTGATCCCTATTGGCAAACCCACCGGCCGCCAGTTTGCCGATCAAACCGGTCTGGTGCAGGCCCATGTGCAGCGCTGGCGGCAGGTCACCGTTGGTGAGGTGGTGTTTCAAGATATCAACTTCCGCGCTGCTGCTGAGCCGGTGTCACTCCCCGTGCAGTGGGTGTTGCACACGCCGTCTGAATGGGCCGCCGCTACGGTGGATGGCGATGTGCAGCAGGAGTTTGCGCTGCTGGAAACTCTGGTAGGCAGCGTCAACCAGCGTTACTGGGAGGTGCTGGTGCGTGAGCGCGCCCTCTGGCGCAATAAGTCTGTTAGTGAAATCACTGCCGCTGCAGCGCTGGCGGATTCGCTTTCTCCGGGGATGGCAGAAGGTCGACCATTAAGATTGCTCAACGGACTGAGGGTGGACACCAAGTTTATCGAGCGCAACACGGTGTTACTGACACGCCTGCTGGATGAACGCTACGACGGCATGGCCAGCCAGCAAGGCTTGAACGGTTTTCTGGATGCCCCCGACGATAAAGATCACTGGCTGCTGGTGTTGCCCTTGGAGAAGGGGTTGCTGCCTTTTAAGCGTCAGCGCATCACCGCCAGAGAACTGGCGGATACTTGCCTGCCGGGCTCGCGGGTGGTGGTGGTCGAGAATGTGCAGTGTGAGCACTTGCTACCCGACATGCCGGGTACAGTGGCGATTCTTGGCGCAGGGCTAGATGTACACTGGCTATCAGGTGAGGCGCTAAAAACAAAAGCGGTCGCCTATTGGGGCGATATGGACACTTGGGGACTGCTGATGCTGGCCAGAGCCAGGCAGGCGCTGCCTACGATTACTCCGCTGATGATGAGCGAGGCGCACTTCAAGGCATTTTGCCGTGACTGCGCCGTGCCGGAGCCGGTTCATGCCGAGCTGCCGACCAGCGGCCTGACTGAGCATGAAGTGGCTTTTTTTCATTTTCTTAAAGCCCAACCACAAGGGCGCCTGGAGCAGGAGTATCTACCTTCACAAGACGTACAGCGTGAGCTGCTGGGGTGGTTAGGTCGCTGTTAAAGGCTGCCAGCTAGTACGCCAGCCTGGGGTCGAGGGGAAACTGCTCAACTGAAAGTTTCGTCAGGCTGGCTTCCGGGTGGCGTGGGTTAAACAGATAGTTGCAGTTATGCGGCACAATCACCGTGGGTACTTTGAGCAGTAAAGCGCTACCTTCATTTAGCCACTGTGAACCTAGCGAGCGGGTGAGCTGCTGCTGTTGAGGCCATGTTTCTGGCAGACTTGCTTCAATCGGCATCTCACTGGCTGTTGAGGGTAACTCAACGCGCAGTAGCGTAAATTGATCAGGTAGCTCCTCAATGCTCATTTCAAAATGAACCAGCACCTCAAGCAGCGCAGTGGCCGGTGAGTCGGCCAAGTAAACCACTGGTTGACCTTTATGGTGCCACCGGCCAGCTGTGATCGTGCCACCTATGCCAGAGAGATCCGTGTAGTTGGATATACGCCACGCTACCTTGGTCATGCCGACAACCCATAGTGAATTTGCTGAAGTAGCTCTTCTACTGCTTCATAGCCTGGCGTCGTGGTAACTGCCGTCAAAGCACTGATTCCCCCCAGCGCACGGCGCGGCTTCTCTAACCAATGAATGGCTTTCTCGCGATTGCCGAAAATCTCTTCGGCGAGGATAACGATTCTACTCGTTCGGTAGAGTCGATCACCCTCGTCGGGGGTTAAGGGTTTTCCTTTTGAGCGCCGGTGATCATGGGTGCGGCGATTGATAATCCCAACACCGTAGGCATCGATACCGTGCTCTTTACGTAGTCGCTCAAGGGCATCCAGCGGTACGCCTTTGCGGATCAACTCATCTGAGCGTGCGCCGACAGAACCGCCCATTAGAGCAATAACGCCGCTTTCCACTACATCGATAGCTTCCATTGAAGCGCTCCTTTTTCGCTAATCTATTACTTAAGTATAGGACGCCTCATCCTGTACGGCAATTTGCTGGATATATGCTCGCAAATTGCCAAAATGTGTAAAAAAAGCGTGAAATGGGAAGAAGTGGTTGAGTTAAAGCTGTCAATTTGACATAGCACTGGTATAAGCAACGGGTATAAACTGGATCTGGTTATAAGCCTGATAGCAGCGCCACAGCGGGAGAGGGTTATGCGTACTGGGTGGTCGATGCGGACTGGATGGTTGATAGTCGCGACAGCCATTCTAGTGGCGGGGGTATTAACCGCTGCAGCTTCTCACGAGCCGTTCGATGACCGGCTAGTGCGTTTGGAAGTACAGCGAGCGTTTCCTGTGCTAGAGACAACCCTTGAGCAAGAGACACCTGAGATCAATGCGCTGTTTCTTAGCTACGCCAACGAGCAGGCGATGTGGATGAGCGCTTCGCTAGCGCTTATACGCCACGGCGATATAGCGAGAAGCGTCTTGGTCGACTACGGGCTTTCCCCTCAGTTTCAGGAGGTACTAGTGCGCTTTGGTGCGGATGCGGTACTGCCCATCAGCTACTTCCGTGATCACGATATCGCTACCCTGCGAGCCCAGCACTGGGTTGGCGAGCGCTATCAACAGGTTAGCCGCTGGTGGAACGATGCAGAAGGAGAGGCGGGTGCTGAGTTCACCCCTTACCGCCGCGGGCAGATGGGCATTGCGCTATTGGACACCAATGGCCACGCGCTGCTAAACCAGTTTGTGGTTAGTGAACAAGGCGACGTGGAGTGGCTGCAGAGTGAGCGCTTAGTCGCAGGCGTCGGCGATTTCTTTACCAGTGGGCTACGCGATTTGGAAAGCCAGTGGCGGCGGGGGGACGACATGGGCGCCGCCGATCTAGGCTGGGCCGGTGTCGATCTGCTGGTGATGGCCAGTACTGTTAAGGTGCTGCGTGCAGGGAGAGCGGCTAGAACCGCTCGGGTAGGCAGCATCGAAGCGCAGGGCGCTCGTGCTGGTGTGCGCCAAGGTATTGTTGTCTCGGGCGGACGCTTCGCCACGCTGCCGCGGATTGCCAAAGTGGCAGCGGTGGCGACCACTGCCTATGTGGTAGTACGACACCCAAGCTTAGTAAGTGCGCTTGGTGCCAATCTATCAAAATGGCTCGGCTGGCCGGTATGGCTGGGCCAATTTCTAATCTGGCTGATCGTATTATTGCCGGTACTGATCATTGCGCGTTTTTTCTATCGTTGGCTGCTCATACCACTGCTGTGGCTACTGATGCCCTTGATGAGATTGTGTTTTAAGGCCGCTAACCGTTCGTTGGCCAAGCGCACTCAAGGGCAGGCAGAGGAGCCAGGTTGACCAGGCTTTGTACGAAAAGTCGGCGAGCGTAGGCAGTTTTCGTACAAAGCCTAAAAGGCCCATCCGCAATGCTTTATATACGCATGGGCCTCTTACCATCAGCGTTAAGATCGACTCGCCAGCCACTGTCGCCAGCCGCCAAATTCGGTGATATCTTCCGCTTCACCGCCTTCATTGAGCGCCCCTGCGGTGCAGATAAAGCCGCATTTCCAGCTGCCGTCGGCAAGCTCCACTTGGCCTAAACCGAGCGGGGCGGGAACACCTGCTAAAAAACTGCCCACGGTTTCGATGGGCAGACGCCACACTTCCACATCAATGGCTTGACCATTGTCATCGCGCAGCATTGCCGGGCGTTTGGGTGGCCCACCTGCCAGGGCAAAAAGCTTATAGCGCGGGGCGCTTTGGGTAGTGCTCACCAATACTCCGCCACGCTCGGTCAATTGGTAGTTAAGCGGTAAGCCTTGCAGGTGTGCACCGCATACTATCAGCTCCATGGTGCCGTCTTGCGCTGAAGCGGGGAGTTCTGTCAAGGGCGGGTGCTGTATGTCGGTGGCACCTAATGGCAGCATTAAACGTGCTTCCAGGGCACGGGCGAGGGAGAGTAACGTTAAGTCAGCAAACACCGGCCCAAACAGTGTCACGCCCACGGGCAAATCGCGCTCGCTAAAGCCTACAGGCACGGCCAGGGCACTGTAGTCGAGCAGGTTCATAAAGTTAGTCCAGGTGCCCAGGCGGGAGTTGACGCCGATGGGATCCGCCGCCACTTCGGCCTTGCTCGGGTGTGTGACCGTGGTGGGCGAGAGCATAACATCGACGTTCGCCATTAACGCATCGGCCTGGCGCTTGAATTCGGCGAGCTTATAGCGCGCATCGAAGGCGTCCACCGCCAGCGGGGTAGCGCCGCCTTGGGTAATTTCAAACGTTACCGGGTGAACCGCCTCAGGATGGGATTGTATCAACTCGCTAATAACATGGTAGCGTTCGGCTACCCAAGGGCCTTCGTAGAGCAAACGCGCTGCTGCGAGTAACGGCGAACAGTCTAGCTCAACTTTTTCGCCGCCAAGGGCTTCCAGCTCAGCAATCGCTTGGTGCATGCCTTGGGTATAGGCCACATCGGTTTGCCACTGGGCTTCAGGCGGTACGCCAAAGCGGAACGCGGAAGGGGCCTTTCCATAGCGTCTGGCGTGCACGGCAAAATCGTGCTTGCGCGACCAGGCGCACTGATCATCATAGGCAGCGGTAATGCTGAGCACTTTCGCGGCATCGTCGGCGGTGAAGGTAAACAGACTAATGGTATCCAGTGTTGCGCAGGCGGGTACTACGCCGCGGGTGCTGAGCAGGCCCAGGCTTGGCTTGACGCCGTACAAGTTGTGAAAACAGGCCGGCACACGGCCTGAGCCCGCGGTATCGGTACCGAGAGCAAAGCTGACCATGCCTGCCGCCGTGACCACCGCCGAGCCGCTGCTGGAGCCACCCGGCACCCGCGTCGGGTCGAAGGCATTGGCGGGCGTGCCGTAAACCTCCAGCGCCCGTTCACCGACCAGCCCCGTGGCAAACTGATCCAGGTTGGTTTTGCCCATGGGGATCGCCCCCGCATCGATCAGCTGCTGCACCACAAAAGCATTTTCCGTAGGTGTATAGGCATACGCCGGGCTGCCAGCGGTGGTCGGAACGCCCGCCAGGTCGATATTGTCCTTGATCGCAAACGGAATGCCGTAAAGCGGCAGGGACTCCGGCGATTCGCCTTCCAGGCGTTGGAGGTAGGGCGCTAATTGCTCACGCGTCAGCCGGGTGATCCAGGCAGGGTCATGGCCGTGTGTATCGGCCAGGGAGAGCAGGTGTTCTACCAGTCGTGCAGGTGTCAGGTTGCCCTGCCGATAGGCGCTGTGCAGGCTGGCGATATCCAGCGCTTGGGTGAGTGCCATGGTGGTCTCCTAATCTAGTTCTGAGCTAGTGGTCTTACCTAGCCGTTCTGGGTCGTGTCGAGCTTGAGTGGCGTGTCGTTCATTGGCGTGGCTGGGTGACTTATGCGCCAGGGGTGGGTCGAAAGACGAATCTGCCACCCTTGCCCATCGCGCTCCAGATAGTCCATGCACAGGCTGGCTCGCCAGCGCAGTGCGTCGTCGCTGGCCTTTTCCAGTGGCGTGTAAAGCGAGTCATGGTGGCCTGATGCGGGGCGCGGAGTGATGGCCATGGCATGGTCACCGATCTGTAACCAGCGTAGCCGCCCTTGGGCGTCGGTGCGCACTAGCTCGCGTTGGCCGGGGGGGCATTGGCGTTGCCAGTGTTCGACGTAGCGCCCGTGGGGGTGCTGCTCTTCGAGCAGGTGGTCATCGAGCCAGGCCAGGTGCCCGACGTCTTTTTCCAAGCTGGGGTTCAGGTCCTGCAGGCGGTGCCAGGTGCATACCGGCCCGTCGATCTGGGTGATGCCGACGAAACCGGTCAGGTGGGCGAGCCATTCGAGCTGCGCTCGACTGCACGCCCCCAAGTGCTCGATGCCTGCCAGCGCATCGTGATGGGCGGGAAGGCGCAGGTCGGCATGCCACTGAGCGCCCTGAATCCAGACCACCTGGGTGCCGGTATCCGTGTACTGGTAGGGCGGCTGAGCGGGCTCGGCATAGAGCGTGCGCTTCCAGACGCCCCGAAACTCGGTTGGTGTGGCGGGGAGTGGTAGGGTCATGAGACGGGCTTCCCGTCTTGGGCAGCCGAGTGCTTGCCGTGCTGGCCCAGGCTTCCCACTTCTCGGGCACCTTCGGGAAGCGTAATCTCACCCTTTGCCAAACGCTCGCGCAGGTAGCGGAAGGTCTGGATCGTTTGGGCGTAGAGGTGTTCGCCCGCTTTGAGCGGTGCGTAATGAGCTTTGCCGTGGCGCTCGACCAATTCAGGCAGCGGTGCCACTTCAGTATGGTAATCACAGGCGAAAAACAGCGGGAAAGAGTAGCGCTCCTGTTTAACTTTGCGCACTCGGTGGGAGGTCGCCACAAATTCTCCGTTGCTCCAAATTTCCAGCATGTCGCCAATATTGACGACTAATGCATCCTCTTGATAGGGGACATCGATCCATTTGCCTACACCATTCATTACCTCGAGCCCCGGTGCCGTGGGTAGCAGCAGCGTGAAGCACTCGTAGTCGGTATGGGCACCGATGCCTTGGGCATCTTCGGCATCAGGGTTATACGGATAGTGGATCAATCGCAGTTGGCTGGGCGGCTTGGTGACGTGGCGCAGTAGCTGCTGCTCATCAAGACCCAATGCTCGGGCAAAGCCGCCCATGAGTGCCCGGCCCACTTGGTAGGCAGCCTCGTAGTAGGCGGCGATAGGCTCGCGGAAACCGTCAAGGTCGGGCCAGGGGTTGGGACCGAGGAGTGGCGTACCTGCCAACACCTCTGGGTCGTCGCTGGGCAGTTCAAAGGCAAGATCAAACGCCTCTTTCATGTCCGGCTTGTTAGGGTCTGGCGACTCTTCACCAGGAGGAACATAGCCTCGGTGGTGGTGGTAGATGCCGATGTAGCGCTCCATTTTGATGGCTTCAGGTTGGGCAAAGAAGCGTTTGGCTTGAGTAATCAAACCCTCGCGAAGCGGGAGGTCGATACCGTGGCCCACCATTTGAAAGAACCCCACGTCTCGTGCGGCGCGACCAAGGTTATCCGCAACCGCTTGGCGTGCAGCGGCATCACCATGGAGTAAACCGCTAATGTCGATAACGGGGATTGCTTGAAAGTCAGCTAAGCGCTGGTCGGCGGTGATCTGGCTCATGCGTTTACCTCCTGTTCACTGGTGAGCACCACAAGTGGTTGCCCCGGGGCAATGGAAGCGCCCTCAGAAAGGGGTAAGCGAGCAACACGGCCAGCGCAGTGGACGGTGATCTCAACTTCCATTTTCATCGACTCCACCAGTGCCACTGGCTGGCCAGCCGTTACCAGATCACCTTCTTCCACCAGCAATTTCCACAGACTGCCGGTGACGGGGCTTTCGATGCCTATTTCGTGATCATCCAGCGCGGTGACTTCGGTGGCTTCCGGGGCCTGGTCTTCAAAGGTGAACTTGCCATTGGCACGCCAGGCGGCCATTTCGGCCTGGAAGGCGGCTTCACGCTTTGAGCGGAAGGTCTCAATTGCCGAGGCATGTTTGTCGATGTCGGCTTGGTAGTCCGCCAAGCGAAAGCGAGTCGTTTCAATGGACAACTCGTAACGACCATGGGGGAAGTCGCGGCGAATTTGCGCCAGATCCCCGTGGCTGACCTCATGAAAACGCAGTTGATCAAAAAAGCGCAGCAGCCAGGGGTTCTCGAAGTGGGCCGTGGTGCGATAGCGGTTCCACATCTGCAGGGTGCGCCCCACGAACTGGTAGCCGCCAGGGCCTTCCATGCCATAGATGCACAGGTAGGCGCCGCCGATACCCACCGAGTTTTCGGCGGTCCAGGTGCGGGCCGGGTTGTACTTGGTGGTAACCAGCCGCTGGCGCGGGTCGAGGGGCGTGGCGACCGGTGCGCCGAGGTAGACGTCCCCTAGCCCCATGACGAGATAGCGGGCGTTGAAGACGATATCGCGCACCTGCTGCTCGCTTTCCAGCGCATTGATGCGGCGTATGAAGTCCAGGTTGCTGGGGCACCAGGGGGCGTCGGGTCGCACGCTGCGCTGGTACTTGTCCACCGCTTCCTGACAGGCGGGGTCGTCCCAGGAGAGCGGCAGGTGCACCACGCGGGACTCAACTTCCAGCGACTCGACATCCACCAGCGCCTGTTCGGCCTGGCGCAGGTGGTCGAGCAACTGGTCGAGGCTTAGCTCGCGGGGCTCGTAGTGGACCTGCAGGGAGCGAATGCCCGGCGTCAGCTCGCGCAGCCCCACCACTGGGTGCTCGCGTAGCCACAGCATCCAGGCGTGGACCCGAAAGCGCAGCGCGATATCCAGCTCCATGGGGCCGAACTCGATCAGCAGGAAGTCGTCACCTGCGCGGCGGTAGACGATGCGCTCGCCTGCCTGAGCAGCATCGACCTCGCGGAGCAGCGGCGAGCCGCGCTCGGCCTCACAAACGGGCGCGGGCTGGGCGGATAGCTGCTGCAACTGCGTCAACTGATGCGCTTCCAGGGCGCGGGCATCTTCCAGGCGGATCGGCACGAAGCGCACCTTGTCGCCTGCCGTCAGTTGGCCCAGCTTCCAGCGTTCGGCGCGCACGACCGTGGCCGGGCAGACGAAGCCGCCCAGTGAGGGGCCGTCGGGGCCCAGGATGACCGGCATGTCGCCGGTGAAGTCGATGGTGCCGAAGGCGTAGGCGTTGTCATGAATATTGGAGGGGTGAAGCCCCGCCTCGCCGCCATCGGCGCGTGCCCAGGTGGGCCGAGGGCCGATGAGCCTGACGCCGGTGCGGCTGGAGTTGTAGTGAACCTCCCACTCATGGTCGAAAAAGCGCTCGATATCCTCGTCGGTAAAGAAGTCCGGGGCGCCGTGGGGGCCGTAGAGAACCGCAATGCGGGTCACCTCCGGGCCGCCAAAGGTGGGGATCAGCGCTGGGTCCAGCGTCTTGACGGGCGCAGCTGAAAACGCGGGCAGGTCCAGCATGTCG
Source organism: Halomonas sp. 18071143 (assembly GCF_019211725.1). NCBI lineage: Bacteria > Pseudomonadati > Pseudomonadota > Gammaproteobacteria > Oceanospirillales > Halomonadaceae > Halomonas > Halomonas sp. 18071143. The sequence goes on from NZ_CP078120.1 coordinate 1,377,318, forward strand.
CCACTGCGCAGGGCACGACCACCGTGGCCACCAAACTGGCCCAGCGTGAAGGTGCTGCGTGAGCCCAGGTAGCGGGGGCAGTCGATGCCGCCCCGCGCCAGCAGGTACGCGCGGGCGCCCACGGCGGCCTTGCCCAGGGTCAGGGTGGCGCCGGCTGGCACGTCGATGACCTGCCAGCCGGAGATGGCGGTGCCATCGAGGGTGGCAGGCAGCTCGGCGCCCGCCAGCACGATCTGGGTGGCGCGATGAAAGCGCAGCGTGGGGCCATTCAGGGTGATTTCGAGCCCGGCGGCCTCGTCGGGGTTGCCCAGCAGCCGATTGCCCAAGCGAAACGACCAGTCGTCGAAGGGACCAGATGGGGGAACACCCACGTCCCAGTGGCCTTGACGCCCCGGGTAATCCTGCACGGTGGTCAGCGTGCCCGGGCTGAGAACTTCCATGGCGGGAGGGGCCCATGCCAGCTGGGTGAGCCAGTGCGTATCGATCTGGGCGGCGTCGAAGCGGGCGTCCCTCAGCACATGGGCCAGCCAGCGGCGATTGGTGGCAATGCCATATACCGAGGCATCTTCCAGGGCCGTGGCCAGCCGGGCAATGGCCTGTTGGCGAGTGTCGGCATGGACCATCACCTTGGCCAGCATGGGGTCGAACAAGGGGGTGACTTCCAGGCCTGCTTCGAGGGCGTGGTCGATACGCAGGCCCTGATCCTCGGGGAAGGTGACTTCGGTCAGCAGCCCCGCGCTGGGGCGGAAATCGTGCGCTGGGTCTTCGGCATATAGCCTGGCCTGCACGGCATGGCCACGGGGCTGCAGGCCCTCTGCCAGGCTGGCCAGCGGGGGGAGTGCCTGGCTACCGAGGCGTACCATCCACTCGACGATATCGACCCCGTAGACCAGTTCGGTCACCCCGTGCTCGACCTGCAGGCGGGTATTGACCTCTAGGAAGTAGAACGCCTCGCGTTCGGCATCGTAGATGAATTCGACGGTGCCCGCACTGCGGTAGTTGACCGCCTGGCCAAGCTGCACCGCCGTGGCGTGCAGGGAGCGCCGCACGGCATCAGGCAGGTTGGGAGCAGGGCACTCCTCAAGGACTTTCTGATGGCGCCGCTGGGTGGAGCAGTCCCGCTCGCCAAGGGCAATCACCTGCCCCTGACCATCGCCGAACAACTGCACTTCCAGATGGCGAGCACGGGCGATGTAGGCTTCGAGAAAGACGCCGCCATCGCCGAAGTTGCGCTCGCCCAGACCTTTCACCGAATCAAAAGCGCGGGCCAGCTCTGCCTGGGAGTGGCATACCTGCATGCCGATGCCGCCACCGCCAGCGGTGGACTTGAGCATTACCGGGTAGCCGATACGCTCGGCGTGAGCCTTGGCGTCTTCCAGCGAGGCCAACAGCGGTGAACCGGGGACCAGCGGCACACCGGCCTGTTCGGCCAGCGCGCGGGCTTCGTGCTTCAAGCCAAATTGGCGGATCTGCTCGGCGGTCGGGCCCAGGAAGACCAGACCGGCCGTGTCGCAGGCGCTGATGAAGCGGGTGTTTTCCGACAGGAAGCCGTAGCCGGGGTGAACCGCCCGGGCGCCGCTTTGCTGCGCAATGGCGATGAGCTTGTCGATGTTCAGATAGGTCTCGCTGGCGCCGCCTTCACCCAGCGAATAGGCTTCGTCGGCCTGGTGCACGTAGGGCGCATCGCGGTCGGCGTCGGCGTATACCACGACGCTCTGGATGCCGAGGGCGTTCAGCGTTCGCAGGATACGCGCGGCAATGGCCCCGCGATTGGCAATCAATACCTTGGACAATAACGGTGTCATGGACATGGTGGTGCCTGCAAAGAAGGGCGGGCCGTCCCGCAGATGAATCAGCCCCTTGGGGTCGTCCCCAGGAGGAAAAGTGACCTCACTCCCAGACCAGCAGCTCGATGGGCGTCGGGTTGTAGCCGTTACAGGGGTTGTTGAGCTGAGGGCAGTTGGAGACCAGCACGATGACATCCATGTTGGCTTCCATCTCGACGTACTTGCCGGGGGCCGAAATACCGTCGGCAAAGGTCAGCCCGCCGTCGGCCGTCACCGGCACGTTCATGAAAAAGTTGATGTTGTGGGTGATGTCGCGTTTGGTCAGCCCGAACTCGGGATAGCGGGCAATGGCCTGCATCCAGTTGTCGCGGCAGGAGTGCATGTGGCGCTTTTCGAGATCGTAACGCACGGTATTGCTTTCGCTGGCGCAGGCACCGCCCAGGGTGTCGTGGCGGCCACAGGTATCGGCGGTGATGGTCAGCATGGTGCGGCCTTCACTGGACATCAGCCGGGTGCCCGCCGTGAGGTAAACCGCGCCCTGTTCGCGCACGGTATCCATGGCGCTGTAGCGTTCGGCGGTATCGTCGGCATTGAAGAACAGGGTGTCGGCGGCCTGGTTACCCTCCAGGTCCAGAATGCGCAGGGTCTGGCCGCGTTTCACGGTGCCGATGTAGTGGTCACCGGCCTCGACGGTGGTGCGGCGGACGGCGTTTTCAGGGCGTAAGGTGCTTTCGATGATCATGGTGTCCCCCTTAGAGGCCGAGGTGGTAGAGGCGATTGTTGGCAAAGCCACGTGCGTTTTCGGGCCGTGAGCGGTAGCAGGGGTCTTCCTCGGTGGGAGGCTCCGCCGTGCCTAGCGCGATATCGACGCCGCGACGGGGGTAGTGCGGGCTGGGGTCGAGGGGGTGCGGGCAGGTGTGCAGCAGCACCAGCGTATCCATCTCGAAACGCAGCGTGACGCGGCTGCCCGGCTGGCAGTGGTTGTCGACATAGCGCAGCTTGCCTGCGTCATCGCTCTCGACCCGTGAAAACAGGTTGAGGTTGGCCGCCAGATCGCGTCGGCCCAGGCCGTATTTCGCCAGCTCGACGAGAAAGGCATCGTGGCCGGTGCGGGTCCAGTCATTGTGAGCCTGCTGGTAGCTCACCGGCTGCCAGCCCTTGGCCAGAAGGTGGTGGGGCATCAGGTTGCCGCCCACGCTATCGTGCCAGCCCAGGGTGTCGTGGGTGATCGACGCAAAGATGCGGCCCATGTCGGAATAGAGGCAGTGGCCCTGGGTGAGTTTGAAAGTATGCTGGCACTTCAGGGTGTCCGGCAGGTTGAGGCGCTCCAGCAGGTTTTCCGGGTTGTAGCAGAGCAGCCCTACGTTGCTGTTGGCCTGCTGGGCTGACAGGGTCAGCGTGGTGCCGCGGCGCAGGCGCAGGGACCAGTGATGGCCGCCGGGCAGGTGCGTGGCGTAATCCGCGTGGGTTGTCATGACAGCGTCTCCTGTACGTGGGTGGTCAGACCGCGTTCCGCCAGCGTGTCACTCAATGCCTGGGCGGAGTGTGCGCGGTTGGCCTGTTTGCCGATGGGCAGGTCGTAGGTGATGGTGGCGCCATAGGCCTCGGGGGCCTGGGGGTCGTGGCGAGTCTTGTCGAAGACCCACAGCCGCGTGCCGAGGGCGAAGGCTTCCGTGAGGTCGTGGGTGATCATGAAAATGGTCAGCGACTGCTCTTGCCAAAGCCGCGTGATCAGTGCATGCATGTCCTGGCGAATGCCGGGGTCGAGCGCGCCGAACGGCTCGTCCAGCAGCAGTAGCCGAGGTTTCATCATCAGCGCCTGGGCAATGGCGAGGCGTTGCTGCATGCCGCCGGAAAGCTCGTGGGGGTACTTGTGCAGCGCATGGCCCAGGCCCACCTCTTCGATGCGCGCCGTGGCCACTTCGATGGCGCGCCGCCGGGATGCACCAAAGCGCTTGCCCAGCAGCGGGGCAGTCCGCAGCTCTTCGGCGATCATGACGTTGCCCAGGACGGTCAGGTGGGGGAAGACCGAGTACTTTTGAAACACGACGCCTCGGTCAGGGCCTGGTTCGTCAGGAATGGGCTGGCCATCCAGCAGCAGGCTGCCTTTGGAGCGCTTCTCGGTGCCCAGCAGCATTTTCAGAAAGGTGGTCTTGCCGCAACCTGACGCGCCCACCAGCGTCACGAACTCGCCTTCCTCGACGGAGAAGTTGAGGTTTTCCAGCACCACGTGCTGGCCATAATGCTTTTCCAACCGGTGGGCGGAGAGCAGGCTCATGATTTGTCTCCTTCATCGGCGTGATACCAGGGGAAGGCCAGCCGTGATACCCAGGCCAGCAGTTGATCCAGCACAAAGGCCAGCAGGGTGATCCAGGCCACGTAGGGCAGAATCACGTCCATGGAGAGGTAGCGGCGCACCAGAAAGATGCGATAGCCAAGGCCCTCCTGGGCGGCAATCGCTTCTGCTGCAATCAGGAACAGCCAGGCGCTGCCCAGCGCCAGCCGTGTGGCATTGAGCAGCCGAGGCGTCAATTGAGGCAACAGCACTCGCAGCAGCACTTGCCAGGAGCTGGCGCCCAGGGTCTGGGCCTTGATCAACTGTTCGTCTGGCAGGCGCAGGGCGTGGCCCTGCAAGTCACGAATCAGAAAGGGCGTCACGCCCATCACGATCAACGCGATCTTGGCCGCTTCCCCGGTGCCAAAGGCGATGAACAGGATCGGCAGAATGGCCATGGGCGGTATCAGCGACGTTACCGTGATCAGCGGCGAGAGCTTGGCGCGCAGCAGCGGAATGCCGCCACTCAAGATGCCCACCACCAGGCCGATCAGCGCGCTGATACCGACACCGATCAGCAGCCTTTCGAGGCTGGCGAAAGTGTCGGTCCACAATACGATCTGGCCGGTGCGCACGTTCTCGGCCGTGGCCAGGTGGTGAAAGGTCTGCGCCATGCTGCCAGGGGAAGGCAGCAGGCGGTCGTTGGGGTTGTCAGCCAGGCGAGCACTGGAGGCGCTCAGGTAGAGCATGCCCAGTACCAGAAACGGCACCAGTCCCAGCAGCCAGCGGCCGCCGCGCGAGGGCGACAGGTTAATCAAGCGCTTCATGGCAGGGTCCACCAGGTAAGTAAGGGGCAGAAGCGGCGAGCCGCCGCTTCATGGGGCGAATACCGTGGCCTCGTTACTGTGCGTCGAGGTACGCCTGAGTAAAGGAAGGATCGAAGCGCAGCTGCACGTTGCTCTCGTCACCGAAGATACCGCTGGGCGTTTCGATGCCCACCACGCCCGCGCTGGGTGCCATGTCGCCCAACAGCCCGTGGGTAAAGCTGAAGTCGGCCACTCGCTCCATGGTGTCCAACAGCTCGGGGCTTTCCATCAGCGCCACGGCTTCGGCGGGGTCGGTATACAGGTAGGTTGCCTCTAGCTGGGCACGGTAACCCTCCAGATCGGTGCCGGCGGCATCGGCCATGATCGTCAGCGCGTGCTCGTCATTGACCTCGACAAGCGCCATGACCTCGTACCAGGCGCCCACCAGGGCGTGCCCCAGCGCGGGGTAGTCGGCCAGGGTTTGGGTGTTCACCACCATCATGTCGAGAATTTCACCGGGGATTTCCGCCGAGGTGTACACCACCTGGCTGTCCGGCATTTCGGCGATGGTGCTGAGCTGCGGATTCCAGGCGGCTACGGCTTCGGTAATGCTGCTGGAAAACAGGCCGACGATATCGGCGTCGGAGGTATTGACCGTTTCGATGTCGCGCTCGGTCAGCCCAACGCTCTCCAGGGCGCGTGCCAGAAAGTAGTGAGACACGCTGAACTGCACCAGATTGACCCGGCGGCCTTCGATATCCGCCAGCTCACTGCCCCCTTTGAGCACGATGCCGTCATTGCCATTGGAGTAGTCGTTGATGATCAGCGCGGTGGAGTCGACGCCGCTGGCGGCAGGAATGGTCAGAGCGTCCATGTTGGTCATGGCGCAGCCATCGACGTTGCCCGAGGTGAACTGGTTGATGGACTCGACGTAGTCATTGACCTGTATCACGTCGATAGCGATGCCGTGCTGCTCGGCCCATTTGTCGACGATGCCTTCGACATCGGCATAGGCCCAAGGCATCCAGCCTGCATAAATGGACCAGCAGACGCTGAATTGGTCACGCTCCTGGGCATGCACGAAAGAGGGGGCCAGCGAGGTGGCAAGCAGGGCGGCCGAGAGCGGAGCCAGCAGATATTTACCAGGGGTGCGGATGGAACGGGTCATGAGAGCCTCCAGCGGCTAAGTAAAAACTCAGGGGGCATCGGCGCATCACTGTGCCTTATCCTCCCGGGCTTTTATCCCGCCGTGTAACCTTGCGCTTGCAAGGTCGATCGCTCTCGGACCAGCCACAGCCATCAGGGGCGTTTCGTTGATGGTGTCGGAACCCTAGCGATCTATTGGAAACTCGATTGTGCGGCTGCGATAGCGGCCAATACCCCGTGTGTAACACCATGAACACAGCAAAATATTGGCCGCTTGCTTAAAAATGACGGTGAATCATGCGTTTGGCGACGTTTCTGACGAACAAGGCATGCAGCGTCGCTTTTGTCTGCGCATTTTTTTGGTGCGTTATTATTGGGCTTGCACCAGGCTGTATCGGTTATCAGCGCTTACAGCGGCGTCTTGCTCATCCTGCCCGGTACTTCTCGCACCAGCCTGGGCATCAGGAAGCCGGGCAGGTGTTCGAGCAACTGCTGGACCAGCGCTTTGGCGCGTTCGTCGGTGACGTCGTAGTGGGCTGCGCCTTGTACGGGGTCGAAGGCGTGCAGATAATAGGGCAGTATCCCCGCCTCGAACAGCCGTTCGGAGAGCGTGGCCAGGGTCGTGACGTCATCGTTGATGTCGCGCAGCAGGACGCTCTGATTGAGCAGCGTGACGCCCGCCTGCTTGAGGCGCGCGCAGGCTGCGACCACGGCCTGGTCGATCTCGTTGGCGTGGTTGATGTGCAGCACCATTACCTTTTGTAGCCGGGTGTTGCCAAGCCAGCCCAGCAGGTGGTCATCCACCCGGTCCGGGATGACCACCGGCAGGCGCGTATGCAGCCGCAGTCGCTGCAGGTGGGGAATCTCTTCCAGCTGCGCGACCAGCCAGCTCAATTGCCTGTCGTTGGCGGCCAGCGGATCGCCGCCGGAGAGAATCACTTCCCGAATGGCGCTGTCCTGGCGGATATAGCCAAGGGCCTCCTGCCATTGGGCTCGCGAAGGCGCGTGCTCCTGGTAGGGGAAGTGGCGGCGAAAGCAGTAGCGGCAGTTGATGGCGCAGGCTGGGCTGGCGATCAACAGCACGCGGTTGGTGTATTTATGGATCAGGCCTTTGGCCGGGCGGTGCTCGGCTTCTTCCAGTGGGTCGGTGACATAGCCAGGCGGCGACAGGGCTTCTTCGGCCAGCGGCAGGACCTGGCGCAGCAGCGGGTCGCTGGGGTCGTTGGGCGCGATGCGTGACAGGTACGCCTCGGGCACGCAGATATCGAACAGGCGATGCCCCGCCTGGGCTTCTTGCTGCCACTGGGCGTCCAGGCCAAGGCGTTGGCAGAGGGTTTGCGGGTCGCGAATGGCGCGGGATAGTTGCCGTTGCCAGGAGGCGGGCGCCTCGTCGGATATCGAGTGACCGGCAATGATGATGTTCTCCTGCAAAAAGCCCTCCTTCGGGTTATCATGCGCGCACTTGGCTACAAGGTTAACGACGGCGAAGCAGGGCTGCGCGCGTCACCGACTGAAACACACCATAGAACCATTGAGAGGCAGTATGGCGAACTATTCTACCAATGAATTCAAAGCGGGTTTGAAAGTAATGCTCGATGGCGATCCTTGTTCGATCGTCGAGAACGAGCTGGTCAAGCCTGGCAAGGGTCAAGCGTTCAACCGCGTCAAGCTGCGCAACCTGATGACTGGCCGTGTCGGTGAGCGCACGTTCAAGTCTGGTGACTCGCTGGAAGGCGCTGACGTCATGGATCTGGAGATGGAGTACCTCTACACCGACGGTGACATGTGGCACTTCATGAAGACCGACGGCTCTTTCGAGCAGTACGCGGTAGAGAAAAAAGCACTGGGCGAGACCGAAAAGTGGCTCAAGGAGCAGGTGCCCTACACTCTGACGCTGTGGAACGACAAGGCGATCTCGGTCACGCCGCCCAACTTCATCGAGCTGGAAGTCGTCGAAACCGACCCCGGCCTGAAAGGCGATACTGCTCAGGGCGGCTCAAAGCCTGCTACGCTTTCCTCGGGTGCCGTGGTACGCGTACCGCTGTTCATCAACCAGGGCGAAGTGTTGAAGATCGATACCCGCTCCGGTGAATACGTATCACGCGCTTGATCGGCGTCACTTGCAAGCGGTAAGCAAAGCCACGCACTCTGCGTGGCTTTATGTTGTCAGGGAGAAGGGAATGACGGCCAGTTGGCAGCCAACAGCATCCATGGAGACGCTACGTGAGCGTGCGCGCCTGCTTGCGGCAGTGCGCCATTTTTTCGTATCACGCGATGTCATGGAAGTAGAGACCCCCGTCCTCGGGCAAGGGGGCAGTACCGATGTCAACCTCGTGTCGCTGGCGACGCGGGCACGCACCGACAAGGGCCAGCGCAAGTTGTGGCTACAAACCTCGCCGGAATTTCACATGAAGCGGCTTTTGGCGGCGGGAAGTGGGCCGATCTTTCAGCTGGCTCGCAGCTTTCGTGATGGAGAGGTGGGGTCGCGGCACAATATCGAATTCACCATGCTGGAGTGGTATCAGCCGGGCTATTCGCTCGCCCAGCTGATCGAAGAGACCACGGCGCTGGTCGCCCATGTGATGCCCAATGCCCCTGGGCCGGTGGTGCACTACCGCTACCGTGAGCTGTTTCATACGCATCTGGAAGTGGACCCTTTCACCACCTCGCTGGACACCTTGCGTCTGGTAGCGGCCGAGCGGGGCAGCATGCCCGCCAAGGCGCTGGCCGAGGAGGGGCGTGATACGTGCCTCGATCTGCTCATGGGCATGGTCATCGAGCCGCGCCTGGGCCAGCAGGAGCTGAGCGTGGTGGTGGATTATCCGGCCAGTCAGGCGGCACTCGCGCAGCGCCATCAGGATAGCGATGGGGAGTGGGTGGCGTCGCGGTTCGAGCTCTATCTGAACGGGGTTGAGCTGGCGAACGGCTACCATGAGCTGACCGATGCCGACGAGCAGCGCCAGCGGTTTGCCCGCGATAACGAGGAGCGTCGTCGGTTGGGGCTGAGCGAAGTGGACGTGGACGAGCGGCTGCTGGCCGCGCTGGCCCATGGAATGCCTGCTGCCTCCGGTGTCGCGCTGGGCATCGACCGGTTGATACAGCAGGCCTTGGGTAAGGGGAAGCTGGAGGAAGTACTGGCGTTTGCTACCCCTGCCTGTTGAGGTTGGCCGTGCCGGGCGCTGGCTATGACGCCTGCGGCGTTGCCAGGGATTGGCCCATGGCCACCTTGGCGCCCAGCTCATGCTCGGCAAAGGTGATCGGCTTGGCGAAGCAGGTGACCACCGTGGAGCCCAGCTTGAAGCGGCCCATCTCGGCGCCTTTTTCGATCACGATGGGCTGGCCGAAGACCATCCGCTGGGGCGTGCCCGCCAGCGGGGTCACCTGGCCTGCCCAGACGGTCTCGATGGCGGCCACGATCATGGCACCCACCAGCACCATGGCCATGGGGCCGTGCTCGGTATCGAAGATACAGACCAGACGCTCATTGCGCGCAAACAGGCCGGGCACGTAGTTGGCGGTGGCCTGATTGACGGAGAACAGCCGCCCCGGCACGTAGATCATTTCGCGTAGCGCACCGGTCACCGGCATGTGCACGCGATGGTAATCCCGAGGGGAGAGGTAGACGGTGGCAAAGCTGCCTGCCATGAACTCCTGGGCCAGCGCATCGTCCCCCCCCAGCAATGTATGCACCGAATAGCGATGCCCCTTGGCTTGCACGATGTCGCCTGCGCACAGGCGGCCAAACTGCGAAAGGGTGCCGTCGGCCGGGCTGAGGATGCCGTCGCCCAGGGGGCGGGCATCGGGCTTCAGTGCCCGAGTGAAGAAGTCGTTGAACGTGGCGTAGGCGGTAGGGTCCGGTTCCAGTGCTTGGCTCATGTCCACGTCGAAGCGTTTGATGAACGCCTTGATGACGGCGTTCTTGACCCGTGGTTGATCGCACGCGGCGACCTTGCCCGTCAGCCGGGAAAGCGCGTGATGGGGCAGTGGGTACTGCAGTAGCGAAAAGGCTTTTTGAGAAACGGTCACAGTGGTGTCTTTGTCTCGATGTCGGTTGAGTGTCGTTGGCGCATGGCAGGCATCAGCGTTCGATGGGGGTATCGTCGCGATTGCCCCATTCGCCCCAGGAGCCCGCGTAGCCACGAATGTTGAAGCCCAGGGCCTTGCCCACCAGCCAGGTAAAGCTGCTGCGGTGGTGGCTTTGGCAGTGGGTGGCGATCTCCATGTCCGGTGTCAGGCCCAGCGCGCCCAGTTCGGTGATCAGTTCGGCGTAGTCGCGAATGCGCAGCGCGCGTTGATGATCCATGGCATCTACCCAATCCATGTTCACCGCGCCGGGGATGTGGCCCAGGTGCTTGTTGTTGCCACGCTCACCGTCGTACTCGGCCTTCGAACGGGCATCCCAGATGGCGAACTGCTTGTCGTTCAGCTTGTCGAGAATCTCGTCGCGGCTGATGGCGGCCTGAGGATTGAGAATGTCGGCCTGATAGTCACTGGGCGTGGGGGCCGTGGGGTCGGTGCTCTCTTCGAGGCCCGCGTCGCGCCACGCATGAATGCCGCCATTCAGGTAGGAGTAGCGGGTATGGCCAATCAGCTCTAGCGTCCAGAGCAGGCGAGCGGCCCAGCCGCCACCCTCGTCATCGTAGGCCACCACGTGGGTATCACGGGTCAGGCCCATGGCGCTGAACAGCTGCGAGAGAAACGCCACGGAGGGCACGTCGCTGGGGACCGGGCCCTCGCCGCGCATCAAATAGCGGTAGTCGAGGTAAATGGCGCCGGGCACGTGCCCCTGCCGGTAGCTGTCGCCATTCAGTGGCACATCGACGATCAAGAGCTGAGGGTCGCCCAGATGCTCGACGAGCTGTTCTGGTTCGACGATCAGTGGCAGCACGTTGGTTTCGGAAGAGTGGCTGTTGGTCATGGTCGGCTCCCTGTCCCTGCAATGAAAGTAATCTGAGCCATCGGCGTCAGCCGTCAGGCCTGGGTGTTCAGGCTATCCAGTATGCGTCGGTAGCTGGTAAAGCGCTCTGGGTGAATCTTGCCCGCCTCGACGGCATTCAGTAAAGCACAGCCGGGCTCATTGCGATGGCGGCAATCCCTGAAACGGCATTGGCCCAGGTAGGGGTGAAACTCGATGAAGCCGTTGGTCACTTCCTGTTCATCGAGGTGCACCAGCCCGAATTCGCGGATGCCGGGGGAGTCGATCAGCTCGCCGTCGTGCACTTCGTCGCTGCGCATGGCGTAGAGCCTGGCGGTGGTGGTGGTATGAGTCCCCTTGCGCGAATCTTCCGAGAGGGCGCCGATGCGCAGGGTCTCGTCCGGCAGCAGCAGATCGATCAGCGAGGATTTGCCTACCCCGCTCTGGCCGACGAACACCGAGGTACGGCCCTCCAGCTGCTGACGCAGGGCGTTCAGGCCGTCAGGGTTGGCCGTGGTGGTACGCACCACCCGATAGCCCAGTTGGCGGTAACGCTCCAGTAGTTGGCCAAGTTCGCCACCGCCTTCTGGCAGCAGGTCAGTCTTGTTGAGCACCAGTACGGGCGTGATGCCGGTGGCCTCGGCGGCGACCAGGTAGCGGTCGATCAGGTTGGGGTGCGGCGCGGGTTCCACCGCAAAGACGATCAGCAACTGGTCGATGTTGGCGGCCACCGGCTTGAGCTGCCCTCTGGCATCCGGGCGTTTGAGGATCGTGTCGCGCTCCTCCCGGGCCACCACGACGCCAGAGCCATCCTGACCCGCTCGCCAGATCACCCGGTCGCCGGTCACCAGCCCTTCCAGGTTGGCGCGCAGATGGCAGCGTACCGGGGTGCCGTCGGCATCGCGAACTTCCAGGGTACGGCCGAAGTGGGCCATCACACGGCCTGGCTGTTCGGGACCATACTCCCCGGCGGAGAGCTTTTCGGCATCCCGCGCGTCGCGTTTTTCCGCCCGCTGAGCGCGCTCGGCCTGAATTTTTTCGACGCGCCACTGCTGCTGACGGCTTAATTTACGTTTGCTCATGACCACCCGATGATCGTTACAATAGCAGGCATTGTAACCACCTGAGCCACCCACTGTCCCCTACGGGGTGCGGTGCAAGGCAATATAAGCGACACTTTTATGCACATCGCTCGTGTTGGAGCGACTTTGGCCAAGGAATGAGACGAATGAGTGAGCAAGCCGTCAACCCGCGCAGCGACCTGCTAGTATGGATCGACCTGGAAATGACCGGCCTGGAGCCGGACAAGGAGCGCATCATCGAAGTGGCCACGCTGATCACCGATGCGCATCTCAACGTGGTGGCCGAAGGACCGGTGATTGCCGTCAAGCAGCCGGACAGCCTGCTGGCCGCCATGGATGAGTGGAACCAGAAAACCCACGGTGAGTCGGGGCTCGTGGCGCGGGTCAAGGCCAGCCAGGTGAGTACCGAAGAGGCCGAGCAGCAGACGCTGGCGTTTTTGAGCCGCTACGTGGTACCCGGCTCATCGCCCATGTGTGGCAACAGCATCCATCAGGATCGCCGCTTTCTGGAGCGCGAGATGCCCGCCCTGTGGAGCTTCTTCCACTACCGCAACCTGGATGTGTCCAGCGTCAAGGAACTGGCCAAGCGCTGGAACCCGAGCGCGCTGGAAGGGTTCAAGAAGCGCAACGTACATTTGGCGATGGACGACATCAAGGAGTCGATTGCCGAGCTTGCCCACTATCGCAGCACTTTTCTGCGCGTGGCGCCCGGCAGCGACCAGAAGGATTGATTAGCGCTAACGTTTTCAGCCTTGCGTCGCGATGCGCGCTGCGCGTTTCTGGTGCTGCTCTGCCAGTGCCCAGACCACGTGCTCGCGGACCAGCGCGCTGGGGTAGGCGCGGCGTGCCCACAGGGCGGCTTCGACGTCACGGCCCCATGGCGCATTGCCCAGGCCCACCGCCAGGTTGCGTAGCCAGCGCTCGTAGCCGATGCGGCGTATCGGGCTCCCGGCGGTCTTGTCGAGAAACTCCGCCTCGCTCCAGCCGAACAGAGTGACGAGCGAGGCGCGGTCGAGATCGTGACGCGGAGCAAAATCCTGCTCTTGGGTCGGGCGTGTGAAGCGGGTAAACGGGCAGACCAGCTGGCAGTCATCGCACCCATAGACACGGTTGCCCATGGCCCGGCGGTACTCCACGGGGATCGCGCCGTGCAGTTCGATGGTCAGGTAGGAGACGCATTTGCGCGAATCGACCACCTTGTCATCGACGATGGCGCCGGTGGGGCAGGCCGTGCGGCAGGCGCTGCAGCTGCCGCAGTGCTCTCGCTCGAAGGGCGGGTCCACGGGCAGAGGCAGGTCGGTATACAGCTCGCCGAGAAAGAACAGCGAGCCAGCCTGGGGGTTGAGCAGCATGGCGTTCTTGCCGAACCAGCCAAGCCCTGCCTTCTGGGCCAGGGCACGCTCCATGACCGGGGCCGAGTCGACGAAAGCGCGAAAGCCAAAGGCGCCCACCTCTTGCTCGATCTGTCGTGCCAGCTGGGCCAGCCGTTTGCGCATCAGTTTGTGGTAGTCGCGCCCCAGCGCATAGCGCGATACATAGGCACGCTGGGGCTGCCCCAGCACTTTGGTGGTGGCAACGTCGGCGGGCAGGTAGTCCATGCGCACGCTGATCACCCGCTGTGTGCCGGGCTCCAGCTCGGCCGGGCGGGTGCGCTTGGTGCCATGCTTGGCCATGAAGCCCATGTCGCCGTGATAGCCCTGTTCCAGCCAGCGCTCGAGATGGCGCTCGTGGACGGCAAGATCGGTGTCGGTGATGCCGACCTGCTGAAAGCCCAGCTCGCGCCCCCAGCGCTTGATCAGCACGGCGAGTTGCTGGAGTCGCTCGGCAGAGAGTGAAAAATCAGAGGAAGGTGGCATGGTTGATCAACATTGGTGCAACAGGCGCGCTATGCTAACCCATTACGCTTTCATACGATATCCACGGTGCTGCCGTGTCAATGAATACGGCGGTGCCTCGGCCCATGGCAGCCGCTAAGGAGAGACCGTGTCCACACTGAGTACCTCATCGTTACGCCCTTTGTACAAGGCAGCCCAGGTGCGTGAGCTGGATCGACGCACCATTGCCAGTGGCATCGACAGCTTCGCGCTGATGCAGCGTGCGGCCTCCAGCGCCTGGCACAGCTTTCGCTCGCGTTGGCCCCAGGCCCGCAGCGTCACGGTGCTGTGTGGAAGCGGCAACAACGGGGGCGATGGCCATGTGCTGGCGGCCCTGGCCATGCAGGCAGGGCTCAAGGTTCAGCGGCTTTCGAGCAAACCCCTGGCAGCGCTCACGGGTGACGTGGCCAAGGCGGCGGAGCTGGCATCGGCAGCCGGGGTGGGATTCGACGAGTGGCAGCCCGCCACGACGCTGGTGGGGGAGGTGATCGTCGATGCCCTGCTGGGTACCGGGCTTGCTGGTGAACCCCAGGGCAACATCCGCCAGGCCATCGAGGCCATCAATGGCGCGCACCAGCCGGTGCTGGCGCTGGACATTCCCTCGGGCCTGTCGGCGGATAGCGGGGCCGTGCTGGGCAGTGCGGTGGTGGCGGATGGTACCGTTACCTTCATTGGCGACAAGGTCGGGCTGCATACCGGCGACGCGCCAGCCTATACCGGCGAGATCGACTTTCGCCCGCTGGGCGTGAAGGCCCAGGCCTTTTTCGATATCCCGCCCACGGCATGGCGGCTGGATGAAGCGCTGCTGGTCGACGCCTTTGCACCTCGTTCGCGGATCAGCCACAAGGGCAACCTGGGGCATGTGCTGGTCATGGGCGGCGCACCCGGCTTTGGTGGGGCCGCCTTGCTGGCCGCGCAGGCGGCGGCGCGGCTAGGCGCGGGCAAGGTCACCCTGGCGACGGCCGAGGAACACATTACCGCCAGTTTGGTACGCTGCCCGGAAGTCATGGCCCGAGCCGTGCGCGGCGGGGCGGAGGCCGCCGGGTTGCCCGACACCGCCGACGTGGTGGTGATTGGCCCGGGGCTGGGGCAGGACGCCTGGGGTCAGGCGCTGTTGCAAAGTGCGCTGCAGGGGGCGACGCCGCTGGTGGTGGATGCCGATGCCCTGAACCTGCTGGCCAGCCGCTGGCCTGACGTGCGCCGCGATGACTGGATACTGACCCCGCATCCGGGGGAAGCCGCGCGGCTGCTGGGGTGCACGGTGGCCGAGGTACAGGCGGATCGCCCTGAGGCGGCGCGGGCCTTGCAGCGTGCCCGTGGCGGCGTGGTGGTCCTGAAAGGCGCAGGCAGCCTGATCGTCGGCCCCAGTGGGCTGGTGGTATGCCCGTATGGGAATCCCGGCATGGCCAGCGGCGGGATGGGTGACGTGCTGAGCGGCATGCTGGGAGCCTTGGCAGGCCAGCATGACCGCTTGGAGTGGAGCGCCTGGCTGGGTGTCATGGTACACGGCCTGGCGGGTGATGCCGCCGCGAAAGCCAGCGGAGAGCGTGGCCTGTTGGCAAGTGATCTGGCATCCTATGCACGAGCGTTTATCAACCCGTGAAGGCAGCCCACATGCAGGTGCAATCAAGTGACGAAATGGCCCACGTTGCCTTTGGAGAAGCGCTGGGCAAGGCGCTGGAAGGTCGCGGGCGAGTGTATCTCGAAGGCGACCTGGGGGCAGGCAAGACGACGCTGACGCGAGGCATCTTGCGTGCCTACGGTTATCAGGGGGCGGTCAAAAGTCCCACGTACACGCTGGTAGAGCCCTACGAGCTAGGCGAGCAGCGGATTTATCACCTGGATCTTTACCGCCTTGCCGACCCGGAAGAGCTGGAGTTCATCGGCGGGCGAGAGGTGCTGTCCGACCAGGCCTTGTGCCTGGTGGAGTGGCCCAGCCAGGGCGCTGGCTGGCTGCCCGCGCCCGATCTATGGATACGCTTGCAGGTGGCGTCACCCGGTCGCCTGCTGACATTAAGTGCCGAGACGCCGCATGGAGTTGCGGCGTTGGCTCAGCTCGAAACGCTGGCGGCTGAACAGCAACAGGAGTGTGGTGTGGTTCAATGGACATGAGACAGTCATTGGTTGCCTGGGCAGGCAGGTTGGCCACCGGGTGCGCGCTGCTCTTGATGAGTAGTGCATCGTTGCAGGCAGCGACCGTCGAGAGCATGCGCCTGTGGGCGGCGCCCGATCATGCGCGGCTGGTGTTCGATTTGAGTGCCGCTGCCCAGGCCAATGTGTTTACCCTGGATAATCCGGCGCGGCTGGTCATCGACCTCGACGACAGCCAGCTCGATACCGACGTCTCGACGCTGCCCTTGGAGGGTAGCGCTATCGCTTCGGTGCGTACGGGCACGCGCGATGGCGGCGGCCTGCGGGTGGTGTTGGAACTCAACCGTGATATCTCTCCACGCCATTTCACCTTGCCGCCCAACGATCAGTACGGTCACCGGCTGGTGGTGGATCTGGAGTACCCCGGTGAAAGCGCCGTCGAAAACCCCATCGACCCCATCGAGGCGATGATCCGCGACCAGGAGATCATGGCCCAGCGTAGTGCCCAGGCCCAGCAGGCAGATGTCCCCAGTGCGGTGGCCGATGTGCCAGAAGCACCCACCCAGCCGGTGGAGGTTCAGCCTGCGCAGCCCCACCCGCGCCGCGACATCATCATCGCCATCGATGCCGGGCACGGAGGGGAAGACCCCGGCGCCATCGGGCCTGCCGGTACTCGGGAGAAGGACGTGGTGCTGGAGATAGCCCGTCGCCTGGCCGCTGATGTCAATCGAACCGAAGGCTTCAAGGCCGTGCTGATTCGTGACGGTGACTACTATCTTGGCTTGCGCCAGCGTACCCAGCTGGCCCGAGAGCAGAAAGCCGATTTCTTCGTCTCCATCCATGCGGATGCCTTCACCAGCCCCCGGCCGCAAGGCAGCTCGGTGTATGCGCTTTCCCAGCGGGGTGCCACCTCGGAAACCGCTCAGTGGCTGGCCGATAGCGAAAACCGCGCCGACCTGATAGGCGGTGTCGACGGCAGTCTGTCGCTGCGCGACAAGGACCAGGTGCTGCGTGGCGTACTGCTCGACTTAACCATGACGGCCACGCTCAACGACTCGCTCTCCATCGGTGGGCAGGTGCTGGAGCAGTTGGGTCGGGTGAATCGCCTCCACAAGAGTCGCGTGGAGCAGGCCGGTTTCATGGTGCTCAAGTCGCCGGACATTCCGTCGCTGCTGATCGAGGTGGGCTTCATTTCCAATCCCGACGAAGAGCGACGGCTACGCGACCCGGTGCATCAGCAAGGCCTGTCGACGGCGATTTTCAGCGGCCTGCGCGAGCATTTTCAGAGCAACCCGCCACCGGCCAGCCTGCTGGCCTGGCAGCGCGACAATCAGCGCCGCCCCACGGGCAACGAATACCGTATCCAGTCTGGCGATACCCTGTCGGCCATCGCGATTCGCCACGGCGTGCCGGTGAACCAGCTCAAGCAGGCCAATGACCTGAACGGCGACGTGATTCGTGTGGGTCAGGTGCTGCGCATTCCCAGCTCTTGAAACGGATGACGAGCAGGCCGGGGCAACAGCGCTATGGAAACGAAGCAACGAAAACAGGTGAGGTGAAGGTTGGCTGAATTGACTTCTGCCGCTGGGCGGATACAGGTACTGGACCCCCGTCTGGCGAACCAGATTGCGGCCGGAGAAGTAGTCGAGCGGCCTTCGTCGGTGGCCAAGGAGTTGATCGAAAACGCCATCGATGCGGGCAGCCAGCGCATCGAGGTGGATATCGAGCAGGGCGGCGCCCGTTTGATCAAGATCCGCGACGACGGCATCGGTATCGGCGAGCAGGACCTGCCGCTGGCCCTGGCGCGTCATGCCACCAGCAAGATCACCAGCCTGGAAGATCTCGAAGGCGTCAGTTCGCTGGGGTTTCGCGGGGAGGCGCTGGCCTCCATCAGCTCGGTCTCCCGGCTGGAGCTGGTATCCAATGCTGAAGACGATCCTCGCCAAGGGTGGCGGGTGGTGGCGGAAGGGCGTGGCATGGAGGCCAGAGTGACGCCTGCGCCGCACCCGCGTGGTACCAGCGTGGCGGTGCGTGATTTGTTCTTCAACACGCCGGCCAGACGCAAGTTTCTGCGCACCGAGAAGACCGAGTTCGCCCATGTGGAAGAGGCGTTCCGCCGCCAGGCCTTGTCGCGTTACGATATTGGCTGGGTGCTGCGCCATAATCAGAAAGTGGTGCATCAACTGCCGCCCGGGGATACCGCCGCCGCGCGAGAGCGGCGCATCGCTTCGCTGCTGGGCAAGAACTTCATCGAGCATGCCCGCTACATCGAGCGGGAAGCCGGTGGGCTAAGACTCAGTGGCTGGGTGGGTCTGCCGACGCACTCGCGCTCCCAGGCGGACCAGCAGTATTTCTTCGTCAATGGGCGCGTCGTGCGCGACCGGCTGGTGGCCCACGCGGTGCGTCAGGCCTACCGAGACGTGCTCTACAACGGTCGGCATCCGGTCTTCGTGCTCTACCTGGAGCTGGACCCGGACGTGGTGGACGTCAACGTTCACCCCACCAAGCATGAAGTGCGCTTTCGCGATGGGCGCATGGTGCACGATTTTCTCTACTCCAGCCTGCATCACTGCCTGGCAGTGTCTCGGCCCAGTGAAGTTGCCGAGCCCGAGGTTGACCAAGCCCCGCAAGCCGAGTCGATTACGTCTGATGCCGAGCCGCCTGCGGCCTCGGCGCCACGCTGGCAGCAGCAGGGCATGGCGTTAGCGGAGAGTGAGGGTCGCCACCCAGGAGCCGAGCGGGTGCGGCGGTTCATGCAGGGTTACCAGGCGCTTCACCCCGACCATGAAGAGACGCTGCTGACGCCTCAGCCCAGCCCGCCAACGGCCACGATGCCTGAAGCTCATCAGGTGCGCGAGGCGCCGCCCGTCATGCCCCAGGAGGATGCCACGGCCGCGCCGCCGCTCGGATTCGCGCTGGGTCAGCTGCATGGTGTTTATATTCTGGCTCAGAACGCCCAGGGGCTGGTGCTGGTGGATATGCATGCGGCCCATGAGCGTATCGTCTATGAGCGCATGAAGCAGCAGTGGTCTGCCGCGCAGGGGATCGATGCTCAGCCGCTGCTGGTGCCGGTGTCGCTGGCCGCCAGCCGCAGCGAAGTGGCGACGGCCGAAAGCGAGCGCGAGGCCATTGCGCAGCTAGGTATCGAGCTGGACGTGGCAGGGCCGGAAACGCTGCTGGTTCGCCAGTTGCCAGCCCTGCTGGCCCAGGCAGACCCCGAGGCACTTGTGCGTGAAATGCTGGAGGAGCTGTCGCGCTTTGGCCGCACCCATCAGGTAGAGGCGCGCATTCACGAGCTGCTCTCCACCATGGCTTGCCATGGCAGCGTGCGCGCCAATCGCCGCCTGACCCTGGATGAAATGAATGCGCTGCTGCGCGACATGGAGCGCACCGAGCGTAGCGAGCAGTGTAACCATGGTCGCCCCACCTGGACGCAAATGAACATGAAGGCGCTCGATCGTCTGTTCTTGCGTGGCCAGTAGCCTTGAGACACCCCCTATGAACCTATTCCGTGAAGCAGGCCAGACCGATGGTTGATCAGCGCCCTTTGGCGATTTTCTTGATGGGGCCTACCGCGGCAGGCAAGACCGATGCGGCCATTGCACTGCACGAAACCCTGGGGCACGAACTGATCAGCGTCGATTCGGCCATGGTGTACCGTGGCATGGATGTCGGCAGCGCCAAACCGAGTGCTGCGGAGCTGGCCCGCGCGCCCCATCGGCTGATCGACCTGCGGGACCCGGCAGACCCCTATTCCGCCGCTGATTTTCGTGAAGATGCGCTGCGCGAGATGCGGCAAATCAGCGCGGCAGGCAAAGTCCCCCTGTTGGTGGGCGGTACCATGCTCTACTTCAAACGCCTGGTGGAAGGGGTGGCCAATCTGCCCGCAGCAGACCCACTCATTCGTGAGCGGCTGGCGGCCATGCAGGCAGAGCAAGGGCTGGCAGCGCTGCATCGCGAACTGGCCAGCGTGGATCCGGTCTCGGCGGCGCGCATTCACCCCAACGACCCGCAGCGGCTGATGCGTGCTCTGGAAGTGTTCCATGCCAGTGGCAGGCCGATGAGTGAACTGTGGGCTGAGCAGGAAACGGAAACCTTTCCCTGGCGGGTGCTGTCGATAGCTTTGTCGCCGCTCGATCGCTCGATATTGCACCAGCGTATTGCCCAGCGATTTGGCGCCATGCTGGATGAGGGCTTGATTGATGAGGTCGCCGCCCTCAAAAAGCGTAAAGATATTCATGCGGGCTTGCCCTCGATGAAAAGTGTTGGCTACCGTCAAGTATGGGAATATCTGGATGGTGAGTATGACCGGGACGAGCTGGTGTCCCGGGGAGTGATCGCTACACGTCAACTGGCCAAGCGGCAGCTGACGTGGCTGCGTAGCTGGCCAGCACTGCGCTGGATAGATACGCAGCAGCCGGATGCGCTGGATAAGCTGCTGAAATTCGTGCGTGAAAGCGGTGCTTAGCGTAAGATAGTGATTTCGTAACAAGTGTTTTAGAGTGAGTGTTAGAGTGGCCTCTGGCTCTCGAATCGACACTAGGCCTTTCGGGCAACAAGATTGCGGCGCAGCACCAGTAGGGCGCGCCATTTGATAACCAACCCCAACGACAGTTTAGGGAGAGCAACATGTCCAAAGGGCAGTCCCTTCAAGACCCGTACCTGAATATTTTGCGCAAGGAGCGCATTCCGGTCTCTATTTTCCTGGTAAACGGCATTAAGCTGCAGGGCCAGATTGAATCGTTTGACCAGTTTGTCATCTTGTTGCGCAATACCGTCAGTCAGATGGTTTATAAACACGCCATTTCCACCGTCGTGCCCTCGCGCAATGTGCGCCTGCCAGCACAGGATCCCTCAGCGGCCGACGCTGACATCTGAGACGGCTGGATGGCAAGAGAGTCCATGAGGTATTGATTGTTTTTTGAACGCCCTGAAGCCGGTGAAACGGCAGTCCTTGTTCACGTAGATTTCTATGATGAACAGGCACGAGAAGACCCGGGTGAGTTCCTGGAACTTGTGCGCTCTGCCGGTGCAGAGCCCGCGACATTGCTCACAGCCAGCCGCCAGCGACCCGATTCCCGAACCTTCATCGGAACCGGGAAGCTGGAGGAGCTGCGGGCAATGCTCGCAGCCCATGAAGCAGAACTGGTGATCTTCAACCACAGTTTAAGCCCTTCCCAGCAGCGTAATCTTGAGAAGGAACTCAAGTGCCGTGTGCTGGATCGCACTGGGCTGATTCTCGATATTTTTGCTCAGCGGGCACGAACCCATGAGGGCAAGCTGCAAGTCGAACTTGCCCAGCTAGAATACATGTCCACCCGCCTGATACGCGGATGGACCCACCTTGAGCGTCAAAAAGGTGGCATTGGTTTGCGCGGTCCTGGCGAAACACAGCTGGAGACCGACCGGCGTTTGCTGCGTGGCCGCATCAAGTCCATCCACAAGCGTTTGGACAAGGTGCGCAGCCAGCGTGAGCAGAATCGCCGCGCCCGAGCCAGGGCCGAAATCCATAGCGTGTCACTGGTGGGGTATACCAACGCGGGTAAATCGACGCTATTCAACGCGCTGACCAGCGCAGAGGTGTATGCCGCCGACCAGCTGTTCGCGACGCTGGATCCGACGCTGAGACGGCTGGAGATAGAGGATGTCGGCCCTGTGGTGCTGGCCGATACCGTAGGCTTCATTCGCCATCTTCCCCACAAGCTGGTGGAGGCGTTTCAGGCGACTCTGCAAGAGGCTTCCGAAGCCACGCTGCTGGTCCACGTGATCGATGCCGCTGACCCGGACCGCGAACTGAACGTGGCGCAGGTAGACGAAGTGCTCAAGGAGATCGGCGCTGACGGCGTGCCGGTGCTCAAGGTCATGAACAAGATCGACAAGCTGGATAGCGCACCGCGCATCGAGTACGACGGTCACGGCGTGCCGAGCGTGGTATGGCTATCTGCTCAGCAGGGGCAGGGTCTGGAGCTGCTGCACGAGGCGCTGTCAGAGCGTCTGGCCAATGACGTGATCGGCTTCTCGTTGACCCTGGCGCCAGAGCAGGGCAGGCTGCGCGCTGGCCTACACGAGCTGAATGCCGTACGCGAAGAGAGTTTCGACGAGCAGGGGCGTTCCGTACTGGACGTGCGCCTGCCGCGGCGTGATTTCAATCAGCTGATGGCCCAGCTGGGCGAGCGCGCCAATACCTATTTACCAGAAGCATTACGCGAATCTGACGAATGGTAGCCCTTCAAGTGCCGACTCCCTTGCTGCCCATGGTGCAGTGTTGTGGAAGTGTGGTACAAGATTGATATAGCAATAATATCAAAAGCACTCGGCCCTGCCAGAGCGCAAGGTACGGTGCAGGTGAACACCTTAGTGGAGACGAAGTATGGCCTGGAATGAGCCCGGTGGTGGCAACCAGCACGACCCCTGGAGCAGCGGGGGGCGTCGTGGCAACAATAACGGCGGTGACCGTGGTGGTAATAACGGCGGCAACAACGGCGGAGGCAATGGTGGGAACGGTGGTAACAACCAGGGGCCTCCCGACCTTGATGAAGCGCTCAAGAAGTTTCAAGACAAGCTGAACGGCATGCTGGGCGGCGGCAAGAAGAGCGGTGGCGGTAGCGGCGGCAACAAGGGCGGCGGCAAGCCGCGCAACTCGTTTGCACTGCCCGGCTTGCTACTGATCGTGGCGCTGGCCATTTGGGGTGCGTCCGGTTTCTATCTGGTCGATCAGTCCGAGCGTGGCGTCGTGCTGCGTTTTGGTGAGTTCCAGGGCATCGTTAGTCCCGGTCTGCAGTGGAATCCGCCGCTGATCGACGATGTGCGTATGGTGAACGTCACCCGCGTTCGCTCCGTTGCACAGACCCAGTCGATGCTGACTCGCGATGAAAACATCGTCGAAGTCGAAATCTCTGCCCAGTATCAGGTGGCCAATCCGCGTGATTTCGTACTGAATGTGCGCGATCCGGCACTCTCCATCGAGAATGCGCTGGACTCGGCTCTGCGTCACGTGGTGGGCGGCACCGACATGATCGACATCCTGACCTCGGGTCGTGAAATTCTCGGTAGCTCTGTGGCCAGCCGCCTGCAGACCTATCTGGATGCCTATGGTGCCGGTATTCGTCTGCAGACCATCAACATCGAGTCCACCTCGGCGCCCGCGCCAGTGATCGATGCTTTCGATGACGTTATCCGTGCCCGCGAAGATCGCCAGCGGACCATCAACGAAGGTATGGCTTATGCCAACGCGATCATCCCGGCTGCACAAGGTCAGGCTCAGCGCGTGGTAGAGCAGGGGCAGGGTTACCGTGAATCGGTCGTTGCCGAAGCACAGGGTCAGGCCAACCGCTTCAATGCGCTGTTGACCGAATACCAGAACTCACCGGAAGTGATGCGCGAGCGTATGTACCTGGATGCCATCGAAGAAGTCTTTGGGAACACGCCCAAGGTGCTGCTGGATATCAGCGACAATGCGCCCTTGATGTACCTGCCGCTGGATCAGATGCGCAGTGGAAGCAGCAGCGGTTCGAGCAGCTCCAGCAGCAACGACAGCAGCAGTAACAGCAGTGACGCTATCGACCCGCGCGTGCTCGATTCGCTGCGTACCAGTCAGGGTGGCGCTTCGTCATCATCCAGTAGTTCGTCCATTCGCAGGGAGGGTCGCTAAATGATTAATAACCGTTCCCTGCTGATCGTGGGTGGCCTGGCCGCAGTTGCCTGGCTGGCTAGCAACAGCCTGTACGTGGTGGATGAGACCGAGCGTGCCGTCAAGCTGCGCTTTGGTGAAGTCATCGAAGAGAACATTCAGCCTGGGCTTCACGTCAAGATTCCGATTGCCCAGACCGTGCGCAAGTTCGATGTGCGTCTGTTGACCCTCGATACCGATACCAGCCGTTATCTGACCCTCGAGCAGAAAGCGGTCATCGTCGACTCCTACGTCAAGTGGCAGGTGGTCAACCCCACCCGTTACTACGAGGCCACTGCGGGTGACGAGATGATGGCGGTGCGCCTGATTCAGCCCCGTGTCGACGAAAGCCTGCGTAATGAGTTCGGTCGTCTCAATCTTCAGGAAATCATTGCCGAGCGCCGTGATGACCTGATGACCGGACCCACCGGCGAACTCGACGAGCTGATGCGTGAAGAGTTGGGCGTGGCGATTCGTGATATTCGTATCAAGCGGATCGACCTGCCGGAAGACGTATCCGCTGCCGTCTTCGAGCGGATGCGCTCAGAACGTGAGCGTGAAGCGCGCGAGTGGCGTGCCCAGGGTCAGGAAGAGGCCGAGCGTATTCGCGCCAACGCCGACCGCCGCCGTCAGGTTCTGTTGGCGCAAGCCAACGAGCGTTCCGAGACCCTGCGTGGTGAAGGGGATGCCGAAGCCGCCGCGATCTTCTCCCAGGCTTACAGCCAGGATCAGGAATTCTTCGCCTTCTGGCGTAGCCTGAACGCCTATCGCCAGAGCTTCTCCGGCGACGGCAACCTGCTGGTACTGGAGCCAGACAGCGACTTCTTCCGCTACCTGCGCAGCGCCATGCCGGCCAGCGACGAGTAAGCGAAGGATGCTGGTTTCCCGCTGGGCGATGCGCCCGGCGGGGTTCAACTGGGCTCCAAACGTGGTAGACTTTATCAACCGGGCGTCGCCCGGTTTTTTTGTGGCCCCATGTTACGTGCGTTATCAGGCCGGGCAGGTCAAGATGCCCACCTGGTGCCGTCGGCCGGGCCTTCATCGTCTTGCAGGATTGTTCACATGACCATCGCTGACCGCTGGCTACTGCCCGACGGCATGGATGAGGTGCTGCCGCCTCAGGCAAGCCGCATGGAAGAGCTGCGCCGTGCGCTGCTCGATCTTTATCACGCCTGGGGCTATGACCAGGTAATGCCGCCACCGGTAGAATTTCTCGACTCGCTGCTGACCGGTACCGGTACCGACCTCGACCTCCAAACCTTCAAGCTGACCGACCAGCTGACGGGTCGCATGATGGGCGCCTCGGCAGACGTCACGCCCCAGGTAGCGCGAATGGATGCGCACTCGCTGAAGCGTCAGGGGCCGGTACGCCTGTGCTATTGCACCAACGTGCTGCGTGCCAAGGCCGACCAGCACCAGGGGGGGCGCAGCCCCGTGCAGGTGGGTGTCGAGCTGTTTGGCCATGCGGGGCTTGAAGCCGACAGCGAAATCATTCACCTGGCGCTTGCCAGCCTGCATGCCGCCGGTGCCAGTGAGATCCACTTGGCGCTGGGGCATATCGGTATTTATCGCAGCCTGGTCGAAGCCGCTGCGCTCAGCGAAGAGCAGGAGCGGGCGCTGTTCGAGGCGCTGGCGCTCAAATCGCCTGGGCAGTTGGCCGAGCAAGTGGCGGCCAGCGTCAAGGATCCGGTATTGGCGGAGATGCTGATGGCGCTTGGCGAACTGCACGGCAATGCCGACGTGCTGAGCGAAGCGCGTGAGCGGTTTGCTGGCGCACCGGCGCCGGTCAACGCCGCGCTGGATCAGCTGGAAGCGCTGTACAAAGGGGTGTTGGCGCGTTTCGACGTGGCCCTGTACTTCGACCTGGCCGAGCTGCGTGGCTATCAGTATCACACCGGCATGATGTTTGCGGCTTACGTTCCCGGTTATGGCTACGCATTGGCCAAAGGGGGGCGCTATGATGATACTGGGCGTGCCTTTGGGCGTGCCCGCCCGGCGACGGGCTTCTCGATGGATCTGAAACAGCTGGCCTCCCTGGCGCCAGCGTCTCCTGACCGCAAAGCGGTGTGGGCGCCAGCCCAGGAGGATGAGTCGCTCAATGCTGCCATCGTGGCACTGCGCGAGCAGGGTGAACGCGTTATTCAAGCGCTGCCTGGGCAGCGTACTGGGCCGGCGGAACACAACTGTGACCGCCGTCTTGAGTTTATCGACGGCCGTTGGCAGACAGCGGCCCTGACACAAGAGACGAGTGCATAATGGGTAAGAATGTCGTAGTCCTGGGGACTCAGTGGGGCGATGAAGGCAAAGGCAAGATCGTCGATCTGTTGACCGAATCCGCCTCTGCCGTGGTTCGTTTTCAAGGTGGCCACAATGCTGGCCACACGCTGGTCATCGATGGTGAGAAAACCGTTCTTCACCTGATTCCGTCCGGCGTGCTGCGTCCGGGCAAGACCTGCGTCATCGGCAATGGCGTCGTGCTCTCTCCGGAAGCCTTGATCAAGGAGATTCGTGAGCTGGAAGCCAAGGGCGTGCCGGTGCGTGAGCGTCTGCGCCTGTCGCCAGCCTGCCCGCTGATCCTGCCGTACCACGTGCGCCTGGATCAGGCGCGTGAGAAGGCCCGCGGTGTGGCCAAGATCGGCACTACCGGTCGTGGCATCGGCCCGGCTTATGAAGACAAGGTCGCCCGTCGTGGCCTGCGCCTGGGCGATATGCTGCATCGCGAGCGTTTTGCCTCCAAGCTGGGCGAAGTTCTCGATTACCACAACTTCGTCCTGGTGAATTACCACGGCGAACCGGCGGTGGATTTCCAGGAAGTGCTCGACAGCGCCATGCAGATGGCCGAAGAGCTGCGCCCGATGGTCAGCGATACCGTCAGCATGGTCCACGACCTGCGCAAGGCCGGTGAGAACATTCTGTTCGAAGGGGCTCAAGGCTCGCTGCTGGATATCGACCACGGTACCTACCCCTACGTGACCAGCTCCAACACCACGGCCGGTGGTACCGCCACCGGCTCTGGCGTGGGCCCGCTGTACCTGGATTACGTGCTGGGTATCACCAAGGCGTACACCACGCGTGTAGGCTCTGGCCCGTTCCCTACTGAGCTGTTCGACGACCACGGCCGCCACCTGGCCGAGCGCGGCCATGAGTTCGGCGCTACCACCGGGCGTCCGCGTCGCTGTGGCTGGTTCGACGCCGTGGCCCTGCGCCACGCCGTGCAGATCAACTCGGTCTCGGGTATCTGCTTGACCAAGCTGGACGTGCTCGATGGCCTGGAGAACATTCGCGTCTGTGTCGGCTATCGCAGCAAGGACGGTGAAGTGCTCGACAATCCGGTGGACTCAGAGGGCTACGAAGCCGTCGAGCCGGTCTATCACGACCTGCCGGGCTGGAAAGAGTCGACTCTGGGCGCCAGGAAGGTCGAAGATCTTCCCGCCAACGCTCGTGCCTACATCAGCTACCTGGAAGAGCAGGTAGGCACCAGCATCGATATCATCTCTACCGGCCCTGACCGCGTGGAAACCATCGTGCTGCGCAATCCCTTCGACAGCTAATACCTGCCGATGCCAGCCAAACGGGGCGACGGTGACGTCGCCCCGTTTTGTTTGCAGCCTTGGCGCACGCTCAAAAGTCGATGCCGCGCCGCGCCTGCAGGCCGTTATTGAAGGCGTGACGCACCTCCTGCATTTCCGTTACCGTGTCGGCCATGGCCACCAGCTCGCGATGGGCGTTGCGCCCCGTGATGATGACGGTTTGCTCCCTTGGTCGATTGGCCAAGGCCTGTTTTACCGTGGCGATGTCGAGATAGCCGAACTTGAGCATGTAGGTGATTTCATCGAGCACCACCAGGTAGGTGTCGGGGTCGCTCAGCATGGCCTCGGCCTGCTGCCATACGGCCTGGCAGGCAGCGGTGTCGGCCTCGCGGTTTTGGGTATCCCAGGTGAAGCCGGTGGCCATGATGGCAACGCTCAAGTGCGGGTCTTCTTCCAGGCGATTGCGCTCGCCACACTCCCATAGCCCCTTGATGAACTGCACGACGCCGACTTTATAGCCGTAGCCCAGCGCCCGGGTCACGGTGCCCCAGGCAGCCGTGGTCTTGCCTTTGCCGTTGCCCGTATTGACCAGCAGCAGGCCACGTTGCTCGGTGGCCTTGGCGACTTTCTCGTCCACGTGGGCCTTGAGTTTTTCCATGGCCGCCTTGTGGCGCGTCTCGCGATCGCTCATCGAATCTCCTCGTGATGGGGTGTCGTGCCCTGTCGAATTTACGCTGAGTAAAAACTTCGGGTAACAGAATTGGCCGCTGAGTGCCTTGCTGCTCTAGAATAGGAGGCTATGTCTCGATAGGAAACAGGTCATGCCATCTTTTGATATTGTGTCAGAGTTTGATCAACACGAAGCCGCCAATGGGGTGGATCAGGCGAACCGCGAAGTACAGTCGCGTTTTGATTTTAAAGGCGTGGACGCCAGTTTTGCGCTGGAAGGCGACAAGGTACAGCTGGAAGCCGAAGTCGACTTCCAGCTCAAGCAGATGCTCGATGTGATGCGCAGTCGGCTGATCGCACGGGGTATCGATGCGCGCTGCATGGACGTCAAGGACCCGGTGCTTTCCGGGGTGAAAGCTCGTCAGGAAGTAGTGCTCAAGCAGGGGCTCGACCAGGCTGAAGCCAAGGACGTCGTCAAGCGTATCAAGGCCAGCAAGCTCAAGGTGCAGGCCCAGATTCAGGGTGAAAAGGTGCGCGTGACGGGCAAGAAGCGCGACGACCTGCAAAGCGTAATGGCCCTGCTGCGAGGCGAAGAGGGGCCCGACCTGCCGCTTCAGTTCGATAATTTCCGCGACTGATCACAACCGCATAGCCGCGTCGTGCAGCCGAAGGCTGCCATGGCGCGTTCACTTTATTGCCCACAGGAGTCACGAATCATGTCTGATCCGCAGCCGGTCTATTTAAGCGACTACCAGCCGCCCGACTATCAGGTCACCCATACCGAGCTGACGTTTGATCTTGACCCCACCGCGACCCGTGTCAAGGCACGTTTGACCATTGAGCGCCATGCCCAGGCCGCGCCGCAGGCGCCGCTAGTGCTCAATGGCGAGCATTTGACCCTGCGCTCGCTCGAACTCGACGGTCGCTCGCTGGCAGAGAGCGAGTACCAGTTGAGCGATACCCAGCTCACCATTGGTGAGGTGCCCGAGGCGTTCGTGCTGGAGAGTGAGGTCGAGATTTCACCCAGCACCAACACCGCTCTGGAAGGGCTCTATCAATCCAACGGCATGTACTGTACCCAGTGCGAGGCCGAGGGGTTTCGGCGTATCACCTTTTATCCTGACCGCCCCGACGTCATGGCCACTTACAGAGTCACGGTGGTGGGCGATGCCGAAAGCGAGCCGGTGCTGCTGGCCAACGGCAACCCCGTCGAGCGTGGCGAGCTGCCTGGCGGGCGTCACTTCGTCACCTGGGAAGACCCGCATCCCAAACCCTGCTACCTGTTTGCCCTGGTGGCAGGCAATCTGCACAAGGTCGAGGATCACTTCACGACCCTGAGCGGTCGTCGCGTGACCCTTCAGCTGTGGGTAGAGCAGGAAAACCTGAACAAGACCGATCACGCCATGGCATCGCTGAAGCGCTCCATGGCCTGGGATGAGCAGACCTACGGGCGTGAGTATGACCTGGACCTGTTCATGATCGTGGCGGTAAACGATTTCAACATGGGGGCCATGGAGAACAAAGGGCTGAACATCTTCAATTCGGCAGCCGTGTTGACCCACCCGGATACCGCCACCGATGCGGCTTTCCAGAACGTGGAGGGCATCGTGGCCCACGAATACTTCCACAACTGGTCGGGCAACCGGGTCACCTGTCGGGACTGGTTTCAGCTGTCGCTGAAAGAGGGCTTCACGGTCTTCCGGGACCAGTGCTTCTCGGCGGACGTCAACTCGGCGCCGGTCAAGCGTATTCAGGACGTGTCGTTTTTCCGTACGGCGCAGTTTGCTGAAGATGCAGGCCCCACGGCTCACCCCGTACGCCCAGACCACTATATCGAAATCACCAATTTCTACACCCTGACCATTTACGAAAAGGGTGCTGAAATCGTACGGATGCTGCGCAACCTGCTGGGCTGGGAGGCGTTCCGTCGCGGTGCCGACCGCTACTTCGAGCGCTTCGACGGTCAGGCGGTGACTATCGAAGACTTCGTCGGCTGCATGGCCGAAGTATCGGGGCTGGATCTGGAGCAGTTCATGCGCTGGTACGCTCAGGCGGGCACCCCCGAGATAGACGCCAACGGCGAATACGACTATGCCAATGCCGTGTACCGCCTGACGCTGCGCCAGCGTACCCCGGCGACGCCCGGCCAGCCGGTGAAGCAGCCGCTGCACATCCCCGTGCGTATGGGGTTGGTCGGCACCAAGTCGGGCCATGACCTGACCCTGATGCTGAACGGCGAGTCGCTGGGCAAGGATGCCGTGGTGCACTT
Source organism: Halomonas sp. 18071143 (assembly GCF_019211725.1). Lineage (NCBI taxonomy): Bacteria > Pseudomonadati > Pseudomonadota > Gammaproteobacteria > Oceanospirillales > Halomonadaceae > Halomonas > Halomonas sp. 18071143. Next base: position 1,407,431 of record NZ_CP078120.1, read on the forward strand.
GACCGACGATGAGCAGACGTTTGTGTTCACCGACGTTCCTGAAGCGCCAGTACCCTCGCTGCTGCGCGATTTCTCGGCCCCGGTGAAGCTGCACTTCCCCTATTCACGGGAAGAGCTGGCGTTCTTGCTGACCCACGACAGCGATGGCTTCAATCGCTGGGATGCCGGTCAGCGGCTGGCCATGCTGGCGCTGGACGATCTGATCGCCGCTCATCGCAATGGGGTCGAAAAAGTCATGGACGGTCGCGTGGTGGAGGCCTTCAGAACCCTGTTGACGGGCCCCATGCAGGACAAGGCCGTGCTGGCCGAGATGCTCACGCTGCCCACCGAGGCCTACATTGCCGAGCTGCAGCCGATCGTCGATGTGGATGCCATCCATGCGGCGCGAGAATTCGTTCGCCAGTCGTTGGCGCTGGCCCTACGCGAGGAGTTCCTGGCGGTCTACCAGGATAATCTCAGTGATGCGGCCTATGCACCTTCGGCTGAACAAATTGCCCAGCGCAGCCTCAAAAACGTGGCGCTCTCCTATCTGATGTCGATCGAGGATGACGAAGCCGTGGCGCTGTGCGAAGCGCAGTTCACGGCGGGACACAACATGACCGATGTTCGGCACGCCCTGACGCTGCTGGCGCACAGCGACCGTGACGACCTGGCGGCACCTGCCCTGAAAACGTTTGGCGAAAAGTGGGCCCACGACCCGCTGGTCATGGACCAGTGGTTTACCATCCAGGTTACCCGGCCTCAGGCGGATGTGCTGGAGCGGGTACGCTACTTGATGCAGCACCCGGCCTTCTCGATCAAGAACCCCAACAAGGTGCGTGCGCTGGTGGGGGCATTTACTCAGAACCGGGTGAACTTCCATCGCCTGGACGGGCAGGGCTATGTTTTACTGGCCGATGTGGTGATCGAGTTGAATCGACTCAACCCGGAAATTGCTGCACGGCTGATCACGCCGTTGACCCGCTGGCAGCGCTTTGACGAGGCTCGCCAGCAGCTGATGCGCCAGGAACTGATGCGCATTCGCCAGGAGCCGCTTTCGGCGAACGTCTACGAGGTGGTCGAAAAAGCATTGGCTTAAGATCGTTCTTGCGGTTTAACCAGGGAAAGGAAACGCGCCAGTGACAGATCCGAACAAGCACTATCTACTGATCATCAACGGAAAATCAGCGGGCGACCCTGAGCTGCGCGAGGCGGTAGCCGCCCAGCGCAAGGCAGGCGTTGCCATCACGGTACGTGCCACCTGGGAAGGGGGCGATGCCGCCGACTTTGCGGCCGACGCAGAGGCTTTGGGGGCGACCCACGTGGTGGCCTGTGGCGGCGATGGCACAGTCAACGAGGTGGTCAATGGATTGATGCGCCTACCCCATGACCACCGCCCCCCGCTGGGTATCGTGCCGTTGGGCAGTGCCAATGATTTCGCCACGTCGGTAGGGCTGCCCCTGGAGCCTGGGCCTGCGCTGCAAGCGGCTATCTCGCTCGCAGCGGCGCCCATCGACGTGATTCGCATGACGGCGGAAGCCAACGGCGAGCAGTCGGTCAGCTACTACGTCAACATGACCACCGGTGGCTTTGGGGCCGAAATTACCTCTTCGACCCCCAAGACCCTCAAGCGCATGCTGGGTGGGGGTGCCTACTCGCTAATGGGCGCGCTCAAGGCGTGGCGGCACCGCAGTTATCACGGCACGCTGCATTGGGCCGACAGCGAACAGGCCGCTTCGCTGCTGCTGCTGGCGCTGGGCAACGGGCGTCAATCAGGGGGCGGTCAGGTGCTGGCACCCAGGGCCCGGTTGGACGATGGGCGGCTGGATGTCCTGCTGGTCAAGGATTTCCGTTCGGTGCTGGAACTGCCTGCCTTGTTAGGCGAGCTGCAGCATTTTCCGCCGGACGGCCGCTACGTGCGCTACTTCACGGCCAGCCAATTGACCGTGACCACCAGGCCGGACGATGACCCCTGGCCGCTGACCCTGGATGGCGAAGCAAAGCGCTACGAGCGCTTTACGGCCGAAGTGGTGCCGTTGGCGCTCAAGGTGTTGCTACCCGAAGGGTGTGCGCTGTTGTCGGCCAATGAACGCCACTAGCCTGTCATAATTGAGTCATTGAATACGATGTTTTAAGGAGCTATACGCAATGGTGAATCGACTCTGGATGCCTGTGTTGGCCAGCATGGCGCTGTTACTCAGTGCCTGTGGCGACAGCCAGGAAGAAGCCAACGTTTCCCCGGAAGAGACCCCTGCCACGCTGACTGAGGAGGAGGGGGCTGCCACCCCGGAGGCGGCGCAGGACGACGGGGAGGACGAGGTGCCGGACCCGCAGGAGGTCGAGGACGATATTGAAGCACGCCAGGCCGCGGAGCAGTTGGAAGCCGCCGAAGCGATGCGCGAGGGCGATGAGCAAGAATCCGGCGTGCCGGAAGCCAGCGAGCTGCAGGCCGGTGAAGAGACGCTGGGGGCCGACCCCGACGACGCTCTGGACGAGGCCAGTGCCATGCCGGGGGAAACCACGCGTTCTGACGTAGACGACATGATCGCCGAAACCGAGCGCCGCTTCGAAGAGGCCCAGCGCCAGCTCGAAGAGCAGTTTCAGGAGGTGGAGCAGCAGCGTCCCGAGCTGGAGCCCATGGAGAGCGAGACCTCATCGGGCGACTGGGAAACGGACAGCGCCATTACGGAGGGAGCGCCGCTGGACGATGGTCTGGAAGCCACCGACGTGGATGCCCTGATCGAAGATACCGAGCGCCGTTTTGAAGAAGCCCAGCGCCGCCTGGAAGAGCAGTTCGAAGAGCTGGAGCGGGAACGGCTGGAGACATCAGGCGCTGGCAACGATACCACGTCGCCCTGATACTACCTCTGATCAAGCTGGCTTCATGGCAGCGCATAAAAGAAGGCCCGCCGGAGCGGGCCTTCTACATTGGCCTGGGTTATACCGGGCGAATGTTGGACGCCTGAAGGCCTTTCTTACCCTGAGTCACTTCGAAGCTGACCTTTTGACCATCCTGCAGGGTCTTGAAGCCTTCAGCCTGAATTTCGGAGAAGTGGGCAAAGAGATCGTCACCACCGTCATCGGGAGAGATGAAGCCGTAACCTTTCGTATCGTTGAACCACTTGACAGTACCAGTTGCCATCATTCATATCCTTAACGTGCTTGATGATTAGGCGGACATTCACGGTGTTTGCCCGCCAAATTCACTTTAGAAGCAAATAGCCGGGCCGTCCAGTGGCCCCGAAACCCTTCCCGTCAACGCCTTTTGCGAGCCTGATACGCATGCCTTTTACCTTGATCGACGCGCAGTTCATCCCGTTTCTGGTGGCCATTACGCTGCTCTCTATCAGCCCTGGGGTGGACACCCTGCTGGTGATTCGCAATACGGCACGCGGTGGCCTGCGCGACGGTATTGCCACCAGCGTGGCCATCTGCTGCGGCCTCTTCGTGCATGCAACGGTGTCGGCGCTGGGCATTTCGCTGATTCTTCTGCAATCGGCTTGGGCATTCAATGCGCTCAAGCTGGCCGGGGCGGCCTATCTGATCTGGCTGGGGGGTTCCAGTTTGATGGCCGCCCGTAGAGGAACGCCGCTGCCCGTCAAAGGCGTCATGCAGAACGCTGCGCCTGTCCCGCTCTGGCAGCCCATCAAGGAAGGGTTGTTGTCGAACGTGCTGAACCCCAAGACCGTGGTGTTTTACATGGCCTTTCTGCCGCAGTTCATCGCGCCCACCGACCCCGCCCTGCTGAAGTCGCTGTGGCTGGCAAGCATCCACTTCGTGATTGCCAACGTCTGGCAGATCAGCGTGGTATTGATGGTCGGGGGCGCCAGCAAATGGCTGGCCAGCGCGCGCTTTGCACAAACCCTGAATGCGGCCACGGGGGCGGTGCTGGTCATGTTCGGGCTGCGGTTGGCGCTGGAGCAGCGCCCGGTGTGACCGGGCGCGGGAGGGGAGCGGAGACAGACTTAGCGTTGAACCAGCGCGCGGTCGTAGCGAACGCTCTGCTCGCTGTCGTTCAATAGCGAGACGCCTTCGCTGCTACCGCCGTTGGCCAGGCTCTCGAAGATGACCCGATAGCTCAGCACGGCTTGCACGTAATCGCGGGTTTCGCGGAAGGGGATGCTCTCCACGAACAGGTCGAACGACTCCATGCTGTTACTGCCCAGCCACTGGTCTACGCGACCAGGGCCGGCATTGTAGGCTGCCGTCGCGGCGAGGCGGTTGCCACGGTAACGGTCGAGCTTGTCACGCAGGTAGGTGCTGCCCAGGCGAATGTTCAGTTCGGGGTCGAGCACGCCGTAAGGCCCGGGGTCGCTGAGTCCCAGTTGGCGACTGACCTGCGTGGCGGTGCCGGGCATCAGCTGCATCAGGCCGCGCGCGCCAGCCGGTGACAGCGCCACGGGGTTGTAGGCGCTCTCCCGGCGGGTGATCGCCATCAGCAGGAAGGGGTCTACGCCGGTCATGCGGCCCCAATGCAGAAAGCTGTCCCGGTAGGCGGGTGGGAAGCGCCACTCCAGGGCATCCCACATCTCACCGGCAATCGTGGTTTGTACCAGCCGGGCATGCCACTGCTGCTGGGCAGCGTAGTCGGCGAGGGCGCGAGCCTGGTAAGGCGACGCTTCGCGCACGGCATGCAGCCACTCGCTGTTGGCCAGGCCCTCTTCACCAATGCGCAGCAGCGCTTGCGTGCGCTGTACGGCGGGCAGTCGCGCGATATCCTCGCGGGTGGCTTCGTCGAAGTGGTGGCGTTCGTGGTTGAGTCGGTACGGCTGGCCGATTTTCTCAGCGGCGGCAAAGCCATAGAAACTACGGTCCTGGGCAGCCTGCTGATAGCGCGCCTGAGCGGCTTCCTGATTACCCAGCTGTTCGTTGGCGCGTCCCAGCCAGTACTGCCAGCGGCTGCTCTCCTGCTGGCTGGCGGGCATCTCTGCAATCCAGTGGATGACGTCGGTCCATTGGCGCTCCGCCAGGGCGCGGCGCACCCGAAGCTCCAGCACCCGCTCGCTCTGCAAGGAGGGCAGCACGCTGTCTACCCAGCTCAGTGTACCCGGCACGTCGCGCACCAGAGCGTAGAAGGCCAGCTCCTCCTCGATGACCTGCTGGTCGCTGGGCGCCAGCGTCAGGCGCGGGGCGATCTGTTGCCAGGCGGCAAAGGCGCGGGGCGTGTCTTCGCGGGTATAGCGCTGCATGGCCGCCTGATAGAACGCTGCCGTGGCGGCGCATTCAGGCCCCAGGCAAGTAGGGGCCGTGGTCAGGCTGCCGAGGCTTGTGTTGGCCCGCTCCGCCGTATCGATGGCCGTTTGCCACTGGCCGCTGAGCAACCCTCCCAGGTAAGTGCTCAGGCGCTGCTCGCCTGCTTGCCAGGCCAGCATCTTGCGCTCCCAGATGGCGGTAGCATCGATGGTGCCATCCGCGCGCAGGCGGCTGAACAGGGCGTTGCAGGCGTCGGGCTGTGAGCTGCCCACGCGCCACAGCGCCAGGCCCGCCGTGCGTGCCTGTTCGGGGGTGCGGTCGAGGAGCGCCGTGTAGTAGTAGCACTGCCGTGCCGTACCGGCGGGTTCGCCATCGGCGACGGCCAGCAGGTCGCTGAAACGGCCCGCATAGCCGTAGTTGGCAATGGCCTGGCCGCGCAGCCACTCAGCCAAGGGGGAGTCACCGTGCTGCTCGATGAACTGCAGTACCCGGCTGACAGAGACGTTGGGCAACTGCTGGCGTAGCCGGTGATACTCCACATAGCCGCTGAGGATATGCCCGTCGATGGCGCTCTGGTCGATTTGCTGCCACTGCTGCTGGCGGGCGGCGTTCAATGCATCGCGCATGGCCTCGTCCGAGGCGGCCCAGGACGCAGATGGCAGGCCGATCAGTGCCGCGGCACACAGCGTGCGAAGGGTAGAACGAAATGGCGTTGCCTGCATGGCACTCCCTCTTTAACTGGCGGATATGACGGTCGAGTGGATGATGGCCACCGTCGCGTGGCAGCCGCGATCATGAACTATTTGGCCAAATAACGTTCTGACCATTGTACCCTGAGAGGATTCCCTGACGATGGCACGATTATCTAGCTGGTGGTTGTTTCGTCGCTTGAAAGGTCGGGCCTGGGCCATCAAGCGAGTGGCCCGTGCACTCACGCTTTTCATGCCCATGACCCGCGACGTACTGCGGGGCAGCTTCAGGCCGGTGCCCTGGGCTGCCTTCGGCACCATGGCCTTGGCACTGGCCTATCTGGTCATGCCCTTTGATCTTATTCCTGATTTCCTGGTCATCATCGGCCTGGTCGACGATGTGCTGATCGTCGGTTGGCTGTTGAATCGTGTGGATGGCCACCTGGCCGAATATCGCGCCTGGAAGGCCGAGAACGAGGCAGCGTCGACGGCTGCCTGATCGGCGCAGCTGGTTGGCTAGCGCTTGAAATCCCATCACTTATCCCCATATTGCCTTCATCCTGTTCTACGCCTCTGCCTGGCTGGCAGAGGCGACACGCCACACGAAATAGATGAGGGCTAAGCGCATGACCACGGCGACCCACGAAGAAACTCTTGGCTTTCAAACCGAAGTCAAGCAGCTTCTGAACCTGATGATCCACTCCCTGTACTCCAACCGGGAGATATTCCTGCGTGAGCTGATTTCCAACGCGGCGGATGCCTGTGACAAGCTGCGCTATGCAGCCCTGGACAACGACGCCCTGTACGAAGGTGACAGCGAGCTGCGTATCGAAATCGAGCACGACCGTGATGCCAATACCATCACCTTGCGTGACAACGGTATCGGCATGAACCGCGAGGATGTCATCGCCAACCTGGGGACCATCGCGCGTTCAGGCACCGCCGAGTTTCTCAAGCAGCTTTCCGGTGAACAGCAGAAGGATGCCAAGCTGATCGGTCAGTTCGGTGTCGGTTTCTACTCTGGCTTCATTGTGGCAGACGAAGTCACTGTGCGCACTCGCAAGGCGGGTACCGCCGCGTCGGAAGGCGTCGAGTGGCGCTCGCGGGGCGAAGGTGAGTTCACCGTGGCCGATATCGAGCGCGAGGTGCACGGCACCGAGATCACCCTGCACCTGAAAGAAGATGCCAAGGAGTTTGCCGACGACTACCGCCTGCAAAGCCTGGTGCGCAAGTACTCCGATCACATCGAAGTGCCGGTGCGCATGCCCAAGACCGAGATCGCTCGTGACGACGAGGGTAACGAGATCGAAGGCAGTGAAGTCACCACCTGGGAAACCGTCAACGAAGCCACGGCGCTGTGGGCACGTCCCAAGAGCGACATATCGGACGACGAATACAAGGCGTTCTACAAGCATGTGGCCCACGACTTCAGTGATCCGCTGACCTGGAGCCACAACAAGGTCGAGGGCAAGCTGGAGTACACCAGCCTGCTCTACGTGCCGAGCCGTGCACCGTTTGACATGTTCGACCGTGACGGTTCCCGAGGCGTTAAGCTGTACGTTCAGCGGGTATTCATCATGGATGACGCCGAACAGTTCCTGCCGCTCTACCTGCGTTTCATCAAGGGCGTGCTGGACACCCGCGATTTGTCGCTGAACGTCTCTCGTGAGCTGCTGCAGCAGGACCCCAAGGTCGACAAGATCAAGGGCGCCTTGACCAAGCGTGCCCTGGACATGCTCAAGAAGCTTTCCAAGGATAGCGAGCAGTACCAGACGTTCTGGAACACCTTTGGCAGCGTGCTGAAAGAAGGGCCGGGTGAAGACTTCGCCAACCGCGAGAAAATCGCCGGTCTGCTGCGCTTTGCTTCCACGCATACCGACACGTCCGCCCAGGAGCATTCTCTGGCCGAATACGTCGAGCGCATGAAGGAAGGTCAGAAGAAGATCTATTACGTGGTGGCCGACAGCTTCAATGCCGCGAAGAACAGCCCTCACCTGGAGATCTTCCGCAAGAAAGGCATCGAGGTGCTGCTACTCTCCGATCGTATCGATGAGTGGCTGATGAGCCACCTGACCGAGTTCGATGGCAAGTCTTTCGCCGACGTGGCCAAAGGCGAGCTGGACCTGGGCGATGTCGAAGACGAAGCCGAGAAGCAGGCTCAAGAAGAGACCGCCAAGGCAAAAGAGGCGCTGGTCAAGCGCGTTCAGGAAGCGCTGGGCGAGCACGTGCAGTCGGTGAAGGTCACTCACCGCCTGACCGACTCGCCTGCCTGTGTGGTGCTGCCGGAGCATGAAATGGGCTATCAGATGCGGCGCATCATGGAGGCCGCGGGGCAGAAACTGCCCGACGTGAAGCCCATTCTCGAGCTCAACCCCGATCATCCGCTGGTGGCAAGACTCGAAGGCAGCGAAGGCGAGCTGTTTGCCCAGCTGGCGCATATTCTGCTCGATCAGGCGATCATCGCCGAAGGTGGCCACCTGGACGACCCGGCGGCTTACGTGAAGCGGCTGAACAGCGTGCTGACCGCGTGATGCCCATCCGTTGAGGGATGCGGCCCGCCTGGCCTGCCAGGCGGGCCGTTTGTTTTTCGGCCTGTTTTGAACGGCGCAGGCGGCCGTTGGTGATAAAGTAGGTGATCACTATGAATGCTAAACGATCAGGATATCCTCATGGCGGATGAGCAACAGATTAAGGTCGCCGTGCTGGGCGGGGGGAGTTTTGGTACCGCCCTGGCCAGCATTGCGGCAGACAACGGTGCCCAGGTGCGCCAGTGGATGCGTGACGAAGCGCTGGTGGCGCAGATCAATCAGGAGCACCGTAATGGCCGCTACCTGCCCGATTATCCGATCAACCCTGCCGTCGAGGCGTCCACTGACCTGGAAGCCGTCCTGGTGGGCGCGGAGCTGGTGCTGATCGCCATTCCCTCCAAGGCGTTTCGCAGCGTGGTGCAGGCGGCCAAACCGTGGCTGACCGCCCAGCAGATTCTCGTCAGTACCACCAAGGGGATCGAGCAGGAGAGTTTTCTGCTGATGAGCCAGGTGCTGGAGCAGGAGACCGGCTTTAGCCATATTGGCGTGATTGCGGGCCCTAATCTGGCCTCCGAGATTGCCGATAAACAGCTGACCGCGACCGTGATTGCCAGCGCCGATGCCCTGACGCGTACCCGGGTGCAGCAGGTGCTGGGGTGTCGCTATTTCCGCGTTTACGCCAGTAACGACCGGCACGGCGTCGAACTGGGCGGGGCGCTCAAGAACATTTACGCCATCGCCGCAGGCATGGCGGCAGCGCTGGGCATGGGCGAAAACACCCGCAGTATGCTGATGACCCGCGCGCTGGCGGAGATGAGCCGATTTGCCGTGGCCCAGGGGGCCAATCCGATGACGTTTCTGGGGTTGGCGGGAGTCGGTGACTTGATCGTGACCTGCTCCTCGAATCTGTCGCGTAACTATCGGGTGGGGTATGCGCTGGGCGAGGGGCGTGACCTGGAGGCTGCGGTAGAAGCGCTGGGGCAGGTCGCGGAAGGGGTCAATACCGTCAAGCTGGTGTGCGCCAAGGCTGAGGAGTTGGGCGTTTACATGCCGCTGGCGGAAGGGTTGAAGCGGGTGCTGTTCGATGGCGTGCCCGCCCAGGAAATGGCGCGCACGCTGATGCTGGGTGAGCAAAGCAGCGACGTCGAATTCATTCTGCCCCGTGAGGCCGTACAGCAGGCGCATCGGGAACAGACATCGCCCCCTCGGGTGGCGGTCAGCAAAGGAGATGTTCATGAGTGACCAGGGAAATCAGGCGCTGCGCCATGGCGGCGCGAGCCCTCTGCTGATCATGCGGCATGGTGAGGCCGCTCCTGGCTTTCCAGACCCAGTGCGTGCGCTGACTCGCCGCGGTGAACAGGAAGCGGGCGCCATGGCGCGCTGGCTGGCAGCGCGGGTCAGTGAGGGAGAGCTTGCCACCCCCGTGCTGTATGCCAGCCCGTATGTGCGTGCGCAGCAAACCGCTGAATGTATCCGAGACGCCTTGGGCATTCCCTTGAATACCTTGACGTTCATCACGCCAGACGATTCCGCCAGCGACGTGGCCGAGTGGTTGATGGCACAACAGCCCCAGGGGCCCATCATGCTGGTCAGTCATATGCCGCTGGTGGGCGAGTTGGCAGGATTATTGGTCGAAGGTGCGCCGAGCCAAGGGCTGGGTTTCCCCACGGCGGCCATTGCCGAGCTGGAGGCCGATGTCTGGGCGGCAGGATGCGCTCAGCTGCAGCGCTTCACCCAGCCCAGCCAGCTGTAGCGGCTGGTTGTAGCGGCTGCCGAAGCAGCCGCTCATGTTGATGCGCTGGCAATGGGCGCGCGTTACAGCAGAGCGTCCAGCTTGGTCTTGAGCAGGTCGTTCACTTGTTGAGGATTGGCGGTGCCGCGAGAGGCCTTCATGACCTGGCCCACGAAGTAGCCGATCATCTTGCCGCGCTTCTCGGGCTCCGAATCGCGGTACTGAGCGACCTGGGCCGGGCTCTCGGCGATGACCTGATCGATCATGCCTTCGATGGCGCCAGTGTCGGTCACCTGCTTCAGACCTTTGGCATCGATGATGGCGTCGGCGCTCTCCCCTTGGCCATTCCACAGCGCCTGGAAGACCTGCTTGGCGGCCTTGCCGTTGATGGTCCCATCGAGCACGCGGCGTACCACTTCGCCCAGCTGCTGGGCCGAGACGGGACTGTTCTGAATGCTCAGGTTTTCCCGGTTCAAGGCGCCGGACAGCTCGCCCTGAACCCAGTTGGCCGCCTGTTTGGCATCGCCGCACACCCGGTGGACTTCCTCGAAGAACTCCGCCATTTCACGGCTGGCCGAGAGCACGCTGGCATCGTAAGCCGATAGCCCCAGCGCGTCCTGGAAGCGAGCGCGCTTGTCGGCGGGCAGTTCCGGCAGCTGGCTGCGCAGATGTTCCAGGTAGGCCTCATCGAGAACCACGGGCAGCAGGTCAGGGCAGGGGAAGTAGCGGTAATCGTTGGCTTCTTCCTTGGTGCGCATGCTGCGGGTCTCATCGCGCTCCGGGTCGTACAGGCGGGTTTCCTGCACCACGCTGCCGCCATCTTCGATCAGCTCGATCTGACGCTCGACTTCGAAGGCAATGGCGCGCTCCACGAAGCGGAACGAGTTGACGTTCTTGATTTCCGCACGTGTGCCAAATGCTTCCTGGCCTTTGGGGCGCACCGAGACGTTGACATCACAGCGCATCGAGCCTTCGGCCATGTTGCCGTCGGAAATGCCCAGGTAGGTCACGATGGAGTGGATGGCCTTCAGATAGGCCGCCGCTTCCTTGGCGTTGCGCATGTCCGGTTCGGAGACGATCTCCAGCAGCGGGGTGCCTGCGCGGTTCAGGTCGATGCCGGTCATGCCGTGGAAGTCTTCGTGCAGCGACTTGCCTGCGTCCTCTTCCAGGTGGGCATGGTGGATGCGGATGCGCTTGGTGGTGTCGTCGTCCAGGGTGATTTCCACCTCGCCAGCGCCCACGATGGGGTGATACATCTGGCTGGTCTGGTAGCCCTTGGGCAAGTCAGGGTAGAAGTAGTTCTTGCGGTCAAAGACCGATACTTCCGGGATCTCGGCATGGACGGCCAGGCCGAACTGAACGGCCATGGCGACCGCCTGTTCGTTCAAGACGGGCAGTACGCCAGGCAAGCCCAGATCAACGGCGCAGGCCTGGGTGTTCGGCTCGGCGCCAAACGCCGTCGAGGCGCCGGAAAAGATCTTGGAGCGCGTTGCGAGCTGAACGTGGACCTCGAGCCCAATCACGGTTTCCCATTGCATCAGGCGTTCTCCTCGGCAAAGGCAGGCTGTTTGAGATGCCAATCGGTGGCTTGCTGGAACTGGTGAGCGACGTTGAGCAGCTGCGCTTCGGCAAAGTGCGTGCCGAGAATTTGCAGGCCCACCGGGCGGCCGCCCGCAAATCCGGCCGGAACGCTGATGCCGGGAATGCCCGCCAGGTTCACGGCAATGGTGTAGATATCCTGCAGGTACATCGACACCGGGTCTTTCTTCGCGCCCAGGTCGAAGGCGGGCGTGGGCGAGGCAGGCCCCATCAGCACATCGACATCTTCGAAGGCGTCGAGGAAGTCCTGACGGATCAGGCGGCGCACCTTCTGGGCCTTGGTGTAATAAGCGTCGAAGAAGCCTTCCGACAGAGTGTGGGTGCCAATCAGGATACGCCGTTTGACCTCCTCGCCAAACCCTTCGGCCCGCGAGCGGGTGTAAAGATCGATTAGGTCGGCAGGCGCCTTGCAGCGGTGGCCGAAGCGCACGCCGTCGAAGCGTGACAGGTTGGAAGAGGCTTCGGCGGGGGCAATCACGTAATAGGCCGGGATGGCGTAGTGCGTGTGCGGCAGGCTGACTTCGCGCACCGTGGCACCCAGCGACTCGTAGACCTTGACGGCATCACGCACGGCTTGCTCGACGTCCGGGTCGAGGCCGTCGCCAAAATACTCCCTGGGCAGGCCGATTTTCAGGCCTGACAGCGGCGCGTTGAGTGTTTCAGTGTAGTCAGGCACGCCACGGGCGACGCTGGTGGAGTCGCGCAGGTCGTGCCCGGCAATCACGTTGAGCAGCAGGGCGCAATCTTCAGCCGTGCGTGCCATCGGGCCTGCCTGGTCGAGGCTGGAAGCGTAGGCAATCATGCCGTAACGAGAGACGCGCCCATAGGTGGGCTTCAATCCGGTGATGCCGCAGAACGCGGCCGGCTGACGAATAGAGCCACCGGTATCGGTGCCCATGGCTGCAGGGACGAGCCCGGCGGCTACCGCTGCCGCGCTGCCGCCGGAACTGCCGCCGGGAACTGCCGACAGGTCCCAGGGGTTCTTGACCGCGCCGTAGTGGCTGTTTTCGTTGGACGAGCCCATGGCGAACTCGTCCATATTGGTCTTGCCGAGGCTAATGGTGCCTGCGGCCGCCAGTTTTTCCACCACGGTGGCATCGTAAGGCGCGATGAAATTATCGAGCATTCTGGAGCCGCAGGTGGTTTTAACACCCTGGGTGCAGAAGATGTCTTTCAGCGCCAGGGGGATGCCTGCCAGCTTGCTTGCCGTGCCTGCCGCCCGTGCCTGGTCGGCTGCTTCGGCCTGATTCAGCGCTTGTTCGGCGGTCACCGTGATAAAGCTGTTGAGCTTGTCATCGGTTTTTTCGATGCGCTGTAAAAAATGGGAGGTCAGCTCTCGGCTGGAGAGTTCACCGCTACCCAGGGCGGCGGCGAGCTGCGTTACGGTTTTATCGTGCATGACCCGGAAGCTCCGTTCGGGGGCGAATGAAATAAGCAGAAACGAGGGGGTGCGGCGGTTACTCAACCACCCGAGGCACCAGGTACAGGCCGTTTTCCACTGCCGGAGCACAGCGCTGGAAAGCGTCGCGCTGGTTGGTTTCGGTGACTTCGTCGGCGCGCAGGCGCTGCGTGGCATCCAGCGGGTGGGCCAGTGGCGCCACACCTTCGGTATCCACGCTCTGGAGCTGGTCGACCATGTCCAGAATGCGGCTGAGGTCGTCGACGAAGCCACTGGCTTGGTCATCGCTGACGGCGAGTCGGGCCAGATGCGCGGCCCGGCGCACATGAGATTCTTCAAGCGCCATGATCGAGGTTTCCTCGCAAACGTGATGGAACATATTCCGCTTTGAGCGGTATACATACGGTCATCTTGAATTCGTCTTGTGGAACAGACGTGGAAAATAGCCGCAAAAGGTACCACATATTGCGCCCCACGGGCACCATTGGGCACGACTCGTGCTTGCTGCCAAGGGGTTGCGGTGATACCGTTTGCATCCGCACAGGGTTCCCGGTCTGCACTAGGTAACAACATCCATGTTCAAACGTTTGAGGGGGCTGTTTTCCAGCGATCTGTCGATCGACCTGGGTACGGCCAACACACTGATTTATGTACGCGGTCGTGGCATCGTGCTCGATGAACCGTCCGTTGTCGCCATCCGCCAGTCGGGCAATATGCGTAGCGTCGCTTCGGTAGGTGCCGATGCCAAACGCATGCTGGGCCGAACGCCTGGCAATATCACGGCTATCCGACCCATGAAGGACGGCGTCATTGCCGACTTCACCGTTACCGAGCAGATGCTCCAGCACTTCATTCGCAAGGTGCACCAGAGCACGTTTCTGACGCCCAGTCCGCGTGTGCTGGTCTGCGTGCCTTGCATGTCGACCCAGGTGGAGCGCCGCGCCATCCGTGAGTCCGCCGAAGGTGCGGGTGCCCGGGAAGTCTTCCTGATCGAAGAACCCATGGCCGCGGCCATCGGCGCGGGCCTGCCGGTAGAAGAAGCGCAGGGGTCGATGGTGGTGGACATCGGTGGTGGTACCACCGAGATCGCCATCATCTCGCTCAACGGGGTGGTCTATTCCGAGTCGATCCGCGTCGGCGGCGACCGTTTTGACGAGGCGATCACTGCATACGTGCGCCGTCACTACGGCAGCCTGATCGGTGAAGCCACGGCCGAGCGTATCAAGGAAGAGATCGGGTGTGCCTACCCCGGTGGCGAGCTGCGCGAGATCGACGTGCGTGGCCGTAACCTGGCGGAGGGTATCCCGCGCAGCTTTACGCTCAATTCCCATGAGATTCTCGAAGCGCTTCAGGAAACGCTGGGCTCGATCGTATCAGCGGTCAAGAGCGCGCTGGAGCAGTCGCCCCCGGAGCTTGCTTCGGATATCGCCGAGCGCGGTCTGGTACTGACCGGCGGCGGCGCACTGCTGCGCGACCTCGACAAGCTGATCGCCGAAGAGACGGGCCTGCCGGTCATCGTGGCCGAAGACCCGCTGACCTGCGTGGCGCGCGGCGGTGGCAAGGCGCTGGAGATGATTGACCAGCATACCTTTGAGTTACTGTCGAGCGATTGATCGCAGCGGTTTGACGCGGGGGATTGCCTATTAAACCGCTGTTTTCACACGGGCCGCTACCCGGTTACCGGCTATTCTTCTGTGTGCTGGCGGCAAGCGTGCTGATGTTTGTCGACCAGCGCTTTACGCGCATGGAAGATCTTCGCGCCCAGATGACCATGGTCGTTGCCCCCATTCAGTGGGTGGTGAGCGTGCCCAGCGACGTCCTGAACTGGGGGGCGCTTGCGCTCTCTGACCAGCAAGCGCTGGTGGACGAAAATCGCCGCCTGCGCGAGCAGATCTTGACGCTCTCCCACCGTGGGCAGCGGCTCGCCAATCTGACCGCCGAAAACGCCGAACTGCGCACGCTGCTCAAGGCGGCCGAGCGTCGTGAAATCCCCTATATTGCCGCAGAGCTGCTGTCTCTGGACAATGACCCCTTTACTCATCAAATGGTGGTCGACCGAGGGCATCGTAATGGCGCCTACGTCGGGCAGCCGGTGATCGATGCCTCTGGGCTGGTGGGGCAGGTGACCGCGGTATCGGCCTACTCCAGTCGTGTGCTGCTGTTGGCCGATGCCAGCCACGCCTTACCAGTGCAGGTCAATCGCAACGGCCTGCGTTTCATCGTGCAGGGCACCGGGCGCCATGGCAGCGTCAGCGTACTGCACGTACCGGATACCGCCGACATTCGTGAAGGGGATTTGTTGACCACCTCCGGGTTGGCGGGCCGTTTTCCGCCGGGGTATCCCGTGGCGCGCGTCACTGAGGTGTATCACGACCCCGGCCAGCCTTTTGCTCGTGTCATGGCCGAACCTGCTGCGCAGTTGCAGCGCTCACGGCATTTCCTGATGCTCTTTCCAACGCCCCGCGAAGAGTTCGACGCGTTGGGCTGGGATGAGTCCATGGATATTTCGGCTCAGGCCGTGCATGCCGCTCAGCGTCTGGCTGAGTCTCATTCACAGGAGGCGCCTTGATGGCCAGGGCTCCCGTCGTGCCGCTGTTCGCCGTTTGGCTTAGCCTACTGCTGGCCCTGTGCTTGCAGGTCATGCCCGTGGCGGATGGCTGGCAGGTGTTTCGCCCCGAGTGGGTGGGCTTGATGCTCATCTACTGGAGCATGCGCTCACCGGATAGGGTGGGGGTTTTTCACGGCTTCGTGGTGGGCCTGCTGCTGGACCTGATCGAAGGGACCGCGCTGGGCCAGCACGCGCTGATTCTGTCGCTGTTGGCGTTTCTGGCCGCCATGGTCTATCCACGCTTTCGCGCTTATTCGCTGGTGCAGCAGGCTGTGCTGGTGCTGGTGCTGCTTGGGCTGGTGCAACTGATCGAGCAGTGGTTGCGTACCTTGACCGGCGAGTTTTCGATCCACCTCTCCTTCCTGATTCCCTCGCTGATGAGCGCATTGCTGTGGCCTTGGCTGGCCACCATGCTGGTGGCTCTGGAGCGGCGCATGATGAGCAGTGGATCATGAGCGAAATGATCCCCGGTGCTTCCTCTCAGCCGGTACTCTGTCTGGCGTCTGCGTCGCCGCGCCGCAAGGCGCTGCTGGCGTCGATTGGCGTGCCGGTGAGCGTGCTACCCAGCGATATCGATGAAACGCCGCTGGCCGATGAGTCGGCTCGCGCCTACGTGGAGCGGCTGGCCGTGGCCAAGGCCAGCGCGGCCATGGACCGCACCTCCTTGCCGGTGCTCGGCTCGGACACGGCGGTCGTGGTAGCAGGAGAGATCCTGGGCAAGCCTCGGGACCAGCAGCACGCTGCCGAGATGCTGAGGCGGCTTTCAGGGGGCACGCATCAAGTGCTGACCGCAGTGGCGGTGAGTGGGCCGCTGGGTATACTCTCATGTTGTGTCACCACGCATGTGACCATGCGGTCACTGAGCCGCGAGGAGATCGCCTGTTACTGGCAGACCGGGGAGCCCGTGGACAAGGCCGGTGGCTATGCCATACAGGGGCTTGCGTCGGTGTTCGTCGAAGAGATTCAGGGCAGCCACTCTGCCGTCGTGGGGCTGCCGCTATTTGAAACCACGCGCTTGCTTGTCCAGCAGGGAGTGCCCGTCTGGACGGGACACTATCCGACGTAGTCATTGGGCCTGCACTGGCTACCGAGCGACGACCGCTGCGCTGGCAAGGAACCGGATATTCAATAAGGAATTGTGCATGAGCGGTGAAGTCCTCATCAATTTGACGCCCATGGAGACCCGCGTTGCGCTGGTGGAAAATGGCGTGCTGCAGGAGGCGCTCATCGAGCGCTCCCGCCGACGTGGGATCGTGGGTAATATCTACAAAGGCAAAGTGGTTCGCGTACTGCCTGGCATGCAGGCTGCCTTTGTCGATATTGGCCTCGAGCGCGCCGCCTTCATCCATGCCCATGAAGTGATGCCGCCGGGCACCCCCAGCGATGAGCAGCAGACCATCGGGCAGTTGCTGCACGAAGGCCAGGCCCTGGTCGTACAAGTCACCAAGGACCCTATAGGTACGAAAGGGGCGCGGCTGACTACCCATCTCTCGATTCCTTCGCGTTATCTGGTCTATATGCCGGATTCGCCTCACCATGGCGTTTCCCAGCGCATCGAGGACGAGCGCGAGCGCGAACGGTTGAAAGCGCTGCTGGACAAGAGCATTGCAGAACAGACCATCGACGTGACGGGTGGCTTTATCGTGCGCACGGCCGCAGAAGGCGTGGGCGATGAAGAGCTGGCCGGCGACATGTATTTTCTGCTGCGTATCTGGCGCAAGGTTAGCGAGCGCAAGATCACTGCTTCCCCGCCTAGCGTGATCTACGACGACCTGCCGCTGTTCATGCGCACCCTGCGTGACGTCATGCGCGATGATATCGAAAAAGTACGCATCGATTCTCGGGAAAACTTCGTCAAGCTGGTCGAGTTTGCCGAAGAGTTCATGCCCGACGCGGTGGACCGCATCGAGTACTACCCGGGCGAGCGACCGATTTTTGACCTCTACAGCGTCGAAGACGAGATTCAGAAAGCCCTGGGGCGCAAGGTGCAGCTCAAGTCTGGTGGGTATCTGGTCATCGATCCTACCGAGGCCATGACCACCATTGACGTCAATACCGGTGGGTACGTTGGGCATCGCAATCTGGAAGAAACCATCTTCAAGACCAACCTGGAAGCCGCGACGGCCATTGCCCGTCAGCTACGGTTGCGCAACCTGGGCGGTATCATCATTATCGACTTCATCGACATGGTGGATGTCGAGCATCAGCGTCAGGTGCTCCGCGTATTGGAAAAGGCGCTGGAGCGTGACCATGCAAAAACCAAATGTACCGGGGTAACCGAGCTGGGGCTCGTGCAGTTGACCCGTAAGCGCACCCGAGAAAGTCTCGAACAAACCCTGTGTGAAGCCTGCCCGACCTGTGCCGGGCGCGGTACGCTAAAGACCCCCGAAACCATCTGCTATGAAATCTTCCGAGAAATCCTCCGTGAAGAGCGTGCCTACAGTGCAGAAACCTACATGGTGCTGGCCTCTCAGCCGGTAGTGGATCGTTTGTTGGATGAGGAGTCGGCGGCCGTGGCTGACCTGGAAACCTTCATCAACAAGACCATTCGCTTTCAGGTCGAGGCGCATTACTCCCAAGAGCAGTACGACATCGTATTAATGTGATGGCTGCGCTAAGCCCTTTCCCCCGCTTTTTGCTGCGCGCTGGACTCGTGACGCTGGCAGTCCTATTGGGTCTGCTGGCGCTGCTGCTGGTGACGCTGCGCGTGGCTCTCAGTCAGAGTGATGCGCTCGCGCCACGCATCGAAGCGGTGCTGGAAGCCAGGATCGGTGCACCAGTGAGCATTGGGCAAGTCTCGCTCTCGTTGGCGCGCAATGATCTACGCTTCCTGCTCGAAGACCTGCGTATCGACACCCCGCAGGGCGACCCGCTGGCCGCCGTCGAACGCGTGCAGTTACGTCTCGATGGTTTGGCGAGCCTGCGCCAGTGGGCTCCGGTTTTCAGCGATGCTCGTATGGCGGGGCTCGAGTTTCATCTCTACCAAACGCCTGAGAGCACCTGGGGCTGGCCGGCGCCCGCCACGCTGCCCTTGGGTATGGCCCCGCAGCCGGATATCGATCTGGCGCTGATCGACGCTTGGGCAGGGCTGCTGCTCAGGCAGCGTTTGTGGGTAGACAACAGCCGCGTGCTGCTGCATGGGCGTGAGCAGACGGTGCTATTGCATGCACCGTCGCTGGTGTTGGATGGCGATGAGCGTCGTACGCGTCTCTCTGGCGAGCTGAAGGTGGTGGAAGACCCCGCCCAGGCAGCCTCGGCGCTGCCGGCCATCACCATGGGCGCCGAGATGCAGCCCGGTGTGCGTGGCTTGAGTGATTTTTCGGCGGCCCTGCAGATGAATATGCAATTGGATCATCTGGTGGTGCTGGCGGCGCTGTTTCGTCCAGAGCAGATGCCCTATCTGGAGCAGGCGGGCGGTCAAGTTCAATTGTGGGGGCGCTGGCGAGAAGGGCGTCTGGAGGATGCGCGGTTGGCGGTCGATATGCCCGAGCTGACACTGCGTCGAGACGTGGAATACGCCGTGTTGCGCAACATCCAGGCCTCCGGGCAGTGGCAGCGCAACGGGGAGGGCGGTGAAGCCTGGCTGAGCGGCAACGCAGAAAGCGTCGAGTGGGCCCAGCCAGAGGGCATCAGTGACGGCCCTGCCTTGCCTTACCACTGGTACCTGGCCCACGAGCCCGGCCGTTGGGAGCTGCGCACCAGTGCCTTCGAATTGGCCTCGCTGGCCGCTTGGCGCGAGTACGCCCTGTTACCCGAGTCGCTGACGCGGGTGCTGCAAACCCTGGCCCCCAGAGGGCAGGTGCAGGGGCTGCGGCTGGGGCAGCGGGAAGGGCGCTGGGGCGTCGATGCCGCCTTGACCAACGTGGCGGTCGACCCGTGGCAGCAAGCGCCGGGCGGTGGCCCGCTGGATGCCTGGGTGCAGGCGCGTGACCTGCGCGGCCGGGTGACTTTCAGCAGTGCGGGCAACAGCGAACTCTACTTCCCGCAGCTCTTCGAAGCGCCCATGCAGCTGGGGCATGCCGAGGGCGTGGTGGAGTGGGTCTACGATGGTCCACGGACCATGATCAGCGGGCGTGAGCTGCACGTCGATTGGGATGGTGCGCGTATCGCGGGCGGCTTCGGCCTGATCACGGGGCAGCAGCGTGGTCAGTTTGGGCTCGACCTCGCCTTTGAGAATGTCGATGCCGTAGAGCGCCCGTTAGGCCAATGGCTGCCGCTTGGCGCCTTCGAGCCGGCGCTGCGGGAGTGGTTGCAAAAAGACATCGGTGGCCGGGTGCCGCAGGGGGCGCTCAAAATGAGTCTGCCGTTTGGAGAGCCCGGTAGCGCGCCGCCATTCTCTGCCACGCTGGCGCTGCTGGTGCGCGAGGGCTACTTGCCGATAGCTGACGGTTGGCCGCTGCTGGAAGAGGTCGATGGCCGCTTGATATGGCAGGGGGGAGAGCTGAAGGCGCAGGTGGCGAGTGCCCAGAGTCAAGGGGTCCAGCTGTCTGATGGAGCCGTCCAGCTGGGTGAAGACAACATGCTGCGGCTGTCGGGGCAATTGCACAGCGATGGCGCCTCGCTGTTGCGCTTTCTCAAGGCCATGCCAGAAGCGGGCGAGTTGCCGCTCGACGAGTTCAGCGCTGAAGGCGTGGTCGACGGCAGCCTGGCGGCGGCGGTGCCTTTGGAGCATCCAGAAGGGCTGTTGCTGGATATCAACGTGGTGCCTTCTCTGGAGGTCGTGCGCTACCCACCGCTGTCTGTGTCACTGCGCCAGGTCGAAGGCGAGGTGAGCTGGCAGCAGTCGGGCGAGCAGCGGGCGCTGTTGGGCAATCTGCAGGGGCGTTGGCAAGGCGGGGGGATCCGCGCCGACTTTGATGAAGATCAGCAGCGGGTGCGGCTCAGTGGTGAGGTGGATAGCGCGGCGCTCTGGGCGCTGGCGGGCATGCCGGACACGGCACAAGAGGTGCTGCGCGGGCGCACGGCCTGGGAAGGCGTGGTGAACTGGGAAGACACCCCGACCTTGAGTTTGCAAAGCCAGCTGGTTGGGCTGACCAGTCAGCTGCCCGAGCCGTTCGATAAACGCGCCGAGCAGTCCTGGCCGTTACGGGTGCGCGCTGATTTTTCCAGTGCCAGAGGAGAGGTGCGGGTGGCTGATCTGCTGGCCATGCGTCTGGCGCTCAGAGAGCCAGAAGGTCTGATGGGCGAGGTCGCGCTGGGCAGCGTGGCACCGCTGGTGGAATGGCCCCAGCAGCCAGGCTGGAAAATCGATGCGTCGCTAAACACCATTGATCCCTTGGCCTGGCAGCAGGCCTTGTCGCCGCTGTTCGACAATGGGGCGGGTGGTCCGCCGACGTCCGGGGCGTTGCCGACCCTCGAAGCCGTGCTGAGAACCTCCTGCTTGCGTTATCGTGACGAGTGTCTGGGCGCCATGACGGCTTCCGGTAGCGCCGAGACGGACCGAGCACAGCTGCAAATCAACGGTGAGCTGCTCTCCGGTCGTGTGCACTATCAGCCACGGGAGTCGCGCCCACTGGATGTGGTAGTGAGCTATCTGGCCGCTGACCGTTTGCTTGATTTGCCCAGCGAAGAGGCCGCGAGCGAGGCGTCGTCGAGAGAGGTGCCCACGCCGGGCTCCTGGGTCGACGAGATCACTACCGAATACGCCGCCCCAGTCGCTATCCCCGATTGGCTGGCATCCGTACCCAATGGACGGCTGCGACTGGCCGAGCTCAGTGTGGGTGACGGGCTTTATGGCCCCCTGACCGCTTATTGGCAGACCAGCGCTCAGGGGCTTTCCATTGCGCCGGTGGGCCTGACCCTGGGGCAGCTCTCAGCGCGTGGGGAGCTGCATTGGGAGGGTAATCCGGTGACCAGTCGCACCCGCGCTGACCTGACGATTCAGGGCGGCGATCTGGGCACCGCCCTGGAGCGCCTGGGCCAACCCGTGGCCATGCGCAGCCGTACCACCAACGTTGCCGCTGAGCTTGCCTGGCCGGGGGCGCCCTGGCAGTTTGCGCTGGCCCGCGCAGGCGGAGAATTGAGCACGGATATTCGTGACGGGCGCTTCGTGATGCTCGACTCGGCACCTGCACGGCTGGTGGGGCTACTCAATTTCGATAACATTCTGCGCAGGCTGCGGTTTGATTTTTCGGATGTCACCGGGCAGGGAACGGCGTTCGATCGGGTGCATGGCACGGCGGACGTGGCCCAGGGGCAGCTATTGCTGCGTGGCCCCCTACAAATTGATGCCCCTGCCACGACCTTTACGCTGACAGGAAATGTTAACCTCTTGCAGCGCGAACTCGATCAGCGTCTTGGCGTCACACTGCCGGTGAGCCAAAGTCTGCCTATCGCGGCACTCGCGGTGGGTGCCCCCATCGTCGGCGGGGCGCTCTTCATTGCCGACCGACTTTTTGGTGATGCACTGGCGCAGGCCACCACCATTCATTATCGCGTGCGGGGTCCCTGGACCTCGCCGCAGGTTACTTTAGAAGGCCCTCAATGACCGCACACACAAGCGATATAGAGTCTGCAGTTGCCATTTTGCTAACGCCGGGTGGCCTCGATCTGGAAGCCCTGGAGACGGGCCTTGGCTACGCCATGGGCGCAGGCATCGATTATGCCGATCTCTACTTCCAGCGCACCTGGCAGGAGGGGTGGGTGCTGGAAGATGGCGAAGTCAAGGAGGCGAGCTACAACATCGATGGCGGAGTGGGTGTGCGTGCGCTGGCAGGCGAAAAAACCGGCTTTGCCTACTCCAACCAGATTACCGCCGATGCTCTGATGGATACCGGACGCACCGCCTCGGGTATCGTGCGCAGTGGTAAGCAGTTGCCGGGCCAGCGTGTCGTGCCGGTGAGCGCGGCGGCGCGCTATGCGGGTATCGACCCGCTGGCAGGGCTGACCGCTGAAGAGAAGGTGGCCATGCTCAAGCAGGCTGACCGCGTGGCGCGGGCTGCCGACCCCAGCATCAGCCAGGTCAGTGCCTCGCTGTCCGGCACCTACGAAGTCGTGCTGGTACGTGCCAGTGACGGCACTCTGGCGGCGGACGTGCGGCCGCTGGTGCGCTTCAATGTCAGCGTGATCGCCGCCAAAAATGGTCGCCGAGAGCGAGGCAGCGCCGGTGGCGGTGGGCGCTACTCCATGGCGCGCCTGCGCGATGAGGGTGTGGCCGAGCGCTATGCCCAGGAAGCCGTGCGCCAGGCGCTGGTCAACCTGGAAGCGGTGGATGCCCCTGCCGGTCAGATGCCGGTGGTGCTGGGCGCCGGATGGCCCGGCATTCTCTTGCACGAGGCGGTCGGTCACGGCCTGGAGGGTGACTTCAATCGCAAGGGCAGTTCGGCCTTCGCCGGGCGAATGGGCCAGCGCGTGGCGGCCAAGGGTGTCACCGTGGTAGACGATGCCACGGTCATGGATAGTCGCGGGGCGCTCAGCGTCGATGACGAGGGCACGCCGGGCCAGTACACCCCTCTGATCGAGGATGGCATTCTCACCGGCTACATGCAGGACAAGCTGAATGCGCGATTGATGAACATGGCGCCAACCGGGAACGCGCGGCGTGAGTCCTTTGCCCACCTGCCGATGCCGCGTATGACCAACACGGTGATGCTGGCCGGGCAGGATGCGCCGGAAGACATCATCAAGAGCGTCAAGCGCGGCCTTTACGCGGTCAGCTTCGGTGGCGGGCAGGTAGATATCACGTCGGGCAAGTTCGTGTTTTCAGCCAGCGAAGCCTACCTGATCGAAGATGGGCGCATCACCTCGCCAGTCAAGGGCGCTACGCTGATCGGCAATGGCCCTGAGGCGATGGGGCGGGTATCCATGATTGGCCATGACCTGGCCATGGACACCGGTATCGGCGTGTGTGGCAAGGAGGGCCAGGGCGTGCCGGTGGGCGTTGGGCAGCCCACTCTCAAGCTGGACGAGCTGACCGTCGGTGGCACGCAATCGGGCTAGCCAGGCAGTACAGCTCGTCATGGGGGCGTGCGGATTAGAGTGCCAGGGTGTCGCGCAGGTGTTTAAACAGCTTGCGCGCGCTGGTCGGCGGTTTACCCTGCTCACGCTCCTTGCGAGCGTTTCGCACTAGCTGGCGCAGGGTCTGGCGGTCGGCATCGGGGTAATCGGCAAGGAATAGATCGACGGCGTCGTCGCCCTCGTCGACCAGCCGATCACGCCATTTTTCCAGACGATGAAAGGCATGGTCGCGCTGCTCTTTCTCTTGCTCGATGGCATCGAATACCCCCTGGATGGCGGCTAGATCCTCCTTGCGGATCAACTTGCCCACGTACTGCATATGGCGGCGGCGGCCCTCATGGGAGCGGATTCGAGAAGTCTCCTCGATGGCCCGCAGCATGTCGTCAGAGAGCGGAAAACGCGCCCGTTCGGCGGGTTTCATGGCAATCAAGGTTTCGCCAAGCGCCTGAAGAGCATGCATTTCACGCTTGAGCTGGGATTTACTGGGACGCTCTTCCTGCTCGTCAATATCGAGGGGCTCGGGGCGTTGCTTAGGCATACAGACACTCACTGATTTGGATTCGTCGGCAGCATTATATCAGGCTGCGACCATAACATTGATTCGCCAATGCAATTGAGGCGAAAAGGAGACCACATGGCACAGGCATTTGATGCAGCAGCGCAACAGGCGCTACTGGCGCAGCGGGCGGAAGAAGCCCTTGGCCTGGCGAAAACGCTGGGCGCCGATGCCGCTGAAGTAGGCGCCAGTGTCGACCAGGGGGTGGGCGTCAGCGTACGGCTCGGCGAGGTCGAGACCGTCGAGCTTTCCCGTGACCAGGGGATCGCCATTACGGTCTACGTTGGCCAGCGCAAGGGGAGCGCCTCCTCTACCGATGCCAGCAGTGCGTCGCTGCGCGCCACGGTGGAAAAAGCCCTGGCGATCGCGCGTTATACCGGTGAAGACCCTGCTGCCGGGTTGGCAGATGCTGCGCTGATGGCGACCCGGTTGCCGGATCTCAAGGTGCATCACCCGTGGGCGCTCTCGACCGAACAGGCCATCGAGCTGGCGCTGCGCTGTGAGCAGGCGGGGCGCAGCGTGGACGGTATTCACCAGTCGGAAGGCGCCTCGTTGTCCAGTGGCGAGGGCGTGCGGGTCTACGCCAATAGCCATGGCTTTCTAGGCACCCAAAAGGGCAGCAGCCATTCGTTGTCCTGCATGCTGATCGCCCAGGATGACAAGGGTATGCAGCGCGATTATGACTACACGTCGGCGCGTAACCCTCTACAGCTGCGTGACCCGGAGGAGATCGGGCGCGAAGCGGCTGCACGTACCCTGCGACGGCTGGGTTCGCGCAAACCGCCTACCGGTACCTTTCCCGTGCTGTTCGACCCCAGCCTGGCCGCGGGCCTGATAGGGCACTTGATGGGCGCGTTGGCGGGTGGCGCACTATACCGTGAAGCATCGTTCTTGTGTGATCGCCTGGGCAGCCCGCTTTTCCCAGAGTGGATGGGACTGGAAGAACGCCCCATGGAAGTTGGTGCCACCGCCAGTTCGCCCTTCGATGCCGAGGGCGTGCAGACCCGGGATAACCGTTTCATCGAGCAGGGCAGGGTCGCCAGCTACATGCTGTCTGCCTACAGTGCCCGCCGCCTGGGCATGCAGTCGACCGGAAACGCCGGCGGAGCGCGCAACCTGCGTCTTCTGGCCCCGCTGACATCGCGTGATGAGCTGCTGCAGCAAATGGGGCGGGGCATTTGGGTGACCGAGCTGATGGGGCAGGGGGTCAATGGCGTAACGGGGGACTACTCTCGCGGTGCCGCCGGATTCTGGGTAGAGAATGGCGAGGTGCAATACCCCATCGAAGAGTTCACCATTGCCAGCAATCTCAACACCATGTTCGCTGGCCTGGTGGGCATTGGCGACGATACCGATACGCGGGGCAGCATCCATACCGGCAGCTGGCTGGTGGATGCCATGACGGTGGCGGGCAGCTAACGAGGGTTACTGATCCTCGTCGAAACGTGCGTCGAACAGGGCCTGGATGGCATCCAGGGCCTGGTCGGCATCTTCGCCCTCTGCGGTGATGGTCAGCGAAGTGCCGCAAGGGGCCGCCAGCATCAGCAGCGACATGATGTTGGCGGCATCGGCTTTCTGCTGCTGTTTGTAAACATGAATGCGGGCTGAAAACTGCTGGCCGCACGTGACCAGCTTGGTGGCAGCGCGGGCGTGAAGGCCGCGTTGATTGGTCAGCGTTAAGGTTCTTTCAGGCACTCTGGTTCCTTTTTGCCGAGTGATATCAGGGTGAAGTCGTGTCGCTGGGGGGGATGGAAGAAGCGGCATCGACGGTAGCGGGTAATTCGCTTAGCGTGTACTGCAAGCCCAATTCCCGATGCCTGAGCTGAATGGCGCCAGTGCGCTTGACCAGCGCCTGCGCCAGTTGTTCCACCATGTAGACAGAGCGATGCTGGCCGCCAGTGCAGCCAATGGCCACGGTCATATAGCTACGTTGACTGCTTTGGTAGGCGGGCAGCCACTTGTCCAACCAGGCATGAATATCGTCACGCATGTCATCGACGATGGGGTAGCCGCCCAGGAAGGCCTGAATATTGGCATCGCGTCCGGTGAACTGCCGCAGGCTGGGGTCCCAATAAGGGTTAGGCAGGCAGCGCACGTCAAACACGATATCGGCATCCATGGGTACGCCCCGCTTATAGCCGAAGGATTCAAACGTCAGGGTCAGCTGGTCACGCCGTTGGTGAGCGACCTGATCGGTGATGCGACGGCGAAGATCGTGCACCGAGAGGCGTGACGTGTCGATCAACAGGTCGGCCAGATCGCGAATGTCGAGCAGCGTCTGCTCTTCCTTGTCGATGGCTTCTTCCAGGGTCATGTCACTATCCCGGGTCAGCGGGTGGCGCCGCCGGGTGGCCGAGTAGCGCTCCAGCAGAATGCGTGCGTCCGTGGTCAGGTAGATGACCTGAAAACGGATCTGGCGTTGACGTAGCTCTTCCAGTAACGCAGGCAACTGCTCCAGCGCCGTGGGCAGGTTGCGCGCATCGATGCTGACCGCCAGGTGAGTTCGCCCCCCTTGCTCGCGCAATTCATCGACCAGCGAGCCCAGCAGCATGGCGGGCAGGTTGTCGATGGCGTAATAGCCAAGATCCTCCAGCGCCTGTAGGGCGATGGACTTGCCGGACCCTGAGCGGCCGCTAATGATCACCAGCTGCATAGCGCATCTCTCTTGGGTATCAAAGGGATAGAGGGCTTGCCGTGTGCCTTGCTGCCTGGCAATGGCTGCGCTAGGCAGCCTGCTCGCGAATCTTGTCGGTCAGCAGCTCGAGCAATGCGCGCTGGCTACTGACATTGCGCAGCTGTTGGCGTGTGGCAGCGTCATTCATGATCGTGGCCACCTGCCCCAGCAGGGCCAGGTGCGTGTCATCGGCTTCTTCGGGAACCAACAGCACGAAGACCAGATCGACCGGGTCACCATCGATGGCATCGAAGTCGACGGGCTCGGCTAGCTTGAGAAAGCCAGCAATGGGCGTGCTGCAGTGAGGACTGCGTGCATGGGGGATGGCTACGCCATTGCCGATACCAGTGCTGCCCAGCCGTTCACGGCCAATCAGGCGACTGAAGACTTCCTGACTGTCCAGGCTGGGCGTGTTCTGAGCGATAAAGGTGCTGAAAAACTCCAGCACCCTTTTTTTGCTGCCCCCGGGCACGTCGTACAGCACGCGCTCCGGGGGGAGTATGGTTTCCAACGTCATCGGTTTAACGCACGCCAGCGCCTTGGGCGCGGGCTTGTGCTTTTTCCTTGTGTTTTACCAGCTGACGGTCGATTTTGTCCGCCAGGGCGTCAATGGCCGCGTACATGTCATTATCCTGCGCTTCCGCATGCAGGTCTGCTCCTGCGGCATGCAGCGTGCAAGCCGCTTGCTGGCGCTCCTTTTCGACAGATAAGGTGACCTGGACGGTCGTGATGTTGTCGTAGTGACGCTCAACGCGTTCCAGCTTTTCGTTTACGTAGTCACGCAAGGCGTCAGTCAGTTCAACGTGATGACCAGTGATGTTTACTTGCATTGACGTGCTCCTTATCCATCGGACTGTACTTCGATTGTAACCCTTTTTGGGCCATTGCAAAGCCCTCGCCGCGAGTTTGTTGGGCAAGAGCGTTTAACTAGCGCAAACGGCGTCGCTCGCTCGACGAAGGTATACCCATCGACTCTCGGTACTTGGCGACGGTGCGGCGTGCCACGGTAATGCCACCCTCTTCCAGCAGGGTGACCAGGCGACTGTCGGAGAGTGGCTTGCCTGGCGGCTCGTCCTGAATCAGTTTCTTGATGCGTGCTCGAATGGCCGTGCTGGAGTGGCTGTCGCCGCCCTCCTGGCCGCTGACCTGGCTGGAGAAGAAGTACTTGAGCTCGAAGACCCCGCGCGGGGTATGAATGTATTTCTGGGTGGTGACCCGGGAGATGGTCGATTCATGCATCTCTACCGCTTCGGCGATATCGGCCAGAATCAGCGGTTTCATGGCCTCTTCACCCTGCTCGAGGAAGCCTATCTGGCGGGCAATGATCTCGCGCCCCACGCGCAGCAGCGTGTCGTTGCGGCTCGACAGGCTCTTGATCAGCCAGCGAGCCTCCTGGAGGTGCTCTTTCAAAAACTGGTTGTCCTGGCTCTTGTCGGCGCGCTTGATCAGGCTGGCGTAGTCGGGCTGGATACGTAGCCGAGGCAGCGCTTCCGGGTTGAGTTCCAGATGCCAGCCCTCGTGATCGTGACGTACCACCAGGTCCGGCGTCACATAGCTGTCGTCGGTGACGCCGTAGGCGCTTCCGGGGCGAGGGTCAAGGCTGCGGATTAAACGAATGACATCGTCCAGCTGCTCGTCATCGAGGCTCAGGCGTCGTTTCAGCAGGCGCATGTCGTCCTTGCCCAGCGCTTCGAGAAACTGGCGTACCAGACGCTTGGCGGGCATCAACAGCGGAGTGTCTTCGGGTAGCGCGGCCAGCTGCAGCATCAGGCACTCGCGCAGGTCACGGGCGAACACGCCAGTAGGCTCGAACTGCTGCAGGCGCAGCAAGGTGTTTTCGACCTCGCGTTGGCTCAGGCCATCGTGGCCCTGCGCCTTGAGCCCCTCGCGGATGTCGTTGAGCGGCTGGGTCAGATAGCCGTTGGCATCCAGCGCATCGATGAGGCTCTCGGCAATGGCTTGCTCACGCGCAGAGAAGTCGGTCATGGCCAGTTGCCAGAGCAAGTGCCCGTGAAGGCTCTGCCCGGCCGCCTGGCGCTCGAAGTCCGGGCCTTCGCTACTGCCGCCCGCGCTGCCCATGTCCTGGTAGGTGTCGGACCAGTCGCTGTCCACGGAGAGCTCGTTGGGAATGCTGTCTGCCCACTCGGCTTCCTGAGGCTCGCTGACCGCCTGTTCGCCAAACTCATCCTCCTGTTCGAGCATGGGGTTGGCATCCAGCGCCTGCTGAATTTCTTGACGAAGGTCCAGCGTCGATAGCTGAAGCAGCGCAATGGCCTGCTGCAGCTGAGGTGTCATGGTCAGCTGTGTGCCGATGCGCAGTTGAAGAGAAGCTTTCATGACCATCTGAGAACCACTCGTTAATCAGAAAGCTCCACCCTAGAGCGACTCTCCGTTTGGTGCAAGTGCAATAAGCATGCCACTAAATAAAATGTCTTCGTGGGCCATTATTTAAAGGCGGAAGTCGGCGCCCAGGTAGACGTCGCGCACCTTCTGGTTATTGAGAATTTCCTGGGGGTTTCCACTGGCTATGATGTGTCCGTCGCCAACAATATAGGCAATATCGCAGATATCCAGGGTTTCACGCACGTTGTGGTCGGTAATCAGCACGCCAATATGGCGCTTCTTGAGCGCGCGTATGATCGACTTGATATCGCCCACGGAAATGGGGTCGACGCCAGCAAAAGGTTCGTCCAGTAGAATGAAGGCGGGCTCGGTGGCCAGCGAGCGGGCAATTTCCACCCGTCGCCGCTCGCCGCCCGACAGGCTCATGCCCAGGTTGTCGCGAATATGGGTGATGTGGAAGTCTTCCAGCAGGGATTCGAGCTTCGCTTCTCGGCTATTGCGGTCCAGCTCCCGGCGCGTTTCCAGAATGGCCATGATGTTGTCGGCCACCGACAGCTTGCGAAAGATCGATGCTTCCTGGGGCAGGTAGCCGATACCCGCCAGCGCGCGTTCATGCATGGGCGCCCGGGTCAGGTCGAGATCGTCGATGCCCACCTTGCCAGCATCGGATTTCACCAGGCCGACGATCATGTAGAACGAGGTGGTCTTGCCCGCGCCGTTAGGGCCCAGCAGGCCCACCACGCTGCCCTGGGCAATTTCCAGATTGATATCCTTGACCACGCGGCGGCGTTTGTAGCTCTTGGCCAGATGCTGTGCATGGAGTGTCTTGACCGCTGCGGTGTCGGGGGTCATCGCTGTCACGGGGCGTCCTCTCGCTATTGTTCGGGCTGCAGGGTCATGCGGATGCGCTGTGGCGAACTGCCGCTGACATCAGAGCGCGCTTGCACCACCCCGCGGTCGATGAAGTATTCGAGCCGTCCCCCCT
Organism: Halomonas sp. 18071143; assembly: GCF_019211725.1. Taxonomy (NCBI): domain Bacteria; kingdom Pseudomonadati; phylum Pseudomonadota; class Gammaproteobacteria; order Oceanospirillales; family Halomonadaceae; genus Halomonas; species Halomonas sp. 18071143. The sequence continues at coordinate 1,437,672 of NZ_CP078120.1, forward strand.
GGAAACGATCCCCTTGCTGGGTCAGTTCGGCTTGGTCGATGAGCTCGACGCGGCGTTCGGACACGTGGTAGACGATGCGGCGCGCCCAGCCTTCCATGGGCGTCGTCTGGTCTTCCAGTTGATTGCGCAGGTAGGCACGCTCGCCCGTGGCGACGGCCCGGGAGAGTTCGCCGGCCTGGTTGCGGTGAATTTCGACACGCTCTCCCCGCAGCTGCATTTCACCCTGACGAATATCGACATTGCCAGAGTAAACCGCCGTGCCCGCGCGCTGGTCCAAGTCCAGGCGGTCGGCCTCTACTTCGATAGGGGCTTGTTGTTGAGCAGTAGCAGGCAGCGCGCCTACGACTACCATGGGAACGGCAAGGGCGAGCAGTGCCGTACGAAGCAGGGCGTTCATGGCGACTCCTGAGAAGAGTGGGGGGCGGGCGGATGCACGCCGCGCACGTTATTGATCAAGCTGACACGACTATCGTCCAGCCAGACATCCATACGGGATGCCTCGATACGTTGGGGCGGCTGCTGCAGCACTACGGGGGTATCGCTCCAGGCATGACGTGCCAGGCCATCATAATGCAGCAGGTCGGTATCCAGCTGCCAGCCTTCGTCTGGTGCCAATAGCCGTGCCGATCCGGCCAGCGTCAGCGCCTGGGTGTCCGTGTTCAGGGTACCGGTATCGGCAACCGCCAACCACTCACGCTGTTCACTATCGAACAGCGTGGCGCGCGGTGACGTGACGTTGGTCATCGCCGCTTGCGGGGTATGTACCAGTCGCGGCGCGACCAGCGACTGTTGCAGAGTGCCATCTTCACCAAACAGAGTGATCTCGGCATTCTCCAGCACGTGTCCGGGCTCCTGAGCCTGAGCCTCAGGATCTACCTCGCGCTGCTGGGGCGCGCGGGGGTCCAGCCAAACCAGCAGTCCCCCCAGGGTGATGACCAGCCCCGTCAGCCAGACGCGCTTTTTCACCCTGATGCCCATTCAGGTGGAGCCGTGTAGGTAAGTGTCGAGCACGGCGTCCCAGTGCCCCTGGCTGGTCAGCAGCGTGTCGCAAATTTCGCGAACGGCGCCATGTCCGCCCAGACGGTCGGTAATCCAGTCGGCGTGGGTATGCATGTAGTCCGGTGCGTTGGGGACGGTGATGCCGATGCCCGAGCGTTTGATCGGCGCCAGGTCCGGGAGGTCATCGCCGCAGAAGGCGACCTGCTCCAGGGTGATGCCGAGCCGCTGGCAGAGCCCACGCAGGGTGGCGAGCTTATCTTCACAGCCTTGATGAACATGGCTGATGCCCAGCGCTGCGGCGCGCTGGCTCACCATGGGCGAGTCACGGCCGGTAATCAGCGCGACATGGATGCCGGCGCGCTTGAGCAGCTTCAAGCCGTGGCCATCCTGGGTATGAAAGGCCTTGATTTCGACGCCGTCGGCCTGGAAGTAAAGGCGACCATCGGTCAGCACGCCGTCCACGTCCAGGGCCAGCAGTTTTACACGGCGTATACGATCTAAAAGCGCGTCAGGTAGGGCCATAGAGCCTCCGTATCATTCATCATGGGATCATGGGTTAGATAACGCCGCTTGCCAGCAGGTCATGCATATGTAGCGCGCCAATCGGGCGCTGCTGTTCATCGACCACGGCCAGCGCCGTGATACGACTATCTTCCATTATACGCACGGCTTCGGCCGCCAGGACGTCGGGGCCGATGCGTTTGCCGGGCCGCGTCATGACGTCGTCTACCTTGACGTTGCGCAGGTCGTGAAACTGGTCCAGCGTGCGGCGCAGGTCGCCGTCGGTATAGACCCCGGCAAGCCGACCCTCATTGTCGATGACACAGGTAAAGCCGAGCCCCTGGCGGGTAATTTCCAGCAGGGCATCGCGCAGCGGGCTGCCCAGCGCCACCCGAGGCAGCCGCGCGCCGTCGTGCATCAGGTCGCGTACCCTTAGCAGCAGGCGTTTGCCCAGGCTGCCGCCGGGGTGTGACAGGGCGAAGTCTTCGGCTGTGAAGCCACGTGCTTCCAGCAGTGCGACCGCCAGCGCGTCACCCAGCGCAAGCGCTGCCGTCGTCGAGCTGGTGGGGGCCAGATCCAGAGGGCAGGCTTCTCGCTCGACGCCGCTGTCCAGGTGGGCCTCGGCATGGCGTGCCAGGGTGGAGTCCGGGCGCCCCGTCATGCTGATCAAGGGGGTTCCCAGGCGCTTGAGCAGCGGCAGCAGGGCGGTGACTTCGCCGGTTTCACCCGAGTTCGACAGGGCCAGCACCACATCGCCCCGGGTAATCATGCCGAGGTCGCCGTGGCTGGCTTCGCCGGGGTGAACGAAGAACGCGGGCGTGCCGGTACTGGCCAGGGTGGCTGCCAGCTTGCCGGCGATATGGCCGGATTTGCCCATGCCGGTCACCACCACGCGACCCTTGCAAGCCAGGATAAGCTGGCAGGCGCGGTCGAAGCTCTCGTCCAGCTTGGCTTGCAAACCACCAATGGCCGCTTGCTCTATCTGCAGTGTCCGCAGCGCGCTTTCACGCAGTAAGCTGGGTGGGGTGGGAGATTGGGGCATGATCGGTCTCGTTCTCGTCATCACGGTTGATAGCCTTCAAGAATAACACCTTGCGGCGGCTTTTAGCCAAACTGCGGGCAGGCGCTGGGCAGCAGGCCAGGTGCGCGTGGCTGTTCCTGTGGGTAGCGTTAGGATACGATGTTCGATAATATTTCGAAAACACTGTTTTTTTAAACCGCCGATCCGGGCTTGACATGCCCGCGTCGGCGAGCGAACGAGGGGTGTGATGCCCATGACGGATATGCCCTTTATCCAGGTGGAGGATGTGTACTTTTCCCGCGGCGACCACGATATCTTTCGTGGCGTGAGCATGAGCATTCCGCGTGGCAAAGTCACTGCCATCATGGGGCCCAGCGGAACCGGCAAGACCACCCTGTTGAAATTGATCGGCGGGCAACTGGTGCCTGACCGGGGGCGCGTGCTGATTGATGGGCAGGATGTGCATCGGCTGTCTCGCAAAGCGCTGTTTGCGCTGCGCAAGCGAATGGGCATGCTGTTTCAGAGTGGCGCGCTGTTTTCCGATCTGGATGTCTTCGAGAACGTCGCTTTTCCACTACGCGTGCATACCAACCTGCCCGATACCATGATTCGTGACCTGGTGTTGATGAAGCTGCAGGCCGTGGGCCTGCGCGGCGCGCGTCATCTGTCGCCCGCCGAGCTTTCAGGGGGCATGGCCCGCCGGGTGGCGCTGGCACGGGCCGTGGCGCTGGACCCGGAGCTGATTCTCTATGATGAGCCCTTTGTGGGCCAGGACCCTATTTCCATGGGCGTACTGGTGCAGCTTATCAAGCGCTTGAACCAGGCCATGTCGCTGACCTCTGTAGTGGTTTCCCATGACATCAAGGAGACCTTGAGCATTGCCGACTATCTCTACCTGATCGCCGATGGCCAGGTGGTGGCGCATGGCACGCCGGCGTCACTGGATGTCAATGAGGACCCCAGAGTCAGTCAGTTCATGCATGGTGAGCCGGACGGCCCTGTGCCGTTTCACTATCCTGGCAACACCCTTTACCGAGACATTCTCGGTCACGATCCAGCAAGCGGGGCAGGGTAAATGCAGTCAAGACTCTTACAGTGGGTAGCGCCCATCACGCGATTGGGGCGCAAGGGATGCGAGATGGTGGAAGCGCTGGGGCGCGCGGCAGTGTTTCTCGCGCAGTCGGCGGTCGGGGTGCCTTCCCGTGAAGGGTGGGCTCTGTGGCTTCGTCAAATGCATTTTGTCGGCGTGCTTTCTCTGGCTATCGTGCTGGTGTCCGGGCTGTTCATCGGCATGGTGCTGGCGCTTCAGGGCTACACCATTCTGGTGGACTTTGGTGCCGAGCAGGCGTTGGGGCAGATGGTGGCGCTGTCGTTGCTGCGGGAGCTGGCGCCGGTGGTGGCAGCGCTGCTTTTTGCAGGGCGGGCTGGTTCGGCGTTGACCGCCGAAATTGGTTTGATGAAGGCCACCGAACAGTTGACCAGCATGGAAATGATTGGCGTCGACCCGCTGCGTCGCGTAGTGGCCCCGAGGCTTTGGGCCGGGTTCGTGGCGCTGCCGATTCTCACCGTGGGATTCAGTGTGGTGGGTATCTGGGGCGGCTATCTGGTGGGCGTCGAGTGGCTGGGCGTTTTCGAAGGCTCTTACTGGAGCAACATGCAGTCCAGCGTCTCGTTCATCAATGATGTCGGTAACGGCATGATCAAGAGCCTGGTGTTTGCCCTGGTGGTGACCTGGATCGCCGTGTTCCAGGGCTATGATCTGATTCCCACGTCCGAAGGCATTTCTCGGGCGACCACCCGCACGGTGGTGTACTCATCGTTGGCGGTGCTGGGGCTGGATTTCGTTTTAACCGCCGTCATGTTCGGCGGCCTTCAATAGTTGGGGTGGTGTCATGAAGCGCAGTAAAACCATGGAGTTTGGCGTTGGTCTGTTCATGTTGGCGGGGATCATCGGCCTGGTCTTTCTGGGGCTGAGAGTCAGCGGTTTGACGCTTTCGGGCGCGTCTGACACGTTCCGCCTGGAAGCCAACTTCTCCAATATCGGCGGCCTCAAGCCGCGTGCCCGCGTCACCATGGCGGGCGTGACCGTTGGACGTGTCGAGGCCATCGAGCTGGACCGGGAGTGGTACGACGCCCGCGTAGTCCTAAGCCTGAACAGTGACCTGGAGGGCCAGCTTTCCCAGGATACCACGGCGGCCATTCTGACGGCGGGGCTGCTGGGCGAGCAGTACATTGGTTTGAGTGTGGGCGGCGCCCCTGAGGTGCTGGAAGACGGTGACACGATTCGCGACACACAATCCGCGCTGGTGCTGGAAGAACTTATTCAGCAGTTCGTGTCCAATATGGTCAGCAACTAAGCATCCATGGTGATGGTGCTTGATTACAGAGGTGTAATGATGCAAAAGATGACAGCAACTTTTTCCCGCTGGTTTGCCCTGGTCATGTTGTTGACGGCCTTGCCTGCCTTGGCCAAGGCGCAATCTCAATCGCCCGAACAGATGATTCGCAACAACATCGACGAGTTCATGGCGCAAATCGACGGGCGTGAAGACTATTATGCCAATAACCTCGATGAGCTGAAGGCGCTGGTCAACGATAGCCTGGATGATATTGCCGATTTCCGTTACATCGGCGCCAGCGTCATGGGCAGTTACTTCCGCAACGCTACGCCAGAGCAGCGCAGCCGCTTTGCGGAGGTCTTCCGCCAGACGCTGATTGATACCTACACACGAGGTCTGGTGACTTTCGACTACGATGAGCTGCGTGTGTTGAGTCAGCAGCGTGCCCAGCGTCACGAAGATCAAGCGAGCGTCGATATGGAAGTGGTGGCCAGCAACGGTCAGGTCTACCCGGTTACCTATAGCCTGCGGCTGGCCAATGGTGAGTGGCGTGTGGTCAACGTGATCGTCAATGGCATCAACCTGGGCCTCACGTTCCGCAATCAGTTCGATCAGGCCATGCGTGAAAACAATCGCGATTACGATGCGGTCATTCGTGGCTGGTCGCCGGACATCGGCGTCGAAGAGCTGGAGCAAGGGGGCGATGCGTGAGCACGCTGCTCGACCGCCCGAATGTCTCGCTGGCCGAGCAACCGGATGGGTTGGTGGTGTCCGGTGACTTGAGCATGAACGCCGCCGCCGATGTGGCGGCGGCAGGAGTGAGCTGGCTGCGAACCACCCGAGCCACGTCGGTTCAGTTCGACTTCAGCGGTGTCGATGGTGCCAGTAGCGCTGCCTTGAGCGTGATGTTCGAGTGGCTGCGAGCCAGCCAAGCCAGGCAGTTGCCGGTGAGCGCGATCGTGCTATCGCCGCCGCTCCAGCGTCTGGCGACGCTGGCAGAGCTGGAGCCCTTGATAGCTCAGCACAGCCCCGTGCAGTAATCCTTCTCCATAAAGCAGCCTGCGGGCTGCTTTCTTCTATCCGTCATGCTGCCAACATCGCCAAGCGTGATGCTTTTCTTTATCATGTGGCTTTTCCGCACATTCTTTTCGACCCCAAAGGAGTTTCCTGGCTTATGCAACCCAACGAGGTCAAAGCACTGCTTGAATCCCGCATCGATGGGTGTGAGTTTCACATCCAGGGAGAAGGCTGCAATTTTCAGGTGATTGCGGTTGGCGAAGCCTTTGAAGGTCTCTCACCCGTGAAGCGCCAGCAGCTGGTCTACGCCGCGCTGAGTGATGAAATCGCGTCCGGTGCCCTCCACGCTATCAGCATCAAAACGTTTACCCCGACGCAGTGGCAAACTGCATCGCAAAGTGCTGAGTAACGGCCTGCCCATGGATAAGCTGATTATTACCGGCAACGGTTGCGTTGACGGAGAAGTGTGGGCCAGTGGCGCCAAGAACGCGGCGCTGCCCATTCTGTGTGCCAGCCTGTTGGCCGATGGCCCCGTCGTGATCGGCAATTTGCCGCACTTGCAGGATATCACCACGACGCTGGAGCTGTTGGGCCGGATGGGCGTCGAGCCCGTCATGGGCGAGAAGCTGAGCATTCAGTTGGACGGCTCTCAAGTGACCCAGTGCCATGCGCCTTATGAGCTTGTCAAGAAAATGCGCGCCTCGATTCTGGTGCTGGGCCCGTTGCTGGCGCACTTCGGCAAAGCCGATGTTTCGCTGCCTGGTGGGTGTGCCATTGGCTCGCGGCCGGTGGATCTGCACCTGCGTGGCCTCGAGGCCATGGGTGCCGAAATCCACGTGGAAGCGGGCTATATTCGTGCGCGCGTAGAGGGTCGCCTCAAGGGGGCCACGATCTTCTTCGATACGGTGACCGTGACGGGCACCGAGAACCTGCTGATGGCCGCGACCCTGGCCGATGGCCGTACCGTTCTTGAAAATGCTGCCCGTGAGCCCGAGGTCGTGGACCTTGCCGAGTGTCTGATCAAGATGGGCGCGAAGATCAAGGGGCATGGCACCGATACCATCATCATCGATGGGGTGCCTTCCCTGCACGGCTGTGAACACGATGTGATGCCGGACCGTATCGAAACCGGAACGTTTCTGGTGGCGGCTGCCATGACCGGTGGGCGCGTCAAGGTCAAGCGTACTCGTGCCGATATCCTCGAGGCAGTGCTGGCCAAGCTGGAAGAGGCCGGTGCCGAGATCACCAGTGGTGACGACTGGATCGCGCTGGATATGCATGGCAAGCGCCCCAAGGCCGTCAATATTCGTACCGCGCCTTATCCGGCATTTCCCACCGACATGCAGGCGCAGTTCGTGGCCATGAATGCGGTGGCAGAAGGGCACTCTCGCGTGGTGGAGACGATCTTCGAAAACCGTTTCATGCACGTGCAAGAGCTCAATCGCATGGGGGCCAATATCGTGCTGGAGGGCAACGCTGCCCTCATCAAGGGCGTCGACAAACTGTCCGGTGCGCCGGTCATGGCCACGGACTTGCGCGCCTCGGCGTCTCTGGTGATCGCGGCCATGATGGCCGAAGGCGAGACGCTGGTAGACCGCATCTACCATATTGATCGCGGCTATGAATGCATCGAGGAAAAACTTCAGCTGCTGGGGGCGAAGATTCGTCGCATCCCCGGCTAAGCCATGTGACCAACCATTGGCCTTACACCATGAGTAAGCAATTGATCCTGGCCCTCTCGAAAGGGCGTATTCTGGACGAGACACTGCCGCTGTTGGCAGATGCGGGTATTACACCCGCCGAAGACCTGAGCAAGAGTCGCAAGCTGCTGTTCGACACCAACCTGCCGGATGTGAAGCTGGTCATCATTCGCGCCACCGATGTACCGACCTATGTACAGTTGGGGGCCGCCGACGTGGGCGTGGCGGGCAAGGATGTACTGCTGGAGCATGGTGCCGAGGGGCTGTACGAGCCGCTGGATCTGGACATTGCCCGCTGCAAGCTGATGACGGCAGGCGTGACCGGGCAGCCCCCGGCGCGAGCCCGTCGCCGGGTAGCGACCAAATTCGTCAACGTGGCGCGCCGCTACTACGCCGAGCAGGGCATTCAGGCAGAGGTGATCAAGCTGTACGGCGCCATGGAGCTGGCGCCGTTGATGAACCTCGCCGACGAGATCGTCGATATCGTCGATACCGGCAATACGCTGCGTGCCAACGGCATGGAGCCGAGGGAGTTGATTGCCCATATCAGCACCCGCCTGGTAGTTAACAAGGCGGCCATGACCATGAAGCATGATCGTATCAAACCGCTACTGGCGCGTTTGGAAAGTGCCGTAAAGCAACGTCAATTGCTGCCTGCCGAATGACACGAGGTTCGCCATGAGTGAGACAACCACTGCCACCATTGCTCGGCTCTCTACCACTGAGCCGGGCTTCCACCGTCAGCTGGATGCGCTGCTGGACTGGGAGGGCGTGTCCGATAGCGCCGTGCAGGCCCGTGTCGATGAAATACTGGCGGACGTCAAACAGCGCGGTGATCAGGCCGTCATCGATGCCACCAACCGCTTCGATCGGCTGGCCGTCGACTCCATGGAGCAATTGCGCCTGTCGCCCGAGCAGTTGAAAACAGCGTATGAGGGGCTGCCGTCGGAACAGCGTGAAGCGCTGGCCGTGGCAGCGGAGCGCATTCGTCGTTACCACGAGCGGCAGAAGCCGGAGTCCTGGCAGTATCAAGAGGCCGATGGCACGGTGCTGGGACAAAAGGTGACGCCACTGGACCGCGCTGGTATCTATGTGCCGGGCGGCAAGGCGGCCTATCCTTCTTCGGTGCTGATGAATGCGATACCCGCCCACGTGGCTGGCGTGCGTGAGATCGTCATGGTGGTGCCGACCCCTGACGGTGTGCTGAACGATCTGGTGCTGGCGGCGGCACACCTGGCCGGTGTCGATCATGTCTTCACCATCGGTGGGGCGCAGGCAGTTGCAGCCTTGGCTTATGGCACCCAGAGCGTACCCCGTGTCGACAAGATCGTGGGCCCCGGCAATATTTACGTGGCCACCGCCAAGCGTGCGGTCTTCGGGCAGGTAGGTATCGACATGATTGCCGGGCCGTCAGAAATCATGGTGGTCTCCGATGGGCAGACCGACCCTGATTGGTTGGCCATGGATCTGTTCTCCCAGGCTGAGCATGATGAAGATGCCCAGGCGATTCTGGTCAGTTGGCACGCCGAGCACCTGGATGCCGTCGCGGCTTCCATCGAACGACTGCTGCCTACGCTGGAGCGCGAGGAGATTGCGCGTGCTTCGCTCAAGCGCCGGGGGGCGCTGATTCTCTGTCAGCACCCGGCCGACGCCGTCGAGATGATCAATCGCATAGCGCCGGAGCACCTGGAGCTTTCCGTGGCCGAGCCCGAGGCGTGGCTAGAGGAGATCCGCCATGCAGGCGCCATCTTCATGGGGCGTCATACGTCGGAGGCCCTGGGTGACTACTGCGCGGGCCCCAATCACGTACTGCCGACGTCCGGCACGGCGCGCTTCTCGTCACCGCTGGGGGTTTATGACTTCCAGAAGCGCTCTTCGATCATTCACTGCTCTCCTGAAGGAGCGTCCGAACTGGGCAAAGTGGCGTCGGTCCTCGCCCGAGGCGAATACCTGACGGCCCATGCACGCTCGGCCGAGTATCGTATTCGCAGCAAGTAAGGTATGGGGGAGCGGCTTCAGGAGCCGCTCTGCCGATCTTCGGACGTCGCATTGGTGGGCACGGGGCGCTCGCCCACTTCCAGGGTGACCTCCATGCGCTCACCGCTGCGCACGATGGTCAGCGGTAGCCTGGTGCCCGGTGGGATGGAGGCAATCTCGCTCATGGTGGCGCGTGCATCCATGATCACCTGGTCATCGATGGAGAGCAGCACATCGCCAGGCTGAAGCCCTGCCTCCGCTGCTGGCCCACCGCTGACCACGCCGGCCACGATGACGCCTTGGGGAGTACGTAACCCAAACGAGGCGGCCAGTTCCCGCGATAGCGCCTGAGCCTCGATGCCCAGCCAGCCACGAATCACCCGGCCGCGGGTGACCAGTTCGTCGAGGATGCTGTGGGCAAGGTTGGCCGGAATGGCGAAGCCTATTCCCTGTGAGCCTCCCGAGCGTGAAAAGATCGCCGTATTGATGCCTACCAGTGCACCGTCAGGGTTGACCAGTGCTCCGCCTGAGTTGCCCGGGTTGATGGCCGCGTCGGTTTGGATGAAATCTTCATAGGCATTCAACCCCAGGTGGCTGCGCCCCGTGGCGCTAATAATGCCCATGGTCACTGTCTGGCCAACCCCAAAGGGGTTGCCTATTGCCAGCGCCACATCGCCCACGGCCACTTCCTTCGAGTCAGCCAGTTCGATCACAGGTAGGTTGTCCAGTTGAATGCGCAACACTGCCAGATCGCTTTCCGGGTCGGTGCCAATCACTTGAGCCAGTGTTTCGCGGCCGTCGCGCAGCGCCACTTGTATCTGGTCGGCGCCGCTGATCACGTGATGATTGGTAAGCACATAGCCGTCGTCACTGACGATGACCCCGGAACCCAGGCTGGACAGCATGCGTTGGTGGGTCGTGGCGTCGTCACCGCCGAAAAATTGCTGGAAGAACGGGTCAGACATCAGCGGGTGCTGGTCCCGCGACACGATGCGCGACGAATAAATGTTGACCACCGCTGGCGCGGCCTGGTTGACGGCGTTGGCGTAGCTGGCAGGCCCCTGGCTACGCGTAAGTGGCGCGGCCTGGCGTATTTCGGGGGCGGGCCGGTTGGCCGTCGACTCGCTATTGGTCGCGACCAGCGCTGGCTGGGGCTCTACGCTGGCAGGGGGAGATTGACGAAACGGGTTGGGAATCTGTTGAGGGAAGGCCAGCAGAATGACTGCGGCCAGCAGAAGGCCCGTGGTAATGGGCCAGAGATAGGGCAGCACAAGGCGGTGCATGCAAGCATTCCTCAGCGGATGGCGGTCTTCAGCAGGTCGCGAGGTTCGCGATAACGTGCAGCGAGTTTACAATGGAGGTTATGGTAACACTTAACGCCTCGCTTCCCCACGGGGCAGTGGCAACAATTAAGGAGACCACGTGAACCATCGCGATCAACTCGTCGCTGCATGTGACCACCAGCTCCGCGCTGGTCAATTCAAGGATTACACCATCAATGGCCTGCAAGTCGAGGGGCGAGAGACGGTTCGGCGGGTCATGACCGGCGTGACGGCCTGCCAGGCGTTGCTCGACGAGGCGGTGGCCTGGCAGGCGGATATGGTGCTGGTTCATCACGGCTATTTCTGGAAGAACGAGCCAGTGGCGATTACCGGGATGAAGCAGAAGCGCATCAAGACGCTGATGGCCCACGATATGAGTTTGCTGGCGTATCACTTGCCTCTGGATGCCCATGCGGAGTTGGGCAATAACGCCGAATTGGCGCGGCGCCTGGGATGGAAGGTAGAGGGATGTCTGGACGGCGAGCTGGGCGAAGGATTGCTGTGGTCGGGGCGATTGGTGACACCTCAACCTCTGGCCGCGTTGGCGGAGCAGTTGAGCCAGACCCTTCAGCGTCAGGCGCTGGTCGTCGAGGCGCCGCTGGCGGGGCCAGTGGAGCGAATTGCCTGGTGTACCGGTGGGGCGCAGGACATGATCACGGCTGCCCACGAAGCAGGTGCTCAAGTATTCGTGTCAGGAGAGATTTCCGAGCGTACCACGCACCTGGCGCGCGAGCTGGGTATTCACTACATCGCGGCTGGGCACCATGCCACCGAGCGTTATGGGGTGCAGGCGCTGGGTGATTGGCTGGCCAGCCAGTTCGATGTCGAGCATCGTTTCGTGGATATCGACAACCCGGCCTGACTCGGAGAAAAGTGCGCGCTGCCAGGGCGCTCAGGGGCGCCCTGGCGAGCGTAGATCAGTAGCGTGGGGGTTGCGCAAGCGTATCGCTGTCCGATTTCTGATGCTCTTTCAATCCGAACCCTTCGGAGAGCGTGCCGTTCTTGCCAGCCGCGTAATCGCGGGGCATGGCAAGGTCGGCATCGTTTTCTGCCGTGGCCGCTGCTTTGTGATGGGAGGTCTTGACGCTGGTGAGCTGCCATTGAGCCGCCTCGTCGGCAATCTGCGCTTCGATCTGATTTGTCTCTTGGCGGATGCTGTCAAGGCGTTGCTGAATGCCGGTCAGGCTGCTGCCCATGGCTTGTTTCAGTTCCGCAATCTTGTGCTCGCGCTCCAGCAGCGTTTGCTTCAGCGCAGCCGTGTCTCTCTCGCTCTTGCTGAACAGGCGATAGCAGGCAAGGCCAATGAGAAAGCCAGCGATGAGACCTACAACGGCAAAAGTGATTGGCGAGCTTGCTTCCACGGTATTCTCCCTAATAATGATGCGCGCCATGTCATCGATGGCATGGCGTCGCCGATCGCACAGCTGCATGGACGGACCCATTATAGGCGCGTCACGGCTGGTCGGGTCAATCCGCTCATGCGCTTAGCGTTCAACCCGCGTATAATTAGGCTCTTTTTATCGGTCAGGCCAGTGCTCGGCGTGCGTGCCATTGTGCGCCGAAGCAAGCGCTTGACTACGCGCTGCGGGAGCATCTTCATGTCATCAGTATCTGCACGCCAGGCGTCTGAACACCCCCGTCGCCTGACGCCACTGGAGCGTTACCAACAGGATTTGACGCGCAGTGACTTTCAATACGACCCGGCTCAGGAGCAGGCGGTCAAGCATCTCCAGCGCCTTTACGATGATCTGTTGTCGGCTTCCACGACCGTACCCAAGGCTGTGGTCGCAAGCAAAGGGTTGAAGGCGAAGATGGCAGGTCTGCTGGGCAAGCGCAGTGAGCCGGGCAAGCCCCCGGTGCCCCGGGTGAAGGGGCTCTACTTCTGGGGTGGGGTCGGGCGCGGCAAGACCTACCTGGTGGATACGTTTTATGACGCCTTGCCCTTTCCTGAAAAAATGCGCACGCACTTTCATCGGTTCATGCAGCGGGTGCATAACGAGTTGACGCACTACAAGGGTGAGAAAAACCCGCTGACGCTGATTGCCGGCAAGTTTGCAACCGAGGCTCGGGTGATCTGTTTCGACGAGTTTTTCGTCAAGGACATCACGGATGCCATGATTCTGGCCAATCTCATGGAGGCGCTGTTCGAGCGTGGTGTCGTGCTGGTGGCGACCTCCAATATCATCCCTGATGAGCTCTACAAGGATGGCCTGCAGCGCGCTCGGTTCCTGCCTGCCATCGAGCTGGTCAATCGCCACTGTGACGTCGTGAATGTGGACTCGGGGATCGATTATCGGTTGCGGGCGCTGGAGCGTGCGGAAATTTTCCATGCGCCGCTGGATGAGGCTGCCGACAAGGAGCTGGCACGCAGCTTCAAGGAGATTGCCGGTCAGGCGGGAGAAGAGGGCGCGCCGCTGGAAATCAACCGCCGTGTGCTGAAAACGCGTCGACTTCATGAGGATGTCGTCTGGTTCGAATTTGCCGAACTGTGTGACGGGCCGCGTAGCCAGAACGACTATATCGAGCTTGCCCGAGAGTTTCATACCGTGCTGGTGGCCAATGTGCCGCGCATGGATGCCAAGCGCGACGACCAGGCGCGCCGCTTCATCAATATGGTGGACGAGTTTTATGATCGGGGCGTCAAGCTCTTGATGTCGGCAGAAGTGCCCGTCGAGTCGCTTTACAGTGACGGCAAGCTGACCTTCGAATTTCAGCGGACGCTGTCTCGCCTGCAGGAGATGCAGTCCCGGGAGTATCTGGCGCTGCCGCACAAACCCTGAGCGCCTCTGTTGCCTGAGTGCGATGCCAGGGCGTTCGAGAAAAGTGAAGATGGCACTTAACTTGTCCACTCACTTGCTGTAGAATGCCGCCTCGCTGTACGTTGCAGTCTTTTTCTGGCTGCAACCAAAAAGAATAGGGATGGTGCTTCGCTATCAAGTGGCGCAAGTTACCCAACACACTTAATCTGGTGATTTCATCCATGAAGACGTTCAGTGCTAAGCCGCAGTCCGTCCAGCGCGACTGGTATGTTGTCGACGCTACGGACAAAACGCTCGGTCGTCTGGCAACCGAGATTGCTCGCCGCCTGCGTGGCAAGCATAAGCCCGAATTTACCCCTCACGTTGATACCGGCGACTACATCGTTGTCATCAATGCCGAGAAAGTCCAGGTGACCGGTAACAAGGCGAAGGCCAAGACCTACTACCGCCATACTGGTTACCCGGGTGGTCTGCGCTCCATGACCTTCGACAAGATGCTGGACCACGCTCCCGAGCGCATCATCGAGTCTGCTGTCAAGGGCATGCTGCCGAAAGGCCCGCTGGGTCGCGCCATGTATTCCAAGTTGAAAGTGTACGCCGGTGCCGAGCATCCGCATGCTGCCCAGCAGCCGCTTGAACTGAACATCTGAGGAAATCTTCGCCATGACACAGCAGTATTACGGTACCGGGCGCCGCAAGACTTCCACCGCTCGTGTGTTCCTGAAGCCGGGCTCCGGCAAAATCACTGTCAACAACCGTGAACTCGACGAGTACTTCGGTCGCGTTACCGGCCGCATGGTTGTTCGTCAGCCCCTCGAGCTGACCGAGACCCTGAACCAGTTCGACGTGTATGTGACCGTCGAAGGTGGTGGTGGCTCTTCACAGGCTGGCGCCATCCGTCACGGCATCACGCGTGCCCTGATGAACTATAACGAAGACCTGCGCCCGACTCTGCGCGCTGCTGGCTACGTCACTCGTGACGCACGTCAGGTAGAGCGTAAGAAAGTCGGCCTGCGCAAGGCGCGTCGTCGTCCGCAGTTCTCCAAGCGTTAATTTTACGCTATGCGGCAAAAACGCCCAGGTCCAAGACCTGGGCGTTTTTTATTGGAATATCAAAAAATTATAGTACCTGTACCACCATGGTCCGGGGCGGTTGTTCTTGTGCAGAGCGCTTTGTTTTTTTAACATAGGGCGTATTTGATATTCGTCGCCGCAAGACGCCTTTGCGGCGAAACGGGTAAGCTGATGGGAGAAACCAGAAATGGCAGATAACGGCGTAAACAAAGGCCGGCGCCGTTTCCTCGTGGGCGCCACCTCCGTTGTGGGGGCGGTGGGCGCTGTCGGGGTTGCGGTCCCCTTTGTGGCATCCTGGCAGCCTAGTGCCAGTGCGTTGGCGGCCGGTGCGCCGGTTCGAGCTAACTTTTCCAAGCTCGAACCGGGGCAGCGTGTCACCATCGAGTGGCGTGGGCGGCCGGTATGGATCATCAACCGTACGCCTGAGATGATTGAGCGTACAGAGAGCCTGGATCCGTCTCGCTTGCGGGATCCGGAATCCACGGAGCAGCAGCAGCCTGCCTACATCACTGGCCCGTTGCGCTCTGTGCGCCCCGAGGTCGGTGTCATGGTTGGCGTGTGCACCCACCTGGGTTGCTCTCCGTTGTACCGTCCCGAGCCTGAGGCCGCAGTCACAGACAACTGGCCGGGCGGTTTCTTCTGTCCTTGCCATGGCTCGTACTTCGATCTCGCCGGACGCGTCTTCAATAACGTACCTGCACCCTCCAACCTTGAAGTGCCGCCCTATCGTTTCGAGGGTGAGGACATCATCGTTGGTGAAGACGAGGAGGCCGCGTAATGGGTAATCCTAATCGAGTCAAGGCTGAACGCGGCATCATGCGCTGGGTGGACGACCGCTTCCCCGCAACGCAAATGATGCAAGACCACCTCACCAAGTACTACGCACCGAAGAACTTCAACTTCCTCTACATTTTTGGTGTATTGGCGTTGCTGGTGCTGGTCAACCAGATTCTGACCGGTGTCTGGCTGACCATGAGCTACAACCCCACGTCGGAAGGCGCTTTCCGCTCTGTGGAATACATCATGCGTGACGTCGAGTACGGCTGGATCATCCGCTATATGCACTCGACCGGCGCCTCTGCCTTCTTTGTCGTCATTTACATGCATATGTTCCGTGCATTGATGTACGGATCATACAAGGCCCCGCGCGAGCTGGTCTGGATCTTCGGCATGGCCATCTATCTGCTGCTGATGGCAGAGGCCTTCATGGGTTATCTATTGCCCTGGGGTCAGATGTCCTACTGGGGTGCTCAGGTCATCATCTCGCTGTTCGCGACCATTCCCGGCATTGGCCCGGATCTGGCGCAGTGGATCCGCGGTGACTTCCTGATTTCCGGTATCACGTTGAACCGCTTCTTTGCCCTGCATGTGGTGGCGCTGCCTATCGTGATTCTGGCGCTGGTCGTGCTGCATATCATTGCCCTGCATGAAGTTGGCTCCAACAACCCTGATGGCATCGAGATCAAGGATAAGAAAGACGAAACCGGCAAACCGCTGGATGGCATTCCTTTCCATCCGTACTACACCGTGAAGGATCTGGTGGGTGTGGCGGTCTTCCTGTTCGTCTTTGCGGTGGTGCTGTTCTACTTCCCGGAAGGGGGTGGTTACTTCATCGAGCGTCCCAACTTCGAGCCAGCCAACCCGATGGTAACGCCTGATCACATTGCGCCGGTGTGGTACTTCACGCCGTTCTATGCCATCTTGCGGGCCATTACCTTCGACTTCCTGGGATTGCGTGCCGAGTTCCTGGGCGTGCTGGCCATGGGTGGCGCCATCGCCATTCTGTTCGTACTGCCCTGGTTGGATCGTAGCCCGGTCAAGTCCATGCGTTACAAAGGCTGGTTGTCACGTATTGCGCTCATCATCTTTGCGATCAGCTTTGTGATCCTGGGTGTTCTGGGTGCCATTCCGGCGACTCCGCTGCGTACGCTGGTGGCCCAGATCTGTACGGTGCTCTACTTCGCCTTCTTCATTCTGATGCCGGTGTACACCAGTATCGAGAAGACTAAACCCGTTCCTGAAAGGGTGACTGGCTAATGAAAAAGCAACTGTTCGCACTGATGTTCGCGCTGCTGCCTTTGATGGCGGTCGCAGCGCCAGGGCCCGACGTGCCTTACTCCATGACGCCGGATCTGCGTGACCAGGAGTCTCTGCAGCGTGGTATGCAGCTCTACGTCAACTACTGCATGGGATGTCACTCGCTGGAGCATCAGCGCTTCTCCCGTGCAGCAAATGATCTGGGCATGCCGCAGGACCTGGTCGAAGAGAACCTGATTTTCTCTTCATCGCTGGGTTACAACGACCTGATGCACATCGCCATGCTGCCGGAAGATGGTGAAAGCTGGTTCGGCGCTGCGCCGCCCGATCTGACGCTGCATGGTCGTCTGCGCGGTCCCGACTGGATCTACTCCTACCTGCTGAGCTTCTACCGTGACCCGAGCCGTCCACTGGGCGTCAATAACGCGGTATTTGATCTGGTGGCCATGCCCAACGTGCTGGAGCCGCTGCAGGGTGTTCAGGAGATGGTCTGCTCGGAAACCGACCAGCCGGTAGCAGGGCAGTCGCCCGACCCGCTGTCTGGCAAGTACCAGTCTTGTGAAGTGCTGCAAGTCACTCAGCCAGGTTCCATGGAGCCTGCCGAGTTCGAGGAAGCCGTCTATGACCTGACCAACTTCCTGGCCTACGTCGGTGAGCCTTCCAAGCTGCAGGCTCAGGCACTGGCGCCCAAGGTGCTGATCTTCATCTTTATCTTTGGTGTGATCGCCTACCTGCTCAAGCGTGAGTACTGGCGGGATGTTCACTAAGCATTAGCCTATGCTTGGTGGGCGGGGCGCACGGCGAAAGCCGTGCGCCCTTTGTTTGTTTATGTGCCCCCAGGGGCTTTGCGTCGCTTTACCATAAAAGGCGGCGGGCGTGTTACTATCGTCTATTGTTTTGATGCGAGGATGCTTTCATGGGTGTTGTGGCCAAGCGGTCGTCAATGATCTTTTACTCAGGTAATGATGATCATTTCAGTCATCGTGTACGCATTGTTCTGGCTGAAAAGGGAGTGGCGGTCGATATCGTCGATGTTGCTGAGGAACAGCCACCTGAAGAGTTAGCGGACCTCAACCCGTACAACAGTGTTCCCACGCTGCTGGATCGTGATCTGGTGCTCTATGAGTCCAAGGTCATGATGGAGTATCTGGATGAGCGCTTTCCTCATCCGCCGCTGTTGCCCGTCTACCCAGTGGCACGTGCTCAAAGTCGGCTGTGGATGCACCGTATCGAACGCGAATGGTGCCCGATGCTCGAGCTGATCCGCACGGGTGGCAAGAAAGAGGCAGACAAGGCGCGTAAAGAGCTGCGCGAAAGCCTGATCGGCATTTCGCCCATCTTCGAAGATATGCCGTATTTCATGAGCGAAGAGTTTACGCTGGTGGATTGCTGTCTGGCGCCCATCCTTTGGCGTCTGCCCGAGCTCAATATCGAGCTGCCGGAGAAGCAGGTGAAGCCGCTGCTGAACTACATGTCGCGCGTATTCGAGCGTGAAGCGTTCAAGGCCTCCTTGAACGAGCGTGAAAAAGAGATGCGCGCCTGAATTCATATGGCCCCTAGCCTGATGGGCAGGGGCCTCACTTGTCAGGAGGAGGGAGACTTATGAAGTCGAGCCGTCCCTATCTCGCCCGAGCCTTGTACGAATGGCTTCTGGATAACGACCTAACGCCTTACCTGGTGGTGGATGCTACGCAGCCGGGCGTAGAAGTGCCGCGCCAGTTCGTTCAGAACGGTCAGATCGTACTCAATGCCGCGCCAACGGCGGTACGCGATCTGTTCATGGAGAACCAGGCAATTGGTTTCAGCGCTCGCTTTGGGGGTCAGCCCATGCAGGTGATGATCCCCATCCCTGCGTTGATCGCTATCTACGCTCGTGAAAACGGGGCAGGCATGGTCTTTGGCCATGAGCCGGAACTGGATGCCGACGAGCTAGAGGGGGGTGAGGAGTCCTCAGCTGATGAAGCTGCACGACCCGAGCTGACCTTGACGGAAGCACCTTCCAAAGAGGCGTCGGATGCATCGACTGCGTCTGAAAAGCCCAAGAAGAAACCGGCTCTCAGAGTGGTCAAGTAGCCGGGCTTTTAGCCTGATTATGGCTAAATGGTTATATTAAAAAAGCCTCGCCAGTCACGCTGGCGAGGCTTTTTGTTGCCAGGACGAAGCTCAGTTCAGGTAATCGAAGACCTTGACGATGCGCTGAATGCCGGCCACGCCGGACGCAGCATTGACGATTCGGTCGGCTTCCTCACGAGTGACCATGCCCATCAGGTACACGGTGGCATTCTCGGTGGTGACTTTCAGCTTGGAAGAGTCGATCTGATCATTGGTGGCAAGGTGGCTGATGACATTGGTGGTCAACCAGGTGTCGGCCAGACGCTGGCTGGCGGGCAGGTTGGCGGCAATGGTCAGTTCGTTGTGCAGCTGATTGACGCCGCGCAGGTTGGAGGCCACGTTGCCTGCCATGCTTTTCAGCTCGTCGCTGGGTACCTGCCCAACCAGAAGCAGGGTGCCGTTGTAGCTATGGGCGCGAATCCGCGCATCACCCAGCCGAGCATCGGCGCGTGACAGGGAGCGCTCCGCTTCGCGTTCGATGGTGGCATCCACGGCTTGGACATCGCTGCTGCGCTGGCCGTAGTTGGAGGGGTTGGAGCCGCTGTTGTTGGCACAGCCGCTGAGCAGCACCGCGCCGCACAGCGTAGCGACCAGAAGGGAGCGAGAAGCAAAACGTAGGGCCATTGAGATGACTCCTTTATCGATATATTCCGTTGACCTGAATGCGCTGTCAGGCAGCGCCGCCAAACAGCTGTTCGTCAATTAAATCACACAGGCAGTGAATCACCAGCAAGTGGACTTCCTGGATGCGAGCCGTCGAGGTGGCGGGGACGCGAATTTCACAGTCGTCCTGGCCGAGCAGCGACGCCATGTTGCCACCGTCACGGCCTGTCAGAGCCACCACCGTCATGTCGCGATCATGGGCGGCCTGGATGGCTTGCACGATATTGGCTGAGTTGCCGCTGGTCGAGATGGCCAGCAGGACATCGCCCGGTTGCCCCAGCGCACGAATCTGTTTGGAAAATACTTCGTTGTAGCTGTAGTCGTTGGCGATGGAGGTAAGCGTCGACGTATCGGTAGTCAACGCCAGCGCAGGCAGGCTGGGGCGCTCGCGTTCGAAGCGGTTGAGCAGTTCTGAAGAGAAGTGCTGGCTGTCGCCTGCGCTGCCGCCATTGCCGCAGGCCAGGATCTTGCCTTCATTGACCAGGCACTGAACCATCATTTGGCTGGCCACTTCGATAAACGGTGGTAGCACCTCGCTGGCATAGGTTTTGGTGTCAATGCTGGCATTGAAGTGGTTGAGAATGCGAGATTGAAAGTCCATCAGGGCTTCCCGGTTATAGAGTATTAATAAGCGTCAAATGCCGCTTGTTCCCATTCGAACGTCAGCGCGGGCGGCATGCCTGTGATCGCTAGAATATCAAAGCGGCAGGGGCAGTCGAGGTCGTGCCTTGCAAGATAGAGCATGGCGGCGCGTACCAGTCGGCGACGTTTCTGTGCCGTCACGGTCTCCAGCGGGTGCCCGTGCTCCGTGGTGGCGCGATGTTTGACCTCGATAAACACCAAAGTATCCCGATCATACATCACCAGGTCCAGTTCGCCGCCCTTCACATGGTGGTTGCTGCTCACCAGTCGAAGGCCTTGCTCCTGCAGCCATTGAGCGGCGATTCGCTCAATGGCTGCTCCTCGGTAGCGTGCGCTTTGCGGGCTACGGCTCATTGCCCAAGAGGCCTGGGATCAGGATGGGGGCGGGAGTGCCGTTCTGGAATTTTGCCCAAGGGAGTTCACGGTGAATGCGGCCGTCGCTGGCCAATGACATGCGACCGGTGCTGCCGTTAAGGCCATTGATGTCCGAGAGGTCCGACATGCGTTTGGCCAGCTCGTAGGCATCGACGCCCATGGCCATGAGGCGGAACATGGAGGCGTCGGACTCGTCGCGCAGCTGCTGGTAGGTAGCGTAGAAAGGCAGGACTTCTTCTCCGCCGACAGCCGCATCAGGAATCTGCCAGGGGATGTCCATGAACATGACGTCGTTGAGGTCCTGGTCCAGACGAGTCTGTCGGCGGCCTTCATGCAGGTGCGAGGTGGCGTAGATCGGCAGGTCAGGGGCGTAATAGTAATCCATGGTGGGCGGTACCTGGCGTGCATAGTCAGGTAGGGCGAGCAGGAACAGGGCGTCGATGTTACCCAGACGAGCCCGTTCGCCGCTGACATTCAGCGCTGTTTGTACCGCATTGGACACCGGGCTGCTCGGGTTGTAGCGCACGGCATTGGTGACTTCTCCGCCCAGACGCTGGTACTCGTTCCAGAAGGCTTCGCCTACTCGGCGGCCCCAGTCATTATCCGGCACCATGACGGCTACCTGGCGGTGCCCGTCCTGATAAGCACGGCGAGCTGCCTGGCGCGCTTCGTCTTCCGCTGACAGCCCATACTGCAGCAGGCGCTGGGCCTGGTTACTAGAGTTGTGCCCGTAGTTGAGCGCCAGCGTAGGAAGTGGAACGCTGTCGCGCTCCTCCAACTGGGTCACCTGCTCCTTGTCGAGTGGGCCGATCAGCAGCTGTGCGTTCATCTGCTCGGCACGGCTGTAGATTTCATCCAGAGAGTACTGAGAGGCGTCGATGAAGGTCAGCTGTACGCCATCATTACTAATTTCATTGTGGCGACGCATGGCCGTGGTCAGCGTGCTGGCCACGCTGCTCAGAGGGCCGGATTCCGGCAGGGCCACGGCAATGCGTCGCACATCGGTGCCTTCCAGCTCCGGCAGTGCGACCTGTACCTCGTCAGGACGCTGATCCAGCGCTTCCTGGGCCCATTGACGGCGCTCTGCCAGCGTTTGCTGCTGGTTGGCTTGCATGGGCAGCTCATCATCCAGCACTTGCGTGGCGCGCAGGACCGCTTGCGGGTCGTTCATGCCGCGGGCCAGTTCCGAAAACAGCATGGCCCAGCGTAAACGGTCAGTATCGCCCAGCTGGGCTTCGTCGATGCTGCTGGCGGCTTCGAAGGCACTTTCTCGCTGGCCCTGGCGGGCCAGGATGTTGGCCGCTTCCAGGCGCGTTTGGGCAGCCTGTTCGGGAGCCTGCTGTTCAGCCTGGCTGAGCAGTCGCCCTGCGTCCTGGTCGGGGGCTCGATCAACGACGCTGGGCGGCTGCATGGCACACCCGGTGATGAGAAGTGCCATGAAGGCAGTGGCCAACAGGCCACGAAGTGACTGTTTCATGTATCCTTCCTTAGTTTCCATTTGCGCTGTCGCGGCCTATGAGCAGGTTGATCTCACGTTGAGTAAGCATAGCGCACCGTCAGGGCAAGCTATTAATAAATCGGGAGTCACGATGACACACCAACCTCCGGGCACATTGTACGTGGTTGCTACGCCAATTGGGAATTTGGACGATCTGTCGCCTCGCGCCGCTCGGATACTTGCCAGCGTGGCACGCATCGCCGCCGAGGATACGCGGCATAGCGGGCGTTTGTTGGCCCATCTGGGGGTCAATACGCCCATGATATCACTGCATGAGCATAACGAGGCGCAGCGCGTGGATAGCCTGGATCGTTATCTCATGGCGGGGGAGGACATCGCCCTGATCAGTGATGCCGGTACGCCGTTGATCTGTGATCCGGGGTTCGTGCTGGTGCGTGAGCTGCGTGCGCGTGGCCGCCATGTGGTGCCCTTGCCCGGTCCTTGTGCCTTGATCACGGCGCTGTCGGCGGCGGGCCTGCCCACTGACCGCTTCACCTTTGGCGGTTTTTTGCCTGCCAAGTCCAGTGGCAGGCGCCAGGCGCTGGAGCGATGGGCGGCCCGGGAGGAGACGCTGGTGTTTTATGAGTCGCCCCATCGTATCCTGGCGACGCTGGAGGCGCTGGCAGAGCAGATGCCCGAGCGCAGCGTGGTGCTGGCCAGGGAGCTGACCAAGACCTTCGAGACGTTTTTGCAGGGAACGCCTGTGCAGCTGCTGGAACAGATGGAGCAGGATGCCAATCAGACGCGTGGTGAGTTCGTGATCGTCATTGCCGGAGCGGCGCCCGTCGAGCAGGGTGACGAGCAGGCTGTAGAGGCGGATGCTCTGCTGGCGGCGCTATTGGCCGAGGGTATAGGGGTCAAGCAGGGAGCGGCGGTGGCGGCGCGATTGATGGGGGGGCGCAAGCAGCACTGGTATGCCAGATTGCAGGCAATCAAAGGCGAGCATTGAGGCCAGGGCGGGGCGCTGGTATGCTTGCCGCCGGAGTTGGCCAGACAGTCGCCGCTAATATGCTCGCAAGAGCCGTTGGGGGAGGAAAGTCCGGGCTCCATAGGGCAGAGTGCCAGGTAACGCCTGGGCGGCGAGAGCCGACGGAAAGTGCAGCAGAGAGTAGACCGCCTAAGCTTCTGACATCAACCTCAGGAGCCGGTAAGGGTGAAAGGGTGCGGTAAGAGCGCACCGCGCGCCTGGTAACAGTGCGTGGCATGGTAAACCCCACTCGGAGCAAGACCAAATAGGGACCCAATGGCGTGGCCCGCGCTGGGTCCGGGTAGGTTGCTTGAGCGCTGTGGTGACGCAGCGCCTAGAGGAATGACTGTCCACGACAGAACCCGGCTTATCGGCCGACTCCCCATTTCCATGAAAGGCGTGCTGGGCACGCCTTCCCAAATCTTGTGTGAGAGTAACATGCCTTCTGCCGACGCCGATCAGGTCGCTTCCCGTTTTCGTCACACCAGTGTGTTATTGGACGGGGCCGTCGATGCGTTGATTCACGATCCCGACGGTGTCTATCTGGACGGCACGTTTGGCCGCGGGGGGCACTCGCGTCTCATCCTGTCGCGGTTGAGTGAGCAGGGCCGTTTGTTGGCCATGGACCGTGATCCTCAGGCCATTGCCGCCGCTGAAGAGATCACCGACTCGCGTTTTCAGATTACCCGGCGTGAATTTGCGCGGCTGGCGGAGTTCGCCCAAGAGCAGGGCGTGCATGGTCGTCTGTCAGGCATCCTGCTGGATATCGGCGTGTCGTCGCCGCAGCTGGACGATCCCGAGCGTGGTTTCAGCTTCATGCGCAATGGCCCGTTGGACATGCGCATGGACCCCACGCAAGGTGAGAGCGCTGCGAGCTTTCTGGCCCGGGCTAGCGAGTCCGAGATTGCCAGTGTCTTCAAGACCTACGGCGAAGAGCGCTACGCCAAGCGGCTGGCCAATGCGGTGGTCAAGCGGCGCGTTGAGCAACCCTTTACCCATACCGTGGATCTGGCCGAGGTCCTCAAGGCAGCCCACCCCGCCTGGGAGAAGGGCCGACATCCGGCAACCAAAGCGTTTCAGGGGCTGCGTATTTACCTCAACGGCGAACTGGAGCAGCTGGATAGCGCGTTGGACGCAGCCCTGGAGGCTTTGGCGCCGGGGGGGCATCTGGTGGTCATTAGCTTTCATTCGCTGGAAGACCGCCGTGTCAAACGCTTCATCCGCCACCATGTCCGGGGAGATACCCACTTGCCGCGCGGCGTTCCCATCCGTGATGATCAGTTGAATCGCCGTCTCGAGGCCTTGGGCAAGGGGAGCCGTCCCAGCGATGAAGAGGTGGATGCCAATCCCCGGGCCCGCAGTGCCGTCATGCGTGCCGCCCGTAAGCGAGCGTGATCATGAGTCTCGAGCGCTTCGAACGATGGCTATCCACGTTGCAGGCCGAGTGGCCATTTCAAGTGCGCCTGCGTCTCTGGCCGCTGGTGTTGATCGCGCTGTTTGTATTATGCCTGTTGACCGCCTTGTCGGTGGTGATGACCACCCACATGACTCGGGTACAGTTTGCCGAGTTGCAGCGTCTGGAGCAGGAGAAGAATCAGCTGCAAACCGAGTGGGGGCAGCTGTTATTGGAAGAGGGTGCCTGGTCGACACCGGCACGCATCGAGCAAATTGCCACGGAACGGCTAGAAATGCGTATTCCAGACGTCAACGATGTTGAGGTTATTCGTCCATGAGACGCGAAGGTCGGGGAGGGAAGTCCCGTCAATATCCCATTGCACCGCCCTTGGCTGGCGGTCGTTTCTTTTTCATATTGCTGGTGGTAGGGCTGGCCTCTGCCATTCTGATTGGTCGTATCACGCTGCTCCAGGTCATCGACCGGCCCTTTTTGCAAAGCCAAGGTGACGCGCGCACCCTGCGTCATGAAGCCATTCCGGCACACCGCGGCATGATCACCGACCGCAATGGGGAGCCATTGGCCATCTCGACGCCTGTGGTGACCCTGTGGGCCAATCCGCAAGAGCTGCCTGGCGATGCCATTCAGCGGGTCATGCTGGCCCAGGCGCTGGGGATGTCGCTGGATGACTTCGATGCCCGGGTCGCACGCTTTGCCAGTCGAGAGTTCATGTACCTGCGTCGCCATATGACCCCGGAAGCTGCCCAGCGAGTGCTGGATCTGCGTACCCCCGGGGTGTATCCGCAGCGGGAATACAAGCGCTATTACCCGGCTGGGGAAGTGGTGGCCCAACTGCTGGGCGTCACCAACGTCGATGACGTGGGCCAGGAGGGGCTGGAGCTTGCTTATCAACCTTACCTGGCAGGTCACCCCGGCCAGCGGCGCGTCATCAAGGATCGGCGGGGTCGTTTGGTGCGTGAGCTGGGGGTGATCCGTGATGCCCAGCCAGGGGGCGAGCTGACGCTTTCCATCGACCAGCGCATTCAGTACATGGCCTATCGTGAGCTGCGCGCTGCCGTGACCGAACATGAGGCAGACGGCGGCGTGCTGGTCATGATGGATGCACGCACGGGCGAGGTGCTGGCCATGGCCAATCTGCCCTCCTACAATCCCAATAACCGCGCCGGACTCGACCCTCGGGGGCTGCGTAATCAGGCCCTGGTGGATGTGTTCGAGCCTGGCTCGGTCATGAAGCCACTGGCCATGGCAGCCATTCTCGAAAGCGGCGTGTTCGACCGCGATGTGGTGGTCGATACCTCACCGGGCTGGATGCGCATCGACCAGTTCACCATCCGTGATATCCGTAATTACGGGCAGTTGGATCTGGCGGGTATTCTGGAAAAGTCCTCCAATATCGGCATGTCGCGGCTGGCGCTTCAGCTCAGCGATACGGCGATCTGGGAAAAGTACAATCAGTTGGGCTTTGGGCAGGGACCGGGCACCGGTTTTCCTGGCGAGTCCACGGGTAGTCTCCCGGCGCCGGTGCGGTGGTCGCGCAGTGAGCGTGCGGCGCTCTCCTATGGCTATGGCTTATCGACTTCTGCGCTGCAGATTGCCAGTGCTTACACGGCATTGGCCAACGGCGGCGAGCGCCTGCCGCCCTCGCTATTGAGGTTGTCCGAACCTCCCCCTGGTATTCCGGCTATTTCGCCCAGCGTTGCAGATGATCTTCTGGACGTGCTGGAAACGTCCGTGGGAGCCTACTCTGGTGGGCGTCGTGCGCGGGTCGAGGGCTACCGGGTAGGTGGCAAGACCGGTACGGTACGCAAGACCGGTCAGCAGGGTTACGCCACGGATGCCTACCGCAGCGTCTTTGCTGGCATTGCCCCTATCTCTGATCCGCGCATCGTCACGGTGGTGATGATCGATAACCCCCAGGCGGGGCAGTTTTATGGCGGGGCAGTGGCGGCCCCCGTATTTTCCAGCGTCACCGGCAACGCGCTACGTCTGCTGGATGTGCCGCCCGATCATGACGTTGAATAGCTTTCAAGGAGTAGGCATGACTGTGAGCCTCGACCAGTTTCGGGCCGCCCTGAAGGCGGTGTGGCCGGGTGCCGACTTGCCCGAGCTGCCACCGCTGCCCGTGTCGCTCGATCTGGTGACCGATTCGCGCAAGGTGGCAGAAGGGAGTGTCTTCGTGGCGGTGCCCGGTAGCCAAGGGGATGGCCGTGAGTATATCGACCAGGCGCTGGAGGGCGGTGCCTCGCTGGTGCTGGCGCATACGCGGCAGGCCGAGCTGACGCTGCAGGGCAAGGTGCTTTCACTACCTCATCTGGCACGGCGGCTGGGTGAGCTGGGCCGCTCACTTTATCAAGTGCCTGACGACCTGGAAGTGATTGCGGTCACGGGAACCAACGGCAAGAGTTCGGTCACGCACTATGTGGCGGTATTGAGCGAACTACTGGGCATCCCGGCTGGAGTGATAGGTACCCTGGGCGTTGGACGCCCGGGGCAGCTAATGGATACCGGGCTGACCACGCCCGGGCCGCTGGCGTTGCAGGCTACTCTGGGGCAGTTAGGGCGCCAAGGTGTCCAGCGCGTGGCGCTGGAGGCTTCCTCCCACGCGCTGGACCAGCACCGTCTGGAGTCAGTGAACGTGACGGTCGGCGTGTTCACCAATCTGACCCGAGATCATCTGGACTATCACGGCAGCATGGCGGCCTATGCTGCCGCCAAGGCCAAGCTGTTTCGTCGTTCCGAGCTGACCCTGGCAGTGGTCAACGGTGACGATCCTCTGGCTCGGCTGATGCTGGCGGGGTGTGAGCCCCACGTGCGCGTGCTGGCCACGGGTAGCGATGAGGCGGTGACGCTGCGTATTCTCGATTGGCATCCGTTGGAAACCGGTCAACAGGCTCTGGTTGCCACGCCCGAAGGCGAAAAAGCACTTGAGTTGCCGTTGATGGGGCGTTTTAACCTGGATAACGTGCTGCTGGCCATTAGCGTGTTGTACGGGCTGGGTGAGTCGCTGGATGCGCTGTTTGAGGCGGCGGCGAAGTTAAGCCCGGTGCCGGGTCGTATGACGCGCTTTGGCGGTGGCGAAGCGCCTTGTGTGGTGGTGGACTATGCCCACACTCCTGACGCGCTACAAAATGCGCTGGAAGCCCTGCGCGACCATTTGGGGGGGCAGGGAAAACTGTGGTGCCTGTTTGGCTGTGGTGGTGAGCGCGATACCGGCAAGCGTTCGGAAATGGCCAAAGTGGCCGAACGTCTGGCTGACTGTGTGGTGGTGACCGATGACAACCCCCGCCGTGAATCTGCCGCCCAGATTCGTCAGCAAATTTTGGCGGGTTTTCACGAGCCGCAGCGGGTGAAAGAGATTGGTGATCGGCGTCAGGCCATCCTGCATGCCGTGGCTCAGGCAGGTCCTCAGGATGTGGTGCTGGTGGCTGGCAAGGGCCATGAAGCATATCAGGAAATCGAGGGCGTTCGACACGCCTACCAGGATGATGAGCAGGTGCAGCAGGCCATTCGGGCGCGAGGTGGCTGCTGATGTGGACCCTTGGCGGAGTGGCTGCGGCGATGGGTATTCCGTTGGCAGACGATGCGACTGACGTGTCGATCAGCCAGGTAGTGACGGACACTCGCCAGATCGTGCCGGGTTGCCTGTTCATTGCCTTGAAAGGCCCACGCTTCGATGGCCACGATTTCGTCGAGCAAGCCCGAGAGCAGGGCGCCGTAGCGGCACTGGTGGAGCATCCCGTGGATAGCCCGCTGCCGCAATTGTGCTGCCCGGATACTCGGCTGGGATTAGGGCTGTTGGCGGGCGCATGGCGGCGACGCTTTACGCTGCCGCTGGTGGCGGTCACGGGGAATAGCGGAAAAACCACGGTCAAGGAGATGGTGTCTGCCCTGTTGGCGCCACTCGGTGAGGTGTTGGCGACCATCGGCAACCTCAATAACGATATTGGGGCGCCGCTGACGCTGTTGCGTCTTGGGCCGCAGCACCAGGCGGGTGTCATCGAACTGGGGGCCAATCATTTGGGTGAAATCGCCTGGACGGCCGGGTTGGCGGCCCCCAGGGTGGTCATCATCACCAACGTGACGGGCGCTCATGTAGGTGAGTTTGGTGGCATGGGGCAGATTGCCCAGGCCAAGAGCGAAATTTTGTCCGGGCTCGATCAGGATGGCGTGGCCATCATCAATGCCGATGATCGCTACTTTCCTTTCTGGGCGGCCTGTGCGGCCCCCCGCCGAGTGGTCAGCTACGGGGTGCAGGGCAATGCGGACGTAAACGCTTCGGCTCTTTCCTGCGACTCACAGGGGCGTTATGCTTTCACGCTCGTTGTCGACGGTGAGCCGTTGGGGCGCGTAGCGCTACCTCTGATCGGCAAGCATAATGTCAGTAACGCCCTGGCTGCCGCCGCTGCCGCACTGGCGTTGAATGTCCCCGCTCCGCAGGTCGTGGCTGGGCTGAATCGGTTGTCGGCACTGCAGGGCCGCATGAACGTGGTGCCCGGTATTCGTGGCACGACGCTGTTGGACGACACTTACAACGCCAACCCTGGCGCGGTCAAGGCAGCTCTGGATGCCCTGGCGAGCTTTCCTGCCCCTCGCTGGTGCGCCCTGGGCGCGATGGGGGAGCTGGGGGATGAGTCCGACCGGCTACATGCTGACGTGGGCGCTTATGCTGCGTCGCTGGGGCTGGACATGCTGTTGACGGTTGGCGAGGCAGCCAGGGCTGCCTCGGATGCCTTTGGTCGCGGGCTGCACTTCGACGACCACGAGACGCTAGTGCGTCATGTTATTAATTCTCTGCCACCCGACGCCACGCTGCTGGCGAAAGGATCGCGCAGTGCCGGCATGGAAAGAGTCATTGCTGCGCTGCGTGCGGATGACACAAGGTAAGCGCCGTTCATGTTACTTCATTTGGCGAATTTTCTAGCTCAATTTCAATCTGCGTTTCAGGTGTTCAATTATTTGACGCTACGCGTCATTCTCGCCGCGCTCACCGCGCTGATGCTGTGCCTTTGGCTGGGGCCCTGGGTGATACGCCGACTGGTCGAAGGGCAGATTGGCCAGGCCGTTC
This sequence comes from Halomonas sp. 18071143, assembly GCF_019211725.1. Taxonomy (NCBI): domain Bacteria; kingdom Pseudomonadati; phylum Pseudomonadota; class Gammaproteobacteria; order Oceanospirillales; family Halomonadaceae; genus Halomonas; species Halomonas sp. 18071143. Next base: position 1,467,154 of record NZ_CP078120.1, read on the forward strand.
GCGACGACGGCCCACAGTCGCATCTTTCCAAGGCAGGTACGCCGACCATGGGCGGCGCCATGATCCTGCTGGCGATTGCGATCAGCACCTTGCTGTGGGGTGACCTGACCAACTATTACGTCTGGATCGTGCTGCTGGTGACGCTGGGCTTTGGCGCCATCGGGTGGGTCGACGATTATCGCAAAGTGGTCGAAAAGAATCCCCGCGGGCTGCCAGCACGTTGGAAATATTTCTGGCAGTCGGTGGTCGGCCTGGGAGCCGCCATCATTCTGTACGCCACGGCCACCACGCCCGCCGAAACCAGCCTGCTCATTCCGCTGTTCAAGGACGTTGCGCTGCCGTTGGGCTTGTTCTACATCGTGTTGAGCTATTTTGTGATTGTCGGTAGCTCCAATGCCGTCAACCTGACCGATGGCCTGGATGGTCTGGCCATCATGCCCACCGTGCTGGTAGCCATGGGGCTGGCGGTGTTTGCCTATGCCAGCGGCAATGCCGTATTTGCCAACTACCTGCATATTCCCTTCATTCAGGGAACCGGCGAGCTGGCCATTTTCTGTGCCACGATTGCCGGTGCTGGCCTGGGCTTTCTGTGGTTCAACACCTATCCCGCCCAGGTGTTCATGGGCGATGTGGGTGCGCTGGCGTTAGGGGCCGCCCTGGGCGTGGTGGCGGTCATCGTGCGCCAGGAGATCGTGCTGTTCATCATGGGCGGTATTTTCGTGCTGGAAACCGTATCGGTCATTCTGCAGGTCGGCTCCTACAAGCTGACGGGGCGCCGTATCTTCCGCATGGCTCCGCTGCATCACCATTACGAACTCAAGGGATGGCCTGAGCCGCGCGTGATCGTGCGTTTCTGGATCATCACCGTTGTCCTCGTTCTGCTGGGACTGGCCACACTGAAAGTGCGTTAGTCATTGGGTAGTCGTGTCAGGGTAGTCGTGTCACGGTGGCCAAGGCCGCTCTAGCCCGGGCCAAGGAGTCGTTCATGGTGAAGGTACCTCAGGGTGTTACCGTTGTTGTTGGACTGGGCATTTCCGGTCAGGCGATCTGTCGCCATTTGGACCGCCATGGAGTGCCTTTCATGGTGGCCGATACCCGCGAGATGCCGCCTGGACTCGCCGCGTTCCAGCAGCGTTATCCGGCGATTGATTGCCACTGTGGGCCGCTGAATGAGCTGGATTTCAGCGATGCGTACGAGGTGGTGATCAGTCCGGGGGTCGACCCGCATTTGGCAGGCCTCGACGGGCTGTTGGAGCGAGTCAACCCTGCCACCGGCGAGCCGATGCTGGTGGGTGAAACGGCACTGTTCAGGCGTCTGGTGCGTGCCCCGGTGGCGGCGATTACGGGCTCCAATGCCAAGTCCACGGTGACCACGCTATTAGGTGCAATGGCCAAGGCCTCGGGGGTGAATGCCGCCGTGGGGGGCAATCTGGGCACGGCGGCTCTGGATCTGTTGGCCGACCATCCCGGTGCCGAGCTCTTCATCCTCGAACTCTCCAGCTTTCAACTGGAAACGACGCCTCGCCTCGGAGCGGCGTCGGCTGCGTTTCTCAATTTATGCGATGATCATCTGGACCGTCATGGCGATTTGGCGGGTTACCGTCAGGCCAAGCAGCGCATTTTCATGGGCGCCGAGCACGCGGTGGTCAACGCCGATGACCCCATGACCTGGCCTCTGGATGCCCTCGACCGTGTCGAGCGTTTTGGTGTGGGTGTTCCGGCCGGTAGTGACTGGGGGCTGGCCGATATCGATGGACGCCGCTATTTGATGCACGGCGAGACGCCGTGGCTGGCGGTGGATGAGCTGGCCATTACTGGTCAGCACAATCAGTTGAACGCGCTGGCAGCGTTGGCCATGGGCCGGGCGCTGGGGTTTGATCGTCAGGCCATGTGTGAGGTGTTGACCACGTTCAAGGGGCTGCCGCACCGTAGCGAAACCGTTGCTGAGGTGAACGGGGTTCGCTGGGTCAACGACTCCAAAGGGACCAACGTGGGTGCGACCCTGGCCGCCATCAATGGTATTGGCGTCGCGCTCACTGGCAAGATCATTCTGTTGGCGGGAGGCGTGGGTAAGGGAGCCGACTTTACGCCGCTGGCCGGGCCGTTGGCGGACCATGGAAAAGCCGCGCTGCTCTACGGCGCAGACGCCGAGCGTCTCGACAACGTGCTTGGCCCTTGCCTTCACACTCAGCGTGTCGAAACGCTGACACAGGCGATGGAAGCCGCATGGCAGCTGGCCGAGCGAGGGGATTGTGTGTTGCTCTCGCCAGCGTGTGCCAGCCTGGACCAATTCGCCAACTACCAGGCGCGGGGCGACCTGTTTCGCGACTGGATCGAGCAGAAACAGCGTGAGAGTGCCCCATGAGCGACGAAACCATGAGTAGGGTGCAGCGACTGCGTGAAGCGCTGGCGACCCGCCACCTGCCTTGCGATGTCTGGCTGATTGTCGCCGCCGTCGCGTTGGCAGGACTGGGCTGGGTCATGGTCAGCTCCGCGTCGATAGGGCTACTGGAAAACAGCTATCACTATGCTCGCCAGCACGGCATTTTTTTGCTGCTGGCGATATTGGCATGCCTGTTCATGGTGTGCGTGCCGCTGGAGCTATGGCGCCAGAATGCGGCGTTGCTGTTGTTGCTGAGCATTGTCATGCTGGTCGTGGTACTGGCCGTAGGCCAGGAGGTCAACGGCAGCAAGCGTTGGATTGCCCTGCCAGGGCCGCTTCCCAGCCTGCAAGTCTCGGAATTTGGCAAGCTGGGGCTGATCTTTTACATGGCCGCCTTCATGTCGCGATTCACTTATGAACTGCGCCAGCGCGCCTTTACCATGTGGCGCCCCTTGGCGGTACTGGCCATTCCTGCCTTCCTGCTGTTTCTTGCCCCGGATTTCGGCGGCATGGTCGTATATGCCGTGTGTGTGATCGGCATGCTGATGATGAGCGGCGCTTCGCTGACGCTGTTGCTGGGCAGTGGCGGGGTGCTGGGGTTTGGTGCCGTGATGATGGTCGTCATGGAGCCGTATCGACTGGCGCGCTGGACCAGCTTCCTGGACCCCTGGGCCGACCAGTTCGCCACCGGGTATCAGCTGACGCAGGCATTGATCGCGTTTGGACGTGGCCATGTGACTGGCACCGGATTGGGCAACAGCGTGCAGAAGCTGCACTATCTTCCCGAAGCCCATACGGACTTCATTTTTGCGGTGGTGGCCGAAGAGCTGGGCATGATTGGAGCGATAGCCGTGGTGCTGCTGTTCACCCTGTTCATCGTGCGGGCCATGTGGGTGGGTCGACGGGCAGAGCTGGCTGGGCATCTGTTCGGTGCCTACGTGAGCTACGGGATCGGCTTTATCGTGGCGGCTCAGGCGTTTATCAATATGGCGGTGAGTGCTGGCTTGCTGCCGACCAAAGGGCTGACCCTGCCGCTGATCAGCTACGGAGGCTCCAGTCTGCTGGTCACTGGCATGATGGTGGGGCTGTTGCTCCGGGTGGATGCAGAAACTCGGCATCGCCCGCGTCGTTTGTCGACGCCTTATCGTGCTCGCCGAGAGCCGCGGTTGACGTAATTATTCAAGGAGCTGTTTGTGGCGATACATGCGGGTCGACGGGTTTTGGTCATGGCGGGAGGAACGGGAGGGCACGTCATTCCTGCGCTCTCGCTGGCGCGTGCTCTCCAGTCCCAAGGGGTTGCCGTGGAGTGGCTGGGCAGCCCGCGGGGAATTGAAAACCGCTTGGTGCCCGAGGCGAGCATCGTGCTACATACCATTGCGATCAGTGGCTTGCGCGGCAATGGCGCCGATGGCTGGCTCAAGGCGCCGCTCAACCTGTCGCGGGCGGTGCTCCAGGCACGTGGCGTCATCAAGCGTTTCAAGCCGGATGTGGTGGTAGGGCTGGGTGGATTCGCCAGCGGGCCTGGCGGTCTAGCGGCCCGGCTATCCGGTATTCCGCTGGTCATTCATGAACAGAATGCCGTGGCAGGGCTGACCAACAAGGTGCTGTCGCGCTTGGCCACGCGTACCTATGCCGCGTTCGAGAATGCATTTGGCACGCGTGCCGAGGTGATTGGCAACCCGGTACGTGAAGAGATCGCCGCGCTGGGCGAGCAGCCCCGGCAGGTGGCCGACATGCAGGGCAGGCCGCTGCGCCTGTTGGTGGTAGGCGGCTCACTGGGCGCGGTAGCGCTGAACGAGCGCCTGCCTGTGGCCTTGGCTGCGCTGCCGCCGGAGCGACGTCCCGAGGTGCGTCATCAGGCAGGCAAGGAGCGCGATATCGCCACGGCAGACGCCTATGCTCAGCAGGCGGTGGTCGCCGAGGTTTCGCCGTTCATCGATGATATGGCCGCGGCCTATGCCTGGGCGGATCTGGTCGTTTGCCGAGCCGGTGCGCTGACGATTGCCGAACTGGCGGCGGCGGCCAAGCCCGCGTTGCTGGTGCCGTTTCCTTTTGCCGTGGATGACCATCAGCGGGTGAATGCCGAGGTGCTGGTCCAGGCGGGTGCGGCGCTATGTGTCGTACAGGCTGAGCTGACGGCTGGCTATTTAAGTGAACTTTTGGACCAATTACTGTACCCAGAGACCCTGGCAGAGATGGCCGCCAAGGCGCGTCAAGCGGCGTCCTTGAACGCGACCGAGCGCCTGGCCGAAGGCTGCCTCTCGCTGGTGAAGCAAGGAGAAACTGCGTGACCGAGTCAGTCAACCATACGTCGCCGCAGCTGAGTGGCCCGAGCGGGCCGGGTATGCGCCGTATCCAGCGGCTTCATTTCGTCGGTATTGGCGGTGCCGGCATGTGCGGCATTGCCGAGGTGCTCGCTAACCAGGGGTACCAGGTCAGCGGCAGTGACATGAAAGCGTCCAGTGTGGTGGAGCGTTTGCGTCAGTGCGGCGTCGATGTATTCATTGGGCATGCCAAGGAGAACGTGGAAGGCGCGGATGTGGTCGTCGTCTCCAGTGCCATCGATGAAGCCAACCCTGAAATTCGCTGGGCGCACGACCACCGCGTGCCAGTGGTGCGGCGTGCGGAAATGCTCGCCGAGCTGATGCGCTTTCGTCACGGCATTGCCGTGGCTGGTACCCACGGCAAGACCACCACGACCAGCCTGACGGCTACCCTGTTGGCAGAGGGCGGCCTGGACCCAACTTTCGTGATCGGTGGAAAACTCACCAGCGCAGGTGCCAATGCTCGCCTGGGGGAGGGCGACTATCTGGTGGCCGAGGCCGACGAATCCGATGCGTCGTTTCTTCACCTTCAGCCCATGGTGTCGATCGTCACCAATATCGATGCTGACCACATGGCCACTTATGGGGGTGACTTCGAGCGTTTGAAAAACACCTTCATCGAGTTCTTGCACAATCTGCCTTTCTACGGCCTGGCGGTGCTGTGTATCGATGATCCCCACGTGCGCGGGCTGTGCGAGCGTATCAAGCGCCAGTTCGTGACCTACGGCTTCGATGAAGACGCTGACTATCGCATCGTGGATTTTAGTCAGCAGGCCGGGGAAGTCTCCTTCACGGCACTGCGGCCCGGTGGCGTGCCTCCGCTGGCCATTCGACTGGCCATGCCGGGCCGCCACAATGCCTTGAACGCCATGGCGGCCATCGTGGTGGCGACCGACGCCGGAGTCAGTGATGACGCCATTCAGCGCGGTCTCATGGGGTTTGCGGGCGTAGGGCGGCGCTTTCAGGTCCATGGCCACTATCCGGCACCGGTCGGCGAAGGCGAGATCATGCTGGTCGACGATTACGGTCACCATCCGCGTGAAGTGGATATGGTCATTCAGGCGGTGCGTGCCGGCTGGCCCGAGCGCCGCCTGGTGATGCTCTACCAGCCCCACCGTTACAGCCGTACCCGCGATCTCTACGAAGACTTCGTGCGCGTACTGTCTCAGGTGGATACGCTGGTGCTGCTCGACGTGTACAGCGCTGGCGAGGCGGTGGTGCCGGGTGCTGAAGGCAAGACCCTGGCAGGCTCCATCCGTCAACGTGGCGATGTCGATCCGCTGTTCGTGGAGCACAAGCACGAGCTGCCTGCCCTGCTCAACAACGTGCTGCGTCCAGGCGATATTCTGATTACCCAGGGCGCGGGCGATGTGGGTGGTATTTCACTGCGCCTTGCCCAAGCCAAGCTGGTCATGAAAGAGGTGGTGCTATGACATCAGGGCAAACGCAGCAGGCTGGCCTGGAGCGTGTCGTCGTGGTCTACGGCGGCATGTCGGCCGAGCGGGAGGTGTCGCTCAAGAGTGGTGCCGCCGTGTTGAGCGCCTTGCAGCGTCAAGGCGTGAAGGCGCAGGGGTACGATCTCAAGGAGGGTGGGCTAGCGGGCCTCGAGCGCCTCGACCCCACCGCGGTGTTCATCGCACTGCATGGGCGTGGCGGTGAAGATGGTGCGCTGCAGGGGGCATTGGAGTTGCTTGGTTTGCCTTACACCGGCAGTGGCGTGCTGGCCTCGGCGTTGGGCATGGACAAGCAGCGTACCAAGCAGGTGTGGCAAGCCGTCGACCTGCCCACGCCGGAGTGCATCATGCTGAATGCCGGTTCGGACTGGGAGGCGGTGGTAGCCCAGTTAGGGCTACCCATGATGGTCAAGCCGGTACACGAAGGCTCGACTCTGGGTATCAGTATCGTCCGCAGTCTCGATGAGCTGAAAGCCGCCTATGCCCAGGCTGCTACCTTCGATGCCAGGGTCATGGCCGAGCGCTTTATTACCGGTGATGAATACACCGTCGCACTATTGGGCGATGACGTGTTGCCTGCTATCCGTGTCGAGGTGCCCGGTGGGTTTTATGACTATGAAGCCAAGTATCTGACCAATACCACCCAGTACCACTTGCCCTGTGGCCTGTCTGCACAAGACGAGCAGACGTTGGCTGCGCTGTGCAAGGAGGCCTTCCTTGCCGTGGGTGGCGAAGGCTGGGGGCGTATCGATGTCATGCGTGATGCTGCAGGCAACTTCTGGCTGATCGAAGTGAATACCGTGCCCGGGATGACCGATCATAGCCTCGTGCCACAGGCAGCAGCCCACGCTGGCATCGATTTCGACCAGCTGGTGATGCGTATTTTAACCACGGCACTGGCGCGCGATTCGTGACGGGGCATGGCATGAGTTTTTTATGAAGAAGCGCAATGCGTGGCTCGGTATCGTTCTACTGGCATTGCTGCTGGGGGCGGGGAGTCGAGCGCTATGGCTTTGGCTGGATCGCCCGATCGAGCGAGTGTCCATTCGAGGCGAGTGGGAGTATTTGAGCGCGGACTATCTGCGCTCACAGCTGGCCCCGCTGGTCCAGAATATCACTTGGCTGTCGGCAGATTTGGGCGAGCTGCGCCGCGATGCGCTGGAGATTGGTTGGCTGGATGAAGTGCGAATTTCCCGAGAGTGGCCCAACGCGCTGGTTTTCGAGTTGATAGAGCAAACGCCGGTAGCCCGCTGGAATGATGATTTCCTGCTTAACCCAAGAGGCGAACCCTTCTCCTACGCGCCCCTTGATGCGCCAGCCGGATTGCCCGACCTGGCGGGGCCTCAGGAAAGCAGTGCGGAAGTGCTGGCCTACTATCAGCGTTTGACGCCGCACTTTGCCGGGCTGTCGTTGACCCTGGCGCAATTGCGCTTGGAGCCCCGAGGCGCCTGGCGGCTTCAGCTCGACCAGGGTACCTGGGTAATGCTGGGGCGTCGTCACCATGGGGAGCGACTAGCCCGGCTATCGGCCTCCTGGCAGCGTGAGCTGAGCAGCGTGGGCGAGCATATCCGCTACATCGACCTGCGCTACCCCAATGGTGTGGCAGTGGCCTGGCATGGTGAAACCGAGGTTCCGGAGGAGGAGGACGAGTCACGATAAGGCGCAATGTGCAAAAAAGCGGGTAAATGGGCAGGCAGGCCCGCTAAAAAAACCGCTTATGGGGTATAAAATGCTTTCCTGGCCAATTATCGTGGGTTTGGGCTAGTCGTATTGTGGCTATTGTTTCTATACTATGTCCCAGACGATGCTGTGGGTCAGTATTTATTGTTCGGTCGCGGTTAGCGGCGTTATACAGTTTTAGTCAACTTATTTATTTTATCTTCGGGTTTTGCCTGCTTTTCGTTTAAGCGTTAAAAGGCGATCCCCGCTCTTATAAAACGACGACAAGGAGATTTACCGACTCATGGCAGGCTCACCCAACGCATCCAATATGGTTGTCGGGCTGGACATTGGAACGTCCAAGGTCGTCGCGATAGTCGGTCAACCCACCGATGATGGTGGGATTGAAATCGCCGGTATCGGTTCTCATCCTTCTCGCGGCATGAAGCGAGGAGTGGTCATCAATATCGAATCCACGGTGCAGTCGATTCAGCGTGCTGTCGAAGAGGCAGAGCTGATGGCGGGCTGCGATATCCACTCTGTCTATGTGGGTGTGGCAGGCAGTCATATCAGCTCCATGAACTCCGACGGCGTGGTGGCCATCAAGGAGCGTGAAGTCACTCCTTACGATATCGAGCGGGTCATCGATTCCGCACGGGCTCGGGCTATCTCTGAAGGGCAACGCGTGTTGCATGTCTTGCCCCAGGAGTTCTCCATCGATGCGCAAGGGGGTATCCGCGAACCGCTGGGTATGTCCGGGGTTCGTCTGGAGGCGCAAGTGCATCTGGTCACGGCTGCCTTGAATGCCGTACAGAACATCGAAAAGTGCGTGCGGCGGTGCGGTCTCGATGTGGATGCCATTATCCTGGAGCAATTGGCGTCCAGCATGGCAGTGCTTACCGAAGACGAGCGCGAGCTGGGAGTATGTATGGTCGATATCGGTGGAGGTACCACCGACATGGCCATCTTCAGTGAGGGCGCCATCCGCCATACGGCAGTGATTCCGATCGCCGGTGATCAGGTCACCAACGATATCGCCATGGCGCTGCGTACGCCCACTCAGCACGCGGAAGAAATCAAGGTAAAATACGCCTGCGCATTGACGCAGTTGGCGGCCAGCGATGAAATGATCAAGGTGCCCAGCGTGGGTGATCGCGCGGCACGAGATCTGTCGCGCCAGGCACTGGCGGAAGTCGTGGAGCCTCGTTATGAAGAGCTCTTCACGCTGGTCAGAGACGAATTACGCCGCAGTGGCTATGAAGATATGGTGGCTGCGGGTGTGGTGCTTACCGGTGGCACCTCACGCATGGAAGGTGTCAGCGAACTGGCTGAAGAAATTTTTCACATGCCGGTTCGTATTGCCTGCCCACAAAATGTCAGAGGCCTGGCGGATGTGGTTCGCAATCCTATCTATGCGACGGGCGTGGGTTTACTCCACTATGCACTGCAGGAAACGCGTCATGGGCAAGGCCTGGAAAGCCACGTGGGAAGTGCTGGGGGCCACAAGGGTCGCAGCGAGCTTGTCCGACGTGATATCAAGGATGGCCATTCGACGCTGGCAAGAATCAAAAGCTGGTTAAAAGGAAATTTCTGATAGGGCCGCGACGCGGTTCAGGAGACGGGGCTTATGTTCGAATTGGTAGATAACGCACCCTCGAGCAGTGCGGTCATTAAAGTCGTCGGTGTTGGCGGTGGCGGCGGTAACGCAGTCAACCACATGGTCGAGAGCAACATCGAAGGCGTCGAGTTCATCTGCGCCAACACCGATGCGCAAGCACTCAAGCGCGTATCGGCTAAAACGGTGCTTCAGCTGGGTGGGGAAATCACCAAGGGGCTTGGCGCGGGAGCCAACCCTGAAGTGGGCCGCCAGGCCGCGATGGAAGATCGTGATCGCATCGCCGAGCTGCTCAATGGCGCCGATATGGTCTTCATTACGGCAGGCATGGGCGGCGGTACCGGGACGGGAGGCGCGCCTGTGGTTGCTCAGGTCGCCAAGGAGCTGGGTATCCTGACGGTTGCTGTGGTCACGCGCCCCTTCCCATTCGAAGGGCCAAAGCGCATGCGAGCGGCCGAGGAGGGCATGAAAGAGCTTTCCGAGCATGTCGACTCGTTGATCACCATCCCCAACGAAAAGCTGCTGTCGGTGCTGGGCAAGAACGCGACCTTGCTGACCGCGTTCAGTGCTGCCAACGACGTCCTGCTGGGCGCAGTGCAAGGCATTGCCGAGCTGATTACCAGCCCGGGCATCATCAACGTCGACTTCGCAGACGTGCGTACTGTCATGTCAGAAATGGGTATGGCGATGATGGGCACTGGCGGTGCCACTGGTGAAAACCGTGCCCGTGAAGCTGCAGAAAAAGCCATCCGCAGCCCGCTGCTGGAAGACATCGACCTGCACGGCGCACGCGGCATTCTGGTCAACATCACGGCTGGCCCCGACCTTTCCATTGGCGAGTTCAATGACGTGGGTGCCACGGTGCAGGAGTTCGCTTCCCAGGAAGCCACCATCGTCGTGGGTACTTCCATCGATATGGAGATGTCCGACGAGCTGCGTGTGACCGTTGTGGCGGCTGGCCTGGACGGCAGCAAGGCCAAGGCCGTGTCTCGCGAACCGGCGCGCCGCTCCGCTGCAGACGCCGGTGGCTCCGACTACCGTAAATTGCAGCAGCCTACCGTCATGCGGCAACAGGCTACCGCGCGCGCCGAAGCGCCGGAAGCGGCAGCCAAGCCGCGTCCTGAAAAGCGTCGCTCGGCCGATGCTGACGACTATCTGGATATCCCCGCGTTCCTGCGCCGCCAGGCAGATTGATCTGCGCTATCAGGTTTATGGAGGCAGCAAACGAGAGTTTTATTGGTAAAACGCTCGTTTGCTGTTAAAGTGAACACTGTTTGATAACTTTTCTCCCCCCTGCGACTGGGTAGCATCTTGTTACGCGTCGCCGATATTAGAGCTTGACCACTGCCCATGATCAGACAACGCACACTACAAAACGTCATCCGCGCCACTGGAGTGGGTCTGCACTCTGGCAAGAAAGTCCATCTGGCCTTGCGCCCGGCACCGGCCAACACGGGTATTGTGTTTGTCAGAACCGATCTGGACCCAGTGGTTCACGTGCCTGCCCGCGCCGAGCTGGTGGAAGACACCACCCTGTGCACGGCACTTTCCCATGAAGGCGTCAAGGTAGCCACCGTCGAGCATCTCATGTCGGCCTTTGCGGGGCTGGGCATCGACAATGCCTACGTGGATATCAGTGCTGCCGAAGTGCCGATCATGGACGGTAGCGCTAGCCCGTTCGTTTTTCTGATTCAGTCTGCGGGTATCCTTGAGCAGGACGCGGCCAAGAAATTCATCCGCATCAAGCATCGCGTGGCGGTCAGTGATGGTGACAAGGAAGCCGTCTTTCTGCCCCATCAAGGCTTCAAGGTGTCGTTTGCCATCGACTTCGACCATCCTGTCTTCGAGCAGCAGAAGCAGAAGGCATTGATCGACTTTTCCACGACATCCTTTGTCAAGGAAGTGTCGCGGGCCAGAACCTTTGGCTTCATGCGTGACCTTGAGTACCTGCGCTCGAACAATCTGGCGCTGGGTGGCAGTCTCGACAACGCCATCGTGGTGGATGACTACCGTATCGTGAATGAGGGTGGCCTGCGTTACGAAGACGAGTTCGTGAAGCACAAGGTGCTCGATGCCATCGGCGATCTCTATCAGCTGGGCTATAGCCTGATTGGTGAGTTCCGTGGCGTGAAATCCGGCCATGCCCTTAACAATCGTCTGTGTCGTGAACTCATGGCGCAGCCCGATGCCTACGAAATCGTGACCTTCGAAGAAGAGAAGGCCGTTGCGCCTATCTCCTATGCGGCACCCGCCATGGCCTGAGGTGGTTTTTAAGGGTCGCCGCTTGAAAATCGGGGAGTGTCCCCCCACTAAAGATAAAGCACCGCCATGCGGTGCTTTATTGCGTTTGGTCTAATGGTGGGCGAGCGGCCTGTTGTGCGTAGGGTTCATGTCTTACGCTGAGCGTGCGAAGCAAGGCGCTCCAGGGCCTGCTTTAGCCTGGGGTGTTCGGTATCCTCGGCGCACTCCTTGAGCGTTGTGCCAGCACTGCTGGAAAGAGTGCGCGCATAGCGTGCTGGTGGCGCCACGGTGCGTACCGGGCGCACTTTTAACGTGAACCCCGTTACCCCTGTAAAGCCGGGGAGCTGGTGCAGCAGGCTCAACAAGCGCGGTTGCTCGTAGCGTAACCAGGTCAACCAGCTGGCCTGGCTGCTGATCAGGGTCAGTCGTCCATTGCTGAAGCCGCCGACGAACACATGCGCACGCATCTCTTCGGGCAAGTGGGCCCGAAGATGGGTCTGGGCTTGATCGATCAGGCGCGACTGACGCATCAGGTGGCCTGCGCCAGCGGACGTGTTCAGCAATTGGGTAATGGGCTGTGCGCGGGAACGCTTAACCTTTATACTCATTCACCTGATTCCTGGGGTGTTGCGGATAGTTTCGTGCTGACGAGTGCGCGCAGCACCCATGTTTTTTGTCTATCGACAGAGCCTAACACGCTCAGGAGCCACGCCACAGCATGCCATCAACGCTCGATACATTATCTGCTCTGCCACGGCGGCATCGTCGCCATGGGCTGGCGCGTTGGTGGCTTGCGGGCCTGCTGGTGAGCTGTCTGCTGCCCGCCAGTTTACACCCTTCTGATCTGCGCAGCAGCGACCGGAGCGTGTGTATCTGCTTTTGGGTGCCCGCCATGCTGCGTGCCCAGTCGCAGTGGATCGCCAAAAAGCGCCGCGCGCTAAGGCGCTGGGTAGCACGCCAGCAGCGTCAACTTCCTGTTCTGAAAAGCTTTATCTCTTTCTTTTCCGTCATGCCCCGCCAGACGGTCGCTCTGGATGTATGCTCTCCTCGAGGGCCGCCAGCCCGTTGACCTGCTGCAAGCGGTACGTTCATTTACCCGACGTTAATTGACCCTATGAAAGAGTGCGCCTGAAGAGGTCGCTCCTGTTGATGTGGATATTTCATGATTAATTCCTTGTTACGCAAAGTCGTTGGCTCCAAGAACGACCGTGAAGTCAAACGCATGCTCAAGAGCGTGCAGAGTATCAACGTGCTGGAAGAGACCCTGGTCGGCTTGAGCGATGGCGAGCTGCAGGCCAAGACGGCCGAGCTGCGCCAGCGTCTGGAGTCTGGGGAAAGCCTGGATAAACTGCTGCCTGAGGCCTTTGCGGTAGTGCGCGAAGCCAGCAAGCGAGTCATGGGCATGCGTCACTTCGATGTGCAGATGGTCGGTGGCATGACACTGCACCGCGGGCGTATCGCCGAAATGAAAACCGGCGAGGGCAAGACCCTGGTGGGCACGCTGGCGGTATACCTGAATGCCTTGACGGGCAAAGGGGTACACGTGGTCACGGTGAACGACTATCTGGCCCGCCGTGATGCCGAGTGGATGCGCCCGCTGTATGAGTTCCTGGGGCTGTCGATAGGGGTGATTTTTGCTGGCCAGACCGTTGAAGAGAAGCGTCACGCCTACCAATGTGACATCACCTACGGCACCAACAACGAGTTTGGCTTCGACTACCTGCGCGACAACATGGCGTTCTCGCTGGAGGACAAGGTGCAGCGCGGTTTGCACTATGCCATTGTCGACGAAGTGGACTCCATCCTGATCGACGAAGCACGTACGCCGCTGATCATTTCCGGTGCGGTGGACGAGAACACCGAGCTGTACACCATCGTCAACCGTCTGGCCCAGCAGCTGGAGCAGGCGGAAGTATCCGAAGACGAAGACGCTCCTGTCGAAGGCGACTTCGTGCTGGACGAGAAGCAGAAGCAGGTCGAGCTCACCGAGCAAGGCCATAACAAGGTCGAGGAGTTGATGCGCGCCGAAGGCTTGCTGGGCGAAGGCGATTCGCTCTATGCGGCGCAAAACCTCAACCTGTTGCAGCACATGCACTCGGCGCTGCGGGCGCGCCACCTCTATCATCTTGACGTCGACTACATCGTCGCCGACGGGCAAGTGGTCATCGTCGATGAGCACACTGGGCGCACCATGCCTGGCCGCCGCTGGTCGGAAGGCCTGCACCAGGCGGTCGAGGCCAAAGAGGGTGTTACCGTTCAGCGTGAAAGCCAGACCCTGGCATCGACCACCTTCCAGAATTACTTCCGCCTTTATGAAAAACTAGCGGGCATGACCGGTACGGCAGATACCGAGGCCTTCGAGTTTCGTCAGATCTACGGCCTCGACGTTATCGTCATTCCCACCAACCGGCCTCTGGCCCGTAAGGATCTCAACGATCTCGTCTACCTGAGTGCCGAAGAGAAGTACGAAGCCATCATCAAGGACGTCTCTGCCGAGACCGCGGCGGGTCGACCGGTGCTGGTCGGTACGGCTTCTATCGAGACCTCCGAATATCTGGCACGCCTGATGCGTGACGCGGGCCTCAAATTCAGCGTGCTCAATGCCAAGCAGCACCAGAGCGAAGCCGAAATCATAGCCCAGGCCGGGCGCCCTGGCGCCATCACCATTGCCACCAACATGGCCGGTCGTGGTACCGATATCATGCTGGGCGGCAACTGGGAAGCCGATGCCGCCAAGCTGCAGAACCCGACCCAGGCCCAGCTCGATGCCCTGAAAGCCGAGTGGCAGGAGCGTCATGATGCGGTACTGGCAGCTGGCGGGCTGCACGTGATCGGTTCCGAACGCCACGAATCGCGTCGTATCGACAATCAGCTGCGTGGCCGTGCGGGCCGTCAGGGCGACCCTGGCTCCACGCGCTTCTTCCTCTCGCTGGAAGACAGCCTGATGCGACTGTTCGGCTCGGACCGAGTGAAGCGCTTGATGCAGGCGCTGGGTCTGGAGCGTGGCGAGGCCATCGAGCACAAGATGGTGTCCAACGCTGTCGAGCGTGCCCAGAAGAAAGTCGAAGGGCGCAACTTCGATATTCGTAAGCAGCTGCTCGAGTACGATGACGTCGCCAACGACCAGCGCCGCGTCATTTACGAGCAGCGTAACGAAATTCTCGCCTCTGACGACGTATCGAGCGCCGTGCTGGGTATTCGTGAGGAGGTGATGGAAGAGGCCATCAGCACCTACGTACCGCCGCAGAGCCTGGCCGAGCAGTGGGATCTGCATGGCCTGGAGTCGCATCTGAAAACCGAGTTCAATCTGGATGCACCGGTGGTTCAGTGGGCGGAAGAGGATGAGCGCTTCAGTGAAGAGAAGCTGCGCGAGCGCCTGCAGACCATGCATCGTGAAGCTTACGAAGCCAAGATTGCCTCGGCGGGCGCGGCACTGATTCGCCGTTTCGAGAAGCAGGTCATGCTGCAGGTGTTGGATACGCGCTGGAAAGAACACCTGCAATCCATGGATCACCTGCGTCGCGGTATTCATTTGCGTGGCTACGCCCAGAAGAACCCCAAGCAGGAGTACAAGCGCGAGTCCTTCGAACTGTTCCAGCATCTGCTGACCAACATCAAGGCCGATGTCACCCGCATCCTGAGTCATGTCCAGGTGCGCCAACCAGAAGAAGTGGATGCGCTGGAGCAGAAGCGCCGCGAAGAGCTGGCGCGAGAGAAGGCCACGGCGGCCAGCCGCCACGATGCGCCCAGCGAAGATGGTGAGGCAGCCGCGCCTGGTGCCGATGGGCGCCCGCTGCGCCGTGAGGGGCCGAAAGTCGGCCGTAACGATCCGTGTATCTGTGGTTCCGGCAAGAAATACAAGCAGTGCTGCGGCAAACTAAGCTGATTATCGTTAGCGCACGTTAAGGAGAGAAACATGGCGGTGGGTAACCTTCCCTTTCCGGAGTTGCCACCCCTTGAAGGGGTGCGTCTGGGCACTGCAATGGCGGGCATCAAGAAGCCGGGCCGCCGCGATATGGTGGTGATCGAACTGCCCGAAAGCGCCAGTGTGGCGGGCGTGTTTACCCGCAATGCGTTCTGCGCAGCGCCGGTTATCGTGGCCAAGGAGCACATGGCGCAGTGCCAGGCGGCGGGGAAGGCACCTCGCTACTGGCTGATCAATACCGGTAATGCCAATGCGGGTACCGGCGACTTGGGACTGCAGGATGCGCGTGAGAGCTGCGCGGCACTGGCCGCGCAGGCAGGCGTTTCGGCGGAGCAGGTGCTGCCGTTTTCGACCGGTGTGATCGGTGAGCCGCTGCCCATGGCGCGGCTGTTGGCGGGTCTGCCGCCAGCGCTGGATACCCTGGCGGCCAGTAGTCAGGCTTGGCAACACGCCGGTGAAGGTATACTGACCACCGACACCCGCGCCAAAGGGGCAACGGTGACGCTAGCGCTGGGGGGCCAGCAGGTCACCATCAACGGCATTACCAAAGGGTCGGGCATGATCAAGCCCAACATGGCCACCATGCTGGGGTTCGTGGTCACCAATGCGGCCATCGAGCAAACGCTGTTGGCAACCCTGCTGCGTGAGACCGTTGATCGTTCGTTCAACTGCATCACGGTGGATAGCGACACCTCCACCAACGACGCCTGCATGCTGGCGGCCACGGGGACCGGCGCTCGCATCGAAAGCGATGAGCAGGTGGCGATTTTCCGCAATGGCCTGCAGCGCGTGATGACCGAGCTGGCACAGGCCATCATTCGTGATGGCGAAGGGGCGACCAAGTTCGTCACTTTGCAGGTCGATGAGGCGCGTACCCGCCAGGAAGCACTGGATGTCGCCTTCACCGTTGCCCACTCGCCGCTGGTGAAAACCGCGCTGTATGCCTCGGATGCCAACTGGGGGCGTATTCTGGCCGCAGTGGGCCGTGCGCCAGTTGAGGCCTTCGACGTCAGCCGAGTGGTCATCGACCTGGGGGACGTGCGGCTGGTGGAGCAGGGCGGTCGCGCCAGCAGCTATACCGAGGCCGCTGGCAGTGCGGTCATGGCGCAGGAGGAGATCACCATTCGGATCACGCTGGGTCGTGGTGAGGAGGGGGCTACCGTGTGGACCTCCGACCTTTCCCATGACTATGTGTCCATCAATGCGGATTACCGCAGCTAGGCTGTGGCATCGTGCTCAACAAAGCCAGATAGCGCCGTACCTGTCCCGTGCGGCGCGCACAGAGTGGATTAGACGTAATGAGTGTAATGGTAAAACGACGGGTTCATGTCGCGGCAGCGGCCATCATCAGCGCTGATCAGAAGCACGTGCTGATCGCGCGTCGGCCGTCCAATGTCGATCATGGCGGCCTGTGGGAGTTTCCTGGCGGCAAGCTGGCGCCCTATGAAACGGGCCTGGAAGGTCTGAAGCGTGAGCTGCATGAAGAGCTGGGGGTAGAGATCGTGCGCGCCCAGCCTCTGATTCGTGTGCACCACGAGTACCCGGACAAGCACATTCTGCTGGACGTGTGGCAAGTGCATGAGTTTGCCGGTGAACCTTTCGGGCGTGAAGGTCAGGCCGTGCGCTGGGTACCCATGGACGAGCTGGTGAACTACCCGTTCCCCGCCGCCAATCTGCCCATCCTGCGCGCAGTGATGCTGCCTACCGAATACCTCATTACCGGTGAAGAGGCCGATGATGAGCGGTTTGCGGCACTGCTGGAGCGTGCCCTGCGTGAGGATAGTGTTCGGCTGGTGCAGCTGCGGGCCAAGTCGCTGGATAAAGCGGCCTACCTGACGCGGGCAGAGCGTGCGTTGGCGCTGTGCCGCCAGTACGGCGCCAAGCTGCTGCTCAATGCCGAGCCGGAAGTGCTGGAGCAGGTGGATGCCGACGGTATTCATCTCACCAGTGCCCGTTTGATGTCGCTGGACCGCCGCCCCATTGCCGAAAACAAGTGGCTCTCTGCCTCGACCCATGACCAGACGCAGCTGTCTCAAGCCGCCGTGCTGGGCTGCGATTTCGTGACGCTGTCACCCCTGCGGACCACGCCCTCCCACCCGGAAGTGGCCCCCATGGGGTGGCACGACTTCCAGCAGTTGGTCGAGCGGGCGGGCATGCCGGTGTTCGCGCTGGGTGGCATGACGCGCTTCGATGCCAACCATGCCCGCGCCGTGGGGGCTCAGGGGATCGCGTCGATCCGCGATTTCTGGAAGTGAGCCCGTGACGTCCGGCCCTGCTTGCTGGCAGGCGACGGGCGACATGGCGTGAAGAAGGGACGCCTCGTGATGCAAATGAAAACGCCTGCTCGGGTTACCCGGGCAGGCGTTTTTTTATGATGGCGGTGGTTGAAAGAACGCTTGGCTCAATCCCGGTAGCGGCGCGTCAGGTCACCGTAGGCATCGATACGGCGGTCGCGCAGATAAGGCCAGATGCGTCGCGTGTTTTCACTGCGCGCCATGTCCAGGGTCACCACCAACTGCTCGCGCTGCTCGCCAGCGTGGGCCAGCAGTTCCCCCTGGGGGCCGCAGATGAAGCTGCCTCCCCAGAATTCGATACCCTCGCCGACGCCCGAATGGTCGACTTCGAAGCCCACCCGGTTGGCGACCAGTACCGGCAGGCCATTGGCGACGCCGTGGGCACGCTGAATCAGCGTCCAGGCTTCCTTCTGGCGAGCTTTTTCGGCAGGGTCGTCGCTGGGGTCCCAGCCAATCGCCGTGGGGTAGAGCAGCAGCTCCGCGCCCGCCAGCGCCATGAGTCGTGCGGCTTCCGGATACCACTGATCCCAACACACCAGGATGCCCAGGCGTCCCACCGAGGTGTCGATGGGGGTGAAACCATCGCCACGGGCGGCATCGGCATCGCCGGGGGTGAAGTAGAATTTCTCGTAGAAGCCGGGATCGTCGGGAATGTGCATCTTGCGATACTGGCCCACGCGACCCTGGGCGCGGTCATACACCACGGCGGTATTGTGGTAGAGGCCTGCGGCGCGCTTCTCGAACAGCGAGCCCACCAGCACGATATCCAGCTCTTTTGCCAGGTCGGCCAGGCGCTGCCCGGTGGGGCCATCCAGCGGCTCGGCCAGATCGAACAGCGCCGGGTCTTCGTATTGGCAGAAGTAGTGGGTAGCATGCAGCTCCTGCAGCAGTACCAGCTGGGCACCCTGGCGGGCTGCTTCGCGAATACCGGCTTCGCTCTCTGCCAGGCTGCGCGCCTTGTCAGGCCAGGCAGCCTGTTGAATGACCGCAACGTTCAGCGTGTGTGACATGCCGTTCTCCTCAAGACGTTCACTTCAAGACGTTAGTTTGAAGACATTATCTTCAAGACATTATCTTCAAGACATTATCTTCAAGACATGGAAACAATCGGGGCGAGTGTGCCTTTGGGTAGCTGCATGGTCAGGCAGTGCAGGCTGCCGTGCTGGCGAATCACGCTGACGCACTCGATCGGGATCAGTGTGTGCTCCGGAAACGCCGTGGCCAGGGCTTGCAGGGCAACCACGTCGGCGGGGTCACCATAGGTGGGCACCAGCACCGCTTCGTTGATGATCAGGAAGTTGGCGTAGGTAGCCGGCAGCCGGTGGCCATCCTCCGGATCGAAGCAGGCCTGTGGCCAGGGCAGGGCGATCAGGCGGTAGGGCTCGCCATTGCGCTGGCGGAATGCCCTGAGCTCCTGCTCCATGGCCTGCAGTGCCGGATAATGCGGATCTGTTGGATCGTCGCAGCGCACGTAGGCAATGGTGGTGGGGTCGCAAAAGCGTGCCAGCGTGTCCACATGGCTGTCGGTATCGTCGCCTTCCAGGTGGCCATGAGCCAGCCACAGAAAGCGGTCCACGCCGAAATCTTCTGCCAGCCGGGCTTCCACGTCGGCGCGGCTGAGGGTCGGGTTGCGGTTGGGGTTCAGCAGGCAGGCTTCGGTCGTCAACAGCGTGCCTTCGCCGTCGGTCTCGATGCCGCCCCCTTCCAGTACCATGGCCCGAGAGGCGACGGGGCAGGCCCATACTCCAGCGTCCGCCAGCCATTGGGTGAGCTGGTTGTCGTGCTCGGCAGGGAATTTTCCGCCCCAGCCGGTAAAGGTATAGTCCAGCAGCAGGGGCTGATCCTCTTCGTCCAGCACCGTGATGGGGCCGTGATCGCGCGCCCAGGTATCATCGGTGGGTGCGACAATCAGCTGCAGCTGCGCGTCGGGGATGCCATAAGCGCTGAACGTGGCGAGCAGGCGTTGCCGAGTCGCCTCATCCGGCACGCTGATGATGACGCGTTGATAGCGTGCGGTGGCCAACACAATGCGCTCAAGGGTTGCTTCGATCCGCGATAGCATGGGCGCCCAGTCGCCGTCTGGGCGGGGCCAGGTCAACTGTAGGCCATCCTGTGGATGCCATTCGGGGAGCAAGCGATACGTCTTGATAGCCAATGTCACGGGTACTCGTGTCGAGGTAAGAGAGCTCGCCCAGCGGGCAAGAGGAACGGGCGCAATTTAGGGGGTTGCCACGCAACTTGCAAGCGTTACCGTGTGCCAGGGAACAGCCGCTGCTTTCGCTACTCTAAGGCTGCGTTTGTACATGCAGCCATGCTGAAAAAACCGTACCATGGACGCTCATTATTAAGGAATGAAGCCATGCTTGATCGTTTGCCTTTCCTGGTGGGGCTGCGCTATGTGCGCGCTAAACGCCGCAACCATTTTATTTCGTTCATTTCGCTGACCTCGATGCTTGGGTTGATGCTCGGCGTGGCGGTGTTGATTCTGGTGTTGTCGGTCATGAATGGCTTCGATCATGAGCTGCGCACGCGTATCCTCGGCATGGTGCCGCACACCAAGATCGAAGCGCAGGAGGGTCTGGTCGAATGGGAGGCGCTGGCCAACCGGCTGACGCAGCGCGAGCGAGTGATTGGCGCGGCGCCCTACGTCGAGCAGCAGGGTATGTTCTCGTCGGGTGGGCGTAATCAGGGGGCCATGGTGAACGGCATCCACCCTGACTGGGAAGGCCAGGTGTCGATCATTGGCCAGCACATGCGGGAAGGTGAGCTGGCCGATCTGGTGCCCGGTGAGTGGAATGTGGTGCTGGGCTCCATGCTGGCCAGGCGTCTTGGCGTCGGGGTGGGTGACCGCGTCACGCTGCTGGTGCCCGAAGCGTCGATTACGCCCGCTGGGGTCTTTCCCCGGCTGAAGCGTTTCACGGTCAGTGGAATCTTCAGCGTGGGCGCGGATCTGGATGCCAATCTGGCCTATGCCAACATCGAAGACATGCAGACCCTGGCGCGCATGGGCGACGCCGTAGGCGGGCTGCGACTCGAGCTGGATGATCTGTTCGTGGCCGGGAGCGAAACCCAGGCCATCGTCAGGGAGCTGGGCTCGGGTTATCGTGGCACCGACTGGACGTTCTCCCACGGCAACCTGTTCCAGGCCATCCAGATGGAGAAGCGCATGATTGCACTGCTGCTGACGGTGATCATTGCGGTGGCGGCGTTCAACATCGTGTCCACCCTGGTCATGGTGGTGACCGACAAGCGTGCCGACATTGCCATCTTGCGCACCATCGGTGCCACGCCGCGCTCGATCATGGGTATTTTCATCGTCCAGGGGTTGGCCATCGGCTTGATCGGCATTGCCGTTGGTGTGGCGGTCGGCATTGCGCTGGCGCTGACCATCTCCGATATCATCGGCTGGTTCGAGAGTGCTTTCGGCATCCAGTTCCTCGATGCTGGGGTCTACTTCATCAGCGACTTGCCCTCGCGCTTGCAGTGGAGCGATGTGCGGGACATCGTGCTGGCCGCCTTCGGCCTGACGTTCCTCTCGACACTTTACCCTGCCTGGCGAGCAGCTCGGGTTCAACCGGCTGACGTACTGCGCTATGAATAAGGATGCTCCGATGACTTCGACGATTACTCAACCACCCGCCGTCATGCTGGAATGCCGTGGCCTGACACGGGTGTATAGCGAAGGGCCGCAGGATTTGACGGTGCTGGACCAGCTGGATCTGCAGGTACATGCCGGGGAGCGCGTGGCCATCGTGGGCAGCTCCGGTTCCGGCAAGACCACGCTGTTGAACCTGCTGGGGGGGCTGGATCGCCCCAGTGAAGGCAGCGTGGTGATCGCTGGCGAACCGCTGTCGGACCTCAACGAAGCCGCACTTGGCAAGTTTCGCAATCGCTATATCGGTTTCGTTTACCAGTTCCACCACCTGCTGGCCGAGTTCACTGCGCTGGAAAATGCCGCACTGCCGCTGATCATTCGCGGCCAGGCGAAAAAGGTCGCCGAACAGCGCGCTTTGCAACTGCTCGACCGAGTGGGCATGAAGGCGCGTGCCGACCACAAGCCTGGTGAGCTTTCCGGCGGCGAGCGCCAGCGTGTGGCCATTGCCAGGGCGCTGGTGACCGACCCGAGCCTGGTGTTGATGGATGAACCCACTGGTAATCTCGATCAGACCACCGCCAGCACCATTCTGGACTTGATGGATGAGCTGGCCAAGGAGAGCGCCTGCGCCTTCGTGATCGTGACTCACGATGTGAGCCTAGCGGCTCATCAGGATCGGGTCATGAAGCTGGATGGTGGGCGGCTCGTCGAGCAACTCCAGAGTTAATCGCTCAGGGGTTAATCGTCGAACTGCGATTCGATGCAGGCTCTGCGCCGTCGCCTTTTCAGGCGGCGGCGTTTCCAGTTATGGGAGACGTGCCAGCGCCAGATGAGCCGAATCGCGACGTTGGAGATGATGGCCAGCACGATGGCACTGATCAGGGAACCCAGCAGGAGGGGGGGCAGGATGTCGTGCATCTGCTCGGCTATCCAGCGGGTCGAAATGCGAGAAGGCGCCTCTCGCACCGGAGCGCCCAGCAAAAAAGTACCGATCCGATAATTGATATAAAAGATCAACGGCATGGTCAGCGGATTGGTGACCCACACCAGACCCACCGACAGGGCCAGGTTGCAGCGAGCCAGCCGTGCTCCCAGCGCGGCCACGACCATTTGAAAGGGAATGGGCAGCATGGCACAAAAAAGCCCGACGCTAAACGCGTTGGCAACGCTGCGTCGAGTGAGTAGCCACAAACCCGGATCGGCAATCAACGGCGCCATGAAGCGTAGCGATCGTTGGCGCCGGATGGTGTCCGGTTTAGGCATGTAGCGCTGCAGGAAACGGCGCGGCATGTCAGGTACTCTTGCTATTGGTGCAGGCTATTATCCACATAGCGCAGGGCTTAGGCTACGCTACTGAGGCGAAGGGTTTCGGCCAGGGAGGTGGAATGGGGCGAGGGAGTGCGGTGCCAGCGGCCTTGGCTGCGCTGTTGGGCGGTGCGCTGGCGGGTTGGCTGGGGGCCGAGCGAGACGCCACTTTGGCGCTGGCAGTGCTGATGGTGGCGGCCGTAGTCATGGCGACGACGCGCCCACGCTGGTCGATATGGCTAGCGCTGGTGGCACTGATGGTGCTGACCCTTCAGCAGGAGTGGGGCAAACGACTGCCCGACGGCTTGAGCGGCCAGGACCTGACGTTGGAGGCCCGCGTGCTCCACGTACAAAGAGAGGACGGGAGCAGCCAACGTTTGAGGCTGGCGGTAGAAGCGTGCCGCTCGCCGGAGCCCCTGCTGCCCTGTGATCGGCTGAAGCAAGTGCGGGTCAGCGCCTACTCGGCTTTTCCCTCGTCTGCCACCCAGTCCAGTGCGGTTTACGCCGTTGGCGAGCGCTGGCAGCTGACCGTTCGGCTGCGTCCACCCAGAGGCTTTGCCAACCCCAACAGCTTTGACTATGCCCAGTGGCTGTGGCGTGAAGGTATTCATGCCACTGGCTATGTACGCAACGACCCTGCGCCCGAACGTTTGTCGGAGGCGCCTTTCCAACTACGTCAGCAGGCGGTGGCCTACCTGGAGAGTAATGCGCCAGAGGCGCGTACCCAGCGCTGGCTGGCCGCGCTGACGCTGGGCGATAGCGACCAGCTGACGCAGCAGGACTGGGCGCTGTTGAATGCCACCGGGACCACGCACCTGGTGGTGATTTCCGGTTTGCACGTTGGCCTGGTGGCGTCCTTTGCGCTGCTGTTGGCCCGCCTGGCGGCGCGGCTGATGAGCCCCGGTGACTGGCGTCTGCGCGTCTGGCCCTGGTGGGTGGCGGGGGCGGCTGCCGTGGGCTATGCACTGCTGGCAGGGCTGGCGCCGCCTGCCATGCGTGCCATGATCATGACCCTGCTTGGGCTATGGGTGTTGAGCGGGCGCCATGCGCCGGGCCCCTGGCAGGCCTGGTGGCTGGCATTCGCCATTATCGTGGTGGCCGACCCGCTCTCTCTATGGCGGCCCGGCTTGTGGCTGTCGTTCGTGGCGGTGGGCTGGCTGATCGTCATCTGGCAGGGGCGCCCTCGCCCCCGGGGTATCAAAGGCTGGTGCTGGGCGCTGCTGCGCTCCCAGCTGCTGCTGGCGCCGCTGATGGCGGCAGCGGTGCTGTTGGCATTTGGCCGAGTGGCGCCCGCGGCTCCGCTGGTCAATCTGCTAGCCGTGCCCTGGGTCAGCTCGATCATGGTGCCCTCGGCGCTGCTGGGGTGGCTGCTCGCACCGCTGCCTGGCATCGGGCTGGCCGCCTGGTGGGTGTTCGAGCAAGCGCTGGCGCTGTTTCACTCTCTGCTGGAGATCACGCTGGCCCTGGCGCCACTGTGGCAGCCGCCGCCCGAGCACGTCTACCCGTTGGCGTTGGCCTGGCTGCTGCTGGCGCTGGGCTGGGGATTACCCGCCACGCCCGGCGGGCTGCGACTGCTGGTGACGCTACTGGCGCTGAGCGCCCCCTGGTGGCCAAGTGAACGCGTCGAGGAGCGTCGGCTGGTCGTCACCGTGCACGATGTGGGGCAGGGCCAACTGGTCGAGCTGCGCAGCGCCGATTATCGGATGCTCTACGACACGGGGCCGCGTTTTCGCAGCGGTTTCATGCCCTTGCAAACGCTCTGGCCGCCGGGCCAGGCCTTCGACCTGGTGGTGGTCAGTCATGCCGATACCGACCACGCAGGCGGTGTCGAAGCGTTGCGGGACGAACATCAGGTGGCGGGCTGGCGTGCCCCGCTGGACGAGCCGCTGATCGTTGCCAGCATGCCCTGTGAACAGGGCCAGCAATGGCAGCAGGACGGCGTCATTTATCGCTTTCTTTGGCCCCCGGCAGGACACCAGCAGCTCTCTTCCAATGACCGCTCCTGCGTGCTGGAAGCCCAGCTAGGCGAGCACCGGCTGTTGATCACCGGGGACGTGGGGCGTCAGGTGGAACGCCAATTGCTGCCCTTGTTGGCCGGTGACGTCACGGTGCTGGTGGCGGGCCATCACGGCAGTCACACCAGCTCCGGTGTGCAGTTCGTCCGTGAAGCGATGCCGCGACATGCCATCTTCAGTGCTGGACGCGATAATGCCTTCCAGCACCCGGCCGATGAGGTGGTGCGGCGCTTTCGCCATCAGCACAGCTGCCTGTGGAGTACCGCCCATGATGGCGCGGTGCGTATCCGCCTGGAACCGGGGGTACCCGTGCAGATAGATACCCAGCGGCGTGTTTCCGGCGGCCAGAAGCGGTGTTGAAGCGAGCCACCATAGGGTAGAATCGCCCCACTGCACACTACTGCCGGGAGCGCGTGTGACTGATTCAGGTTGGGTACTCTATAAACGTTTGTTGAGTTATGTGAAGCCACACTGGCGCGCTTTCTCGCTTGCCGTGATCGGGTTTCTGATTTACGCCGCGTCCAGCACCGCGCTGGCCGAGATGATGAAGCGCCTCATCGATGGCATTCAGCATCCCGATGCCGCGTTTCGGCTGTTTCTGCCCTTGTTCGTCGTGCTGATGTTCGCAGCCCGAGGGTTGGGCACTTTCCTCAGTACTTATTTCATGGCCTACGTGGGGCGCTACGTGATTCATACGCTGCGCTGTAACGTATTCGATCACATGCTGCATTTGCCGGGGCGGTTTTTCGATCACCACTCCAGCGGCCATCTGGTGTCACGGGTGACCTACCATGTCGAGCAGGTTGCCGGGGCGGCGACCAACGCGGTGACCATCATTCTCCGTGAAGGGCTCTTCGTGGTGGGTCTGATTGGCTACCTGTTCTGGACCAACTGGATGCTCACTCTGCTGTTCATGGGCGTGACGCCGTTGATTGCCGCTGTGGTGAGTTACGTCAGCAAGCGCTTTCGGCGCATCTCCAAGCGCATCCAGCACTCCATGGGCGATGTGACGCACGTGGCTTCGGAAGCCCTCTCGGGGTATCGCGTGGTGCGCACCCATGGTGCCGAAGCCTATGAAAAGCAGCGCTTCGAACGTGTCAGCGAAGAGAACCGTCGGCAAAGCATGAAAGAAGCCATGACCCGAGCGGTCAGCTCGCCGGTGATTCTGATGCTGGTGGCCATTTCCATGGCCCTGCTGGTATGGCTGGCCATGGCCCCTCGTTTGATGGCCAACATGACGCCCGGTGAATTCGTTGCCTTTATTACTGCCGCTGCGCTGATGATCAAACCAGTACGTCAGCTCACCGAAGTGAACAGTGAGATTCAGAAGGGTATTGCCGCTGCTGCCGAGCTGTTCGGTCTCATGGACCTGGCCCCGGAGCGTGACGAGGGCGACGTGGTGCCGAGCCGCTTGACTGGCGAGGTGGTCATCGACCATGTCAGCTTCCGCTACGCCGACGACCAGCCCAACGTGCTGCACGATATTCAGCTGCGCGTCGCCCCCGGCGAATTGGTCGCTATCGTGGGGCGCTCGGGAAGCGGCAAGTCTACCCTGGTGAGCCTGCTGCCACGCTTCTATCGACCCACCGAAGGCCAGATCCTGATCGATGGCATCGATGCCGACCGCTACGCGCTGGGGCCGCTGCGGCAGCAGATAGCGCTGGTTTCCCAGCAGGTCACCCTGTTCAATGCCACCATCGCCGACAATATTGCGTATGGCGTGGAAAATCCGGACATGGCCGCCGTGAAGGCTGCCGCAGAAGCCGCCTACGCCAGTGAGTTCATCGACAAACTGCCCGAAGGCTATCTCACCGTGGTAGGCGAAAATGGGGTCATGCTCTCGGGCGGGCAGCGCCAGCGGTTGGCGATTGCCCGAGCCATCTTCAAGGATGCTCCGATTCTGATTCTGGACGAGGCTACCTCGGCGCTGGATACCGAATCCGAACGCTATATCCAGAAAGCCCTGGAGCGGGTCTGTGAGGGGCGCACCACGCTGGTGATCGCCCACCGCCTGTCGACCATCGAGCGTGCCGACCGCATTCTGGTCATGGACCAGGGGCGTATCGTGGAGCAGGGCACCCATCAGGCGCTGCTGGAAAAGTCAGGTGCTTATGCGGCCCTGCACCAGCTTCAGTTTCAGGAGCACGAGTGAGCCTGGCGAAGCGCTGGCTCGACGCCGCCTACGGGGGAAGCCCGTGGCTGGCGCCGCTGTTTCCACTAGGTAATTTATACCGTTATCTCATGTGTCGTCGAGCGCGCGATTACCGACGGGGGCACAAGCCCGTCTGGCGGGCGGAGGTGCCGGTGATCGTGGTGGGCAATATCACCCTGGGCGGCACCGGCAAGTCACCGCTGGTGGCCTGGTTGGGGCGCTGGCTGGTCGCGCAGGGCTACTCGCCAGGCATCGTGACCCGGGGGTATGGTGGCACCGCACCCCATTATCCGCTTCATGTTACGCCCACCACGGACCCCGCGCATAGCGGTGACGAACCGCTCATGCTGGTTCAGCAGACCGGGCTGCCCGTCATCGCAGACCCGCAGCGGGCTCGGGGCGCCCAAGCGCTGGTCGAGATGGGCTGCGATATCGTGATCAGCGATGACGGCTTGCAACACCTGGCACTGGGGCGCGATATTGAACTGGTGGTGGTCGATGGCAGCCGTGGGCTGGGCAACCAGCGCTGCCTGCCTGCAGGACCGCTGCGCGAAGGCGTTGCTCGCTTGCAACAAGTGGATGCGGTGATCGTCAATGGCACGCTGACGGCTCCCTTGCCGGTGCCTTCGGTGGCCATGCAACTGGTACCCCGGGGCTGGCGCAAGCTGGCCAGTGGTCAGCACTATCCGCTGGCTCCCTTGCCCTTTACGCTGCCAGCACATGCGCTGGCGGGGATCGGCAACCCGCAGCGCTTTTTCAAGACCCTCGAAACGCTGGGGGTCCATGGGGAACAGCACCCCTTGGCGGATCATCACGCTTTCGATGAGCGAACCTTCAAGCCCATGGCCGCCGGGCCGGTGGTCATGACGGCCAAGGATGCGGTCAAATGCCGTGAGCTGGCCCCGGCGGACAGCTGGGTGCTGGAGGTGGAAGCGCGGCTTCCAGAAGAGTTTGAAGATTGGCTGGCTTCCAGGCTGGCAGAACTGACACAAAGGGGAAGCACCGATGGATAAGGAACTGTTGGCAATGCTGGTTTGCCCGCTCTGCAACGGCAAGCTGAAGTATCAGCGCGACGCACAGGAGCTGTGCTGCCACTATGATGGTCTGGCCTATCCCATCCGAGACGGGATTCCGGTGATGCTGCCTGAAGAAGCGCGGCAGATGGACGCCGATGAGAAGCTGGCCACTTCACCTGGCCGTACCGGGGAGGTGTGATGGGCTCTGTGGCGCAATTCATCGCGGTCGTCCCGGCGCGGTTCGGCTCTTCACGGCTGCCTGGCAAGCCGCTTCTGGATATCGCCGGTGAGCCCATGGTAGCCCACGTATGGCGTCGTGCCTGCGAGAGCCAGGCGCAGCGAGTCATCGTGGCCACTGACGACGAGCGGATCCGTGAGGCCATGCAGGCCTACGGCGCGGAAGTGGTCATGACCCGAGCCGACCATCCCTCCGGCACGGACCGGTTGGCCGAAGTGTCCGAACAGCTCTCACTGGCGGGTGACACGCTGGTCGTCAACGTACAGGGTGACGAGCCATTGATCCCTCCCGTATTGATCGACCAGGTAGCCCAGCGGCTGGCAGATGACCCCGAGGCGGCCATGGCCACCCTGGCCGAGCCCATCGGCGATGTGGATACGCTATTCAACCCCAATGTGGTCAAGGTGGTGCGTTCACTGCAGGGGCGCGCGCTCTATTTTTCCCGAGCGCCGATCCCCTGGGACAGAGAGCAGTTCAAGACTCCGCCCGATTGGCTCACCACCGATGCCTGGCTGCGCCATATTGGCATCTACGCTTACCGTGCCAGCTTTCTGGCCACCTACCGTGATCTGACGGCGTCCAGCCTGGAGCAGTTGGAACAGCTCGAGCAGCTGCGTGTATTGCAGCACGGTCACGCCATTCAGGTGGCGCTGGCCGCGGCGGCGAACCCGGCAGGGGTCGATACTCCGGAGGACCTGGCACGGGTACGCGCCCTGTTGTCGTCATCGGAGGATCGTCCATGAAGCGCGTGCTGTTCGTCTGTTTAGGCAATATTTGCCGCTCGCCCACCGCGGAAGGCGTTTTTCAGCAGGCCGTGGTGCGAGCAGGGCTGGATGACCGCATCACCATCGACTCCTGCGGAGTAGGTGACTGGCACGTAGGGAAAGCCCCGGACCCCCGCTCCCAGGCGGCGGCGCGTCAACGAGGTATCGAGATTGGCCATCTTCGCGCTCGCCAATTGAAAGCCAGTGACTTCCACGAGTTCGACTACGTGCTGGGCATGGATCGCGAAAACCTCGCCGCCATGCGTGCTCTGCAACCGGCCAATAGCCAGGCCCAGGTAGGGCTGCTGCTCGATTACGCCGGGCTGCCGCAGAGCGATGTGCCTGACCCCTATTACGGTGGCGACGACGGTTTCGAGCAAGTGCTGGACTTGATCGAGCGTGCATCGCAGGGTCTGCTCGATGAGTTGCAGCGTGAACGCTAGCGCTGTCTCCCGCCCTGAGGTTCTGATGGCATCCTGGGATCTGACCCAGGCCAATACGCTGCGCTTGCCCTGTGTGGCCGAACAGTACGCGGCGCCGACCACGCTGGCGGCGTTGCAGGACGTGTTGCATCAGGCACGGCAGCAGCGGGGGCCGATGACGCTGCTCGGGGGGGGCAGTAACGTCCTGTTGCCGAGCCAGTTGTCAGGAGTGGTCATTCGTCCTTCGCTCCAGCAGTGGTGGTTGGAGCGGCGTGGCCGGGAGGTGTTGGCCTACGTAGGGGCGGGAGTGAATTGGCACGCCTTGGTGATGGCGCTGGCAGCGCGTGGCCTGTGGGGCTGTGAGAATCTGGCGCTGATCCCCGGTGACTGTGGGGCCGCTCCGGTGCAGAACATAGGTGCCTATGGTGTCGAACTGGCCGACGTGCTGGCGGCGGTGCAGGTGGTCGAACTGGCCTCGGGGGAAGTGCGCTGGCTGGATGCCGAGGCGTGTCAGTTTGGTTATCGAGACAGTCTCTTCAAACGTGAGTTGGCAGGCAAGGTGGTCATTACGCAGCTCGTCTTGCGGCTCTCGGAAACACCCAATCCGCAACTGGGGTATGGCGACCTGGCCGCACGGGTGTCTGCCGCGCCCGACCCGCTGGAGGTGGCGCGTGCCGTCTGCGCCATTCGCCAGGAGAAACTGCCGGATCCCGCCGTGCTGGCCAATGCCGGCAGCTTCTTCAAGAACCCGCTCGTGAGCGGTGACCATGCCCAGCGGCTGTTGAACGACTATCCTGGTATACCGCATTTTCCCCAGCCCGATGGGCAGGTGAAGCTGGCGGCCGGATGGCTGATCGACCAGTGTGGCCTGAAAGGGCACCGCCAGGGAGCGTTTGGCGTGCACCAGCATCAGGCGCTGGTGCTGGTGCACTTTGGTGGCGGTAATCGTGCAGAGCTGCTGGCGTTTGCGGATATCGTTGCAGGTGCGGTCGCCGAGCGTTTTGGCGTCAGCCTGGAAGCGGAGCCACGAGTGATCTCCTGACGATAGCGCATAAAAAACCCCGCCGAGGCGGGGTTTTTTACGGCTGTCAGCATTACTCGGGTGAGTTTTGCTGGGCCTGCTGCTTGCGCTGTTCACGCGGGTCGTTATGAGCCCGGCGGCGGCGACGACGTGGCTTGGAGGCCTCCTCGTCAGCGGCAGGCTCGCCACTGGCGTTGGCGTCGGCCGCTGCCTGAGGGGCTTCGGGGGCTTTCTCTGCTGCTGCGTTTTCTGCAGCAGGCGTCGAGCGCTCCTGAGCCGCTTCCGTGGGCGCTTGCTCCGCGTTGACTGAAGACGCTTCTTCCACCGGTGCGGCAGATGCTGGCTCCTCGGCCGTGGCGGGCTTTTCCTCAGTAGTGACGGAAGATGGCGCTTCAGTGGCTGCTGAGCTGTCTTCTGCTGCTACTGCAGAAGACGCTTTTGAAGGCTCTTCCTCAGCTGCCGCTGAGGCTTTTTCTTCAACTACCGCAGAAGATATCTCTTCAACCACCGCCGAAGGCTCTTTCTCTACCGCCGCTGAGGGCTCTTTTTCAACCACTGCTGAGGGCTCTTCCGTAGTGGCGGAAGATTGGCTCTCATCGGCAGAAGGTGCTTCTGCCACGGTCGTTGAAGACTTTTCTTCAGCAACCGCTGAGGGCTTCTCTTCAACCGCCGCTGAAGGCTCTTTCTCTACCGCCGCTGAGGGCTCTTTCTCTACCGCCGCTGAGGGCTCTTGATCAGCCGCCGAGGTTGGCTGTTCCTCACGTGGAGCTGTCGGCTCTTCTGTGGCTGCAGCGGGCTGCTCATGGGTGGCCGCCGGTGTCTGGGACTCTGTGGCGGATGCGGCGGGGGTGCCGTTGTCGTCTCCGGACGCGTTGGCTTGCTTGGCCGCTTCGTCGCGAATGGCCGGTTGACGGCGCTGGCGCGTTGACTTGCGTGCTTTGTCCGCACTGCTGGCGCGAGCGGTGGCCGTGGTGTCTTCTGCCGCGGCCTCTTCGGTGGCCTCCTGACGTGTGTCAGTGTGCGCTTCTGCCGCTTCGTTTGGCGATTGAGCCGCGGGCTCTTGCGTGGCTGTCTCTTGAGCAGCGGTGGCTTGAGTCGCCGTTTCTGACGCTGACGTGGCTTTCTTTGCAGGCGTTTCAGCGTCTGCCGCTGCTGGGGCAGGGGCTTCCTCAGGTGCCTGCTGGGCTTCTGCCTGGAGCTTCAGCTGTTCGGCTTCGGCCTGCGGGCTCAGTGCCTGCTTGCGTGAACGCTGGCGCGGGTTGTTGCGCGTGCGCTTCGGCTTGCCGTCATCCTTTTGCGGCTCGTCCTGCTGAACGGCTTCCGGGCGCTTGTCGTCCTGCTTGGGCTTGTTGTCGCGGGGTTTCTCGCGACGCTGCTCCGGCTGCGGGGCGCTGCTGGAAGCATCGTTCTGCGATGACTCCTTGGCGGTCTCTTTCTGACGCGTGTTGCGAGGCGTGCTTTCCTGAGCCCGGCTGTCGTCCTGCTGCGGATGACGACGACGGTTGCGGGTGCGGCTGGGGCCGCTGCGCTTGTCGTTGCTGTCGTCGTTGCGAGCAGCAGGTGCCTTGGTGGCATCGTTACGCTGGTCGCGTGAAGCGCTGTTTTCCTGGCGCTCCGGTGCTGAGCGCTCCTGAGACTGGCGCTCTTGCGCAGGCTTTTGACGACGCTCATTGCGCGGCGGGCGGCTTGGGGCTGCCGACTGCTCGGGCTTGCGGTTCGTCGAGCTGGCTTCCTGTGTGGCCGTCGTGCTGGCCTCATCGCCACCCAGCAGCTTGGCAAAACCGCGAATGAAGCGGCCCAGTACGCTGGGTTGCTCGGCAGGCGCTTCGGCCGCGGCTGGTTTGGCGGGCGCTTCTTCGGTTTGCAGCGACTCGGGGGCCGGAGCGTTGTGAGCGATGCTCTTGACCGCGGCTTCTGCCCGCTGAGCCGGAGCTGCGAAGCTGGGAGGCGGCTCTTTGCCAATCTCGGTGTCCGTGGAAAGCTCGAAGCTCGACAGGGTGTGGCTGTCGTCTTCGTCCAGGTGGTCATCGCGCAGGCGCTGAACGTCGTAGTGCGGGGTGTCCATCTCCGGGCTGGGCAGGATGACCACGCGTACGCCTTGGCGTGACTCGATATCCGCCAGCACGCTGCGCTTTTCGTTGAGCAGATAAGTGGCGACCGGCACGGGCAGGATGGCGCGGATCTGGGCGCTACGCTCTTTCATGGCCTCTTCTTCGATCAGGCGCATGATGGAGAGCGACAGCGAGCGCACATCGCGGATGGTGCCCTGGCCGTTACAGCGCGGGCAGACCACGCCGCTGGTTTCACCCAGCGAGGGGCGCAGACGCTGGCGCGACATTTCCATCAGTCCGAAGCGCGAAATGCGGCCGATCTGTACACGGGCGCGGTCCAGTTTGAGCGCATCGCGCATGCGGTTTTCGACTTCACGCTGGTTGCGAGCCGGGCCCATGTCGATGAAATCGATGACCACGAGCCCGCCGATGTCACGCAGGCGGAGCTGGCGAGCGATCTCGTCGGCGGCTTCGGTGTTGGTTTGCAGGGCGGTCTCTTCGATATCGCTGCCACGGGTGGCGCGGGCCGAGTTGATGTCGATGGAGACCAGCGCTTCGGTGTGATCGATGACGATGGAGCCACCGGAAGGCAGTTTCACTTCCCGCTGGTAGGCCGTCTCGATCTGAGATTCGATCTGGAAGCGCGAGAACAGCGGCACTTCATCGGCATACAGCTTGATCTTTTGCTGGTAGGAAGGCATCACCTGGCGGATGAATGCCAGCGCCTCGGCGTGGATGTCGGGGCTGTCGATCAACACCTCGCCAATATCCTGGCGCAGGTAGTCGCGCATGGCACGGATGATGACGTTGGATTCGCGGTAGATCAAAAAGGGCGCAGGGCGCTTGGCGGACTCGGTGGTGATCGATTCCCACACCTGCACCAGGTAGTCCAGGTCCCACTGCAGCTCTTCGGAGCTGCGGCCAATACCGGCGGTGCGTACGATCAGGCCCATCTTGTCGGGAACCGTCAGCTGGCCCATGGCATCCTTGAGCTGGCTGCGGTCATCGCCTTCGATACGCCGCGATATGCCACCTGCACGGGGGTTGTTGGGCATCAGTACCAAAAAGCGTCCGGCCAGGCTGATGAAGGTGGTCAGGGCGGCGCCCTTGTTGCCACGCTCTTCCTTGTCTACCTGAACGATGACTTCCTGACCCTCTTTCAATACTTCCTTGATGTTGGGGCGGCCCGAAACATCCTTGATGAAGTATTCGCGAGAGATCTCTTTCAGCGGCAGAAAACCGTGGCGCTCGGCGCCGAAGTCGACGAAGGCGGCTTCGAGGGAGGGTTCTACCCGGGTGATTTTGCCCCGGTAGATGTTGGCTTTCTTCTGTTCGCGTGCGCCGGACTCGATGTCCAGATCGTAGAGGCGCTGTCCGTCTACCAGGGCGACCCGCAGCTCTTCGGGCTGGGTCGCGTTAATAAGCATCCGTTTCATGTGGTCTCACGTAGCATGTCGTGCCGTCAAACGAGGAGTCGTCGACGAACCGCTGTGTGCTGCGTGCTTGTGCTCGGCGCATGGTTATGCTGACGCATCAAGCCGGGAAGGCATCGTAGCCGACCCGGCCAATAGGGCGTTGAGTACGTGGCGGAGGCAGAACGTGTTTCGGTGGCTGTCACGTCCATCCGGCTCTGCTGACACCGCCTACACCTGGCATTCATCGATTCGTCAACGCCGGTTGTCGGCACAGCGTTGATCTTTGCGCCCCGGCATGACAGCGCCTTGTGACGAATAAGGTAACTGCCTGGCAGGGGCGTAACGTTTTTTTGCCAGTCGAGGCTGGCGGTATTCTTTTCCCTCTGCCGCGGTCAGGCGACAGAGGTGCTGCATTTCATTACGTAGAAGGCGGGCAATGCGTACACTGGCCTGGCCTCGTTGCTCTGACCTGCATGTTGGTCGGGCAGGTGCTTAGGCGAACGTGACGGACAATTCGCTAGACGACAATTTGCCATGCAAGGTGGCTTATTGCGTTTCAGATCAGCAAGTCACGTTGGCCGATGAGCGTCCTGGAATATAACAGTAAAGAGAAGCGTCAGCAATTGACGCAATGGGGTAAGGTCTACGCTAGAATGCCGCTTTTCAATCAAGGTCACTTCCCACCATGTGGTGTGGATGAGGCCAGGAGTACAAGGTAATGTCCGAAGGGCGTGAAGTGCAGTGGGTGGAAATCGCCCCGGAGCAGGCGGGTCAACGAATCGATAATTTCCTTATGACACGGCTGAAGGGCGCCCCGCGGGCGCTGATCTACCGCATCGTGCGCAAGGGGGAGGTTCGAGTGAACAAGAAGCGCGTGAAGGTGGACTATCGCCTACAGGGGGGAGACCTCGTCCGCGTACCACCTCTGCGCCTGGCACCCAAGGAGGCGGTCAAGGAGGTCAGCGATAACCTGCGCGACGTGTTGGTGGGTAGCGTCATCATGGAAGGGCCGGACTGGATGGTGTTGAACAAGCCTTCTGGCCTGGCGGTGCATGGTGGAAGTGGCGTCAAGATCGGTCTGATCGAGGCATTGCGTCAGGTACGCGACGATTTGAGCTTTCTCGAGCTGGTCCATCGTCTGGATCGTGACACCTCCGGATGCCTGCTGTTGGCCAAGTCGCGTGAGGCGCTGGTGACGCTCAACGAGGCGCTCAAGAAGCACGGCATGGACAAGCGCTATCTGGCACTGGTGGCAGGGCGCTGGCCTGCCAGAAAGACCTATGAAAGTGCCCGGCTGGACCGCTTCGATGCCGGTAATGGCGAGCGGCGTGTGCGGGTGGATCCCAACGGCAAGGTATCACGCACCCATTTCTCCGTCGTGGAGACCTTCGAAAAAGTGACGCTCATCGAGGCCGAGCCGGTGACCGGTCGTACCCATCAGATTCGTGTGCACGCTGCCCATGCGGGCCACGCCTTGCTGGGCGATGACAAGTACTCGACGCGGGAAAGCGAGCGGTTGTCTAAACAGTTGGGTCTGGGGCGCTTGTTTCTGCACGCGCGCTCATTGACCTTTCCCGAGCCCGGTAATGGCCGTCCGGTGACGGTGAAAGCACCACTGCCTGAGGCACTGAAAGAGACGCTGGCGCGTGCGCGTCAGCAGGGCAAGTAGGGAGAACGCCATGCGTTACGAGCTGATCATCTTTGACTGGGATGGGACCTTGATGAATTCGGTGCCCAAGATCGTGTCGTGCATGCATGCCGCCGCAGCGGATGTACGCTGGCCGCCCCTGGAAGACAGCGCCATCGAGAACATCATCGGTCTTGGCCTGCCCGAAGCCATTGCAACGCTGTGTCCGGGCATTTCGCCGGAGCAGGCAGAGCGCTTGCGCCAGCGCTACTCGCATCACTTTGTGAGTGGTGACACGACGCCCATGCCTTTTTTCAACGGTGTCGAGGAGCAGTTGGCCAGGCTGCGTCAGCGTCCCCGGCAGCGGCTGGCCGTGGCCACGGGCAAGAGTCGTCGCGGCCTGGATCGTGTCTTTCGAGAAACCGATAGCGGCCAGTGGTTCGACGCCAGTCGTACCGCAGATGAAACCCGCTCCAAACCCCATCCACAGATGCTGCTGGAGCTGCTCGCCGAGCTTGATACGCCGGTAGAGCGTGCGGTGATGGTGGGGGATACCGAATACGACCTGGAAATGGCACGCGCCATCGGCATGGATCGGGTCGGTGTGACCTATGGGGTACACTCTCCCGAGCGGCTGGCGGCGTGCCAGCCTGTCTGGATGACGGATGACATTCCCACGCTGTTTGAATGGTTGCATGGCTGACGCTGGGTGATAGCGGGGCTGAGTTCTATATGGCTACTCTGTATAGCCACTTGTACCTGGCCACTTTTAATCCTGGATCAGGGAAACAGACAGCATGAGGGAAAATCATGAGGGAAATAGTATGAGCGACGATCAGTCCCGCGATAGAGAGCAAGGCAGCCCCTCCCGCGAAGAGCCGTCGGGAAGCGCGCAGGATCCTTGGACGCAGGGACCGCAAGTCGCTGCGACCGCGTCGAAAGCATCGGCCGCAGGTGAGCCGAGCGACGATGCCGAAACGCTGCGCGAACGTCAGCGTCTGGCCCAGCTGGAAATGATGGACCGCTGGATTGGTGGCGTCTTGACCGAGCAGCGCCGGGCGCGGCGGTGGAAGCTGTTTTTCCGTTTCGTCGTATTGACGCTGGTGCTGGTATCGATCACCACGACGCTGTACCGCGTTTTCGTGGCAGAGCCGACCTCAAGCGTGCCGGAACAGCAGCATCTGGCGTTGGTCGAGGTGCAGGGCGTCATTGCCAGTGATGCGCCCGCCAATGCCGAACGCATCATTCGCGGTTTGAATCGTGCCTGGGAGAGCGAGAGCGCGGCGGCGGTCGTACTGCATATCGACAGCCCCGGCGGGAGCCCGGTGCAGTCCCAGCGCATCCATGCGGAAATCATGCGGCTGCGTGATCTGGGTGACAAGCCCATCCTGGCGGTCATCGAAGACGTGGGAGCCAGCGGTGCCTACTATATCGCGTCGGCAGCGGATGAGATCATTGCCTCTCCCGCCAGCCTGGTGGGCTCGATAGGGGTCATTTACGCAGGCTTTGGTTTCCAGGAGGCGATCGATCGGCTGGGCGTGGAGCGGCGTGTCATGACCGCCGGTGAAAACAAGGCGTTTCTTGATCCGTTCCAGCCGCTCGATGAGGAGGTGGCTCAGTTCTGGCAAACGGTGCTGGCGCAGACCCACGAGCAGTTCATCGAGGACGTTCGGGCCGGGAGAGGCGAGCGCTTGAGTGGCGATTCTGAGGTGTTTTCCGGGTTGGTATGGAGCGGTGAGCAGGCGCTGGCGCTGGGGCTGGTGGATGAGCTGGCCAGCCTCGAGCAAGTGGCGCGGGCGCGCATCGGAGAAGCCGAGTGGGAGAATTACACGCCTCGCCTGGACCCCTTCGAGCGCCTGACGCGACGCTTCACCCAGGCGGCGGCGGAAGTGCTGGGGGTGGAGAGCGCCCGCTCGCCGCTGCGCTTCCAGGCCCCCTAGTGGTAAGCCTCCTGGTCGTGACTATGCAGTGCCGAGTGGGTCCATGCCTGCCTGGCGCAGCATGTCGCAAAGAGCGATCAACGGCAGGCCGATGAGTGCATTGGGGTCGCGCCCTTTCAGGCGCTCGAATAGCGTGATGCCGAGTCCTTCCATACGAAAGCTGCCCGCACTGTCCAGCGGTTGCTCCAGGGCGACATAGCGTTCGATCTCGGCGTCGCGCAGGGTTCGGAAGACGACATCGAACGTCTCTATATGCACCTGGTGGCGCTGCTGGCGAGTGTCCACCAGTGCCAGGCCTGTCAGGAAGCTGACGCGCTGGCCTGAAAAACGTTTCAGGTTGGCGCAGGCGCGCTCGGCGGTATGGGGCTTGCCCAGCACTTCGCCTTCGAACAGAGCAATTTGATCCGACCCGATGATGCAGTGTGCCGGAAAGGATTCGGCGACGGCGTGTGCCTTGCTCAGCGATAGTCGATGCACCAGGGCTTCAGGCGTTTCATGGGGCAGCGGTGTCTCATCGATATCCGGCGATTGGCACTGGTAGGGTAGCTGTAATCGGTCGAGCAGGGCTTGCCGCGAGCGTGAGCTGGAGGCCAGCACCAGCGTGGCATTGGGGGCGAGGGGCACGATACTCTCCTGTGAGTGACGAAACGGGGTGGAAGAAAGGGAAAATGCATCGCCGACAGTTTAGCGAAAAGCCCTGACGCATGCCTGTTGCGGCTGTGTGCGAGCAGAAACTGCCAAGAATTATGCTGCTGGCTTTGACACCGGCGGGGCGAGTGCCTATCATTGCGCGC
This sequence comes from Halomonas sp. 18071143, assembly GCF_019211725.1. Classification (NCBI taxonomy): domain Bacteria; kingdom Pseudomonadati; phylum Pseudomonadota; class Gammaproteobacteria; order Oceanospirillales; family Halomonadaceae; genus Halomonas; species Halomonas sp. 18071143. The sequence continues at coordinate 1,505,404 of NZ_CP078120.1, forward strand.
CTATGTTGACCTCACAACTCCCCAGCCGGGTTGAGCCTTATAAGCTTGCAGCCCGCCGCGAACGACTCGAAGGCCTGGTAGCCTTGAACAAGCTGCCACGCCTGGCTGAAGAAGCCGGCGACCAAACGGGTGACTGTCACGTCATCCTTGAGTTTGGTGTCGATGCCCAGGGCCGTCGCGAAATTCGTGGTTCCTTGAAAGCGACTCTGGCGCTGCCTTGTCGTCGTTGTCTGGTGCCGCTGAATCAAGACGTGTCGAGTGATTTCCTTCTGGGAATGATTTCGGACGAAGCGTTGGCTGCCGAGCTGCCTGCCAGTCATGAGCCTGTGCTGGTGGAAAACGAACAGCTGGACTTGCTGACGGTAGTCGAGGATGAGTTGATCCTCAGCTTGCCGCAGGTGGTCTATCACGATGAGACCGAATGCCATGTCTCGGCGGAGCAGCTGGTCAGCAAGACCGAAGGCGCAGCGGACGAGTCCGCTCCTGCCAAAAACCCTTTCGCGGTGCTCAATGCTTTGAAAAGCAGTGGCGCTTTGAAAGGCAAAAAGTAAGCATCACTTACCCTACATACCTTGGAGTAAACACCCATGGCAGTTCAACAGAACCGTAAAACTCGTTCCAAGCGCGGTATGCGTCGTAGCCACGATGCGCTGAGCGCCCCGACCCTGTCTCAGGACAAGGAAACCGGTACGACTCACCTGCGCCACCACGTTTCTCCGGACGGTTTCTACCGTGGCCGCAAGGTGGTTGAGGTTTAAACCTCGCTCGACCTATCGCGCGGCCAATCAGTGTGAGTGCAGTGCGTCTTGCGATTGATGTCATGGGGGGTGACCAAGGCCCCCGTGCCATTATCGAAGGCTCTGCAAGGGCAGTAGTGGAAAATCCTGTGCTCGAGCTTGCCCTGTTTGGCCCGCATCAGCGTATCGTCGCTGAGCTCTCGCGCTTGCCGCAGCCCTTGGCTGCGGCAGTGTCACGTTTGGTGGTCATCGATGCGCCTGACAGCGTAGCGACTGATGCCACCGCCGCCTGGGCGTTGCGCCGGGGTCAGCACACCAGTATGGCGTCCATGCTGCGTCATGTGGCGGCTGGGCACGCCGTTGCAGGAGTGAGTGCTGGCAATACGGGGGCGCTTGTCGCGTTGGCGCGACGCGAGCTGGGCATGCTGGCAGGCTTCTCCAGACCAGCGATCAGTACCGCCATTCCTGCGCGTTCAGGGCGTCGCTGCTATTTGCTGGATCTTGGGGCCAACGTCGATTCACCTGCTGAACGTCTGGTAGACTTTGCCGCCATGGGAGCGGCCATGGCCCAGTGCATGGACGGTATCGAATGTCCGCGCGTGGCGCTGTTGAACGTTGGTTCGGAAGCCACCAAAGGCAGTGCCACGGTGCGTGAAGCAGATGCCTTGATCCGCCGTTATGCAGACCCCGGTTTCGACTATTGCGGCTATGCTGAGGGGGGTGATGTCTTCCAGGGCGAGCTGGACGTGGTGGTGTGTGATGGTTTCGTTGGCAATGTAATGCTCAAGGCAAGTGAAGGTTTGACTCGTATGCTGGTCGAGCGCGTCCAGATGGCGTTTGAATCGCGCCTCACTGGGCGGCTGGCAAGTCTACTGGCCAGGCCTGTACTCAGGCGCCTCAAGCAGGAGTTGGATCCGGTGCGCTATAACGGCGCTAGCCTGCTTGGGTTGCAGCATATCGTAGTGAAGAGTCATGGCGGGGCGCAGGCAGACGGCTTTTATTATGCCATTTTGCGAGCGCTGCACGAGGTAGAGCAGGATTTGCCCACTCAGTTGGCAAAACGCTTTCGCTGATGCCGCCGTGATCGGATGACAATAAACGATATACGATTTTGCGGGCTATTGGAGGCAGCAGGAGATGCCGACACCCGTTGTCAAACGGGGACAATAGCTACGCCTATCGCTCAATTGAGCAAATGCCTACAAGAGCAAAGGTGAACGACATGTCTCAACCCCTTGCCCTCATTTTTCCCGGGCAGGGCTCTCAGCAGCTTGGAATGCTGCGAGAGCTGGCCGAGCGCTACAGCGTGGTGGGAACGACCTTTGAGGAAGCGTCAGATGCGTTGGGCTACGATTTGTGGAAAGTAGTCCAGGAAGGACCTGAAGATGCATTGAACGCGACCGCATGCACCCAGCCGGCGCTGCTGACTTCCAGCGTGGCCATCTGGCGTGTGTGGCAGGAGTTGGAAGGGCCGCGCCCTAACGTGATGGCAGGCCACAGCCTGGGCGAATACAGCGCCATGGTGTGTGCCGGTGTCATGGGGTTTGCCGAGGGTGTGCAGCTGGTACGCCTGCGCGGCGAAGCCATGCAGCAGGCGGTGCCCGCTGGTCAGGGAGGAATGGCCGCCATTCTGGGCCTGGAGGACCAGGCGGTTGAAGATGCCTGTGCCCAGGCTGCCCAGGGCGACGTGGTGGCTGCAGTCAACTACAATTCGCCTGGTCAGGTGGTCATCGCGGGCAGCAAAGCGGCCGTCGAGCGTGCCATCGTCGCTTGCCAGGAGGCCGGGGCCAAGCGTGCGCTGGCCTTGCCTGTCTCAGTGCCTTCGCACTGTGCGCTGATGAAGCCAGCGGCCGAGCAGTTGGCCGAGGCCATGCAGAACATGGAACTGCGTGCCCCTCGCTACACGGTGGTTCAGAATGTAGATGCCCAGGCGCATGCCGATATCGATACCCTGCGAACGCGCCTGATCGAGCAGCTTTACCAGCCGGTGCGCTGGTCTGCTTGCGTCGAGGCGATGACCGAGCAAGGGGCGAGCGTGTTTATCGAGTGTGGCCCAGGCAAGGTGCTGACTGGTTTGAACAAGCGTATCGTGCGCAGTGCCAAGGGGTTGGCGGTGAATGACCCGGATAGCCTGGATGCCGCGCTGGAGCTCGCTCGCGAAGCGTTGGCAAACGGTGCGTGACCAGCGGTTGTTTTCTGCTACCTTTGCTAGTTTGGTGAAAGGATAAACGAAATGACGCAAGAAAAACGAGTGGCGCTGGTAACTGGTGCCAGCCGAGGTATCGGGCGAGCCATTGCGCATGAGCTAGGCCGCCAAGGGCGCATCGTGGTAGGTACTGCCACCAGTGAGTCGGGTGCCGAGAAGATCGATGCCGATCTCAAGGCCAATGGTATCGAAGGTGCAGGCCTGTGTCTGAACGTGACCGATCAGGCCAGCATCGATGAGGTGTTGAAGAACATTGCCGAACGCTTTGGTGCGCCGACCATTCTGGTCAACAATGCCGGTATCACTCGTGATAACCTGCTCATGCGCATGAAGGAAGAGGAGTGGGACTCCGTCATGGATACCAACCTCAAATCCGTCTATCGTGTCAGCAAGGCTTGTTTGCGCGGCATGACCAAGGCTCGCTTTGGTCGTATCGTGTCGATCAGCTCGGTGGTGGCGACCATGGGTAACCTGGGCCAGGCCAACTACGCGGCCGCCAAGGCAGGCATGGAAGGGTTCAGTCGTGCACTGGCCCGTGAAGTTGCCTCGCGTGCGATCACGGTCAATGCCGTGGCACCGGGTTTCATCGCCACCGACATGACCGAAGCGCTGCCGGAAGCGCAGCACGAGATGCTGCTCAAGCAGATTCCGCTCGCTCGCTTGGGTGGGCCGGAAGAGATCGCCGCCGCAGTGGGGTTCCTGACCAGTGATGCTGCAGGTTACATCACGGGTGAAACCCTGCATGTCAATGGCGGTATGAATATGCGTTGATGGCCTTGAGACTGGCGGTTGCGTCAGCTTGAGGGCGTCTATAAACTACCCCGCAGCTTTTGGCTTGCGGTTTCCAAATAGCTGGTTATCTCTAACGGCTAATGTGAACGACTGGAGTACGTTGATGAGTACTATTGAAGAGCGCGTTAAAAAAGTTGTGGCTGAGCGCCTGAACGTAAAAGAAGAAGATATCCAGAATAGCTCTTCTTTCACAGAAGACCTGGGTGCTGACTCTCTGGACACCGTTGAACTGGTGATGGCGCTTGAAGAGGAATTCGACACCGAGATCCCCGACGAAGAAGCCGAGAAGATCACCACGGTTCAGGAAGCCATCGACTACGTAAACGCCCACCAGTAAGGGCTCGGTCGACGCTGTGAACCAGGGTGGCAGGCTGTCACCCATGTTAAAAAAGCCGTCCTGATGTGGGGCGGCTTTTTTGCTTTGCAGTCACAATGAATATACCGTGCAATCTCCGTTATACTAGTCACCAATTTTGTGCTGCAAAATGACCCGGACGGGTCGTGTCACCATGGATGCCTGGAGGAAAACTGATGGCGCGGAGAAGGGTAGTGGTAACCGGGTTAGGCCTGGTGACCCCAGTGGGCAACAACGTGGCTGAATCGTGGGCGAATATCGTCGCCGGTAAAAGTGGAATCGCAGCCATCGAGCATTTCGATACCAGCGGTTTCAACACGCGGTTTGGCGGTTCGGTCAAGGACTTCGATATCAGCCCTTATCTGAATCCGAAAGATGCCCGCAAGATGGATCTATTCATTCAATACGGCATGGCAGCCGGAGCCCAGGCCATTCAGGATTCTGGCATCGAGTGCACCGAAGAGAATGCCGAGCGGATTGGTGTGGCGGTAGGCTCGGGCATTGGCGGCCTGCCGATGATCGAGCAGAACCACAGTGCGCTGCTCAAGGGAGGCGCTCGTCGCGTGTCGCCGTTCTTCGTGCCCGGCTCTATCATCAATATGATTTCCGGTAACATGGCCATTCAGCACGGCTTCCGAGGCCCCAATATCGCGATTGCCACGGCCTGCACGTCGGGTACTCACAATATCGGCTACAGTGCGCGTACCATCGCCTATGGCGATGCCGACGTGATGGTGTGTGGCGGGGCAGAAATGGCCACTACGCCCTTGGGCCTGGGGGGCTTCTCGGCGGCCCGCGCCTTGTCTACTCGCAATGACGACCCGCAAGCGGCCAGCCGCCCCTGGGATCGGGATCGCGATGGTTTCGTGCTGTCCGACGGGGCGGGCATACTGGTGCTGGAAGAGTACGAGCACGCCAAGGCGCGCGGCGCACGCATCTATGCGGAGCTGGCAGGCTTTGGCATGAGCGATGATGCCTATCACATGACCGCCCCGCCGGAAGATGGTCGAGGCGCTGCGCTCTCCATGAGCAATGCCATCAAGGACGCGGGTATCGACCCCTCCGAGGTGGACTATATCAATGCCCATGGTACCTCGACGGCCGCAGGGGACCTGGCCGAAAGCCGTGCCGTCGAGAAGGTGTTGGGCAGTGCTGCGCAAGACGTAGCGGTCAGCTCGACCAAATCCATGATTGGCCACTTGCTGGGTGCGGCCGGTGCGGTCGAGGCGGTGTTCAGTATTCTGGCGATTCGTGATCAGGTGGCACCGCCCACCATCAACCTGGATAACCCCCAGGAGGGCTGTCGTCTCGACTACGTGCCCCACACCGCCCGCGACATGCGCATCGATATCACGCTCTCCAACTCCTTCGGGTTTGGTGGCACCAATGGTTCGCTGCTGTTCAAGCGGGTATAGCGCGTCATGACCATGCCTTGGGTGCCGTTCGATGACCGAGGGCTGGCGTATGGGGATGGCCTGTTCGAAACGGTACTGCTGCGTGAAGGGCAGCCCGTGCTGTGGTCATACCATCAGGCAAGATTGGCCTTGGGGTGCCAGCGGCTTGGTATTCCGATGCCTGCGGATTCAGCGCTTGCCGATACGTGGAAAACCCCCGCAGAGGCACCTCTGGAGGTGCTCAAGGTCATCGTGACCCGGGGCAGTGGAGGGCGCGGCTACGCGCTTCCCGATCAAATAGCGCCGAGGCTACTGAGCCGCAGAATGCCTTTTGCTGCCAGCCCCGAGCGCTGGCAGCCGGGGGTGCGCGTGCGCTTATGCCAACTGCGGCTGGGTCACCAGCCGCAGTTGGCGGGCATCAAGCACTTGAACCGCCTCGAAAACGTGCTTGCTCGCCGGGAGTGGCAGGCAAGTACCATTGCTGAAGGGCTGCTACTCGATCACCGCGATCACGTCATCGAAGCGACCAGCATGAACCTGTTCTGGCAATCGGGTCAGGCGTTGTTGACGCCCTTCGTCGATGGCTGCGGCGTCGCAGGAACGCTGCGGGCTGCGCTACTGGAGCTGGGGTATGTCAGGGAGAGCAAGCTGCCTGTGAGCGCGCTCTCCAGCGTCGAGCGCCTTTGGGTGGGCAACTCTGTGCAAGGTGTGTGGCCCGTGTATCGGTTGGATGACCCGCAGGGCAGCATCTTGCGTACCTGGCCGGAGGTGCAAGGCCCCGACCCGTTACAGCAGGTGGCCCATCCGTTATTGGGCTATCCAGCCTGAATAGTCAACAACGACTTTGAAATCACTGAGGTGACATCGTGAAACGGTTTCTTATCGCCGTGGGGCTGATCATTGCACTAGGCGTTGCCGCAGTGGCCGGTGGTTACGCCTATTGGCAGCATCGTCTGGCGGCGCCCATTGCGCTGGATGAGCCTGCGCTTTACCAGGTGCCTGCCGGTGCCGGCTTCAATCAGGTGATTCGCCAGTTGGAAGCGGAAGGCATTATCCAGGCGCGCTGGCCCTTCCAACTGCTGGCGCGGCTGGAGCCCGAGCAAGTGCCGCGCCTACGGGTAGGCGAATATCAGCTGGTGCCGGGCATGAGCGGTATGGAGTTGGTGGCACTGCTGGGCAGCAACAACGTGGTGACGTACTCGTTGACCATCCCGGAAGGGTGGACCTTCCGCCAGATGCGCGCTTTGCTGGACAGTGCCCCGAAGCTGGAAAATCGCACTGCCGAGATGAGCGATGACGAGGTCATGGCCTTATTGGGGCGTGAAGGCACGTTTCCTGAGGGTTGGTTCTTTCCGGATACCTACCGCTACCACCTGGGCATGAGTGATGTGGATATTCTGCGCCAGTCGCTGAGCCGCATGGAGCGAATCCTGGAAGAGGTCTGGGAGCAGCGTGATGACGACCTGACCATCGATACCCCTTACGAGGCGTTGATCATGGCGTCGTTGATCGAACGCGAAACCGGTGCGCCGGAAGAGCGTCGTGAAATCGCCGGGGTGTTCAAGCGGCGCATGGAGCGGGGCATGCGGCTGCAGACCGACCCGACCATCATCTATGGCATGGGCGAGCGTTATCAGGGGCGCATTACTCGCGCCGACATCCGCGAGGCAACCCCCTACAATACTTACGTGATCGATGGCCTTCCGCCCACGCCCATCGCCATGCCGGGGCGCGCCTCGCTGGAGGCGGCGGTGAATCCGTTGCCGGGTGAAACGCTCTACTTCGTTTCCCGTGGCGATGGTACGCACCACTTTTCGCGCACCCTGCGCGAGCACAACAATGCGGTGAATCGCTATATTCGCAACCGCTGACACACAGATCATGGCGAGCATTATCATGGCGTATCTATTCCGTAAGGGGCAGCAATGAGCAAGCGTGGTCGCTTCATCACCCTGGAGGGCGGTGAGGGCGTCGGAAAATCTACCAACGTGGCGTTCGTGGAGGCCTGGCTGAAAGAGCAGGGGCTCGACGTAGTGCGAACTCGTGAGCCCGGTGGCACGCCGCGTGCCGAAGCCATTCGCGAGCTGCTGCTGGATCCTGCACCCCAGGAGCCGCTGAGCGTGGACGCTGAGCTACTGCTGGTCTTTGCAGCCCGAGCACAGCATCTGGCGGAAAAAATCGTGCCGGCCCTGGAGCGCGGTGCCTGGGTAGTGTGTGACCGCTTCACCGACGCCACCTTTGCGTATCAGGGTGGCGGGCGTGGCATCGATCCGGCGCGCATTGCTCAGTTGGAGTGCTTCGTTCAGCAAGGGCTTGCGCCGGATTTGACGCTGCTGCTGGACATGCCCGTCGAGGCTGCCCGCCAACGCCTGGAGGGGCGGTTGCGTGATCTCAATACCCAGCGCGACCGTTTCGAGCAGGAGCAGGCCGCGTTTTTCGGCGCCGTGCGTGAGGCTTACCTGGCGCGGGCCCAAGCGGCACCGCAGCGCTTTGCCGTGGTCGATGCGGCACAGCCTCTCGAAAGCGTGCAGGCGGCCATTGCGCGCGCACTGGAAACACGGATGGCGCAATGGTCGTAAATGATGTCTTGCCGTGGCACCAGGCGACGTGGCGGCAGCTGGTTCGCTTGGCCGACAGCGGTCGCATGCCCCATGCGCTGCTGCTCAGCGGCGCCCATGGGGTGGGCAAGCAGCAGCTTGCCGAAGCGCTGATCGCACGCACGCTATGCGCGCAGCCCGGTGACCAGGCGTGTGGTCATTGCCATGCTTGCCATATGCTGGCGTCAGGCTATCACCCCGACCTGCTGAGGGTGTCGCCGGAGGAGGGCAAGCGTCAAATTCGCATAGACCCCATTCGCGAGGTCAACCGTTTCGTGTCACAAACGGCCCAGCAGGGCGGTTACCGAGTCATCGTCGTGTCACCGGCGGAGGCCATGAACATCGCGGCGGCCAATGCGCTGCTCAAGAGCCTCGAGGAGCCGGGTGAAAAGACGCTGTTCATTCTGCTCTCCGATGTACCCTCTCGCACGCTGCCCACCATCCGTTCGCGCTGCCAGCAGTGGGCGCTACCCAGCGTGGCATTCGACGAGTGCCGTGGCTGGCTGACCCAGCAGTTGGGCGGTGACGAGGCACACTTCTGGTGGCAAGTTTCAGGCGGACTGCCCTTGCTGGCGGTGGAGCTGGCGGCGCCGGAGGAGCGGGCGCTACGCCATCAGATTCATGACTGCTTTGAGCAGCTGGTCAGAGGCGCCGAGCCGGTGGCGGAGGCGGCGCGGTTGGATCGTCAGGCGATCGATTCGATCTTGTGGTACGGTATCGCCTGGCTTGAAGACTTGATCCGGCTAGGGCTGTCGGGCGAGCAAAGTGCTTTGCATAACCCCGATCTTGCGCCGCTGTATCGGCAAGCCGTCAAGAATGGCCGGGTTCAGGATTGGTTTCGGCTGCTCGATTACGCCCGCGAGCAACGTCGGCTACTGGCCGTTGGAGCCAACCCCAACCCGCAACTGGTGCTGGAGGCCTGGCTGGTGCGCTGGTCGGCCCTGCTGCGCTCATGACAACGTGTTTTTGACGAGGTGGTGATGGCTGCTCAAAAAGCGCTCTCCTTGACCATACCGGATGTGCCTACGCTGCTCGCTGCCTATATGCCTTTTCTGGATCGCGGCGGGATCTTCGTCCCCACGCCTTCGCTCTATCGTCTCGGGCAGCCGGTGGTATTGCTGTTGACGCTGCCGGGGGAGACCGAACGCCTTTCTGTCAGTGGTCAGGTCATCTGGATTTCGCCTGAAGGTGTCAGCGGTCGGCGGATGCCGGGCATCGGGGTGCATTTCAGCCAACAGGATTACCCTGTCCGCGACCGGATCGAAACCTTGCTGGCCGGTCAGTTGGACAAGGCACCGCCTTCGTTCACGTTGTAATATTTTCGTCACGCCACTCATCCCCTGCGAGATTTTCATGTTCGTTGATTCACACTGTCATCTGGACCGCCTATCCGAGCTTACCCACGGCGGCGACGTGGCTGCCACGCTGGCAGCAGCGCGTGCTGCTCACGTGCATCAGTTTCTGGCCATCTCGACCTCGCTGGAAGCGTTGCCTGGTCTGGCCGCCATCGCCAGGGCACATGAGGATGTGGTGATATCGGCAGGGCTGCATCCGCTGCACCAGGCTCCGGTAGAGCCCAGCGTGGAGCAGATCGTGGAGGCCGCCCAGCAGTACGACGTGGTGGCCATCGGGGAAACCGGGCTGGACTACCACTATCAGGAGAGCGTGCCTCAGGCCGTTCAGCATGAACGCTTCAAGCGTCACCTGATCGCTGCCTCCGAACTCGAGCTGCCGGTCATCGTGCATACTCGAGAGGCCAAGGAGGACACCCTGGCCCTGCTGCGCGAATACGCCGATCCTCACGTCGGCGGGGTATTGCACTGCTTCACCGAAGATCTGGACATGGCCCGAGAGGCCGTCCGGCTCGGCTTCTACATTTCGCTGTCGGGAATCATCACGTTTCGTAACGCAGCGCCATTGCGAGAGTTGGCTCGACAGCTGCCCCTCGACAGGCTGCTGATTGAAACCGATAGTCCTTATCTGGCCCCCGTGCCCTATCGTGGTAAACCCAATGAGCCTGCCTGGGTCGTCGAAGTCGCCGAGTGCATTGCTCAGCAGCGCGGCATCACCACCGACGAGGTCGCCATGCAGACTACCGCCAATTTCTACCATCTGTTTCGTGGTGCCGTTCCCGATGCACCGCCTCATGTCAAAGAAGCGCTGGCCCAGTCCGGTCTGTTGGTATAGCGCTCGGCGCAGTTCAGGAGAAGGGCGATGACGCTGGATCGGCTACTGCAGCAACGGGGTGACGCGGCAGATATTCCCCCGCTGGATACCTGGCATCCTGCGCTGTCTGGCGACATGGATATCGTGATTCATCCAGACGGCACCTGGCAGCACGAGGGGCAGCCGTTTGCGCGCCCGGCGGTGGCGAAGCTGCTGGCAAGCCTGCTGCGCCTGGACGATGAGGGCTACTGCCTGGTGACACCTGCGGAGCGCTGGCGCGTTCAAGTAGTGGACCGTCCGCTGCTGATCGTGGAAGCGGATTTCTACGCTGACGCCTGGTGGTTCAAGACTCAGTTCGACGATGTGGTGCGGCTGGACCACCAGCACCCGCTGACGCTGACCGCCACCCCCGACGGAGAGTTGGCCCCCGAGTGTGCGGTGCGCTTTGGCCTGGCCGCGCGCCTGCATCGCAACGTGTTCTACCGACTGGTCGAGCAGGCCCAGATACACGAGCTGGCCGGTGGCCGCAGCGAGTGCCGTCTCTACAGTGCGGGTGAATGGTATCGGCTGGGCATGTGGGATCACGGCGTGGCGGGTGAGGTCTCGTGAAACTGACCGCCGAACAGCAGGCCGTCGTTCACCACGATGCCGGGCATGCACGGGTCGCGGCGGTAGCAGGAGCCGGTAAAACGACCACCATGGCCGCACGCGTGCTGCACCTGTTGGCGCAGGGAGTCTCCCCGCGGCGGATGCTGGTACTGATGTTCAACCGCTCGGCCAAGGATGATTTTCAGCGTCGCCTTGCCAAAATGGCGCCGCAGGGGCAAGTCCTGCCGGATGTACGTACCTTCCATTCGCTCGGGCATCGGCTCACGCAAAGTTTGTGTCGTTGGGGGGCGCTGGCGCCGCGGCGGCTGCTCTCTGCCGAGTGGCAGATGGAGCGTTTGCTGCGCCAGGCAAGTCTCAATGTGCTGGGCGATGCCGAGCAACGGGATGCCGCCCTGGAAGGGGAGCGCCTGGAAGCGCTGGCCCATTTTTGTGCTCTGGTCAAAGCAGAGATGTTGCCTGCTGCCACGCTGTATGAGCAGCTAAGCTACGAGCCTGACACCGATTACTTTCCGGCAGCCTTCAGCGAGGCCGAGCGCCTGCTGGAAGCCGAAGGCGTCATGACTTACGCGGACTTGCTCTACCGCCCGCTGCAAGCGCTGGAGGCCGAGCCTGCTTTGCGTCAGCGGGTCGAAGGATTCCTCGACCACGTCATCGTGGATGAATACCAGGATATCAATACCGTTCAGCAGCGGCTGTTGGCCGTGCTGGCAGGCCCTGATGCCAGCGTCATGGCAGTAGGAGATGCCAATCAGTGCATCTATGAATGGCGGGGTGCCAGGCCGGACACCATGCTGGAAAACTTTACCGCCACCTTCGGCACCGCCACGGATTACCCGCTCTCCACGACCTTTCGCCATGGACACGCGCTGGCGCTGACGGCCAACCACGCCATCATGGCGAACCAGCGCCGCCCCGACCAGCTATGCCTGGCGGCTGCCCAGAATCCGAAGACTCAGGTCCGCGTGGGGCAGGGCAGCCGCCTGTTGCTGGATGCCTTGATGGACTGGCAGGCCCAGGGGCGGGCATTGAGTGATGCCAGCCTGCTGGTGCGCAGCTGGGCGCTTTCGGTGCCTTTTCAGCTGGCGCTGCTGCAGGCCGGGGTGCCTTTTCGGCTGCTGCGTGAGGATCGCTTCGTGTTTCGCCTGCCGCTGGTACAGGCACTGGCAGGCTATTTGAAGCTGTCGCGGCGGGCCGAGTTGCTGCACGATCCCGAGCATCTGCTGCTGTTGCTGTCCCAGCCCGCGCCGTTCGTGGCCCGTGAGCGCCTGCAGCGCCTGGCGTCTCAGCTGGCGGCCACCCAGCGCTGGCCAGAGCGAGATGACGCCGTGCTGTCCGCGCTCAAACCCTTGCAGCGGCGCACGCTGAAAAAACGCTGGGAGCTGCTGTGCGAGCTGCCGCGTTTGGCTGGCTGGCCGCCAGCCCGGCTGCTGCATCACGTGGTGGATACCATCGATGCCGAGAAAACCCTCAAGCGCGCGGCTGCTCGGCGCGATAAAGGCGAGGAAGACGTGCGTCTGCTGGACGTGTTGATCGAACAGGCGGAGAGCGTTCGGGACCCCGATGCCTTCATCGAGCTGCTGGAGCGCCCAGTGGAGAATCAGGCCCAGGGCGTGTTGATTACCACGGTGCATGGTGCCAAAGGCCTGGAGTGGCCGCTGGTGGCGGTGGCCGGCGTCAATGAAGAGGACTTTCCCCACTACAGCCGCGACAACCCGCTCAGCGATGAGCGTCTGGAAGAGGAGCGGCGGCTGTTTTATGTGGCCATCACCCGCGCCAAAGAGCAGTTGCTGGTGCTGCATGACGGTGGCGCTCATCGCCCTAGTCGTTTCATTGGTGAAAGCGCCTGGCAGGATGCCGTGCGTATTGCTGAATGCCTGCATGATGAGGGCGGCAGCGCCGAGCCGCTGGAGGTATCGTCGCCTGGGTTGGTGAGACGCTACCTCGACCGGTTGGGACGCAGTGATATCGTTCTGACTGCCTCGCAGCTCAAGGAAACCCCTGCGGACTATCAAGTGACCATGTCGTTCTACCCGGGCCAGCGTCTGCGACATGCCGTATTTGGGGAAGGCGAAGTGGCGGCAGTAGAGGGTAATCCGTCCGACCCGGTGATTGATGTGCGGTTTGTGCAAGCGGGGCGACGTCGTCTCATCGCCCGCCGTGCACCTATTGAGGTGATGGAGCCTCCGGTGCAGCCAGCGTAGCCAGCTGCACCATTGCTATCCCTGTTACATATTTGGATAGTTCGGGCCGCCACCGCCTTCAGGGGCTACCCAGGTAATATTCTGGGCGGGGTCTTTAATATCACAGGTTTTGCAGTGTACGCAGTTCTGGAAGTTAATCTGGAAGCGCGGCTTGCCTTGATCATCTTCGACGACTTCATACACCCCCGCCGGGCAGTAGCGCTGGGCAGGCTCGGCATACTTGGGCAGATTGTCACGAATCGGCAGCTCTGGGTCTGCGAGGCGCAGGTGGCAGGGCTGGTCTTCCTCATGGTTGGTGTTCGAGAGAAATACCGAGGTGGACTTGTCGAAGGACAGCTTGCCGTCCGGCTTCGGATACTGAATCTTCTCGAATTCGGCCGCCGGTTTCAGGGCACCGTGGTCGGTGGTGGTGTCGTGCACGTTGGGCAGCTTGTTGCCCAGCAGTTGGTTCGCGAAGTTATAAGCCCCGCCGCCGACCGTGCCATATTTATGGATCGCCGGACCAAAGCTGGCGCTCTCTTTCAACTCCTGGTAAGCCCAGCTGGCTTCCCACAAGCGTTCGAAGCTGGCCAGCGTCTGCCCACCCTCGTCGCCGCCCTTGATGGCTTCGAAGACGCTCTCCGCCGCCACCATGCCTGATTTCATGGCGGTGTGCAGGCCCTTGATCTTGGCAAAGTTCAGCGTGCCCGCGTCACAACCAATCAGCAGACCACCGGGGAAGGTCATCCTGGGCAGGCAGTTGAAGCCTCCCTTGGCAATCGCGCGCGCGCCATAAGCCACCCGCTTGCCGCCTTCCAGATATTGGCTGAGCACCGGGTGATGCTTCATGCGCTGGAATTCGTCGAAGGGCGAGAGCCACGGATTCTGATAGCCCAGGTCCATGATCAGCCCCACCACGACCTGCTGGTTTTCGGCGTGGTAGAGAAACCAGCCACCGTGGGTCTTGCTGTCCAGCGGCCAGCCAGAGCCGTGAACCACCAGGCCAGGCTCGTGCTTGTCGGCGGGTACATCCCATAGCTCTTTCAGCCCGATGCCGTAGTGTTGAGGGTCTCGACCAGCATCCAGCGAGAACTGCTTGATCAGGCGTTTGCCTAGATGGCCTCTGGCGCCCTCGGCAAATAGCGTGTACTTGGCGCGCAGCTCCATGCCGGGCATGTGGCTATCCTTGGGGGTGCCATCGGCACCGATGCCCATGTCGCCAATCAGAATGCCGCGCACCACGTCATCCTCGATGATCACTTCCTGGGCGGCGAAGCCCGGAAATATCTCGACGCCCAGGGATTCTGCCTGCTCACCCAGCCAGCGGCACAGGTTGCCTGCGCTGATCACGTAGCGGGTCAGTTCACCGCCGGTGTTGTGCATGCTTTTGGGTACCAGCGCATTGGGGATTTTCTGCGCCTTTTTGGCATCCTTCAGCAAATAAACATCGTCGCGCGTGGCGGGCGTGTTCAGAGGAGCGCCGCGCTCTTCCCAGTCGGGAAAAAGCTCCGCTAGGGCGCGGGGTTCGAACACCGCGCCAGACAGAATATGCGCTCCTACCTCAGACCCTTTCTCAACCACGCAAACGGTCAGTTCTTGTTCCGCTGCGTTGGCCTGTTGCATCAAACGGCAGGCGGCGGCCAGTCCAGAGGGGCCTGCGCCCACGATGACCACGTCAAAATCCATTACATCGCGTTCAACGGTTTCCACCCGGTTTCTCCTTATTCTCATAAGTGCCACTCGTCGGTGCTAGCGATTGAGCACTAGCTTATGAAAAGATGGCCTTAATTTAAAACGGTCGTTTGCTTCTGGTTATCACCCATGATAGGCATAATACCTGTGTCAGGTAACCCCTACGATGGCAAAAGCGCACTTTACGGTAAAAGCCGCCAGCGACTACGACCAAGGCCGCAGTGATTAGGTGTTGTTGCATAAAGGTAGGCTGTGGCAAATTGATAGGGTTTTTCATTTACTAGCCTATCAAACGCTTGCATGAATTTTTTTACGCTGCCATCCGAGCGGCGTCTGTTCAGGTCAACGGCTATCATCCAGGCCAAGCGAGGAACCTATGAAAGTACTGGTCGCGGTAAAACGCGTCATCGACTACAACGTCAAAATCCGCGTTAAAGCGGATCATTCTGACGTGGATCTTACCAACGTCAAAATGGCCATGAACCCCTTCTGCGAAATTGCCGTAGAAGAAGCCGTGCGCCTGAAAGAGAAGGGCGTAGCCACCGAGGTCGTGGCCGTGACCGTAGGCCCCAAGGCCGCCCAGGAGCAGCTGCGCACCGCGTTGGCGCTGGGGGCCGACCGCGCCATCCACATCGAGACCGACGAGCGTGTCGAATCGCTGGCGGTGGCCAAACTGCTGGCCAAAGTGGTGGATGAAGAGCAGCCCGGTTTGGTGATCCTCGGCAAACAGGCCATCGACACCGACAACAACCAGACCGGCCAGATGCTGGCAGCCCTCACTAACCTGCCGCAAGGCACGTTTGCTTCGGAAGTGGCGGTAGACGGCGACAAGGTCAACGTCACCCGTGAAATCGACGGCGGCCTGCAAACCGTCGCCCTCACGCTGCCCGCTATCGTCACCACCGACCTGCGCCTCAACGAGCCGCGCTACGCCAAGCTGCCGGACATCATGAAGGCCAAGAAAAAGCCGCTGGATGTCAAAACCCCCGCCGACTATGGCGTGGAGGTAGACTCCAGGGTCACGCTGCTCAAAGTGGAATCCCCCGCCGAGCGCAAGGGCGGTATCAAGGTCGCCTCGGTGGACGAGCTGATCGACAAACTGAAAAACGAAGCCAAGGTGCTTTGATAACGCGCTTTGAAAGGAACTGATCTCATGAGCATTCTGGTACTTGCCGACCTGCATGACGGCCAACTGGCCAGCGCCACCGCCCACGTCGTGGCAGCCGCCCAGGCGATCGGTGGCGATATCGATGTACTGGTCGCCGGTGAAGGCGTCCAGACCGCCGCCGAAGCTGCCGCGACACTCGACGGCGTGAGCAAGGTGCGCGTGGCAGACAACGCCGTCTACGCCCATCAGCTTGCCGAGCCCATGGGCGCGCTGCTGGTCGCCCTGGCCGACGACTACACCCACGTGCTGACCAGCGCCTCCACCACCGGCAAGAACGTGCTGCCCCGGCTGGCCGCGCTGAAAGACGTCAGCCAGCTGTCGGAAGTGATTGGCGTCGAGAGCGCCGACACCTTCCTGCGTCCGATCTACGCCGGTAACGCCATCGCCACGGTGAAAAGCGACGACCCGCTGAAAGTCATCACCGTGCGTACCACCGCCTTCGATGCAGTAGGCAGCGGCGGCAGCGCCAGTGTGGACGCCGTGGACGTGGTCATCGACAACGCCCAGTCCCGTTTCGTGAAGCAGGAGCTGGCTCAGAGCGACCGCCCGGAACTCGGGGGTGCCAGGGTCGTCATCTCCGGCGGCCGCGGCATGGGCAACGGCGAAAACTTCAAGCTGCTGGACGGCATTGCCGACAAGCTGGGCGCCGCCATTGGCGCGTCTCGTGCGGCGGTAGACGCGGGCTTCGTGCCCAACGACATGCAGGTGGGCCAGACCGGCAAGATCGTCGCCCCCGAGCTTTACATTGCCGTGGGCATCAGCGGCGCGATTCAACACCTGGCGGGGATGAAAGACTCCAAGGTGATCGTGGCGATCAACAAGGACGAAGAGGCCCCGATCTTCCAGGTAGCCGACTACGGCCTGGTGGGGGATCTGTTCGAGATCCTGCCGGAGCTGGAGAGCAAGCTGTAAGCAGGAACGCCGTTTTACCAAAAGCCGACGTCGCAAGAGGTCGGCTTTTTTAATGGCGATGAATTCGATAAACTGAAAATAGTTGACTAAAGTGCTGGGATAAAGAAGTCGTCGCGCTGGTAGAAAAATTGCTGGGGCGGCAGTTGAAAAGGGTGAAGCAAGACCGCACCTTAGGTAGTGAACGTTATAGAAGCCACTCAAGGAGAAGATAGCATGGCCCATACCCTTCCTGAATTACCGTACGCTTACGATGCACTCGAGCCGCACATCGATGCGATGACGATGGAGATTCACCACTCTCGTCACCACAACACCTACGTGACCAACCTGAACGGCGCTTTGGAAGGCACCGGTCTGGAAGACGTGCCCGTAGAAGAGTTGGTCGCCAATCTGGATCGCGTGCCGGAAGAGAAGCGTCAGGCTGTCATCAACAACGGCGGTGGTCACGCCAACCACTCCATGTTCTGGCAGATGATGTCTCCCAATGGTGGCGGTCAGCCCCAGGGTGATGTTGCCAAGGCCATCGATGCTGAGCTGGGTGGCTTCGATGCGTTCAAGGACGCTTTCAAAAAAGCGGCGCTGGGCCGTTTTGGCAGCGGCTGGGCGTGGCTATCTGTCACACCCGAGAAGAAGCTGGTCGTCGAGAACACGCTCAACCAGGATAGCCCTCTGATGCATGGCAACACGCCGCTGCTGGGTCTGGATGTATGGGAGCACGCGTACTACCTCAAGTTCCAGAACAAGCGCCCCGACTATGTTGACGCTTTCTTCAATGTCGTGAACTGGGAAGACGTCGAGCGTCGCTACCAGGCTGCCAAGGCCTGATAATGGTCGAAAATTGCGCCTGAGCGCGTGATTTTACAGCCAAAGCCGCCCCCTTTTAGGGGGCGGCTTTTTTTGGGTTTCTGGGTATAGCGCTGGGTATGGATTGTCAATAACCTGTGGATGAAAAAAATACCATATATGCTTGAATTGATTTTCTGGTGATCTATATATAGTATGCGTGGAGAATTTCAGAGGGGTGGCGCCATTACCATGCGCTACCCGAAAAGTGTCGCTATGAAAAGGAAAATAGCCATGGAAATCCAAATTTATAGCAAGCCTGCCTGCGTACAGTGCACCGCTACCTATCGTGCGCTGGACAAGCAGGGTTTGGAGTACACCGTGATCGACATTACGGAAGAGTCTGGCGCGCAGCAGCAGGTCGAAGCTCTGGGCTATCGTCAGTTGCCGGTCGTCGTGGTAGGTGAGGATCACTGGTCCGGCTTCCGCCCTGACCGTATCCAGGCGCTGGCATAGTTCAGCCGCCATGCACACGGCCACGGTGGAAACCAGGCAGGCGGGTACGCTGGTCTATTTTTCCACCAAGTCAGGCAATACCCATCGGTTTATCGAAAGGCTTGGCTTGAGCGCCCAGCGGCTGCCATTGAATCGTGAAGAGCCCACACCACGCGTCACGCAGCCTTACATATTGGTGACGCCTACCTACGGCGGTGGCCATGCACAAGGCGCCGTGCCGGGGCAGGTGATTCGCTTCTTGAACGATGAGTACAATCGGCACCTCATTCGAGGTGTCATTGCCTCGGGTAATACGAATTTTGGTGAAGCTTACGGGTTGGCAGGGCGCATCATCGCGCAAAAGTGCCGGGTACCGTTGCTTTATCGCTTTGAACTGTTTGGCACCGATGACGATGTCGCCAAGGTCCGCAAAGGAGTAGAAGAGTTTTGGAAACGTCAAGCTCAGTCTCTAACAACGTAGCGTCCACCAGCGCCGCTACCAAGAAGTCGGCAGAAGCGAAACGTCCTGCTGCGGGTACCAACGAAGCGCGTACGCTGGATTATCATGCGCTCAACGCGATGCTCAATCTGTACGGTGCCAACGGCGAACTGCAGTTGGACAAGGACCGCGAAGCAGCGCGTCAGTACTTCCTTCAGCACGTCAACCAGAACACGGTTTTCTTCCACTCGCTGGAAGAGAAGCTGGACTACCTGGTGGAAGAGGGCTATTACGAGGCCAACGTACTCGATCAGTACAGCTTCGCATTCATCAAGTCGCTGTTCGAGCAGGCGTATGCCTACAAGTTTCGCTTCCCCAGCTTCCTGGGTGCCTTCAAGTACTACACCAGCTATACGCTGAAGACCTTCGATGGCAAGCGTTACCTGGAGCGCTACGAAGATCGCGTGTGCATGGTTGCGCTGACGCTGGCGCGTGGGGATGAAGCGCTGGCCAAGTCGCTGGTGGATGAAGTGATCAGTGGTCGCTTCCAGCCAGCCACGCCGACTTTCCTGAACTGCGGCAAACAGCAGCGCGGTGAGCTGGTGTCATGCTTCCTGCTGCGTATCGAAGACAACATGGAGTCGATCGGTCGGTCGATCAACTCGGCGCTGCAGCTCTCCAAGCGTGGCGGCGGGGTGGCGTTCCTGCTGACCAACATCCGTGAGTCTGGCGCGCCGATCAAGCGTATCGAAAACCAGTCGTCGGGCATCATTCCCATCATGAAATTGCTGGAAGATGCGTTCTCCTACGCCAACCAGCTGGGCGCACGTCAGGGGGCCGGGGCTGTGTACCTGAATGCTCACCATCCCGACATTCTGCGTTTCCTCGACACCAAGCGCGAAAATGCCGACGAAAAGATCCGCATCAAGACGCTCTCGCTGGGCGTGACCATTCCGGATATCACGTTCGAACTGGCCAAGCGTAACGACGACATGTACCTGTTCTCCCCCTACGATGTAGAGCGGGTCTACGGGGTGCCGTTTGGCGATATCAGCGTCACCGAGAAGTACCATGAAATGGTGGCGGATGCGCGCATTCGCAAGCAGAAGATCAATGCTCGCGCCTTCTTCCAGACGCTGGCTGAGCTGCAGTTCGAGTCCGGTTACCCGTACATCATGTTCGAAGATACGGTCAATCGCGCCAACCCGATTGCCGGTCGCATCAACATGAGCAACCTCTGCTCCGAGATTCTGCAGGTCAACACGCCGACCGAGTATGACGACGACCTGGGATACCGCGACATCGGTCAGGACATCTCCTGCAACCTGGGCTCGATGAACATTGCCAAGGTCATGGATTCGGGCGATATCGGCACCAGCGTCGAAATCGCCATTCGCGGCCTGACGGCCGTGTCCGAAATGAGCAACCTGAGCAGCGTGCCCTCGATTGCCGAAGGGAATGCCAAGTCGCGTGCGATTGGTCTGGGGCAGATGAACCTGCACGGTTTCCTGGCGCGTGAGCACATCTATTATGGCTCGGAAGAGGGGTTGGATTTCACCAACCTGTACTTCTACTGCGTCGCGTTCCATGCCATTCGTGCCTCGAACCAGCTGGCCATTGAGCATGGCGCCACCTTCGCCGGTTTCGAGGACTCCACCTACGCGTCGGGCACGTTCTTCGACAAGTACACCGACCAGGCCTGGCTGCCGCGTACCGAAAAAGTACGCCAGCTGTTCGAACGCAGTGGTATTGCGCTGCCGACCCAGGAAGATTGGCAGGCCCTGAAGGCCTCGGTCATGGCGCACGGCCTGTACAACCGCAACTTGCAGGCAGTGCCGCCCACGGGCTCGATCTCCTATATCAACAACTCCACTTCCAGTATTCATCCGGTGGCGGCGAGAATCGAGATTCGTAAAGAAGGCAAGCTGGGGCGGGTCTATTATCCGGCGCCGTTCTTGAATGAAGACAACTTCGATTACTTTCAGGATGCCTATGAAATTGGCCCTGAGAAAATCATCGATACTTATGCAGAAGCGTCGAAGCATGTGGATCAGGGGCTGTCACTGACACTGTTCTTCCCTGATACCGCTACCACTCGGGATATCAACAAGGCGCAGATCTATGCATGGCGGAAGGGTATCAAGACCCTTTACTACATTCGCTTGCGCCAAAGCGCGCTGGAAGGCACCGAGGTAGAAGGCTGTGTCTCCTGCACGCTGTAACGATATTCCCACTGGCATGTGATGACGTTTAGAAGAGAGCGCTGATGACAACGATGCAACGCCTGTCGCGGGTTAATGCGATCAACTGGAACCGTCTGCAGGACGATAAAGATCTGGAGGTGTGGAACCGCCTGACCAGCAACTTCTGGCTGCCGGAAAAAGTGCCGCTGTCCAACGACATTCAGTCGTGGAACACGCTGACTCAGCAGGAAAAGCAGCTGACCATCCGGGTCTTCACCGGCCTGACACTGCTCGATACCATCCAGAGCAGCGTGGGTGCGCCGGTGCTGATGGAAGATGCGCGTACGCCCCATGAAGAAGCGGTTTACACCAACATTGCCTTCATGGAATCGGTGCATGCGCGCTCCTACAGCTCGATTTTCTCGACGCTGTGCGCCACCCGGGACGTGGACGATGCGTTCCGCTGGAGTGAGGAGAATCCGTCGCTCCAGTTGAAGTCCGAGCTGATTCTCAAGCGCTATCGCTCCGATGACCCGCTGATGCGCAAAGTGGCCAGCGTTTTCCTGGAGTCGTTCCTGTTCTACTCCGGCTTCTATCTGCCCATGTACTGGTCCAGCCATGCCAAGCTGACCAATACCGCTGACCTGATTCGTCTGATCATTCGTGACGAAGCGGTGCACGGTTACTACGTGGGCTACAAGTTCCAGCAGGCGCTGGCGGAAGCCACCCCGGAGCGTCAGCAGGAAGTGAAGGATTATGCCTACGAGCTGCTGCTGGAGCTGTACGACAACGAAGTGCGCTACACCGAGTCGCTGTATGATGCGGTGGGCTTGACCGAAGACGTGAAGAAGTTCCTGCACTACAACGCCAACAAGGCGTTGATGAACCTCGGTTTCGAGCCGCTGTTCCCCAGCAGTGTCACGGACGTCGACCCGACGATCATGGCGGCGCTGTCCCCCAGCGCAGACGAGAACCACGACTTCTTCTCGGGGTCTGGCTCGTCCTACGTCATCGGCAAGGCCGTCGCTACCGAAGACGACGACTGGGCGTTCTGATCGTTCAATTAGCGTGCCACTCAACGGGAGCCTCAGAGCTCCCGTTTTTTATGGGTGATGAAAAGATTTCGTTATTGAATGTTAATGATAAATATTGTCATTTGCTCTATTGATGGTAGGCTATGCACGCTAACGATTTAAACGCAAATCGTTCTTATATTTGGTGAGCCTTGGCGAGCTGATACTGATAGCGCGCTGAGCAGTGATGGAGAGACGACGTGCTGAAAAGGCCTTTCTTTGCCTTGAGCGGATATTGGCTTGCTGGAATGCTGGCCAGTACATCGCTGATGGCGAGCGATGAAACGATGGATCAGGCGGCCCAGAGTGTCGAGGCCCAGCAAGTGCAATCTGAGCTGCAGCAGCAAATCGACAGGGCCGACGAAGCAACGCGAGAACAGTTGGAAGAATTGCGCCAACTGGAGCAGGAGACGCGGCAGATGAGCGCTTCCAATGCTGCCCTGAGTAGTCGCCTGGCCGGTGAAGCGGAGCGCCAGCAGCGGTTGGCCCAGGCGCTGGATACGCTGAGCGATACACGTGCTGCGCTGCCGGCCATCGAGCAGGATATGGCCGAACAGCTCAGCCAATGGATCGCGTCGGATCTGCCTTTCCTGCGCGCCGAGCGCTTGGCACGCGTAGAAGGGGCCGAGGCGTCCACCCAGGAGAGCGCCGAACGGATTGCCGAGCTGCTCGAAGCCTGGCGTGCAGAGCTGGCATACGGCCGCCAGGTGGATCGCTGGCGGGGGCGTTTGCAGCGCGACGGCGAGGCTCCTCGGGAAGTCGATTATCTGCGTATTGGGCGTATTGGCCTCTATTACCTGACGCCGGATGGCCGTGAGGGCGGCGTATGGGACCAGCAGCGCGGCGAATGGCTGGCGCTGGAAGAGCGTGCACGCCGAGAAGTGCGTAATGGCCTGCGTATTGCCGATGATCAGCGTACGCCTGAACTGCTGCAATTGCCGCTATCGATCACCGCCACAGGAGCGCCGTAATGAAACTATCCAGCTATCGGCGCGGCGTGCACAAGATGGCCTGCCTGCTGCTGGCCATGAGCGTTTGGGCGAGCGCCCCGGCCATTGCCCAAAGCAGTGATGTCACGACGCTGCGTGATGCCCGCGAAGCAGCAGAAGCGCGAGATCAGGCGCGGCTGCAGTCGTTTCTGGAAGATCAGGACGCCCTGGCTGCTGCCCTGGAGGAAGCGCGCGCCGCGCACGCAGCCGCCGAGCAGGAGCAGGTTGCCCTGCAGGCGCAACAGCAAGAGCAGGCCGAGCAGGCCGAGGTTTTGGCTCAGCGTCAGGATGAGCAGGGGGAGGCCCTTACGGCACTGTTGGCCGATCTGACGCGGCACAGCGAGGAGCTGCGCAACGAGTTGGGAGGGGAGAGCTGGCTGACGTTGACGCCTGACGCTTTGCCTCCGCGCCTTAACGACGTCGAGGTGCTGGAGCGTGAGCACCTGGAGAGCGTGGTAGACCGGCTGGCAGCCTTGACCATGAACACCGGGCAGGCCGAGCGTCTCGAGTTGCCCGTGGCAGACGGTGCTGGCGAGATTGCGCCTCGTCAGGTGGTCCGTTTGGGGGATTTTGCCGCTTTCACGGAGTCGGCACTGCTCCGCAAGGGGCAGGATGACCAGAGCCTGGCCGAGCTGCCGCGTACGCCGTCGGAAATCCGCCGTCTGCTCGCCGCCTACCACCAAGGTGAGAGCCGTGAATTTGCCATCGACCCTACCCAGGGCAGCGTACTGCAGGCGTTGGCCCAGCAGCCCAGTCTCTGGGAGCGTTTCCAGCAGGGGGGGTATGTCGGCTATGTGGTCGTGGTGCTGGGGGGTATCGGTCTGTTGGTGGCGCTGGCGCAATACCTCTATCTGCTGCTGGTAAGCGCACGGGTGCGTCGTCAACGCCGTCAGTTGGAGCAGCCGCGAGCAGACAATCCGCTGGGCCGAGTGCTGCAGCGTTTCAAGGACATGGACAAGCATCAAACCCCCGAAGCCCTCGAAGCCCGCCTGGATGAAGCGGTGCTGGCAGAGCTGCCGCGCATCGAGCGAGGCCAGCCCATCGTCAAGCTGTTGGCCGCCATTGCGCCGCTGCTGGGCCTGTTGGGTACGGTGACGGGCATGATCGTCACCTTTCAGGCCATTACCGTGTTCGGTACCGGTGACCCGCAGCTCATGGCGGGAGGGATCAGTCAGGCATTGGTGACGACGGTATTGGGTCTGGTGACAGCGGTGCCGTTGCTGTTTGCACAAACGGCACTGTCCAGCCGTAGCCGGTCCATTACGCAAGTGATCGAAGGGGAGGCTAGCGCCACCCTGGCCGATCACCTGGAAGCGCAGTCCGCCCATCCCGGGCAAGCGGTGAACTGATATGCCGACGTTGCCCCTTTGGCTGGAGCCGGTAGAGCGGTTGTTGGATGCCGGTGGCGCGGTGCTGGTGGTGCTTGCGCTGGTGGCCGTGCTGGTGTTCGCCATGGCCATCGAACGCTGGTGGTACTACCGCATCAGCTGGCGACGTGCGCGTCGTCAGCTGGTGCACCGCTGGGCAGCGCGTAGCGACCATCGCAGCTGGAGCGCACGGACGTTGCGCGATGTGTGGAGTGCGGCCCTGGTGGCCAAGCTGCGTCGGCCGCTGCCGTGGATCAAATTGCTGGTGGCGTTGTGCCCGCTGTTGGGTTTGCTGGGCACGGTCACCGGCATGATCACCGTGTTCGATAGCCTCTCCATGAGTGACACCCATCAGGCCCGAGCCATGGCCGATGGCGTGGCCCGAGCCACGCTACCCACATTGACAGGCATGGCCATTGCCGTGGTGGGCATGCTGTTTATCAGCCGTTTGGAGCACGTGATTCGCCGCGAAGACCAGCGTCTGCATGATCGCCTGGCGCGTGCCCTGGAGGAAAATGATGCGTAGACGCCGTTCCATAGAGGCCGTCGAAGAGAGCAATGAAGTCAACCTGACCCCGATGCTGGATGTGGTCTTCATCATGCTGATCTTCTTTATCGTGACGACCAGCTTTATCAAGGAGAGTGGCGTAGAGATCGAGCGCCCGGAAGCGGCCGCCGCCACACAGCGTCCGGACGCCCAGGTGCTGATCGCGATTACGCCGGAAGGAGCCGTCTGGGTGGATGGTCGTCCGGTCGATGCCCATCGCATCGGTCAGGAAGTGGCCGGCATGCTCAGTGGCGATGGCTCGGTGGTCATCCAGGCCGATCGAGCGTCCACCACTGGACTGCTGATCGAAGTGATGGATCGCCTGCAGCAGGCAGGCGTCGAGCAAGTGGCGGTGGCGGCTAGTCGGAGTGCGCCATGATACGCCACGGGTTCTCGCTGCTGGCTGGTACTGCGCTGGCGATGGGGCTGTTCTGGATGCTGGCGCTGCTGGTGGCACCGCCGGAGCGCAGCGTCGACGAGCCGGTCATGTCCATGGCCATGACCATGGTGGAAGCGCCTGAGCAGGCAGCCGAGCCGGAAACGCCGCCGCCAGAGCCTGCCCAGGCGGCTCCTGCGGCTCCCCCTCCTGCACCAGCGCCTGCCCCTGCGCCGGTCGCCACGAGTCAGATTGCGCTGCCCGATCTGGCTTTGCCGGATGCACCGGTAGAGCCGCTGGAGTTGGAGAGCGAGCTGCCGGAGCTGACCGAGGCAAGGCCAGAGCCGACGCCACAGCCACGTCCGGAGCCGCAGCCTGCGCCAGAGCCCACGCCGGAGCCTGCCGCAGAGCCCGCGTCGCGCTCCGAACCATCCACGGCACCGGCGACGGCCGAACGTGAAGCGGCGCCAGCGGCAGAGCCTGCGCCCTCCAATGAGCCGGTGAGTGTTGGGCAGGTGGCGCCCACGAGTCGCGTCACTCCCACGTACCCCACCCGTGCCCAGCGGCGTGGCATGGAGGGTTTTGTCGAGGTGGAGTTCGTCATTCGGCGTGACGGCAGCGTCGATAGCGGAACGATTCGCGTCGTCAACGCCCAGCCGCGCCGCATGTTCGAGCAGGCGGCGGAGGAGGCCATTGCGCGCTGGCAGTTCGAGCCGAGTCAGCAGCTGCGTCGTGCCACTCAGCGCATCGAATTTCAGTTGCGGTAAGCCCGTCGAGGGAGCGTTATGCAGCGTTTATTGGCAATGGCAGTGCTCTACGTGTGGAGCACGGTGGCGGTGGCGGATGTGCCACTGAGTGAAGATATCATTCTCGACCTGAATGGGTTGCAGAGCCAGTTGGCGGAACTTTCCGGTTCTGGTGCAGAGAATGAGTCGTTGGACGCGATCCTGAGTCGCGTGCGCGCCCAGGCTGCCAGGCTGGCCTCGGGCAATCGAGCCGATCAGTGGGCCAGCGCGCTATATCATCAATTGGCGGCCAGTGCGCTGGTGCGTCAAGAGGTGCCCGAGGCGGCAGCGGATGAGCTGGCTAGTGCCCGCCAGCGTACCAGCGTGCCGAACAGTCAGCGGCTGCGCTGGTTGCGTGACGAAGCCTCCCTGCGCCGCGCGGCAGGTCAACGCTCTCAGGCCATCGAGCTTTACGCGCAGTGGCTCGGCGAGTCGGCGGGCCATGAGCGCTACCTTGAGTCGGTTTGGGCGTTGGTGCGCCTATTGGCAGAAGAGGAGCGCTGGGAAGAGGCCCTCGAATGGCTCACCCCTCAGTTGGCGCCGGGCAGAGAGCTGAGTGATGCCCAGCAGGCGCTGGTCAACGTCGTGCTGCGCCAGGCAGGCGAAGGCGAGCAGGCGCTGGCTTGGCTGCTGGAGAGTCTGAGCGAGCGCAGCAGCGCCGAGGAGTGGCGTCAGGCGGCTGGATTGGCGCAGCAGGCGGGGCTGCTGGGCGCTGCTGCAGGCGTCTGGGAAGCGGCCTGGCAGATGGGCAAGTTCACCGCCCCCGAGGATCGCTTGACCCTGATTCGGCTGCACCTGGCAGGCGGCACGCCAGCGCGTGCCGGTGAGCATCTGGAGGCAGCGCTGGAAGCAGGGGAGCTGCCTGATGATGAAGAGACGCTGCGCTTGCGAGCCACGGCCTGGCAGCAGGCCCGGCATGTCGAGCATGCCCTGAACGCTTGGCAGGCGCTGGCTGATACTACTCAAACGGCTGACGATTGGCGCCAGTATGGTCAGTTGGCCTACGCGTGGGGTAATGAGTCGCTGGCGAAAGAGGCGCTCTCGCGAGCGGCGGAGCTGGGCGACGAACAGGCCGAGCAGTGGCTTGGCTATTTCGATTGAGGGGGCTCAGGGGATGAGCCGTGCCGCCCGGGCGGGCGGCAGCCAGGGCGCAGGTCAGTCCGCCAGCGTCAGCGAAAAGTCGCTCCAGGTGGGCGCGTGATCCGAAGGTCGCTCCATGGCGCGCAGGGGATAGTCGATACCTGCATCGGTGACCCGCTGTGCCAGAGGGGGCGAGACAAGGATGTAGTCGATGCGCAGCCCACGCTTGGGCTCCCGATCAAAGCCCTTCGAGCGGTAGTCGAACCAGCTGAACCATTCGCTGTTGTCGGGGTGGCAGAGCCGATAGCTGTCGCTGAGCCCCCACGCCTTGATGCCCGCTAGCCACTCCCGCTCGATGGGCTGAAAGCTGGCCTTGCCATCACGCAGCCAGCGTTTTCGGTTGGCTTCCCCAATGCCGATGTCCTGGTCTTCGGGGGAAATGTTGAAGTCACCCATGACGGCGAGATGCTCTTCCGGGGAGTGCTGCGTGGCCAGCAGATTGGCCAGCTGCTGGTAAAAGCGCTCCTTGTGAGGAAATTTGGTGGGGTGTTCGACGTTCTCGCCCTGGGGGAAGTAGCCGTTCCACACGGTGACCGGCTGGCCGTCGGTGGTCAGCAGGCGCACGCCGATCATGCGTCGCTGAGCATCTTCCTCATCATCAGGAAAGCCGTAGAAGACCTGCTGAGGTTTCTGTCGGCAGAGCAAGGCCACACCGTAGTGGCCCTTTTGGCCATAGTGAAAGGTGTGGTACCCCATGGCTTCCACATCGGCCAGTGGGAATTCGCTATCCTGCACCTTGATTTCCTGCAGGCCGATCACATCAGGGCGATGGGTATCGATGAGCGCTTGAAGCTGATGCAGCCTTGCCCGGATGCCGTTGATATTGAAAGACACCAGACGCATCAGGAGGGCTCTCCCGAAGAGGAGTCGCTCCCCTTGTCGGGGTGGATGGCAATGTTCTGGCCACTTTGCTGGCGTGCCAGCTTGCGCACGGCCTGCAATTTGCGCTGTTGCTGTTTCTTGGCCACGAAACGGCGTGATGAGGTCACCTGATCCGGGTTTTCATGGCGCCACTTTTTGTAATCCTTGCGGCGACCGGTGCGGATCGTCACCTTGTCTGCCAGTGAACGAGTCTTTTTCTTACGCGTCATCGTCGCGCTCCTTGGGTTAATTTATGCCTCATTCTAACAGGCAAGGGCGCTCCTTCGACAGCAGAGCGCGCTCTTATCGCCAAGCCCTGCTACAATGCGCGATTCGTGATGCCTAACCTCCACAGCAATGGACAGATACACAGCCTATGAGCGAGTCGGAACAGATCACAGCATCGGACCAGAACCGCAAGCCTAAACGCCGTCGTCGCAAGCCGCGTCGCCGTCAGTCGAACTGGGATCTTCGTCAGTTTCAGGTGCCCGCCGTTGCCGGCAAGTGGCGCTTCCATGACTTTGATCTGCCGCTACCCTTGATGCGCGCTATTCATGCCCAGGGCTATGAATACTGCACCCCCATTCAGGCAGAGGCGCTGCGCCACACGCTGCTGGGTGGCGACATTGTGGGCAAGGCCCAGACGGGCACCGGCAAGACCGCCGCCTTCCTGATTTCCGTGCTGGCCTACTTCCTGGAAGAGCCCGCGCCGGATGGCCAGAAGCCGGGGGCTCCCCGTGCGCTGATCATCGCCCCCACCCGCGAACTGGCGCTGCAGATCGAGAAAGACGCCAAGGCGCTCGCCCGCTTCACGTCGTTGAACGTGGCCAGCGTGGTCGGTGGCATGGATTACCAGAAACAGCGTGAGAGCCTCGGCAAGAAGCTCGATATTTTGGTGGCCACGCCTGGCCGTCTGCTCGACTTCCATCAGAAGCGCGACATCGACTTGTCCGAGACCGAAGTGCTGGTGCTCGACGAAGCGGATCGCATGCTTTCCATGGGGTTCATCCCGGATGTGAAGCGCATCATCCGCTACACCCCCAGGAAAGAGGAGCGTCAGACGTTCCTGTTTTCGGCCACCTTCACCGACGACATTCTCAACCTGGCCAGCCAGTGGACGCAGGAACCGGCCCACGTCGAGATCGAAGTCACGGTAGAGAATCAGGCCGATATCGACCAGCGCGTGTACCTGGTGTCGGATGACGACAAGCAGCGCCTGTTGGTCAAGCTGCTGGAGCAGGAGAGCTTCGAGCGGGTCATGGTGTTCGGCAACCGTCGGGATCTGGTGCGCAAACTCGATGATCTGCTGAAAAAAGCAGGCGTGAGTGCCGCCATGCTGTCGGGTGACGTGCCCCAGAATCAGCGCATCAAGACGCTGGAAAGCTTCCGCGAAGGCGAGATCCAGGTGCTGGTGGCCACCGATGTGGCCGGTCGTGGCATCCATATCGAAGACGTCAGCCACGTGATCAACTACACCCTGCCGGAAGACCCGGAAGACTACGTGCACCGTATTGGCCGCACCGGTCGTGCCGGTGCCAAAGGGGTGTCGATCAGCTTCGTGGGTGAAGAAGACGCCTTCTCGCTGCCGGAAATCGAGCGCTACATCAACGGCAAGCTGCCCTGCGAGCATCCGCCGGAAGGCATGCTGTAACGCACATGCTGGATAACGCGCTCAAGGCCGATATTCAGCAAGCGTACCGTAACGTGGTGGAGCAGTTAGCGCTGACCCCACGCTACGGTCAGCGGCTGATGATTGCCGAGATTGCCCGCACCCTGGGCGATATTCAGTGCGACAGCGATGGCAAGCGCACCAGCGACAGCCACGTTTGCGTATTGGAAGCCGGTACCGGCACGGGCAAGACGCTGGCGTATCTGATTGCAGGCTTGCCCATTGCCAAGGCCAAGGGCAAGCGACTGATCGTGTCCACGGCCACGGTGGCCCTGCAAGAGCAGGTGTTGCATCAGGACCTGCCCTCGCTGGCCAAGCACAGTGGCATCGCCTTTCGCTACGCGCTGGCCAAAGGGCGCGGGCGCTATGTGTGCGTGGCGCGGCTGGATCAGGCCCTGGAGGGCAGTGAGCCAAACCCGACCATGTCGCTGTTCGAGCACTCCTTGCAAAGCGATAGCAGCGACTATCAGGTGCTTGCCAGCGACCTGGCCGATGCCTATGGCAAGGGCGAGTGGCAGGGTGACCGTGATACCTGGCCTGACACCATCGATGATGCCCACTGGCGTCAGCTCACCGTCGATCACCGCCAGTGTACCGGGCGCCGCTGCGGCCATTTCGGTGCCTGCGCGTTCTTCCGCTCACGTCGTGAGCTGGAAGATGCCGATGTCATCGTGGCCAACCACGATCTGGTACTGGCGGACCTGGCCCTGGGGGGCGGCGCCATTCTGCCGGACCCTGCCGACTGTATCTTCATCTTCGACGAAGGCCATCACCTGCCGGACAAGGCGCTGTCGCACTTTGCCCACCGCTTCGCGGTGCATGGCTGTCTGCGCTGGCTCAAGACGCTGCGCAGCAGCTTGACCGATCTTCACCAGGGTTTGGCGGTTCAGCCCACCGTGGCCCGGCTGTTGGCCAGCCTGCCTGAAGTGTTGCATGGCCTGGAGCCTGCCCTGGGAGACGTGTTCAGCCTGGGGCATCAGCTGGCCGGGCGTGAGCAGGGGCTGGCGGATGAAGAGGCCAGCCACCAGCAGCGTTTCGAGAAGGGCGAGGTGCCGGAAGCGCTGCGCGAGCAGGCGCGGCAGCTGCTGGTGATGTTTGCCACGCTATCACGCAGTCTGGAAAGCATTGCCGATATTCTGCGTGAGAGCCTGGACCCGGACAAGCAGACGGGGCTGGACCGCGATCAGGCCGAAGCCTGGCTACCGCTGGTGGCGCTGCTGCATGGTCGCGCCCTGGAAGCCCACGCGCTCTGGCAGGCGTTCAGCGAGCAGGACCCGCCCAATGCGCCGCCCTGTGCGCGCTGGATCACGCTGAGTCGTGTAGCCGGTGAGCCCGAAATCGAGTTCTCCGCCAGCCCCGTCTCGGCGGCGCATACGCTGGCCAAGCATTTGTGGGGGCGTTGCCACGGCGCGGTGGTCACTTCTGCCACCTTGACGGCACTGGGGCGCTTCGAGCGTATTCAGGAGCGCGCTGGCCTGGCCAGTCGCTATCGGTACCAGGCGCTGCCTAGCCCCTTCGATTATGCCAACGCGGTGCTGCGCGTGCCTGTCGAAGCCACGGACCCCAGCGACCGAGAGGCCCATGAGCGTGCCATCGTGCGCTGTGTCTCCCAGTTGGGGGAGGATGAAGCGGTGCTGGTACTGTTTTCGTCCCGGGCCCAGCTCAGGGCGGTAGAAAAAGTGCTGCCAGCGGCCTTGAAAGAGCGCTTGCTGGCGCAGGATGCGCTGCCCAAGCGGGAGTTGATCGAACGGCATCGAGCAGCGGTCGATAGCGGCAAGGGGAGCATCATCTTCGGCTTGGCCAGCTTTGCAGAGGGCATCGACCTGCCCGGGGATTACCTGACTCATGTGGTCATCACCCGATTACCCTTTGCGGTGCCCGATGACCCGGTGGGCGCCACGTTGGCCGAGTGGATCGAAAGCCAGGGCGGCAACTCTTTCATGCGTATCAGTGTGCCCGATGCCTCCATCAAGCTGGTGCAGGCCTGTGGTCGGTTGATCCGCAAGGAGAACGACCGGGGCGTGATTACGTTGCTGGACCGCCGCGTGATCACGCGGCGCTACGGTCAGGCGCTGCTGGATGCCTTGCCCCCGTTCAGACGTGACATTCAGGCCTGAAATCGGCGGCGGGTGATGCCCATAAAAAAACGCCCCGCCGGAGGGTCCGGCGGGGCGTTGGCGGGTCAGCTTCAGGCAATACGCTTGGCCAGTGCCGGGGCCAGTTTCTCGTTCATGCGCGTGAAGGTTTCGACGGTCGTGTCCCAGTCGATACAGGCATCGGTGATCGAGACACCGTACTGCAGTTGACTCAGGTCGGCGGGCACTTTCTGGGCACCCCAGCCAATGTTGGACTCGACCATCAGGCCGATGATGGAGCGGTTGCCTTCCAGAATCTGGTTGGTCACGTTTTCCAGTACCAGCGGCTGCAGGGCCGGGTCCTTGTTGGAGTTGGCGTGGGAGCAGTCGATCATGATGTTGGCCGACAGTTTGGCCTTGCTCAGCTCCTTTTCGGCCAGCGCAACGCTGACGCTGTCGTAGTTGGGCTTGCCGTTGCCGCCGCGCAGTACCACGTGGCCGTAAGCGTTGCCCCGGGTGCGGATGATGGCGACCTGGCCCGCCTGGTTGATGCCCAGGAAGTTATGCGGGTTGGCCACCGACTGCAGGGCGTTGATGGCGACATCCAGGCTGCCGTCGGTGCCGTTCTTGAAACCGACCGGGCAGGAGAGGCCTGAGGCCATCTCGCGATGGGTTTGTGACTCGGTGGTACGGGCGCCAATGGCTGACCAGCTAATGCAGTCCTGTAGGTACTGGGGCGAGATCGGGTCCAGTGCTTCCGTGGCCAGGGGCAAGCCCATTTCGGCCAGGTCGACCAGCAGTTTACGGGCGATGTGCAGGCCTTCGTCGATTTCGAATGAGTCGTTCAGGTGGGGGTCGTTGATCAGCCCTTTCCAGCCCACGGTGGTGCGTGGCTTTTCGAAATAGACGCGCATCACGATGTACAGGCTATCGCTCACCTTGTCGGCCAGCGCGCGCAGGCGGCGGGCGTAATCCAGTGCAGCATCCACGTCATGGATGGAGCAGGGGCCAACGACCACCAGCAGGCGCGGGTCGTTGCCATCCAGGATGTTCTGAATGACGCGGCGGCCTTCCACGACGGAGCGCTCGGCGGCTTCGGTGAGAGGAATGGCTGCCTTCAAGGCATCGGGGGTGGTGAGAACGTCCTGAGCGAGGACGTTGAGATTGCTAACCTGTTGATCAGACATCTTGCTACCTGTACATGCGCGATGGGCGAAAAGTGGTCACTACTATGGCGTGTCGCGGTGGTAAAAATCAATTGTTACGGAACTTTGCATTAAGGAAAAATGTCAGCCGCAGGGTTTCAAGAAAGGGGGTAAGCGCTTGATGCGCTGCAAAGAACGCGTAACACTAGACAGCATTGGCGTTATGCCACCGAACGCCCTCCAGAACAGGTGGGGCACCCGGGCCTCGTCGCCCGGTGCTCTCCATGACGATTAATCAATGCCCAAGGGACACTATGCTGCTTGCTGTGAAGGCCCGATTAACAGGGCGACAAGAACATGAAGCGACCGGCGTGATGTCGGCGCGGAAGGAGCGTGTGAATGGGCACTCGTGAAACGGACCAGCAGTTGGTTGAGCGTGCCCAGAAAGGCGACACACGCGCTTTCGATCTTTTGGTAAAGAAGTATCAACACAAGATCATCGGCCTTATTGGGCGCTATGTGCATGATCACGCCGAAGTGCAGGATGTGGCGCAGGAAGCGTTCATCAAGGCGTATCGCGCGTTGGGCAAGTTTCGTGCAGAAAGTGCTTTCTATACCTGGATGTACCGGATCGCCATCAATACGGCGAAGAACCACCTGGTATCCAGAGGGCGTCGCCCACCCGGCAGCGACCTGGATATCGTCGATGCCGAAATCGTCGATCAAAGCGGCCGCTTGGCCGACTCCGAGTCTCCCGAAGCTTCCATCGCGCGGGACCAGTTGGAAGCCGCCGTGTTCGAAGCCATCGAGCGCTTGCCGGATGACCTGCGCACGGCTATTACCCTGCGTGAGCTGGATGGGTTGGCCTACGAGGACATCGCGCAAATCATGCAGTGCCCGGTGGGTACGGTGCGCTCGCGTATTTTCCGTGCCCGGGAGGCGGTAGACGAGCACATTCGACCGCTGGTCACCACGGCGCGCAACAGTCGTGAAGAGCCCTGAGCGTGGGGATGCTGCCTATGCATGGACACAAACATTTACGTTTTTGCTTTTTTTGTGAACTGTCTGGCGAGTCAGGCGTCATAAGGGCTGCCAGCGCTAATGAGTTGAGCCGTTGAGCAGCAAGCTCATGTTGCCTGCCAGTAGGGCCATGGCGTTGTGCAGACGGTGATAGATAATCCAAGTCTTGGCCTGCGAGGTTTTGCGGCTAAAACACGCACTAGCCGTGTTGTCGTGAAGCTTCTTCAAACACAGTGTGAGGGTGTGAAGTATGAGTCAAAACACACGGGAGTCACTTTCCGCATTGATGGACGGCGAAAGTGATGAGCTGGAACTTCGCCGAGTGTTGAAATCACTACCTGACGACGCCGACGCGGCTGAGACTTGGCGCCGCTATCATCTGGCGCGCAGCATGATGCAACGCGAACGCGAAGTGGATGTCAGCGTCGATCTTTCGGCGGGCATCATGGATCGCTTGCGTAACGAGCCCGTCCCGATGGCAGAGCCCGTCGCGGCATCGAACAGCCGTGTCGGCGGCGTCTCGTTTGCCCGCGGTGCTGGTGTGGCAGCGGCCGTTTCCCTGATGGTGATTACGGGCGTCCAGTTCTTCAATAGCGGCACGGGTACCAGCGGCCAACCTGATGGGAGTATTGCTGCGCAGCCCGGTACCGGCGTGGGTGCTCAGGTGCAGCCAGTCAGCTTGTCAGGTGCCCAGACAGGTGCCTTGGCAGCCTCCGATATGCCGATGTTCGAACCTACGCCGTTCCGGATCAATGGGCAGGCAGGTAATAGCGGCTTGATGAACGTCAGCGAAGCCGGTTTCGCGGCTCCGTCTGCGCCGCAAAGCGTCATGGCTCAGCAGCCAACGTCCATCGATATCGATCAGTTGCGTCTGTTGCAGTCCTACCTGGAGCAGCATGCTCAAGGGGCGGCTAGTGGCGGTGGTGACAGCTGGATGCCGCTGATGCGCTCTTCGGTCACCGAACCTCTGGGACAGCGTTAATGTTGGAGAGAGTGGCCTGAGCATTATGGCGATGGACAAGTGCCGACAGTGGAGAATCCAGACCGCAGCGTCTGCTGGGCTCGTAAGCCTGTTCTCCTTTTCCACGCCGGTCATCGCAGAGCAAGCGCCCGCATTCAGCTGCGATGACCTTACCTCCTTTACTGCGCCCGCCAACGTTCAGGATTGGCTTGTGCTCAGCAAGCAGGCCGGTCACTGCTACGACTTCCAGGCCAGGGCCGTCTCCATCGATGCTTTGGGAGTGCGTACCCTGGCGCTTTCACATCGTATTCGAGATGGCGTTCGGCAGCAGGTCGTTCAGCATCTGGATGGCCCTTCCGTGAGTGTCGAGCGTCAGTCCGCCGTGGGCTATCGCGCCCGCTTTACCCTAGAAGATCAAGAGACCAGCAGCTCAGCGGAAGCCTGGGCCGCTCACGTAGCCCATTATTATGAGATCGAGCTGCTCAACGATGATCGTGTCGCGGGTCGCGAAGCCGTGCAGCTCAAGTTTGCGCCGCAGGATGGCGAGCGCTATCAGCATGAGTGGTGGCTAGACAAAGAGACGGGGCTGCTGCTCAAGCATGTCATGCGTGATAGCCAATCGCGGGCGCTGGAAACGTTTCAGATTACTCAGCTGCAAGCCCCGGTTCTGTATGAAGGCGAGATTGCCCATCCTGCTTCGCCGGAGGAGCCTGCGATGAGTTGGCAGGCTGAGTGGTTGCCGGATGGCTTCGTTTCCCAGCCGGTCGAGACCGGCTCGTTATCGGGTCAGCGTGTTTACAGCGATGGCTTGGCGTCTATCAGTCTGTTTGCAGCGCCCGTCGAACAGCAGACGCTGTCGGAAGGCAGCCACCAGTTAGGTGTTTCTACGGCCACGGTATCGCTGGTCGAGGTCGGCGATCAGCGCTGGCAGCTGGTCGGTGTCGGCGAGTTGCCGTCTGATGTCATGCGTCGTATCGTTCAGTCCATCGTGATTCAGCCCTGATGTCATTGACCGAGCACACGACGTGTACCTCGCTTTATCGCACCGGTCGCGTGGTGGGGTATGCCCAAGGGCGGCTGATAGTGGATGTGTCGGTGGCCAGCGAATGTGATGCCTGCGCCAAGGGGCGGGGTTGTGGCATGGGCCTGCTGGCGCGCCGCCAGTACCAGCGTGTCGAGGTGCGGCCTGAGTGTCTGGAAAGCCAATTGGCAGAGCGTTACCCTTTGGGCAGTGCGGTGACGCTGACGGTGGAACGGCAAGCCATTGGCTATCTGGCGCTTTTGGTCTATGCCGCGCCCATGCTACTGGCGCTGGTCGTGTCGGGGGCGATTGCCAGGGTGGCAGAGAGCCAGTGGATCAGCGCGGGTGCCTTTTTTGGTACCTTGGCGTGCGCCTTGGTGGCGCTTGGATTTCTTATGCGCGGGGGGATGGAACGCTTCCGTCCGCGTTTGGTCAGTTAGTTGTCCTGTAGCTCGCTAAGAGTTGCACTTCCATACTGTCGTCCCTGCTTGACTAGGAGCTGTTTCATGAAGCGCTTGGTTCTCCCCTCAACGTTATGGTTATGCCTGGTTGCGCTGTTCATGGTGGGCCACAGTGCCCAGGCCCAGACCTTGCCCGATTTCACGGTGCTGGTAGAAGAAGCCGCGCCGGGCGTCGTCAATATTTCTACCACGCGAACGGTGCAGCGCAGCAGCTCGCCGTCGATACAAGGCTTTGGTGGTCAGGACATTCCCGAAATCTTTCGCCACTTTTTTGGCGACAGCTTCCCGGCTCCGCCCAGTGGTGGCCAGGGGCGTAGCCAGGAGCGGCAATCCCTGGGTTCGGGGTTCATCATCAGTGAAGATGGCTATGTGATGACCAACGCCCACGTGGTACAGGATGCCGATGAGATTCTGGTGCGCCTCAACGACCGTCGCGAGCTGCCCGCCGAGCTGATCGGCAGCGACGTACAAACCGACGTTGCCCTCCTGAAGATCGATGCCAGCGACCTGCCGGTACTCACCCTGGGAGACTCCGACGAACTCAAGGTCGGAGAGTGGGTAGCGGCCATTGGCTCGCCGTTCGGTTTCGACCATTCGGTCACTGCGGGTATCGTCAGTGCCATCAACCGAACGCTGCCACGGGACGCCTATGTCCCCTTCATCCAGACCGATGTGGCCATCAATCCGGGGAATTCCGGTGGCCCGCTGTTCAATCTGGAAGGTGAAGTCGTGGGGATCAATTCTCAGATATTCACCCGAAGCGGTGGTTTCATGGGCTTGTCGTTTGCCATCCCGATCAACGTCGCCATGGACGTTGCCAGCCAGCTGCGTGAAGATGGCCAGGTGAACCGTGGTTGGCTGGGCGTGATGATCCAGCCGGTGTCTCGTGATTTGGCCGAGTCGTTTGGTATGAGCGAAGCCATCGGTGCGCTGATTGCCGATCTGGACCCTGAGGGGCCTGCCGCGCAGGGTGGCCTGCAGGCTGGGGATGTGATTCTGGAAGTCAATGGCGAAGAGGTCGATCGTTCCAGCACGTTGCCGCGCCTCATCGGGCGTGTTGCCCCTGGCAGCGATGTGGAGCTTACCCTGATGCGCGATGGTGAGCAGGTGACTGAAACCATCGAACTGGGTAGCTGGCCGGACGCCCAAGGCGTCGAGCAAGCTTCCAGCAGCAACAATCAGATGCGACTAGGTGTCGCTGTGGCCGAAGTGGATGAAGCCACGCGCGAGCGGCTCAACATCACCGGTGGCGTAGAGGTTCGTCAGGTGGAGCCGGACAGCGTTGCCGCCCAGGCGGGGCTCCGTCCGGGAGACATTCTGGTCAGCCTCGACCACCGTAGCGTTGCTTCTGCGGATGAGCTGATGCGAATCGTCGAAGCCTTGCCCACCGATCGTGCCATCCCGCTGCGCCTGTATCGTGATGGACGCTCACTTTTTGTAGCGCTGCGTCTGGAATAAGTACGCTTTTCGCTCCCTCCAGTCCGGCGGTTCTCGCCGGACTGCTGTTCCTATCCCCCGCATATCGCTACAATAGCGCTTATCTTTTGACGAACTTTGGCAATGCAGTGGTGCGGTGCTCACGTGACGCCTTGTTGGCGCGGTCCCCAACACCATCGCTTGCGTACCAATAAGGCAGAACACACTCGATGTCTCATGACGTTTCCGGCGGAAAGCTCAAGCATATTCGCAATTTCTCCATCATCGCCCACATCGACCACGGTAAATCGACACTTTCCGATCGTCTGATCCAGACCTGCGGTGGCCTGACCGAGCGTGAGCTGAAGGAGCAGGTGCTCGACTCCATGGATATCGAGCGCGAGCGTGGCATTACCATCAAGGCGCAGTCGGTGACGCTGGACTACACCGCAGCCGATGGCCAAGTCTATCAGCTCAACTTCATCGATACGCCAGGGCATGTGGACTTCTCCTACGAAGTATCCCGCTCGCTATACGCCTGTGAAGGAGCGCTGTTGGTAGTGGACGCCGCTCAGGGTGTCGAAGCTCAGTCGGTGGCCAACTGCTACACCGCCATCGAGCAGGGCCTGGAAGTGCTGCCAGTGCTCAACAAGATCGACCTGCCCCAGGCCGACCCGGACCGCGTCTCTCAGGAAGTGGAAGAGATCATCGGGCTGGATGCCACCGATGCCTGTCAGGTGTCGGCCAAGAGCGGTATTGGTATCGACGCGTTGCTGGAGCGTCTGGTACGCGATATTCCGCCCCCCAAAGGGGACCCGGATGCCCCCTTGCAGGCGCTGATCATCGACTCCTGGTTCGACAACTATCTCGGCGTCGTTTCGTTGGTGCGGCTGTTCGACGGTACGCTGCGCAAGGGCGACAAGCTGCGCATCAAATCGACCGGGCGGGATTGGAACGCCACCGAAGTGGGCATCTTCACGCCACTGCGTAAGGAGACCAATATCCTGCGCGCAGGGGAGGTCGGTTTCGTGGTGGCGGGGATCAAGGAAATCCACGGTGCCCCGGTCGGTGATACCATCACCCATACCAAAACCCCGGATGTCGAGCGCCTGCCGGGTTTCCAGAAGGTCAAGCCGCAGGTGTACGCCGGTATGTTTCCGGTCAGCGCCGATGACTACGAAGACTTTCGCGATGCGCTGGAGAAGCTGGCGCTAAACGATGCGTCGCTGGAGTACGAGCCGGAAAACTCGGATGCCCTGGGCTTCGGTTTCCGCGTGGGTTTCCTTGGTACCCTGCACATGGAAATCATCCAGGAGCGTCTGGAGCGCGAATACGACCTGGACCTGCTCACCACCGCTCCCACAGTAGTGTATGAGCTGGCCATGAAAAATGGCGACATCAAGTATGTCTCCAACCCCTCCAAACTGCCGGACATGGCCGACGTCGACGAGATGCGCGAGCCCATCGTTCGGGCCAGCATTCTGGTGCCCCAGGAGTACGTGGGCAACGTGATTGCCGAGTGTGAGCAGCGCCGTGGTACCCAGCTGGACATGCAGTTTCTGGGCAACCAGATTCAGCTCACCTACGAGCTGCCGATGTCGGAAGTGGTCATGGACTTCTTCGATCGCTTGAAGTCGATTTCTCGCGGTTACGCGTCGCTGGAGTATAACTTCGAGCGTTTTGAGGCCGCCAAACTGGTGCGCTTGGACGTGCTGATCAACGGCGACAAGGTCGACGCACTGGCGGTCATCATCCACCGGGATCATGCCCACACCCGCGGCCGTCTGCTGGTGGAGAAGATGAAAGAGCTGATTCCGCGTCAGATGTTCGACGTGGCCATTCAGGCTGCCATTGGTGGGCAGGTGGTCGCGCGCTCGACAGTCAAGGCGCTACGCAAGAACGTGACCGCGAAGTGTTATGGCGGCGACGTCAGCCGCAAGAAGAAACTGCTGGAAAAACAGAAAGCCGGTAAAAAACGGATGAAACAGGTGGGGCGTGTTGAAATTCCCCAGGATGCCTTCCTTGCTGTGCTCAAGGTCAACGACTAGGGACTCGACCCCACATGGATTTTTCATTATTACTGGTACTTGCCGTCATACTCTCCGGGGCCATCTTCCTGCTGGATGTGCTGGTGCTGCGGCCCAAGCGCCGTGAGCGGGTGGCCACTGCCGAAGCGGCCACGGTAGACGGGCTGGACGATGCCACCCGGGAAAAGCTCCTCAAGGAGCCATGGCCGGTCGACTACTCACGCTCTTTCTTCCCTGTACTGCTGGTAGTGCTGGTAGTGCGGAGCTTCATCGTCGAGCCGTTCCAGATCCCCTCTGGCTCCATGAAGCCGACGCTGGAAGTCGGGGACTTCATTTTGGTGAACAAGTTTGCCTACGGCCTGCGTTTGCCCGTGGTGCATCACCGCTTTTTGGAAGTGGACGACCCGGAGCGTGGCGATGTCATGGTGTTTCGTTTCCCGGACGAGCCCTCGGTGAACTTCATCAAGCGTGTGGTGGGGCTGCCCGGAGATCGCATTCGTTACGAAGGCAAGCAGCTCTACGTGAACGGCGAAGCAGTCAGCAAGGTGCTGGTCGAAGAGGGCCCGGCACTGTCACCCCAGCAGCTGTTGTTGGAAGAGCAGCTGGGCGAAGCGAGGCATTTCATTTATAACAACCCGCGTGATCCGGGGCCGCAAATGCGTGAAGTGGTGGTGCCGGAAGGGCACTATTTCACCATGGGTGATAATCGTGATCACTCCAACGATAGCCGCTACTGGGGCTTTGTTCCGGAAGACAATATCGTTGGCCGTGCCTTTGCGGTCTGGATGCACTGGGATGGTGGTTTGCC
Source organism: Halomonas sp. 18071143 (assembly GCF_019211725.1). Lineage (NCBI taxonomy): Bacteria > Pseudomonadati > Pseudomonadota > Gammaproteobacteria > Oceanospirillales > Halomonadaceae > Halomonas > Halomonas sp. 18071143. The sequence continues at coordinate 1,545,853 of NZ_CP078120.1, forward strand.
CAGCTTCAGCAGCGTGCGGCGCATCGAATGAAGCACCTGTTAAACAACAAGGTCAGCGTGGTTATTTTGTATAACGTCAATGACGTAGGAGCACCGTGAGCAATTCCTTAACCGCTTTTTGCCGACGAATCGGCCACACCTTTGGCGACCCAACGCTACTGGAACTGGCCATGACCCATCGCAGCTATGGTGGTCGCAACAATGAGCGCCTGGAATTTCTGGGTGACTCTATCGTCAACTTTATCATTGCCGAAGCGCTGTTTCAGCGCTTCCCTCAGGCGCGTGAAGGCCAGCTTTCTCGCCTGCGCGCGCGCCTGGTCAAGGGCCAGACCCTGGCCGAGCTGGCTCGTGAAATGTCGTTTGGCGAGTGCCTGCGGCTTGGCTCGGGAGAGATGAAAAGCGGTGGTCATCGCCGTGAATCCATTCTAGCCGATGCCGTGGAGGCCGTGATCGGGGCCATCTACCTGGATGCAGGCATGGACGCCGTGCGTGACCGGGTACTGGCCTGGTATGCTGACAGGCTGGACAATATCTCTCTCCAGGACACGCAAAAGGACCCCAAGACACGTTTGCAGGAGTTCCTGCAGTCACGCCAGGCAGCGTTGCCGCGCTACGAAGTGGTCTCGGTCAAGGGTGAGGCGCATGCCCAGACGTTTACCGTGGAGTGTTACATCGATCTATTGAACGAGCATACCACGGGCAAAGGCCCTAGCCGCCGGCATGCCGAGCAGCAGGCGGCGGAAGAAGCCCTGTCCTATCTTGAACAACCCTCCGGAGACAAATCATGAGCCAAACCTGCGGATTCGTGGCCATCGTTGGCCGTCCCAACGTAGGCAAATCAACCCTCATGAACCGGATTCTGGGGCAAAAGATCTCGATTACCTCCCGGCGGCCGCAAACCACTCGCCATCAGGTGATGGGCATCAAGACCGTTGATGAGACACAGTTCATCTATGTAGACACCCCGGGCATGCACATCATGTCCAAGGACCGCAACAAGGCGATCAACCGGTTCATGAACCAGGCGGCCACGCAGGCGCTGCGCGACGTGGATTGTGTCGTCTTCATCATCGATCGCACACGCTGGACCGATGAAGACCAGGCGGTGCTCAAGCGTCTGGAGCATGTCACGGCGCCGGTGATTCTGGCAGTGAACAAGGTCGACCGCCTGCAGGACAAGGCCGACCTGCTGCCCTGGTTGGCAGAGGTGGGTGCACGGCGTGAGTTTGCTGCCGTGATCCCCATTTCAGCGAAGCACGGCACCCAGGTAGAAGCGCTGGAAGATGAGGTGGCCAAGCATCTGCCAGAGAGCATTCACTTCTTTCCGGAAGACCAGATCACCGACAAGAGTCTGCGCTTCATGGCCGCCGAGCTGGTGCGTGAAAAGGTCATGCGTCAGTTGGGCGATGAGCTGCCCTATCAGATGACCGTCGAAATCGAGGAGTTCCGCGAGACCGAGCGGGTGACCCATATCAGCGCGTTGATTTTGGTGGAGCGTCAGGGCCAGAAAGTGATTCTGATCGGTGAAAATGGCGATCGGATCAAGAGTATCGGCCGAGAGGCGCGGCTGGACATGGAGCGTGCCCTGGGCACCAAGGTCATGCTCAACCTGTGGGTCAAGGTCAAGCGGGGCTGGTCTGACGATGAGCGTGCCTTGAAGAGCCTGGGTTACGACCTGGATTGAGCGCGGCCATGACCCCCGAGCCTGCCTTTCTGCTGCACCGTAAGGCGTATCGGGAAACCAGCGCGCTGGTCGACCTGTTGACACTCAACCACGGGCGCATCCGCGCGGTGGCTCAGGGTGGGCAGCGCCCCGGTTCGAAGTCGCGCCAGCGTTTGCAGCCCTTTACGCCGCTGTTCATCGCCTGGCGCGGCGAGCGCGAGCTGAAGCGCCTGACCCTGATGGAGTCCCGGGGGCAGACCGCCCTGTTGGCGGGAGAAGGGCTGTTGTGTGGCCTGTATGCCAATGAGATTGCCACCCGTTTGCTGCCGCTGGAACTGGCATCCGCGAATGTGTTTGCCTTTTACAGCGTGCTGCTGGAGGCCCTTCCGGTGCCCGCCGAGCGCGGGTTGGCGCTGAGACGCTATGAGTGGGCGTTACTGGAAGCCCTGGAAGCCACGCCGCGCTTCTGCACGCCTCAAGGCGCTCCTCTGGACCCCCATGGCCGCTATCGGTTCGACGCTGTCAGCCGTGGCTTCCTGCCCGCCGAACGAGGGATCGACGGTCGTACCTTACGCTATATCGAGCAGGGCGACTGGGAATCAGAGAGTCTGGCCAGTGCCTTGAAAGCGCTCATGCGAGCAGCGCTGGCGCCCCACCTGGGGGCGGTGGCGCTACGCTCGCGCGAGCTGATGATGGATTTGGCCCGCCGTCGTCAGCGCTAGGCGGGCCTCTCTCATACAAGCAATTCTCAGACAAGCAGTTCTCAGACAAGCAATGATGGCCTCGGTGTGCCATCCAATGGAGAGTCACGATGCATCCTCCCCGTATTTTACTGGGCGTCAACATCGATCACGTCGCTACCCTGCGCCAGGCACGGGGCACTCGTTACCCGGACCCCGTTCAGGCAGCACTGCTGGCCGAAGAGGCCGGTGCCGATGGCATTACGGTTCATCTGCGTGAAGACCGCCGCCATATTCAGCCCCGCGATGTGCGCCTGCTGGCCGAGATGCTCAACACGCGCATGAATCTCGAAATGGCCGTGACCGGCGAGATGCTGGCTTTGGCCGAGGAAGTGCGGCCCGCCCACGTCTGTTTAGTGCCCGAAAAGCGCGAAGAGCTGACCACGGAAGGTGGCCTGGATGTGGTAGGCGGGTTCGAGCAGATTGCCGCTGCCTGCCAGCGTCTGGCAGCCGTGGGCTGTGACGTATCGCTGTTCATCGACCCCGATGTAGCCCAGATCGATGCGGCCAAGCGTGCTGGAGCGCCCACCATCGAGCTGCATACCGGTGCCTATGCCGAAGCTCGGCCGGGTAGCGAGACAGCCAACGCCGAGTATGACCGCCTGAGCGCGGCAGCGGTCCATGCCGTCTCCCTTGGGCTGGTGGTCAATGCCGGGCATGGGCTGCACTACCACAACGTGGAAGCCATTGCTGCCTTGCCCGGTGTCAACGAGCTGAACATCGGTCACGCGATCATTGCGCGCGCCCTCTTTGTGGGCCTGAAAGAGGCCGTTCAGGAAATGAAGCGGCTGATAATTGCTGGCCAGGAGGCGGGCCTGATGGCCGCGCTGGATGCCCATGAACACGAGCATGCGCATGACGAGCATGATGGCCATCACGGCTGCTGCGGGCATTGAATGATCGTTGGCATTGGCTCTGATATAGCCCGCGTTGCTCGGTTTCGTCAGGCCCTGGAGCGCCACGGCGAGCGTTTTGCCGAGCGCATCCTGGGCCAGCAGGAGCAACAGGTGTGGCGGGCCAAAGGCTGCCCGGTGGCTTATCTGGCCAAGCGCTTTGCGGCCAAGGAAGCCTTCGTGAAAGCCTTGGGCCTTGGCTTGCGCCAGGGCATGCAGTGGGGAGACATCCAGGTGCTTAACGACGCGCTGGGCAAGCCCGGATTACACCTGCATGGTGAGGCCCAGCGGCTCTTCGCAGCCAGCGGCGCCGCCACGGCGCACATTACCCTCAGTGACGAAGCCGAGTATGCCGTGGCGTTCGTGGTGCTGGAGCGCTGATCGCCCCAATCACATGCCGTTTCTCCTTGTTTACTCCAGTAAGCCATCGCGGTATTGGGCAAGTCGCGTCATGGCGGCGTAAAGCTCCTCCAGCAGCGTGTCGACATGGCGTAGCCCGCTGGTGCGTAGCCGAGTTTCCAGGGTTTCCACCAGCAGGGCCAGCTCTGGTGCACCGCAGTAGCGGCTGGCCCCGTTCAGCCCGTGCACCCAGTCCAGCAGTTCGTTCAGTTCGTCTGCCTGGAAAGCCTTGCGCATTTGTCGTTCGTGCTCTTCCAGGCTGTCGATCAGCCTGACCAACTGCTGTTTGGCCAATGATGTCTTGCCACCTGCCAAGCGCGTCCCCAGGGTGAGATCTACGGCAGGCAGGGCGCTGGGCAATGCCATGGGTTCTGCCAAGGGTTCTGGTGTGGCCGGTGGGGTATCTGCCTCAGTAGAAGTTGGCGTGATGTCTTGATGCCCCGGGGCGGGCGTAATACCCAGAAACCGCTGCATGAGCTGCTGCAACTGTACGTCATTGATGGGTTTGATCAACACATCGTCCAGCCCTTCACTCAGCCACTGCTGGCGTTCGTTATTCAGTACGTGGGCGGTGACCGCGATGATGGGGCAGCGTGCCCAGCTGCCGTTGACGCGACGCAGCGCTTTGGTGGTTTCGATGCCGTTCATGTCGGGCATGCGAATATCCATCAGTACCATGTCGGCGGTATGCTGGCGCGCGAACTCCAATGCTTCTCTGCCGCTGGCAGCCAAGACGATGCGCAGCGTGCTGCTCTCCAGCATGGCCTTGAGCAGCTCACGGTTGGCAGTGTTGTCGTCAACGATCAGCAGCGTCAAAGGGGCGCCTTGGGCAGGCTTGTTGGCAAGCTCCAGGGGGTTTGGCTCCTGACCCGCTGGCAGTACCGTGGGCTGCAGCAAGCGTCGTACCATCGTGACCAGTTGGGCGCGGGTGAAGGGCTTGCAGAGCAGGTCACCGCCATGGGGAAGGTCCCAGTGGGGCAGATCAAAGCTGGTGGTGTTGGCCAGAATGATGACTGGGCAGGGGGTCTGGGCAATGATGTTCTGCCAATAGCCCTTACGTTCGCCGTCAAAATCATCGTGTTCGAGGCTGATCATCAGCAGTGCCTCATTGCCGGCATCGATGAACGATACAGGGCGAGCGCCCCAGCGTTCCAGCAAGTGTTCCAGCACGTTTCGAGTGGGCAAGTGAGGTTCGTGTAAGCGCACGATCGGATTGTCCAGCACGAGTTCTGGAGGGCGCTCGTCTGCCTGATGGGCGAGCAGGGGGAGCGTAAACGAAAAAGTCGACCCTCTGCCCAACTCGCTTTCGACACCAATCTCGCCGCCCATGCGTTGAATCAGTTGGCGGCAGATCGACAGGCCCAGACCGCTACCTCCAAACTGTCGGGAGTGGCTGGGCTCTGCCTGAGAGAAGGCGCTGAACAGCTGCTGCTGGTGTTCGTCGCTCAATCCAATACCGGTATCACTGACGCTGATGTGCAGGACGACGTGCTGACCCTCCTGGTTGTCCAGCATGACGCGCACGATCACATCGCCCTCATTGGTGAATTTGAGGGCATTGCCAAGCAGGTTGTTCAGCACCTGATGGATGCGTAGCGGGTCACCGCATAGCGGGGTCGGCACGTCGTCATACACCATGGCGACCAGGTTGAGCTGCTTGCGCTGCGCTTCTGGGGCATGCAGGCCAATCACTTCATCGACCAGCGCCACGATATCCACGTCCACTTCTTCCAGTGTCAGGCGGTCTGCTTCCAGTTTCGAGAAATCCAGCACGTCGTTGACCAGCATCAGCAGGTTGTCACAGGCCCGGCGCACATGGTCCAGCCACTCCTTTTGGCGGCTGTCGAGCGACGAGCGGCCCAGCAGCCGACAGAAACCGATGATGCCATTGAGCGGTGTACGTATCTCATGGCTCATGTTGGCCAGAAATTCAGACTTCACGGCGTTGGCTCTCAGCGCGCTGCGGTGTGCCAGATCAAGCTTGATGTTCTGCTCTTCGATGGTCTCCATGGATTCCTGGAGTTCACTGGTGGCTTGCTCGATCTGGCTCTGCATGTTGCGCCGGGCGTGCTGGAAATACTCCGCCAGCCGATTGATATGCTGGGCCAGTTGACGCAGCTCGATGGGGTTGGCAGGAGTGATCTGCAGTCGGTCATCGCCTCTCGACAGTCGGTAAAGTGCCTGGCTGGCTTCTTCGATGGGGCGGGTGACATAGCGGCTGATGGCAAAGGCGATCAGAAACAGCAACAGGCCCAGCAGCATGCCGCCCAGGCTGAGGCTGGCAATCAGCTTGTAGCGCTCCAGCACCAGCGTGCGGATATCCATCTCGGCTTCCAGCCAGCCATTGTTCGTGCGCCCACGACCGCTCAGTGACTCGCTGGTCAGCGGTACCTGAACGCGCCACAGATCGTCTTCCATGGCGATGGTCGTCGTTTCCGGGGCGTGCAGTCGAGCCGGGGGTGGCAGCGAGGTACCCATCACCAGCAGGCGATTGCCTTGTTCATCGAAGAGGGTGACGGCTCGTAGGTGGCGCTGTTCGAGCAGTTTTCCCGCGAGGCTCTCCAGGCGTTGCGAGTCGCCATCGGCCATGGCCTCTCCCAGGCTAGGGGCTAGCAGCTCTGCGGTACTGACCAACCTCTCCTCGAGCACTGCGCGGCCCGTGGCGTCGGCGTGAAAGACGAACAGAAACGCCATCATGGCATACACCAACAGTGGAAAACCCAGCAGGGCAAACAGCAGGCGCGTGTTTAAAGACATGAAAGAAGCTCATCGAATCCAGAAGGTTGCCTGTCCAGGCATGGGCAGCACCGATATAATGCAGCATAACGGTTACGATAAGGAATGTGTGATGAATTATCCCACGCTTGAAGATGTGGTCGGCAATACACCGCTGGTACGTCTGAAAAGAATCACGGCAGGCCGCAACAACACGCTGCTGGCCAAGCTGGAGGGCAACAACCCGGCAGGCTCGGTCAAGGACCGCCCGGCGCTGTCGATGCTCAGCGAAGCAGAAGCCCGTGGTGACATTCGACCTGGCGATACGCTGATCGAGGCGACCTCGGGCAATACCGGCATTGCGCTGGCCATGGCGGCCGCCATCAAGGGTTACAAGATGGTGCTGGTCATGCCTGAAAATGCTTCCGCCGAGCGCAAGCAAGCCATGGCGGCCTATGGCGCCAGGCTCATCTCGGCGAGCAAGGAGGGAGGCATGGAAGAGGCACGCGATATCGCCGACGCCATGATTGCCCGGGGCGAGGGCAAGCCGCTCAACCAGTTTGCCAACCCGGACAACCCGCTGGCGCATTATCGCACCACCGGCCCGGAGGTATGGCGGCAAACCGACGGTGAGATCACACACTTCGTCAGCTCCATGGGTACCACCGGTACTATCATGGGCGTGTCGCGGTATCTCAAGGAGCAGAACCCGGCCGTGCAGATCGTCGGGCTGCAGCCGGCCGATGGCGCCAGTATTCCCGGCATTCGCCGCTGGCCCCAGGAGTACCTGCCCGCCATCTTCGAAGCGCCGAGGGTCGACATCACGCTGGACATTGCCCAGCAGGAAGCCGAAGAGCACATGCGTCGCCTGGCCCGGGAAGAGGGTATTCTGGCAGGGGTTTCATCCGGCGGCAGCCTGGCAGGTGCGCTGCGCATCGCCGAACAAACCGAAAACGCGGTCATCGTGTTCATCGTCTGTGACCGTGGTGATCGCTATCTCTCCACGGGCTTGTTCGCCCCGGAGGTATGAATGGCGATGTTGGGTAAGCGGCGGCCCCCACGCCCCGCATCGGGCCATTCGGGCCTGGCACGCGCGCCAGGGCGAGCTGTGAAAAACCAGGCTGACGGCCTCAGTGATGCGCCGCTGGTCGTCGAGCGGCTGGCCCATGATGGCCGCGGGGTGGCCCACAACGCTGCCGGGAAGACCGTGTTCATCGACCGGGTGCTGCCCGGCGAGGAAGTGGAGGTCGCAGTCCATGTGACCCGCAAACGCTTTGATGAGGCGCATGTCAAAACTCTGCTGACTCCCTCGCCCCTGCGCGTGACGCCGACCTGTGACCACTTTGGCCAGTGTGGAGGGTGCGATTTGCAGCATATGGCGCTCGACACCCAGCGCCACCACAAACGTGAGGTGGTCGCTGAGCTGCTGGCACGGCAGGGCCTGGCCCATGGTGCCATCGGCTTGCTCCACGGGCAGACCACGGCGTATCGCCGCAGGGCGAGGCTGGGCGTCAAGGTGGATAGCCAGGGCAAGGTGCACCTGGGGTTTCGCGCCGCCAGTACGAATCGGCTGGTAGATATTGACACCTGCCCAGTGCTGGTGCCTGCCCTGCAGGCGCTCATTGCCCCTCTGCGAGCGCTGTTGGCGAGCCTGGAAGCGCCGCGCTCGGTCGGCCACCTCGAACTGCTGGCGACCCCGGATGCGACGGTCGTGCTGGTGCGTCAGTTGAAGGCACAGCCTGACGATGAGCTGCGCTGGCAGCGTTTCGCTGAGCAGCACCAGGTACATGTCGGTGCCTGGCTGGGGCGCGAAGCGCCCCAGCTGCACTGGTATGGTGCGCCACCTTTGCTGAGAGAGCGCTTTGACATGCAGGCGCTGGGCATCGACGCCAGTACACTGCCATCAAACCTGTCGCTTGACTTTGCGCCGGGAGATTTTTTGCAGGTCAATGCCGAGGTGAACCAGCAGATGGTGGCACAAGTGGTAGGCTGGTTGGCGCCCAAGCCCGGCATGGTGCTGCTGGACCTGTTTGCCGGCATCGGCAATTTCAGCCTGCCGTTGGCCGCTGCAGGCGCCCGAGTTCATGCGGTCGAAGGCAGCCAAGGCATGGTCGAGCGGCTGCGGGCCAATGCCCATAACGCCCGCGATGCTGATGCAGTCCTGGCGGTCAGCGCGGAACAAGCGGATCTCAGCAATGCCGAGGCCGTGGCCAAGGTGCTGCGGCAGCACCCCGTGGATGCACTGGTGCTGGACCCGCCGCGCAGCGGTGCCGAGGCGGTGTGTCAGGCGCTGGGCCGCCATCGCATTGCCCGGGTCGCGTATGTCTCCTGCGACCCGGCAACCCTGGCCCGCGATGCGGCACATCTTGTGCATGCAGGGTATGCTATCAAGCACGTTGTCGTGGCCGACATGTTCGTACATACGGCGCACATGGAAACGCTGATGCTGTTTGAATATACGGGCTAGCGTGCCATTTGCAGCAAGCCGCCACCCAAAAGGATGAGTCATTGTCATGGTGAAAGTGCGTGAAGACCAGCCGCTGACAGAAAGCGGAAAGGTGGACATACAACAATGGTTAACGCGCCTTCAGGAAGATGTGCGCCTGCGTGAGCCCGAGCGCCTGCTTCAGGCCTGCGAGCTGGCCGACCAGTTGGAGCGAGAAGCCCCCCGCACCCATCGTGTGTGGCTGTCGCCTGGTTCCAGTTTTCGCATGGGCCTGGAAATGGCCGATATTCTGGCGGACCTCAAGCTCGACCAGGCCACGCTGGAAGCCGCCGTGCTGTATCGCGCCGTGCGCGAAGGGTTGCTGAGCCTCGACGGGGTGACCAAGCGCTTTGGCGATGAAGTGGCGAAGCTGATTGATGGCGTACTACAGATGGCGGCCATCAGCTACCCCTTGGCACCCAACCATGGCATGAGCCAGCATAACCAGCAGGAAAACCTGCGCAAAATGCTGGTCAATATGGTGGGGGATGTACGGGTCGCGTTGATCAAGATTGCCGAGCGCACCTGCGCGCTGCGTCAGGTCAAGGACGCCCCCCGGGAAAAATGCCTTCAGGTGGCCAGGGAAGTGGCCGATATCTACGCGCCGCTGGCCCACCGCTTGGGCATTGGCCAGATCAAGTGGGAGCTGGAAGATCTTTCGTTCCGCTACCTGCATGAGGACGAGTACAAGGCGATTGCCAAGCTGCTGGCAGAGAAGCGCCTGGACCGCGACCGCTATATTCACGATGTGGTCGAAACCCTCAAGACCCTCATGGAAGCCCAGCATATCCATCGTTACGATGTCAGTGGCCGGGCAAAGCATATCTACTCCATCTGGCGCAAGATGAAGCGCAAGCGGATCGATTTTTCCCAGGTCCACGACGTGCGCGCCGTGCGCATTCTGGTTCCCGAAGTCACCGACTGCTACACCGTGCTGGGTATCGTCCACTCCCGCTGGCACCACGTGCCCAACGAGTTCGATGACTACATCGCCAACCCCAAGAAAAACGGTTATCAGTCGCTGCACACTGCGGTCATGGGGCCGGAAAACAAGGTGCTGGAAATTCAGATCCGCACCTTCGGTATGCACGATGAGGCCGAGCTTGGAGTGTGTGCCCACTGGCGTTACAAGGGCCACGATACCAATGCCAAGAGTCGCAGCTACGAAGAAAAGATCGCCTGGCTGCGGCAGGTGCTGGAGTGGCAGGACGAAGTGGGCGGCTTTGGAGACCTGCGCGAAGGGCTCTCCAGCGACGTGGCGCCGGACCGAATCTATGTTTTCACCCCTGACGGCCACGTGATCGACCTGCCCCGCATCGCTACCCCCATCGACTTTGCCTATCGGGTACATACCGAAATAGGCCATCGCTGCCGAGGTGCCAAGGTCAATGGGCGTATCGTGCCCCTGACCTACAAGCTCAAGACTGGCCAGCAGATCGAGATTCTCACCGCGACCAAGGGTGGCCCCAGCCGCGACTGGCTCAACCCCAGCCTGGGCTACGTACGCACCTCGCGGGCGCGGGCCAAGATCCAGGCGTGGTTCAAGCATCAGGCCCGGGATCAGAACCTGGACGAAGGGCGTACGCTCTTCGAGCGTGAAATGCGTCGCCTGGATGTGGAAGGGCTCGACCTGCCAAAACTGGCCAAGGCGGTCAATTACCAGAACGCTGACGACATGTACGCCGCGCTGGGCGCCGGTGACCTGCGGATAGGCCAGGTACTGCATCAGGCGCAGCAGCTGTTTGGCGAGACCGATGACCAGGAGCAGTTGGACCGACTGCTGGCCAAGCCGCGTCGCCAGCCTAGCAAGGCCACCAAAAGCGACATTACCGTGCTGGGCGTGGGCAACTTGAAGACCAGCATGGCCAACTGCTGCCGACCGGTGCCCGGCGAGCCGATTGTCGGCTTCATCACGCAAGGGCGCGGGGTCACCGTGCACCGTCAGGATTGCACCAATATTCTCCAATTGCGCATGGAGGAGCCTCAGCGCATTATCGAAGTGGAGTGGGGCGAGCGCGCCCATACCCGCTACCCGGTGACCATCGAGATTCAGGCCTGGGACCGTTCGGGTTTGCTGCGCGATGTCACGGGCCTGCTGGGCAATGAAAAGGTCAATGTGCTGGCGGTCAACACGCTGACCGATACCGACGAGGGCATTGCCCGCCTGCGCATCACCCTGGAGGTGGATGGCCTGGAGTCCCTGGGACGGCTGTTCTCGCGTATTCAGCAGTTGCCCAACGTGACCGAGGTTCGCCGCCTGCGTAACGCCGACCCCGAAAAAAGTGCCCGTAAAGGAGGGGTCTGATGCGCTACCGCCTGGAAGACCTGTTGACGCTGATGGCCGTGCTGCGTGACCCGCAGCAGGGCTGCCCGTGGGACGTCAAGCAGCACTGGGACACCATCGTGCCGCATACCCTGGAAGAAGCCTACGAAGTTGCCGATGCCATCGAGCGGCGTGCCTTCGATGAGCTGCCCGGAGAGCTGGGTGACCTGCTGTTTCAAGTGGTCTATTACGCCCAGTTCGCCGCCGAGGAGCAGCGCTTCGATTTCCACGATATCGTCCACACGTTGACGGAAAAGATGCTGCGTCGCCATCCGCATGTGTTTCCAGAGGGGACGCTGGCGTCTCGCCGCCCGCCTGGCATGAGCGCAGACGCCGTCAAAACCCAGCAGGTCAACAGCCGCTGGGAAGCGCTCAAGGCCGAAGAGCGCGCGCAGCGCAGCGTCGAAGAGGTATCGGTGCTCGACGATGTACCGCGTAACCTGCCTGCGCTGAGCAGGGCGACCAAACTCTCCAAGCGTGCCGCCCGAGTGGGTTTCGACTGGCCCGATGCCCGCGGCGTACTGGACAAGATTCGTGAAGAGCTGGCAGAGGTCGAAGAGGCGCTGGCCGCCGGCGACCGCCAGCATGCGCAGGAAGAAGTGGGTGACCTGCTGTTTGCGGTCACCAACCTGGCGCGTACTCTGGGGGCCGACCCGGAGCAGTGCCTGCGCCAGACCAACAGCAAATTCGAGCGCCGCTTTCGCCATGTCGAAAGCGCACTTGCCAGTGCCGAGCGACCGCTGGGTCAGGCGACCCTGGAAGAAATGGAACACCACTGGCAAGCCGCGAAAGCCCAGGAACAACGCTAATATCTCATAATATCAACGCGACCCCGCAAGGAGGCCCCGCCAATGAGCCATGATCTACACGAGTCGCTGCGCGATAATGTCCGTATTCTGGGTGACAGTCTGGGGCGTACCATCGCCGACGATCTGGGCCAGTCGTTCGTCGACAAGATTGAAACCATTCGTGCCCATGCCAAGCGGGGTCGCCAGGGCGACACCCTTCAACAGCGGCAGTTGATCGAGTATCTGCGCCAGCTTCCCGAGCGCGACCTGCTGCCGGTCACCCGTGCCTTCAACCAGTTCCTGAACCTCGCCAACATCGCCGAGCAGCATTACCGCGCCCGGTTTCGTCGCGTGGAGGATTACAAGCCGGGCACCCAGCCGGTGCTGGGCGAGCTGCTCGGTCGCGCCCAGCAGGCGGGCAATTCCCCCCGCAAGCTGGTCGAAACCCTGGCTAACATGCGCGTGGAGCTGGTGCTCACTGCCCACCCCACCGAAGTCATTCGCCGCACCCTGATTCAGAAGTATGACGCCATCGACGAGTGCCTGACTGCCATTGAAAGCTCCGAGGATTACCCGGAGCGTGGCGCCCGCGCTCAGGGGCGGCTGGAAGAGCTGATCAGCCAGGCCTGGCACACCGACGAGATTCGCCACGAACGTCCCACCCCGGTGGATGAGGCCAAGTGGGGCTTTGCGGTCATCGAGAACTCCCTGTGGCAGGCGGTGCCCGATTTTCACCGCGACCTGGATAGCCTGTTGCTGGAAACGGCAGGCGAGCGCCTGCCGCTGGACGCGGCGCCCATTCGCTACGCCTCATGGATGGGGGGCGATCGCGACGGCAACCCCAATGTCACGGCGAAGGTGACCCAGGAAGTCCTGCTGCTGGGGCGCTGGATGGCGGCAGACCTCTATCTGCGCGATCTGGAGCAGTTGAAGACCGAGCTTTCCATGTGGAAGGCCAACAGCGCCTTGAAGGCCGAAGTGGGCGATGTCGCCGAGCCTTACCGGGAGCTGCTCAAGCGTCTGTTGACGAAGATGGAAGCTACCCGTGACTGGGCCAAGGCACAGCTGGAGGGGCGCAACTACGATGGCGGGCCCATCATCGAAACCCGTGATCAGCTGTATGCGCCGCTGCTGGCCTGCTATCGCTCGCTGTGCGATGTGGGTCTGGACACTATCGCCAACGGCGCGCTGCTGGATACGCTGCGACGGGTCGCCGTGTTCGGCGTTACCCTGACCAAGCTGGACCTGCGCCAGGAAGCGGGCCGCCATGCCCAGGTCATGGAAGAACTCACCAGCGCCCTGGGCCTTGGTCATTATCAGGAGTGGAGCGAGCCCCAGCGCCAGGAGTTCCTGCTTTCCGAGCTGGCCTCGCGCCGTCCATTGATCCCGCGGCGCTGGGAGTGTTCCGCCGAGTCACGAGAAGTACTGGATACGTTCAAGGTGATTGCCCAGGAGCATGCCGAAGCGCTGGGCACCTATATCATCTCCATGGCAGGCGAGCCTTCCGATGTACTGACCGTGGCGCTGCTCATGAAAGAGGTGGGCGGCCAGGTGACGCTGCCCATCGCGCCGCTGTTCGAGACGCTCAACGACCTGGACCACGCCGGTGCTGTCATCGATCAGCTGCTGTCGCTGCCGGGATACCGAGCGCTTACTCAGGACCGTCAGGAAGTCATGATCGGTTACTCCGACTCTGCCAAGGATGCCGGACAACTGGCGGCGGCCTGGGCGCAGTACCGCGCCCAGGAAGCGCTGGTCAACGTGTGCGAGAAGCACGGCGTGGATTTGACACTGTTCCATGGTCGAGGCGGTACGGTAGGCCGTGGTGGTGGCCCGGCCCATGCGGCGATTCTCTCTCAGCCGCCGGGGTCGGTGAACGGCAGCCTGCGGGTAACCGAGCAGGGAGAGATGATTCGCTTCAAGTTCGGCCAGCCGGACATTGCGCTGCGCTCCATGGAGATCTACGCCTGCGCGGTGCTGGAAGCCACGCTGCTCCCACCGCCTGCACCAGAGCCCCACTGGCGCGAAGAGATGGACCAGCTGGCCAGGGTTGCCCACGCGGCTTACGTGGGTGTGGTGCGTGAAGACCCGGATTTCGTCCCCTATTTCCGCGCGGTGACGCCCGAGGGCGCGCTGGGCAGGCTGCCCTTGGGTTCGCGGCCCGCCAAGCGTCGCCAGGATGGCGGCGTGGAAACGCTGCGGGCCATTCCCTGGATCTTTGCCTGGACGCAGATTCGCCTGATGCTGCCCGCCTGGCTGGGCAGCGGTGAGGCCTTTGCCCGACGCCTGGAGGAGCCGGGCGGCCTGGAAGTGCTGCAGGAGATGCGCACGCAGTGGCCATTCTTTGGCACCTATCTGGACATGCTGGAGATGTTGCTGGCCAAGGCCGATGTGGCCATTGCGGCTTATTACGAACATCGCCTGGTCGATGAGCCTGCGCTGAAGGCGTTGGGCAAGCAGCTGCGAGAGCGCTTTGCGCGGCTGGAGTTGGTGGTGCTGGACATTCTTCAGCAGGAGCGGCTGCTGGAGAATACGCCGCTGATACGCCAGGCCATCGATGTTCGCAACCCTTACATCGACCCGCTCCATGGCCTGCAAGCCGAGCTGCTGCAGCGTAACCGGGATGCTGACGGCGCCATTAGCGCCGATCTCTCACGGGCGCTGATGGTCACCATGGCAGGCATCGCTGCCGGGCTGCGCAATACCGGCTAGTCGCACCGTGGACCAGCGCCGTCACTCCTCGGGTGGCGGCGCTTTTGTTTATCGAACATCGCGAAAAACCTCGTACTTCTAGTGCGAGGATGGATAGCGAGGGGCGCGAGAGCGCCCCTAGTCCGGCCTCGATTGTTGCTCAATATACTGCTTGACCATGCTCAGGGGGGCGCCTCCGACACTTCCCGCAAAGTAGCTTGGACTCCACAGCGAGTTCTTCCGGTAGGCGGGCTGCACCAGTTCAGGGTGTAGTAACTTCATCCGCCGGCTGGATACCCCCTTCAAACTATTCACCAGCCTGGATACCGCCACTTTGGGTGGAAAGTTGACAAGCAAATGGACGTGATCGGTTTCACCGTTGAACTCCTGTAGCTCCGCCTCGAAGTCCCGACACACTCGGTCGAAAAGCAATTCGAGGGAGTTGAGATGCGCGCCGGTGAACACCTTGCCCCGATACCTGGTGACAAATACCAAATGGGCATGGAGTTTAAAAACGCAGTGTCTTCCTGTTCTGATAGCTTGTTTGGTTTCCATAGACCAAGTATATTCGAAGCCATGAAGCAGACCAAGACCCTCAAGGTTCGAGTGAAGGACAAATACGCCGCCGAGCTTAACCGCATGGCCCGCAGCGTGAATTTTGTTTGGAACTACCTCAACGAACTGTCTTCCCGAGCCATTCGGGAGAAAGGTCTGTTTCTGTCTGCCTACGACATGCACCCCTATACCAAGGGTGCCGGCAAGGACCTCGGCCTGCACAGCCAAACGCTGCAATGCATCGCTGCTGAATACGTTGCCCGCCGCAAGCAGTTCAAAAAGCCCCGCTTGAATTGGCGCAAGTCCGGCGGTGTACGCCGCTCACTTGGCTGGATTCCGGTCAATACCGGCGCGGCCAAGTGGAAGAACGGGCAGGTATTTCACAACGGCACCTACTTCAAGGTGTGGGATAGCTACGGCCTGTCGACATACAAGTTCCGTGCCGGCAGTTTCAACGAAGATAGCCGGGGCCGGTGGTATTTCAATGTTGCGGTCGAGGTGGACGTGCAGCCGACGCTTGGGCAGGGCGCCGTTGGCATCGACCTTGGGCTCAAGGATGTGGCCACCTGTAGCGATGGAGGAAGGCTGGAAAACAGCCGCTTCTACCGCCGTATGGAAGACCAGTTGGCGACAGCCCAACGTGCCCGCAACAAGCGGCGGGTAAAAGCTATTCACGCCAAGATCAAGAACCGTCGCCAGGACGCGCAGCACAAGTTTTCCCGGAAACTCGTCAACCAGTACGGCGAAATCGTCGTGGGCGATGTTTCCTCAACCAGGCTCGCGAAGACCAGGATGGCCAAAAGCGTCTACGACGCTGGCTGGTCACAACTGAAAACGATGCTGGAATATAAATGCGCTCACGCAGGCATCGTCTTCAAGGTCGTTCGCGAAACCAACACCACCCGCGCCTGTTCGTCGTGCGGCTCGCTTAGCGGGCCGCAGGGCGTCAACGGGTTGCGAGTAAGGGTCTGGGAGTGCGTGGAGTGTGGTGTACTCCACGACCGGGACGTGAATGCGGCCCGGAATATCCTCAGCCTCGGGGCAGGACGTTGCCCTCAAGAAGTTGGAATCCCCGTCCTTTAGGGCGGGGAGGACGTCAACGACGCACTCCAGGGGAGGTGCACCATGCGCGCAGATGCGCAGGCCGTGATGGTCTTCTGGTTTCAAACGCTGGAGCCTGTTCTCTCCACGCCGGAAGAAGTCGCCTTCCTCCAGCAGCCGGGCTCCTCTTTTTAACCCAATGGGATGACGTAGCGCTTTATGCCGTTAAGAACCTCTACCCGTATCAACAAGTACATCAGTGAAAGCGGCCTGTGCTCCCGCCGCGAAGCCGACCGCTTCGTGGAGCAGGGCAATGTCTATATCAACGGTCGCCGGGCCACCACGGGGGATCAGGTGGTGGCGGGAGATCGGGTCAAGGTGAACGGCCAGGAGATCGAACCGCAGGAAGAGGAAGACCTGGTATTGATCGCGCTGAACAAGCCGGTGGGCATCGTCAGCACCACGGAGTCTGCCGAAAAGGACAATATCGTCGAGTTCGTCAAGCACGGCACGCGTATCTTTCCCATCGGACGGCTGGACAAGGACTCCCAGGGCCTGATCTTTCTCACCAACAACGGCGATCTGGTCAACAAAATTCTGCGCGCCAACAATCATCACGAGAAAGAGTACGTGGTGACGGTGGATAAGCCGATCACCGATGAGTTCATTGCCGGTATGCAGGGCGGGGTGCCCATTCTTGGCCAAGTGACCAAAAAGTGTCGCGTGGTCAAGGAGTCTACTTTCGTCTTCAATATTACGCTGGTGCAGGGGCTGAATCGTCAGATTCGCCGTATGTGCGAATACTTCGGTTACGAAGTGACGCAACTGGTGCGTACACGCATCATGAACGTCTCCTTGAAAGGCCTAGCGCTGGGCGACTGGCGCGATCTGACGCCCCGTGAGATCGAGACCATCATTGCCCTGACCGAAACCTCGCAAGCCGCACCGGAGAAGAAAAAAAGCGACAGGCCTGACTACAGCGGCAACAGACATGGCGCGAAGGGTAAACCACCGGCAGCGAAAAAGGCCTCACCAGGTGCCCGTTCGGGTGGCAAGAGCCGTCAGGACTCCAAGGGGAAAGTAGCCGCGTCGGGTAAGCCAGGCGCCAAAGCAAAGCCAACGGGAAAACCGGCTGCCAAAGGCAAGGGCAGGCCCGGCAGTAAACCCGGTGGCAAGTCGGGCGCGGGCAAGGGTGCCATCAAGGGTGGTCGACCTGGTGGGGGCAGAACAGCCGCCGGTAAGCCGTCTTCCCGGCGCAAATAGTCAGCCAGGGCCCATCATGACCTCATGGATGCTTTTCGGGCTGGCGCTCTATGCAGCGGCCAGCGTCGTGACTTATGCCACCTATGCATGGGACAAGCGGGCGGCGATCAAGAAGCGCCGGCGGGTGAGCGAAAAAACGCTGCACTGGCTGGCGCTATTGGGGGGGTGGCCAGGCGCGTGGTGCGCTCAGCAGCAGCTGCGCCACAAGACCCAGAAAACCGCTTTTCGGCGAGTTTTCTGGGTCACGGTGGTGCTCAACCTGGCCTGTCTGGCGGCTGTTCTGGCGCTTACGCAACTTTGTCCGAGTTGAACAGGAAGTTGGCGATCAGTTCCTTGCCGCCTTCGGTGGCAAACGACTCCGGGTGAAACTGAATGCCGTGGATGGGGTAGTCGCGGTGCTTCACGCCCATCAGTTCGAACTCGCCGGCGGCCTGCCAAGCGCTGCGCTCGGCAAAATGCTCGGCGGTCAGCGCGCCGACCGTGGCGGTCACTTCCAGGCAGTCGGGCAGGGTGGTGGCGTCGGCAATCAAGGAGTGGTAGCGCATCACTTCCAATTGGTCGGGGACGCCCTGGAACACCGAGCGGTCATCGTGATGAATGGGGCTGATCTTGCCGTGCATGGGCAGCGGTGCCTTGACCACCTTGCCACCAAAGACATGCACGATGCCCTGCATGCCCAGGCACACTCCCAGCAGTGGCGTCGTCTTGCCGAGTTTTTCGATGACCTCGGCACACACCCCGAAGTAGCGCGGGTCGTCCGGCGAGCCCGGCCCCGGCGAAATGATGATGCGGTCCGGGGCCATGGCCTCGATGGCCTTGAAGTCGATCTGGTTGTTCCGCTTCACCACGATCTCGAAATGCGGCAGCTCCCCGCGATTCTTTTCGGTGGTGAGAATTTCACCGATGAACTGGTAGAGGTTGTAGGTGAACGAGTCGTAGTTGTCGATGATCAGCACCTTCATGCGGGGCTCTCCGTTTCCGTGCTCATAAAGGGGGCTAGCGCCTTGCGGGTACCGGCAAACTTGCGACGAATCTCCTCGTACTCATCCTCGGCATTGCTGTCGTAGAC
Organism: Halomonas sp. 18071143; assembly: GCF_019211725.1. Taxonomy (NCBI): domain Bacteria; kingdom Pseudomonadati; phylum Pseudomonadota; class Gammaproteobacteria; order Oceanospirillales; family Halomonadaceae; genus Halomonas; species Halomonas sp. 18071143. The sequence continues at coordinate 1,564,478 of NZ_CP078120.1, forward strand.
GTTGCCGCCGCAGGTTTGCACGTAGGCGCGTTCACCGTTGACGAACACCGTACGAATCGGAATGGCGAAGGTGCAGTCGCCATTGAAGGAAAACTGGCCCACTGCGCCGCCATAGGGGCCGCGACCGTCGGTTTCCAGGTCGTCGATGATCTTCATGGCCTCGATCTTGGGAGCGCCGGTCAGCGTTCCGGCAGGGAAGTTGCTGGCCAGGGCGGAGAACATGTCTTCGCCTTCGGCGATGATGCCGACGATCTCGCTGGAGATGTGCTGTACGTGGCTGAACCGCTTGATGTCCATTAGGCTGCGTACCTTCACCGTTCCAAACTGGGCCACGCGGCCGATGTCGTTGCGGTGCAGGTCCACGATCATGTTGTGCTCGGCGATCTCCTTCGGGTCGTTGAGCAGTGCGCGGGCCAACTGCGTGTCTTCCTGGGGGGTCTGGCCACGGAGCGTGGTGCCCGCCAGCGGGAAGGTTTCCATTTCGCCCTGGCGCAGGCGAAACAGCAGTTCGGGGCTGGCGCCGATCAGCTTCTGATCACCGAATTTGACGTAATACATCTGTGGTGACGGGTTGATGGTGCGCAGCTGGTCATAGAGCGCCAGGGTATCGCCCTGGATGCGAAAGCGCTTCTTGAATCCCACTTCACACTGGAACACCTTGCCGTCGATGATGTCCTGCTTCACCTTGGCCACGGCTTCGGCATGCTGGGTCTTGCTCATGGTGTCGCCCAGCGCGGTAATGCTGAGCGCCCCGGCAGGCTCGTCTGCTGCTTCGATCAGTGTCTGCAGAAAATCATAGCGGCTGTTATCGTAGTAAAAGTAGGTGACTTCCCCGGTCATCTTGTCGAGGATCAAGCCATCCTTGTAAAGCCCGAAGCGGAAGGTATCGAAGTCGTCGCTGGCTTTCAGCGTCAGCGAAGGCTCGAAGTACTGCATGGCGTCGTAGCCCAGATAGCCGCTGAGGCCCCCGGCATACTTGCGGGAAATGATGTTCTGCGGAATCAGGCTGCGCAGCAGCTCGTAGGGGTTCTCGCTGGTGTACTGCTCGGCCTGCCCGCCGCGGTTTTCGATGGTCAGCGTGTGGCCATTGGCGTACAGCGTATATTCGGGGTCGAAGCCAATGATCGAGTGGCGCGCCATATGGCTATCTTCGCCCAGCGACTCCAGCATGTAGCAGGTGTCGAAGCGGCGCTCGATTTTTTGAAACAGGGCGAAGAAGTCGCAGTCTGCCGCCAACGTCACGTAGTGCGGTTTACGGGGCAGTGTAAACGGCGTTGGGCCAGTGGTGTTGGCCTGAGTGTGAGTGCTCATAAAGGGTCGTTCCGTGATGAAGATGACTGGTTCAGTGCGCGAGAGCCCCTGGATACCGTGGCAATACCGACCCCGAGGGTATCGGCAATCTTGCGGTGGGGTACCCCTTCGTTGAGCAGCTTGAAAATCTGCAGACGCTTGCTGATTTCCTGGTACTCCGCTGGTGTCAGCAGGCTGGCCAGCGCAGCGTCCATGGCCTCGGGGGTCTCGATGGCCACCAGATGGTGTACCAGCTCAGCCTGATAGTGTGACGGAGAGAGGGTCATGAGTGAGTCACCCGCGGTCGATGAAAATCGTGTTAATGTACTAGTACGCTAGTACATTAACACGAATAAGCGCAGGGTCAAGAGACATCGCGGCTGGCAGCATCGAAAACCGGGATTAAAACGGCAGGTGTAGCGAAGCGCTGAGCATATTGAGGTGGCTGAGCGTGGGCGTGTCGATACGCTCGTACTCGAAACGGCTGATTAACCGGTTGACGGTCATGGTGGCGCCGAAGCCTTGCAGCAGCGCCGTGCCGCCATCATCGGCATGGGGCTGGTACGCTTCACCCCGCCACTCGGTGAAGCCGGATTTGGCATAAACGCTGACGGCGCCCATGCGCACGCCTGCCACCAGGGCGCCACCCAGGCTCAGGGTATCCATGAGCAGCGGGCTCACCTGGGACGTAATGGGGACTTCTTCACTTTCGCGATAGGCGATCTCGGCACCGATATCCAGCCGGGGCAGCCGTTCGGGGCTGAAGCCTGCGGTCAGCCGAAAGCCGGTGGTGTTGGTGTCGAGGCTGCTCAGGTCGCTGCCTTCCAGCACCACGCCGTTATCCAGCCGAATCCACTCACCGTCGGGCGCTGCATACGCCAGCAATACCGTGTCGTCACTCGCCAGGGCGGTGGCGAAGGGCGCAGCGCTCACCAGCGTCAGGAGCAGGGTGCTTGCCAGGCGGTTCATTGGCGTTCCTCTTGTCCTTGATCGTGACCTTATCGTTATGCAGGCGGGTCGCAGTTTATCGAGTCAACCGTTACAGGTTAGCAACGGGCGCTGATTTCCACCACGTTAATTGCCTGTTGAGCGAGATTTTCCAGCAGGTGCTTGCCCATGGTCAGAAAGCGCTCGCCAAATACCCACTGGGGCGAGACGACCGCAGGCTGGGCGGTCTGCTCCTTTTGACGTTGACGCTGGCGCCACGCCAGGGCGGTCTGGCTCCAATCCTCGTGGTGTTGCAAGGTGAAGCCTTGCCGTTGCAGCAGGGTAGTCAATGCCTCCAGGCTGAGCAGGTGCGAATGTTCGGGCCCTTCCGCCCAGGGCACGGGGTAGCGCAGCGCCGCCTGGTTCGGGCCGCCCACCACTTCGTGCATCACCAGCTGCCCGCCGGGGCGCAGTACTCGGCGGCACTGGGCCAGCACGCTTTCCGGGTCAGGCATGTTCATCAGGCTGTGCTGAAACACCACCGCATCGAAGCTCGCGTCGGTAAACGGCAGAGCGCTGGCATTTCCCGTCACCCAGCGTAATTTGCCGCCCGTGGAGATGGGGGTGAGTTGGCTGATGGCCCGGTTGAGCGCGCTGAAGCGGTGGGTGATATCCAGCCCGGTCATGTGCAGGCCCATGGCCGCGCCCTGGCGCATCAGCCCGCCCAGCCCGGCACCGATGTCCAGCACCTCGCTTTGCGGCTCGATCAGGGCCAACAGCCTGGCCGAGGCGGCCAGGCCACCGATATGCAGTTGGTCCAGTGGGGCGAGCTGGTGCAGCGTCGGACCCTCAGGATAATGGCTGCGCAACTGCTGGAGAATCTCCTGGTCGCGCAGCCCCTGATCGTAGTGATGCGCCAGGGGCTTTGCCATGGCGGCTACTTCTGCTCGTCCAGGCCCAGCTCTTCTATCGAGATTTCGCGCATCTTGAACTTCTGGATCTTGCCGGTGACGGTCATGGGGAACTCATCCACGAACTTGAAGTAGCGTGGGATCTTGAAGTGAGTGATCTTGCCCTTGCAGTATTCGCGCAGGTCTTCACCGGTGATCTCGCCCGCGGTGGCGTTGAGCTTCACCCAGGCGATCAGCTCTTCGCCATACTTCTTGTCGGGTACGCCGGTGACCTGGACTTCGGAAATGGCCGGGTGGGCGTACAGAAACTCTTCGATCTCTTTCGGGTAGACGTTTTCACCGCCGCGAATCACCATGTCCTTGATACGCCCTACGATCTGGATGTAGCCCTCGTCATCCATGATGGCCAGGTCGCCGGTGTGCATCCAGCCTGCCTCGTCGATGGCTTCGGCGGTGGCTTTGTCGTTGTTCCAGTACTTGAGCATCACGCTATAGCCACGGGTGCACAGCTCGCCGATTTCTCCACGGGGCAGAATGCCGCCATTGCCTGGGTCGACGATCTTGCTTTCCAGGTGGGGCTGGGTACGGCCCACGGTGGAAACGCGCTTGTCGATGGTGTCGTTGGCGCCGGTCTGTGTCGACACCGGGCTGGTCTCGGTCATGCCGTAGGCAATCTGCACGCCCTTCATGTTCATCTTGTCGATGACCTGCTTCATGATTTCGGCAGGGCAGATGGAGCCAGCCATGATCCCGGTTCGCAGCGACGAAAAGTCGGTCGACGCGAAGTCGGGGTGTTCGAGCTCGGCAATGAACATGGTGGGCACGCCGTAGAGGGCGGTGGCTTTCTGCTCATGGACGGCTTTCAGGACTTTACCGGGGTCGAAGCCTTCATCCGGGTAGATCATGGCGGCCCCATGGGTCATGCAGCCCAGGTTGCCCATGACCATGCCGAAGCAGTGGTAGAGCGGCACCGGGATCACCAGCCGGTCGGCGCTGGTAAAGCCCATGCTCTCTGCCACGAAAAAGCCGTTGTTGAGGATGTTGTGGTGGGAGAGCGTGGCCCCCTTGGGAAACCCCGTGGTGCCGGAGGTGTATTGAATGTTGATCGGGTCGTCGAACTGCAGGGTGGCCTGCAGGTCGTCCACTTCGGTCTGGCTGACGGTGTCGGCCTGGTCAATGAAGTCGGCCCAGCGCCACATGCCGCTGTGCTTCTCGTCGCTGAGATTGATGATGCACTGCAGCTGCGGCAACTTATGGGCGTTCAGCGCTCCTTCGGCGCAGTGGTTCAGCTCGGGGGCCAGCTCGTACAGCATGGCGGTGTAGTGGGAGCTCTTGAACTGGTGGGCGGTGATCAAAAAGCGTGCGCCGGATTGGTTGAGCGCGTACTCCAGCTCGTGGGTCCGGTAAGAGGGGTTGATGTTGACCAGAATGGCACCGATCTTGGCGGTGGCAAACTGGCTCAGCGTCCACTCGCTGCAGTTGGGTGCCCAGATGCCGACCCGGTCGCCTTTCTTGACCCCGATGGCAAGCAGGGCCCGAGCGCAGCGATTCACCTCCCGCTGCAGTTCTCGGTAGCTCCAGTGAATGTTCTGGTGCAGTGCGATCAACGCGTCGTTGTCCGGGTATTGGGCGGCAATCTGGTCGAACTTGTCGCCAATGGTCATGCCCAGCAAGGGTTTGTCGGCGGTGCTGCTGGTGTAGCTGGGCAGGGCGCTGGAAAGCGGTGCAGATGATGCCATGGTGAGTCTCTCCGAAATCTTTATTGTTGTCTGAACGGGAAGTGAAGCGTTTTTAATTATTAGGGCCGGGCTGTACTAGCCGGGAGTGCGCTGTGTGCACCCTCTGGCCAGCGCCACTTTGGCGCTGGGCTGGCGGCCCAACTGCCGCGTGATCCAGTCGCCGGTGTCGATCACCGCTTGCAGGTCGATACCGGTCTCGATGCCGAGTCCTTGCAGCAGGTACAGCACGTCTTCCATGGCCACGTTGCCGGAGGCGCCCTTGGCATAGGGGCAGCCACCGAGGCCTGCCGTGGCGGCGTCGATGACGCCGACGCCCTCTTCCAGCACGGCGTACAGGTTGGCGATGGCCATGCCGTAAGTGTCATGGAAGTGCGCGGCCAGCCGTTCGATGGGCACGTGTTGGGCGGTGGCTTCGATCATGCGTTTGGCGGCCAGCGGCGTGCCGGTACCGATGGTGTCCCCGAGGGAAATCTCGTAACAGCCCATGTCGTAGAGCGCTTTCGCCACCTCGGCGACTTTCTGCGGGGCGATGTCACCTTCGTAGGGGCACCCCAGCACGCAGGAGACGTAGCCACGCACTCGCACGCCTGCCTCGTTGGCCCGTGCGAGCACTGGCTCAAAGCGTGCCAGCGACTCGGTGATAGAGCAGTTGATGTTCTTCTGCGAGAACGCTTCCGAGGCGGCGCCAAACACGGCGACCTCCTCGACGCCCACGTCCAGAGCGCCTTCCAGCCCCTTCAGGTTCGGCGTGAGGGCAGAATACACCACGCCGGGCTGGCGTTTGAGGCCGCGCATCACCTCGGCGGCATCGCCCATCTGCGGTACCCACTTGGGAGAAACGAAGCTGGCGGCTTCGATATGCCGCAGACCGGCGGCTGCCAGGCGCTCGATCAGCGCGATTTTGGTGGCAGTGGGCACCAGGGTGCCCGGTTCGTTCTGCAGCCCGTCGCGAGGGGCCATTTCAAACAGCTTGATAGCCGTAGGCAGTGCCATGAAAAGCTCCTATTCGCTGGGGGCAAAGTCGAGCAGCACGTCACCCTGGCTGACCGTGTCGCCTGCCTGGAAGTGGAACGTGGCCACGCTGCCGTGGGTCGGTGCCGTCATGGTGTGCTCCATTTTCATGGCCTCCATGACCATCAAGGGCATGCCTTTTTCCACTGTGGCGCCGGGCTCGACCAGCAGCGCCACGACGGTGCCGTGCATGGGGGCGGTGAGGGTCGCTTCGGTTTCCTGATGGCCGTGGTCGATGGCGTCGATACGCTGCCAGAGCAGGCGGGTTTCGCCGCTGGGTTCGGCCATCACGACGACATTGCCGTCCCGATAGGCCTGCAGGCGACGGCGATGGCCGTCGAGGGTCACCGCCACCGCATCGCCTGCCAGCGGTTGCAGGCTGGCGCTGAGCGTGTGCTCGCCGATGGTCAGCTGCCACTGGGCGTCCAGGTTCGTGCGTTTGCCCTCCACCACGACCAGGCTGTCCCTCTCCGAGCCTTGCGCCGCGCTGGGGTCGCACAGCGTGATGCGGATGGTGTGCGGGGCATTGAGCCGGAAGCCGTCGTGGCGGTCCCAGGGCGAGTCGCTTTCGCACTCCTGAGCCAGCTGGTGCAGCCCGATCAGCGCAGCGCTGGCATAGTCCTGCGTGGTGTAGCGGCGTGGCGCGAATAGCGTCGCTTCGTTGCGTTCGATGAAGCGCGTGTCCAGCTCGACGTTCTTGAAGCCGGGGTGATTGGCCAGCCGCTGCAGGAAGGCGCGGTTGGTCACCACCCCCTGCACATCCAGCGCGGCCAGCGCCCGGTTCAAGGTAGCCAGCGCTGCGTCGCGGTCGACACCGTGCACGATCAGCTTGGCCAGCATGGGGTCGTAGTGCATCGACACGCGATCGCCGCTCTCCACGCCGCTGTCCAGGCGCACCTGGTCGGCGGCCAGGCCCGCGCCTTCGGTGTCCAGTTCGAAGCGGGCCAGCAGGCCGGTGGCAGGCAAGAAGTCCTGCTCCGGGTCCTCGGCGTAGAGCCTCGCCTCGAAGCTGTGGCCGGTGATGGTCAGCTCGTCCTGACGACAGGGCAGCGGCTCGCCCATGGCGACTCGCAATTGCCACTCCACCAGATCCTGGCCGGTGATCATCTCGGTGACGGGGTGCTCCACCTGCAGGCGGGTGTTCATCTCCATGAAGTAGAACGAGCCATCGGCGTCCAGAAGGAACTCCACCGTGCCCGCGCCCACGTAGCCGATCTCCTTGGCAGCGCGTACGGCGGCGTCGCCCATGGCGGTGCGCAGCTCGGGCGTCATGCCGGGGGCGGGGGCTTCTTCAATGACTTTCTGGTGGCGACGCTGCACGCTGCAGTCGCGCTCGAAGAGGTACACGCCTTGGCCGTAGCGGTCACAAAAGACCTGTACCTCTACATGGCGGGGCTGCACCAGATACTTTTCGATCAGCATGCGGTCGTCGCCAAAGGCGGCTTTCGATTCCCGGCGGCAGCCGTCCAGCGCTGCCTTGAAGCCTTCGCCGCTTTCGACCACGCGCATGCCCTTGCCGCCGCCGCCTGCGCTGGCCTTCAGCATCACCGGGTAGCCAATCTTGTCGGCTTCGGCGCGCAGCAGGGCGTCATCCTGGTCGTCGCCATGATAGCCCGGTACCAGCGGCACCCCCGCGTTGGCCATGCGTGCCTTGGCCGCCGATTTGTCGCCCATGGCGGCAATGGCGGAAGCGGGCGGGCCAACGAAGGTAATACCGGCCTGTTCCAGCGCTTTGACGAAGGTGCCGTTTTCGGACAGAAAGCCGTAACCGGGGTGAATGGCGCCGGTGCCGGTGCGTTGGGCGGCGTCGATCACTGCCTCGATGTTCAGGTAGCTTTCCCGGGCGGCCGCCGGGCCAAGACGCACGGCCTCGTCGGCTTCCCGCACATGGCGGGCGGTGGCATCGGCATCCGAGTAGACCGCCACGGTTTTCAGCCCCAGGCGGCGGGCGGTGCGCATCACGCGGCAGGCAATTTCACCCCGGTTGGCTACCAGTAGGGTATCGAAGGGGGTCGGGGTAGGCGTCATGAGCGTGGCTCCGCGGCGTGTTGGTGTTCTTCGGGGGATGTCCAGGCGGGGCGGCGCTTGTCGAAAAAGCTGGCCAGGCCCTCCTGGCCTTCTTCACTGACCCGCAGCTGGGCGATGACCTGGCAGGTGTGCTCGCGGGTGGCATCCGAGTCCGGGGCCTGGGCCACGCTGGCCAGCAGGGCTTTGGTTGCCCGCTGCGCCTGAGGAGAGCCCTTGGCCAGGGTGTCGATCATGGTATCGATGGCGTGATCCAGCGCATCGTGTTCGACCACCTGGTGGGCGAGCCCCAGCTGCAGCGCGGTGGGGGCATCCATGATTTCGGCGCTTAGCGCGTAGCGGCGCATCTGCCGTTGGCCAAGGGCGCGCTGGACGTAAGGGCTGATCACGGCCGGTGACAGGCCGATATTGACCTCCGACAGGCAAAACCGAGCCTTCTCGGAAGCGATGACGATGTCGCAGCAGGCGGCAAGCCCGACCGCGCCACCGAACGCGGCGCCCTGAACGCGGCACAGGGTGGGGCAGGGCAGCGTGTCCAGGCCGTGCATCAGCGCCGCCAGCTTGCGTGAATCGGCCAGGTTGTCGGCCAGGTCGTAATCGACCATGCGCTTCATCCAGTTCAGGTCTGCACCGGCCGAAAAGCTCTTGCCCTCGGAGCCGAGGACCACTACGCGCACGTCGCCTGCGCTGGCCAGATCGTGCAGGGTTTCTAGATGACCGTTCAGTTCGGCGATCAAGCGATCGTCAAAGGCGTTGTGCACCTCTGGGCGGTTCAAGGTCAGCCGGGCGACACCCGATTCGATAACCAGGGTTGAGTAAGCCATGTGATGCCCCTTACATCCGGAACACGCCGAAGCGCGTCTCTTTGATTTCTGCGTTCATGGCGGCGGCCAACGAGAGACCCAGCACGTCGCGGGTTTGCAGCGGGTCGATGACTCCGTCATCCCACAGGCGCGCGCTGGCGTAGTAGGGGTGGCCCTGGTGCTCGTACTGGTCGCGGGTGGGCTGTTTGAAGGCCTCTTCGTCGGCCTTGCTCCATTCCCGGCCTTCTCGTTCGTACTGCTCGCGCTTCACCTGGGAAAGTACGCCTGCCGCCTGCTCGCCGCCCATTACGGAAATACGCGCATTGGGCCACATGAAGAGCAGATTGGGGTCGTAGGCTCGGCCACACATGCCGTAGTTGCCAGCACCGAAGCTGCCACCAATCAGCACGGTGTACTTCGGTACGTTGGCGCAGGCCACGGCGGTGACCAGTTTGGCGCCGTGCTTGGCGATGCCTTCGTGCTCGTATTTGGAGCCCACCATGAAGCCGGTGATGTTCTGCAGGAAGACCAGCGGAATCTTGCGCTGGGCACACAGTTCGATGAAGTGCGCGCCTTTCACGGCGCTTTCCGAAAACAGCACGCCGTTGTTGGCGACGATACCCACCGGGTAGCCGTGGATATGTGCAAAGCCGGTCACCAGGGTGTCGCCGTAGTAGCGCTTGAACTCATCGAAATCAGAGCCATCGACGATACGGCCGATCACTTCGCGCACATCGTAAGGTTTTTTCAGATCGGTGCCGACGATGCCGTACAGCTCTGCGGGGTCGAGTCTTGGCGGCCTGGGGGGTTGCATGGCGAGCTGGCCACGCTTTTGCCAGTTGAGCCGGGACACGCAGGCCCGTGCCAGCTGCAGCGCATGGGCGTCGTTTTCGGCGTAGTGGTCAGCCACGCCGCTGATGCGGGTGTGTACATCGGCGCCGCCCAGGTCTTCGGCGCTGATGTTTTCCCCGGTCGCTGCTTTGACCAGCGGTGGGCCACCCAAAAAGATCGTTCCCTGCTCCTTGACGATGATGGACTCGTCCGCCATGGCGGGCACATAAGCACCGCCTGCGGTGCAGGAGCCCATGACCACCGCGATTTGCGGGATACCCTCGGCAGAGAGCGTGGCCTGGTTGTAGAAAATGCGGCCGAAGTGGTCCCGGTCGGGGAAGACCTCGTCCTGGCGGGGCAGGAAAGCCCCGCCGGAATCGACCAGGTAGATGCATGGCAGGCGGTGCTTGCGAGCCACTTCCTGGGCGCGCAGGTGCTTTTTCACCGTCAGCGGGAAATAGGTGCCGCCCTTGACCGTGGCATCGTTGGCCACGATCACGCACTCCACCCCCGATACCCGGCCAATCCCGGTGACCACCCCGGCGGCGGGCACATCGCTGTCGTAAACGTGATGGGCTGCCAGCGCAGAAAATTCCAGAAACGGCGAGCCTTCATCGATCAAGTGGTCGATACGGTCACGTACGAACAGCTTGCCACGGCTTTCGTGGCGGCTGCGGGCGTTGGCGCCGCCGCCCTGGGCGATGGCCGCGGTCAGCTCACGCAGCTTGTTCACCTCCCCCAGCATGGCGGCCTCGTTGGCCTGAAACACATCGCTGCGCGGGTTGATCTGTGTCGATAGTGTGCTCATGGCGCAAACCTTCCTGAGTCGATTAATGGCTTTCGGTGAAGAGTTCGCGACCAATCAGCATGCGGCGAATTTCGCTGGTACCGGCGCCAATTTCATAGAGCTTCGCATCGCGCAGCAGGCGGCCGGTGGGGTATTCGTTGATATAGCCATTGCCGCCCAGCAGTTGAATGGCGTCCAGCGCGACCTGGGTGGCCTTTTCAGCACAATACAGAATCACCCCGGCGGCATCCTTGCGCGAGGTCTGGCCCCGGTCGCAGGCGCTGGCCACGGCATACAGGTAAGCGCGGCAAGCATTCAGCGTGGTGTACATGTCGGCCACTTTGCCCTGTACCAGCTGGAACTCGCCGATGGATTGGTTGAACTGCTTGCGCTCGTGGATATAGGGAATGACCACGTCCATGGCGGCCTGCATGATGCCGATGGGGCCGGCGGCCAGCACGGTGCGCTCGTAATCCAGCCCGCTCATCAATACCCGCACGCCCTTGCCTACCTCGCCCAGCACGTTCTCGGCGGGCACGCGGCAGTCCTGAAACACCAGCTCGCAGGTGTTGGAGCCGCGCATGCCCAGCTTGTCGAGCTTCTGGGCGGTGGTGAAGCCGGGAATGCCTTTCTCGATGATGAATGCGGTGATGCCCTTGGAGCCTGCCTCCGGGTCGGTCTTGGCGTAGACCACCAGCACGTCGGCATCGGGGCCGTTGGTGATCCACATCTTGTTGCCGTTGAGCACGTAGTGGTCGCCATCTTCCTTGGCGCGCAGCTGCATCGACACTACATCGGAACCGGCACCTGGCTCCGACATGGCCAGCGCGCCCACGTGCTCACCGCTGATCAGTTTGGGCAGGTATTTGGCTTTCTGCTCGGCGGAGGCGTTGATCTTCAACTGGTTGACGCACAGGTTGGAGTGCGCGCCATAAGAGAGGGCCACCGACGCACTGGCACGAGAGATCTCTTCCATGGCAATGCAGTGCGCCAGATAGCCCATGCCGCTACCGCCATCCTCTTCCGGGACGGTAATGCCCAGCAGCCCCATGTCACCAAACTTCTGCCACAGGTCGTTGGGGAACTCGTTGTTACGGTCGATCTCGGCGGCTCTGGGCGCTATTTCGCTGGCGGCAAACGCATTGACCTGTTCGCGCAGCATGTTCAGCTCGTCATCGAGGCCAAAATTCAGTTCTGTGTAGTGGGAAAACATGCTCAATCACCTTGTCGTCGTTGCTTGTTGATTGTTAATTGTTAATGGGCCGTGTCTGCTGGCGGTATTCGAGCGGCTTATTTGGAAGTGGTCGGGTGCTTCTCGTTCAACTCTTCCAGCGCCTGGCGGCAGCGGATTTCGGCACTCTCCAACTCCAGTTGCACCATGGTGATGTCTTTCATCTGCTGCTCCAGCGCGGCCCTGCGTTCGCCGATCTTGCTGAGCATCAGGTGCAACTGCTTTTCGCTACCGCTGCGGGTTTCGTCCCACAGCTCGAACAGTTCGCGAATCTCGGCCAGTGAAAAGCCCAGCCGTTTGCCGCGCAGGGTCAGCTTCAGGCGTACGCGGTCCTTACTGCTGTAAATGCGTGTTTGCCCACGGCGAGAAGGGTGCAGCAGCTCCTGATCTTCATAAAAACGGATGCTGCGCGTGGTGACATCGAACTCGCTGGCCAACTCGCTGATCGTGTAGGTTTTGCTCATGATCGTTATTCTCGTCGATAGGGGAATGTCCCTATGGAACACTGACCATGAGGCTAAAACAAGTTTACGTTAACGTAAAGCAGCGAATGGCTATCGTTGGCAAGCGTTTAAAATTTACAAGCTGTTGAAATTTAGTGATTTCAGCGTTTTCAAGCGCTGTGCTATCGTGGTGCGTAGACCAAAGTTGTAATTGTAATACCCGGTGCTGGGTTGCTAGTTTGCACCTACAGCTTACGTTCAGGTAAGGATGCGTTGTCGGTTACTCCGTCGCGCTTCCCACCCAACAAGAACAACAAGAGGCGTCCTACCTCATGCGTGCAGATGAAGTGACCCAGAGGCCAGTGCTCGAAACGCGAGGGCTGACCAAAGAATTTCGCGGCTTTACGGCCGTGGATAACGTCAACCTACAAGTGCAGGAAGGGCATATCCACGCCCTGATCGGCCCCAACGGTGCCGGCAAAACCACGGTGTTCAACCTGCTCACCAAGTTCCTGCCTCCAACGCGCGGTGAGATTCTCTACCGTGGCCAGCCGATTACCAGCAAGAAATCCAATGACATTGCCCAGTTGGGCCTGGTGCGCTCGTTTCAGATTTCGGCGGTGTTTGCGCACATGACAGCGCTGGAAAACGTGCGTGTTGCGCTGCAGCGCCAGTTGGGCACGTCGTTTCATTTCTGGAAGTCCGAAAAAACCCTGGATCACCTCAATGATCGTGCCCTGGCCTTGTTGGATGAAGTGGGGCTGCGCGAGTATGCCGATACATTGACGGTTGAAATGCCCTATGGCCGCAAGCGCGCCCTGGAGGTAGCGACCACTCTGGCGCTGGACCCCAGCATGATGCTGCTGGACGAGCCCACCCAGGGCATGGGTGCCGAAGACGTGGATCGCATCGTGGCGTTGATCAAGCGCGTTTCCCAGGGGCGTACCGTACTGATGGTGGAGCACAACCTGAGCGTGGTCAGCCGCTTGTGTGACCGCATTACGGTATTGGCCCGAGGTGCGGTATTGGCGGAAGGCGACTACGACAGCGTTTCCCGCAACCCGCTGGTACGTGAAGCCTATATGGGCAGCGAAGCTGCCAGTGAGGAGGCCGCCGTATGAAGACCGCAGAAGCCCTCGAACATCCGGCCGCAGAGACTCAAAGCCTGGAAATGCTCCGCGTGCAGGACCTGCATGCCTTCTATGGCGAGTCGCATATCCTTCATGGGGTCAATTTCAACGTCAAGCGGGGCGAGCTGGTGACACTGCTGGGTCGCAACGGTGCAGGGCGTAGCACCACGCTAAAGTCCATCATGAACATGGTGGGGCGCCGCACCGGCTCCATCGTCATCAATGGCAGCGAAACCCTGCGCATGAAGCCTCACCATATTCCTCGTCTGGGTATTGGCTACTGCCCTGAAGAGCGCGGCATCTTCGCCAGCCTGGACGTGCACGAAAACCTGCTGCTGCCGCCCACGGTGCGCTCCGGTGGAATGAGCCTGGATGAGATCTATGCCATGTTCCCCAACCTGTACGAGCGGCGCAAGAGTCAGGGAACCCGACTCTCTGGCGGTGAACAACAGATGCTGGCCATGGCGCGCATTCTGCGCACCGGTGCGCGGCTGCTGCTGCTCGATGAAATTACCGAAGGCCTGGCCCCGGTCATCGTGCAGAAGCTGGGCGAAGTGCTGGTGCAGCTGAAAGAGCGGGGCATGACCATCGTACTGGTCGAGCAGAACTTCCGTTTTGCCGCGCCGCTGGCCGACCGCCATTTCGTCATGGATCACGGCCAGATCGTCGAAGAGATCACGGCGGCGCAGCTGCCTTCGCGCCGCGAGCATTTGAACAGCATGCTGGGGGTATAGACACCGCACACAACATATCCTTTAACCGCACTACTCAGGCTCCACTCGAACACCACTATTGAATGTCCGCATTACAACAGCGTCCGCATCACAACAACAAAGGCCCCCAGGGCCAGGAGACGAACATGATCTTTACCAGGAAAACGCTGGCCGCCAGCATTGCCGTGGCTGCCACTGCCAGCATGATGGCGTCTGCCGCCCAAGCCGAGATCAGCGACGGCGAAGTACGCATTGGCTATCTGGCCGACATGTCGGGCACCTACCGAGACCTGGCGGGCCCGGGCGGCCAAACGGCCATGGAAATGGCCGTGGCCGACTTCGGCGGTAGCGTCAACGGTGCCCCCATCGTGATTTTCAGCGCCGACGACCGCAATAGTGCGGACGTTGGCGCCAACACCGTGCGCGAGTGGGTCGACCAGCGCAACGTGGACATGGTGGGCGGTCTGGTGGCTTCGTCGGTGACCATTGCGGTCACCAAGGTGTTGGAAGAGAACAACGGCCTAGGGATCGTGTCTGGGTCGGCAGCCTCCAGTATTACCAACGAGCACTGTACCCCCAACCATATTCATTGGGTCTACGACACTTATCCCCTGGCCAACGGTACCGCCAAGGCGGTCGTCGAGCAGGGTGGCGATACCTGGTTCATGCTGACCGCGGACTACGCTTTTGGTCATGCTCTGGAAGGCGATGTGACCCGAGTGGTAGCCGTCAATGGCGGTGAAGTGGTGGGCGGTGTCCGCCATCCGTTCCCCACCAGCGACTTCTCCTCCTACATTCTTCAGGCCCAGGGCTCCGGTGCCAAGATCGTGGGCCTGGCGAACGCCGGGGCAGACACCGTGAATGCCATCACCACGGCAAGCCAGTTCGGCCTGACCCAAAGCGGCCAGCAACTGGCGGGCCTGTTGATCTTCCTCAACGACGTGCACGCGCTGGGTCTGGAAGTCACCCAAGGGCTGCTGCTGACCACTGGCTGGTACTGGGACATGGACGACGAGTCGCGTGAGTGGGCCGAGCGTTACTACGATCAAGTGGGTCGCATGCCGACCATGGTTCAGGCCGGTATCTACTCCAGCACCATGCATTACCTCAAGGCCGTAGAAGCCGCTGGTACCGATGACCCGGAGACCGTTCGTGCGCAAATGGCCGAGATGCCGGTAGAGGACTTCTTTGCCCGCAATGGCCGTATTCGTGAAGATGGTCGCATGGTTCACGACATGTACCTGGCCCAGATGAAAACGCCGGAAGAGTCTACCGGTGAGTGGGACTTGTACAACATCCTCAGCACCATTCCCGCCGAAGAAGCCTACCGCCCGCTCTCTGAAAGCCAGTGTTCGCTGGTGAACAACTGATTGGCACGTCACGCTGAACAGCACCAGGCGGGCGGACCCCGCCTGGTGACAAGGAGAATCACACCATGACGATGATATTCGGCGTGCCATTGGCCGTCTTCATGGGCCAGCTAACGCTTGGGCTTGTGAATGGAGCCTTTTATGCGCTGCTTAGCTTGGGCCTGGCGGTTATCTTCGGGCTACTGAAGATCGTCAACTTTGCCCATGGGGCGCAGTACATGCTGGGCGCCTTTGCGGCGCTGCTGGGCTTTCGCTATCTGGGCATCAATTACTGGTTGGCGCTAGTGCTGGTGCCCGTAGTGGTGGGTGGTTTCGGCATGCTGATGGAGCGTTTTCTGCTGCGTCGCATTGCCCACCTGGACCACCTGTACGGGTTGTTGCTGACGTTCGGGTTGGCACTGATTTTTGAAGGCACTCTGGTGAACTTTTTCGGGGTTTCCGGGGCGCGTTACGCCACCCCTGAGGCGCTGCAGGGTGGTCTCAATCTCGGCTTCATGTTCCTGCCCACCTACCGTGCCTGGGTGCTGGTGGCGGCGCTGGCCATGTGTCTGTTCACCTGGTTCATGATCGAGCGTACGCGGCTGGGTGCCTACCTGCGGGCAGGTACCGAAAACTCGCAATTGATGCAGGCGTTTGGTGTCAACGTACCGCTGTTGATCACCTTGACCTACGGGTTTGGCGTGGGCCTGGCGGCCTTTGCCGGGGTGTTGGCTGCACCGCTTTACCCTGTCTCACCCACCATGGGCTCCAATCTTTTGATCGTGGTGTTTGCGGTGGTGGTCATTGGCGGCATGGGGTCGATTCTGGGGGCTATCGTGACGGGATTGGGCATGGGAATCATTGAGGGGCTGACCAAGGTGTATTACCCGGAAGCCTCCAATACGGTCATTTTTCTGGTCATGATCCTGGTGCTCATGTTACGCCCCTCTGGGCTGTTCGGTAAGGAGGCTTAACCATGGCAACGCCGCATACTTCATCAGCCGTCGCGCTGCCCTCCGCCGTGCAGGAGCGCCAGCGTCGAGCCAGGCTGCGCCGCAACATGTTCTATCTGGTACTCATCGTCGTGGGGTTGGTGGCACCCTTTGTCGCTTACCCTGTGTTCTTGATGAAAATCCTTTGCTTTGCCCTGTTTGCTTGCGCCTTCAATCTACTGCTGGGGTATGCCGGGCTGCTCTCGTTTGGCCACGCGGCCTTTCTGGCGACGGGGGGCTACGTGACCGGGTATCTGCTGGCCAGCTATCCGGGCCTGACCCCGGAGCTGGGCATATTGGCAGGGACCCTGACCGCCACCCTGGTTGGCGCGGGCTTCGGGCTGCTGGCCATTCGCCGCCAGGGGATCTACTTCGCCATGGTCACGCTGGCGCTGGCCCAGCTGGTGTACTTCGTGTTCGTGCAGGCGCCCTTTACCGGGGGAGAAGATGGCCTGCATGGCGTGCCGCGTGGGCATCTGTTCGGCTTCATCAGCCTGCGTAACAACCTGAGCATGTACTACTTCGTGTTTGCCGTGTTCCTGTTGGGCTTTGCCCTGGTGCAGCGCACCGTGCACTCCCCTTATGGGCAGGTACTCAAGGCCATCCGCGAGAACGAGCCTAGGGCGATTTCGCTGGGTTACAACGTCGATGCCTATAAACTGCTGGCGTTCGTCCTGTCGGCGGCGCTGGCCGGGCTGGCCGGAGCGACCAAGACCGTGGTGTTCCAGCTGGCGTCGCTTACCGATGCTCACTGGCACATGTCTGGCGAGGTGATCCTGATGACTCTGCTGGGCGGTGTGGGCACGCTGCTCGGGCCGGTGATGGGGGCGGGTCTGGTGGTCAGCCTGCAGCATGTTCTGGCCCAATCGCCGCTGGGCAACTGGGTAAGCGTCATCCTGGGCATCATTTTCGTGGTGTGTGTACTGAGTTTTCGCAGCGGTATCGTGGGCGAGCTGGCCAAGATATACCGCAAGAACTTCAAGTAGCGCCCGGAAAGGGTCGGGAAACTGCGTCTGTCTGTGGATTTGGGTGCCTTCGCGGCACCCTTTTTTGTGGGTGCGGGCGCTGGCCTGAGGTGCGTGGACCTTTGGCGAGGGGAGCGTTGTCTTTCTACGCCAAAGGTCGTGGGGGATTCGGTTGCGCAAATCCGCCTAAAAATATAAGTTAACGTAAACGTCAACGTGACCGATAACGATAATAGTGGGCGAGGTTTCTGACTGAGTTCAGGGGCTCGCCGCAGCGGAGACCGCCATGAATTTTGAGCTGAGTGAAGACCAGGTTGCCTTTGCCGATATGGCGCGGGGGTTTGCCCAGAATGAGCTGGAGCCCCACGCCGCTAAATGGGATGCCGAGGCTTTTTTCCCGGTGGACGTGATTCGCAAGGCAGGCGAGCTGGGGTTCTGCTCCCTGTATGCCCCGGAGCGTGTGGGCGGGCTGGGGCTTTCGCGGCTGGATGCCAGCATTATTTTCGAGCAGCTCTCCATGGGCTGTACCTCCACTACGGCATACCTCACCATCCACAATATGGTGACCTGGATGCTGGCGGATTTCGGCACGCCAGAAGCTGTGGAGCAGTGGGGCGAGCGATTGGCGACCGGTGAGCTGCTGGGCTCCTACTGCCTGACCGAGCCCAACGCGGGCTCCGACGCCGCATCGCTCAAGACCACCGCCCGGCGCGACGGTGAGCACTACGTGCTGAATGGCAGCAAGATGTTCATTTCCGGGGCAGGCAGCACCGATTTTCTGGTGGTGATGGCCCGCACCGGCGGCGAAGGGGCGGGCGGTGTGTCTGCCTTTGCCGTGGATGCCCAGAGTGACGGGATCAGCTACGGCCGCAAGGAAGACAAGATGGGTTGGAATAGCCAGCCCACCCGGATGATTACCTTCGAAGACGTGCGTGTGCCTGCCAGCCACCTGCTGGGTAAGGAAGGCGACGGCTTCAAGATCGCCATGAAGGGGCTGGACGGTGGACGCATCAATATTGCCACCTGCTCGATCGGCACCGCCCAGCAAGCGCTCAACAAAGCCCGTGAATACCTGCTGGAGCGCAAGCAGTTCGGCAAGCGGCTGGCCGATTTCCAGGCCCTGCAGTTCCGTTTGGCCGACATGGTGACCGAGCTAGTGGCTGCCCGCCAACTGGTGCGCATGGCCGCGGCCAAGCTGGACGCTGGCCACCCTGATGCCACGGCCTACTGTGCCATGGCCAAGCGGTTTGCCACGGATGTAGGGTTCAAGGTGTGCGATGAAGCCTTGCAGCTTTACGGTGGCAATGGCTACATCAAGGAGTACCCCATGGAGCGCTACGTGCGTGACACCCGCGTGCACCGCATTCTGGAAGGCACCAACGAGATCATGCGGCTGATCATATCCCGCCGCGTGCTGGCCGATGGCGCCGCCGAACTGTAGCCTTGGCACCCGAGCAGATAAGGAAGAGGCAATGAGTTGCGTACTGTTTGAAGAGCACACGACCCAGGACGGCCATGTGATCGGCGAGATCACGCTCAACGCCGAGCGTTCGCTGAATGCGCTGACCCTGGAGATGATCGACGCGCTGCTGCCCCGCTTGACCCAGTGGCAGGAGGATGAGCGTGTGGTGGCCATTCTGCTGGACAGCACAGGCGAAAAAGCCTTCTGTGCAGGGGGCGACGTGGTCAATCTCTACAAGGCCATCACCGGCGATGGTGAGCCGGACTTCCCCGAGCGTTTCTTCGAGCGCGAATATCGGCTCGACTACCTGATGCACACCTTCGCCAAGCCGATTATCTGCTGGGGGCATGGCATCGTGATGGGCGGTGGCATGGGGCTGCTCAGTGCCAGCAGCCACCGTATCGTTACCGAAACGTCGCGACTGGCCATGCCGGAAGTGACCATTGGCCTGTACCCCGATGTGGGGGCCAGCTGGTTTCTCAATCGCCTGCCCAATGGTACCGGGCGTTTTCTGGCCATGACCGGTGGCCAGATCAATGCCCCCGATGCGCTGCATCTGGGTCTGGCAGATCGAGCAATTGCCAGCCACCACCGCGAGGCGTTGGCCCAGGCGCTGCTGGAAGCCCGCTGGGGAGAAGGGGAGCAAACCGACGCCCATGGCGTGGTCAACCGCGTATTGCGCGAGTTGGAGCAGGCTTCTCAGGCGGCGTTTGCCGAGCTGGAAGCGCCTGTCTACAAGACGTCTTCACTGATACGCGAGCTGATGGACCACGACACCGTCGAGCAGCAGGTGGCGGCGGTGCTGGGAGTCGACAGCGACGACCAGTGGTTCAGTAAAGCCCAGCGCACCCTGGCCCATGGCAGCCCGGTCTCTTTGCGGCTGATCGATGAGCAGCTCAAGCGCGCCCGGCACATGTCGCTGGCCGAAGTGTTCCAGTTCGAGCTGGCGCTTTCCGTGCAGTGCTGCCGCCATGAGGAGTTCCCCGAAGGCGTGCGTGCACTACTGGTCGACAAGGATGGCCAGCCGCGCTGGCGTTTCCCGGACGTGGCCTCGGTGCCGCCCAGCTTCATGGAAGAGTTGCTGTCATCCCCCTGGGAGACCAGCCCTCTGGCGGATCTTCAATAATGTGTGCTGTCTCTTCCGAGAGCGCTATCCAATCGACTGCTGACCAATCTCAACAAGGATAACAACATGACCAGCGTAGCCTTCATCGGCCTGGGTAATATGGGCGGCCCCATGGCAGCCAATCTCGTGAAAGCCGGTTTTCAAGTGCGGGCCTTCGACCTGGCCGCCGAGGCCTTGGAAACCGCCCGTGCTCAGGGCTGCGACACCGCCGCCACCGCCCAGGCCGCGGCAGCCGATGCCGATTTCGTGATCTCCATGCTGCCGGCGGGCAAGCATGTGCGGGGGCTGTACATGGAGGGCGACGCGCCGCTGTTCGACGTCATCAAGGCGGGCGCCCTGGTCATCGACTGCTCGACCATCGACGCCGACACCGCGCGTCACGTCGCCGCCGCTGGCGCTGAAAAGGGCATCGGCTTCGTGGATGCGCCAGTCTCCGGTGGCGTGGGCGGTGCCCAGGCGGGCACACTGACCTTCATCGTGGGCGGTTCGGAAGCCCAGTTCACTCAGGCGCAGCCCGTGCTGCAGGCCATGGGCAAGAACATCTTCCACGCCGGAGACCACGGGGCAGGGCAGGTGGCCAAGGTGTGCAACAACATGCTGCTCTCAATCCTCATGGCGGGCACCTGTGAAGCCATCAATATGGGCGTCAAGAACGGCCTGGACCCCGCCGTGCTGTCGGAAATCATGAAGCAGAGTTCCGGCGGCAACTGGGCGCTCAACGTCTATAACCCCTACCCCGGGGTCATGGAAAACGCTCCCGCCTCCAAAGGTTATCAGGGCGGCTTCCAGGTGGATCTGATGATCAAGGACCTTGGCCTGGCCATGGATGTCAGCCAGCAAAGCGCCGCAGCCATTCCCATGGGCTCCGCCGCCCGAGCGCTGTTCACCTTGCACAAGGCGGGCGGCAACGGCAAACTCGATTTCTCCAGCCTGCTCAAGCTGTATCAGGATAAGGATAAGGGTGAGGAGTGAGGAGTGAGGAGTGAGGAGTGAGGAGTGAGGGGTGAATAGTGAGGAGTTGGAGTGTGGAGTGAGTGGGGCATATGTGGGATTGTGGGGCAGCTTTAGCTCGCGACCTGTTGGCTAAGCCCTTGACTAAGCCCTTGCCCCGTAAGTATGCCATTCACTACTCACACCCACCCAAGGCATACTCAGCAACCGATTGAGCTAAACACAAGGACTGCCATGATTACACTTTGGGGCCGCAACAACTCCACCAACGTCAAGAAAGTGCTCTGGACACTGGAAGAGCTGCAACTGCCGTACGAGCAGATCATGGCAGGCCTGCAACACGGGGTAAACGACACGCCGGAATACCTCGCCATGAACCCCAGTGGCCTGGTACCCCTGCTCAAGGATGACGCCACTCAAAGCCTGCTGTGGGAGTCCAACACCATTCTTCGCTACCTGGCGGCGCAGTACGGCTCCAACCCTTTATGGATCGAGGCACCCGCCCAGCGGGCACGCATGGAAAAGTGGATGGACTGGTCGACCAGCCTGCTCACGCCTGCCCATCGCACCATTCTGATGGGCTATGTACGCACCCCACCCGAGCAGCGCGACAGAAAGGTACTCGATCCCGCCATCGCCACTTGTGAAAAACTCTTCGCTCAACTGGACACCACGTTGAGCCAGCAGCCCTGGTTCTCCGGCGAAGACTTCGGCCTGGCCGATATCGCCATCGCCCCGTTCACCTACAACCTCTTCAACAGCGGCCTCTCCTGGTCATCCTACCCCCATCTACAGCGCTGGACAGAGCAGCTCGCCGAACGCCCCGCGTACCGTAAGGTCGTGATGATTCCCGTGACGTGAAGGAAAGGGGGGGGGGCGCAACAGCCGGGGCGGCTGTCGACATGCTCAATCAATCTGTTGGCCGTTGGTACAGCACTCACTTTGGGTGCGTTTGTGGGAGGGCGCTTTAGCGCGCGACGATCAAACCACCCAAACCCAATTAAAACCCCGCCTCCAGCAACACCAGCTCCTGATCCAACCCCTTCAACACTTCACACCACAACCCATGCCGTTCCGCGCTCTCAATCAACGGCCCCAAAATAGCGCCGCGCTCGGTAAGCCGCTTCGCTTCCACATCCTGCAACATCGAAGCCTTGTTATTTGCGGTGTTTTCTACCACCTGCCACACCAACGCCAGCCAAGCGGCTTTCCCTTCACCACCGTTTGGCGGTGCAATACCTTCTTTTTCTAGAATCGTCGCCACTTCCTCTACCACAGCTATCACACGGCCTGAGTAGGCATCGCCGCGCAGCGCTCCGTTACGCACACCATGCAGGGCTACCAACGGGTTGATTGCCGCGTTCACCGCTAATTTCTGCCATAGGCGGCTGCGAATATCACCTACCGCCGTGGCGGTAAATCCGGCGTTACTCAGCAGTGCTGCCAGGGTAGTTGCTAATGCTGTGTGCTGATTGTCCAAATCCCCGACAAACGTAGGCCCGCGACCAGCGTGGATGACACTGTCATCGCCGGTTACATAAGCGCCTTGCGTGGTCGTCGCGCACAGTACCGGGCCGTGCCACGTTTGGCTGATGCGCGGCTGGGCATAAAAACCGTTTTGCCATAGCACCAGGGGAGTCGAGGAGGGCAGTACGCAGGCGACACTCGCCAGCGCCGCCTCGGCAACCATCGCTTTGGTGGTGATGTGCACGAAAGCTGGCGGTGCCGCCGTACCAGCCGCCAATCGTTCAGCGGTGAACGAAGGTAAGTGTTGCACACGTGTTTCGCCTTCCGGCGTGGTCAGTATTTGCCGCCCAGGCAGTAGGCGGCGGCCAACGACGGCCACCTCAGCTTGCGGTGCCAGTGAGTGTGCCAACAAGCGGCCAATGGCCCCGGGGCCAAGAATCCAGTGGGTGGTCATGGTACAAACCGTCATCAAGGGTGTGCGTCAAGCTTATCGTGTTGAGCGTCAGGTAGCTCGCATGGTGGATGGACGAACGCTGGAAACGTGTAAACCTCGTCTAACCTTATGCTCGGCAAGCAGTGTATCGTAAGCCCAAACCGCAGGCGCAGTAGGGGAGCGTGACTATTGGTGTAGCCGCTGCCCAGGATGGCCATGGTGAACTTGAAGACCTGATTCAGCGCGCTGATGAACTGTTATATGTGGGCAAACGAGCAGGGCGTGACCGGGTAGTTTGCTAAATGCCAATCTCTGCCTTTTACAGACAATCAAGCCTGCCTGCTCCATTTTGGTTTGCTGTTGCATCGTTTGGGGCAGGCGTTTCTTGGTAGCGTCTGCAGATCAATGCTACCCCCTGAAAGGCGCTGAATCGGCGTTTCTTTTTGAAACGAATCTGGCATCATTGATAATTATTCTTATGTTGATGTTGGCAACATATTCTATCGAGAGGGCTAGGCATGGCGTTGAGTACAAAGGGATGGGTCGTGACGGCAGCAGGCGTGCTGGTGGTCGGCGCTGGCGGGTATGTTGCGGCTCAGGCGATGGTGGGTAACCAGGTAGAGCAGGCGCTGGTCGATAGCTTCGCCGAGCTGGATCGGTCGGTCTCCTACGAGGTGCATGATGTGCAGATCGACAAGGGCTTCTTCGATACCCGAGCCACGGCCACGATCGCCATGCGCGGGTTCGAAGACGCCACGGCGGACGTCAACCTGTTCGTCAAGCACGGGGCGCTGAGCGCCGATATTACCGGCGAACTCGTGCCCAATCAGGCGCTGGTGCAGGGCATCATCGATATCGACCTCAAGGCAACCCGCTCTGCCATCGAAGGGCAACTGAGCGCCGCCGAGCTTAATGGTGTGGCGCTGGATGTGCTGGTGGACCAGCTGGTGGTGGGGCTCGATCGCGGTGCCGACGGGCATTGGCACCTGGATACCCAGGCTCAGGAGATCACCTACCATGGCGACAATGAAACCGTGCGCATGGCGACGCCACGGCTGATCCTGAACACTCGTCATCACGAAGGCGAACCCGTGCTGCTGCAGAGTCTCGACATACCGCGCACGGAAATATTCGTGGAAGGCGTGCGGGTCTACCTGGAGGGTATGGAGTCGGAGAGCGAGTCACGAGGGGAGACCATCGTCCATCAGAGCGGTCATTTCCGGATTGCCGAGATGGGCGTGGATGATACGTCCTTTGGTAGCCTGGCCTTCGAGGTGAGTGCCGACAACTGGGACCTGGAGGCGCTGCAAGCCTTTCAGGAAGCCTATGCCCCCCTCATGGCCATGCACCTGGATGCCGAAGAGCGCGGTGTGCCGGTGGATGCCGAGCAAGAGCGTGTGCTGATGGCCGAGGCTCTGGAAAGCAGCTACGCCATGCTGGTTGCCAGCCCCACCATGGCCATCGACCCCCTGCAGGCCCATATCGTACTGCCCGACCTGGGAATCGACTTCAAGCCTCGTCTCACTACGCACATGGCCTTCGACGGTCAGGACCTTGCCAAAGGAGCGCTCTACGGTGCCTTCTGGCCGGTTGGGCAGCCGTTACCCGAGGGCCTGATGAGTGAAGAGCAGATGATGAGCCCCTTCGAGGCTCAGGAGTATCTCAGCCGTCGCCTGAGCCTGGCGCTGACCGTGACCACACCTCCCGATCTGGTATTGGGCTTTATTCCGATGCCATTTGCCGCCATGCTGGATAGCGAGGCGGAAGAGCAGGAAGTGCTTTGGCAAGAAGGAAGCCTGATGATCAATGGTCAGCCGATCATGTAATGGGGCACACCCGCTCTCCATGAATCTGGGTCTACGGAAGGAAATATCATGATGCTCACTATGGTTATCGTGCTGGTGGTGGTGGCTCTGATCGCCGTCTATATGGTGTCGGTGTACAACCGACTGGTGTCGCTGCGCAACCGCTTTCAAAACAGCTTTGCGCAAATCGAGGTGCAGCTGAAGCGGCGTCACGACTTGATTCCCAACCTGGTGGAAACCGCCAAGGGCTACCTCAATCATGAGCGGGAAACGCTGCAGGCGGTGATCGAAGCGCGTAACACCGCCGCCGCCGGCCTGAAAGCCGCCGCGGCCAACCCTGGCAGCGCCCAGGCCATGGCGCAATTGGGTGGTGCAGAGGGCGCGCTGACTCAGGCCATGGGGCGGCTGAACGTGGTCATGGAAGCCTACCCGGACCTGAAAGCTTCGCAGAACATGCAGCAGCTGTCGGAAGAGCTGACCAGCACCGAAAACAAGGTGGCGTTTGCCCGTCAGGCGTTCAACGACGCGGTGATGCACTACAACACCTATCGCCAGAGTTTCCCGCCGATTGCCGTGGCGGGCATGCTGGGGCATGGGCAGGATGCCACGCTGCTGACCTTCGAAGACAGCGCCCAACTGCAAACGGCGCCGAGCGTCTCGTTCTAGACGTGATGCCCAGGCCCGGGTGACCACAGGGAGGCCAATGCCATGGATTTCTTTACCGCACAAGATCACGC
Organism: Halomonas sp. 18071143; assembly: GCF_019211725.1. NCBI lineage: Bacteria > Pseudomonadati > Pseudomonadota > Gammaproteobacteria > Oceanospirillales > Halomonadaceae > Halomonas > Halomonas sp. 18071143. The sequence goes on from NZ_CP078120.1 coordinate 1,589,606, forward strand.
CAGGCGCAACACGGGCCGTTGGGTGGTGCTGTTGCTCCTCGCCATCGTCTCGTTGATCGGTGTGACCACACTGGTGGTGGCCATTGCGCTGTACATGATGGGCGCCAGCGGCAGTCAGACTCAGTCGGCCGAGCAGGGAGTGTTGGCCATGCTCTCCTGGCAGCTGCTGGCGGCGGTGGCCATCGGCGTGCTGGCGCTGGTGGGGTTCGGGGGGCTGTACAAGCAGCGCCAGCTGCGTCGAGGTGGCCGGGTGGTAGCGGAGGCGCTGGGCGGCCGTCTGATCAACCTCGACACGCGCGATCACGACGAGCGGCGGATCCTGAACGTGGTCGAAGAGATGGCCATTGCCTCCGGAACGGCGGTGCCTGCGGTATACGTGCTGGAAGAGGAGGGGATCAATGCCTTTGCGGCCGGTTATCAGCCTGCCGATGCGGTGGTGGGCATTACCCGAGGCGCCATTCGGCAGCTCACCCGCGATGAGCTGCAGGGGGTGGTCGCCCATGAGTTCAGCCATATTCTGCACGGCGACATGCGTCTGAACATCCGGCTGGTGAGCCTGCTGCATGGCGTGCTGCTGATTGGTCTGGCAGGCGGCATGATGTTGCGCAGCTTGCGCTTTCGAAGAGTCAGCAACAACAAGCGCGACAACTCGGCGGCGGTCGTGCTGGGACTTGGGCTGGCGCTCACCTTGATCGGCTACGCGGGCACCTTCTTTGGCGGGCTGATCAAATCGGCGGTGAGCCGTCAGCGGGAGTATCTGGCCGACGCGGCAGCTGTGCAGTACACCCGCAACCCACAGGGGATAGGCGGTGCGCTGGTGAAAGTGGGAGCCCATGCCAAGGGTTCGCACCTCTCGGCGCCCCAGGCGGCCGAATTCAGCCACCTGTTTTTCAGTCAAGGAGTGTCGTCGGGGCTAAGCCAGCTCATGGCGACGCATCCGCCGCTCAAGTCGCGCATTCAGCGCGTTCTACCCGACTGGCACGGTCGTTTCGAAGCCTTGCAGCCAGCGCCTTCGGAGCAAGAGCCCGATACCCCTGGTGCCGAGGCAGACCCACGCTCCCATGGCCGCCGGATGGGCGGGATGCCCACGTCTCCCGAGGCGCTGTTCAGCATGGCGGCCATGCAGGTGGCGCTGGGGGCCATGGGTCAGCCCGATCCGCGCCATTTGCAAAAGGCCCGCGACGTGATCGATGCCTTGCCCGCCACCCTGGTAGAGGCCGCCCATGAACCCTACAGTGCCAGGGCGCTGATCTACGCCATGCTGCTGAGCGACGATGATGCCGAACGCACACAGCAGTTGGCGGCGCTGGAGGCCGTGGCGCTGCCGGATGTGTTCGCAGCATTGCATACCCTCAAGGAGCAGGTGGCCCGGCTCGACGTACAGCTGCGCCTGCCGCTGATCGAACTTGCCCTGCCTGCGCTCACCTCGCTTTCTACACAGCAGGCCCAGCACTTCAGGCTCTGCCTGGAGCGTTTGATCCATAGCGATGGCAAGGTCAGCCTGTTCGAGTGGACGCTCTACCAGCTGCTGCTGAGCCATCTGAGCGAGCGTCACGGCGGTGCCGAAACCCTGACGTTGGAACAGACCCAGGCCGAATGTCAGCGGCTGTTGGGCGTGTTGGCTGAGGCGGGAGTGGCGCTAGGGCAGGCGGGTGACGAGGCCGTGGCTGCCGCGCTGCGGGCTGCCCAGGCCTCGCTGCCCTTCACGTTGTCTTCCCTGCAAGACGCCGATGACATGCAGGCGCTCAGCCTGGCCGTAGAGCGCTTGCGCCGCTTGAAACCGCTCCATAAAGCCCGCTTGCTGAACGCCATGACCCGCTGTGTAGAGCACAGTGGCGTAATTCGCGCCGCCGAGGCAGAGCTGTTCCGCGCGGTGGCCGATATGCTCGGCTGCCCAGTGCCGCCGCTGTTGGAAGAGCCCGACAGCGATACTCACTCCATGGGGTGAACGCCCATGCCTTCATCGCTCCTACTGTTACTGGCCGATGCCGTGTTGCTGTTGCATGTGCTGTTCGTAGCCTTCGTGGTGCTGGGGCTACTGGCTATCTACCTGGGCGGTATTTTGGGCTGGCACTGGGTGCGCCACCGCCGGTTTCGGCTTGTTCATCTAGGCGCCATTGGTTATGTGGTCGTGCAAGCGTGGCTGGGTGCCGTCTGCCCGCTCACCACCCTGGAAATGGCGCTGCGTGCCGAAGCCGGTTCAGCCACTTACGCCGGTTCCTTCATTCAACACTGGCTCCAGCGGCTGCTGTACTACACGGCACCGGAGTGGGTGTTCGTGGTGGTATATACCCTGTTCGGTAGCCTGGTGCTGGCCAGCTGGTGGGTGGTGCGGCCCGTTGCCCGCCAGCGGGGCTGAGGTTTGCAGGGGCCTGCCGTAGTCCGTAATGCGTTGCAGTCGTGCTGGCAGGGAACGCGAGGTGCGTTAGGCTGAGGGGTACGTACGCCGTTTCGCCAAAGGGCTTGCCAGGGCAGGTGTCTGCTGGAGAAAGGGCGATCATGCAGAGTGCCAAGCGTAAAGAGGTGCAGGATGACCAAACGACCAAATGGACAGGGTGACGCTTCGATAGCCACCGTTTCGTGCAAGACCGAGCAGCTGCTGCTGGCAGCGTTGGAGCGGGGCGGCAGCTGCCTGGAAACAGGGCGCTACTTGATCAGCTATCGAGACGGCCAGGTGGAAGAGGGCATCAAGGCACTGCAAGCCCTTAACTTCCGTATTGCCGACGCGCGCGATTTCAGCGAGCAAGCGGTCAGCCTGGACGAAACCGGTGACGCAGAGGCGCTGGTATTTCCAGCGCTGGGCGTGGCCCTGGTGGGCGGCGATGCCTTGCAACACCACGGCATGGACGTACTGGACAAACTCGCGTTGAATAGCCCCATCGAGATCATCGAGCCCGAATATTTTGCCTTTTCGGAAAACTCGGAGTACTTGCGCGGTTTTCTGCGTGCCGCGACCACCATTGCCCGTGACATGGGGGTGGAGCTGGAGATGGAAAACGCCGTCGAAAAGCCAGAACAAGAGGGCCGCACCACCACCTGGGGGTTGGCCCGTTGCCGAGTACCCGCCAGCCAATGGAGTGGGGCAGGTATCAAGGTCGCCGTGCTGGATACCGGGATGGACCTGGGCCACCCGGAGTTTGCGGGCCGTGAATTTGTCGCGCGCAGCTTCGTCGGCGAGCCGGTGCAGGACCTCAATGGGCATGGTACACACTGTATTGGAACCGCCTGCGGCCCGAAGTCTCCCCGCGGTGATACCCCCCGTTACGGGGTTGCCTTCGATGCCCAGGTGCTGGTGGGGAAAGTGTTGACCAACTCGGGCAGCAGTACGGGCGCAGGCGTGTTGGCAGGTTTGAACTGGGCGATTGCCAATCGCTGTGAAGTGATCTCCATGTCACTGGGCAGCCAGAGCCCGGTACAGGCCGCCTACACCCATGCCGGTGCGGCAGCGCTACGCAACGACTGCCTGGTGATAGCGGCGGCAGGTAATTCAACCCTGCCAACCGGCGCCCCGGCGAACTCGCCCACGGTGATGTCGGTGGCTTCCCTGGATCCCAACCTGTCGGTGTCCAGCTTCTCCAATCATGGCAAGATCGAGCTGGCCGCTCCAGGGCGCGACGTGTTGTCTGCCTGGCCTCGGCCGACCTGTCACAAGGCCATCAGCGGTACCAGCATGGCGACTCCGCACGTGGCGGGCAGTGCGGCCCTTTGGGCCCAGTCGGATGCTTCATTGCGAGGCCGAAAACTGTGGGATCAGTTAATAGCCTCTGCTCGGCCTTTGCCGCTATCGCAAGAGCAGGTAGGCGCGGGGCTGGTACAAGCCCCTTAGGCTGCGTGGTGCGCTGGCGGTCTTCTCCGGCCGTCCAGCGCATGCCCATCAACACGTGTGGCATTGATTTTCGGGAGATACCTTCAATGGCAACGGTAACGCTCTGGCTGATCACGATCTCCAGCGATCAGCCCATCCATGACATCGCCACGCGTCTCAGCGCCGAAGGGTTCACCGTCCGCGAGGTGCTGGAGGAGATCGGCTGCATTACCGGCGCCGCCGATGACGCTACCGTCCAGCGGCTCAAACGCGTGCAAGGAGTGCTAGACATCGCCCCGGATACGCCGATGGATGTGGGGCCACCAGGTACGGATGAGACGTGGTGATCATGGCTTTTTGCGAGCTCATCAATCGAATGTGGCCGATTTAGTCAGTTCGCCTTGAGCGCACTCGCTTCCCCGCCGTGCTACTGCGGCTCCCCGTACTTTTCTTGCTGCCCGTCTTGCTGCCCGTCTTGCTGCCGGTACTCTTGCGCCGTGCGTAGCTCTTTTTGCTGGTTCCGCTGCGTTTGGCGGGGCCTGCGGCTTCGCCCTGAGCGGTTTGCAGGCTGTGGCGCAGTTTGCTGGCATCGCTTTGGCGCAGCAGGGTGTGCAAGTCTTCCAGCAGGGCGTGTTGGAAGGCGTTGGGGTCGTCCTGGCGTTCGGAGATCGCGCGCAGGCGCTGCTCCCAGAGAGCGGTGCGTTCGGGAGTGCTGACGGCGCTGGGCAGCGCGGCGATGAGGGCGACGCCAAGCTGTGTGGCGCGCAGGGCTTTTTGCTGGCGTACCAGGTAGCCGCGCTGCACCAGGGTTTCGATGATGCCGGCTCGGGTGGCTTCGGTGCCCAGGCCGTCGGTGTCGCGCAGGGTGCGGCGCACTTCCGGGTCGTCCACGTAGCGGCCAATGTTCATCATCGCCTTGATCAGGCTGGCGTCGGTGAAGGGTTCTGGCGGTCGGGTCTCTTTCTCTTCCACGCCTGCACCGAGAGCCTGGCAGGCTTCGCCCTGGGTCAGTGGCGGCAGCGGCGGGGCCTCTTCTCGGGTGGTGAACAGCGGCTTCCAGCCGGGGTCGAGAATGCTCTGGCCCCGCGTGCGGAAGGCTTCATCCAACAGGGTGAACTCGGCTTTGACTTCGAAAGTGCGCAGCGGGCGATAGAACTGTGCCATGACGTTGCGCACGATCAGTCGAAACACATGCCCTTCGGTGGCGGAAAGCTGGCTGAAATCGGCGGGTTTGCCGGTGGGGGCCAGGGCGTGGTGCGCGCCTACCTGTTTGTCGTTCCAGGCTTTTGAACGCAGGGTAAAGTCGGCTCCTTGGAGCCACCCGCGCAGGGTGTCGTCGTGTTGGCAGGCGCTGGCCAGGGTTTGTCGGGCCAGTGGCAAATGCTCCTCGGGCAGGTAGCGGCAGTCGGAGCGGGGGTAGGTAATCAGCTTGTGCTGCTCATACAACCGCTGGCAAATATCCAGCACCATCTGTGCAGAGAGGCCATGACGACGGGCGGCATCTACCTGCAGTGCAGAGAGCGAGTAGGGCAGCGGCGGGGCCTGGCGCTTCTCCTGCTGGTCTAATGTGGTGAGCGTGCCGCGGGCGCCGGGCAGTTGAACGGCCAGGGCATCGGCGGGGGTGCGGTCAATCAAGCGCCCTTGTTCATCCAGCGGCTGGTGCTCTTTGGGTGCCCACCAGGCGCGCAGCTGGCCCTGGGCCACCTGAAGGTCCACCCACAGCGGGTAAAAGGGGTGGGGCACAAAATCACGAATGGCGTTGTCGCGCCGCACGATGAGCCCGAGTACCGGGGTTTGCACACGGCCCACGGAAAGCACGCCGTCGTGGCCTGCCTGGCGGCCGGTAAGGGTCCAGGCACGGGTCAGGTTGATGCCGTACAGCCAGTCGGCGCGAGCGCGTGCCTGGGCCGCTTCGAACAGCGGCTGGAACTCGCTGTTCGGCCGCAGGCTGGCCAGGGCGCGGCTGACGGCGGGTCGGTTGAGGTCACTGACCAGCAGTCGCTGTACCGGGCCACGGTATTTCAGGTGCTCGATCACTTCCTGTACCAGCAGTTGGCCTTCGCGATCCGGGTCGCCCGCGTGCACCACGCTGGTGGCTTGCTTGATCAGTTTGCGAATCACCGCCAGCTGGCCACGTGCCTTGGGGCGCGGGACCAGCTGCCACTGCCGGGGCACGATGGGCAGCCTGTCCAACCGCCACTGTTTGTCGGCCGGGTCGTAGGCTTCCGGTGGGGCTTGCTCCAGCAGGTGGCCCAGGCACCAGGTCACGATGGTATCGCCGCATACAATCGCGCCATCCTGGCGTTGGCCGCCGGGCAGGGCATCGGCAATGGCCCGCGCCAGGCTGGGTTTCTCGGCGATAATCAAGCGCATGGGGTGTGATCCTGGAGGCAGTGAAGAACGAAAGGGCATGGTAGCAGAAGTGGCCAACGGGTTAGAGTTCTGATACATGAAAATGTATACAGGTGTCGTGGACATGCGGTAAAGCATCCGAAAAGGCGATCTCCATGCGCGAACGCGGCAGAACACGACGTTTACTGGGGCTGGGTGCCCGCACCGGCGGTGCACTGCTGAAGACTCGGCTGGGCGGCCAGGCAGATTGGCAGGCACTGGGCGAAGCGCTGTTCGAGGGGCTTTCCGAGTTGAAAGGCCCGGCCATGAAGCTGGCGCAGATCATGTCGCAGTGGGACGATTTGTTGCCGCCAGAGCTGGCCAACGAGCTGGCGCGCCTGCAGCGTCAGGCAGAGCCGATGCCGTGGCCCAAAATTCGCGAGGCGTTGGTGTTGCAGTACGGCGATATCGACAAGCACTTTCACAGCATCGAAGAGCGCCCGTTCGCCAGCGCCTCCATGGGCCAGGTGCACAAGGCCGTGACCCATGACGGTGAAACCGTGGTCCTCAAAGTGCAGTACCCCGGGCTTGCAGAGGTGCTGGAAAGCGACCTGAAGCAGGTCAAGCGGATCATGGGGCTGGGCCGCTGGTTCAAGGTGCCCCAGGCACGGCTGGATGCGCTGTTCGAGGAGTTGGCGGCGGGGCTGCGCGATGAACTGGATTACCATGCCGAGGCCCAAGCACTGGCGCGCTATCGCGAGCGCTACCTGAGCAACCCGGCGCTGGTGATCCCCGAGCCGCTGTTCGAGCTTTCCGGGCAGCATGTGCTGGCCATGCGCTATGTGGGCGGAACGCCGCTGCGTGAACTGGAGAGCGCCGACGATGCCACTCGCCAGCAGGTGGCTGTGGCGCTGGCCGACTGGATCACCGAAGAGCTGTTCACCTACCGCGAGCTGCATGCCGACCCCCACGCAGGCAACTTTGCCTGTGACGAGCAGGGGAGGCTGGTGATTTATGATCTGGGCGCCGTGATTCCGGTGCCGGAAGCGCGCCTGAAAGCCATGATGCAGCTTCTGGATGCCACCCTGGCACAGGACCCCATGGCCATGGACGATGCGCTGATGAAGATGGGCGGACGCCAGGGTCAGGGCGCTCCGCTGGCGCTCTACAAGGAGTCGGCAGAGTGCATCACGCCGCTGTTTGCGCCCGGCGAGCAGGACTTCAGCGATGTGCGTGTACACCGCCGACTGCGTGAGCTGACGCCCAAGGTATGGGCAGCCATGGACCGGCTGCAACCGCCGGCAGATACGCTGCTGCTTTCCCGAGCCCTGAACGGCCATTACTGGAATCTGGTAAGGCTGAAGGCGCGCCTCGACATGCAAGAGCGCACGCAGCCGCTGTTGACCTGGGCGCGCACCCCCTGACGGGGCCTTCTCCCTGAGCGATTGTCGCTGCGGCAGCGTGGTTAGCCATGCTAGACTACGGCGCTTTGAAAACGCGTATTGAAGACAGTGGAGACGGCAATGCTGGCGGTATGGGTCGATCAACTGCTGGGGTTTGCCTCTGGGGCACTCTCGGCAATCAGGCGGCAGGAGCACTACCCGGATTTCATGACCTGGGTGCGTGCCGAAGGCGCTGCATCCTTTAACGATAACCTAGCCACCGCGCAGGCGCTGGCGCCCATTTTATGGTCGCAGACACCGCTGGAGCGGCTGAACTTCGCCAGTGAACCGCTGGCCACGCCTGGCCGCAACGAGCCCTGCTGGTGCGATTCGGGCCGCAAGTACAAGCAGTGCTGCGACCGCGTCAACTTCCCCACCGAGATTCCCGAGCAGATGATGTGGATGCTCTCGCTGCGCGAGTGGAAAGGCGCCACTCTCAAGGCTGCCCTGGAGAGCCAGCAGGCACCGCCCCAGGCGCTGCTGGAAGCCGGGCTGATCGCGGCAGAAAGTGGCCAGACCGGCCGCGCCATGCAGATACTGGAGTCGTTGTTCGATGGCAGCGACTGGTCGCGGCTGCCTGAGCAGGCCGAACCCGCCTTCGAAATTTTGCTCGATATCTACCAGGAGCGTGGGTTCACCCGTAAACGCGCCGACCTGCTGGACGAGGTGATGGAGCGAGGGCCGCTGTTCTTGCGCGGCGTGGCCCTCGAGCGGCTGTGCCTGATGCACCTGGATAACGACGATCTCGACAGCGCTCGCGGGGCTTTTGTTAAAGCCCAGCAGGCGCTGCCCGACTCGCCGACGCTGGCCTATATCGAAGCCATGCTGCTGCTCCACGAAGGCCATGAGCAGGAAGCCAAGGAACGAGCCGATTTCTGGTATCGTCGCCTGGCACGCCAGGGCGGGCTGGATGACGAGCAGCTCGATTTTCTCGCCGCCCTGGCCGATAACCCTGGGGCCACCCTGGCCGACCAGCTATTGAGCGCCGAAGAGGACATGGCCACGCCGCTGGTGGCCCTGCAGGCGCTGCTGGCTGCGCTGCCCACCGCGCCGCTGTTGACCCTTACCCGTGACGATGAGCGGGGCCGCTTGCTGTATACCACCACCGCCCGTGAAGAGACGCTGTTTGCCGCCTGGCACGAGCAGTTCCAGGTGCTGGTGGACGAAGAGGTGGCGCTGGGTTTTCGGGACGACCCCTGGGTCAACGCCATCGACTGGATGTCCGAGCTGTGTGCCCACCCCGAGTGGTTGGATGCCCCCCAGGTCGTGCAGGATTTGACGCTGGCGCTGACCAGCCGTTTCGGCAGCCTGCCGTGGATGGCGCCCAGCCTGCTGGAGCCTCTGGCGCTGCGCCTCTCGCGTTGGCTGGAGCAGGTGAGGGCCGCTGGTGAAGGCAGCCTGTGCTGGGACGATGCCGATAATGCCATGCTGCTGCGTACCGGCCTGGCGCTGGTGGTGGGCATGGAGCGGGGCGCCCGGCAGCACTCTCGGGAGCTGGCCGAAGAGCTGCTGGCCATCGACCAGGAAGATAGCCTTGGGCTGCGTGAACTGGTGCTGGACCAGTTGCTGCGCGATGACCGCAACGAGGAGGCCCTGGCGTTGACCAACGAGCCGCAAAAGGACGACGGCTCGCTGGTGCTGGGACTATTGATGGGACGCACGCTGGCGCTTTATCGCCTGGGCCACCAAGAGGCGGCCGAGGCGGCGCTGGCCGATGTTATGGCCCACAGCCGCTATGCGCTGGAATTGATCTGCGCGGAAAACCCGCGCCCCTCCATGCCCCATCCGGATGGCCAGGTCGACCCAGGCTCCCGGGCGGAAGCCTGGCAGTACCGCACCCTGATGCGTGACCAGTGGCGCACCACGCCAGGCGCACTGGCCTGGCTGGAGCGCCACCGCTAGCGGGAAGCGATATTGGGCGTGGGCACCAGCTGCTTGTCGCGGCTGATCCAGATGGCCAGCAGGATGGCGGGCAGGCCCAGCAGGGTGGCGACCACGAAGAAGGTGGCGTAGCCCTGCGCCGTGACCACCAGGCCGCCAAAGCCGCTCAGGAATTTGCCTGGCAGCGTCATCAAGGATGAGAACAGCGCATACTGGGTGGCGGTATAGGCCCGTGAGGTGAGGCTGGAAAGAAACGCAATGAACACTGCGCTGGCCAGGCCATTGGCCAGGTTGTCACCAATAATGGTGATGACCAGCATCGGCACCTGGTTACCGATCAACGCCAGCACGGCAAACAGCAGGTTGGTCAGCGTGGCGGCCGCCGCGCCGAGAATCAGCACTGGGCCAATGCCGTAGCGGGCCACCAGTAACCCTCCCAGCAAACCACCGGTAATGCTCATGGCGATGCCGAAAATGTTGGTGACGCTGGCGATGGTGCCCAGTGAGAACCCAAGGTCGATGTACAGCGGGTTGGCCATGGAGCCCATGGCTAAATCACTGATGCGAAACACGCCGATAAATACCAGAATACCGAGTGCCTTCACCCCGTAGCGGCGAAAGAAATCGGTGAATGGGCAGACAATGGCCCCAATCGCCCAGGCGGTGATGCGCCGGAATACCTTGGGTTGACCGCGGCTGGCGCGGAGGAAGGCGCGCACCCTGGGCTCATGGATCAACTGCACGCTCAGCGACGCGCGCTGGGGCTCGGGGCGAATCAATACCGTCAGCACCCCGATACCCACCAGCGCCGCCATGCTCAGGTAGGCGGCGCTCCAGGAAAAGGCCGACGCCACGTAAAGCGCGCCAGCGCCCGCTGCGATCAATCCCCCGCGATAGCCAATGATGTAGGTCGAGGCCATGGCTGCCTGAAGGTCGTCGTTGGCCGATTCGATCCGGTAGGCATCGATGGCGATGTCCTGGGTGGCCGAGCCAAACGCCACCAGCAGCGCAAAGGCTGCGACCCAACCCAGATTACCCACGGGGTCGAGCCCGGCCAGCCCCACCAGCCCTGCGGCAATCATCCCCTGTGCCAGCAGCATCCAGCCTCTACGTTGCCCGAAGGTGCGGGTCAGCAGGGGCAGGGCCAGCCGGTCGACCACCGGTGCCCAGAAGAACTTGATGGAGTAGAGCATGCCGATCCAGGCGAAGAAGCCAATGGCGGCGACTTCCACGCCATCGCTGCGTAGCCATGCCGAGAGGGTCGAAAATACCAGCAGAAAGGGCAGGCCAGCGGAGAAACCAAGAAACAGCATGGTGATGACCGGCGCCTTGAGATAGATGGCAAGTGCCGCCAGCCAGCTACGCTGGGGGGTAGGGGTGGGCATGGGGTGTTTCGCTCCAAAAGAAAACCAGGGCGCAAGGCCCGCTAAAAACCGGTCGGTGGTAAACTGGGCCCGACATCCTATCAAGCCGACAGCTTACCGGAGAGGAGTTTTCCATGTCGATTACCGCCCATCAGGTCGTCACCTTGCATTATGTCCTCAGCGACGTGCTCAGCGATGGCAGTACCCGTGTGCTGGACGACTCTCGCGCGCGCGAACAGCCCCTGGAATACCTGCATGGCCACGATAACATTCTGCCTGGCCTGGAGCGCGATCTGGAAGGGCGCTCTGCTGGCGATGAGCTGCGTGTCACCTTGACCCCGGCAGATGCTTATGGCGTTCGCAACGAAGCGCTGGTGCAAGAAGTAAGCCGAGCATCGTTTGGCAGCGCGGAGCTTGCACCGGGCAGCCGTTTTCAAACCGAAGGCGAGGCCGGTCCGCAGATTGTCACCGTGCTGAGCATCGAAGGCGATACCGTCACGGTGGATACCAATCACCCGCTGGCCGGGCACACACTGCGTTACCACGTGACGCTGCTGGACGTGCGCGAGGCGACCCGCGCCGAATTGGCCAAAGGCCATCCGCTGCCGCCGGGTACCGAGCACAGCAAAGTCGAAGACCGCAAAGTGCTGTGACTGCTCCCCGCCCTGACGGGCGAGGCTTCCCACGTCTTAGGCCGCTGCCGGTGCGTGACCGGGCTTACACAGGCCTCGATGGGCAGAGACCGACAGTCCTTCGGCCTTTAACGTTAAAATGCCTTGCTGGCGAATGTTGATCGCGGCGTTTATGTCGCGGTCGATGCCTTGCGTGCCGCAGCCGGGGCAATCCCAAGTGCGAACCGTTAGCGGCATTTGTTCGACCTTGTGGCCGCAGCCTGCACAGGTTTTGGTGCTGGCAAACCACTGGTCGATTTTGACCAGATGCTTGCCTTGCTGCTTGGCTTTGTAGTCCAGTTTTTGGATCAGGCTGTGCCAACTGGCATCGGCAATATGTTTTGCCAGCTTGCGGTTTTTCAGCAGGTTTTTGACGTTCAAGGTCTCGACCACCACCGCTTGGTTATCGTCAATGAATTGTCGAGACAGTTTATGCTGGAAGTCAGCACGGGCATTGGCCAGGCGCTCGTGCGCCTTGGCAAGGGTTAGCCGTGCTTTCGCACGGCGCTTGCTGCCCTTCTGGCAGCGGGAAAGCGCTTTTTGTTTGCGCCGCAAATTAGCACGCGCCCGCTTCAAGAAACGAGGATTGGCCACTTTGCGGCCAGTCGAGTCGATAGCCAAATGCGTCAAGCCCATATCGACCCCCAGCACGGTGTCGACGGTTTGCAGCGGTGCGGGCGCCTCTACACCATCATCCACCAGCAGCGCGGCAAAATACTTGCCCGTGGTGGTGCGGGTTAAGGTGATGCTTTTCAGCGTGCCCGTTATGTCACGGTGAAGTCGGGCTTTAATCGGCGTGAGCTTCGGTATTTTGATCCAGCTCTCACCGACCTTGATGCCGGTACAGTGATAGCTCGATTGCTTACCGTGCTTGCGCTTGAATTTGGGGTAGCGGGCTTTTAACTGGGGGTTAAAGAAGTTCTGGAAGGCGCGATCCAAGTTAATGCACGCCTGCTGCAACGCAATTGAATCGTAGTCTTTCAGCCAGTGGTACTTGCGGGATTTTTTCGCTACCGCCAGTAGCGGCTTGAGGTCTTTCTTAGCCCGGAGCTTGGTGCCATGCCGCTTGTACTGCGTACTGATGATGTGCAGTGCCTTGTTGTACGCAAACCGCACCGCGCCGAACTGCTGATTTAAGAAATCAGCCTGTTCAGGGGTCGGGTAGATACGGACTTTAGTGGCTTTCAGCATGGCATTGCGGCTTATCAAGCTGTATATATATCCATATTAGCCGGTGAGGGGCGAAAATCAACCCCCAGCAGCGCTAGCGCGCTGCCCGCTTGTATCCCCGCCCGACTGGGCGAGGGTTTACGCGGGGTTTTGCTAAAACTGACGTACATCAAGTTCGCGACGCCCCATAGTGCGGTGGTTTTCAAAGGTTGACCCAGGTCAGTTTTCCCCTTCTCAAAACAGCTACGATGGCCTCATACATCACGGCGGGAGGGGAACATCATGTACTGGGACGATGCAGTCATTTTCGGCTTGGTAACTGTCGCATTGGTGATCGCGTTTATGGTGGGCTGGGTCGGCTTCGTGGTGCGTGATCATCTACGCAAGGATGAACGCAAGAAGCCTTGATCCAGCAGGCTGTAGCAGTCGTCAGGGGAGGGGGTTTACATGCAAGTGTAAACTTCCTTTTGCCGGCCCACTGGGCCGGCTTTTTTATGCCTGTGGTAAATCAGTTGACAGCCGTTGAAGTGTTTTGGCCTGATGCTCTGGTAAAGTGTGACCACTTGAACGCCTACCCTGACCAGGAACCGAACGGCCATGAACGCTGTGCTGCCACGTACTGCTGTAACGCCCCGCACTTCTTTGAAACCTCTCTGCAACATGGTGCTGGGGCTGCTCCTTGCGCTATGTCTCCCGACCTTGGCCCAGGCGCAGGCGTTGAATCTGGTCAATGGGGAGACCACCGAGAACAATCGCCATCAGTGATCTGCGTGAGCAGCCCAATACGACCTTTACCGTTTACGACCCTTATCAGGGGCGCGACGTGGAAATGCAGGGAATTCCGTTTCGTGAGTTTCTGGTGGAACACTTCGGGTCGGTACCCCCGCAACTGCACTTCACTGCCTGGGATGATTACGAAGTGACCCTGGGGGGCTGGGATAACCCGGTCTGGTATCTGGTCACCGTCGAAGATGGTGAGCCGCTGACGCTGCGCTCGCGGGGCCCGGTGCGTCTGGTGGAGCGTGAATACTCTGGCCGTGATACCGAAAACCTGCGTGAATTCAACGACTGGATCTGGATGATTCGCAGCATCGAGGCGCAGTGGTGAGTGCAGCGCCACCAGGAGAGCCAAAGCGTCGCCCCCGCTACATGACGTGGCTCTCCTTGAGCTTGATGAGTTTCATGGGCCTGATGGTATTGATCGTCTATGAGTCTCGTTGGGTCTACCCGGAAATCCAGGCCTACTTCAGCCAGACCGGCAGCCTGACCGGGCAGCAGCTGGCGACTCGGGCGAGAGGCTACGTGCAGAGCGCCCAAGAGTCGCTGCTGGTGGCGACGTCGCCACTGGACATCAGCGAGGCCAACCATGCGCTGGATCTTGCCTATGGGCTTTTCGATGTCAGTGTATACCGTCAGAACTACTCCTGTACCCTGCCCAGCTTGGCACTGGTCGACGAGATGACCGAACGCCTGGAACAACAGCAGATCGAACCCATCGACGCGGTCCACGCGCTATTCATCGCCGTGGACTGCCTGACGCGTATCGAAATGCACCAGTTGGATCGGCGCGGTATGGCGATCAATGATTTTTCCGAAAGCACCCGACGCCACAACCAGGTGTTGACCTACTCCAGTCTGCTGATCTTCGTGCTGGGTCTAGGGTTTTGGGCGATGCATGAGCGGCAGCTGCGTCAGACGGAAAACGCCACTGCTGAGAAACTGGACTGGATGGCCCGCGCCATGCGCGACCCGCTCACGGGGATCGGGAATCGCAGTGCACTGCATCAGGACGTGGTGAGTCGCGAGGGTGAGTCGTTGGGACTGATCTTGATCGACATCGATTTTTTCAAGCAGTACAACGATGCGCTGGGGCATCCTCAGGGCGACCGACTGCTGCGCCAACTGGCAAGCATGATCGAGCAGGCGCTGGGGCCGACGGCCCAGCTTTATCGATTGGGAGGCGATGAGTTTGCGGCGTTGCTACCGTGCCCTTCCAATAGCGTACTGGCACAGCAGTGCGAAGCGCTTCAGGCGGCGCTCGATGCGGCCGAGTACCCGCATCCCGCTCACCCGGATAAAAAACGCGTGACGCTCAGCGTAGGCGCCACGCGCTTTGCCTCGACGGCAACAGCATTCACGGGTGCCTACGAGGCGGCGGATAAAGCCTTGTACCAGGTCAAGACAGCAGGGCGGGATGGCTGGCAGATCACTGTAAGTGCATGACATCCCCATAAGGGGGGGGCAGGCGGCCCAGCATGTCGTTACGCGCGGCTAGCGGTATGCCTTTGTCCACCATATGGCATCGTTCAGATACTCCACTACCCGATTGAAGTGGGCATCGGTGATGCCCATGGTCTGGTGAGCACGGTCCATGGGCGGTCCATCGTACTGGCAAGGGTCATCGGCGATACGATACAGCAGGTTTTCCACGACGTTTTCCAGGCTGGCCTGCCCGCCGACGCGTTCGTATAACGTGGTAGATGGCTGCTGATGGGCGCAACCAGTGAGCAGGAGACCTGACAGGGCTCCAATGATCAACGTATTGCGGATGGCCAAGTGGCCAGGCAAAAGTGCGGGTTCTCGCAAATTGACGCAATGCAGGCATGGGATGTGCCTAAGCAGGGTCAGGGAAATGGCCTTATGATCTATTTATTATGTTGAAAAGTCATGTTTTTGCTCTAACGATAAAACCCTGAGAGGTAAAAAAGAGTAAACAATAGGGAAGTCATTGAAGGCGTCTGGTGTCGGTCACAGAGCTTGGCTAGAGTGATTTACGAAACGGTGTTCGTTAATTTGCTCAATCACCTTGATCAGGAGGATCACCATGCCCCATGAAACTGAAGAGGTATTGCAAAAGCGCCGCTCGCGCCGCCAGGTGCTGGCCAGCCTTGGGCTGGGTGCCGCAGCGCTCTACGTTGCTCCCACGTTCCTGTCGATGGGGCAGGCAGAAGCGCGCGTCCGTCGCTCACGGCACAGCCGTTCGCGGCCCAGCTACTCACGCCCCAGCTACTCACGCCCTCGGCACAAGCATCATGCCCGTCGTGATGAGCGATACTACCGCCCTCATGATCGCCGCCGGGCTGGCTATTCACGCCCGCATCGATCCCGCTGGGAGCGTGATGGCGTCATCGAAATCCGCCTTAGTCGCGTGCTGCCCAGGTGGTAACCGATCATGGTCATCCCTAATGAGCACGACTACCATCTGACCAGTATTGGCCCATGCCTGCGCCTGGTAGAGGCGGAGGATCTCTTGCCTGTGTTGCAGAAGGCCATGCCAGGCTGGCCCATCGAACGCTGCTCGGCGTTGCCGGAAGCCCCCGAAATCTGCGTTTGGCAGCACCCCGACGGCTACTGGCAGGAAGCGCCCGCGCTGCCCCAGGGGGCCTTGTTGGACACCGATGTTGGCACTGCCTGTAGCGTCGTCGCCGATTTGGCCGGGGCGTTCCTGCATCGCCACCCTGAGCTGGTGGGCTTGCACTGTGGCTCGGTGGAGCTCAACGGGCAGCTGGTGATTTTTCCCGATGCCCACCGGGCTGGAAAAAGCACCCTGACCTCGGCATTTGCTGCCGCAGGCTGCCGTGTGTTCGGGGATGATGTGCTGGCGCTCAATCCTGAAGGTGAAGGCATCGCGCTTGGCGTGGCGCCGCGTTTGCGGTTACCGGTCCCGGAGGCCTTGTCGGTAGATTTTCAGCACTTCGTGGCCTGCCATCTTGGTCCTTTCGACGACCGTTACGGTTATCTGAACTTGTCGAGTTCCCAACTGGCAGCCCATGGCGACCGCTCCCCGCTGGGGGCCGTGCTGCTCATCGACCGAGACCCCACGTTGACGGCCCCCCAACTGACACGCCTGAAGCCCGGCGATGGCCTATGGCAGTTGTTGCAACAGAACTTTGCCGAGCACGAGTCGGATCAGGCGCTGATGGAGCGCTTCCTGCCGCTACTGCAGCAGTTGCCGTGCTTTCTGCTGCGTTACGCGGATGCTTATGAGGCTGCCCTGTGGTTGGCACAGCGCTGGGAGGGTCGGCCTTTCTCGGCGGATCGCCAACAGAGCCAAGCGGTAGTGCGTGATGAACGCGGGACGGTGCCGTCACTGCCCTTGGACGACGCCCGCTACTGGCACACCAGCCCGGCGGCCTTCGAGTGGTCGCTGGGCGATGAGCTGTTCGTGATTGGCCAGAACGGGGGTGATATTCATCGAATGAACGCGACCAGCCGCGCAGTATGGGCTCTATTGCAGCATGAGCCGATGAACCTGCAGGAATTGAGTGAGACGCTCGTGGCGTTCTTCGAAGGGGCGTCGCTGCCGCAGGTAACGCGTGACGTGGCACAGTTGCTGGC
Organism: Halomonas sp. 18071143; assembly: GCF_019211725.1. Taxonomy (NCBI): domain Bacteria; kingdom Pseudomonadati; phylum Pseudomonadota; class Gammaproteobacteria; order Oceanospirillales; family Halomonadaceae; genus Halomonas; species Halomonas sp. 18071143. Next base: position 1,606,608 of record NZ_CP078120.1, read on the forward strand.
CAATCTGGCCAAGGCGGGCTTGCTGCACAGTGTTGAAGCAGAGGTTGACAGGGTGACTGAGTGACCGGCTAACGCCAATGGTCGCGCCAGGCCTTCAATACCCGCTCGGGGTACCAGGTTTGCCCGAGGCTGCCGTTGTAGCGAGCCAGAGCGCGGGTGAAGTCACCCCGCTCGACGGCAAGATAGTGGGCCAGAATGGTGCTGCCGTAGCGCAGATTGCGGTTGGGGTCGGTCAGGTCGTCCATGGGCAGGCCCAGCTCGGCGACCCAGAAGGGCATGATCTGGCCCCTACTGCGAGCCCCATCATCAGGGCTCGCGTCAGGCCGTCCACCATGAAGGGCCGATCAGCCCTGTGCCAGGCCCGCTTTTTCACGCAGGAATTCGACGATCGTGTCGGCGGGCACCATGGTGGCGTCGCTGTCGCGGCGGCCCTTGTACTCCAGCTCGCCGTTGTCCAGGCCACGGTCGCCGATCACCAGGCGGTGCGGCACGCCCATCAGTTCCAGGTCGGCGAACTTGACGCCGGGACGAGTGTCGCGGTCATCCAGCAGCACGTCCAGACCTGCCGCCGTGAGTGCCTGGTAGAGGCGCTCAGACTCTTCACGCACCCGCTGAGACTTGTGGGCATTCATGGGCACCAGTGCCACCTGGAAAGGCGCGATGGCGTTGGGCCAGATGATGCCTGCATCGTCGTGGTTCTGCTCGATGGCAGCAGCAACCACACGGGTCACGCCAATGCCGTAGCAGCCCATGAACGGGTGGCTGGTCTTGCCGCTGTCGCCCAGTACGCTGGCATTCATGGCCTGGGAGTACTTCTGGCCCAGCTGGAACACATGGCCCACTTCGATCCCGCGTTTGATCAGCAGGGTGCCCTGACCATCCGGCGAGGGGTCGCCCTCTACCACGCTGCGCAGGTCGGCGACCTGGGGCAGGGGGGCGTCGCGCTCCCAGTTGATACCGAAGTAGTGCTTGCCATCGACGTTGGCGCCCGCGCCGAAGTCGCTCATCAGCGCCACGCTGCGGTCGATGATGATCGGCATGTCAAGGCCCACGGGGCCCAGGGAGCCCGGGCCGGCTCCTACTGCTGCACGAATCTCTTCTTCGCTGGCCATGGTCAGGGGTGCCTTGACCTGCGGCAGGTTCTCCGCCTTGACCTCGTTCAGCGCGTGATCGCCACGCACCAGCAGAGCAATCAGGCCACCTTCTGCGGCGTGGACCATCAGCGTCTTGAGGGTCTTTTCGATAGGCAGGTTGAACTGTTCGACCAGGGCGGCAATGGTCTTGGCATCGGGGGTGTCGACCAGACGCATCTCTTCGCTGGGCGCGCTGCGCTCTACCTGGCTGCCCAACGGGGCAGGCAAAGCTTCGGCTTTTTCGATGTTGGCGGCGTAGTCGGAAGCGTTGGAGAAGACGATATCGTCTTCGCCGGAGTCGGCCAGCACATGGAACTCATGAGAGCCGGTGCCACCGATGGAGCCGTTATCGGCAATCACCGGGCGGAAGTCGAGCCCCAGGCGCGTGAAGATACGCGTGTAGGCATCGTACATGGCCTGATAGGTCTCTTTCATCGACGCTTCATCGAGATGGAAAGAGTAGGCATCCTTCATGATGAACTCACGCGAGCGCATGACGCCGAAACGGGGGCGAATTTCATCGCGGAACTTGGTCTGAATCTGGTAGAAGTTCACCGGCAGCTGCTTGTAGCTGGAAATTTCCCGGCGCACCAGGTCCGTGATGACCTCTTCATGGGTGGGGCCCACGCAGTAGTCGCGGTCGTGGCGGTCCGTCAGGCGCAGCAGCTCGGGGCCGTACTGCTCCCAGCGGCCCGACTCCTGCCACAGGTCGGCGGGCTGTACGGCGGGCATCAGTACTTCCTGGGCCCCGGCGCGGTTCATCTCTTCACGCACGATGGCTTCGACCTTGCGCAGCGTGCGCAGGCCCAGCGGCAGCCAGGTATACAGGCCCGAGGTCAGACGGCGAATCATACCGGCGCGCAGCATTAACTGGTGGCTGATGACTTCAGCGTCGGCCGGGGTTTCTTTCAAGGTGGCGATCAATAGTTGGCTGGCGCGCATGGGCGTGAGCATTCCTTGGGTTGTCGATGGTGCTGAGTATGAGAAGCGCGTTGCGCTTAATCCAGCGTTGAAAGCGGCATTGTACGGCCAAGCGGGGAAGGCGGCAAAATCTTGTGTAGACGTCAGGGCGTGTGCTTAGCACGAAATATGCTAAACTCGACCCGTTTTGTAACGCGATAGCCTGCGCCTATAACAAGCGTGTCACTTCATACGATGGCTATCGTTACATTGAAAATTCCGAGGGAACCTCCATGCAGCAAGCAGTGCGCCGTTGGTTGACGGGGGCGGTCGTTGGTGTCTCCATTGTGGCATTGAGCGGGTGCGGTACGCTTTTCTATCCGGAACGCAAAGGCCAGCTGAGCGGTGATGTCGACCCCGTGGTCGCCATTGCCAATAGCGTTGGCCTGCTGTTCTTCATCGTGCCGGGCGTGATCGCCTACGCCGTGGACTTCTCCAACGGCACTATCTACCTGCCCAGCGAGAACAGTGCGTCCGTGGATATTCATCATCTCGACGATGCCATGGACGTGGCCTCGCTGGAGAAGTTGCTGTCCGACAAGGCCGGTCAGCCGGTAACGCTGGAGAACGAGCTGCTGGTCATCGAAGAGATGAGCAGTCTGGATGAAGCGCTGGCCATGGTGCGCATGTCCGGCGTGCTCGATGAAGAGCGCCTGGCCAACATGGAACCAGCGGTGATGTAACCACCGTACACCGCTGGCCGATAGACGCCCTGCCATCCACGATGGCGGGGCGTTTTTTTAGCGATCCTTCTGGTGCGCGCGGGCGCTGAATGTGCTGATCTTGAGTACCACAAGCCCCGCCACCAGGCCCCAGAAAGCCCCGCCCAGTCCCAGTAGCGTCACGCCGGAACCGGTGAGCAGGAAGGTCACGATGGCGGCATCGCGCTGTTCGCTCTTCTCGAAAGCGCCCGCGAGGCCCGTGCCCAGCGTGCTCAGCAGGGCAATGCCCACCAGTGCCATCACCAGAACGCTAGGCAAGGCGCTGAACACCCCGGTCACGGTGGCTCCGAAGATGCCCATGGCGATATAGAAGACCCCGGCAGCCACCCCGGCGGTGTAGCGCCGCCTGGGGTTGGGATGGGCGTCTGGGCCCAGGCATACCGCCGCACTGATGGCCGCCATGTTGAGCGCGTAGCCGCCAAACGGCGCCAGCAGCAGGGTGGCGCCACCGGTCCAGGTGATCAGCGGTGAGCTGTTGGGGCGATAGCCTGCCGCCCGCAAGACGGCGACGGCGGGCAGGTTCTGGGTCGCCATGGTGATGACGAACAGCGGAATGCCGATGCTGATCAGCGTCATCGGGTTGAATACCGGGGCGGTAAAGACCGGCAGCGTAGGCGCCAGCGGGATCGGCTGGGTCGAGATCTGGCCTTGCCACAGGGCCAGCCCCACGCCCACCAGCAGGACTCCCGGCACCGCCAGTGAGGGCCAGCAACGCCGCCCCGCGACCCAGGCAGCCAGCATGGCCAGCGGCAGCAGCCACTGGCTTTCCATGACGTTGAACAGCTCCAGCCCGAAACGCAGCAGAATGCCCGCCAGCAGGGCCGAGGCGATGGCGCCGGGAATATGGCGCATCAAACGCTCGAACAGCCCGGTGACACCGCACAGCGTGATCAACAGCGCCGAAAACAGAAACGCGCCGATGGCCTCTTCGATAGGAATTCCCGGCAGGCTGGTGGCCAGAAAGGCGGCTCCCGGCGTCGACCAGGCGGTCAGCAGCGGCATGCGGTAACGCAGCGAAAGCCCCAGCGAGGTGATGCCCATGCCGATGCCCAGCGCCCATAGCCAGGAGCTGATCTGGGCCGTGGAGGCGCCCGCAGCGGCGGCCGCCTGGAAAATGATCGCGGCGGAGCTGGTATAGCCGATGATGACGGCGACGAAACCGGCAATCAGCGTAGACAGGCTCATGTCCCGCCATAGATGAGGCGAGGCAGATGATGAAGAGGGCAGCGTCGTTGGCGTGTCCATGGGTGGCTCCCACGTGGTTATGTTGAGTGTGCGCTATAGCGCACGGATGGCCACGCTAACATTGTGCGTTATGACGCACAACCATTTTCTGGCATGATAGCCATTCGACCAGCCCCGCTATCTGAACCCGACCGTCAGGAGAGTCGCATGGCTTTAACGCCGCATACCATTGCCGAGCATATTTCAGGAACGGTGAAACAGCTGCGCAAGGAGCGGGGCTGGAGCCTCGATCGTGCGGCCAGTGAAACCGGTGTCAGCAAGGCGATGCTGGGACAGATCGAGCGTGGGGAGTCGAGCCCCACGGTGGCCACCTTATGGAAGATCGCCAGCGGCTTTCGGGTGTCGTTTTCTACCCTGTTCGACAGTGACAAGCCCGCGCTGGGCGAGCTGCATCGGGATGGGTGGGAGTCGGTGTGGGGGGATGACAGCGCGGGCATGCAGGCGCGCCTGCTGTTCCCCTACGACCCCCTGCTGGGGTTCGAGATGTTTCTGATCGAGCTGGCCCCGGGGGCCATGAGTGAGTCCACGGCCCATGCCAGCGGCGTGGTGGAGCACATCGTGGTGGTGGAAGGCGAGATGGAGCTGCGCATCGACGAGCGCTGGCAAACCCTGGGTGTTGGCGAGGGGCTGCGCTTTTTCGCGGACCGGCCCCACGCCATGCGCAACAACGGTACGTCGCGGTTACGCTTTCACGATGTGATTCACTACCTGCCGGGGGCGGCCTCCGGGGCCTGAGCGCGCAGCCAATTCAGCTCTTCGGCCCAGATCTCGGGCTCGATGGTTTCGAGAATCATGGGAATACCATCGATGCGCGCATCCTGCATGATCGTGGTGAAGGCCGCCAGGCCAATGTTGCCTTGCCCCAGGCTGTGGTGCCGATCCACACGGCTGGCGAAGTCGCTTTTGGCATCGTTGAGGTGCATGCCGCGCAGATACTCGAACCCCACCACGCTGCCCAGTTCGTCCAGCGTGGCGCGGGTCGCCTCGGCGCTGCGCAGGTCGTAGCCTGCGGCAAAGGCGTGGCAGGTGTCGATGCAAACGCCGACCCGGCGCTTGTCGTCCACCTGCTCGATGATGCTGGCCAGATGTTCGAAGCGCCAGCCCAGGTTGGTGCCCTGGCCTGCGGTGTTTTCGATGACCGCGGTCACGCCCTGAGTGGCATCCAGAGCCAGGTTGATGGATTCGGCAATGCGCGACAGGCAGTCGGCTTCGCTGATCTTGTTCAAATGGCTGCCGGGGTGGAAGTTCAACAGCGTCAGGCCCAACTGCTCGCAGCGCTGCATCTCATCGATGAAGGCGGCCCGCGACTTGTCGAGGCCTGCTGCCTCAGGGTGCCCCAGGTTGATCAGGTAGCTGTCGTGGGGCAGGATCTGCTCTGGCGCGAAGCCATGGACGCGGCACGCCTGCTTGAAGGCTGCGATGGCCTCGTCAGTGAGCGGTTTGCCCTGCCACTGACGCTGGTTTTTGGTAAACAGGGCAAACGCCGTTGCTCCGATCTCCACCGCGCGCTGCACGGCCTGATCAGCGCCACCGGCCGCGCTGACATGGGCACCAAGATACTTCATTGTCATCCTTCTTTTCGGTTGTCGAGATAGCGCTGGAAAGCGGCTGGTTCGTCGGTAATGGCACTGTTGATGCCCCAGGCCCAGCGGCTTTGAAACGCACTGGGATCGTTGGCGGTATAACACAGGACCTGATAGCCATCCCGGCGCATGGCAGCGGCCTGGGTGCGCTTCAGCCGGGGCCAGTGGGGGTGAATGCTGAACGCCTGGATGGCGGCACATTGGGCGCGCCACTGCTTGGGCAAACTGCCGTAAAGCGCGCCCAGGGCGAGAGCTTCTCGGGGCGCATGCCGACGGCTGTGGGCCAGTGCGGCCCCGTCAAAAGAGGAGACGATGCAGCGCTCGGCAGGTAGCGCTGCCAGCAGCATGGGCAGCACCGCATCGACCAGGGCAATGGGGTCGCGCCCCTTGTTGACCTTGATTTCCAGATTGACGCCCATTTCCAGCTCATTCAGCAGCGCCAGCATGGCCTCCAGGTTGGCCATGCGTTCCCCCGCAAAGCGGTCGCCGAACCAGCTGCCCACATCCAGCGCCTGGGCCTGGCGCCAGGTCATGCTGGCCAGCTCGCCGCGCCCGTCCGAACAGCGGCTTACATCGCTGTCGTGCCAGATCACGGGCATGCCGTCCCCCAGCAGTTGAACATCCAGCTCAACCCAACGAGCCCCCGCCTGATGAGCGGCGCGCACGGCGGTGAGGGTGTTTTCGGGGGCGGCCGCAGAGTAGCCGCGGTGGGCAATCAGGGTGGGTACTTCAATGGCAGGATGGGTCATGGACGATCCGTCTTGTGGTGACCAGGCGTGTTATAAAATGGCCCTTAGTCTAGCATGTACCCGTGACAGGCGTGTGTCGGCCAGAGGGTTGGACGACTTGATTTCAGCGCCCCGACGCGGTTGGATAGCGGGCCCGTGCCGTCCCCGTCATGTGTTTTCGGTCAGCGGTATTCAACGCGATCATTCACGGCAAACGATAATTCATAACAAGCGATACCCCATCGCCAATCACAGGAGTTTTTTGATGTCCAAGCGTATTCAATTTTCCACTACCGGTGGCTCCGACGTACTCGAGTGGGCCGAGGTCGAGCCTGTCGCACCGGCTGCCGGTGAAGTCCGTATCGCCAACAAGGCCGTTGGCCTGAACTTCATCGATATCTATTTTCGCACGGGCTTGTACCCGGCCCCCAGCATGCCTTCTGGCCTGGGCACCGAGGGCGCAGGCATCGTCGATGCGGTGGGCGAGGGCGTCACGCATCTCAAGGTAGGTGACCGCGTGGCGTATGCCCAGGGCCCGCTGGGTGCCTACGCCGAGTTGCACACGCTGCCCGCGGCCAAGGTGGTCAAACTGCCGGATTTCATCGACTTCGAAACGGCGGCGGCCAGTATGCTGAAGGGCTTGACGGTGCAGTACCTGCTGCGTCAAACCCAGCCGCTCAAGGGCGGCGAGACCATTCTGTTCCACGCGGCGGCCGGGGGCGTGGGCTCGATTGCCTGCCAGTGGGCCAAGGCGCTGGGCGTGAAGCTGATCGGCACCGTCAGCTCTCAGGAGAAGGCTGACCTGGCCATGGCCAATGGCGCCTGGGCCACCATCAACTACACCGAAGAGAACGTCGTCGAGCGGGTGCGCGAGCTGACCAACGGTGAAATGTGTGATGTGGTGTACGACTCCGTGGGCAAGGACACCTGGGAGATGTCGCTGGATTGTCTCAAGCCGCGCTCGCTGATGGTCAGCTTTGGTAACGCGTCCGGCCCGGTGGACGGCGTTAATATCGGTATCCTGAATCAAAAGGGATCGCTGTTCGTCACGCGGCCCAGCCTGAACGGCTATGCGGATACCCGCGAGCGGCTGGAAATGATGTGCGAAGAGTTCTTCGCCATGATCGAAAGCGGCAAGATTCGCATCGATGTCGCCAACCGCTACCCCTTGCAGGAAGCAGGCAAGGCCCAGGATGCGCTGCAGAGCCGCAAGACGACCGGCTCGACCATTCTGCTGCCCTGAGTCGCTCGCCTGAGCCGGGGGCTAGTCCACGTCGACATAGGCCCCCAGCTGGCGCATGCGCCGCTCGAAGCTGGCCACGTTATCCACCAGCTGGTCGGGGCCGACGGCTACGCACTCGGCCAGAATCGCTTCGCTGAGCGTGATGGCTGAGAGCAGCGACGGAAAGAAGTGAGGCGTGGCGTTGGCGACGGTGAACGTCACGCTGGCGCCAGGCACCAGCGGTGAGCGCAGGGTGTCGGTGATCACGATGGCCTGCACGCCGTTGGCGCGGGCAATCTCCAGCGCTTTGACCGTTTCGGCGCAGTAAGGCTCGAAGCCGAAAGCCACCACCACGTCCTGTTCGTCGAAGGGCGCCAGCTCCGTCAGGAGCCCGCCCTCCTGTCCGCGAATCAGCGTCACGTCGGGCATGGCGATACGCCCCACGTAGGCAAAGTGGTAGGCGCAAGCAAAGGTATCGCGAAAGCCGATCACGGCTACCCGGCGAGCCGCCAGTATGCGCTCGGCGGCGTCTTTTACCCGCGCTTGATTATCCGCCGTGAAGAGCCTGCCAATGTTGTCGAAAGCGGCATCACCCACCTCCACGAACAGCGCCTCTTGCGGGTTGCGCACCTGCTGCTTGAGCCGACTGGCACGGCCGCTCAGCTCGACCGGTGCGGCCTGCACCGCCGATTGAAAAACCTCCCGAAACGACTCGTAACTCTCGAAGCCCAGCCGCTTGGCCAGCCGGACCAGAGTGGAAGGCGTCACCGACGCGGCCTGGGCCGTTTTACGCACTGACTGAAACGCCATTTCCGTCGGGTGTTCCAACACATAGCTGGCCGCCCGTTTGAGCTGTGGGCTGAGCTTGGCGTAGTGCTCGGCCAGCTGCCGGTGGACGCTTTCCAGGTCGGGCGCAGGGCGGGTGGCGTGGTCAGGCATGGGGCTCTCTTTGATGAAGTGTAAAACGTTTGTGCCAATGATAAATGTTTTTGTCACGAATGTATTGATTATCCCCCAGCAGTGTCCTATCGTTCGGCAGTACGTTTGTTTCTCTTTTTCTATTTAAAGGAACAATCGTTTCCTTATTTGTTTTTTCCGAACGAGGTTACCAACAGCATCATGTCTGCCGACGCGCCCGCGCTGCCCACCTATGAAACGCTCCTGATCTCTCTGGATGAACACGTGCTGACCCTGCGGTTCAACCGACCCCACCGGCTGAACGCGGTGATTGAAACCCTTTATGAAGAGCTGCTCGATGCCCTGCGCTTTGCCCAGCGCGCAGCGCAGGTAAGAGCGGTGATCCTGACCGGAGAGGGACGCGCCTTTTGTGTCGGCGCGGACATGAAAGCCCATGGCAGTGCACAGCGCTCGCTGTTTCAGCGGCGGGCTTATCTGCAGTTGGGCAATGATGTCTGTGAAGCCATCGACCAGCTGGGTAAGCCGGTGGTGGCGGCCGTGAATGGCTATGCCTTGGGGGCGGGGGCAGAAATGGCCGTGGCCTGTGATTTCATCGTCATGGCTGAGGATGCCCAGATCGGCTTTCCGGAAACCAGTATTGGCACCTGTGTCGGGGGCGGTGTTTCGAAGCGTCTGCCGCAGTGGGTGGGTCTGGGCCAGGCGCGCCGCCTGCTGTATCTGGGCGACCGCATCGATGGCGTGGAGGCCACTCGGATCGGTCTGGCACTGGCCAACCATCCGGGAGCCGAGCTGATGGCCCAGGCCCAGGCGCTGGCTACTCGGCTGGCCGGGCAGGCGCCGGTCTCCATGGCGATGCTCAAGCCGCTGCTCAATCGCGCCAGCGAAACCAGCATGGAAAGCCAGCTTCAGCAGGAGCTGGACGCCGTGTTTACCTGCTCGATCACCGACGATTGGCAAGAAGGGGTCGATGCCTTTGCCGCACGACGTGCCCCGCGTTTTCAGGGCAAATGAGCCGGCTGCCACCCTGCAATCCTTTTATCGTCCGTTTCGCCCTACAGGTCACGTCATGAACCGCTTCAACGAATCACACGGCTCCCGCAGCCCGCTGCACACACTGCTTTCCCCAACGGGTATCGCTATTGTCGGTGCCTCTGCCGACCCGACCAAGCGCGGCTATAAAGCCCTGCTGGGGTTGATCAAGGGCGGCTATGAGGGGGCGATCTACCCCATCAACCCCAAGGCGGAGCAGATCCTCGACATTCCGGCCTGGCCCTCACTGGCGGACATGCCGGGTACGCCGGAGCTGGCTCTGTTGTGTACCCCGGCTGCCAGTGTACCGACGCTGATTGCCGAATGTGGCCGTCAGGGGATCAAGGGCGCGGTAGTGCTGGCTAGCGGGTTCGGCGAAACCGGGGCGGCGGGTGCTGCCCTGGAGGAAGCGATGATGGCGGCGGCCGAGGCGCATGGGGTGCGCATCATCGGCCCCAACACCTCCGGTCTGTTCAACCTGCATCAGCGCATCAACCTGCTGGACCTGACCAATGTCAGGGCAGGCGATATTGGTATCGTCTCGCAATCGGGCAATATGCTGCTGGCGCTGGCCCTGGAAGCACAGCATAACGGCCAGGTGGGGTTCAGTAGCTATATTGGCCCCGGTAACCAAAGCGACATTGGTTTCAACGACTACCTGCGCTATCTCGGTGAGGACCCGCATACCCGAGTGGCGACCCTGTACGTGGAAGGGTTTCGGGATGGACGGCGCTTTCTGGACGTGGCCCGCCAGGTCACGGCGCACAAGCCGGTGGTGGTGTACAAATCCGGCGCCACCGAGCAGGGGCAAAAAGCGGCCAGCTCGCACACCGGCGCTTTGGCAGGCAGCTACCAGATGACGGTAGACCTGCTGCGTCAGGTGGGTGTCAGCGTGGTGCAGTACTCCGACGAGATCCTGCCGGTTGCCGAAGGCCTGGGGCAATTGCAGCAGGCGCCCGGCAAGCGGGTCGTGGTGATTTCCGACGGCGGCGGCCAGGCCACCATCGCCGCCGACCGGCTCGCCGAAGCCGGGCTGAGCTTGGCGACGCTGGCACCGTCAACGCGTCATGCTCTGGAGGAGGTGCTGCTTCCTCAGGCGGCGCTGGACAACCCTGTGGATGTGGCGGGCTCCTCGGATGCCCGTCCGTCGCTGCTGGCTCGCTGCGTCGAGATCGTGATGGCCGACCCCGGCGTCGACAGCGTCTTCCTGGTAGGCATGTTGGGTGGCTACAGCCTGCGGTTTTCCGAGTCGCTGGCCGACGATGAGCTGCAGGGGGCAAAGCAACTGCTGGCGTTGGCCCAGGGCAGCGAAAAGCCGTTGGTGGTGTACAGCCTGTACGCGCCCATCAAGCCGCCTGCGCTACGCCACCTGCATGAATCAGGGCTGCCGGTGTATGCCTCCATCGAACACGCGGTCAGGGTGTTGGCGGCGCTGGGCGAGCGAGGCGAGTACCTGACGCAGGTTCGGCGCCTGGAGACGGCCTGGCAGCCCACGGCCAAGGGAGCCGCGCTGCTCGCTGGGGCCCGCGCGGAAGGGCGCGACCTGTTCGAGTTCGAAGCCAAGGCACTGTTGGCCGAACACGGCATTGCCGTGCCACCCCAGTGGTGGGTAAGCCAGGCTGATGAGCTGACATCGGTCATCGAACAGGCCGGCCAGCAGCCCTTGGCCATGAAGGTGGTGTCGCGGGACATTCTGCACAAATCCGATGCGGGCGGCGTCAAACTCCACCTGAGCGGGGAAGATGCGCTGCGCGAGGCGTTTCAGACCATCCAGCACAATGCCCATGCCTACGACCCTCGGGCCCGCTTCGAAGGCGTGTTGGTGAGCCCCATGGCCCAGCCGGGGGTCGAAGTGATCATCGGCATGTTCCGTGACCCGGTATTCGGGCCGGTGGTGATGTTTGGCCTGGGCGGCATTTTCGTGGAGGTGCTGGAAGACGTTGCCTTCCGGGCTCTGCCGCTGAGCGAGCGGGATGCCTACGCCATGGTGGAACAGATCAAGGCGCAGAAAGTCCTCGACGGCGTGCGCGGCGCTGCCGGTGTGAACAAACCGGCCCTGGTGGCTCTGCTGATGCAGGTCTCGCGGCTGGTGGAGGCCTACCCCGAGATTCAGGAACTCGACTTGAACCCCGTGCTGGCCTATCCGCAGGGGCACCCTACCGGGTATGCCATCGTGGATGCCCGCATTATCGTGGAGCGCGACCAATGACGATGACGTTGCCCAGCTTGACCGATGCCTCCCTGACGCTGCACGAGCGGGTCGCCACGCTGACCTTGAACCGCCATGACGTGCGCAACGCCTTGACCGGCACGGCACTGGTGGATGACATCGTGGCCACGGCTCGTTGGGTCAATGCTTACCCAGAGGTATCGGTGCTGGTCATCACAGGGGCAGGCAGCGCCTTCTGTGCAGGCGGCAATGTCAAGGACATGGCCAACCGCAGCGGCGACTTCGCTGGCGACGTGGCAGAAGTCGCCGAGCGTTATCGTCAGGGTATTCAGCGCATGCCGCTGGCGCTTGCCCAGGTGGAAGTGCCGATCATTGCCGCCGTGAATGGTGCGGCCATCGGTGCCGGGTTCGACCTGGCCAATATGGCGGATTTACGTATTGCTTCCCGCAAGGCGAGCTTCGGCGAGACGTTTCTCAATCTGGGCATCATTCCCGGCGATGGCGGTGCCTGGTTCCTGCAGCGCCAGATCGGCTATCAGCGTGCCTTCGAACTGACCCTGTCGGGCCGCGTGATCGATGCCGACGAGGCGCTTGCCTACGGCGTCGTGCTGGAAGTGGTCGAGCCTGAACAGCTCATGGAGGCTACCATGGCCCATGCAGCGCGTCTGGCCAGCCAGCCCCCCAAGGCCACGCGCCTGACCAAGCGGCTGATGAAAATGGCACCGGACATGGAGCTGAAAGCCTTTCTGGACGTTTGCGCCGTGTTCCAAGGGCTGTGCCATAACGAGCCCGAGCACCTGGAGGCCGTCGAACGCCTGCTGGAGCGCCTGCATCGCCCCGCCTGACGCTGAACCTGCACATCCCCTGGTACGCCTCTAACGCTCGGTTTTGCCGAGCGTTTTGCGGCTCCCTGCGCAGTGAATGACGGTTGTTCAGAGGCTGTACGGCCTGCTTGTGATCGTCTAATGTAATGAGAAGATGGCGGAGGGAGTCGCGCCGCTGTAACGCTCAGGGAGATGGCACTCTATGTCCATGGAAAGTTTGGGGCTTGCGCCCAGCACGTTGGTGTTTGTAGTTCTTGGACTCACCCTGGCGGCGTTTGTCTGGGGGCGTTTTCGCTATGATCTGGTGGCCCTGGCGGCCTTGCTGGGTTCGGTCATGCTGGGGCTGGTACCCGCAGACGATGCGTTCATGGGCTTTGGCCACCCGGCGGTGATCACCGTTGCCGCCGTGCTGGTGCTGAGCCGTGGTTTCGAACGCTCAGGGGTGGTGGACGTCATTGCCCATCAGGTGCTCAAGGTCGGGGAGCGGCTGCTGCTGCAGCTGCTGGTGCTGGTGGGCACGGTGGTGCTGTTGTCGGGGGTCATGAACAATGTTGGGGCATTGGCACTGCTGCTGCCGGTGGCCATGCGCCTGGCGCGAGAACACGATACTTCGCCCTCGCTGCTGTTGATGCCGCTGGCGTTCGGCTCGCTGCTGGGCGGCCTGACCACCCTGATCGGTACTCCGCCGAACATCATCATCTCGGCGTATCGTGGCAATATCACGGGCGAAAATTTCGGCATGTTCAGCTTTACGCCCGTGGGTGCTGCGGTGGCGTTGGTGGGTCTGGCCTTCATTGTGCTGGTGGGCTGGCGATTCACCCCCAAACGCAATGCCCAGTCGGCGGGTGATGACATGTTCGACACCGCCAATTACCTGGTCGAACTCAAGGTCAGCGAGGCCTCTAAAGCCAACGGACTGACGCTGCAACAGCTGCGCGACGAGCTGGAAGAGACCATTCCCGTGCTGGCGGTGGTGCGCGACGATGACCGGCGGGCAGGCTACCGTTTCCACGGCGTACTGCGCGAGGGCGATATCCTGCTGCTGGAGGCAGGCCCCGATGAATTGAGGCTGCTGGAAGACAAGGTGGGCCTGAGCGTCATTGCCGAGCCTGACGACGCCGAAGAAGACGAAAGCGATGAGCAAGCGGCGAAGGAGCGCCAACCGGTCGATACCGAAGGGCTGCAGTTGATCGAGGCGGTGGTGCGCAACGACTCGATGATGGTCAATCGCAGCGTGCGCCAACTGCGCCTGCATCATCAGTTTGGCCTGCATCTGGTGGCGGTGGCCCGTGACGGCGCCCGACTCAAGCAGCGGCTGCGTGACATTCGCTTTCAAACCGGCGACGTCCTGCTGCTGCAGGGCAGTGAAAACGAGATCGCCGACAGCCTGGCCACGCTGGGCTGCCTGCCGCTGGCCAACCGCGAGCTGAACCTGGGCCAGCCGCGCAAACTGCTGCTCTCTATCGGTATTTTCGTGCTCGCCATTATCGCCATGCTGCTGGATCTGATGCCCGCTGCGGTGGCCATGAGCACGGCGGCGCTGGTGTCGCTGTTGATCGGCGTGCTGCCGCTGCGAGAGGGGTATCAGGCCATCGACGGGCCGGTGATCGTGCTGCTGGCGGCCATGCTGCCCGTGGGCGAAGCGCTGGAAACCAGCGGCGGGGCAGCGATCATTGCCAACGCGCTGCTGACCTTTGGCCTGGAGTGGCCGGTGATCGTCTCCCTGGCGGGGCTCTTTCTGCTCTCCATGCTGCTGTCGAACGTGGTCAATAACGCCGCTGCCGCGCTGCTGATGGCGCCCATTGCCGCCAGCCTGGCCAATGGATTCGACGTTTCCCTGGACCCCTTCCTGATGGTGGTGGCCGTCAGCGCCTCTTGTGCCTTCCTCACGCCTATCGGTCATCAGTCCAACACCCTGGTGCTGGGGCCAGGGGGCTACCGCTTTGGTGATTACTGGAAGCTGGGATTGCCGCTTTCGCTGGTGGTGATGTGCGTGACGATACCGATGATTCTGTGGGTCTGGCCACTATAAGCAATACCTCATCGGCTTTTGGCCATGTTCGCGTGATCGATTATCGAAAATTTTGCTAATCTATTACGCACATGGATCAATCAATAACGAACAGGCCGGGCTTATGAACCAGCAGTATCGCCAGGATGCCATTGTCGAGCTGGTGCGCCAGCATGGTTACATGAGCATCGAGCAACTGACCGAACATTTTGCGGTAACGCCCCAGACCATCCGGCGTGATTTGAATACCCTGGCCAATGATGGGCGCGTCCGGCGCGTGCATGGCGGTGTAGGGGTCGAGTCGAGCACGGTGAATACCGCCTACAGCACGCGCAAGACGCTGCACCTGGAAGAGAAAGAGCGGATTGCCCGCTGCATGGCCCAGCATATTCCTCACCATGCTTCACTGTTCATCAATATCGGTACCAGCAACGAGATGATTGCCCAGGCGCTGCTGGAGCACCAGGGGCTGGAAATCATCACCAACAACCTGAACGTGGCTGCCATCCTGCAGCACAAGGAAGACTTCACGGTGATTATCGCCGGGGGGCAGGTGCGTTCGCGGGATGGCGGCATCATCGGTGAAGCCACCATCGACTTCATCAATCAGTTCAAGGTGGATTACGGCATCATCGGTATCAGTGGTATCGATGAAGATGGCTCGCTGCTGGAGTTCGACTATCAGGAAGTGCGCGTGGCCCAAGCCATTATCGCCAATTCTCGCCGGGTGTATCTTGCCGCCGACTACTCGAAGTTTCACCGTAACCCGGTGGTGCGTCAGGGCAATCTTTCGCAACTGGATGCGCTGTTCACCGACCGTCGGCCGCCGGAGTCGATTACCCGTCTGCTTACCCAGCACGATGTGGCGCTGCACATCGCCTGACCCAGCGGGAAAGGCGTCGCCACCTTGGCAAGTTTCATACTTGAGCATTGCGAGCCGCTGGCGTAGCCTTGGAGCATAATAAAACGAAACAAAACCGACAAAATCGAAAGAACCCTACAACAAAGTGAACACGATATGTCCTCCTTCATTCTTGCCATCGATCAAGGTACCACCAGCTCGCGTGCCATTCTCTTCGACCGCCAGGGCCAGGTAGCGGCCGTTGCCCAGCAGGAGTTTCCCCAGCACTTTCCCCAGGATGGTTGGATCGAGCACGACCCGGAGGATATCTGGGACTCCGTGGTGGCGACTTGCCGAGAGGTGCTGGCCAAGGCCCAGGTCAGTGCCGAACAGATAGACGGTGTCGGCATCACCAACCAGCGAGAAACCACGGTGGTATGGGATCGCGCCACGGGCAAGCCACTCTATAACGCCATTGTCTGGCAGGATCGGCGCACCTCCGAACGCTGTCAGGCGCTGCGGGACGCGGGCCATACCGAGGCGGTGCAGGCCAAAACCGGGCTGCTGATCGACCCCTACTTCTCTGCCACCAAGCTGGCCTGGATACTCGATCGGGTCGAGGGCGCTCGCGAACGGGCGGCCAAGGGGGAGCTGGCCTTCGGTACCATCGACAGCTTCCTGATCTGGCGCTTGACCGAAGGCCAACAGCACGTCACTGATGCCACCAACGCCTCGCGTACGGCGCTGTTCAACATTCATGAGCAGCGTTGGGACGATGAGCTGCTGGCGCTGTTCGGCGTACCCGACAACATGCTGCCAGACGTGAAAGACTCCAGCGACGACTTTGGCACGATGGCAGCCCACTGGCTGGGGGCTGCCTTGCCCATCGCCGGGGTTGCGGGTGACCAGCAGGCAGCCCTGGTCGGGCAAGCCTGCTTCAAACCCGGCATGGGCAAAAGCACTTACGGCACGGGCTGTTTCATGATCGTGAATACCGGCGATACGCCGTCGGTATCTCGCAACCGCCTGCTGACCACCGTGGGTTACCGGATCAATGGCCAGCCCACCTACGCCATGGAGGGCAGTATCTTCGTGGCCGGGGCGACCGTGCAGTGGCTACGTGACGGACTGAACCTGTTTGCCGACGCCTCGGAAACCGAAGCCTTGGCCCAGAAAACCCGTAGCGGGCACAGCGTGTACCTGGTGCCTGCCTTTACCGGGCTGGGTGCCCCCCATTGGGACCCCAAGGCCCGCGGCGCCATTTTTGGCCTGACCCGAGACACCGGGATCGCCGAAATCGTCGCGGCCGGGCTGCAGGCGGTGTGTTACCAGACTCGAGACCTTCAGCTCTGCATGAACGATGACATGGATGCCGCGCCAGGCAACCTGCGTGTCGATGGCGGCATGGTGAAAAATAGCTGGGTGATGCAGTTTCTGGCCGACATGCTCAACGTGCAGGTGGATCGACCGACGATTCTGGAAACCACGGCGCTGGGGGCGGCGTATCTGGCTGGGCTGCGGCTGGGGTGGTACGCCACCCTGGAAGAGATAGAACAGCTGTGGCGCTGCGAGAAGAGCTTCACGCCCAGCATGGAGGAGGCGACTCGCGAACAGCTTTATCAGGGCTGGTTGGATGCCGTTTCCCGCGTGCGCTCCACGTAGCCTCTATATCGCGCCTATTTGCTGCCTGGATTCAAACAATAAACGCTGCCCAAACAAGGGTGGCGTTTTTTTATGGGTAAGCGGATTAAATGGTTGATCTTACCTTTGCATGAGAGTGAGACAGACCGGCATCTCATCGGATTATCTGGTTGATGCTTCACCTACTGCTGGTGCATGTTTCCTTCGCTAATTCCAGCAAGACCCCCACACGCCTCAACTTCCCGGTCATCGTTGCAACTCGCTCTCAGTGAAACGAGTTGTTTCTCAAGCGCTTGCAGAGCGGTTATCTGCGACCGCACATGAGAGATGTGATCATCGAGCAAGGCGTTGACGGCGGTACAAGGCTGATGAGGGTCGTCCTGATAGCTCTGTAGTTCGTGAATCTCAGCCAGTGACAGGCCCAGGATTCTGCAGCGACGGATGAAGGCCAGCCCCTCACCATGCTTCTCGGTATAGACACGGTAACCGTTGTCCTGCCGATCAGGCGGCGGCAACAAGCCCTGCTGTTCATAGAAGCGGATCGTCTGTGTTTCGACCCCTACCAACTGCGCCAACTGACCAATGCGCATCAGCCTCCTCCCCAACGGATTCTTTACTCTATTGACCTTATAGTAGCTTTATAGTTTTAAATGGTACCACAACATTGTTCAAGTCGAGTCGTATCATGAGCAAATCCTGTGGTGGCGCCTGTGGCGGTGATGCAACGTCCGCAGCGGATACCGATATACAGGCCTCCTCCGAGGCGCCAGGGAGATGGGTCAGTGTTTATGCCGTGCCGAAGATGGACTGTCCATCAGAAGAACGAATGATTCGCCTAGCCCTGAACGGCTTTGAGGAGATTCGGGCGCTGTCCTTCGACTTGTCGAACCGCCGGCTGAAGGTCGTGCATGACGGCGAGGTCGAGCCCGTCACCTCGAAACTGAAGACCTTGGGGCTAGGCGCCTCGCTTCAGGAAACCGTCGCTGCAAATCCGGAGACCATCAAGGCCGCCGAGTTTTCGGCAGCTTCTGCTAAGCAAGAATCCGGGACCCTGCGCTGGTTGCTCGGCATCAATGCACTTCTGTTCGTGGTGGAAATGACTGCCGGTCTGATGGCTCAGTCAACTGGCCTCATTGCAGAGTCCCTGGACAATTTTGCTGATGCGGCAGTGTACGGACTCGCTCTTTATGCGGTTGGGCATAGCGTGAAAAGGCAGGTCCGTGTTGCGCACGTTGCTGGTGTGGTCCAACTGGTTTTGGCTGTTGGCGTACTCATAGAGGTGGTGAGACGCTTTGTATTCGGTAGTGAGCCTGAATCGCTGGTGATGATGGCTATCGCATTCGTCGCATTGATTGCCAATACCGCCTGTCTGCTGATGGTATCCAAACATCGGGAGGGCGGGGCGCACATGAAGGCAAGCTGGATATTCTCGGCCAACGACGTGGTGATCAACCTGGGGGTCATCACCGCCGGCGCCCTGGTCGCGTGGACCGGGTCCAATTATCCGGATCTGATTATCGGCACCATCGCGGGGGTAATTGTGCTTAACGGTGCTAGACGCATTCTGGCGCTCAAGGATTAAGCAATGTCCATTTTTGGCAAACATCTGTCACCGTACGCTCTGTTGTCCATCTCCGGCCTGCTGGCAGCGTCTGATCAGGCCGTAAAATGGCTGGTGCAACAATCAATGGCCTATGGCGAGTCTATTTCAGTGACCTCATTCTTTAACTGGGTACACGTATGGAATACCGGTGCCGCATTCAGTCTTTTTGCGAATGGTGGAGGCTGGCAGCGCTACTTTTTTATCGGAATCGCGGTAGTGGTCTCGATTTTTCTGATCAAGCTGATCCTTGAAAATCGTCATAAAGGAGAAGCCATCGCTTACAGTCTTATCCTCGGTGGCGCCATGGGCAACCTGATTGACCGGGTCTTTCGCGGCTATGTTGTGGATTCCTTTGATTTCTATTGGCGAGACTGGCATTGGCCGGCCTTCAACCTGGCTGATATTGCAATTGTCCTCGGTGCCTTACTTTTCGTTTCCAGCAGCTTGTTGGGTAAAAAAGCAAACACCAATGCCGAGCCGGATGGATCTGACTGACACCTACGCCTATACAACACCATGACCGAACTTCCCGACAACATCCTTCACCTGCCGCAATACCAAGTACTGGGCTGCAAATCAACCGACGACGAAATGCACTTCCAGGTGGACGTGCCCGATCCCATCGCCTGCGAGGAATGCGGCGTGCAGGGTGAGTTCGTACGGTTCGGCAAGCGTGACGTTCCCTATCGTGATCTGCCCATCCACGGCAAGCGGGTCACTCTCTGGGTGGTCCGCCGCCGATACACCTGCCGGGCCTGCAAGACAACATTCAGGCCCCAGCTACCGGAGATGGTGGACGGATTCCGTATGACACTGCGGCTGCATGAGTACGTGGAGAAGGAATCCTTCAACCACCCCTACACCTTTGTGGCGGCACAGACCGGCCTGGACGAGAAGACGGTGCGCGACATCTTCAACGCCCGCGCCGAGTTCCTCGGGCGCTGGCACCGCTTCGAGACGCCCCGCATCCTGGGCATTGACGAGCTATACCTGAACAAGCGCTACCGCTGCATTCTGACCAACATTGAGGAGCGAACCCTGCTCGACCTGCTGGCCACCCGCAGCCAGGACGTGGTGACCAACTACCTGATGAAGCTGAAAGACCGGCAGAAGGTCGAGATCGTCAGCATGGACATGTGGAACCCCTACCGGGCAGCGGTCAAGGCTGTGCTGCCCCAGGCCCGTATCGTGGTCGATAAGTTCCATGTGGCCGGTGGTGCGCATGGCCAACGATGCCCTAGAGAGAGTGCGCAAGGGCCTCAGAAAGGAGCTGAAACCGTCCCAGAGCCGGACTCTCAAGGGAGACCGGAAAATCCTGCTGAAACGCGCTCACGAAGTCTCAGACCGGGAGCGCCTCATCATGGAGACCTGGACAGGCGCGTTCCCGCAACTGCTGGCCGCCTACGAGCACAAGGAGCGCTTCTACGGCATCTGGGACGCCACCACACGGCTCCAGGCAGAAGCCGCCCTGGACGAGTGGATAGCCACCATCCCGAAGGGCCAAAAGGAAGTCTGGAGCGATCTGGTCAGGGCAGTGGGAAACTGGCGCGAAGAGACCATGACCTACTTCGAGACGGACATGCCCGTCACCAACGCTTACACGGAGTCCATCAACCGACTGGCCAAGGACAAGAACCGTGAAGGGCGCGGTTACTCCTTCGAGGTGATGCGGGCACGAATGCTCTACACCACGAAGCACAAGAAGAAGGCACCGACTGCGAAGGTCTCTCCTTTCTACAAGAAAACCATCGGTTACGGACTGCCGGACTTCGCAGAGGAACTCAACTACGGAGTCGATCTATCAACCATCTGAGGGTGGTATCAGATTGATGGGGTGAAGGTGCCCCATCAACCATTAAATCCGTATACCCGTATTTTTCCATCAGCTCATCCTTGCTTTCGACATGGGCAGGATCCAGCGGAATGCAATCCACCGGGCACACCTGCTGGCACTGGGGCTCGTCATAGTGGCCGACGCACTCGGTACACAGGTTGGGGTCGATCACATAAATCTCTTCACCTTGGGAGATGGCGTTGTTCGGGCACTCGGGTTCACAGACATCGCAATTGATGCAGTCATCGGTAATGATCAGGGCCATACAAATACTCCGGGGAAAGCGGGGTGGTATCAGCCGTGATAGCGTTTGAGCAGGGCATCATGCACTGCCGGATGCACAAACTGGGAAATATCGCCGCCAAGGGAGGCAATTTCACGCACCAGGGTGGAAGAAATGTAAGAGTACTTTTCCGAGGGGGTCAGAAACAGACTTTCCACCTGGGGCGCCAGTTGGCGATTCATGTTGGCCAGCTGGAATTCATACTCGAAATCCGATACCGCACGCAGGCCACGCAGCAGGATATTGGCATCGACTTCCTTGACGAAATGCGCGAGCAAGGAGGAAAAGCCGACCACTTCCACATTCGGCAGGTGGCTGAGTACTTCGCGCGCCAGCTCAACCCGCTGCTCAAGCTCGAAGGCCGGGTTCTTCTTGTTGCTGGCGGCAACGGCGACCACTACCCGGTCAAAGAGTTTGGACGCCCGCTCGGCCAGATCTGTATGGCCTTTGGTGATGGGGTCGAAGGTACCAGGATAGAGTGCGGTATTCATCGGGCAATTCCAGAATCGAGGACGTGGACTGCAGATGGTAGCCCAACGTCTGGGCAGGGCCAAGCGGGCAAGACGGAATCTGTCGGGCACAGGCCCTGACAGATTCAGGTTGCTCGGCGTTTCAGGCCGTCAACTCGTCGCGCAGCTGGGTTGCCAGGCGACCGACCAGGCCGTAGATAGAGAGCTGCGGGTTGGCGCCAATGCTGGTCGGGAACAGCGAGCCATCGAGCACCGACAAGTTACTCAACTGATGATGCCGGCCCTGACTGTTGACCACTGCTTGCTGCGGGTCCTCCCCCATGGCGCAACCACCCATCACGTGGGCGCTGGCCAGGTTGACGTCATAGATGCGGTAGCTCAATTGCTCGACCTGGGCCTTGAAGTCAGCCAGGTTACGGCTCAGGCGGCCATGGGCGTGTGCCGGCAATACCGCCTTGGCCCCGGCAGCAAACTGGATCTCACCCATCGCCAACCAGGCTCGCCGCGCGCTTTCCCACAGGTAATCGTTCAGCGGGTAGTCCAGTGTCGGGCTGCCGTCCTTGCGCAGTTGCACACTGCCACCCTGGCTCTGCTCATCAAAGCCATCACGCATCAGTGCGATCATCACATTGCTGTAGGCCAGGCGCTGCATGCGCTCGAAACTTTCCCGGCCATGCCCGCCAATGGTTGCGGCAGTGATACTCGGGTGGGTGGGCGGTACTTCCAGCTTGAAGCCCATGGGCCCGGTGGCGCCATTGCTCCACTGGAACTCATCGGAATAGATGGATTGTGGCGCTCCGTAAAAGCCATCGATGCGCTTGTCGAACTGCGCCACCGAGAAATTCACCGGGTGCAGGAAGGTACGCTTGCCCAGGCGGCCGTGGGGGTCGGGCGCTTCCGAGCGCAGCAGCAGCGCGGGCGAATTGATACCACCACCCGCCAGCACCACATGCTTGGCGCTCAGGCTAACCCGCGGACCATCGGCGCGGGTCAGGGTGCTGTTCATGCCACGGGCTTCAACGCCGGTAACCTGGTCACCACTGAACACCAGGCGTTCAGCGCGCAGCCGATGAATCAGGTGCGCACCAGCATCCAGCGCCGCCGGCACACTGGTTACCAGCATCGACTGCTTGGCATTCAACGGGCAGCCGGTACCGCAATAGCCCAGATTGGCGCAGCCGCGCACATTGCGCGGAATCACCGCCCAGTGCCAGCCAAGCTGCTCGCAACCGGCTTTCAGCACATCATTGTTGGCATTCGGCGGCACGGCCCAAGGCGAAATGCCCAGCCGCTCTTCGGCACGCTGGAACCAGGGCGCCATGCTGGCGCTGTCCAACCCGGCGACCTGATGCGCGTCGGCCCAGTGCTCCAGAGTCGCGTCAGGGGTGCGGAAACTGCTGGTCCAGTTCACTGTGGTAGTGCCACCCACACTCCGGCCCTGCAGAATCACAATGCCGTTGTCGCTGGTCGCACGCGCAGCGCCTTCCTGATACAGCTCGGCATAGGCCTTGGCCTCATTGCCCTTGAAGCTGCTGGAGGTAAACAGCCCACCTTCCTCCACCATCAGCACGCGCAGCCCAGCCTGGGCCAGAATCTCGGCGCTGGTCGCGCCGCCGGCACCGGTACCGATGATCAGCACATCGGCGTCAAAGCGGCTGTCGTTGTCCAGACTGGTCGCGTCAGTGACCTGCCAGCCGCGGGCAATGCCCTGGGTATAGATATCGGGTATCGACATGGAAGTATCCTGATCAGATGGCCGGCGGGCCGGGGTATTCAATGCTGTCCCAGGTTGCCGGCAAGGCATACCAGGCCATCAACAGCAGCTGCGTCAAAGCAGCATGGCCTTCACGCAGCAAAGCCAGCCGGCTATCGCGCCAGCGTGCCAGAAACGCAAGAACCTGCTCCGGTGAAGCATGCTCGAAACTGCCCCAGATACCCGTCATCGGCCCACGGGTAATGCCCATGCTGAGCAGGTCGAGCATCTCGTGAATGTCCTGATGAATCTGCGTGGACATATGCGCCAGGCTCCAGTCGAGCTGGCGCAGGGCCGCCGGGATCTGTGCCGGCATGGCAGGGTGCGGGCCGACCAGAGCGGGAAGAATCGCGCCCAGAATCGGCAGGTCGCTAGTGCGCAACACCTGGTAATCCGTGGCAGGTTCACTACTGCTGCAGCCGGTCAGGGTGGCCGTCATGCCGGCCGTGGTCAGTACTAGACTGGCCCCGGCGCCCAACTTGAGTAACTCCCGGCGGCTAAGCCGGGCCTGGGTGATGGAGGACATCGTTACCTCGCTAATGTGGCTGGGCCACTGTTATTGTTTTTTATCGATCTGCGGTTTTTTCGCTCAGAGCGCACATAGGTTACTGCGCTGTTGCATCAATTCGCTCACCAGCGCCATCTCAGCGAATAAACAACTTATAAACCCACTGCAGCATCTTTCCACCATAGGGTGGATAGATCGGCCGCGCACCATTGAAGCGTTGCTTGATGTAAACGCCCTTGGCCTTGCTGAAGGTCAGAAAACCCTCATGCCCGTGGTAATGCCCCATGCCCGACGGGCCGATGCCACCAAAAGGCATATCATCCTGCGCCACATGCAAAATAGTGTCATTGATGCACATCCCCCCGGCATGGGTAATCTGCATGATGCGCTGCTGATCGCTGCGGTCATAACCGAAGTAATACAGCGCCAATGGGCGCGGGCGGTCAGCAATATAGTCCAGCGCCTGCTGCAGATTCTGGTAGGGCACGATAGGCAGAATCGGACCAAAGATCTCCTCCTGCATCAGCGTCATCCCATCCGCAGTATCCAGCACCAGCGTCGGCGCGATAATCCGTGTATCGGCCAGATTCTCATTCGCCGGATTGACGGGAATCAGCCGGGCACCCTCACGCTCCGCCTGCTGCAACCAGTTACTCAAGCGCTGGTACTGCCGCTGGTTAATGATCCAGGTGTAATCCGGATTGTCGCGCAGCGTCGGATACATCCTGCTCAGCCCCTGATGCAGCGCATCAACCAAAGCATCCAGCTTATCTTCCGGGCAAAGCACATAATCGGGGGCCACACAGGTCTGGCCGGCATTGAACCCCTTGCCAAAGGCAATACGCTCCGCCGCATCGGCGATCGGCATATCAGGAGCAATCAACGCCGGCGACTTGCCGCCCAGTTCCAGTGTCACCGGCGTCAGATTCTCCGCCGCCGCCCGCATCACATGGCGTCCAATCTCGGTACCGCCGGTAAACAGCAAATGATCGAAGGGCAACTTCGAGAAGGCCTGACCAACCTCTACCTCACCGGTAATCACCGCGACCTCATCCTCACCGAAACAGCTGGCCAGCATCTGTCGCAGAACAGTAGCCGTTGCCGGCGTGGACTCGCTCATCTTGATCAGCGCCCGGTTACCCGCGGCCAGTGCACCGACCAGAGGGCCAATGGCCAGATACAGCGGGTAATTCCACGGCACCATGATGCCGATCACCCCCAGTGGCTGATAGACCACCCGCGCTTTGCCTGGCTGAAAGGCCATACCCACCTGTCGACGCGAAGGTTTCATCCATCCGCGGAGTCGTCTAGTGGTGTATTTGATGGCTTCTACCGAAGGGAGCAGCTCGGCCAGCAGGGTTTCATCCGCGCTGCGGCGGCCAAAATCGCTATTGATTGCACTGATCAGAGGCTGTTGATACTCGAGCAGCGCCTGTTTCAAGTGTTGGAGTGCCTTGATGCGCTGCTCTGCCGATGGCATGGGCGCGGCGCGAAAAGCCTTTTGCTGCTGTTGGAAAACCCTGTGCATGGCCTCAATTGCTTCAGTGCTCTCGGGCGTTGGCTGCGCGGCGTTCATAATGTCTCCGGTAGGCGGGTAGCAGCCTTGAGCAGCGCCGGGTTTCAGCGTTGGCACAGGTGCTGTATTGTTATGCTGAAAATTAATCTAGAGTAAATGCTCTAACCTGTCAAACCGGTGCAAAAGCCCAGATGAAAACCCGTGAACGCATCCTGCAAGCCAGCCTGTCGTTGTTCAATGAGCAGGGCGAACGCCAGGTCACGACTAACCATATTGCGGCCCACCTGGGGATCTCGCCGGGTAACCTGTATTACCACTTCCGTAACAAGGAACAGATAGTCGCCGAACTGTTCAGCCGCTACGAGGCGCAAATTGCTGACAGCCTGGCACTGCCGGGCGAGCGCAGCCTGGTTGCCGAGGACAAGGTGCATTACCTGGAAACCCTGTTTGAGGGCATCTGGGACTACCGTTTCCTGTACCGGGAGCTGGAGCACCTGTTGATCAGTGATCCGGCGCTGTCAGCGCGTTTTCGGCCCTTTGCCCAGCGCTGTATTGCCCAGGGAAGGGCCATCTATCAGGGGTTGGTGGATGGCGGCATTCTGTGTGCCGAACGGACTGACCCGCAGGCCATGGCGATCAACAGCTGGCTGCTGTTGACCAACTGGGTGTCCTTTGTCTGTTCGGTGGTCAGCAGTGAGCCGGGCCAGCCGCTGGACCAGCGTCTGTTGCGCCGCGGGGTGCACCAGGTACTGGCGCTGGAGCGCGGCCTGCTGACTCCCGAGGCCGCCGTCGTGGTCGAGCAGGCCATGGCAGACTTCTACCAGCCGTTACCGGGGCTCGACTGAGGTCGTCCTGGTTGCAGCTTTGCTGAGTGAGAGCCCGGCCTGCTCGGCCGCGGGCAGGAAGGCGCCGGGGGCCAGAATATCGCCACTGGCGGTCTGCCAGCGCAGCAAGAGTTCGCAGTGTCGACCACCACTGGCACCTGCCAGCGGCATTATGGGTTGCGCATAGAGCACAAATTCACGGTCGCGCAGTCCGGCCTTGATGGCTTCTTGCAGGGTTTTCTGCCGCAGGCGCTACTGATTGGCATGTTCAGCGTGGTGCAGGCGGTAGAATCGGCTGCCCGTCATATTGGCGGCCATGGCCAGGCCTTCCACCGCCAGGCGCAGTTCAGCGCTTCCGGCCTTGCCCCGCGGCATCAACACCATGCTGGGGCGCAGCAGCAGATTGGCGTGCTCAGCGCAAACGGGGCGACTATCCAGCTGCTGATAAAAGCTGAACACAATGGGCTCAACCTGAGGCATAGGCTCTTCCAGTGCTGCCGCATACAGGCCACGGCCAAGGCGTGCGTACTGGCCCAGACCAGCATGGGCACTAGCAGATAATTGGCAATCCAGCGGTATTCCGGGCTGGCCAGAAAGGCAATCAGGAGTACGGGTAACAGGCAGGCCAGCCATTGCCGCAGGAAGCGCCAGTCATCACTCTGGATGCGCAACCCCTGTTGCCGCAACGCTATAAGTAGAGGGGTGAACAAGAGCACCCCGATGGCGCTGGCAATCCAGTAAAAGGCCGCGATATCCAGCCAATGGAAGTCGGCAAAGTCGCCGCTGGTTACAATCGCCAGACTGCCGAACAGGGCAGCACTGGTGGCGCCAGGGAGCAGGCCACGCAGATACAAGTTGCTCAGGTTGCTCAGGGCGCGATGGTTGCTCAAGGTCCAGCGGCCCGGCCAGTACCAGGCCAGCAGCCCGGGCAGGCAGGCTTCAGCAAACAGCAGTGGCCAGGTCCCGGGTGCCAGCCCTTGCAACCAGGCCCAGCCGATCATGCCGAGCCCGACGCTCAGGGTTGCCAGGCGGCCCCAGAGCAGCGCCACCGCAACGGACAGCCCGGTAACCGGCCAGATCAGCGAGATATCACCGGCCACCGAGGTAAAGCGCGATAGCCAGGCCACAGCCAGCGTCAGCTGATGCTGGCGAGTCCGGGAGACTGCATGGGCCGATCCTGTCAAAAGTTACTCGGCAGTATAGAAAAGCCGAAACTGGCTGACCACCGCTTGTTCAGGTACGCCCGCTCAAGACCGTATCCAGCCACTCTGGCAAACGTCGCTCGAGATAATAGCGTGGTCGCCAGGGTGGCCCTTCGATAAAACCGACATGCCCGCCTTTGGCGTACAGCTCCATCTCGGTGCCGGGGGCCAGTTCAGCCAGTTCCGGCACTGTGTGGGGAAACACAAAAGGATCATCCAGCGCCTGGATGATCAGCGTGGGCACGCGTATAGCGGAGAGAAAATAGCGGCTGCTGCAGCGGCGGTAGTAATCCTCGGCGCTGGCAAAACCATGCAGCGGAGCAGTAACCCGGTGATCGAAATCCCAGAAGCTGTCCATGCCTTCCAGTGAGCCGATGGCGCTGAGCCGGGCGTGCTCGGCGTGCAGGCCTTGATGCGCAAACAGCCGCTGCTTGTTGCGCGTATAGGCCAGCAAGTCGCGCAGAAAGCGCGTCTGATAAACACGTGAAAAGCCCTGGCGGATGCGGTCGGCGCACTGATCGAGACGAAAAGGCACGGAAATCGCTGCTGCAGCACGCAGTCGGCAGTCAGGGCCGGTTTCACCCAGGTATTTGAGCAATACATTGCCGCCCAATGAATAGCCAGCGGCAGCCAGGGTGCGCCCGGGGTGTTGCTGGCTGAGGTGATCCACTACTTCGGCGAGGTCTTCGCTGGCGCCGGAATGGTAGCTGCGTGCGCGCTGATTGGGCTCGCCGGAACAGCCGCGCCAGTTGACCGCTACGCTGGGCCAGCCCTGCGCTGCCAGCGCCCGTTGCTGGCCGAGAATATACAAGGAGCTGGAGCTGCCGGTCAGGCCGTGCAGCAGAATCACCAGCGGTACATCGGGGCCGTCCGGGCCGTACCAGTCCAGATCAAGAAAATCACCATCACTCAGGGTCAGGCGCTCGCGCCGACGTTGCAGTCTGGGTGCACGTCGGAACAAGACGCTGAACAGTGTCTGGCTATGCCCGCCAGGCAGCCAGCGTGCCGGGCGGAACAGGCTCATGCCTGGCGCTGCCACAGGCTGTAATGCACCTGACCGGCGCGCTTCTCGCGGTGCAGATGCCAGCTGGCCGGCAGTGCCAATTGTGCCGGGCGCTGCTCGCTTTCCAGGTAGATCCAGGCGCGGCTGGTCAGCCAGCCATTGGCTTCCAGCGCCTGGCAGGCGGGCAACAACAGATCCTGATGGAAGGGCGGGTCAAGAAAGGCAATCTCATAGGGCGCTGCTGGCGGCGTGGCGAGCAGGCTCAAGGCGTCCTGCTGGCGCACCTCGCCGCGCTCGCAGTGCAATGTCTGCAAATGGCCGCGCAGGGTGCTGACCACCTCACGGCTGAGATCGCAGGCCAAGACTTCGGCGGCCCCGCGCGACAGGGCCTCCAGCGTCAGCGCACCGCTGCCGGCAAACAGGTCCAGGCAACGGGCATCCTCGACCTGGCCGCTGAGCCAGTTGAACAGGGTTTCACGCACGCGGTCCGGCGTGGGCCGCAGGCCGGGCAGGGCGTTGAAGGCAAAGCGCCGGCTGCGCCACTCCCCGGCAATGATACGCAGCTCGCCGCGCTCGGTGGGGGAAAAGGCCCTGGGTTTCTTTGCCCGGCTCATGCCTCATCCTCCGGTGTCTGGCCCAGGGTGATGATCAACCGCTGGTCGGCAGGCAGGCGCTGCTGCAGCACGCTGCGAATCTCCTCCAGGGTCAGGCTTTCGATGTCACTGATCAGTTGCTGGAACTGATCGGGCGGCAGGCCATAGAAGCCGTTGGCCGCCAGTTGACCGACGATGGCGCTGTTACTGGCGGTGCCCAGCACAAACTGGCCGAGCAATTGACGCTTGGCGCGGGCCAGTTCGTCCTCGGTCGGGCCTTCGGCGATAAAGCTGTCCAGGGTGTCATTGATCACCTCGAGCGCCTCGGCGGTCTGGTCACTGCGCGTCTGCATGCTGATCATGAAGGGCCCGTTGCTCCCGTCTTATTCACGAGCCTTGACCTAAAATAAAGAAGGCGAGTGGTTTATTCTTTATAATCAATATGTTCGGCAAGAACTTGATTAGAGAGGGCCGCTCGCCATGGGTGAAACACTACCAAGCTGGAAACCAGCCTGCAACTTATCTGTTTCAGTGCAGCTCAGTGAACAAAAAACCAGTAGTGATGCCGGTGCATTCTTGCTGCGCGAGGTGCTCGATCGCAGCGGTGTGATTGAGAGCTTGGATCGGCAGTTGCTTGATGATCGTGACCCCGCACGTGTGCAACATAGTTTGTCCAGTCAGCTTCGTACTCTGCTGATTCAGCGTGCGCTGGGCTGGGACGATCTGAGTGATACGCAAACACTAGCAAACGACCCGGTTTTGCAGCTGGCCTGCAGCGATCAGCGCAGCACCACGCCACTAGAGCAGCCCCGTCCTTCGCAGCCAACCCTGTCGCGTCTTCTGAATCTGTTGGCCACAGATATCAACCAGTCTGCATTTCATGACGGTTTGCTCGACATGGCCATGTGGCGACTGTCTTCGATGCGCAGCGGCAAGCCATTGTCATCGATCACGTTGGATGTCGATGGCCTGCCCATTGAAACTTTTGGCCAACAAGTCAGAACGGGCTACAACAGCTATGTTGGTTATTCACACTACTCACCGCTGGTGGCTTCTATCGCTGAAACGGGCGACATGGTTGGCGGCCTGTTACGAGAGGGAAACAGCGGTTGTGCAGTACAAGCTGAGCACTGGATTCCCAAGCTGGTTGAACGGATTGGCAAGACAACCGGCACCAAGGTCAGAGTTCGTTTTGATGCGGGTTTTACTGGCAACCCAACACTTTCGGCACTGGATGACGCCAATATTGAATATGTTGGTCGATTGTCCAGCAATACCGTACTTGAGCGCGAAGCGGCACACTACCTCAAGCGCCCAGTGGGTCGGCCAACCCATCAACTACGCGAGTGGTGCCATGAGTTTTACTATCAGGCACAGTCTTGGGAGAAGCCGCGCCGCATTATTTTAGTGGTCTGCGAGCAACCGGATGATCTGTTTTTAAAACATTTTTTCCTAGTCACCAGCCTGGACTGGAAAGACTGGACACCGCATAAAATTCTGCAGCTGTACCGCAAACGCGGGAAAGCTGAGGGGCACATGGGCGAACTGAAAGACACGCTCAACGTTCACCTATCTTCTACCTGCCGTGGTGCGTCTACCGTGCAACAGGTGATGGGCCGCAATCAGGTCAGCCTGCTGCTGAGTCTCTACGCTTATCAGATGCTGCACAGTCTGCGAGCGCTGATGGAGCGCGTCACACAAAAGGGCTGGAGCATACGCAAAGTCCGCGAGCAGATCCTGAAAACAGCAGCGACCGTGGCCGTGCATGCGCGAAAAATAGCAGTTCATATCGGACAGTCTGGCGGCAAATGGTGGCCCAGTCTGCTTAAAAACTTGCCTCGACTGCATCAGGCTCAAACTTAAACCGAGGCACGCAACAAACAGGTTATCGGCTGAACGGCTGAGGTTTTATCTTGCCTAAATGATAAGAAAAGCTGTGAAAGAGTTGAAAGCAGGCACAAAACCTTTCTGTTTTTACGCTGACAAAGTAAATACACTACCGAAAATCGTACCCCCCAGCCCGAAAACGGTTAGAGGGTCATCAAGCTGCCGAAAATGAGTCACTTTGAGAGCTCTCATGAATAAGACGGGTTGCTGGCCATGGGAATGAAGGGTAAGCGGATTAAATGGTTGATCTTACCTTTGCATGAGAGTGAGACAGACCGGCATCTCATCGGATTATCTGGTTGATGCTTCACCTACTGCTGGTGCATGTTTCCTTCGCTAATTCCAGCAAGACCCCCACACGCCTCAACTTCCCGGTCATCGTTGCAACTCGCTCTCAGTGAAACGAGTTGTTTCTCAAGCGCTTGCAGAGCGGTTATCTGCGACCGCACATGAGAGATGTGATCATCGAGCAAGGCGTTGACGGCGGTACAAGGCTGATGAGGGTCGTCCTGATAGCTCTGTAGTTCGTGAATCTCAGCCAGTGACAGGCCCAGGATTCTGCAGCGACGGATGAAGGCCAGCCCCTCACCATGCTTCTCGGTATAGACACGGTAACCGTTGTCCTGCCGATCAGGCGGCGGCAACAAGCCCTGCTGTTCATAGAAGCGGATCGTCTGTGTTTCGACCCCTACCAACTGCGCCAACTGACCAATGCGCATCAGCCTCCTCCCCAACGGATTCTTTACTCTATTGACCTTATAGTAGCTTTATAGTTTTAAATGGTACCACAACATTGTTCAAGTCGAGTCGTATCATGAGCAAATCCTGTGGTGGCGCCTGTGGCGGTGATGCAACGTCCGCAGCGGATACCGATATACAGGCCTCCTCCGAGGCGCCAGGGAGATGGGTCAGTGTTTATGCCGTGCCGAAGATGGACTGTCCATCAGAAGAACGAATGATTCGCCTAGCCCTGAACGGCTTTGAGGAGATTCGGGCGCTGTCCTTCGACTTGTCGAACCGCCGGCTGAAGGTCGTGCATGACGGCGAGGTCGAGCCCGTCACCTCGAAACTGAAGACCTTGGGGCTAGGCGCCTCGCTTCAGGAAACCGTCGCTGCAAATCCGGAGACCATCAAGGCCGCCGAGTTTTCGGCAGCTTCTGCTAAGCAAGAATCCGGGACCCTGCGCTGGTTGCTCGGCATCAATGCACTTCTGTTCGTGGTGGAAATGACTGCCGGTCTGATGGCTCAGTCAACTGGCCTCATTGCAGAGTCCCTGGACAATTTTGCTGATGCGGCAGTGTACGGACTCGCTCTTTATGCGGTTGGGCATAGCGTGAAAAGGCAGGTCCGTGTTGCGCACGTTGCTGGTGTGGTCCAACTGGTTTTGGCTGTTGGCGTACTCATAGAGGTGGTGAGACGCTTTGTATTCGGTAGTGAGCCTGAATCGCTGGTGATGATGGCTATCGCATTCGTCGCATTGATTGCCAATACCGCCTGTCTGCTGATGGTATCCAAACATCGGGAGGGCGGGGCGCACATGAAGGCAAGCTGGATATTCTCGGCCAACGACGTGGTGATCAACCTGGGGGTCATCACCGCCGGCGCCCTGGTCGCGTGGACCGGTTCCAATTATCCGGATCTGATTATCGGCACCATCGCGGGGGGCATTGTACTTAACGGTGCCAGACGCATTCTGGCGTTGAAGGGTTAAATAATGCTCATTATTGGCAAAAAGCTCTCGCCGTATGCCCTATTGTCCATATCGGGCCTGCTGGCAGCGTCTGATCAGGCCGTAAAATGGCTGGTGCAACAATCAATGGCCTATGGCGAGTCTATTTCAGTGACCTCATTCTTTAACTGGGTACACGTATGGAATACCGGTGCCGCATTCAGTCTTTTTGCGAATGGTGGAGGCTGGCAGCGCTACTTTTTTATCGGAATCGCGGTAGTGGTCTCGATTTTTCTGATCAAGCTGATCCTTGAAAATCGTCATAAAGGAGAAGCCATCGCTTACAGTCTTATCCTCGGTGGCGCCATGGGCAACCTGATTGACCGGGTCTTTCGCGGCTATGTTGTGGATTCCTTTGATTTCTATTGGCGAGACTGGCATTGGCCGGCCTTCAACCTGGCTGATATTGCAATTGTCCTCGGTGCCTTACTTTTCGTTTCCAGCAGCTTGTTGGGTAAAAAAGCAAACACCAATGCCGAGCCGGATGGATCTGACTGACACCTACGCCTATACAACACCATGACCGAACTTCCCGACAACATCCTTCACCTGCCGCAATACCAAGTACTGGGCTGCAAATCAACCGACGACGAAATGCACTTCCAGGTGGACGTGCCCGATCCCATCGCCTGCGAGGAATGCGGCGTGCAGGGTGAGTTCGTACGGTTCGGCAAGCGTGACGTTCCCTATCGTGATCTGCCCATCCACGGCAAGCGGGTCACTCTCTGGGTGGTCCGCCGCCGATACACCTGCCGGGCCTGCAAGACAACATTCAGGCCCCAGCTACCGGAGATGGTGGACGGATTCCGTATGACACTGCGGCTGCATGAGTACGTGGAGAAGGAATCCTTCAACCACCCCTACACCTTTGTGGCGGCACAGACCGGCCTGGACGAGAAGACGGTGCGCGACATCTTCAACGCCCGCGCCGAGTTCCTCGGGCGCTGGCACCGCTTCGAGACGCCCCGCATCCTGGGCATTGACGAGCTATACCTGAACAAGCGCTACCGCTGCATTCTGACCAACATTGAGGAGCGAACCCTGCTCGACCTGCTGGCCACCCGCCGCCAGGACGTGGTGACCAACTACCTGATGAAGCTGAAAGACCGGCAGAAGGTCGAGATCGTCAGCATGGACATGTGGAACCCCTACCGGGCAGCGGTCAAGGCTGTGCTGCCCCAGGCCCGTATCGTGGTCGATAAGTTCCATGTGGTGCGCATGGCCAACGATGCCCTAGCAGCCTGTCGGTCTTTCCGTTGCACCGTGAGATACTGACCACCGTCATCGCCGAGCTGAGAAGATCGCCATGAGCCGCTTCATCCCTGTGGATCGCCAGACCGATTACCTGCTGCCGCCTTCGGTAGACGAGTGGTTGCCCGATGGTCACCTGGCGCGGTTCGTTGTCGATGTTGTCGAACAACTGGACCTCTCGACGTTGACCCGGCGTTACATGGGGCGGGGTTCCAAGGCACATCACCCGGCGGTGCTACTGAGCCTGCTGATCTACGGCTACGCCACCGGGGTGGTCTCCAGCCGCAAGATCGAGCGTGCCACCTATGACTCGGTGGCGTTCCGCTACCTGGCCGCCAATACCCATCCCGACCATGACACGCTGGCCACCTTTCGCCGCCGCTTTCTGCCGGAACTGGAACAGTTGTTCGTACAGGTGCTGCTGCTGGCCCGCGAGATGAAGCTGCTCAAGCTTGGCACCATCGCCCTGGACGGCACCAAGCTCAAGGCCAACGCCAGCAAGCACAAGGCGTTGTCGTATGGCCAAGAAGCTGGAGGCACAGTTCAGGGCAGAGGTGAAAGCGCTGACCGAGCGGGCCGAGTCGGCGGACAAGGAGGACGCGGCCGACGGCATGGATATCCCCGCCGAGATTGCCCGCCGTGAAGCCCGCCTGGCGGCCATCGCTGAGGCGAAGGCCAAGATCGAGGCGCGCGCCGAGGAGCGGGACGCCACCGAGCAAGCCGCCTATCAGGAAAAGGTGGCGCGGCGGGAGGCGCAGCGCAAGGCCGGCAAGAAGCCCCGTGGGCGTGACCCCGAACCGCCCACTGGTGGCCCGCGTGACAAGGATCAGATCAATTTCACCGACCCGCAGTCGCGCATCATGCCGGTCACCGGCAAGGGGTTTGATCAGTGCTACAACGCCCAAGCCGCGGTTGATACCGAGAGTCTGCTGGTGACCCATGTCCACGTCACGCAGGCGACCAATGACAAGCAGCAAGTCATGCCGCTACTGACGGCCGGCAAGGTTACCCGGAAACGCTGGGAAAACCTGACCACCTGCTGGGTGATACCGGCTACTTCAGTGCCAGCAATATCCAGGCCTGCCATGACCATGGTATCGAACCGCTGTTGGCGATGAAGCGAGACGTCCATCACCTTCCGGTCTTTGAACGTTTCGCCGCGGATCCGCCTGCCCCGGAGAGCGAGGACCCCGTCGAACAGATGGCACACCGCTTGAAGACGCAGGCGGGCCGAGCGCTCTACGCATTGCGCAAACATACCGTGGAGCCGGTCTTCGGGATCATCAAACACGTGATGGGGTTCCGGCAGTTCTCGCTACGCGGACTGGATAAGGTCAGCGGCGAGTGGCGATTGGCCACCATGGCGTGGAATATCAAGCGGATGCACCGGTTGACGGCGGGCTGAGGGCTCGCCGCGCCCAACCGGCCAGCAGGCAAGGCGTCAGAACCGCCTTGCAGAAGCTGAGGGGCAGGTTAAGAGCCACACAACAGCACCAACACCAACACCAACACAGGGGGGGGTGAAGAACCCACGCCTCAGCTCATCCATTAACCTCAAGTCCGACAGACTGCTAGAGAGAGTGCGCAAGGGCCTCAGAAAGGAGCTGAAACCGTCCCAGAGCCGGACTCTCAAGGGAGACCGGAAAATCCTGCTGAAACGCGCTCACGAAGTCTCAGACCGGGAGCGCCTCATCATGGAGACCTGGACAGGCGCGTTCCCGCAACTGCTGGCCGCCTACGAGCACAAGGAGCGCTTCTACGGCATCTGGGACGCCACCACACGGCTCCAGGCAGAAGCCGCCCTGGACGAGTGGATAGCCACCATCCCGAAGGGCCAAAAGGAAGTCTGGAGCGATCTGGTCAGGGCAGTGGGAAACTGGCGCGAAGAGACCATGACCTACTTCGAGACGGACATGCCCGTCACCAACGCTTACACTGAGTCCATCAACCGACTGGCCAAGGACAAGAACCGTGAAGGGCGCGGTTACTCCTTCGAGGTGATGCGGGCACGAATGCTCTACACCACGAAGCACAAGAAGAAGGCACCGACTGCGAAGGTCTCTCCTTTCTACAAGAAAACCATCGGTTACGGACTGCCGGACTTCGCAGAGGAACTCAACTACGGAGTCGATCTATCAACCATCTGAGGGTGGTATCAGATTGATGGGGTGAAGGTGCCCCATCAACCATTAAGGAAACGCTGCATAAATCTCGCCGGAGCTGCCTCGTAGCCACCGGCGAGGTAAAATCTGACCTGTCCAACACCCGCTGACAGAGCCACTCCGATGAAACAGATCTCATTCGCCCAGGCTGAGCACCAGAACAAGAAGAAGGTCACCCGCCGCGAGCGGTTTCTTGCCCAAATGGAGGCGCTGGTGCCGTGGCCGCGGCTGATCGAAGCACTGTCGCCGTCCTACTTCCCGAATTCAGCGGGCAAGCGAGGCCGGCCACCCATTGGCCTGGAGCGTATGCTGCGCATCTACTTCCTGCAGCAGTGGTATGCCCTGGCCGATGAAGCGCTGGAGGATGCCCTCTACGACAGCCAGGCCATGCGTGATTTCATCGGTATCGATCTGGCCATCGAGAGCGTGCCGGACGCGACCACGCTGCTGCGCTTCCGTCACCTGCTGGAGCAGCATGCCCTGACCCAGCGGATCTTCGATGAGATCAACGCCCACCTGACCGAGCAAGGCCTGTTCATGCGTGAGGGCACCATTGTCGATGCGACCATCGTGGCTGCTGCGCCTTCCACCAGGAACAAGGCCAGGCAGCGCGATCCAGAGATGAAGCAGACCCGGAAGGGCAAGCAGTATTACTTCGGCATGAAGGCCCATATCGGTGTCGATGCGGTCACTGGGCTGACCCACAGTGTTGCCGCCACGTCGGCCAACGTCGCCGATGTCACCATGACCAGTGAATTGGTCCGGGACGATGACAAGCGGGTATACGGCGACGCGGGCTACACCGGTATGTGGAGCTATCTGGGCGAAGAGAAGGATGCCCCGGATTCCCGTTGTTGCGTCGCCGCCAGGCGCAGCACTATCAAGAAGATGGAAGACAGCCCAATGAAAGTACTGCTGCTGAAATACGAGAAGGCCAAGGCCAGCATCCGCGCCAAGGTCGAGCACCCGTTTCATGTCCTCAAGAACCTCTTCGGCTACCGGAAGGTTCGCTACAAGGGGCTAGCCAGGAACCAGGCGCAGCTGTTCACCCTGTTCGCCCTCGGCAATTTGTTGCTGGCTGGACGATGCCAGGGCCATGCTGACGGGGCCAGTGTGTCTTGAATCAGGCCTGGCAGCCGGATAACCCGGCTGCCAGGGTAAAAAGGCCACCTTTAGTGGCCAGAAAGTGATCGTTGACGCGGTGAATATGCCGCCCTGAACGCTTCAGCTGCTCAGAGGCGAATTGATCAGCGATTCCTTAAATCCGTATACCCTTTTTTATTATGTTTTTTCAGTATTCAGTTTTTTGTTAGCACTCTTACTTGTTTTTCAAGTTTCATTTAAAACAGTCGTTTAACTGCGCTTGTGAAAGTAACCATCAGCACTTTCATGGTTTTGACGTTTCTGTAGTCAAACTACAACCGCGCCTGCTGCCAAGGGTGCATTGTGAGTATTGCCCCCGTGAACCATAGTGAAGTCATGGATCACGGCGGTGTCTTGTTATCCCGATACGCCGCAGGGTTCCTTGCTACACACCGAGGCGCTGATGTTTTACCAAAGCGCCAAAGGCGAAGGTCTTGTAACGCTTGTGACCGTTTCGCAGTTACCGAACTGGGCACTTACCCGGCCCAGCATGAGTAGCAATGTCATCATTCTTCATTAATAAGATGGCTGCTTGATTACCACACTCCGTGAACCGTAACAGGCAGCGGCTGAGCATACCATGAGGGACTTACCATGAACTGCATCGAATTGAGCCAACAAGCTGACCGTATCGCTAGCACTTTCAGTAAACAGGATCTGGCCAAACTGGTCCTGGCGCTAAAAGGCAATCGCGAGTCGCTGCAACACGCGGTCGAGGTCATCGACACCATCGACAGCCGACAGGGGTGTACCCTGGAAGAGGCCTGGGATGAAGTGTTGGCCGGCGACTCTCAACTGGCGGTGGTACACGACGAGTAGGTCGTCACTCGCTTGCTGAACTGATTGGCCCCCTGCCAGTGATGGCAGGGGGCTTTTTATTGGGTTTTTATTGGGCGTGCACCTGCAAGCGGGGGGGTTACGCCAGGCTGGCGGGTTAGCTGGGGGGGCGAGAAGTATCGCGGTTTTCCGCAAAGTAAGTGGCCAGGCGTGCCTCGGCCTCTTCACCGAACAGCACGCGGCAGGCTTCTTGCAACCCGCTGGAGTGGCGTAGCTGCTCGTGATGAACCACCATCGACACCTTGGCACGCCGACGCAGAAAATCTTCCAGCTGGGTGATCATTTCATGGTCTCGGGCATGCTCGATTTCACAGCGGATGTACTCGGTGCCTTCGATGAGAATATCGGCCTCCGAAGGGTCCTGGCGGATCTTTTCCAGCATCGGGATGGCCTGTTCGGCGTAGCGTCGCCACAGCCGAGAGGATAGCGGCTCGGAGGAGGTGGCGGCCGTCATGGCGTCCAGATTCATGCGCTTGGCCTGGTCCATGAACTGCTGCTTGACCGGCTCGGGCGGCTCACCGTACCAGTGAAAACTGGGGTCGGGCAGGGTAACGCCCAGTTTCATGACTTCACCGGAAATTTCATCGCCCACGTTCAGGCAGTCGGTCAGCTTGCCGCCAAAGATGCTGATATGCGCGCTTTCCGGGTTGGTATCGATGACGTGCTTGCGTGACAGCTGCAGAAAGTCTCGGTCGCTGCCTTGTTCGGCCTTGATGGCCAGCGGCCGTACGCCGCAGCGGGTGGAGATGATGTCATCCTGGGTCAGCGGCTTGTCCAGTGTCAGTCGCTTGTTGATGTTTTCCAGCACGAAGGCGATGTCGTCTGCCGTGACATCGACCTCAGGGCTTTCCATGTGCGTATCGGTGGTACCGATACAGGTACGATTGCCCATGGGGATCACGAAGAACAGACGGCCATCATCGGCAAAGAAGGCCAGCACGCGCTTGGTCGCCGTGAGCTGGGGCACGATGAGGTGAATGCCCTTGGAGTACAAGTGCTGATGGGTGGTCTTCTGGCCCGTCAGGGCATTGTGCTGGTCGACCCACGGCCCGGCGGCGTTGATCAATACTTTTGAATGAATATTGAAGGTCGTGCCGTCCATGACGTTGCGGGCGCGGGTGACCCAGTGTTCTCCATCGCGTTCGGCGCCCAGCGACTCGACGTAATTGGCGGCGACGGCACCGTAGTTCAACGCATGGCGCACGAAGTTGAAGACGAAGCGGGCATCGTTGTCGTGCAGGTAGGCATCGGAATATTCGAACCCGCCCACGGCATCCTTGATATCGATGATGGGCTCTTCCTGCTTGAGCTTTTTGGGAGACAGAAGGCGGGGCAGGCGTGTAAAGCCATTGCCCATCAGCCAGTACAGCCAGGTACCCGCCCACAGATAGCGAGGCGAGTGCCGAAAACCTTGGGTGATGGTGGTCAAAAAGCGAATTTCTTCCACCGTCGAAGGGTAGCTCTTGATCAGGTGGTTACGGCTCTTGCAGAGCTTGCGCACCAGGGCAAAGTCCTTGCTTTCCATATACTTGATCCCCCCCCAAACCAGGTTGGAGGAGTGCATGCTGGTACTGCCAGCGAAGTCACCACGGTCAATCAGGGCCACTTTGGCGCCTTTGCCGGCCAGCGCCGCAGCGGTGGCTGCACCATTGATGCCACCACCAATGATCAGTGCGTCAAAGTCATCGGTGTGCAATTTCTCTACATTACGGTTACGCAGTTTCATGGCGGATCCACTTATCAAGAAAAAGCCCCAGGTTGGCACGCGGTCGTCACTGACTCCTGAAACGATGGGCGGGCTCGCGCCCGCCCAAGGGCTCAGCGAGTGCCTGCGGCCATCCAGGCTTCCATCATTTCGTCGTAGGGTACGGTGGTACCCTGCGGCATTTCATCGTCGAGTTTTGGTTTGGGCGCGCCGTCCTGATCCAGCCAGTACTGGGGGTCACGCTCCTCGTTGAGTACCGGGGCATAGCTGTCGAACACATTGGCCCGAGCCAGGCGATTCATGGTGTTGTCCATGTCGGCCGCCAGCTTGTCCAGACCTTCCTGGGGCGTGACTTCACCGCTC
The DNA here is from genome assembly GCF_019211725.1 of Halomonas sp. 18071143. NCBI lineage: Bacteria > Pseudomonadati > Pseudomonadota > Gammaproteobacteria > Oceanospirillales > Halomonadaceae > Halomonas > Halomonas sp. 18071143. Next base: position 1,646,301 of record NZ_CP078120.1, read on the forward strand.
ATGACCGGTGCCAGGTTTTGCCACCACAGCGGTGCCATGCGCGGATAGTCAGGCACGTTGGTGCCGGTCGGCGTCCAGTTGGACTCGTTGGGGCTGCGGTAGAATTCCACCAGGCCGCCGAGTTTGGGGGCCATTTCGCTCATCTGGTCCGAGAAGATGTCGGATTCACGAATGGGCGTGAGGCCGTGCATCAGTTTTTCCAGCGAGGTGGTCTTGGCCACGGTGAACTGGGCGAACAGCCAGGCCGCCGTACGACGGTCTTCGGGCGTGGAGTCGAAGAAGGTCCAGGCACCTACGTCCTGATAACCCACTTTCATGCCTTCTTCCCAATACGGGCCCGTGGGCGAAGGTGCCATGCGCCACAGCGGGTTGCCTTCGTCATCGGTCACGGCCACGGAGGGGTCGGTCATGTCGGCAGTGAAGGCGGTATACCAGAAGATTTGCTGGGCAATGTGACCCTGCGCAGGCACCGGCCCGGCTTCACCGAACGTCATGCCCTGGGCTTCGGCAGGCGCAAAGTCACGCAGCCAATCCACGGCTTTCTGCATGGCAAATACCGACGCCGGTGAGTTGGTGGCACCACCGCGGCTGACGCTGGCGCCCACTGGCTGGCTCTCCTCGTTCACGCGGATGCCCCAGTCGTCGACGGGATTGCCAAACGGCACCCCTGGGCTGCCCATGCCGGCCATCGACAGCCAGGAGTCGTGGAAGCGCCAGCCCAACGACGGGTCGCGGCGACCATAATCCATGTGGCCATACACTTTGGTGCCATCGATCTCGCCCACGTGGACGGTAAAGAACTCGGCGATATCCTCGTAGGCCGTCCAGTTGGTGGGAACGCCCAGGTCGTAACCGTAGATTTCCCGGAACTGTTCCTGCAGGTCTTCACGCTGGAACCAGTCATAGCGGAACCAGTAAAGGTTGGCGAACTGTTGGGTCGGCAGTTGGTAGACGCTGCCATCAGGCCCGGTGCCGTACTGCAGGCCGATGAAGTCGTCCAGGTCCAGCGTAGGCAGGGTGTAGTCTGCCCATTCGTTGTCCATGGCCTCGGTCAGGTTGATGGTGGTGCCGTAACGGATATGCGTGCCGATGGAGTCGGTATCGTTGACGAAACCGTCATAGATGCTGTTGCCGGACTGCATCTGGTTCTGCATGGTGTCCACCACATCGCCTTCGCCGATGATGTTGTGGGTGATGTTGATACCGGTCAGCTCGCTGAACGCCGGGGCCAGCACTTCGCTTTCGTAGACGTGGGTCGTCAGACCCTCGGCGACGGTCTGAATATTCATGCCTCGGAACGGCTCGGCAGCCTTGGCGAACCACAGCAGCTCCTCTATCTGCTCCTCGCGGCTCAGGGTAGAGTTCTGGAAGTGCTCATCGACCAGCCGTTCGGCGATGGCGCGTGCTTCCTGGTCGTCGGCCATGAGGGCCCCCGAGGCCAGCAGCAGGCTGGCAGCGAGGGTAGTGAGTTTGAAGTTGTTATTACGCATGTTGACCTCGTTTTGTTGTGCTCTTCCCTGATAACGTGAGCATCCTTGGTACCGCGGTAGTACGCCGAGACCGCCCAGTAGGCGCTTAGCCCCAGCGCATCAACACCAGCAGCCAAACCGCTGATAGTGCCAGTGCAATCCAGATCGAGAGCGTGGTGAAGCCAATCACGCCCAGGTGAATGAACGCTGCCGACAGCAGGCCGATGAACAGCCGGTCGCCCCGCGTGGTGCTGATGGGGAGAAAGCCCTTGCGTTCGATGGTGGGCGAGAGAATCTCCCACAGGGTCATCCCCGCCAGCATGGCAGCGATCGATGAAAAGAAAATGGCAGTAGGGGTGGTCCATACCATCCAGGACATGGCCGTTGCTCCTTCAGGTGCGACCCAGGGCAAAGCCCTTGGCGATATGTTTACGGACGAAATAGACCACCAGAATGCCTGGCACGATGGTCAGCACGCCGGCCGCGGCCAGGGTGCCCCAATCGATGCCCGATGCGGTGGACGTACGAGTCATGATCATGCCGATTGGCTGAGCATCCGTGGCGGTCAAGGTGCGGGCCAGCAGCAGCTCTACCCAGGAGAACATGAACAGGAAAAACAGCGTCACGCCGATGCCCGAACGAATCATCGGCAGGAAAATGGTCACGAAGAAGCGCGGAAAACTGTAGCCATCAATGTAGGCCGTTTCGTCGATCTCCTTGGGGACGCTGCTCATGAAGCCTTCCAGAATCCAGATGGCCAGCGGGATGTTGAACAGACAGTGGGCCAGCGCGACGGCAATGTGGGTGTCGAACAGGCCTACCGAGTAGTAGAGCTGAAAATAGGGCAGCAAAAACACCGCGGGTGGTGCCATCAGGTTGGTAAGCAGCCAGAAGAACAGGTGCTTGTCACCGATGAAACGATAGCGGCTGAACGCGTAGGCGGCCGGTAGTGCCACGCAGATGGTTATCAGCATGTTCAGCGACACATAGGCCATCGAATTGACGTAGCCCATGTACCAGCTGGGATTGTTGAAAATCCGCAGGTAGTTATCGAACGTCAGATTCTGTGGCCACAGGGTCATCGAGCCGAGGATTTCGCTGTTGGTCTGCAGCGACATGTTGATCAGCCAGTAGATGGGCAGGATCATCAGGAACAGATACAGGCCCAGCAGCAGGCGCGAGCGCCAGCGGCTGCGAGCGTTGCGACGACGGCGCTGTGCCGGGGTGGTGCGGCTGAAGATGGTATTGAATTTCTCGCCCTGCTGGGCATTGTCCAGACGGTACATGTCATGCCCCCCCTTGGGTGTTCTTGTCTTTTTGCATGTGCATGATGGTGGTGTAGAACACCCAGCTCACCAGCAGGATCACCAGGAAGTAGATGATCGAAAAGGCCGCCGATGGTCCAAGGTCCTGCTGGCCAATGGCCATGGTGGCCAGCGACTGGCTCAGGAAGGTGGTCGAGCTGCCTGGGCCACCACCAGTCAGCACGAAGGGTTCGGCATAGATCATGAACGAATGCATGAAGCGCAGCAGCACCGCGATCACCAGCACGTTGGTCAATTTGGGCAGCTGGATATAGCGGAAGATGGCCCATTTGGAAGCGCGGTCGATACGGGCCGCCTGATAGTAGGCTTCCGGGATCGAGCGCAGGCCGCTGTAGCAGAGCATGGCCACCAGCGGTGTCCAGTGCCACACATCCATCAGAATGATGGTGGCCCAGGCATCACTGGCGTTGCGGGTAATGTTGTAGTTCAAGCCCAGCTCACGCAGGCCCCAGCCCATCAGGCCGATGTCGCCCCGGGTGAAGATCTGCCAGATGCTGCCCACCACGTTCCATGGGATCAGCAGCGGTAGCGTGATCAGTATCAGTACCGCCGACGCCTGCCAGCCGCGCTTGGGCATGATCAGCGCAATCCCGATGCCCAAGGGCACCTGAATGGCCAGGATGGTCAGAGAAAACAGAATCTGGCGCACGAAAGCTGCCCGCAGCGCCGAGTCGTTGAGGATGCTTTCAAACCATTCGGTGCCGGTGAAGAAGCGCGCATTGGGGCCCAGCACGTCCTGCACAGAATAGTTGACCACGGTCATCAGCGGGATGATGGCGGAAAACGCCACCAGCACCAGCATCGGCAACACCAGCAGCCAGGCACGGTTGTTATAGACTTTATTGTTCATGGCCGATCTCCACCCGGTATTCGTCTACGTACAGGCCCATATGCGCTTGAGGTAATAGCGCGTGTGCCTTGTCACCTGTCACGGCATGACCTTCGGGCAGCCGCGCCTTGAAGTGCTCGCCGTTGAGGGCAAAACTCAGCAGGGAGTAGGTGCCCAGGTCCTGAATGTTCAGCACGTCGATGGGCAGCGAGTTTGCGACCGGAGTGTTGCTGACACTGATGAACTCCGGCCGAATGCCCAGTTTGACGTTGCTGGAAGGGGCGGCTGCAATCTGCGCGCGAAGCGCGGGGCTCACCGGCATGACCTGCTCGCCAAACAGCACCTGATCGTTGTGGTGAGTCACCGACATGAAGTTCATGCCGGGGCTGCCGATGAAGTAGCCCACGAACGTATGGGCGGGCGTTTCGAACAGCTCCCGGGGCGTACCGAATTGAACCACCTGGCCGTCGTACATCACGGCGATCTTGTCGGCGAAGGTGGACGCCTCCAGCTGATCGTGGGTGACGTAGATCATGGTGATGTTGAAGCGCTCGTGGATTTCCTTGAGCTTGCGGCGCAGTTTCCACTTCAGCTGTGGGTCGATGACCGTGAGCGGTTCATCGAACAGAATCGCAGAGACGTCATCGCGTACCAGCCCGCGGCCCATGGAAACTTTCTGCTTTTCGTCAGCAGTGAGGTTTTTGGCCTTGCGGGACAGCAGCGGCGTCAGATCGAGAATATCGGCGACTTCTCGCACTTTGGGGTCTACCCGATATTCGGGGGTGTTCATGTTGCGTAGCGGAAAGGCCAGGTTGTCGTACACCGTCATGGTGTCGTAGATCACCGGGAACTGAAACACTTGGGCAATGTTGCGCTCTTCAGGAGGCAGCTCATTGACCCGTTGTCCATCGAACAGCACGGCACCTTCGGAAGGTTCCAGCAGCCCGGAAATGATGTTCAGCAGGGTGGACTTGCCACAGCCGGAAGGGCCAAGCAGGGCGTAAGCGCCCCCCTGGTGCCACACGTGATCCATCTGGCGTATGGCGTAATCCTCAGGGCCGGAAGGTTGTTTCGTATAGCTATGGGCGAGCCCCTGTAGCGTGATTTCAGCCATGGGTCACACCTCCCTGGGCCGATGCGGGAACGTGCACCGTATTGCCTTGCTTGTCGAAGGCATACAGCTGGTGGGTCGGGAAAAAGACCTGGATGGCGTCGTTGACATTGAACTCGTGAATGCCCGCCAGGTGCAGCACCAGAGGGAAGCGCTCGTGGTGAACGTGCAGGAAGGTTTCCGAACCGCTGATTTCGGCCACGTCCACACGAACGTCCAGCGCCAGATCGTTGGCCGAGCGCCGCTCCAGGGTAATGTGCGACGCGCGCACGCCGAAGTCGTAGTCGCCGGCGGGCAGCCGTTGCAGGTCTGGGTCGCAGGGAAAGTGCAGGGATTGATCGAAGGTGATATCGGCGCTGGTCAGCTTCCCGGGCACGATGTTGATGGGTGGCTCCGAGAACATCTCGGCAGTGTGACGGCCATTGGGCTGGCGATAGACCCGTTCGGTGGGGCCATACTGCAACAGTCGCCCTTCATGCATCACGGCGGTGTTGCCGCCCAGGGCCAGCGCTTCGTTGGGCTCGGTGGTGGCGTACACGGCAATGCAGTTGCGCGCCTTGAACAGCTCGCGCAGTTCGTCGCGCAGCTCTTCACGCAGCTTGTAGTCGAGGTTGACGAGTGGCTCGTCGAACAGGATCAGGTCGGCATCCTTGACCAGCGCACGGCCCATGGCGGTGCGCTGCTGCTGACCCCCGGAAAGCTCCTGAGGGTAGCGCTCCAGCAAATGCTCGATATGTAACATTTCCGCAATGCTTTCGACCCGCCGTTTGATCTCCTGGGAGGGCGTCTTGGCCAGCTTCAGCGGTGAGGCGATGTTGTCGCGCACCGTCAGGCTGGGGTAGTTGATGAACTGTTGGTACACCATGGAAACGTTGCGTTTGCGTACCGAAACGCCGGTGACATCCTTGCCATCCATGTAAATGCGCCCGCGGGTGGGTTGTTCCAGGCCGGCCATCAAGCGCATCAGCGTGGTCTTGCCTGCCAGGGTCCTGCCCAGCAGCACGTTGAAAGAGCCCGGTTCCAGCGCCAGATCGACCCCCGTGATATGAGGGTCACCGCCGACGACGTGGTCGATGTTTTGCAGATGTAAGGACATGCCGATCTCGTTAGCGTCGTTGTTATGGATATTGTTATGGATATTGCTATGGATATTGCTATGCGTGTTGTTATAGCTGTTGTCATGAACAGGTAGTGCGAAAACGAGTGTGTCTATCGCGCGGGTAGATCGGTCGAGCAGCTTGTTCTCTGTTTTTCTACTGTTCCAGGCCACCGACCAAGGCGATATTTTCATTAACGAAAGGCTAGTTGATCATTTTCGAACGTGCAACGCTTTTTTGGGGCTCATATATTCGCTTTTAGGCGTAGAGAGCCCATCACAATACATGCGCAGTGGGTGTGGGAAGGGAGAGGAGGGGGAGCAGAAGACGGGGCGGTGCCGAAGGAAAGCAAAGTGGCGCTGTGCGTTTCATTTTTGAACTCTGGAAGGCAATAAACGAAAAAACCGGCCTGTGTCAGGCCGGTTTCATTCACGCTCAAGCGTCGTTGTTTACTTGACGCTGGTTTCTGCTTGCGGCGTGGCCTTGGCAGGCGCCGCGTTGTGGTCGATCAGCGTCGCCTTGTCGTTGGCAAAGGCATCGTAGGCGAAGTCATCCACGGTGAGCATTTCGAGCACTTCGGCCTCGAACGTGCGCATGAACGTGGCGTCGTCCTCGTTGATCAGCCCTTTCTCCAGCGCGGCTTCCACGCGTGCTTCCGGGTGGAGCGCCGTTTGCGGCAGCTCGCCCTTGGCATAGGCCTTGTTCACCGTGCGGTAGATGGCTTCGGCGCGCTCGTACTCTTGCAGCAGGGCATTGTAGCGGGCCAGCGGATTGCGCTCGGCGCCGTCATCCTTGTCCCAGGTGTTGCTCAGCAGCTTGCTGCGCAGGGCACTCTGGGTAGAGACGCGATGAGCGATGTCGCGGGCCAGGTCGTCATGGGGCTTGTTCCAGCGGCGGCCCGTCGGCATGACGACCACTTTCAGCACCTTGCCCAGGGCGCGGTTGGGCAGGTTGTCGAAGATCTCGACAAACGCCTGTTCAGCGCGGTTGAGCAGGAACTGCAGGCTGTAGTGCAGCAGCGCTTCTTCGCCTTCTACCTTGTTGCCGGTGTGCCACTGCTTGAGCACCATGGACGCCAGATAGAGGTTGGAGAGAATGTCGCCCAGTCGTGCCGAGAGCATTTCGCGCTTCTTCAGCGTGGAGCCCAGGCTGGCCATGGCGGCGTCGGCGCAGAGGCCAAAGCCGGCTGACAGGCGCGCGATGTCCTGCGCGTAGCCAACGGCCGGGCCGCTGAACGGTACGCTGGGCTTGCCGAGGCCGAGGCCCTGCGTGAAGGCGCGGGCCGCGTTGCCGAAAATCAGGCCCGCATGACCAAAGAACGCCTTGTCGAATGCTTTTGCGTCGTTGGCATCCTTGGCGGCCAGCTCCTCAAGCACGTAGGGGTGGCAGCGGATGGCGCCCTGACCAAAGATCATCAGGTTGCGGGTCATGATGTTGGCCCCTTCCACGGTGATCGCGACGGGGTTGGCGCTATAGCCGATGCCCAGGTAGTTGCGTGGGCCGAGGGTCACGGCCTTGCCGCCGTGAACGTCCATGGCATCGCTGAGCAGCACGCGCTGGAACTCGGTCAGCTGGCTTTTCAGAATGGCCGAGGGGACGGCGGGCTTTTCGCCGTGGTCGATCAGGTTGGCGGTCTGGTATACCGTGGCGGCAGAGATGTAGGCCAGCGAGGCCATGCGAGCCAGCGGCTCCTGTACGCCTTCCATTTCGGCAACCGGCACGTTGAACTGACGACGTACCCGTGTAAAGCCGCCGCTCCAGCCCAGCGCATAGCGGGCGGTACCAGTAGCGCCCGAAGGCAGCGTGATGCAGCGGCCAATCGACAGGCACTCCACCAGCATCCGCCAGCCCTGACCGATCATGTCCGGGCCGCCGATGATGGTGTCCAGCGGTACGAACACGTCCTTGCCCTTGATCGGGCCATTCATGAAGGGGCTGCCGATGGGGTGGTGGCGGCGGCCAATCTCCATGCCCTGCGTGTCACGCGGGATCAAGGCCAGCGTAATGCCACGGTCTTCTTCGTCGCCCAGCAGCTTTTCCGGGTCGAACAGGCGGAATGCCAAGCCCACTACAGTGGCAATCGGCGCCAGGGTGATCCAGCGTTTCTCGAAATTGAGGCGCACCCCGACCACTTCCTGGCCATCGATGACCTGCTTGCAGACCACGCCGGTATCCGGCAGCGAGGTGGCGTCGGAGCCTGCGCGGGGGCCGGTCAGGCCAAAACAGGGGATTTCACGGCCATCGGCCAGGCGCGGCAGGTAGTGATCCTTCTGTGCCTGGGTGCCGTACTTGAGCAGCAGCTCGCCGGGGCCCAGGGAGTTGGGGACACCGACGGTCACCATCAGCGTTTCGTTGGCGGAAAGCTTCTGCAGTACCATGGATTGCGCCTTGGCAGAGAAGCCCAGACCACCATACTCCTTCGGGATGATCATGCCGAAGAAGCCTTCCTTCTTCAGGTAATCCCACAGTTGCTGGGGCAGGTCGGCACGCTCCTTGGCGATGTCCCAGGCGTTGCACATGCCTGCCGCCTTGGCGCACTGCACATCCAGAAAGGCCTGCTCTTCTTCGCTCAGGCCGTCATCCTTGAAATTCAGCAGCGACTGCCACTGGGGCTTGCCGGAAAACAGCTCTCCATCCCAGGAGACGCTGCCCGCTTCCAGCGCGGTGCGCTCGGTGGCAGACACCTTGGGGGCCACTTTCTTGAAGGTGGCAAAGATGCGTGGGGTCAACCAGAGGCGACGCAGGGCGGGCAAACCGGCCACGGCCACGGCCAATGCGCCGATCAGCAGCAGAGTGCCCGTTACGGGGGCGCCCAGCACGATGCCGACCAGGCCCAGTACGCCCAGCAGGGCCAGGGCAGGAGGTGCGCCTGCCTCGCGGCGCATCACCACCAGCAGGCCAGCCACGGCCAGCACGATGAGTAGTAGGGTGAGCATGGGATTCTCCATAGGTGGATGGTCTTGAAGGTATTTAAACGTATGTTTGAATATTCGCAGAATCGCTTGGCAGTGTGCAAGCGTTTCGGCCTTATACGTTCGCTTTATACCCTTCACTGTAGCTCAGTTGCGGCATAAAAAAACGCCATGGCGAATGCCATGGCGTTGGGTGCTGGAGCAGCGAGTGCAGGTTGGGTCAGGCCTGTGTGGCAGGCGTTCCTTTAGCGGCCGTTCCTTTGGCAGGTGCCCCATTGGCAATGTAGTAATCGACCTGGGCGCGGGGCAGGGGCTCGCGGCCGCGAATGCGATCGGCGATCTTTTCGGCCAGCATGAGGGTGGGCGCATTCAGGTTACCGGTAGGAATCACCGGGAACAGCGAAGCATCCACGACTCGCAGCCCTTCCAGGCCGTGCACGCGGCCCTGGGCATCGGTGACGGCCATGGCGTCTTCGCCCATCCGGCAGCTACCGCAGGGGTGGTAGGCGGTTTCGGCGTGCTGCTTGACGAAGCTGTCCAGCTCGGCATCGCTTTGTACCTCGGGGCCGGGGGCAATTTCACGCCCACGGTAGGCGTCGAAGGCGGGCTGGGCGATGATCTCGCGGGTCAGGCGTATGGCATCGCGGAACTCCTGCCAGTCCTTCTCCTTGGCCATGTAGTTGAACAGGATGCTGGGCGCGGCGTGGGGGTCTTTGGAAGTCAGCCGGATGCGGCCACGGCTCTCGGAACGCATGGAACCGACGTGGGCCTGGAAGCCGTGGGCCTCTACCGCGCTTTTACCGTTGTAGCTGATGGCGATGGGCAGGAAATGGTATTGCAGGTTGGGCCACTCCTCCTCGTCGTTGGAGCGGATGAACCCGCAGGATTCGAACTGGTTGCTGGCCCCAATGCCGGTTCCCTTGAACAGCCACTCGGCACCAATCTTCGGCTGGTTGTACCATTTCAGCGCCGGGTAGAGGGAGATGGGCTCCTTGCACTCGTACTGAATGTACATCTCCAGATGGTCCTGGAGGTTTTCGCCGACGCCGGGCAGTTCATGCACCACGGGGATGCCCAGCTCTTTCAGCCACTCCGGGTTGCCCACCCCTGAACGCTGCAGAATCTGCGGCGAAGCAATGGCACCGCCACACAGCAGTACTTCACGACGTGCCCGGGCCTGCGTGGGTTGGCCCTTCCGTTCGTAGCGGACGCCCACGGCACGCTTGCCTTCGAACTCGATCACGTCCGTGACGGCATGGGTTTCGATGGTCAGGTTGCTGCGCTGTTTGGCGGTATCCAGGTAGCCACGGGCCGTGGACGCGCGCCGCCCCTTGGGCGTGACGAAGCGGTCCATGGGGCCAAACCCTTCCTGCTGATAGCCGTTGACGTCTTCGGTTTCCGGGTAGCCCGCCTGCTTGGCCGCTTCGATGAAGGTCCGGTACAGCGGGTTGTTATCCGCCCTGGGCGTGGTGATGCTCACCGGGCCACCGCTGCCATGATACTCATTGGCACCGATGTCACGGTTTTCGCACTTCTTGAAGTAGGGCAGGCAGCTCAGGTAATCCCACTCTTCGAGCCCGGGCTGCTTGGCCCAGTGGTCGTAATCGAGGGCATTGCCGCGAATGTAGCACATGCCGTTGATCAAGGAAGACCCGCCCAGCCCCTTGCCTCGGCCGCACTCCATGCGGCGGTTGTCCATATGCGGTTCTGGGTCGGTTTCGAACGCCCAGTTGTAGCGTTTACCCTGGAGTGGAAACGCCAGCGCGGCGGGCATCTGGGTGCGAAAATCGAAGCGGTAGTCCGGGCCACCTGCTTCCAGCAGCAGCACGCTGACATCGCTGTCTTCGGTCAGGCGCGTGGCCAGCACGTTGCCTGCTGAACCAGCGCCAATGACGATATAATCAAATTCACGTACTTGCGACATTCGTTTACCTTGGCAAAGACGACATGAAGAGCATCAAACGGTGGCGGTGGGCGCCTTAAAACACCGATTCAAACGGGCCCATCTCGATCTGTACGGACTTGGTCTGGGTGTAGTGATTGAGCGTCTCGACGCCGTTCTCGCGACCAATGCCCGACTCCTTGTAACCGCCCACCGGCATCTCCGACGGCGATTCTCCCCAGGTGTTGATCCAGCAGATGCCGGCTTCCAACTGGTGAATCACTCGGTGAGCGCGGTTGAGGCTCTCGGTGAACACCCCAGCGGCCAGCCCGTACAGAGTGTCGTTGGCGCGGCCAATCACCTCGTCTTCATCAGCGAAGGCCAGCACTGACATGACCGGGCCGAAAATCTCCTCTTTCACGATCCGCATGTCGTCGGTGCAGTCGGTGAACACCGTGGGGGCCGCCCATGCGCCGTTGGCCCATGGGCCGCTATTCCACTGTTCGCCACCGGCCAGTACGCGGGCTCCTTGCTCTTTGCCCAGGGCGATGTAGGAGAGCACTTTCTCCTGATGCTCGAAGCTGACCAGCGGGCCAAAATTGATGCTGGGGTCCATGGGGTCACCGGCCTTGATGCGCGCCACGCGCTCGACCAGCTTGGCTTCGAAGGCTTCCTTGACGCTGCGCTCGACGAAGACACGGGTGCCGTTGGTGCAGATTTGGCCACTCGAATAGAAGTTGGCCATCATGGCGGCATCGGCGGCGCGGTCCAGGTCGGCATCGGCAAACACGATCAGCGGCGATTTGCCGCCCAGCTCCATGGTCACGTCCTTGAGCGTGGAGCCACCGGCAGCGGCCATGACTTTCTTGCCGGTGCCCACTTCGCCAGTGAAGGATATCTTGGCAATGCCGGGGTGCTCGGTGAGCATGGCGCCGACTTTTCCGTCACCTTGAACGACGTTGAAGACGCCATCTGGTAGGCCTGCCTCGGTGAAGATTTCGGCGAGTTTCATCACCGTCAGCGGCGTGACTTCGCTGGGCTTGAAGACCACGGCGTTACCCGCTGCCAGCGCAGGGGCGGCTTTCCAGCAGGCAATCTGAATGGGGTAGTTCCAGGCGCCGATGGCACCGATCACACCCAGCGGTTCCCGGCGGGTATAAACGAACGAGCTTTCGCGCAGCGGTATCTGGCTGCCCTCGATGGTGGGGGCCAGGCCCGCGTAATACTCCAGCGCATCGGCGCCGGTGACGATATCGACGCTGGCCGTTTCGCTGATGGGCTTGCCGGTGTTGCGGGTTTCCAGCTCGGCAAGCTCGTCGTTGCGTTCGCGTAGCAGTGCCACCGCGCGCAGCAGAATGCGTGAGCGTTCCATGCCGGTCATGGCCGCCCAGACACGCTGGCCTTGCTGCGCGGTGCGCACGGCCTCGTCGAGATCGCCCTGGCTTGCCTGGCCAACGGTGGCGAGCAGTGAGCCATCGTAGGGGTTGGTGACGGTGAAGGTGTCACCTGACGTCGCCGCGACCGTGCGGCCATTGATATATAGAGGAAGTACGTCCTGATGGGCCATGGGGTTCTCCTTAATATGATGCGTCAGCGGTGGAGTGCTTCAGGCAGCCGTGGTGGGCCAGCAGTTGATCCAGATAGGCGTGAGCCAGTTGCCGTGCTTCCTGCGCATCCAGCCCTTCCGGCGCCAGGGCGCCGCGTAGCCAAAGACCATCGATCATGGCAGCCAGCCCGCGCGCGGCGTTGCGCGCATCGCGATGCGGCATGACGCGCCGGAACTGATGACACAGGTTGGCATATAGCCGACGGTCGTTGACGTGCTGTAGACGTTGCAGTACAGGCTTGTGCATGCTGCTGGCCCAAAAAGCGAGCCAGGTCTTGGCGGCAGGGCCGGTCACCTGGGAGCGGTCGAAGTTTCCTTCGATGATGGCGCCAATATGAGCGCGGGGCGAGTCGTCGTCCAGCGCCTGGCGGCGCGCCGCAACGGCATCGGTCAGGTCGGTCAGTATCTGGCGCATGGTGGCTTCGAGCAGGCCATCCTTGCCGCCGAAATAGTGGCTGATGATGCCTGCCGAGACTCCGGCATGCCGTGCAATGCGCATGACCGTCGCTTCCGCCAGGCCCACTTCGTCGATGGCGGCCATGGTGGCCTTGATCAACTGCTGACGACGTATTGGTTCCATTCCCACCTTAGGCACGGCGATCTCCTGAACACTCTTCGAGGATGATGAAAATTATCATGGCACTTTTTTATTGAACGTTCAATCAATAAAAGGCAATTGACGGTACTTGCGGGCTGTCTTGTTCATTGGGAAATGAAATACCTGCGGCGATTGACTTGCCTTTTGCCAACGAGATTGGCATACTCTGCACCCGCTGATGTCGGAAAGGCTACGTAGCTCAGCTGGTTAGAGCACATCACTCATAATGATGGGGTCCCCTGTTCAAATCAGGGCGTAGCCACCGGTCAGCCAGGTACGCTTCTCTTGTGTGCCGTCATGGTGGCCCCTTAGGTCCTCCCGCAACGCTAAACTGCGAACCCCGCCAGGCCCGGAAGGGAGCAACGGTAGTGGTGGCTGCGTGTGCCGGGATGTGGCTTTTGGGGCCGCCTCCATTTCTGGTCTACTATTATTTCCAGCTATTGCCGCTGAGTATGCCGAATACTACTTGCAAGTTGGCTCTATATTCCCCTCAAGCGCCCCTTTGACTCACTGATTCCTGGCGATCATGCATCCATACGATGATGCTGTTTATTGAGCTGCGCCCTAATAGGAATAGGACGCTACACGAACGGTATAGGTGAATACTCAGTGACTGGTTCTTTCAGCTACAATTCTGACTTGATCGGCGGTGGGCTGATGGTGCGCGAGAGCCGCGCCGTTGCCGATTTGCTGCTGTCTGATGCCGATGAAGAGCAGTGGCATCAAGCAATCATCGTTGATAACCGCCTTCAGAAGAACCGTCCCGCCACTGCCAGGCGTACAGGGCAGGCGATTCGCAAGCGTCTGGAGAAGCTGGAGCCACCGTTTTGGCAAGCGCTGCGCGATGGCGACGATCAGCTCGCCAGGCAGGTGTCCTTCTGTGCGGCCATGGCACGTAATCTGCTGCTCGTTGAATTCCTCGAAAGTGTCGTCGCTGATGCATTTTTAACGCAGGCGGAAACGCTTCAGGCCTACCAATGGGCTGACTTTGTAGCCGAGCGTACTCATCGCGATAAAGCAATCGCAGGGTGGGCGGAGAGCTCCAGACGTAAAATGGGTCAGGTGGTATATCGTATGCTGACGGAAGTTGGCGCATTGGAATCCAGCCGATCGCGCAAATTACAGCCACTGTTGCTTCGGCCAGAGATAAAAATCCTGCTTGAGACCTACCAGCACATTCGCTTAAACGCATGTTGTCGCTTGCTGAGATAGGTACTCATATCACAGGTCTGCTTGTCAAAAAGCCGTGGCTTCGTCAAAACGCGGCTAAGTAGATCTTGCAAGCTGTGTCGCTGGCGGCATAGTCTTGCTTAATCAGCCGTTTGGATTAGACAACCTCTCGCATCACACATGCCTGACACAGGGACGCATCCGCATGTCACAGAGCGCTCATTACTCAGACCTTGGTGGTTTCAAATACCCCGAGGATGACCTTCTTCGGGCACGGTTGAACCAGGTGGCTGAAAAAATCTCTCAGCCCGACTTTCTAGCAGGTCAGGGTTTGGGTAATGAAATTGGCTTCTGGATTTTTGATTACGCGCCCGAACATGAGCTGCAGGTGCGTGCCTATCTGAATTTCCTCCCCTCGTTAATGGCACGGCAGCACCCTGATATCAAAATGGCACAGGTCAACCTGCTGGAAGTCCTAAAGGATTACCTGGCCGAGCGCGGCTTCCTGGATAAAGCCATTGCCATGCAAAAAAGCAAAGGCGATGCAGCACTGCTCAAGGCGCTGCGTGGGCCACTGCACATGGATAAGTTTGCTCCCTATCTGCTCCAACACTCCTTGTCGCATGACCCCAATATCGTACTGCTTACCGGTGTTGGCAGCCTATGGCCCATGGTGCGTGCGCACAGCTTGCTAAATGCACTACACGGGCCACTCGGTCATAAGCCGTTGGTGCTGTTCTATCCAGGCCGTTACGATGGGCAGACGATGTCGCTGTTCAAGCGAATGGAAAGCAATAACTACTACCGTGCGTTTGCGCTTGTGCCCTAGCGCAACGGGTGGCGGAATTCGGTGTGTTGTGTTCGCTCGCTGAGGAGTGGCCTTCAAAACTCCGAGACCTCTTGGCTTGAAACATCCAAGGTTGAAACATTTACAGGACTGATATGCACATTCAAGAGCTCTTCCTCAAACCGCTTAGCCGGTCAATCAACGGCGTGGTCAAGGCCGACCAGCGTGACCAGGAAACCATCTACCAGGAGCTGGATGAGTATGTCGTCACCAACGAGTTAGAAAAGCACTTTCGTGCTTTTTTTGAGTCCTACACCACCCCCTTGAATGACCCGTCCATCGCCAACCGCGTGGGCGTTTGGGTGAGTGGCTTCTTCGGGTCGGGTAAATCACACTTTTTGAAAACGCTTTCTTACCTGCTCGCTAACACGGAAGCGTTTGATCCCAACGGCCAGGCCAAACGGGCCGCTGATTTTTTTGACGAGCAGAAGCTGGTCGATAGCTCTATTCGGGCTGACATCGCCAAGGCCGTTCGTGAGCCGGCCCACGTGGTGCTGTTCAATATCGACAGCAAGGCTAGCTCGAACGACGATGGCAACCCCATCCTGAACGTCTTCTTGCGGGTATTTAACGAGCACCAGGGCTTTAGCTCTGATTACCCGCACATTGCTCACATGGAGCGCCACCTGGAAAAGCGTGGCGTGTATGAGCGTTTCAAGCAGGCCTTCAACGAGGCCAGCGGCGTGGTGTGGGAAGACGAGCGGGACGGCTATCAGTTCTACCAGGATGATATCGAGCAAGCGATTGGAGCCGCGCTCGATCTCTCTCCTGAAGCGGCGCATAAATGGTTTGAGGAATCTGAAACCAACTTCAGCGTCTCGGTAGAGAACTTCTGCCACTGGGTGAAAGAGTTTTTGGAGTCGCAGTCAGCCACCCAGCGCATGGTGTTCATGGTGGATGAAGTTGGCCAGTTTATTGGCAGCGACACACGCTTAATGTTGACTCTGCAAACGCTCACCGAAAACCTGGGCACCATTTGCGGGGGCCGCGCCTGGATCGTGGTCACCTCCCAGGCGGATATGGATGCCGTGCTAGGCGAAATGACCGCCTCAAAAGCCAACGATTTTTCCAAAATCGCCGGACGCTTTAAAACCCGCTTATCGCTCTCAAGCTCCAACTCTGACGAAGTGATCCGTAAGCGTCTGTTGGTGAAGACCGACCCGGCACGCGCGGAACTGGAAGGCGTGTTTGAGGCCAAAGGCTCCATTCTGCGTAACCAGCTGACCTTTGACCGCTCCGGCCCCACGCTGAAAAATATCGAAGGCGTCGAGAGCTTTATCGCCAATTACCCCTTTGTGCCGTACCACTTCCAGTTGGTGCAAAAAGTCTTTGAAGAGATCCGCAAGGTAGGAGCCACGGGTGCCCACCTGGCCTATGGCGAGCGCTCCATGCTCGATGCGTTTCACATGGCTGCCAAAGCCGTGCAAGAGAAGACGATTGGCGCGCTGGTACCGATGCACTGCTTCTACACGGCGATAGAAGGGTTCCTCGATACGGCGGTGAAGCGCACCATCGATCAGGCCAGCGAGAACCCCGTATTAGAAGCGTTTGATGTCGAAACCCTACGCACGCTGTTTATGATCCGCTATGTGGACTTGGTGAAGGGTACGGTCGACAACCTGGTCACGCTTTCGCTGACCCAAATCGACGATGACCGTATTGCCATTCGTGAGCAGCTGGAAGCGACCCTGGCACGACTGGAAAAAGAGAGCCTGATTACCCGCAACGG
This sequence comes from Halomonas sp. 18071143, assembly GCF_019211725.1. Classification (NCBI taxonomy): domain Bacteria; kingdom Pseudomonadati; phylum Pseudomonadota; class Gammaproteobacteria; order Oceanospirillales; family Halomonadaceae; genus Halomonas; species Halomonas sp. 18071143. The sequence goes on from NZ_CP078120.1 coordinate 1,662,876, forward strand.
CGATGAGTACCAGTTCCTCACCAATGAAGAGCGCGACATCACCCGCAAGATCAAAGCTACCGAAGTCACCAGCAGCGACGAGAACAAAGAGCTTTCCAGCCTGATCTTCAAAGACCTGCTGCGCGACCGCGCCAAGTACCGCTATCCGGTCAACAAAACCGACTACAGCATAGGACGTTACCTGGATGGCCACACCCTGGATGGCCGCTACCAGAGCCAGCTAAGGGTAGAGGTGGTCTCACCGCTGGATGTGGAGTACGTACAGCTAAGCGAAGCAGGCTGCATTCACAAAAGCGGCGATAACGGCGGGCAGGTGCTGATTAAGCTGCCCGACGATAAGCGCTTTACCGATGAACTGCGTACCCTGCTGAAAACCGATAAGTTTATTCGCCTGAACCTATCGGCCAACGACCACAGCGTAGAGCGCATTCTGGCCGACCGTGGCCGGGAAAACCTGGCGCGTAAAAAACGCCTGCGGGTGCGTTTGGAAGAGATGCTGCTGGATGCGGACGTTTACGCGCTTGGCCAGAAGCTCGATCTCAGTCGAGGCCAGCTCAACACCCGTTTGGATGAAGCCTGCCGCTACCTGCTGGAAAACACCTACAACAAGCTGAGCCAGCTCACGGCGCTTAGCCCGGAGCCGATGCGAGAGCTGCAGGCCGTATTAACCGCCGATGACCTGGGCACCCAGAACCTCAACCTGGATGGTGAAGAGGGCAACGCTCAAGCGGTGAAAGAGGTAGAGCAGTATATCTCGCTGCATGGCGGCGAACCGGTGCCACTGAACCCGCTGATTGAGCGCTTCAGCAATCGACCTTTCGGCTGGCCGGAAGGCGAAACGCTGCTGATTCTGGGCCGCCTGCATGCCGCTGGGCGCTTAACCTTCCACACCGCTGGCCCCGCGCTCAGCGGTAAAGAAGCCTTTGAGCTACTCAACAACGCCCGCCGCCGCAGTGAAGTCCGCCTCCAGAAAAAGCGCCAAACCGAAGATGCGGTGCTCAACAAAGCCCGTAACCTCACCAAAGAGCTGTTTGGCCAGCTAGGCCCCACCAGTGAAAAAGAGCTGTTTACCTATTACGTAGACCGCTTATCCCACTGGCGGCGGGAGCTAGAAGCGTATAAAAGCAAAACCGACGTGGGCAACTTCCCCGGTCGCAATGCCATTGACAACTCACTGCGGGAAGTGGAGCGTCTGCTGCGCCTGGACGACAGCTTCGACTTCTTCAAAACCGTCGCCAGCCAGCAAGACACGCTGCTCGATGTTGAAGAAGACTACCGTGATCTCAACGATTTCTTTACCAAGCAGCTCACCACCTGGCAGCAGCTAGAACAAGCGCTCAATCGGTTTGCGGTGAACCGCCTGGAGCTTGAGAAAAACACCCAGGCCCAGCAAGTATTGGCGGAGTGTGAGCGCATTTACCGCGCCGATGCCCCCTACGCCATGCTCAACAAGGTGGATGGCTTGGTACGCACGCTGGATGACATTAACAGCGGCCTGGTGGAGGAAAAACGCCAGCACGCCATTGCCCGTATCGACACGCGCATCGCCAAAGTAAGCGCAGAAATAGCCAAAAGCGGCATAGGTACCGCCGAGCTCAGCAACCGCTTGCTGCACCCGCTGCAGCAGCTCAAAGCCTCGGTCAACCACTCGGTCAGCGTCGCGCAGATCTACCAGCTGCAAACTGAAGCCGCTGTCGAGTTAGAAGAAGAAAGTTTGGATGCGCTTCACCACGCCCAGGCTGAAGCGGCCAAGCGGCAGCCGCCTACGCTTGCGGGTAACACCACAACACCGGCTCCAACATCAGAGAACCCCAAGCCAGCCCCACAAACGGCACCAGGTGATAAAGCGTACGACCCGCACACCGCAACAGCACCAGCGGCGGTACATGCCCCCAAACCCGTGGCAAGAGTGCGTGTAAGCGACGTACTCAGCCGCGTGCATAGCGGGGTGTACCTGGAAAGCCAAGCGGAAGTCGATGCGTTTATGGATGAGCTGAGAAAAGAACTGGAAGGGTCACTTTCAGCAGGTAAACGGGTACAGGTGCGTTAGTGTTCGAACGATTTTTGTTGACACGGCCAATATGCCTGGTCACTGCCGTCCCGTGCCCTAGGACGCGGGACAGCGAAGCGGAAAGAAACATGAAAAGTCAACGAGACACCTATGACCACCGCGACCATTGAACAGCGCCTAAGCGAGCCAGAAGGCAAGCAGCTTGAGTTCAAGCGCGACCTATCATCGCCCAAGCCGCTGATGAAAACACTGGTCGCTTTTGCCAACACGGCTGGTGGCCAACTGATTATTGGTGTTGACGATGATGGCACCGTGCTAGGCGTGGATGATCCGCTGGATATAGAAGAGCGCCTGACCAGCATGATCGCGGATGCCATTCACCCCCGGCTACTGCCTAATATTGAACTGGTGAGCGTGGGCGAACATACCCTGGTGTGTATTGAGGTGTTTTTGAGTAGCGCACGCCCACACTTTTTCAAAGCGCTTGGCGAAGAAAACGGTGTGCTGGTGCGGCTCGGTTCCAGCAATCGGCAGGCCGGTCTGGCCCTTATTCAAGAAATGCAGCGCCAAGCGAGCGGAACCACCTTTGATGTTCAGCCCATGCCCGAGCTGAGCCGTGACGACCTTGACCAAAACGCCATACAGCAAGCCTTTCGCAGCGAACAGCTGCTTGATGACAATAAGCTTCGCACGTTACGGCTACTTGTCTCGTATCAAGGTCGCCTAGTACCCAGCGTGGGCGGAATTTTGCTGTTTGGCCGCGAGCGCCAATGGCACTTTGAAGATGCCTGGATTCAGTGTGGGCGCTTTCGCGGCACCGATAAGGTCGAGATTTTCGACCAGACAGATATTCACGCGCCGTTACCCCAAGCGGTTGATGACATCGAGCTGTTTCTTAAAAAACATGCCTTCAAGCAGGCAGAGTTTGGCGCCATGCGTCGCCGCGATGTGTGGAGTATCCCGCTGACCATCCTGCGTGAAGCGATTATTAATGCCTTGGTACACAGCGACTACTCCCAACGGGGCAGCCCTATACGCATTGCGTTTTTTGATGACCGTATCGAGATTGAAAGCCCAGGACTACTGATGCCCGGCATGACCATTGAAGACATGAAACGCGGCGTCTCCATGATTCGCAACCCAGTGATTGCTCGCGTGTTTCGTGAGCTTGGGCTGATAGAGCAGTGGGGCAGCGGTGTGAAGCGTATTTTCTCGGAAGCCCAAGTCCAAGGGCTGCCTGAACCGCATATTGAAGAAATTGCCAACCGCGTGCGTTTGAGTATTCGGCTGGCAACGCCGGTTTCTATCCAGCAGTCAGCTTTAGTGACCCAGGCTGAGTCAGTGCAGTCAGAGTCACGGCTAGAGTCACGGCTAGAGTCACGGCTAGAGTCAGCGCTGGCAGCCAGAGTGCTGTTGATACTGCAGCAGGAGCCGCTGGGTAAAGCTGCCATAGCGCGTGAGCTGGGTCACAAGGGCGTTTCCGGTGAGCTCAATAAACAAGTAGGCAATTTACGCCAGCAGCAGCTGATTGAAATGACGCTGCCCGAAAAGCCCAATAGCCGCCTTCAACAATACCGCTTAACGGCTAAAGGCCAGCGCTTTTTGCAAGACACTTTCAAGGATCTAACATGAACACCGGCAACATCAAAAAATACGCCCCCAAGGCCCGCGTCCGCTTTATCGACACCATGACGCGCCAGGCGGCCCGTGTGGGCATTAGCCCGGAGGGCAAAGGCGGTGTGGTGATTGCCCCCCTGGAGCTAAAGGGCGATGTGTTGGTGATGACTGCTCAGGATGGCCAAACCCACACCGTGCCCGCCCACCTAAAGCGCGCACGGGAAGCGCTGGCCGCGTGGGTGCAGCGCGATGGCTTTACCCAAGCGATAGAGCAGGCCGCCTATAGCTGGTTCAACCGCCTGTGCGCCATTCGCTATATGGAGATTCACGGCTACCTGGACCACGGCCGCCGCGTGCTGAGTGGGGCAGGGGGCGAAGCCGGGCAGTTCCAAATTCTGGAGGAGTGCTTAGAGGTAGACCTACCAGGGCTGGACACCGCCCGCGTGCGCGAACTGAAGCTCGACGGCACCCAGGATGAAACTCTCTACCGCGAGCTGCTGTTGGCCCAGTGCCACGCCCTACATGAGGCCATGCCATTCCTGTTCGAACCGCTGGACGACGCCAGCGAACTGCTGCTGCCCAACAACCTGACCAAAACCGACTCGCTGATCCGCGAGCTGGTCGAGGCGATTCCCGAAGCCGACTGGCAGGATGTAGAAGTGATCGGCTGGCTCTACCAGTTCTACATCAGTGAGAAAAAAGACCAAGTGATCGGTAAGGTGGTGAAAAGCGAAGACATCCCCGCCGCCACCCAGCTGTTCACCCCCAACTGGATCGTGCAATACCTGGTGCAGAACTCGGTAGGCCGCCAGTGGCTGCAAACCTACCCAGGCTCGCCACTCAAGGCCGAGATGCCGTACTACATCGAGCCCGCCGAGCAAGAGCCCGAGGTACAGGCCCAGCTGGATGCCATCACCCCGGCCAGCCTCGACCCTGAAACCATCAAGGTGCTCGACCCCGCCTGCGGCTCCGGCCATATTCTGGTGGAAGCCTACAACGTGCTGAAGGCGATCTACGAAGAGCGCGGTTACCGCACCCGCGATATCCCTAAGCTGATTCTGGAAAACAACCTGTTCGGCCTGGATATCGACGACCGCGCCGCCCAGCTGGCGGGCTTTGCGCTGTTGATGAAAGCCCGTGAAGACGACCGCCGCATTTTAACCCGCAGCGTGCGCCTGAACGTGCTGGCCATGCAAAGCAGCCAACACCTGGATGCCAATACCCTATGGCGCGACCTGAACCTCACCGGCGACTGGCACCAGGGCCAATCCCAAAGCCTGTTTGACAGCGAACAGCAAGACCTTTCCAGCAACGACGCCACTTACCAGCTAATTGCCGACTTGATTGAGCGCTTCCAGGATGCCAAAACCTTCGGCTCGCTGATTGAGATGCCCAATGAATGGGAAGTGCCGCTTAAAGCACTGTTGGAAGAACTAAGCGAACTCAACAACAGCGGCGATATGATGCAAAAAGCAGCCGCCCAGCGGTTGGTGCCGATGGTGCAGCAGGCTTGGGTATTGGCGCAGCGCTACAATGCGGTAGTGGCGAATCCGCCGTATATGGGCAGTAAGGGGATGAATAAGGCGCTGAAGGACTACGCCAAAAACGCCTACCCCAACAGCAAGTCGGATCTGTTCGCGATTTTTATGGAGCATGGGTTTAGCCTACTTAATGAAAACGCCTTCAATGCCATGGTCACCATGCAAAGTTGGATGTTCCTTTCCAGCTACGAAAAAATGCGTGAAGCGCTGCTAGAAAACAGCACCATAGAAACCATGGTGCATATGGGCAATGGCGTAATGAAAATTGCTTTTGGTACCAACGCCACTGTGTTCCGGAATCACCATATCGCAGGCATGAAAGGCTCATTCTCGTATGCGGAAGCTGGCGATATCAGCGAGAACGGAGAGCCATTCGAATTTCCCGTCAGAAACGAGCGGCTTAAAGTGATGGCGCCGGATGATTTCAAGAAGATTCCGGGGAGTCCGGTGGCTTATTGGACTAGTCTCGCAGACAGGCGAATATTTGAACACAACAGTACCCTTGCAGAGGTTGCTTATCCAAGGCAAGGCATGGCTACGACAAATAATGATCTATTTTTACGTCGGTGGTTTGAAGTCGAGATTTCCAAGGTTAAATTTGATGCAAGTAGTACAGATGAAGCTGTAAGATCTGGTGCAAAATGGTTTCCTTATAATAAAGGTGGGTCTTTCCGGCGCTGGTACGGAAACAATGAGTATCTCGTTAATTTTGAGAATAATGGTAAAACTGTTTGTGATTACATTGATAATGCTCCTGGCGTAAAAGTAGGCTCGAATGGGCGTGTTATTAATAGAGATTACTATTACAAACCAAGCGTTACATGGTCCTTTGTCAGCTCATCATATCTAGGTGTTAGACAATCGGATAAAGGTTTTATTTTTGATGTTGGAGGCTCATCAAGTTTCCCTCCCCTAGATCTTATCAATAATGTCACAGGATTCTTGTGCTCTAAGATATCTTTCCATCTTATGAAAGCTATGAATCCCACTCTCAATTTTCAAGTCGGGAATATTGCGCAGTTGCCTTTGTTTTCAGTTCCAGAGTGCGAGCCGATCGTAGAGGAGCTAGTTAGCTTAGCAAGAGATGATTGGGATTCATTTGAAACCTCTTGGAACTTTGAAAAGTTAGAGCTGGTTAGCAGCACAGAAAATTGGTCAAAATTGTTTCAAAACTACCAGGTAGTTCGAAAGTCTTGGAAAGATAAAACTATCGAAATGAAAGAGCTTGAAGAAGAGAATAACTGTCTCTTTATCGAAGCCTATGGCCTTCAAGGTGAACTAAAGCCAGTCGTGCCATGGGATGAAATTACGCTCACCTGCAACCCCCATTACCGCTACAGCGGCAACCGCTCCAAAGAAGAGCTGGAAACACTACTCCAGTGCGACACCCTCAAAGAGCTTGTCAGCTACGCTATCGGCTGCATGATGGGTCGCTACTCGCTCGACAAACCCGGCCTGATTCTCGCCAGCCAGGGCGAAACCGTCCGCGACTACTTCGCCCAGATCCCCGAGCCCAGCTTCGCCCCAGATGACAACGCCATCATCCCGCTCACCGATCAGGAATGGTTCCCCGACGACGCTACCAACCGCTTCCGCGATTTCGTGCGTGCTGTGTGGGGTGAGGAACATTTGCAAGAAAACCTCGATTTCGTCGCTGAAAGCCTCTGCCTGCACGCCATCAAACCCAAGAAAGGCGAAGCCGCGCTGGAAACTATCCGCCGCTACCTCAGCACTCAGTTCTTCAAAGACCACCTGCGCACCTACAAGAAACGCCCCATCTACTGGCTCTTCAGCTCCGGCAAGCAGAAAGCCTTCGAGTGCCTGGTCTACCTGCACCGCTACAACGAAAGCACCCTAGCCGAGATGCGCACCGACTACGTGATCCCGCTCACCACCAAGCTCGCCAGCTACGTGGAAAAGCTAGAGCAAGACAAAGAAGCCAGCACCTCAGCCGCCGAAGCGAAAAGCATCGAAAAAGAGCTAAGCAAGCTCTACAAACAGCAAGCCGAACTCAACACCTTCGACGAAAAACTCCGCCACTACGCCGACCAACGCATCTCACTGGATCTGGATGATGGGGTGAAGGTGAACTATGGGAAATTTGGGGATTTGTTGGCTGAGGTGAAGCAAGTGGTGGGGAAGTGATTTATGGAGCTTAAAAATATCGAAGAGCTGATTGATAACGAGGGTGAAATCACCATCGGAAGAATTGGGCCGGTGCGCTGTGGTGCTTCTGCAAGCGATGAAGCTAATTGCCTTGCGATGTTAGCTAGGCGACCTGGCGAGTCGTTTGAGGCGTTGCTTATACGCCTGGATTCCGCGATTGAGGATGCTATTGAGCATGATATCTTCGCAGATGAAATCAATCCATAAAGTGCAATGTAAGGAGCTTTGATGACGACTCCCATCGGCCGTTGGCGTATCACCTGGATGGAAACGTGGGATCAGGACTTTGTCGATTTGATTGAGCCGGGCCACTTCCGGTTTGATGATAATGGACTCGGCTATTTTATCTTCGGTGCTGTTGAAGGCCAGCTTGACTACCGCCTTTCAGAAGGCGGCAAGCGTATCGATTTCAGTTGGTCGGGCAATGATGAGGGCGATGAGAAATCTGGCCGTGGCTGGTTTAAGCTCTCATCCTCGCGTACCGCCAAAGGATGCTTTTTCATTCACTGTGGGGATGAGTCAGCGGTGGAAGTGGAGCTTCAAACCTAATGGGTGACAGCAGCGCAAATTGTATAGGGGTGACATCCAGATGATTCATCACATACGTATCGATAATTTCAAATCGTTGGTTGATTTTGAAATAGGCTTGTCGCGTTTTAGCTGCTTGGTGGGGCTTAACGGTGCGGGAAAATCGACCGTACTTCAGGCGTTGGATTTTATCTCGCAGCAGATGCGCGGTGATATTGATGGCTGGTTAGAACAGCGCCAATGGGAGCCGCGAGACCTGGGTTCGAAGCTGACGGCTAAGCAAAATGTCGATATTTCGGTTCAGGTTGAGACGGAAAAGCACGGTTTAATTGAGTGGTCAGCCAGCTTTAATCGACAGTCGTTGCGCTGCACAACGGAAGAGGCTTTCTGTGATGGTGTGCGGCTCTTGAAAGTAGAAGATGCTGAGTTCTGGATAGACCGCAGCGTGAAGCAGGGCAGTCTACGTGATGTAAGAAGCGAAATTATGTTCGAGTACCAAGGCTCGATTCTCTCGCAGCTAAAACGTAAACAGATAGGTGAGCCGCTGCAGGCGCTTAAAGAAGTACTAGCCAATATTCGCTCGCTGGATTTACTTTCGCCAGAGCACCTTCGCCAACGCACACGAGATTCAGCAGGGCATTTAGGCTTGGGCGGTCAAAAACTATCGGCGTATCTGCACGAGCAGGGTAGTGAGGTTCGTCAGCGGCTGTTGGAGAAACTGCAACATGCCTACCCTCAGCTGGCCAGTATTGATACCCGCTCGTTGCGCTCTGGTTGGAAGCATCTGGATATTGCCGAGCAGTTTAATGGCAAGGTACTGAACACGCCTGCGCGCCATGTTAACGATGGTTTACTACGCCTACTGGCGGTGCTCTCACAGTTAGCGTCTGATGAGCATTTTTTGTTATTCGATGAAATTGAAAACGGCATTAACCCAGAGCTTGTCGAGTTTTTGGTAGATGCACTGGTCAAGAGCGAGCACCAGGTGATGGTGACCACGCACAGCCCTGTCATTCTCAACTATCTGGAAGACGAGGTTGCCAAGCAGGGCGTTATTTATCTGTATAAAAATGCCAAAGGGGCCACCCAGTCAATACGTCTGTTTGAAATACCTTCACTGGCTGAGAAGCTGCAGTTTATGGGGCCAGGTGAGGCGTTTATCGATACTCAACTCACTGAGTTGGTGGCAGAAATTCAATCGCTTAGCGCTGAGGGGGGCAAGGATGCATCTGCTTCTAAGTGGTGAAGGCCCCAGTGACATAGGCGTGTGCTACCCAGCGGCAGAAGCCTGTCGCGTGGAAGCTTTTAAGCCGGGGCCAATGGCATGGCTGGTGGATCAGTGGGTTGAACGGGTGCAGGGCTATGAGTTCTCTCACCTTCAAGCCGGACTTGTTAACTTTGTGAGTAAGCAGCACCTGGTTGCGACAAGGCCATCCGCCGTTAAGAAGCCTAGCCGTTTGCCTGGTAAAAAACGTGCAAAAGAAACAGGCTATTACTTTAATAATGCGCGTGCATTAGCGCAGTGTGCAAAAGAACTAGCAGCTGAGATTGGTGACGACGTGATTGCGGTGCTGTTTCGCGATAGTGACGGTACGGCATCTGCTGGGCGTGGCGATTGGCAAACGAAATATAACTCCGTGCTGCAAGGCTTTGAGGCGGAAGGTTTTCCACATGGCGTAGCGATGATTCCTATGCCTAAATCCGAAGCTTGGTTGTTATGTGCATTGAAGCCAGAGTCTCCTTACCAACATTGCGCTGCGCTGGAGGAAGCCTCGGGCAATGATGATAGCCCCCATGCGCTCAAAAATCAGCTTGATGCGGCGCTCCAGGGGCAAACCTCGGCAGATGAGTTATCTGAAACTGCCAAAGACGGAAATATACATTGGGAGAATATCGATATGCCTTCTCTAAATGCTTTTAAACACCGGTTGGAAGCAGTTGTGAACTTGATTATTCGGCAGGGAAGTTAGATGCAGCTCGACCAACTCCAGCAGGGCTTACAACACGCCTTCTTCACCGACCGCCACCGGATTGTGTTCTGGTACGACGCCCCTGGCCACTTTGCGGATTCGCTGAATGAGCTTGCGCTGGAAGGCGTTCAGGTGATCAATATGGCGGGGGAGTCCACCCTGGGCGTGAAGCTACGCTTGGAGCTGGAAGAGGCTGAGACGCCTACGCTGCTCTACTTTCCCTCTGCCGAGCCAGCCCCAGAAGAGGACTGGCTGTTGGATATCAAGCTGTACTCTGGTCGCTTCTACGCCGACCGCGTTTCGATGATTTTCAACGAGCTGGGCCTAACCCGCCATGTACTGCGCGAGCACTTGGCGCAGCGGCAGGCGTTTTTAGCCAGCCGTAAGCGTATTGATGCCCTGAAGCGTTTGGTCACGCCTTCTCTTAGTGAAGATGAGCTGGATCTGGCGATGCTGGCCGTGGTGGTGGGGGCCACGTCTCTTGACGTGGCCACGCTGCTGTTCCACTTGGCTGAAGAAGCGGTGGCCAATGAGCTGGGGTTAGAGACGAACCCAGCGGCGTTGGTCGAAGCCGAGAAGTACGCCTTGGTGCCTGCGCTGGTGCGTGCTCTGCAGGCCGAGGTGGGTTACCCCGCTAGCCAAGCAGAGCTTAGCGGTGAAGCGCCGCTAAACTTCGGCCAACTGATGCTGCGGTTATTGATTACTGGCTACTGCGAGAGCATTTCTGATATTCCTGACTGGGCGCGTCAGGTGGCCATTCCCTCTGTTAATGCGCGTGCATCTTCGCGGGCGCTGCTCACCCGCTGGCGAGATAGCTCACGCTTTTACCCCGCGTTTGATGTGATCTCCGGGTGGGTGGCAGATGCCCAGCGCATTGATGACAAGCTGCAGGATGTGCCGTTAGAACAGCTAAGCCATGTGGCGACGTTTGAGGTGGTGGAGAAGCAGATCATTGTCGATCTCTGCCAGGCGATACCCACAGCGGATGCCCGCGACCTGAAACTGTTCGACAGCATCATTGTGGCGCGCCTGGACGGTTATTGGGCATCGCGGCATAAAAACGATGCCCGCCGCGAGCGCTACCGGCAGCTATATGCCGCGCTTACCGCGTCGATTGCGCTGTTTAGCCTGCGTCATCAGCATGCCAAAGGCTTCCATTACGAGAGTGTTGAGGCGCTCTACCACGCTTACCAAACGGATCTCTACCGTTTTGATACCGCCTATCGTCATTACGCGGTGGCATCGGATGCCACTGGCGTTGAGCTGCTAAAAAATCTGGATGCCGCCGTTGAGCGTTGTTATGACGAGTGGTTCCTGGGCCAGCTCACCCGTAACTGGAGCGAGCGCGTGGAAGCCGAGCAGCGGCTCACTCACTGGAAGCTGCCCAAGATCCCCAGCCAGCAACACTTCTACCGCGACTGGGTGCAGCCCCAGCTAGCCGCTAGCCGCCAAAAGCGTGTGGTGGTGGTGATTAGTGATGCCTTCCGCTATGAAGCGGCGGAAGAGCTGCGTGAGCGCATTAATGCCAAGCGCTATAGCGAAGCGACGTTAAAAAGCCAGTTAGGTGTGGTGCCTAGCTACACCACGCTGGGGATGGCCTCGCTGTTACCGCACCGAGAGCTCAGCTATCAGCCGGGCAGCGATACGGTGCTGGTGAATGGCCAATCCACCCAAGGCACGGCGAACCGCAGCAAGTTACTCAAAGCCACGCTAGGCGGCGAGGCGTTAGCCGTCACCGCCGAGGACGTAAAAGGCTGGAGCCGTGAAGAAGGGCGCGAAAAGATCAAAGGCGTGCAGCTGATGTACGTCTACCACAACGTGGTGGATGCCCGTGGGGATGCCGCTAACACTGAAAGCGAGACGTTTGCAGCGGTGGAGGATGCCATTGATGAACTGGATCAGCTGACCCGTAAAATTCTCATGCACCTGAATACCAGCACGGTGCTGGTCACCGCCGACCACGGTTTCCTGTTCCAGCGCAGCGCGTTGGATGCTACCGACCGCACGGCGCTGTCAGACAAGCCAACGTCGGCCTTCAAAAGCAAAAAGCGTTATGTGCTGGGCGAGTCGCTGCCCGATAACCCCAGTGTGTGGCACGGCCACACCCGCGATACGGCAGGCACCACCTGCGATACCCAGTTCTGGATACCCAAAGGCGCACACCGTTTTCACTTTGTCGGCGGGGCGCGCTTTGTACACGGGGGCATTATGCCCCAGGAAATCGTGGTGCCGGTGCTCACCGTTCAGCAGCTGCGGGGCGAGAAGGTAGAAAAGCGCACCAGCCGCAAGGTGGAGGTGATCTCACCCAAGGCATCGCTGAAAATGGTCAATAACATTCAGCGCTTCGATCTGCTGCAAACTGAAGCGGTGAGCGAGCGCCTCCGCCCGGTCACGCTGTCGGTGGCGATTTACGCGGGCAGCGAGGTGGTCTCCAGTGAAGAGGTCGTGACCTTCGATAGCGCAAGCGACAATATGAACGAGCGCATGAAGTCGGTGCGCCTCTCGCTATCGGGCACGTCATTTGACCGTAAGAATGACTACTTCCTGGTGCTGCGCGATAAAGACCTGGGCACCGAGCGGGAGCGCTACCGGGTGGTGATCGATCTCGCGTTTACGGATGATTTTTTCTAAGCCCGTCATCAGCGGGGAAGCTTTTATGTTTGTGCATTGTGCTTTTTTCGTCGTTCAGGAGTGACCGCCCACATGGATTTTGACTCATCTTCCGCCACGCACGTGACCGATGCCCTTCAGGACGCCGATCTGGATACGCTGCTCAACACGCACTTTGCGGGCCGCGTGGTGCGTAAGGATCTCACCCAGCGCGTGAAAGAGGGCGCTAATGTGCCCGTGTATGTGCTGGAGTACCTGTTGGGTATGTACTGCGCCTCTGATGATACTGAGGTGATCGCTACGGGACTGGAAAACGTCAAAGCGATTCTGACGGATAACTACGTGCGGCCGGATGAAGCGGAGAAAGTGAAATCCATCGTGCGTGAGCGCGGCAGTTTCAAGGTGATTGATCGTGTCACGGTGCGTCTGAATGAGAAGAAAGATCGCTATGAAGCGGCGTTCAGTAACCTGGGCATTAAGGATGCCGAAATCTCTGCAGGTATTGTTAAAGAGCACGAGAAGCTGCTGGTAGGCGGTATTTGGGTGATCGCCACGCTCAGCTACTTTCATGAAGAAGGGCAAACAAGCTCGCCGTTTGGTGTCAGCCTGCTCAAGCCGATTCAGATGCCTCACATGAATATGGACGAGCTGTTTGAAGGGCGGCGTGGGTTTACCAATGCTCAATGGCGTGAAGTGCTGGTTCGCTCGATTGGTATGGAACCTGCCGAGCTGGATGAGGGCGTGCAATGGCACCTGCTGGCCAGGATGATTCCGTTTGTCGAGAACAACTACAACGTCTGCGAACTAGGGCCACGGGGCACTGGCAAAAGCCATATCTACAAAGAGTGCTCGCCCAACAGCATTTTGGTCTCCGGCGGGCAAACCACGGTGGCTAACCTGTTCTACAACATGAGCTCGCGGCGCATTGGCCTGGTGGGTATGTGGGACTTGGTGGCGTTCGATGAAGTGGCCGGTATCTCGTTCAAGGATAAGGACGGGGTGCAGATCATGAAGGATTACATGGCCTCTGGTTCTTTTGCCCGTGGGCGCGAACAAATGGAAGCTTCAGCCTCGATGGTGTTTGTTGGCAACATCAACCAAAGCGTGGAGTCGCTGGTGAAAACCAGCCACCTATTGACGCCATTCCCTGATGCCATGATTGATGCCGCGTTCTTTGATCGCTTCCATGCCTATATTCCCGGCTGGGAAATCCCCAAGATGCGGCCCTCGTTCTTCACTCAGCGCTATGGGTTTATCGTCGATTACCTAGCCGAATTCTTCCGTGAAATGCGCAAGCGCAGCTTCGCCGATGCCATTGATCGCTACTTCTCGTTGGGTGATAACCTCAACCAGCGTGACGTAATCGCGGTACGTAAAACGGTGTCGGGCCTGCTGAAGCTGATGTTTCCCCATGGCGGCGGTTCACAAGGGCTGATGAAAGACGATGTACGCGATTGCCTGGAATACGCCATGCAGGTACGCCGCCGCGTGAAGGAGCAGCTGAAAAAGATTGGTGGCATGGAGTTCTACGATGTTCATTTCAGCTACATCGACAAAGAGACCTTGGAAGAGCACTTTGTGTCGGTGAAAGAGCAGGGCGGTGGCGGACTGATTCCAGAAGGCCAGGGCAAGCCAGGCGTGGTGCATACCATTGGTCTCAGCGATAAAGGCATGCCGGGGGTTTATCGCATCGAAATGCAGGTAACTGCAGGCAGCGGCAAGCTGGCCATGTCAGGGCTCTGGAACTCCACCGCCGCCAAAGAGCAGGTCAAAATGGCGTTTGATTACTTCAAGGCCAACGCCAGCCGTATCAGTGGTGCCCGTAAAGTGTTGGAGCATGATTTCCACCTCCATGTGGTCGACTTGCAAAATAGCGGCGTTTTGCGCGATCTCTCGCTCGCCAGCCTGGTCGCTTTCTCTTCTGGCTTGGTAGGTAAACCTACCCAAAGCCAAATGGTCGTGCTGGGCGATATGAGCCTGGGAGGAAGCCTAAAACCCGTCGAAAGCTTAGCGGAATGCCTGCAGGTTGCCTTCGACGCCGGTGGCAAGCGCGTCACCCTACCCATGAGCAGCGCCATGGATATTCCTACCATCCCTGGCGAACTGTTCACCAAGTTTCAAACCAGTTTCTATGCCGAACCAATTGATGCAGTGGTCAAAGCGCTTGGGGTGGATTAAGACAGGCAAATTAAAAATTTATCCATTAAGGATCAGTGTTTTAGAGGCGCTGTGTCTATATTGAAAACTCCACGGAAAGCTCATGAAAACTCTACTGCGTTGGATAGCGGGCGTGGTGGTGCTGCTGGCACTGCTGTTGGCGGGGCCCGCCTGGATGTTGGCCAGTAACCAGGTGGTTACCGATGGCCACTGGTCGAATCTGGACCGCTCATCGGCGGGGTTGGCCCCAGACCCGGACGCCCATCCCGAGGCGGTGGTGCAAGTGTACGCTGCACGGGCGTATCACTGGCGGGGCGCGTTTGGGGTGCATATCTGGGTGGCTACCAAAGCTGACAATGCCAGCGACTACCGCCTGCACCAGGTGCTCAGTTGGCGTCGGCCCACCGTGGTGTCGAGCACCGATACGCCGGATCGGGCGTGGTTTGGCTATGCGCCCGAACTGCTGGCCGATTATCGCGGCGATGAAGCGGGGCAGTTGATTGCCCAGATAGAAGAGGCGATTGGCCGTTACCCTCAGGCCGATTTATACCGGGTGTGGCCCGGCCCCAACAGCAACAGTTTCATCGCATGGCTTACCCGCGAAGTGGAGGGCCTGGCGGTGGCATTGCCGGTCACCGCCGTGGGCAAGGATTTCCTGTTCGATAGCGTAGTAGCCCCTGTGCCCAGCGGCACCGGGTATCAGTTTTCGCTGGGCGGGGTGTTGGGGTTGATGCTGGCGCTGGAAGAGGGCGTGGAGCTCAACGTGCTGGGCACGAGCCTGGGCGTCGATATTCTCAGGCCGGCCTTGAAGCTGCCTGGCGTGGGCCGGGTGGGCCTGCCTGCTCGGGTGCTGGGGAATGCTGCCGAGCAGGCAGAGCCGCAGGGGTGATTAACCTGCTGGAGCCTCGGAGCTCAACGTTAGTAAAGGAGTGTGCACGTAGCGGATGGCGTCGCTTAGCCCGTCCGTAATATCGATGCCATACCGCTCACTCAGCAGAGCCGCTCGTCCCACGAAGGCGCCGGAGCCCAGCACGATGGCATTGGTACCCTGTTCGAGCGAACTCACGATGGCGTCATGCAAGCGCTGTTCGGCCTGCGGCGTGCGGGCCGCAGTTTCCGACACCCCCATGCCAGTGGCCACGATCCGGCAGCGCACGTCCAGGCCATAGCCACGGCTCAGCGCGCGGATGGTTTCCACGGCGCCCTCGAACGTGGTGATGACGGTGAAGGGGCGGTCATGCTGGCCAGCGGCACGCATGCCTGCCTCGGCTAGGCTCACCACTGGGCGCTGTGTTGCATCGCGCAGTTCTTGAACCGCCAGATCATCGAAGCAGGCCATGATGTAGCCAACGTCGTCGGCGGACTGGCGCTGTTGGATCAGCGCCATGACCTCCCGAGTGGCGGTGGCCTTGTGCGCTGCATTTTCGATGGCGATAGGCCCCGCCAGTGGATTGGTGACCTCCATTTGAACCCCTTCAGGCGAGCACTGCCGTACCAGGCGGCGTATTTCCCGGGTGACCTGGGGATTGGTATTGGGGTTGATGACCAGAATGCGCGGGGTATCGGTTCGCGACGCTTGGCACATGCTGCCGATGGGGGCTGTATGGCTGGGTCCAGTCTTGTTCGTCATTGCCTCAACGCCCCGCCAGAAGGTCGGGTAGCCACATGACGATGTCTGGCCAAATCATGATGGCAAAGGTGAACAACACCATGATGCCCACGAAGGGAATCGACCCCATGATCACGTCGTTGAAGCTGCCGCCATCCTTGCGCACGCCCTGAACCACGAACAGGTTCATGCCCACCGGTGGTGTGATGAGGGCGATCTCGCACATCAGCACGATGAAGATCCCAAACCAGGTGGGGTCGATCCCCACCGCCATGACCATGGGCACGGTAATGGGTACGGTCAGTACCAGCATCGACATGGCGTCCATGAAGGTGCCCAGAATCACGTAAAACACGAACAGCACCAGCAGCAGCGTCACTGCCGTCAGGCCGAAGGAGGCGACCCACTGGGTAAGTGCTTGGGTAACTCCCAGCATCGAGATGGTGACGTTGAGCAGCAGGGCGCACATCAAGACGATGATCACCATGCCCGATGTTTTGGCCGCCTGCAGCGAGCAGTGAATCAACAGGTCCAGCGTCAGCTTGCCACCAACGGCGATGAAGCCAAGGGCGATGACCACGCCAATGGCGGCGGATTCGGTGGGGGTGGCCAGGCCGCCGTAGATGCTGCCCATGACCACGCCAAAGATGACCACGGGAGGAATCAGGTGCTTCGACAGCGACAGCTTGTCCTGAAGCGAGACATTGACCTCGACCAGCGATGCCTTGCCCGCCTTGCCGTGGGCGAGCCACAGGTAGAGTGAGAACAGCAGCGCCAGGGCAATGCCCGGTATCAACCCGGCAGCAAAGAGCTGGCTGACGGAGGTATTGGCCAGTTGGCCATACACCAGCAGGTTGATGCTGGGGGGAATGAGAATCCCCAGCGTGCCGCCCGCTGCCAGCGAGCCCAGCGAAGGACGAATGGGGTAGCGATACTGCTGGAGCGCCGGCAGGGCGATGGTGCCTACGGTGGCCGCGGTGGCCACCGAGGAGCCGGAGGTGGCGGAGAACAGCGTGCAGGTAGCGATATTGGTATGCAGCAAACCACCCGGCAGGCGATTGAACCACACCGCCAGCGCGGCATACATGCGGTCCGCGATGCCGCCGCGTAACAGCAGCTCCCCCAGCAGCATGAAGAGTGGAATGGCGAGCATCGACGGGCTGTTCAGGCTGCTCCAGACGACGCCGCCCATCATGTTCACCAGCGGGGCGCCGTACATCAGATAGCCGCCCGCCACGCCCACCAGCAAAATCGACACCGCCACTGGCAGGCTGAGCAGCATCAGGGCCAGCATAACCATGAACGCCCCTGCAATGACCGGAATACTCATGGCAGTGCTCCTTTTTCACGCTGCTCGAGGTCGGCCAGTTCGGCTTCGAGTTCTTCACTGGCTGAAGCAGGGCCGAAGCGCTGGTTCAGTGCGGGCCAGTCTCGCCGGATCAGCAGGCGCAGGGCTTGCAGGGCCAGCAGGGCCGCGCTCGCCGCAAAGATGCCCATGGCCACCAGCCAGACCGCTTGAGGGTAGATCAGCGGCGTGGCCCAGGGGGTCTGGGCGATGGAGCGGTAGTTATGCGTGTCGAGTACGGTCTGCACGGTAAAGTACAGCAGAAAGGCCGCCAGCAGCCCCAACGAGAGGGCTGCCAGGGCATTGAGGATCGCTTTGACGGTGGTGGGCAGGCGCATGTGCAGCAGATTGATGCGAATATGCGACTGCTCGATCATGGCGACGCCGAAGGCCAGAGGCGCCGCCACCGCAATGGCGTAGCCTCCCAACTCATCGACGCCACCAAACGACAGCGAAAAGAATTTGCGAATCAGGGTCTCTATCGTTATCAGCACGGCCAGCAGTAGCATGAACGTGCCGAACAGGATCCCCATCAGGCGAGCACAAAAAGTCATACGGGTCTCCTGGTAACGTTACAGGCCAAGCTGAGCGCCGACCGTTTCGCGCCAGGTGGCTTCGCAGTCGGCGGCCACGTTATTGCACTGGGTGGCCCACAGCGGCAGGGACACTTCCTCTACGGCGGCGGTGACGGCAGCCAGATCGGCGTCGGAAACGGCGACTTCGGTCAGCGCATACTGGTTGCCGAACTCGCAGGGCGACTCACCGGCGTTACAGCGCATGGCATCTTCGTAAAGCGCTTCCGAGTAGCTCCAGATGTCGTCGCTGAGCTCGGCAATGGCCGTTTCCAGCTGGGACTGCTGGGTCTCATCCAGGCGGTTCCAGGTGTCCAGGTTGATGGCGTAGCCATTGATGGCCAGCTGTAGAGCGATGGGCAACACGGTGGTCGTTGCCTCTGGCCAGCCGCCGGCGTTGGCCGAGGCAGGGCCGGTGATGCCGCAATCCACGACGCCCCGAGAGAGCGCTTGTTGCACGTCGCCGAAGGGCATCGAAATGCCGGTGGCGCCCAACTGGCCAATGAAGTTGGCTGCGCTCTGGTCACCCACCCGTACGCGCAGGCCTCTCAAGTCCTCCAGGCCGGAAATATCCTTGTTGCAGAAGATGACCTGGGGACCGGCAGGCCATACGCCCAATAACTTGGCGTTGAAGCGGGACTGCAGGCGTGAATCCACATAATCATAAAAAGCCATGACATTGTCCCGGCCAGTCTCGAAACTGGTGTTCAGGCCGATCAAGTCCATCCCAAGCACCGAGGGCTCGTCACGGCTGACCTGGGGGCCGCGCAGCGAGACGATGTCGAAAAGACCGGAGTTGAGGATGCGTAGCCCGTCCGTATCGGGAATGCCTGCCACATCTACCGGAATGTACTGAACCGTGGCTTCCAGGCCGCTGTGCTCGGCGAAATTTTCGAAGAAGGGGCGCTCCTTGTTCTGGGCAATCAGCCCCGAACCGGCAGGTTGGCCGAGCACTTTGAGAGACAGCGTATCGGCGTTGGCGGCGCTGCCGATCACAGCGGCGGAAAGGGCGGTCATGAGAAGAGTGCGCTTGAACATGGAGGCTTCCTGTTATCTGTAGTGGGTGCGATGTGGTACGCCAGGCTGGGCGTGTTGCTCACCGCGCATCCTGCGCAGCGTTTGTTAAGTAGATCCATATTTCATGCCACAAGAGCTATGAAATTTAAATTTCATATATAAAACAGGCAGAAACCACGCGTTGCCCGAAAAATGGGGTAACACGACATGGGGCGTGAGAGACAAAAATGCACCTTGAAAGTGCATGTTGATGGGGTGATGAACTAGAAGAGTGCTTCAGTAAAAGCAGGCGCTCGTCGAAATGGCTCGATTAAAGCTCTTCAAAGTGGTCGTTGAGGGTTTCGATGCGGCTCAAACGCTGTCGTGACGCGTCTCCGGCCAGCTCGATGGTGCGCATGATCAGCAGATGACAGAGGGTCATGACCGCAGTGTGATTGAACAGCGGCCCGGAAGCGTGCGTATGGCAGCGAAAATGCCAGGTAGCGGAAGGGTGGGGCTCCGTGCCTTCATCGGTGATATACACCAGCGAGGCCCCGCACTCCCTGGCGCTGCTCAGCAGCTGTTCGGTCGTCGCAACTCGGCGCCGCAACCCCAGCACGATGACGCTGTCTTCCGGGCCAATGTCGGCAAGGTGCTCGCCCAGGGTTTCGCCAGGGCCGGGAATGGCGGCGATATCTCCGGTCACTTGCAACAGCTGCCAGCGCAGGTAGTCGGCTAGCGGGCGGCTGGCGCGATAGCCAACGACCCAGATTTTACGTGCCGCCAGCCATGCATGGGCGACGGCGTCGATATCGGTCTGGGTGATGGCGGCAAAGGTTCTGTCCAGGTTGTCCTTGCTGAAGGTCAGCCCCTGGGCAAGCCAGGATTCGGATTGGCCGAGACGCTGAGCGGGGAGAAACAGGCGCGACCCCGTCGTCTGCTCTTCGCGGGCATGCCTGCGTGCGGCTTCGTAATTGTCATAACCCAAGCGCCTGACGAAACGCGATACCGTCGCCTTGGAAACTTTTGCAAAGCGTGCCAGCTCCTGGGCATTGTAGCTGGCCAACTCGCCGGGAAAGTCGCAGACGAATTCACCCAGCCGCCGCTCTGCCGGATGCAGGGAGGGCAGTGCATGGCGAACACGGGCAAGAAAGGAGCGTTCTTTCGAAGCGGGCGGCATGACAGTATCCTGAAACCACGATTTCTTGAATGATGCGGGTTATCAGGCGTCAGGACAAGATAGCTGCGCCAGCCGTCACTGCGGCTGCTGCTCGGTGAAGCGCTTCATAATGGCCAGGGTCGTATCACTCACGTGGTGCTCCATGCCTTCGGCATCGATGCGCGCGGTGCTGTCTTCGACGCCCAGAGCGCGCAGGAAATGCAGCACGATGTCGTGCCGGGCGCGGGAGGTTTCGGCCACTTTCTGGCCTTCTTCGGTCAGAAACAGCGATCGGTAAGGCTGGCTGGTGACGAGCCCCAGCTCGTTGAGTCGCCGAATCATCTTCGACACGGTGGCCTGGCTGACGGCCATGCGATTGGCGATGTCTGCTGCTCGGGCCTCACCGCGGTGTCGCAACAGATCACCGATCAGCTCCACGTAATCTTCGATGAGCTCGGTTTCATGAGCGTTGCGCACGGTTTCATACTGCTGAGCGTGCTGCTCCACTGGCGGTAGGGCGTCACCGCTTTTCTCACATGAGGCAGGAGCGTGCCGCGGGTCGTGATCACTCATTGGCAATATTTATCAAGGTTAGTGGCATCGTTGATTGGTGATGGTAGCGCATTTGGACGGATAATTGTTAGCCAAGGCTAAACTATTTGCACTTGGCTTTTTCTTTGAGCTACAGTGATATCATATGTGAGTTTACACGGGGGCAGCTGGCGATGGCGAAATCTTACGGATGGATGTTGATGGGGGCCTCTTTGGCCTTCGGTGCGAGCACGTCCTCGGCGTATGCCAATGAGCTGTTGCATCCGCCCATCAACGTGGCCGTCACTTTTTCGGTGCTGGGCGATCTGGTGCAGCGGGTAGCGGGTGACGATGCCGAAGTGACCGTGCTGACGCCCATCAACGCTGAAGTGCATGAGTGGGAGCTGACGCCGGATAATTTTGCGGCCCTCGAGAATGCCGATATGGTCTTCTACAACGGTTACCAGCTGGAGCAGTGGATGCGCCAGGTGGAAGCCACGGTATCGCAGGGCGTGCCCGTGCTAGCGGTGGCCGAGGCATCCGGCTATCCCACTCAATCGATTGCGATTGGTGAAATGGAAGGGGACATTGACCCGCATCTGTGGATGGACCCGCGGGCCGCCAGCGCCTACGTGCAGGCCATCGCCAACGCCCTGGAAGAGCGCTTGCCGCAGCAGGCCGAAGAGATTCACCAGCGTGCCAGCGCGCTGGAAGACGAGCTGCACGCACTGTATGTCGAGCTGCAGGAGACCCTGGAGGTGATTCCCGACGATCGGCGCCTGCTGCTGACTAGCGAGGCAGCGTTTCTTTACTTTGCCGATGCCTTTCACTTCAAGCACGACGGTATCTGGGGCACCAATGCCGAAACCGAAGGCTCTCCACGCCAGCTGATGCGCATTATCGATTTGATCAACGAGCGCCAGCCCGCCGCACTGTTCTGGGAAAGCACCATTTCTGACCGTCATGTGACCAGTATTGCCCGAGATACGGGACTGCCGGTGGCAGGGCCACTTTACGTGGACTCGCTCAGCGAGCCGGACGGTGTGGCGGGTGACTACTTTGCCATGCAGCGCCACAATGCCGAACTGCTGCGCCGTTATCTGGGCGTCGAGTAGGCCAACATGAACAGTGCTTCGTCACTACCTCCGGCGGCCATTGAGGTATCGGGGGTCTATGCCGCCTATCAGCGCCAGCCGGTGCTCGAAAACATTCAGCTGAGCTTGCCGGCGGGGCGTTGGACGGCTATCGTCGGGCCGAACGGGGCTGGCAAGTCGACGCTGTTTCATGTGCTGACCGGTAGCATGAAGCCGCTGCGTGGCCAGGTGATGGCGTTCGGAGAGCCCATTCAGCGGCGCCGCAAAGCTGGCGGTATCGCCTATATGGCGCAACGTGAAGCGATCGAGTGGGACTTTCCTATCTCGGTGTGGGACACGGTGATGACGGCGCGCTACGGCCACATGCGCCATGACCCTCTATGGCGGCGTCTGCTGCCGGGGCGTTGGCAGGCCCCTGTTCACCGTGACGTCGTGAGCAAGGCGCTACAGGACGTGAATATGTTGGACATGGCCGAGCGTCCCATTGGGGCGCTGTCGGGCGGCCAGAAAAAACGTGTGCTGTTGGCCAGGGCGCTGGCCCAGCAGGCCAGTATCCTGCTGTTGGACGAACCGCTGGCGGGCGTCGACCCGCCCAGCGAGCAGCTGATTCTGGATGTGCTCAAGCGGGAGCGAGAAGCGGGTAGAACCATTGTCATGGTGACCCATGACATGCCGGGAGCGCGCCGCTATGTGGACCATGTGGTGCTGATCAACCGCTTCATCCGCGGGGCGGGGCCCCCGGATGAAATGCTCAGCGACCGCAGGCTGGCCGAACTGGCGGTGAGCGCCCAGCCAGCCCCCGATTCCTTTACCTTGCAACAGACCAGTGCTCCTGCTTTGATGCCTCAATAACGGTCAATTTCATCATGTTAGATACACTGGATAGCATGGCCAGCGCGCTGATCGCTGGCCTGCTGGCGGCGCTGATGGTGCCCATCAATCTGTTACCCGATGCCATCTCCGATGCGTTTCAGTACGCCTTCATGCAGCGTGCGCTGCTGACCTCGATGCTGGTGGGCGCCATTTGCGGTCTGCTCTCCTGCTACGTGGTGCTCAAGCGCTGGTCGCTGCTGGGGGATGCGATTTCCCACGCGGTCTTGCCTGGCGTGGCGATTGCCTACCTGTTGGGGCTGCCGTTTTTCATTGGCGCTTTCGTGACGGGGGCACTGACGTCGTTGGGCATCGGTGCCATCGAGCGCCATACCCGCATCAAGTCGGACGCGGCCATGGGTATCATGTTCACTGGCGCTTTTGCGCTGGGTATCGTGTTGATCAGCAAAATGGCCTCCAGTACGCACCTGATGCATATCCTGTTTGGTAACGTGCTGGGCGTACAGCAGTCGGCGCTGATGCTCACGCTGGCCGCCAGCGTCGTGGCGCTGCTGGTGATATGGCTCGCCTTCAGGCCGCTGATGCTCTACGCCTTCGACCCCACGCAGGCCCAGGCGCTGGGGTTCAATACCAGCGTCATTCATTACGGCCTGATTCTGCTGCTGACCCTGACCATCGTGGCAAGCCTGGAAACCGTAGGCATCATTCTGGTCGTTGCCATGCTGATCACCCCTGGCGCCACCGCCCACCTGCTGACCGACCGCTTTAAAACGATGCTGTTGATTTCCACCGGTGTCGGTGTGGGCTCGGCGGTACTGGGGCTATGGCTCTCTTATGCCTTCGATGTGGCTTCGGGAGGCACCATCGTCCTGGTCGCCACCAGCTGCTTCTTCCTTGCGCTGCTGTTTTCGCCCCAGCATGGCGTGCTGATGCGGCGCTGGCGGCATCGCCAACTAGGACGTTAAGAGGATGCCCACCCGGTCACGATACAAGAGTAATCCACTATGCCAAGGACCTGGTGTTGCTGATTAGTGACCGGGGCTAGCGAAAGGCCAAATTGACCAAATAGCCGAGCACAGTTACGTATGCTCATTTCGGGGCGGACGCTGATGACCGGCTTGGTCATGATTTCGTACAGGCTGACGCGTTCTGTCGAGCGATTCGCCGCCAGTACCTTTTTGGCAATGTCCGTTGCGAGCACTATTCCATGCTCATCGGTTGCGTCACGTGGTTGTATGATCAAGACGTTAACGTTGTGTTTGCGCATCACGTCGATGCCTTCTGCAACCGTCAACAGGCCATCGACCAGCCTGTATTGTGAGTGCATGATCGTTTCTGCCGTTGGTATGGCACTTTGATGCTCTAACATGCTCACTCCCTGTCTGCTGGCTGACCAAGCACCTCGGTCAGTGATTTGATTTGATGCTGTACGCCCACGGCATCTTCAACGTCTATCTGAAACGCGATGCCAGTGCCTGGTGTCTCATCGAACTGACCTACCTCCGCGATGGACTCCAGAATGAGTCGGCTAATATGCTCTTCGGTCAGGAACAGGAGCACGTCCCGCTGAGCGGTGATTTCCATGCCAAAGATGCCGCGTGCTTTTTTGAGTCCTTCGCCCCTGGCATTATTGATGACGGTCGCTCCCGTTGCGCCCGCATCACGAGCCGCCTTGAGGACATCATCGGTCAAGTCGTCTTCAACCAGTGCTACGATGAGTTTAAAGCGCATTACGTTTTCCTTCGTTGGTTAACCTTACGCTGAGTCTGCGGTCTCTCCATTGAGCGATTTGGGCATAGCCCATCACCGTGATGATGGGAAACAGGCAGGCCAGCGCAATCATCCCAAAGCCATCCATGAGTGCGCTTCGCCCTGGAATAGAGGAAGCCAGGCCAAGCCCCAGAGCGGCGATAATAGGAACTGTTATCGTAGAAGTCGTCACGCCGCCGGAATCAAACGCGAGCGGAATGATGCTTTTTGGCGAGCGCAACGTTTGCAAGATCACCAACGTGTAGGCACCCAATACAAACCACTGTAGTGGCCAGCCCATGACAATACGCCAGGCCCCTAGCGTGATGCCGAAGGCCATGCCAAGTGCGACGGCGAGGCGCAATGTAAACGGTCGAATGGTGCCGCCGGATATTTCTCCAGCTTTGATAGACACTGCAATCAGCGAGGGTTCAGCGATGGTGGTGCTGGCGCCAATGGTAAAGGCAAAGATGTATACCCAGTAATAGTCGCTCCAGTGGCGCTGGGCGCCATCGGCGAGCCCGGGGAGAAAGTCAGCATTGGTCAGCTGGCCGGCCATGAGCTCTCCCATCGGAAACAGCGCTTGTTCCAGACCCACTAGAAAAAGTGATAATCCTACCCAAACCATGACAAAACCCACGATGACTTGCGGCAGGCGTTTCACACGTTTGCGGATGACAAGATATTGAAAACCAAAAATAATCGCGGCGATAGGAAAGATATCGAGTAGCGTACTCCAGAGCGTAATAAGCAAATTCATGGGTTGATCCCCTTGACCAAATCGAGTCCAAAAATGCCAAAGAGCAACACAAAAATAATCGGCATGACGGAGGCGAAGGCAATCAAGCCAAAACCATCCAGCATGGGGTTGCGGCCCTTGATACTCGAGGCGAGACCGACTCCCAGGGCCGTTACCAGCGGCACAGTAATCGTCGATGTTGTGACGCCCCCAGAGTCGTATGCAATACCGACGAGTTCGCTGGGTGCAAAAAGGGTCAGCAGCATGACCAGCGCGTAGCCGCCAATAATCATCAAATGCAGCGGCCAGCCCTTGAAGATGCGCAATACGCCAAGCATGACGGCGGTGCCTACCGAGCAGGCAACAACCATTCGTAGCGTGAAAGCAAACGAGGCTTGTGACTCACCGGTGTTGGCAATCAGGCCCCCTGCAGCAACCACCTCGCCTGCACGAGCAGCCACTGCAATCAATGCTGGTTCAGCCACGGTGGAGCCAAACCCCAGAGCAAATGCGAACAGCAGTAGCCAGGCGATCGAGCCCTTGGCGACAAAGGCTCGAGCGAGGTTTTCTCCTAAAGGAAAAAGGCCAAGCTCCAGCCCTTTGATGAATAGTGTCAGGCCTACCACTACAAACAACAAGCCTATGATCAAGTCCAGGAAAGCCAGGCTTGCGGGTAGCGGCTGACCGATCACGACCAGCTGAAAAAAGGCCATGACGACCACGACGGGCAGCAAATCCCGGAGGCTGTCTTTAAATTGATGAAGCAGTGAAGTGACGATATTCATGAAGTCTGGGGAAGTCCGTAAACATCAGGGCAATGACTTGATATTAATCAAATGATCATGAAGCAGGCCTGATATGGCGCAAGCTTTGGGTCGAAAATACCGTTCAACACAAACGACTGCCCATCAACAGCAGGCCAGCATCCAGCGAGTGCCACCCCCACCAGGCAAGGGCAGTTCCCCCGGCGATGATCAGTACCGTCAGCAGCGCTAGCGAAAGAGTCTGTGGTGTCATGGTGTCACCTGCGTGGGAGTGGTGCGTGCCAGCGGTTTTTCGCTGATGAACCAGTGCAAGGCGGCGGCCACCACGGAGAGCACGATGGCGATTTGCCAGACGGTATCGTAGTGACCGGTCATGTCATAAAGGTAGCCGCCTAGCCAGACGCCCATGAACGACCCCAACTGGTGGAACAGAAACACGATGCCGCCCAGCATGGAGAGGTGTTTGACGCCAAACACCGACGCCACGATGCCGTTGGTCAGCGGCACGGTCGAGAGCCACAGCAAGCCCATGGCGACACCAAACGCGTAAGCACTGTAAGCGCTCAGTGGCGCGACCAGAAACGCGGTGATGACCACGCCTCGAATCAGGTATAGCCAGCTGAGCAAGCGCGGCTTGGACCAGATTCCTCCCATCCAGCCTGCCGTATAGGTGCCCACGATGTTGAACAGCCCCACCAGGGCCAGAACGGTGGTACCCACTTGCACGGCAAGCCCGTTATCGAACAGGTAGCCCGGCAAGTGCACGGCAATGAACACCACCTGAAACCCGCACACGAAAAAGCCCAGGCAGAGCAGCCAGAAGCCTTTTTGCCCGGCGGCTTCGTTGAGCGCGTCGCGCAGGCTCAGGTCGCCTAGCGCATGGGGGCGTGGGCGATCCTTGAGCATGGCGCCCAGCGGAATCATCACGGCGGCAATCATGCCCATGGCCAGCAGGGCCGCCGACCAGCCCAGCCACTCGATCAGCCCCAGCGTGCCCGGCAGCATGGCGAACTGGCCAAACGAGCCCGCCGCACTGACGATTCCCATGGCCATGCTGCGCTTTTCGGCAGGCACCGCCCGCCCAACAGCGCCCAGGATCACCGAGAAGGTCGTGCCAGAGAGGCCGATCCCGATCAGCAGGCCAGCGCTCAGGGTCATGCCCAGCGCGCTGGTGGAAAGACTCATGAAGCACAGCCCCAGCACGTAGAGCACGCCCCCGGCCACGATGATTCTGGCCGCGCCGAAGCGGTCTGCCAGCGCGCCGGTGAAAGGCTGTGCCAGGCCCCACATCAAATTCTGAATGGCCAGTGCCAGGGCAAAGACCCCGCGCCCCCAGCCAAGCTCACTGCTCATGGGTTCGAGGAACAACCCGAAACCGTGGCGCAGCCCCATCGCCGTAGAGATGATGAGGCTGGCCAGAAGAATCAGCAGCAGGGAAGAGTGTCGTGTAAGGGCCATGACGGGTCTCGTTGTTGTTCGCTAGTTAACACGTTAACCAACTATCGCATGGCTTACGCGGCTTTAGAAGCTTCCAAACAGCGTGCCCAGCGTAATCACGCTGATCAACGCAAAAATCGGCAGCACGATAGTGACCATGGCCACGTTGGCATAGGACTGGCGGTGCGTCAGCCCGCAAATGGCCAGCAGCGTGATCACTGCCCCGGAGTGGGGAAGCGTATCCATGCCACCCGCGGCCAGGGTGGCGACACGGTGCATCAGTTCAGGATTGATGCCTGCCTGCTGTGCCATGGCCAGGTATTCATCACCCAGGGTTTGCAAGGCAATCGACAGGCCGCCCGATGAGGAGCCGGTAATCCCCGCCAGCACGCTCATGGCCAAGGCTTCGGAAATCAGCGGGTTGCCGGAAACGTTGAGCACGGCATCACGGATGATCATGAAGCCTGCCAGGCTGGCAATCACTGCCCCATAGCCCACTTCGGAGGCGGTATTGAAAATCGGCAGCAGCGAGCCAAAGCAGCCCTGGTTGATGGTGTTTTTCAGATCCTTCCAATGGTTCCAGCGGGTAATGATCAGCCATGCCGAGGCGCTCAGCAGCGAGATCAGGATCGCCCACAGGCCAGTCTGGCGGCTGGGGGTGATGTTCTCGAAGGCGTCGCTGATATAGCTCAGATCCATGGCGGGGAAAACGCCATAGGTAAACAGCGCGTTCAGGCCGATGACCATGATCAGAGGAATCAAGGCTACTGCCAAGGGGAGCGTGGGGGCGGGCGTGTCGTCCTGCTGGGGGTCGACTTCACGCTCGGTGTGCGTGCCGTAGCCTTCGCCGTTGGCGGCTGCCTTGCGAACCCTGGACTGCAGATAGTAGGTGCCCAGGCCCAGCATGATAAGCCCGGCAATGATGCCCAATCCGGGAGCCGCAAAGCTGTTGGTGCCAAAGTAAGGAATGGGAATGGCATTCTGAATGGCTGGGGTGCCTGGCAGGGCCGTCATGGTAAAGGTAAAGGAGCCCAGCGCGATGGACGCAGGTATGAGCCGCTTAGGCACATTGGCCTGACGGAAGAGCTCACGGCTGATGGGATAGATGGCAAAGGCCACCACGAACAGTGACACGCCACCGTAGGTCAGTACGGCACAGGCCATGACCACGGTCAGCACCACGTGATGCGTGCCCAGCCGCTTGACGATACCGTTGGAAATGGACTGCGCGGCACCGGAGTCGGCCATCAGTTGGCCGAACAGGGCGCCCAGCAGGAACAGCGGAAAGAACTGAGTGACGTAGTTACCCAGCGCCCGCATGAAGGTGTCGGTGTAAATGGGCAGCAGCAGGCCGCCATCACCGGAAAGCAGGACTGCCAGCGACGCCATGAGCGGTGCCAACAGCAGCACTGAGATGCCTCTGTAAGCCAGTAACATCAGCAGTATCAGGGAAATGAGAATGGCGAAAATGTCCATGCAGGCTCCTAAGACATTGTTAAATTAGCAGTGCCGGTCATCAATGAAGGTCCCGATACTAGGAGGATTGTTGCATAGCAGCAAGAGCGCTGTGACTAAAGTCTTAGCCGCTGTGCCAGCGTACTCGGGGATCAGATAAGCCTGATGAAGGGCGCGCTATCTGCTAAAATCCGCCGCCTGGTTTTAAAGGCATGGTTTAAAACCCTGGTTTTAAGTGCCTGGTTTCAAGAACTTGGTTTTAAGAACTTGGTTTCAAGAACCCGGTGAAGACTTCGTATCAAAGAACTTCCATTAGCTCTGGATATTTCCATGAATGCAGTCATTCTTGCAGTGCTCGTGATGGTGACGCTGTCACTTCTTCGTGTGTCGGTGGTGTTTGCCCTGGTGGTAGGGGCCCTGGTAGGAGGGCTGGCGGGTGGACTGTCGCTGGATGACACGCTCAGCGCTTTCAATGATGGTGTGGGAGGCGGTGCCCAGGTGGCGTTGGCCTACGCCACGCTGGGGGCCTTTGCGGTCGCTATTTCTCGCTCTGGCCTGCCGGACTTGCTGGCCACGCGGTTGATCAAGCTGCTGGGTAAAGAGGCGACGGCAGCGCATCAGGCGCGGGTGAAAATGCTGCTGCTGGGCGCCGTGCTGCTGGTGGCGATTTCTTCTCAAAACGCCATCCCGGTGCATATTGCGTTCATTCCCGTCCTGATTCCGCCGCTGCTGGTGGTCATGAACCGCTTGCAGCTGGACCGCCGCGCGGTTGCCTGTGCGCTGACCTTTGGTCTGACGGCACCCTACATGCTTCTGCCAGTGGGCTTCGGGGCCATCTTCCTGAACGACATATTGTTGGCCAATCTGAACAGCGCAGGCGCGGCGGCGGGACTCGACATCACTCGGAGCATGGTGCCCATGGCCATGGCCATCCCCGTGGGCGGAATGGCCATCGGGCTGGTCGTCGCCCTGCTGTTCAGCTATCGCGGTCAGCGCCACTACGCCGCCAAGCCGCTGGCCGCTCCTGCGGGTGAGCAGGCGCATACGCCTGCCGAGCCTCATCTGCTGGGGTTGGTCATGTCGGGGGTCGCCATCGTGGCTGCGCTGGGCCTGCAGCTGTATACCGGTTCCATGATCGTGGGCGGCCTGGTGGGCATTGGCCTGCTGTCATTGGGGGGGATTTTCAAATGGCGTGAGGCCGATGATCTGTTCACCAGCGGCATGCGCATGATGGCACTCATCGGTTTCATCATGATTTCAGCGGCAGGCTTTGCCGAAGTGATGAAAGCCACGGGGGATATCGAGGCTCTGGTGGCGGGCGCCTTCGAGCTGTTTGGTGACAATCGCGGCCTGGCTGCGCTGGTCATGCTGCTGGTGGGGCTGTTCATCACGCTGGGCATTGGTTCATCGTTTTCTACTATTCCGATCATTGCCGCCATTTTCGTCCCATTGGCGATTCAGTTCGGGTTTTCGCCCATGGCCACCGTGGCCTTGGTGGGCACCGCGGCGGCATTGGGCGATGCGGGCTCACCGGCATCGGACTCCACTTTGGGGCCCACTGCCGGCCTGAACGTGGACGGCCAGCATGACCATATGTGGGATAGCGTCGTGCCGACCTTCCTGCACTATAACCTTCCGCTGATTGCGTTTGGTTGGCTGGCGGCCATGTCGCTTTGATCTGCGCATCATCCGAAAAAGGCCGCCAAATGGCGGGCGGCCTTTTTTGTCTGGCGGTTGGCGTGCGCTGCTTACTGTTTGGGCAGGTGTGCCTCGAAGGCGCTCAGTAGTCCACGGAGTAGCGATAATTCCTTGCGGCTTGGCTGGGCACGTGAGAACAGTGCCTGCAACTGCTCTTCGGTGCGTGCGTGGGGCTGGGTCAAAAAACCGCTCTCGTGCATGAGCCGACCCAGGTGCTCCTGGAAGTAGCCAAACTGTTCGCGACTGGGCGGCGCCGCTTCCAGGGGCCGTTGATAGACGAAATCACTGTCGTCGCGCCGTCGCCAGGCGCGATGCACTTCATAGGCAAGAATCTGCACGGCTTGCGAGAGATTCAAAATGCCGTAATCCGGATTGGCCGGTATGCTGACCTGGTGGGTGCAGCAGCGGATCTCGTCATTGGTCAATCCGGAGCGCTCGCGGCCAAACACCAGCGCCACAGGGGCTTGATGGGCATTGACGATGACCTGACGTGCCATGTCATCCGGTTCGTCGAAGTGGGGGAGCGGCATGCTGCGTAATCGGGCACTGGCCCCGACCACTTGAACGCAGTCCTGCAGGGCGTCTTCCAGGGTGCTGACGCAGCGTGCGTTGTCCAGCACATCGGTAGCGCCCGCCGCCAGTCGAGTGGCCTCTTCGTCAGGAAAAGCACGTGGGTTGACCAGCACCAGCTGGGTCAGGCCCATGGTTTTCATGGCGCGGGCGGTGGCGCCAATATTGCCGGGATGAAAGGTGTGTACCAGCACGATACGAATATTGGAAAGCACGGGACGTCGAACCTGAAAGCTGCCAAGAAGAAAGGGGATGGTAACACGCAAAGAACCCCGCCGAAGCGGGGTTCTGAAGGACGTTTTACGTCAGAGCGAGGTGGTGGGGCTCACATCATGCCGCCCATGCCACCCATTCCGCCCATGCCACCCATGTCCGGGGCAGCTTCTTTCTCTTCCGGGTCGTCGGCGATCATGCACTCGGTGGTGATCATCAGGCCCGCAACGGAACCGGCAGACTGCAGCGCAGTACGGGTCACTTTCGCAGGGTCGAGTACACCCATTTCGAACAGGTCGCCGTATTCGCCGGTCTGTGCGTTGTAGCCGAAGTTGCCTTCGCCATCTTTCACACGGTTGATGACCACCGCAGACTCTTCACCGGCGTTGGTGACGATCTGACGCAGCGGCGCCTGCATGGCACGCAGGGCCATGTTGATGCCGTGGTTCTGGTCTTCGTTGTCACCGGTCAGGCCTTGTACCTTGGCCATGACGCGTACCAGCGCCGTGCCGCCACCAGGTACCACGCCTTCTTCGACGGCAGCGCGAGTAGAGTGCAGCGCGTCTTCGACACGTGCTTTCTTCTCTTTCATTTCGACTTCGGTAGCTGCGCCTACGCGGATAACGGCAACGCCGCCTGCCAGCTTGGCAACGCGCTCTTGCAGCTTCTCTTTGTCGTAGTCGGAGGAGGTGTCTTCGATTTGCGCGCGGATCTGATTGACGCGTGCTTCGATGTCACCTTCTGCACCAGCACCGTCGATGATGGTGGTGTTCTCTTTGGTCATGGTGATGCGTTTGGCAGTACCCAGGTGATCCAGGTTTGCCTGCTCGAGGGTCAGACCGACTTCCTCGGAGATGACCGTGCCGTTGGTCAGGATGGCGATATCCTGCAGCATGGCCTTGCGACGATCACCAAAGCCGGGTGCTTTGGCAGCCGCTACCTTGACGATGCCGCGCATGTTGTTGACTACCAGCGTGGCAAGCGCTTCGCCTTCGATGTCTTCGGCGATGATGGCCAGCGGCTTGCCTTGCTTGGCAACACCTTCCAGCACCGGCAGCAGCTCGCGGATGTTGGAGATTTTCTTGTCGACCAGCAGGATGTAGGGGTCTTCCAGCTCGACCGCCATGGTGTCCTGATTGGTGACGAAGTAGGGAGAGAGGTAGCCACGGTCGAACTGCATGCCTTCGACGACTTCCAGCTCGTCTTCGAAGCCGCGACCTTCGTCAACGGTGATGACGCCTTCTTTACCTACTTTCTCCATCGCTTCGGCAATGATCTCGCCAATGCGCTTGTCGCCGTTGGCAGAGATGGTGCCTACCTGAGCGATGGATTTGGTGTCGGTGCAGGGCACGGACATGGCCTGAATTTCCTTGACGGCAGCGGTGACCGCTTGGTCGATGCCGCGCTTCAGGTCCATCGGGTTCATGCCAGCCGTCACGCCTTTCAAGCCTTCTGCAACGATGGCTTGAGCCAGCACGGTAGCGGTAGTGGTACCGTCACCTGCGGCATCAGACGTCTTGGAAGCCACTTCCTTGACCATCTGAGCACCCATGTTCTCGAACTTGTCTTTCAGTTCGATCTCTTTGGCGACGGAAACACCGTCTTTGGTGACGGTCGGGGCGCCGAAGGACTTGTCCAGTACCACGTTGCGGCCTTTTGGGCCCAGCGTGACCTTGACGGCGTTTGCCAGGATATCTACACCACGCGCCATGCGTTTACGAGCGTCATCAGAGAACTTAACTTGCTTAGCAGCCATGTTCGTTACTTCCTAAATTGAAATTGAACGATGAACGTAAATGGGTAGCCGAGGCGTCTTAGCCTTCAACGACCGCCAGGATATCGGCTTCACTCATGATCAGAACTTCTTCGCCGTCGATCTTCTGCTTCTCGACGCCGTAGCCGTCCTTGAAAATCACCGTGTCACCCACTTTGACATCCAGCGGGCGAACGTCGCCGCTTTCAAGAATGCGACCATTACCAACTGCCAGGATTTCGCCACGCGTGGGCTTTTCCTGTGCATTGCCCGGAAGCACGATGCCGCCAGCGGTTTTCTGCTCTTCTTCCACGCGACGGATCACAACGCGATCGTGCAAAGGACGGATATTCATGCTCACGTTCTCCTGAGTAGTGTCAAAGCCCCTTGGGGCCATTAGCTTGAAGGAATTTCCGTGGGCAGCACCCGCGGAAAGCGAAGGCCTGTTGCCTTCATGTCAATGGTAAGCCATCAGGCATTACCGAAGTTGTGTGCTGACTCAAAAGTGGGGGCTGGTCACTGCCTTTCAAGGGGGCGCTATAAAAAAAATTGCGGATTATCTGTGCGCCTGATCCGTTGCTGCTCAATGCCTGCGAGAAGACTCATCCTTGCTGATGAAGTCTCCTTCCAGCGGACTCTCCGAGGAGGTCGAGCCAGGCTCGTGCTGATGGGGTGGCTCACGCTCTGGGGCTGGGCCTTGACGGGTGACCAGCGAGGCCTTTACGCCTAGCCAGGCCATCAGCTTCAACAGCAGCTGCCGCGCGCTGGGAAGCAGGCACGCAATACCCAGTGCATCCGAGAGAAAGCCGGGCGCCAACAACAGGGCGCCACCAAAAATCAGGGCCGCACCTGTAAGCACTTCCTGGGACGGGATTTCTCCCATCTGCATACGCTGGCGAGCACGCGCCAGGCTGGAAACTCCTTCCTTGCGAATCAAGTGCAGCCCGATAAACCCCGTGCCTAGCACCAGTGCCAGCGTCGCCAGAAGCCCGATCCGGCTTCCCACGGTAAAAAGAAGCACAAAGTCCAGTAGCGTGAACAGGGAAATAAAGAGAAGAATGGGCATGACCGACTCCAGAACAGGCGTAATGAGTCAATATGGTGTCAGAATTATAAAAAATAATCTGCATTGCCTGCAGCGAGCGCAAGCGTTGGCCAAGTCGATTTTTTGCTGACGGCTATCTATGCTGCAATGCACAATCCCTGATTTCGAAAAGGAGAGACGCATGCAGTTGAATGAGCAAGTGGTGGCGATTAGCGGAGGTGCCCGCGGGTTGGGGTTTGCCATGGCAAAACATCTGGGCGCACAAGGGGCGCGTCTTGCCCTTCTCGACATGAGCAGCGAAGCGTTGGACGAGGCTGTCTCGAACTTGGCGGCGGCCGGTGTTGAAGCGCAGGCGTTCGTGACCAACGTGGCAGATGAAGCCTCGGTGCAGCAGTCTTTCGCCGACATTGCCAAGCGTATGGGCGCGGTGAGTGGTTGTGTCAACAACGCCGGTATTACCGATGACAGCCTGCTGGTGAAAGCCAAAGAGGGGGTAGTGGAAAAGCGCATGTCGCTGTCTTCCTGGCAGCGAGTGCTGGATGTCAACCTGACAGGCGTTTTCTTGTGTGGCCGAGAAGCGGTCACCCAGATGATCGAGGCCGGTCAGCCGGGTGTTATCGTCAATATTTCGAGCATTTCACGTGCGGGCAACATGGGGCAGAGCAACTATGCGGCTGCCAAGGCGGGCGTACACGCACTGACGGTGACCTGGGGCAAGGAGCTGGCCCGCTATGGTATTCGTACCGGTACCGTAGCACCGGGTTTCATCGAGACCGATATGACGGCCTCCATGCGACCCGACATGCTGGAACGCATTGCCAGCAGCGTGCCGTTGAAGCAGCTGGGGCAGCCCGAACATATCGCGCGCAGCGTCGCGTTCATTTTCGAAAATGACTACTTCACGGCCCGGATCATCGAGTGCGATGGGGGGTTGAGGCTTTAGAGCGAGGCGCTCGGGGTGGTGGCGGGTGTGGCCATCGCCCCTGAGCCTGCAAAACGCTAGAAGTGGAAATAGTTGCGATGTATTTCACGCTGAAAATACATCTCGAGGCGCAGTGTCATGGCCCAGCGAGGGTCGTAACTGTCTTCTCGCTGGAAGTGCAGTTCCGGTATGACATCGCCAAACAGGATGCCCTTGTGAATGTCTCGACGGTAACGCGTCTGCAGATAGTAGTTGGTCATGCGCGGATTGGAGGCGCTTTCGCCTATCGCCAGGGCCGAGTAGCGAAGTGCGCTGCGCCGGTTGAGGCGCTGATTCAGTTCAGCAACTTCACTGAATTCCAGCGTATCTTCCTCTTCCCGCCACTGCAGCGTGCTGATGAAACGCAGGTGGAGATCGTCTGCCAGGGGGCGGCCAATGTCCCAGGAGGTACGTGCTGAGTAGCCTTCATTATTGAACCAGGAAACGCGGTTGTAGGACTCAAGCTGCCAAGGCCCGTCGCCTATATCCCACAGCCGTTCACTGGTGAATCGGACGTAGGGATCCAGTGGCACGCGCAGCCTAATACCTGCCCCCACCCGGTTGCTCCAGTTTTCGCGTTTGTCACGGCGTTCCAGCCAATCAAACCCAAAGGTGGAGGTGCTGCGATCACGCTGGTCGTTATACAGACGGCCTGATCCCTGGTCTGCCAGAGTGCCTTGAGACTCTTCAGGATCACTCTCGATGATCAGTCGCAAGCGATCTTCCGTGGTCGGCAGGTCAATCCGGTAGCGCAGGCTGATGTCGCCACTGGTGCCGTCACCCTCCATCCAGTCCAGCTCTTGCCCCAGTCGTAAGTAAGAGTCGTTGTGCGCCGTAGCTGAGTCGTTGCCACCAAAAAAGGCATCGATGTTGCGAGAGGTGTTATCTACCCAGTTCCCAACGCGGGCACGAAAGGGTTCAACCCGCTCTTCGGCCCACTCGGGCAAATCGCTGTTCGTTTCATCAGCAAGCAGACAAGTGGCCGTAAGCATCACGCTCAAGCACATGGTGGTAACGGCGAATCTCATCATCGGCTTCCCTGTTCATTATCGATCGAGTGCCTCATTGCGCTTTGTGCAGCTCAATCTCTTTTGCCCACTCTACAACGCGTTGACGGTCACGGCGACTGTTCATGTGCTGCGTATCCAGGTGAAGCGGCACCAACTGACGTGTTGGCTCTGCCTGGAGCGAGAGGTGGGCGCGTCGGGCAGCCCCTACTGGCATATCCTCCGAGCCATAAATGGCGATGACGCGTATCTCCAACGTCAGCGTCTGCTCGCGCAGTAATGCGTCATCCAATTTCCAGTAGCGCGTCAGTTGCTGGGCGATCGAGCCAAACGTTTGAATATGCAGGTAGTCGCCAGAGGGCAAGGGGCCTTGATGGGTGCGGTAGCAAGCTTCGTTTTCCTCGCCACTTTGCTGCTGGTACTCGACGATCTCAATTGCCATCATGGGTCAACTGCAAAGATAGCGGAAGATGAACTGCATGCCAGCAGCAATCAATAATAGAGGGCTAGAAACAAAAAAATTCGGTTAGCATGGCGCTACCGAATTCTTGATCTTGCGCTAGTGGTAAAGAGTACCACACGACAAGTTGTAATTGGTGCGGATGGGGAGACTCGAACTCCCACACCTTGCGGCACTAGAACCTAAATCTAGCGTGTCTACCAATTCCACCACATCCGCAGAAGACGCTGCGTATACTACCAATAAACGTATGAATGTCAATGCAATCATCCTGTTTTAAACCAGTTGGCAGAGGAGGTGGCTATGCGAATGGTTCAGTACGTGAACCAGTGGTTGTCGCGCCAATTACCGGGCTACTGTGCGTTTTGCCTGTCGGCGGATTGCGGTGAGCAGGGGTGGTGCGCGCAGTGCTTTCGGGAGCTGCCTTGGAACACGCCGGCATGCCCGCAATGTGCCGAACCCTTGCCCGCTGGTGGGGGTGGACGCTGTGGCCACTGCCTGGTAGCGCCCCCTGCCTTTACGCATACAACGGCGGCGCTACGCTACCTGGAGGGCGTGGCAGAACTGGTGCATGACTTCAAATTCCATGGTTCCGCGCGAGCGGGAACGCTGTTGGTCGAATTGATGCTCTGCAAGCCTCCGGTGCAACTGGGGGGCGCGTTGTTGCCGGTGCCCATGCACCCTTCCAGGGCGCGCGAGCGAGGCTTCAACCAGGCCCAGTGGTTGGCCAGACAATTGGGAAAGCGGCTACACCTTCCGGTGCTGGAGGCTGAGTGCCACAAGCGGCTACCCTCGCAACGGTCGCTGAATCGAGCCGAGCGTCAGCGTAACCTCGCAGGAGCCTACCGCGTGGCGGGGCCACTGCCAGAATGGGTCATCATCATCGATGACGTGGTCACGACGGGTGCCACGGGGCATGCGCTGGCGTTGGCGGCTCAGGCGGCGGGTGCCACGCGCGTGGACGTGTGGGCGGCGTCTCGCACGCCGCTGGAGAAGAGTTGATATACTGGCTGGCCCAATGAAAGGAGTGATCCATGGCGCACCCGTTTAGCAGCCTGTCGCCCGACCTGGTGATGTCGGCCATCGAGTCGGTGGGTATCTGGCCCGCAGGCGAGCCCTTTGCCTTGAACAGTTATGAAAATCGCGTGCTGATGTTTCGCGATGAAGAGGGCGAGCGCTGGGTGGTCAAGTTTTATCGCCCCGGACGTTGGGCGGATGCCGCGATTCAGGAGGAGCATGACTTCTTGAAGGAGCTGGCGCTGGCCGGTGTCCCTGTGATCGCGCCATGGTGCTCAGCTGATGGCGTTTCATTGCATCACTTCCAGACTTTCCGCTTTGCGCTTTTCCCCCAATGTGTAGGCCAGGCGCCAGAGCTCGATAACCCGGCACACCTGTTTGCCCTGGGAAATGTCTTGGGGCGCTTGCATGATGTTGCCGCTCGCCAGCGGTTTCAGCATCGGGAGAGTTTGTCGCTCACGGATGGCGTTACCGATGCTGCGCAGCGAGTCCTGGCAAGCCCTCATTTGGACAAGTACCAGTCCCGGGCATACCAGGCCGTGGTGGAAAAGTTGATGGGGCACCTGGAGCACGTGCAGCTAAGCCCCGACGCCTATCTGCGGGCTCATGGTGACTGCCATCTGGGTAATATCCTGGGGCGGGATGATGACTTTACGCTGGTGGATTTCGATGACTGCCTGATGGCGCCCGCCATCCAGGATGTCTGGATGCTGCTGCCTGTAGACGACCCTGAGCTGTGGCGTGGGCAGCTGGGTGAGTTGATCGAAGGATATGAAGAGGTAAGGGCATTCCCTGAGCATGAGTTGGCGTTGATCGAGCCATTGCGCGCCTATCGCTTGATTCGTCACGCGGCCTGGCTGGTATCGCGCTGGGATGATCCGGCTTTTCCTGCTGCTTTTCCCTGGGTGACAGAGCGAGGGTACTGGGATCAGCACATTCGTCTGCTCGAACAGCAGGGCCTGCAGCTGGAATCGCCTTTGTGGCTTGCCGGAGGCAACCGATAAGCTGACCTGTCATTGTCAGGCCAGCTTGTTCAGGCAGCGGCTGGCGCCAGGCTTATTGATTGCCTGCGGGTGCCTGGTCTGGGTCGGGGCGTTCGCTGGGAATAGGGTTGGCGACGCCATCTCCATTGGCCTGCCGACGCGTTGCATTGATCTCGGCGGAGGGGTTGTCCTGCGCATCAATGCTTACACTCTCGTCCAGCGTCAGTAAAAAGCGCTGGCCGGGAGTAAGCTCGCAGTTACCCGACGGGCACTCTATCCCGTATTGCCCATCCATCGCGTAGGCGCTGGCGGCAAACGCTCCTGAATAGATAGCGCTTTCACTGCCTTCGGTCTCGATGCAAGTAGCATCTTGCGTGGTGATACGTATCCGCTCGCCGCTCAGTTGGGCATTGGCCACCATCAGGCAATACTCTGGCAGCTCGTGTGAGCTACCCTCGGCCTGGGCAGGGTGAAGGAGAATGTCGTTGTGACGAGCGTGCTGGCTATCGAAGCGCAGGGATTCGACCACCTCTACGCCCACGCTGGCACCACTGGGCAGCGTCAGTTTGGGTTCTGCTGCAAGCACGGGGGTGATGATCGCTGTGCCCATCAAGGCCGTTAGCCAATAGGCTGATGATTTAAATGACATAATTGGATCTCAAATAGTGCACCCGCCTATTTGGCAGGAAAATTGTGCCTTTATAATAGCACAGCACCGATAAGCACGAAGGGGGGTGCGTGTCACTCTGCCACAGCCACTTCATGTGCGTTAGAATAGGCAGTTGCATTACTGCGTTGTACATAATTTATTTTAAGGTATATTTTCTGTATAAGTTTTTGCTCGCGGCGGGTAAGGCAGTCATAGGGCTGACCCATGAAAGGGCTTTGATGTCTGTGCCGAGCCATTCGTGGCGAGACAGATTCCCCAAGGCGATCCAGTAAAAGCGAACACGCACCGAATGAAGAGGCCTAACATGACCGACGAAATCGCCCAGCATTACCGTCAAATTATTACTGCCCTGGGAGAGAATCCTGATCGCGAGGGGTTGCGTGATACACCCAAGCGCGCTGCCAAGGCCATGCAGTTTTTGAATGCGGGTTACCAGCAGTCGTTGGAAGAGCTGGTCAATGGCGCTGTCTTCGCGTCGCAAACCGATGAAATGGTGCTGGTGAAAGATATCGAGCTCTACTCCATGTGTGAGCACCATCTGCTGCCTTTCATTGGCAAATGTCACATCGCCTATCTGCCGAGCGGTAAGGTGCTGGGGCTGTCCAAGTTTGCACGTATCGTGGATATGTATGCACGTCGCATGCAAATCCAGGAAAATCTGACCCGTGAAATTGCCGAAGCGGTGCAGCAGGTCACTCAGGCCAAAGGGGTGGCCGTCGTGGTCGAAGCTCGCCATCTGTGCATGATGATGCGTGGCGTCGAGAAGCAGAATTCGAGCATGACGTCGTCGGTCATGCTGGGGGGCTTCCGCACCAACCAGGCAACACGGCAAGAGTTTTTGACGCTCATCAGCTAAGGTCGATACGCACTCAGTTAAGGTACGATACGTACAAGGATTCCTGACGAGAACTTGGTCAAGAGTGCCATTTCGTCTTAGCATGAAGAGGTCAATGAGCCTGCAAGGCCATCCTCTGGTCAGGAGTTTGTCATGGAAGCGCTGAGAGAAACACAGCTTTACTGCCCGTTTGCCTATATTGACGGCAGTTGGGTAGCCGCCGACAGCGGCGAGCAAATCAAGGTGGTGAACCCCGCTACGGGTGAGCTCGTAGGGGATATGCCCAAGCTGGGCAAGGCAGAAACCGAGCGTGCCATCGATGCTGCGTACGCTGCACTGCCTGCCTGGCGCGGAATGACGGCGCAAGAGCGTGCCGACGTGTTGATGAAGTGGCACGACCTGATGATGGAGCATCAGCAGGATCTCGCCATGTTGATGACCCATGAGCAGGGTAAACCGCTCAAGGAAGCCGCCGGCGAGATTGCCTATGCGGCCAGTTTTTTACGCTGGTTCGCCGAAGAAGCGCGTCGAATCTACGGCGAAACCATTCCTGCAGCCAAAGCCAATCAGCGTATCGTGGTGACCAAGCAGCCTGTAGGGGTCGTGGGGGCCATTACGCCATGGAACTTCCCGGCGGCGATGATTACCCGTAAAGCCGGTGCTGCCTTGGCAGCGGGCTGTACCATCGTTGTAAAGCCTGCCAGCCAGACGCCGTTCTCGGCGACGGCCTTGGCACTGTTGGCCGAGCGGGCGGGCGTGCCGCGTGGTGTGTTCAACGTCGTGCCCGGGCGTGCGGCAGATATTGCCGAAGCGCTCACTCACTCCTCTAAAGTGCGCAAGATCACCTTTACAGGCTCGACCGAGGTAGGCAGCCAGTTGATGGCCCAAGCCGCTGAGCACGTTCAGAAGATTTCGCTGGAATTAGGCGGCAACGCGCCCTTTATCGTGTTCGAAGACGCCGATCTGGACGCTGCCGTCGAAGGCGCCATGGCCGCCAAGTTCCGTAATGCGGGGCAGACGTGTGTCTGTACCAACCGCTTCCTGGTGCAGTCCAGCGTCATCAATGCGTTCTGTGAAAAACTCGCTGTGGCCATGAACAGCGAGCTGAAAGTCGGTGACGGAACGCGAGAAGGGGTCAACATTGGCCCGCTGATCGATGAAAATGGCGTCAAAAAAGTCAGTGAG
Organism: Halomonas sp. 18071143; assembly: GCF_019211725.1. Lineage (NCBI taxonomy): Bacteria > Pseudomonadati > Pseudomonadota > Gammaproteobacteria > Oceanospirillales > Halomonadaceae > Halomonas > Halomonas sp. 18071143. The sequence goes on from NZ_CP078120.1 coordinate 1,704,154, forward strand.
CACGTTCAGGACGCCATCGACAAGGGCGCCGAGCTGTTGCTAGGGGGCCACCCGCATCCATTGGGGGGGAATTTCTTCACGCCCACGTTGGTCAGCTTTGCCAGCGACAGCATGAAAGTGGCCCAGGAAGAGACGTTCGGCCCCTTGGCAGCGGTGTTCCCCTTCGATGAAGAGGAGACGGCGGTCGAGATGGCCAACGATACCCAGTATGGTCTGGCCGCATATTTTTATTCGCGTGATCTGGCCAGGGTGTGGCGCGTGGCCGAAGCGCTCGAGTATGGCATGGTGGGGATCAACACCGGACTGATTTCAAACGCGGCCGCACCCTTTGGCGGTGTCAAGGCATCCGGCTTGGGGCGTGAAGGGGGGCATCAGGGGCTGGAGGAGTACCTGGAAACCAAGTACCTGTGCATCGATCTGGGGTGACCCTCAAAAAAACCCCCTGCGAAGTGCTTCGCAGGGGGTTTTTAAAGGCTTAGTGGCGGAAGTGGCGCATGCCGGTGAAGACCATGGCAATGCCCGCTTCGTTGGCCGCATCGATAACCTCTTGGTCACGCATTGACCCACCAGGCTGAATCACCGCAGTGATGCCAGCCGCCGCGGCGGCATCGATGCCATCGCGGAACGGGAAAAAGGCATCTGACGCCATGACGGAGCCAGGCACCGTGAGCCCTTCATCGGCAGCCTTGATACCCGCAATTTTGGCGGAGTAGACGCGGCTCATCTGACCTGCGCCCACGCCAATCGTCTGGCCAGCCTTGGCATACACGATCGCGTTGGACTTGACGAACTTGGCCACGCGCCAGGCAAACGCCAGATCACGCAACTCTTGCTCGGTGGGCGCACGCTCGCTGACCACCGTCAGCTCCGCTTCACTGACCATACCCTCGTCGCGCTCCTGGACCAACAACCCGCCATTGACGCGCTTGAAGTCGTAGGCAGCCTGCGGTTGGCCTGGCCAATGTGCGCTGACATCCAGTAGGCGAACGTTCTGTTTTTCAGCCACGATAGCGGCCGCTTCATCGCTTACCCCGGGGGCAATGATGACTTCCACGAACTGACGATCAACGATGGCGCGGGCGGTGGCGGCATCCAGGGCGACGTTGAAGGCGATAATACCGCCAAAGGCGCTGGTAGGATCGGTGGCAAACGCTTTGTCGTACGCTTCCAGAGCGCTGGCGCCCACCGCTACTCCGCAGGGGTTGGCGTGCTTGACGATGACGCAGGCGGTGTCATCGAAAGCCTTGACGCACTCGAAGGCGGCATCGGTATCGGCCACGTTGTTGAAGGAGAGCGGCTTGCCTTGCAGCATGCGAGCGGTAGACACGCTGGGCTCGCTGGCCTCGGGGTCGACGTAGAAAGCTGCCTGCTGGTGCGGGTTTTCACCGTAGCGCATGTCCTGCTTCTTGTGCAGTTGCAGGTTGAACGTGCGCGAGAAGGTAGTTTCTTCGCTGGCCACTTTGCGGCCCAGGTAGTCGGCAATGGCGCCGTCATAACCCGCCGTGTGTTCGAATGCCTTGACGGCCAGGTCGAAACGCGTCGGCTGAGTCACCTGGCCGCCATGCTCGGCCAGCTCGTTCAACACGCGGGAGTAGTCGTCCGCGTTGACGACGATAGTGGTGTAGGCATGGTTCTTGGCGCAGGCGCGCACCATGGTGGGGCCACCAATATCGATGTTCTCGATGGCATCTTCCAGCGTGCAATCCGGTTTGGCGATGGTGGCAGCGAACGGGTAGAGGTTCACCACGACCATGTCGATGGGGCTGATATCGTTATCGGCCATCACGGCGTCGTCCTGACCGCGACGGGCCAGAATGCCACCATGGATTTTGGGGTGCAGGGTCTTGACCCGGCCGTCCATGATTTCCGGAAAACCGGTATGTTCGGAGACTTCGGTCACGGGGACGTCGTTCTCTTGCAGCAGTCGGTAGGTGCCGCCGGTCGAGAGCAGTTCGACGCCATGCTTCACGAGGCCCTGTGCGAACTCGACAATGCCGGTTTTATCGGAGACGCTCAGCAGGGCGCGGCGGACGGGGGTAGCGGTGCTATCAGCCATGGGAGTGCTCATGTATCAGGTTCAGGGTTGGAACAGCCAGGTTTAAAAACGGCAACGCCCCTTAAGGGGCGTCACGATCGATCAGTCCATACAGCTTGAGTTTCTTGCGCAGCGTGCCACGGTTCAGGCCCAGCACGTCGGCGGCACGGGTCTGGTTGCCGTCGGTATGCTCCAGTACACAGGCCAGTAGCGGTGCCTCCACTTCGGCCATCACCATGGCATACAGGTCCGATGCCTGACCTCCATCAAGGTGCTCGAAGTAGCGACGCATGGCCGTTTCCACGGCTTCCCGCAGCGGTTGAGGTTGGGCCGTGGTCGCCGGGTCCGCCAGGGTGCCCGCCAGTGGCGATGAGCTTTCGCTTGAGAGCAGGTCGCGTTCAGTCATGCGGCATGGGTTCCTTTGGCTAGCAAGCGCTGGGAGGCGCTATGGGTCATGGCGTCATCAATCCATTGAAACTGCGCATCAGGTGATGCGAGCGCATTGAACTGCTGCTTCAAGCGGCGCTGCTCGGTATGGGTAAAGCGTGAGTCTTCATCGAGGTACCAGCCCACATGCTTGCGCGCAATGCGCACGCCCATGGTATCGCCGTAGAACGCGTGCAGGGCGTGCAGGTGCTCGGTCAACACCTGGCGGCGCTCTGCCAGCTCAGGGGCGGGCAGGTGCTCGCCATGGGTCAGGTAGTGAGTGATCTGCTGGAAGATCCACGGGTTGCCCTGGGCGCCACGACCAATCATGACCGCATCGGCGCCGGTATGGCGCAGCACGCGGGCCGCCTTCTCTGGCGAAGTGATGTCGCCATTGGCAATGACGGGAATGGTGAGTCGTGACTTGATCTCGGCGATGGTGTCGTATTCGGCTTCGCCCGTGTAGCGCTGCTGGCGGTGGCGTCCATGCACGGCCAATGCCTGTATGCCTGCCGATTCGGCCAATTGGGCAATGCGTACCCCATTGTTGGAGTCGGCGCACCAGCCCGTGCGGATCTTGAGCGTCACGGGAATATCGACGGCATTGACCACTGCGTCGAGAATCTCGGCCACCAGGGCTTCATCGCGCAGCAGCGCGGAGCCAGCGGCCTTGTTGCAGACTTTCTTGGCGGGGCAGCCCATGTTGATGTCGATGATCTGCGCGCCCAGTTCGGCATTCAGGCGGGCGGCTTCGGCCAGCATCTGCGCATCGCCACCGGCAATTTGTACCACCCGGGGTGCAGGTTCACCCTGATGATCCATACGCAGCTGGGATTTGCGCGTGTGCCAGAGCGAAGGATCGGACGTGACCATTTCACCCACCACCCAGCCTGCCCCCAAACGCCGACATAGCTGCCGGAAAGGGCGATCGGTGACACCGGCCATGGGCGCAAGTATCACGGGGTTGGGCAGTTGATAAGGCCCAATCGCAGGGGGCTGGATAGTCATCATGGTCATGGCGGTGCACTTTGATAGGCATGAAAACGACGAATAGCGCGTTTCAAGGGAGCGTATGATACGCCTACTCGCCGCAGTAATGAAGGAAAGCGCAGCAAATTATGCGGGTCTCCAGCCGGTCAAGCGTACCCAGCCTTCACGCAAGGTCGGCTCTTCCATGATAAGTCCTTGGGCTTCATAGGCGTCCAGTACGTCGTTGGCCTGCTTGGCAAGAATGCCCGAGAGCGCAATGTGGCCTCCGGGTGCCACGTGGCTGGCAATCATGCCCGATAGTTCGACCAGCGGGCCGGCCAGAATGTTGGCCGTCACGATAGGGTAGGTCTGGTCATCGGCCAGTTGCTCGGGGTAGTAAAGTGACAAGGCCTGTTCGGCAATACCGTTGCGCTGCGCATTGTCGCGACTGGCTTGCAGCGCCTGCGGGTCGATGTCGGTTCCATCGGCGCTGGACGCCCCCAGTTTCAGGGCAGCAATGGCCAGAATGCCTGAGCCGCAGCCCACGTCCAGTACGCGCTGGTGGGTCAGAACGCCTTGCACGGCCAGGTGGTCGAGCCATTCCAGGCAGAGTGCGGTGGTGGGATGGGTGCCGGTGCCAAAGGCCAGGCCGGGGTCCAGGATCAGGTTCACCGCCTCTGCTTCGGGGGGCTCCAGCCAGCTGGGCACGATCCACAGCCGCTGGCCCATGCGCAGGGGAGTGAAGTCATCCATCCATTCCCGTTCCCAGTCCCGGTCGGCCAGCAGCTCGTACTCGATGGTGGGGCAGGGTTCGCCGGGCATGTGTTCTGCCCAGGCGGCCTCGATACGCTCCAGCATCTCGCTGATGCCATCGAGGTCGTCATACAATCCCGTCAGGACGGTGTCTTGCCAGAGCGGCGTGGTGCCACGCTCCGGTTCGAAGACGGGGTCGTCGTGGGCATCCTGAAGGCCGATGGCCGTAGCACCCTCGTCCAGCAGCAGTTCTTCAAGAAGCTCGGCCTGCTCAGGAGCAACGTGCGCTTTTAATTGCAGCCAGGGCATGAGAAGTCTCCACGGGGTCAGTGAATGGTCATGAAACGCTCACGGGGTGGCAATCGCCACCCCGCGTAGACAACCTGGCGTTACTCCGATGAGGAGGCGTCAGGTTTGTAAGCATCAGCTCACTACCTAGCTGCTCAGCTTCTTTTCCAGATAATGGATGTTGACGCCACCCTGGCGGAAGTAGCTGTCTCGAACCAGGTCTTTCTGCAGGTCGATGTTGGTTTTGATGCCTTCCACCAGCAGTTCGTCCAGCGCATTGCGCATGCGGGTCAGCGCAATGTCGCGATCGGCGCCCCAAGTGATCAGCTTGCCGATCAGCGAATCGTAATGCGGTGGAACGGTGTAGCCCGTGTAGAGGTGCGAGTCCATGCGAACGCCCAGGCCACCTGGGGCGTGGAACAGCGTCACTTTGCCAGGAGACGGCATGAACGTACGGGCGTCTTCGGCATTGATACGGCATTCGAAGGCATGACCATTGAGCTGCACGTCTTCCTGGCGAATCGACAGCGGCATGCCAGCGGCGATGCGCAGCTGCTCCTTGACGATATCCACGCCGGTGACCATCTCCGTCACGGGGTGCTCTACCTGGACCCGGGTGTTCATCTCGATGAAGAAGAACTCACCCTCTTCGTAAAGGAACTCGAAGGTGCCGGCGCCGCGATAGTTGATCTCGATACAGGCCTGACGGCAGGCTTCCAGAACCCTGGCGCGTGCCTCGGGGTCGAGGCCGGGCGCTGGGGCCTCTTCCAGCACCTTTTGGTGGCGGCGCTGCAGGGAGCAGTCCCTGTCGAACAGGTGAATCGCGTTACCTTGGCCATCGGCAAGTACTTGCACCTCGACATGGCGCGGCTTCTCGAGAAACTTCTCCATATAGACCGTGCCGTCACCAAAAGCAGCATGCGCTTCGGTGCGGGTGACGGTAATGGCAGACAGCAGGTGCCCTTCGGTATGCACCACGCGCATGCCACGCCCGCCGCCACCGGCCGCGGCCTTGATGATCACCGGGTAGCCAATGCGGCGCGCAGTGGCCAGATTGGTGGCATCGTCATCGCCCAGAGGGCCATCCGAACCGGGAACGGTTGGTACGCCTGCTGCCTTCATGGCCTCGATGGCGCTGACCTTGTCGCCCATCAAGCGAATGGTCTCTGCGCGGGGGCCGATAAAGGTAAAGCCAGAGCGTTCTACCTGCTCGGCGAAGTTGGCGTTCTCGGAAAGGAAGCCATAGCCCGGGTGAATCGCGCTCGAGTCCGTCACCTCAGCGGCGCTGATCAAGGCTGGGATGTTCAAGTAGGATTGCGCGGAAGAAGCAGGGCCGATGCAGACGGCTTCGTCTGCCAGGCGAACGTGCATCAGCTCGCGGTCGGCTTTGGAGTGAACCGCTACGGTCTTGATGCCTAGCTCTTTACACGCTCGCAAGATGCGTAGGGCTATCTCGCCGCGGTTCGCGATAAGTACCTTGTCCAGCATGGGAGAGTCCACCCGTATCGTAATGAAAGATTAAGCGAGGACGATCATGGGCTGATCGAATTCCACCGGCTCGCCATCTTCCACCAGAATGGCTTCGACCACGCCATCACGGTCGGCTTCGATCTGGTTCATCATTTTCATGGCTTCGACGATGCACACGGTGTCGCCTTGCTTTACGGTGTCGCCAACTTCCACGAAGGCCTTGGCGCCAGGGGCCGGGCTGCGGTAGAAAGTGCCGACCATGGGAGAGTTGACGGCTTCACCGCGATAGCTGGCACCTTGAGGTTCCGCTTCGGCGCTGGGGGCGCTTGGCGCAGGAGCCTGCGGCGCGTATGCGGGCTGGGCGTATTGTGGCATTGGCTGTGGCTGCCAGCTGACTCCATTCGGATGGCGGCTGATACGCACTGATTCTTCGCCTTCCTGAATTTCGATTTCGCTGATGTTGGACTCTTCCAGCAGCTCGATCAGCTTTTTGACCTTACGAATATCCATCTATATAGCCCCAAACGTTAATCAATAAAACACGGCGCAGCAGGTCGAACCTGCCTGCTTGCGTGCGGCGCAGTAAACCTGATTTTAAAACGAAGAGAACGCTGCACGATGGCGAACGTTACCCCTGTGTCAACGCTAAAAGATGAGCTTTTTAGCAAATATGGCTGCGGAGTTTGCCGAAAAAGTTGCGCACTGTCCAGTGGTCGCCTCAGGCGTGGCTAATTTTGCGACTTAAACGACCGTTTGACGACGTTGGCGACAAAGCGCTAAAAAAATGGCCAGCGCACCGTACTGCGCTGACCATGTCATTCAGACTAGTGCAAGGCTAACCTTGCTGCCACCGTTTGAGTGAATCGAGGTGCTGCGCCAGTGCGTGTGCCGTGACTTCGCCCTGTATACGTGCTTCCCGGACCTCGATACCATGCTGAAAGAACAGCAGGCTGGGCGGGCCAAACAGGTCGAAATGATTCAATAGCTCTCTGCTGTTTGCGTTGGTATTGGTAACATCGACTGCGACACGCTGAAAATCGTTCAATTGCGCGGCTACTTGCGGATTGGGATAGACGTCTCGCTCCATTAATTTACAGGATATGCACCAGTCGGCAGTGAAGTGTACGAAGACTGGCTGATCGGATTGAGCAGCTTGTTCCAGCTGGGTTTGTAGCTCGCCCAGCGTACTAACCGTTTCAAACGGTAGTGCCGTTTCAGTGGTGGTGGTCGAGCTGCTGCCCAGCGTCAATGGGCGTAGTGGGTTGGTGCCACCCTGAGCCGCCCCCAGTACCAGGGCTATCCCCCAGGCAAGCAGCATCAGGCCCAGGGTTTGGCGTGCCTTGGCCCAGCCCGACGCGTGCTGGAGCGTCAAGGCTCCCAGCGTCAGGGCAGTCCCGATCGCCAGCGCTGCCCAGAGCAGCAGGCCGATGGAAGGTGCCACAAGACGTTCGATCATCCAGATGGCGACCCCTAGCATCAGCAAGCCAAACGCGATCTTGACGCCGTTCATCCAGGCGCCCGAGCGCGGTAGCAGCGTCGTGCCAAAGGTGCCGACCAGCAGTAGCGGCACGCCCATGCCCAGACCCAGTGCAAAGAGGGCGGCACCGCCCACCATGGCATCGCCCGTGGACGATATGAACACCAGGGCGCCCGCCAGTGGCGCCGTGACGCACGGTGAAACCACCAGCACCGAGAGCGCTCCCGCCAGGGCCAGGCCTGCCGGGCCGCTGCGCTGGGCTCGCGCCTGCCAGGCGTCGACGGTGTTGGCCACTCGGGGAGAAACGCGTAGATCGAAGGCGCCGAACATGGCCAGCGCAAAGAGGGTGAACAGCAGTGCAAAGGTGATGAGCACCGGCGCTGACTGAAGATGTGCCTGCAGGTTCAAGCCTGCGCCAAACAGCCCCATCAGCACGCCCACCAGCGCATAGGTGCTGGCCATGCCCAGCACGTAGCTGGCTGACAGCACGAAAGCACGGGGTCTGGTCGGGTTTTGCCCTACCACGATGGAGGAGAGAATGGGAATCATGGGCAGCACGCAGGGCGTAAAGGTCAAGCCGATACCCGCCACAAAGAATAGCCCTAGCATCAAGGGCAGGCTGGCCTCGCTCATCAGGTGGCGAAAACGGCTGTCCTCGCTTTGCGGGGCAGTAAAGGCTGAGGGTTGGGCGATAGAGGACTGCGCGTCGCTTGTTGATGCAGTATTGGCTGGAGCATCCGTCCCCTGGTGTTCACTCCATTGGGCGAACTGGCTGGGGGGTGACGCTTGCGGAGCTTTCAGCGTTACCCGCTCTGGCGGGTAGCAAAGTCCGGCATCGGCACACCCTTGAAACGTCAGCTCGATATGGGCCGGGCCAGAATGGGGCGCGGAAAAGGGTACTTCGAACACCAGGCTGTCGCGAAAGATATAGACGTCACCCATGAACTCATCGTTGGTGAACGTGCCTTCGGCGATGATGGGGGCTTCCAGGCGGAGATCATCCTGCAGGCTGGCAACCGCGAGCTGGTGTCGATAAAGATAGTACTCATCGGCAATGTCGATGCCGATATACAGTGTTTCTTCGTCATGCCAGGCGCTGGGTTGGAACGCCTCCATGACAGGCAGAAAATCACTTTGATTACTGGATGAAAACCATTGGCCTTGCGCCAGCAATGGCAAGCAGGCCAGTAGGAAAAAAAGAGAGAAGCGTTTGAGCAGTAACACGAGGTTTCCTTACGCAGCGGTGTCGAGGCAACAATAGCACGCAGAATACCGTAACCGTTCGCCCAGGCGTAGCGGCTGCGGTGACGTGACGCGCTACTTCATGTTCGCTTAACCCAGTATGCAAAAGGCCGCCCGAAGGCGGCCTTGGACGAATCATGGCAGAACGTTTGCCACTTGAACGTCGACTCAGGACTTCTTGTAAGCCGCCACCGATTTTTCGATGGCCTTGCGAGCGGCTTCAACCCCTTCCCATGACTCTACCTTGACCCATTTGCCTTTCTCCAGGTCCTTGTAGTTCTCGAAGAAGTGGGCAATCTGCTGGCGCAGCAGTTCTGGCAGGTCGGTGACTTCCTTGACGTCATCATAGAGGGCAGACAGCTTGGCATGAGGTACGCATACCAGCTTGGCGTCTTCGCCTGCTTCGTCAGTCATGTTCAGGATGCCTACCGGGCGGGCGCGAATGACACTGCCGGGAGCGACCGGGTAGGGGGTCACCACGAGTGCGTCGAGGGGGTCGCCGTCATCTGCCAGGGTGTGAGGGATGAAGCCGTAGTTGGCCGGGTAAAACATGGGGGTGGCCATGAAACGGTCAACCAACAGCGCACCCATATCCTTGTCGATTTCGTATTTGATCGGCGCGTGGTTGGCAGGAATTTCGATCGCCACATAGATATCGTTGGGCAGATCCTTTCCAGCGGGGATGTTATCGAGGTTCATCTTGAGTTCCTTGGCTTGGCTTATCTATTGCGATTGAGGCAGATGTCAAACAATTGATGCATTGCATTAATAGGGCAGAATTATACGAACATGACTGCCAGATTACCAATGCGACATAGGTGTTTGACGTTGATGAAGACAGGGGGCGGAGTGCTCTTTGATGGCCGACGCGACGTTTGGTGGGCATCGTTTCGGCGTCGCAGCGTGTATCATGTCGCCGTGTGATCGTGGCAAGGACCTTTATGTCCAGGAGGATGAGTTGGCGCACGCCCAGTTGCTAATCAGTTATGGTCAGGCTTTCGTTGCCCCGCAGCGCCGCCAGCATCGCAGCTCCATGTCGGTGCGCCTGCCGGATGCGCCCGTATTGAAATCGAAAGGTGGCTGTGCCGTCATCAGCGACTCGCTGTCGCGCAATACCATGGCCAAGCAGGCAGGTGATCTAAGCGTGCGTGGCTTTTTGTCCGACTATTACTCCACCCCCGAGCACTGGGATACCAAGACCTCTGCCACGCGGGTCTTGAGAGCGCTCAATAGCTGGTGTTATAGCCAGAGTCAGCACGTCAAGGAAGGTGGTTTTGTGTCCTCCATGTCTGCCCTGGTATTGCTTGGCCGCGAAGGGCACCTGTTTCATATGGGGGACACGCTGGTCTTTCGTCTGCGAGGGGCCGAGTTCGAACAGTTGACCCGTGACCATGTAACCGACGTGGGGGGGTACCGCTATCCTTCTCGGGCCTTGGGCATGGATGGCAGCCTGGATATCGATTACACCCACCTGCCGCTCAAACAGGGTGATTTTTTCGTCTTTACCACCCAAGCCGTGCGCGGCACGCTCATGCCGTCTGACTATGTGCGCTTGATTCGTGAAGATGCCAGCGATCTCGATGCGGCCTGTGAGCGCCTGGCCAGCGAGGCCAAGCAGCGCGCCCAGGAGCGAGGTTATGGGGGAGAGCAGTTCTGTTTTCAGATTCTGCGTGTCGATGAGCTGCCGGAAGAACCCAGTGATACGCCCAGTATGCTGTATGGGGACTTGCCCATCCCCCCAGAACTGGCGGTAGGCGAGCGGCTGGATGGCCTCGAAATACAGGCGGTGCTGTCGCGAAACGCGCAGTCCAGGGTCTACCGCGTACGCGATGTGCACAGCGACCGTATCATGGTCATGAAGGCGCCAAGCCCAGAGCTTTCGCTGCGCAATGCCTATCTGGAACACTTCCTGCTGCAGCAGTGGGTAGTGGAGCGGGTCAACTCCCCCTTCGTGGTCAAGGTCATGGAGCTGTCGCGTCCTCGCCGCTATCTCTACTATCTCATGCAGAACGTGGAAGGCGAGACGCTGCGTGAGTGGGCGCAGCGCCACCCTCAAGCCAGCTTGAACCAGCGTCTGGACATTGCCAACCAGCTGGGCAAGGCGGTACAGGCGCTGCACCACCGAGATATCATTCATCAGCAAATCAACCCGGATAACGTACTGATCGACCAGCACGGTAAAGTCGTGCTGACCGACTTCAGCGCCTGCCACATGCGCGAGGTGGATGGCCATCGCCAATCCGGCGACCTGCTGCGACAGGTGGGGCTTTGCGAGCATACGGCGCCTGAGTATGCGCTGGGCGACACCATAGGCCGCCGCAGCGACCAGTATTCGCTGGCTTCGACCGTTTACTGGTTACTGACCGGTGAGCTGCCGTACCTGTTGACACCTAACCGCCTGCGCAGCCATACCGATCTTGAAGAGCTGGCCTATCGCAGCGCGCGTACCACCAATCCTGAGATTACCCCGGAGCTGGATGAGGCGCTGCGTCGAGCCCTGGACCCCCAGCGAGCGCTGCGTTTTCGTCGCATGTCGGAGTTTCTCTACGCACTGCGTGTGCCCTTGGGGCGTTTGCCGGTACGCGAAGAGTCGCGCCCAGAAGCTCGGCGGTTCTGGCAGGGGGTAGCGGGCATTCTTCTGCTGCTGTTGGTGCTCTCCTGGCTGTTACGCTAGGTCAGAACGCAGAAGGGATGGCCTGGGCCATCCCTTCTAGCGCGACTGCGGGCCGTTCAGGTCGTATTACAGCGTGAACGTGGGCAGTTTCTGCGCCACTTTCGCCAGCTTCAGCTTGGCGACTTTGGGCAGGCCATTTTCGAAGGGCGGGAAGTCTTCGCCTTGAATCAGCGGGGACAGGTAATCGCGGCACTGCTGAGTGATGTCGAAGCCACTTTCGCTGATGAAGTCACGTGGCATGAACTTTTCCTGGTTAGCGATTTGTGCCAAGGGAGCAGAGATCACGTCCCATTGGTACGGGGTCTGAGAGATGCGACGAATCGCCGGCATCATGGAGTTCTTGCCTGCCAGCGCCAGCGTCACGGCTTCGCGGCCCACGGCATAGGCCTGCTCCACATCGGTTTTGGAAGCCAGGTGGCGCGCCGCCCGCTGCAGATAGTCAGCCACGGCCCAATGGTACTTGTAACCCAGGTCCTGCTTGATCATGCCCGCCAGAGTGGGCGCTACACCGCCCAGCTGGCGGTGGCCAAAGGCGTCGGTGTTGCCTGCATCGGCCAGGAAGGTGCCGTCTTCGTAGCGTGCCCCTTCAGATACCACGATGACGCAGTAGCCGTACTTCTTGACGCTCTCATCGACCCTGGCCATGACCGCTTTGCGGTTGAATGCCACCTCGGGGAAGATGATCAGGTGAGGCGGTTCACCTTCGCCTTCCCCTGCCAGACCACCCGCTGCTGCAATCCAGCCTGCATGACGCCCCATGACCTCAAGCACGAATACCTTGGTAGACGTGGCACACATCGAGGCGATGTCCAGAGACGCTTCGCGAGTAGAAGTGGCAATGTACTTGGCCACGCTACCAAATCCGGGGCTGTTGTCGGTGATGGGCAGATCGTTGTCGACGGTTTTCGGTACGTGAATGGCGGTCAGTGGATAGCCCATTTTTTCCGATAGCTGAGACACCTTGAGACACGTGTCGGCGCTATCACCTCCGCCGTTGTAGAAGAAGTAGCGAATATCGTGGGCTTTGAAGACCTCGATCAAGCGCTCGTACTGGGTGCGATGAGTATCGATATCCTTGAGCTTGTAGCGACATGAGCCAAAAGCACCGCCCGGGGTGTGGCGCAGGGCAGCAATGGCGTCGTCGCTCTCCTGGCTGACGTCGATCAGGTCTTCAGTCAGGGCGCCGATGATGCCGTTATGGCCGGCATACACCTTGCCGATCTGATCGGGGGCTTGCCGACACGCTTCGATCACGCCGCAGGCGCTGGCATTGATGACGGCGGTAACGCCACCGGACTGGGCATAAAAGGCATTGTGCAGGGCCATGGAACGTTTCGTCTCCTGAGCGAGTGTCGTGTTGCTAGCTAAATGAGTTTTCGGGGTATCAGTAAATGCTGCGGAGTTTAGCCTAAAGCCGTTGCCACTGCATTACACGCAGGGCAAGGCTGCTGGAGCTACTCCTCGCCTGCGTCCATGGCTTGCTCTTTCAACGCCAGCTGCCAGCCGCCCAGATCCTTGTAGCGATTGACCATGGCGCAGAATAGTTCGGCGGTGCGCTCGGTATCATAACGGGCGGAGTGAGCCGATTTGTTGTCGAATTCGATGCCCGCCGCACGACAGGCGCGTGCCAGCACGGTTTGGCCGTAAACGAAACCCGCCAGGGTCGCTGTATCGAAACTCGAGAACGGATGAAACGGGTTGCGCTTGACGCCACACCGATTGGCGGCTGCGTTCAGAAACCCTTGATCGAACGCCGCGTTGTGGCCTACCAGAATGGCGCGAGAGCAGCCATGCGCCTTGATGGACTTGCGAATGGGGCGAAAGATTTCCCCCAACGCCTCGGACTCGCTCAAGGCGACCTGGCGGCGCAGCGGGTCATCCAGGTTGATACCCGTGAAATCGAGAGCCGATTGCTCCACATTGGCCCCCTCGAAGGGGTGAATATGGTAAGCATAGGTGGCGTCGGGCAGTAGATTGCCTTCCGGGTCCATGGTGAGCGTCACAGCGGCAATTTCCAGTACGGCATCCGTCTGGGCATTGAACCCGCCCGTTTCCAGGTCAATGACCACCGGCAGGTAACTGCGAAAACGCTGGGCCATCAGATCGCGGGCAATTGCCTCGCTCATGCAGCTCTCCTTAGTAAAGCGAGTAATCGAACACAGTGGCGGTCATGGGGAGTCGCCACGAATGAGCTGATTCTAGCAGCTTTGGGCCCAAGGCGTCGTTGACGGTATTCGCTGGGCAATGAGAGCGCTATACTGGGTGCCAGGTGTAATGGGTAGTGCCCGAGCGTGCTACCGATTCTGGTGAACTGTGTTCTTATTCAAGAGGAGCAAAGAATGTCCGATGTCAAAAAGGTTGTGCTGGCATATTCAGGCGGCCTGGACACATCCGTTATCGTCAAGTGGTTGCAAGAGACCTACAACTGCGAGGTAGTGACCTTCACTGCCGACATCGGTCAAGGTGAGGAAGTCGAGCCCGCGCGTGCCAAGGCCCAGGCGCTGGGTGTCAAGGAAATCTATATCGAAGACCTGCGTGAAGAGTTCGTGCGCGATTACGTCTTCCCCATGTTCCGTGCCAACACCATTTACGAAGGCGAGTACCTGCTGGGTACTTCCATCGCTCGCCCGCTGATTGCCAAGCGTTTGATCGAAATCGCCAACGAAACCGGCGCCGACGCCATTTCCCACGGTGCGACCGGCAAAGGCAACGACCAGGTGCGTTTCGAGCTGGGCGGCTATGCGCTCAAGCCGGGCGTCAAGGTCATCGCACCCTGGCGCGAGTGGGACCTCACTTCACGCGAGAAGCTGATGGCCTACTGCGCAGAGCACAATATCCCGGTGGACTTCTCCAACAAGAAGAAGAAATCCCCGTACTCCATGGATGCCAACCTGCTGCACATCTCCTACGAAGGCGGCATTCTGGAAGATCCGTGGGCCGAAGCCGAAGAAGACATGTGGCGCTGGAGCGTTTCACCGGAAGCCGCCCCTGAGCAGCCCACCTACGTCGAACTGACCTTCGAGCAAGGCGATATCGTGGCCATCGACGGCGAGCCGTTGAAGCCCCATGAAATCCTCGAAAAGCTTAACAAGCTGGGCGGCGACAACGGTATCGGTCGTCTGGATATCGTCGAAAACCGCTATGTGGGCATGAAGTCGCGCGGCTGCTACGAAACTCCCGGAGGCACGATCATGCTGCGTGCCCACCGCGCCATCGAGTCGCTGACACTGGACCGCGAAGAAGCACACCTGAAAGATCAGCTGATGCCCAAGTACGCCGAAGTGATCTACAACGGCTACTGGTGGAGCCCCGAGCGTCGCATGCTGCAGGCGGCCATTGACGAAACGCAGAAAAACGTTTCAGGCGTCGTGCGCATGAAGCTCTACAAGGGCAATGCCACGGTGGTGGGCCGCAAATCCGAGCAGTCGCTGTTCGACGAGTCCATTGCCACGTTCGAAGACGATGCCGGTGCCTACAATCAGAAAGATGCCGAAGGCTTCATCAAGCTGAACGCGCTGCGCCTGCGCATTGCGGCCGGCAAAGGTCGCCAGCAAAGCTAGTCTCTTGCCTTGTGACCAGCCCCGGTGGGTTGGTCACTCTTTCCTGGAGTGGTCATGTTTAAAAAACTACTTGCGGGCCTGTTTGGGTCAAGCGATGAGCGTGGAGGCCTGTCGGGCACCAAGGCGGCTGAGCCTGTCGCCTACAAAGAGTACCTGATCATTTCCCAGCCGGATGACCAGAGTGGCCAGTACCGTGTCAGCGGTGTGATTCGTAAAGCCGTTGCGGGTGATAGCGTTCAAGAGCACCGTTTCGAGCGTTCTGACATGCTGCCAGGGCGTGAGGCGTGTGATGCGCTGATGGTCAGCAAGGCGCAGCGCTTCATCGATGAGGTGGGGGACGCGATGTTCGAACCGGACCCCCGTCGTGAAAGCGGTACCCCTAACTAAGCTGTGAATCCATCAGGGTGCGCGCTTCTGCGGCGGCCTGCAGCATCAAGTCTGCAGGTGCCGCTAATAAGGCGCCCTGTTCAAAGGCCTCTACATCCTCTAAAAGCTGCCCCATACGCCAACATGGCTTGCTAGCGCTTTATGGACACTCGGACTTAAAGGCAACTCTTGCAGCATTGTGACCAGATCAATACCCAAAATGATTGGCATATGCGAGAAAAGCCCCACCATAAATGTCTCTTCTGCAATATCCTACTCTGCCTGACGGGGTAAATGCATTTAGAAAGCCAAGAATAGCGTACAAGATGAAGAACATGCCAGTTACATTAAGATACGCTTGCCTGTCACATTTTTTCACTTATCAAGCTGTGCAGGGAGTTCAATCGACATCCGAGTGCCACCCAAGGGCGAGGCCTCTGCCCACATTTTTCCCCCGAGATGCAGAACGATGGCACGGCTGATGGGTAATCCCAGCCCACTGCCTTTGGGTCGCTGTGGCCTGGAGTGTCCGTTGCGCTGCAACTGATAGAACTTTTCGAAAACATGCTCCCTTTCTTCTTCGGGAATGCCTGGCCCATTATCGTCCACGCTCAGGCGAAAATGATCTTCATAGGCTTCTACGCTTAGCATTATCTCGGGATGGGTGTGGTGCGCGAACTTGCGCGCGTTTTCCAGCAGATTGATGATCACCTGTTCCAGCCTGTCGGGGTCAGCTTCTACCATGGCAGTCTCGGGCTGCACCACCAATTTAAAGGTCAGGGCTTCTTCTTGATGCAAGCGGGCCAGTGCGTCGCTGCTTTGTCGGGCTAATACCACGAGATCGACGGGCTGGGGTGACATGGTGAAACGACCACTTTCCAGACGCGCCAGATCGAGTATTTCCTCAATCAGCCGGGAGAGTCGCTCACTTTCCTGCACCATGATGGTCAGGAACTGATGGCGCTTGTCATCGCTGATGTCCGGAGTGTCGCGCAATATTTCGGCAAACGAGCGAATCGACGTCAGGGGGGTTCGTAACTCATGGCTGACCATGGCCACGAACTCATCTTTCATCCGGTCCAGCTCGCGCAGCCGCTCATTGGCACTGCGCAGTTCCTTGCCCACCCGGGCCAGCTCCTGGGATTTCTGCTCAAGGCGACGGTTGTACTCCAGCGTCTGTGACGTGGTATCCAGAATGCTCATCACCGAGGCAACGTCCAGCGCTTCACCGCGCAGCACCGAATTGATCAACACGCTGGCGGAGGCACTGCCCAGCGAGCCTGCCAGCGCCTGCTCGGCCCGCGTGATCAGCCCGCTGGAAGCAGGCTGTGTTTTGTTCAGCGGCTCATGTTGGGTAAACACGCGCTCGGTGGCCGTACTGCCCAGGTAGCGGATGAGCAGGGCGTGTAGGGCGCCTTCGGTGGTTTCGCCTCGCCATAGAGAGGTCGTGTGCAGGCCCGGGTGCATGGCGCCGGTGAAGAGTGCTGCCTGGGTCTGCTCCAGCGGCGTGGGCCGGGTAAACAGCGATACACCTACCAGCAGCCCCACATTGCACAGCATGCTCCAGAACAGTGAGTGGGTATAAATGTCCCAGCCGGTCAGGCCCAGCAGGGCATAGGGCGACAGCCACGCTAGCCCCCAGGGGCCTTGGGTGACCAGCGCGCTATCCAGCCATCCCGATTGAGCAAAGCCCGGCAGCAGCAGGGTGTAGAACCAGACGATAAAGCCTGCTACCAGAGCCGCGGCCGCCCCTTGGCGGGTGGCGCCGCGCCAGTAAAGGCCGATCAGCAGCGCAGGGGCAAATTGAGCGACGCCCGCAAACGAGACCAGTCCGATGGTGACCAAGCTGTAAGTGTCGCCAATCAGCGCGTGGTAGAGATACCCCATCAGCAGAATCACGACGATGGCGATTCGGCGTATCCCCAGCAGCCAATCGGCCAGCTTGCCGTGGCTGCCGATATAGAGCCCTTTGACCTTGAGCAACAGCGGCATGACCAGTTGGTTGCTCACCATGGTGGAGAGCGCGATGGTTTCCACGATCACCATCCCCGTGGCCGCGGACAGCCCACCGATGAACACCAACAAGGGCAGGCCCTCGAGACCTGCGGAGAGAGGCAGCGTCAGCACGAAGCTGTCCGGGTCTCCGGCATCCAGCAGCAGCCCCGCCAGGGCAATGGGAATCACGAACAGGTTGATCAGCAGCATGTAGAGCGGAAACAGCCAGCTGGCGCGAATCAGGTGCTGCTCATCGACGTTCTCGACGACCAGTACCTGGAACTGACGTGGCAGGGTCAAAAAAGCCAGAAACGCGAGCAGCAGCATGCCCACCCAGCCGGTGGCCCCGCCGGGTACACTCTCCAGCCGCATGGCGTTGGCCAGCTCCGGCATGGCCGCGGCCTGCGCGAACAGGGCGGCAGGCCCCTCGAACAGCACGAAGGTGACGAAGATACCCACCGCCAGGAACGCCACCAGCTTGACCAGCGACTCGACCGCAATGGCCGCGACCATGCCCTCGTGGCGCTCGCTGGCATCCAGATGCCGAGTGCCGAACAGAATGATGAACACGGCCAGTACCATGGCGATCCAGAACGAACGATCACTCCAGAACCGCTCGGTGGCCAGGGTCGCGTCGGCACTCAACGGGTAATTCATCAGCACCGCATGGCTGACCGTGATCGCCTTGAGCTGCAGCGCGATATAAGGCGTGATGGTAATCAAGGCCATAAGGGCCACCAGAGCACCCAGCAGAGAACTCTTGCCATAACGAGCACTGATGAAGTCGGCAATCGAGGTGATCCGCTGCTGAGCCGCAATGCGCACCATCTTGCGCAGCGTGAAAGGCGCCAGCAGCATGGCCAGCGTTGGCCCCAGATAGATGAGCAAGAAGCTAGGGCCAAACTGCGCGGCCCGGCCCACGCTGCCGTAAAAGGTCCAGGCGGTACAGTAGACCGCAATGGAGAGCGCATACACCGTGGGCGAGCCAATCAGCGAGCGCCCCTGTTCGGCGCGGCGGTCTCCCCAGGCGGCCACCATGAACAGCAGTGCCAAGTAGCTAAAGGCAGCGCCAATCACCACCAGGTCGGTACGCATGGTCATCGCCGCCTGGGCGCTTCCACCAGCCAGGCGGTCATGCCGATCAGCGCGCCCCAGACCACGAACAGGTAGAGCGGCAGCCAACCCAGTGAAGAGGGCAAACGGTCCATGATCAGCAGGGCAGGCGGACAAAACAGCAGCAAGGCCAGTATGATCAAGGCGATCAATCTTTCCTGACGTCGGGAGAGCGGGCGGGTGTTTTTCATGAAGCGCTGGCATCCTCACGGTCGAAGGCATTGGCCTGCAGGGCTAGCAGCTCCTCCAAGGTATCGATGCCTCTGGCTTCCAGCCGGGGCAGCAGCGCCAACCATAGCTCCGCCGTGACGCGGGCATCGCCCAGCGCCGTATGCCGCGTGCCGGGGGGAAAGTGCAGATCGTAGCGCTTGGCAAGGGTATCCAGGTCGTGACCATCCAGCGCTTCGTCCAGTGCTCTGGAGATCAACAGCGTATCGAGCACCGGCATGTCAAAGCGCACGCCGTGGCCGCTGATGGCCAGCATGTCGAAGGCGGCGTTGTGGGCCAGCAAGACGGCATTGTCCACATAGGCGCTGAACCAGGTCAGCACGCTGTCCAGCGTGGCAGCCCCCGCCACATCGGCATCGGTAATGCCGTGGATGACCGTGCTGGCCGCCGGAATGGGGCGTTGGGGGTCGACGTAATGGTTGAAAGCGTCGCTGGCCAACAGTCGGCCATTGACGATACGGCACGCCCCCAGGCTGATCACCGTATCGCCTCGACGCAGCTCCAGGCCGGTGGTTTCCGTGTCGAAGGAGACGATATCCAGGTTGCGCAAGCGTCGGTTGGCCAGCGCATCATCCGGGGCAGGCAGCTGGGCAATGCCGAAGTCATGAAATTCGGGCCGTGGCGGGGCGGGTTCACGGGGGGCGTCGGTACGCTCTATGGTGGGTAGCGGCATGCGCAAACGCGCGTGGCGCTTGTCGCTGTCGGCAACGCTCCAGATATCGGCGGCGTGCTGGCGCAGGATGTCGGCCACCGATGGCCCTAGCGGCAGCGCCGTCAGTCGCTCTTCACGCCAGCGTACCAGCTCGCTCTCGGGCACGGGAGCGCCTTGCCAGATCAGGTCGACGTAAACGCGTTTCTGATGATGGCTCAGCTCACCCTCGAAGCCGCCGCTGGGCAAGTGACTGTGTAAATAGCGTACCAATGAGTTGAACAGCTCGATCAGAGCGGGAGCATCGCCCTTGAACCAGGCAGGCATGCCAATAGGGGTGATCAGCCGATGGGCAGGGTCCAGGCGTTCATCCAGGGATTGCCAGAAATCATTGGACCACATGGGCCGCAAGCGCTCGCCGTGGTACTGCATGTCTTCGAGGAGCGTGGCCATTCTGGCGACCTGCTGGTTCAGGCCATGGCTCTCTTCATGAATGACCTGCTCCAGGCGTTCTCTTAATGCAGGGTCCTGGGGCAGAGTGCCCAGCTGTCGAATCACATCCGCTGCGCTGCCCAGACTGGCAGAGTGCTGGCGTAGCGATGGCAATAGACTGCCAAGGTCGGCACGCACGCCCATCTCATTGTTCCATGCCGTGGTGGCATCGCTGCACGTGACCAGGGTTTCTTTCTCGCTGCCGGGCACGCGACGAATCACCACTTTTAGCCAGCGCTGCTCGCAGGGGGCCAGCAGTTCGCGGGGAGAGCCATCGTCCGGTAGCTGGGTCAGGGCATGCTCCAGACCAACGGTGGGCAGCAGCGTGTCGAGACGTTTACCAAGCCCCAGCCCCGTGTGCCCGGCAAAGAAGTCCTCGGCAGCCTGGTTGAACAGCATGACTCGCCGATGGCGGTCGCAGAGCAGCAGCGGCGTTTCCAACACCTGCAGCAGGGTTTCCAGCTCCTGGCGTATGCGGGTGGCGCTACGCGCACCCTCTGCATGAGCGGTGGCCAACCGCCCCCGGTCGGCGCGCCAGCTCTGGCTGAGGCGCCGCAAATCCGGGCCAAGGCCCTTTAGCCAGCCTTCGGGTGTTTTTTCGTCCTGGGCATCCGGGTTGGCCACCCAGCGAGCCAGCTGGGCCTGAAGGTGGCGCAGCGGTGTAAACAGCATGCGTTCGAGCAGCAGCCCGACCAGAAAAATCGTCATGCCACCAGAGAAGCTGCCCAGCCAGAGCGCGGCGCGCCCAGCCCCCGAGAGGTTCAACTGGGCATCGAGCCAGGCGGCAAAAATGGCCCCGCCGAGCAGGCTGATCCCGCTCAACAGCAGCCATACGCCCATGAGTTGCTGGCGTTTGGGTAACCCTTTGCCGGTCATGATGTTCGCTCACCCAGCAGGGATTTGACCTTTTCCACCAGTTGTTGAGTGGAAAAGGGCTTGGTCACGTAGTCGTCCGCTCCCAGCGCCAGGCCTTTCTCGCGCTCTACCTCGCGGCCGTGGGCGGTCAGCATGATGACTGGCAGCCGCGGGGTCGACGCTTGCTGTTCACGCTGGCGCAGCTGTTCGAGCACTTCGAAGCCGCTGATGCCGGGCAGGCTGATATCCAATAACAGCAGGTCGGGGGAGGCATCTTCCAGACGTAAAAGCGCGCTTTCTCCATCCTCGGCAGTCACGACTTCGAGTCCGGCGTGGGACATCAAGAACTCCAGAGACAGGACAATATTGGGTTCATCGTCGACCACTAAGACTTTGGCCATGGAGGGCTCCTGATAACGCAATGTTATTATTGGTTCTTGAAGAAGTTTAGGTAGCCAAACCGAGCACGCCAAGACGACCTTCGATGAGTATCGTCATGACGTCTACAACTTTCGCCGTGGTTTAAAGCCATAAAAGGGCTTTTTCATGGACTTGCCAGACGACTCATACCACTATGAAAACGCTCGGAGTGAGCAAGCGAGTAAGCCCAACAATAAAGCATCATCATTAAAGGAGCTGCGCTTATGAGTGCTATTTTCTTGGGGTATCCGGAATCTAGTGTGTAATTCCACTTCAGCCTACAGCGTGTCACATAATCCGTAAACCGGAATTGCGTGTGTGATACCTCTGTCGTATCATCGGGCTTCTAAACCGGAACTAAGTGTGTATTCTGTCGTCAGAATTCGCACGTAGTCGAAGGCTCGACGAACGACTGGCCAGGAGTGGAAAACATGGCGATTAGTCAGGCACGCATTATCGAATCCATGGAGCAGGCCTGCTCCAACCTCAATCCGGATGAGTTCATTGATACCGGAATTGAGGGAGAGAGAAAATCATCTATTCCCACACTCAATTCCGGATACCCTTTTCTTGCTGGTGGTGGGTCTTGGGGCAATGGCGATGGGGTACTTTATCGAACATCGCGAAAAACCTCGTACTTCTGTGCGAGGATGGATAGCGAGGGGCGCGAGAGCGCCCCTAGTCCGGCCTCGATTGTTGCTCAATATACTGCTTGACCATGCTCAGGGGGGCGCCTCCGACACTTCCCGCAAAGTAGCTTGGACTCCATAGCGCATTTTTCAGGTACGCAGGCTTCACCAGTTCGGGGTGCAGCCGCTTCAATCTCCTGCTTGATACGCCTTTCAAGCTGTTCACCAGTTTGGATAACGCCACTTTTGGCGGGTAGTTAACCAACAGGTGAACGTGATCTGTCTCACCATTGAACTCAACTAGCTCGCTTTCAAAATCCGCGCAGACCCGTCGAAATAGCGTTTCAAGGGAGTCGAGGTGCTCAGTGTTGAAGATTCTGCCCCGGTATTTGGTCACAAAGACCAAGTGAGCATGAATCATAAAAACACAGTGTCTACCGGTGCGTAAGTCTTGTTTGGTCTCCATAGGCCAACTATACTACAGCCTATGAAACAGACCAAGACCCTCAAGGTTCGAGTGAAGGACAAACACGCCGCCGAGCTTAACCGCATGGCCCGCAGCGTGAATTTTGTTTGGAACTACCTCAACGAACTGTCTTCCCGAGCCATTCGGGAGAAAGGTCTGTTTCTGTCTGCCTACGACATGCACCCCTATACCAAGGGTGCTGGCAAGGACCTCGGCCTGCACAGCCAAACGCTGCAATGCATCGCTGCTGAATACGTTGCCCGCCGCAAGCAGTTCAAAAAGCCCCGCTTGAATTGGCGCAAGTCCGGCGGTGTACGCCGCTCACTTGGCTGGATTCCGGTCAATACCGGCGCGGCCAAGTGGAAGAACGGGCAGGTATTTCATAACGGCACCTACTTCAAGGTGTGGGATAGCTACGGCCTGTCGACATACAAGTTCCGTGCCGGCAGTTTCAACGAAGATAGCCGGGGCCGGTGGTATTTCAATGTTGCGGTCGAGGTGGACGTGCAGCCGACGCTTGGGCAGGGCGCCGTTGGCATCGACCTTGGGCTCAAGGATGTGGCCACCTGTAGCGATGGAGGAAGGCTGGAAAACAGCCGCTTCTACCGCCGCATGGAAGACCAGTTGGCGACAGCCCAACGTGCCCGCAACAAGCGGCGGGTAAAAGCTATTCACGCCAAGATCAAGAACCGTCGCCAGGACGCGCAGCACAAGTTTTCCCGGAAACTCGTCAACCAGTACGGCGAAATCGTCGTGGGCGATGTTTCCTCAACCAGGCTCGCGAAGACCAGGATGGCCAAAAGCGTCTACGACGCTGGCTGGTCACAACTGAAAACGATGCTGGAATATAAATGCGCTCACGCAGGCATTGTCTTCAAGGTCGTTCGCGAAACCAACACCACCCGCGCCTGTTCGTCGTGCGGCTCGCTTAGCGGGCCGCAGGGCGTCAACGGGTTGCGAGTAAGGGTCTGGGAGTGCGTGGAGTGTGGTGTACTCCACGACCGGGACGTGAATGCGGCCCGGAATATCCTCAGCCTCGGGGCAGGACGTTGCCCTCAAGAAGTTGGAATCCCTGTCCTTTAGGGCGGGGAGGACGTCAAGCAGCGCCAGAAATGATGCAGGAGCTGGAGCGGCAGATGCGCCTGACACGTCAGTCTCCCGGCACTCAGGAGGCCGCCTTGCTGGAGCGGTTGGCTCGTCTGATGGTGGACGATGAGGCCCCCTATGACGTGATCATTTTCGATACGGCGCCCACGGGGCATACCCTAAGGCTATTGACTCTGCCCGAGGCCATGGCCGCGTGGACCGACGGGCTGCTGGCCCATAACCGCAAATCCGCCGAGTTGGGCAAGGTGCTGGAGCATCTGACCCCCAAGCGAGGCAGGGACGTGGCGACGCCCTTTGACGACCCCACCCAGGACCCGCTGGAAGACCTGGATGAACGCACCCGCGATGTGGCCAGCACGCTGATCGAGCGCCGCCGCCTGTTTCACCAGGCACGACGACGTATCGAGGATGAAAACGCGTGCAGCTTCTTGTTCGTCATGACCCCCGAGCGGCTGCCGATCCTGGAAACCGATCGTGCGGTGAAAGCACTGGAAGAGGTGCGTATCCCGGTGGCGGGGGTGCTCATCAATCGGGTGATTCCCGCAGACGCCGACGGCGAGTTCCTGGCAGCCAGGCGGCAGCAGGAGGCCACTTATCTGGCGCGCATCGAACAACATTTTCGCCACCTGCCGCGCCCCGTGCTACCCTGGCTGCCGACGGATGTACAAGGTATTGAGGTGCTGGAGCAGTTGGCTGCCCAGCTTGAACAGCAAGGATTTTAATGCGGGTATTGCTGCTTTCCGCCTACGAGGCGGTCAGCCATCGTTACTGGGCAAACAGTTTGATGGCTGAACTGACGGATGTGGAATGGACATTGCTGAGCTTGCCACCGCGCCATTTTGCCTGGCGCATACGCGGTAATCCGCTGAGCTGGTGGTTGAAGGAATACGCTACCCTCAGCCAGCGCTTCGATGTGGTGCTGGCCACCTCCATGGTAGACATGGCTACGCTGGTCGGGCTGTTTCCGCACCTGGGCCAGGCCCGCAAGATCGTCTATTTCCACGAGAACCAGTTTGCCTACCCGGAGTCCAGCGAGCAGGTGCCCCAGGTCGAAGCCAAAATGGTCAATCTCTATGCGGCCCTGGCGGCGGATACCCTGGTATTCAACACCGCCTATAACCGCGACTCCTTTTTTACGGGCGTCAGGCAATTTCTGAAAAAAATGCCCGAGAACCTGCCGGCCGCCGCGCCGCTGGAGCGGCTGAGGCGTTCGGCAAACGTGCTGCCGGTGCCCTTGCAGCCGCTGGCGCAGGGGCCCGACGTTGCACCGCCACCACGGCGCATCGTCTGGAACCACCGTTGGGAGTACGACAAGAACCCTGAGGACTTCTTTGCGGTGTTGTTCAGGCTGAGTGAGGAGGGCGTGCCTTTCGAGCTTGCCGTCATGGGCCAACGGTTTCGTGACGAGCCCGCCATCTTTGCCGAGGCGCAGGTGCGGCTGGCGCAGCATCTCGTCTGTTGGGGGGCCTCAGCCAGAGGAGCAGTATCAGGCGCTGTTGAACGGCGGCGGCATCGTCGTGTCGACCACCTGGCATGAGTTTCAGGGGCTGGCCATCATGGAGGCTGCCCAGCGTGGTGCGTGGCCGCTGGTGCCGGACAGGCTCTGTTTTCCGGAACTCTATCCTGACGCCTACCGTTACGATGGAACACGGGAGGGGCTCTATCAGCGCCTTGCCGCGTGGCTACAAGGTACAGTGGCCGCCCCTGAGCGGCTGGATACGTCGCCCTGGGAGTGGCCCCAGTGGCGCGAGGCGTATCGTCAGTTGTTGGACTGAAGCAGGTCCAGGCGCTTGGTCGGCCAGTGCACCACGGCCGTGTGAGGTCGTATCTTGCTGGGCAGCTCCCTGGGGCGGCCCAAACGTTCAGGTCAGCTCGGTTTTGTCTTTATAGTCGCAAAGATCCTCGATGATACAGCTACCGCAGCGTGGCTTGCGAGCGATACAGGTATAGCGGCCATGCAGGATCAGCCAGTGATGGGCGTCCTGCTTGAAAGCCTTGGGCACATGGCGCAACAGCTTCTGCTCCACTTCGACCACGTCCTTGCCCTTGGCGATGCCCGTCCGGTTGGAGACTCGGAAGATATGCGTGTCCACGGCGATAGTGGGCTGCCCAAAGGCGGTATTGAGAATGACGTTGGCGGTCTTGCGTCCGACACCCGGCAAGGCTTCCAGCGCCTGGCGGGTTTGCGGCACGTTGCTACCATGCTGGTTCACCAGAATATGGCAGGTCTTCATCAGGTTTTCAGCCTTGGTGTTGAACAGGCCGATGGTCTTGATGTACTCCTTGAGTCCCTCGATGCCCAGCGCGATGATCGCTTCGGGGGTGTTGGCCACCGGAAACAGTCGGTCGGTGGCTTTGTTGACGCCCACGTCGGTGGCCTGTGCCGAGAGCAGCACTGCAGCCAGCAGCTCGAAGGGGGTGCTCCAGTTCAGCTCGGTGGTGGGGTGCGGATTTTCCGCCTGCAGGCGGGCAAAAATCTC
Organism: Halomonas sp. 18071143; assembly: GCF_019211725.1. Taxonomy (NCBI): domain Bacteria; kingdom Pseudomonadati; phylum Pseudomonadota; class Gammaproteobacteria; order Oceanospirillales; family Halomonadaceae; genus Halomonas; species Halomonas sp. 18071143. The sequence goes on from NZ_CP078120.1 coordinate 1,729,848, forward strand.
CTGTCGTTTCTGGGCATTCATGAACGTTTCTCCAGACTATTTGATGATGCCAGTGACCCGGACGCGGCGTTCGCTGCGCTCGTGGGGGGGGGCGGGCTGTGCACGGCGCTGGCGCTGGTCGAGGACATTCTTGAGCGCGATCAGCAGGCCCGCAACGAAAAAGGCCCCTGGCGGCAGCATGAAAAACAGAAACTGATAGTCGTCCATCACCGTTATCTGCCACTCGGCGGCCCTGGGGCCCAGCAGCAGATGCATGTTGTGGAACAGCGTCCCCTGGCCCAGCAGCTCTCTGATCGCTCCCAGCAAGACCAGCACCCAACCGAACCCGAGCCCCATCATGAACCCGTCCAGCGCCGCAGGCAGCACCGGCTGGCGCGAGGCAAACGCATCGGCACGTCCCAGGATGGCGCAGTTGGTCACGATCAAGGGGATGAAAATGCCCAGAATTTGATAGAGCGAATAGGCAAAGGCAGCCATCAACAGCTCGGCGCAGGTCACGAAGGCGGCAATGATCATCACGAAGGCGGGTAGCCGCACCGCGCTGGGCACCTGATGGCGAATCAACGAGATGGTCGTGCTCGCCCCGACCATGACCAGCAGGGTGGCCAGCGCCAGCCCCAGTGCGTTGACCACGCTGGCGCTCACGGCCAGCAGCGGGCAGAGCCCCAGTAGTTGCACCAGGGCCGGGTTGTTGCGCCAGAGCCCTTCCTGGGTCAGCTGTTGCCATGGCGTCATGTCTCGGGCTCCTCGATGGTGATGGGCAAACGGACCTCATGGGCATAGCGCAGGGCATCGTGAACGGCATTAATAACCGCGCTTGGGGTGATGGTGGCCCCGGTGAAGCCATCGAACGCGCCGCCCTGCTGTCGCACCGCCCAGCTTTCTGGGGGCAGACTGTGGCGTGTCAGGCCATCGAAGCGAGTGATCCAGTCGCTGCGCTGGTGTTCGATGGCATCGCCTAGCCCTGGCGTTTCCTGGTGCCGAGTGACCCGAACGCCGCTGATACGGCCCTCATGGTCAATCCCCACCAGCAGGTGAATGGCTCCGCTGTAGCCCTGGTGGGTGATGACCGGCAGGACGACGGCAGCCTCGTCTGCGTGGTGAACATACCAGCCGTGTGTGGGCGCGCGGTGGCCCAGCCGCTCGGGCTCAGGCAGCTCGAAGGTGTCTTCCAGCAGCGATGCCTGTGAGTCCGTGACCAGCGAAGCTGGCAGCACTGCCTGCAGCTGGCGATATTGATAGGCCAACTGGTGCTGATCGATGCGTTCGGCGGTCAGCGCCCGAGTCACTGCCACGCTGCCTGCCGTTACCAGCGCAAAGGTGCCCAGTGCCAGCGCCCCACGCCACATGGCTTGATAGAGCGTCATGGGCGCCTCGCCGGGGATCGGTGCCCTGTGGGGCGACGCTCTGTGGGACGATGCCCTGTAGGAACAGGAGCGCTGTAAAGATCCAGCAGCGGCACGCACAGGTTCATCAGCAGCACGGCAAAGGCGACGGCATCGGGATAGCCGCCGAAGGTGCGGATGATCATGACCAACACCCCAATGCCGATGCCGAACAACAGCTTGCCGCGCCGACTGGTCGCCGCCGATACCGGGTCTGTGGCAATGAAGAAGGCACCAAACAGGGTAGCCCCCATGGTCAGATGAAACAGCGGAGAAGCATACTGGTCGCTGTCCAGGTCGTAGAGCAGTGCCGCGAGCAGTGCCATGCTACCCAGCATGGCAACCGGAATATGCCAACTGATCACTCGTTTGAACAACAGCAGCAACCCGCCTGCCAGCCACGCCAGCGCGATCAGGCGCCAGGCCTGTACCGTGTCTTCCAGCGCAGCCGCCGCCCAGAACTCATCTGCCCCTGTCAATCCTTTATGCTTGAAGGCATCCAATGGCGTGGCGCCACTCAGCGCGTCCAGCTCGGCAGCGGAGAGGGTGCCGCTGACCTGGGCCCAGAGTGTCGCCATCGAACCTGCCTGGTGCGGCACTGGCCACAGCGTCATGTAGGTTGGAAACGAGACCAGCAGCAGGGCGTAACCCACCATGGCCGGATTGAAGGGGTTGTGCCCCAGCCCTCCATACAGCTGCTTGGCGACCACCACCGCGGCGATGGCCCCTACCGCCAGCAGCCACCAGGGGCTACCGGGGGGCAGCGAGGCGCCCAGCAGAACGCCCGTCAGCAGGGCACTGCCGTCGGTCAAGGTAGCAACCACGCGGCGACGGCGCAGGGCGATGACGGCGGCCTCCGCCAGCATGGCAACGCCGGCGGCCACTGCCACGTTGGTCAGCACCCCCAGCCCAAAATAGAAGGTCATGGCCAGTAGCCCCGGCAGGGTTGCCAGGATGACCCAGCGCATGATCGATGCCGAGGAGGGGGCAAGGCCCAGCGTCGAGGCCTGGAGCATGCTCATGGTGTCGTTTGCTCCCGTTCGCGGGCTCTGGCATCGGCCAGTCGGGCGTCCGCGGCGAGCAGGTTTTCCTGGGCAGTGGCCAGCTGCATCTCCAGATCCTCCTGGGATTGTTGAGGGTCTTCTGCCACGGCGCGTGCCAGCGCCTTCTCGGCTTTTTTGACCGCCGCCCTGGCCGCGGTCTGTGCGATACGCAAGCTGCGCAGGTCAACGGCTGGCAGCTCTGCGTTGCGGGGCTCGGCACCCGATGACGACGGCTGACGCTGCTGGGCAAGCCGCGCCTGGCGGCGAGCCTGCTTCTCCGCCTCTTCCCGGGCCAGCCTGGCCTGGCGGAACTCGAAGCGGTGGCGCGCGTGCTCTGCCTTGGCGGTTTCGATGCGTTTCAAACGGATCCGTTGCTTGGCCGTGCGGTATTCCGCCACCAGCGGGATATGGCTGGGGCATACGAAACTGCAGGCGCCGCATTCGATGCAGTCGAACAGGTGCTGTTTTTCCAGGGCCGCGTCATGGCCACTTTGCGCGTGCCAATGCAGCTGCTGGGGCAGTAGCTGCACTGGGCAGACGGTTTCGCAGGCACCGCAGCGAATACAGGGGGAAGCGTCTGGCGCCGGGGGCAGTTCCTGGCGCGTGGCGGCAATCAGGCAGTTGGTGGTTTTGATGACGGGAACGTCCAGCGATGCCAGCGCTCTCCCCATCATGGGCCCACCTACCACCACTTGATGCAGGGCATCCGGCGCCAGCCCAGCCTGCTGAAGCAGACCCTCTATCGGGGTGCCCAGACGTACCCAGTAGTTGCCTGGCCGTTCGATGGCCTCGCCTGTCAGGGTGACGATGCGCTCGACCAGCGGTGTGCCCTCACAGATGGCCTGCTGTGCCGCCAGCAGCGTCCCCGGGTTGTGACACAGAACGCCCACATCGGCTGGCAGGCCGCCGCTGGGCACGTCTCTGCCCAGCAGCTTTTTGATCAGCTGTCGCTCGCCCCCGCTGGGGTAGCGGGTTTCGATCACCTCGAGCGTCACCGGAAGCGGTGATGGCACCTGGGGCAGCGCCGCCTGCAGGGCTTGCCGTGCCTCGGGCTTGTTATCCTCGATACCCACGACGATACGCGACGCGGCACACAGGGTGGCCAAAATTGCCGCGCCTTCCAGCACTTGGGCGGCATAGTGGCGCAGCGTCATGTCGTCGGCGGTGATGTAGGGCTCGCACTCGGCAGCATTGACCACCAGCGTATCGATGGGTTGTTGCAGGCTGACCTGCGCTTTGACGTGAGTCGGAAAGCCAGCCCCGCCCAGCCCTGCCAGGCCGCTGTCGTCCAAGCGCGACACCAGCGCTGAAGGTTCCGCCCGCCGCCAGTCGAGCGGCGCCAGCCGCTGCCACTCATCGTCGCCATCGCCTACGATCGTCACCGACTGAGGGCTGACCTCCCGCACGGTGCCGCTCAGGCTGGCATGCACATTGGCCGATACCAGCCCACCTTTGCGGGCCACCACAGTGCCCACCTTCACGCGCTCGCCTACGGCCACGCAGGGCAGGGCGGGCTTGCCGACATGCTGATCGAGGGGCAGCACCACTTGCGCAGGCAGCGGGGCCACCCTCAGCGGCGCGGTGAGTGAGCGCTGCTTGCGCTCGGGCGGATAAATGCCGCCGGGAAAATCATGACGGGACATGAGCACTCCCTGGCGTTGCGCGGTCGCTGATAATGGGCTCCCACTGACTCAACGGCTTGCGCCGTGGCAGCATGTCGATGCAGTCCACCGGGCAAGGGGCGACGCATAAATCGCAGCCGGTACATTCGTCTTCGATGACCGTGTGCATCTGTTTGGCCGCGCCGATGATGGCATCCACCGGGCAGGCCTGAATGCATTTGGTGCAGCCAATGCACTCGGCTTCGCGGATGAAGGCCACGCGATCTTCGCTGGGGGCTTCGCCATCCAGGGGCGCTGGCTCGCGACCCAGCAGCTCGGCCAAGGCCACTACCGTGGCGTCACCGCCGGGCGGGCACTTGTTGATGGCATCGCCCTGGTTGATCGCTTCGGCGTAAGGGCGGCAGCCGGGGTAGCCGCACTGGCCACACTGGGTTTGTGGCAGTAGCGCATCGATCTGCTCCACCAGGGGATTTTCATCCCCCTTGAAGCGCACGCTGGCCAAACCCAGCAGCGCCCCGAACAGCAGGCCCAGAGTGGTCAATGCGCCCACGGCGCTGGCGACCCCCCACCATGACAATGATTCGCCCATCACGATGCCCCCTGCACCAGGCCGGAAAAGCCCAGAAACGCCAGCGACATCAGGCTGGCGGTCACCATGGCAATGGCGGCGCCCTGGAACGGCTTTGGTATATCGGCACCGGCCAGCCGTTCACGCATGGCGGCGAACAGCACCAGCACCAGCGAGAAACCTGCTGCCGCGCCCAGGCCATAGAGGGTGGTGTGGAAGAAGCTCAGTTCGCGGTTGAGCGACAGCAGCGCCACTCCGAGTACGGCGCAGTTGGTGGTGATCAGGGGCAGGAAAATACCCAGCACTTGATGCAGCAACGGGCTCAGCTGGCGCACCATGATCTCGGTGAACTGTACGACGGCAGCAATGACCACGATAAAACTGATCGTTCGCAGGTAGGTAATGTCCAGCGGTACCAGCAGGCCATGGTACACCACGTAGCTGGCCGCCGAGGCCAGGGTAAGCACGAAGGTGGTGGCCAGCGACATGCCCATGGCCGACTCCAGCTTGTTGGAGACCCCCATGAAAGGGCATAAGCCAAGAAACTGGACCAACACGAAATTATTGACCAGCGCGGTGCTGATCAGGATGACAAACAGTTCGTTCATGGCGGCTAAGTCGCGCTGGTCAGGTTACCCGCTGACCGGGCTCAGCGCCGGAGTCCGGGGAGAGCAGATAGATACCGTCGTTATTGGCGGACGCCAGCACCATACCCTCTGACAGGCCGAAGCGCATTTTTCTCGGGGCCAGGTTGGCGACCATGACGGTCAGTCGTCCTTCCAGCGCTTCTGGAGAGTAGGCCGAGCGAATGCCGGAAAAGACGTTGCGGGTCTCGCCGCCCAGGTCGAGGGTCAGCTGCAGCAGCTTGTCTGCGCCTTCCACGTACTGTGCCTTGGCGATACGCGCAATCCGCAGGTCGACTTTGGCGAAATCGTCGAAGCTGATCTCGGCGGCGATGGGATCCTCGGCCAGCGGGCCTTTGGGCGTATTCTTGAGTTTCTGCTCTTCCACCAGATCCTCCTTGGAAGCGTCGATCATGGCGTCGATTCTGTCTCGCTCTACCCGAGTCATCAGCGGTTTGAATTTGTTGATAGCGTGGTTCACCAGAACGTTACCACGACTCTCCCAATTCAAAGTGTCAACATTTATAAACTCACGCGCTTGCTCTGCCATGCTCGGCACCACCGGCGCCAGATAGACCATCAGCTGGCGGAACAGGTTGATGCCCACCGAGCAGATTTCCAGCACTTCTTGTTCGCGTCCGTCCTGCTTGGCCAGTGCCCAGGGCGCTTTGTCAGCGATGTAGGTATTGGCTTCATCGGCCAGCTCCATGATCTTGCGCATGGCGCGGCTGAATTCCCGCGCTTCGAAATCGGCAGCGATATCCTCACCGGCCGAGATGAAGCGGGCAACCATGGCCGGTTCAGCGCAATGTTCGGAGAGCGTTCCGCCGCCGAGCTTTTTGACGAAGCCTGCACAGCGGCTGGCGATGTTCACGACCTTGCCGACCAGATCCGAGTTCACGCGCGCGGCAAAGTCGTCGAGGTTCAGGTCGAGGTCGTCGACCTTGGAGGTCAGCTTGGCGGCAAAGTAGTAGCGCAGATACTCGGGGTTGAGGTGCTCGGCATAGGTGGCGGCCTTGATGAAGGTGCCACGGGACTTGGACATCTTGGCACCATCCACGGTCAGGAAGCCGTGACAGTTGACCGCCGTGGGCGTACGGAACTCTGCCCCATGGAGCATGGCCGGCCAGAACAGGGCGTGGAAGTAGACGATATCCTTGCCGATGAAATGGTAGACCTCCGCGTTGGTGTTCGGCTGCCAGAAGCTGTCGAAGTCGATGCCTTGGCGGTCACACAGGTTCTTGAAGCTGGCCAGGTAGCCGATGGGGGCATCCAGCCAGACGTAGAAATATTTGCCGGGCGCATCCGGGATCTCAAAGCCGAAATAGGGCGCGTCCCGAGAAATGTCCCACTCATTGAAGCCGGATTCGAACCACTCCATCAGCTTGTTGCGGATCTGGGGCTGAACGTGACCGTCGTTGATCCACTGTTGCAAGAACTCGGCGAAGTCCGGCAGCTTGAAGAAGTAGTGGGTCGAGCTACGTACCTCGGGCGTGGCGCCGGAAATGGCGGACACCGGATTGATCAAATCAGCGGGGGTATAAGTAGCGCCGCACTTCTCGCAGTTATCCCCGTACTGATCGTCAGCATGGCATTTGGGGCAGGTGCCCTTGATGAACCGATCCGCCAGGAACAGGCCTTTCTGGGGGTCGTACATCTGCTCGATGTCGCGGGTCGCAATATGGCCCTTGTCGCGCAGGCGTTTGTAGATCAGCTCGCTGTAGTGACGGTTCTCTTCGGAGTGGGTGGAGTGGTAGTTGTCAAAGCCCACGCCAAAGCGAGCAAAGTCTTGCTGATGGTCCTGAGAGACTCTTTCGATCAGCGCTTCCGGGGAGATGCCTTCCTGCTCGGCTCGCAACATGATGGCCGTACCATGGGCGTCGTCGGCGCATACGTAGTAGCACTGCTGGCCACGGCTTTTCTGAAAACGTACCCAGATGTCGGTCTGGATGTACTCAAGCAGATGACCCAGGTGGATGGCACCGTTGGCATAGGGCAGTGCGCTGGTCACCAGAATGTTGCGTGGAGCAGTGTTGGACATGGTGAAGGTTGATTCCGTCTTGGCAAAACAAATAAATGGAGTGAGATAAACGTGTGTCGCCACCTGGCATGCAGTCAGCGACAACTAGTACAGTGCCTGCTCTTCCAGAACCACTTCGCGCAGCAGTTCCAGAAACAGCTTGTCGGCATCGGAGTGCTCGGCCGGGTCTTCAGGGATGTGCACGCTGGTGGTGTCGGAAATTTCATTGGCAATGCGCGCCATGATGGCGGGGCTGCTTCCTTCCGACAGCTGCTGACGGGCGATGGTCAGCGACTGTTCGAGGATTTTGGGATCCTGAAGAAGCTTGCGAATGAATCCACGCAGTTCGTTGATAATACGAGTTTTTTGGATTTCTGATGCGGACATGGGAGTCTCCTTAAGACCACGCCAGAGCAGGTACCCTAGCGAGACCAATGAATGCCTTGACCATAGCACTTTTTTGCATGTTGAGCATGCAAAGTCACATGACCTGCCCAACACGACCGATGAGCAACCGGATTACAGGCTCAGCCTGCCAGCCTTATGCTTGACGGGGTTGGCATACTGCTCCAGCCAATAGGGTCGCAGTGCTTCCGGGACCTCGGCAAGCCGCGCCTTGAAGCGTTCGCGGTCCTGGCGGGTGATCGACTTACGTGCCACCAGCTCGGGTGCTTCGCCCAGCGCTTCCAGGGCCAGGTAGTGGCTCGGGAAAAGCCGATAGCCTCCGATGACCTGGCGGTCGATCTCGGCGGCGACTTCATCAGGGGTCTCCATGTCCGAGCCTACCGGGCTGCCAAAGCGCAGCTGAACGCGGCCTTTGGAGCCGGTGATGCCGGAGACGATGGAGCGAATGTCTTCGAATTCGCTTTTGGCATAGCGGCCGTGGGTTGCGATGTCGTGCAGCTCCTGGGCTTTTTGCACGTCACAAGGGTCGTATTCATAGCTGATGGAAACGGGCACCAGCTTGAGTTCCGCTACTGCTTCACCAAAGACGATGTCGCGCTCGGCAAGGCGTTTGGCCATGATCAGCATCTTGATGATGGCGGGGTCGGTGCGGTCGATGCCGTTCTTGGCGCGACCTTCCCGCTGGGCCATCCAGATGGAGTGGTTGTCGTCGGTGATCGAGTGACGAATGTAGCCTGACAGCTGCTGGTAGGCAGCCAGCATGGCACGTTTGCCCCTGGCGCTGCGCGGCACGATGAAACTCTTGTTCAGGCGCATCAGGTCCGTGACGTAAGGCTTCTTCAGCAGGTTGTCGCCAATCGCGATACGCACGGTATCACGACCCGCCTGGTAGAGCGCATAGTTAACGAACGCCGGGTCCAGCGAAATGTCGCGGTGATTGCCGATGAAGAGATAAGCACTGTGCTCGTCGAGCTTGTCCAGGCCTGAGACGTCAAAAGCCGTCGTGGTGGTGCGAATCATTCGCTCCATGTAACGGGCAATGCGCATCTGAAATTCATGCACGCTGGTCACGCCCTTGACCTCACGACGCACCGCGTGACCAGCCAGCGCCCTGGCCAGTGGCGGTGCCCACTTGGCCATGCGTGGCAGGCGAAATCGGGTCAGCGCATCCAGCAGCTCTGTGTCGTGAGAAAGTCGAGCAATAACTTCAGGAACCTCATGATCCGTATAGGGGCGAATATCGGCCCAAGGGTCACTCGTGGTGTCTGCGTAAGGAGCGTTATTGTGTTGAGTCATGCGATCCGTAACGTGTCAGCAAGTAAGTGATCGATTCACCGAGAAGGTTGGGCGTGCCCATCTTGGGTGCCGGAGAGCGCACTCGGTTCCCGCTCGGTTTCACCGCCCAGCCACGCCATGAGGCGGCGAATGTCCTCGGACAGCGATTGGGCCATCAAAATGAAATCGGTTTCCAGGCGTGCCAGGGCATCGTCGCCATCATCGGCGTGGTCGGCCTCTTCGATCAGCGCATCGCCAAAGCGTAGAGATTTCAGAGCAAGGTCGTCATGCAGCACGAAGCTCAAGCGGCCCTCTATCTGCATGGCCAGCTTGCTGGCCTGACGGCCGCTTTCGAGCAGCTGCTGTATTTCGTCGCTATCCAGGTCCACCTGGCGGGCGCGCAGTACGCCGTCATCGCCTTTCGCCTTCAGCTCTACCTGGTCGCCCAGCTGCAGGTCGGCGGGGCGGCTGGCGGGGTCACCCAGCCAGGTCGTCATGGCGCGTATCGGCAACGTCTGGCTGCTGAGCGGCGTTGCCTTGAGGCTGCCCAGGGTTTCCCGCAGCAGGTCCAGCACGTCTTCGGCGCGGGTGCGCGAGCTGGCATTGATGCCAATCAGCTGATGCTGGGTGTCCCACCAGAGGTCGATTTTCTGGCTGCGCACGAAGGCGCGAGGCATCAGCTCTTCGGTGACCTGCTCCTTGAGAGCAGTCTTTTCCTTGCGCGTCACCTTGCGTCCTTCGCTGGCTTCGATGTCGGCGACTTTCTCATCGACCTCTTCCTTGACCACCGAGGCAGGCAGCAGACGTTCCTGGCGCAGTGCCGACAGCAGCCGATGTCCCTGGATCTCGTGCAGGCGCTGTCCGCCGCCCAGGCGGCCTGCGGGCGCGGTCCAGCCTAGTCGGCGAGCATCCGCATTGCCCAATGGCTTGGCGGCGTGTTCATCCAGCGCGTTGGCCAGGGTGTGGCTGTCGAGCTCGGGCGCGCCGTGCAGGCGATATAGATGCAGGTGCTTGAACCACATGTCACCAATCCTGTTTAAAAGGTGGCACATTATGTCGAAAGCAGGCCTTTCCTGCCAGCACTCTGGTGTGCCGTCATGCTGTTGCACTAGTTTTAAACTTGTGTTTGATTTGTGTGGGGCATGTTGCCTGTCGCTGGCAGGTGCCTGCGCCTGCTGATCACTGTCATCAATAAAAGAGGTTGTCATGTCTGAAGCGATTTCCAGCGTTACCATGCGCGTGCGGGGCTACCACCTGGACGGCTATGGCCACGTCAACAATGCGCGCTACCTGGAGTTCATGGAGGAGGGGCGTTGGGCATTTTTCGATGAGCACCCGCAATTGATGAAGCAGCTGCATCAGGCGAAGCGGGCGTTCGTCGTGGTGAATCTGAATATCGATTACCGTGCGGCAGCCTTGCAAGGGGACGATCTCACGGTGCAGACCGGCATCATCGACGTGAGTGAGCGCAGTGCGCTTTGCCATCACCGCATCGTGCGTCAGGATGGCAGCGTGGTCGCCCAGGCGGATCTGACCTTCGTGCTGCTGGACATGCAGCAAAATCGCGCGGCGACCATCGAGGGCGACGTGCGTGAAGCGCTCATGGGGCTACAGGTCGGCAAAGAGGCCTTTTTGGCTTAAATAGCAATGGAGGTGTCACCGACTGCCCTTGATGCGTATGCAGTGGTATGATGTGAGCGACTCTGCGCGCCGCCTTGCTGGTTAGCTAAAGGCGGCATTTTCAAGCGCTTTCAACTCTCGCAGTGCCAATGCAGTGCAAAGGATCTGACTTTCATGGGTGACATCGCCAGAGAAATCTTGCCCGTCAATATTGAAGACGAGCTCAAGCAGTCGTACCTCGACTATGCGATGAGTGTCATTATTGGTCGTGCGCTCCCCGATGTGCGCGACGGCCTCAAGCCGGTTCATCGCCGTGTGCTGTTTGCCATGCATGAGCTGGGGAATGACTGGAACAAACCGTACAAGAAGTCGGCGCGTGTCGTCGGCGATGTCATCGGTAAGTACCACCCCCACGGTGACAGTGCGGTGTATGACACCATCGTTCGCATGGCACAGCACTTCTCCATGCGTCACGTGCTGGTCGATGGTCAGGGTAACTTTGGTTCCATCGACGGCGATAACGCGGCTGCCATGCGTTACACCGAGGTGCGCATGGCGCGCCTGGCCCACGAGCTGCTGGCGGATCTCGAAAAAGATACCGTCGATTGGGTCGATAACTACGACGGCACCGAACGTATCCCCGAGGTGCTGCCCACCAAAGTGCCGAACCTGCTGATCAACGGTTCCTCGGGCATTGCCGTGGGCATGGCCACCAATATTCCTCCCCATAACATGCGGGAAGTGATCGATGGCTGCCTGGCGCTGATCGACGACTACACCCTGACCGTCGATGACCTCATGCAGTACATCCCCGGGCCTGATTTCCCCACCGGCGGCATCATCAATGGTCGTGCCGGTATCCTGGATGCCTACCGCACCGGGCGTGGACGCATCTACGTGCGCGCTTGTCACACCATCGAACACGATGACAAGACCGGGCGTGATCACATCATCGTCACCGAACTGCCGTATCAGGTGAACAAGGCGCGGTTGATCGAGAAGATCGCCGAGCTGGTCAAAGAGAAAAAGATCGAGGGCATTGCCGAACTGCGCGACGAGTCCGACAAGGATGGCTTGCGTGTGGTGATCGAAGTCAAGCGCGGTGAGTCTGGCGAGGTCGTGGTCAATAACCTGTTTGCCCAGACCCAGCTTCAGAACGTCTTCGGTATCAACATGGTGGCGCTGGAAAATGGCCAACCGCGCACGCTCAATCTGAAAGAGATGCTCGAGGCGTTCATCCGCCACCGTCGGGAAGTCGTCACGCGGCGCACCCTGTTCGAGCTCAAGAAAGCGCGTGAGCGCGGCCATCTGCTGGAAGGCCTGGCCGTCGCTATCTCGAACATCGATGAAGTCATCGAGCTGATCAAGGCATCGCCCAATGCCGCCGAAGCCCGTGAGAAGCTGCTGGCCAAGGTATGGCAGCCGGGCCAGGTGACGGCCATGCTGGAGCGTGCAGGAGCCACTTCCTGCAAGCCCGAAGACCTGGACGAAGGCTTTGGGCTGAACCCCTCGGCCACCGAGTATCGCCTTTCGCCTGCTCAGGCTCAGGCGATTCTGGAACTGCGTCTGCACCGCTTGACCGGTCTTGAAACCGAAAAGCTGCTGGATGAGTACCTGTCGATTCTCGAAAAGATTGCCGAGTTCACAGAAATTCTTGCCTCTGCCGACCGCCTCATGGAGGTGATTCGGGAAGAGCTGCATGCGGTGCGCGACCAGTTCGGTGACGACCGTCGTACGGAAATTCAGGCCAGCCACCTGGACCTGTCCATCGAAGACCTGATTGCCGAAGAGGACATGGTGGTCACGGTGTCGCGTTCGGGCTACGCCAAGACGCAGCCGCTTTCGGACTATCAGGCCCAGCGTCGGGGTGGTCGCGGCAAGTCCGCTACGGCCATGAAGGACGAGGACGTCATCGAACACCTGCTGGTTGCCTCGACCCATGACACGGTGCTGCTGTTCTCCAACCGGGGCAAGGTGTATTGGCTGAAGGTGTACGAGATGCCCAACGCCAGCCGTGGTTCACGCGGCAAGCCGTTGGTGAACATGCTGCCGCTGGAAGAGGGCGAATCGGTCAACGCCATCCTGCCTGTGCGTGACTACGACCCCGAGCACTATATTTTCTTCGCCACCGCCAACGGTACCGTCAAGCGCACCAGTCTCGAGCAGTTCTCTCGCCCGCGCAGCGTGGGCTTGATTGCTATTGATCTGGAAGAGGGCGACCGCCTGGTGGGGGCTGCGATTACCTCGGGCAGCGACCACGTCATGCTGCTCTCCTCCAACGGCAAGGCGATCCGTTTCGAGGAAGGCAACGTGCGCGCCATGGGCCGTACCGCTCGCGGTGTGCGCGGCATGCGCCTGCTGGGCGACGCGGAAGTGATCAGCCTGATCATTCCCAAGAGCCAGCAAATCGATGCCGAGGCGGATGCCGATGCCGAGCAGGAAGCCCCGGCAGATGCCGCCGAGCTGGCGCAGAGCGATGGTCAGATCTACATCCTCACCGCCAGTGTGAAGGGCTATGGCAAGCGCACGCGCCTCGAAGAGTTCCCGCTGCGTGGTCGCGGTGGGCAGGGCGTGATTGCCATGCAGACCAGTGAGCGCAACGGCGCCCTGGTGGCGGCCATGCAAGTGTATGACAGCGATGAAATGATGCTGATCACCGACCGTGGCACCCTGGTGCGTACGCGGGTGGAAGAAGTGTCGATCACGTCGCGTAATACCCAAGGCGTGATGCTGATTCGCCTGGGCAAAGAAGAGCAGCTGGTGAAAACCGTGCGTGTCGATGAGCCCGAAGATACGGGAGCGCCCGAGGCGGTCGAGCCAGACGAACAAGACAATGGCGCACAGGAACCGGGAACCGATGACACGTCATTATAATTTTTGCGCAGGGCCTGCGGCCCTGCCTGTTGCCGTACTGGAGCGCGCTCGCAGTGAGCTGCTCGACTATCAGGGGCGCGGTTTGTCGGTGATGGAAATGAGTCATCGCAGCGATGAGTTCATTGCCATTGCCGAGCAGGCAGAAGCCGATCTGCGGTCTCTGCTGGGCATCCCTGATCAGTACAAGGTGCTGTTTCTTCAGGGCGGTGCCAGCATGCAGTTTGCCATGCTCCCCATGAACCTGCTGGGTGGGGGTGGTAGTGCCAACTTCATCCAGACGGGCATTTGGGGCAAGAAGGCGCTGAGCGAAGCCAAGCGGCTCGGTTTTGCCTGCCATGTGGCGGGCAGCAGCGAGTCCAATGGACATCTGGCGGTGCCTGACGAAGCTTCCCTGTCGCTCAGCAGCGACGCGGCCTACCTGCATTACACCTCCAATGAAACCATTGGCGGGCTGGAGTTCGACTACGTGCCAGACGTCACCCGTGCCGATGGCAGCGACGTGCCCCTGGTCTGCGACATGTCCTCCAATATCCTGTCGGGGCCTATCGATGTCAGCGACTTCGGGGTGATTTATGCCGGGGCGCAGAAGAACATCGGTCCAGCGGGATTGACCATCGTGATCGTCCGCGATGATCTGCTGGGCAAGGCGCCTGCAAGCGTCCCTTCGCTGTTCGACTACCAGATGCTGGCTGACGCAGGCTCGATGGTGAATACCCCGCCTACCTACGCCTGGTACCTCTCGGGTCTGGTGTTTCAGTGGTTGAAAAACGACATTGGCGGGCTGGACGCCATGGACCGCATGAACCAGCGCAAGGCGCAAAAACTTTACGCGGCCATCGATGGCAGTGACTTCTACAGCAATCCTATCGCCACAGCCAATCGGTCGCGCATGAACGTGCCGTTCGTGCTGGCGGATGACCGGCTGGACGGTGCCTTCCTCAAGGAGGCCGACGAGGCCGGGCTGCTGAATCTCAAGGGTCACCGCAGCGTCGGTGGCATGCGTGCCAGCTTGTATAACGCGGTGCCGGAAGATGCGGTGGATGCGTTAATTGCCTTCATGGCAGATTTCGAACAACGAAGAGGCTAACCCCCATGTCCGATACGCCGATCAATCTCGACGACTTGCGTCAACGTATCGACCAGCTGGATGGCGATATTCTGCGTTTGATCAGTGAGCGGGCCAACTGTGCCCAGCAGGTGGCTCACGTCAAGCTGGCTCAGGACAAGGATGCGGTGTTCTACCGTCCGGAGCGCGAAGCCCAGGTGCTGCGCCGTATCATGGCGTTGAACAAGGGGCCTTTGGACTCCGAAGAAATGGCGCGGCTGTTTCGCGAAATCATGTCTGCCTGCCTGGCGCTGGAGCAGCCGGTCAAGGTGGCTTATCTCGGGCCTGAAGGCACCTTCACCCAGCAGGCCGCGTTGAAGCATTTCGGTGAAAGCGCCGTCAGCCTGCCGATGGCAGCCATCGATGAAGTGTTCCGGGAAGTGGAGGCGGGGGCCGTCAACTATGGCGTCGTTCCCGTCGAGAACTCCACCGAAGGGGTGGTCAATCACACCCTCGACACGTTCATGGACTCCTCTATCAGGATTTGTGGTGAAGTGGTGCTGCGCATTCACCACCATCTCTTGATCAGTGAAACCACGCGTAAAGAGAAGGTGTCACGCATCTATTCGCACCCTCAGTCGTTCGGTCAGTGCCGCAAGTGGCTGGATGCTCACTACCCTCATGCCGAGCGGGTGCCGGTCTCTTCCAACGCCGAAGCCGCCAAGCTGGTGAAAACCGAGTGGCACAGCGCCGCGATTGCCGGCGACATGGCCGCCAAGCTGTATGGCCTGGAGCGCATTG
Source organism: Halomonas sp. 18071143 (assembly GCF_019211725.1). Classification (NCBI taxonomy): domain Bacteria; kingdom Pseudomonadati; phylum Pseudomonadota; class Gammaproteobacteria; order Oceanospirillales; family Halomonadaceae; genus Halomonas; species Halomonas sp. 18071143. Next base: position 1,745,129 of record NZ_CP078120.1, read on the forward strand.
CCGACAAAATCGAAGATCGGCCGGACAACTCCACGCGCTTCCTGATCATTGGCAATCAGGACGTGCCCATGTCGGGCGAAGACAAGACCTCCATCGTCGTGGCAATGCGTAACCAGCCCGGTGCGCTGCACGATTTGCTGGAGCCCTTCCACCGCCACAAGATCGATCTGACGCGTATCGAAACGCGGCCCTCGCGCACCGGTGTGTGGAACTACGTCTTCTTCATCGACTTCAAGGGCCACCGTGACGAGCCCCAGGTGGCTGCGGTGCTGGAAGAAGTTCGCCTGCGCGCCTCTGAACTGCGGGTGCTGGGTTCCTACCCTCAGGGTGTGCTGTGACGGTTTCACCTTCTCTTGCACCTCGGGTGGCGTGTGTCGAACCGCGCATTCTGATTGTCGGCCTTGGCCTGATCGGCGGCTCGTTGGCCGCCGCATTGCGTGCCTCGGGCTACGCTGGCCAGATCATCGCCTGCGACCCCAATGAGCAGGAAGTGGCATTGGGCATCGAGCTGGGGCTGGTGGATGCCGGCGGTGTCGAGCTTGCCAACTGCTTGAAAGGCGTTTCCATGGTCGTGCTGGCGGTGCCGGTGCTGGCTATGGAAAGCGTGATGAGCACGCTGTCGCGTTCTCTCGATCAGGCGGCTCCCGATGTCGTGATCACCGACGTAGGCAGTACCAAGGCCACCATACGTGATTGCGCCGAGCGCGTATTCGGCCGTGTCATGCCCAATATCGTGCTGGGTCATCCTATTGCGGGCTCCGAGAAAAGCGGTGTGGCAGCCGCCAATCCATCACTGTACGTCAATCACAAGGTGATTCTGACGCCGGAGCCGGATGTCGACCCGGTAGCGCTGGCGCGGGTAGAAACCCTGTGGAGAGCCTGCGGCGCCGACGTGCTGCAAATGAGCGTCGAGCGCCATGATCAGGTGCTGGCGCGCACCAGTCACTTACCCCACTTGTTGGCATTTTCACTGGTGGACACGCTGGCGCGGCAGGACGAGCGGCTGGATATCTTCCGCTATGCCGCGGGTGGGTTTCGTGATTTTACCCGTATTGCAGGCAGTGACCCGGTCATGTGGCGCGACATTTTCGTGGCCAATCGTGACGCCGTGCTCTCTTCTCTGGATGATTTCGAAGCGGGGCTCAAGCGGCTGCGTCAGGCGGTGGAAAGTGCCGACAGCGATGCGATGATTGCCACCTTCGACCGAGCCAGTCATGCTCGCCACTATTTTGATACGTTATTGAATAAAACCAGTTATCAGGCGGAATATCATATGCAACCACACGGTCAAGTGACTTATCGCGTGCAGCCAGGCGGCCAGGCGCAGGGGCGTTTGCGGGTGCCGGGCGATAAATCCATGTCTCACCGCTCGATCATGCTTGGCGCGTTGGCCGAAGGGGTGACCGAGGTCAAAGGCTTCCTGGAGGGCGAAGATAGTCTGGCCACCTTGCAGGCCTTTCGTGAAATGGGGGTGGCCATCGAAGGCCCGCACCAGGGGCGTGTGACCATTCATGGGGTTGGCATGCACGGCCTCAAGGCGCCGGCAGGCCCGCTGTATGTAGGTAACTCTGGCACCGCCATGCGCCTGTTTGCCGGGCTGCTGGCGGGTCAGGCGTTCGATAGCGAATTGACCGGTGATGAGTCACTCACCAAGCGCCCCATGGGGCGTGTGGCAGACCCGCTGCGACTGATGGGAGCGACCATCGATACGGCAGAGGGTGGTCGTCCGCCATTGAAAATTCATGGCGGCGCTGCGCTGAAAGGCATTCATTATGATATGCCCATGGCCAGTGCTCAGGTGAAGTCGTGCCTGCTGCTGGCAGGGCTCTACGCCGAGGGAGAGACCCGCGTGCGCGAGCCAGCGCCGACTCGCGATCATACCGAGCGGATGCTCAACGGGTTTGGCTACGCCGTTTCTCGCGAGGGCGACACCTGCTGGCTGCAGGGAGGCGGTCAACTGACGGCGGGGCCGATTGACGTGCCCTCCGATATCTCTTCGGCTACCTTCTTCCTGGTCGCCGCGGCCATTACCCCTGGTTCCGACATCACGCTGGAGCACGTGGGCATCAACCCGACGCGTATCGGTGTCATCAATATTCTGACCCTGATGGGCGCTGACCTGACGCTTGAAAACCAGCGCGAGGTAGGCGGTGAGCCCGTGGCGGATATCCGTATTCGCTATGCGCCGCTGAAGGGTATCGATATTCCTGTCGATCAAGTGCCGCTCGCCATTGATGAATTCCCGGCGCTGTTCATTGCGGCGGCCAATGCACAAGGCACCACGCGGCTGCGCGGAGCTGAAGAGCTGCGCGTCAAAGAGTCGGACCGTATTCAGGCCATGGCAGATGGTTTGGCGATTCTGGGTGTCGAGCATACGGTCGTGGAAGACGGCATCGACATCATCGGTAACGGTGACGAGAGCATGCCGAGTTACGGCGGTGGCCGCATCGATAGCCTCGGCGATCACCGCATTGCCATGGCGTTTGCGATTGCCTCCCTGCGCGCGGGTGCTGAGATCATCATCGACGATTGCGCCAACGTGGCAACGTCCTTCCCTGGCTTCGTGACGCTGGCTCAGCGTATCGGTATGCGTGTCGATGTGGAGGACGTCCATGACCGCTAACGCTCCTGTGCTGACCATCGATGGCCCCGGCGGTGCCGGTAAAGGCACGATCAGCAGCCTGGTGGCTGAACGGCTGGGCTGGCATTTGCTGGATAGCGGTGCGCTCTATCGGTTGACGGCCCAGGCGGCCGTCAAGCATCACGTGGCGTTGGATGACGAAGCGGCGCTGGCCGATATCGCAGCAACCCTGGACGTGGCTTTCCCGGTGGAAGAGGGTCAGCCACGCACGCTGCTGGAAGGCGAAGACGTCAGTCGGCTCATTCGTACCGAGCAAGCGGGCGAACGTGCTTCCCAGGTGGCCGCATTGCCAAAGGTACGCGCTGCGCTGCTGCAGCGACAGCGTGATTTTTGTCAGTCTCCCGGGCTGGTGGCGGATGGACGCGATATGGGCACAGTGGTGTTTCCAGAGGCGCCGCTGAAGATTTTTTTGACCGCCAGTGCCGAGGAAAGGGCGCATAGACGGCATCTGCAGTTGCAGGAAGCAGGGGTGGATGCTAGTCTGTCGAGTCTTTTGAAGGAGATTCAGGCACGCGATGCACGCGACACGCAGCGCAGTGTGGCTCCGCTCAAGCCGGCAGATGATGCCATCACGCTTGACACCACGCGCCTGAGTATACCGGAAGTGGTTGATCGGCTAACCGAGCTGCTTGCCCAACGGGGCATGTTTAACGGCGCTTGATTCTCCCTTGCGGCGTTTTTGGAAAGGTGTCACGACGTGGCAGGGCGACAGTAATATCTTAGTGAGCCCGGTCAGGTCCAACCAGCGCTAACACCTCCAGAAGCTGAATGACATTAGGCCCGTACTCGCTGGTGGTACGGAGAAGGCAGTTATGCCTCAACAACGTTGATCACGTAGGAAAACCATGAGCGAAAGCTTTGCTGAACTGTTTGAACAGTCCCTTAACGACATCAACATGGAGCCGGGCGCCATTGTTGCGGCTCAAGTTGTCGACATCGACGGTGACTGGGTTACCGTCAACGCTGGTCTGAAATCCGAAGGTCAGATCCCTGCGGCACAATTCCGTGACGAAAATGGTGAGCTGACCATCGCGATCGGTGACGATGTGCACGTTGCGCTGGAAGCCGTGGAAGATGGCTTCGGCGAAACTCGCCTGTCCCGTGAAAAAGCCAAGCGCGCAGAAGCTTGGAAGATTCTGGAAGCGGCCTTCGAGAAAGACGAAATCATCAAAGGCGTGATCAACGGTAAAGTCAAAGGCGGCTTCACTGTCGACGTCGACTCCATCCGTGCCTTCCTGCCGGGCTCTCTGGTTGACGTTCGTCCGGTTCGCGACACTGCGCACCTGGAAAACAAAGAGCTGGACTTCAAAGTCATCAAGCTGGATCCGAAGCGTAACAACGTCGTTGTTTCGCGTCGCGCCGTGCTTGAAGCCGAAAACAGCGCCGAGCGTGAAGCACTGCTGGCCACGCTGCAAGAAGGTCAGCAAATCAAGGGTATCGTCAAGAACCTGACCGACTACGGTGCTTTCGTAGATCTGGGCGGTGTCGATGGCCTGCTGCACATCACCGACATGGCGTGGAAGCGTATCAAGCATCCGTCTGAAATCGTTGCCGTTGGCGACGAGATCAACGTCAAAGTGCTGAAATTCGACCGTGAGCGCAACCGCGTTTCTCTGGGTCTGAAGCAGCTGGGTGAAGATCCGTGGGTCAACATCAAAGACCGTTACCCGGAAGGCATGAAAGTGAAGGCAGTGGTCACTAACCTGACCGATTACGGCTGCTTCGCCGAGCTGGAAGAGGGTGTCGAAGGTCTGGTTCACGTGTCTGAAATGGACTGGACCAACAAGAACATCCATCCGTCTAAAGTCGTTCAAGTGGGCGACGATGTTGACGTCATGGTGCTCGATATCGACGAAGAGCGTCGTCGTATCTCCCTGGGTATCAAGCAGTGCACTGCTAACCCGTGGGAAACCTTCAACGCCGAGTACAACAAGGGCGACCGCGTTTCTGGTACCATCAAGTCCATCACAGACTTCGGTATCTTCATCGGCCTGGAAGGCGGTATCGACGGTCTGGTTCACCTGTCCGACATCTCCTGGACGGAAACCGGTGAAGAAGCGGTTCGCAACTTCAAGAAAGGCGACGAGGCAGAAGCCGTTATCCTGTCTATCGACCCTGAGCGCGAGCGCATCTCTCTGGGCATCAAGCAGATGGATTCCGATCCGGTTGCCGAATACCTGTCTGTCAACGACAAGGGCAGCATCGTGACGGGTCGCGTCGTAGAAGTTGACGCCAAGGAAGCTCACATCGAGCTGGCCACTGACGTCATCGCGGTTCTGAAGGCTTCTGAAATCAGTGCTGACCGTGTTGAAGACGCACGTAACGTACTGAGCGAAGGCGACAGCGTCGAAGCGCGTATCGTCAGCGTTGACCGCAAGAGCCGTCAGATTGCTCTGTCCGTCAAGGCCAAAGAGCAGGACGACACGCGTCAGAACCTGAAGAAACTGCGTGAGCAAGAGCCGGAAACTGCCGGTGGTCCGACCACGATTGGTGATCTGATCAAGCAGCAAATGGGCCAGGACTAATACCAGTCTTGTCTCGGAAAACGCCGCCCTTTGGGGCGGCGTTTTTGTTTCTGTCTGCTTAAAATAGGTTGTTGTTAAGGGGGTGCAAACGTTGCTATAAGTGGTATGCGCAATTGTCACATCGCCTTTAATGGCATTAGAGTGTATAAAATTGTTTAGTAAAGGCGCTAAAATCAACTAGACTATTGTCAATCAGTGGATTTAAGGCAATAATGTGTCCGCATCCTGAAGTAGTCGGTGTTGAGTTTCCCGGCTCAGTGCCAATGCCGTTATCTTTTTTATAAAAGGACCTCCCATGTCTCTGTTAAATGATTACATCCAAAAAGAACAGCAGCTTAAGCAGCTCCAGGAAGAGCTGCAGCGTTTGGAAAATGACCAGCGTCTGAAAAGTGAGCTTGAATTTAAAGCTAAACTGGAAGCGTTAATGACCGAGTTTGGCAAGCGCCCATCCGACGTCATTGCATTGCTGGATCCTGCTGCCGATCAGCGTAGCGCACCCAAGGCAGCCGCTGCCGCTACTCGCCGCAAGCGTCGCCTGAAGATCTACAAGAATCCGAACACGGGTGAAGTGATCGAAACCCGCGGTGGTAACCACAAAGGCCTGCGTAGCTGGAAAGACGAGCACGGCGATGACACCGTCGAATCCTGGCTCGTGCGCCTGGAAGATTAAGTTAACAACCGGCATTTCTCCCCAGAAGTGCCGGTTTTGTTTTAGCAGTATCGAAGTGTTGCCACCCCGGCCAGGTAATGCTCTCCACAGTTTCCCAGCCTTCTCCCTGTATTGAGCAGTGATTATGTCAGGCGTTGCAACGGTACTTTGAGTTCCAGACGTCCCTTGCGCCACAGCACATGGGGTGCGCCCCCGCTAACGTGATAAAGGCTCTGGTGGTAGTGCAGTTGGCACAGTGTTGCCGTCAGCGCATCCGAGAGCTCGCTAAAGTCATCAAACAGCGTTACCGCATAGTGTTGTGAGGGAATATCGATACGCCGATATTCAACCGGTAAAGCCACGCTGTCGGTGCTCGCCTGGTTTTCGATATGCAGCCCGATATCGGTGCGTAGTTTATACTGCTTGGTCGTGCTGTCGAGTGCCAATACTTTGTCTGCTAGCAGGTCAGGGAGGGCCACGGCGGGGGTAGAACCGCCGAGTTGAGCTTCCAGACATGGAAGATGGTTGGTATGGCGCTTACGATTACCCAAGCCGCTGATGGCGTGTGCCGCCTTGTAGATACGCATATAGACGGCTTGGCGGGGGCCGCCTTGCTTTATGGTCGTGGTAAATGACGTTAGCGGCGGCTTCAGGTGATGCCTATCGTTGAGAGCCTGGCGATAATGCCTGGGCGACAGCTGGTAGCGTCGCTGGAAGGCGCGTGAAAAGGATGAGTGATTTACATAGCCACATTGCGCGGCGATATGCGCTATATTTTGCTGGGTCAGCGATAGCAGTACAGCGGCACGCTCCAGTCTGCGCTGCTCCCGGTATGCTCGGGGTGACATGTTAAAGCACTGGCGGAACTGTCGCCGTACCTGTGAGGCTGAATATCCCAACTGCCTGGCGAGATCTTCGATACTCAGCGGTTGATCAAGCGAATCTTGTAGCCAGATTTCAGCTCGTGACATTGCATTGAACACTACCTGGCCTCCTATGCGGGTTCAACAGGTAGCTTGCGACTGACCTGCCTGTGCACTCTCCCGGTGCGTTTGGTGACTCGTAACCTGGTAGGCCATCTCTGGTGGTAGTGCGTGCCGGGGCATGGAAATAGACAGAGTGGCCGGACCTTGCCAGCGATGACGTAAAAGGTATTAGCATAAATCACCTGTTCGGTTAGTCATTGTTACCGATGGTGAGATCATCGCGTTGCTGTCTTTATGCTTCCAAGCGGTAGCAAAGGCAAGTTTGCTCTTAAAGAATACGCGTTTGTGCACAGTTTTTGATTAAAATGGCCTGTTGCTCAGGCATGTCGACCATTTTCAGTAGGGTGTAGATGAAACATCAATGAAATATCACAAGGTTTCTAAACAGCTGGATGAGCGTGAAAAGCTACGCAAGTTTCGTGAGCTGGATGACGCCTTTGCCCAGGCGCTGCGTCAATTGGAAGACCCTGACAGTGATTTCGATATTCCCACCGGCCCTCCGGTGCGCTCCTTGGCCGAGCTAGAAGCAGAAGATCAGGCGGACCAACAGAAGCGGCGTGATGAGCTGTTCGGCGAGCGCCTGCATGCGCTGATGGCCGAGTACGACCAATCGGCAGGGGCGTTGCGCGAGTTGATCGATACGTTGCTCAAGTACAATGTGTGGGCGTTGGAGGACATACCCGGTGAGTGAAGGGGGCTGCTAACGGTAGCGGAAGACCCGCAGGCTGGGCAGAAACACCTCACTTTCCAGCTTTTCATCCCGTCGCTTTGCGCGGGTGCGGGCTATGGGCGCTGTTTGTGGTGGCGTTTTAATATCGGGTAGACGCCCCTCTGGCGCAGGGACCACAAGGGGCATGGCCACGTTGAGCGCTCGACGCGTGTGACCATCTGCCAGCGGTTCGGTGTAGAAAAGGTTGGCGCGCATCAGCGGGGCCTGGTTCTGTACCTGGGCCAGCACTTCCTGGCTGGGTAGGCTGGCCAATTTGCGCAACTGGATGCGTACATGAGGCGCGTCGGTGTCCAGTTGCAGTAGCTTCTGCTCCGCTTCCTGAACGCTTATGCGTTTGATGGAGCGGCCGCTGGTATACCAGGCAAAGCGAATTCTGGCGACGGGGGCTTCGGCGAGAGGGATCAGTCGCCAGCACTGCTTCAAATGTAGCCTGGCCAACCCGCTTTGACGCAGCACGCTGTCCAGGTCAGGGTGACGGCGAGGGAGCCGCTGCCTGGCTTCGCTCAATGCAGTAGGGTGAGCCTGTTTGATGTGCCTGAGCCAGTCACTGATCGCCTGCTTGGCATGATTGACGTCATGAAAGGCCTCCAGTAGTGCTTCGTCCGCCGCGATGACTCCAATGTAATTGCGCGTTTCGCGCCCATCCTGGGCTTGCTGATGCCACATGTCCAGCAGCGCATGGCGTAGCCAGCCGGGGTCGCTGAGGCCATCGAAGCGCCACATGGGCAACGGCTGGGTTTCATAAAGCGAAACGGCTTGTTCAATGGCTTGCATCAACTGATCGAAACGGTCATCCAGTTCATGCAGCAGGCGGTAGGCGGGCGAGGACGACATCGTGGGTCAGGCCTCAGGAGAGTGGGGCATCGCGATCCGCCTGTGCCAGCAGAGCGTCCATATCCGCTTCATCCATGGCCGACTCGCCGGAAATACGGTGTGATTCATCGGCCCAGGCACCCAGGTCGAGTAGTTGGCAGCGCTGGCTGCAAAACGGTCGATAGGTACTTTGTGCGCTCCAGGTCACGGGCGTGGCACATTGTGGGCAGGCGACTTCCAGTGGGGCATCGTTGGCAGCGCTCTTCATGCATCTCTCCTCTCATGACTCAATCGTGCATTACTCAATCGTGCGCTATCGTGCTGTAGCGTCGATGCAGCGTGACGACCTGGTGCTGCAGGTGCTCCAGGCTGTCGCTGTTATCGATCACGTCATGGGCACGGCTGAGCCGTTCCTGGCGCGATAGCTGGGCGGCGAGGATAGCACGCACCTGGGCTTCACTCACCCCGTCGCGCGCTAAAGTGCGCGATCGCTGCAGCTCCTCCGGTACATCGACCACCAGTGTGCGTTGCGCCAGCGCATCCTGGCCCGACTCGAACAGCAGTGGCGATACCAGCAGAACATAAGGCGAGTTCAGAGCAAGCTCCTTTAGCCGCAACTGCAGGCGTTCACGAATGCGCGGATGGGTTTCGCTTTCCAGCCAGCGGCGCTGCTCGGGGTCGCTGAAAACGATCTGACGCAGCGCGGCGCGGTTCAGGCCACCATCGGCATCGAGCACCTGTTGACCAAAACGTTGCGCAATCGCCGCCAGTGCGGGCTCTCCGGGCATGACCACTTCGCGGGCGATATCGTCGGCATCTACCCAGCCGACCCCTAGTTCGCCAAATGCGCGTGCCACGGTCGACTTGCCGGAGCCGATACCGCCTGTCAATCCGATGATCATTATCGCCTCCGGTCAGAAGAGTGAGAGATAAAGGGCCATCAGCTCATTGCCCGCCAACAGCCCTAACCAGCCCGCCAGGGCGAGAAAAGGCCCGAAGGGCATCGGTTGGCCACGCAGCCTGGGCATCGTCGCTTGAAGCGTCAGCCCGATGATCGCGCCCAGGCCTGCTGAGACGATCAGTAATAGCGGCAGCATTTCCCAACCCAGCCAGGCACCCAGCGCTGCCAGCAGCTTGAAGTCGCCAACCCCCATGCCTTCCTTGCCGGTGAGTCGTTTGAACAGCCAGTAGAAGCTCCAAAGGATCAAGTAACCCGCCATGGCGCCAATCACGGCACTGGGCAGCATCAGCGGTTGAAACAGCAGCTGGTACAGTAGCCCCATCCACAGTAGGGGTAGAGTGAGAATGTCCGGCAGCAGATAGGTGCGCAGGTCGATGACCGCCAGTACCAGCAGCGTCAAGCAGGCCGCGTACAGAAACAGGCTGGCCAGCGTTGGGCCATGCAGCTGCATGACAGCTACCGCCAACAGCCCACCCATCAGCTCCACGACCGGGTACTGGGGGCTAATGCGGGTGCGGCAGTTGGCGCAGCGTCCACGGCGTTTCAACCAGCCCAGTAGGGGCAGGTTATCATGCCAGGCAATGGCGTGCTGGCATGAAGGGCACAGTGAAGCAGGGTATGCCAGGTTGAAGCGGGGGTGCGCTTCGGCTGGCTGCTCCAGCGCGACCAGGGCTTCGTTGCGCCACTGGCGCATCAACATGACGGGTAGCCGGGTGATGACGACGTTCAAGAAGCTGCCGAAGCACAGCCCCAGCATCAGCGAGATAGCGAGCAGCATGGTTGGCGATAAACCCATGGAGATCCTGAAGTGAAATAAGCGTGTCGACGGCCGAGCGATTAAAGCGCTGTGCCGATTTCGAAAATGGGCAGATACATGGAGACCACGACACCGCCTACCAGGGCGCCCAGGACCACGATGATAAGCGGCTCCATCAGCGATGTCAGTGCATCGACCTTGTTATCGACTTCTTCTTCATAATAGTCGGCCACTCGGTTGAGCATGGCATCCAGTGAGCCCGCCTCTTCCCCAATGCTCACCATCTGCACTGCCAGCGCAGGGAAGCGATTGGTCATGCGCATGGCAAAGTGCAGCTGCTGGCCGGTAGTCACGTCCTGGCGCACTTCGTTGATGGCCTGAATGTAAACACGATTATCGGCGGCGCCCGCCGCCGTTTCCAGCCCTTCTACCAGCGGCACCCCGGAAGCAAAGGTCGTTGCCAGCGTCCGCGTGAAACGTGATACCGCCGATTTATGCATGATGTCACCGATCACCGGCAGCTTGAGCAGCAGGCCATCCAGCCGATAGGCGAGTTTTGGAGAGCGCCGAGCCGCGGCCTTGAGCAGCATCACACTGCCCACCAACCCGCCGATGGCATGCAGCCAGTAGCGCTGGGCCATCTCGGAAAGGTTGACGGTAAATTGTGTCAGCGCTGGCAACTCGGCACCAAATCCCTGGAACATGCTCTCGAACTCCGGGACCACCTTGATCAGCAGCAGCATGGTGACCCCGACCCCAATGGCCATGACCGCCGTGGGATACCAGAGCGCTTTCTTGACACGATTTTTCAGCGATTCGACCTTTTCCTTGTAGCTGGCAATACGCTCCAGCATCTGGTCCAGGGCACCGGCTTGCTCACCGGCATCCACCAGATTGACGAACAGGCGATCGAACTGCTTTGGGTGCTTGGCCATGGCTGCAGAGAGGCTGTCACCGGAAGAGACGTCTTCCATGATCTGCTGGGTCAGTGCCACCATGGCGGGTTTTTTGAGGCTCTCGGAGACCGCCTGGAGAGCTTGAAGGATGGGAATGCCTGCGCGCACCATGGTGGCCATTTGCCGCGCGAACACCATGATATCGACCTTGTTGATCTTGCCTCGGCCGCTGAAGCTGCTGCATTTTTGGATCTTGCCGGCGACGATCCGTTGCCTGGCGAGCTGATCGACGATATCGGCCCTGGTTCTGCCGATCAGCTCCCCCTTCATCGGGCGGTCCTGGGGGCCTTTCCCCGACCACTTCCAGCGGTGCAACGGGGCCGGTTTGGCGCGGCGCGCCTTGGCTTTGGCCATGCGAGGGGTTACTCCTTGCTGATACGGTTGACTTCATCGAGACTGGTGCTGCCATCCAGCACACGGCCAAGGCAACTTTGATAGAGGCTGGGGTGGCCTTCACGTCTGGCCTGCTGGTCGATCTCGATGGCGTTGCCGTCGCGCATGATCAACTGGCGCATGTCGTCGCTGATGGGCACGACTTCGTATACCCCAATCCGACCCTTGTAGCCTTGAGTACACTGCTTGCAGCCCACCGCCTGATAAATGGTGGCATGGCGAATCTCCTGCTGGCTAAAGCCCGCCTTGCGCAGCGCCTCGGCGGGTATGTCGGCAGGTGCTTTGCACTGGTTGCATAGCTTGCGCGCCAGCCGCTGGGCGATGATCAGGCTCACCGAGCTGGCAATGTTGTACGTGGCCACCCCCATGTTGGCGAGGCGCGTCAAGGTTTCGGCGGCGGAGTTGGTATGCACGGTGGAGAGCACCAGGTGCCCGGTTTGCGCTGCCTTGACGGCGATTTCCGCCGTTTCCAGATCGCGGATCTCGCCGACCATCACTACGTCCGGGTCCTGGCGCAGGAAGGCGCGTAGGGCGCTGGCAAAGTTGAGCCCGATTTTGGGCAATACGTTGACCTGACTAATGCCGGACACCTTGATTTCCACCGGGTCTTCCGCTGTACAGATATTGCGCTGCACCTGATTCAGAATATTGATGCCGGTATACAGGGTCACGGTTTTACCGCTACCGGTGGGGCCCGTTGCCAGAATCATGCCCTGGGGTTTCTTGAGCGCGCTTTCATAAGCGGTTTGCTGCTCAGGGGTGAACCCCAGCTGGTCGATGCCCAACTGAGCAGACGTGGGGTCGAGGATCCGCAGTACGACCTTTTCCCCCCAAACCGTGGGCAGCGAGTTGACGCGGAAATCGATCGAGCGGGTGCGTGACAGCTGCAGCTTCAAGGCACCATCCTGGGGCAGGCGACGCTCGGAGATATCGAGCCGTGACATGATCTTCAAGCGGGCAGCAATGCGATGGCGAAGGGCAAACGGTGGCCGAGCGATCTCCACCAGCATGCCATCGATACGAAATCGCACTCGGTACTGGGTTTCATAAGGTTCGAAGTGAATATCCGAAGCACCTCGACTAATGGCATCCAGCAGGATCTTGTTGACGAACTTGACGACTGGCGCGTCCTCACCGCTTTGAGCGGCGTTATCCAGCGTTGCTTCGCTACCATCTTCGTGCTGTACGACATTGAGTTCACTGACGGCATCGTCCACGTCCTCAAGCTCGTCCAGCATGCTGCGTTCGTTTTGCGCCAGGTACTGTACGAGCGTATCGCGTAGCTGATCGGCAGGGGCTAGCACCCCGTCCACGCTTAGCCCGGTAGCAAACTGCAGCTCGTCCAGCTGGGTCAGCGTGGCGGGGTAAGGGACTGCCACGGTCAATCGGTGGCCATGGCGCGCCAAAGGCAAAATACCCAGTCGCTCAAGAATCTTGACCGGATAGTCACTGGCAGCAGGCAGGGCGGCCACTCGTATGGCTTCCAGGTCTACTACCGGCAGGCCGTACTCCCAGGCAGCCGCCACCGCCGCCTCATCGGCAGACACCAGGCTGCTGTCTACCACATGTTGCAGTAGCGATATTTCCAGCTGAGTGGCAGTGTTTTCCGCAATGGTGGCCTGGGCATCGGTGAGCAGGTCGTGCTTGACCAGCCGTTTGGCGATACCGCGCAGCCCCCCGTTCAGGGCAGCATGGCTCAGCGTAGACTCAGGGGCAGGTTGGCTCATGGCATACTCGGCAGCGGGCAAATGAAACGGAATGTAATGCTGAGGGTTGTACCATATTTACTGTTCCCGAGGTACCAGCCACGTACAGGCTCCATACCGTGAAATAGGCCGATTATCGGGGCATGTCAGGAAGATAAAGCTGGTTGCCAATGGGGGGTGGTTAAGCTAATTTAATCAGCAATCAAGGCTGATGTTCAGTAAGATTTGGCCTGACGATGACTCTTACACCGCAAGGGAACTCCGCAATGCAAACGACCCAACCCAACCAACCCCGCCGCTTCAAGCAGCCGGGCTTCACCCTCATCGAGCTGCTGATCGTGGTGGCGATTATTGGTATTTTGGCGGCGGTGGGTGTGCCGCAGTACGGAAATTATTTGGATCGTTCTGAGCAAAGTGCCTGTATTGCAGAACTAAACTCTTTCCGATCGTTGGCTGTTGCCTCATCCGTCGATGCTGATAATTCACAAATTGAGGCCTTTAGTTTTCAGTCGTGTGAAGAGGGCACAAATAAGACAGCACTTGTCGACCGATTTACAAGTACTTCAGAAGAGAACCCCGGCCCAATAACAGTCACAACTGGGAGCCGTGAAGTAGTTGTAACGGTCACAGAGACTGGACGTATTGTTGCTGGCACTGGTGGTGATGGTTAACTAATAGTTGATAGGCGATATATTACGCACTAGGCCGCTTCTTCAAGAGCGGCCTTTTCACTGTATCATGTGAAGTACTGTATGCGAACTCTAGCCAGCGGTTTTAGCCTGTTCGAGCTGTTAATCATGATAGCGGTGATAGCCCTTTTGTCAGGAATGAGTCGGCCCGCGTACTTGGCTTACCTGGACCGTTCCGCCTTCAGCGCCTGTCAGTAAGAGCTAATGCTCGCGTATTGGCGACGGATCACCTGGATGATGCCCTTGAGCCATACCGCTCGTGGGTGAAAGCAACCAACCTACCCAGTTAGCCGTTGCGAATGCTTTGCGCGGCGTATTCGATGGCGATGCTACTTCCCTTGTGCTGAATACCCAGCGTTCAAACGTTCAGGCTCGCATCACGAGCCAAGGCATGGTCGAGCGCGTCGTCACACCTTGATCATGAAGGTGCGTTACCAAGCTGGCTCTTCATACAAGTTCGCGAACTTTACACACTCCCTGCGTAATTCCCGCCTACACTCATGGCTTCTTCAGGTAACGTTAATATCGGGAGCCAACCATGAAACCACTTTCTCTTGCCGTGCTCCTTGGCACGCTATGCTGGCACGGCCTGGCGAGTGCTCAACCTGCACATGCCCCCGCCCATGGCGCCCGTGGCCACCAGGAGCAGCAGGCGGGCCAGAATGGTCGTGAGCATCGTCAGGAATATCAGCGGGAGCATCGCCATGAATATCGCCGTGATCGTGAGCATCGCTCGGAGCGCTATATCGATCTGCCGCGTATCAACGAGCGGGAGCTGCTTGGCCTGCTGCGCCAGTACGAAGCCCCCCGCGCCGAGCCGCTGCCGCCCGGCATACAGCGCCGCCTGGAGCGGGGCAAGCCGCTGCCGCCGGGGATCGCCAAGCGCTTCGATGGCCCCATTGCACAGCAGCTGCCACGCTACCCGGGCTATGAGTGGGAGCGCGTCGGGGCAGACGTGGTGCTCATCGAAGCCGCTACGCGGGTAGTGGTAGATATACTGGTAGATGCCCTGCGATAACGAGTTCTTGGCTAGTGTTGTGGGTAGTCGCTTGAGCGAGCGTTCATGGTAATGCCATCGGCTAGCGCTTATGCTGACCTATCTATTGTCACTCATTCAATGTTCGTTAGAAGAGGCAACTTGATGGCAGCGTATACCCTGGAAGAGCGCCTGGCGCTGGCAATCACCATCGCCGAAGAGGCGGGGCAGATGATCCGCGAGGCGCGTGAGCAGCAGAACTTCGCCCAACGCTTGAAAGAGGGCGTTGAGCTGGTCACCGATGTCGATGTCGCCGTCGACCAGCGAATCAGTCAGCGGCTGGAAGAGCATTTTCCCGGTGAGGCTCGGCTGAGCGAAGAGCTGAGCCCTGAACAGGCGCTCTACCATCCCGCCGAACAGCTATGGGTCGTGGACCCTATCGATGGCACGGTGAACTTTGCCCAGGGCCAGCGTCATGTGGCGGTGTCCATTGGCTGGATCGAGCAGGGCGTGGGCAAGGTAGGCGTCGTTCATGCACCGTTCCTGAATGAGACCTTCAGCGCAGCCCAGGGGCTGGGGGCTTACTGCAACCAGCGGCGTATTCAGCCCAGCGGTGCCGAATCGCTGGCCAGCACGCTGGTCGGTACCGGGTTTCCCTACGACAAGCAGGCCCGCAAGGCCCTGCTGCCACGGCTCGAAGCCGTCCTGACCCACTGCCAGGACATCCGGCGCAACGGTGCCGCGGCGCTGGATATCTGCGACATTGCCTGTGGGCGCCTGGATGCCTATTACGAAAGCGTATCCCCCTGGGATTTTGTGGCAGGCTGGGTGATCGCCCGGGAAGCCGGGGCACGCGTGGGGCATTTGGTCGAGGTGCCGGAAGGCATTCCTGCCGACCTTTTCCCAGAGCAGCTGTTGGTAACCGCCCCCGGCGTTTACGATGCCATGGCGACGCTGCTGGCAAACGCGGATCGCTAGCCTGATGGGTGCTTTTCAACGCAACACGGCAAGCATTTGAAAAGAAAGCGCAAAAAGGGCTTTTCATTTGGCTAATAAAGCGCTAGTATACGCACCGTCCTGAAGCGAAAGCCAACGGGCATCGGAGTGTGGCGCAGCTTGGTAGCGCGTTGCAATGGGGTTGCAAAGGTCGCAGGTTCGAATCCTGTCACTCCGACCAATATCGAAAAAGCCGCTGCATTTATTGCAGCGGCTTTTTTTTCGTTGGCTCATGTTGGTGTCTCTTGATATGCGTCAAGTTTTGAGCGGTGGGAATCATTCTGTGCAGCCGGGTACGGTATGCTCTTGGGCAGGTGGAAGGTCTACTCAAGCGCATCGATCAGGAGGCAAGGATGAGTCGCACAGGCAAGCAGTCTGCAACGCCCGAGGCATGGCATGGGCTGTCGGTAGACGAGGCGTTGGCGCAACAGTCGGCGACCCGTGAAGGTCTGAGCCGCGAAGAAGCAGAGGCGCGTTTGGCTCAGTATGGTGAAAACCGCCTGGAGCAGGCCCAAGGGCGCCCCTGGTACAAGCGGCTGCTGGCGCAGTTTGCCAATATTCTGATGCTGATTCTGGTGGTCGCGGCGGTGGCCAGCTTTCTGCTGGGCCACGTGATTGATGCGGCCGCCATCGTGGGCGTGGTGTTGATTATTGCCTTGATCGGCTTTTTCCAGGAAGGCAAGGCCGAGCAGGCGCTGGACAGTATTCGCAACATGCTCTCTCCCCAGGCAAACGTGCTGCGCGATGGCCAGCGTACCACGGTGCCCGCCGAAGCGCTGGTGCCGGGGGATATCGTGCTGTTCGAGAGCGGGGATCGCGTGCCTGCGGATGTTCGGTTGCTGGAAGTACGGCGCTTGAAAACCGATGAGGCTGCCCTGACCGGTGAGTCGGTGCCCGTCGATAAGCAGCCCGCGCCGCTGGCCCACGATACCGAGCTGGCCGAGCGTTCGAACATGGCGTTTGCCAGCACGCTGGTCGTGCAGGGGAATGCCCGTGGCCTGGTGGTGGCGACCGGAGGGCGCTCGGAAATTGGCAAAATTTCCGAGCTGCTGCGCAGTGTCGAGCAGATCAAGACGCCATTGCTACAGCAGTTGGATAGAGCTGGCCGAGTTCTGGCGGTGTTTATCCTGCTGGCCGCTGGGATCACGGCGCTGCTGGGTAGCTGGCTGCATCAGCAGCCCTTGGGCGAGATGTTCATGGCGGCCGTGGGCCTGGCGGTAGCGGCCATTCCCGAAGGCCTGCCTGCGATTGTGACCATTGGTCTGGCACTGGGCGTTCAGCGCATGGCCAAGCGGCGGGCCATTATCCGGCGGCTGCCCGCCGTGGAAACGCTGGGTTCGATTTCCACCATTTTCTCCGACAAGACCGGCACGCTGACCCGTAATGAGATGACTGCCCAGGCAATCTGGCTGCAGGATGCCCGTTTCACGCTCGAGGGTATCGGCTTTGCCCCGCATGGCAAGCTATACCGGGAAGGAGCTGCCGCCGAGGAGCAGTGCAATGGACTGGCCCATGAGCCTGCCTTGCAACGTTGCCTGTTGGCCAGCGTGCTGTGCAACGATGCCGAGCTGCACCAGGAAGATGAACGCTATCGCATCTTTGGCGACCCCACCGAAGGGGCGCTGGTGGTGGCCGCCGAGAAAGCGGGGCTCGATCACCTTGCATTGCGCCAGCAGTACCCGCGTCTCGATGCGATTCCTTTTGAGTCAGAGCACAAGTACATGGCCACGCTGCATGACCTTGAGGGTGGGTGGCGGCTGCTGGTCAAGGGTGCGCCGGATCGCATTATCGAAATGAGCAGCCATGTGATCACCGATGAAGGCGAAGCCCCGCTGGTAGCTAGCGAGTGGGAGGCGCATATCGAAGCGCTGTCATCGAGAGGCTTGCGGGTGCTGGCGATTGCCGAGAAGGCAATGGAAGAAGGCGCTGAGCTCGATCACCCTCATGTGCAGTCGGGGTTGCGCCTGCTGGGGTTGATAGGGCTGTTGGACCCGCCCCGTGAAGAGGCCATCGAGGCGGTGAAACGCTGCCAGCGCGCCGGTATTCGCCCGGTGATGATCACCGGAGACCATGCTGCCACTGCCTTGGCCATTGCGCGGCAGCTGGGATTTCAGCACACCGAGCGGGCCTTGACCGGGCGTGAAATGGAGGCCATGACCGATGAGCAGCTCGAAGCGATCATTCTGGAGGTGGATGTGTTTGCTCGGGCGTCGCCAGAGCACAAGCTGCGGCTGGTCAAGGCCATGCAGGCGCGTGGAGGCGTATGCGCCATGACGGGTGATGGGGTCAACGATGGCCCGGCGCTCAAACGGGCAGATGTGGGTGTCGCCATGGGCATTCAAGGAACGGAAGCGGCCAAGGATGCTTCGCAAATGGTGCTGGCCGACGACAACTTCGCCACCATCGTCCACGCCATCGAAGAGGGGCGTAAGGTTTACGACAACATTCGCAAGACGATTACCTTCATTTTGCCCACCAACGGTGCCCAAGGGCTGGCCATCATGCTGGCCGTGCTGGCGGGCACGAGCCTGCCGGTGACTCCGCTGCAGGCGCTCTGGGTGAACATGGTGGTGGCCATTACACTGGGCCTGGCATTGGCGTTCGAATCTGGCGAGAAGGATCTGATGCAGCGCCCGCCCCGGGACCCCAAAGCGCCGCTGCTGGATCTCTTTCTGCTTTGGCGGGTGGTGTTCGTATCGCTACTGCTGCTGATTGGCGTATTCGGCATGTTCAACTGGATTCTGGGGCAGGGGGGTAGCGAAGCGCTGGCCCGCACGGGCGCGGTCAATATGCTGGTGGCGGGCAGTGCCGCTTACCTGATCAATAGCCGTTATTTGCTCAACAGCACGGTGACCTGGAAAGGCGTGTTTGGCAGTCGGCCGGTGTGGCTTGCCATCGGGTTGGTCCTGCTGCTGCAACTGGGGTTCACCTACTTACCCTTCATGCAGTTCGTGCTGGTCAGCGAGGGGCTGGCTGCTCACCACTGGCTTGCCATTCTGGTGGGAAGCATGGCCGTGTATGGCGTGGTCGAGGTGGAAAAAAGCATCTTGCGCCGGAAGAGGTGAGTGCCACCGCCTGCCATGGGCAGGCAGCGGCAACGTCAGAGCGTTAAGAGGTGTTCAGTCACTCTGGGCTTTATGGTCGGCAAGGGCCGCTGTCACGGCTTCTTGCCACTGTCCTTCGGTAATGCCCCAGTGGTCGGCCTGGTCCTTGTCAGGACTGCCCGCCGCCGCCGCGTTCAGTTCTTCCGGGGAATAACTTTCAAAACAGTGTTTGGCAAAGGCTTTGGCCTTGCCATCGCTCAACTGGTTGATCATTTCCATGGGTCGCTCCTTTCCCTGGTGCTGAAGTAAGAGGTAATAAGTACCTGATGCCGAGCGCAGCCCGGCAACGGACAGCCGTCAGTATAGCCTCAGGCCATCAATGCATCCACGACGATCTTGACGGCAATCGTGGCCAGCAGGCACATGATGAGCCTGTCGAACCAGCGATGGGGCAGGCGTTTGCCCAGTCGGGCGCCCAGCGGCATGGCCGCCAGAATGACCAGCAGGGCAGCCAGGCTGTACAACGAGCGCTCCCAGGTGAGAATGCCGGCGCTGAGCAGAGCCGGGATCTGTACCAGCGTGATCGCCACGAAGAACACCGAAATCGAGCCGATGAACACCGGGCGCTCCAGGCGCATCGCGTTCAGAAAGGTCACTGACGCCGGGGCGGACATGCCCGCCGCACCTTGCAGCACGCCTGCCACCAGCCCCACCGGCAACACGATGCGCTGCGCCAGCGGGAAGGGCAGCGTAAAGCTGCGGTTGGCCAGCTTGATGGCCAGGTAGAGCACGATGGCAGCCGCCACGCCCAGCGACAGCAGCGTGGGCGACAGCACCACCAGCCCCCAGGTGCCGATCACGATGCCCAGCCCACCGGAGAGGCCGAACCAGAGCAGAAAGCGATGCGGCAGCAGATGGTGGCGGTACTGCCAGACCTGCAGGGCATTGCTGAACAGGTTCGGGGCCACCAGCACGGCAATGGCCAGCTTGACATCGTACAGCATGGTCAGCACGGGAATGACGATGACCGGTACGCCAGAGCCGATGGCACCCTTGATGATCCCCGCGGCCATCAGCGTCAGAAAGGCAACGATCATGCGGCGTTACTCAGATTACTTGAGTACATGAGCTTACTTGAGTACATGGGCTTACTTGAGTACATAGCAGGGCGTGTAGGGCTGTCCGTCCAGTTTCATGCGGCCCTGGGCCACGAAAGAGCCGAGCAGGTCGTCCAGGCGCTGCATCAGCTCGGGCTCTGCGGTCAGTTCGAAAGGCCCGTGAGCCTCGATGGCCCGAATGCCCGGCTCTTTCACGTTGCCTGCCACGATGCCCGAAAAAGCGCGGCGCAGGTTGGCTGCCAGCTCGTGGGTGGGCTGCTGGCGGTGCAGCGCCAGGCTGCGCATGGCTTCGTGGGTAGGCTCGAAGGGTGCCTGGAACTCGCGGGCAATGGTCAGGCGCCAGTTGTAGTAGAACGCATCCTGGTGCTGGCGGCGGAACTCGCTGATCTGCTGGATGCCATCGCGCATGGTGCGTGCCACGGCCGTCGGGTCGCCGGTGATGATGGTGTAGAAGCGGCGGATCTCTTCACCCAGGGTGTAGACCAGAAACTCGTCGATTTTCTCGAAATACTCGGCGGAACTGGCGGGGCCGGTGAAGACCAGCGGGAAGGGAATGTCCTGGTTGCTGGGGTGCAGCAGAATGCCCAGCAGGTAGAGAATCTCTTCGGCGGTGCCCACGCCGCCGGGGAACACGATGATGCCGTGGCCCAGGCGCACGAAGGCTTCCAGGCGCTTTTCGATATCCGGCATGACCACCAGTTCATTGACGATCGGGTTGGGGGCTTCCGCGGCAATGATGCCTGGCTCGGAAATGCCCAGGTAGCGGCCCTCCTTGCGGCGCTGCTTGGCATGCGCGACATTGGCCCCTTTCATGGGGCCTTTCATGGCCCCTGGGCCGCAGCCGGTGCAGATGTCCAGGTCGCGGAGCCCCAGGTGATAGCCGACGTCCTTGGTGTATTCGTACTCTTCACGGGAAATCGAGTGGCCGCCCCAGCATACTACCAGGCTCGGGTCGCGGCCCGGCTTCAGCGTGCCCGCTTTGCGCAGAATGTGGAACACGGCATTGGTGGTGCCTTCGCCAGTGCTGAGGTCGAAACGATTGTGGTGCTGGATCTCGTTATAGACGTAGACGATGTCACGGATGATCGACGACAGGTGCTCACGAATGCCGCGTATCATGCGTCCGTCAACGAAGGCTTCCGCTGGCGCGTTGGTAAGCTTCAGACGTATCCCGCGATCCTGCTGCAGCACTTCGATGTCGAAATCCTTGTAGGCTTCGAGGAGGGCCAGGCTGTCATCGGTGGGGCTGCCGCAGTTGAGCACGGCGAGGGCGCAGCGGCGCAACAAATCATGTAACCCGCTTTTCGAGGTGCTCTTGAGGCGATTGACCTCGTGCTGGGACAGCACTTCCAGGCTGCCTTCGGGAGAAATGATGCTGGAAATGGTGGCGCGGGGTGCTGAAGGTTGCGTCATTGTATGGACTATCCCTGAGTATGATCATGACCAATCGGCATACTAGCATGCTGCTCTCTCACGTTCAGCTGCCTTGCCCTGCTACGGGCACCCGTGCCCGAGGCGGTCGTTTTTTATGCTAGGCTAGAGGCTTGGCGCCGGTAGGCATCCATTCCAGGCGCCCTGGTGATCCTCACTGTGACAGTGACCGTTAATGATGAAGTTGCCGGGAATCCATGTTCAACGCTCAATACTTTCGTACCTTTATCACGCTGGTGGAGACGGGCAGTTTCACGCGCACCGCACGACGCCTTGAAATGACGCAGCCAGGCGTCAGCCAGCATGTCAGAAAGCTGGAAACCTATCTGGATAAAGCGCTGATCGAGCGTCACGGGCGCAGTTTCACGCTGACCGAGTCTGGTCGTCGCGCCTATGACTACGCGCTGAAGCTGTTTGCCGAGCATGAACAGTTCAGGCATGGGCTGGACGATGATTCGCTGGATAGCGGCGAGTGCCGCATTGCCTCCCCGGGCAGCGTTGGGCTGATGTTCTACCCGTATATCCTGGGGCAGCAGCAGATGCACCCCAGCCTGACCGTCAACTACAGCTTTGCCTTCAATCATGAGATCGTCAACGACCTGTTGGAAGGGCGTTACGATATTGGCATCGTCACCGAGCAGGTCAACCATACCGAGCTTGCCTGCACCGTCTGGCACAAGGAGCCCCTGTGCCTGGTGGTGCCCGCCGACTTCGCGGGCAGTTCCTTGGCCGAACTGATGGGGTTGGGCTTCATCAATTACTACGATGGCATTAACCATGCCAACGCGCTGCTACGGGCCAATTTCCCCGACGAGTTCCGCTCCATGACGCATTTTCGCCACCAGGGGTTTACCAACGAAGTCAGCATGGTGCTGGACGCTGTGGCTCGGGGGTTGGGCTTTACCGTTGTGTCACGGCTGGTATTGGAAACTTCTCCCTGGCAGCGCCAGGTGAAGCCGCTGGCACTGCCGCAGGTCATTCACGAAGTGCTCTATCTGCTGCGGCGCAAGGATTCCGTGTTGCCCAAGCGTTACGAGAAGCTGCTCAAGGGTTTCCATGACCAGCGGCTACAAGAAACGACGCCTCTGGAACCCTGAACAGGGCCCCAGAGGCGCGAGGGGAGGCTTACCTAGCGGCGATATTCGTCAATGCTGGGGCACGAGCACACCAGTTGGCGATCACCAAAGACGTTATCCACTCGGTTGACCGATGGCCAGTACTTGGCGGCGGCGACGGCTTCGCTGGGGAAAGCCCCCAATTGGCGGTCATAGGGGCGCTGCCAGTCGCTGTCCATGACGTCGGCCTGGGTATGCGGCGCATTGACCAGCGGGTTGTTGTCCAGCGGCCACTCTCCATTCTCGATGCGCGCGATCTCTTCACGAATGGCAATCATCGCGTCGCAGAAGCGGTCGATCTCGTAGAGTGATTCGGACTCGGTAGGCTCGATCATCAGCGTGCCGGGTACCGGGAACGACATGGTCGGCGCATGGAAGCCATAGTCCATCAGTCGCTTGGCGATATCTTCTTCACTGATACCCGAGGCGCTCTTGAGCGGGCGGATGTCGATGATGCACTCGTGGGCCACATAGCCGTTCTGGCCGCGATAGAGAATCGGGTAGGACGGCGCCAGCCGTTTGGCGATGTAGTTGGCGTTGAGAATGGCGATCTCCGTTGCCTCGCGCAGCCCCCGCGCGCCCATCATTTTGATGTACGCCCAGGAGATGGGCAGGATCGAGGCGCTGCCAAAGGCGGCAGCAGACACTGCGCCACCGGGCTGTACGCCATCGATGGGCGTGACCACATGGTTGGAAACGTAAGGAGCCAGATGCGCCTTGACGCCAATGGGGCCCATGCCTGGACCGCCACCCCCGTGAGGAATGCAGAAGGTCTTGTGCAGGTTGAGGTGCGATACATCCCCGCCGAAGTCGCCTGGGCGTGTCAGCCCCACCTGGGCGTTCATGTTGGCGCCGTCCACGTAGACCTGACCACCGTGCTGGTGAATCACCTCACACACCTGACGAACGTGGGACTCGAACACGCCGTGGGTAGACGGGTAGGTGATCATCACCGCCGAGAGCCGCTCGCTGTACTGCTCGGCCTTATGGGTCAGGTCGGCCAGGTCGATGTTGCCGTTGGCGTCGCACTCGACCACCACCACCTCCATGCTCAGCATGGCGGCAGATGCCGGGTTGGTACCGTGGGCAGAGCTGGGAATCAGGCACACATCCCGGTGGGCTTCCCCTTGGGCGGCCTGGTAGCGGCGAATGGCCAGCAGGCCGGCATATTCGCCCTGAGCGCCAGAGTTGGGCTGCATGGAGATATGATCATAGCCGGTCACTTCCACCAGGAAAGCGGCCAGCTCGTCGATCATCTGATGATAGCCCGCCACCTGGTCGCGAGGCGCGAAGGGGTGCAGGTGCGCGAAGGCAGGCCAAGAGACCGGAAGCATCTCGCTGGTGGCGTTGAGCTTCATGGTGCATGAGCCCAGCGGAATCATGGCATGGGCCAGTGAGAGGTCCTTGTTCTCCAGGCGTTTCAGGTAGCGCAGCATTTCGGTTTCGCTGCGGTAGCGCGTGAACGTCGGATGGCTCAGGAAGTCGCTTTCCCGCTGGTACTCGGCCGGAATGCCTGCCAGCTTGCCTTCCACCACTTGCTCGTCGAGGGCGGCGACGGAAAGACCGTGCTCATCGCCGAGCAGCACATCGAACAGGGTCGCGACGTCATGGGCCGTCGTGGTTTCGTCGAGGCTGATGCCGACATCGCCATTGGCGAAATAGTGCAGGTTGATGTCATGGGTCATGGCGCGGCCATGGATCTTGCCTGCATCGACCTGGGTAAGGCGCAGCGTATCGAACCAGCTATCGTTGGCCAGCTGCACACCCACCTGTTGCAGCCCGGTGGCCAGCAGGGTGGTCAGACGGTGAACGCGGCCAGCGATTTTGCGCAGCCCCTCGGCACCGTGATAAGTGGCATAGAAACCGGCAATGTTGGCCAGCAGCGCCTGGGCGGTACAAATGTTGGAGGTGGCCTTCTCGCGACGAATGTGCTGTTCGCGGGTCTGCATGGCCATGCGCAGCGCGGTCTTGCCACGGCTGTCTTTTGAAACGCCGATGATGCGGCCCGGAATGGAGCGCTTGAGCTTGTCGGAGGTGGCAAAAAACGCTGCATGTGGGCCACCGAAGCCCATGGGTACGCCAAAGCGCTGCGAGCTGCCCACCACGATGTCGGCACCAAAGATACCGGGCTCTTTCAGCAGTACCAGGCTCAGCAGATCCGTGGCCACGCAGGTCATGACGCCCTTTTCCTGGGCCTTGGCGAGCAGCGGCGCGAGGTCGGTGATGTTGCCGCTGGCGGACGGGTACTGAACCAGCGCGCCGAACACCTCCTCGTCTGCCAGTTGCTCCGCCGGTGCAATCTTCAGTTCGAAGCCAAAGAATTCCGCGCGGGTCTTGATGACGTCCAGGGTTTGCGGGAAGACGTCTTCAGCAACGAAAAAGGTGTTGGACTTGCTCTTCTTGTTGCCGCGCTTGCACAGTGCCATGGCCTCGGCGGCGGCGGTGGCCTCATCGAGCAGGGAGGCGTTGGCAAGCTCCATCCCGGTGAGATCCATGACCACCTGCTGGAAATTCAGCAGACCTTCCAGGCGCCCTTGAGAAATTTCGGGCTGGTAAGGCGTGTAGGCGGTATACCAGCCGGGGTTTTCCAGCACGTTGCGCTGAATCACGGCGGGCATGTGGGTATTGTAATAACCCTGGCCAATGTAACTTTTGGCCACGCGGTTCTGGCGTGCCAGCTGGCTCAGGTAATCCAGGGCTTCTGCTTCACTGCGGGGGGCGTCCAGTGCCAGTTCGCGGCCCAAGCGAATGTCGCTTGGCACG
This sequence comes from Halomonas sp. 18071143, assembly GCF_019211725.1. Lineage (NCBI taxonomy): Bacteria > Pseudomonadati > Pseudomonadota > Gammaproteobacteria > Oceanospirillales > Halomonadaceae > Halomonas > Halomonas sp. 18071143. The sequence goes on from NZ_CP078120.1 coordinate 1,770,378, forward strand.
GTCTGCTCGATCAGATCTTCCATGCGCTGCAAATCGAGCGCTTTTAGCATGGTGGCGACATCGTCGGGGCCAGGCCCGTTATGGCGTTTGATAAAAGCATCGTGGTCGGCCAGTTCGGCCAAACGGCGTGTTTCAAAAGGCATGGGAAGGTTCCGAACGTGATGAGTAAACCGTGGGGTCTCAGGGCAGCCGGTTCAGCGTGGCTACGGTGCAGCGTGTCCAACCCGCCAAGGGGTAGGCGGCCGCGTGATGCATCAGGGTGTTAACGTGAACGCCTGCACGGAGGCAGGCGTTCGGGTAAAGCTTATCAATCGTCGGCGCTGAGCGACGCCTGATAGGCATCGGCGTCCAGCAGGCCTTCGAGGGCCTGGCCTTCGACGCGCACCTTCATGATCCAGCCGCCTTCGTAAGGGGCTTCATTGACCGTTTCAGGCGCATCTTCCAGCGCTTCATTGACCTCGATCACTTCGCCATCCACCGGCGAGTAGAGATCAGAAGCAGCCTTGACCGATTCGATCACGCCAAACTCCTTGCCCTTGCTGAGGCTCTGACCGACCTCCGGCAGCTCGACGAAGACCACATCGCCCAGCGCTTGTTGGGCGTGGTCGGTGATGCCGACGGTAACGGTGCCGTCCTGATGATCCAGTACCCATTCGTGGCTGGCAGCGTAGCGCAAATTAGCTGGAAGATTGCTCATGAAGGTTCCCTTGTTAAACAGTGGAGTGAACGACAGCATACTAGCGTCTGTCGGTCAGCTTGGCGACTGTTGGGCACGGGTTGTCTAGTGTGCCATGTGCGTATGGTACCTTGTTTCCAATTGGAAACAAGTTTCTCATCAGTGGCAAAAAGAGAAAAAATTGGACGCCATTCACTTTGGGGCGACGCGCGTTTGATTTTCCAAAAAAAGAGGCTTTCTCTGCCGTTTGGCGACATGACCATGGATGTTCACCAGTAAGATGGTATAAAACATGCCAATCTTGCGTTTTTTCAGCGTGCAGTAGACGCTATGGTAGGCAGGCGTAGGAGCTTCTTCCCTGAGCGTCATGGGGGAAGCGTGACCGGACCTTTATAATAAACTTGCTAATCCTTCGGTTAAGGAGAGTCGTGTGGAAATGTTAACGAACCTATTAGGGGCCATTAACGGCGTGGTGTGGGGGCCGTTGATGCTGGTGCTGCTGCTGGGGGTGGGTATCTACCTGCAAATTGGCTTGAAACTGATGCCGATACGCAAGCTCGGCATGGGTTTCAAGCTAATGTGGCAAGGCCGCGATGTAAAACCTGCTGACAAGAGCGCATCGAAAGCCAGCAGTGATGGGGAAATTTCGCCGTTCAACGCGTTGATGACGGCGCTGTCCGCGACGATTGGCACGGGCAACATTGCCGGTGTCGCCACGGCCATCGCGCTGGGCGGGCCAGGTGCTGTGTTCTGGATGTGGATCACCGCGTTAGTGGGCATGGCAACGAAATTCGCCGAGGCGGTTCTGGCGGTGCGTTACCGTGAAACCGACAGCACCGGTCACCACATTGGTGGGCCGATGTTCTATATCAAGAACGGCCTGGGCAAGAAGTGGCTATGGCTGGGCGGCCTGTTTTCATTCTTTGGTGCCGTGGCTGCCTTTGGCATTGGTAATACCGTGCAGTCCAACTCGGTGGCGGATGCCATGGATGCCACCTTTGGCGTGCCCCATTGGCTGACGGGGGTGATCATCATGGTGCTGGCCGGGGCGGTGATTCTCGGTGGTATCAAGCGTATTGCCAAGGTGGCCGGTAAGCTGGTGCCCATCATGGGGGTTGCCTATGTACTGGCTGGGCTGCTGGTGCTGATTGTCAACGCGGGGCAAATTGGCGAGGCCTTTAGGCTGATCTTCTACTACGCCTTCAACCCGATTGCCGCTGCCGGTGGCTTTGCCGGTGCTGCCGTCATGGCGGCCATTCGTTTTGGCGTGGCCCGGGGAATCTTCTCCAACGAAGCGGGCCTTGGTAGCGCGCCCATCGCTCATGCGGCGGCGCAGACCCGGAACCCGGTTCGTCAGGGCTTGATCGCCATGCTGGGCACGTTCATCGACACGATCATCGTATGTACCATCACCGCGCTGGTCATTCTGACCTCTACGGTGTGGATCGATGGCGAAGCAGGGGCCTCTCTGACCGCGCTCTCCTTCGATGCGGCCTTGCCGGGCTTTGGTAATCAGATCGTGGCCGTGGCGCTGGCCGTCTTCGCCTTTACCACCATTCTGGGCTGGTCGTTCTACGGTGAGAAGTGCTGTCAGTTCCTGTTTGGCACGCGCTCCATCATGCTGTACCGCGTACTATTCGTATTGGCCATCCCACTGGGTGCCATCGCGCAGCTGGGCTTCATCTGGCTGATGGCCGATACCTTCAACGCGATGATGGCCATTCCCAACCTGATTGCGCTAGCGCTGCTGTCGCCGGTTGTGTTTAAACTCACTCGGGATTATTTTGCCGGTAAGGACATCCTGCCGGGTGAAGCCCTGGATCACGATAAATAAGCGTCTTTCACAGGCGGGAAGATAAGATCCACCAGAGCCGGGAAGCCTTTAAGGCTTCCCGTTTCTCTTTTGACCATTGAGGAAACCCATGACCGATCTTAAACGTACGCCGCTGCATGCACTGCACACTCAGCTAGGCGCGAAAATGGTGCCCTTTGCAGGCTATGAGATGCCCGTGCAGTACCCGTTGGGTGTGAAAAAGGAGCACGAGCATACGCGCCAGCAGTGCGGTCTGTTTGACGTGTCGCACATGGGGCAGATTCTGGTGTCCGGCGACGATGTGGCAGAAGCGCTGGAGACATTGATTCCCGCCGATCTGGTGGGGCTGAAGGTCGGCCAGCAGCGCTATGGCCTGTTTACCGGGACCGAGGGCGGAATCATCGATGACCTGATGGTGGTGAACGCTGGAGATCACTTCTACCTGGTGGTCAATGCGGCCTGCAAGGATCAGGATATTGCTCATCTACGCACCAACCTGGGTTCTACTCACCAGATCGATGTGCTGGACCGAGGTTTGCTGGCGCTGCAAGGGCCCCAGGCGCGTGATGTCATGCAGCGCCTGTGCCCCGCGGCCTGTGACATGACGTTCATGCAGCATGGTCGTTTCAGCCTGGTCGGTCACGAGGTGTGGATCAGCCGCAGCGGTTATACCGGAGAGGATGGCTTCGAGATTTCCGTGGCCGCAGAAGCGAGCCAGGCGTTGGCCGAAGCGCTACTCGCCGAACCGGAAGTGGAAGCGATTGGCCTGGGGGCGCGGGATTCCCTGCGTCTTGAGGCGGGACTGTGCCTTTACGGCCACGACATGGACATGACCACCACGCCGGTAGAGGCCAGCTTGATCTGGGCCATCGGCAAGCCGCGCCGCCATGGGGGAGAGCGCCCGGCAGGTTTCCCGGGGGCGGATATCATTCTGCATCAGGTGGATGCCAAGGTCCATACCCGCAAGCGGGTCGGTCTGGTGGGGGAAGGGCGTGCCCCGGTACGTGAAGGCGTCACGCTGGTGGATGAGTCAGGCCAGGAGATCGGTCAGGTAACCTCCGGCGGGTTTGGCCCCAGCGTCGGTAAACCCGTGGCCATGGGCTACGTGGAACGGCAATGGGAAGCGCCGGGCACGACGGTGTTTGCGCTGGTTCGGGGTAAGTCGCTGCCCATGACGGTCACGCCAATGCCTTTCGTGGAGCCAGGCTACTATCGAGGGTGAGGTACTTCTGTGCAAGCCCCCAAAAGCGGGGGCTTGCTCGATACCTTCTATCTCAACACCTGTCGCGGGTCGATGGGCTTGCCGCCCTGGCGCAGGTCGAAGAGCAGGTCATAGCGCTGCGTCGAGGCGCTTTGGCCGACTTCGCACAGGGCATCGCCAGCGCTCACCTGTTGGCCAACGTTGACCAGCAGTCGCTCGCAGAGCGCATATACGCTTTGCAGGTTGTCGGCATGATGCACGATCACCACCTCACCCAGCTGGCGCATGCCATCGGCAAAGCGCACTTCTCCAGGCGCCACGGCCTTGGCCTTGGCACCGGCCTGGGTGGCCAGCAACATCGGCTGTAGCGTGCCACGGCTATCGGCACCAAAGCGCCTCACGACCCGATAATCTTCCAGCGGCCAGGGCCAGCGGCGTGCCGACGCGGGCAGGCTGGCGCTGGGCGTTGTCGCAGGCGTCGCGGGTGCTGCCGATGAGCCGCTCGACCCGCCACTGCTGGCTGCGACGGCTCTGCCGCTGCCACTCAAGGGTACGCTGATGATTTGGCCCACCCGCAGTGCGGTGGCGGGGGTGCCAGGGTTGGCGCTTTGTATCCTGCCTGTGGTCGTGCCGAAATGGCGTGCAATGCCAGAGTAGGTATCACCCGCGCGTACCTGATAGCGGTAAGGCCCGCCTGAGGGGGCACGCTCCTGCTGGGTGGGAATCAATAGCCGTTGGCCGACGTTCAGGCGCTGAGCATTGACGCCCGGATTGAAACGCTCCAGACGCTCGATGGGCACATTGGCGCGAGCTGCCAACTGCCCCAAGGTGTCTCCTCGGCCTACCTCGATCCAGCCACCGCTCAATGCGCTGGCACTGCTGCTTTCCGAAGTGCGTTGGCTGGTCGCCGGTGTCGAGCTGGCACAGCCCGCCAGCAGGCTGACAACCAGGCAAGCGCTCAGCCAAAGCCCTAGTCGTGATCGCTGAGAGTGTCCAGCAGCGCGTCTTTTTCCTGCCACAGTGAATTGATCCATGCGTGGAAGCGTTCCTTGTGCTGCGAATCTTCGTGGTAGTTGGCATCCTGCATCCACTCCGGGATGGCAATCTGCCGGGCTTCGAGGGTAATGGGGGCTTCTTTGCCACATAGAAAGCCCATGAAGGTTGGCGTCGGATTGGCATAGCTGATGGTGACATCAAGGATACCATCCAATTGGTTGCCCAGCAGGCTAAGTACTTGTCCGATGCCGCCCGCCTTGGGGCGTAACAGATGACGGTAAGGGCTCTGCTGAGCGTCACGCTTGAGCGGCGTGAAGCGAGTACCTTCCACAAAATTGAAAATCGAAATGGGGGCGTGCCGTGCACGGCGGCAAGTTCGCTCGGTGGATTCTCTGTCGATCGTGGCCAGCTTTGGGTTTCTGGCAATCTGCTCGCGGGTAAAACGTCGCATGAAGGGGAATTCCAGTGCCCAAAAGGCCAGTCCGACAATCGGAATCCAGATCAGCTGATGCTTGAGAAAAAAGCGCGGCATTGGGATGCGGCGGTGCAGCGCCATGAACAGAATGAAAATATCGGTCCAGCTGCGGTGATTGGAGATGACCAGCCACCACTGCTCAGGCGTTAGGTTGTCAGGCACCTGAATGGACACCTGAGGCTTCAACCACAGGCGCATCCACCAGAGGTTCACGCCGATCCAGTTCAAGGCCACCGCGCACAGTCCTTTCAGCAGCCACTCCTTGGCTTTACGGCCGGGAGTGATGACCTTGAGCAGCGTCAAAATAATCAGGGGCACACCCCAAACCAGTGTGTTCAGCGTCAGCAGCAAGATGCTGACAGCCCCTTTGATGATTGGCATACCGCGGTCCTCGATCTACTGATGCTACGCACAGAGCGGCTGCCAGGGCTCCCTGAGGGAAGGCGCGCCAGGAGCACTCTGCGCCTGTAGGGACAAATGCTAATGGAACAAGCGCAGACTGCCCAGCATAACTTTGCCGTGCGTGGCGTGATCAGTGGCGCGCCAGTCCGGGAGTTTTAATGTTTTCGATGAGTACGTTACGTAACGCATGGGCGGCCACCGAGAGCTCCTGGTGAGTCAATATGCCCACTCGACAGGCAATGCCGGGCTCGGTCAGCGGCAGGCAGTGGGCGCCTAGCTCGTCCATTTGTTGAATGCACATGGAGGGCACGGCGCTGACGCCTAGCCCCGCCGCGACCATGCGCCCTACGGTCGAGAGCTGATGGCTTTCGAAAGCCACGGGAAGCTCGATACCTTGCCTTGCCAACTCCTGCTCCAGCAAGCGCCTTACCATGGAGGGGCGTTGCAGTGTGATCATGTCGTGGCGCAGCAGCGCTTGCCAATCCAGGCTTTGCCGATGGGCCAGCGGGGAGTCGAGGGGGACGACGGCCACGAACTGATCTTCGAAGAGTGGCGTAAAGCTCAAGCTGCCAGCGCCCTCGGGGGCGAACGCGATGCCCAGCTCGACCTGTCTGGAGCGCACCATGTCCATGACTTCCTCATTGATGACATCGTGCACGGTGACGTTGATTTTGGGATAGCGCTGGCGAAACTTGACCAGCGCGCCGGGTAGCAGATTACAGGCAAATGAGGGCATGGCGGCCACGCTCAGGCGGCCCAGCTGTAGCGTGAAGCGCTGGCGCAAGCGCTCTTCGGTATTGTCCCACTGGGCCAGCAGGTGCTTGGCCAACGGAAACAGTGACTCGCCTTCAGGGGTGAGGCGAACGCTACGCGTGCTGCGAATCAGCAGCTTGCCGCCCAGTGAGTCTTCGAGCCCCTTGATGGCCAGGCTAAGTGCGGGTTGGGAAAGATGCAGGCGTTCGCATGCCTGAGTAAAGCTGAGTGTTTGGGCCACGGCCAGAAAGGCCCTGAGCTGCTTGACGGTCATGAGGACTCTTTATAAGTTATTAAAATAAATTGATAAGAAAAACAAACTTAACAAATATATCATCAAGCACAACACTGACTCTATCGAAGCAACTGCATCCAGCGCGCAGCTTTTGTGCCAGACTGGTCAGCAACCACGTAACGAACAATATCCGATAACGTTTTACCAACCACGTGAGGCAACACAATGGCAGGATTCGACAAGCGTGTATCTTCCTATGAAGAAGCGATGGAAGGCCTGGAAAGCGGCATGACCGTGATTGCAGGTGGCTTTGGCCTGTGTGGCATTCCCGAAAACCTGATTGCTGAAATCAAGCGCCGTGGGGTCAGCGACCTGACCGTGGTGTCCAATAACTGCGGTGTCGACGGTTTTGGGCTGGGCATCCTGCTCGAAGACCGCCAGATCAGCAAGATTATTGCCTCTTATGTAGGCGAGAACGCGCTGTTCGAGCGGCAGATGCTGAATGATGAAATCGAAGTGGTGCTGACGCCGCAGGGGACGTTGGCGGAAAAGATGCGCGCAGCTGGCGCAGGTATCCCGGCGTTCTTCACGGCCACCGGGTACGGCACGCCGATTGGTGAAGGCAAGGAAGTGCGTGAGTTCGACGGTCGTCACTATATCCTCGAAGAGGCCATCAAGGGTGACTTCGCCATCGTCAAAGGGTGGAAAGCCGATCGTTACGGCAACGTCATGTACCGTCACACTGCCCAGAACTTCAATCCCATGGCCGCCACTGCTGGCAAGATTACCGTGGTAGAAGTAGAGGAGATCGTTGAGCCAGGCGAACTGGAGCCCAGTCAGATCCATACTCCCGGCATTTATGTGGATCGCATCATTCAGGGCACGTTCGAGAAACGTATCGAGCAGCGCACCGTGCGCAGCTAATCAGTTTGCCTATTTTCCATTACTGCTCAACGACAAGAGGTGGCACCATGGCTTTGACACGCGAACAAATGGCACAGCGAGTGGCTCGTGAACTCCAGGACGGGTTCTATGTGAATCTGGGAATCGGCATTCCCACGCTGGTGGCCAACTATATCCCCGACGGCATGGATGTCATGCTGCAGTCGGAAAACGGCTTGCTGGGCATGGGGCGCTTTCCTACCGAGGAAGAAGTCGACCCTGACATGATCAATGCGGGCAAGCAGACCGTGACGGCGCGTCCCGGCGCGGCCATTTTCTCGTCAGCCGAATCCTTCGCCATGATTCGTGGTGGGCATGTGGACTTGACCGTGCTCGGCGCTTTCGAAGTGGACCAGGAGGGCAATATTGCGTCCTGGATGATTCCCGGCAAGCTCATCAAGGGCATGGGCGGCGCCATGGATCTGGTGGCGGGCGCAGAGAACATCATCTGCACCATGACTCACGCTTCCAAGCATGGTGAGTCCAAGCTACTGGAAAAATGCTCGCTGCCGCTGACCGGTGCTGGCTGTATCAACCGTGTTCTGACCGACCTGGCTTATCTTGAAATCAAGGACGGCGCGTTTATTCTCAAGGAGCGTGCGCCTGGGGTCAGCGTCGAGGAGATCGTCGAAAAGACCGCGGGCAAGCTGATCGTCCCCGACCATGTGCCGGAAATGACCTTCGACGCATGACGTGGTGGCGTGGGTCAACGCGACTCACGCCATTTCGCAGCGGGTATGGAACGGTAGCAGAATTTCCGCTAGCCGTTTGTGATCATCTTCCACGTGGCGTTGTGTCAGTGAAAGCCCCCCGAGGCAAAGGCGGTGCTCATCGCCTTCGCTGAAGACGATTTTCTGCGGCATGGCGGGATAGAAGCGATGATCCAGCAGGCTGGACACCGAAAATACCCCGTTTTGTTGGCTATCGAGGGCATGCAGCCCGACGTGTTCCAGCTGTAGGCCCAGTGCGTCCAGCGAGGCATCCAGCGTGGCGCAATCGAATCCGGCATGATGCAGGCGTGGTCCCATGACGGCCAGCCAGGCAGCCAATGGGTGTGCCGTATACAGCTGTTGATAGAGTGCCCAGCTTGGCATGGGCCACGGACGCCCTCGGCACAGCAGGTTGTGGCCCTTGCAGTCGGCGGGGTGGCTCTGCTGTATCAGAGCGGTCAGGGCTTCTCTGGGTGTTCTGGAGAGCGCCCCGACCTGCAGCTCCGCCAGCACCAGCCAGCTACTGTCATCGTTGGGTGCCAGCAGGTGAATCAGTAACCCTTTGTCAGCCATGGCGTAGTGGCCGACGGAACGATAGCCCATTCTGGCCAAGGGGGCGCTAAGCGCACTGGTAGCGAAAGGGCCATGGTTGAGTGTTACCAGCGTCAGGTATTCTGCGCTGGTGCTGATGGGCCATAGCCTGAGTGCACCGATATCCGGATGATTATGGATATAGTCCAGCCAAAGCTGTTGTAAAAACTCCTCGCGCTGCATCGGGATTCCTCGCCGCCTACTGGCTTGGGTAAAACGAACACGGTTATCAAAAGCTCAGTATAGGCAAGTGCGTCGTGGCAGCTTCAACGCGAATCGATGAAGGTTTTAACGCCGGATGATCAGGCAGGGTCAGGAGGCGAGCAGCTGGTTGTCGCGAACGAGCTGGTCGAACTCGGTGTACCCGCCCACGTGCTGCTGGTCGATGAAGACTTGCGGCACGGTGTGGATGGGCTTGCCAGCCGTTTTGGCAATATCTTCCTTGGTAACGCCTTCGGAGGGCATGTCGACGTAGCGATAGCCTTCGATCTTGCCACTGTTTTCCAGATGCTCGGCAAGCTGTTTGGCGCGTACACAGAAGGGGCAGGACATACGCCCAAAAATAACCACGAACATGGCAATGACTCCGTTGAATAAGGTATGGCTTGTACAGTAGTACCCCATTGTGGCGTAGCCCGAGGTGTTTCGCCAATAGCAGGACGCTACGCTCTCCATAAAGCCCTACAATGGGGGCCAGCAACACCGAGCGTTCACAGGAGTACTCTCATGCAAGCCTTGCAGGCCCAGGACTATGGCTATCTGGCCGAGTTGGCGAACAGCTACCGAGACGCATCGTTAGCGGCGCTGAAAAAGGAGGCGCACTACAACCCTCGATTGAGCGTCGATGCGCTGTGTTTTCAATACGGCGAGGTGCGAATCAACGGCGCCAGCACCCTGGTCGGTGCGCTGATTACCCCGTGTGCATTATGGATGCTGGTGGTGCCTGAGCAGGCAACGCTGTCGGCCCCCCTGGAAGAGAGCCTGGTGGTGTCCTTGCCGTCTGGCCGTTATCGGATGACGCTCGAGCGCTTGCCGAACGGTATCGAATTCTATCAGCGATGCATTCTGAACGACCTGAGCGAGCTGGAGAGCCTGCAAGAGGCGTCTCGGCTTGCCCAGCGCATGATGGAGCAGTTGATGTCACCTGCTACTCTCTGAGTTTACTCGGTAGAAGGCAGAAGCCCGAGACTGCACCTATAATTTTAAGCGTTTATACCTTCATTTCAGTCGATTCGATAAAAGGAAGCCTGCATGTCAGCAGATAAAGCGTCAACGCCCCGTGTTGCAGTCGTCACCGGTACCAGCAGCGGTATTGGTGCCGCCGTGGTCCAGCATTTTTGCGAGCAGGGTCACCAGGTCTTGGCAGTGGATTTCAATGAGGCAGGTCAGGAGGTGGCCGATCAGGCCGGTGCGGCGTTCTACAAGGCCGATTTGACCGACCCGGACGCCTGCCGTGGTGCCATTGCCGACGCCGTGAAGCGCTTTGGTGGCGTGGATATCCTGGTGAACAATGCCGGTATTCAGCACGTGGCGGCCATCGAGTCTTTTCCAGAGGAGAAGTGGCGGCAAATCATCGACCTGATGCTCACCGCGCCTTTCCTGCTGACTCAGGCGGCCTGGCCGCACATGCGTCAGAAAGGGTGGGGGCGAGTCATCAATATCGCCTCTATCCATGCTCAGGTGGCGTCACCCGGCAAGGCCGCCTACATCAGTGCCAAGCACGGCATGATCGGTCTGACCAAGACGGCGGCCCTCGAAGGGGGTGAGCAGGGCATCACGGCCAATGCCATTTGTCCGGCCTACGTCAAGACGCCGCTGGTCGACAATCAGATTGCCGACCAGGCAAAGCTCAATAATATGGGTGAGCAGGAAGTGATCGAGAAGATCATGCTGAAAAACGCAGCGGTAAAACGCCTGATCGAGCCTTCCGAAGTGGCCCAGCTAGTCGCCTATCTGGCGTCGGATGCTGCGGGCGCAGTGACCGGTGCCAGCTGGAACATCGACCTGGGCTGGACCGCCCACTAACGGCGTACCGGGCGCTTCTGCAGCTTGCGCTGAAGCGTCCGGCGATGCATGCCAAGGGCTCTTGCCGTGGCCGAAATGTTGCCATCGTGCTCCTGTAGCACTTTCTGGATGTGTTCCCAGGTAATGCGGTTGATCGAGGGCGGGTTGTCGGCCAGCTCCACGTTGGGGTCGGCTTCCGGGTGCTCGAAGGCCGCCATGACGTCATCGGCGTCGGCGGGTTTGCACAAGTAGTTGATGGCTCCCAGCTTGATGGCTTCGACGGCGGTGGCAATGCTGGAGTAGCCGGTGAGTACGACGATACGGCAGCCCGGCACGGTGTTGAGCAGCTCGGGCAGCAGTTTGAGCCCCGAGCTGTGCTCGAGCTTCAAATCCAGTGTGGCCATGGTGGGCAGGAACTGCGCGGCGGTCGCCATGGCTTGGTCGGCGTCATGGGCCACCATCACCTCGAAGCCACGGCGCGTCAACGCGCGGCTCAGTACGTGACAGAACATTTCATCATCATCCACGATCAACAGGCGCTGGTCTTGGTTCTGCATGGCATCCTCGATGGTCTGACTTGGCACTGATGGCAGGCTAGCCCGGTGCGGAGCAGCGTGGCAGCGTCACTTCCGTCAGTGTTCCCCCTTCCGGGTGATTATACAGGCTGACACCGCCACCAAACCGATTGATCGTGGCGTGCGTCAAAAAAAGCCCGATGCCCATTCCCTTGCTCTTGGTCGACACGAAGGTGTCGCCCAGCTGGTCGGCAATCGACATGGCGATACCGGGGCCATGGTCGCGGATATCGATCACGACGCTTTCCTCGTGCCAATCCAGGCGAATGGCGATGTGCTCGGGGTTGGCGTCGGCGGCGTTGTTGAGCAGGTTGGTGAGCGCCTGATCGAGGGTGGCGTCCACGGCAATCCACGGCCGTCCCCGCCGCTCGGCCACGTCGAAATGGTGGTTGACGTCAGGACGAATCACCAGCCAGCGCTGAACCACGCCGGCCAGCCATATCTCGGCATCGAGGATTTCCGGTTCGGCCATGCGGCGTCGGTCGGCGTTGTTGACCAGGTGCTGCAGCCGGGATTTGCAGATATCCACCTGCTGACGCAGCAGTGCGATGTCATCGGCGAGCGCAGAGCCTTGCGCTACATCGGTCTGCATCTCCTTCAACAGCACGGCCATGGTCGACAGCGGCGTGCCCAGCTCATGGGCGGTGCCAGCGGCCTGAGTGGCCACTGCCAGCACCTGCTCGTTGCGTAGCGCGGCTTCCCGGGTGCGTGACAGTGCCTTGTCGCGGCTGCGTAGGGCATGGGCCATCTTGTAGATGAAAAAAGTCACGAGCCCTGCCGACAGGCCAAAATTGAGCCACATGCCCAGCACGTGCAGGCTTAAAGGGCCGTCACTGCTGATATGACCTAGCTGCGGAATGGGGTGGTAGAAAAACATCAGGAAGGTATAGCCGCCCATGGCACAGGCAGCAATGATCCAGGCATGTCGCCACGGCAGCGTGGCAGCGGCAATGGTCACCGGCACCAGGTAGTAGGTGATGAAAGGGTTGGTAGACCCCCCGGAAAAATAGAACAGCAGCGTCAGGCCGGTAATGTCTGCCAGCAGGTGGGCCAGATACTCGATATGGGTGACCGCCCTGGGGCGGCCCAGCCGCCACCAGGTGGCAATGTTCAGCATGCCCATGGCAATGACTACGCTGACCACCGCCGTGACCGGCAGATTGAACGCTAGCAGCTCGATGCCGACGATGATCGCCATCAGAAAGCCCGTCCAGGTAATCCCCCGGACGATGGTCAGCCGGACCAGATTGCGGTTGGGCGTGGAGAGCGGTAGGGGCAGGGCGGTAGCCATGGACGATTACTTGTTCGATGTCTTGACGCTATGAATCACGAACTTGATGAATAGCGTCATGACGAAGGTTAACCAACCCGCCGATGCCAGCAGGTTGAACAGCAATATCTTGGGTGGCAGCCAGGCACTCCCCAACAGCGTTTCCAGCAGGATATGGAAAAACATGGCCAGCAACAGGGGCAGGGCCAGGGTATGCATCCACATGTCGGTGCGCCGCTTGCGGATATGGTAACGCATCAGCAGGTAGCGCAGCGGTCGGTGTGCCCAACTGAACAGCAGCAGCGCGCCTACCACGAACAACATGGCCAGCGTCGGCTCGGTACTTTGTTGATACATGGAAATGGAGATCGACCAGGCAAGGCCTAGCCACACCAACCCCTCTATGCTGGCAATGACATCCGCATAGCGTCGTACGTTCTGCATAAACAACAGCATCCTTGGTCTTACAACGTGGCGTCATGATACGACACTTGGCTGGGCCTGTGGGGGTCGTGTGCAGATTTATCCCGCGGGGCGATTGGGTATACTGTGCAGCCGTGACACCCCTCTTTCACTTTCAAGACAGGACTTGCCGTGGACGCTATCACGATCACTCGCCCCGACGATTGGCACCTTCACCTTCGCGACGACGAGGCGCTGAATGCGGTGGTAGGCCATACCGCAGCCCAGATGGGGCGGGCCATCATCATGCCCAACCTCAAACCGCCGGTGACCACGACCGAGCAGGCCATGGCCTATCGTGAACGTATCCTAGCGGCCTTGCCGGCGGGTAGTGCGTTCGAGCCGCTGATGGTGCTATACCTCACCGATACGACGCCCGCAGAAGAGATCGAACGGGCTGTCGCCAGCGGTGTGGTCAAAGCGGTCAAGCTCTATCCGGCGGGGGCAACGACCAACTCGGCTTCCGGCGTCACCAATATCGCTCATTGCGACGCGGCCATTGCCACCATGGCGCGGCTGGGAATGCCGTTGCTGGTCCATGGCGAAGTGACCGACCATGATATCGACATCTTCGACCGTGAAGCCGTGTTCATCGAGCGCGTCATGAAACCTCTGTTGGCTCGTCACCCGACGTTGAAGGTCGTGTTCGAACACATTACGACGCAGCAGGCCGCTGAATTCGTCGCTGACGCGTCGGACAATGTCGCAGCGACCATCACCGCTCACCACCTATTGTTCAATCGTAACCAGATGCTGGCCGGGGGCATTCGTCCTCACTACTACTGCCTGCCAATCCTGAAACGTGAGCAGCATCGTCAAGCGCTGTTGAAAGCGGCCACCAGCGGCAGTGCGAAATTCTTCCTGGGAACCGACAGTGCTCCTCACGCCAAGGGTGATAAGGAGTCAAGCTGTGGCTGCGCCGGCGCCTATACGGCACCTGCCGCTATCGAGCTTTACGCCATGGCGTTCGAGTCGGTTGGGGCACTGGACAAGCTGGAGGCCTTTGCCAGCCTGAATGGGCCGCGTTTTTATGGGCTGGCGCCCAATGGCGACACGATTACGTTGGTGCGCCGTGATTGGCAACTGCCGGAAAGCTACCCTTATACCGCAGGGCAGACCATCGTGCCTTTGCAGGCGGGTGAAACCCTGGCGTGGCAGATGGAGGCGTAAGAGGTCAGTCCCCATCGCCTGGCGGCGATGGGGGTTTCAGAGTCATTCGCTGGCCAGCTTCGACAGCATCTGGTTGACCATGCGTGAAGAGTGGTCGGCGGCCACTTCGAGGAACTGCTCGAAAGAGAGGTGGTTGTCACCGCTGCCCGGGATGTCGGACAGGGCGCGAATCACCACGAAGGGGCAGCCATACAGATGACAGGTCTGGGCAATGGCGGCACCCTCCATCTCGACCGCCAGCATGGTGGGGAACTGGGCGCGGGTCCTGGCTACCCGCTCCGGGTCGGCCATGAATGAATCGCCGGTGGCGACCATGCCTTCTCGCACCGTCACTTCGCCCAGGGCTGCAATGGCGCTGCGTGCCACGCTGCGCAGGTGTTCGCTGGCCGGGTAAGCCTCGGGCATGCCGGGCACCTGTCCCAGGGCATAGCCAAAGACCGTGGCATCTACGTCATGGTGGCGCACTTCGTCCGAAATGATCACATCACCAATGGCCAGGTCTGTGGCAAACCCGCCTGCAGACCCGGTGTTGATGATGGCGTCTGGCTGGTAGCGTTCCAGCAGAATGGCGGTTCCCACAGCGGCGTTCACCTTGCCGATGCCGGATTGGAGAATGACCACCTCCAGGCCATGCAGCGTGCCGGTATGAAACACGAAGCCTGCATGCTCGGCACGCTCAGCGCTCGCCAGTTGGCTCGCCAGAATGTTCACTTCTTGCGCCATGGCGCCAATGATACCAATACGTTGCACCGTGATATTCTCCGCGGGTCGGTGGGGATAAGGCGTTCGTTGCCGGGTTCAATGCTGCTGATCGTGTCGCTCAGCGGCTTCCAGCGTGTTTTCGAGCAGAGTGGCTACCGTCATGGGGCCTACGCCGCCGGGCACGGGAGTAATGTAGCTGGCGCGCTCGACCGCTGCGGTAAAGTCCACGTCGCCAATCAGACGGCCATCGTCCTGGCGGTTGATGCCCACATCGATGACGACCGCGCCGGGTTTGATCCATTCACCCTTCACGATACCCGGTTTTCCGACGGCGACCACCACCAGGTCTGCACGGCTGACGTGGCTTGCCAGGTCGCGTGTAAAACGGTGGCAGACCGTCGTTGTGCAGCCTGCCAGCATAAGTTCTAGCGCCATGGGGCGACCGACGATATTGGAGGCGCCGACGACCGTGGCATCCATGCCGCGTACGGCAATGCCGCTTTGCGTCAGCAGGGTCATGATGCCCTTGGGTGTGCAGGGGCGTAGAGAAGGCAGCCGCTGGGCCAGGCGGCCAAGGTTGTAGGGGTGGAAGCCATCTACGTCCTTGTCGGGCCGGATGCGCTCCAGAATGGGGCCGGCATCGAGATGTGCCGGCAAAGGGAGCTGCACCAGGATGCCGTCGACGCTGGGGTCGGCGTTGAGTTCGTCTACCAGCGCTTCGAGGGCGGATTGTGAGGTATCCGAGGGCAGGGCGTGTTGGAAAGAGAGAATGCCTGCCTGCTCACAGGCGCGGTGCTTGTTATTGACATAGACATGTGAGGCTGGGTCCTCGCCGACCACGACCACGGCTAGTCCGGGCGCACGCACACCTTCCTGCTGACGTGCCTGAATGCGGGCGGCAACGCGTTGACGGACATGAGCGGCGATGGCTTTACCATCGATGAGTTGGGCGGTCATGTAGTGAGATCCCTATTGAAAATGGAGAAGCGAACAAAAGATATGGCTCGGCAAGCGAGCAATTCGGCTGTGCAATTTTCGCATGGCCGGGCGGTCAGGCAAAGCATCGATCGAATCAAACGCTTTAAGTGTTGACTTTAGAATCAGAAATAGTAATATATGCCTCGCTTGAGACGGGACACGCAGCAGCGTTCAAGGCAAGTATCGGGATGTAGCGCAGTCTGGTAGCGCGCCTGCTTTGGGAGCAGGATGTCGGGGGTTCGAATCCCTCCATCCCGACCATTTACTTGAAGCCGATTACTTGAAGTTAAAAGTAACACTGCTTTCCAGGCTTTGGTTGTGGTCAAGTGCTCATCGGTATCTTTGGATACATTATGTGCGCCCATAGCTCAACCGGATAGAGCAACGGCCTTCTAAGCCGTAGGTTGCGGGTTCGAGTCCTGCTGGGCGTGCCATCAAGAATGCGAAATCGTATTCTCCTGTCGTTATTATCAAGCATCTGTTTTGTCATGGTGGGTGTAGCTCAGTGGTAGAGCCCCGGATTGTGGCTCCGGTGGTCGTGGGTTCGATCCCCATCATCCACCCCATCGACAAAACGTTCTGCAGTATCCAGGTTGTGGTGGGTGTAGCTCAGTGGTAGAGCCCCGGATTGTGGCTCCGGTGGTCGTGGGTTCGATCCCCATCATCCACCCCATTAACCTGATCATGTTTCTTCCTCGAAATTCTCGTTCTACTCTTCTCGTTGTTTTCAATCATCCGCCTATCCTTCGTCGCCTACTGTGGCACGATTATCTTGGCATGACTTTGATGTTACTTCCCTCCGCGCGTGTTATTTCCATGGGTGTGCCCAAAAGATAGCCTTGCGCATAGTCGATGCCCAGTTCGTGTAGCTTATCCAGGGTTTCCTGCGTTTCCACGAATTCAGCCACCGTTTCAATATGCAGGGCCTTGCCCACGGCGTGAATAGCTTCCACCATGGCGCAATCAATGGGGTCCTGGTGCAGATTGCGGATGAAGCGGCCATCAATCTTGAGATAGTCGACCGATAGCTGTTTGAGATAGCCAAACGACGACAGGCCGGTTCCAAAATCATCCAGCGCAAAATGGCAGCCCATCGACTTCAAGGTTTGAATCAGCTCGCTGACTTTCGAGAGCTGCGCGATGGCAGCGCTTTCGGTGATCTCGAAGCACAGAGTGCCAGGGGGTAATTTGGCGGCGCGTACCTGGCGAATCAGCTCATGACAGAAATCGCTGTCGGACAATGAATCGCCAGACAGGTTGATCCCCCAGCGACCAACGATATCGGGTTCGGCACTGCGGCAGCGGTCACTTAGCCAGGCCAGCGTGTTGCGAATGACCCAGCGGTCGATGCGCGGCATGAAATGGTAGCGTTCGGCGGCGGGTAAAAAGCTGCCGGGGGTAATCAGCTGACCATGCTCTTCCAAGCGTATCAAAATCTCCTGATATCCCTTGTGAGGGGCGCACACAGGGTAGATTGGCTGTGCAAACAGGCGGAAAGTGTCGTTGTCCAGAGCATTTTGCAAGCGCTGTACCCACTGCAGTTCCCCGTGTCTTTCCAGCAGCAGCTGGTCGTCGGGCTGGTAGCAGTGGATCCGGTTGCGGCCTGCCTCCTTGGCGCTGTAGCAAGCCGCGTCGGCCGCATGCAGCGTGTCGGCAAGGCGCATGGGGTGGGCTGAGGTAATGGCGACGAGCCCAATGCTGACACCGATGCCGAAGGTGTGCTCCTGCCAGGCAAAGCGGAACTGCTCTATATCGCTGCGTAGCGCTTCGCAAATTAGTTGGGCCTTTTCCAACGAGCAGTCGGGCAGCAGCAGCGCAAACTCATCGCCCCCCAGGCGCGCCACGGTATCGCTACTGCGGACATGCGCTTTCAGCTTGCGCGCCACCTGACGAAGCAGCTCATCACCTGCCTGGTGGCCGCAGGTGTCATTGACGATCTTGAACTGATCCAGGTCCAGGTAGCAAAGCGTGTGGTCGCCTCCCGGCTGTGCCAGTAGTTTGCCGAGCAGCGATTCGAAGGCGCGGCGATTGACCAGTTCGGTCAAGTTGTCGTGGGAGGCCTGATAGCTGAGCTGTTCGGAGAGCTTGCGCGTCAGGCTGACATCCTGAAAGACCACGACAGCACCCAGGGTGATGCCGCTGCGCGAGCGAATAGGCGATGCGCTGTGCTGGATCGGGTAGCGCTTGCCATTGCGGTGCAGCAGCATGCTGGGGTCGGTGTATTGAAGTGGACGATGCTGGGTCAGGACATGGCGGGCGGGATTGTTGATTGGTTCGTCGCTATGTTCGTCACGCAGCTGATAGATACGGTGAATCGGTTTGTTCGAGGCTTCGCTGGCGTCCCAGCCGGTCAAGCGCTGCGCTTCGCTGTTCATGAAGGTAATGTTGCCACTGGCATCGCAGGTGATCACCCCGTCGCCAATGGAGGCGAGCGTGGTGCGGGCAAGATCGCGCTCTCGATTCAGCTGCTCCTGCAGCAGTTTGCGCTCGGTGATGTCGCGCACCATGCCTGAACGTTCCGAGTGTGACCCCTCAGCCCCCTCGCTGACCTGAATTTCGAGATAGCGTACCTGTTGGTCTTCGGTGCGTCGCTTGATTTCCAACCGTGTGCCAGGCGCCAGGGAGCGGCGGGGTAACAGCGTGCTGATGGGCTGCCCAATGAGCTGTTGGGCTTGTACGCCGAACAAGGCCTCGGCGCCAGGGTTGAGGCTGGTAAGCGTGCCATCTGCCTGCCAGGTCAAGACGCCGTCACGCAGGTTACGCAGCATGACGCGGGTGTGACCTACGGCGCGCTCCAGGGCGGCGGATACTCGATTGTAGCTGGCAGCGATTTCCCCTACCTCGGTAAACGGGTCGGCGTCGATACGCTGGCGCATGTCGCCCTGGCGTTCATGTTGGCGCATGTGTTCGAGGAGCTGATGCAGCTCATTTTTGGCGCCATGTTCCGCCAGATTGAGCCCCATCTTTTCGGCATCGGGTGAAACTCGCAGAGGCATGATGCGCTTGCTCAGCTTTAGCAGTAGCCAGGCGATGCCAAAGCTCCATGCGCCGCACACAATCACGCCCATGAGCTGAACTTGAAACTGCTCCCAGCGGCTTAGCGAGGTGCCCAGCGCTTCCAGGTTAGCCACCCAGGGCAGTGCCAGCGTGCCCCAGATGCCGGTGACAAGGTGGGCGGGAATGGCGCCTACGGCATCATCGACGCGTTTTTTGAGCAGCCACTCACTGGCGGCCACCATCAGTACGCCGCTAACGCTGCCCAGCATGAACGCAGCGTGCAGCGACAGGGCGTGGGCACCTGCCGTGACCGCGACCAGACCTGCAATGGCACCGTTGATCGCATACATGACGTCGGCATAACGACGAATACGCCAGCCCATCAACATGGCCGATAGAATGCCGCCTGTCGCGCCCAGCAGGGTGTTGGCGATAATGCCAGGAATGGCACTGGTCAATGCCAGGGTACTGCCACCATTGAAGCCAAACCAGCCCAGAATCATGAACAGTGCGCCCAGCATGGCCAGCGGCAGGTTGCCCGCTGGAAAAGGGTTGGCGTTAACGCCGTCGCGAAAGCGCCCGGTGCGGGGGCCAATCACCAGAACGGCGGCCAGGGCCACCCAGCCGCCCACGCTATGCACTACCGTGGCTCCGGCAAAGTCGACGAACCCACGAGCGGCCAGCCAGCCGGGCGTGCCACCGAGTAAGCCCCCCCACGCCCAGTGGCCAAACACTGGGTAGATCAATAGTGCTATCCAGAAGGCTGTCCATAGGTAGCCCAGGAAAGGCATGCGTTCAGCCACTGCGCCCGCCACGATAGTGGCTGCGGTGGCGCAGAACATGGCTTGAAAGATGAACACGGTCATCAGCCAGGCGTTGCTGGTCTCCATCTCCCAGCCGAATAACGACAGCCCTAACCAACCCCCTTGGGAAACACCGAACATCATGCCAAAGCCAATCAGCCAGAAAACCGTCACCGAAACCGCAAAGTCGGCCAGGTTTTTCATGGCGACGTTAATGGCATTCTTGGTGCGGGTAGTGCCTGCCTCCAGGCACAGGAATCCCGCTTGCATGACGAACACCATGGCGGCGGCCCACAGCACCCATAAGGTATCGAGAAGCCTCATCTCCAGAATCATTGCCATGTGCGGGTCCTTGTTGATGCTTTTGTCGCTGCCTGGTGCAGGGTTTGCACTGCATTGGTGCTTCGGGGGTGGGTAAATGCGTCACTGTCGGGTGACGAGAGCAGGAATCCCCGTCGCCGTGACGAACGCTTTCAGCACTGCTAATGTGAATCAAGCAAATGTCATGCCGTGGCTAGTGAACTCCTCCTTATTTTGGTTTTTTACGTGATTAAAAACTGAAATATAGGTAAAAAACGGTATTTATGACTGTGCAATTGCTCTTTGAATGGTGATATTTTTCAATTCACTGAAGTGCTGCCGGGGAGAGTGCTGGTAGCACCATCATCTTTCGGAAAGGAGTGCATCAAAATGGCGCGTCAAACAGTGGTTTTAGGGGCAGGGATGGTCGGCGTCAGTATCGCCTGGCAACTGCAAAAGCGCGGTTTTCAGGTCACCTTGATCGATCGCCGCCAGCCTGGTCGTGAAACCTCGTTCGGTAACGCGGGCATTATCCAGCGTGAGGCGGTACGGCCGTATCCGTTTCCTCGCGATATGAAAACCATTTTGAGCGTGCTGCCTAACCGTCGTGTCGATATTCGCTACCGGCCCACCGGCATGATCAAGGCGGCCTCTCCGCTGCTCAGTTATTGGCACCACTCGTCGTCGCGGCTCTACAAGAAGATCGTCCCGGAGTACGCCTCGCTGATCCAGCTGTGTCTCGACGCCCACGCACCGATGATCGAAGCGGCAGGTGCCGATGCGTTGGTACGTCGCGAGGGCTGGCTGGAGATCTATCGAACCCCCGAGAAGCTGGCCAAGCGTGTCAAGGAAGCAGAGGAAGCCCGCGATCTCTATGGTGTGCAGTTTGCGGTGCTCGACCGCCAGGGGGTTGCCGAAAAAGAGCCCCAGCTGGGAGAGCAGATCATCGGGGCCATTCATTGGCTGGACCCCTGGACCGTTGCTGATCCCGGTGGTCTGGTAGCGGCCTACGCCGAGTCGTTCGTTGCTTTGGGTGGCCAGCTGGTACAAGCGGACATCACCGGCGTCAGTCAGCAGGGGGCGCAGTGGCAGGTGACCACCGCCACCGATACCTTCACGGCAGATGATGTGGTGATGGCTCTGGGCCCTTGGGCGGGAGAGTGGATGAAGCCGCTGGGCTACCACTTCCCGACGTTCGTCAAGCGTGGCTACCATATGCACTACGCCACGCAACCGGACACCAGGCTGCATTATTGGCTGATGGATGCAGAAGTCGGCTACCTGCTGGCGCCCATGAACGCTGGCGTGCGGCTGACCACGGGGGCGGAGCTGGATCGCCTGGAATCGCCGGCCGATGAAGAGCAGCTAGGGGCGGCAGAGAGCGTGGCGCGGACCATTTTTCCGCTGGCCGATCGCAAGGACGAGCGTGCCTGGAAGGGCGCGCGTCCTTGTCTGCCGGACATGAAACCGGTGATTGGCCCGGCGCCACGCCATCCAGGCTTGTGGCTGGCATTCGGTCACGGCCACCAGGGCTTTACGCTGGGGCCTGCTACCGGCCAACTGCTGGCTGACATGATGGAGAATAAACCCCCGGCCATCGATATGGCGCCGTTCCGCGCGGACCGCTTCTAGATGCCAAGTGGCGTTCCGGTTTGTTTGGCACCCGGAAGGGATGTTTGCTAGGCTGTAGATGAAATTCCGCTAGATGGAGGTTCCGCAATGGATGTCGCGGTCAGTAATACGGTGAGCACGGCGCTTTACATGAATCAGGCGCAAACCGTGGAACAGGCGCAGATGCAAATGTTCAGAGATGCGCTGGAGCAGCAAGCCGATCAGATCACGGAAGTTTTGGCGTCGGCGGATTCGGCAGCGCAGCCCGAGCTTGCTCAGGAAGGTAGCGTCGGTACGCAAATCAATACCTTCGCTTAACCCCCGCTGGAACAACGCCTTTCTCAATACCCAAACGCCGACCTTGTCGGCGTTTTTTGCTTTGGTATGCCGCAGGCAGGGAGTTGCGTTACCATAGGCGCACCCCGCCACTGGTCTGGCGCTTTTTTGGTTATTACGCAGTCCCCCTATTTAGAGAACTCCATGTCTGACGCTCAATTAGCGCGCGAAGCAGAGCTACGCCGCACCTTTGCCATTATTTCCCACCCTGACGCCGGTAAAACGACCATCACCGAAAAAATGCTGCTGTTCGGAAACGCCATTCAGATGGCCGGTTCGGTGAAAAGCAAGCGCAATGATCGCCACGCGACGTCCGACTGGATGAAGATGGAGCAGGAGCGGGGCATCTCGGTGACCACGTCGGTCATGCAGTTCCCCTACGGCGGGCGAATTGTCAACCTGCTGGACACCCCAGGACACGAGGACTTCTCGGAAGACACGTACCGTACCCTGACCGCCGTCGACTCCGCACTGATGGTCATCGATGGGGCCAAGGGTGTCGAAGATCGCACCATCAAATTGATGGAAGTGTGTCGACTGCGTACCACGCCCATCCTCACCTTCGTGAACAAGATGGACCGCGATATTCGTGACCCCATCGAAGTCATGGACGAAGTGGAGACGGTGCTCAACATCCAATGTGCCCCGATGACCTGGCCCATTGGCATGGGGCGGCACTTCAAGGGGGTCTATCATCTCTACAACGACGTGATTCACCTCTATACCCAGGGGCAGGGCAGCCGTATCCCTGACGACAAGCGTATCGAAGGGTTGGACAACCCGGAGGTGGATGCCATTCTGGGCGAAGAGCAGGCCGAAGAGCTGCGCATGGAAGTCGATCTGGTGCGCGGCGCCTCCCATGAGTTCGACCTGGAAGCCTATCGTCGTGGCGAGCTGACTCCTGTCTATTTTGGTACCGCCATGGGTAACTTCGGTGTGCGTGAAATGCTCGACGGCTTCGTCGAGTACGCGCCATCGCCGCAGCCCCGCGAGACCGATACTCGAGAAGTCACGGCCCAGGACGATCGCTTTACCGGTTTCGTTTTCAAGATCCAGGCCAACATGGACCCGAACCACCGTGACCGCATTGCCTTTCTGCGGGTGTGTTCCGGCAAGTACGAAAAGAACATGAAGATGCGCCATGTGCGCATTGGCAAGGACGTCAAGATTGCCGATGCGCTGACCTTCATGGCCTCGGATCGCTCCCACGTGGAGGAGGCCTGGCCCGGCGATATCATCGGCTTGCACAACCACGGCACCATTCAGATTGGTGACACCTTTACCGTGGGTGAAGACATGCGCTTCATGGGCATCCCGCACTTTGCGCCGGAGCTGTTCAAGCGCGTGCGCCTGAAAGACCCGCTGAAGATGAAAGCACTTCAGAAAGGCCTGCAGCAGCTATCGGAGGAAGGGGCTACTCAGGTCTTCATGCCGCTGGATAACAATGACCTGATTCTTGGCGCAGTAGGTACGCTGCAGTTCGACGTCGTCGCACACCGCTTGAAGGAAGAGTACAAGGTCGATTGTCTCTACGAAGGTGTCAACGTGCAGACGGCTCGCTGGGTCTATTGTGACGATGCGAAAATGCTGGAAGAGTTCAAGCGCAAGGCAAGTGCTAACCTGGCGATCGATGGCGGTGGCTACCTGACCTATATTGCCCCGACCCGGGTCAATCTGCAAATGACCCAGGAGCGCTGGCCGGATATCCGTTTCCAGCCGACCCGAGAGCACTAATCTCAAGACTCGCCTCAAGAGGCCTACCCAAACGAGAGCGCTTGCCATGCTCATTGACGCCCACTGCCACCTGGATGCCACGGAGTTCGATGAAGACCGAAAGGCCGTCATCGCCGCGGCCAGGGCCGTGGGCGTCACCGGTTTCATCGTGGCTGCCACGGTGCGCCAGCGCTGGCAGAATGTGCTGGCGCTGGGCGAGAGTGACGGGGTCAGCATCTGCCTCGGGCTTCACCCCTATTTCATTGCTCGGCATCACGCCGATGACCTGGCGGCGTTGGAGGCGCTGGTCAAGCAGCAGTTGACCCGCCCGGAAACCGCCCTGGTGGCGATTGGCGAGTGTGGTATCGATGGTCGCTTCAGCGAGAGTCTCTCGCAGCAGTGGGAGTATTTCGATGCCCAGCTCGGTATCGCGAGCCGTTGCCAGCTTCCCCCTGTCGTGCACTGTGTGAAGGCCAACGATGACGTGGCCAAGCGGCTTCATCAATGGGCACTGGCGAGGCCCGGCATGATCCATGCCTTTGCCGGTTCCTACCAGCAGGCCGCAAGGTTTCTGGATGCGGGGTTTGTACTGGGGCTGGGAGGCGCCGTCACCTACGCTCGTGCTCAGCGCCTGCATCGCGTGGTGGCCAAATTGCCGGATGATGGCTTCGTGCTGGAAACCGATAGCCCCGATATGCCGCTGAGTGGCTTCCAGGGGCAGCGCAATGAACCTTCGCGCGTGAAGCACGTCGCTGAGCAGGTGGCTAAGCTGCGTCAGCAATCGCTGGAACACGTCGCAGCGCTGAGCAGTGCCAACGCTGCACGTATTTTTGGCCTGTGAGTGCCGTCTCGCTGGCGCTAGCTCAATTGAGCCGCTAGCGCCTCAGGGTCCAGGCGCTCAATGGGGTAAGGTAGCGCGTGCAAGGTCACTGGCTGCGCTTGCCAGTAGACGGAGATCTGCTCCTCCGCCACTTTGGTATTCATGACCGCCAGCAGTTCTACCTGCTGTTCGTCACTGAACGCGCTGTTGACGACTTCACCCAGGGCTTTCCCTTCCTTATCTACCAGGCTGTCACCTATCTGGGGTAATGCGCTGGCGCTCACGTGCGCATGCACCAGGCGTTTTTTGACCTGGCCGCGAAAGTGCGCCCGAGCGACGACTTCTTGCCCGGTATAGCAGCCCTTTTTGAAGCTGATGCCGCCCAGCGCTTCCCAGTTGAGCATTTGTGGCAGGAAGTGATCCTGCTGTGCCGCCGTCAACCAGGCGAGGCCGCTACGGATGTCTGCCAACTGCCAGGCTTGCTGTAGCGTCTCTTGCGAAGCCTTCTCTGGGGGTGTCTCTTCCAGCATCAGCAGCCAGCGAGGAGTGCCCGGCATACGCAGGGCGGTGCCCAAGGGGCTGGTATGATGCGTATAGGCCTGATCGGGCAACGTCACGCCTGCCTGCTCGAGTAGCGAGGTGTCCGGGGCGCTGCTGCCCACGAACGTTACGGATGTGGCAATCGTCAGCTCGGCCTTGTAGAAAGCGGCAAACTTTTTCAAATGGTTGGCCAGAGGCTCGGCCAGCGAGGCGTCGAGAACCAGCCGATAGTGCTGTGGCGCCAGGCGCAGCAGCTGGGCATTGGCCAACATGCGCCCTTTGGGGGTGCAAAAGCACGTCAGAGGGGCGAAGTGTCCATTGGCGAGGCCGACCTGGGCGCTGGTTTGACCCTGGAGAAATTTTTCGGCATCAGGACCCGTGACGTCCAGCGCTGCCAGGTGCGTCAAATAAACGGTACCGGTGAAGGGGTGAGTCTCGGCGGTGGCCATGGTCTCTCCTGAAGATGAAAGCTGCGCGACATGAAGTGAAAGGCGCGGCAATAGGTTACGCTAGGTGCGGGCAGTGGGCTGCAATTGCAAGCGCACTTGCGCGTGCTAAACTTCAATTCCGCGTATCGGTCTTGCACAAGAATTTTTGCGTCGTATCGCCGATTGATCCCGCTAGCATATACTTAACAAGACTCATTAACACATAAAAGGGCAGCGCATGGCAGTGCAATCACTCAGTTTTCAAGGGGTTTCCAACGCTGATCAGGTGAACAAGATCACCACGGCATTGATGATGCTGGATGGGGTGGACAGCGCCGAAGTAGGGCGTCATGGCGCCGAAGTGGAAGGACGCGCCAAGCGCGACGCGCTGATCAAGGCGGTCGAACAGCTCAAACTACCCATCAAGGTGTCGTGAATGCATCCGCCTATCGTGGTGATCAGTGAGCGCAACCGAGCGTTTCGCCAGCGTATCGAGGTCAATGGCCTGGAAGACCTCTACGCAGACGTGCCCGCAGTGGTGGGTGGCGATGAAAGTGCGCCGGACCCTCACGACTATTTCGATATCGCTTTGGGAACCTGCAAGGCCATTACCGTACAAATGTATGCCAAGCGCAAGCAGTGGCCGTTGGAAGGCATTACGGTCACGGTGCAGCGAGACGACCAGGATGAAAAGAAGGGCGTTTACCGGCTGGCCGTTCAGCTCGAACTGCACGGTATCAGCGACCCTGAGCAGAAAGCCAAGCTGGAAGAGATCAGCCACAAATGCCCCATTCAGCGGTTGATGACCCAGGCCACCATCGAGATCACCACTTGCACCGAGTGACCACCCCAGGAGCCATGATGAGCAAGGAATTTCGTCTGCAGTCAAAATTCAAGCCTGCGGGCGACCAGCCCACCGCGATCCGCAGCCTGGTAAGCGGCCTGGAGTCGGGCCTGGCCCACCAGACGCTGCTGGGCGTGACCGGCTCCGGCAAGACCTTCACCATGGCCAACGTGGTGCAGCAACTACAGCGGCCGACCATCGTCATGGCGCCCAACAAGACGCTGGCGGCCCAGCTGTACGGCGAATTCAAGGCGTTCTTTCCCGACAACGCCGTCGAATATTTCGTCTCCTACTACGACTACTATCAGCCGGAAGCGTACGTGCCTTCCTCGGACACGTTCATTGAAAAAGATGCCTCGATCAATGATCACATCGAGCAGATGCGGCTGTCCGCCACCAAGGCGCTGCTGGAAAGGCGTGATGCCTTTATCGTTGTGTCGGTATCGGCGATCTATGGTCTGGGTGACCCGGACCAGTATCTGAAAATGCGCCTGCACTTTACCCGCGGCGAGCTGATCGATCAGCGTGCCTTCCTGCGCCGATTGGCGGAGCTGCAGTACACGCGCAACGACATGGACTTTCGTCGCGGCACCTACCGTGTGCGTGGTGATGTAATCGATATCTTTCCGGCCGACGCCGATGAAGAGGCTGTGCGTGTCGAGCTCTTCGACGATGAGATCGACTCCATTCGCCTGTTTGACCCGCTGACGGGGGATATACGTGGCCAGGTACCGCGCATGACGATCTACCCGAAGTCGCACTATGTCACCCCCAGGGAAACCATCCTGGAGGCCATCGATGCCATCAAGGGGGAGCTGAAAGAGCGGCTCGAATGGCTGAGAAAGCATGAGCGGCTGGTGGAAGCCCAGCGCCTGGAACAGCGCACTCTCTACGACATCGAAATGATGCTGGAGCTGGGTTACTGCAACGGCATCGAAAACTACTCGCGCTACTTGTCTGGCCGTGCTCCTGGCGAGCCGCCGCCGACATTTTTCGATTACCTGCCCGACGATGCGCTGCTCTTCATCGATGAGTCCCACGTCAGCGTGCCCCAGGTGGGTGGCATGTACAAAGGTGACCGCTCCCGCAAGGAAACGCTGGTGGAGTACGGCTTCCGCCTGCCTTCCGCGCTGGACAACCGGCCGATGAAGTTCGAAGAGTGGGAGTCGATTTCGCCACAGACCATCTTCGTATCGGCCACCCCGGGGCCTTATGAGGCAGAGCATGCCGGTCAGGTGGTCGAACAGGTGGTGCGCCCCACGGGGCTGCTTGATCCGCAAATCGAAGTGCGCCCTGCCAGCACCCAGGTCGACGATCTGCTGTCCGAAATCGGCTTGCGCACCGCAGTGGGCGAGCGCGTGCTGGTGACCACGCTGACCAAGCGTATGGCCGAGGATTTGACCGACTATCTCGACGAACACGATATTCGGGTGCGCTATCTGCACTCCGATATCGATACTGTCGAGCGGGTGGAAATCATCCGCGATCTACGGCTGGGCAAGTTCGATGTGCTGGTGGGGATCAACCTGCTGCGCGAAGGGCTGGATATTCCGGAAGTATCGCTGGTCGCCATTCTGGATGCAGACAAGGAGGGTTTCCTGCGTGCCGAACGTTCGCTGATCCAGACCATTGGCCGCGCGGCGCGTAACGCCAACGGTAAAGCGATTCTCTACGGTGACCGGGTTACCGACTCGATGCGCAAGGCCATCGATGAAACCGAGCGCCGCCGCGCCAAGCAGATGGCCCATAACGAAGAGCATGGCATCACGCCGACCACCGTGACGCGTTCGGTGGCCGACATTCTCGAAGCCGCCCAAGCGCCCGGCAAGAAGAGCTCCCGCCGACGTGGCAACGAGCGCAAGGTGGCCGAGCCTGAGGGTAGCTATGACGTGGCGTCCATGAGTCGGCAAGACCTGCTGGCGGCCATCAGCAAACTGGAAGACGCCATGTTCGAGGCCGCCCAGAACCTGGAGTTCGAAGAGGCGGCGAGATTGCGTGATCAGGTGCACCGCATGAAAGAACAGCAGCTGGCGCTGGGATAGGCGATGCCTGAAGGCCCTGAAATCCGGCGTGCCGCGGATCGTATCGAGAAGCAGCTTAGTTATACCGTTATCTTGTCTGTTGATGATTCGTCAGACCAAAGCCTTACGCTCAGATCAGTAGCGTGGGCCTGTATTGGCTGCCGTGGCTGTTTCAATACGGTATACTTCCCGCACACTTAGACGACCGAGAAGGTCGCGCTCAGCACGATAACCGAGGAGCTGTTCATCCATGACCGTGATTCGCCAGGACGACGTGATTCAAAGCGTTGCCGATGCTCTGCAGTACATCTCTTACTATCATCCCAAGGATTTCATCGATGCCATGGCAGCCGCTTATGAGCGCGAAGAGAATCCGGCGGCCAAGGATGCCATTGCTCAGATCCTGATCAACTCACGGATGTGCGCCACGGGCCATCGCCCCATCTGCCAGGATACCGGCATCGTGACGGTATTCGTGCATGTCGGCATGAACGTGACCTGGGAAGCGGACCTCAGCCTGGATGACATGATCAACGAAGGCGTGCGCCGGGCCTATCAATTGCCCGATAACGTTCTGCGTGCATCGGTTCTGGCGGACCCGGATGGCAAGCGCCAAAACACCAAGGACAATACGCCCGCCATCATCCATCACAAGATCGTGCCTGGCGACAAGGTCGATATTCACGTGGCAGCGAAGGGCGGCGGTAGCGAGGCAAAATCGAAGTTTGCCATGCTCAACCCTTCCGACAGCGTGGTGGATTGGGTCATGGAACAGTTGCCCAAGATGGGTGCTGGCTGGTGCCCGCCCGGCATGCTCGGTATCGGGATTGGTGGAACCGCCGAAAAGGCCATGGAAATCGCCAAGGAAGCGCTCCTCGATCCGATCGACATCCAGGACCTTCAGGCACGTGGCCCCAGCAACCGGGCAGAAGAGCTGCGTCTGGAGCTGTTCGACAAGATCAACAAGAGTGGTATCGGTGCCCAGGGGCTGGGCGGCTTGACCACGGTGCTGGATATCAAGGTCAAGGATTATCCCACCCATGCGGCCAACAAGCCGGTAGCCATTATTCCCAACTGTGCGGCGACGCGTCATGCGCACTTCACTCTGGATGGTTCCGGTGCCGTCTCATTGCCAGCTCCCAAGCTGGAAGATTGGCCGGAAATCACTCGTGAAGCGGGTGATAACGTCAAGCGCGTGAATCTCGATACGGTCACTCCTGAAGAGGTCAGCACCTGGCAGCCAGGCGACACGCTGTTGCTCAACGGAAAACTGCTGACCGGCCGTGATGCGGCGCACAAGCGCATGGTCGACATGATCTCCAAAGGTGAGCCGTTGCCGGTAGACATGAAAGGGCGCTTCATCTACTACGTTGGGCCAGTAGACCCGGTAGGTGATGAAGTTGTGGGGCCAGCAGGGCCAACGACCGCCACTCGTATGGACAAGTTCACCCGCACCATGCTGGAAGAGACGGGGCTGCTGGGGATGGTGGGCAAGGCTGAGCGTGGCCAGGCGGCCATCGACGCGATTCGCGACAACCAGGCCGTCTATCTGATGGCGGTCGGGGGTTCTGCCTATCTGGTGGCCCAGGCCATCAAGAAGTCTCGTGTAGTAGGCTTCGAGGACCTTGGAATGGAAGCCATCTATGAGTTCGAGGTGGAAGACATGCCGGTCACGGTCGCCGTCGATAGCCAGGGCACGTCGGTGCATCAGACGGGGCCTGCCAAGTGGAAAGAAATCATTGCCCAAAAGGCCTGATGGACGATTGGCAACCTGTGTGACCAGATGAGTGATCGGAAGCCCCGTCCCAGGCGGGGCTTTTCCGCATGGTCACGATGGAAAAGTTGAAAAAATTCAGGCGCAGTAAACCGTAGGTGTTCCGACGATGACGAGGAAGCGTTAATGGCCTCATGGCTGCTAGGCACGGCGTTCATGATGATCCACGTTCTGGGGATGGTCTCGGCAGTAATGGCGTTGATGTCCAGTCGGACACCCCAGGGTGCCGTCGCGTGGATCATTTCACTGCTGACCTTTCCCTATATCGCTTTACCCGCCTACTGGTTTTTTGGGCGCCCCCGCTTTTATGGTTATGTAACGGCCCGGGGTGCCAAGGATACGGTGCTGCGCAGAGTATTGGTACGCTATCGTCATAACATCAAACCCCATGTGGTCGAGTCCACCAATACCGACATCAAGGCGGTGGAGCAGTTGGCCATGATGCCCCTGACCCGAGGCAATCACCCGCAGCTGTTGATCGATGGGCAGGCGACGTTCGACAGTCTGTTTGAAGGTATTGCACAGGCTCAGCACTACCTGCTGCTGCAATTCTTCATCGTGAGGGATGACGCACTGGGACGTGAGCTGCAGCAGCATCTCGTGAGCGCGGCAAAACGTGGTGTGCGTGTCTATTTTCTCTACGATGAAATTGGCAGCCGCAAACTGCGAGACGGTTATTTCAAAGAGCTGAAGCAGGCAGGTGTCGAAGTGACCCCGTTTCGATCGTCGCGCGGCATCAAGCACCGCTTCCAGCTCAACTTCCGTAATCACCGCAAGATTGCCGTGGTGGATGGGGAGCAAGGGTGGGTAGGCGGTTTCAATGTTGGCACAGAGTACCTGGGGCAGAGCAAGAAGCACGGCCCCTGGCGTGATACCCATCTGCTGTTGAACGGCCCTAGCGTGCTCGGTCTTCAGGAGGCTTTCTGGGAGGATTGGCACTGGGCCACGGGAGAGGTGATCACGCTGAATTGGCATGCCTCACCCGCTGCGGGGCATGACCAGCAGGTCGTCATCGTGCCGTCAGGGCCTGCTGACAAGCAGGATACCGCAGGGTTGCTGGTGCAGCAGCTGATCCACAGTGCCAACGAACGTTTTTGGGTCACCAGCCCGTATTTCGTGCCGGACCAAGGCGTACAAGACTCGCTGCGCCTGGCGGCCATGCGCGGTGTGGATGTGCGTGTGATGATCCCGGAGCGCCCGGATCACTTGCTGGTCTTCCTGTCGGCGTTCTCGTTTTTGCCAGAGATGCTCAAGGCAGGTGTTAAAATATACCGTTATCAGCCTGGCTTTCTACACCAAAAAGTCATGCTTATCGACAACAGCTCATCTGCCGTCGGTACGGTCAATCTTGACAATCGCTCGTTCAGGTTGAACTTCGAGATTACCGCCTTCATACCCAGTGCAGATTTTACTCAGCAAGTGGCCGAGATGCTGGAAGCCGATTTTGCTCAGTGTCGGCGCGTCACCCTCGATGAAGTCAGCCAGCGCCCGATGTGGAAAAAAGTCGTATCCCGCGCCGCGTACCTGATGTCACCCGTCCAGTAGCCGCTGGGCCAGCCGCGATCACAAAGAACCAATAAACAAAGGGAGTGTTGGGTGAATCTTGAAACAAAATGGTTAGAGGATTTTGTGGCACTGGCCAACACGCGCAGTTTTTCCGCGTCTGCCAGGCAGCGCCATGTGACCCAACCTGCCTTTAGTCGTCGCATCAGGGCGCTGGAACAAGCGGTGGGCGTCACCCTGGTGGACCGCTCGACGACACCCATAGGGCTCACCTCGGAAGGCCAGCTTTTTTTGGTCACTGCGCGCAACCTGGTAGAGCAACTCAATGAATCACTCAGCCATTTGCGTGGCCTTTCGATTGCCAACGAGGCGCTGGATATCGTGGCCGCTCACTCCCTGGCACTGAGCTTTTATCCGCCCTGGATATCTCGGCTGCAGAAGGGATTGGGCGAACTGCCGACGCGCTTGGTGGCCATGAATGTGGGTGAGGCGATTCACGTTCTGCGGGAGGGCAACTGTGACCTCATGCTGGCTTATTACGACCCGTTTGCCACCATGCAGCTGGACGCCGAAGTGTTCCCCTCGTTTTCGATTGGCAAGGTCAAGATGTTGCCGGTGTCACTCCCGGATGAGCACGGCAAGCCGCTCTTTTCACTACAGCGTGACCAGTCGATCCCCTACCTGGCCTATACGCAGGGTGCTTTCCTCGGTCGCAGTGTGCGCATGCTGCTGAAGAACGATCCGCTACGCATGAAGCTACGCACCGTGTACGAAACCGCCATGGCCGAGGGCCTGAAGGGCATGGTCTTGCAAGGGGTCGGCGTGGCCTGGATTCCCGACTTCTGCATTCGTGAAGAGTTGAAGAGCGGCCGGCTGGTTCGGGCAGGAGATGAGGGGTGGGATATTCCTCTGGAAATCCGTTTGTATCGTTGCTCGCTGGTGCACAAGCCCGGGGTAGAGCGCCTCTGGCGGCAAATGATGAAGCTGCCGCGCGATTTTCTGCAGGGCTAAACGCCGCCCAGGTTGGCCGGTAGCCCTAGAAAGTTTTGAATGATGAAGAAGTGATCCTCAAACAGGCTTTCTGGCTCCAGGTCGGCCAGCGCCACCCATCGGGCATGCTCGCCGCCTTTGACCGGCTTCAAGCGAGGTAGCTGTTGGTCGGGAGTCAGCGCAAAGTAGAAGGCTTCGGCCAGCGTGCGCCCGCGCCAGCTGCGATGGGGCTCATCGAACAAACGCTGGCCGCGTAGCGACCCTTTCAGCACCGGCTCCGGCACCTTGAGCCGCAGGCGTTCGCGCAGCTCGCGCAGGCAGGCATCCAGCAGGCGTTCGTGGGGATTGATGAAGCCGCCGGGCAGGGCAAACAGCCCCTTGCCCGGGGCGGCGGTACGCTTGACCAACAACACATGGCCGGATTGTACCACCACGGCATTCACCGTGACGAAAATGGGCGGGTAGGGAGCCTTGGCCCATGCCTGGCGATACTGGTCCAGCAAGTGCTGCTCCTCCAGCAGTTGATGATAGGCGTCGCCCTTGCAGAACTGCCCCACGCTTTTGACCACTCCGGGGGGGAGGTCGTGAAACGCTCCGGTGCTTAGATAGTCGCCGGTGGCGTCCGGTGAGCGAAATAGACGCTCACGAATCTGACTTGCTGAAATTCCCTCCACCAGCGGAACGCTAACCGACTCCCACTGAGGAAACAGCGAAAGATAGTAGCTGGATTGGCCTCGACTGGCTCCGATCAGGCCGATACGTGGCAGGCGCACGTTGGCTGGAGTGGCCAGGTCACGCACTTTGCGCTGTACATCCCGTACCCAGACATCGTCATTATAAAGAGCGTCCAGCAGTGGGGTAATTTCCAGGCGGCGGTTCTCGGCCTCGTCGAACGCCGAGCGGATCATGGCCTGACGCTCATTGAAGTGCCAAGGGTTACGCAAGGAGCGCGCTTGCCACGAAGAGCCGACCATGACGATGACCTGACGTGCCTGTTTGAGGGCTTCGCGGATGATGGCCAAATGGCCCAGGTGCGGCGGCTGAAAACGACCGATGAATACCAGGCAGTCGAATTCGTGGGTCGATGTCGTGGGGGCCGCATCCAATGTCATGGGGTGTCCTTGTTCGCTGATCAGTTGGTCGTCAAGCGAGGCCATTATGGTCAGAGCGCTAACGCTGTGCAATGCACCAAACCCTGCGCTCAACGGTTTCATTCGGTATGCTTACCTACTGATAGCAATAGTGGCGTTATAAAAAAGGACGCTGGGAATGGTTTTAAAGGGAATAACTATGCTGAAGCGCACGCTCGTTTTCTGGTGGAACGTGGTACAAGATGCAGTCTCGCTATGGTTGGAGCGTAATGCCTTCAGCTACGCTGGTTCGCTGGCGTTCTATACGCTTTTTTCGCTGGCTCCGACGATCATTATTGCGGTCACCGTGATCGGGGTGGTGCTGGGGGAAGATGCTGCTCAAGGGCAAATCGTGGCGCAGCTTCAAGGCACGTTAGGGGCCGAAGCGGCCCAGGCGGTGGAACAGGCGGTTGCCCAGTCGCGTATCGAAGAGTCCGGGCTGCTGCCTACTGTTTTAGGGGTGGTTGCACTGCTGGTGGGTGCCACCACGGTCTTTGCTCAGATGCAGTTTTCGCTCAACACCATCTGGGGCGTCACGGCCAAGCCTACCAGCAACAGCGCCTTCATTTTCATCAAGACGCGCCTGCTGTCGCTGACCGTCGTATTGTCGATTGGCTTCATTCTGCTCGTTTCTCTGGTGCTGGGCGTCTTCCTGCGCAGCATGCTGCACGCCACCAGTGACCTGCTGCCCATCGCGACCATTGTCACCACCACTGCCGAGTCGCTCATCTCGCTGGCCATGGTGACCTTGCTGTTTGCCACTATCTTCAAAGTGCTGCCCGATGTGGTGTTACGCTGGCAGGACGTGCTGATCGGCGCGCTGGTAACGGCGATTCTGTTTACGATAGGCCGTAGCCTGATCGCCATCTATCTGGCCTATACGGCCACCGCATCTACCTATGGTGCCGCGGGATCGGTGGTGATGATCCTGTTATGGGTGTACTACAGTTCATTGATACTGTTGTTCGGTGCGTCGTTTACCCGTTCGCTGCTGCTGCGCCGGGGGCGCCCACTGGTGCCCCGCAACAGCGCCGTATTGGTACGCCAGGAACTGCTTTGATGAGCAGGAGATTGCCATTGTCGCAGTGCTGTCAGCGTGGAATGGTGCCTGGGAAGGTTCAAGGGGCCAGGATGGCCCACGTATCAATGGAGCCCCTGGCCCTACATCACGCCCCCGGCCATTTTGCGACGTTTTAGCGTGTCACCGCGTCATACGGTCTGCTTTGCCTGCCAGTCAGTGATGTTTTTTGCGGTCAGCAAGACGATGTTCTGGCGCGCTTCGGGGGTGATCCAGGCGTTGTGCGGCGTAACGATCAAGTTGAGCGGCTCTCCTGCTGCCAGGGCATCCAGCAACGCATGCCCCTGGCGGGGTGGTTCAGCGGGTAGCACGTCAACGGCCAGCCCGCCCAGCGCTCCTTTGCGCAACGCCTCCAGAGCGGCCTCTTCGTCGATGATACCGCCGCGCGCGCAGTTGACCAGCAGCAGTGAAGGCTTGGCCTTGGCCAAACGCGTTTGATTGATCAAGTGTCGTGTATCGTCGTTCAGAGGGCAGTGCAGGCTAATGACATCGGCGTGGGGCAGCAGGTCGTCCAGGGCCGGGCGCTTATCGGCGGCTTCGTTGCCAGGCCGCGCGGCGAAGGTCACCTGCATGCCGAAAGCCTCGGCCAGACGAGCGACTTCCGAGCCCAGCTCGCCACTGCCTACCATGACCAGTTGCTTGCCAGCCAGCTGCAGCGTCGGGTGGTTCTGAAGGCAGAAGAAATCACTTTTCTGCCAAGCTCCTGCGGCGATATCTGCCTGATAGCGCGACAGGCGATTGGCCAGCGACAGCATCAGCATCAGCGTGTGCTGAGAGACACTGGCCGTGCCGTAGGCGGAGACGTTCTTGACGACGATGCCATGCGCCTTGGCTGCGTCAAGATCGATATTGTTCAATCCCGTGGCCAGGACACAGATCAGCCGTAGCGAAGGCAACTGCGACAACGTGTCGGCGTCCAGTGTGACCTTGTTGACGATGGCGATATCCGCGTTCTTCAGGCGCTCGCGTGCCTGCTCCGGGGTGCTTTGTTGATAGGTTTCCAGGTGATCGACGGCCTCACGAATCGGCGTCAGGTCGATATGGGGGCCCAGGCTTTCTGCATCCAGCATTACCGCATGAGGCATGTTGTTTTCTCCATTGGCTGCCAAGTGGCGCTTGGTCTTGCCCGGCAGGGGGCACAAAAGGGTATAATGTTCGCGCTATCAACCGCAGTCTTGGAATTTATCCCAGCAGGCCACATATTGTCAGCTCGGCGGCCTAGTCGTTCGCCACTTTTCTGTAAATATCAGTCTGTTGACGTTGTGCTTTTCAGGAGCCCTCAACATGCCTATCTATGAGTACGAGTGCAAGGCCTGCGGCCATCGCATGGAAAAACTACAGAAGGTCAGCGCTGATCCGCTGACTCAATGCCCCGCTTGCCAGCAGGATGACCTCGAACGGCTGGTGTCTGCGGCAGGCTTTCGTCTGGCCGGTGGCGGCTGGTACGAAACCGATTTCAAAACCGGTAGCAAAAAGAACCTTGCTGCTGGCGGTGGCTCGGCTGGCTCTTCGTCCAGCGACACCAGCACGCCATCCCCCAGCAAAGGCGCCGCGGCTTAGCCGCGGCGGTCAGCCGAGGTAGTTGGCGACCCCTTACATAGTCACGCAACAGAACAGGAAGAGACATGCGCAGCCATTATTGCGGCCAGCTGAACGAAACATTGGTGGATCAAACGGTCACCGTCTGCGGTTGGGTACATCGCCGTCGTGATCACGGTGGGGTTATCTTTCTCGACATGCGCGACCGCGATGGGATTGCGCAATTCGTCGTCGACCCCGATACCGCCGAGGCGTTTGCTAATGCCGACCGTGCGCGCAGTGAATATGTTCTGCGTATTACAGGGCGTGTTCGCCTGCGTCCCGAAGGCACTCAGAACCCCAGCATGCCGACGGGCATGATCGAAGTGCTGGCCAAGGAAGTCGAGGTGCTCAACACCGCTCTCACGCCGCCTTTCCAGCTGGACGAGCATGGCAAGGTGGGTGAAGAGGTGCGTTTGAAGCATCGTTACATCGACCTGCGCCGCCCGGACATGATCGAGAAGCTGCGTCTGCGCTCGCGTATTTCACACAGCGTTCGTGCATTCCTCGAAGGCCAAGGGTTTCTGGACATCGAAACGCCCATCCTGACCCGGGCAACGCCGGAGGGTGCGCGTGATTACCTGGTGCCGAGCCGTACCCATGCGGGTAGCTTTTTTGCACTGCCGCAGTCGCCGCAGCTGTTCAAGCAACTGCTGATGGTGGCGGGCTTTGACCGCTACTACCAGATTGCCAAGTGCTTCCGTGACGAAGACCTGCGTGCCGACCGTCAGCCAGAGTTTACCCAGATCGATATCGAGGCCTCGTTCGTCGAGGAAAACGATATCATGGGCATTACCGAAGCCATGATCCGCCAGCTGTTCCAGGAAGTGCTGGATGTCGAGCTGCCTGAGTTCCCGCGCATGACCTGGCAGGAAGCCATGGATCGTTTCGGCTCCGACAAACCGGACCTGCGTATTCCGTTGGAGCTGACGGATGTCGATGACCTGATGCAGCAGGTGGATTTCAAGGTATTCTCTGGCCCTGCCAGCGCGGAAGATGGCCGTGTAGCTGCCTTACGTGTGCCGGGTGGCGCCAAGCTGTCGCGCAAAGAGATCGATGAATACACCAAATTCGTTGGTATCTACGGCGCCAAGGGGCTGGCCTGGATCAAGGTCAACGAGCGCGCCAAGGGGCTGGAGGGCCTGCAGTCGCCCATCGTCAAGTTCATGGAGAGCGTCGTCGAGGAACTGCTCGATCGCGTGGGTGCCGAAGATGGCGACATCATCTTCTTCGGTGCCGACAAAACGAGCATCGTCAACGAAGCCATCGGCGCACTGCGTGTCAAGCTGGGCGCTGATCTGGCCATGTATACCCAGCCCTGGGCGCCGCTGTGGGTGGTCGACTTCCCGATGTTCGAAGCCGATGATCAAGGCCGCCTGAGCCCGCTGCACCATCCCTTCACGGCGCCTTCCTGCACGCCGGAAGAGCTCAAGGCCAACCCGGCCGCCGCGCTATCGCGTGCTTACGACATGGTGCTGAACGGTACCGAGCTGGGCGGTGGCTCCATTCGTATCCACGATCAGTCCATGCAGAGCACCGTGTTCGACATTTTGGGGATTGGCCATGAGGAAGCGCAGGAGAAGTTTGGCTTCCTGCTGGATGCCTTGCAGTACGGGGCGCCGCCCCATGGTGGTTTGGCCTTCGGCCTGGACCGCCTGGTCATGCTGATGGTCGGTGCCAAAACCATCCGTGAAGTCATCGCCTTCCCGAAAACGCAAAGCGCGGGCTGCTTGATGACCGATGCCCCCGGCGAAGTCAGCCCAGAGCAGCTCAAGGAGCTGAGCATTCGCCTGCGCCAAAAGGCCAAGGCGGAGACAGCGGGCGAATAGTCTCTTTATTGTTTGCCAGTGGTAGTCAACACCGACGCTCTGCGTCGGTGTTTTGTTATGTGTCACGCTAGGGTCATGCGTTACCAGGAGTCAGTGCATGGAAGGAAATCAGTCCGCAGCAGCCGTGCGGATCATGGGTATCGACCCTGGGTCACGGATTACCGGCTACGGCATCATTGATCTGAAAGGCATGAAGCCTCGCTATGTGGCCAGCGGCTGTATCCGTACCTCTGATGGGGCGCTGGAGCAGCGCTTGGCGCAAATCTATGCGGGACTGAGTGAGGTGATCGGCCTGTATCGGCCTGAAGCGGTGGCGGTAGAGCGTGTGTTCATGGCCAAGAATGCCGACTCGGCGCTAAAGCTGGGGCAAGCCCGCGGCGCCGCGCTGGTATGCCTGGCCAACCATGGACTGAGTATTTCCGAGTATGCGGCTCGACATATCAAGCAGGCCGTCACGGGGCATGGTGGTGCCGAGAAAACACAGGTGCAGCACATGGTGACGACGTTGCTGCAGCTGGCTGCCACGCCTCAAGCCGATGCGGCCGATGCGTTGGCCATTGCCTTGACCCACGCCTTCACGGGAAGCGGGCGAGTGCCAGCCGCGGCCAAACAGGGCAAGCGTCGCTCCACGGGGCGTTGGCGGCTGTAGTCGTTACTGGTCATCTGTACAGAGTCGCTTTATAGTGGCTTACCGTTTTCACTACCCGCGAGCACTCCTATGATTGGTCGGTTAACTGGTTTATTGGTCGAAAAGCATCCGCCCTGGATCGTGGTGGATGTCCATGGCGTAGGCTACGAACTGGAAGCCTCCATGAACACGCTGGTGGCGCTGCCTGCACCTGGCGAAAACGTTTCGTTATACACGCACTTGAGCATTCGCGACGATGCTCATTTGCTGTATGGCTTTGGCCGTGAGCATGAGCGTGCGCTGTTTCGCGCCTTGATCAAGGTCAGCGGTGTAGGCCCCAAACTGGCGCTGGCGATTCTATCGGGCATGGATGAAGACGCCTTCATGCGCTGCGTGCGCGACGATGACAGTAAGG
Source organism: Halomonas sp. 18071143 (assembly GCF_019211725.1). NCBI lineage: Bacteria > Pseudomonadati > Pseudomonadota > Gammaproteobacteria > Oceanospirillales > Halomonadaceae > Halomonas > Halomonas sp. 18071143. The sequence continues at coordinate 1,809,671 of NZ_CP078120.1, forward strand.
CACTGACCCGTTTGCCGGGCGTGGGCAAGAAGACGGCCGAACGGCTGATCATCGAAATGCGCGATCGCTTTCCCGATTGGGAACAGCGCCATGCCCCTCTGGCCTTGGAGGCGACCAGCGGTCGCCCAGCCCCGCGCGACAGCCTGGCCGATGCCGAAGCAGCGCTGGTCAGCCTTGGTTACAAGCTGACGGAAGCCGCTAAAATGCTGGCCGATGTAGATCCCAATCAATCCACCGAAGCGTTGATCAAGGCGGCGTTGACTCAGCGCATGAGCGGCTAAACAGGCTCCATGTGGTAATCAGCAGCGTGCCGGATGTCGTTGAGCGCCGGCGTTGATCAGACCCAGTAGAAGAGTTGCCATGCTAGAACATGACCGATTGATTGCCGCTGAACCGGAGCATGGGGAAGTGCGCATCGATCACGCCATTCGTCCCAAGCGCCTGCAGGACTACATTGGCCAGCCCCGAGTCCGCGAACAGCTGGAAATCTTTATTGGTGCGGCCAGACTGCGGGAAGAGAGCCTCGACCACACTTTGGTGTTTGGCCCACCAGGCCTGGGCAAAACGACGCTGGCCAATATCATTGCTACTGAAATGGGCGTTGGGCTGAAGTCGACCTCTGGCCCGGTGCTCGAGCGGGCCGGGGATCTGGCGGCGATGCTGACCAACCTGGAACCGGGTGACGTTCTGTTCATCGATGAGATACACCGCCTATCCCCCGTGGTGGAAGAGGTCCTCTATCCCGCCATGGAAGACTTTCAGCTCGACATCATGATTGGTGAAGGGCCTGCGGCGCGCTCCATCAAGCTCGACCTGCCGCGCTTTACCCTGGTGGGGGCGACCACGCGAGCAGGGTTGCTGACCTCGCCGCTGCGCGATCGCTTCGGTATCGTCCAGCGTCTCGAGTTCTACAATCTTGAAGAGCTAACGGAAATCGTCGCTCGTTCGGCACGCCTGCTAGGCGTGGAAACCAGTCGAGAAGGTGCGGTGGAGGTTGCCCGCCGCTCGCGGGGAACGCCTCGCATTGCCAATCGCCTGCTGCGTCGCGTACGTGACTATGCCGAGATCAAGGGCAACGGGGTGGTCGATGTAACGCTCGCCGATGCGGCCCTGAACATGCTTAACGTCGACCATCATGGCCTGGACCATATGGATCGTCGCTTGCTACTGGCCATGATCGACAAGTTCGACGGTGGGCCGGTCGGGGTCGACTCCCTCTCCGCCGCGATTGGCGAGGAGCGGGATACCATCGAGGACGTCATCGAGCCTTATCTGATTCAGCAGGGCCTGATGATGCGTACACCACGGGGGCGGGTCGTGACGCGCCAGGCGTGGCAACACTTCGAGCGGGTGGTGCCCGACAGCGCCATGAGTGCAGAAGGGGAGCGGCGACCATGAGCGATGGTTTTGCCATGCCGGTGCGCGTTTATATCGAAGATACTGACGCGGGCGGTATTGTCTACTACGTTAACTATCTGAAGTTTATGGAACGCGCCCGTAGTGAATGGTTGAGAGAATTGGGCTTGAATCAGCAAACGCTGCTAGACGAAGGGACGCAGCTAGTGGTATACCGCATTGCCTGCCGCTATGCCAAGCCAGCACGTCTCGACGATGCGCTGACCGTAACGGCCACCATGGCCAATCAAGGCCGCTGTCGAATGACATTCGAGCAGCAGGTGTGGCGAGACAAGGAACTCTTGTGCTCCGCCACAGTCGAGATAGCCTGTTTGAGCGCTGATACCTTACGGCCCAAAGCGTGGCCAGTATCGCTCGATCTTTCTGTGTCGGCTCATTAGTCCGCAGGCCGCGATATCTCGTAATGCTAAACCCGGTGAAATGACCACCGCTACCCTGTCGCCATGGCGACACTAATAGATTGAAGAGGGCAACTGTGAACGATAACACCATGTCCATACCCCACTTGATAATGAGTGCCAGCACCGTCGTGCAGCTCGTCATGTTACTGCTGGTGGTGGGGTCGATCCTCTCTTGGGTGGTGATTTTCCAGCGCAGCATGGCATTGCGTCGTGCCAAGCAGGAGTACAATCAATTCGAAGAGTCATTCTGGTCGGGTGTCGACCTCAATGAGCTGTACCGTGAGATCCCCGCCGATGATCCACGTCACGGCGCAGAGCACATCTTCCAATCCGGCTTTCGTGAATTCAACCGCCTGATGTCCAGGACGCGTAACGCGGACACGATCCTCGAAGGCGTCCAGCGCAGCATGCGCGTTGCCTGGTCCCGGGAAGAAGACCGCCTTACCCAGCACCTGGTTTTTCTGGCCACCGTGGCGTCGGTCAGCCCTTATATCGGCCTGTTCGGTACGGTCTGGGGCATCATGGGTTCGTTCCAGTCGCTCTCCATGACCCAGCAAGCCACCCTGGCCACCGTGGCGCCCTGGATTGCCGAAGCCCTGATCGCTACTGCCATGGGCCTTCTGGCAGCGATTCCTGCCGTTATCTTCTATAACCGTCTTTCCAACGAAGCCGCTCGCCTACTGGGCAGGTACGAAAATTTTGCTGAAGAATTCCACGCGATCCTGCATCGCAATTTGCAAGGCCGCGATGGCAAGCCGCAAGCCTGATGCCCGCTAAAGGAGTTCGTTATGCAAGGTTCGTTTAATCGCGGCGGCAAGAAAAAGCCCATGGGGGAGATCAACGTCGTCCCCTTCATCGACGTCATGCTGGTGCTGCTGGTCATTTTCATGATCACGGCCCCCATGTTGACACAAGGGGTGCAGGTGGATTTGCCGCAGGTCTCCTCGGAGCCTATTGAAACTCAGGAAGATAGTGATCCGATCATTATTTCGGTGGATCGTGACGGCGGCTATTTCATTACCCTGGGTGAAGACACCAGCAATGTCTCTCTGGAGCAGATTTCCGAACGCGTCATTGCCATTCTCCAGCGTAGGCCCGGCACACCTGTCATGGTTCGCGGCGACCGCAGCGTGCCTTATGGCCAGGTCGTCATGTTGATGAGCACCCTGCAACGCTCTGGTGTAGCGAACGTTGGGCTGCTCTCAGAGCCGCCGCAAGATGGCTAAGGGCGAGTCACCGATGGCAGTGAAACCACCACGCGACCCCCAGGATGTCGGCTATACATTGCCGACGCTCTTGGCGATTGGCGTGCATCTCATCGTGATTGCGTTCACGCTGATTCGGCTACCCAGCACGCCTGCAGAGCCCGACTCCTCATCGATCGTGCAGGCCACTTTTGTCAGTACGGAAACCTTCACCGATCAGGCGCAGCAAATCACCGAGCAGCAGGCCGCGCTGAACAGTGCGGCCGAGCCTGCCGAGAGCGAACCCGCGCCTGAGTCGCCAAGCCAGGCAGAACAGGCGGCGGAAGCAGAGGCTGCGGCGGCGGCACAACGAGAAGCGGAAGCGGCGGCCCGTGCGGAGCAGCAGGCCCGTGAGCTGGCCGAAGCCCAAGCGGAGGCGGAGGCAGAGGCCCAACGACGCGAACAGGAAGCTCAGCGGGCAGCAGAAGAGCAGGCCGCTGAGCAGCGCGCCCGAGAAGAAGCAGAAGCTCAACGCCAAGCCGAGGCGGAAGCGCAGCGAGAAGCCGAAGCAGAAGCCCAGCGCCAGCGGGAGGCTGAAGCAGAAGCCCAACGCCAGCGGGAGGCCGAAGCAGAAGCCCAACGCCAGCGGGAGGCTGAAGCAGAAGCCCAACGCCAGCGGGAGGCTGAAGCAGAGGCTCAACGTCAGCGGGAAGCCGAAGCAGAGGCTCAACGCCAACGGGAAGCCGAGGCAGAAGCCCAGCGCCAGCGAGAAGCCGAAGCAGAGGCCCGGCGCCAACGGGAAGCCGAGGAGCGTCGTGCTGCCGAAGCGGCAGAAGCGGCCATGCAGCGCCAGTTGGCGGGTGAAGCCGAAGCGGCCGCCAATGCTCAGCAGGCCCAGCAGGCGGCAAACAGCTTTATTAATATCGTGCGGCGAGCCGTTGAGCAGGCCTGGGTCATTCCGCCGGGAGCAAGTAACTCGATGAGTGCTACCATACAGGTAAGGCTTGGACCATCGGGCGAACTGCTAGCCACATCGGTGGTCACTTCAAGTGGTGACAGTGCCTTTGACCGGTCGGCGATGCAGGCGGTCGAACATGCAGCACCGTTTGGCGAGTTACGCGACTTGCCAGCGGATCAGCAGCGCAATTTACGTCAATTTAATCTGCGATTTACCCCGGGGGATGTTCGCTGATGCAAACGTTGAGCAAAGTGTGGCTTTTTTGCGTACTGCTATTGATCAGCAGTGTGGCAAGCGCAAACCTGACCATTGAAATAACCCGTGGCAGTGACCGTGCGCTGCCCATTGGTGTGGTTCCGTTCGAGGGTGGCGAAGGCTTGCCCGAGGACGTGGCTCAGATCATTCAGGACAACCTTGAGCGCAGCGGCTTCTTTTCACCGCTGGACCGTGGTGCCATGTTCGAGCGCCCCAGCCAGGCCAGCGACGTTCAGTTCGGTACCTGGCGTTCACTGGATGTTCGCTATCTGGTGGTAGGCCGGGCGCGCCAATCGGGCAGCGGCTATGAGCTGCAGTTCGACCTGATGGATATCAGCGGTCAACGGTCAATTCTTCGCGAAACCGTCACCGCCAACAGTAATGATCTGCGTGGGGCGGCGCACTATATCAGCGATGAGATCTTCGAAGCGATCACCGATATTCGTGGTGCATTCTCCACGCGTATTGCCTACGTAACGGCGCAGGGCGTGGGCGATAACATGCAGTTCGGCCTGTACGTGGCCGATGCCGATGGTCGCAGAAGCCAGCAAGTGTTGACCTCTGACCAGCCGATCATGTCGCCGGCATGGTCCCCGGATGGCCGCAAGTTGGCGTATGTCTCCTTCGAATCTGGCAAGGCGGCCATTTACATTCAGGACGTGGCCACCGGCCAACGTGTCCAGGCGACGTCGTTCGACGGGATCAATGGCGCGCCAACCTGGTCACCTGATGGTCGTCGCATTGCCATGTCGCTCTCCAAGGATGGTCAACCGGAAATCTACATTCTGGATGTGGCCAACCGCTCCGTTGAGCGTGTCACCCAAAGCAACAGTATCGACACCGAGCCCGCATGGTCACCCGATGGCCGCAGCCTGATTTTCACTTCTGACCGCAGCGGTGGACCGCAAATTTATCAATATTCGCTGGGCAGTGGAGAAACTAATCGCATTACGTTCACAGGTAACTATAATGCCCGTGCCCGCTTCTCTCCCGATGGTGAAGAGATCTTCTTCATCCATCGTTCGAGCCGGGGATATCAGGTTGCCAAGCAGGATCTTGGGGGTGGTCGCTTAGTGGTGTTGAGCGAATCAACAAGAGATGAATCTCCTAGTGTTGCACCGAACGGTACCATGGTAATCTTCGCTACCCAGCAGGGTGGTGCGGGTGTGCTCAGTGCCGTGTCAGCCGATGGCCGTTCATCGTTCCGTCTGCCAGCAGCACAAGGCGAAGTACGTGACCCTGCATGGTCACCTTTCTTAAATTAATGAATGAACAGCACTAATCTCTGTTTTCAGGCAAGGAGTCTGATTATGCAACTTAAGCCGTTGGCTCGCTCATTGGCAGTAGCGTTATCTATCGTGGTTATCGCTGGCTGTTCCAGCACCGGCGGATCCCAGGACGGAGACGCTTACGGCAGCCAGACTGGCAGCAGCGTGGGCACGGGCACCTCGGGTGCAGGTGCGGGTGGTCAGTATGGCTCTACTACTGGCTCGGGCGCGGGTGCTGGCCAGCAAGCTGACTCGCGTATTCCTGAAGTGCGTACCATCTATTTCGACTTCGACCGCGATACCATCAAGAGCGAGTACGAGTCGGTCGTCATGGCCCACGCTCGCTACCTGCGTGCCAACCCGAACGCGCGCGTCGTTCTGCATGGTCATACCGACGAGCGAGGTACACGTGAATACAACATGGCCCTCGGCGAGCGTCGTGCCGGAGCCGTGCAGCGCTTCCTGAACATTCAGGGCGTTTCTCCTTCACAGATGAGCGTTGTCAGCTACGGTGAAGAGCGTCCGGCGGTAAGCGGTCAGAGCGAAAGCGCTTACTCTCAGAACCGTCGCGTAGTCTTCAACTACTGATAGCGTTGGCGTGCCTGTTATCAGGCACGCCAATGGCCCTTCGGAGCTATCAATGAATCACAGTCTCAAACGCTATTTTGAGAGGCTGTGCGGTGCGGGAGCCCTGGTGCTCCCGCTGTCCGTATTGCCCTTATCCCTGCTCTCTGCTTCAGCCGTTGCCCAACAGCCGCTGGTGCAAGACCTCTCTTCCGGTTCCTCGGGTTTCTACCAGCAGACGCAGCGTCAGGAAGCGTCGGGTGGCAATCTGGTGCTGTTCAATCAGGTGCAAGAGCACCAGCAGGAAATCCAGCAGTTGCGAGGCCAGATCGAAGAGCTGCGCCACCAGTTGGAACAGCTGCGTAGGCAGTCTCAGCAGCAGTATCTGGATATCGAAGACCGCCTGATGAGTAGCGGCCCCAGCCAGATTGAGCAGTCCACGCCTCAGGTCGAGCCCGAGGCCGCCGAGCAGGTCGCCCAGGCTCCCTCTGCTCGCAACGTCAGTGACGACGCTCAGGCCGATTATCAGGCCGCCTTTGCTCACGTGCAGGCGCGCCAGTTCGGCGATGCCATTGCGGCTTTCGAAGCGTTCGTGGCCGACCACCCGGACAGCAGTCTGACCGCCAACGGCCACTACTGGTTGGGCGAGTTGTACGCGGCGGAAGGTGAGTTGGACGCGGCAGATCAAGCCTTTACACGTGTCATCGAGCACTACAGTGGCAGCTCCAAAGTGCCTGATGCGCTTTACAAGCTGGGACTGGTCAAGGCGCGCAAAGGGGAAGCGGCACGCAGTCGTGAGCTGTTGGAGCAAGTGCGTGACGACTACCCGCAAAGCAGTGCTGCTGGCCTTGCCAATGATTTTCTCCGTCAATCAGCCGGTTAATCGGCTTTCTTGGATCAAGGAATCCTCATGAACTGCAAAGTCGACTATCAACCAGCGCCTGGCTTGCTTGAAAACCGCGTCGTGTTGGTAACCGGTGCGGGCGATGGCATAGGGCGCGTTGCAGCGCTTGAGTATGCCAAACATGGGGCAACCGTGATTTTGCTTGGTCGTACCATTGCCAAGCTGGAGCGCGTTTACGATGAAATCGAAGCGCAAGGTGGCCCGCAGCCGGCCATTTTTCCGCTGAACTTCGAAGGCGCTACGTTAAAAGACTTCCACGACATGGCCGAGACGTTGAACAACGAGTTCGGCCGGCTGGATGGCTTATTGCACAATGCAGGGCTGTTGGGCCGTATCACCCCCTTCGACCAGTACAATCCCGAGCTGTGGGAACAGGTCATGCAGGTGAACATCAACGGCCCCATCTGGATGACCCAGGCGCTGTTGCCGCTGCTACAGGCGTCTGATGATGCGTCGGTGATCTTTACTTCCTCCAGCGTTGGACGTAAAGGCCGTGCTTACTGGGGCGCCTACTCAGTCTCCAAGTTTGCCACCGAAGGGTTCATGGAGGTGCTGGCAGACGAGCTCGAGAATCAGCCGCACGTGCGGGTGAATACGCTCAACCCTGGTGCCACTCGGACTCAGATGCGGCGTTCGGCCTATCCAGGCGAAGACCCGCTAACGTTGCGCACGCCGGAAGAGATCATGCCAACTTACCTATGGCTCATGGGCCCAGACAGCAAAGGGGTCAGCGGCCAGAAGTGGGATGCCCAGCCGCCGCGCAGCTGAGTCGTCGGCAGGAGATAGGAAACACGCCAACGGCCCCATGGGCCGTTGGGTAGATTACGGGGAGCGGTGGTCGTTTAGTGCGGCCACCAGCTCCTCGCACGTCGCAAACCAGACATCGGCAGGCCACTGCTGGTAGTCGTCCTCTTCGCTGATGTAGCCATAGCCCACCGCAACGGCCAGCATGCCAGCAGCACGTGCGGCCTGCATGTCCCTGACATGATCGCCAATGTACCAGCACCGCTCAGGCGCGACTCCCAGCTGTCTGGCGGCCTCCCACAAGGGTTCCGGCGCAGGCTTCTTGACGCTCAAGTCATCGGCACACAGCAGTGTGCCGGGGGTAAGGGCCAAGGCATCCAACAGCGGAACGGTATAACGCCGTGGCTTGTTGGTAACGATCCCCCAAGGGCGAGCGCTTTCCTGCCAGGCATGCAGCCACACGTCCAGCGGCGAAAACAGGCGGCTGTGTACGGCCACTTTTTGCTCGTAGGCATTGAGTAGAAAGTCGCGCGCCTGCTCATGCTCGTCACTGCCATTTTCGAGGCCCAGAGCCAGGGTGACCAGCGCGCTGCCACCGTTGGAGACCTGTCCGCGAATCTGTTCGAAGGGCAGGGCCGCGAGGCCATGATGGGCTCTCAAGGCATTAGTGGCGGCGGCCAGGTCCGGCGCTGTGTCCACCAGCGTGCCATCCAGATCGAAGATAACGGCATGGGGGGCTGAACGGCACATCTATTCGCTCACCTTGCGGCAGTGCATCATATAGTTGACCGATACGTCGTGGGCCACCAGGCGGTAGTGGCGTGTCAGCGGGCTATAGGTCAAGCCGCTCTGCTCACGCACTTCCAGCGAGGCGCTACGCGCCCAGTGGGCCATTTCAGACGGGCGAATGAATTTTGCGTAATCGTGGGTGCCGCGGGGAAGCAGCTTGAGCAGATATTCGGCACCGACGATAGCGAAGGCGTAGGATTTGGGCGTGCGATTCAGCGTAGAGAAGAAAACGTGGCCGCCTGGCCGCACCAGTTGGCTACAGGCATGAATGATCGAAGCCGGATCAGGCACGTGCTCCAGCATTTCCATGCAGGTGACCACATCGAACGTCCCCGGCTGTTGGACGGCCAGGGCTTCGACGCTGATGTGTTGGTAGTCGATCTCGACGCCGCTCTCCTCGGCGTGCAACCGGGCCACCCCCAGTGGGGCCTTGCCCATGTCGATGCCGGTCACGCGGGCGCCTCGGTGGGCCATGGCTTCGCTCAGAATGCCCCCACCACAGCCCACGTCCAACACCTGTTTGCCTGCCAGGCCAGAACGGGCATCAATGAAGTCCAGCCGTAACGGGTTGATGTCATGCAGTGGCTTGAACTCACTGTGAGGGTCCCACCAGCGGCTGGCAAGTGCTTCAAATTTGGCAACTTCTGCCGCATCAACGTTGCCCTGTAGGCGGTCAGTGGTGCTATCCTGAAGAGTCGATGGCATGGTATGGCTCCCTGAGCAAGTCGGCAATAAAGCGGGGAGGGCAATGCCTTGCCCATCACCCCTCTATCGTTGAGTATGGACGTATTCTAACCACTCCCGGAGCGGAACGCATGAAAAGGAGCAAGGCATGATGCCCAACCCCCTATTTTATCGACGGTTGTTTGCCATGGAGAGCCTTTGAATGCGGGTATTACTGCACGGCAGTGAACTGAGTGCTGCCACGGCGGCTGCCGCACTCGCTTGGGTAGGACACCAGGTGGACTGGCTGTTGCATGAAAACATGCCATGGTTATCGTTGGCCCAGGTCGACTGGCTGCGCCGCGAGCCTTCGCTCATGGCGCAGTTGGAACAGGCCCTGGCGTCGGGCCAACTGCGTGTCATCGAAACACTTGACACATCTCATACCCCCGATGTGGTCTGGTTGGCACTGTCTCCCAGCCAGCGTGATTCTGCGCGCCAACTGCTCAGTAGCCCGCTGTTTGCCGGTTATCATGGGGGAGTGCTGATCAATAACTCGACCTTCCCTGTGGGTGAAACGGAGCGCCTGCATGCGCTAATGGGCCGTCAACATAGCCGTGTGGCACTGCCTGATACCCTGGAGGAGGGGCGGGCGTGGGCCGCTTTTACACGGCCGATGCGTTGGTTGCTGGGCTGTGACGATGCCCACGGTGAGCAGGTCACCCGTGAGCTATTGCGCGCCTTCAACCGCCGTAGTGAAGTGTTCCAGCGCATGCCCTGTCGAGCGGCTGAACTGACCAAACTGGCGATCAATGGTATGTTGGCGACACGTATCAGCTACATGAACGAAATTGCTGGCCTGGCGGATACGCTAGGCGTGGATGTGGAGCATGTGCGACAGGGGATGGGGGCGGATAGCCGGATCGGTTTCGAGTATCTTTATCCTGGCTGTGGCTTTGGTGGGCCCAATTTTTCCCGTGACCTGATGGGGCTGGCCGATATTCAATCGGCGCATGGTCGTTACTCCGCTTTGCTGGAGCAGGTCATGGATATCAACGAGCAGAAAAAAGAGACCCTGTTCAGAAAGCTATGGACGTTTTTCGACGGCAACCTGGCGGGTAAAACGATTGCCGTGTGGGGGGCCGCCTTCAAGCCGGGAACGGCACGCATCGACCACGCCCCGGTACTCACGCTGTTAGAGGCCCTGTGGGCGCAGGGCGTGACGGTCAAGCTGCATGACCCTGCCGCGTTGCCAGCTTTGCATGAAGTAGTGGGCCAGCGGGATGATCTGATCCCTGTTCAGGGAGACCCTTACCTTGCGTGCCAAGGGGCAGATGCCTTGATGCTGGTGACTGAATGGAAGACTTACTGGAACCCGGATTGGCATCGCCTGGCGACGCTACTGGGAGAAAAGCTGGTACTGGATGGCCGCAATATCTACGACCCTGCTTTTGTCGCCAGCTGTGGCCTACACTACCGGGGAATTGGACGCCGCGCCGACCCGATATTGCCCTAAGGAAAAACCATGTCTGACGCCATCTCATCACCTCGTATCGTGCCGGATGTCGACCAGAGCTTTACTGCTCAGCACTTGCGACATCGCAAGGGGCCCAGGCTCTGGCCTTTATGGTTTTTCTTGATGTTGCTCTTCCTGGCCCTGGCCGGGGCGTCGGTGTTGCTGTGGTACGAGCGCGAAGAGCTACTCCGCCAGGTTAGTCGTGTCAGTGGCGAAGTCTCTAATCTGCATGCGCGATTGGACTCGGGTGACACTGATGCGCAGGATGAGATAACCTTTGTACAAGCTCAGATGGCCACGCTTTTCCAGGAGCAAGAGCAGCTTGCCATCGCGCTCACCACCACTCGTGAAGAGCTGTATGGGCTACTTACGGACCATGAGGCCAGCGCTTCCAGCGATGCGCTGGATTCTGTGTCGCAGCAGTTCGAACGCCTGCAGGAGCAAGCTGCCATGCGAGACAGTCAGCTTGCTGCGATTCGTGCGTCGCTGAATGCGCTGGAACAGGTAGGAACTTCCGGTAGACAAAATTTGCTGGAAGAGGTCTCTTACCTGGAACAGACCTTTGGCCAACGACTCGAGGAACTGGAACGGCAATTGGCCAGTGAGCAAGCCGCACTGGCAGAGCAGCAGCAGTGGCGTGTTACCATGGAGCAGCAGTTGGGCCAGCTGTCTGAAGCGCTGGAGGATGATACCTCTGCCACGTTTGCCAGCCAGTCCGAGCTGGCGTCACTGGAGGCCGAGTGGTCGCAGCGGTTGGCCACCCTCGAAAGCGATGTGCGGCAAGTGCGTCAAGCCCAGCTGGCCTTCAGCGCACAAATGGAGATGCTGCGTAACTAGCATGCCGCAAGCCGATAATTTGGGGTTAGGGATAAAAGCGTATGGGAAGACAACGGCGATGGTCCGGCATGGCGCGCGTGGTTTGCGCACTACCGCTATGGGCGGCTTCGGTATCGGTATGGGGGCTCGAGGCCAATATTAGCGGCGTCAACCAGCAGGTGCGCAACAATATCAGTGCTTACCTCGAAAATATCGATGCAGAGCAGTACACCGATGTACGCTTGGAGGGGGAAATTCGTCAGCGCACCCAGGAAGCCATGCGGGTGTATGGCTATTACCAGCCCGAGGTGCGTGTCTCTCTCGAAGAGACGCCGGTCGCCGTGCGTATCGAGCCGGGGCCACGCGTTACCATTGAAGTCCTGGAGATCAACGTCACTGGCGATGCGGCAGACGATCCGCCTTTTCAGGAAGCCCTGGACGATTTTCCCCTCAACGTCGGCGACCCTTTGCGCCACGCACCCTGGGATCGGCTGCGCAATCAGTTTTCCGGGCTGGCCATCGAGCGCGGCTATTTCGACTGGGGGTTTTCGGACCGGCGTATGGAAGTGCGCCCCTACCTGGAAAGCGCGAGGCTCTACATGGGCTTCGATAGTGGGCCTCGCTACCAGTTCGGCAACACGCTTATCACCGGAAGCCATATCGAGCCTGACCGTCTTCGGCAGATGCAGACGTTCGAAGCAGGCGACCCCTACCTTGCCGAGTCCCTGGCACTCTACAATCAGCGGCTGGCTGAAACCGGTTGGTTCAGCTCGGTCTCCGTGCGTCCCCGCCTGGAAACCGCCCGTGAATTGATCATAGCGCCCCCCAGCGGGGGAGATCCCTGGTGGAGCGAAGTCGCTGCCACTCAGCCAGAGCGGCCACGGATTAGCAGTGCGGCGCTGACCAGTGCATTGAGCCTTCATCGTCGCGACGACACGCGTCTTCCCATTGATGTCAATGTTGAACCCGCCGACCGCCATCAGTACGAGGTGGGGATAGGCTTTGCCACCGATGTGGGCCCCAGGCTGCGCTTTGGCTGGCGTCAGCCGTGGATCAATCAGCTGGGGCATAGCCTGGATCATAATCTTTACCTGTCGGCGCCCGAGCAGCGCTTCACCGGGGTGTATAACATCCCCCTTGAAGACCCGATCCGCGATAACTATCGCCTCCAGTACGGCGTGCGCAATATCGATGACAGCGATACCCGCTCACTGCAAGGCACGGTCGAGATAGCGCGGCGCTGGGAGTTCGAGAACCGCTGGGTGCAAACGCTGTACTTCAGAACTACCTACGAGGACTTTACCCAAGGGGGCCAGGCCGACCAGGTATGGCTTTTCTATCCCGGCATTCAATGGTCGCGCACACGCACTCGCCCCCAGCGCTTTCCCCTCTGGGGGGATCGCCAGCAGCTGTCACTGGAATACTCCGATAGTACCTGGGGCTCGGATGCCGACTTTGCCCGACTCACCGGCGACACCGAATGGATACGCATGCTGGGCAGCGACAACCGCTTCGTGGCGCGCCTGAGCGTTGGCGCCATCGAAACCGACGATTTCGATAAACTACCGCCATCATTGCGCTTTTTTGCCGGTGGGGATCGCAGTGTACGCGGGTACTCCTACGAAAGCCTCTCGCCGCGTAACGAGCAGGGTCGTTTGCGCGGTGGCCAGCAAATGCTGACCTCCACGCTGGAGTATCAGCGCCGCGTGACGGGCGACTGGTGGGGCGCTGCCTTCGTCGACAGCGGTGATGCATTCGATAACTGGGGCCCCGAAGATCTGAAGACCGGGGCGGGGGTAGGTGTGCGTTGGGTATCGCCGGTGGGCCCAATACGCTTCGACGTGGCGCACCCGTTCGACAACGACGATGACTACCGCGTGCACTTTTCGATCGGACCAGAATTCTAGGAGAGCTCTTTGGCCAAGGTTGATGTAACGACACCCCCAAACCGCGAGATGCTCTCTAGTCGGCGTCGCCTATGGCTGACGCTGTGGAGTCTGCTGCGTTTGATGATTCTGTTGCCCCTTTGGGTGCTGGGCCTGGCCGCCCTGTTGCTGGGCGTGGCGCTGTCCCCCTGGGGCACGGCACAGCTGTTCTCACAAGGTGAACAGCGCGGCTGGTTCAGCTATGAACAGCAGGAAGGGGCGCTGCTGGAGAGCTTTCGGCTTCAGGGCTTTCACTTGGCCATGGGCGGCACGCAGGTGACCCTGGATGAGGTGGAGCTTGCCTGGGCCGACGATTGTCTGCTCTCAGGTAGGCTGTGCCTGGAAAGATTGCACCTCTCGGGCGCCGATATCCGCCTGGCTGCCAGCGATGCACCTGAAGAGCCCGACAGCGAATCCACGCCCCTTTCGCGCATTCACCTGCCATTCCCTATCGAGCTGCGTGATATCGATATCAGCGACGTTCAGCTGCACCTGGCCGATGGCACTCATGTGGCCTGGGAGCGCTTTTCTACCTCCCTCTCTGGCGCACAGCAGCAGATCATCATCGAGCCGACGCGCCTTGAACGTCTTGCCGTTCATCTACCGCTTTCACCGGGTGGGCAGCTCACAGAGGATATCGACACGCCGCTCACCGCCGTCGGTATCGATAGTGCCATCCAAGTGAATCAGCCCCACGATGAGGAGCCAATAGCGGGTTCCCCGGCACCGCGTGAACGACTGTCGCTGCCAGCCATCGAGCTACCCATCGATGTGGCGATCACGTCGCTGTTGGTCACCGATGTCAGCGTGGCCGGTGCGTTCACCTATGACGTGGAGCGAGTACTGCTGGCCGGACATGCTGAGCGTGACAACGTGGTGCTTTCTACGCTTGAGGTGGATACCCAGGATGCCACGGCGCGGTTGATGGCGGATGTGACGCTGGCAGACGATTACCCGTTGGAAGCCGAGCTGCACAGCGTGCTTCTGCTGCCGGAACTCTTCCCGGCCTTGAGCGGAGAAACGCTGACGCTTCGGCTTTCTGGCTCGCTGGCGGACCTGTCGGCGGAGCTGGATGTTTCGGGGCAGATCAACGCGACCCTGGCGGCCGACGTCGATGTCCTGGCGCCTGATGTGCCCTTCACCGCGCGGCTGCAGAGCGAACGCGTCGAGTGGCCGCTGGAAAGCATGGAGCGTGACCCCGACACCACCTACGTGGCACAAGATGTGGATTTGACCGTCAACGGTAGCCTGGACGCCTACGCCGTGCGGCTGTTGGTCGACGCGCAGGCGCCTCAGGTACCGGATACGTCGATAGACCTGACCGGCGATGGTGACATGACCTCCTTCCGCTGGGCGCCCCTCAATCTGCGTATCGAAGAGAGCCGCTTGACCAGCGAAGGGCAAGTGAACTGGGCCGAGGCGCTGCGCATCGATGCCAGTGTGCAATTGAGCAGTGTCGACCCCTCGCTATTCGTCGACCAGTTGGAAGGCAACCTGAATGGGCGCCTGACTGCCAACGTTCAGCAGCAGGGAGAGCGTTGGGACATTGCGCTCCCTGAGCTGGCCATCGACGGTGAGTTGCAAGAGTATCCTCTGACGCTGGAGGCCGCGCTGGAGGCCAACAGCGATTTGGAAGTCGCTATCGAACGACTGCTGTTCACGCAGGGGAACAACCGCCTGACGGCTTCCGGCCAGGTGAGTGAACAAGCCATGTCGCTGCAGGCGGATATCGCGCTCACCGAACTGCAAACGCTGCACCCGGAGCTGGCCGGCCGCCTCAGCGGCGACCTCCGCGCTACCGGGAGCTTTAGTGCCCCCGAGTTGGTCGCACGCTTGACCGGCAATCAACTGAGGTTTGCCGAAAACCGTATTGAAACCCTTGGCCTGGCGGCCAATGTTCAGGGGGTCGATGATCCGGTTCTGCGTGTCGAACTCGATGCCCAAAGTGTCAATGCCGGTGGGCAGGCGCTATCCAGCCTGGCCGTCAATCTGAGCGGGCGCTTGTCTCAACACACTCTGAGCGTCAATGTCGACGGTGCGCCAGGCAATGTGCTCAGCGCTGCCTCGTTGGCTTTGGATGGCCGCTTCAATCAGGCTACGGAGCAGTATCAAGCCCGGCTGATGCCGCTGGAGCTGGACAGCGAGGCGGGCAGTATTCGCCTCGAAGCGCCGCTGGATATCGGCTACAACCTGGCCAATGGCCAGGTGAGACTGTCGCCATTCTGCTTGCGGCGACTGGAAGGCGGCCTGGTCTGTTCGGATGAGCCCATGACGGCATCGGCAGAGCAGGGGCAAGCCAGCCTGCGAGTCAGCGAAGTCCCCATGGAGATGCTCGAACCGTTCTTGCCCGAAGAGTGGAGTTTCGAGGGTGCCACGACCGCTGAGCTGGCGGCCAACTGGCGTCAGGGAGGCGCGCGCTGGCAAGCCAACGTGCAAGTACTCAGTGAGCTGGCGATCACCGCCATCAACGATTACGGCCAGCCGGTGGCCCTGCCGGTGTTGAGTCTGGATACCCAAATCGAGGCCAATCAATCACAGGCCGATGCCAACCTGCTGCTCTCGCTGTCCGAAGCCGGAGAAATAACCCTCGATCTTTCCGTCAACGACCCCTTGGGTCAAGGAGCCTTGGCAGGCGAACTGCGTGCCAACAATGTCTCCCTGGAACCCTATCGTCCGATGATGCTGGGCATGGACCGCCTCGAGGGGGCGCTGAACGGCAGCGTCCAAATTGGTGGCAGCACACAGCAGCCCGACCTGCAGGGGCAACTCGCCTTGCGTGGCCTGCGAGTACATGGCCCGGACATCCCGGTGGACGTTCAGGACGGTGAATTCGGCATCATCTTCGATGGTGAGCGGGGGGATATCGACGGCTTCGTCGCTGCCGAAAGAGGCCGATTGAACATCAGCGGCGAAGCTTATTGGCCAGCCAGCGATGCCTGGCGGATCGGGATAGATCTCAATGCCACTCAGGAGCCCCTGCTGGTGGTACTGCCCCAGTTCGGCCGCATGGAAGCCGCACCAGACATTCGTGTACGCATTACTCCAGAGCGTTTGCAGGTCAGGGGCAATGTCGACTTGCCCTGGGCGCGGCTGGAAATAGGCGATCTGCCCTCGTCGGCCACCTCGCCCAGCCCCGATGAGATCATCATTACCGAGCGTGATGATCGAGAAGCCGAACAGGCGCGCCAGCGCGCCATCGCAGCGGGCGAAGACCCCAGCGCTGCCGAGGAACTGACGGCCACGGGAATGGCCATCGATGTCCTGATTACCTTGACCCTGGGTCGCGACATGCAGATTTCCGCCTACGGCCTCGAGTCTGGTTTAGGGGGTAGCCTGGAAATACGCCAGGAGAGCGGGGTGCTGCAGCTGTTTGGTGACGTAAACCTGGTGGATGGCCGCTTCCAGGCCTTTGGGCAGGACTTGCTGATTCGGCGTGGCCAACTGCTGTTCAGCGGTCCGCCCGGCTTGCCAGTGCTGGATTTCGAAGCGATTCGTAATCCGGACATTACCGAAGACGAAGTCATTGCCGGGCTGCGGGTCTCGGGCAACGCCGAAGAGCCGAACGTCATGATCTTTTCCGAACCCTCCATGGACGAGACCCGCGCGCTTTCGTATCTGTTACGTGGTCGTGCCCCTGACGCTTCGGGTGGCGGCATCGATAGTGCCCTGACCACGGCACTGATCGGCATGTCATTGGGTCGTACCGGAGGGGCCGTCGGCTCGCTGGGACAAGCCTTCGGGATCGATGACCTGACGCTGGATACCACCGGTGCGGGCGATGAAAGTCAGGTGGCGGTGAGTGGCCAGCTGACCGATGACTTGCGCATCAGCTACGGGGTGGGCATTTTCTCGCCCATCGCTGAGCTGACGCTGCGCTACACCCTGTGGCGGAACTTGTACCTCCAGGCGGTGTCTGGTGCGAATCAAGCGGTTGACCTGATTTACACCTTTACCCGCTCGGGCGATCCTTACGTCTATCCGCAGCAATAGGAGAACATCGATGTCGTTTTTTACATCTCGCCAGACGGCACCCGAAGGCCGCAGCACGCCTATCGAGACCAGTGAGGTGCATACCGTGACAGGGGCGTCGCTGCATCCGCCATTTCCGGCTGGCTGCGAGGAAATCGTGCTGGGGATGGGCTGCTTCTGGGGCGTGGAGCGCCTTTTCTGGCGTCAGCCCGGTGTGGTCGTCACAGCTGCCGGTTATGCGGGCGGTACCACTCCCAACCCTACTTATCAGGAGACCTGTACCGGGCTTACCGGGCACACGGAAGTCGTGCGGGTCGTTTATGATCCGAGTGTGATTGGTCTGGAAAAGCTGCTGCAGATTTTCTGGGAAGAGCACGACCCTACTCAGGGAGACCGTCAGGGCAACGATATCGGCAGCCAGTACCGTTCAGCGATCTTCACCACCACGGCGCAGCAGTTGGCGCGTGCCCAGCAGAGTGCCGCTGAGTTTCAACAAGCGCTGGAAGCGGCGGGCAAAGGGCGTATCACCACGGAAATCAAACCGCTGGACACGTTCTACTATGCCGAGGCGTACCACCAGCAGTACCTCGATAAAAATCCCGGTGGCTATTGCGGGTTGAAGGGCACGGGCGTGACCTGTGCGATTGGCTAACAACGATGACCGTTTGAACAGGATAACAACGATGTGGCGACGTGGACGTGACTATCCATGGCTGATTAACATGGCGGGGTGTGCGCTGTTGACGCTGGGGTCGACGACTCAGGCCAGCACGCCGGACATGCCGACAACGGTAGAAGATACGCCGTTTGCCAGTGAACGAGAAGCCGTGATATGGCGCCAGGATGAGTTGAAAGACCTGGAGCGGCTGCTGCGCCAGCTGCGTTTCGACCTGGTCAATAATCGGGATGCTCGTGGTGCCGAGCCGCGGCTGGAAGCGCTGCAGCAAAAGGCCACTCAAGCACATTTTTTGCCTGCCTTCATCGAAGGCACCCATGGGCGTGGTTCCGATGCTCGGCCGGAAATATGGCAGGAGTGGGAAGACTTCTCGGCGGGTTTCGTTGACCTGGAAGAAAAAGTAGCCGACCTGGTGGAGGCCGCACAGCAGGAGGATTACCGTGCCGCTACGCGGGCCTTTTCGGACGTGAGTCTCAGCTGCCGGAGCTGCCACCGCGCTTATCGCTACAACTAGCGCGATGGCCTATGCTCAATCGCCCGGCTGAACGCGGTCGATACGGTAGAGGGTCTCGACCTGTTCGAGCCCACTGATGGTGCAATCGAGGTCCTTCACTCGGCCATCGTCCAGGCCATATACCCAACCATGCACCGAGATCTTCTGGCCACGCTGCCAGGCGCGCTGGAGGATCTTGGTGCGACACAGGCTGTTCACTTGCGCCTGTACGTTGAGTTCACACATTCGATCGATTTGCGCGTCGAGAGGCAGGGCTTCCAGCGTTTGGCGGTGCTGGTTGTACTGCTCACGCACCGAGTGCAGCCAGTAGTCCACGACGCCGCACTCGCCTCCGGTGACGGCGGCCTTGATGCCCCCGCAGCCGTAGTGGCCAACGATCATGATATGACTGACCTTGAGGACGTCGACGGCATACTGCACCACCGACAGGGCGTTCATGTCGGTATGGTGCAGCAGATTCGCGACGTTGCGGTGAACGAACACTTCGCCAGGCGGCAACGCGATGATCTGATTGGCCGGTACGCGGCTATCGGAGCAGCCAATCCACAAGTAGTCTGGCTTTTGTTGGCTCGAGAGGCGCTTGAAATAATCAGGGTCTTCCTGACACATCCGCTCGGCCCAGGCGCGGTTGTTTTCCAGCAGCGTGGCAATTTTATCGGACAATTGAGTCTCCCAGGAGCACGAGTTCCATCGTAGAAGCAGCATGCCAATGCTGCCGAGGGCGTACAGAGTAACGAGTTTTATGCGTCTCGTCAGTTCCAGATCAATCGGGGGCTGCCTATCAAGTGCGGCAGCTTCAAGCAAGGAGTAGAAGCAACCATGTCAGAAACGATGTCAGACATTAGGCCAGCCAACACGGCGCATGATTACGATTTACTGGTGATTGGGGCGGGGTCGGGAGGCGTGCGTGCCGCGCGTATGGCCGCCGCGACGGGCGCTCGGGTAGCGGTGGCTGAGGATCGTTACCTGGGTGGCACCTGCGTCAATGTAGGCTGTGTGCCCAAGAAGCTATACTCCTATGCCGCGCATTTTCATGACAGCTTCGACGATGCGGCCGGTTTTGGCTGGCAAATGAGTGTGCCGCCAACCTTTGACTGGTCTACCTTGCGCGACAACAAGACCAGCGAAATCAAGCGCCTCAATGGCATTTACCAGCGTATGCTGGAAGGTGCGGGCGTCACGCTGCTCAATGGCCGTGCACGGTTGGAAGGGCCGCACCAGGTTGTGTTGACCCAAGAGGGTCAGGAAACCACTTACAGTGCCGAGAAGATCCTGCTGGCGACGGGTGGCTGGCCATGGGTGCCCGAGTTCCCGGGCAGCGAACTGGCGCTCACCTCCAATCAGGTATTTGATCTCGAGCGCTTCCCTGAGCGTTTCCTGGTGCTGGGGGGCGGCTATATCGCGGTGGAGTTTGCCAGCATCTTCAATGGACTGGGGAGCGACACCCACCTCATTTATCGCGGTGAGATGTTCCTGAAAGGGTTCGATCAGGAAGTTCGGGAGTTCACCCGCGCGGAAATGGCCAAGAAAGGCGTCAATCTTCATTTTGGTGTCAATATCGCGCGTATCGATACGTTGGAGAGCGGTGCACTCAAGGTCGAGCTGACCAACGGAGACGTATTGGAAGTCGATGCCGTGTTGGCAGCCACGGGTCGGAAAGCCAATACGGCAGGACTAGGGCTCGAGGCGCTGCAGATCGAGCTTGATGCGGACGGCAAGGTGCCGGTAGACGCTCGATTCCAGACCCGCGTGCCCTCCGTTCTGGCGCTGGGAGATTTGACCGCGGGCCCAGAACTGACGCCTGTCGCGCTGGCAGAGGCCATGCAGCTGGTCGACATCCACTTTCATCAGCGGCCCCCGCGGCCACTGGATTACCACACGATACCGACCGCCGTGTTCTGTCATCCCAATATCGGCACGGTAGGGCTCTCCGAAGAAGCCGCCAGAGAGCAGTTCGACGGCATTCGGGTCTATCGCACCGACTTCAAGCCCATGAAGCACACGCTCTCGGGGAGCGATGAGCGTGTATTGATGAAGCTGATCGTCGACGATGCCACTGATGTCGTGGTGGGGGCTCATATGGTAGGCGAAGAAGCGGGGGAGCTGATCCAGGGCATTGCCATTGCCGTGCGCGCAGGGCTGACCAAGGAAGACTTCGATCGTACCGTGGGCATTCACCCCACGGCGGCAGAAGAGTTCGTCACGCTAAGGACTCCATCACGCTACTGAGCGTCGGCTCGGCCAGAGGCATTAGTGTCAAACAGAGAGGCGAGCGGAAGCTTGCCTCTTTTTTGTCTCGCGCATACGCGTGGGTGTTCTAGACTCAGTGAATCATGGTCGTGCAGTGGATCCCAGCGCGCCGGGCAGGCGTTTTGATAATCCTGAATTATGGAAAAGCCACGGATAAATAATATGATTTTTGAATTGCTCATAATCAGCTGTTATAATGAAACTCAAATTCGCTACAGCGAAGCATAACCATGAGTACGCCTATCAAGCCTTTTACGCCCTCTGCGGAACTCGCCAGACCCACCGTGGCCGATGCCGTCGTGGGCCATGCCGAAGCGCCGCTGTTCATTCGCAAGCCCAACGCCGACGACGGTTGGGGCATTTACGAGCTGGTCAAGGCGTGTCCACCGCTAGACGTCAACTCCGCGTATGCCTACCTGCTGTTGGCAACCCAGTTTCGCGATACCTGCGCAGTGGCCACGAACGAAGAGGGCGAAATCGTTGGCTTCGTCTCAGGTTATGTGAAAGACAATGCCCCTGATACCTACTTCCTATGGCAAGTCGCCGTAGGTGAGAAAGCCCGCGGTACAGGGCTTGCACGGCGGCTGGTAGAGGCGATCATGTCGCGCCCTGAACTGGATGACGTGCATCACCTCGAAACCACCATTACGCCAGACAACCAGGCATCCTGGGGGCTGTTTCGCCGCTTGGCTGCCCGCTGGCAGGCCCCGCTGAATAGCCGAGAATACTTTTCGACCGAACAGCTCGGTGGAGAGCACGATCCGGAAAACCTGGTAAGAATCGGCCCGTTTCAAACTGGCAGTCTCTGACAGCTTTCAAGGTTAACGGTTTTCCCGCTTGTGTTGCCCCGGCTGCCACTTTTTGCCGATCAGGCCAACCAGACCCGACTGATAAGGAGGTCGCTTATGCAGACCCAGACGCTCGAACGCATGGAATCCAATGTTCGTACCTATTCACGTTCTTTTCCTGTCGTCTTCAAAAAGGCCCAGAACGCACGCCTGACCGATGAGAATGGGCGTGAGTACATCGATTTTCTTGCCGGTGCAGGCACGCTCAACTACGGCCACAACAACCCCCATCTGAAGCAAGCGATGATCGACTATCTGGCCACGGATGGTGTCGTACATGGCCTGGACATGTGGACCAGCGCCAAGCGTGACTATCTTGAAACGTTGGAAAACGTAATCCTCAAACCACGGGGTCTGGATTACAAGGTGCATCTGCCTGGGCCTACCGGCACCAACGCAGTGGAAGCGGCCATTCGCCTGGCCCGTGTTGCTAAAGGTCGCCATAACATTGTGACCTTCACCAACGGCTTCCACGGTGTCACCATGGGCGCACTGGCCACCACCGGTAATCGCAAGTTCCGCGAAGCCACCGGCGGTATTCCCACTCAGGGTGCCAGCTTCCTGCCGTTCGATGGCTACATGGGCGAGCACGCCGATACGCTGGATTACTTCGAGAAGCTGCTCAACGACAAGTCGGGTGGTCTCGATGTTCCGGCCGGCGTCATCGTCGAGACCGTGCAGGGGGAGGGCGGTATCAACGTGGCGGGCCTGGAGTGGCTCAAGCGCCTGGAACAGATTTGCCGTGCCCATGACATTCTGCTCATCGTGGACGACATTCAGGCAGGCTGTGGCCGTACCGGCAAATTCTTCAGCTTCGAGCATGCAGGCATCACGCCAGACATCGTGACCAACTCCAAGTCGCTGTCAGGTTTTGGCTTGCCGTTCGCCCACGTATTGATGCGCCCGGAGCTGGACAAGTGGAAGCCAGGCCAATACAACGGTACGTTCCGTGGTTTCAATCTCGCCATGGTGACTGCCACGGCGGCGCTGAAAAAATACTGGTCCAACGATACCTTCGAACGCGACGTTCAGCGTAAAGCGTGTATCGTCGAAGAACGTTTCAAGGCCCTGGCAGCGCTGCTCAGCGAGAACGGCATACCTGCTACAGAGCGCGGTCGTGGCCTGATGCGTGGTATCGATGTGGTCTCGGGTGAGATTGCCGACAAGATCACCAGCACGGCTTTCGAGGAGGGTCTGATCATCGAAACCAGTGGCCAGGATGGCGAAGTGGTCAAATGTCTGTGTCCGCTGACCATTCCGGATGCCGACCTGCTCGAAGCGCTGGATATTCTGGAAGCGTCGGTCAAGAAAGTCATCAACGCTTAATGGAACGGCAGCCGCCTTGGCTGCCACGTTATGGAGTACGCCCATGATCGTTCGTAATATCGAAGAAGCTCGCAAGACCGACCGTCTCGTCACGGCCGAAAACGGCAACTGGGATAGCACGCGCCTGGTATTGGCCAATGACGGCGGCAATTTCTCGTTCCATATCACGCGCATCTTTGAAGGGACCGAGACTCATATTCACTACAAGCACCACTACGAATCCGTCTACTGCATCGAAGGCGAAGGTGAAGTGGAAACCCTGGCGGATGGCAAGATCTGGCCCATCAAGCCGGGCGACATCTACATTCTCGACCAGCACGATGAGCACCTGCTGCGTGCCCACAAGACCATGCACTTGGCCTGTGTGTTCACGCCGCCGATTACCGGCAACGAAGTGCACCGTGAAGATGGATCCTACGCACCCGCTGACGACTGATCGTCGGATGCAGGTGTCGGATGCAGGTGTTTGCGGCCTGGCCTGGTGCCAGGCCGCTTTGCGTCAGTCGTCGGCTGGTGCAGATTAGTTCGCATAATATATATTATGTTAAATCGGATGGCGCAATCGCTTCATGCACTCGTGAAAAGCCGCCGTGGCGTTGGACAAGCAGATACCCTCTCCTTATCATTCGTGCTCTTATTGTTTAAGGATATCCCTCGTTATGCGCTCAGGTGTTCTATGGCTAATGGCCGGTTTGTCGATGTCGCTTGCAGGCTGTGCAGTGACGCAGCCCGAATCGAATGAACCCCCGCCACTAAGCGAGGCGTCGTTCAACACGCGTATCCTTGAACTCGAATCCAGCTTGCAGCAACAGTGTCAGGCCTCTTCGGCGCTCAATGAGCAGCAGCTTGCCCAGCAGCGCACGCTGACCGCCGACGTCCGCGAGGTGGGTAGTCTACTGCGCCTGCTGCGTGACGATGTCGCCAATCTCGAAGCGCGTGGCGATGAACCCGTGATCATTCGCGAAGAGTGTCAGGCGGAGGCCGTTGAGGACGGCAAGACGCTGCTTGGGCGCAGCGAATGGGTCGGCTTTCCCAGTATCGGCACGTACCTCAAGGCCCGGGTGGATTCTGGTGCCAATACTTCCTCGCTGTCTGCTTCGGATATCACGCGTTTCGAGCGCGACGGTGAGAACTGGGTGCGTTTCAAGCTGGCACTTAATGAAGACGATGTGGTCGTAGATCGCGTTCGGGACGAATGGATCGAGGCGCCTATTCAGCGTCGCGTCAGAATCGTCCAGGCCTCCGGCGAAGAGTCGCGCCCAGTAATCTCGCTGCTGATGACCCTGGGGCCGATCCGCGAAAACGTCGAGTTCACCCTGAACGATCGTACTCATCTGGATTTTCCGGTGCTGCTGGGCCGTCGCTTCATGATGGATATCGCCACCATCGACGTGGCAGAAACCTATCTTCATGAGCGTCCCGAATTTCCAGGCGGTGAGCCTTCTGAGCAGGCGGCTGACGATGAAGCGGCCGATCAAGACGATACCGAAGAGTAATATCACTCCCCTGCCGCTTTACGCTGAAAGGAATCATCATGTCCCGGTTGCCATTTTATTTTATCGTTGGGTTGCTGCTGCTGGCGGGTATTGCCACCAGCGTGCACAGGCATTTGCAGTTCGAAATACCCTGGTTCCCGGGTGAACAGCGGCAAGTGTGGGAAATCGAAGCTGTCATCAATTTCAATGCCCAGAACGGGCCGGTGCAGGTGGACTTCGCGCTGCCTTCGCATCAGGCGGGTTTTCGCGTATTGACTGAAAATACGGCCTCTTCCGGCTATGGTCTGGCGTACCAGGCCGATGAGCTGGGTCGTCAGGCGCAATGGACCATTCGCAATGCAGCCGGTAGTCAGCAGCTCTACTACTCCGTGCAGATGCTGGTATCGCCGGACGCCCGCTCGCCCATTCAAACGCCGCCAGGAATCCCCAGCATTACCCCTTGGGAAAGCCCCTATGACACGGCCGCCAGCCAGCTCATCGAGCGTGCCTGGGCGCGTAGCGCCAATAACGCGACCTTTGCCCGCGAGCTGATCCTCGATATCACTGGGGATCGCCAGGGGGAAAATGCTCGCTTACTGCTGACCCAGATGCAGCCTTCGGCGCTGATCGTGCGTCTACTCAACCAGGCGGGTGTTCAGGCCCGTGAAGTGAGCGGCCTGCTGCTCGAAGATGGGCGGCGTCGCCAAAACCTGAGTAGCTGGATCCAGGTCTTTGACCAGGCTGCCGAAGAGTGGGCGTTGTTCAACCCCGCCACCGGCGAGCGCGGTCGTCCTGAGAATCTGCTGCTCTGGGAAACCGGCGGACGTGCCGTACTCGAAGTACAGGGCGGTAGCAACTCGCGGGTATCATTCTCCATGCTGACCCACAATCAGCCCGCGTCAGCGGCGGTTCGCAACCACTACTCTGATGATACGCTGCTCAACTTCTCGATTCACAGCCTGCCGCTTGAAGAGCAGGCGCTGTTCCAGACGATTCTGCTGATCCCGATTGGCGCGCTGGTGGTGGTCTTCTTGCGCGTGTTGGTGGGCGTGAAAACGTCGGGCACCTTCATGCCCGTACTGATTGCTCTGGCCTTTATCCAGACCACCCTGCTCACCGGTCTGATCGGTTTCCTGCTGATCGTCAGCGTTGGTCTGATCATCCGCAACTACCTTTCCTACCTCAACCTGCTGCTGGTGGCGAGGGTGTCGGCGGTGATCATCACGGTCATCGCGATCATCTCCATCTTTACGGTACTCGCCTACCGCATGGGCCTGAGTGCGGGTCTGACGGTGACCTTCTTCCCGATGATCATTCTTGCCTGGACCATCGAACGCATGTCGATCCTCTGGGAAGAGGAAGGCCCCAAGCAAGTACTGATTCAGGGCGGCGGCAGCCTGCTCACAGCGGTGCTGGCTTACCTGGCCATGAACAACCCCTGGGTGCGTCACATCACCTTCAACTTCCTTGGCGTACAGCTGATCCTGATGGCGTTCATTCTGCTGCTGGGCAACTACACCGGTTATCGCCTGCTGGAACTGCGTCGCTTCAAACCCATCACCGATGACGAGAAGCCCTCATGAGTTGGTTCGATAACTGGGCCTGGCCGACCAGGCTGAGGGATAAAGGCATCATTGGCATGAACCGGCGCAATATTCGCTATATTGGCCGGTACAATGCGCGCCATCTTTACCCGCTGGTGGATGACAAGCTCAAGACCAAGCTGCTGGCCGAGCAGTACGGCATTACCACGCCCAAACTGATCGGCACCGTGGCCACGCAATTCGGCGTCAAGCACATGAGCGAGATGTTGGAAGGCCACCACGGCTTCGTCATCAAGCCCGCCAAGGGCAGTGGCGGCAAGGGAATCCTGGTGATCGAACGGGTCGAGGATGGCCTGTTCTTCAAGCCTAGTGGGGCTTCCTTGACCATGGAAGATATCGAGCGGCATGTCTCGAACCTGCTCTCTGGGCTCTATTCGCTGGGGGGTTCCCCTGATGTCGCGGTCATCGAAACGCTGATCAACTTCGACGAGAGCCTGCTGGAGTATACCTACGAAGGCGTGCCGGACATTCGCGTCATCGTGTTCAAGGGGTATCCGGTCATGGCCATGATGCGCCTGTCCACGGCGGCATCGGATGGCAAGGCCAACCTCCACCAGGGAGCAGTGGGGGTAGGGCTGAACATCGCCACGGGAGCCGCGCTGCGCGGTGTGCAGTTCGACCGCCCCTGCTTCAGCCACCCGGACACCGGGCATGATCTGGCCAGCCTGGTGGTACCTCAGTGGGAAACGCTGCTGCACCTCGCAGCGGGCTGCTATGAAATGACCGGGCTGGGTTACCTCGGCACCGATATGGTACTGGATCGGGAACATGGCCCGATGCTTCTGGAGCTGAACGCGCGCCCCGGTTTGGCCATCCAGATGACCAATGGTGAAGGCCTGCGCCGCCGTCTGGACCTGATCGAACGGCAGCCAGAGAATGTTCCCGTAGCCAAGCGCGTTGCGTTTGCTCAGCATCACTTTGCGCGGCGAAGCGAGCTGGTGGAAACCCCTGACACCTCTTCGGCAACCGCGTAGACTAGGCCCATGATGTTCAACGAGCTGTCCAATGACTGAAGCCAACACGTTACTGCAACAAGCCGAGTCTCAATGCCACACTCGCGGCGTACGCTTTACCCCTATCCGCCGCCGGGTGCTGGAGCTGATCGCCGAAAATGGCGGCGGTCTGAAAGCCTATGACCTGCTGGATCAGCTCTCCACGGAGCATGCCGCTGCTCGGCCGCCGACGGTGTATCGGGCGCTGGAGTTCCTGATCGACCAAGGCCTGGTGCATCGCATCGAGTCGCAGAACGCATACGTTGCCTGCGCCTGCCCGGAGCATGTCCACGGCTTTCAGCTGTTGATTTGCCGCCAGTGTGGCTATGTGGAAGAGCTTCATCTGGACGAAATCAGCGACCAGCTGGCTGCGCTGGCCAAGCGTCAGGGCTTTCATGTAGAGCGCCAAACCATCGAGCTTCAGGGCTTGTGTCAGGCGTGCCGACCTGCGAGTGATACGTGATGTCCACAGTCAACCAATACGACGGCGACCTGTTCAAGTCGCTGGAGTCCGCCTCCCCTTCAGACACGCTGCCCGATGTGGCGACCATCCTGGCCTCGGTGCGCTTCAATTCGGATGGCCTGCTGCCTGCCATAGCACAGCAGCACGACAGCGGCGAAGTGCTTATGATGGCCTGGATGAACCGTGAAGCGCTGGAAGAAACGCTCACTACCCAGCGAGTATGCTACTACTCTCGCTCTCGTCAGGCGCTCTGGCGCAAGGGCGAGACGTCCGGCCAGCAGCAGCATCTGAAAAGCGCTGCGCTGGATTGCGATGGCGATACGCTGCTGCTGCAGGTAGACCAGACGGGGCCCGCGTGTCACACCGGCAGGCGCAGCTGCTTTTACGTGGCGGTGGATGCCCACAAGGCCGCCATCACCAGCGAACCACTGATCGACCCCGCCACCCTGTATGGCAAAAAAAGTCCTTGAAGGCACCCTCTTGAAAGCGTTGAAGGCGGTAAAAAACGCGCTGATCAAGGGAGTGTCACTATTGATGGTCGGCCTGGTTCGGCTTTATCAATATACGATCAGTCCGCTCCTGGGCCCCCGCTGTCGCTACTGGCCCAGCTGCTCTTCCTATGCCATCGAGGCCATCCAGGTGCACGGGCCTTTCAAAGGGGGCTGGATGGCACTCAAGCGCATCCTGCGCTGCCACCCCGGCAGCGCGGGGGGTATGGATCCGGTACCTGGCGGCCGCAGCGAGCAGCTCTGCAAGGAAGATGATGGCTGCTGCTCAGGCCCCTCCTCCAAACCTTCAGAGCATTAGCAAATTGCTTATCTAATGCTGCTTAGCCACCTGATAGATGCGCTCCAGCATGGCATGCAGGCCGTTGCTCCGGGTGGGTGACAGGTGCTTGTCCAATCCCAGATCCGCCAGAAAATGCGGTTCCGTCTGCTGGATTTCCTCTGCCGTGCGCTCGCTGTAAATGCGCAGCAGCACTGCGATAAGCCCCGAGACGATGGCAGCGTCGGACTTGGCCTTGAAGATCAAGCGGCCGCCCTGCTCTTCATGGCACATCCACACGTTTGACTGGCAGCCTTGAATCTTGAATTCGTCGGTGATTTTGTCAGCGGGAAACGCCGGGAGCTGCTTCCCCATATCGATGATGTACTGGTAGCGATCCATCCAGTTATCGAACATTTCAAACTCTTCGACCAGCTCTTGTTGGGCGAGCTCGGCACCGGAAGTGGTCATGGTGGTTCCTTTTCAGGGTAAGTGCGTTGAGGGCCAACATTATAACGGCTCAAGGCTGCTCTGGGGGTGCTGTTTTCAAGCGATGCCGCTGCTGCTGCTCATGCCACTCATGGGCTTCGGTGTGCAGGTAGCGGCTGGTGGTGTCCAGTCTTGAGTGGCGGGCATTTTCTGCCAGGTAGCGCAGGCTGACACCCGCCTGGGCTTGATGGGTAATCGAAGTGTGGCGTAGCCAGTGGGGGGTGGCCTTGCGTAGCGCATCGATATACTCCCTCTTGCCCCCTTCTGCTTCAAGGGCCAGGGCCGCATGGCCGAAGGTCTCCTTGATCAAACGATAGAGCTGGTTGTCGCTGATCCCGCGCTGCTTGTCCAGCGCGCGGATCAGCGGACCATGTTCGCTAACACCGGGCAGGCCCCCTAAACCCAGCACCTTGCGCCACTGCTGCAGGCACGCCTGCATGTCCTCAGGCAGCGGTATGCGCGCTTGCTTGCCGCCCTTGCCAATCACATGCCACCACCAGCGCCCTTCACTGACCCGAAAATCGTCCATGGTGGCGTTGGCCATCTCATGGATACGCGGCGCCAATAGGTAGGCAAAGCCGAAAATGAAGCGATGCCGCGCATGTTCATAGCGGCCGCGTGCATCCTCGGGCACGGGGCGTGTGTTCAGCCACGTCCATAGCCAGTCCCATAGCGGTCGCTCCAGATAGCGTTCGATACGTTGGGTCTGATTATTGAGGCGGCGCGATTTGTCGCGCATCAGCACGAATGGGTTGTGGCCTACCCACCCTGCTTCCACAAGCCAGCCAAACAGCCCTTGCAGGATGACGAGGGTTTGACGTCGGCTGGCCGGTGACAGTCCGCCGCGAAACGGCCGCCACGCCGGGTGGTGGCGTGGTTTGGAAGGCCCTATCCACATCTCCCTGGGCTGCGGGTTTTCCAGGAATGCCTCGAAGCTCCGCAGCGTTTCACGGTTCACCTCCCTTAGCCCGCGCCCCTGACTGCCCAACCAGAGCAACAGCCGCTCCGCTTCACGGCGATAGCTCTTCAGGGTTTGCGGGCTGTCCTGGTACTCCGCCAGCCATTGCGCAACGGCCTGATAGTCGGTGTCGGCCGCCACATGGGGCGTTGCTGAATCGGTGGTTGTTAGTCTGCTCCCAATATCGGGAAACACGTCGCCACTGCCCTTCCGCTCGGCCATCTCCAGCCCGTTGGCGAAGGTCGCAAGGTGCGTTGAGTCGTAAAGCGGCGCAGGTGGCTGGGTCATGAGGGTGTCTCGCGCTATCAGAGGGCTCAGCATCGCCTTTTTGGCGTATAAATTCAAGATAATATGGGTAATCTTGAATTTATGTTCTTTTAAATAAATAATATTACGTTTTATGTAATACGTAATAATTGAGTTGAATCCGTTTTTACATGACAATGGCGCACAGCAACTATCCATCCTGATCATTTCAGGCGCGGCTTACTTCAAGGATTCAAACAGGCATGGCTCGGAACGGCATTCAGTACGGTGATGTACAGCAGGCAATCGATACCTTGCTGTCACGTGGCGACACGCCAAGCGTGCAGCGCATACGCGATGTGCTGGGGACCGGCAGCTTCACCACCATCAGCGAACACTTCCGCACCTGGCGGGCGGCACGTGAGCAGAATCGTGACGTTCCCCCACCCAAGGGCGTCCCGGAAGTGGTGGTCAATGTGGCCAGTGAGCTATGGCGCGAAGCGCAGGAGCTGGCCAACGAGGCGCTGTCGCACTATCGCGAAGAGGCCAACAGGCAAGTAGAAAGTGCTCAGCAGGCCGCCGCCGAAGCACGCCAGCAGGCCGCCAATGCCGAGCAGCGAGAAAGCGCCCTGGCGGAGCACCTGCGCCACACCGAGCAGCGCCTGGAGCAGCTGCATCGTGAACTGGCAGAGTGTCAGGCCCGCGAGCGGCACTGGCAGCAGCAGACTCAGCAGGCCACAGAGCATGCCGAGCAGCATCTGGCAGACCTGCAAGAAGCCCAGCGGGCGCTGACGGCCGCTCAGCAAGAGTGCGCTGCGCAGCTGGAGGCTCGTCAGCAGGCATGGGAGGAGCGCCTCGCACAGGAAGAGCAGCGTAACGAAGCCGCCGAGGCGCGTTTGATGGCGCTACTGGACACTCTGCGCCAGGAGCGTGCCAACGAAGAGAAAGCGCTGCAGAAACGCCTGCAGCAGCGGGAAAAGCGTAGCCAAACGCTGGAGCAGGAGTTGCGCAATAAAAACGATACGGTCAGCCGTTTGCAGGTGGACAACGGCAAGCTCGAGCAACAGCTGCAAACGCATCAGGCGCATCAGGAAACACTAGAAGTAGCACTGGAAACCGCTCAGCGCAATCTCGATCAGGCAAGGCAGGCGTTAACGGTCGAGCAGCAGCAATCGGCAAGGCGTGAAGAGTGGCAACAACAATTGTGGCAGCGAATGGAGGCTATGCAGGCACAGCTGGCAGCACTGCCGGAGACCATGGCTCCTAAATCGCAGGAGTGAGCAGATACAACAACGCCAAGCAGCATGGCTGCCTGGCGTTGTTCGTGGAAAGTGCTAAATGACAGCGTTGCTGTCAAGCATGGCCGCCATTAGCGATAGTAGGCGTTGCTGGTGTCGGTGTGGTCGGTGACGTCACGAATACCCGCCAGTTCGGGGATGCGCTCCAGCAGCGTTTTTTCGACGCCATCCTTGAGGGTCAGGTCGACCGCGGCACAGCCTTGGCAACCGCCACCAAAGGCCAGGATGGCCATTTTATCTTCGGTCAGCTCGACCAGCTTGATCTCACCGCCATGGGCCGCCAGCCCGGGGTTGATCTCGCTGTACAGGATATAGTTGATGCGGTCTTCCAGCGGACTGTCCGCATTGACCTTGGGCATCTTGGCGTTGGGTGCCTTGATGGTCAGCTGCCCACCCATACGGTCGGCATTGAAGTCCACCACGGCCTCTTCAAGAAACGCCAGGCTGTTCTTGTCGAGAAACACGTTGATCTTGTCAAGCTCGAGCTTGACGTCGGTGGGCTCTTCTTCACCCGGGCGACAGTAGGCCAGGCAGGTTTCTGCATAAGGCGTGCCTGGCTGGGTAATGAAAATACGCACGGCAATGCCTTCGACGTTCTGCTTTTCCAGCAGCTCGGCGAGGTAGCCCTGTGCGCTATCCGTGATGTCAATGCCCGGCGCTTCGATAGTCGTGGTCATAAGGGATGTTATCCTCCCGTGGTAGTGGCGTTGCCACTTCACATGTCATTTGTGCCTATGGTAAGCAAAACCACGTTGCGACACAATCCCGACCGTTTTAGTCGGCTATTGGGCGAGCGGCATGGCTTACTTGCTGCCCTTGCGAGCACCCTTTGGTATGATAAGCGCCGCTCACCCATGACGACGACAACAAGAATATCCTTTTCGACCGAGACGCTGGAGAACTTCCCCTGCCATGGCCGCTAGTGATTTGACTGCATCCCTTACCCAACGCCTGACCCAACGCATCCTGATTCTGGATGGCGGTATGGGTACCATGCTGCAGAATGCCCAGCTCAGTGAAGAGGATTTTCGTGGCGAGCGTTTTCACGACTGGCCTTCCGATCTCAAGGGCAACAACGACCTGCTGGCCCTGACCTGCCCCGACGTGGTGGCGCGTATCCACCGCGACTACCTGCTGGCAGGCGCCGACATTCTCGAAACCAATACCTTCAACAGCACACGACTTTCCCAGGCCGATTATGGCATGGAAGACCTGGTGCCCGAGCTAAACAGAGAGTCTGCCCGGCTGGCCAGAGAAGTGTGTGATGCCGTGGCCGCGGAAACCGACATCCCCCGCTACGTGGCAGGCGTGCTGGGGCCTACCTCGCGTACCGCATCGCTGTCGCCGGACGTCAACGATCCCGCCAAGCGCAACGTGACCTTCGACGAGCTGCGCGAGAATTATTACGAAGCCGCCAACGCGCTGATCGAGGGTGGTGCCGATCTGATCATGATTGAGACCATTTTCGACACGCTCAATGCCAAGGCCGCCATTTACGCCCTTGAAGAGCTTTACGAAGATCTGGGCCGTCGTTTGCCGATCATGATTTCGGGGACCATCACCGATGCCTCCGGGCGCACCCTGTCAGGGCAGACCACCGAAGCCTTCTGGAACTCCATTCGCCATGCCCAGCCCCTCTCGGTGGGTCTCAACTGTGCGCTGGGCGCCGAAGAGCTGCGCCCTTACCTGGAAGAGCTGGCCACCAAGGCCGATACCTTCGTGTCGGCACACCCCAATGCGGGCTTGCCGAACGAGTTCGGCGAGTACGACCAGACGCCAGAAGAGATGGCGGCCATCGTGGGCGAGTTTGCCCAGAGCGGTCTGGTCAACATCATTGGCGGCTGCTGTGGCTCGACGCCGGAACATATCCGCGCCATTGCCGAGGCCGTTCACAGCATGGCGCCCCGTCAGGTGCCCGAGCGCCGTCGCGCCTGCCGCCTGGCGGGCCTGGAGCCTTACAACATCGAGGCCGACTCGCTGTTCGTCAACGTGGGGGAGCGTACCAACGTGACCGGCTCGGCCCGCTTCAAACGCCTGATCGTCGAAGAGGACTTCACCACGGCGCTGGAAGTGGCGCTGGAGCAGGTCGAGAGCGGCGCGCAAATCATCGACATCAACATGGACGAAGGCATGTTGGAGTCGCAGGAAGCCATGGTGCGCTTCCTCAACCTGATTGCCGGGGAGCCTGACATCGCCCGGGTGCCCATCATGATCGACTCCTCCAAGTGGGACATCATCGAGGCGGGCTTGAAGTGCGTGCAAGGCAAGGCGGTGGTCAACTCCATCTCGCTCAAAGAGGGTGAAGCGGCGTTCCGCGAACAGGCCACCAAATGTCGCCGTTTTGGTGCGGCGATCGTCGTGATGGCCTTCGACGAAGAGGGCCAGGCCGATACCTTCGCCCGCAAGGTGGAAATCTGTGAACGCGCCTACCGCCTGCTGGTGGACGAGATCGGCTTCCCGGCGGAAGACATCATCTTCGACCCGAACATCTTCGCCATCGCCACCGGCATCGAGGAGCACAACAACTACGCCGTCGATTTCATCGAGGCCACCCAGTGGATCCGTGAGCACCTGCCCCATGCGATGATTTCCGGCGGCGTCTCCAACGTGTCGTTCTCGTTCCGTGGCAACAACCCGGTGCGGGAAGCCATCCACTCGGTGTTCCTCTACCACGCGATTCGCGCCGGGCTCACCATGGGCATCGTCAACGCCGGCCAGCTGGCGGTTTACGATGACCTGCCCGCCGAACTGCGTGACGCCGTCGAAGACGTGGTGCTCAACCGCCGCGATGATGGCACCGAGCGGTTGCTGGACATTGCCGACAAGTACAAGGGAGATGGCAGCGGCGCAGCCAAGAAGGAAGATCTGGAGTGGCGCAGCTGGCCGGTCAACAAGCGCATCGAGCATGCGCTGGTCAAGGGCGTGACGGCGTTCATCGAGGAAGATACCGAAGAGGCCCGCGCCCAGGCTGAACGCCCCATCGAGGTCATCGAAGGCCCGCTGATGGATGGCATGAACGTGGTCGGCGACCTGTTTGGCGCGGGCAAGATGTTCCTGCCCCAGGTGGTCAAGTCGGCCCGCGTCATGAAGCAGGCGGTGGCCTATCTGATCCCGTTCATCGAAGCCGAGAAAAGCGCCGAGACCCAGGCCAAGGGCAAGATCGTCATGGCCACGGTCAAGGGCGATGTCCACGATATCGGCAAGAACATCGTCGGCGTGGTGCTGCAGTGTAACAATTACGAAGTGATCGACCTGGGCGTCATGGTGCCCACCGAGAAAATTCTCCAGGCCGCCATTGACCACAATGCCGATATCATCGGCCTGTCGGGCCTGATCACACCTTCGCTGGATGAAATGGTTCATGTGGCCAAGGAGATGCAGCGACGCGGCATGAACCTGCCGCTGCTGATCGGCGGTGCGACGACCTCCAAGGCGCATACCGCCGTCAAGATAGAGCCCCAGTACGACCACCCGGTCATCTACGTCACCGACGCCTCCCGCGCCGTGGGCGTGGCCGGCAAGCTGCTGGCGCCCAACCTCAAGGCGGCCTACGTCGCCGAGATTCGTGAAGAGTACGAAAAGGTCCGCGAGCGCAACGCCAAGCGTCGTCCCAAAGCCGCCGACCTGGACTACACCCAGGCCCGCAAGCGGCGCTTCCGCACCGACTGGGCCACGCATACCCCTGTGGCCCCCCGGCAGCCGGGTTTGATGACCTTCGATGATTACGATCTGAACGAGCTGGTGGAGCGCATCGACTGGACGCCCTTCTTCATGAGCTGGCAACTGGCCGGCAAGTACCCGAAGATTCTCGACGACGAGATCGTGGGTGAAGCGGCGCGCAGCCTGTTTGCCGATGCGCAGGTGATGCTGCGCAAGCTGATCGATGAAAAACGCGTGCAGGCGCGGGGGGTAATCGGCCTGTGGCCTGCCAACAGCGTGGACGACGATGTCATCGAAGTCTATGCCGACGAATCCCGCACCCAGGTCGTCGAGCGTCTGCATCATATACGTCAACAGACCACCAAAGGCCGGGACGGCATCTGTTACAGCCTGGCAGATTTCATCGCCCCCAAGGAGAGCGGCAAGGCTGACTGGATCGGGGGCTTTGCGGTCACCACGGGCCATGGTGTGGATGAGCTTTCCAAAGCCTATGAAGCGGCGGGAGATGACTACAATGCCATCCTGGTGCAGGCCCTGACCGACCGTTTGGCGGAGGCCTTTGCCGAGCGTATCCACGAGCGAGTACGCAAGGAGTTCTGGGGCTACGTGCCGGAAGAGACGCTAGACAACGAGGCCTTGATCGCCGAGAAGTACCAGGGCATCCGCCCTGCCCCCGGCTATCCTGCCTGCCCTGATCACACCGAGAAAGCCACGCTGTTCCGGCTGTTGGAAGCCGAAAAGAATACCGGGCTCGTGCTGACCGAGAATTTTGCCATGTGGCCAGCGGCTGCGGTGTCCGGCTGGTACTTTGCCCATCCGCAGTCGAAGTACTTCTCCACCGGCAAGATCACCCGTGACCAGGTCGATGCGCTGGCGCAGCGCAAACAGATGTCGCTGGAAGAAATGGAGCGCTGGTTGGCGCCCGTGCTTTCCTACGATCCGAGCTGATGTCGCCGGTTCGTCGTCAGAGCAAGGTCATGCGCCTTGCTCTCCCGGTCATGCTGGGCATGCTGTCTCAGAGCATGCTCAACCTGGTGGATGCCGCGCTGGTGGGCCACCTCGGCCAGGAGGCTCTGGCGGGCGTGGGGCTGGGTGGCTACGCCATGTTCATGATGACGGCACTGGTGTTCGGCCTCTCGTCCAGCGTGCAATCCCAGACCGCTCACGCTTTCGGAGAAGGCCGCACCGCGCCCACGGCCTTGCAGGCCGGGCTGCTCATCAGCCTGGGGGTAGGGGTTCCCTTGACCGCCTGGGCATGGTGGCAAGCTCCCTGGTGGATACAGCTGATCGCTCCCGCCGATGATGTCTCGCAGGTGGCCGTCGACTACTTTCGCTGGCGGGTGCTGTCGCTTGCGGTGATCGCCATGACCCTCTGCCTGAGGGGCTACTGGAACGGGCTCCAGCACACCCACCTGTATTTGCGTATTGTCGTGGCGGTGCATCTGGTCAACGTGCTGCTCAGCGCGGGGTTGATCTACGGGTTGGCAGGTTTGCCTGCGCTGGGCACCAATGGCGCGGCCATGGGCACCAGCCTTTCACTGCTGCTAGGCCTGCTGGCCTGGGCCTGGGTAACGCTGCGGGCGCGCATTAGATGGCAGCCCTTGCCGTTGGCGGCCCTTTGGCAAACCGCTCGACTGGCCTTCCCCCACTCCCTTCAACAGCTTTGGTTTGCCGCGGGCTATGTGGTGCTGTTCTGGCTGCTGGGGCGGTTGGGTACCTCCAGCGTGGCGGTGGGCCATGTGCTGGTGAACCTCTCTCTGCTGCTGATTCTGCCCGGTGTGGGCATTGGCGTGGCCGCCATGAGCCTGGTGGGCGAAGCCCTGGGGCGTGACGACCAGCGCGAGGCACACCGCTGGGGGCTGGACGCCCTACGTGTCGCGGCCATGATGTTGAGTATACTGGCGCTGCCCATGCTGCTGTTTCCCGCGCAGATTCTGGGGATCTTTTTTACGGATCCGGCGCTGCTCGAACTGGGGACGCTGCCGCTACGCATTACCGCCGTGATGATCGTGCTGGATGCGGCCGCTCTGGTGCTGGCCCAGGCGTTGATGGGGGCGGGCGCGCAACGTACCGTGATGCTGTTGACGCTGGGCATGCAGTGGCTGGTTTTTCTGCCCTTGGCCTGGTGGGTCGGTATCGTCATGGGCTACGGGCTGGTCGGCGTATGGCTGAGCCAGCTATGCTACCGGCTGCTCAATTCCGGCAGTTTTTTATGGGTATGGCAGCGACGACGCTGGCTGGCCCATAGCCTCAAGGCCAATGCCTGAGCGCAAACCCATTAATAGCATTTAACGATAAAAAGATAATTATATATTCTTTTGTAGAATATGACGCCCGCGTTAAGGTGGCGGCACAATACCGTCCGTCCCGACGTGACCATTTCGCTTTTAGCAGGATCGTGCCACATGTACCGTTATGATATTCACGACCAGACGCTGGTCGATGAGCGCGTCGCTCAGTTCCGCGACCAGATGGAACGCTACCGCGCAGGGCGTTTGGGAGAAGAAGAGTTCCGCCCCCTGCGGTTGCAGAACGGGCTCTACATTCAAAAGCATGCCCCGATGCTGCGCATTGCCATTCCCTACGGCATGCTGGCGGGCTATCAGCTGCGCGCGCTGGCGGAGATCACCCGTCGCTACGACCGCGGCTATGGCCACTTCACCACGCGCCAGAATCTCCAGCTGAACTGGCCCGCCCTGGAAGACGTGCCGGACATCCTGGCAGAACTGGCCAAGGTGCAGATGCACGCCATCCAGACCAGCGGCAACTGTATCCGTAATACCACCAGTGACCAGTTTGCGGGTATCGCCAACGATGAAGTGGAAGACCCGCGTCCCTGGTGCGAGCTGATTCGCCAATGGTCGACGCTGCACCCTGAATTCGCTTACCTGCCTCGTAAGTTCAAGATCGCCGTCACCGGCGCCGCTCAGGACCGTGCAGCCATTCAGGTGCACGATATTGGCCTGCGCCTGTGGCGTAACGACGAAGGTGAGCTGCGCATTTCGGTACTGGCAGGCGGCGGCCTGGGACGTACGCCGATGATTGGTGACGTGGTCCGCCATGACCTGCCCTGGCAGCACCTGCTGACCTACCTGGAAGCCTGTGTGCGGGTGTACAACCAGTTTGGCCGCCGCGACAACAAGTTCAAGGCGCGCATCAAGATCCTGGTCAAGGCGCTGGGTATCGAAGAGTTCCGTCGCCGTGTCGATGAAGAGTGGGCCCACCTGAAGGATGGCCCGCAAACGCTGAACCAGGCCGCCGTGGAGGCCGCCAAGGTACACTTCCCGGAGCCCGAGCGCCGCCCTGTCAGCGAGAGCGCCATCGACGCCTACGAACAGCTGCGCAGTGAAAACCGCAGTTTTGCGCGTTTCGTCACCAACAACGTGACCGACCACAAAGTGCCGGGCTACAAGGCCGTGACGCTGTCGCTCAAGCGCCGTGAGCACGCGCCTGGCGACGTGACCGCCGACCAGATGGACGCCGTTGCCGACCTGGCAGACCGTTACAGCTTCGGTGAAGTACGTGTTACCCATGAGCAGAACCTGGTGCTCTCGGACGTGCCCGTCGACGAGATCGAAGCACTCTGGAACGAGCTGGACGCGCTGGGCATGGCCAACCCCACGGTAGGCACGCTCAACGATATCATCTGCTGCCCCGGCGGTGATTACTGCGGCCTTGCCAATGCGGTGTCGATCCCCATCGCCCAGGCGCTCCAGGAGCGTTTCGAGGACCTCGACTTCCTTTACGACCTGGGGCCGCTGGACCTGAACATCTCCGGCTGCATGAACGCCTGTGGTCACCACCACGTGGGCCATATCGGCATTCTGGGCGTCGACAAGAAAGGCGAAGAGTATTACCAGATCTCGATTGGCGGTAACGCCACCGATGATGCTTCGTTAGGCAAGATTCTCGGCCCCTCCTTCTTCCGCGAAGACGTGCCGGGTGTGGTCGAGAAAGTGCTGGAAGTGTACGTGGCCGAGCGCCACGAAGATGAGCGCTTCCTGGATACCTACCGTCGCATTGGCCTGAAACCCTTCAAGGAGCGTGTTTATGCCCAGCAATGACACTCAAGCCGAAGCGCTGCCACAGACGCCGGTGCACGTGGATCACCTGATCGACAACGGTGAATTGGCCGCTGAGAATGCCTGGTGCGTTTCCTACGATGCCGACGCGCTGCCGGAGCAGCGCCCTGCGTTCGTGCCGCTGGCGCTCTGGCAGGCAAACAAGGAAGATGCGGAACTGGCCCCCCTGCTGGCCAGCGATACCGAGCTGAACGCCGAGTTGGCCAAGGCGCTCGTGACAGCGCCTGCCATTGCCGTCGACTTTCCTGCCTTTACCGACGGCCGTGGTTACACCATTGCCCGCCTGCTGCGGGAACGTTACGGCTTTACGGGGGAAATTCGTGCGGTCGGTGACGTGCTGGTCGACCAGCTCGATTACATGCGCCGCTGCGGATTTTCGGCCATGGCCCTGCGGGATGATCAGCACCCCGAAGACGCCCTGCGTGCCCTCAACGCCTTCAGCGTTCGCTACCAGGCGGACGTCGAAGAGCGTCAGGCGCTGTTCGAGAAGCGTTTGACCGCCAGCCACTAGGCGCGGCCATCCGCTAAAACAAACGCCGACCGGGGCAGCCCCTGTCGGCGTTTTTGCGTTCAGCCGCGCCGTTTCTGCTGGCGCTCTCGATTGTGGGCCTTGGCGCGATCGCTCTTGCGCAGCATCACCCAGGTGGCGCCCAACCCACCCTCCGACGGCTGGGCGGAGACATACGCCTGCACTTCGTCGAACTGAGTCAGCCACTTGGCGATATAAGAGCGTAATACGTTGGCTGGGCTATCCAGCTCGCGGCCACGCCCATGCACGATCAGCACCGAGCGCAAGTCGTGGGCATAGGCCTCCTGAATGAACGGAAACAGCATGCGCCGACACTCCGCCAAAGGCCTGCGCAGCAGGTGAAGCTGAGCTTGAACGCTGTAACCGCCGTGCTTCAACTTATCGACCACGCCCTGCTGGGTTCCCTCACGGCGAAACTCGATGGGGTCGAAAGGAGGCAGCAGATCGACAAAATCGTCGGATAGAAAATTGCGCTCATCGAAGCGCTGAGCGGCGCTCTCGCGTCTGGCCAGCTGCGCCTCTGAGGGCGTTTGCCGCCGAGGGCCTGTATCGGCACGGTTTCGCTTGGCCAGCGGCGTTACCTCGCCGACCAGCGAACGGAAATCCAACTCATCCCGAAGTGACTGACTCATATCAGGCTCCTTTCGTCAGCTATAGAGTGCCACGCTACCCTCTACCATCGTAGCAAACCCCGCGATATTGCTTAAGACTTGTCTTGTGTCGTCACGCCGTTCAAGCTGAGAGATTTGCAACCTGAGGAGTGATGCCCATGGTTTGGGTCAAACGCGGGCTGTGGGCCATGGGGCTATTGTTGATCGGCATGGCCGGGTGGCTGTGGCTGACCATGCTGAGCCCCTGGTTTTATGAACGCCCAGATAGCGTGGCCGAGGTCGAACCGCGCACGCACCAGGTGTTCGTCTATGGCACGCTGCGCTACTGGCCGGTGCGCTGGGTGGTCATGGGCGCGTCCGGCGATCCAAGCGAAGCACGGCTACCGGGCTTCGAACGCAGGGGTCTCGACCTGGCGCCTAACCCAGCGGCCCACGTGGAGGGGCTGCTGTTGACCGTGACGGCCGATCAGTTGGAAAGGCTGGACCGCTATGAACGGCTGGGGGTGCGCTATAACCGCATCAAACAGCCGCTGGCCAACGGGCAGCAGGCTTGGGTATACGTGCGCTTGCCAACCCTCGGGCAACGTTGGCTTGCCCCTCCTGTCGACCTGGCCGCTCTGGTAACATACCCCACATCTTTGACGACGCCGCCAACCCCAGGCAGCGTCCTTGCCTATTTCAGGCCCCTTCAGGAGCGACCATGAGCAGCGATGCTACCCCTTATGTATTGATTCTCTACTACTCTCGTTCAGGCGCGACGGCAGAGATGGCACGACAGCTGGCCGCCGGCGTGGAAAGCGTGGCAGGCATCGAAGCACGCCTGCGCACGGTGCCGCCAGTATCAACCACCTGCGAGGCCGTCGATCCCGAGATTCCGCAAGAAGGCGCGGTTTACGCCACGCTGGACGATGTACGCCACTGCAGCGCGCTGGCATTGGGCAGCCCGACCCGCTTTGGCAACATGGCCGCCCCTTTGAAGTACTTCCTGGACAGCACCAGCAACCTCTGGATGAATGGTGCACTGATCGATAAACCCGCCTGTGCCTTCACCTCGACCTCCAGCCTTCACGGTGGCCAGGAGAGCACGCTGCTGAGCATGCTGGTGCCTCTGCTGCACCATGGCATGGTGTACGCAGGCGTGCCTTACAGCGAGACCGAGCTACTGAGCACCCAAACCGGCGGAACTCCCTACGGGGCGAGCCACGTGGCGGGCGCCCGCAGTGACCGCCCGGTGGATGCCGACGAACGCGCGCTGTGCCGAGCACAAGGCAAACGTATTGCCCGGCTGGCCATGGCACTTGAAGCAATGCGCCGCAAGGAGGCTTCATGAGACAGTGGCTGGATGGTCTGGAACAGCGCCACGGGCTGGATACGTTGACCCGCTACTCCCGCCAGCTGGTGCTGGGGAGTTTCGCGCTGCTGATGCTATTGGTCATCTATCGTGGGTTCTTCATTCAAGGGGATGAATTCAACTGGCGGCCGGTGGTGGCGTTCATTTTGCCGCTGCTACTGTTCTTGCCCTCGATCATTGGCCAGCGTGCGCGCGGCCATGCCTGGCTGGCCTTCGTCAGCCTGCTCTACTTCACCCAAGGGGTCATGCTGGCCACGCTGCCAGGGCAAGGCCTGCGCGGCGTGCTGGAAGCCATCGTGGCATTGGCGCTATTCACCGGCTGTATGGGCTACGCGCGTTTCCGTAGCCGTCAGCAGCACCTGAAAGGCTGATCTTACGCAAACCACAGCCAACCACTGACACCCGCCGCCACCAGCAGCGCGCCGACGGCACACAGCCGCTGGGTAGCCGCCGAGTGAACGGCGGGTGCTTCATCCACGGGCGGCCGGGCAAAGCGTTTCACGCCAGTGACCATGGCAGCAAGTAGCCCTTCCCCCTTGGCACCATGTAGCGCCACCCCGGCCACATGCACGCCGATCAATATCAACAGCAAATCACTGTTCAGGGCGTGCAGCCTGGCGAGATCGCGGCTGAGGTCACGTTCGATCCAGCCGTTCAGCGGCCCCTGGAAG
Source organism: Halomonas sp. 18071143 (assembly GCF_019211725.1). Taxonomy (NCBI): domain Bacteria; kingdom Pseudomonadati; phylum Pseudomonadota; class Gammaproteobacteria; order Oceanospirillales; family Halomonadaceae; genus Halomonas; species Halomonas sp. 18071143. The sequence goes on from NZ_CP078120.1 coordinate 1,851,851, forward strand.
AAGATATCGTCACTCAGGAACAGACCGCTGAGGGCTTGAAAGCCAAGACTCAACAGCAGCAGCACGACCATCCAGCCGCCCAACGGGTTGTGGCTGGCATAGCGTGGCTCCTGGCGCTTCATCAGCGCACGAACATAGTCGGTAGTACGCGCCGGAGAGTAGAGAAAGGTAGAGAAACGAGCGTAGCGACTGCCTACCAGCCCCCACAGTACGCGGAAGACGACCAGCCCTAGAATCACATAACCCGCCTGAGCATGTACCTCGATGGGAAACAGAAACGGCGCCCCATCGGTTTTGGTCGTGTAAAAGGCCAGGGCGACCGCGACCAGCAAGGCCAAGTGGCACAGGCGTATCAGTACATCCCATACTGCAATGCGTCTTGTCTCCTTCTGCATTCCCCGTTCCTCTGTCATGGCGCTGGCAAGGGGTCTCATTATCCACGTTGCTATCGCCGTCACAAGCACAGGTAGCAAAGCGAGGCATGATCAATGCTTGAGCTTTACGCACAGACCAGCGAACATAACCCGCATACAATTGATGAAAGCAAGGGAGATCCGCTCATGACACGTAACATTGCCGATGTCAGGCGCGACTACGAAGGTGGACGTCTGGAAGAAGCCGCCGCCCCCAGCGACCCGTTTGTGCTGTTCGATGAGTGGTTCAGCCTTGCCCTGGAAGAGGAAGGCCAGGATGGCAATGCCATGACCCTGGCCACGGTGGATAGCCAGGGGCGCCCTCATGCCCGCGTGGTACTGCTCAAGGGCTTCGATGCTCAGGGCATGGTGTTTTTTACCAACTACCACAGCCACAAAGGCAGCGAGCTCAATAACGTGCCTTACGCGGCACTCACCTTCTGGTGGCCGTCGCTGTCGCGGCAGGTGCGTATCGAAGGGCCTGTCCAGCAGGTTCCGGCGGCAGAGTCAGACGAGTATTTTGCCAGCCGCCCTCGCGGCAGCCAGCTGGGCGCCTGGATCGCTACCCAGAGCGTGGTGATTCCTGACCGCAACTGGATCGAGGAGCGTCAGAAGCGCTTCGAGCAGGCGTATGAAGGTCAAACGATTCCGCGCCCGATTCACTGGGGAGGTTACCGGGTCAATCCTGAAATGATCGAGTTCTGGCAAGGCCAGCCAAGCCGCCTGCACGACCGCCTGCGCTACGAGCGCCGCGACGGTGGCGAGTGGAGCCGCTTCCGCCTGGCGCCCTGACATTACTTTCCATATCACCTTGCCTGAGGAGGCCGCTCCTCAGGCAGTACCCACCTTTAATCCGGTAAACTCTCCAGGCGGTGGCGCTGCCATTCGCTATCTGGCTCGTTGAGTCTCAGCACTGCATCGATCACCTGCTCCTCCATGTTATAGCGGCAGCGGAACCCCAGGTGCTTCATCAGCGCCCGCATGGGGTGGTTGTCCACCATGATCTTGCCGATCATTTCCAGGGTGCCGATGCTGGTGCAGTAATCGATCATCTTTTTCATCAGCAGACTACCGATCCCCAGGCCCTGCAAATCATCGCGAATGATGATCGAGAACTCGGTGCGAATGTTGTCGGGGTCGTTCCACACCCGCACCACCCCCAACATCTCCTTGCTGCCATCGTCGTGCTGATGCTCGGCAATGAAGGCCATCTGCCGATCATAATTGATGTGCGAGAGAATCGAGAGGTCGCGCTGAGTCAGGCTGGACTTGTTGTGAAAATAGCGAAAACGGATGCTCTCCTCCGACAGCTGCCGGTGAAAGGCGGTGATCAGCGGCGCATCTTCTGCTCGAATGGGCCGTACTTCCACCTGCCAACTGTTTTTCAGGGAAACCCATTCCCGCAGCTCTTCCGGGTACGGCATGATGGCGAACCGGGCGGGAGTGCCCAAATCCATGGCAAAATCCACCGCCAGCATGCCGTCACGGTTGAGCAGCAGCGGGGTGAGCTCCAGGCCGCGCAGATCGGTCAGGTCGGAGGCCATCTGTGACAGCTTGACCAGCAGCTGGCAGAGCCGCTGAATGTCCCGCTCGGGGTCGGCAGAGTGTTCTCGGATCAATGAGGCGGCATGGGTGCGGCCGACCACATCCGAGGCCAGGCTCATGTTCAGTGGCGGCAGGGCCACCTGCCGATCCGCCAGCACGTTGACCTTGTAGCCCCCGATGCCAAACACGATCAGCGGGCCGAACACCGGATCTCGGGTGATGCCGGCACAAATCTGCATGGAGTGCTTGCCCCGCTGCATGGGCTGAAGGCAGTACTCACGCACGCTGTGTTCAGGGAATTTCTCGCGGACCTTGTCACCCAGTTGGCGCACGCCATCGGCCACCTGTTGGGCGCTTTCGAGGTCCTGCAGCAGGCCTGCGGACAGCTTGTGAGGATGTTTGCGATAACGATAGGGTCGGCAGTTGCCGTCGTGAATCACTTTCAACGCCTTGGGCCCCGGAAAGCGGTCTGCCACCTGCAAAGCTTCTTCCGGCGACTGGAGGTAGACACTTTCTGCCGTAGGGATGCCGTAGGCTTCCAGCACCTGGGCGGTTTCCGAGTGGGTCAGCGTTTGCCGCCCCTGCTCCTTGGCGTGTTTGATCAGGGCGCGGCACTCGGCGCGAATGGCCGGGCTGGTGGAAAACGGCAGGCTGGGCGGAATCTCATGCAGTAGCGCCTGCACCCGCTGATAGTCGACCATGTGCATGAAGGCCTTGACCGCTTTTTCCGGCGACGTGTAGGTGGGTATCCCCGCCAGGTTACAGACATGGCGGGCGTTCAGAGCTTCCTTGAGCCCCATCCAACTGGTCAGCAGGTTTCGCTTGAAGGTTTTGCGGTGATCGATCAGTGCCTGGGCAGTGGCCACCGACGGCGCAAGACGAGTGGGGGCGTGAACCACCAGTACCGCATCGACATTAGGGTCTGCGGTGACGATTTGCAGCGCCTCGACGAAACGCTCCGGCGTGGCGTTGCCCCCCAGGTCCACCGGGTTTTCCCCCGGTTTGCTCATGTCGACCTGGTTCTTGTGCAGTGCCGCCTGGGTGTCGGCGTCGAACTCGGCCAGCGTGCCTCCGGCACTCATCAGCTTGTCGATGGCCAGCATGGCGGGGCCCAGGCCATTGGACACGATGGCCAGGCGGTCTCCGCGCAGCGGCTTCATGCGCGACAGCGTTTCCAGCGCATCCAGCATCTCGTCCGAGTCATTCACTCGCACTACCCCTGCCCTGGCAAAGGCAGCATCGAACACTACGTCACGATTGGCGATACCCGGCGTCGGCGGCATGCCGGAAATATCCGATTGCGGGGTTCGACCACTCTTGATGGCCACCACCAGCCGGTTGCGCGAGGCATCCCGCACGGAGGTCATGAAGTGCTGGGCGTCGGTGACCCGTTCGAGGTGCAGCAGGATGGCCTGGGCCGGTGAATACTGATTCACGTAGTCGATCAAATCCGGCAGCAGCACATCGACGCTGTCACCCACGGTAATCAGATGGGAAAAGCCCACGTCCCGCCCGGCTGCCCAGTCGATCATCGCATTGGCCAACATGCCGGACTGGCCCAGATACGCGACCCGCCCGGCCTTGATGGGTTGGCTGGCATAAGAGGCGTTGAGCTTTTTGCCAGGCACGATCAGCCCCATGCACTCCGGACCCAGTACTCGGATGCCGGATTCCCGAGCGGCCTGCAGCATGCGTTGACGAATCGACCCCTTGTCGCCCTCCTCGCGGTCCAGATAGGCGCCGCCTGACAGCACCAGCGCGGCCTTGGCGCCAAACTTGCCCAGCTTACGGATCAAACGAGGCACACCCTTGATAGGCGAGCAGATGACACACAGGTCAGGGACTTCCGGCAGCTCGTCGACATTTCTGACGCATTTGACTCCAAACACGCTGTCGTAGCCCCTCAGGTTCACCGCCCATAGCGCACCTTTAAAGCCCGCCTCCTGCACGTTGCCCAACACGAGCCCACCCAGCGATTCAGGCTTTTCAGACGCCCCAAACACGGCAATGGAGCGAGGCTCGAAAAAATGGTGCAGAAAGCGTGTGCTCACGAAGGCATCTCCTCTGGCATGGGTTCCTACATGTGTACGACTTATTGACACTGTTGCGCAAGCCCTCGGGGCGATTAAGGTGGCTTTACTGTCACCGGAGCACTTGCATGATTACCGCCTACCTTACCCACCCCCACTGCGTATTGCACCATATGGGGCCGGAACATCCCGAAAGCCCTGAGCGATTGGAAGCCATTCGTGCACGCCTGTCACTGAGCGGGCTGCTGCAGCAAACCATGCAGGGGGATGCCAAGGAAGCGGATGATGAGGTGCTTGCACGGGTGCACCCCCTACGCCACCTGAAAGCGCTGGGAAAGTGCGTGCCCGATGAGGGAATCGTGACGCTGGACAGCGATACCATGATGAACCCAGATAGCTTGAAAGCGGCCAGAGTGGCGGCCGGAGCGGTGATTCGTGGCGTCGATCAGGTTTACAAACGACAGGCAGACAATGTGTTTTGTGCGGTCCGCCCCCCTGGGCACCATGCGGAAGCTGCCGACGCCATGGGCTTCTGTTTCTACAACAACGTGGCGGTGGGCGCTGCCCATGCCCGCGAAAAATATGGCGCTCGGCGTATCGCCATACTCGATTTCGATGTCCATCAGTGCAACGGCACCATCGATATTTTCAAGAATGACCCCGATGTGCTGGTCTGTACCAGCTTCCAGTATCCCTTCTATCCATGGCGTTACTTGCGTAGCGAGTGGCAGAACGTGGTCAACACCCCGCTGGAGGCCGGTACCGACAGCGCGGCGTTTCGCACTGCCATCGAACGCCAGTGGCTACCAGCGCTGCATGCGTTCAAACCGGACCTGGTGATGCTCTCGGCGGGGTTCGATGCTCACCGCGAGGATCCCATGGGCGACCTATGCCTGGAAGACGAGGACTTTTACTGGGTGACGCACCTGGCCATGGAGATAGCCGCCCTGTATGCCGACAACCGCGTGGTCTCCGTGCTGGAAGGCGGCTATCACCTGACCTCGCTGGCCAGCAGCAGTGAAGCGCATCTCAAGGCCTTGTTGGGATTGCCTTTCACCGATACGCCCTAGGGCGCCACCGCGCCCCTTTCGCCTGTGGTACCATGCGGCTTTCGTTGACGTTCTCACTCATTGACGCTCTCACTACGTGACCTTTATGACCGCGACCTCCGAAGAGCATGCCGCGCTGCGCATTGCCTCAGGGCGAAAACCTTTTGTCGAGCCGCTGCGCCTGGGTGAGCGGCTGAAGCAGATCCGTTTGGCCAACCAATGGACGCTGGAAGATGTGAGCCAACGTACCGGCATTGCTCGTTCGACGCTGTCCAAGATCGAAAATGATCAGGTCTCGCCAACCTTTAGCGTGGTTCAGAAGCTGATCAGCGGTTTGAATATCGACCTGCCGCAGCTGTTTACGCCGCCCAAGCGTGAGCGCTACACCATGGGCCGTCGCGATCTTACCCGCAAAGGCAAAGGGCAGCTGCACCCCACCCCCACCTACGAGCACGAGCTACTGGGACACCAGTTGGCGCAAAAGCGCATGATCCCGTTCAAGACCATCGTGCGCGCCCGTAGCTTTGACGAATATCATCAGTGGGTGCGTCACGACGGCGAAGAGTTTCTGATGGTATTGCACGGCGATATCATGCTGTACACCGAGTTCTATGCCCCGTTGGTACTGGCAGAGGGTGACAGCATCTATTTCGATAGCGACATGGGCCACGCGCTGGTGTCGACCAGCCAGGACGATGCCGTGGTGCTCTCGGTTTGTACGCGAGGAGACCTGGTATAGCGCCTGCCATGATCAGCAGGCGCTCGTTCAAAGACAGTTGGTCGGCTTGGGCAAACCTGCAATCCGCGCAATACGTTTCGGCGGGCTGCCAGGAAAGAGCGTCATCAGATAGATCGAGCGCCCTTTTTCTGCCCCGAGTGCTTGTGTGGTGGCCTTGACCAACGGGCGCATCGCAGGTGCCATCTCGTAACGGGCATAGAAGTCTCGTACCACATGGATGATTTCCCAGTGTTCCGCTGTCAACGACATGCCTTCGTCGTTAGCCAGCCACTCCGCTACTTCTTCTGACCACTGGCCTTGCTCTACCAGATAGCCCTCAGGGTCGAGTTGGATTGTTTTAGCCGAATCAAGATAACGGTATAAATCTTCATTACTCATATCAATACCACGTCAAGATCTGCGGGTGCTGCTCGGTCAAGCTGACAAACATTGGCATATCCGCCAACGGCTTGTCAGATACATATCCACTCAACCCGCGGGCTACCACATCGTCATGCAGCGCCAGCACCTCCACGCCTTCCATGCACCAGCCCTGCCAGGCATCGTGCAGCACGGCCTGAACGGCGTCTTCGATGAGCAGTACCGTGTCACCCGGGGAAACGACCGCCAGCATCTGGTGTGCGGCGCTGTGCTCAGGTGGTTTGTTGACTATATGCAGCATCGTATGTCGCCCATTAAAAGGTGAGTACCTGTTCATGACGTGCCAGCAGCGCAGGTAGCTCCGCTGCTGGCAAGCACTTGACCCCTTCCAGCAGGTGATCAGGCGTCAGGCTCAGCTCGTCCAGCGCTTCTTGGGTCACCCACAGGTCGTTGATGTCGTACATTTCCAGCATGTTCATCGTTGGCAGCGTCGCTTTCTGGCCCGGCGCACCAGCCCTCTGCTCCTTGAGCAGCGCAAACACCCCCTGCCCCATGAATAGTAAACCCACCTCTTCACCAAATGCCGCCGCCACCAGGGCCACATCCAGCCCTTCACGCAAGGCGTTGGACGCATGGGGCCCATGACGAATGATCACCAGACGTTGAGAAGTGCTCATCAATGGCTCCTAGGCAAAGGTGATCAGGCGATCACACTGCTGCTGTAACGTTAAAAGCTGGCCAATCCCGGTCAGCGAGAACGGAGCCTCCAGGTTAGTCACGCTCTTGCCATGGCGTTTCGCCTCGGACTCATCGAGCAACCCCCGACGCAAGGCCGCAGCCACGCATACATCGAGCATCACGCCGTGGGTCTGGTGAAGGTCTATCCACGCCTCGCGCAGGTTGAGCTCATCCTGAGGCGGCGTCATCAACGACGACGCATTATGAACGCCGTCGCGGTAGAAGAACACACCGGCAACCCGATGACCACTCACAATGACCTGATGGGCAAAGCGCAGCGCTGAATGAGGAGCGGCACTTGAATACGGAGCGCCCATCACTAACAGGCCATACTGCATGGCTCACCTCTCGTTTTAGCGAAGCCAAAAAAACAGACCCTACTGGGTAGGGTCTGTTGGTACTTGCATGATGCTCTCATTCAGTGAGCATCCCTGCTACATCAATCGTTGCTCATGATGCCCAGAATGGACAGCAGGCTGATGAACAGGTTGTAGATCGATACGTAGAGAGTGACGGTCGCCAGAATGTAGTTGGTTTCGCCCGCCCGGTGAACGATCTCACTGGTTTGGTAGAGGATTGCCGCCGAAGCGAACAGCACAAAGCCCGCGGACACCATCAAGGAAAGCGCCGGAATGTTGAAGATCAGCCCGGCGACCATGGCCAACACCAGCACGATCGCGCCAGCCAGCAGGAAGTTGCCCAGGAAGCTAAAGTCTTTCTTGGTCGTCAGCGCAACGGCCGACAGACCAATGAACGTCAGCCCCGTCATGGCCAGCGCGTTCATGATCAGCGCGCCACCGTTGGGCAGTGTCAGGTAGGCCGAGATGATGGGGCCCAGCGTAAAGCCCATGAAACCGGTGAACGCGAAGGTTGCCAGCAGGCCCGCGGCTGAATTGGCAGTCTTGTGCACCAGGAACATCAGGCCGTAGGCGCCGATGAAGAACACGAAAATATTCAGCTGCTGAATACCCATGGCCACGGACACCCCTGCCATGACGGCAGAGAACAGTAGCGTCATCGCCAGCAGCGCGTAGGTGTTGCGCAGAACCTTGTTGGCACTGGCACCACTCACCGTGGTGGTCTGTGCTCTCGCCAGGTTGGAATCGTTAAAAGCCATTATCAGTGCTCCCTATATGGTCATACTCACAACGGACAAGAATGCCGTCCTCAGGTTCCAGACGCAAGTTTTTGTCTTTAAACGCAACGAGTGTCTTGCGCTGTCGCCTCGAGTGGCGATTCCACTATGCTGATATTTTCCAACGTACATTGGACACGACAATGCGCCACAAGATCCCAGTTATCATCTCTTCCGTGGGTTGTTTCGCCTTGGCGGCCACACGCTATGAGGTCGATGGTGTGGCCTTCAGCGTATTCGGCAGCGACCGCTATCACGAACGCGCCTACCAGCAGTCCTGGGCCACGTTTCAACAGTGGCTGGCAGAGATGCTTTAATCAGCACCCAAAAAACCACGGTCAACGAACAACCCTGACCCTTACACGGACGATTCGCTATCGCCCTCTTCGTCCCGATGCGGTGTCACCACGATAGAAGCAGACTGGCGGGCATCCTGAGCGCTGTAGAGACGCGCATCGATCACGTTCAGTACCGCCAACTGGGCAAACAGTACAGCGAAGCAGATAATCAGACCTTTCAACATGGCGGTATTCCTTAGGGGCTAACAGCCTGTTAGCATAATTTGGATGTTAGTCAAATGCTGAAAGAATGCAACGGCACCGAAAAAATAAAATGCCCCAGGCGCGTCAGAACTCTTCGGTATCGATATCCGCCTGCTGTGCATCGCTGTAACGGCTGCCTGCTACCGTCTCTGAGCCCATCATCTGGCGGAGGCTGACCAATACATCCGCATCGAGGCGAAGGTTCTCTGCCGCCAGGTTCTCACGCATGTGCTGGGTAGAACAGCTGCCCGGTATCGGTACGACGTTCTCCCCCTGTGCACAGACCCAGGCCAGCGCCAACTGGGCAGGCGTCCACCCTTGGCGTGCGGCCAGCGCCTTGAAATCAGCCAGTGCTTGTACATTCTGCACCAGGTTATCGCCCGTGAAGCGTGGCATGTTGGCCCGCATGTCGCCCTGAGGGAACGTCGTATGCGTGTCCATCGTTCCCGTCAGGAAGCCTCTGCCCAGGGGGCTGAAGGCTACCAACGTCACTCCAAGCGCTTCACAGGCCTGCTTGAGGGCAATTTCGGGGTTGCGGGTCCACAGCGAATACTCGGACTGAACGGCCGCAATGGGGTACTCGGCATGAGCCCTGCGTAACGTCGCTGCTGAAATCTCCGATAGCCCCACCGCGCCCAGCTTGCCCTCCTCTACCAGGCGCCCGAGCGCGCCCACGCTCTCTTCGATCGGCACCTGACGGTCAAGGCGATGCAAATAGTAGATATCGAGATGATCGGTTTTCAGGCGCGCCAAGCTCTCTTCACACTGTCTGCGCAAGGTAGCGGGACGACCGTCGATCACCCGCTGGCCGCGCTCCATGTCCATGGCCATTCCGCCTTTACTGGCCAGCAGCAGCGCGTGACGTTTGTTGGCCAGGGCGCTCCCCAGCAGCCGCTCGTTGGCCGTACCGCCATACAGCGTGGCGGTATCGAAATGGCGATATCCCATCTCGAAGGCTTCTTCCAGGGCACGGATGGCCTCGGCGTCCGATACGCGTTGGCCATACCCATGGGACAGGTTCATGCAGCCCAGGCCAATGCGGGGTGACCCGACCTCGTTCAAACGCTTCAGAAATCCAGACATGAATAACCTCGACTTGCCTATTCAGGTGATCAGGACACGGCGGCGTGTACGGCTATTTGTTCGGCGAGCCAGTGTGGCACGCGGTGTTCGAGATAATAGCGTGGCCGCCATGGCGTGCCTTCGATAAATCCCACATGACCCCCCTGTGCATGCAGCTCCAGCGTGACGCAAGACGCCCACTCACCGCTCGGCGGCACGCTATGAGGATAAACGAAAGGGTCATCCGACGAATGAATCACCAGCGTGGGTCTTGCGATGCGGCCAATGAAGTAAGCACTGCTGCAACGGCGATAATACTCGGCCGCACTGGCAAACCCATGCAAAGGCGCCGTCACGCGACCATCGAAGTCCCAGAAGGTGCGCATCCCCTCCAGACTTTGCAAAGCGCTCAAACGTGCCAACTCTTCCTCGCGGCCCTGGGCTTCGAACGCGTGACGCTTGTTCTCCACGTAGCGGCGCAGGTCACGCAGAAAGCGCGCCTGATACACCCTGGACGCCCCCTGGCTGATACGGTCGGCACAGTGGTCGAGCCGAAAGGGAACCGACACCGCCACAGCGGCCTGTAAAGGGCACTGCTCGCCGGTTTCTCCCAGGTACTTCAGCAACACATTGCCACCCAAGGAGTAACCGACGGCGGCCAGCGGTTTCTGCGGCGCCCGCCCTACCAGTTGGGCCACGATATCGGCCAGGTCTTCGCTGGCCCCGGAGTGATACCCTCGGGCTCGGTGATTCGGCTCACCGGAGCAGCCACGCCAGTTCACCGCAACGCTTTGCCAGCCCATGGCCGCCAAGGCCTGCTGCTGGCCAACGATATAGTGAGAAGAAGCACTGCCCGTCAGACCATGCAGCAACACAGCACAAGGCACCTGCGGCCCTTCAGGCCCATACCAATCCAGGTCGATGAAATCCCCATCCTGCAGGGTCAGGCGTTCACGGTGGCGCGACAGGGCCGCACGGCGACGTAACAGCGGGCTATAAACAGTTTGAAGATGGCCATTGACCAGCCAGCGGGACGGCTGAAACACAGGCAGGGCTCCTGTTACACGCTCAAGTAGCCGATAAGCTTAACAAACTTTCGGCAACCGTTGCCGATATGCGCTAGGGTTAACGTACCCATCATGACCAAGGAGAGGATTATGGAACGTTTTGCCGTCTACCGTGCAGTAAAGGAAGGTGCCGAAATCGACGACCAGCCCGAGTGGTGGGTGGTCGACACGAGGGATGAAAACGAACGCGACGGCGAGCTGGTTCGCCATCGAGGCGCCACCAAGCCCGAAGCCGACGATGTGGCCAATACTCTCAACGAGCAAACACACGACGAGCAGCCATAAGGCTACTCATCCACGTCGACCTTGCGCAAGTCTTTCACGGCCACGCCTTCCGGCAAATCGTCGGGCTGAGCAGCCAGCCACACGGGCGACAGGTCGCTATCCTCTCGCCCATCGTCATGACGATGCCCCGGTATTCGATAGACCACCCGCTCTCGGCGATGGTCCCAGGCAAATACTTTATCCATGGTGCGCTCCTGCGCAAGTGATACCTCGATCAAAACCCGCCTTGGCGGGTTTTGATGCGTCATGTCAGGCGCTTTCTCAAGGCCTTTCCCACAGCATGTCACCGGTGGGGCCATCCAGGCGCAGAACCTCGATACTCAACTGCGCATCGTCGCTGATCGACGGATTCCCCCATGCTCCGGTGCTATCCGGGGCCAGGCTCCACTCCAGCGTTTCACCGGGCTCGATGCCCCCGGAAATGGTATAGAAGAAGGTTTCATCCACCCAGGGCGTCGACCGCCCCGGGCTTTGCAGTACGCCTCGAAAATGGGCCTGTGCCACCGGTTCGCCCGTGTTGTTGGTCACTCGAAGTTCGATCACCGGCGTGCTGCCAGCCCCCCCTTCATCGCTTAACCGATACTCGGCACTTTCCACCACGAACCGGCTCAGCATTTCTTGAGCAATGGGCTCTTCCAGCTCATGGCCTTCCTTGTCTTTCTCGGGCAAGTCCCCTGACAGGGCCAGCACTTGCGGCCCACTCAACCCGTGCAAACTGCGCCGGGCCTCGGTCGCGAGGGCTTCCAGCTCGTCATCACGCAGTTCACTGAGCTGAACGATGGTCAGCCCCTGCTGGGAACGGCGCATCAGCAGCGTATTCACGGCCTCGTCGAAGCGTTCAGCCTCGCTGTCATCCAGTGAAGCGCGAATTTCATCGAGGGACCGGTCAAAGTATCGTGGGTTGGAAGCATCGATGGTCGGGTCTGCAAAAGCAACGCCCACCATCGCCATCGTCATCGCTACCGCTAATATCCGTTTCATAGAGTCACCATCCTGTTGGTCGATTTAACAACATAAGCTATCTGGTGGCGCTTTGGAAATAGCCCTTCGTGGGCGGATTGATCACTTGAAACTGCCCTTCGGGCCAGTGGCAGCCAGTGCTGTCCGCCAGTGATCGGGAAGGTGCATCGCTACGTGGGTGGCTTCGGTCTGCTTTTCCAGAAGGCTATACAACCGCCGCGGCCAGGATGTTCCAGGATTGATTACCACCATCAGGTGGCCAAGCATCACGAAATGGTTATAGATGTAACGGGCCTGTTCACCGGATGTTTCTGGATGCAAGAGAAGCGGCATCCTACGGATGTGGGGATATTTTTTCGAGAAGCGACGGTTCCATAAGCGTGCATGATGGGCACACACATTACGCAGCTGACTGAGGTTATGAAAAATGCCTTGGGCTATTTCGATGGTCGGTAGATCAAGCTGCTGAATCACTACCTTTTTAATTTCTGTAGGCATGGTGAGTTCAACCCACTGCGATAGCGCTCCAAATGTCAGTGTTTCCGCCATGATCCAGATAGGGGGCAATCCAGCCCCACGATACTTCTGGCGATAGTGCTTTACAAACGCCTCTTCATTGTCTTGTAGATCGTTGGCTGCTCTGGCCACCTGCTTGGCGTGTTTGTAAGGACAATGAAAGTACTGAGCATCCAAATACGCATGCGGTCCTTTTTGAAGAGCAAATGCATTCACCCATAACGAGCGCAGGGAGACTTCCACCCGCTCCAAGGCTTCAAGACAAATCAGACGTAACTCACGGTCAAATATATAATGCTGGAGCACATCATCAAACGAGGTACCTGCAACGAAACGGTGGGTACGCCCAACGTCAGCGAGCGCATTAGGCTCTTCAAAAGGCAACCAGTAAGCGCTTAAGCGGTAATAGCCAATATGCGTGAGGTAATGCTCGGCACGAGCGGTATCTGGCACATTCATGCCCCGCTTGCGGAGTAGCGACACTTGCTGCTCAATAGGGATAGGAGGCTTGTCATAGTACATTTTGGAAGCCCCAAAATAGTAACCCCCCGGTTTGAGCATCACCGCAGCGCGCTGCAGGATAGGCTTGGGGGGTGTTGTTGAAATCTATTATAGGCATGTTGCTCATCAGCAGCAAGATAAACCCCGCGTCGACAGGTACTGGTTAATCGACAAGGCCCACCTGATACATATCCATGGTATCAAGCAGGCAGGCGCCCTGACGATAGCGTCCCTTTAAGTAGCGCTGGCAACGAATACAGATGGAGATAAATACATTCTCGGCCAAATCACACGCATAAAAAAAGCCCCTGACGAATCAGGAGCTTTTTCAAATAAGTGGCGGAGGGACAGGGATTCGAACCCTGGATAGGCTATTAACCTATGCCGGTTTTCAAGACCGGTGCATTCAACCGCTCTGCCATCCCTCCGGCTTATGGGTGCGTATAATAACAGCTTTCCCTTGGAAGTCAACGCCTTTTGAATCAATTAGTAGAGTCTTAAGCCTACCCGGGTAATGTCGCCGCCTTCCATCTCGCTGACCACCCAGTGAATGCCGTGCCAGTCCACGTCGTCCCCTACCACTGGGTGGCCGCCTACCCGCAGGGAGACGAACTCGGCCAGGGTCATCTCCTGCTCGCCGGGGCTCAGGGTCAGGCCGTAGGCCTGGGCGATGTCTTGCATCTGAGCGGTGCCGTCCAGGGTAAAGGTACCGAAGAACGCCCGCTCCTGCTTGAGCTTGGCATCGCCATTGAACAAGCGATTCAGGGCCACCAGGTCTTCACTGCGACCAATCACGCAGATCACATCGCCCAGCTTCAGTCGGGTGCTGCCTTTGGGGTGGAGCATGACGTGGTTGCGGAACAGCGACGAGATCAAGGCGCCCGATGGAAACCGCAGCAGCCGGATAGGCACATCGTCCAGGTCCTGGTTTTCCACCGTGTAGACGAACATTTCAAAATCGTTTTCCGGCAGGATGCCCAGCGGGCCGCGCCGATTGGGCGTGGTGCCCACGGGCACCTGCACCTTCAACCAGCGGGCCACCAGGTTGAGCGAACCGCCTTGAATCAGTAGCGACATCAGCACCACGGCGAAGGCCACGTTAAAGTAAAGCGAGGCATTTTCGACGCCGCCAATGACCGGGAAAATGGCCAGCACGATGGGCACGGCACCCCGCAAGCCTACCCAGGCAATAAAGAAGGTCTCGCGCCAGCGGAACTTGAAGAACGGCTTGATGGTGATCAGCACCGCCAGCGGCCGCGCGACAAAGATCAATGCCAACGCCACTAAACTGGCTGGCAGCGCGACTTCCCAGAGCTGGCTGGGTGCTACCAGCAGGCCGAGCACCAGGAACAGGCCAATCTGGCTTAACCAGGCCAGCCCGTCATGCACCGGTAGAATGAAGTTGAGGTGCCTGCCTGGCTGATTGCCGATCATCAACCCGGCCAGGTAAATGGCCAGGAAGCCACTGCCGCCCAGCACGCTGGTAAGACCAAAGACACTGAACCCCAGGGCAAGCGCCAGCATGGAGTAGAGGCCTGGCGCCAGGTCCAGCCAGCGCAACAACTTGGCGCTACCCCAGCCGCCTGCCACGCCCACCAGCAGGCCGATGCCGAACTGAGAAACGAAAAACAGCAGCGTCTCGCTAATGCCGCCAATATCCCCCACCAGCATCTCGACCAGCATCAGCGTCAGGAAAATCGCCATCGGGTCGTTGGTGCCTGATTCGATCTCCAGCGTTGCCCCAACCCGCTCGTTCAGGTTCACCCCACGGCCACTGAGCATCGAGAACACGGCCGCCGCGTCGGTGGAGCCGACGATGGCCCCCACCAGCAGCCCCTGAATCAAGGTGAGGTCGAAGACCCACATGGCGATAACGCCCACGATGGCGCTGGTGATGAACACCCCCAGCGTTGCGAGCGAAAGGGCTGGACGAAACCCCACGCGAAACGTCTTGAGTCGTGTACGTAACCCACCATCCAGCAGAATCATGGCCAGCGCCAGATGGCCGATGGTAAAGGCCATGGAGTAGTCATCGAACTCGAGACCCAATAAGCCCTCCTCTCCGGCCAGCATTCCCAGCCCCAGGAAGATCAGCAGTAGCGGCACGCCCATCATGGAGGACAAGCGGCTCGCCAGAATGCTGAGCGCCATGAGGGAACCGCCTACCAGAAAGAAGGTATAAATTGCGTCCATGAGTCTCCGTCTCTACATCAATGCCGTTCTATTATTGCATGCCCAAGCGGATTTTACTGGGCGAGTTGGCCAGATGGCCCCAGGGCTAGCCAGAGACTTCCCCAGACAGCTAAACTCCGCCGTCGTACCCTCTGGAGTTCAGGTTATGTTGAACGCATTATTGCGTGCCCGTTCCATACTTACCCTAGTCTTAGCGTTTTTTTTATTATTTTCAATTTCAGCCACTTACGCAAATGATACAGAAACACCCGACACTCGCCCCGCCCCCTTGCAGCTTGAAAGTGATCTGGTGCTGCCTGAAGGGCTGTGGCCAAGCACTCCACCCC
Source organism: Halomonas sp. 18071143 (assembly GCF_019211725.1). Classification (NCBI taxonomy): domain Bacteria; kingdom Pseudomonadati; phylum Pseudomonadota; class Gammaproteobacteria; order Oceanospirillales; family Halomonadaceae; genus Halomonas; species Halomonas sp. 18071143. The sequence goes on from NZ_CP078120.1 coordinate 1,867,312, forward strand.
CCGAGGTAGAAGCGGCGCCCGTCGGAAGCGACAAGCCTGAGACATCTTCCCCGGAACAAGCATCCAGTGAAGACGATGCTCCCAGTATGGCGCTGGTACCACCGCCTCCTCTGGACCCACCGCCCATGAAGCACCTGAGCCTGATGCTCGATTGGTACTTGAGCCCCCAGCACGCCCCCCTGATCGTTGCCAGGGAGCGCGGGCTATTTGCCCTACAAGGGCTGGAGGTGGAACTACAGACGCCCGCCGACCCGGCTATCGCCATCAAGCTGCTGGCGGCCGGCGAGGTAGACCTGGCACTCTCACGCCAGCCGCTGCTGCACCTGAATGTGCATGATGGCGCCCCCATCGTGCGGATTGCCACGCTGGTCGAAACCCCGTTGAATGCCGTGATCGTGGCAGGCACCGCCACTTCGCCCGACCCCCTCCAGGGATTGGGCAGAGTCCACTATGGCTTCTCGACCCGCGAAGGGCGCGACCTACTGGCGGAACCGCTGGTGCCCCTGTCCCTGCGGCAAATCGATGAGTTCTCGCCCGCCGAAAACGTCCACTTCGATGCGGCCGGCGCTCTGCGCGAGGGGCGCGTCGACGCCATTGCCGACGGTTTTTATCTAACTCTGCCGGAAGAGCTGGCTTCAGATGGCATCGTGACCCACACGGTGCGTTACCAGGCGCTCGACATTCCCCGCCATGATGGCCTGATCCTGCTGGCCAACAGCGATTCTGTCGCGCGGCGCGCGGCCACCTGGTCGCGCCTGGTGACGGCCCTGGAAGAGGCCAGCAACTGGATCGTCGACCACCCCGACGAGGCCTGGCAACTGGTGATTAACACTCAGCCAGTGCTCGACAACCCGGTCAACCAGGGCGCCTGGGCAAATATCGTGCGCCGCTTGGCGCTGAGCCCGGCCGCCCTGGATGAGCGTCGTTACAGCGCCTTCGAACGTTACCTGCTGGCCTCCGGCACGATAGAGGCCACGCTGCCTGCCTCGCGGCTGGCACTCAATCCGCATACCCTGGCCGAGCCATAAGCGCGCCCAGGCGGGAGCCGCATGAACGATACGCCACTGATTTTCATCGATATAGAAACCACCGGCACACGCGCTACCCGTGACCGCATCACGGAAATTGCCGCCTTGAAAATGGTGGGCGGTCACGTCGTGGAGCGCTGGGTAAGCCTGATTCAGCCCACAACGGGAGTACCTGTCCATATCAGCCGACTGACAGGGATCGACGATGCAATGCTCAAGGATGCGCCCACCTTTGCTTGCATTGCCGAGGAGCTCAACGGATGGCTGGGGCGTGACACGCTGGTGGCGCACAACGCCCGCTTCGATGCAGGCTTTCTACGCAACGAGTTCAAACGCGCCGGGATTGCTTACCGCCCCAGGGTAATCTGCACTCTACGCCTTGCCCGGCGACTGGCACCGCAGCTGCCCAAGCACAATCTGACGGCATTACTGGCCCATTACGACGTACCCAGAACCAACGCCCACCGAGCCGAAGAGGATGCGCAAGCCCTGTGGGGCCTTTGGCAAACCTGGCAACAGCGGTTCGATACGCCCACCTGGCAGGCGGCGTTGGCTGACGAGCAGCGTTACCGCAGCCTGCCCGCACACCTTCCCAGCGAGCAGCTGGCGGGGCTGCCAGAAGCACCGGGCGTCTACCTGTTTTATGGGCACAACCGCCTGCCACTCTATGTGGGAAAGAGCGTCAACCTGCGCTTGCGGGTGCTCGACCACTTCCAGCGTGATCATCAGGATGACAAGGAGATGCGCTTGGCCCAGCAGATCCAGCACGTGGAATGGGAGGAAACGGCCGGTGACCTGAGCGCCCAACTGCGCGAAGCACAGCTGGTCAAGCAGTTGATGCCCATCATGAACCGCCAGCTACGCCGCCAGGGCAAGCTACACACCTGGTACTGGCCGGACGATGCGGCGCAGCCCACGCTGGCCAATGGCAAGCTGCTGGGGCAACCGCAGCCGGGCAAGCTGTTTGGCCTGTTCCGCAGCGCCAAGGAAGCCAAAGAGGCACTGCGCCACTTGGCCGAAGCGCATCAGCTCTGCCCGCAGGTATTGGGGCTGGAAAAGGGCAAGGGCCGCTGTTTTGCCCACCAGCTGGGGCGATGCCGGGGGGCGTGTTGCGGCGAAGAAACACGCGAGGCACACTCGCTGCGTGCCCAGCAGGCGCTGGCGGGCCTGCAGATCAGCGCCTGGCCGTGGCCAGGCCGTATCATTCTCCGCGAGCAGAGCCGCCCAACGGGCCCGGCGGCCTATCACTTGATCGATCACTGGTGCTATCTGGGCAGCGCCTCATCGCGGCAGGCTGCGCTGGCGTTGAAAACACCTGCCGGGCAGTTCGACATGGATACCTACCGCATTCTCAACCGCTTCATCCGCGACGCCGATCAGCACGGGCTGTCGATCGAGCCGCTGGGTTGAGTGGCTGGATTGGTGGTTGGATTGAGTGGGCTAGCGTCAGGAGTGCGCCGCAATAAAAGCGTCGATCCCCTGTTGAAACGCTTCTGGCTGGTCAACATGCAGCCAATGCCCAGCATTCTTCAGCGTCACCAGGCGGGCCCGTGGCAGCACTTCGCGTAGTTTGGGCAGCATCTCATCCGTCACGTAGTGAGAGTTGGCCCCACGCAGCACCAGCGCTGGCCCCTCATAGGCGGCCTCTCCTTCCGGCTCACCGATGATGTGCTCATAGCCACGCTGAATCTCGTCCAGCCCCACGCGAATGCTCATCCTCCCCTGCTCGTCTCGTACCAGGTTGGTGGCCAGGAACAGGCGCGTGGGCCGCTCGCTGACATGCTCGGCCAATAGCGCATCGGCTTCACGGCGATTGGCAGGCTTGGCGTCTCTGACGCGATTCAGCGCCGCGAACACATCGTCATGACCATGCTGGTAGGCCACCGGGGCGATATCGGCCACCATCAGCGACAAGCAGCGCTCGGGGGCTTGCCGAGCCAGCGTCATGGCCACTTTTCCGCCCATGGAGTGGCCAAGAATATGCGCGTTCTCGATGGAGAGCTTGTCCATCACGGCCAGCACGTCATCACTCATAGCGGTGTAGCGCATGCCTTCGGCATGGGGCGAGCGGCCATGATTGCGCAGATCCACCGCCACCACCCGGCGCTGGCGCTGCCACACCTTGAGATGCGAGCGCCAGTTGTCGGCACTTCCCAACAATCCATGAATGACGATCAGCGGCGCTTGCTCAGGCGCTTCCACCTCGGCGGGCAGATCGATCACGTGCAGGTCGACAGTGGCCTGTTCGGTCATGGGGGCTCCTTGATGATTAAGCGGTGCGTGGTTCGGCGTCTGTCTGGCCGGTCCATACCACCAGCCTGCGCGTCAGCCACGCCAGCAATAGGCCGTACAGCGGCAGGAAGAACAGCAGACTGATCGCCAGTTTGATGACGTAATCCACCGTGGCAATTTCCACCCAGTGGGCGGCCATGAACGGATCGGGGCTGTTGTAAAAGGCGGTCGCAAAAAAGGCAAAGGTATCCGCCAGGTTACCCAGGATGGTGGAGCAGACCGGTGCTACCCACCAGGCCCATTGGCGCAGCCGGTCAAAGACCTGCACATCCAGCAATTGGCCCAGCACGTAGGCCAGGAAGCTGGCCAGGGCAATCCGCGCCACGAACAGGTTCCACTCGCCCAACGCCTCCAGGCCCGCGAAACTGCCACGGGGAAACACCACTGACACTACATAGGATACCAGCAGCGCGGGAAACATGACCCGTAATACGATGGTGCGTGCTGGCCCTTTACCAAACAGGCGTACGGTCAGGTCGGTGGCCAGAAAGATGAACGGAAAGCTGAAGGCTCCCCAAGTGGTGTGAAAGCCGAACAGCGTAAAGGGAAGTTGCACCAAATAGTTGCTGGCGGCAATGATGGCAATATGAAAGAGAACCATTACCGTCAGGCAACGGCGATGCTGAAGATCGGTGAGCGCAAACATGGAGCGAGACCTTTTTTTGGTGGCAAGAGGGGTTAGGGAACCCTCGTGAACAGCGTAATGACGCTACTGGGGCGCGCATTATACGCCTTCTCGCTGGTAATGAAAGCCGCCCAGACGCGCGGGGCGGCCATCGAAGCTTCAGCTCTGCTGAGGTTTCGCTTGCTCTGCGGCACCTACCTGACGCTGACACATGGCGTCATGCACGTCATCGAGGCTAGTGGGGTCATCGATGGTCGATGGAATACCGTAGGACTTGCCATCGGCGATATTGCGCAGCAGCTTGCGCAATATTTTGCCCGAACGGGTTTTCGGTAGCCGATTGACCACCAGCACCTGCTTGAAGCAGGCAATCGGGCCGATATGTTCACGCACCCGCTCGATCAGCTCGGCTTCCAGCGTCGCTTCGTCGCCCTGGAAGCCATCCTTGGGAATGACCAGCCCTATCGGGAGCTGTCCTTTCAACTCGTCATGAATGCCAATCACCGCGCATTCGGCCACTGCGGGGTGGGCACCCACCACTTCCTCCATTTCACCGGTAGAGAGGCGATGCCCCGCCACATTGATCACGTCATCGGTGCGCCCCATGATGAACAGGTAGCCCTCCTCATCGAAATAGCCGCCATCCCCGGTGAGGTAAAAACCTGGGAAAGCCGCCATGTAGGCACTGTGGAAACGCTGCGGGTCACGCCATACGCCGATCAAACAGCCTGGCGGCAGCGGCTGCTTGATCACCACGCTGCCCTGCTGCATGGACTCGGCCTGCTCACCGTCGCGATCCAGAATGCGTACGTCGAAGCCGGGCACGGGATACGTGGCCGAACCGGCCTTGGTGGGCACGGCTTCGATGCCGGGCAAGTTGGCGGCAATCGGCCAGCCGGTTTCGGTTTGCCACCAATGATCGATCACCGGTACGTCCAGCAGGTCATCCAGCCAATGGAACGTGGGTGGATCGAGCCGCTCCCCCGCCACATACAGATGTTTCAGGCTGCTGATATCGTATTGTGAGAGTAGCCTGGCATCCGGATCCTCTTTCTTGATGGCACGGAATGCCGTGGGCGCTGTAAAGAAGCTCTTGACGCGGTACTCCTCGATCAGCCGCCAGAACGCCCCGGCATCCGGCGTGCGCACGGGCTTGCCTTCGTATACCACCGTGGTGCAGCCACGTAGCAGCGGCGCGTAAACGATATAGGAGTGCCCGACGACCCACCCCACATCCGAAGCCGTGAACATCACATCGCCCGGCGCCAGGTCGTAAATGGCCTCCATGGAGTAGTGCAGCGCCACGGCGTAACCACCCGTATCGCGTACCACGCCCTTGGGCTTGCCCGTGGTGCCGGAGGTGTAGAGGATATACAGCGGATCGGTCGCCTTGACGGGCACACAGTCAGCGGCCTGGGCACTGGCTTCGAGCGTTGCCCAATCGTGATCCTCCGGCTGCAGCTCGGCCTGGTGGGCGTCGCGCTGGAACACCACGCACGCTTGGGGTTTGAAGCTACTCAGCTCGATGGCGCGCTCCACGATGGGCTTGTAAGGCAGCACCTTGTCGACCTCCACCCCGCAAGAAGCCGCAATGACTACCCTTGGCTCGGCATCTTCGATGCGTACCGCCAGCTCGTGGGGGGCAAAGCCGCCAAAGACCACGGAGTGCACCGCGCCCAGGCGGGCACAGGCGTACATGGCAATCAGCGCCTCCGGCACCATGGGCATGTAAATGACCACCCGGTCACCCTTGGTGACGCCCAATTGCGCCAGGCCTCCGGCTACCTTGGCGACCCGGTCGCGCAGCTGGCGGTAAGTGAGCGTCTGTTTGCCGCGGGTAACCGGCGAGTCCCAGAAAATGGCCGCCTGTTCGCCGCGGCCCTGTTCTACGTGTACATCGATGGCAGCGTGGCAGATATTGAGCACGCCATCACCAAACCAGCGAGCATGCCGCTGTTCGTCATAGCTGAGGATAGTACTGGGGGGCGTATACCAGGGCAGTTTGCGAGCCTGTGCGGCCCAGAACGCTTCTGGCTGTTCAACCGACTGCTGGTAGATGGAGTGGTAACGGTTCATGGCGGCCTTGTCATTGTTGTGAACTTGATTGTTGACACTCTACAAAGCAAAGCGCGCTTTCACCCTCATACTATGGGCTTAAATTCGACCAAAGCGAATATGGAGAAGAGAGATTGTCGACAAAAAATCGACGCTTACCATTGATAGAACGTTAATCGCGCATTTGGACAAAAAGCGCTAAATTAATGATCATTCAACAACCCAATCCTCGCGACGCGACGATGGCTACATAATCAATAACAACGCTGTCACCACAGTGTAGGCAAGGAGAGTTTCATGTCTGCTTCTACTAGCGCCGCTGCACGCCTTCTGGAACACAATGGGCTCGCCATCGAGGCTGGCACCCAGCTGCTCAAGGCTCTGGCCAATGAAAAACGGCTGCAAATTCTTTGCTTGCTGGCAGAGACGGAGCTCTCTGTCACGCAGATCAATCAACAGCTGTCGCTGAGCCAGTCTGCGCTTTCCCAGCACCTGGCCATTTTGCGCCGAGACAAGCTGGTCGATACGCGCCGTGAATCGCAAACCATCTATTACTCGCTCAACAGTGACAGCGCCAGGGCGATCATCAGTACCCTGGCACAGCACTATGCGGCCTGACGCTGTCAGGTCAACGACGCAACCAACCGGCTGACTCGACCACCCCCAGCGCTTTCACCAGCGCATTCTCGATGCCCGCCGACACCGCAAGGCCAAACCGGCGCCCCATGGTCTTCGGCGGTTCCAGCTTCACCCGGTATACCTGCGCATCGGCCATGCGCTCGACCAGGTAGGCTTCGCTGGTGCCCACGCTGTCTATCAGCTTGTGTTCCAGCGCTTCGCTGCCGTACCAGACCTCTCCCGTCGCCAGCTGCTCGATATCCATGTCGGGTCGGTGACTAGCCACAAAAGACTTGAACAAACGATGGGTATTCTCGAGGTCGTCGATGAACTTCTCGCGCCCTTCCTCGGTGTTTTCTCCCAGTATGGTCAAGGTGCGCTTGTACTTGCCAGCGGTGAGCAGCTCCACGTCGATATCGTTGCGTTTAAGTAAACGGTGGATGTTGGGCACCTGAGCCACGACCCCAATGGAGCCAATGACCGCAAATGGGGCCGCTTTGATGTGGTGAGCGGTACACGCCATCATATAGCCACCGCTGGCCGCGACTTTATCGATACACACCGTGGTGGTCAGCCCCGCTTCCCGCAGCCGGTCCAACTGAGCCGACGCCAGCCCATAGGCGTGCACCAATCCGCCCGCCGACTCCAGACGCACCACCACTTCGTCACTGGCGCTGGCCACATCGATCACCGCCGACACTTCCTGGGCAAAGGTTTCAGCCTGGGAGGCCTTGATATCGCCATGGAAATCCAGCACCCATAGTTTTTGAACAGAATCAGAAGGACTCTTACCCTGCTTGGCCGCCTTTTGCCGCGCTTTCTCTTCCTGGCGGAAGGCCTTGATCAGCTTCTTGCGGGCGCCCTGCTCGGTCGTGTTGACCCGCAGCCGCCGGCCACGGGCTCTACGCTGGTCGTTCAGGGATTCTACCTGTAGCTTCAATCCCGATGACGGGGACTCCTTGCTTCGCATCACCAGCATCAGCAACGCTGCCGCTGCTGCCAGCACCAGCGTGGTTTGCAGCAGGAAGGTGCCCATTTCCACCAACCATTCCGCCATGACTCATCTCCTCAGGTATTTTTAAACGCTGGAAAGTATTAGTGTACGGGCTTTATCCGCAGATTGTGAGGAAGTGTCAACGAGGCTTGATTAAAACAACTGTTTGAAATACTCTCGTGAGATAACGTCAATCCACATCAACTGTTACGTGAGCATACCTTATGTCATCCAATACCCTTGAAAAACTGCAATCCCGCTTCGACCCCGAAGCAGCCAAAGGCATGAACGAAGTTTTCCAGTTTCATTTTTCCGATGCTGGCAGCCACTATCTCTCGGTTCAGGACGGTAGCCTGGGAGTGCATGAAGGCGAACACGACGACCCTTCGGTGAGCTTGAGCCTGAGCACCGATACCCTCAAGGGCATCATGAGTGGCGACATCAATGGCATGACCGCGTTCATGACCGGCAAGCTCAAGGCGACCGGCAATGTCATGCTGGCCACCAAGCTGACTAGCCTGTTTCCGGGCAGGTAAGCCCTCAGCGCCAGCGGGCCAGGTGCGTTTCGATCAAGTCCCGTGAAATAGAGTAAGGCGGCGGCAGCGCAGGCAGCTGCCGCGGCGAAAACCAGGCAGCATCGCTGATTTCGACCCCGTCGATCATGATCCGCTGAGTGGTCGCTTCCGCAAAATAGCCCAGCATCAGCGAATGCGGGAAAGGCCATGCCTGGCTGTGGTGATAGCGCAGTTGATCCACATGCACCCCCACCTCTTCGAACACTTCTCGGTGCACCGCCTCCTCTGCTGACTCCCCCGGCTCGATGAACCCTGCCAGGGTAGAGTAGCGCCCGGGCGGAAAGCGCGGGCTGCGGGCCAGCAGCATGGCTTCCCCCCGGGTCACCAGCGTGATGATACAGGGTGAAATTCGCGGGTAGTTGCGATGCCCGCACGCATAGCAGTGCATGGCGAATTCGGCTTCCAGCTTGGAGGCTCGCTCACCACAGCGGCTGCAAAAACGGTGGTTTTCCAGCCAGGCACCGACCTGCAAGGCCGTGGCCAGCAGGCTAAACCATGAGGCTGGCAGTTCTGATAGCCACTGGCTCCCCTCTATCCAGCCATCCCCCGGCGCACTTTCGACCTGCAAAGCCACGGGCTCGTCATGCCAGTAGCACAGGGGCTGCATGTGCTCGTCCCAGGGCTGATGGGGCTGAAGCGGAGACAGCTCACCCACCAGCGGTGCCGGTGCTATATGGCTGCGCGCGACGCGAATCACTCGGCCTTCACGCGCATGGTGCGGAATTTCACGTCTAAGCATCGGCCGTACCACTCTCACCGCTTGCCGACAGCCAGCGCAGTTGATGCGCCTGGCACTTTGCCTGATGGGCGGCCTGCTCTTCTGCACTGGGGCGAATCACTCGTAGCTGCCCTGGCGCCAGCGACAGCCGCTGAACCGACAGCCCTTCGTTGGCTTGGCGCTCTTTACGCTGGCCATTGTCACTCTCGGCATCCAGGGTTAACGCCGTTTGCCCACCGGTCATCGCCAGGTAGACATCGGCCAGAATTTCCGCATCCAGCAAGGCCCCGTGAAGCACCCGGTGGCCATTATCGATGTCATACCGCTTGCAGAGCGCATCCAGATTATTGCGCTGGCCCGGGTGCATTTCGCGGGCCATGACCAGCGTATCGAGGATACGGCAGTGCTCCCTGACCGGCCCCAATACCGGCGACTTGCGCCGCTTGTTGAGCATGTTCAGCTCGTGGTCGATGAAGCCCACGTCGAACGGTGCGTTGTGAATGACCAGCTCGGCACCTTCGATGAAGGCCCAAAAATCGTCGGCAACCTGAGCAAATACCGGCTCGTTGGCTACTTTGGCATCATCGATGCCATGGACGGCCACCACCTCGGCATCGATATGACGCTCGGGGTTGATGTATTGGTGGTAGGTGCGCCCGGTGAACCGCCGATTGACCATCTCGACGGCGCCGATCTCTACCAGACGGTGGCCATCCTTGGGGTCGATACCTGTCGTTTCGGTATCCAGAATTACCTGGCGCATGGGGTCTTGCTCCTCTGATGCTCATCGATGGCTTCGTTGGCCAGGGCGTCGGCGCGCTCGTTACCGGGGTGGCCACTATGCCCTTTGACCCAGTGCCACTCGACACGATGGCGCTGGGTCTCTTCGTGCAGTGACTTCCAAAGCTCGGCATTCTTCACCGGCTGTTTGGAAGCGGTTTTCCAGCCGCGTTTCATCCAGTTGTGAATCCACTGGGTAATGCCCTGGCGGACGTACTGCGAATCGGTCCACAACGCCACTTCACAGGGCTTGTTGAGCGTGCGCAGCGCCATGATGGCCGCCATCAACTCCATGCGATTGTTGGTGGTGTTCGCCTCGAAGCCTTTCAAGGTCTTCTCATGGGTACCGCTGACCAGCAGCACTCCCCATCCGCCGGGGCCAGGATTGCCACGACACGCCCCATCGGTATACACCGTGACACGGGGCAGCTCACTGGCTGCTTGGTTACTCACGCTCACTATCCTTTTCTATACGTCGTTTTCCAGCGGGTAGCCGGGCGGCTGTGCTGGTGCGTGTGACGCCAAGAGACGACGAAACCGGCGTACGCAAACCAAACTTGACGCGCTGGATGGGGGCATGACGCTGCCGACGCTGCGCCTGAATCATGTAACTCTCACCCAGCGGCATGTTGTGGCGTCGGCCCAGCCGCTCCCAGCGTTCGCGGCAAGTGGTGCTCATGGGGCCACGAAAACAGCAGTAGTCTACGCGCTCCACCTCGAAATCGACAAACGCGAGCCAGTCCCGCAGGCGGTTCACCGTGCGCCACTGGCCTTGCCACGGATATTCGGCCTTGCGCCACCGGCGACTGAGCCCGTTGAGGCCTACCGGGTTGAAGCCAAACAGCACCAGCACACCGTTGTCGGCGGTCACACGGGCGGCTTCCTGCAGCGTATGGTGCGCATCCGGCAAATATTCGAGCCAGTGATGAATCGCCATGACGTCCAGACAGCGGTCCGGGAGCGCCAGCTGTTCCGGGGGGCAAATCAGGGTGGACTCACCCTCTGCGCTCTCTCTGTTCGGCGCCCAGACCACCTGATGGGCAATACTGGACATGGTCATCAATGGCGGGGCCATCCCCATCTCCAGGCTGTGCCCACCTTTTCGACCTTCTACCACCGGCCCCAGGCAGGCGCGCTGGGCTTCCCACAGCGAACGCCCGGCATCCGTTTGCCAATAGGCGCGGGCCTGAGCCAGAGAGCGGGCAAGTCGTGTGACATCCGGCGAATTTGACATGAACGACTCTTGCCTCCACAGTATTGGGCTTTTGAAGGGCGCGCTGCCACATGATGCGGCGCACGGCAATTTTCGAGCAGGTCTGACAAACTCCGAGGGATCTCGCCCATGATGAGCGTGACACCGATACCCGCCTTAAGCGACAACTATATTTGGCTGATAAGACAGGATAACAGTCAAGGCGTTTGCGTGGTGGACCCCGGTGAAGCGCCCCCCGTGATCGATTTCCTCGAGCGAGAATCCCTGACCCTCGATTCGATTTTGATCACGCATCATCATCATGACCACACCGGCGGGCTGGCGGCGCTGAAAGAGCGCTACGCCCCCTTGGTGATTGGTCCCCATAACCCGGACATTCAAGGTATCGACCAGCGCGTCGGCGAGGGCGATCAAGTAAGAGTGCTGGGTCGCGCCTTCGAAGTGATGGAGACCCCCGGCCATACGCTGGATCATATCAGCTACTTTACACCGGGTATTCCCGCTCTTCTGTTCTGTGGCGACACGCTGTTTCATGCTGGCTGCGGACGTCTTTTCGAAGGCACACCGGAGCAAATGCTGAACTCACTGCGTCGTCTTGCGGAACTCCCCCAGGAAACACTGGTCTTTGCAGCGCATGAATATACTCAGGCAAATCTGAGCTTTGCACGTGCTGCGGATCCTGACAACGATGCTGTAACACGCGCACAACAGGAGTGCGAGAAGGCCAGGGCGCTAGGCAGGCCCACCTTACCCAGCACGATAGGACGCGAGCTGACGATCAACCCTTACCTGCGTGTCGGCACTGAAAGCGTGCGCTTGGCCGCTGGCCAGCAAGGGGCAAATGACGACGAACTCGCTACGTTCACCACTCTGCGCGAGTGGAAGAACCGTTTTTAAGAACGCTATCGAATAGAAACGAATACACTATGACTTATCGAACGCTTCGCCAGCGCTTGTTATTGAGCGCCGGCAGTACGGTTATTATGGGCCTTTTTTTGGCCGCCGCCGCGAATACCCAAGCCTCTGCTACGGCCCCTCAGTGGGGCGCCCACGCCAGTAGCGACGACGCCTCCTCTGCGCTGGATAATGCGGAAAATGCCTTGACGGCCCAACCCTCTGCGTTTCAGCACCACTTCTGGGAATCCCTCGAACTACAGCCCCAGGATGCCTGGAGCATCCTGCGCTCGAGTTTTCAGTGGCAGGAGAAGCACCTATCTGCCGATGCCCAGGCCCGGGTAGACGAGTGGATTCAACTCTACAGCGCCAGCCCCCAGAATATCGTCTCGATCACCGAGCGTGCCACGCCCTGGCTTGCCTGGATTGCCCAGCAGGTATCCGAACGCGGCCTGCCCGGTGAAATTGCTCTGATCCCCTTCGTCGAAAGCTCCTTCGACCCCAGCGCCCGCAGCCATATGGGCGCCGCCGGATTATGGCAGTTCATGCCCGGCACCGGTGATGCACTGGGCCTGGTACGCAACGGCCAGTACGATGGCCGCCTGGACGTGGTGACGTCCACCGACGCCGCGCTCAATTACCTGGAAATGCAGGCCGACGAGTGGTATGAAGGCGACCTGATGCTCTCTCTGGCGGCTTACAACGCAGGCGCAGGCACGGTCAATCGCGCACGCCAGCAGGCCCTGAACCAGGGCCTGGCAGGCCACTACTGGGATCTGGCGCTGCCCAACGAAACCATGCAGTACGTTCCCAAACTGAAGGCCATTGCCACTATCATCGACAACCCCGAACGCTATGGTGTCAGCTTGCCTGACATTCACGCGGAACCGGCCTTTGCCAAGGTACAGCTGGAACAGCCCGTCAGCCTGGCACAGGCCTCTCGCATGCTGGATGTCAGCCAGTCGGCGCTAGCCGAGCTGAACCCGGGCCTGTTGAACGGCAGCATCGACCCCAACAGCGCACAAACGCTGCTGGTACCCGAGGAAGTGGACACCCAGGTGCTGGCACAGCTATCACAATCCAGCGGCAGCTACGTGGCAGCAGACTCCCCTTCGGTACACCGCGTTGAACGGGGCGACAATCTTTCCACAATTGCCGCACGCTATAAGCTTGATCAGCAAGATTTAATCAGGTGGAATGGGCTGGATCGCCCGGAAGCCCTACAGCCCGGTCAGCTGCTCTCATTATCGGGTGGCTAGGGCGGCCTGAACCCCGTGACCACCCCGGTTTTGCCACTACAGGACGTTACCAATGCCACGCGGTGAGTTGTTGTCGAAAGCAGTTCTACTGGTCGGTGGCCTATTGCTGAGTGCCACGTTATGGGCCTCACCGCCAGACGAGGGTAGCGCCCCCGTCCCCACGGTGCATGGGCTATCGCTTTATGATAGTCCTGAGCTGCCCGAAGACTTTGCCTACTTCCCCCACGTCAACCCCCTGGCACCCAAGGGCGGTTCCATCACCCATACCGCTGTAGGCGGCAGTTTCGACTCCACCAACCCTTTCATCATTCGCGGCACTCCCGCCACCGGCATCTCACAAATTTACGACACGCTGATGGAGAGCAACCCCAACGAGCCGTTCAGCCTGTATGGCCTGCTGGCCCGTGGCGTGCGCCTGGACCCTGAGCGTGAGTGGATCGAGTTCGATCTGCACGAGCAGGCACGCTTTCAGGATGGGGAGCCGGTCACCGCTTACGACGTAGTCTTCACCTTTGACCTGCTGCGCGAACAGGGCAACCCTTTTTACGCCAGCTACTATGCCGGGGTAGAAAAGGTCACGGCGCTCAGCGAACATCAGGTACGTTTTGAATTCAACGACACTCAGTCCCGCGAGCTGCCGTTGATCGTCGCGCAGATGCCGATCCTGCCGCGCCACTATTGGGAACCCCGTGACTTTACCGCCCCCACCCTGGCGGCCCATCCGGGCTCTGGCCCCTATCGCATCAGCGAGGTCGACCCTGGCCGCCGTATCGTCTACCAGCGCGACGATAATTACTGGGGCAAGGATCTCCCCGTCAATGTCGGGCGCTATAACATCGACCGCATCACCTACGAGTACTATCGGGATCGTGATATCGCCTGGGAGGCTTTCAAGGCGGGCTTGACCGATTTTCGTATCGATGCCCGCGCCGCCACCTGGGCGATTGGCTACGACTTTCCTGCCTATCGCCAGGGGCAGGTCAAACGGATTACCGTGCCCGACGTCAATCCCTCGATGATGCAGGCCTTCGTGTTCAACCTGCGGCGCGAGAAATTCCAGGGCCCACGGGTACGCGAAGCGCTGAGCCTCACCTTCGATTTCCCGTGGCTAAACACCAATATCTTTTACGATACGTATTACCGCACCGAGAGCTTCTTTCAAAACTCCGAAATGGAAGCCGTCGGTCTGCCTACCGAAGAGGAGCTGGCGCTGCTGGAGCCCTTCCGTGACGAGCTGCTGGCGTCGCATCAATCCGAGCGGCTGTTTACCGACCCGCTGCCCATCGAGCACCCCACCGAGCTACGCGAACGGCTCAGGCGTGCACTGACGCTGTTGGAAGAGGCCGGATACATGGTGGAAGATGGCGTATTGATCAACGAGCAGACGGGGCGGCCGCTTAGCCTGGAAGTATTGATGTACGACTCCGGCATGGAACGGGTGGTACAGCCCATGCTGCGTAACATGGCGCGCCTGGGTATCCAGACCTCCATGCGCATCGTCGATATCAACCAGTACCTGAACCGCGTGCGCAGCTACGATTACGACATGGTCATCAGCCACTTCCCCCAATCCAACAACCCCGGCAACGAGCAGCGCGACTACTGGACCAGCGCGGCCGCCGAGTCGCCACAGAGCCGTAACCGCATGGCTCTGGCGCATCCGGCCGTGGACTCGCTGGTGGAACAGCTGATTCGCGCCGAGGATCGAGCAACCCTCGATACCATTACCCACGCGCTGGACCGTGTGCTGCGCTGGGGCTTTTATGTGATTCCCCACTACCACTCGGGAGAAACCCGGATTGCCGTGTGGGACAAGTTTGGCTACCCCGACCCGGCACCGGCCTACGCCATGGACCTGGATGCCTGGTGGGTCGACAGTGAGCGTGAAGCGGCGCTGGAGCGGCGCAACCGACGCCGTTAATCGCTGAACGCAGAACAAGACAATGGCTCAACTCTCATTTCATGGGGTGCACCGTGGCACGCTATACACTTCGCCGACTGCTACTGATGATCCCGACACTGTTCGGCATCATGCTGCTGAACTTCGTGATCGTTCAGGCAGCGCCGGGAGGGCCTATCGACCAGATGCTGGCCCGTTTCGAAGGGGCCGACGCCATGGCCAGCACGCGCCTGGACATGGGCGGTGCCGACATTCAGGTCAGTGACGACTCCCGTGGCGCCCGCGGTATCGACCCGCGCTTCATCGAACAGCTGGAGCAGCAGTTCGGGTTCGACAAGCCCGCCCATGAGCGCTTTATCGGCATGATGGTGGACTATCTGACCTTCGATTTTGGCACCAGCTTCTTTCGCGACCGCCCGGTGATCGAGCTGATGATCGAGCGCTTGCCGGTCTCCATCTCGCTGGGCCTGTGGACCACCCTACTGGTCTACCTGATTTCGATTCCGCTGGGCATTCGCAAGGCGCTGCGTCACGGCTCTCGATTTGACGTGTGGAGCTCAGGGCTGGTCATCGTCGGCTACGCCATCCCCGGCTTTCTGTTCGCCATCCTGCTGATCGTGCTGTTTGCAGGGGGCTCGTATCTGGACTGGTTCCCACTGAGAGGCCTCACTTCCCCCGATTTTGCCGACCTCTCCACCTGGGGCAAGATCAAGGACTACTTCTGGCATATCACGCTACCGGTACTGGCCGCCGCCATCGGCAGTTTCGCCACGCTCACCATGCTGACCAAGAACAGCTTCCTGGATGAAATCCACAAGCAGTATGTGTTGACGGCGCGCGCCAAGGGCGCCGACGAGCAGCGTATCCTGTATGGCCACGTGTTCCGTAACGCCATGCTGATCATCATCGCCGGACTACCTTCGGCAATGATCGGCATATTCTTTACCGGCGCGCTGCTCATCGAGGTGATTTTCTCGCTGGATGGCTTGGGCCTACTGGGTTTCGAGGCCGTCATGCAACGCGACTACCCGGTCATCTTCGGCACCCTGTTCCTGTATACCGTCATCGGGCTGGTGCTCAAACTGATCTCCGACCTGACCTACGTGTGGGTCGACCCACGTATCGATTTCGCCTCCAGGGAGTCCTGATATGCACGCCATCTCCTCCCGCCTTTCCCCAATTACCCGGCGGCGCTGGGCGGCGTTCAAGGCCAACCGGCGGGCACGCGTCTCGCTGTGGCTGTTTGGCGTACTGTTCATCATCAGCCTGTTCGCGGAGCTGATCGCCAACGACAAACCCATCGTGATGCAGTTCGACGGCCAGTGGTACGTTCCCTTGCTGGTCGACTATCCGGAAACCGAGTTCGGCGGCTTTTTGCCCACCCGTACCGACTATCTCGATCCGTTCATCCAACAGCAGATCAGCGACCATGGCTGGGCGCTCTGGCCCATCATCCCGTTTTCGTATCAAACCCTCGACATGCAGATGAGCCGCCCCTCGCCGGCCCCACCCGATGGGCGCCACTGGCTGGGCACCGATGATCAAGGGCGCGATGTCATGGCCCGGGTGATTTATGGCTTTCGTCTCTCGGTGGCTTTCGCGCTGGTGTTGACCGCAGGCTCGCTGGTCATCGGGGTCATTGCCGGTGGCCTGCAGGGCTATTTCGGCGGCAAGGTGGATCTCATCGGCCAGCGTTTCACGGAGATATGGTCCGGGCTGCCGGTGCTGTTCCTGCTGATCATTCTGGCCAGCTTCGTGCAGCCGGGCTTCTGGTGGCTACTGGGCATCATGCTGCTGTTTTCCTGGCTGGGCCTGGTGGATATCGTGCGCGCCGAATTCCTGCGCGCCCGCAACCTGGAGTACGTGCGGGCTGCCAAGGCCATGGGGCTTCCTTCCCGACTCATCATGTGGCGCCATGTCCTGCCCAACGCCATGGTGGCCACGCTTACATTCATTCCGTTCATCTTTACCGGCGCCATCGGCACCTTGACGGCACTCGACTTTCTGGGCTTCGGCTTGCCCCCTGGCGCCCCCTCGTTGGGTGAACTGGCGGCACAGGGCAAGAACAACCTGCATGCGCCCTGGCTCGGCATCACGGCCTTCATGACGCTGGCCATTATGCTGTCACTGCTGGTATTCATCGGTGAGGGCCTGCGGGATGCCTTCGACCCTCGCCACGTCAAGCAAGGCGCCAATGCTGCCGGGGAAGCCGCCCATGTCTGAACTTAGCTCCACCCCTCTGCTGCACCTGAACGACTTCAGCGTGGCGTTCGATGGCCAGGTGGTGGTCGACAAACTGTCACTGTCGCTGAATGCGGGGGAAACCCTGGCCATCGTCGGAGAGTCTGGCTCGGGCAAGTCGGTCTCCGCGCTGGGCGCCATTGGCTTGCTGCCCAGCAATGCCCAGGTCGTTGGCCAGCGCCTGCTGGAAGGCCGTGACCTGAGCCAGCTGCGTGAGCGGGACTGGAACACGCTGCGGGGCAACCGCGTCGGGTTCATTTTTCAGGAGCCGATGACATCGCTCAACCCGCTGCATCGCATTGGCAAGCAGATAGGGGAAACCCTGCGCCTGCATCAGGGGTTGAGCGGACAAGCCGCCAGGCAGCGGGCGCGTACGCTGCTGGAGCAGGTCCAACTGCCCCGCCCCGACGAGCTGCTGGACGCCTGGCCTCACCAGCTCTCAGGAGGCCAGCGCCAGCGCGTCATGATCGCCATGGCCATCGCCAACAACCCCGCACTGTTGATTGCCGACGAACCCACCACGGCGCTGGACGTCACGGTACAGCAGGAAATTCTGGCATTGCTCAAGGAGCTACGCGATCAGCACGGCATGGGGCTGCTGCTGATCAGCCACGACCTCAACCTGGTGCGTCGTCATGCCGACCGTGTCTGCGTGATGTATCGCGGCAAGGTAGAAGAAACCGGGCCCGTCGCACAGGTCTTCGCCAACCCGCAAAGCGACTATACCCGAGCACTCATCGCCGCCGAGCCGGAGGGCCGACCTGCGGCGCCGCTCAGCAGCGCTGCCCTGCTGAGCGCCCGCCAGCTGCGCGTCAGCTTCAAACGTCCCAAGACGCGGCTGTTCCAGCGCCAGCCCCCGGCTTTCGAAGCGCTGAAAGCCACCGATCTGCACATAGCGCCCGGTGAAACCCTGGGCATCGTGGGCGAGTCCGGGTCGGGCAAGACCACGCTGGCCTCGGCCATCATGCGGCTGGTACCCAGCGCGGGAGATGTCAGCCTGGGCGATGCACGGCTGAGCGAGCTGACGGGAGACGCCCTGCGTCGCCAGCGCCATCGGCTGCAGATGGTGTTTCAGGACCCCTACGGCGCGCTTTCTCCGCGCATGCCCGTATTCGACATCGTCAGCGAAGGGTTGCGCTTTCACTTTCCGCGTCTGAGCGACCGCGAGGTCAGCGAACGCGTCCGCCAGACCCTGGCGGAAGTCGGCCTGCCCGAAAGCTGTGCCGACCGTTACCCCCACGAGTTTTCAGGCGGCCAACGCCAACGTATTGCCGTGGCCCGGGCCATCATCCTGGAGCCCGAGCTGCTGGTCCTCGACGAGCCCACCTCTGCCCTGGACCGCACCGTGCAAAAGCAGCTGGTCACGCTACTGCGGGAACTGCAGGCCAGGCGGCAGCTCAGCTATCTGTTCATCAGCCACGACCTGGCCGTCGTCCGCGCCATGGCACACCGCATCATGGTGCTGAAAGATGGCGAGGTGGTCGAACAGGGGGATTGTCTTGACGTACTGGCCAACCCTCGCCACCCGTATACCCAAGCGCTTTTGAGTGCCGCTCACCTTTCGTGAGCAGGCTGAAAAGCTGATCACCAAGGGCATTTCTGGCAAAATCCATCGCTGGCGGATAGCGCTCGATCCGAGCCTCTCCGCCAGCGTCTGAAAACATCCAAAGGTGTGGTCATTTTTTCAGGCTAGATAAGATAACGGTATAAATATGGCCCGTTTAAAAGCTGTCGATCTCTTCCTGAGTCAACGCCCGCCACTCGCCCGGTGCCAAATCGTCGGGCAACGCAAGGCTGCCGATCGAGTGCCGATGAAGCGCCTCGACGTGGTTGCCCAAGGCAGCAAACATCCGCTTTACCTGATGGTAGCGGCCTTCGGTAATGGTCAGCTCCGCCTGCTGCGGGGTAATGAAACGCAGCGTGGCCGGCTGGGTGGGAGTCTCTTCACCTTCCAGCAGCAGGCCTTCGGCCACGCGCTCGACCGCCTGCTGAGCCGCCTCACCTTCCATGGGCTCGGCCAGCTCGGCGAGATACACCTTGGCACAGCGGTGGCGCGGCGAGGTCACCCGGTGGGACCACTGCCCGTCATCGGTCAATAGCAGCAGTCCGGTGGTGTCCACATCCAGGCGCCCTACCGGCTGAAGGCGTTCTACCTTGGGCTCATCGATGATATCGATGACCCGCGGATACAGACCCCGGCGTGCGGTGCACTCCACGTCCCTGGGCTTGTGCAACATGATATAGCGCAGCCCCACCAGCTCGAGACGCTCGCCATTCAAACGCACCTCGTCCTGGGCCGTGTCGATATGGGTAGCGGCTTGCTTGATGGGCTCGCCATTCAGCGTCACTTCGCCATTTTTCAAGGCGCGCTTGGCGAGGCTGCGGGTCAGCGCAGAGGTTTCACTCAAAAAACGATCAAGGCGCATTATTGCCCCACTCCCGGCAGCAGCGAAAAGCGATCGGCATCTTGCCAGGCAGGAAATTTGTCACGAAAGGCATCCAGTTCCGTCTTGTCGAGCGTTCCGGTGTCGATGAATGCGGTATGGGCAGGATGGTCGATGAGCGGTTCGCCCTTGAAATCGACCAGCATGGAGTCGCCGCTATAGGCCAGCCCCTTGGCGTCTTCGCCCACGCGATTGACGCCTATCACATAGGCGAGGTTTTCCACCGCGCGAGCTTGCAGCAGCGTACGCCACGGATGGCGACGCGGGGCGGGCCAGTTAGCCACGCACAGCACGGCATCATACTCGAAATGCTCGCCTTCTGCTGGCTGCTGGCGCATCCACACCGGAAACCGCAGGTCGTAGCAAACGCTGAGCTGCAGCTTGAATCCCTTGAGTTCGACGATCTGCCGCGCCGACCCCATGCCGTATCGCTGATGCTCTCCCGCCATGCGGAACAGGTGGCGCTTATCGTAGTAGCGCAGTTCGCCGTCGGGCGTCGCCCACACCATGCGATTGTAGTAGTGGCCATCCTCCACGATGGCCACGCTGCCGGTCATCACACAGCCCCTGGCCTGCGCCTGCGCTTGCAGCCAGGCCACGCTCTGGCTGTCGGCCATGGGCTGGGCCATCTCGCGTGAGTTCATGGTAAAGCCGGTGGCGAACATTTCGGGCAGCACGATCAAGTCCGTGTCCCGGCTATCCAGGTCGCCCAGCAGTTTGGCCAAATGCGTGTGGTTGGCGTGGGGGTCTTCCCAGCGCAAGTCACACTGCACTAGGCTGGTTTTCAGTTGGCTCATGCCATGCCTCCTTTGCATCAATGTCTTGGTCGATTGTGTGCTAGATTAGCATTTTTAGTTAATGAGGCTGCTATGCTTCCCTCTGCACCCAGAGACCCTGAAGCGGTCAAGGGCGTCATGTTCGGTTTGACCGCCTATACCATGTGGGGTTGTTTTCCGCTGTTCTTTGCGCTGTTCGATGGAATACCCGCGTTTGAAATTCTGATCCACCGCATTTTGTGGTCATGCCTGTTCCTGGTCGGGCTGATCAGCGTCCTGCGCCGCTGGCCTCCGGTGGTGGCCGCACTGGTCGAGCCCAGGCGCCTGGGTAGGGTGCTGGCCTGCGCGCTGTTGATCGCCTTCAACTGGGGCATCTACATCTATGCCGTGGAGAGCAAGCAGGTGCTGCAGGCCAGCCTGGGCTACTTTCTCACCCCGCTGGTCAACGTTGCGTTGGGCATGCTGGTGCTCAGGGAAGTCATGGCCCGGCTACAGCTGGTGGCACTTGGTCTCGCCAGCCTGGCGATTGCCGTGCAATTCATCATGCTGGGGGAGTTGCCGTGGATCAGCCTGCTGCTGGCGCTGAGTTTCGGCAGTTATGGACTCTTTCGCAAGCAGGTGCCGCTGGATGGGCTGTCCGGCCTGTTCGTGGAAACACTGCTGCTCTTCCCGCTGGCCCTGATGGCGCTGAGCTGGATGAGTTGGCAAAGCACGTCGCATTTTCTGCATGACGCGCCCATGTCGGCGTTACTGGTGGTCAGCGGTATTCTTACGGCCCTGCCGCTGATGGCGTTTGCCGGGGCCGCACGCCGCTTGCGGCTGGCCACCCTGGGGTTTTTGATGTACATCAACCCTAGCATTCAGTTTTTGATTGCACTGACCGTGTTTGGAGAGCCTCTGGGCCTGATTCAGCTCGCCACCTTCCTGATGATCTGGACGGGGCTGGCGCTCTATTCGTGGTCGTCCTGGCAATCACGCCCGCGCCAGTCGGCCGCTTGAGGCCAGCGTGGCAGGCACCTGCTCTGGGGCTTGAGCCTGTGCGGCTTGTTCGGGCTGATAGCCCACGCGGAAGCCACCCCAGTGTTTACCGTGCACATGAATGGGAACCGACAGGTCGTGCATGATCTCGCCCGTGTCGCGCTTGTAGGTTTGCAGCAGCAGCGGCTGCTCATGGGCACCACAGCGGCGACCGGTAGGGTCATCGAAAATGCGCTTGCTGCGGCAATATTTCAGGTCGTGTTGTGGGTCGCCGTTGGGTTCACGGCTCACTGCCGCGTTGTGGGTGGGCACATAGCCATTGCGGTCACAGGCAATGGCGTAGCTCAGGCCGTGACCTGCCAACAGCGGCTCCTGCAGGGCGGGCAGCTGCTGGTCGGTGAAGGCATCGAAGCCGGTATGATAAAGCGGCGGCTGGGTCCCAGGGATCACCGCATAATCCGGATCGAACAACGCGGCCTCCGATAGCTCGCCTCGGCTCAAGGCCTTTTCGAACAGCTTGGCAATCTGGTCGGCAGTTTGACGCGCCACCTTGAATACCTGCTGATGGCGCCCTTCCAGCCGCTGCTGGGCCAACTCTGCGTCCACGCTCTCGGCCGCGTCCATCAGGGCATGGGCTTGCTGGGCAAGGGCATGCATATGGCGGTTCCCTTCATCTACATCGTGCTCCAGCTGGTCGAGGCTGTCCGCCACGGTCTGGCTGTGGGCCCGCGTACTGTCCATGGCACCCGCCACGCTGGTGATTTCCTGCTGCACCTGGTCGAACTCCTGGGTAATGGTGGCCAGGCTGCTCCCTACCTGCTGCATCTCCTCAGCCCGTTCACGCACCCGGGTCATCAGCCCGCCCATGGTGCTGACGACACTCTGGCCACTTTGGTGCATATCCTTGACCAGCCCATCGATACTCTGGGTGGCCGTAGACGTTTTCAGCGCCAGGTCGCGCACCTCCCCCGCCACCACCGCAAAGCCTCGGCCATGCTCACCGGCCCTGGCAGCCTCGATAGACGCATTCAGCGACAACAAGTGGGTCTGTTCGGCCACCCCCTCGATCATCGAGGTCACGCTGCGCACCCGTTCGATCTTGTCATTCAGCTCGGTGAGCATATCCAACGCCTGGCCGGAGCGCTCGGCAACATCGCTCATGTCCTGAATGATATCGGCCAGCGCATCATGATTGTCATGACTCGCCCGCTGGGCGCTCTCGGCCAGGGCTGCTACCTGTGTCGCGCTGGCGCTGACTTGCATGATGGCAGCGTTGATGGCGCTCATGCTGGAAGAGGCCTCACTGGCCATGTTTTCTTGTTTGGCGAGACGCTGGGCCATCAGATCGGCGTAGTGGGATACCTCTGCCGAGGCAATGGCGGTACTGCTGGCGCGATGCATCAGGCGATACGCCATGCCACGTAGCGCACCATAGTCCTGAATCGGCCTGATACTGCGGGGCACCGATACCAAACGCTGATGATCGGCACGGTACACGTCGTACAGGGCGGCGGCCACCAGCGCGCCCCCCGCGACAAGGGCGCTGGCGAGCCCAGCATACGCCCAGAAACCTCCTCGCCAGGTCATCCCAACGGCAGCACTGATCAATAGCAGCGGTAACAGCCAGCGAAGCAGTCGCATAATGAGTACTCTTTTATTGTTGAGATCGTCGAGTCATGGCGCAATACAGACCGCGTTTACCACTCAGTCAGCTTAACCAGTTCCACAGGTGAAATAAGTAGCACTTTGGGGGGATAGCAAAAGGTAATATTTGGCCCCTGGGCGAGTGAACATGACATTTTTATAACTAAACAGGCTAAACTATGTTCCGTTTTGCAGGTCCCGTTTTTCCTGATATGGCCAACGCTGCGAGAGCTCATGTTGAAGCGCTATTTGCCCATTCTTGCCTGGCTACCCCACTATCATCGACGCCTGCTGGGGGCCGACCTCATGGCGGGCCTGATCGTGACGGTCATGGTGATTCCCCAGTCGCTGGCATACGCTCTGCTGGCCGGGCTGCCTGCCGTGGTAGGGCTTTACGCCAGTCTACTGCCCCAACTGCTCTACACCCTGCTGGGCACTAGCCGGACCCTGGCGGTAGGCCCTGTGGCCATCATCGCGCTGATGACGGGGGCGGCACTCTCGTCGGTGGCCGCTCCCGGTAGCGCCGAATACCTGCAAGCCGCACTGGTGCTGTCGCTGCTCTCGGGCATGATTCTGCTGGTCATGGGCAGCCTGAAAATGGGGTTTTTCAGCAACTTCCTGAGCCACCCGGTCATCTCTGGCTTCCTGACGGCTTCCGGCATTCTGATTGCGGTCAGCCAGCTGGGCGGCCTATTGGGAATTGCCAGCAGCGGCTTTACGCTCGTCGAACGGCTCATGACGCTGCTGCCCAACCTGCCTGACATCAATCCCTACACAGCAACCATTGGCGTGGGGACGCTGCTGTTTCTGGTGGCGCTGCGCCGCTACGGCAAACGCTCGTTGATCTGGCTAGGCGTGCCTGCATCCCTGGCTGACCTGCTGACCAAGGCAGGCCCGGTATTTGCCGTGCTGATCACGACGCTGGTCACTTGGCACTGGCAGCTGGCCTATCAGGGTGTGGCGGTGGTGGGTACGATTCCCAGCGGCTTGCCCGCGTTCAGCCTGCCCTGGGGGGATGCCTCGCTCTGGCGGGCGCTGTTGATTCCTGCCCTGCTGATCAGTCTGGTGGGGTTTGTGGAGTCGGTCTCCATGGGCCAGATGCTGGCTGCCAAACGCCGCCAGCGTATTTCGCCCAATCAGGAGTTGATCGGCTTGGGTGCCGCCAATCTGGCGGCAGGCTTTACCAGCGGCATGCCGGTCACCGGCGGGCTCTCGCGCACCGTGATCAACTACGATGCCGGGGCACAGACCCCGGCCGCAGGGGCCTTTGCCGCCCTGGGCATTGGGCTGGTGACGCTGGCGTTCACCGGCTGGCTCTATTACCTGCCCATCGCCACCCTGGCGGCCACCATCACGGTCTCCATCCTGACGCTGGTGGACATTCCCATGCTGCGCCAGACCTGGCGCTACTCCCGCAGTGACTTTGCCGCCATGGCGGTCACGATTCTGCTGACCCTGGTCGAAGGCATCGAGGCCGGTATCATTGGCGGCGTCACGCTCTCCATCGCGCTTTTTCTCTATCGCACCAGCCGCCCCCACAGCGCGCTGGTAGGTCGGGTGCCCGACACCGAGCATTTTCGCAATATCGAGCGCCATGATGTCGAAACCGCTCCAAATGCAGCGCTGCTGCGCATCGATGAGAGCCTCTACTTCGCCAACGCCCGCTACCTCGAAGATACCGTCTACAACCTGGTGGCCAGCCGACCCGAGCTGGAACACGTGGTACTGATCTGTTCAGCCGTCAATTTGATCGACGCCTCTGCCCTGGAAAGTCTGGATGCCATCAACGCACGGCTGAAGGATTCCGATGTGAAGCTGCACCTTGCCGAGGTCAAGGGGCCGGTCATGGACCAACTGAAAAAGAGCGACTTTCTCGAAGAGCTATCTGGCCGGGTATTTTTGAGCACCTATGCTGCCTGGCGTGAATTCTCCCAATAGCCCAATCTTTCAAGCCATTGAAAATCAATTGAAAAGCCGAGCCATTGCTCGGCTTTTTGCGTTTAGCAATCGGCTTTTTTAAGCACTTCATCAAACGGCGTTGACAGCCTCTGCTGGCTTACCTACTATCACCTGACCACTTAGCAGAATCAAATACCGCATAGCAAAACACATTGTAGCAAAACGTAACAACCCGATAGCAACCATCACAACCACAATAAAGGAGCATGAAAATGCATCCATTTGCTCACCGCCTGCTCATCGCCACCCTGCCGCTTTCTCTACTGGGCGCTGCCGTCAGCCACGCCAGTGAAGTAGAGCTGCCGCGCACCATGGCCTGGACGGCCTACGGCACCAACTCCAGCGGCTACGCCCAGGCCGTTGCCATCGGCAACATGCTGCAGAACCATTACGGCGCTTCGGTGCGTATTCTGCCCGGCGACAACGACGTTTCCCGCATGACGCCCCTGAAACAAGGGCGTGTCGACCTGTGCGCCTGCGGCATCGCCAGCTACTACGGCGCCGAAGGGGTCATGATGTTCGCCGACCGCGACTGGGGCCCGCAGCCGCTGCGCGTCATTACCACGTCTACCGCGTCGTTCGGCCTGTCATTGGCCGTGGCCGGCGACCTTGGCGTTGAAACCCCAGCGGACCTGGCCGGCAAGCGCATTGCCTACATCCGTGGTGACGATGCCTTGAATAAAGGCACCGAGGCGTATCTGGCCTTCGGTGGGCTCACCTGGGACGATGTCGAGCGCGTCGACTATCCGGGCTACGGACGCTCCTTCGACGGCATCATCGCCGGTGATGTGGATGCCTCCTTCACGACGACCGTGACGCCCCCTGCGCAGCAGCTGGCCAGCAGCCCCAGAGGCATCAGCTGGCCGGTACTCGACCCAAACGATGAAGCAGGCTGGGAGCGCATGGCAGCAGTTGCACCCTATTTCCAGCCCCATGAAGTCACTGCAGGCGCAGGCGGCATCAGCGCCGACAACCCGGTCCCCAGCGCCAGCTACCCTTATCCCATCGTCGTGGCCAATCAGGACCTGGATGACAAGGTCGCCTATGGTTTGATTCGAGCCATGAATGACCATTACGACGATTACAAGGACAATGCGCCGGGAGCCGTGGGCTACGCGCTGGAGTACCAGGATCTACAGTGGGTGGTGCCGTTCCACGATGCGGTGGTGGAGTACTACAAGGAAATCGATGTATGGACCGATGACATGCAGGCTCACCAGGATCAGCTGGTCGAGCGGCAAAATGTCCTGCTGCAAGCCTGGGAGGCGTTCATGGCAGACGCACCCAGCGACTCGGACGCGTTCACTACCGAGTGGATGACGGCCCGCGCCTCGGCATTGACCGACGCCGGATTCGAGCCGATTTTCGAGTAACTCGCCACGGGGCGGCGCTCGCCACCCCAGCTGATTGATGGAACGCCTTATGACCACCGATACCGCGCCTGCCAATACTCCGCAGGTCAAAGAAAAGATCAGCCAAATCCGCGAGCTGCCACCCGCGCTTCGCTGGGTTCCCGCCACCGTCACCGTGCTGCTGATGATGATGACGCTGGATTACCTGTTCAACTGGGGCTGGCTCACCTTCGTGACCGGGCTCGAGACCCAGTTCTATTACGCAGTGGTGGCACTGCTGCTGCCGCTGGTCTTTCTGCTATGGCCCATGCTCAGCCGTCAGCAGGACCAGCCCATCCCCTGGTACGACTACCTGCTCAGCGCCGTCACTTTGCTGATTGGCAGCTACTTCGTCTATAACGCGGTGTCCATTCTCGAGCGCGGCTGGGCGTTTTCGGCCCCGGACATCGCCATTTACGCCAGCTACGCTTACTGGATTCTCATCATCGAAGCTGCCCGCCGGGCGGGCGGCCTGCCGATTGCCATCATTGCCGGGCTGTTCTCTCTTTACCCCTTGGTGGCGGATATCGTGCCGGGCCCGATTCAAGCGTTTCCGTCCAGCCTGTCTGAAACGGCCATGTACCATACCATGAGCACCGAGAGCATCATGGGGGTGCCACTGCAGGCCTTTGCCGGGCTGGTCATCGGTTTTCTGGTGTTTGGCGTCGTGCTGCAAAAAAGCGGCGGCGGCAAGTTTTTCATCAATCTGGCCTTTGCTCTGCTGGGCCATGTGCGCGGCGGCCCTGCCAAGGTATCGATTTTCTCCAGCGGCCTGATGGGCTCCATGAGCGGCAGCGTGATCAGCAACGTGCTGACCACCGGGGTGCTGTCGATCCCTGCCATGCGCCGCATCGGCATGAGCCGTTCGTTCGCTGGCGGTGTCGAAGCCTGTGCCTCCACCGGGGGCGTGCTGATGCCACCGGTCATGGGCGCCACCGCCTTCGTCATGGCCATGTTTCTGGACGTGCCCTACTCCACCATTGCGCTGGCCGCCGTCATACCCTCGATTCTCTACTTTCTGGGGCTTTTCATCCAGATCGACGCTTACGCTGCCCGCCACGATATCAAGGGGTTGCCTGCGGTAGAGCTGCCGTCGGTCTGGCAAACCCTCAAGGAGGGCTGGTACTTCATCTTCGTCTTTGGCCTGCTGGTGTGGATGCTGCTGGTCATGCAGCGCGAAGCGGTGGCACCATTCTACGCAACCGCCCTGCTGCTGGTACTCAACCAGCTTTCCCGCCAGAACCGCTGGGGATGGAAGGATGTTGCCGACACGCTCTCTTCGGCCGCCAAGCTGTTTGCCGAACTCATCGCCATTCTGGCAGGGGTCGGCATGCTGGTGGGCGCGCTCTCCATGACCGGCCTTTCAGGCACCATTGCCAACGACTTCATCAACATCGCCGGAGGCAGCGTACCGCTGCTGCTGATCATGGGGGCGGTCACCAGCTTCGTGCTGGGCATTGGCATGACCGTGACCGCAGCCTACATCTTCCTGGCCGTGGCGCTGGCCCCGGCGCTGATTCAAGGCGGCGGTCTGGACCCCATGGCAGTGCACATGTTCATTCTCTACTGGGGCATGTTGAGCTTCATCACGCCCCCCGTGGCGCTGGGGGCTTTTGCCGCCGCCACGGTGGCGGGCGCCCGCCCCATGGAGACCGGCCTACAGGCCATGCGTCTGGGCAGCGTGATCTACTTCATTCCCTTCCTGTTCGTCCTCAATCCGGCGCTGATCATGCAGGGCGAGCCTCTGATGATCGTCGCCGTATTCATTCAGGCCATCATCGGCATCATCCTGTTCGCATCGGCCATGCAGGGCTATCTGATGGGCGTCGGGCGGCTGGGATACGGCATGCTGCAAGAGGCGGTCATTCGTGGTCTGGTGCTGGTAGCGGGCCTGCTGCTGGCGCTCCCCGGGGGCGGTATGGTTCCGCTGAGCCAGTGGGAGTTGATTGGCCTGGCCGCGGCAGCACTATTGCCAGGGGTTGCCCTTGCGCGACTTAGCCAGCGCCATCACCAGCGTTCGCTGACGGCCAACGCTTGATACCCACCACGAGGAGATATCATGAACACAAGAACAACGCTTACCCTCGCCCTCAGTAGCGTCACCGCTGGCCTGCTGGCAGCGGGCAGCGCCAGCGCCATGCCCAGCACCTTGAACTGGACGGCGTATGGCACGGGCACCAGCGGTCACGCCCAGATCATGGCGATCAGTCAGCTGCTTCAGGAGGAGCATGGCACTCAGTCCCGGGTCATTCCCGGTGAAAACGACACCATGCGCATGACGCCGCTCAAAACCGGCCGCGTGGATCTGTGTGCCTGCGGCATTGCCAGCTACTACGGCTCGGAAGGCGTCATGATGTTTGCCGGACCGGACTGGGGTCCACAGCCCATACGGGTCATTTCCACCGCCATGGCCAGCTTCGGTCTGGGGATGGCGGTAGCTGGCGACGTGGAGATCGACTCCATCGCCGACCTCAAGGGCAAACGGCTAGCCTACCTGCGTGGCGACGATGCCCTGAACAAGGCCGCCGAAGCCTATCTGGCGTTTGCCGGGCTGACCTGGGATGATGTGCAGCGTGTCGATTTTCCCGGTTACAACGCCGCCTTCGACGGCATCATCAGCGGCCGTGCCGATGCGGCGATTACCACCACGGTCACTCCGGCGGCCCAGCGCTTGGCGGCCAGCCCACGCGGCTTGCAGTGGCCAGCGCTACCCGCAGACGATGACGCAGGCTGGGCACGCATGCTGGAGGTAGCCCCCTACTTTCAGCCCCATGACGTGACCTCTGGCGCGGGCATCGATGCCGAGCAGCCGCTGGCCAGCGCCAGCTACCCCTACCCGATCATGGTGAGTAACGCCGACCTGGCACCGGACACCGTTACCGGGCTGATCACTACGCTGGTGGAGTCCTTTGACGACTACAAGGACAACGCCCCCGGCGCCAGCGGCTATGCGCTGGAAAACCAGAACATGACCTGGGTGGTGCCCTTCCACGATGCCGTGGTGGCTTACTACCAACAGACCGGCGTGTGGAACGATGCCATGGAGGCCCATCAGAACGCCCTGGTAGCGCGGCAACAGTTGTTGATGGAGACCTGGGAAGCGTATCAAGCCGATGCCCCCGAAGACGAAACGGCGTTCATCGACGGCTGGATGCAGGTGCGTCGCACCGCGCTGGAAGAGGCTGGGTTGAACCCGGTGTTCTAGGGCCAGCGGTGAGCTGATTTACGCTGTCGCGGTGGGTGTCCCATGCGCACCTCATCGCCAGGCCTACCTCAACAAGCCTGCCTCACGCCGCGCTTCATATTTCGCCTCATCTTTTACCCAAGGCCGCCACTGTGCGGCCTTTTATTCGAAGCCATAAATTCCGCAATGCAAAACAATGTTTTGAATTATTGACTCCAGCGGCGTCTTTCGCCATGATCGATGTATATTCCAAATAACAATGTTTAGTTTCATATAGCGAAACACGGGAGCCATCATGAGTGTTCACTACCAGCGGCATGGCGAGGTGGGTGTCATCAGTATCGCCAACCCACCGGTCAACGCTTTGAGCCAGGCCGTGCGGCGCGGTTTGCTCGACGCGCTGCAAGCAGGCATCGCCGACCAGCAGGCACAGGCGCTGGTGGTCATGGCCGAGGGGCGCACGTTCATCGCCGGGGCAGATATCCGCGAATTTGGCAAACCGCCCCAGGCGCCGCTTCTGCCAGACGTGATTAGCCAACTGGAAGCATGTCCCAAACCGCTGGTGGCATCGCTGCACGGCACGGCGCTGGGGGGTGGCCTGGAAGTCGCGCTGGGCTGTCACTATCGCGTGGCGCTGGCAAGCACTCGTGTTGGCTTGCCAGAAGTGAAGCTCGGCCTGCTGCCCGGCGCAGGCGGCACCCAACGTCTACCCCGGCTGACGGGTGTGGCAAATGCGCTGGACATCATCACCAGCGGGCGTTTCGTGGAGGCTACGGAAGCCCATGCCATCGGAATCCTCGATGCCATCAGCGACGCCGCAACGCCGCTGGAAGCCGGGCTTGCCGCTGCACGAGCAGTGCTGGCGGGAGAGCAGACAACGCGTATTACCGGGCAGCTCCCCGCACCCGACGCCGACCCTCAGGCCATGGCTACCATGCGGGCGCAGCTTGAAAGCAGCGTCCCGGAGCTGTTTTCGCCGTTTCGCATCGTCGAAGCCATCGATGCCTGCACCCAAGCAGCGTCGCTGGAAGAGGGCCTGCGCCAGGAGCGGGCACTGTTTCTGGCCTGTATGGACTCCCCACAACGGGCAGGACTGATCCACCTCTTTTTTGCCGCCCGAAGCCCTCACCTGGTACCCGGCGTAGAGAACGCGGCCCCCTTCACCCAGCTAGCCCTGATCGGTGAACACCCGCTGTTCGACACGCTGCAGCAGGCCGCCCAGCGGGCGGGGATAACGCTGACACCCGCAGACGCCAACACCGAACTGTGCCTGCTGGCGCCCGGCGCGGATGCCAGCACCTGCCCCGGCCAAGCCGTCACGCTAGCGCTGCGGCAACTTCCTGCCCCCATCAGCGCAGCCCTTGACGCAGCCATTGACACTCACATCGACATAGACCTGCCCTCGGCCTCCTTGAGCCTGGTGCTGGCTGAGCATGGCGCCTTCCATGAACTGGTCAATCACCACGCCAGCGCGCTGGACCAGCAGCGGGCGGCGTTAACCCTCAAGGCATTGCGGGCCAATGTGGTCGTGACGCGCTCCCCTGGCGTGCTGAGTACCCTGCATGACGCCGCCGCACAAGCGCCTGCCCAGGGCACCCAAACGGCGCTGGAGCAAGCCAGCCTGGCCTTGGCCCAGCAGGGAGCCTGCTACCGGGAAAGCGATATCGATCTGCTTTCGGTGGAAGCCATGGGCTACCCCCGGCATTCAGGCGGGGCTCACCGCCAGGCCACGCTGGCCCAGCCCGCCTCCGACACCTCATCGACCACTGCCAGGAATGCACACTCATGAACCTGACGTTTAGCCCCGAAGAGCAGGCGTTCCGCGAGGAAGTCCGCCAATTTCTCAGCGACTCACTGCCCGAGGACATCCGTGAGCGGGTGCGTCTAGGGCGCCATTTGCGCGCCGACGACCACCTGCGCTGGCAGAACATTCTCAGTGAACGGGGGTGGCTCGCCGCCAACTGGCCAGTCGAACACGGTGGCCCGGGCTGGGGGCCGGTGCAGCGGCATATCTTCGATGAAGAGTGCGCTGCCGCCCACGCTCCCACGGTCGTCCCCTTTGGTGTCAACATGGTGGCACCGGTGATCATGAAGTTCGGCAGCGTCGCGCAGCAGCAACACTACCTGCCGCGCATTCTCGACAATCAGGATTGGTGGTGCCAGGGCTACTCCGAGCCGGGCGCTGGCTCGGACCTGGCCGGATTGTCGACCCGTGCGGTGCGTGACGGTGACCACTATGTGGTCAACGGCCAGAAAACCTGGACCACCCTGGGTCAGCACGCCAACATGATGTTCTGCCTGGTACGCACCGATCCCCAAGCCAAAAAGCAGGCAGGCATCAGCTTTTTATTGATCGATATGCAGACCCCCGGCATTACCGTGCGCCCGATCATCACCCTCGACGGTGCCCATGAAGTCAACGAGGTGTTCCTCGATAACGTGCGCGTACCGGTGGAGAACCGCGTGGGTGACGAGGGCCAGGGCTGGACCTGCGCCAAGTTCCTGCTCACCCACGAGCGCACCGGCATTGCCGGGCTGGGCCACGCCAAGCAGGCGCTGCGCCATTTGAAGTCGCTGGCCTCCCGTATGCAGCATCGCGGCAAGCCGCTGCTGGCACTGCCCAGCTTTCGCCAACGGGTGGTCAAAGCCGAGCTGGAGCTGATGGCGCTGGAAGTCACCAACCTGCGGGTGATTGCCGCCTCCCGGGAGGGCGGCGTTCCCGGGGCAGAAAGCTCCCTGCTGAAAGTACGCGGCTCGGAGCTGCGTCAGGAGCTCAGCGAACTGACCCGCCGGGCGCTGGGGCCTGCCGCGCTGCCGTTCTTTCCCGAGTTTCTCCACGGTGACGACACGTTGGAAGACGCCGCCGCCCAGAGCGCTGCTGCCAGCGCTCAGTATTTCAATCGGCGTAAGCTGTCGATTTATGGCGGGGCCAACGAGATTCAAAAGAGCATCGTCGCTAAAACCATTCTAGGCATGTAAGGGGTCACCATGGATTTCGCACTCACCGACGAGCAGCGCATGCTCGAAGAGACACTGACACGCCTGGTGGCCGACCAGGTATCCCCCGAACAGCGCCGCGCCCTGCTGGAAGCGCCGTCACACGCCGCCAGCCCCCTGTGGCGTACCTTTGCCGAACTGGGGCTGCTGCATATGCCGTTCAGCGAAGACGTTGGAGGGCTGGGCGGCGACGGCACCGACCTGATGATCATCATGCAGGCACTGGGGCGCGGCCTGGTCCCGGAAGCCTACCTGTTTGGGCTGGTCATGCCCGGGCAACTGCTGGCGCTATGTAGCAGTCCGGCACAGCAGGCACGCTGGCTGGCCCCACTGCTGGAAGGCGAGCACCAGCTTGCCCTTGCCTGGCAAGAGCACGCCGCCCGCTATGACGCGTTCGATATATCGACCCACGCGCGCCAGCACAACGGCCAGTGGCTGCTCAACGGCCGCAAGGACGTGGTCATGAACCTGGCCAATGCCGCCGCCACGCTGGTCACCGCCCAACTGCCCAATGGCCAGCTAGGCATGTTCATCGTGCCTGCCGAGGCCCCGGGCGTTTCGCAGCGCACCTATCGCACCATGGATGACCAGCCCGCCGGTGACATGATGTTGGACGATGTGGCCCTGCCGCTGGAGCACTGCCTGAGCGAAGACGCCGGTGAGGCACTGGCAGAGGTATTGGCCCTGGGCCGGGCAGCGCTGTGCGCCGACGCCATCGGCGCCATGGAAACCGCCTGCGACCAGACGCTGGCGTACCTGAAAGAGCGCAAGCAGTTTGGCCTGCCGCTGGCCACGTTTCAGGCGCTGCAGCACCGCATGGTGGACATGCACCTGCACCTGGAGCAGTCGCGCTCCATGGCGATTCTTGCCGCCACCAGCCTCTCACTGCCCGCCCAGGAACGGGATGCAAAGCTGGCCGCGGCCAAGGCGTACTGCGGTGAATCAGCGCGTTTCATTGCCGAACAGGCCATTCAGCTGCACGGCGGCATGGGCATGACCGAAGAGTGCTACGTGGCCCACTATGCCAAGCACCTGGTCATGTTCGATCACTACCTGGGCGATAGCGACTTCCACCTTGAAACGCTGAGCGAACAGCTGGACGCCGCCTGAGGAGCCGAATATGAGTCAGCAAGCCACGCCGCTGGTACGGGTCCACCCAACAGCAGACGGTATTACCCACATCGCCATTGCGCGCCCAGCGGTGCGCAATGCCCTCAACGAGCCCACGGCCCTGGCACTCAACGAAGCCGTTGCCAGGGCGGCGGCGGACTCACAGGTGCGCTGTGTGATTCTCAGCGGCGAAGGCAGCGCCTTCTGCGCCGGTGCCGACCTGGCAGAGTTCGAGAAAGCCACCACACAGCCCGCCAGCGAGCGGCTGGCGACGCTCTTTCTTCCTGCGCTGCGCACCATGATGACCATGGAGAAACCGGTGATCGCAGCGGTCAGCGGTGCCGCTGCGGGGATTGGCGTCTCCTATGTGCTGGCCAGCGACATGGTGGTCATGGGCCGCTCGGCGTACCTGAAGTTGGCTTTTATCAATATTGGCCTGATTCCTGATGGCGGCGCATGCTGGCATTTGGTGCGCAAGCTGGGTCATGCCCAGGCCTTTGAAATGGCGGCGCTGGCCACCCCCATCGACGCCGAGCGCTGCGTGGCGCTGGGTCTGGCCAATCGAGCGGTGGAGGATGATCAGGTGCTAGCGGAGGCCCGAGGGCTGGCGCAGGCGCTGGTGGCGCAATCTCCCCAGGCGCTGGGAGCCACGAAACGCGCCTTGCGACAGGCAGCCAACCTGTCGCTCGACGACACCTTGACGCTGGAAGGCTCGCTGCAGGATGCCTGTAAAGCCACGGAGGATTTTCAAGCGCGCGTGGCCGCCTTTCGTCAGCGCCGTCGTAACTGATCCCGTGCGTGTTGGTAATCCGCCCGCAGCGTGGCCACTTCTTCGGCCACGCTGTTGAGCGTCGTGATACCGCCCACCCCCTGCCCTGCGCCCCAAATATCCCGCCACGCCTTGGCTTTGCTGCTGCCACCTGATCCATAGCGCATGGCGCTCTTGTCGCCCTCGGGCAGCGCATTCGGGTCCAGCCCGGCCAGCTCGATGCTCTGGCGAAGATAGTTGCCGTGCACGCCGGTAAACAGGTTGGTGTAGACGATATCCCCGGCAGCAGCCTCCAGCACCATCTGCTTATAAGCAGGCTGGGCATTGGCTTCCCGGGTAGCAATGAAGCGCGTGCCCATGTACACC
Organism: Halomonas sp. 18071143; assembly: GCF_019211725.1. Taxonomy (NCBI): domain Bacteria; kingdom Pseudomonadati; phylum Pseudomonadota; class Gammaproteobacteria; order Oceanospirillales; family Halomonadaceae; genus Halomonas; species Halomonas sp. 18071143. Next base: position 1,902,122 of record NZ_CP078120.1, read on the forward strand.
ATGTCCACGCCCAGCGCCTGCGCGGCGGCGATCTGCTCGCCTTTGGTAATCGCACCCGCCAGCACCAGAGGCCCATCGTAGAACTGCCGAACCTCGGCCACGAAGGCAAAAGGGTTGAGCCGCCCCGCATGGCCGCCTGCGCCATGGCACACCAGAATCAGCCCATCCACTCCGGCATCGATGGCTTTTTGGGCGTGCCTGATCGTCGTCACATCGTGAAACACCAGGCCGCCGTAGGCGTGTACCTGCTCGACCACCCGGTTGGGCGCATGCAGGCTGGTGATGATCAGCGGCACCTTGAACTCCGCGCACAGCGCTACATCGTGGTCCAGGCGGTCATTGGTGGGGTGCACGATCTGATTCACCGCAAACGGTGCCGCGGGCTCTTGCGGGTGCTGAGCGTTATAGGCGTCCAGCGTCGCGGTAATCTGCTGCAGCCACTCCCGAAGCACTTCCGCAGGCCTGGCGTTCAGCGCCGGAAACGCGCCAATAATCCCCGCCTGACACTGGGCAATGACCAGCTCAGGGCCAGAAACGATAAACATGGGAGAGCCGATCACCGGCAGCGTCATTGAGGCAGTCAGTTGGGTTAGCATAAGCTACTCGCTAATTGTTATTAAAAGCTGGAAGCGAAAAAAGCCCCTTTCGGGGCTTTTTAGAGGAGGTTTACAGCTTGCTCTCCAGCTCCGGCAGGATCTCGAACAGATCCCCCACCAGGCCGTAGTCAGCCACCTGGAAGATCGGCGCTTCTTCGTCCTTGTTGATCGCGACGATCACCTTGGAGTCTTTCATGCCCGCCAAGTGCTGAATCGCACCTGAAATACCCACCGCAATATAAAGCTCAGGCGCGACGATCTTGCCGGTCTGGCCCACCTGCATGTCGTTGGGCACGAAGCCTGCATCCACCGCCGCACGGGACGCGCCAATGGCCGCGCCCAGCTTGTCGGCAATGCCGTCCAGCAGCTTGAAGTTCTCGCCATTGCCCATGCCGCGGCCGCCGGAGATCACGACCTTGGCACCGCCGAGTTCCGGGCGGTCGCTTTGTGCCAGCTCCTGCTTCACAAAGCTGGACTGGGCGTTGTCGACGACCACGTCCACGGCTTCCACGCTGGCGCTACCGCCGCTGCCTACCGCATCGAAGGCGGTGGTGCGCACGGTGATGACTTTCAGCGGATCGTCGCTTTTCACCGTAGCGATGGCGTTACCGGCATAGATCGGGCGCAGAAAGGTATCAGCGCTTTCGACGCCAATCACTTCCGACAGTTGGCTGACGTCTTTCAGTGCCGCCAGGCGCGGCAGGACGTTTTTACCCGTGGTGGAGGCGCTGGTCAGCACGTGGGTGTAGTCGTCGGCCAGGGCGACCAGCAGCGCGCCCATGGGCTCGGCAAGCTGATGGGCGTAGACGGCGTTGTCTGCCACGCGCACCTTGCTCACGCCGTCGAGTGTCGCGGCGGCTTCGGCGGCGGCCTGGACGCCTTCACCGGCGACCAGTACATCGATATCGCCACCGATCGCCTGGGCGGCTGCCACGACGTGGGCGGTGGCGCTGGCCAGTTGGCCGTCATGCAGGTCGGCAAGTACCAGAATGCTCATGAGATCAGTTCCTTTCAAAGCGCGTTATCTAAGCACGTTGTCAAAGCACTTTGGCTTCGTTTTTCAGTTTGTCGATCAGCTCGTCCACCGAGGCGACCTTGATACCGCCCTTGCGCTCGGCGGGTGACTCGACCTTGAGCAGCGTGACGTTCGACGCGACCTCGACCCCATAGTCGGCGGGGGTCTTGACGTCCAGCGGCTTTTTCTTGGCCTTCATGATGTCCGGCAGCTTGGCATAGCGCGGCTCGTTGAGACGCAGGTCAGTGGTGACGATGGCCGGGAGTGTCAGCGCGACGGTTTGCAGGCCACCGTCGATTTCACGGGTCACGTTGACCTTGTCGCCATCGATGGCGACTTCCGAGGCAAACGTACCCTGGGGCAGATTGGTCAGCGCCGCCAGCATCTGGCCGGTCTGGTTGTTGTCGGTGTCGATGGCCTGCTTGCCGAGGATAACGAGGCCGGGCTGCTCTTCGTCCACCACTTTGGCCAGCAGTTTGGCCACCGCCAGCGATTCGGCGCGCGCGTCGGTCTCGATGTGGATAGCGCGATCGGCGCCCAGCGCCAGCGCGGTGCGCAGCTGCTCCTGGGCGGCCTTGGGGCCTACCGTCACGGCGACCACTTCGCTGGCCGCCCCCTTCTCTTTCAAACGCACGGCCTCTTCCACGGCGATTTCGCAGAAGGGGTTCATGGCCATCTTGACGTTGGTCAGATCCACATCGGAGTGATCCGCCTTGACGCGGATCTTGACGTTGTAGTCGATGACGCGTTTTACCGCGACGAGGATTTTCATAAGGCATGCTCCCACGATTGAATCATCAGCTTCTTAGCTCTTCAGCTTTCTAGCCTTAGTTCCGCATAGTAAAATAATATTTCACTTTATAAAAGAAACAATAAAAAAACGCCTGCCAAAGGTCAAGCGTTTCAGACAACGACCGCCTGCTAAAACGGCGACCAGCCAAACCAGAGCGCCAGTAGCGGAATCGACGCCACCAAAAAACGCCCATTCCAGCGGTAGCCAATACGGGTCGCGGGCACGCCGGTAAAGCGCGACAGAATCAGCATCGACGCCGTCATGGGCGACGACATCAGCGCCAGTGCCCAACCCACCATCAACGACGCCCCGATCAGCGCTGGTGTCAGCCCCGGGATGTCCAGAGTGGGCAGCAGGCCCACCAACAGCGTCACGGTGACGATAGGATTGACGCCTATTTGCGCCAGCCCCACGACCATCAGCATCGCCAGGACTGCGTTGAAGGTGCCCAGCGGGCCGAGCACCGCCAGCAGTGGCCCAAGCTGTTGGGCATCCACCAGGCCCACGCACAGATGCCCCAGGTAGCCCGCCGCCCCCAGCACCACGATCTCGTTGGCGCTGGGCGACAGCAGCCAGGGGAGCTGGCGATGAACCGCCGTTAGCGCTGCAGGCAGCCCGGCGTAACCCAGCCGGCGCCGCTGCCAGGCAAGCCATAGCAGCGCCCCGCTGGGGGCTCCCAGCAGTGCGGCAATCGGCAGACGCACGTCGAGCAGCCAGGCCAGCGAAAATACCAGTGCCACGATGCCGATCAGCAGCACACTGAACTGGGCCAGAGGGCGTAGCGAGGGGGAAACAGAGGACTTGTTGGCGGGCGGATGCGGACCCGTCAGGTAATCCACCGCCCAGCCTGCCATGAAAATCAGCCCAGCCGCTCCCATAATGTAAGGGGCTAGCTGTAACCAGGTGACCTGGGGAAGACTGGAAAGCACCACGGCCACCCCGATGCCCATGGGCGAAATCAGCGGGGCCAGCGAAAAGCCGCGCAATAACGCCAGCATCATACGACGCTGGCGCGCCTGCTGCACCCAGGTACGGCCTTGGGCGGCGCTCAGGGTATTGCTCTTTTCGATCATGGCGGCAAACAGGTTGAGCACGCCAATGTTCAGAATGATCCCAAACAGCGCCGACCCCAGCGAGAGAATCGGGTAGCGGCGGCCCGGGGGCTGCAGCAGCATGCTCTGGCCACAGCGGCGCACCAGACGGGAGCGATAGGCGGGCAACCTGAGCATACTGAGCGCCACCACGAAAGTGGCAAAGAACGCAAAGCGTCCACTTGCCTCGAACAGCAGTTGGCCGGGGGTTGGCGAGCGCCACAGCGCCAGCAAAGTCAGAAGGCCCGCTGCACACAGCAGCCCCTTGGCCATACGCGTCAACTGGCCTCGCAGGGTCGCCAGGTAGAGCAGCAGCGCGACAATGCCCACGGCCTGCCACAGCACGCTGCCCCCTACCAGATGGATCAGGGTAGCCAGCGTTACCAGCAGCAGACAGGAGACCCGCACACGGGCTGGGCTCACTCGTTTGGCTCCTCCGCCTGTGGGTCCGGCATGCCGTGAGCCGACTCGCTGCCGCTGCGGCGGCGAAACGACCCCTCGCCCATGGCCACGAGGCGGCCCTGGTCATCGACGATGTCACCGCTGGTCATGTAGGTCTTTTGGCCGCCCCCGCGCAGGGTGCCCGTGGCGCGCAATACGCCCTGCCGGGCGGGCCCCACGAAGGTGGTGGTCAGCGACAGCGTCATGCCACGACGAATGTTGCCCGGCACATCGCAGTGCAGGCCCGCCAGGCTCAGCGCGCTATCCAGCATCGAGGCCAGCACGCCGCCGTGGACGTTGCCGCTGCGGTTCAGGTGCTTGGACTCGATGGTGAGTTCCACCACCGCGCGCCCCTCTTGCCACTCGACTACGTGCATCCCCAGCAATTCGTGATAGCCCATCAGCGCCTGGGGCGTGGTCGAGGCGCTTGGGCTGTCTGTTTCGCTCATGAGGCGCTCTCCTGCTGGGCCAGATCCCGCAGCCGCCCTTTCAAAATTTTCCCGCTGGCGGTGGAAGGCAGTGACTCCATCAAGACAATTTGAGTCGGCCGTTTGTAAGGCGCCAGCCGTTCGGCAATGAAAGCTTTGAGTTCGGCCATATCGACCTCGATACCCGGCTCGCACTGAACGAACGCCACCACTTCCTCATTGCCCGCCACCTGCCGCCCCACCACGGCGGTCAGGGTGACTGCCGGGTGCTCGTTGATCACCGCCTCCACATCCGGCGGGTAGATATTGAAGCCCGAACGGATGATCAGCTCTTTGCTGCGGCCCACGATATAGAGCCGATCGTCGTGATCCAGCCTGGCGATGTCGCCGGTATTGAGCCAGCCATCTTCCGTCAGGGTGGCGCGGGTCGCCTCCGGCTGGCGGAAATAGCCTTTCATGACGTTGGGGCCACGCACCCAGAGCTCGCCCACTTCTTCTCCTGCGTTCTCGGTGGTGCCGTGACTGCCCAAGGGCTCCAGCCGATACTCCAGCAGCGGCAGCACCCGGCCCACGGTGCTGCTCTGGTGGCGGTCGTCGATACGCGTCTGGCTGATGGTCGGGCTGGCTTCGGTGAGGCCATAACCATTGTGCAGGGTCAGACCAAACGCGGCCTCGACCCGGGTCTTGGTATCGCTGTCCAGGGGTGAACCGCCTGCCGAGATATAAATGAGCGCCGGTGCTTCCAACGCCCGCTGCTCGCGCTTAAGGTACTCCAGGGCCCGAGCGTACATGGCGGGCACCCCCTGCAGTACGGTAATGCGCTCCTCTTTTAAAGTGGCCAGCAGGTGCGGCGCCTCGAAGCGCGGTACGGTATACAGGCAAGCCCCGTTGTACAGCGAGCCCATGCACACCGACGAGAGGCCAAACACATGGGACATGGGCAGCACGCCATACACCCGCTGCCCTTCGTTGAGATGGCGCATGCCGCCGGAAATCGAGGCGATATACAGAATGCCACGATGGGTGAGCATCACGCCTTTCGGCGTGCCGGTGGTGCCCGAGGTGTAGATCATCGCCGCCACCTGTTCGGCACCGCTGGCTTCTACGGGCTCGGGCTCACTATCGCACAGTGGCGAAATGGCCAGGCTACCCAGTTGAGGGTGCTGGTAACGGTCGGCTGCGTGGCGCTGGGCGTGCTGAACCGCTTCGGCAGAGGCTTCACAGGTATAGAAGATACGCCGAGGCTGGCAATTCCCGCGAATCGCGTCCACCTCTTGCGCCGACAAGCGCGAGTTGACGATGGCTACCCAGACGTCCAGTTCACTGGCGGCCAACAGCAACACCACCAGTGCCCGACAGTTTTCACTGACCGTCATGATCCGGTCGCCGGGGCGAACGCCCAAGGCGCCCAGCCACTCGCAGGCGGCCCGAATCTCCTGGCCCAGCTCGGCGTAGCTCCAGCGGACGCTGCCATCCACCAGCGCGGGGTGATCCGCCAGGCGCTGAGCGTTTTCCAGCACGCGGGTGCTCAAGCGCTCGGGCAGCTCCGCCAGCAGCTCGCTCGCTAGGCGGCCAAAGATCGTCTCGTCTGGCGCTTGGTAAGGGACCGACAGAGCCATCAGGACGCCTCCCGCACCATGTTGCGCGCGATCACCAGCTGCTGGATCTGCGTCGTGCCTTCGTAAATGCGGAACAGACGCACATCGCGATAAAAGCGCTCTACGGCGTATTCCGACATGTAACCTGCTCCGCCATGAACCTGCACGGCTCGGTCGGCCACGCGGCCGACCATTTCGGCACAGAACAGTTTGCAGCAGGAGGCCAGGGTGGAGACGTTTTCGCCATCGTCCTTGCGTCTGGCGGCGTCCATCACCATGGTTTTGCCCGCATAGGCCTCGGTCTTGCTATCCGCCAGCATCGCCTGCACCAGCTGGTGCTCTGCCAGCGGCGCGCCAAACTGCTTGCGCTCCATGGTGTAGCGCAGCGACTCTTCCACCAGCCGTTCGGCCACGCCCACGCACACCGCAGAGATATGCAGCCGCCCACGGTCGAGCACCTTCATGGCAGTCTTGAAGCCCTGGCCCTCTTGACCGCCAATGATGTTCTCAGCGGGCACCCGGCAGTTGTCGAAAATGATATCGCAGGTATGCGCGCCCTTCTGGCCCATCTTGTTATCTGCCGGGCCACGCATCAGGCCTGGCGTATCGCCCTCAACGATAAACGCCGAGATACCGCCCGCGCCCTTGTTGTCCGGGTCGGTACGCGCCATCACGGTGAACAGGTCGGCTTCCGGGCCGTTGGTGATATAGCGCTTGGTGCCGTTCAAGAGGTAGTGGTCGCCATCGCGGACGGCGGTGGTGCGCAGGCTGGCAGCATCCGACCCAGAGTCGGGCTCGGTGAGGCAGAACGAGCTGAGAATCTCGCCGGTGGCCAGCCGCGGCACGTATTTGGCTTTCTGGGCGTCGGTGCCATCGATCAAGATCCCCTGGGCGCCGATGCCGTTATTGGTACCAAACACCGAACGAAACGCCGGGGAGGTCTTGCCGATCTCCATGGCTACCAGAGCTTCCTCTTCCATGGTGAGACCGAGGCCGCCGTACTCTTCGGGGATCGACAGGCCGAACAGCCCCATCTCCTTCATCTCGGCCAGGATCTCGGCGGGCACTGCATCCTCTTCGGCCAGCCGGGCCTCATTGGGAATCAAACGCTCCCGGACGAAACGGGCAATGGTATCAACCAACTGATTCAGCAGTTCGGGATCACGGATCATGACGGCTCCTCGGGCAACGATATTTTTATGGTTGGCGTTTTCGGGGCAGCGATGTCTGCCAATGCGCTTGATAGATGGTCGACACCTCTGCCCTGCACACTGCCTCGCCTAGTTGTTTTGCATGGCGAAACCAGCACTCACTCTCTTGTCAGGCACTTTTGCATAGCCTAGGATGGCAGTCAATAAACGAAATACTATTTTGCAATGCAGAACAAAAACGCTCACAGCGAGGATGTTGACCCATGTCCAATGACCCAATCGCCCATTCGTTCACCACCCTCGGCATTGTCGGCACGGGGGCCATGGGGAGAGGCATCGCCCAGCTCGCCGCGCAGGCGGGTCTGAAGGTCATGCTATTTGATGTCAAGGAAGGCGCGGTGGCGGAAGCGAAAGCCTTTATTCAAGGGTTATGGCAACGCAGCGCCGACAAGCAGCGAATGACCCAGGTTCAGGCCGAGCAGTATGGCGAGCGACTGGTCGAGGCCCGCGACCTCGCCGCCTTGGCCCCTTGCGACATCGTCGTCGAAGCCATTGTCGAGAAGCTGGACGCCAAACAGGAATTGTTTGGCGATTTGGAGAGCATCGTTCGCCAGGATGCCGTGCTGGCCACCAACACTTCTTCGCTGTCGGTGACCGCGATTGCGGCCGCCTGCCAGCACCCGGAACGGGTGATTGGCTTTCACTTCTTCAACCCGGTACCGCTGATGAAAATCGTCGAGGTGATTCCAGGGCTGAGAACGGATCACAGCGTTACCCAGCGGGTCGATGCGCTGGGGTCTGCCATGGGCCACTTCACCGCCCAGGCCACCGACACCCCCGGTTTTCTGGTCAACCACGCCGGGCGCGCCTTTGGCACCGAAGCGCTGCGTATTCTGAGCGAGAGCGTGGCCGCCCCCGCCACCATTGATCGCATCATGGTCGACCAGGGCGGCTTTCGCATGGGGCCGTTCACGCTGCTGGACCTGACCGGTCTCGACGTTTCCCATGCGGTGATGGAATCGGTGTACCACCAATATTATGAAGAGCCGCGCTTTCGGCCCTCACCCCTGACCCGCCAGCGGCTTTCGGCGGGGCTGCTGGGGCGCAAGACCGGCGAAGGCTTCTACCGCTACGTGGAGGGCCAGCAGCAGATGCCAGAAGAGCGCCCCCGCCAAGCGACGCCTGCTTGCCCGGTATGGATCAGCCAGGAGGACCCGGACAGCGCCGCTCAGCTTGCCGAGCTGGTCGAAGCTGCAGGCTGGCCGCTGGAGAGCGGGCAGCAGCCTTCCCCCGAGGCGCTGTGCCTGTTGACGCCGCTGGGTGAAGACACCACCCAGTGCGCCCTGCGCCAGGGCCTGAACGCCGAGCAGTGCGTGGCGGTGGACATGCTGGCAGGGCTGGAAAAGCGCCGCAGTCTGATGGCGTCGCCCGTGACCCGCGCCAGCCTCATTGAGGCCGCAGCCAGCCTGCTCAATGCCGATGGCACGCCGGTCAGCACACTTCAGGACAGCAATGGCTTCGTGCTGCAGCGGGTGGTGGCCTGCATCGTCAATGTCGGGGCAGATATCGCTCAGCAAGGGGTCGCAGCGCCTGCCACCATCGACCGAGCGGTAGAACTCGGTTTGGGCTATCCGTTCGGTCCGCTACGCATGGGCGACCACTACGGCGCCTCGCGCATCCTGACCATTTTGCACAACCTGCTGGACGCCACCGGCGACCCCCGCTACCGCCCCAGCCCGTGGCTGCGCCGCCGCGCTGCGCTAGGCATGTCCCTGACGAACGGGCCAACGGGCTGACACCCCCCAGTTACCAATACGGCTCACCCAAACAAGGAGAACAACCATGCAAGACGCCTATATCTACGACGGATTACGCACCCCTTTTGGCCGCCATGGCGGCAGCCTGGCGGCCATTCGCCCGGATGAGTTACTGGGATTGACATTAAAAGCGCTGGTGGCGCGCAATCCGTTTGCCCCTGAAAGCTACGAAGAAGTGCTGGCGGGCTGCACCAACCAGGCGGGTGAAGACTCTCGCAACGTGGCCCGCCACGGGGCGCTGCTGGCGGGCCTGCCCATCGACGTCGCGGGACAGACGGTCAACCGGCTGTGCGGCAGCGGCCTGGCCGCCATGATGGACGCCGCCCGGGCGGCGCGTCTGGGCGAAGGCGAGCTGTTCCTGGCGGGCGGAGTCGAGTCCATGTCGCGTGCGCCCTACGTGCTGGGCAAAGCCGACTCTCCCTACGCGCGCAATCAGCCCATGTTCGATACCGTGATTGGCTCGCGCTTCCCCAACCCGTGGCTTGCCAAAGAGTACGGCAGCCACAGCATGCCGGAAACCGCCGATAACATCGCCCACGACCTGAACATTGGCCGCGACGCCAGCGACGCTTTTGCCGCCCGCTCCCAGGCTCGCTACGCCCAGGCTTTGGCCAACGGTTTTTATGACGGCGAGATGTTCGGCGTCGAAGTGCCCCAGGGGCGCAAACAGCCGCCACTGATGGTGGACAAGGACGAGCACCCCAGGCCGGAAAGCACCGAAGAGAAACTGGCCAGGCTGGGTGCGCTGTTCGACAACGGCGTCGTGACCGCAGGCAACGCTTCCGGGTTGAACGACGGCGCCGCGGCGCTGATCGTCGGCACCTTGGCTGCGGGCGAGCGTGCCGGAATTGCCCCCCGCGCCCGTATCGTGGCCAGCGCCGTGGCGGGCGTTGCCCCTCGGGTGATGGGCCTGGGGCCGGTGCCCGCGTCGCAAAAAGCGCTGGCCCGGGCAGGCCTTGAGCTGGCACAGATGGACGTCATCGAAATCAATGAGGCCTTTGCGGTGCAGGTGCTGGGCTGCATTCAGCAGCTCGGGCTTTCCGCCGATGACCCACGCCTGAACGCCAACGGCGGCGCCATTGCCATCGGCCATCCGCTGGGTGCCTCGGGCGCGCGCCTGGCCCTCACGGCCCTGCGCCAGCTGGAAGCCACCGGCGGGCGCTATGCGCTGGTGACCATGTGTATCGGCGTGGGTCAGGGCATTGCCACCATCATCGAGCGCCTGGAGCGCTGACGCAGGCCAAGCGTTGATGGCATTTGTCATCACGCTTTGCATCGCCCCAGCGCAGGTATGCGATACTTGCCACTCAATGAACGATTAGCCGAGACGCTTGATGGAACCCACCGACGCCGCTGCTGATGAGCCGCAACCCTCCGAAAAAGACCGCAACTTCGTCACCGCGCTGGCGCGTGGGCTGGAACTGCTCCGCGCCTTTGGAACGGGCGAGGAGTACCTGGGCAATGCGGAGCTCTCCAATCGCACCCGCATTCCCCGCCCCACGGTGTCACGGCTGACCTACACGCTGACCCAGCTTGGCTACTTGCAGCATAACCGCCATCTGGAAAAGTACCGCCTGGGGCCAGGGGTGCTGGCACTGGGCTACCGCTTTCTGGCCAACATGGGGATACGCGAAATCGCCCGCCCCCATCTGCAGCAGTTTGCCGATGCCACCGACTGTAACGTCAGCCTGGGCAGTGCCGACCGGAGCGACATAGTGTATCTGGAAACCTGCCATGGCCACGGCCCGCTGATCATTCGCCTGGACGTGGGCTCCCGGCTGCCCATCGCCACGTCGGCCATCGGGCGCGCGTGGCTTTGCGGGCTGTCTGGCGAGCGTCGCCATCAAGTGATGCAAGAGCTGGCCGCGTTTCATGGCAGCGACTGGCCCCGCCTGCAGGCGGGCATCGAACAGAGCCTGCGCGACTATGCCGAGTACGGCTTCTGCCTCTCCGAACAGGATTGGCAGCGGGATATCAGCGCGGTGGCGATGCCACTGATTCTGGAAGATGGTGCGGAAGTCATGGCCATCAACTGTGGCGGCTCCAGCCTGCGGCTGGATCATGATCGCCTGGTCAACAATCTTGGCCCACGACTCAAGGAGGTCGCTGCCCGCATCAAGCAGGAACTCGCCCCCAAATATGGGGCTTCACGTTAATCCCGTTGCCGGCGACCTTTCATTAACGCTCGTTTGAATGCATCATGGAGCATTAATCGCCTTGTCGACACATAGGGAGCAAGGATGCCAAACGAGTGGATCACGCAACACGATGATCACATAGCGCTGCACGGGGAATGGACGCTTCGCCACTATTCGGCCTTGAGAGACACGCTGAATCGACAGCAGGAGGTCTCTGAAGCGTCTATCCAGCTGCCCGGCTTCGACAAACTGGACACGGCGGGCGCCGCGCTGGTCATCGAGCTGGTAGGCGTTGACAACGCCAAGCAGGTAAATGAGTGGGCCAGCGAGCTACCGGACGCGCAGCAAGCTCTGCTGATGCGTCTGGCCGAGGCCATGGTATCCCCGCTGGAAAATGACCAACCGCGCGCCTCTCGCGTCAGCGAAGCGCTGGCTTCCATCGGTCAGCAGATGAGCGGTTTGTGGTCTCAGCAGCGTCAACTGCTGGGGTTCATCGGTCTGGTACTGGCGGCCTTCGTCCCACTATTGTTTCGGCCTAGCCGTTGGCGCATCACCGCTACGGTGGCCCATGTGCAGCAAAGTGGCCTGAATGCCGTGCCCATCGTGGCCCTATTGACCTTCATGGTGGGGGCCGTGGTGGCATTTCTCGGGGCCACGGTGCTGGAAGACTTTGGGGCCACGGTGTACACCATCGACCTGGTGGCGTTTTCCTTCCTGCGCGAATTCGGCGTGCTGCTGGCGGCCATTCTGCTGGCGGGGCGTACCGCCAGCGCCTTCACGGCGCAGTTGGGGGCCATGAAATCCAACGAGGAGATCGATGCCCTCAAAACCCAGGGGCTGGACCCCATCGAGCTGCTGGTGCTGCCCCGGGTCATGGCCATGCTGATCAGCCTGCCCCTGCTGGCCTTCGTCGGCATGCTCAGTGGCCTGGTCGGTGGCGCCATGGTCGCCACCCTCTCGCTGGATATCTCCCTGACCCAATTCATGAACACGCTCCAGAACGATGTTTCGGTGACGCATTTTCTGGTGGGCATGAGCAAGGCCCCGGTGTTTGCTTTCGTGATTGCCGTGATTGGCTGCCTGGAAGGCTTCAAGGTCAGCGGCAGTGCCCAGTCCGTGGGTACCCATACGACCTCCAGCGTCGTACAATCCATTTTCATGGTGATTCTACTGGACGCCCTGGCGGCACTCTTTTTCATGGAGATGGGATGGTAAAGGAACACCACAAGACACCCGATGCCAGCGACGACCACGCGGCCATCACCGTCGAGGGGCTGGTCAACCGCTTTGGAAGCCACGTGGTCCATGAAGACCTCGACCTGACGCTGCAGCGCGGTGAAATTCTCGGCGTGGTCGGCGGGTCGGGCACCGGCAAATCCGTACTGCTACGCAGTATCGTCGGTCTCAAGAAGCCCGATGGAGGTCACATCGACGTGCTAGGCAACCGGCTCGACGAGCTGAGCGATGCCGAGCGCAGCCAGGTCGAACGGCGGTTTGGCGTGCTTTTCCAGCGTGGCGCCCTGTTCAGCTCGTTGACGCTACAGGAAAACGTCGCGCTCCCCCTCATCGAGCACGCTAAACTGTCCCGAGAAGAAGCCGAGTACCTGGCGCGCATCAAGCTGGCGCTGGTCGGCCTGCCCCCGCAGGCGGCGCGACAGTTCCCCGAGTCGCTGTCGGGGGGCATGGTCAAGCGCGCCGCGCTGGCTCGCGCCCTGGCCCTGGACCCTGACATTCTGTTTCTCGACGAACCCACCGCCGGGCTGGACCCGATTGGGGCCGCCGCCTTCGATCAGCTGCTGGTCACCTTGAGAGACGCCCTGGGGTTCAGCGTCTTTCTGGTCACCCACGACCTGGACACGCTCTACGCCGCCTGCGACCGCGTCGCGGTGTTATCCCAGAAGCGCGTGCTGGTGGCCGACACCCTGGAGAAAGTCGCCCAGACCGACGACGAGTGGATACAGGACTATTTCAATGGCCCCCGTGGACGCGCCGCGCAGCGCTCTGCTGAACCGACTTCCCGCGAGGAGTGAGACACATGGAAACCCGCGCGCACCATATCATGATCGGCTTGTTCACCGTGCTCACGGCAGCCGCTGCCCTGCTCTTTGCCCTATGGATGAGCCACGCGGCGGGCGAGCGCGACTACCAGCCCTACCGCATCCTGTTCGAGCGCAGCGTCAGCGGCCTGGCGGTGGGCAGCAAGGTGCAGTACAACGGCATCGAGGTAGGTGATGTCACCGAATTGAGCCTCAATCCGGATGACCCCCGCCAGGTGCTGGCCAGTATCCGTGTGTACGAAGACACCCCGGTCAAGACCGATACCCGGGCACGTCTGGCCTTTGCCAGCATTACTGGCAGCATGTCCGTTCAGCTGCATGGCGGCACGCCGGAGAGCCCGCGCCTGCTGGACCAGAGCGATGACGACATGCCGTTCATTCGCGCCGACCCGTCGCCGATTGCCACGCTCTTCGAAGAGGGCGAAGAGATGATTAACAACATCAACGCCATTCTGAAAAACGTCAACGAGCTGTTCAGCGACGACAATCGCCAGGAAGCAGGCAACATTCTCACCAACGTTGCCCAGATCACCGACATGATTGCCTCCCAGCAGTCTGCTCTGGACGAGAACATGGCCCTGTTCGGGGAGGTCTCGCGTCAGGCCACCGCCACTCTGGAAAGCATCGAGACCCTAAGCCAGGAAGCGCATTCGCTGCTCAGCCGCGAAGGTCGAGAGGTCATGCAGAGCGCCAAGAATGCCAGCCGCGACGTGGCCAACGCTGCCCAGCGCATCGAACAGCTGGTGGATGACAATGCCGGTGCCGTGGAAAGCACGCTGCAAAGCACCCGCGATATTGCCCCGGCCCTGGCGGCGCTGCGCGCCACCCTGACCACCCTGGATCGCATTACCCGTCGGCTCGAAGAGAACCCCACCAACTTTTTGCTGGGCCGTGACCAGATAGAGGAGTTCCGCCCATGATGCTCAAGACCCTGCGAGCCAAAGCCCTGCACATCAGGCCCCTTCGCAACGGGGCCCTTCGAATCAGCCCCCTGCGTACAGGCGCCCTGCTGATCATTCTGGCCACCCTGACGGCCTGTTCGATCCTGCCCGACAACGAACCGGCCACGCTCTATCGGCTGCCGGCCGTAGACACCTCAGGGCAGCCGAATGCAGCGGCCACCCACGCCATGACGCTGGGCATCGCCACGCCAGAAACGGGGCACTTGCTGGGCAGCAACCGCATGGTGGTATTTCCGGAAGGCAACGTGGTGAACGTCTACGAAGGCACACGCTGGCACGAGGACGCTCCGGACATGCTCAAGGCCCGGCTCATCGAAGGCCTACAGGCCCAGCAGCGGTTTGCGAGCGTCGGCAGTGATCGCCTGCCCCACGACCTGACCCTGCTCAGCGAGCTGCGCCACTTCCAGAGCGAATACGACGATACGCCGCCCAGCGTCAACGTTCAGCTGGATGTACAGCTGGTTGACAGCAACCGCGCGCCCTTGGCGACCAGCAGCTTCGCCATACGCAAGCGTGCCAGCAGCGTCGCCATTGCCGACGTGGTCGATGCCTTCGGCGCAGCGTCCGATGATTTGAATCAGCAGTTGGGCGAGTGGCTAACCCGCGAGGTAACCCGCTAACGCGGATCGATTGCCCCACCGCTCAGCTTGCGCAGATAGTCGCGCGGGTCTCTGGGGTAGTAGTGGGCAGGCTGGCACGCCAGGTGGGTAAAGAACCGAGTGTCCTTGTAGGGCATTTTCATGAAGCCCGATACCCCCAGCCCTTCGATCTGATTGACGCTGTCCAGCATGTGCGCCAGCAGCGCAGAGAACGCCTGCTCTCGGCGCGGGTCCAGCAGGCGGTAGTAGCTATGAATCTTCAGGTGTCTGGGCAGCGCCTCGAAGATGATCATGCCGGTATGGTGGATGTCATTGAGCTGCTCCAGCAGGGCCATGATGCTGTCGGGCAACACCAGCAGCTCCTCGGGATCCGGACCATCTTCGAAATAACTGTGCTGGCGGGTGCGATCCTCCATCTCCGGCACGGCGCTCACCTCATACCCGATGGTCATGCCCGACTGCGCAGCGAACGATGCATCGGCGCTTTCCCGCTCCAGGTGCAGCGTCTGCCGCGCATTGAACAGGCAACTCTTGAAAATACCCTGGCGGTGGATGGCCCGCGCCAGATGCACCATGTTATTTACCGCTTCGGTAAAGGCAGGCTTCAGGTCGGGGTCGTGCAGATTGAGCGACGAGTCGATATAGACACCCTCCCGCTCCCAGCGCACGGCCAGCCCGCCCACCACGGGGTATTTGCCCAACCGGCTCACCGACGCCAGAAAGGCTTTCTCGGTGTCGCCCATGCCCTGCATGAACTGCTTGTAGTAGCGGTCCAGCTGCACGTCATTGACGTCATTGAGGGTTTCTTCGACGCTGGCCTCGCGCAGAAAGGCCTTGCGAGAGCTGTACACCACGGTGTCGATCTCCCGGCGCTGGCGATGCCCCCAGATCGGCACCAGGGGCGGCGGCGGCACGGCAGGCAAGTCGATCATCACGGTTCTGGCCATGCGCGGCATTTCACGAATGAAGTGATCCCCTGCGCGGCGGCGAATGGCCGGGTCGGCATCCAGTAGCCCATCCAGCGTGCGGGCAAACTCGATGGGCAGGCCCAACGCACTGGCCGGAATCGCCCGGCAGCCAAAACGACAGGACTGCGCCGATGCCAGGGCATACAGGGTTCCCGCCACCCCCTGTTCGTCGAAACGCGGCGATGACAGCGCGCCGTTGAGCTGCTCTTCGCCGATGAAGTAGACATCGCCCAGCCGTGCGTTGGTCTGCTGCAGGTTATCCGACATCAGCTCCATCACGTTGGCACCGACGAACTGCAGCGCGGCATCCAGCTGGGCAAAGACCGACGATCCCCAATCGATCAGGGCGATACTTTCCCTGCTGGCGTCGAACACCAGGTTGGAAGGCTTGATGTCGCCATGCACCACGGGGCGGGCATGGGGGCCGGTTTCCTGGCGCAGGGTGACCAGAATCTCTGCCAACTGCGCGGCAATATGCACCACCAGGCGCGGCGAGAGCCGCCCCTGGCGCAGCGATACTTGCTCGAGATTCCAGCCGGGCGCGCGCTCCATGACCAGAATCGACTGACCGCGCACGCGCTGATAAGCGATCAGCCCGGGAATCAGAGGGTGGCTGACCTGATCGAGCATGAACGCCTCTTCTTCGAGGCGCTCTTGCAAGTGGGTAGGCAGCGTGATGCGCGAGAACTTGAACACATAGTGGGTGGGCTGCCCCTGCTGCTGAGCGCTGCCCGCAAACACGAAACCATAGGCCCCCTTGCCAATCAGCTCGATGTCCCGGTACCCCAGCTGCACCAGCTGAGCCTGGCACAGCGCTACCCAGTCTTTCAGCTTGCGCGCATCGTGATGGCTTAGCAGATAGACCGACTGCTCCTCTGGAATATAGAACTGCTGTAGCGCTGCCTGGCTCATGGGGGCAATGGCCTTGGGTCAGGCCAAATGCAGCAGCATGGTCTCTGGCGCTTCCAGAGACGCTTTCCAGTGATTGCAGAAGCGCGCAATGGTGCCGCCGTCGATGAATCGATGGTCTCCCGCCCAGGTCACGGTCATGATGGCGCGTCGCTGCACGGCGCCCTCGGCATCGAAACGCGGCAGCCACTGGGTCTTGCCGATGGCCACGATGGCCGCTTCCGGGGCGTTGATGATGGGAGCGGCATAGGTGCCGCCCAGGGCGCCAATATTGGAAATGCTGATGGTGCCACCCTTGAGATCCGCCTGATCCACACGACCTTCCCGCGCCGCCTGAGTCAATCGGCTCACCTCCCTGGCAATGTCCAGCAGGCTCAGCTGCTCCACCGCTTTCACGTTAGGCACCAGCAAGCCCGCCTTGCTGTCCACCGCCATGCCGATATTGCACTGGGCAAAATAGTGCAGCTCGTCCCCCTCGGCATTGAGCTGCGCATTGAGGATGGGGTGCTCGGCCACGGCCAGCGCCAGCGCCTTCATGAAGAAGGGCATCAGCGTCAGCCGCTCCCCCAGCGCTTCTACCCGGGGCTTGAGGCGCTCGCGCAGCGCCAGCAGCTCAGTGACATCCACCTCTTCCCCATAATGAAAGTGCGGTATGGTCGTCGCGGCTTCCACCATGCGCCGAGCCATGACGGCGCGCACGCCGCGCAGGGGCTCGACCCGGGCGGGGCCTGACTGGCCCACCGCCGGTTTCCCTTGGGTGTGAGGGGCCGTGTCGCTGGGCGCAGCGTGGCTGGACTTCACATGCGCCAGCACGTCTTCCTTCAATACGCGGCCATCCTTGCCGCTACCGGCAATGTCCGCCAGCACCAGCCGATGCTCGCGCACCAGCCGCCTGACGGCCGGGCTGGCCGGGGTTTTCACCGGGCAGGCTGGCCCTTCCGTTGGGCACTGTGGCGCCGATTGTTCGACGCTGGGCGGTGGCGCAGAAGGTTGCGTTTTGCTGATATCAGCAGCGTCGCTGGCAGGGGAACGGGTGTTCTCTGAACTCTCTTCTGCAACCTCTTCGGCACTCTCCTCGGCACCCTGATACGCGTAAAGGGGCGCATGCACCTTGGCGATTTTCCCCTGGGGCACATACAGTTTGGTCACCGTGCCCGCTTCGGGCGCAGTGATCTCCACCAGCGCCTTGTCGGTCATGACCTCGACGATGGGCTGGTCTTCTTCGATGGTGTCGCCTTCGGCCACTCGCCACTCCACCACTTCACACTCGACGATGCCTTCACCGATATCCGGTAGTAAAAAATCACTCATGACCGTTCTCCCTTGCGTCAAAAATTCACGCTTTCGCGAATCGCTTCAAAAATTTTCAGATGGTCCGGCAGGTACTCTTTCTCCAGGATCAGCGGGAAAGGTGTATCCAGTCCGGTCACCCGAGTAATCGGCGACTCCAGATAGAGAAAACAGCGCTCCTGTATCGTGGCGGCGATCTCACCGGCAAAACCTCCGGTCAGCGGCGCTTCGTGGCTGACGATCATACGACCGGTCTTGAAGACCGACTCGGCAACGGTATCCACATCCCAGGGCAGCAGTGAACGCAGATCGATGACCTCACAGGCAATGCCCTGCTCTTCGGCCAGCTCGGCGGCCTTGCCGATCACCTCCATTTGCGCCCCCCAACCCACCAGGGTGATATCGCTGCCCTCCCTGACGACTTCGGCCTCACCAACGGGCAGCTGATAGTCGTCTTCGGGCACCTCGCCCACGGCGGCCCGGTAGAGGCGCTTGGGCTCCAGAAACAAGACCGGGTCGGGGTCACGGATCGCCCCCAACAGCAACCCCTTGGCCTGATAGGGGTTACGCGGCACCACTACCTTGAGGCCCGGCGTGTGGGTAAAGTAGGCTTCCGGCGACTGAGAGTGATACAAGCCACCCGAGATGCCGCCGCCATACGGCGTGCGGATGGTCAGGCCACCCACGTTGAACAGATCGCCAGAGCGATAGCGGAACTTGGCAGTTTCGTTGACGATCTGGTCGAAGGCGGGAAAGATGTAGTCGGCGAACTGGATCTCCGCCACGGGCACCGAGCCCTGGGCTGCCAGACCGTTGGCAAAGCCGATGATGCCCTGCTCCACCAGCGGCGTGTTGAAACAGCGCGCCTTGCCATACTTCTCCTGCAAATGGCTGGTCGCTCGGAATACCCCGCCAAAAACCCCCACGTCTTCACCAAAGCAGATGACCTTGTCATCTTCCGCCATGGCGATGTCCAGGGCGTTATTGATGGCCTGCAGCATGTTCATGGTACTCATACTAGGCATCTCCCTGTGCGTCGTGGGCCGTCGATACGCTGGGGTCCAGCGACTGAGCGCCGCGCGGGTAGGCATCGGGATAGCGGCGAATGTGCCGTTTCAACTGATCCAACTGGCGCTGCAAGGCAGGCGTCACGTCGGCATAGACATCGGTGATCAAGGAGTCCAGCGGCGGCGGCGGACGCTTTTCGGCGCGCTTCATGGTCTCCAACACTTCTCGCCGCAGGCTCTCCTGCTGGCGGGACTCCTCATCGTCGCTCCACCACCCTTTACTCACCAGCCAGCGCTGCATGCGCAATAGCGGGTCCTTGACTCGCCACGCCTCCTCTTCGCTCTTGGCACGGTAGCCCGATGGGTCGTCCGAGGAGGAGTGCGCCGCCAAGCGATAGGACATGGCTTCGATCAGCACCGGCTGATGCTGCTCCACGGCTATCTTGCGCGCCTGGCGGGTGGCTTCGAAGACGGCCAGGGCGTCGTTGCCATCCACGCGGATGACGTGCATGTGATAGCCGAACGCACGCGGGGCAATGCCATCCGCGGCAAACTGTTCGGTGGCGGGAGTCGAGATGGCATAGCCATTGTTGCGACAGAAGAAAATGACCGGCACCTGATGCACCGAGGCCATATTCAGGGCGGCGTGGAAGTCGCCTTCCGAGGCAGCCCCTTCACCGAAGAACGTCAGGGTACAGTGGCCTTCACCTGCGAGCTTCTGGCCATAAGCATAGCCGGTTGCCTGGGGAATCTGAGTGGCCAGCGGCGAAGAGATGGTCATGTAATGCAGCTTGCGGGAACCATAGTGGATCGGCATCTGCCGCCCCTTGCCATAGTCCAGCTCGTTGCCAAACAGCTGATTCATGAACTCGTCGATGGAGAACCCGCGATACATGAGTGCGCCCTGTTCGCGGTACTGGGCCATGATCATGTCGGCATCGTCCAGAGCGGCGGTGGCTCCCACCACCGCGGCCTCCTCACCGGTACACTGCATGTAGAAGCTGAGCCTGCCCTGGCGTTGCGCGGCCATCATGCGCTCATCGAGAATACGCGTGGCCAGCATGGCCTGGTAGAGCCTGCGGGCGTGATCGCGGCTCAAGGTGGGTTCATCGGCACCTTCATAAAGCTCGCCCTCGGGGCTGAGCACGCTGAAAGTGTCTATGGTGAATTCGTCGCCGGTCATGAAGGCCGGCTGATGTACGAACTGAGTCATCGTTATTGTCCTTGTTTTTACCCCTTTTGAGGGCAGTGTTGTTGGTGATGACCGTTTGTGCCAGTGGATTTATCTGACACACGTCAACGCAACACCTGGACAGTAACGCAGTCTCCCGCCGTTAGGGATTCAACTTAAGACGCAGACCGGCGTGCAAGGCGTTGTTGGAGGGCATTGAAGGCGCTATCGACAGTGAGCGCCAGCAGGGCAATCGCTAGCGCCCCCTGGACGATGTACGCCATGTTGCCATTGACGATTCCCGCGATGATCGGGTCACCCAGATTACTGGCCCCCACGGTCGCGCCCAGCGCCGCCGTGGCAATGTTGATGGTGACCGAGGTGCGAACGCCCGCCAGAATGACCGGCATGGCCAGCGGCAGCTCGACATGACGCAGCAGCTGCCAGGGCGTCATGCCCATGGCGATGGCCGCCTGTTTGACGTTGGGGTCTACTTCGTTGATGCCCGTCAAGGTATTGCGCACGATGGGCAGCAGCCCATACAGCATCAGCGCCACGATGATCGGCAGCGTGCCAAAGCCCAGTACCGGCACGGCCAGCGCCAGCACCGCCACGGGCGGGAACGTCTGGCCCAGCGACGAAAGCTGAGCAACCAGCGGCAGGAAATCCCGCCCCCTGGCCCGGGTGACGGCAATGCCTGCCGAGACGCCCACCAGAAGCGTGACCAGCGCGGCCACGCTCACCACCAGCAGATGCCGAGCCAGCAAATCGACAAAATCGGCACGCCCGTAGATGACCTGCCGCGCATTGGGCTCTACCCAGCGAAACAGCGGTTCCAGAGTGGGCATGGCCAACACCAGCACCAGCAACAAGGCCACCCAAGCCAGTGGCCAGCCCCACGCGGCATAGCGCGAAGCGGTGGAACTCGCGGGGACAGCGCTCGAGGTGGCTGAGGTCGAAGACGCAGAGCGAGATGGATCCGGCATCACGTTGGGGTGCCCCTGTCCAACTGGGCTTCCTTGACGATTCTACGCAGCGACAGCTCACCAATGGGCACATCGTTTTGGTCCACCACGGTCAAGCGGTCGCTGTGGTCACGCAGCATCATGGAAAGCCCCTGCCGCAACGAAAAGTCAGCGGGAATACGCGACTGGGCTGGCAGCGTGGGGCCCAGAGACGCCATGTGATCCTTGACACGCGTCAGCCCCGCCTGCTTGAGCCCCCGCTCCAGCCCGCCCAGCAGCGAATCCACGAAAGGGTCGGCGGGATGCTGCAACAGCGCCAAAGGCGTGCCCTGCTGGACGATACGCCCCTCGCGCATGACGACCAGGTGGTCGGCTAGCTTCAGGGCTTCATCCATATCATGAGTCACCAGCACCACGGTCTTGTGCAGCCGAGCCTGCAGGCGGGCCAGCTCATCCTGCAGCTTGTCTCGGGTGATCGGATCCAGGGCTCCAAACGGCTCGTCCATCAGCAAAATATCCGGGTCTGCGGCCAGCGCGCGGGCCACCCCCACACGCTGCGCCTGCCCGCCGGAAAGCTGATGCGGGTATTTGTGCGCAAACTCGCCCACCGGCAGCCCCAGCAAACCCATCAGCTCTTCGACACGGCGGCTGACCTCGGCAGGAGCCCACTTCAACAGCCGTGGCACCAGGCCAATATTGCGCGCGACGGTCCAGTGCGGGAACAGGCCGGTGCTCTGGATGACGTAGCCAATACGGCGGCGAAGTTTGACCGGGTCGTAGTGCTCTATCGCCTGGCCATCCAGAATGATGTCGCCACGGGTATGTTCGATCAGCCGATTGATCATGCGTAGCGTGGTGGACTTACCGCATCCGGAGGTACCCACCAGGGCACAGAACTTGCCCTTGGCCACCCGCAGTGAAATATCATCCACCGCCGTTTCGTCACCAAACTGCTTGGAGACATGGGAAAGCTCGATCATTGCTGTCCTCCGGGGCGTAGCGCTTCCGCCAGCGCCCCTAATGCTGCATCCACGATCAGCGCCAGCACCAGGATTGGCAGCGCACCCAGCAGCACCATGTCCATGGCCGCCTGCCCCAACCCTTGAAAAATGAAGGTGCCAAGTCCTCCGGCACCAATCAACGCCGCCACCGCCGTAAGCCCGATGGCTTGCACGGCGGTGACTCTTACCCCTTCCAGCAACACCGGCAGCGCCAGCGGTAGTCGCACCTGCCAGAACCGCTGCGGGCTTCGCATTCCCATGGCCTTGGCCGCTTCCAGGGTTTCTGCACTGACCTCCTCCAGGGCAACGTAAGTATTACGCACCATGGGCAGCAGACTGTAAGCAATCAAGGCGATCAGTGCCGGGGCATTGCCAATTCCACTGACGCCCATGGCTGCCAAGGCAGGCACATTGGCCGCCAGCCACGCCAGAGGGGCCAACAGCAAACCGAACAGCGCCAGGCTGGGAATCGTCTGCAGAAAATTGAGCAGCCCAAAGGCGATGGTTTGCAGGCGCCGGTAGCGGCGCATCAGCATGGCCAGCAGCATGCCCAGCACGACGCTGACGCTCACGGCACTGCTGACCAGCACGATATGCTGGCTCAACGCACGATAGAACTGCCGCTCCCGGGCCTGAAACTCCTGCACCAGGGCCAGCGACTGCAATCCGAAGGCAGCGCACAGCCACCACAAGATGCCGATGCCGAGCAGCAGCAGCGCTGTCCACCAGCGGGATAGCCCAAGCCGCAGGCGTACTTCCACCAGACACAGCAACAGCACGAACAGCACCGTCCAGTAGGCAGTCCCGATGCCTAGCCTGGCCTGGGGCGCATCCGGGGGTATCAGCCAGTGCCCGGCGACCATCAGGCCAAACGGCATCAGCAGCAGCGTCAGGGTAATCACCCCCAGCAGAGCCCGATAATGGCGCGTGCTGGGCAGCCAGGCCAGGGCGGCCATGGCAATGAACAGAAGCGATACCAGTACGCCACCGGGCCAGCCAATGGCTGCCACCATCCCAAACCCCGTTCCCGTGACGATCCGATTGGGCGCCACGGTCACCAGATGGAAAGACCAGGCGGCCACCAGCATGACGGCACTCAGGCACAGCAGTACGACATTAGGTTGCCAGCGGCGCCGAATGGCCGCTGGCGATGGCAGTGCGTCGATCAACGACATTCATCAGTCATCCAGGCTATCGAGATATTCGCGAGCCACCTGGTCGGCAGAGCGACCGTTGACGGCCACGTCCGCGTTGAGCGTTTGCAGGGTCACCAGATCCAGCGTCGCAAACACGTCATTGAGCAGGCCTTCGATGTCGGGGTACTGGGCCAGCACGTCTTCTCGTATCACTGGCGCAGGCTGGTAGACCGGCTGCACGCCCAGCGTATCCTCCAGCACCCGCAGTCCCAGCGCGGTGAGCCCGCCATCGGTACCGTAGGTCATGGCACCGTTGACGCCGCTGGTTTGCTGGGCGGCTGCGCGCATGGTGGCGGCGGTATTGCCCCCGGAGAGCACCAGCAACTGGTCATCGCTCAACTCGAAGCCGTAGGCGTCCTGAAACGCCGGCAGGGCCTGCTCGGATTCGACGAATTCTGCACTGGCCGCAAACTTGAACTCGCCCCCGTCGGCCAGATAGCTGGCCAGGTCTTCCAGGGTGTCGAGCCCATGGGTCTCGGCGACATCCTGACGAATGCTCATGGCCCAGGTGTTGTTGGCACTGGCTGGCTGCAGCCAGATCAAGCCTTGTTCTGCATCCCGCTCACGAACGGCCTGATAGGCTTCATCAGCACTGTTCCACACCGGGCTATCGGTCATATCGAAAAAGAACGCCCCGTTACCGGTGTACTCTGGATAGACATCGATTTCAGCCGCCAGCAGGGCATTTCTCACCACGCTGGTTCCCCCGAGTTGCAGGCGGTCCTGGGTGGCAATCCCATGGCGCTCCAGGGTCTGGATGATCAGCTCTCCCAACACCGAGCCTTCCGTATCGATTTTGGAAGAGACCACCACCGGCTCGCTGGCCTGGGCCGTCGCGAGCACCGTCGAGGTAACGACCACCGTGGACAGGCAGGCGGTCAGCAGGGGGTTTAGCAATAGGCGCATGGGGTCATCCTTTGAGTGAGCATCCTGAGGGTGTCGCTTCAGTATACGAGGCAACTGCGTTGAAGTCAGACGCCGCCTCAACGGCGTCTGATCTCCTGCATCCTCAAGGCGCTTCGATGACCCAGGTCGTGCCTTCTCGTGAGTCTTTCAGCACGATGCCTAGCGCTGCCAGCTCGTCACGAATGGCATCGGCGCGGGCGAAGTCCTTGTTGGCCTTGGCCGCCTGACGCTCGGCAATTCTGGCTTCGATCTCGTCTTCGCCCAGCGCCATCGAATGCTGCGCCCCTTTCAGGAAGGCCTGCGGCGTCTGCTGCAATAGCCCCAGCACTCCCGCCAGGCGCTGCAGCTCTGCGGCCAGGCGGGGCGCAGCTTCCGGCTGATCGCTCTTGGCACGATTGAGATCTCTTGCCAGGTCGAACAGTACGGCCAGCGCTTCCGGGGTATTGAAATCATCATCCATGGAAGCAGTGAAACGCTCGGCGTAAGCCCCCTGCTCACCCTCAGATGCCACCTCGACACCTTCAAGGGCAGTATACAGGCGCGTCAACGACTTGCGCGCCTCGACCAGCGAATCCACGGAGTAGTTGATCGGGCTGCGATAGTGGCTGGCCACCAGCAAATAGCGCACGACCTCCGGGTCATGCTCCGCCAGCACATCACGAATGGTGAAAAAGTTGCCCAGCGACTTCGACATCTTTTCCTGATTGACGCGCACGGCACCGGCATGCATCCAGGTGTTCACGTAGGTCTTACCCGTAGCCGCTTCCGACTGGGCAATCTCGTTTTCGTGATGGGGGAAGGTCAGATCCGGCCCACCGCCATGAATATCGAAGGTATCCCCCAGGCAGCAGGTGGACATGGCCGAACATTCGATATGCCAGCCTGGGCGGCCGTCTCCCCAGGGGGAGTGCCAATGGGCCTCTCCCGGTTTGGCCGCTTTCCAGAGCACGAAGTCCAGCGGGTCTTCCTTGTGCACGTCCACTTCCACGCGCGCGCCAGAGCGCATGTCATCCAGCTGGCGATTGTTGAGCTTGCCGTAATCGGCAAACTTGCGCACCCGATAGTAGACGTCGCCGTTTTCCGCGGCGTAGGCAAAGCCTTTTTCCACCAGCGTTTCGATCATGCTGATGATGTCGCCAATATGTCCCGTGGCACGGGGCTCCTGGCTGGGGGGCAGCACATTCAGCCGCGCCTCGTCTTCATGCATCGCCGCGATCATGCGCTCGGTGAGCGCGCTGATGGCCTCACCGTTCTCCTCGGCACGCTTGAGGATCTTGTCGTCGATATCCGTGATGTTGCGCACGTAGGTGACGTCGTAGCCACGGTGACGCAGGTAGCGGGTAATCACGTCAAAGGCCACCATCACCCTGGCGTGGCCAAGGTGACAGTAGTCATACACCGTCATGCCGCAGACGTACATGCTTACCTTGCCATCGACAAGGGGCTTAAAAGGCTCTTTGCGGCGTGTCAGCGTATTGTAAATGTGCATATGACGTTTCCTTAACCCTTCTGTTTGATTTTCGCCCAGCTATCTTTCAAACCCACGGTGCGGTTGAACACCAGGTGCTCTGCACTGGAGGCGTGGCGGTCGGCGCAGAAATAGCCCATCCGCTCGAACTGGAAGCGATCTTCCGGCGCGGCGCTGGCCAGGCTTGGCTCACCAATGGCCTGGCAGGTGACCAGCGACTCGGGATTCAGGTGCTCGAGGAAATCCACATCCTTGTCGCGATCCGGCTGCTCGACCATGAACAGGTTGTCGTAGAGGCGCACCTCCATCGGCACACCGTGGGTGGCGCTGACCCAGTGGATGACACCCTTGACCTTGCGGCCTTCCGGATTTTTGCCCAAGGTGTCGAAGTCCACCGAGCAGTGCAGCTCCTGGATCTCGCCCGCGTCGTTCTTGACCACTTCATCGCAGCGAATCACGTAGCTATTGCGCAGACGTACTTCCTTGCCAGGGGCCAGGCGGAAGAACTTCTTCGGCGCATCCTCCATGAAGTCGTCCTGGTCGATATACAGCTCGCGACCAAACGGCACCTTGCGCATCGGCATGTCGTCACGGGCGGGGTGGCCCGGCACTTCGTAGACCTCTTCGTGGCCTTCCGGCACGTTGGTCAACACCACTTTCAACGGCTTCAGCACACACATGGCGCGGGGGGCGTTGTCTTCCAGATCCGAACGAATGGCATGGGTCAGCATGGCAATGTCCACCAGGCCGCCATCCGAACGGGTCACGCCGATCATTTCACAGAATTTGCGGATCGAAGCCGGGGTATAGCCGCGGCGGCGCATGCCCGAGATGGTCGGCATACGCGGATCGTCCCAGCCATCCACGATCTGCTCATCCACCAGCAGCTTGAGCTTGCGCTTGGAGGTCAGCGTGTAGTCGAGGTTCAGCCGCGCAAACTCGATCTGGCGGGGTTTGGCGGGCACCGGCAGGTTGTTCAGGAACCATTCGTACAGCGGGCGATGGTCTTCGAACTCCAGGGTACAGATGGAGTGGGTGATCCCTTCGATGGCATCCGACTGGCCGTGGGTGAAGTCGTAGGAAGGGTAGATCTTCCAGGCGTCACCGGTCTGGTGATGATGGGCGTGACGAATACGGTACAGAATGGGGTCGCGAAGATTGATGTTGGGCGACGCCATGTCGATTTTGGCGCGCAGCACTTTCTCGCCTTCGGCAAACTCACCGTGGCGCATACGCTCCAGCAGATCGAGATTCTCTTCGACACTGCGCTCCCGGTAAGGGCTGGGCTTGCCGGATTCGGTCAAGGTGCCGCGATACTCGCGGATCTCATCGGGAGAGAGGTCGTCGACATAGGCTTTCCCTTCGCGGATCAGGTGCTGCGCCCAGGCATAGAGCTGCTCGAAATAATCGGAGGCAAAGCGCACGGGGCCTGCCCACTCGAAGCCCAGCCAACTGACGTCTTCCTTGATGGCATCGATATACGCCTGCTCTTCCTTCGCCGGGTTGGTGTCGTCGAACCGCAGATGACACTCACCACCCAACTGCTCGGCGAGCCCGAAATTCAGGCAGATCGACTTGGCATGGCCGATATGCAGGAAGCCGTTGGGCTCCGGAGGGAAGCGCGTCACAATTTTGGTGACCTGGCCGCCCGCTATCTCGTCGCGTACTTGGTTGCGAATGAAGTTCGGCGCTGGGGTGGTCTCGTTGGTCATGGTGGTGTTGATAACCTCATCGTGGATGGCGTGCCGGGCAACCGATGCCTATGCTAAACGGGTTAGCGCTTCGCGGTGCCGAGCAAAACCGCTATTATAACGTGACGCCGATGCACAGCGCCAAGGCGAACGCCTTTATTGAACAGGAATTTATCCATGATCGTATTACAGACGAACCACGGTGACATCACTATTGCGCTCAATCACGAAAAAGCGCCTGCCACCGCAGCCAATTTCGAGCAATACGTGCGCGATGGCTTTTACGACGGCACGCTGTTCCACCGGGTCATCGATGGTTTCATGATTCAAGGGGGCGGCTTCGACCAGGAGTTCAACCAGAAGCCGACACGCGACCCCATCGAAAACGAAGCCGACAACGGCCTGCAGAACACCATCGGCACGCTGGCCATGGCCCGTACCCAGGACCCCCACTCTGCCACCGCTCAGTTTTTCATCAACGTCGGTAACAACAGCTTCCTTAACCACAGCGGCAAAAGCCTGCAAGGCTGGGGTTACGCGGTATTTGGTGAAGTAGTGGACGGCATGGACGTGGTCAACGCCATCAAGGCCGTGAGCACCACGCGCCGTGGCATGCACGCAGACGTACCCGCCGAAGACGTGGTCATCGAGCGCGCCTACCTGAAGGATGCGGAATAACCGTCGGGAGTCTTATGCGTACGCTGCTGATCGCTGACATGCATTTGAGTAACGACACCCCTGAGCTCAATCAGGGGTTTTATCGTTACCTGGAGCATACCGCCAAAGGGGCCGAGGATCTGTACATTCTGGGCGACCTGTTCGACGCCTGGATCGGAGACGACTTGCTGGATACGCCTCACCCCCTCAGCGGGGTGGCCCATGAGGTGATCGAGCGCCTGCGGGCACTGAGCGATGCGGGCACGTCCATTTTTTTCATCCACGGCAACCGGGACTTTCTGATTGGCGAACGCTTCATCAACGCCTGTCAGGCCACCCTGCTGCCCGACAGTGAGCAAGTGGAATTGCAAGGCGTAGCCGCCGTCATTCTGCACGGTGACAGCCTGTGCACCAAAGATGAGGCCTACATGGCGTTTCGCGCCCAGTCTCGCCACCCTGAGTGGCAGGCGCAGATCCTGGCCATGCCGCTGGAGCAGCGGCTCGAGTTGGCCAAGAGCCTGCGCATGCAGTCTGGGGATGCCAACGCCAACAAGGCCGAGGCCATCATGGATGTGACCCACGAGGAAGTCGTGGCCACGATGGAGCGCCATGGGGTGAACATCATGATCCATGGCCACACCCATCGCCCCAGGGTCCATGACCTCACCGTGGAAGACGTGCCAGCCAAGCGTTTCGTGCTAGGGGATTGGGACGAGCAACATGGCTGGGACATTGTCGTGGAGCACTCGAGCGAGCGCCACCCGGAGCCCGTACTGCGCCAGTTTGCGCTCACCAACCCGCCCGGGTTCGACGGCGAATCGCACTAAGCACTTCCCAAGCACTGACGAAGCACTTCGCTAGCCACTAAAAAAGCCGATCACATGGATCGGCTTTTTCGTTTCAGCGCTCTATTCTGGCATCGCTTCGCAGGTCATCGATCAATCCTTGAATGATCGCCTGAGCCCGCAGCTGTTCGGCCATTTGCGCGACGAAAGCATTCATCTGTTCGTCGGCCTGCCCTTCGCTGACGCTGTCCAGAGCAACGACGGCAACGCCCTGAGGCAAGGCCACAGCACGGTAAACGCTGTCGCCCTCTTCAGGGTGTGGCATGCGGAACACTTCACGGACCAGCGTTTGCGGCAAGGTGCTGTCCGACTGACGAGTGATGTTGGATGCATTCATCCAGTCGAGCTCCAACGCTTGGCCATCGCGCAGTGCCGCGATCATCTCGTTGGCTTCTTCCTGCAACGCCTGCTGACGCTGCTGAGCTGCCACAGCCTGCTCTACCTGATCACGCACGTCGTCCAGCGGCAAGAGCGTCGCGTCACGATGCTCGGCCACGCGAAGCACCAGTCGACGATCGTTGTCCAGCTCGATGACTTCGCTGTTGTAACCTTCACCCAGCACGTCAGCACTGAACGCTTCATCCAGCACGCCCGGCTCGGAAAGCGCACCCTCGCCTTCCCCACGGGCCAGCCAGTCACTTTCGTTAAGCGTCAGACCGAGGTCATCCGCAACGGATTGCAGATCTTCTGCGGCAAAGCTTTCATCGATCAGACGCTGTACCTGGCGATTGAAGTCATCGTTGACCTCGCGCAGCGCCACTTCCTGGGCCAAACGGTCACGCTGCTCTTCGAAAGAGGGCGCGTCCAGCTCGGTGACCTGCAGAATATGGAAGGCACCGTCCATTTCGACGACCTGGGACGTCTCACCGACCCCAAGGGCAAACGCAGCGTCGTCGAAAGCATCGCCAAAGAAGCCGCGACTGATCACCCCAAGGTCACCGCCCTGCTCGGCACTGGCGGTATCGTCCGAAAAGCGCACGGCAGTGTCGGCAAAACTCTCACCACTGTTCAGGTCAGCCAGCGCCTCATTGGCCAGCTGCTGGGCCTCATCACGGCTACGCTCGGAGCCAAAGGTCACCATGATATGGGAGACACGACGGTCGGCATCGCGATTCTGCTCACTCCAGGCAGCGCGGAGTTCGCTCTCGTCCACGTCGACATCTTCGGCCATGGCCTGACGGTCGATGATCACATACTCGACGCGCACCTGCTCAGGACGCTCGAAACGTTGCTGATTGGCGTCATAGTAGTCCTGCATCTGCTCTTCGGTAACCTCTACCTCAAAAGCAGCATCATCGGCATCCAGCATCACGTAACGGAAATCACGCTGCTGGCCCTGCAGGTCTGCCAGGCGCTGCTCTTCATTGGCCAGACTGAAGTCACTGAAGGCTAGACCCTGCTGCAGTTGCTGACGCTTGATATCCACCCGCAGCTCTTCACGGAACGATAGCGGGGTGTAACCCGCGCCTGCCAGGCGGTTACGGAATACCTCTGCAGAGAAGCGTCCATCCTGATCGTGGAACTCAGGCAGCGTCACGATCATCTGGTCAAGCTGAGCATCGGAGACATAAAAGCCGCCCTCCTCAGCATACTGACGCAGCAAGGACTGGGTGATGAGCTGGTCGAGCATATCGTTGCGTAGTGCCCGCTCCTGCTCAGGAGGCACTTGCCCAGAGCGCAGCGCACGCTGCACCTCAAGCTCTACCTGCTGCCGCACGATGGGCTCGCCGTTGACGCTCGCCACTTCATTGGGGTCGCTACCAAAGACACTGAACAGCGACTCCACACCAAAAAGCGCCATGGCCGCGACCATGACACCAATGATTATCTTGGCACCCCAGCTTCTGGAGCCATCTCGAATACTTTGCAGCATGCTAGCCTCAGATCATCAAAGCCATTTATCGCCCAAACCAATGGGCCAGAAAAGAACATGGGCGCATCGCGGATGCGATGCGCCCATTAGCTTACAGCAAACGCGAGCCAATTAGTTGACGGCGTCTTTCAGCGCTTTACCGGCTTTGAAGCTGGGCACCTTGGCAGCGCTGATTTCGATCGGCTGACCCGTCTGAGGGTTGCGACCCGTACGTGCGGCACGCTCTTTGATAGCGAAAGTACCAAAACCTACTAAAGAAACGCTTTCGCCTTTTTTGAGGCTATCGGTGACAGACTCCACCATGGCATCCAATGCGCGGGTTGCCGCTGCTTTCGGAATATCAGCAGATGCGGCAATAGCTTCAATCAGCTCGGACTTATTCACACTTCACCCCTTGACTGTTTCAAAAAAATGGCTCTGAACGGCACGGTCACCGAGTGCAACAACCTCAAAGCATAGCTGCGTTTTATAGCAATGCCTTGAAACACCTGTCAAGCAACCGCACCGTGAAATGCCCATCGCTCAAGGCATTGGGCAAACTTATTAAGTTAATTAAAGCAGCAGCTGCTTTAACGCTTAATGGGTGCTTGCAACAGCATTGGTACTAAACGACTTATCTGCTGCTTTCAACGCAGCCTTGTCTTCCACCGCTTCGGCTAACGCGACGGCCAGCACGTCATCTATCCATCGTACGGGACGAATATCAAGCGCTCCCTTGATATTGTCCGGCACCTCCTTGAGATCTCGACGATTTTCCTCAGGGATCAGGACGGTCTTTATACCACCGCGGCGGGCTGCCAGCAATTTCTCCTTCAGACCACCGATGGGTAACACTTCACCCCGCAGATTGACCTCGCCGGTCATGGCTACGTCGCAACGAACCGGACGCAAGGAATAGGCCGACACGATGGCCGTCACCATGGCAATACCTGCGCTAGGTCCATCCTTGGGCGTCGCACCTTCTGGCACATGGATATGCAGGTCTTCATTTTCAAAGCGCTGTGGGTCGATGCCATAGGCAACGGCCCGTGATTTGACCACGGTCTGTGCTGCGCTGACCGACTCTTTCATGACATCGCCCAGCGAGCCGGTCTTGTGCAGACGCCCTTTACCAGGGGTCACCACGGACTCGATATTGAGCAGCTCACCACCGACCGAGGTCCAGGCAAGTCCAGTGACGCGACCTACCTGATCCTCTTGCTCTGCCAGGCCGTAGCTGTAGCGGCGCACGCCAGCGTAAGTCTCGATATCGTCAGCCAGAAGCACCTGCTTCGCCTGCAGCTGGCTGCCCGCTTTGGCGCCCGAGGTACGCTCTGCTTCCAACCTTTCACGTAGCACTTTACGGCACACCTTGGCGATTTGGCGCTCCAGCTCGCGCACTCCCGCCTCGCGGGTGTAGTAGCGCACCAGCTCTAGCAAGGCATCATCTTCCAACGCCAGCTCTTCGTCCTTCAGGCCATTGGCCTCCAGCTGCTTGGGCAGCAGGTAGCGTTTGGCAATGGCCAGCTTCTCGTCTTCCGTGTAGCCCGGCAGGCGAATGATCTCCATACGATCCAGCAGCGGGCCAGGAATGTTCATCGAGTTGGCCGTACAGATGAACAGCGTCTCGGAAAGATCGTAGTCCAGCTCCAGATAGTGATCACTGAAGCTGTTGTTCTGCTCCGGGTCCAGCACCTCCAGCAGCGCGGAAGCCGGGTCACCGCGATGGTCCATGCCCAGCTTGTCTACTTCGTCCAGCAGGAACAGCGGGTTTTTGACCCCTGCCCGGCTCATGCGCTGAATCAGTTTTCCGGGCAAGGAGCCAATGTACGTCCGGCGATGGCCGCGAATTTCAGACTCGTCTCTCACGCCGCCCAGCGCCAGACGCACGTACTTGCGATTGGTCGCCTTGGCGATGGACTGACCCAGCGAGGTCTTGCCCACCCCGGGTGGGCCGACCAGACACAGCACCGGGCCACGCATCTTGCGCACCCGCTTTTGCACCGCCAGGTATTCGAGGATGCGCGCCTTGACCTCTTCAAGACCGTGGTGATCCTGATCCAGCACTTCCTGGGCTTTCACCAGATCATGCTTGACGCGAGTACGCTTTTTCCAGGGAACGGCAATCAGCCAATCCAGGTAGGAGCGCACCACAGTGGCTTCGGCAGAATTCGACGACATCATCTTGAGCTTGTTCAGCTCTTGGGTTGCCTTATCGGAGGCTTCCTTGGGCATGCCCGACTCTTTGATGGCACGCTCGTACTTATCGGCCTCGTTGGGCACGTTATCCAGCTCACCCATTTCTTTCTGGATGGCCTTCATCTGCTCGTTCAGGTAGTACTCGCGCTGGGTCTTTTCCATTTGCTCCTTGACCCGGGAGCGGATGCGCTTCTCGACCTGCAGAAGGTCGATTTCAGACTCGATCAGCGCCATCAGGTGCTCGATGCGATCACGCACGCGGTCCATTTCGAGCAGATCCTGCTTGTCGCCAATCTTCAGCGACAAGTGCGCACAAATGGTGTCCACCAAACGGCTAGGATCTTCAATGCCTGATAATGAATTGAGTACCTCGTTGGGTACTTTCTTGGACAGCTTGACGTACTGCTCGAACTGATTGAGCAGCACGCGCACCAGCGCCTCTTGTTCACGACTGGTTAGTGGCTCACTGTCCCGGGGCAAAAGATGCGCCTGGGTATAACCGGCGTCACTCTCCTCGATACTGACCACATCGGCACGAAAGCTGCCTTCGATCAACACTTTTACCGTACCGTCTGGCAGTTTGAGAAGCTGCATGATGTCTGCCACGGTTCCCATGGCATACAGATCCGCATTGTCCGGCTCATCTTGAGAGGCTTCACGCTGAGCCACCAACAGTACGCGTTTGTCGGCTTCCATCGCCGCTTCAAGCGCCTGGATGGATTTCTCACGACCAACGAAAAGCGGAATGACCATCTGCGGGTACACGACCACATCCCGCAACGGCAACAGGGGTAGACATTGTGTCTGATCGGCGTTCTGCTGCATCGCAGACGTTCCTCAATTTCGGATGAGTACTCGAGCGGCTTTCAACAAGCCAGATACCTTGCCCAGCAGCTCATGATACAAGACGTGTGAACAACAAGGGGCCGCCTAGGCGACCCCTTGGATTGGCACGCGGTGGTCATCAGACCGCGCGGAACCTCGGGCGGTTAGCCATCGGTGCCGTCAACCCGGGCAGCCTCTTGCTGGGAATAGACCAGCAGCGGCTCACTCTCGCCGGCAATGACAGACGCTTCGATGACCACTTTGCTGACGCCTTCCAGAGAAGGGATTTCATACATGGTATCCAGCAGCACCGACTCCAGGATCGAGCGTAAGCCCCGCGCCCCGGTCTTGCGCTCCATGGCCTTGGCAGCCACGGCACGCAGTGCCTCATCCCTGAACTCCAGTTCCACGTCTTCCATCTCGAACAGCTTAGCGTACTGCTTGACCAGCGAATTCCTGGGCTCCGTGAGGATCTGTACCAGGGCATCTTCGGTGAGCTCGGTCAACGTGGCGATGACAGGCAAACGACCCACGAACTCGGGAATCAGGCCAAATTTCACCAGATCCTCGGGCTCGACGTCGGCCAACAGCTCACCCACGCCCCGACTGGACTCCTTGCTTTTCACGCTGGCATTGAAACCGATACCACCTTTTTCAGCGCGATCACGGATGACTTTGTCCAGTCCGGCAAAAGCACCACCAACGATGAACAGGATGTTGGCCGTATTGACCTGTACGAACTCCTGCTGGGGATGCTTGCGCCCACCTTGGGGAGGCACGGACGCCGTGGTCCCTTCGATGAGCTTGAGCAGCGCCTGTTGAACACCCTCACCCGATACATCACGGGTAATCGAGGGGTTATCCGACTTGCGAGAAATCTTGTCGATCTCATCGATATAGACAATGCCACGCTCGGCTTTCTCTACATCGTAATCACACTTCTGAAGCAGTTTCTGGATGATGTTTTCGACATCCTCACCCACATAGCCCGCTTCTGTCAGCGTAGTGGCGTCTGCAATCGTGAAGGGTACATTCAATAGCCGCGCCATGGTTTCCGCCAGCAGCGTTTTGCCGCTACCGGTAGGACCAATCAGGAGAATGTTGGATTTACCCAGCTCCACGTCGCCTTCGCGCACCTCTGATTTGAGACGCTTGTAGTGGTTGTATACCGCTACGGACAGCACCATCTTGGCGCGGTCTTGCCCGATGACGTAATCGTCCAATGTATGACGTATTTCGCGGGGCGTGGGTAAACGCTCCTCATCGCTCTCGGCATCGGCTTCGAGAACTTCCTCGCGAATGATGTCATTACACAAGTCGACACACTCATCGCAGATATAAACGGACGGGCCAGCAATCAGCTTGCGTACTTCGTTCTGGTTTTTACCGCAAAACGAGCAGTACAGCAGCTTGCCACCTTCGTCCTTGCCTTTGCCGTCGGCCATTCGCGTACCTCTGTCACTAAGGCGGCCAGAGCCGCCTGAAAAGCTCTTAGAAAAGCAGAATCCTACTACGCTATCAGGATGTAGGACGCTTATCCAGCACTGCGTCAATCAAGCCATACTCTTTTGCTTTATTGGCGCTCATGAAGTTATCACGGTCGGTATCACGGGCCACCGTTTCGATATCTTGACCCGTATGATGGGCCAGAATCTGGTTCAGCTTCTCACGAATACCGAGAATTTCACGGGTATGAATCTCGATATCCGACGCCTGCCCCTGATAACCGCCCAACGGCTGGTGGATCATGACGCGCGAATTGGGCAGACAGTAGCGCTTGCCAGCAGCACCCGCTGTCAGCAGCAAGGCGCCCATGCTGGCCGCTTGACCAATACACACCGTGGAGACGTCCGGCTTGATGAACTGCATGGTGTCATAAATCGACATGCCAGCCGTGACCGAACCGCCAGGCGAATTGATGTACAGATGAATATCTTTGTCGGGGTTCTCAGACTCCAGAAACAGCAGCTGAGCGACCACCAGGTTGGCCATGTAGTCTTCCACAGGACCCACCAGAAAAATGACGCGCTCTTTCAACAGGCGCGAGTAGATGTCGTAGGCTCTTTCCCCTTTGGCGCTTTGCTCCACCACCATGGGCACTAAACCGCCGGCGTTTTGAATATCAAACTCACTCATTCGGGTGATTCCTTGCGTCCGGTAAGGGAAAAGCGCACCTGAGAACAGGTGCGCAACTCGATGAGATCAGGCGCTCGCCTGCTCGCTTTCTTCAGCGGTCTCATCTTGCTCAGCCTGCTGCTGGGCGGCTGCCAGTGCCTGCTGATAAGACATTTCAACGTCTTTGACGTTCGTTTGCTCCAGCAGTTTCTCGACCGCCTTCTCTTCGAGGATGGCAGACTTCACCTGGGTTTTGAGCTGCTCGTTACCCATGTAGTACTCGACGACTTCCGAGGGGTCTTGATACTGCTCAGCCAGCTCTTCCACCTTCGCCTTGATGGCGGCATCATCGGCATCCAGCTCGTTGGATTTGATGACTTCCGCCAGCAGCAAGCCTACCTGCACGCGGCTCTTGGCCTGGTCGGCAAACAGCTCATTGGGCAGTTGGCTGACGTCGAAGTCTTCACCCAGACCGAACTGCTGAGCTGCCTGACGCTTCATGGCGTCGGTTTCCTGCTGTACCAGCGCGCTTGGCACGGGGATGTCGTTGGCTTTCTTCAGCGCATCCAGCACCTGCTGCTTGACACGGTTATCCACGGCTTGTGCCGCTTCACGGGTCATGTTCTTCTTGATTTCAGCGCGGAACTGGCTTTCGTCGCCGCCTTCAACGCCAAAACGCTCGATGAACGCCGCATCCACTTCCGGCAGCTTCTGGCTGCTGACCTTGTGGACAGTGACCTTGAAAGTCGCTTCCTGACCGGCCAGATGCTCGGCCTGGTAATCCGCCGGGAAGGTGACGGAAATCGTTTTCTCTTCACCCGCCTTGGCACCGATCAGCTGATCTTCGAAACCAGGAATGAAGCTGTTTGATCCGATGACCAACGCGTGGCCTTCAGCACTGCCGCCTTCGAAAGGCTCATCGCCCAGGAAGCCCTGAAAATCGATGGTGACCTGATCGCCAGAGGCAGCAGCGGCGTCGACTTCTTCCCATGCAGCGTTTTGCTTGCGCAGGGTGTCGATCATCTCGTCGACATCGGCATCATTGACGGCGACGACCGGACGCTCTACTTCAGTACCTTCGATGGAGGCCAGCTCGACCTGCGGGTAGATTTCCATGATCGCGACGAACTCGAGATCTTTGCCTGACTGGTTTACCTTCGGCTCGATCTGCGGGAAACCGGCAGGGTTGAGCCCTTCTTCGGTAATGGCGCGCACGTAACGCTCGCGCATGACTTCGCCAACCACTTCGTTGCGCACGCTGTCGCCGTAACGCTGGTTAACAACGGCCATCGGCACCCGGCCTTGGCGAAAACCGTTCAGGCGAACGTTTTTCGCAGTCTC
This sequence comes from Halomonas sp. 18071143, assembly GCF_019211725.1. NCBI lineage: Bacteria > Pseudomonadati > Pseudomonadota > Gammaproteobacteria > Oceanospirillales > Halomonadaceae > Halomonas > Halomonas sp. 18071143. The sequence goes on from NZ_CP078120.1 coordinate 1,939,214, forward strand.
TTTCAAGCGAGCGCTGACGGCCCCATCGATTTCTGCTGCCGGCACTTGAATAGTGATACGGCGTTCGATCTGGGAGGTCGTCTCGACGGAAACTTGCATGAATTGTCCTCTAGCGGCTGGGCGTTGGGTTGATTACGTAAAATTGATTCAAGAGGGCGATTTTAAGAACCCTGACGCAAGGAGGCAAGCGCCATGCTCGCAAGATGGGGGCTAGCCCCCCAATTTCAAGGGTTCGGGCATCAAAAACAGGCGTATTACAATGCCTGCACGACTTCAAGCGCGCGAACGCCACCAAAGCGTGACGGCATGCAACAGTAGCCCACAGGTGGCCGCGTGGGAGATGAACTCCTGCCAACTGATCCACGCCGTGAACAGCGCATGCCAACCACCCATGATGATGGCGCCCAACACCATCATGACACTAAGGCGCTTGAGCAGCGCTGGCAACCGCTGACGAGCTTCGACGGGAAGCATCTTCCACTGCACCGCAGCCGCCCCTGCCACCAGCACCAGGGCCATGACGATCAGCGTTTGACGAGTCTCATGCCCGCCCGCCAGATAGCGCGGCAAAGCAGACAACATGACCACGCACAGGCCAATGGCAATGCTTACCCGTTCAGGAGAGTGAGCCGCTGACTGCATGGTTACGCCACCTTCAACTGCTGAGCCACGATCCACTCTTCCACCCACGGCACTGCAGCATCATCGGCCATGAAGGTCTCCATGGCATCGACTTCCAACCGCTCCCCGAGACGCTGAGCGCCCAACGATGTCAGCAGCTCGTCCAGTGCACGGCCGGCACCGCAGAACGTATCGCCATAGGAGCTGTCGCCGAGCGCGATCAGTCCGTAACGAAGACCGGTGAGCGAAGGTGACTGGTCTTTCAGGCTGCGCACGAACGGTACGATATTGCCAGGAAAGTCGCCACTACCGGTGGTCGACAAGCAAAACAGCGTCAGGTCATTATCTCCACTCACGTCTGTCAACGTGGGCTGTTCAGACACCACTACGGCATATCCCGCCTTCTCGAACAGCGGCTTGACCTGCTCGGCTACGTCAAGAGCACCGCCATACATGGTGCCCACCACAATCGTCATCTTTGGCATTGCTTACTCCCGGTTCACAATGTTCAGTCGACAAATACCTGATGAATTTGGTCAAATATTAACACGACTGGCAAAAGCCGCGCACGTTGCGCACGCCCTTCTTCCTTCTACTCTTACATCTTCTATCTGCAGGAGCGCTTATGCAGCAAGCCTTTGAGACATGGATCACCCCTATCATGATCGGCGGCTTGATCGTGTTCATGTGCTTCATCATTTGGGATTTGGCCAAAAAGTCGAATGCAGGTAAGTTTGGTACGATCATGCTGTTCGTCGTTCTCGGCGCAGGCATGATGGGTTACATCATCAAGGTCGTCATCACCTGGCTGATCGAAGGGCGAGGCCTGTAGCCTCCATGATCGTTCAGCCATAAAAAAAGGAGTGCTTCCCGGCACTCCTTTTTGACATGGGTCGCGAAGGCTAATCCTGCTTACCAAAACCACCTTCGCTCGCATAGCGCTCGACCTGCTGCTTGAGCTTTTGGCCAGGCCTAAAAGTCACCACCCGACGCGCCGAAATCGGAATTTCTTCGCCGGTCTTGGGGTTACGGCCTGGACGCTCACGCTTGTCCCGCAGGTCGAAATTACCAAATCCTGACAGCTTCACTTGCTCGTTTTCACGTAAGCAAGCGCGAATCTCTTCGAAAAAAGCTTCGACCATCGCTTTTGCTTCTCGTTTTGACAGCGCCAGCTCGCTATGTAAATGCTCTGCTAGCTCTGCTTTGGTCAACGCACCCATAAGGCTCCTCCATGTAGCAAACGGTGTAGCAAACGCACTGCCAGGATCGTGGTAAGCGTCATGTCATGGCATGGCGTCATCAACCGCGCAGATCAGCGTTCAGCTCGGTACGCACGGTAGTCACAATGGCATCAACCAACTGGTTGATTTCTTCATCATTTAGCGTGCGCGATGCGTGTTGCCAGGTCAAGCCCAGCGCAATGCTCTTGTGACCTTCCGCAACGCCCTTACCAGCATAGACATCAAACAGCTTGATGTCTTTCAAGCTTTCTCCCGCCTGTGACTTTGCACAGTCGAGCAGCGCCTGAACGGGCGTCTCTTCCTTGACCGTGAACGCCAGGTCGCGGCGAACTTCGGGGTAGCGGGAGAGCGGCTCGAAGGCGGGAATCGCACCTTGACTCAAGGCGTCCAGCCGCACTTCGAACAGCACGGCATCCACTTTCAAGCCCAGTTTGGCACGCACCTGAGGATGCAGCGTGCCGATCCAGCCAACCGGCTCTCCTTTATGCAGCACCCTGGCCGTTTGCCCCGGATGCAGGGCAGCGTGCTCGCCGGGCTCGAAACGCCAATCCTCTACCGCTCCCCCGAGTGCCAGCACACTCTCCAGGTCCCCCTTGAGATCGTAGAAGTCGACGGCTGCCTTGCCGCCACTCCAGCCCTCGGCCTCACGACCACCGCACACCAGCGCTCCCATCATGGGCACCTGCGAGAGCTCGTCCAGCGGACCGTTGAACACCAGCCCGGTCTCGAAAAGGCGAACGCGCGTCTGCTGGCGGTTGAGGTTGTGTTCCAAGGCTCTCACCAGCCCCGGAAACAGGCTGGCTCGCATGACGGACAGATCCGACGAAATCGGATTGGCCAGCACGGGTGATACGGCGTCGGGCAGCAGTGCCGCTTGCAGGTCTGGGGCGACGAAACTATACGTCACCGCCTCCTGATAACCACGGGCCACCAGCTGGTTACGCAGACGCGCCAGCGTCAGGGTCGACTCGTTGGCAGGACGCAGTGCCAAGCGAGCAGCTGGACGACGAACGGGCAGATTGTTGTACCCATGTACACGAGCAACTTCTTCGATGAGGTCTTCCTCGATGGCAATGTCAAAACGCCAGCTGGCTGCCTTGACCTTCCAACCCTCGGCCAAGCGCTCCACTTGCAGCCCTAGGCGCTCGAGAATATCGCTCACTTCATCGCCCGGCAGCTGCTTGGAAAGCGCCGCTTCGAGCCGCGCTTCACGCAGCATGATGGTCTTCGCTGCAGGCAACGCCTGCTGGTGAACCGCCTCCGTTACCGGACCTGCCTGGCCACCGCAAATTTCCAGCAGTAGCTGGGTCGCCCGCTCGATGGCCACGCTGGCCAGCTCAGGGTCCACCCCACGCTCATAGCGGTGCGAGGCATCCGTATGGAGGCCATAAGAGCGTGCCTTGCCAGCAATCGCCAACGGCGCGAAAAACGCCGACTCCAGGAAAATAGTGTGCGTCTGCTCGTTGACGCCAGAGTTCTCCCCACCCATGACGCCGGCCATGGCCAGAGGCCCACGCTCATCAGCAATCAACAGCGTATCCTGACGCAGCGCTACGTCCTGCCCGTCCAGTAAGGTCAGTCGCTCGGATGGCTGCGCCATGCGCACGCAAATCCCGCCATGAAGGTTGTCGCGGTCAAAGGCATGCAGCGGCTGGCCCAGCTCTAGCATGACGTAGTTGGTGACATCGACGACCGGATCGATCGAGCGCACGCCACTGCGACGCAGTCGCTCTACCATCCATAGCGGCGTCTCCACCTGAACATCGACACCCTTGATGACACGCCCCAGATAGCGGGGGCACTGCTCTACGGCGTCCACTCGCACCGGGAAAGTATCGTCGATCGTGGCGGGCACCGGCGTCATCTGCGGACCGCTGACAGGTAGTCGATTCAACACCCCTACCTCGCGCGCCAATCCTTTGATACTCAGGCAGTCACCGCGGTTAGGCGTCAGATCGACCTCGATGGTCATGTCATCCAACTGCATGTACTCGCGGAAGCTGACGCCGACCGGCGCGGCCTCGGAGAGCACCAGAATGCCTGGCGAGGTCTCTTCCTCCAACCCCAGCTCGGACGCCGAGCAGATCATGCCGTTGGATTCGACACCACGCAGCTTGGCCTTCTTGATCTTGAAGTCGCCCGGCAGCACTCCGCCCACCTGGGCAAAAGGAATTTTCTGACCGACTGCCACGTTGGCGGCACCACACACCACCTGGACAGGCGCACCGGTGCCATCATTCACGCTGCACACATTCAGCTTATCGGCATCCGGGTGCTTCTCTTTACTCAGCACTTCGGCAACGACGACACCACTGAAAGCAGCAGCAACGGCCTCGACCGCGTCGACTTCAAGCCCTGCCATGGTGATCTGATCGGCAATGGCTTGCGCATCCAACTGCGGAGAGACCCATTCACGCAGCCACTGTTCTGAAAACTTCATAATTTTTCCCGTCGTAAGCAGCAGTATCAGGTGAATTGGCGCAGGAAGCGCAAATCGTTCTCGAAGAATAGGCGTAGGTCATTGACCCCATAGCGCAACATGGCCAGACGCTCGGCGCCCATGCCGAACGCAAATCCGGTATAGCGATCGGTATCGATTTTCGAATGGCGAAAGACCTCAGGATGCACCATGCCGCAACCCATGACTTCCAGCCAGCCACTGTGAGAGCAGACACGACACCCTTCACCGCTGCACATCACACACTGAATATCGACTTCCGCCGAGGGCTCGGTAAAAGGGAAATAGGAAGGACGGAAGCGCACCGACAGGTCGTCACGCTCGAAAAACGCCTGTAGAAAATCTTCGATAGTGCCCTTCAAGTCGGCAAAACTGACGCCTTCATCCACCAGCAGCCCTTCTACCTGGTGGAACATGGGCGTGTGGGTCAGATCAGAATCGCTGCGATAAACGCGCCCCGGACAAACGATCCGGATGGGCGGCTCGCTACTCTTCATGGTACGCACTTGCACGGGCGACGTGTGAGTACGCAACAAGCGAGTGGCATCGAAATAAAACGTATCCGCCATGCCCCGCGCAGGATGGTGAGCAGGAATATTGAGCGCTTCGAAATTGTGGTAGTCGTCCTCGATTTCAGGCCCTACCGCCACATCGTAGCCAATCCTGGTAAACAGTCCTTCGATCCGCTCCAGGGTTCGCGTCACGGGATGCAGTCCCCCGCTGGCTTGCCCACGCCCTGGCAGAGTGACATCGATGCGCTCTGCTGCCAGGCGCGCATCAAGGGCGGCATTTTCCAGCTGCTGGCGTTTGGCGTCGATCTCCGCCGACAGGGTCTGCTTGGCCTGATTGATCTGCTCGCCTGCGGCAGGGCGCTCTTCCGCCGACAATTTACCCAACCCTTTCAGCAAGGCGGTTACTTCGCCTTTCTTGCCCAGGTAACGAACGCGTAGCTCATCCAGCGCCGAGACACTCTGCGCAGCCTGGATAGCTTCGCGGGCCTCTGACACCAGAGTAGGAAGGTGGTCCATCCGATTTCACTCCGAATTAAGCGGCTCCATCCACGGGGATGGCTGGCATGTAGAAGGTGACAAAAAAAACAGGGGAAGAGCGGCTGCTCTTCCCCTGCATGGGTCACACTGAAATGACCACGGGCATTTCACGCCAGGCTAGCCCAGCGAGAAGTGCCTTATTGGGCAGCCTTGGCTTTTTCCACGATAGCAGCAAAAGCGGCTTTCTCGTGTACAGCCAGGTCAGCCAATACTTTACGGTCAATTTCAATACCGGCTTTCTTCAGGCCACCGACAAAGCGGCTGTAAGACATGCCGTTGATACGTGCACCAGCGTTGATACGCTGAATCCACAGAGCGCGGAATTGGCGCTTGCGGTTGCGACGGTCACGGTAGGCGTACTGACCGGCCTTGATGACAGCCTGCTTGGCTACGCGGAAAACACGCGAACGGGCACCGTAGTAACCTTTGGCCTGCTTCAGAACTTTTTTATGGCGACGACGGGCAACTACGCCACGCTTAACACGGGTCATAACACACTCCTGACTTTATGACTGAGTCAATACTCAGATAAGAAAATTCGACCTTACAGGTTCGGCAGCATGCGCTGAATCAGCGCTTTGTCGGCAGCATGTACTTGCTTCATGCCACGCAGCTGACGCTTACGCTTGGTCGACTTCTTGGTCAAGATGTGGCTACGGAAAGACTGCTTGTGCTTGAAGCCGTTAGCGGTCTTTTTGAAGCGCTTGGCAGCGCCGCTGTTGCTTTTGATTTTCGGCATGAGATAACTCCGCTCGATATTTTTTAGAAAACCCAAGGCCGACCAGCGCACACGCGCTGGCCCGTTAACAACGCCGTTGGATCACTTCTTTTTCGGGGCAAGGATCATGATCATCTGGCGGCCTTCCATTTTCGGGAAAGACTCCACCACTCCAATCTCTTCCAGGTCTGCCGCGATTCGCTCCATCAGCTTGCGGCCGATGTCCTGATGCGCCATTTCACGACCACGGAAGCGCAATGTGACCTTGCCCTTGTCACCACCTTCCAGGAAGCGAATCAGGTTTTTAAGCTTGACCTGATAATCGCCCTCGTCGGTGCCAGGACGGAATTTGACTTCCTTGACCTGGATTTGCTTCTGCTTTTTCTTTTGAGCTGCTTTCTGCTTCTTGGTCTCAAAAACGAATTTACCGTAATCCATGATCTTACAGACGATGGGGTCGGCATTCGAAATTTGCACGAGATCCAGACCTGCCGCTTCTGCACGCTCAAGAGCCTCGGAGGTGGGCACAACACCCAACTGCTCGCCTTCGGCATCGATTAAACGTACTTCTTCTTCGGTGATCCGCTCGTTCATTGGTGGGCGTTTATCTTGTGGACGCCCGCGCTGATTGCTTCGCTTGATTGCTCTGTCTCCTTAGGCAATTGACGATGTCGCCAGGGCTGCTCTCTCTGCACTGAACTTTTCGATGAACTCATCGATGGTCATGGTGCCGAGATTTTCGCCGCTGCGAGTACGCACGGCCACTGAGTCAGCTTCTACTTCCTTATCTCCTATCACCAGAAGATAGGGAACTTTCTGTAATGTATGCTCACGGATTTTAAAGCCGATCTTCTCGTTCCTCAAGTCCGCCTTGACCCGTAAGCCATTTTTTTGCAGCCGACGCTCCACTTCCAGAGCAAAATCGCGCTGTGCATCGGTAATCGTCATCAACACCGCTTGCTGCGGGGCCAACCATAATGGCATAGCACCTGCGTAGTGCTCAATCAAAATACCCAGGAAACGTTCGAAAGAACCCAGAATGGCACGGTGCAACATGACCGGCGTCTTGCGCGCCCCGTCTTCATCCACATACTGGGCGCCCAAACGGCCCGGCAGGTTGAAGTCCAGCTGCAGGGTGCCGCACTGCCACACTCGGTTCAGACAGTCGCGCAGCGCAAACTCGATTTTGGGACCATAAAAAGCCCCCTCACCCGGCTGCAATTCCCACTCAAGCCCCGTGGCATTCAAGGCAGCTTCCAGGCCCTGCTCGGCGCGATCCCACATGTCTGCTTCACCAAGGAAGTCTTCAGGGCGCGTGGACAGCTTCAACTCGACGTCATCGAACCCCAGCGTCTTGTAGACTTGCAACGTCAACGCAATGAACGCTTCGGCTTCTGCCTGAATCTGCTTCTCGGTGCAGAAGATGTGTGCATCGTCCTGGGTAAACCCGCGCACGCGCATCAGACCATGCAGTGACCCAGAGGGTTCATTACGATGGCAGCTACCAAACTCGGCCAGGCGCAAAGGCAGGTCGCGGTAGCTCTTCAGGCCCTGATTGAACACCTGCACATGGCAAGGACAGTTCATCGGCTTGACCGCGTACTCACGCTTCTCGGACTCCGTGGTGAACATCAGCTCACTGTAGTGCCCCCAGTGGCCTGATTTTTTCCACAGCGAAAGATCGACCACCTGGGGTGTCTTGATCTCCTGATAGCCATGCGCCCGCTGCACATTACGCATGTACTCTTCAAGCGCCTGATACATGGTCCAGCCATTGGGGTGCCAGAACACCATGCCCGGGGCTTCTTCCTGCAGATGGAAGAGGTCCATTTTACGCGCCAATTTACGGTGGTCACGCTTCTCAGCTTCCTCCAGCCGCTTCAGGTAAGCCTTGAGCTGCTTTTTATCACCCCAGGCCGTACCGTAAATACGCGTAAGCATCGGGTTGGAAGCGTCCCCCCGCCAGTAGGCACCTGCCAGCTTGGTCAATTTGAAAGCTTTCAGATGCCGGGTGTTCGGGACGTGAGGCCCCCGACACATGTCCGTATACTCTTCATGGTGATACAGGCGGATAGCGGCACCGTCAGGAATGTCACGGATGATTTCCTGCTTATAGGGCTCGTCACGCTGCTCGAAAGTGGCCATGGCCTTGGCGCTATCGACGTATTCACGCACTACGTCGTACTCCTGATCGATCAACGCCTGCATACGCTTCTCGATCGCTTCCAGATCTTCGGGCGTCACGGATTGGCCAAAATCGATATCGTAGTAAAACCCATCATCGATGACCGGGCCAATCGCCATTTTGGCATTGGGGTAGAGCTGCTTCACGGCATGACCAATCAGGTGTGCACACGAGTGGCGAATGATCTCCAGCCCCTCGTCGTCACGCGCCGTGATGATGGAGACATCGGCATCCTGCTCGATGACATCCGCTGCATCCACCAGCACCCCATCAATCTTGCCCGCCACGCAGGCCTTGGCCAAACCAGGGCCAATGGACTCTGCCAGCTGCATGATGGAAAGGGGGCTATCAAATGTTCTCTGGCTGCCGTCAGGCAGTGTCACTATGGGCATTCAAATATTCCTTGAGCGCAGTGGTGATCCATACCAGGGATCACATTTCGCTATCAACGGTAGAAAAACGGACTCAAAACCGGCCGACAGCCTAACAGACTTTGGCATCTCGTAAAATAAAACGGGAGGCCCATGGCCTCCCGTTCTTTTGCTCTCTTTCAGCGTCAGGCGTACAGCCTGTCAAGGAGCGTTATGCTGGCAAGTGATTAGTTCCACTCATCCAGTTCTACGCGACGGTTCTGTGCACGACCTTCGTCAGTGTCGTTGGTGGCAACAGGACGCTCTTCGCCGTAACCTACCGCGCGCATGCGGTTAGCTTCTACGCCACGCTGGGCAAGGTAGGCAGCCACAGACTCGGCACGACGCTGAGACAGGTTCTGATTGTATTCAGCAGAACCGCGTGAATCGGTGTGACCTTCGATGCTGACACGCACGTCAGGATTGTTCACCAGACGCTCGGCAACGCCATTCAGCACTTGCTGTGCATTGGTAGTGAGCTGTGCGGAGTCGAACTCGAAGTTGACGTCACGCAGCACCATGCTTTCCGGGCAACCCAGAGCATTCACGGCAACGCCAGCCGGGGTGTCAGGGCACTGGTCACGGTAATCCGGCACGCCGTCACCGTCGGAGTCCAGCGGGCAGCCATTGGCATCTACCGCCACACCAGCAGGCGTTCCCGGGCACTGGTCACGGTAGTCCGGCACGCCGTCACCGTCGGAGTCCAGCGGGCAGCCTTCAGCATCTACCGCGACGCCAGCAGGCACTTCACCGTAGCTCGGGCACTGCGGCGCAACCGGCTCAGGAGTATGATCGGCACACAGCAGACCGCCAATGGCAGCGCCTGCCGCGAAGCCAGTAGCCGCGCCAACGTCTTCGTCCGAGCTGCCGCTAGTAGCATAACCAATGCTGCCACCGATCAGGCCACCGGCGATACCACATACGGCGGGGTGCTGGTACCAGCTACGGTCGCTGCTTGCACTCGCCTGACCAGAAGACTGGGAGGCAGAGCTGGCACAGCCAGAGAGGCCTACTACGAGGGCAGAACCGATTAGCAAGCCAGTTGTTGACTTTTTCATGCAAGACTCCTTCTTGATCCAATGCTGATATGGTCAGTGACCAAATCTATCTAATGCTTCTTTTAGCGAGAGCATCCATTTTTCGCTGTTCTTCTTCAGGATGAGCGCCTTGGCGCATCATGAAATCGAACGAGGTGCCTATCATTAACGTTTCAGCGCTAGAAGGCAACAATGCCGTGATATCAACTTCTTGCCAATACCGACGTGTTTAGCATAGCAAAGCTGACACCAATGACACTAAAAATCAGTGTAACGCTTTGGAACCTTTGGCGCGCCACTGGATCACAGCCGCGGCAGCGGCGAGTACGGCAGGACGCATTTCCGCCTCGACTTCGAGGCGCTCCTTGTCTTCACGCATTCGCTCCCGAGGGGTCAATTGCTTGCGTGCAGAGTGGGTCTTGAGGTGCCGAGTGCGGTTATAGACTTCTGCAAATGCCTGAAACTCTGGTCTCTCCGCAAGGCTGGGATCAACGATCTCCAGCAATACCTTACACCGCCAGGAACCTTCGGTGATATCTACCTGCTCCTGCACCAGCGCGCTCACCACGTAATCCAGGTTTTCCAGACTCTTCTGCTGGGCTCGCTGCTCCTCCTCCAGGCGAAAAGCTTCACGACGTTTCACCTCTTGGCGCAGGGAGTACGCATACCCCCCCAAACCGGCAATGACCACCAGCGCGACGGCCAGTAACAATAGTGCGACGGTAGAGCTCATGAAACCTCTTTATATCAAGCCAGAATAGTTTAACGGAAATTGTACACTGCTTTCTACAACATAGACCAACTTTGTCGTTAATCCGCTCACGCTAGCCAAACACTGCTGGTGCCAGAAAAGTATAATGGTCCAGTAGCAGTGCACCAAACAGCCCCAGCAGGTAACGAATGGAAAACCAGAAGGCCAGCAGTGGCACTGCCTGATCATCGCCCCTCCAGACGCGCCAGCCCCAGTAGATGAATCGTGCATTGAGCGCCATGACGATCACCAGATACACCCAGCCACTCATGCCTACCACCACCGGCAAAAGCGACGCCGCCACGGTCAGCCAGCTGTACAACCAAATCTGCAGTCGCGTAAACGCCACGCCATGGGTGACCGGCAACATGGGAATACCCGCGCAGGCGTAGTCTTCACGCTTGTGAATAGCCAGCGACCAGAAATGCGGCGGCGTCCAGACGAAGATGATCAGCATCAGCAGCAAAGGCTCCGCCGCAATGCTGCCCGTTACGGCCACCCAGCCCAGCAGCGGAGGCGCCGCCCCCGCGACGCCTCCAATCACGATATTCTGTGGGGTGGCACGTTTCAGGTACGCGGTATACAGCACGGCGTAGCCCACCAGCGATGCCAGTGTCAAAAATGCCACTAGCGTGTTCACCTGCCAGGCCAGTAGCCCCACGCCCACCACCGACAGCCCTACGGCCCATAGCATGGCCATCCAGACAGGCAGGCGGTGCGCCGCTAACGGTCGGCGTGACGTGCGCGTCATCACAGCGTCCAGATGGCGGTCGATGATATGGTTGAAAGCGGCGGCCCCACTGGAGGCCAACCCGACGCCCAGCAGACCGAACACCATGGCTTTCAACGGCGGCAACCCCGGCGTAGCCAAGGCCATACCCACGGCCGTGCATACCAGCATGACGACCACCACGTTGAGCTTGCACAGTAACACCAGCTCTTTCAACACCCCCCAACGGATGGTGGGTAACGTGGTATCCAGCGTTGCGTATCGCATAGTGATCACCTGATGGATTGTTATTGTTTTCAAGGTCAATCATTGGACTATCGGGCCTGCACGTATAACGCTTTCCCGTCGAGCGCCTGCACTGCGTGTGATCGTTCAGACATATAACGGTAGCGCCACCAGGCCCACCCCAGCCCCAGGCACAACAGCACGGCGCCCGCGGTATGCAGCAGCGCTAGCCATAACGGCAGCCAGAGCAGCACATTGGCAACGCCCAACCCTGCCTGTAGCAGGTACAGCAACACGACCATGGACAAGGCACCCACGACCTCACTTTGGCGGCGATAGCGCCACCAGAGCGCCAGCAGCACGACACCCAGCAGCAAGGCACCCAAGCGGTGCACCACATGAATGGCGGTGCGCGCATCGGCATGCAGCTGACCATGTAAATAATTGGGGCCCACGGTCTGGGTCAGATGAAACCCTTCGCTCAGGTCCATATCCGGCCACCACTGGGTGTTACAGGAGGGAAATCCCTGGCAAGCAATACCGGCATAATTGCTGGTGACCCAGCCACCCAGCGCCAGCTGCAGCACCAGCGCCGCGCCTGCCAGAAGCCAGAGCGGGCCTGACTTTCTGGGGGGCACCAACACCCCTTTCGCCGACCGACGAATGCGCAGATGAAGCCAAAAAAACAGCATCAACACGCTGAGCCCGCCCAGCAAGTGCAGCGTGACCACCTGCGGCCAGAGCTTCAACGTCACGGTAAAGGCGCCAAACGCACCTTGTATGAGAATCACGATCAGCAGCGCGATGCTGACCTTCCAGGGATAGCCTTCTCGGCGCCTCAATGGCCACCCCAGGAGTAGCGTTCCGATCACCAGCAGCCCGAGAAAGCTAGCGACATAGCGGTGCCCCATCTCGACCCAGGCCTTGAAGGGGTCAAGCGGCACGTCCGGATGGCGCAGTGCGGCATGTTCGCTATCCGGCACCAACAACCGCCCGTAGCAACCAGGCCAGTCGGGGCACCCTAGCCCCGCATCCACCAGCCGAGTCCAGGCCCCCACCAGAATGACCAGCATCGTCAACAGCGTACCGGCCAGGCTCAGCGCTACCAGCAGGCGCAAACGGTGCTTATCGGAATGAATCATCACGTGTCCTTACGGCTGATCAGTCGCCGGGAGAGAATTACAAAGCGTTCACTTTGAACAAGTGTCTAATATCTTTCAGCATATCCGACGCGGGGGCCGTTGCGTGGTAGGCCAGCGCAGGGCGGCCTGCGGGGTCCAGCACCCAGACACGCTGTTCGCCACGCCAGTTGGGCAAGCGGTGCCAGGCCGTGGCGGTCTCGCCAGGCAACATCTGCAGGTCACCGCCGATCCTGAGGCGCTGCAGGCGACCCGCTTCTCGCCCAAGAGCCCGGTGCAGACGCCATAGCTCATCCTGCCTTGCGTCACAGGGCTCCACGCATTCGAACACCAGCATCCACTGCTCACCAGGCTCAAGTCTAGACGTTAGTGGCCACTCTTCCAGCGGCGGCGCGGTCACGGAAACATCCCCGTAGGCGGTGTAGTGGGTGGGTATACCGATTCGCCATGTCACCATGATCCATGCGATCACCACCGGCGCGGCAAACGCCACGAACAGTAGCACCAGGATAAAGCGAGGGAAACGCTTTGCGCTGGATGACATCGGGTTAACTCCTGATTCTCTCGACCCTTGGGTCGTTCATGAGGCGGCGACCGCCGATCAGCATCACCACCAGAGCCGCCAGCGTTAGGCCCCACCACTGAAACGCATAGGCCTGATGACGCGCCGGTGGCACCACATTGGCTTCCCACCAGGGGATCAGGACACCCTCCCCCTCGTGAGCATGCACCCATCCGGCAAAACGGAACGCCCCAAGCGCCGAGGCCCAGGGAGCCAGATCTAACCGTTGCAGCCTCACCCCTTCCAGGTTGTTGCCGTAAAGGAGGCCATCCGAATGGGCTCTCTGCCACTCTCCGACGACCTGCACCTGGCCTGCTGGCGTCGAGGAGACCGGCGGCTCGCGACTACTGCCGGTTTCCATAAACCCCCGCTGAATCAGCCAGAGCTGACCATGCTCGTCACGCAAAGGCGTCAGCACGGCAACGCCCAGCCGTCCATTGACGATTCGGTTATCGAGATAGAGCGTATGCTCCGCCAGATACTCGCCCTGCAAGCGTAGCATGGCACCCTCAGCCGGCTCACTGACCGGTGCTATCAGGGAGGGCGCGGCGGCACGCTGATCAAGCGATCGCTGCTTGTCAGCAGCACGCTCCCACTGCCATAGTCCTAATAGCACACCAGCAACGACCACCACGGTCCAAAAACACCCCCATACCAACAACCGCAAGGTGACACGGGAGCGTCGGCGCATGGCACTCAAATTACTGATCGCATTGGTGTTCATAGGCATGTTGGTCAGCCTAGCCGCAGGTGCTGGCTTTCTATTGCGAGACCACGGCGCTTCACGGCGCCTTCTGACCTCGCTGAAGTGGCGTGTCGGCCTGGGCTGTCTGCTCATGGCATTGCTCATTTTTGGCTTCTGGTCAGGCGAACTGGGCTGACGCCCTACAGTACATAGACAAAGATGAACAGCCCCACCCATACGACATCGACAAAATGCCAGTACCAGCAGGAGGCCTCGAAAGCAAAATGCTGCTCATTGGCGAAATGGCCCTTGATGATTCTGACCAGCATGATGGCCAGAATCAGCGTGCCAATGATCACGTGGATGCCATGAAAGCCCGTCAGAATAAAAAAGGTCGCCCCGAAAATACCGGCTTCCAGGGTAATCCCGTAATGATGGTAGGCCTCGTAATACTCGACCCCCTGGATGACGATGAAGCAAATGCCCAACCCCACCGTCGCCGCCAGCCAATTCCGGCATGTTGATCGATAGCCCATCTTGAGCGCTTCATGAGCGACGGTCAGGGTAATGCTAGAGATGATCAGCAGCAGGGTATTGACCAGCGGCAACTGCCACGGGCTCAGCACGCTATGGGGCCCTGCCACGGCAGCATCAGGAGGATTCAATAACGGCCACTCGGGAATGAAGCCAGGCCATAGCAGCGCCGAAACCCCTTTGGCGCCCTCGCCGCCCAGCCAGGGGAGTGCAAAGGTGCGGATGTAGAAAAGCGCGCCGAAAAAGGCTGCAAAGAACATCACTTCCGAAAAGATGAACCACCCCATTCCCCAGCGAAACGAGCGATCCATCTGGGCGTCGTACAAACCGCCCATCGACTCATGTACGACATCGCGGAACCAGAGCCCCATGACCGCCACTACGGCCACCAACCCGATCGCCAAGACCGGCATACCGGTGCCATAGACCAGTTGAATACCGGCTCCGATCATCATCACACCCAGCGCAATCGAGCCCAATACGGGCCATCGGCTGGTCGCAGGTACGTAATAGCTGCCACTGCTCATATGCTGCCTCCTGGAACGCTTTCATAGGCGTCACTCAGTGCGACGCGATGAACGGGGTAGAGGGTATATACCAGCGTGATGGTATTGATATCCGGCGGCAGGTCCCGAGCCAGTTGAAATACCAACGGGATGGTCAACCGCTCCTGCCCCTGCAACTGCTGCTCTTGAAAACAGAAACAGCTGACCTTGCGCAAGTGTGTGGTGGCATTGGAAGGCGACACGCTGGGCACTGCCCGCCCCCAATTCTGGGACTGGCTATTGTTGGTGAAGGTAAAATCGACCTCGGCGGTTTGACCGGGATGCACGCGCATTTGACGCGTGGCTACGCTCATTTGCCAGGGCAAGCCCGCACTCCCCCGGGTGATGAACTGCACCGTAATAAAGCGCGACGTATCCACCTCCTCATGAACGATGGCCTGGGCGGTCGTATCCACCTTGCCATTCAGCCCGGTGATACGGCAGAAAACGTCGTAAAGCGGCACCAGCGCAAAGGCGAAGGCGAACATCCCCACCAGCGCCGCTACGGTGCGAATAACCGTACGCCTCACCGCTACCGCCTGCTTTTCACTACTGGTCGCCATACGCGAGCCCTCCCGCCTGTCAAACCATTAGTCATGGGCCTGTTGCCGATGAAAAACAGGCGGCGTTTCGAAGGTATGCAGTGGCGCTGGGCTGGGCACGCTCCACTCTAGATCTTCGGCCCCTTCCCAGGCCTTGGCCGGTGCTTTTTTGCCGCCTCTGACACACAGCACGACGACCAGCACGAACAGCAGTTGAGAGAAACCGAAGAAGAACGCGCCGATACTAGACAGAAGATTGAAGTCGGCGAACTGCAGCGCATAGTCGGGAATCCGTCTGGGCATGCCCGCCAACCCGGCAAAATGCATGGGGAAAAAGGTCAGGTTGACCCCAATGATCGAGCACCAGAAATGGCACTGAGCCAAACGCTCGTTGGGATAGTGGCCGGTCCATTTGGGCAGCCAGTAGTACACGCCTGCCATGATGGCAAAGATGGCCCCCGGCACGAGCACATAGTGAAAATGAGCGACCACGAAATACGTGTCATGGTATTGAAAGTCGGCAGGAGCAATGGCCAGCATCAGCCCGGAAAAACCACCGATGGTGAACAGCACCACGAATGCCAAGGCAAACAGCATAGGGGGTTCGAAGCTGATGGAGCCTCGAAATAGCGTCGTGACCCAGTTAAATACCTTCACGCCGGTTGGCACGGCGATCAGCATGGTGGTGTACATGAAGAAGAGTTCGGCTGCCAGCGGCAAGCCCACCACGAACATGTGGTGCGCCCAGACCAAAAACGACAGCAGTGCAATGGCCCCCGTGGCATACACCATGGAGGCGTAGCCAAACAGACGTTTGCGCGCAAAGGTAGGAATGATCGCCGACACGATACCGAAGGCCGGCAGAATCATGATGTAGACCTCGGGGTGCCCAAAGAACCAGAACAGGTGTTGGAACAGCACCGGATCACCGCCCCCCGAAGCATCGAAGAAGCTGGTCCTAAAGTTTATATCCATGAGCATCATGGTGATCACCCCCGCCAGCACGGGCATGACGGCAATCAGCAGGAAAGCGGTAATGAGCCATGTCCAGACGAACAGCGGCATGTCCATCATGCGCATCCCCGGGGCACGCATGTTGAGGATGGTGGCGATGATGTTGATCGCCCCCAGAATGGAGCTGATACCGGCAATGTGCAGCGCCAGGATGAAGAAGGTCGTGGAGGGCGGCGCATAGGTGGTGGACAAGGGCGCATAGAAGGTCCAGCCAAAATTGGGCCCGCCACCCGGCATGAAAAGTGTTGAAAGCAGCAGCGTGAAGGCGACGGGCAGCAGCCAGAAGCTGAAGTTGTTGAGCCGGGGAAGCGCCATGTCAGGCGCCCCGATCTGCAGCGGGATCATCCAGTTGGCCAGTCCCGTGAAGGCAGGCATGACGGCTGCAAACACCATGATCAAGCCATGCATGGTGGTCATCTGATTGAAGAACTCGGGCTGTACCAACTGGAGCCCTGGCTGGAAAAGCTCCGCTCGAACCACCAGTGCAAAGATCCCCCCAATAAAGAACATCGTCAGAGAGAAGATCAGATAGAGCGTACCGATCTCCTTGTGATTGGTGGTCAGTAGCCAGCGCATAAGCCCTTTGGGCGGGTGTGCATGCTGGTGATGGGCAGGAGTGGCACTGCCGTGGCCGCCAGCGTGGGTGGTGGAACTATGCTGTAACGGGTGCTGAGGGGGTAGTTGGGGCGCCATGAGCTTCTCCGCCTGCTTTTCATTGTTATGGGTAGCCTGGTGTTACTGGGCAATCAGCTCGGCGATCCTGGCTGGCTGCACCGTATCACCCGCGTCATTGCCCCAGGCATTGCGGGTATAGGTAACCACCGCCGCAAGCTCCACGGGATTGAGCGTGGATCGGAAAGCCGGCATCGCCGCACCAGAGACCCCATTGACGATCCTGTCGATATGCCAATCCAGGTCTTCGATCAACTGATCATTACCGGCCAATGCCGGGAAGGCCGGCATCGCCCCTTGCCCTTCGGCTTGATGGCAAGAAGAACAGATGGCGCGGTACACCGTTTCCCCTCTGGCCATCAGTTCGTCCATCTCCCATTCACGATCGACCCCCATGGCTTCCTGCTCGGCCGCTTCTCGACGCTCGACCAGCCAGGCATCGAATTCCTCTTCTTCCATGGCATGTACCACGACAGGCATGAAGCCATGATTGACGCCACACAGTTCGGCACACTGTCCGCGATAAATACCGGGAGTATTGATCTGCACCCAGTTTTCGTTGATGAAGCCGGGGATCGTATCCTGCTTGACTGCCAGCTCGGGCACCCACCAGGAGTGGATGACATCGTCTGAGGTCATCAAAAAGCGCACTTTGCGATTGATCGGCAAGACCAGCGGTTCGTCCACGTCGAGCAGATAATGCTCTCCGCGCTCCTCTTCCCCTCGGATCTGTTCCCAGGGCGTGCTCATGTTGGAGTTGAAAGCAACGTCTTCGCCCAGGTATTCGTAGCGCCAGCGCCACTGCTGCCCGGTGATCATCACATCCAGATCGGCTTCCGAGGCGTCATACATATTCTTGAGCGTGGCGGTGGCAGGAATTGCCATGCCGACCAGAATCAGCACAGGAATGGCCGTCCACAACACTTCCACCGTGGTGTGTTCGTGAAAATGGGCTGCCTTGGCTCCCTTGGCGTGGCGATAGCGAAACAGCGAGTAAAACATCACGCCGAACACGATGACGCCAATCACGACACAGATCCAGAAAATGGTCATGTGTAAGTTGTAGATGTCGCGGCTGACGTCCGTGACACCCACCGGCATATTCCAACTATTGGCCGACGCCGCTGACGCAACGGCAAGACTCGATGAGGGAAGTAGTAGCCATCGCCACACTGGGGGCATAGAAACCTCCTTTATTATTGTTGTTCTCGCCATGCTTTTATTAAAGCAGGATTAAGACGTCAATCTCAGTATAGAAAACAAATGCCATTCGTCACGCAAACCTTGCGTGATTTGCCTCAACGTTTCATCCGGCGACCCACTGGGCCAACCAGGCAATCGCCAGTACGAACAGGAGCGTGACGACGACCCCCGTCACGATGAACGCCGCAGGTCGCTCGCTGGAGAAGTCCTGCCTGCGCTGCCGATCATTCTGCACCCCGATCAGGGCTGCCAGTACCGACTTCAAGACTGACCACATATCCCCTCCTCCATCAACCTTCTGCACTCAACCGCCTGGGCGTCTTCCAGGCGTCCTTTTCCAAGGGCACCTGACTGATATCCCAGCATAGACACAAGGTGAACATGCCCGCCACCGACCATCATCTCCATCGCTGCATCGACACCCTTGAAATTAGCTTGCGAGCAGTGGCGGTGCGCTTCACACTACGCAGCACTCGTCGTCACCCTTTTTCATGAGCATGTGCCATTTTCAGGGAGCTTTTCATGCCCAAGCGTCGTATCACGCTGTCTGGTGTCGTTGTTGTTCTTGGTCTATCGAGCCTGGCGGGCTGCACCACTTACACGTGGCCAGATGGCTCACAGGAAACGGTCTTTGGGGTTGTTTCCGAGGATGAAAACAAACGCTACGAAGAGCCTCGTGCGGACGGGGTACGCTATCAACGCCCTGGAGAAGTACCGGAATCCGCACAAGAGTAAAGAGCACGCATTGGCACCTTCAAGCGTTGCCCAAGCGGCGCTTGGTCAACGCCGTTGCTTGGGCTGACAAAGGATCTTCTGGCCAGGGGTGCTTTGGATACCGCCCGCGCATCTCTTTTCTCACCTCCGGGTAGCCGGTCAGCCAGAAGCTACGCAAGTCCTGTGTGACCTGCAGGGGGCGTCGTGCCGGTGACAGTAGGTGAATCATCACGGCCACTTGCCCTTCGGCCACGGTCGGTGTTTCTTGCCAGCCAAAGGCCTCTTGCAGCTTCAGTGCCAACACCGGCGGCCTGCTCTCAAGGCAGGGCAGATAGTCCAGCGTAATCGTGTTGCCACTAGGCGCCCTGAGCCCGGTAGGCACCAGGCGGGCAAACGCACTCTGCGCTTCCCACGTCAGCGTCTCCAGCAGGCACCCCGCGAAGGGCAGCTTTTCGACCTGTCCCAGCCGAGTCATACCGGCCACATAAGGCGCCAGCCAAGCCTCCAGATCATCCACCAACGCAGCATCAGACCAGTCGGGCCACTGGCCCGGGAAAGTACGCTCCAGCAGCGCCATGCGCCCCTGCAAGCGCCTGACCTCGTCATTCAGCAAGGCTGCAGGGCGGCGCTGCAAAGCGCTCATCAGTGCTTTCTCGGCAGCGGCGGCGGGCAGCGTCTGGAGCGGGCGTACCGCCAATACCAGTTCACCGTGACACTGCACCGCGTCGGCCACCAGCTTTCCCGGCGGCTCTTGCCAGGCGACCCGTTCGTGCCACGTCGCCGTCGCCGGATAAAGGGCTCGCAAAGCCTGTTCGGAGAGGGGCACTGCCCTCTGGATCGGTGCATCACGGCTAGCGCTGTCGAGGTGAACGGCCACCAGATACGGCTCGTTGGCCAACGGGTGCTGCGGCGATAGCGTTGCCGTCTTGCCATTGGCCAGCTTGAAACGCCCGAGGTTCATGAGCTGGGCCACTCGGTCAGGAAACGCCACCGCAAGCAGCTCTTCCAGAGGCTCCAGATTCAGGCGTGACGGCACCGTCCAACCCATCAACACCGCCAGACGCTTGGCTTCCTGGTGCCAGGTTGGGAACGCAGAAGGCGTTTTCAGTCGAGCGACCAGGGCGTCCTGCAGTGTTCCCTCGAGACGCTCCCGGCCCTCCAGCAGCGCTGCCAGCGCACAGGCCAGCGCGGTATTTTCTCCCGCCTTGGAGCGCACCAGCATCGCTGCCAGGCGAGGTTCCACCGGCAAGGTGCCGCACTGCTGCCCAAGCGGTGTCAGCCCGCCTGCCTGGTCGAGCAGCCCCAGCCGCTGGAGAAGGTCGCGCGCGCTCTGCCATGCGCCCCTGGGCGGTGGAGATAGCCAGGCCAGCGCGTCGGGAGCATTGACGCCCCATAGCGCCAGTTCCAGCGCCAACCGCGAGAGATCAGCCTGCAGCATTTCGGGCTCACGGTGCGCGACCAGCGGCTGGTCCTGTGCCCACAGACGATAGCAGTAGCCTGATTGCTGGCGCCCCGCGCGACCCCGCCGCTGGTCGGCGCTGGCACGATTGACGCGACGGGTAGTCAACCGCGTAAGCCCCGTTTGGGCACTGAATTCAGGCACCCGTTCAAGGCCTGCGTCAATGACGACGTTGACGCCGTCGACCGTCAGGCTCGATTCGGTAATCGAGGTGGAGATGATCACCCGCCGCTGTGTACCAGGGCTAAGCGCGGCTTGTTGAGCATCCAGTGTCATGCCACCATGCAGCGTGCGAATATCCAGCGTCAGCGATGAAGCCGCCAGCACCTGGGCGAGCCGACGGATTTCCGCCACGCCAGGCAAGATGACCAGGATGTCCTGGGCATCGTCCAGCGCCACGGCCTCCTCCACGACGCTGCGCGCCGTCATGGCGGTGGTCTCACCGACAACAGGTGGCCGATATAGCGTGGTGACCGGAAAGGCGCGACCGCTGCTCTCGATCACCGGGGTATGCTCGCCCAGCAAGGTACGCAGCGCCTCTATATCCAGCGTCGCGGACATCACCACCAGGCGGAGGTCGTCACGAATGCTTTGCTGCACGTCCAGGGCCAGCGCCAGGCCCAGGTCGGACTCGATACTGCGTTCATGAAACTCATCGAAGAGAATGCCAGCCACCCCCTCCAGCAGCGGGTCATCCTGCAGCATGCGCGTCAGCACCCCTTGAGTGATCACTTCCAGCTGCGTGTCAGGTCCCACCCGTTGATCACCGCGCATGCGATAGCCAATACGCTTACCCACCGGCTCACCCAACTGAGCGGCCATGTAGGTTGCCGCCAACCTGGCCGCCACCCGCCGAGGTTCGAGCATCAGCAGGCGCTGGCCACGCGCCCAGGGGCGCTCGATGAGTCGCAAGGGCACGCGGGTGGTCTTGCCCGCGCCGGGCTGCGCTACCAGGATGAGGCGAGAGTGGGTGTCCAGAGCGTCTTCGATCGACGCCAGGTGTTGCTCAATGGGCAGTTCAAGCATCGTCGAACTCATGCGTTGGCGAAGACTGGGCGCTCTATGCCACAGCCTTTCAAGATCACATGCTCCAGGAAACGACAAATAGCGTCGATGTCTTCCTCGGCCAGTGTCTCCTGGCCGAGAATGCCGTTCACCTGGGCACTATATTCGGTATAGTGCTGGGTGGATGACCAGATCAGAAAAATCAGCCAACGAGGATCCACATCATCCATCTTCCCCTGCCGCGACCACTCTCGCATGATAGCGGCACGGCTACTGACCCACTCTCTCAGCTCACCGTTCAGGTAATCCTTCAGAAAAGGTGCGCCGCCCAGAATTTCAGCCGCAAACAGCCTGGAACCCTCGGGATAGCGCTGACCAAGCACCATTTTGGTGCGAATAAAATCGCTCAATACGGCTGCTGGGTCACTCGCAGGGGTAATGTCTTCCAGCACCGCGTTCCAGCGCTTCATCATGCGATTCAGTAGTCGCACATAGAGCGCCTGCTTGCTCCCCATGTAATAGAGGATATTGGCCTTGGGCAAACCCGCGACGTCGGCAATCGACTGCAGGCTGGCTCCGCGATAACCATGCTGAGCAAACACCTGTTCGGCGGCATTCAATATCGTCTGCTCGATGCGGTCCCTGCTGGCGCTCTCATGGTTAGCGGTATCAAGCGTCATTGAGTAAGCTCCTTGATATAGGCTCGGGTTGTGCCGATCAGCTCAGGCCCAACGTCGGACAACGCTGCAAAAAGGGGCATTTTCGCTCTTCATGCATCGTTTCAGGGCAACAAAACGCGCTGACAACAAAGTCTTGCAAGCCACGCTTTTTTGTCCCAAGCTCACCATTATTGACCAATCGGTCAGAACAATCATAACGGAGTTTGGCATGGCAACGATTGAGTTTCTGCTCAATGGCACCCGTCAACAGTGTCGAGTGCCCCCTGAGACCAGTATTCTAACGCTGTTACGCGACCATTTGGGGGCCACGGGCACAAAAGAGGGCTGCGCGTCCGGCGACTGTGGCGCTTGTACGGTTGCCTTGAAAAGCAGCGACCCCGACCAGCCACCGTTCCTGACGATCAATGCGTGCATTACCCCGGCCCATCAACTACATGGCCAGCATCTCGTCACCGTGGAAGGCCTGTCGCAGGGCAACTCCTTGCACCCTGCGCAGCGCGCCATGATCGACTGCCACGGCAGCCAGTGCGGTTTCTGTACGCCTGGCATCGTCATGTCGCTGTTCAGTTTGCATACGCAGCAGCAGCGCCAACCTGCCCCCTTGACGCCCGAGCGTCTGGAAGCCGCGCTGGGTGGCAACCTTTGCCGCTGCACGGGCTATCGCCCGATTCGTGATGCCGCGCTGACCATGCACGCCAGCGACTGGCAGCCGCCTCAATGGTGGGATGCCACGCTGTCTGACTCTCAGGATAGCGACAACTCCACACAAGCCCCTCAGGAAGGCCCGCTATTTGCACAGCCGAGGTCGCTGAGCGAACTGACAGCGCTGCGGCGCGACCTGCCCAATGCCAGGTTGGTCGCCGGTGCCACGGACCTATGGCTGGAAACGACCCAGCGCCTGGCCGCACTGGACCAACTGATCGATACCACCCGCGTGCCCGAGCTGAGCATGATCTCGCCAGCAACCTTTCAGGGGCAGGAAGGATGGTGGGTCGGCGCGGCGGTGACCTATTCGCGGCTTGCTCCGCTGCTGGCAACACACTTCCCCGCGTTCGCGCACCTGCTCCACCGGCTGGGCTCGGAACAAGTGCGTAACCGGGGAACCCTGGGCGGCAATATCGCCAATGCATCCCCCATTGGTGATACCCCCCCCGTACTGCTGGCACTCGGCGCTCACCTCGAACTGGCCAGCCATGCGGGTACCCGCTGCTTGCCGCTGCAAGCGTTCTTTATCGATTACAAAAAAACGGCACTGGCTACCGATGAAGTCATCACACGTATCTTCATTCCGGCGCTGGAGAAGAGTGCTTCACTCAGAGTGTGGAAGCTCTCAAAACGCCGTGAAGATGATATCTCTGCCGTTCTGGGTGCCTTTAGCTACCGCCTGCAGGACGGCCAGTTAAGCGACGTGCGCATCGCCTTCGGCGGGATGGCCGCCACGCCCCGGCGCGCTCCGGCAACGGAGGCCGCGTTGGAAGGGCAACGGGTAGGCAAACACACCTTTCAAACGGCCCAACAAGCGCTGCAAGATGAGTTCGCGCCCATGAGTGACGTGCGAGGCAGCCAGCAGTATCGTCAGCTGGTGGCCGCCAATCTGCTGGAACGACTCTACTTGTCGCTTTCGTCGCCAGAACAGGAGGTCATGTTGCATGCGTACGCTCACTAAACTCGACAACGACAGTCACCGGGCCCGGCATGAGCTCGACCAGCGTATACATGGCGCGGCACCCTTGGCGCGCCATACCGTGGACAGCCGCGGACAGCGCCAGGCGGGGTCCTCCAGCTTTCATGAGAGCGCCGACAAACATGTGACGGGGAAAGCGCTCTATATCGACGACCTCAAGACACCTGCTGATGCTTTACACGTGGCTCTGGGGCTCTCGCCCGTGGCCCACGGCACCTTGACGCACCTCGACCTGGCGGCCGTTCGCACCGCCCCCGGGGTGGTCGACGTGATCACATTCCACGACGTGTCTGGCCACACGGATATTGGCCCGGTCTTTCCTGGCGACCCTATCTTCGTCGAGCGCGAGATCAGCTATTCAGGGCAGTGCCTGTTTGCCGTGGCTGCCACTTCCCTGTGGGCGGCGCGTCACGCGATGCTGCTTGCCAATGTGCAGATCGACAAGCTGCCAGCACAGCTGGATGCCGTTCAAGCCGCTGCTCAAGAGGAGTTCGTTCGCCCCAGCCACACCCAGCAGCGTGGTGACTGGCAGGCCACACTGGAGCAAGCTGAACACGTGCTGGAAGGTGCGCTGTTCATTGGTGGACAAGAGCACTTCTATCTGGAGGGCCAGGCTTGCATCGTCATTCCGAGCGAAGACGAAGGCGTCATGGTTCATACCTCCAACCAGCACCCCAGCGAAACCCAAAAGCTGGTTGCCGAAGTTCTGGGCATCCCATTTCATGCCGTCACGGTGGAAGTACGGCGCATGGGGGGCGGTTTTGGAGGCAAGGAAACCCAGGCATCCCCCTGGGCCTGCATTGCTGCCCTCATCGCACAACGCACCGGCAAGGCCACGCGCCTTCGCCTGCCCAGACGTGACGACATGCGCGCCACTGGCAAGCGCCACCCCTTTCACAACCGCTATCGGCTGGCCATCGATTCACAGGGAGTGATTCAAGGCAGCGACATTACCGTGATCGGCGACTGCGGGTACTCCCCCGACCTTTCCGATGCCATCGTCGACCGCGCCATGTTTCACGCAGACAATGCCTACTCACTGGGTAATGCCCGGGTCACCGGCCATCGCGCCCGCACCCACACTGCGTCGAACACCGCTTTTCGCGGGTTTGGCGGCCCCCAGGGCATGATGATCATCGAAGCGGCCATGGACGATATTGCCCGCCATGTCGGTGAAGACCCGCTGACCATCCGCAAGCGCAACTTTTACCGCCCCGAACGCGACATGACCCATTACGGGCAACAAGTCGACCAGAAGCAGTTGCTTCATACGCTCGTCGAGCGCCTCGAGCAGCGCAGCGAGTACTGGACGCGTCGACAG
Source organism: Halomonas sp. 18071143 (assembly GCF_019211725.1). Taxonomy (NCBI): domain Bacteria; kingdom Pseudomonadati; phylum Pseudomonadota; class Gammaproteobacteria; order Oceanospirillales; family Halomonadaceae; genus Halomonas; species Halomonas sp. 18071143. The sequence goes on from NZ_CP078120.1 coordinate 1,964,398, forward strand.
CAGGTACGAGACTTCAATGCCTCCAGCTCCGTCATCAAGAAAGGACTGGCACTGACACCCGTCAAGTTCGGCATCTCCTTCACCGCCCAGCACCTCAACCAGGCCGGCGCGCTGCTACACGTCTATACCGATGGCAGCATCCTGATCAACCACGGCGGCACTGAAATGGGCCAAGGCCTGCACACCAAGATCTGCCAGGTGGTGGCCTTGGAACTGGGGCTGGACCTGGAGAGCGTGCGCATCAGCGCCACACGAACGGACAAGGTGCCGAACACTTCCCCCACGGCAGCCTCCAGCGGTGCGGATTTGAACGGCATGGCCGCCCGCGATGCTGCCATCAAACTGCGTGAGCGTCTGTTCGATTTTGCCGCCAACCACTTCGAGGGCGGGCTGGATCGTGAAGGCATGGAGCTGAGGGACGGCATGCTCATCGCAGGCATCGGCGAAAGTGAACGCCGCATTCCCTGGGGCGAGCTGGTGCAGACGGCATATCTACATCGGGTTTCGCTGTCCGAGAAAGGCTTCTACGCGACGCCACTGATTCATTACAATCGCGCAACTGGCCAGGGCCGCCCATTTTATTATTACGCCTTTGGCGCGGCAGCGGCGGAGGTCAGCGTCGACACGTTGACCGGCGAATACCAGGTCGACCGTGTTGACATACTTCATGATGTGGGCAACTCGCTCAACCCAGCCATCGATATTGGTCAGGTTGAAGGCGGGTTCATTCAGGGCATGGGCTGGCTGACCAGTGAAGAGCTCAAATGGAACAGTGAAGGAACGCTGGTCAGCGATGGTCCAGCGACCTACAAAATTCCCACCTTCGGGGATCTGCCCAGCGTCTTCAATGTCGAACTGCTGGAAGGACACCCTAATTCCATGGCCAGCCTGTACCGCTCCAAAGCGGTGGGTGAGCCGCCCTTCATGCTGGGGATATGCGTCTGGTCGGCCCTGCGCGATGCCCTCGCCAGCCTGGATGACTACCGCAGCTCGCCGCGTCTGGATACCCCGGCCACGCCCGAGCGTGTCATGCTGGCAGCGCATGCCATTCGGAAAAGTGCCTTATGACCCATGAAACGCCCATGACCTGGCATGCCGCCCTCGACCATTGTCAACGCCACGGCACGCCTCATGTCTTGGCCACCCAGATGACCAGCGCAGGCTCCACGCCCCGGGAGCCTGGCGCACGCATGGTGATTACCGAACACGCTGTCTTCGATACGCTGGGCGGCGGCACCTTCGAGTGGCAGACCATTCAGCAGGCTCGCTCCCTCTTGAGCCAGCGCCAAGCGGGGTTCTCACTGGAATCCTTTTCGCTGGGCGGGCGTAGCGGGCAGTGCTGTGGCGGGCTGGTCAACGTCCTGCTGGAAGTATTTCTGGGCGCCACCGCTCACATTGCCCTGTTCGGCGCGGGGCATGTCGGGCGCGAGATAGTCAAACTCAGCGCTCCTCTGCCTTGGCAGCTCGATTGGTATGACAGCCGCGCCGATGCTTTCCAATCAGATGTCCCTCGTGCACGCTTGAGTTGTCATTTACTGGGCGACGTTGGAGAGACGGTGGCAGGCTTACCCCTTGGCACCCATGCTCTGGTCATGACCCACGATCATGATGAGGATTATGCCTTGATCAAGGGGTTGCTGGAGCGTGCCGATATTGCGTCCATTGGATTGATAGGCTCCGACAGCAAGTGGGCGAGTTTCAAAGGGCGCCTTTCCCGAGCAGGAGTCGACCAGCCGATACTGCAGCGCGTGCGCTGCCCCATCGGCTCGGTCAGGAATACCAAGCTCAGCAATAAAACCCCCTACGCCATCGCGCTGAGCGTGGTGACGGAATTACTCTGGTTGACCGACCAACCCTATGCCACCGAGACCCGTGGCCTGGATAGCGCTACGCTACGCGCGCTTTTTGCCCCTACTGCAACGCACTCGAGTTGATATGACCTTGCCCACCGATACGCTTATCCGCGCTGAATTAATCAGCTTTCCCAACGATCCCGGCGATGGCAACCTGCCCCACCCTGGCAGTCTGGAACACTACGCTGACGGCCTCTTGTGGCTGAAGGGTGGGCATATCCATGCAGTGGGGCATTATGCCGGGCTGGTTGATCAGTTGCCTAAAGCAGCGGAAGTGATCGACCATCGCGGCAAGATCATCATGCCAGGATTCATCGATACTCACGTCCACTATGTCCAGTTGGACATCATGGCCTCTTATGGGCGCCAACTGCTGGATTGGCTGAATGACTACACGTTTCCTGCCGAGTGCCAGTTCGCCAATCATGATCACGCCAAGGCGTTATCGGAAGCGTTCTTGAATGAAATGCTGCGCGCAGGTACCACCACCGCGCAAGTGTTTGGCTCGAGCCACCCGGGCTCCGTGGATGCCTTTTTTGCAGCCTGCCAAAAGCGGCAGCTGCGCATGCTGGTAGGTAAGGTACTGATGGATCGCAATGCCCCCGATGCCTTGATGGATGGCGTCTCGGGTATCTCCGACACAGAGCGGCTCATCGAGGACTGGCATGGGAAGCAGCGCCTCGGTTACAGCGTTACCCCGCGTTTTGCGCCCACCTCGACCAGAGCCCAAATGGACGCGGCAGGCGCCCTGCTGCGCAATGACCCCACCCTATGGCTGCAGACCCACCTCGCCGAGAACAGCGGAGAGCTGGACTGGGTGGCGGAACTGTTTCCCGGCAGTCGAGACTATTTGGCCGTTTACGAAGAAGCAGGACTCGTCGGCCCACGCAGCACCTTTGCCCACGGTATTCATTTGGACAACGGCATGCGCCAACGGTTGGCAGAGCGCGGCGCCAATATCGCCTTTTGCCCCAGCTCCAACCTGTTCCTGGGCAGCGGCCTGTTCGACCGAGACGCTGCCCGAGAGACGGGCATGGCATTTACCTATGCCAGCGACATTGGCGCAGGCACGGATCTTTCCGGCTTCGGCACCTTGAAAAGCGCCTACCAGGTAGGCCAGCTGCGTGGTCAGCCTCTGACCGCCTGGCAAGGATTTTATGGCCTCACCCACGGCAACGCCAAAGCCCTCTCTCTGGATAGCCACATTGGACAGTTGGCCCCTTCCTACGAAGCTGATTTTATCGTGATCGACCCTGACGCCACGTCACTGCTGCAGCGACGTAGCCAGCACTGCACCACCCTCGGTGAACGGCTATTTGCATTGATGATGCTCGCCGATGACCGCGCTATCTATGAAACCTGGGCCGGAGGCGTATGCCAACACCGCAGAGACGCCTAGCAACCGATCTCTTGTAAAGTCACTCTCACCCAGCCACAGGCTGGGTTTTTTTGCTCAGGAATTTTCCCAACCAACGTTTCTCGACGACCTTTCCCACGAAAAATTTAACGCACAGCAAAAAGCCCCGAACACAGTGTGCTCGGGGCTTTCTACGGGATAAGTGCCTGACGATGACCTACTCTCACATGGGGAGACCCCACACTACCATCGGCGCTAAGCGGTTTCACTTCTGAGTTCGGCATGGGATCAGGTGGTTCACGCGTGCTATGGTCGTCAGGCGTAACAGGTAATGCATATCATGCTGAGGTGTTCTTGACGTATTTTTGACGTGTATTGTGTGCGTCTCTTGTCAGCAAGCGCTCTGGCTCACTGCCGCGTATCCGGTGTTGCGAGTGCGTTCACACTCTTCGTTATCATCACGACCAGACCCCTTGGGTGTTATAGGGTCAAGCCTCACGGGCCATTAGTACACGTTAGCTCAACGCCTTGCAGCGCTTCCACACCGTGCCTATCAACCAGCTGGTCTCGCTGGGCCCTTCAGGAGGCTCTAGGCCTCGGGGATGTCTCATCTTGAAGGGGGCTTCCCGCTTAGATGCTTTCAGCGGTTATCCCGTCCGACCATAGCTACCCGGCAATGCCACTGGCGTGACAACCGGAACACCAGAGGGTCGTCCACCCGGTCCTCTCGTACTAGGAGCAGCTCTTCTCAAACATCCAACGCCCACGGCAGATAGGGACCGAACTGTCTCACGACGTTCTAAACCCAGCTCGCGTACCACTTTAAATGGCGAACAGCCATACCCTTGGGACCGACTTCAGCCCCAGGATGTGATGAGCCGACATCGAGGTGCCAAACACCGCCGTCGATGTGAACTCTTGGGCGGTATCAGCCTGTTATCCCCGGAGTACCTTTTATCCGTTGAGCGATGGCCCTTCCATACAGAACCACCGGATCACTAGAACCTGCTTTCGCACCTGCTCGACGTGTCTGTCTCGCAGTCAAGCACCCTTATGCTCTTGCACTCATTGCACGATGTCCGACCGTGCTGAGGGTACCTTCGTGCTCCTCCGTTACGCTTTGGGAGGAGACCGCCCCAGTCAAACTACCCACCACACACTGTCCTCGATCCGGATCACGGACCTGAGTGAGAACGCCAATGATGCCGCTGGTATTTCAAGGTTGGCTCCTCGAACTGGCGTCCGAGGTTCAAAGCCTCCCAGCTATCCTACACAGGCAACATCAGCGTCCAGTGTGAAGCTATAGTAAAGGTTCACGGGGTCTTTCCGTCTAGCCGCGGGTACACCGCATCTTCACGGCGATTTCAATTTCACTGAGTCTCGGGTGGAGACAGCGTGGCCATCATTACGCCATTCGTGCAGGTCGGAACTTACCCGACAAGGAATTTCGCTACCTTAGGACCGTTATAGTTACGGCCGCCGTTTACCGGGGCTTCGATCAAGAGCTTCGGACGAATCCTAACACCATCACTTAACCTTCCGGCACCGGGCAGGCGTCACACCCTATACGTCCTCTTGCGAGTTGGCAGAGTGCTGTGTTTTTACTAAACAGTTGCAGCCACCTGGTATCTTCGACCGGTTCGGGCTTGGAGAGCAAGTCTCGTCACCCTACGCCGGCGTGCCTTCTCCCGAAGTTACGGCACCATTTTGCCTAGTTCCTTCACCCGAGTTCTCTCAAGCGCCTTGGGATTCTCACCCTGACCACCTGTGTCGGTTTGGGGTACGGTCGCACATGATCTGAAGCTTAGAGGCTTTTCCTGGAAGCGTGGCATCAATGACTTCGACACCGTAGTGTCTTCGTTTCGTGTCTCGGCCTTGCAGGGTCCCGGATTTACCTGAGACCCAAGCCTACTCACTTTCACCAGGACAACCAACGCCTGGCTCACCTAGCCTTCTCCGTCCCCCCATCGCAATCATGTCCGGTACGGGAATATTGACCCGTTTCCCATCGACTACGCCTTTCGGCCTCGCCTTAGGGGCCGACTCACTCTGCTCCGATTAGCGTCGAACAGAAACCCTTGGTCTTCCGGCGAGGGAGTTTTTCACTCCCTTTATCGTTACTCATGTCAGCATTCGCACTCGTGATACCTCCAGCATGCTTCTCAACACACCTTCATCGGCTTACACGACGCTCCTCTACCGCTCATTCCTAAGAATGAACCCGTAGCTTCGGTACCTGGTTTAGCCCCGTTACATCTTCCGCGCAGGCCGACTCGACTAGTGAGCTATTACGCTTTCTTTAAAGGATGGCTGCTTCTAAGCCAACCTCCTAGCTGTCTGAGCCTTCCCACATCGTTTCCCACTTAACCAGGATTTGGGGACCTTAGCTGACGGTCTGGGTTGTTTCCCTTTTCACGACGGACGTTAGCACCCGCCGTGTGTCTCCCACGCTGGCACTCACCGGTATTCGGAGTTTGCCTCGGGTTGGTAAGTCGGGATGACCCCCTAGCCGAAACAGTGCTCTACCCCCGGCGGTGATACGTGAGGCGCTACCTAAATAGCTTTCGAGGAGAACCAGCTATCTCCGAGCTTGATTAGCCTTTCACTCCGATCCACAAGTCATCCAAATCTTTTTCAACAGATCCTGGTTCGGGCCTCCAGTTGATGTTACTCAACCTTCACCCTGCTCATGGATAGATCGCTCGGTTTCGGGTCTATATCCAGCGACTGTGTCGCCCAGTTAAGACTCGGTTTCCCTACGGCTCCCCTATACGGTTAACCTCGCCACTGAATATAAGTCGCTGACCCATTATACAAAAGGTACGCAGTCACCCAACAAGTGGGCTCCTACTGCTTGTACGCACACGGTTTCAGGATCTATTTCACTCCCCTCTCCGGGGTTCTTTTCGCCTTTCCCTCACGGTACTGGTTCACTATCGGTCAGCCAGGAGTATTTAGCCTTGGAGGATGGTCCCCCCGTCTTCAGTCAAGGTTTCTCGTGCCCCGACCTACTCGATTTCACGTGATCAGATTTTCGACTACGGGGCTATCACCCGCTATGGCCAGACTTCCCAGTCTGTTCGTCTAATCCGTCACACGCTTAAGGGCTGGTCCCCGTTCGCTCGCCGCTACTAGGGGAATCTCGGTTGATTTCTTTTCCTCAGGGTACTTAGATGTTTCAGTTCCCCTGGTTCGCCTCCTGCCCCTATGTATTCAGGACAGGATACTCATCTTGTGATGAGTGGGTTTCCCCATTCAGAGATGTCCGGGTCACAGGTCGTTTGCCACCTCACCGAACCTTATCGCAGGCTACCACGTCTTTCATCGCCTCTGGCTGCCTAGGCATCCACCGTGTGCGCTTCATTGCTTGACCCTATAACCCGAAGGAGTCTGGGGTTCGCAATGATAACGATTGCCGGATACGCTTGAGACGTATCACAATACAATTTACGTAAGAACGTTTTAAGAAACGTTCTTGTCAGCATGATATACATTGTTAAAGAGCGACTGTTCTATGAACAGTGATAAGACAACGCGATGCGTTCTGGCTTATCAATGGTCACAAAACCAACAAACGGTACGAGAAGCACAGGAGGTATTACCTAGTACGACGCGATATGGTGGAGCCAAGCGGGATCGAACCGCTGACCTCCTGCGTGCAAGGCAGGCGCTCTCCCAGCTGAGCTATGGCCCCATTAATAGATGGCTTTTCCGGGTAATTTTATTCAGAACAAGGCATTTTATGGCGAAGCATAGCCTTCTATGCGAGTCATAAAATAACGCAGTGCTGGATAAAATTTGGTGGGTCTGGGCAGATTTGAACTGCCGACCTCACCCTTATCAGGGGTGCGCTCTAACCAACTGAGCTACAGACCCGGTCATTTCGCCGTATGCTTGAGCTCAACACCCAAACAAAGCGGAAATAGCTACCGTTTGCTCTACTATCTGATCAGGTAATTCATTGTGAGCGCTTGTCGCGAGGGGAAGACATCGTTTAAGGAGGTGATCCAGCCGCAGGTTCCCCTACGGCTACCTTGTTACGACTTCACCCCAGTCATGAACCACACCGTGGTGATCGCCCTCTTGCGTTAGGCTAACCACTTCTGGTGCAGTCCACTCCCATGGTGTGACGGGCGGTGTGTACAAGGCCCGGGAACGTATTCACCGTGGCATTCTGATCCACGATTACTAGCGATTCCGACTTCACGGAGTCGAGTTGCAGACTCCGATCCGGACTGAGATCGGCTTTTCGGGATTGGCTCACTCTCGCGAGTTGGCAACCCTTTGTACCGACCATTGTAGCACGTGTGTAGCCCTACTCGTAAGGGCCATGATGACTTGACGTCGTCCCCACCTTCCTCCGGTTTGTCACCGGCAGTCTCCTTAGAGTTCCCGCCTTTACGCGCTGGCAAATAAGGACAAGGGTTGCGCTCGTTACGGGACTTAACCCAACATTTCACAACACGAGCTGACGACAGCCATGCAGCACCTGTCTCTGCGTTCCCGAAGGCACCAAGTGATCTCTCACAAGTTCGCAGGATGTCAAGAGTAGGTAAGGTTCTTCGCGTTGCATCGAATTAAACCACATGCTCCACCGCTTGTGCGGGCCCCGTCAATTCATTTGAGTTTTAACCTTGCGGCCGTACTCCCCAGGCGGTCGACTTATCGCGTTAACTTCGCCACAAAGTGCGCTAGGCACCCAACGGCTGGTCGACATCGTTTACGGCGTGGACTACCAGGGTATCTAATCCTGTTTGCTACCCACGCTTTCGCACCTCAGTGTCAGTGTCAGTCCAGAAGGCCGCCTTCGCCACTGGTATTCCTCCCGATCTCTACGCATTTCACCGCTACACCGGGAATTCTACCTTCCTCTCCTGCACTCTAGCTTGACAGTTCCGGATGCCGTTCCCAGGTTGAGCCCGGGGCTTTCACAACCGGCTTATCAAGCCACCTACGCGCGCTTTACGCCCAGTAATTCCGATTAACGCTCGCACCCTCCGTATTACCGCGGCTGCTGGCACGGAGTTAGCCGGTGCTTCTTCTGTGAGTGATGTCTTTCCTGATGGGTATTAACCACCAGGCGTTCTTCCTCACTGAAAGTGCTTTACAACCCGAGGGCCTTCTTCACACACGCGGCATGGCTGGATCAGGGTTCCCCCCATTGTCCAATATTCCCCACTGCTGCCTCCCGTAGGAGTTCGGGCCGTGTCTCAGTCCCGATGTGGCTGATCATCCTCTCAGACCAGCTACGGATCGTCGCCTTGGTGAGCCTTTACCTCACCAACCAGCTAATCCGACATAGGCTCATCCGATAGCGGGAGCCGAAGCCCCCTTTCTCCCGTAGGACGTATGCGGTATTAGCCTGGGTTTCCCCAGGTTATCCCCCACTATCGGGCAGATTCCTATGCATTACTCACCCGTCCGCCGCTCGTCAGCGGGTAGCAAGCTACCCCTGTTACCGCTCGACTTGCATGTGTTAGGCCTGCCGCCAGCGTTCAATCTGAGCCATGATCAAACTCTTCAGTTTAAGATCAATGCGATCCTTACTCGCCATCTCAGGACTAGCCGAAGACAACAAAAGCGGATCAAACTTGGCTCAAGGTTCAAACGAATTCACTGCGATACTCCGAAGAGTATCTTCGTGTTCGCCTGCCTTGATATTAGGTGATGATTCACCCTCATCGGCAAGCGCCCACATGAATTACCTGATCAAATTGTTAAAGAGCCTTCGTTCGGCGTTGCCGTTCGATGTGGGGCATATTCTACCCAATTCCTTTTGATCGTCAAGCTTTTTTCTCGTTCAGCTTTCAAACAATCCATTAATCACCAATGGCCGGAAAGTTGACCTGAGGCAAGCCCTGCCCTTCCCCGCTTTTTTAGACTTGTTGGAGCACCGCTGAAAAGAACGGTGCGCACCAGACCGGTCAAATAGGAGGGGGAAACCATGACGACATCACGTATTGCCATCGGGCTTGCGAGCGTCGCACTCTTAAGCACGACGTCACTGTGGGCAGATGACGAACTCGGTAGCTACCGCGACAGGTTCGAACCGCTGCCCCACTTACCACCGTTACCTGCCCACAATTCGCAAACCGATGAAAAGGTAATGCTGGGCAACATGCTGTTTTTCGAGCCCAGGATCTCCGCCAGTGGAGTCATCAGCTGTGCCACTTGCCATAACCCGGCGCTCGGCTGGTCGGACCGCATCCCCAGAGCTGTGGGCCATAACGGTCAGGTTGGCGAACGCAACACACCCACCGTACTCAACAGTGGTTTCCTGGGATCGCAGTTCTGGGATGGACGGGAGCCGGATTTGGAAGGCCAAGCACTGGGGCCTATCGAAGCCGATGTCGAGATGGCCATGCAGCTGGAACACGCCCTGGACAGGCTGGCAGAGTTCGAGCTCTACCAGGAGCGCTTCACGGAAGCGTACCCCGACCAGGATGACCCCATCAATGCCGAGAACCTGGCCAAGGCACTGGCCGCCTTCCAGAGAACGCTCAACACACCCAACTCACCTTTTGATCGGTATTTACGCGGTGATATGGACGCCATCAGCGATCAGGCAAAAGAGGGCATGGTGGCTTTCGTGGATAATGGCTGCATCGCCTGCCATCGCGGCGCCAACTTTACCGACAGCCAGTTCCACGCCATTCAGGTGCCGGGGTCGAAAGATTTGGGTCGCTACGTGGTGACCGGCGAGGAAAGAGACAAGTACCGCTTCCGCACCCCCACCTTGCGCAATGTCGGCGTCACTTACCCGTACATGAACAATGGCGCCACCGAAACGCTCGAAGAAGCCGTGGCCATTATGGGCCAGGAAATGCTGGGACGTGAGTTTGACGAACCCACCATTGATAACATCACGGCATTTCTGCACTCCCTGACAGGTGAAATGCCCGATTTCGAGGTGCCCGCTCTACCCTGATGCACTATGCCGCCGCCCATAGGGGCGGCGGCAGGCTATATCAGGCTGCCTCCAGGCGCTTCAGCAGTTCGGCGCGTCGCGCGTCGCTGACGAAGGCTTCTTCCATGGCATTGCGGTTCAGCCATTTGAAGGTATCTTCTCCCCAGCCAAAGGCATCGGCACAGGCGATATGATTTTCGAGCAGCCCACCACCAAAATAAGCAGGATCGTCAGAGCTTATAGTGACCTTCAGCCCCGCTTCCAACAACGCCGGTAGCGGATGCTGATCCAATTGATCGACCACTTTCAGGCTGACATTGGAGAGCGGGCACACGGTCAGTACCGTTTGAGACTCCTTGAGGCGCTGCACGACGTCTTCGCTTTCGAGACAGCGCACGCCGTGGTCGATGCGCTGAACGTCCAACAGGTCCAGGGCTTGCGTAATGTAAGCGGCAGGCCCCTCCTCGCCCGCATGGGCCACACGCACCAGCCCAAGCTCTTTGGCGCGCGCAAACAGAGCCTGAAACTTCTCGGGCGGGTTGTCACGCTCGGCGCTGTCCAAGCCAATGGCATCCAGCATTTTCCAGTAGGGTGCCGCCTGCTCGAGAACGTGAAGTGCCTCGTCGGCTGGCCGATCTCTCAGGAAGGCCATGATCATGCCTACTGAAAGATCCAGCTGGCTCTCGGCTTCCTGTTTGGCCCTGAGCAGTCCCGCCATGACCACCTCCAAAGGTACACCACGCTGCAGATGCGCCTGGGGATCGAAGTGCATATCGATATGCAGCACGCCTTCCGAACGGGCACGCTTGAAATAATCCATGGCCAGGTCATAGAAGTCCTGTTCGCTGCGCAAGACGTTCATGCCCTGGTAATACAGATTCAGAAACCCTTGCAAATCCTTGAAATCATACGCTGCCTTGGCCTCTTCGACCGTGGCATAGGGGAGTTCGATGCCGTTACGTTCCGCTAGTTGGAACATCAGTTCCGGCTCGAGAGAACCTTCAATATGCAAGTGAAGCTCAGCCTTGGGAAGGTGTCGTAAAAAGTCGTTCATGGTCGCCGCCTACTTGCCGATTCGGTGAATATCAAAATGAAGTATCGTGAATTAACTTACCACCATCAAGCCGCCATTGATGAGCCAATCCAGGCACCAGGGCCGCATCATCCACTTGATGAACAAAGAAAATCGCCGTACGGCCTACCAACCATGCGTCCAGCGAGGCCGCCACGTGCCGGGCGGTTGCCGCATCCACTCCCGCGAAGGGCTCATCAAGCAATACCACCGAGGGCGAGCGTAAGAACAGCCTCGCCAACGCCACTCTGCGCGCCTGCCCGCCTGAAAGCTGCTGCCCTCTTTCTCCCACCTGAGTCGCCAACTGACGAGGCTGGCGTTTCGCCCAGTCCGAGAGAGCGACCTGGGCAAGCACCTGCCAAAGCTCTTCGTCTGTCGCGTCAGGCTTGGCGATCCGCAGGTTATCGGCCAGCGAGCCATCGAACAGGTCTATTTGCTGGGGCAAGTACCCCATATGTGCTGCGCTACTTTCGAGGGTAATGACAGAGGGTGCATGCTCGGCCACCCACACATCCCCTTCAGTGGGAGAGATACGGCCCATGATCAAATTGGCCAGCGTCGATTTGCCCGAACCCGAAATACCCATGATGGCACCACGTTGACCGGCGGGCAGGGTCAGGGAAACCTGGCATATCGCCCAGCTCGCCGCATCCGGATAACGGAACATGACCTCACGCAGCTGCAGGGCATGGCCACCCTCGTCATCCGGAAGAGAGCCCACACGCGTTTGCCCTTGTGTCGCCTGCAGGGCATTCAGCCGCTGGGCCGCCCCGTGGCTGGCGCCAAACCGCACAAAAGCGGCAGGCAGGCTGGCCAACACTTCGTTGATACCAAACACGGCTATGACGGCCATGACCATGATGGGGCCCACCACGTGCTGCTCGGCCAGTGCCAGACTCCCCAACCAGAGCACACCAATGATCAACAGCCCCGTTACCGCCATCAGTAGCGCATTTCCCAGCGCGGCCTTCACGGCCAGCTGACGCTGGTTATCCAGCGCTTGCTGTTCGTGAGATCGTATTTTCCTGCGATACCAGTCACTGGTTCGGTAGCTCATCAGCTCAGCGGACGCCTGTACCTGATCCAACACCAGCCGCCGAAGCTCCTCCTGATCATCCACTTGCCGATGGCTGTTGGTGAAACCCAGCCTGGCAAAGCCCAGGGTGATGACCAGCCACAGCAGCGTCAATACACTGGCCACGACGGCTCCCACCAGCGGCAACCAGATAGCGATGAAACCTGCAATGATCCAGACACTCAACAAGGCCACTACTGGCGGCACCAGCAGGCGTAGATACAGGCTATCCAGGGCATCGATATCCGACGTCAGGCGACTCAACCACTCACCGACTCGCCGACGCCGCAACGATGCGTCATCCAGGCGCGTCAAGTCACCGAAGACGCGATAGCGTAAATCCGCCAGCAGCGTCAGCACGGTATTGTGGTTGTAGAGCCGTTCGGTGTATCGAGCGACGGTGCGCAGCAAGGCAAAAAAACGAATGCCGCCGCCGGGCACATAAATATCCAGTGATGACGGCAACCCAGCCGCCAGCGCAATGCCCGCCAGGGCACACGCCGCAATGAACCAGCCGGACAAACCCAGCAGCGCAAGGCCCGCCAGCAACGTTACCCATACCAGCAGCGCACCCACGAGGAAGCGCTGCCTGCGCCTTAACATGAGCGCCAGCCATGGGCTCAGGTCATTGTGCAGAAATTTCATGGCGCCACCTCGTGAAGCTGGCCGTCTCGACACACCCAGTGGCGAGTGGCAACGGCCATCACCGCAGGGTGATGTGTTGCCATGACCAACGTTCGCCCTTCCGCCGACCAGGCCAGCAGTGCGTCGATCACGCTCTTTTCCGTCGCCGAATCAAGGCTGGCCGTGGGCTCATCCAACAACACCAGCGGCGCCTGACTGAGAAATACTCGAGCCAAGGTCAAGCGCTGCGCCTGACCTCCCGACAAGCCGACCCCGCGCTCCCCTACCACCGTCTCCAGGCCATGGGGCAAGGCAGCCAACAGTTCCCCCAGGCCAGCTTTTTCCAGGGCCTCCTGCATGGCAGCCGGTGTCGCATCAGGCGCCGCCAGGCGCAGGTTATCGGCCAACGACCCTTGAATGATGCAGGGTGATTGATCCAGCCACGCCACTTGCTCGCCCTGGCGGACTCTGCAAGCGCCACGCAGAGGCGCCATGAAACCGGCCATCAGCGCCAGCAAGGAAGATTTGCCACTGCCTGACTCTCCGGTAATGACCACCACATCTGCCTGACGTATCGTGGCCGAGACGCCCGTCAAGACCGCCGAGTGCCGTCCATAGCCCACCTCGACATCCACCAATTCAATCGATGCATCTGGTTCGACGGGGGCGTCAAACCGGGTCGGCACCACGTCAGGCTCATTGAGGATGGTCACGATGCTCTCTGCCGCCCCCAGCGCCGCAGCACGGTCGTGATAATGCTGCGAGAGGGTGCGCAAGGGCTGGAAGAACTCCGGAGCCAGTAGCAACACCGCCAGACCACTGAACAGGGTCAGCGAGGGGGAAGGACCGTAATCGATATAGCCCAACAGACCAAACCCTACGTACATGGCGACGACGGCGATGGCCACCGAGGCAAAAAACTCCAATACCGCAGACGAGAGAAATGCCAACCTAAGCGTGCGCATGCTCAGGCGGCGATACTGATCGGTGGCATACCAGACGTCCTGCTGGGCAGCACGCGTATGACCAAACAGCTGCAGCGTCGTCATGCCGCGTACGCGGTCAACGAAATGCGCCGAGAGCCTGGCAACAGAAGCGAACTGCTCCTTGTTGAGACGCTCTGCCCCCATGCCGACCAGCGCCATGAACAGCGGAATCAATGGCGCAGAGAGCAACAAGAAGATGGCCACCAGATAATCGAGCCAGCCCACCACCGCGGCAATCAGCAGTGGCAGCAATAGCACGATGCGCATTTGGGGTAGAAAGCGCGCAAAATAGCCATCGAGGGCTTCGATGTGCTCAACCGACTGGGTCGCCAGGGCTCCGCTCTGCTGCCGCGTCATCCAGACCGGGCCTAGCGCGGCAACCTTGTTCAAGACCTGCTCCCGAGCGTACTGACGGATGCGCAAGCTGGCAGTTGCACTCAACGACTCTTGCAGGGCAAGAAACAGTGAGCGCAACGCCACGGCCACCACCAGGCCGAGCAGCACGGGTACCAGCGTGACAGGTGAGCGGCCATGCACGACCAGTTGCTCAATCGACCACGCCAACCCGACCACCAGCAGGATCGTCTGAGCACCAGACAGCACGCCGAAGCACGCTGCCAGCGCTAGCCGAGCACGCTCACGACGAGCCAGCGTGCTCAGCCAACGGCGCGGCGTCAACGAATTCGACTGGGCCGCAGGAGAGGCCATGAATCAGTGATACCCTTCGCCAACGCGCACCTTGCCGCGGAAGACCCAGTAGGTCCAGGCGGTGTAGGTCAGGATGATCGGAATGACGAACAGCACACCGATCAGCAGGAACAGCTGAGACTCAGGGGCGGAGGCGGCATCCCACAGCGTGTAGTTCGGTGGCACGATGATGGGCCACTTGCTGACGATCAGCCCCAGGTAAGTGAACACGTAGATGCCGATGGTGGCCACGAAGGGAATGCCCTCGTTACGACGCTTCACGGAGCGATACACCATGAAGGCCGACAGCAGCGCCAGTGCCGGGAATATCCAGATCAGCTGCAAATGACCGAACCAGCGCTCCCAAACCACCGGATTCACGAACGGTGTCCAGATGCTAATGATACCGAAGACGCCCAGCACCAGCGCCAACAGCAGCGGCGTCACCTTGTAAGCCCACTCCTGAATATGCCCCTCGGATTTCAAGATCAGCCAGGTGGCTCCCAGCAACGCATAACCTGCCATCAGGCCGAAGCCGGTCAGTACCGAGAATGGCGTCAGCCAATCGAAAGCGCCACCTGCAAAGGCAAAGTTTTCGACATGAAACCCCTGAATGTAAGCACCGACCACCGCCCCTTGAGCGAAAGCGGCCACGCCGGAGCCCCAACAGAAAGCGCGGTTCCACCAGCGACGATTGCGCCGGGATTTGAAGCGGAACTCGAAGGCCACCCCCCGGAAAATAAGCCCCGCCAGCATCAAGAACACGCCAATATAGAGTGCGGGCAGGAAGACCGAATAGACCAGCGGGAAAGCCCCGAGCAAACCGGCACCCGCCAGCACCAGCCACGTCTCGTTGCCGTCCCAGACCGGCGCCACGGAGTTCATCATCACATCCCGGGCATCTTCGTCCGGGGCGAAGGGATACAGAATCCCAAGCCCCAGATCGAAACCGTCCATCAACACGTACATCATCAACCCGAACCCGATGATGCCTGCCCAGATTATCGTCAGATCAAACATTTCCATGTCTCAGTTCCTCACCGGGTCGACATCGTCATCAAAGGGAGTTTCCGTGGCCGATAGCGGGCGCATGGGGCGTCTGAAGTTGTCACCTACCGTTTCACGCTCTTCCTTGGGCAGCATGCCGTTACGCACCACGCGGGTCAGGTAGTAGATACCGGCATAGAACACCACCGCATACACCAGCACGTAGCCCACCAGCGTAAACAGCGCCATGGGGCCGGTCAGCGAAGGCGTAACGCCTTCTGCGTGGGTCATCATGCCGTATACCAGCCATGGGGCTCGTCCAGATTCGGTGACTACCCAGCCAGCCAACACGGCGACGAACGGCATGGGGATCATATACACCAGCGTCTTGAGGAACCCGGTGTGCTGATGGAACTTGCCTTTACGACGCAGGAACAGTCCTGCCAAGGCGGTGGCAATCATCAATAGTCCAATCCCCACCATCACGCGGAACGCCCAGAAGACGATCCAGACCGGTGGCTGCTCTTCAGGAGCAAATTCATTCAGCCCCTGAATAACCCCATCCGTAGAGTGGGTCAGGATGAGGCTGGCAAGATTGGGAATGCCGATTTCAAAGCGATTGGTTTGTGCTTCCTGATCCGGGATGGCGAACAGCAGCAGCGGAACGTTGCCAGAGGTCTCCCAATGCCCTTCCATGGCCGCCACTTTGGCCGGCTGGTGCTCCAGGGTATTCAAACCATGGAAGTCCCCCACGACCGCTTGGGCTGGCGCCAAAAACAGCAGCAACCAAAGGCACATGGAAAGTGCTCGACGGTTGGCTTCCGGGTCACGACCACGCAGCAGGAACCAGGCACTCACACCGGCCACCACGAAGCCACCGGTCAGGAAGGATGCCATGGCCATGTGTGCGAAGCGGTAAGGAAAGGAGGGGTTGAATATCGCTTCGGTCCAGGAAACCACGTGGAACCGATAGTCGATGAGCTCTACCCCTGCCGGCGTATGCATCCAGCTGTTGGCAGAAAGAATCCAGAACGACGAAATGAACGTACCGATCGCCACCATGATGGCAGCAAACAAGTGCACCCCTTGTGGCACCTTGCCTCGGCCAAAGAGCAGGACACCGAGGAATGCCGCTTCAAGGAAGAAAGCGGTAACGACCTCGTAGCTGAGCACCGGCCCGAGGAAGTTGGACGCTGCCTGGGAGAAGTTACTCCAGTTGGTGCCAAACTGAAAAGACATGACGATCCCGGAGACCACGCCCATACCGAAAACCACGGCAAACACCTTGGTCCAGAACAGTGCCAGGCGGTCCCAGGCGGGGTTGTTGGTCTTGAAAAACAGCCCATGAAGCAGCGCTATGTAAGACGCCAGCCCGATGGTAAAGACCGGAAAGATCGCATGAAACGATACAACGAAAGCGAACTGTATTCGCGATAGTACAAGGGGGTCGAGTTCCATCACACGCTCCTAAGACCTGGATCAATATCCCATCAATGGGTTACACAAGCTTAGTTGAGCCTTAATGGCACCGCATTTTAGTTATAAGCACTAAGCTTATTCTTTAGCTGTGTTGCATTTTAACGCTTCGACACCTGTTATACAGCGCAAGTTTGCCCAAAAAGCTGTGTCGCATTGACGCATGCCATTCAGGCAAACTGCTCATTTTCAATTAAAAAAAGTCATGTCATCACCACCAGACTGACCATGTAGCCGGTGTAGACGACAAACAGGGAAAACAGCACGCCCCCCTCCAGACGGTTGATTCGCCGCGGACGCCCGCGCCATGAGAATGCAAACAGCACCATCAGCAGCGTCATGAAAGTCATCACGCTCCAGTCACGCACCAGCACCTCACGGCCCGCCTCGATTGGCGCGATCACACCCGCCAACCCGACGACGGCCAGACTATTGAACAGATTGGAACCGACCACGTTGCCCAGCACCATATCGTGCTCTTTGCGCTTCAAGGCACTAATGGAAGAGGCCAGTTCAGGAAGCGACGTGCCCACGGCCACCACCGTCAAACCGATGATCAGGTCACTGACACCAAAGCCCACGGCAATTTCTACCGCGCCCCATACCAACAAACGCGAGCTGGCTACCAATAGCACCAGCCCCACCAGCGTCCACATCAGCGCCTTGCCACGAGAAAGCGGCTTGCTGTCCAGGCTCTCCGTCACTTCATCGGTCAGTGCATCCGCCTGATCACGCCGAGAACGAATGATACTGACCGTAATGAAGATCCCCAGCGCGGCCAGCAGCAACACTGCCTCACCGCGGGAAATCCAGCCATCCATCAGCATGTAGCCAGTCAGCAGCATGACCGCCACCAATAGCGGCATCTCCTTGCGAATAACGCTGGAGTGCACCGCCAGCGGCGCTATAAGCGCCACAAAACCCAGCACCAGCCCTATGTTGGCAATATTGGATCCGTAAGCATTGCCTAGCGCCAGCCCGGGATTACCCTGCATGGCCGCCAGTACGGAGACCATCATTTCAGGGGCCGACGTTCCGAATCCGATCACCAGCATACCGATCAGCAGTGGGGACAACCCCAGCCACCGCGAGGTAGCAGCAGCGCCATCGATAAATTTTTCAGCACTCCAGATCAGCAGGACGAGCCCTACCACCACTGCTACAAAGGCAAGCAACATTTCGGTTCCTTAATGTCATCGTATTAGGCACTATCGCGGCTGCATCCTTGTCGAACCGGGAGGCGGGGTCAAGCACCGAGTTCAAGAGAAGCATGGTGACCCTGATTTGACACTCACGTCTCGGCTCTATATTGATTTAAAATGCGCCAACTATCGAGAGTTTGCTATTGCCTGATGTCTCTTTCATGAAACGACCCACCTTACCCATGCATACCCCCGCCGTGGACTGCACGCCCCCCGAGGCACGCGTCCAGCGCAGGCGGCTGCGCGCCTGCCATGAGTGCGACTGGGTGTCGGCCCTGCCCCCTTTGGGCTCGGGTGAAAAAGCCTCCTGCCCACGCTGTTCTCATGTGCTGGTCAAGCGTCACCGCTACCCCGCACAGCGCAGCATGGCCTTGGCCATTGCCTCGCTGGTGGCCCTTATCGTGGCCGTTTCGTTTCCCTTCGTCAGCTTCAGCGTAGGTGGCATTGGTAACCGCATCGAGCTGACGCAAACGGCCACGGCGCTGATCAATTTTCACCAGCCTATCGTAGCCATCGCGGTGATCATGACCATCGTGGTGCTGCCTGCGGTCTACCTGACGGGGGTCATCTGGCTACAGTTCGGGCTGCTGCGCGCCCGCCCGCTGCCATTGAGCAGAGATATCGCTCGCTCGCTGGCCCACCTGACGCCCTGGATGATGGCCGATGTGTTCATCATCGGCGCGCTGGTCAGTCTGATCAAAGTGGCCGGCATGGCACAGATCGAGCTGGGCATCTCCTTTTGGGCCTTCTGTGTGTTCGCCATCCTGCTGCTGATGACCACACAATCCATCGATGCAGATTGGATGTGGTTTTCACTGGAGGGCGAGCCACTGGCCCCGGAAGGCACCTTGACGGGCGCTACGGCGGCCAGCCAACAGGTGACCGGCTGCCCCACCTGCGGGCTAGTCAACCGTTTCGACAAGGATCACCGCCGCTGCATTCGCTGCCATGAGAAGCTGCACACTCGCCTCCCGCATAGCCTGCAGCGCACCTGGGCGCTGCTCTTTGCTGCGGCGATCATGTATATCCCTGCCAATGTTTATCCCATCATGACCACTACCAGCCTTGGCCATACGGCACCCTCGACCATCATTGGCGGTGTCGTGCAGCTCCTGCAAATGGGGTCCTGGCCCGTGGCTGCGGTGATCTTCATTGCCAGTGTCATCGTGCCTGTCGGCAAACTGGTGGCGCTGGTATGGTTGTGCTTGATGATCAACCGCAGCAACGAGCTCAACGCCAACAGCCGCACGCGGCTATATCGCATCACCGAGTTCATTGGCCGCTGGTCCATGGTGGATGTATTCGTGGTAGCGATTCTCGTTGCCCTGATCCGTGCCGGTTCGCTGATGTCGATCACCCCCGGCCCCGCAGCACTCGCGTTTGGCGCCGTGGTCGTGCTGACCATGCTGGCCGCCATGACGTTCGACTCTCGCTTGATTTGGGACTCCCCCACTCCACGCCCTGCCCGCCGCACGACGGCCACCAAGGACGCTATTGATGGCTAATGATGTAACCCCCAACACCGATACTGACAACGAACTCCACCGAGCCAAAGCCTCTCGGCAAACACGCCTGTCGCCCATCTGGATCGTACCGCTCGTGGCCGTCGTTATCGGCCTGTGGCTGGTGTATGACAACTACACCAGCCGTGGCACCTTGATCACGCTGACCATGAGCAACGCCGAAGGCATCGAGGCAGGCAGCACCTTGATACGCAGCCGCAACGTCGAGATTGGTCGCGTACAAAGCGTGCGCCTGTCGGACGACCTCTCACAAGCAGTGATGACCGCCCGAATCCAGCCCGAAGCCGAAGCCATGCTCAGAGAGGACAGCCGATTCTGGGTCGTCAAGCCGCGCATTGGCCGCGAGGGCATCAGCGGCCTGGGCACCGTGCTATCCGGAGCCTACCTTCAATTGGAGCCCGGCCAGTCGGATGAGCCAAGAAGAGAGTTCACCGTCAGTGACGTGCCGCCGGTGGCGACGGCAGGACAGGCCGGACTTCAGATCAGCCTGGTCAGCCAACTGGGCAATTCCCTGCGCGTGGGCGACCCGGTTTCCTATCAGGGCTATACCGTTGGTCGCGTCGAGGATACCCGTTTCGATGCCGATTCGCGCACCATGTATCACCAGGTTTTCATCGAAGAACCTTATTCCCAATTGGTGACCGACAGCACCCGGTTCTGGACGGCCAGCGGCGTTGATTTTCGCCTGGATGCCAATGGCTTTCGGGTCAATGTCGAATCGCTGGAAGCGTTACTGGGCGGCGGCGTGACCTTTGGCGTGCCCGAAGACCTGCCCATGGGGCGCCCTGTGGAGCATAATGCCCGCTTCAACCTCTACGCTGACGAAGACGATGCCCGGGAAGGCACCTTCAATCGCTACCTGGAGTACGTGCTACTGGTCGACGATACGGTGCGGGGGCTTTCTCGCGGGGCACCGGTGGAGTTCCGCGGCGTACGCATCGGTACTGTGGCGGCGGTGCCCTGGAATTTTACCGCGCCTCAGCCTGATTCCAGAGCACGGTTTGCGATCCCCGTACTGATTCGCATCGAGCCCCAGCGGCTGGGCATCGAGAATTCAGATATCGATCTGGAAGATTGGGACAATCGCTTCACCAGGATGTTTAGTCTGGGCCTACGTGCGTCGCTGAAAAACGGCAGTCTGCTCACCGGAGCGTTGTTCGTCGATCTGAACTTCCAGCGCGACCTGGCCGATGAGTACGTAGCGGAAACTTTCTCAGAACGGACGGTTTTCCCCACCGTGGCAGGTGGCTTCGCCCAGATTCAGGCACAGATTACCGACCTGCTGGATAAGCTCAACGCACTGGAGGTCGAACCGCTTCTGGCGGGCATGGACCGCAACCTGCAAGCCTCCGAGCAGGTGCTCAACGAAGTGCGTGACGTCAGCCGTTCGGTCAACGAACTGCTCAGCGACCCTGAAACTCGCGCGATTGGCGGCAACCTGAACAGCACGCTGGAAGAGCTGCGCAGTACGCTACAGGGTGTCTCGCCGTCGTCACCGGCCTATCAGGAGCTGACCACGGCCATCGAACGGCTGGACCGCCTGATGCGTGATCTACAGCCCCTCACGCGTACGCTAAACGAAAATCCTCGCGCCCTGCTGTTCGACAACCTCGACACCCAGGACCCGACGCCCCGCGCCCCGCGCTGACAGGAGAGAACATGATGCAACCTTTTACACGACTGCTAATCATTGTCGCTGCCTGTGTAGCGCTGACCGCATGCGCAAGCAGTGTCACTCCTCCTGCCCGCTACATGCTCCCCAGCCCTGCGGCCAGCAGCGCCCCTAGCCAACCCACGGGCACGCTGGCCATCCGCGCTCCACGCTTGGCGCACTATCTGGACGTGGATGGCATCGTCATGCAGTTGGACGACATCACGTTGAACCAGGCTCGTGAACACCAGTGGGCCGAGGGCATTGGCCGTCAGCTGGAGCGCAGCCTGCGAGCGCAGTTGGCCCAGCAGCTTCCCCAGCTGCAGGTGGTGCGTTCAGAGGGCGCCCTGCCAGACGCCTTGACGCTATCCGTCGAGGTGGATCAGTTCCAGGGACGCCACGATGGCATGGCAGTGGCCAGCGGCCAGTGGCAGCTACGGCGCGAGGACAATAGCCTGGTCACACTGCAAAGCTTTACCACGGAAACGCCCCTGGAAGAGGACGGCTACCCGGCCCTGGTACGTGCACTGGGTGAAAGCTGGAACCTGCTAGGCGTGCAAATCGCCGAGCAGATTCAGCGCAATGGCTATTTCACGGGCCGCTAATTCAAGACTGCATGAACGGCGCTGAGTGCGACTTTCGTGTTACACTAGGCGACAGCGCCTTTCGCAAGCGCCACCCCATCACTTCCACGCAGCCCTGCGGGCAATGGCTGCGTGGCTTTAAAACGCCCGTCGTGGCTGCCCGATCTGATTCTTAGATGCGCCTTCATGGCGCAATGACATCCTCGTATCTTGAACATGACGCCACCCCCTCACTCAGAGAGTGAGGGGGTGGCGACTGCGGAGAATGCATGAGCTTTTCTGACCTTGGTCTGCACCCTGATCTACTCAGCGCCGTTGGCGCACAGGGCTATCATCAGCCCACCCCGATTCAACGCCAGG
Organism: Halomonas sp. 18071143; assembly: GCF_019211725.1. Lineage (NCBI taxonomy): Bacteria > Pseudomonadati > Pseudomonadota > Gammaproteobacteria > Oceanospirillales > Halomonadaceae > Halomonas > Halomonas sp. 18071143. The sequence goes on from NZ_CP078120.1 coordinate 1,986,742, forward strand.
CCATTCCCGTCGTTCTGGAAGGACGAGACCTGCTGGCCAGCGCACAGACGGGCACCGGCAAAACCGCTGGCTTCACGCTGCCCATGCTGCAACGCCTGGTGCAAGGCAAACGCCCGGGCAAACGCCAGGTACGTGCGCTGGTCCTGACCCCTACCCGCGAGCTGGCCGCCCAGGTGGGTGAAAGCGTCACCGCTTATGGGCAGCACTTGTCACTGCGCTCGCACATCATTTTTGGCGGCGTTGGCCAGCAACCCCAGGTAGACGCCCTGAAAGCCGGTCTAGACGTGCTGGTGGCCACGCCGGGACGCCTGCTGGACCTTCACCAGCAGGGTCACGTAGACCTGTCTGCCGTGGAAATACTGGTACTCGATGAAGCCGACCGCATGCTCGACATGGGCTTCATCCACGACATCAAACGTCTGCTGCGCCTGGTACCCAAACAGCGTCAGAACCTGCTGTTCTCGGCCACCTTCTCCAACGAGATCCAGGCCCTGGCCCAGCAGCTGCTGAACAATCCGGCGATGATCGAAGTGGCGCCGCGCAACACCACGGCCGAAAAAATCGAGCAGGCCATCTACCGCGTGGATCGCGACAAGAAGCGCGACCTGCTGGCCCATTTGATTCAGCGCCATGGCTGGTTCCAGGTGCTGGTCTTCACGCGCACCAAGCACGGCGCCAATCGCCTGGCGGAGCAGCTGACCAAGCAGGACATTCCGGCCATGGCGATCCATGGCAACAAGAGCCAGGGAGCGCGCACTCGAGCACTTGGAGCCTTCAAGAGCGGTGACTTGCAGGTCCTGGTTGCCACCGATATCGCCGCACGCGGTCTGGATATCAGCGAACTTCCCCACGTGGTCAACTTCGACCTGCCCAACGTCGCCGAAGATTACGTCCACCGCATCGGGCGCACAGGCCGTGCGGGCAGCAATGGTGAAGCGGTGTCACTGGTGTGCGTCGATGAGCATGGCCTGCTCAAGAACATCGAGCGGCTGATCAATCAAACGTTGCCCAAGCACGTTGAGCCCGGCTTCGAACCTGACCCCAACGCCAAGCCCGAACCTATCGAAAACGGCCGCCGCGGCCAGCGTCAACCGCGTGCCCGCCGCTCCTCCGAGAGCACTCAAGCGAATAACGGTGGCGAACGTCGCCGCCGCGCTCGCCGCTAGCCCAAAGGACCGGAATGTGCGAAGGTATCGCCTCGCATATTCCGGCGTTTCGCTGAACCAATTCATGGAGTGACTATGGCGTCTTCACAACTGATGGCGGACTATCGCCAGTGGCTGACTTTTCAGCGTCAGGAGCAGCTGAGCCGCGAACATCAGGGTATTTCACAGCGACTGGAAGATGCCCGCGCCTCCTCTGGCCAGGTCGTGCAGGCTTACCGCAGCATGGCCGAAAAAGCATCCCAGGAAGGCGCCTGCTATCGGACGCTGTTCCTGCGCGAGTGCGATGACAACGCCTCCTTGCCTTGTGAAGGCTGGCTGTTCGTACGCCGCGTGCTGAGTGAAGGCAACAGTACGCGCATCAGGGCCACCCTGCTGGAAACCTTCAATTTGGCCGAGGGCGCCATTGCGTTAGGCGATAAACCGGCACGCAAGCTGACCCTGGAAATCTACGACAAGCTGGACATCAACAAGGGCATGCGAACCCAGGTACGTGTGGACGCCATCGACACCCCACAGGACTATCACTTCATCACCCTGCTGGATGCCGTACGCGGCGACCTGCGCCCTTACATGCAATAAGTTCGCGTCATGGTGACACGCCGTACCGTCAGCTTCATCCTGTTGATGTTCGTGGTTGGGCTCAATCTGCGCCCGGCCATGTCCTCGGTGGCCCCTCTACTGCACAGACTACAGGAAAGCGCGGGGCTGTCGGCCACTGCTGCCGGCCTTTTGACCACCTTACCCGTACTGTGCCTGGGCCTTGCCGCACCGCTGGCCCCCTGGCTCAGCAAACGCCTGGGCAGTGAGCGGGCGTTGAGTGCCGCACTGCTGCTGTTGGCGACCGGCCTGCTGGTACGGGGCACTCCCTGGCCAGGCTTGCTGTACCTGGGCTCGGCCATGGCAGGCGGTGCTATCGGGATAGCGGGCACACTGCTTCCCGCCCTGGTCAAACGCGAACTGCCGCACAGCGCCGACCTGCTGACCGGGCTGTACACCATGGCGCTCTGCTTTGGTGGCGCCCTGGGGGCAGGGCTGAGCGTCCCACTACTGGTTTGGCTGGGCAGTTGGCAGCTTAGCCTGATGAGCTGGTCACTGCTGGCCCTGGCAGCCTGGCTGCTATGGTCGGGCTTTGCACCGCGCCCAATCGCAGCACCATCGCTACAGCCCACCTTCCGAGTGCCGCTTGCCGCTTTGCTACGCCAACCCTTGACCTGGCATGTGATGCTCTTCATGGGCATTCAATCCTCCATGGCTTACATCGTGTTTGGCTGGCTGCCCACCCTGCTCATCGACCGTGGCTACAGCGAAGCCGACGCCGGTTGGACCATGGCGGTCTCCATCATGAGCCAGCTGGCGTCGGCACTGGCCGCCCCATGGGTTGCCCGCTTGCATAAGGACCAGCGGCCAGCCCTCCTCATGGTACTGGCCGCCACGGCCATCGGCCTGGCGCTACTGTTGATTGCCCCATTGGCTTGGCGATGGCCTGGCGCCATCCTGCTGGGCCTCGGTCAGGGCGGTAGTTTCAGCCTGGCGTTGGCCCTGCTGGTGCTGCGCACGGCCAACGCCCCCTTGGCTGGACAGCTTTCCGGGCTGGTGCAGGGAGGCGGCTACACCCTGGCCGCGCTGGGCCCCTTCGGCGTGGGTGTGATGCTGCAAATGGGCGCCTCGACCGCACACATTGGCTGGCTACTGATCGGCTTGATTCTGGTTTGTTGCGGCTTTGCCTGTCTGGCAGGTCGCAACCGGCAGCTGGATGATCAAGGCGGTCAGCTGCGCGTCACCCTTCCATAATCCTTCCTTGTCTTTACCAGGACATGACCATGCGTAACGCTCCTCGTCTGACAGACACCCCCTACCCACATGAGCGGGTACTGATCATCTACACCGGCGGCACGATCGGCATGCAGCCAACCGCCACCGGACTGATGCCAGCAGGCAACTTTGCCGACAGATTACACAATGCTCTACAGCAGTTGCCTATCCCGCAACAGCAGGCACTCCCCGCCTACGACATCATCAGCCATGACCCACTGATCGACTCCAGCGCCGCCACGCCTGCCACGTGGCAAACGCTGGCAGGCGATATCGCCGCCCGTTTTTCCGCCTACCGGGGCTTTGTCATCCTGCACGGCACCGATACGCTCAGTTGGAGCGCCTCGAGCCTGGCCTATCAGCTACAAGGACTGGACAAGGCGGTCGTATTAACAGGGGCCATGCAACCGCTGGAGGCAGCCAATAGCGATGCTCTGGACAACGTATGCGGTGCCCTGCAATTCGCTGCCATGAGTGAACTGCAGGAAGTGGCGCTGTACTTTTCAGGGCGCCTGATGCGGGGCGTCAGGGCGGTGAAGCAGCACTGTGAAGCGATGACCGCGTTTGCCTCCCCCAACTATCCCCTGCTGGGCGAACGGGTAGACGATGACTACGTACTTTACCCCAGCCGGGGGCTGGCGCTTCACCAGCGTGGCGCGCCCCGCTTCGAACTCCCGGACTATGGGTGCCTTGCTCACGGGCAAGTGGTGCGCATCGCGCTGTGGCCAGGCATGGCCGCCTGGCAACTCTCCAGTTGGCTGGCGAATGACAGCGTCAAGGGGGCACTGCTGGAGCTCTGGGGAGCGGGCAACTTGCCTGACGACCCGGACCTGTTAGCCGTACTGGCGCGTGCCAGCGGAGAAGGAAAGCTGGTGGCCGCGGTCAGCCAGTGCCCGCAAGGCACCCTTCACCTGGGCGCTTACTCCGCTGGCCACGGCCTGACGGACGCTGGCGTGATTTCCGGGGGCTCCATGACCCCCGAGGCAGCTTACACCAAGCTGGTGCATTTGATGGCGCAGCCGCTTACCCACGACGACCGAGCAACGCGCTTCGTCACTCCGTTAGTGGGCGAGCGGTAGCCAGACTGGCATCCCGGAGCAGACAGGCTATGGTTAAACAGGACACATGGAGTGCAACATAACCTTCTGAAAACAGGTGAAAACGTATGGATCAACCAGTGCATCATTTTAGTGAACTGTTTGAACAGCTGGGGCTGCGCTCGGACGCGGCTTCTATCGAACGCTTTATTGAGCGACATTCACCGTTACCCAAGGAGATGCCGCTGGCCGACGCCCCCTGCTGGAACGAGGGCCAGGCGGATTTTCTACGCGAAGCAGTGGAAGAAGATGCCGACTGGGCCGAGGTGGTCGATCATCTGGATGCCTCGATGCACAAGGCGGAATGATCGCCTGAATTCAAGTCTGATCCCGCGCCGCTTCCAGGCGGCGCCGGTACCAGGCCCCTGCCAGCAGCAGGGCCGTCAGGGCCAACAGGGGCAGCAGCACGTCCATCTGTAGCGGGTCCTCTTCCTCGATGGCTTCCAGCGCCCCGTAAATGGCGCTGCTGTAGACGGCCCATTTCACCGCCAGCCCCAGCGTGGCAGCCAATAGATAGCGCCCCAGCGCAATATGCCCCAGGCCTGCCGCAAAATTGATCACTGAGTGTGGAAACCCCGGCAGCACTCGCATGGCACATTGGGTCAGCAGGTCACTTCGCGCTTTCAGGGTATCCATGACCTTGAGCGTCAGCCCCTTGGGCTGCCACCGCTGCCCGACTCGCGCCGCCAGCAAATAAGCCCCCCAGGCGCCCGCCACACTGCTGACGGTCAGCATGAGCGTTGCGATCAAAGGCGGATAAAAAGGCGCGATCAACCACAGCCCAATACTGCCGGGCAGGCCAATCGCAAGTGTCACCGCCATGGTCAGCATGACGGTCACCACGACCACCGGATGGTGCGACATGGTGGCGGCCCAGCGCTTCACCGCCATCAGGTCCGGGGAGTACCAAAGCCATACGTAGGCCAGCATGGCAGCCACCGCAAACGCGGCCGCCCAGCGCCAGGAGTAGAGAGATAATTTACGCATGGAGGCGTGCTTCAACCCGCTCGAGAATTTGTCGACTGACCTTTCCGACCAGTGGCCTGGCCGCCTTGTTCACCGCTTTTTCCATGAGACGATTGCGAATGTCATAACTCAGGGTCAGTGACACCTCTGTGCCTTCCGGTACGGCGCGCAGCTGGTAGCGCCCCTGATTCTTGACGCCATCCAGAGATTCCCAAGCCAATACCTCCGGGGGTTCGATCTCGGTCACCTCCACGTCAAACGACCAGTCCATGCCCACTGCCCGCACATGCCAGCGGTAGCGGTTTTCGCCAAGACGATCGATCGAGCGTATCAAGTCCGAATACTCCGCAAAATCTTCCACTCGGCGTAACAAGTCAAATACGCGCTCCGGGGAGGCTCGAACGATTTCACTATGTTCTATGGTGGCCATGCGTCCATCTCTAGCGGCTTTAGAGGGGTAGCTTATCACGCCAATTCCATTGACACACCGGATGCCGCCACCCGGGGCACTGGTCAGCAAGAGCGGCATTGCGTAAACTGCCCGCCTTCCGGACCGGACCCCGGAACACCGCCCTGCGGTTCAGGCAGGCACGACATAAATTCTCCGACCATGAGTACCCAGCATGTCATCCACTGCATCATCCGGCGCCCAGGCGCCATCCACCGTCGTCATCTACTCCGGCGGCATGGACTCCTATACCGTCCTTCACCGTGCGCTGCGCGAGGGCCTCGCTGTCCATGCGCTATCCTTCGATTACGGTCAGCGCCACCGTCGTGAACTGGACGTTGCACGTCAGGTATGTGAGTCCTTGGCCATCCCTCATCAGGTCGTCGATATTCGCGCCATTCACGGGCTGATCGACAACTCGGCATTGACCAACTCGGCCTTGGCCATGCCCCAGGGGGAGTACGATGCCGACTCGCTCCACAGTACTGTGGTGCCCAACCGCAATATGATCTTGCTGTCGCTGGCCATTGCCAAGGCGGTCAATATTGGCGCCAGCCGTGTCGACTATGGCGCACACGGCGGCGATCACGTGCTTTACCCCGACTGCCGCCCGGCCTTCGTCGAGGCCATGAACGACGTGGCGCAGATTGCCAACTTCGAGCCCGTCACCGTCCACGCCCCTTATCTGGCCTCCAGTAAAGCCGACATCCTGCGCGATGGGCTCGCCATGGGCCTCGATTACCGGCATACCTGGACCTGCTACGAAGGCCAGCAACTCGCCTGTGGGCAGTGCGGCAGCTGCCGTGAACGGCTGGCGGCCTTTGCCGCCAACCAGGCCACCGACCCCCTCGCTTACGCCACCCCTGCCGAGCGAGGCCGCTGATGTACCACGTCAAAGAAGCGTTCTACACGCTGCAGGGCGAGGGTGCCCAGGCAGGGCGCGCCAGCGTTTTCTGTCGCTTTACAGGCTGTAATCTCTGGTCGGGGCGTGACGCCGACCGAGCCACGGCCAAGTGCACCTTCTGCGATACCGATTTCATTGGCACCGATGGGATCAACGGCGGCCGCTTCGAGAGTGCGCAGCAGCTGGCACGGCATATCAAACAGCTGTGGCCAGCCAGCGCAGGTAGCGCGGTGCCCTACGTGGTGTTTACCGGGGGAGAGCCGTTACTGCAGCTCGATACCCCGCTCATCGCCATGCTGCACAGCGAAGGATTCGAGGTCGCCGTGGAAACCAACGGCACGCTGCCTGCACCCGCCGGAATCGACTGGCTATGCGTCAGCCCCAAGGGCAGCAACCCGCTGGTCATTGATCAGGGGGATGAGCTGAAGCTGGTATACCCGCAGCACGACGCCCCGCCCGAGCAGTTTGCCGCGCTGCACTTTCGACACTTTTACCTGCAGCCTATGGATCACGTCGCCCAGCATGCCGACACGATCCATACCACTGTCGCTGAGCGCAATGCCGCCACGGTGGCCGCCACGACGGCCTATTGCATGGCCCACCCCCAGTGGCGCTTGTCGCTGCAAACCCACAAGATCGCAGGATTCGATTGATGGCTTTATTCGTTCACCACCTGACCCATATCGATGTCTCCCTCTGGTGCCCTGAGCGCGGCTTGACCGGCTGCAGTTGGCAGGTCGACGCCCATCTGGATGGCGAACTGGGTGAAGACGGCATGCTGTTCGATTTTGGCGAAGTGAAACCCTGGATCAAACGCACGCTGGACAACGGGCTGGATCATACGCTGCTGGTGCCCACCAGGGCGCCTGGCGTAGAGGTCAGCGAGTGCGCAGAAGGCCTGTGCATTCGCACCACCACGCCCTATCCGATGGAAGTACGCGGGCCTGCGCAGGCGTTCACCCTGCTCCCCTGGGAACACATCTCGGTGGCAAGGGTGACCCAGCTCCTGAGCGAAGAGCTGACACGCGCTCGGCCTCGCAACGTCACCCGTGTCACCCTGAACCTGCAGGAAGAGCGTATCGAAGGCGCATCCTATGGCTACAGCCACGGCCTGAAACGCCATCTGGGCAACTGCCAGCGTATCGCCCATGGTCACCGCTCACGGCTGCATGTCTATCAACACCAGCAGCGCCAGCCCGCTCTTGAGGCACAATGGAGTGAATGGCTGGACAACCGTTACCTGCTGGAGCAGGCCGATGTGGCGGAGCAGACGGATACCACCCTGACCTGCCGCTACACAGCCGAACAGGGAGCGTTCTCGATCACCCTGCCCACTCACCGCTGCAGCGTGTTACCGGCACCCACCACCGTGGAAAACATTGCCCGTTGGCTGGCCAGCAGTATCGCCGAACAAACTCAGCAGGAAACCCATGTAGAAGCCTTCGAAGGTATCAACAAGGGGGCCACCGCGCAGGCAGCGCCATGACGACTCTGATTACCAGCGACCAGCAGGCGTCTTGCCGCATGGGCTGTGGCGCCTGCTGCATTGCCCCTTCGATCAGCTCGCCCATTCCCGGCATGCCAGACGGCAAGCCCTCGGGCGTTCGCTGCGTACAGTTGAATGAGCAAAACCTCTGCATGCTCTTTGGTGATCCCCGTCGCCCTGCGGTATGCCGTCAGTTCGACTTCGACAAGGAAGTGTGTGGCGAGCACCGAGAAGAGGCCCTCGCCACACTCTACGGGTGGGAAACCGCCACAGCCGGTTAGACCTCGCCGCCCAGGCTCACCGGGTGCGGCAAGCGACGGTCCAGCAGGCTGATCCAGCGCACCAGCACCGGCGCATCGCTATGGCTTACCTCGCCCAACAGTCGACGAAACACCTCTTTCGCCTGCTGGTCATTGGGCGCTATACGCGTAAGCCATAGCTCCAGCGCCGCCAACTCCTGATGGCGGTTGCCATGCTCGCGGGATTGCTGAATAGCCATTTCCGTCAACGCCTTGACCTCGTGGGCAGGGTGGCCCAGCAGGTCACGCACGCGGGCCAGTTGGGTAGCCAGCTCGGGCAGGAAAAGAGTCGTGCGCTCACGGGCAATCACCAGGCACTGGTCGAGATACTCTTCGGCTGCGTGCAGCTCACCCAGCTCGATACAGGCATCGGAGTACCACAGCACGGGCCGCTGGAAGCGGTCTCGGCCGTTCAATTCGGCCATCTGATCCAGGCTGTCGTGCATTTGCACCAGCCCGCCCTGATCCCCCGCCAACGCCCGCTGCCAACCCAGCACCCCCTGCGCGGAAATCTGCCAAAGCTGCAGGTCTGGCGTACCGGTCATGGCCGCGGCTCGCTCGGCATGCCGGGCCGCCAAGTGCACATGGCCCAACTGACGATACAATGCCGCCGCAAACATCAGCGCCATGGCCAGGGTACCCGGGTGGCCGATCTGCTCCGCCAGCCGAATGGCCGCCGCGACATGCCACTCTGCGCGATGGTAATCACCTCGCAGACAAAGCGCCCAACCCTGAAAACAGGCCGCCGTCACCTGGGGATGATCCGAGAACGGCAGCCACTCGATCATCATGGGAGCATTCAGCGGATCGATTTCGTCCAGGTGGTCGTGGGCCTGTTGAATACGCCCCGCCCAGTATTCACAGTGTGCCCGCGCATAATCCGCCAATCGGCGGTAGCGCGGGTCTTCCAGGCGAGCGGCGATATCCGCCAGGGTCGATGCCAGCGCAAAGGCGTCGGCATGGGCATAGCGCTGGCTGCGCCCCACCCATAGCCCCCACTTCACCAGGAAAATCTGCTCGAGGTCTGCCGGGTCGTCAGGCGTGTCGCTCCCGGTTTGGCGCAGCAGCTCACGGGCCTTCACAAAACTTTCATGGGCCGTGGGCGAACCGTGGCCTTCCAGGGCGAACGCAGCCTGACCACGAACCGTCAGCAGGCTGACTTCACGCTCTACCTCATGGGCTACGTGGCGCAGGCTGGCCAAGCCGAAGTCGGCCATGCGCAGCGCCGTGCGGTTGGCACTCACCTTGAGCGCTTCCCGCGCGGAGAGCTCGAAGTAGCGCGCCCCACGTGCATAGTGGCCGCTGCGCCGCAGATGCGTGGCAAAGTCTCCCGGATGGCGACTGATCCATACCGGAAAACGCTCCTCAATCAAGGTCACGACCTGCTGATGCAGCTTGACCCTGACGTCACGGGGACAGGAGAGGTAGGCCGCCTCTTGAAGCAACTGGTGACTGAACTGGTACTCATGATCACCGCCCTCCTTGTCGATGGGCTCGATGATCTCCAGCGCCCGCATGTGCTCTAGCGCTTGGCACAACCTGGGCTTTTCCCAACCGCTGCATTCGGCCAGCAAGTCCAGCCGAAAACGCTTGCCCAGCACCGCTGCAATATGGGCAATATCCCGGTCGCTTTCCAACTGATCGATTCGACTGGCCAGCAGCCCCAGCAGCCCCTTGGGCAGCTCGTCCAGCTGTACGCTGCGCCCTTCCCGTCGATCCATGTCGAGGCGACGACAGATCTCCTGCATATACAGCGGAACACCATCACAGCGCTCGATGATCTGGTTGCGCAGCCGTGGGCTCAGATGAATACGATAACGACGAGAAAGTTGCGACAGCAGCCGCGAAGACTGCAGTGCATCCAGCTTGCTCAGGGTGATCTGCTGATCCCAGTGCAGTTTGACCGGTAGCGGTTCGCGGCCGTGGTGGCTGGCCACCATCATGAAGGCCGTGTTGATCGACAGACGTGCCTGTAGCCCCGCCAACACTTTGAAAGAGGGTTCATCCAGCCACTGCAGGTCATCGATCATCAGCACCAGAGTTTGCGACACGGCACGATGGTCGATCAGCCGATGCAAGAGCTTCACCACCAGCTCCACGGCTTCGCCATTTTGAGTCAGCTGGCTGATTTCCTGAACTTCGCGAACCCCCAACGCCTCTTCCAGCAGCTGCTGACGCGCGCTATCCGAGGTATCGAGGCCCAGCGTTGCCTGCAGCGCATGCACGGCATCGAGCGTTGGCGGATGTTCGAAGTGCCAGGCCAGCAACGACCGGGCTACACCGTATGGGTCCAGTACCGAGAGCCGAGTAGTCGGAAGCCAGCAGATCGCCGCATCGCGGCTCAGCTCCAACTGCCGAAACCCCACCATCAACGCCGACTTGCCCATGCCCGAGGCACCCCGCACCAACACGCTTTGCCGCAAACCAATGCCAGCCCGTGCCAGCGCATCGCGCAAGGTGCGTAGCGAGGTTTCCCTTCCCACCAGGCTCGGTGGCAAGGCATCACGCCCGCCTTCGTTCTGGCCCAGCACCAGCGCACGTAAACGCACGCGGCCATCGCTGGCCACCAAACGCGATACCAGCCTGGGCTGCAAGTCCAGCGCCGGGGGCATGTGCTGGCTGGCTGCCTGAGAGATGACCAGCTCGCTTCCCTCAGCGGCACTCATCAACTCCAGAGACTCTTGCGTCACCTGGCCCAGCGGGTCGGCCAACTGGCGCTCGGGCAAGTAGACCACGCGCCCGCTGTGCAATCCGGCTGCCAGTTCGAATACCGGCGGTTCGCCGTCCCCGGCCCAGTGGCGACGGCTCTCCTGGGGTAGCGCCTGACGGCAGTGTTCGTAAAGCGCCACCAGCTCCGCCAGCTGATGGGCGGGGCCATGGGTACCGAAGCAGGCCAGACCCAAGCCCCCCGTTGCCCCCGGCAGCCAGAAACCGCCCAGATGGTGGCACTGCTGCTCCAACCATCTCAGCAGCTCCAGCTGCAAGGCCAGGCAGTTGCGGGTAGCCGCGCGATCCGGCCAGTCACCCTTCAAGCGCAAGCGGATGGCCATCACAGAAAGCTGACGCAGCTCGATCTCATCTTCGCGCAGCGGCTTGCTGTCCGCAGCTAACGCCCGCGAAAAGGCGCCCTGGGGCGACATCGCGCGCGGGTCGTGGTGACCATCCGACCAGAAACTGGCCAATTGCACGAAACTGGGCTCAGGCTGTTGTCCGGAGAGCGCCAGCAGTTGAAGGTAGCTGTTGTACTGCTCGTGAGCCGCAGCCATCTGGTTCTGCTCGGCTAGCTGCCGCACCCAGCGCTCGTGGAACGGGCCGTAGCCTGAAAAGCGGCTGACCAGTCCTTCCAGCATGGCATCCGGCACTTCGGCGTGTGCTTCCAGCACCTGTTCGGCAAAACGGATGACTCGTTGGCGCCACTCATTGCGCACTTGCACCAGCCAGCGCTGGAACTCGCTGCAGTTGCTGAGCTGCAGTTCCTCGATCAGATCCCCCTGGTAGCACTCCATCAGCGCTTCCAGCGTCTCCAGATCCTTGGGCCCTTCCAGCAGTTGCTGCAGCTCATGCAAATCCACCTGCCAGTGGGACGGCAGATGAAAGGCGATGGTCTGGCGCGACACGTTGAGGACGTGATCGGCATGCTCGCCCATGGATTGGCGCAGGCAGTGCAGCGCATGGCGCAGGTTGGTTCTGCCTGAGGAGAGGCCTTGGTCTGGCCACAGCAGCTCCGCAAGGGCGGCACGATTGACGGGCTGGCGATGAAGCAGCAGGTACACCAGCAGCGCCTTGACTTTGTCGTAGCTGAAATGAGTGAGCACGTCCTCCCCTTGAGTCAAGGAGAAGTGACCAAACAGGGTCAACTGATCTGTCTGTTGAGCATCACGCATGTTACACATCCTGCCTTGGCTAGCGGCGCATCACGCAGGCACGCCACTATGAAAACGAAAAGCCGTATCCGGAGACATGATCAGTTCCGCCTCACGAGCAACGAAGAAGGCGATGCGTTCGTCGATAGGCGCATCGGTCTGCTGGCGAGCCAGCAAGAGATAGTCTTCGAAATGACGCCCTTCGGACTTGACCAGGGTGCGATAGAACCTGGCCAGCTCTTCGTCCAGGTAAGGAATGAGTCGTGCAAAGCGCTCGCAGCTGCGCGCCTCGATCAGCGCCCCAATGATCAACAGGTCGATCAAGCGCTCAGGGTCCTGACTGCGTAAATGTTTTCTCAGGCCTTCGGCGTAGCGTGACGCCGTCAGATAGCGATAAGGAACACCACGACGCTCCATCAAGCCCACTACTTGCTCGAAATGAAGCAGCTCCTCGCGGGCCAACTGAGACATCTTGCTCAACAGCAGCGGCTGGTCCACATAGCGATACAGCAGGCTCATGGCCGTGGAAGCCGCCTTCTTTTCACACTGCGCGTGATCGATCAGCAGCGTTTCAGGGTTGGCCAATGCCCACTGCAACCAGGCATCGGGGGTTGGGCAAGCTAAAAACTCATGCAAACTTTCGGGCAACAGATCATCCGCTTGCAGCGCATGATCCGCTGTTTGCAACGCCATTAATTGTATCGACATAACACCAGCACCAAGCGTTTATCACACTATTGTACAATATATAAACGCCAATGGCGTCCGTTCCCTGATTGGATCGAGGATGAACAAACCTATCTGCCAGCCTCGCTTAAAAATGCGTCAACGCTAATGTATAGCAAGCCTGAATCACGCTCCACACGGGAATCACGCTTGCCGAGGCTACCCAGCTCTAAAGGCCAGCACTCGCTTGGCAGTCATGGTAACGCGGCATCACGATAATCACACCAGCCGTCACCTAAAAACACGCCTATCGGTAAAAATCTTTCATGTTTACGGCACATTAATCAAAAAAACCGCCCTCAGGAAAGCGGCTTTCAACATCTCAACACAAAGTACAAGTAGGCATCCCGCCTGACTTCTTAACATTGTCGACAGTTTCCCGTAGAATCCGAGCCATCCACCAGACGCTGATTCTCAAGCGTATGTCATGTGATCGAAGGATGTCCTTGTTACCGTGCAGGCGTCTTTTGCTACCACTGATGATCACTACCAAGAAGATGAGAGGGCCCCAACGTGCTTGAAGCTTACCGCCAACATGTCGAGGAACGCGCTGCAGAGGGCGTCCCAGCCAAGCCCCTGACCGCCGAACAAGTCGCCGACCTGATCGAGCTGCTGAAGAACCCGCCGGCCGGAGAAGAAGAGTTCATTCTGGACTTGATCACCAACCGGGTACCGCCGGGCGTCGACGAAGCCGCCTATGTCAAAGCGGGCTTCCTGACCGCGTTGGCCAAAGGCGAGGCGTCCTCGCCGCTGATCGACAAGGTCCATGCCGTCAAACTGCTGGGCACCATGCAGGGCGGCTATAACATCGTTTCCATGGTCGAGCTGCTCGATAACGAAGAGCTGGCACGTGAAGCGGGTGAGCAGCTCAAGCACACCCTACTGATGTTCGATGCGTTCCACGACGTGGAAGAGCGCGCCAAGAATGGCAACGCCGTCGCCAAGGACGTCATGCAGTCCTGGGCCGACGCCGAGTGGTTCCTTTCCAAGCCTGCGCTGGAAGAGAAAATCACCCTGACCGTCTTCAAGGTCCCGGGTGAAACCAATACCGACGACCTGTCGCCCGCGCCGGATGCCTGGTCGCGCCCGGATATCCCGCTGCACGCCAACGCCATGCTCAAGAACGAGCGTGACGGCATCGAGCCTGAAGTACCCGGCACCACTGGCCCGCTCAAGCAAATCGAAGTCGTCAAAGCCAAAGGCTATCCGGTAGCTTACGTGGGCGACGTAGTCGGCACAGGCTCTTCGCGCAAATCAGCCACCAACTCGGTGCTGTGGTTCTTCGGTGACGATATCCCTTACGTTCCCAACAAGCGCGGCGGCGGTTTCTGCTTTGGCGGCAAGATTGCCCCGATTTTCTTCAACACCATGGAAGATTCAGGCGCCCTGCCGGTAGAGATGGATGTTTCCAGGCTGGAAATGGGCGATGTCATCGACATCTACCCCTATGAAGGCAAAGTGTGCAAGCACGGCACCGATGAAGTGCTCTCCACCTTCGAGCTGAAAACCCAGCTGATTCTCGATGAAGTGCGTGCAGGCGGTCGTATTCCGCTGATCATCGGCCGTGGCCTGACCGGCAAGGCGCGCGAGTCCCTGGGCTTGGCGCCGTCAGACGTTTTCCGTCTGCCGGACCAGCCTGCCGATACCGGCAAAGGCTTCACGCTGGCACAGAAGATGGTCGGCAAGGCCTGCGGCCTGAACGGCGTGCGCCCCGGCATGTACTGCGAGCCGAAGATGTCTACCGTCGGCTCCCAGGACACCACTGGCCCAATGACCCGTGACGAGCTGAAAGACCTGGCCTGTCTGGGCTTCCAGGCCGACCTGGTCATGCAGTCCTTCTGCCACACGGCTGCCTATCCCAAGCCGGTGGACGTGGACACGCACCACACCCTGCCCGACTTCATCATGAACCGCGGCGGTGTTTCACTGCGCCCCGGCGACGGTATCATCCACAGCTGGCTGAACCGCATGCTGCTGCCGGACACGGTCGGCACCGGCGGTGACTCCCACACCCGCTTCCCGCTCGGTATCTCCTTCCCGGCAGGTTCTGGTCTGGTTGCCTTTGCTGCTGCCACTGGCGTCATGCCGCTGGATATGCCCGAGTCCGTTCTGGTGCGTTTCAAGGGTGAGCGTCAGCCTGGCGTCACGCTGCGCGACCTGGTTCACGCCATTCCTCTCTACGCCATCAAGCAGGGTCTGCTGACGGTCGAGAAATCCGGCAAGAAAAACGCCTTCTCCGGCCGCGTGCTGGAAATCGAAGGCCTCGAAGACCTCACCGTCGAGCAAGCCTTCGAACTCTCCGATGCCTCGGCCGAGCGTAGTGCGGCTGGCTGTACCATCACGCTGTCCGAAGAGAGCGTGACCGAGTACCTGAAGTCCAACATCACGCTGCTGAAGTGGATGATTGCCAACGGCTACGGCGACGAGCGTACCATCAGCCGTCGTATCGAAGGGATGGAAGCTTGGCTGGCCAACCCGTCACTGATGCGTGCGGATAAAGACGCCGAGTACGCCGAAGTCATCGAGATCGACCTCAGCGAGATCAAGGAGCCGGTGCTCTGCGCTCCCAACGATCCGGACGACGCTCGCCTGCTCTCCGACGTGGCTGGCGAGAAGATCGACGAAGTGTTTATCGGTTCGTGCATGACCAACATCGGTCACTTCCGTGCCGCCGGTAAACTGCTCGAGAAACAGCCTGCGGGTAGCCTGAAGACCCGCCTGTGGTTGGCACCGCCAACCAAGATGGATCAGCACCAGCTGACCGAAGAGGGTTACTACGGCATTTACGGCCGTGCAGGCGCCCGCATGGAAATGCCGGGATGTTCACTGTGTATGGGTAACCAGGCGCGTGTCGCTGCCAAGAGCACCGTCGTGTCTACGTCTACACGTAACTTCCCGAACCGCCTGGGGGATGGCGCGAACGTCTACCTCGCTTCGGCGGAGCTGGCAGCGGTAGCCGCGGTGGAAGGCCGCCTGCCGACAGTCGCTGAGTACCAGCGCTACATGGGCGAATTTGACGCCCTGGCCGGCGAAATCTATCGTTACATGAACTTCCACGAAATCGAGGAGTATCAGAAAATTGCCTCGAACGTGATTCCAGTAGCGCAAGAGGCTTAAGCGCCAAGGCTACTGACCCATCGCCGATGCTCGCAACATCGCAGAGACGCCACGCGACTCTGAGCCGATGACCGAACGCCCCTTCCCTTGCAGGTTGGGGCGTTTTTATTACCCACAGTGTCATTCATGGACAGGAGACTCTCATGACGACCACACCTCACGTCGTGACCCCCGATTTGTGCGACCAGTACCCGGACGTCAAAGTACTCGAGCCGATGTTTGCCAACTTTGGCGGCGTCGATAGCTTTTACGGGCCTATTCGTACCGTCAAATGCTTTGAAGACAACTCCATGGTCAAGCAGGCCGTCGCCGAACCCGGCGAAGGCGCCATTCTGGTGGTGGACGCAGGCGGCTCTCATCGCTGCGCCATGTTGGGCGACATGCTGGCTGAACAAGCTGCCAAAAACGGTTGGGCAGGCGTCATCATGTATGGCTGTGTGAGAGACGTAGACATTCTGGCCACCCTGCCACTGGGCGTGCAAGCGCTGGGCAGCCACCCTCGTCGCAGCGAAAAACATGGCGAAGGCCAGCGCGACGTGGCGGTGACCTTTGCAGGCGTCACGCTGCAGGTGGGTCAATGGCTTTACGCCGACAATAACGGCATCATCGTCGCCGAACAGCCGCTCAAGCTCTCTTGAACGCGCCGATCCCCTGCTAACCCGCCAGACTTGTCAGTGGTGGCAGATAGTGCCACCCTGATATTTCATTTTCATGCCACGGACACCATGCAGCCGCTCAAGCCACTGGGCTACGCCCTACTTCGCACCCTTCGTGACCACCTGCGCCCACTGATTGCCTACCACCTGCTATTCACGCTGTTGGCATCGGCCGTGGTGTTGCCACTGGTGGCCTGGGGCTCCCAGCGATTCATGGCCCAGCTCAACCGTACCGTGGTCACCAACGACGCCCTGTTGGCGCTACTGTTCAGCCCCCTCGGACTGTTCACCCTGCTGGCGGGCCTTGCGGTAACCTTCTTGCTGATCTATTGGCAGCAAGCGGGCATGCTTCAAGTGGCCAGCAGGCCCAAGGACAACCACTACCGCCTGGCCCTGGAGGCCCTGTGGCTCAGCACTCGGCGCCTACCGGCACTGCTGCTGCTGGTGATCCTGCAGGTGGGCGCCCACCTGCTGCTGCTGGCCCCGTTCATGGCAGCCATCGCCTGGCTATACGATCTCTGGCTCAGCGGCCTGGACCCCTACTATCTACAGCGTGTACGCCCACCAGTGCTGTGGTACTTCATCGCCTGCGCCTTACCGGTCGTGCTGCTGTGGATGAGTCTGGCGTCGTGGCTATATCTGCGCTGGCTACTGGCGCTGCCGCTGGTGGCGCTGGAGCACTGCCACCCCCTGCAGGCCTTGAAGCGCAGCGTGCACCTCACCCGTGGCTGGCACCGCTCCATTGGCGCGGCGGTGCTGCTGTTACTGCTCGTCATCATTGCCCTACCGATTGCCACCACCTGGCTCTACGATACCCTCGTCACGCCGCTGCTCTGGTGGCTTCCCGAGCACAGTGCCGTGCTGGTGCCCGCGATGCTGGCCTACCTGACCGGCTATGTCCTGATCACCCTGACCATCACGTTTCTGGGCATTACCACCCATGCGCTGCTGTCGGCCTGCCTTTACTTGCAGCTTGCCTATCGGGAGGCTCGGCCTGCCGCTCCCGAGAATTCACAAACAGGTCGATTGGCCTGGGCACTGGAAGTGTGTGTCTTGCTGATTGCCGCACTGCAAGCCTGGTGGATACTCAACAGCTTCGAAATACGCGATGACGTCGCCATCATCGCCCACCGGGGCAGCTCCATGGTGGCGCCTGAAAACACCCTGGCTGCCGTGCGCCAGGCACTGGAGGATGGTGCCGATGCCGTCGAGCTGGACGTGCGCCTCAGCGCCGACCAACAGGTCATGCTCTACCACGACCGCACGCTGGCCAGGCTCACGGGGGACCCCAGGGAGTTTGGCGAGCTGACCCGAGCCGA
This sequence comes from Halomonas sp. 18071143, assembly GCF_019211725.1. Classification (NCBI taxonomy): domain Bacteria; kingdom Pseudomonadati; phylum Pseudomonadota; class Gammaproteobacteria; order Oceanospirillales; family Halomonadaceae; genus Halomonas; species Halomonas sp. 18071143. Next base: position 2,004,601 of record NZ_CP078120.1, read on the forward strand.
GCTGAGCGAGTTCGATGTGGGTAGCTGGTTTGGCGATGCCTTCCAGAACGAACGAATCGCCGGGCTGGACGAGACCCTGGCACTGGTGAGAGGCCACGCCGCGCTGATGATCGACATGAAGCCGCTACCAGGCCAGGAGGAAGCGTTGGCACAGGCGGTACTGGATGAGCTGGAGGCAGAAAACGATCGCCGCTATCGCTGTTGGGCCACCCAGCATGATGCCTTGGATGGAATGGCTGCCTGCGGCTTCCCGAATACGCTGCTGGAAATGCGCATGGCCACCATGTCCCCCGCGCTGGTCAGCTTCATCAAGCAGCGGGCGCCCGAACTGAGGGTGACACTACTGGCGCAGCTGATACTTCCCGGCACGCTGGACCGCCGTCAATTCGATGCGCTGGGCTTACGGCATAACCGCATTACCCGTCAGGAGGTTCGCCTGGCGGCCCTCTACGGCTATGAAATCCACGCCTGGACGGTCAATGATCGGGCCAGAATGTCGGCGCTGATTGATCTTGGCGTAGACGCCATCATCACCGACTACCCTGACCGCTTGAGAGAATTGCTCGAAGACCGCCACGCCATGAGCGATGGCGGCCTGATGCTGGTAAAACTGCGCAACTGGCTACGTCAGTAGCGCATCGCTGCGGTCGCGGGCTTACTCGCCCATGACCACGCCCTCACGACGCGGGTCGGCGCCACCAAACAGGGTGCCGTCTCCCAGTTTCATGATGGCTTGCAGGCCACTGGTCAATTCCCGCTCACTCACCTGATGGCCGCGCTCACGCAGTGCGTCGGCGGTTTCTTCAGAGAATCGGCCCTCTTCCAGATAGACATCGCCCCCCAGGGTGATGGCATGGGGCAGGTCCAGCGCTTCCTGGGCATCGAGCCCCCAGTCACGCATGGCCACCAGGCTTCTGGCCGTGTAATGAATGATCGCTGCACCACCTGGCGAGCCCAAGCTGGCCACCAGCTCGCCGCTTTCCAGATCGAACACCAGCGTTGGGCTCATGCTCGAACGGGGACGCTTGCCAGGCTCTACCCGGTTGGCCACCGGGCGGCCGTCGCTTTCCGGCTCGAAGGCGAAATCGGTCAGCTCGTTATTGAGCAGATAGCCCCCTGCCAGCCCCGTGCCGCCGTCTGCCAGGATACGTGAGCCGAAGGCTTGCTCGATGGTCGTGGTCATGGCCAGCGCATTTCCATCGCCGTCCACGATGCTGATGTGGCTGGTGCCATACTCGGGCTGTTCGGGCTGGCTGGCAAAACTCACTTCCAGCTCACCGGGATTGCCTGGCTCGACGCTATCGCCCAGCGACTCCTCGCCCATCAAACGGCTGCGCTGATTGAGATACTCCGGGGCCAGCATCGTAAGCCAGTCGCCTCCCGGCGCCTCGACAAAATCAGGATCGCCGATGTAGCGGCCCCGGTCGGCAAAGGCCAGCCGAGACGCTTCGAGAAACTGATGCAGCCAGCCGCTGCTGGGCACACCGTTATCCAGCGGCGCTTCGATCAACGGCTGCTGATCGAGAATACCGAGGATTTGCATGACGGTGATATGGCCCGATGACGGCGGCGGGAAGCCGCACACTTCCCACTCCTGCCAGGGCGTACAGATCGGCTCGCGCTCCACCGGCTCGTAGCCGCTCAGGTCCTCCAGGCTCATCTCGCCCGGGCGCTGCGAATGGGACTGCACTCGGGCCACCAAGTCTTCGGCGATCTCGCCTTCGTGGAAGGCACTGCTGCCCTCATCCGCCACTCGACGCAAAATGGCGGCCAGCGCGGGGTTGGTCAAGGTGTCGCCCACGGCCAGCGGCTCGCCTGCTTCATCGTAGTAGAACGCTCGGGCCAGCGGGTCCTCGCGCAACGCCGTGTCGTTGGCCAGGCTGGTATGCAGCCGGTGGCTGACGGCAAAGCCCTCTTCCGCCAGCGTAATGGCAGGGGTAAAAAGCTCTCGCCAGGCGAGTTGACCATGTTCGGCGTGGGCCTGCTCCAGCATGCGCAGCACCCCCGGCACCCCCACAGAGAGACCGCTGGCCACCGCGTCCATGAACGGTAGCGGCTCGCCATCTTCCATGAACAGCTCACCGGTGGCCGCCGACGGTGCAGTCTCGCGACCATCGAAGGCCTGCACATTGCTGCCATCGTAGTGCATCAAGAAGGCACCGCCGCCGATCCCACTGGACTGCGGCTCTACCAGGGTCAGCACCATTTGTACGGCCACGGCGGCGTCGATGGCGTTACCGCCGGCCTTGAGCACTTGATACCCCGCGTCAGTGGCCAGCGGGTTCGCCGCAGCAACGGCAAAGGATTCCACGGCCCAACCGGGCTTCTCCTCATACCCTGAGCCTACTTCCGGTGACATCTCGGGAGCCTGGTAGCTAAAGCCCCAGCTCACCATGGGAACGAGTAGTAAGCCCGTCAGGGGGATTGCCCGTTTAGGCAGCATAGTCTTTCTCCTTTTCAGCAGGGTGCAGGCAGATATCGCGTAGGGCCACGGGGGCGGCGTCATCCAGAGCGGCGTCATCCAGAGCGGTGTCATCCAAAACAAAGCGTAGCCTATAAAACCCGTGCGCCCGGCACAATGGCCGGGCGCAAATCGAACAGCAGGCTAACTAATCCATGGATGTCAGGCGATACTCTCTCCTGCCAGCATGAACCAGGTTTCGAGAACCGCGTCCGGGTTCAGCGATACCGAGTCGATCCCTTGCTCCATGAGCCACTTGGCGAGGTCCGGGTGATCCGAAGGCCCCTGGCCGCAAATCCCCACGTACTTGCCTTGCGCCTTGCACGCCTGAATGGCCATGGCCAGCAGCTTTTTGACCGCTGGGTTACGCTCATCGAACAGGTGGGCCACGATGCCCGAGTCGCGATCCAGCCCCAGGGTCAATTGCGTCAGATCGTTGGAGCCAATCGAGAAACCGTCGAAGTACTCGAGAAACTCATCGGCCAGCAGCGCATTGGCAGGCAGCTCGCACATCATGATGATCTTGAGGCCGTCAGGGTCGCTGCTACCGCCGCGCTTCAGGCCGTTGGCGGCCAAGAGCTCGACCACTTCCCGGGCCTCATCGGGGGTACGCACGAAAGGCACCATGATCTCGACGTTGGTGAAGCCCATCTCTTCACGCACGCGCTTCAGCGCCCGACACTCCAGCTCGAAACAGGGGCGGAAGGCGTCGGAAATATAGCGAGAGGCGCCACGGAAGCCCAGCATGGGGTTCTCTTCACCCGGCTCGTACAGCTTGCCGCCAATCAGGTTCTCGTATTCGTTCGATTTGAAATCCGAGAGGCGGACGATCACCCGCTGCGGATGAAACGCCGCCGCCAGGGTGGAAATCCCCTCCACCAGCTTGTCCACGTAGAAACTGACCGGGTCGGCGTACCCTGCCGTACGCAGGTCGATCACCTGCTGAAGGTCCACCGACAGCGTTTGATAATCCAGCAGCGCCTTGGGGTGCACACCAATCATGCGGTTGATGATGAACTCCAGGCGCGCCAGCCCCACGCCCGCGTGGGGAAGGCTGGCAAAGCCAAAGGCACGGTCCGGGTTGCCCACGTTCATCATGATCTTGAAAGGAATCTCCGGCATGGCATCGACGCTGGAGACGTTGCAATCGAAGGCCAGCAGGCCTTCATACACATGGCCGGTATCGCCCTCGGCACAGGAGACCGTCACGTCGCTGCCTTCCTGCAGCTGCGTGGTGGCATCTCCACAGCCCACCACCGCGGGTATGCCCAGCTCACGGGCAATGATCGCCGCATGACAGGTACGCCCGCCCCGGTTGGTGACGATGGCCGATGCACGCTTCATGATCGGCTCCCAGTCGGGGTCGGTCATGTCGGTAACCAGGATGTCACCCTCCTGGATCTTGTCCATCTCGTCGGGGCTGAGCACGATCTTGACCGCACCACGACCAATGCGTTGCCCGATGGCCCGGCCAGTGATCAGCGTGCGGCCCTTCTCGCGCAGCTGGAAGCGCTCCAGCTTGCCGCCCTCCTGCTGGGAAACGACGGTCTCAGGACGTGCCTGCACGATGTACAGCTGGCCGTCATCGCCATCCAGAGCCCACTCGATATCCATGGGCCGCTGGTAATGCTGCTCGATGGTGACCGCCTGACGGGCGAGGTCCATGATCTGCTCGTCGTCGATACAAAACCGCCCGCGATCCTTGTAAGGCACGTCAACGGTTTCCACGGAACGACCTGCGCTGGCATCCTTGCCGTACACCATCTTGATCAGCTTCGACCCCAGGGTACGACGCAGCACGGCGGGGCGCCCAGCGGCCAGCGTGGGCTTGTGCACATAGAACTCGTCAGGGTTGACCGCGCCTTGCACCACGGTCTCGCCCAACCCCCAGGAAGCGGTGACGAACACCGCGTCCCGGTAGCCGGACTCGGTATCCAGGGTAAACATGACCCCAGACGCACCGGTTTCGGAGCGCACCATTTTCTGCACCCCGGCGGACAGGGCGACGTTTTCGTGGGCATAGCCCCGATGCACGCGGTAGGAAATAGCACGATCATTGAACAGCGAAGCAAAGACTTCGTGGACCGCGTGCTTGATGTTGGCCAGGCCTTCGATATTGAGGAAGGTTTCCTGCTGACCGGCAAACGATGCATCCGGCAGGTCTTCCGCCGTGGCGGAGCTGCGTACCGCGACCTTCAGGCCGGGGTGTTTCGCCTGCAGCTGCTGATACGCCTGCTCCAGTGCTGCTTCGAAGGCGGGCGGCAACGGCGTCTCGATGATCCACTGGCGAATACGCTTGCCAGCCTCGGCCAGCGCCTTGACGTCGTCGACGTCCAGCCGTGCCAGGGTGTCGTTGATACGGTCGTTGAGGCCTTCGTGGGAGAGAAACTCGCGATATGCATGGGCCGTAGTGGCGAAACCGCCGGGCACCGTGACACCCACACCGGCCAGGTTGGAGATCATTTCGCCAAGCGAGGCGTTCTTACCACCCACGCGTTCGACGTCCGCCATACCCAGCTGATCGAACCACAGAATGTACTCTTCCACGCAACCCCCTCACTCAGACATTGATGCAACCGTTGGGACGACACCCATTCACGCTGTCACCCTAGCATCGCGGCCCCCTATTCGCCATTGGTCTAACAGCGCAGGGAGTGGAGGATTTTTACAACAACGGCCGGAAACACGGCGTTTATGTAGTCAGGCAGGATGCCGACCTGTTTGCGCAAGCCCAATCGCAAGTACCCTGCACACGAAAACCCTGCACATGAAAACGTTGTGCTGCCATGGCGCACGGCACACAATGAGCGTTCGTAAATCAGCTAGATGAGGGTGGCGGACAGACTATGAAACGAACAGCCTTTTTTATTTCCGATGGCACGGGGATCACGGCAGAAAGCCTGGGGCGCAGCCTGTTGGCGCAGTTCAGTGACGTGGACATCAACATGATCACCAAGCCCTATATCGATACGTTGGAAAAGGCTCAGGCCGTCGCCGAAATCATCGAGTCCACCGCGATGCGCGACGGTGTTCGCCCCATCATCATCGACACCATCGTCGACCAGCAGATCCGCAACGTCATCCGCCAGGCCTCCGGCTTCAAGGTCGATATCTTCTCGACGTTTCTGGAACCGCTGGAACAGGAGCTGGGCACGCACTCTTCCTACAGCGTCGGGCGCACTCACTCCATAGGCAGCGACGATGTGTACATGGATCGTATCCACTCGGTGCATTTCGCACTGGATAACGATGACGGTGCCCGCACCCATCAATACGACAAGGCCGACATCATTCTGGTAGGGGTATCCCGCTGCGGTAAAACGCCGACGTCCTTGTACCTGGCACTTCAATTCGGCATTCGCGCGGCCAACTATCCGCTGACCGAGGACGACCTGGATGAAGATGGTCACTTGAAGCTGCCGAAAGCGCTGGCACCGCACCGGCACAAGCTGTTCGGCCTGACCATCGATGCCCGCCGACTAGCGGCCATTCGCAACGAGCGTCGCCCCAACAGCCGCTACAGTTCCATGGACCAGTGTCTGCAGGAAGTCGAGCAGGCCGAATCGCTCTACCGCAGCATGAACATTCCTTTCATCGACACCACGCGCTTCTCCGTGGAAGAGATCTCCACCCGCATGATTGCCGAAACCGGCCTGGCAAGACGTTTCTCACCTCGCTAGGCCAGTGCCTTACATGCCCTTGGGTGCAAAAATCCCCGGGGCATTTCGCCAGTAGCCCTTGTAGTCCATACCGAAACCAAAGACGTAGCGGTCGGCGACTTCCAGGCTGCAGTAGTCGGCCTTGAGACCGGGCACTGCCTTGCGGTCGTGCTGCTTGTCCACCAGCACGGCGGTGGTCACGCTGGCGGCCTGGGCCTCCTTGCAGTACGCCAGAATGGCCGCCAGAGTGGCGCCTTCATCGAGAATATCGTCGACGATCACCACATGCCGACCCGCCATGGGGATTTCCGGCGAGACCCGCCAGAACAGCTCGCCGCCGCGCAGCTCATTGCGGTAGCGGGTCGCGTGCAGGTAGTCCACTTCCAGGGGAAAGCCCAGCCGCGTCAGCAGATGACCGGTGGTGATCAAACCACCGTTCATGACGCAGTAGAAGACCGGCAACTTATCGCCCAGGTCGCGGGTGATCTCTTCTGCCATACGGTCAAGGGCACGCTCGACCTGCTCCTGTGAAATCAAACAGTCGGCGTTGTCCATCAACTCGCGCATGGAGTCCAGCGACTCCAGCGCCTCTTTATCCAATTTGGACATCGAGCCTCTCCAAAACAGTCTATGGGTCAATTAGCTGGCGTCAGCCACCAGCGCTTCCAGCCTGGCGTGGGTCTTGCGCCAACGGCCCAGCGCGGCCAATGCTTCCAGCTGCGGCCGCGCCCGGCCATAACGCAGCTTGGCGGGTCGCTTGTTGAATACGTCATGACAGGCCTGCACCACTTCCAGCGCCGCCTCACGGTCGTTGCAGATCAGCAGCATGTCGCAGCCCGCCGTCAGGGCAGCCTTGGCGCGCTCGGCGGGGCCACCCGCCTCATGGGCGCCGGCCATGCTCAGGTCATCCGAGAAGATGCACCCTTTGAAGCCCAGCGACTCACGCAACATGCCTAGCCAGCTGGGGGAAAAACCAGCCGGGCGGGAATCGAAGGCAGAGTAGACGATATGGGCGGGCATGACGCCGTTGAGCAGCGTGGCAAGCTGGCTGAAGGGCACCAGATCGTGCTCCTTGATGGCCGAGAGCGGACGTTCATCCACCGGCAGTGCAGTGTGCGAATCAGCCCCCACGCCGCCATGACCGGGAAAGTGCTTACCCACGGCCGCCATTCCCGCTTCGTGCAACCCGTGCACGAAGGCCTGCCCCAGCAAGGCAACGTGCTGAGGGTCTCGGCTGAAGCTGCGGTCACCAATCACGCTGGAAATTCCGCTGTCCACATCCAACACGGGGGCAAAGCTGATGTCCAGGCCGCAGGCGGCCATCTCCATGCCCAGCAGCCAACCGGCATCCTTGGCCAGCGTCAGCCCCACTGCCTGATCCTCGGCGAAGACATCGCCAATGCGTGCCATCGGCGGCATGCGCGTCACGCCTTGCCGGATACGCTGAACCCGCCCACCTTCCTGATCGATGGCCAACAGCAGGTCACCCCGCACCTCGCGGATGCTGTCGCACAGTTCGCGCACTTGGGTGGCGCTTTCCACATTACGGGCAAACAGAATGACACCGCCGACCGCAGGATTCTTCAGCAGGCGCTTGTCTTCCTTGCTCAGAGTCTGGCCTTCCAGGTCGAGCATGACCGGGCCTAAGGGTTGAGTCATCGTACTGGATCCAGGAAAAAGGGCGTCATTCTAGACCACCCGTGTGAGCTTTCAAAATGAGCAACACCATGTCACGTCAATGCAGCCATACCGGCGTGCCAGGCGGCGCCTGCTGAAACAGCCAGAGCAGGTCGGCATTGCGCAGTCGCACGCAGCCATGGGAAACGGCAACGCCCATGGGCTGGTCAGGGGGAGTACCATGCAGGTAGATGTAGCGACGCTGGGAATCGACACGGCCACCGCGATTGATACCGCGCTCCAGGCCACATAGCCACAGTATGCGTGTCAAGATCCAGTCGCGCTCGGGGAAGACGGCTGCCAAACCGGCAGAGTAGATTTCTCCGGTCCAGCGACGACCACGAAAGACCGCATCCTCAGGCAGCCCATCGCCAATGGCTGCCCGCACGTAGTGCCAACCCAGTGGCGTACGGCCACTGCCCTCCTCTTGCCCCACACCGGCCTTGCCCGTGGAAACGGCGCATTCGTGCTTTAGCTCGCTCCCCTGCCACCAGCGCAGGCGTTGGGCCTGGGTGTCGATTTCCATCCAGCCACCTTCAACGGGCGGCAGGTCAGCCAATCTGGGCGTTTGCATGAGGCTTCTCATCCACGGTTGCTGCAGGCGACGGCATTGGCGCGCTCATGGCGGCCACCACGACGGGACGCAGACGCCGAATCAAGTCGCGCACCGTTACCTGCTCCTGATAATCCTTGGCAGCAATATCACGCAGCGCATCCAGCCCCGATAGCGTAAAGATCACCGTGCCCAGCATGAAGTGTAGCCGCCAGAAGCGCTCTGCATCCGGCAGCTCGGGGGTCGCCCGGCGCACCAGCTCGGTGAAGCGCGTGAAAACATCGCCATACTGCTGCTGGATGTAGCGCCGCAAGTGCCCTTGCGCCTGGCTGTAGGCCAGACCCAGCAGCCGCATGAACACTTTCAGGCTGTGGCGCTCGGCAGGCACGGTCAGTACCGTGGTGGCCATGGTTTCCAGCAGCACTTCCAGTGGAATGGGCTGGCCTTCATAGCGCGCTTCCAGCTCATCCAGGGCGGTGTGGAAGCGCTCGGAGAACGGGTCCAGGTAGCGGGCAAACACCGCCTGTATCAGCGCTTTCTTCGACCCGAAGTGATAATTAACGGCGGCAAGGTTGACCCGCGCCTTGCTGGTGATATTGCGCAGTGACGTCTCGGCAAACCCCCGCTCTGCAAAGAGCACTTCTGCCGTATCCAAAATACGTGTGACCGTATCCGACTGGGCCATAGCGCCCTCCCAAAACAGGTGTTTAAAACATGACGGTTGCGTTGGCGAATAGTATGCCATTCTCCCTGATGGCTCAAACGATAATCCCCTGTGTACCGCAGGTTGCGCTACCTGGAACGTATTGCAACTCATCATGTACTGGACAGAGCAACATACTGTATACTTAAACACATACTGATTTTACGGACATGTAGCGACTGTCTTTTCACTGTTTGGAGTCTGATATGTCACGCCCACTCACCGCACGCCAGCAGCATGTATATGATTTTATCGTGAAGACCATGGGCGAGCTTGGCTACCCCCCTACCCGCGCCGAAATCGCCAAGGCGTTGGGCTTTCGCTCACCCAACGCCGCCGAAGAGCATCTGCGCGCCCTGGAGCGCAAAGGCGCCATCCGCATCATCCGCAATACGTCCCGGGGCATTCGCCTGCCCAACCAGGAACCGCTCGACGCCACCCCCCCGGCAGCCGAGCCTGCCAGCGCCGCCAACGATTCCACGCCCAACGGGCTGCCGGTGATTGGTGAAGTCGCTGCGGGCAGCCCCATTCTGGCAGCGGAGCATATCGACCGTTACTGCCCGCTGCCGGCAGAGTACTTCACCCCCAAGGCCGACTACCTGCTGCGGGTACGCGGCCTGTCGATGAAAGACGTGGGTATTCTGGAAGGCGACTTGCTGGCCGTGCATCGTACCGACCGCGTGCGTGACGGTCAGATCGTCGTCGCGCGCCTGGAAGACGAGGTCACGGTCAAGCGTTTTAAACGCCAGGGGCATCACGTCACGCTGCTCGCCGAGAACGAAGACTTCGCCCCCATCGAAATCGACCTGAGAACTCAACAGCTGGATATCGAAGGCGTCGGGGTAGGCGTCATCCGAGGCGGGAACGGCCAGGCCCTGGGCTAAAATACTGGGCCAGGGCACTGGACCAAGCCACCGCCTACTGCATATCGATGTAACGATGGTCGTTGAACGTGGCGACCCAGTGCGGGTGGTAGACCAACAGAATGCTCAGCAGCATGCCGGTGATGAAAGCTTCCGAGGGCATCAACAAGGGTAGAAAGCGGGCATACTCCTGAGCCAGGTAAATCGCTTCAGGATCGATGCCCGCCACCAGAATCAGCCCGACGGCCGCCAGCCCACCCCCTAGCGTCGCCAGCGCAGCACCGAAAAAACCGCAGGCAAACAGAAACACCATCAGGTTGTCCGGCAAGCGGCGATCCACGATACGCCATACCACCCCCGTGATCACGGCAGGCACCAGCCCCGTCACCAGCACGTTGGCCCCCAACAGTTCCCAGGCATTGCGCCCGATCAGCACCATCGCCACGTTGAGCAGCAGGTTGCTGATCAAGGCCAGGGGCACCTTGAACACCAGCGTCATCAGCACCGTAAACACCAGATGCAGAGTTAACCAATCGACCGCCTGGGCCCGCAGCTGCCACATCAGCATCACGGCCAGCGTCGCGGCCATCCAGCGATGCTGCAAACCGGTATCTTCCAGCAGCGGCTGCCAGGGGCGCTGCCACAGCACCCACCCCAGAGCACCTGCCGACACCAGCCAGGTAGCCAGCAGTGCCCAGGTGGCCAGCACGCTTTGTGCAAAGGACATGGCGCCCCTCCCCGGTGGGCGAGTTAGCTGAACACGACGGTCTTGTTACCGTGAATCAATACGCGGTCTTCCAGATGCCAGCGCAAGCCGCGGGCCAGCACGGCTTTTTCCACATCACGGCCAAAGCGAACCAAATCGGTGGGTGTATGGCAGTGGCTGACCCGGTGAATATCCTGCTCGATGATGGGGCCAGCATCCAGTTCTTCGGTCACGTAGTGGCAAGTGGCACCGATCAGCTTGACGCCCCGCTCATAGGCCTGGTGATAGGGCTTTGCCCCCGCAAAGGAAGGCAGGAAACTGTGATGAATATTGATGACGCGTCCGGCATAACGCTCGCACAGTGAAGGCGGCAGAATCTGCATGTACCGCGCCAGCACGACACAGTCAGCCCGGGCAGCATCGATCTGTGCCTGCACCTGCTCGAAAGCCGCCTGCTTGTTGGCCGGGTCCACCGGTACATGATGATAGGGAATGCCATACCACTCGGTGAGCGAGCGCATGTCGTCATGATTGGAGATGACGCCCACAATATCGCAATCCAGCTCGCCAGCCTGCCAGCGATACAGCAGGTCCACCAGGCAGTGGGATTCCCGGGAAACCATCAACACCACGCGGCGGCGCTTCTGGGTGTCTACCAGCGACCACTGCATGTCGAACTCGTCGGCGACGGGCTCGAATGCGGTGCGCAGCGCCTCGGCCGACATGCCCAGTGAATCGGCGAGAATTTCATAACGCATGAAAAAGCGCCCTGTTTCCAGATCGGAGTGCTGGCTGGCCTCGGTGATCGAGCCGCCCTGCTGGGCAATGAAGCTGGAAACACGCGCCACAATACCCACCTGATCCGGGCACGACACAACTAAACGGTAATAATGAGACATCAATGAACACTCTTGCGTATGTAACGGCACGTTCGCTGGGTAGGCGCCTGCTCGCGGGCAAGCCTCACCAGGCGCATTAGTGTAACGCAAGCGCCACGGCTAAGCACCGTGGTGCAGTGCCACGATGATTGTTACGTGCCCCTCCCTTCCCGTATAGTTAAGGGACTATATTTCCAGGCTTTTCATGACTGATGCATCCACCACGCGTTCAACTTCGTCCCCGTCGCCGCCCGCCCCTGCACCTGCTTCCGCTAGGTGGATGCGGTGAAATTGGAATGAACCTTACGCTGTATGGATACGACGATCAGTGGATCGCCGTCGATTGCGGCATGATGATCCGTCAGGATCTGCCCAACTCGCCGCTGCAAGTGCCCAACACCGACACCCTGCAAACCCTCGGTATCACCCCGGCGGCGCTGTTCATCACCCATGGTCATGAAGACCACATCGGCGCCGTGGCCTGGCTATGGCCGCGTTGGGGCTGCCCTATTTTTGCCACCCCGTTGGCCGCAGGCCTGCTGCGACATAAATTTGCCGAACACCAGCTGAGCAGCGCTGCCATCGAAATCATCGAACCCGGCGATGCGGTGGAGCGCGGTCCCTTCACCCTGCGCTACCTGAGTGTCACTCACTCCATTCCTGAAAGCTGCGCCATCATGATGCAGGCGGGCGACTATCGAGTACTGCATACGGGAGACTGGAAACTGGACCCGGAGCCGCTCATCGGCGCCCCGGTGAATGCCGCTCATTTTCGTGCGCTGGCCCCTTTGGACCTGGTGGTTGGCGACTCCACCAACGCCCCCATGCCCGGCCAGTCAGCCAGCGAAGGCGACGTCGCCAAAGCACTGGCCACGACCCTCGAACAGTGCAAGGGCCGCGTGGTGGTATCGTGCTTTGCCAGCAACCTGGCGCGGGTACTGGCCATCGGGCGCGCCGCTCATGCTTGTGGGCGGCGGGTCAGCTTGATGGGCCGCTCCATGGAACGCATGGTGAGCGTGGCCAGAGGGCTGGGCTATCTGGACGACTTCCCGCCGCTGGTCCCGTCCCACGACCTGGGATACCTGCCTCCCGAAGAAGTGGTGATCATCGCCACCGGCAGCCAGGGTGAGCCACGCGCTGCCCTTCAACGGCTGGCGCAGCGCCGTCACCCCTTTGTCGACCTGGAGCCAGGCGATAGCGTGATTTTTTCTGCCAAGGCCATCCCGGGCAATGAGCGCCCCATCGAACAGCTTAAAAAACGTTTGTTACAGCTGGGTGTCGCGCTATTCGATGAAAACAATCACCCCGAGCTCCATGCCACGGGACACCCAGCCCAGGAGGAGCTGAAAAAGCTCTATCAATGGGTGCGCCCCAAAGCGCTACTCCCTGTGCATGGTGAAGCGCGTCATCAGCAGGCTCATCAGGCACTCGCCGAGCAGCTAGGCATCAGTGCCCCCCTTACGCCCGTCAATGGCGACCTGATCCTGCTGGACAATCAGGGCCTGCGCCTGGAAACGCGCCATCCACAGCCGCCCTGCATCGTCGATCAAAACAGCGTAAGGCCCCACCCTGGCCTCGAACATCAGTCGTCTGGTCCACGGCGCGGCAGCCTGTTTCTGGCGCTACCGGTGACCGCCACCGAGACTGGCTGGTGGCGCATTGGCCGGATGATGCTGGATACCACGGGGGCCAGCCCACTGGACGAAGAGAGCTTCAGCGACTGGCTGGACGAGCAGCTGGAAGAGATCGAAGCGGAAACGCTGGCAGACTTGCGTCACGCCCTGCAGCCGCGCCTGATGCACTGGCTGGCCAACCACCTTCAGCACATGCCTGAGGTGCACCTGCAGATCATGGCCGCCGACATGCCCACCGAAGAGGAACTGGACCAACAGTAGTCCCTTTCCAGGTCAGCAGGCTGAAGAGCAGCTCACGACCAGCGCTCGGCATCCTGCTGATCGGTTTTGCGCTCCTTGACCCAATACGCCCCCTGGCGTGCGCGCTCCTTTTTCCAGAACGGCGCCTGGGTCTTGAGATAGTCCATGATGAAGTCACAGGCCAGGAAGGCATCCCGCCGGTGGGCACTGGCCACCAGCACGCGAACGATAGGGTCACCTGGCGCCAAATCTCCCACCCGATGAATGATGCGCACCGCCTGCAGCGACCAGCGTTGCCAGGCCTGCTCGGCGATCTCCATCAGGCTGCGCTCGGTCATTCCGGGGTAATGCTCCAGCGTCAAGCCCAGCACATCGGGCGACTCGTTGAAGTCGCGCACCAGCCCGGTAAAGCTGACCACCGCGCCGATATCCGTGCGACCCTGCAGCGCCTGCTCGTAGCCATGAGCCATGGAGAAGCTGTCCTCGGTGACCTCGACCACGAGCGCTTTATGCGGATGTTCAAGCAGCGCCATGGCTCAGCCCCCCGTGACCGGTGGAAAGAAGGCCACTTCGTCATCGTCGGTAATCCGCGAACTATCGCTGGCCAAGACCTGGTTGATGGCACATAACGTACGCTGATCGGACAACAGCGCATAGCGCGCATTCTGAGCACTGAGCGCCGCCTTCAGGCCCGCGACGTTGCGGCTCGGCAAGCGGTCCAGATCCACCGACACATCGCTTTCCCCCACCCGCTCGCGCAGCTCGGCCAGAAACTTGACCCGCACGCAGGGAGATGCACAGCGCTCTCCAAGACTCACCTCGCCGGAAGCCCCTTCGCCGGTCACGATGGGCGCGGGCATCTGGCGCTGATAATCGCCACGACTACCCCCCTGCTTGCTCTCCAGCTGCACGGCTTCGATACGCATCTCCTTGTCGACGGCCTTGCACATGTCATACAGCGTCAGGCAGGCCACAGAGACGGCCGTCAGGGCCTCCATCTCTACACCGGTTCGGCCATTGAGGCGACACAGCGCCGTGACATTGACCCAACCGTTATCGTGGTCGATATCGAAGTCCACCGACACCTTGGAAAGCGCCAGCGCGTGACACAGCGGGATCAGCTCGTGGGTACGCTTGGCCGCTTGAATACCGGCGATGCGCGCGGTGGCCAATACATCGCCCTTGGGCAAGGCACCGTCCGTCAGCAGCTGCAGCGTCTGAGCGCTCATCACGATTCGTCCAGAGGCGACGGCCTCTCGGCGTGTCTCAGCCTTGTCGCCAACGTCGACCATGTTGGCTTCGCCTTGGGCATTGAGGTGGGTTAACTGCATCGTGTCACCTTTTGCTATCAATCAGAGAGTGGCGCTGCTCGGCAGCCCAGTCGAACACCCAGCGGGCAATACCATCGATGTCGTCGAGGTTCAGCCGCATCACATCCTCACGCAACGGCACAGGCGCCGCGCCACTCAGCGCAACGCCCACTCCATGGGGGTCATCGAGGATGTGCGCATCGCCAATGCCCTCTCGGTAGAGCACCAGCTTGGCGATGGGCCAGGCCTTGAAACCTTCGACGATGACCAGGTCTGGCGCATGCGGTGCCATGAGCGAAAGCAGATACGCCAGATCTGGCTCTTCCTCAGTCGGCATATCCATCATCAACGCCAGACGGCGACTCGATGCTACCAGCATCGGGGCCGCTCCGGCCTTGCGTAGCTGGTAGCTATCCTTGCCAGGCTGGTCCACCTCGAACTGATGATGGGCATGCTTGATCACCGCCACCGAGAGGCCAAGCGCCCGCAGCCGGGGCAGCAGCTGTTCGAGTAGCGTGGTCTTTCCCGTCCCGCTCCAGGCGGCAACACCCAGTACCGGAAATGCACAGCGCAGTGGTTCACTCATGGCATACCTCGTCAACTGAGCGACTATTCGCCCTCTTTCTCTGCAGGCAACAGCCAGTTTAACGCAATGCCCACCAGGGCCGCCAAACTTACCCCCTGCAGGGTGAACTGACCACCCCCGAACTGCATACCGCCAATACCAAAGACCAGAATCAGCGACACCACCACCAGATTACGCGCCGCCGTCAGCGACTGCCCTGCGCGCACCAGGGTATTCATGCCCACCACGGCAATCGAGCCAAACAGCAGAGTCATGATGCCGCCCATCACCGGACCGGGAATGGTTTGCAGCAAGGCACCCAGCTTGCCGACGAATGCCAGCACGATGGCCAGCACGGCGGCAATCACCATGTATTTCGGATTGAACGCCTTGGTCAGTGTCACCGCGCCGGTCACTTCGGAATAAGTGGTATTGGGCGGACCACCGAACAGCGCCGCCGTGGTGGTGGCCAGGCCGTCACCCAGCAGCGTGCGATGCAGGCCGGGTTTTTCCAGGTAGTTCTTACGAGTCACCGAACCAATCGCCACCATGTCGCCGATATGCTCGACGGCAGGCGCGATGGCCACCGGAATCATGAACAGAATTGCGGCCCAGTGAAAGCTGGGAGCCGTAAAGTTGGGCACCGACAGCCAGGCCGCTTCCCTGACCGGGGTAAAGTCGACCACTCCCATCAGCAGGGCCAGTAGGTAGCCCACTGCAATGCCGCCCATGATGGGCACCAGCCGCAGCAGGCCACGCCCGAACACGGCCAGCACCAGCATCACCATCAGGCTGGCCATGGAGAGAAAGATCGCCGCACCGTAGCCAATGTTGTCACTGGTCTCACCGGTGGCCATGCTAACCGCCACCGGCGCCAGGGCAAGACCAATCACCATGATGACCGGCCCCACCACCACCGGTGGCAACAGGCGGTGCAGCCAGGCCGTGCCTTTCAGCCGTACGGCCTGTGAAATGGCCACGTATACCAACCCGGCGGCCATCAGCCCGCCCATGGTGGCAGAGACTCCAAAGCTGGCAATCGACCCCTGAATAGGCGCAATGAAGGCAAAGGAGGAAGCCAAAAAGACTGGTACCGTCTGGCGCGTAATGCCATGAAAGACGAGGGTGCCCACCCCAGCGGTAAATAGGGCCACGCTGGGGTCCAGGCCCGTCAGCAGCGGCACCAGCACCAAGGCACCAAATGCGACGAACAGCATTTGTCCGCCGGTCAGCAGTAGTTTAGGCCACGACTCTTGTGCAGTATTGGTTGTCATTGCACTACTCCAGGAAGGTCTATCGATAATAACGGAGGCAAAAAAATGCCCCCAACGCGGCGCGTAAGGGGCTTTATGTCGCGGAGCGCTTAACGCGTTCCGAAAATCTTGTCGCCGGCATCTCCCAGGCCGGGGACGATGTAGCCATTCTCATCGAGTCGGTCATCTACCGACGCGGTGTAGATTTCTACATCAGGATACGCATCCTGCACCCGTTTGATCCCTTCAGGGGCAGCCACCAGCACGATCACTTTCATGTGTTCACAGCCGCGCTCACGCAGCATGTCCAGTGTCGCCACCATGGAACCACCGGTTGCCAGCATGGGGTCGATGACGATCGCCATGCGCTCTTCGATATCGTTGGCAAACTTGGCAAAGTACGGCACCGGCTGCAGCGTTTCCTCGTCACGGTAAAGGCCTACAACGCTCACCCGGGCACTGGGAATGAGGTCGGTCACGCCTTCCAGCATGCCCAGGCCCGCTCGCAGAATGGGCACGATGGTGACTTTTTTACCCTTGAGACGCTGTGTGGCGATGGGTTCACCGTTCCATCCCTGGATCTCGTGATCTTCGAGCTCCAGGCCCTTGGTCGCTTCGTAGGTCAACAGCTTGGCCACTTCACCTGCCAGCTCACGAAAACTTTTCGTGCTCAGGTCGACTTCACGCATGAGTCCCAGTTTATGCTGAACAAGCGGATGATTAATGGCGTAAACACTCATGGGACTACCTCACTGCAGGGGATTCGGGATGGCGGCCTTGATCGCATTGAACACGCGCTCAAAATTGCGCGCCATTCTACCCGCAACTGACCATCAGGTTAAGGGGTTTCCGGCAATTGCCACGTAATCGGCGTGCGCCCCTGCTGCTGGAGGAACTGATTTGCCTTGGAAAAGTGGTGATTCCCAAAGAACCCCCGATGCGCCGAGAGCGGCGAAGGGTGCGGCGACTCCAGTACCAAATGGCGCTGGGTATCGATCAGCGCTTTCTTCTGGCGGGCATGGCTGCCCCAGAGCAGAAATACACAGGGCTCGCCGTACTGGCTGACGGTTTCGATGGCCCGGTCGGTGAACACCTCCCAGCCCTTGCCGCGATGCGACGCCGCATTGCCCTGCTCCACGGTCAGTGCAGTGTTCAGCAACAACACGCCCTGTTTGGCCCAGGGCTCCAGGAAGCCATGGCGCACCGGCGTAAAGCCTACGTCCGCTGCCAACTCTTTATAGATGTTGACCAGCGACGGCGGCACCGGCACGCCCGGCTGCACCGAGAAACACAGGCCATGCGCCTGGTTGGGGCCGTGGTACGGGTCCTGGCCGAGAATGACCACCTTGACCGACGCCAGCGGGGTCAGCTCAAACGCACGAAACCAGTGGGACGAATGAGGATAGATGACCTTTCTGGCCGCTTTTTCCTGAGCCAGAAAAGCTTTCAAGGCCGACATGTAGTCGGCCTCGAACTCTTGCCCCAGCCACTGTTGCCAGTCATTGGGTAGCGGAGTCGGCATGTTACTTCTTCATCTGGTCGGCGAGAGGCTCGACATAGGCAATGCCCATATCCCAGGGGAACTGAATCCAGCACTGCTGTGCCACTTCGGTCAGGTACTGATCCACCAGCGGCCGACCTTCGGGCTTGGCGTAGATGGTCACGAAATGCGCCTTGGGAAGCATTTCACGCACCGCACGCGCCGTCTTGCCGGTGTCGACCAGATCATCCACCAGCAGCCAGCCTTCGCCGTCGTGGTCGACGCCCTTCATGATGTCCAGGCCACCCTGGTTCATGTGGTCGTAGCTCTTGATGCAGATCGTGTCGATCAGGCGGATGTTGAGTTCACGGGCAATCAGCGCCGCAGGAATCAATCCGCCTCGGGTAATCGCCACGATCCCCTTGAAGTCACGCTCGATCAGCAAATGGCACAGCTGACGAACGTCACGATGAATCTGATCCCAGGAGACGGTGAAGTGTTGGTGGTAGCGTTCGCTGCTCATGGGGCGTTACTCGTCTTCATTAAAGGAACAGACCGCGAATACGCTGTAGCCCGCATCGCGAATTTTGGTAGAGCCACCCAGTTCAGGCAGGTCGATGATCGTTGCTGTCTCGACGACCTGGCCGCCGCAGCGCTGAATGAGGTTGGCCGCTGCCAGCATGGTACCGCCGGTGGCAATCAGATCATCCATCAACAAAATACGGTCATTCTGCTGAAAAGCGTCGGCGTGCAGCTCGACTTCCGAATGACCATATTCCAGCGTATAGGTCTCGCTGATCGTCTTGAACGGCAGCTTGCCCTTCTTGCGCACCGGCACGAAGCTGCAGCCCAGCTCATAGGCCAACGGGGCGCCAATAATGAAGCCACGAGCGTCAATCGCCGCGATGGCATCCAGGTTCATCTCCTGGTAGCGGTGCACGAAGCTATCGATCAGCTTGCGAAAGGCAGCGCTGTTTTGCAGCAGCGGAGTGATGTCACGGAAGTTCACTCCTTGCTCAGGCCAGTCAGGAACCGTGCGAATAACGGACTTAATGTAATCGCCGTAGATGCTCATCGCGTCTCTCATTGATTAGTCAAAATGCGGGCAGTTAGCCCAGGAACAGGAATTTTGCTGCAAACAGCAGCGCCAGCACCACCACTGCCGGGTTCAGATCACTAAACCGGCCGGACAGAGTCTTGATGGCAACGTAGCTGATGAAGCCCAAGGCAATACCCTCGGCAATCGAGAAGGTCAGCGGCATGGCCAGCGCAGCGATCAGCACCGGCGCGGCGTCTGTGGGGTCTTCCCAGTTGGCATGCGCCAGGCTACCCGCCATCAGCACCGCCACGTACAGCAGAGCGCCTGCCGTGGCATAGGCCGGAATGGAACCCGCCAGCGGCGCGAAGAACAGGCTGATCAAAAACAGTACGCCAACGACCACCGCCGTCAGACCGGTACGGCCGCCCGAGGCAATGCCCGCTGTCGACTCGATGTAACTGGTGGTGGTGGAAGTACCCAGCGCAGCACCAGCCATGGACGCCGTGCTATCGGCCATCATGGCACGGCCAATGCGCGGCAGCTTGCCGTCCTTGTCCAGCAGCTTGCCACGGTGCGCCACGCCCACCAGCGTACCCGAGGTATCGAACAGGTCGACGAACAGGAACGCAAAAATCACGCTCAGCATGGCCACGTCCAGCGCGCCCATCAGATCCATGGCCATGAAGGTCGGGGCGATGGAAGGCGGCATGGACATGATGCCACCGTACTGATTGTGGCCCAGCACCATGGCGGTGACGGTCACACCCAGAATACCGATCATCACCGCACCGGTCACGCGCAGGTAGGCCAGCGCGGTAATCACGAAAAAGCCCAACAAGGCGTAAATGGCCGGCGGCTGAGACAGGTCGCCCAGCGCCACGTAGGTCGCCGGATTGGACACCACGATGCCGGCATTTTTCAGGGCAATCATCGCCAAAAACAGGCCGATACCCGCCGCAATTCCCAATCGCAGCGACAGCGGAATCGAGTTGATGATCCACTCACGAATTTTGAAGATACTCAGCAGGAAGAAGGCCAGGCCTGAGAAGAATACCGCCCCCAGCGCGGCCTCCCAGGTGTAGCCCATTCCCAGCACGACACCATAGGTAAAGAAGGCGTTCAAACCCATCCCCGGGGCCTGGGCAATGGGGTAGTTGGCCCATAGCCCCATCACGAAACAGCCAATGGCCGCCGCCAGACACGTCGCCACGAACACGGCACCGTAATCCATGCCGGCTTCGGAAAGAATGCTCGGGTTGACGAAGATGATATAGGCCATCGTAAGGAACGTGGTGACCCCTGCAATCACCTCGGTTTTTACGTTGGTCTTCTGCTCGGCGAGCTTGAAGTAGTTGTCCAGAAATTTCATATCGTTTTTATCCTTCGCGCTTACGCTGGATGCGTCCCTTGGTGCGAGAAAAGCCGCACATACTACCGAAAGGCACTACGCGATGCGAGTACCCCCTGTGCAGCGAATGAAAGGGCGATAGCGCCCCTGTCTTATGCTTAGCAAACTTCAGGCCATAAGCTAACCGATTGGTCAACACAGGCCGATAATTTTCTACAGACGACTCGCCAACACCCGCTCCACGGTCTCCACGATGACCTGGGTTTGCGGGTCGATCTCGATATTGACCCAGTCCCCAACCAGTCGCTCCTTGAGCATGGTGCGCGACAGGGTTTCGGGGATCAGATTGACGCTGAACTCCACCCCTTCCCCCGTGCTGGCCGGTCGCACATCACCGACGGTCAGGCTGATACCATCTACGCCAATGTAGCCTTTCTCGAACACGAACCTGGCCATAGAGAGGGGCAGCAAGAACCACAGCCGACGATTGTTGGGGGCTTCCTCGATGGCCACGACCTTGGCCATACAGATGACGTGCCCAGACATGGAGTGCCCGCCAATTTCATCACCAAAGCGTGCGGCGCGCTCTATATTGACGCATTGCCCCACCTCGATTGCACCAAGATTAGTCAATCGCAGCGTTTCACGCATCAAATCGAAGCTGACCTTCTCACCTTCGATACGAGTAACGGTCAAACAGACTCCGTTGTGTGCTACCGACGCACCAATTTCCAGCCCCTCACGCAGCTCTTCGGGCAGCGCCACCACATGGGTACGAAACGCCTCCAACTCCAGCACTTCAACGACTTCGGCGATACCTTGCACAATACCGGTGAACATGGACTTTCCCTCTGTTGATTCGCCAGCGAACTGGCTCAAGCTGTAAAAATTTCCGCAAGCTTACACCCTATGCCCCAACCTTGTGCAGTGCAGGCCCGGCAAGTGCTTGAACAGCGTGTTTTTTGCTGCCCAACGCAGCCTGAAAAGGCCAAATTCAGAATCAAAAACCAAAAACAAGCTATAAAAAAGTGGAAAACTCTGTACAAGCACGCTTAAACATGAAATAGACCGTATTTAATTGACAATCCACCCACCTCTCTTTAGACTTTCGCCGCAAATGTAATGACGCCGATTTGTACCCAGATTGCGGGCGTCCACGCGGTCCCTGTAACCACGTGAAGTGCAGCTAAAAGGGTGTGTCCAGCGTTGATGGCCACCCGCAAGGGTGGTCTTTTTTTGTTACCCTCCCCTACGCTCGTCTCTCCCGCACTCCGTCTTCGGCCTAACATTAAGGCAGACGCTATGATTGAACTTAGCAACGTAAGCAAAACCTACGGCAGCGGCCCCAGCGCCGTTCACGCCCTTCAGGATGTCAATTTAACGATACCCAAGGGCAGCATTCACGGCGTCATCGGCCTATCCGGCGCAGGGAAATCGACCCTGATCCGCTGCGTCAACCTGCTGGAGCGCCCCACCAGTGGCAAGGTACAGGTCGACGGCCAGGAAATGACTCAGTTGAGCCGCCGCGACCTGAATCAGGCACGCCATCGTATCGGCATGATCTTTCAGCACTTCAACCTGCTCACCACGCGCACCGTCTTCGATAACGTGGCGCTGCCGCTGGAACTGATGGGCGAGAAGCGCAGCGCCATCAAGAACCGCGTCTTGCCACTGCTCGACATGGTCGGCCTGGCCGACAAGGCCAGGCAGTACCCCGCGCAACTCTCAGGTGGTCAGAAGCAGCGCGTGGCCATTGCCCGGGCGCTGGCCAGCAAGCCCAACGTACTGCTCTGCGACGAGGCCACGTCGGCTCTGGACCCGCAAACCACCAGCTCCATTCTGGAACTGCTGCGCGACATCAATCAGCAGTTGGGCATCACCATTCTGCTGATCACTCATGAGATGGAAGTGGTCAAATCGATCTGCCATCGCGTCAGTCTGATTTCCGGCGGGCGACTGGTAGAAAACGCCGAAGTCGGCGATTTCTTTACCGCACCAACCACCCAGCTAGGTCGCGAGTTCCTCAACGACTTCCTGCAGCTGAGCCCGCCCAAGGAGCTGCTGGAGCGCTTGCAAGCGCAGCCCGGCGAGCAGACCCACCCGGTGGTGCGGCTGACCTTCTCGGGCGATGCGGTCTCCACGCCGCTGATTTCACGCCTGGCGCGGGAGTGCAGCGTGGATGTCAGCATTCTGCAGGCCAAGGTCGAGTCGATTCAGGAGCGCACGCTGGGCTTGATGATCGCCGAGCTGCTGGGCACTCCGGCACAGACCGAGCAAGCCATGTCTTATCTGGAATCGCATCAACTACAGGTGGAGGTACTGGGTCATGTCCAGCGCAATGTTTGATCTCGTGTTACAGGCGACGCTGGACACCCTTTACATGGTGGCCGTGTCCGGCGTCATCGCCACGCTGCTGGGCCTGCCGCTGGGGGTGCTGCTGTACGTCACGCGGCCTCGGCAGATTCTGGCCATGCCGGTACTCAACCAGGCACTGGGCATCATCACCAACGTAGGCCGTTCGATTCCGTTCATCATTCTGATGGTCGCCATCATTCCTTTCACGCGAATGCTGGTCGGCACCTCCATCGGCATCAACGCGGCATCGGTCCCTTTGACCATCGCGGCCATCCCCTTCGTCGCCCGCTTGATCGAAGGCGCGCTCAACGAAATTTCGCCCGGCCTGATCGAGTCCGCCCAGTCGATGGGCGCCACGCCCTGGCAAATCATCACCAAGGTACTGATCCCTGAAGCACGCGGCGGCATCATTACCGGTCTCACCATCACCGTGGTGACTCTGGTGAGCTACTCGGCCATGGCAGGCGCCGTTGGCGGCGGCGGCCTTGGCGATCTGGGCATTCGCTATGGCTACAACCGCTTCAACCCGACCATCATGCTGATCACCGTGGTGATTCTGGTGGTCATGGTGCAAGGTTTCCAAAGCCTGGGCGACTATCTGGTTCGCAAAAGCGATCGCAAGTAGGCCACCGACGGCTCAGCGAAATGACATAGCTTTTAGCTTTGATCAGCATAGCCACATATAGCGAAAACGAATTAGACTTGCGTTTATTATTACCGCATCATTGCAACACGACTCATCACAACACTGGAGCAACGCCATGCAAAAACTCGTTATTGGCAGCCTGACCGCCCTGGCACTGGCCATCAACGTCGCCAACGCCGACACGCGCACCATCAAGATAGGCACGGTCGCAGGCCCGGAAACCGAAGTCATGGAAGTCGCGGCGCGCATTGCCAAGGAAGAGTTCGACTTGAACGTCGAAATCATCGAGTTTACCGACTACGTGACGCCCAACGCGGCACTGGCCGATGGCAGCCTGGATGCCAACGCTTACCAGCACGAGCCCTACATGCAAGCCATGATCAATGACCGTGGCTACGACTTCGCCATCGCTGGCTACACCTTCGTGTACCCCATCGGTGCTTACTCTGAAAAATACAGCAGCATCGACGAGCTGCCGGACGGCGCTCAGATCGCCCTGCCGAACGACCCTTCCAATGAAGGTCGCGCTCTGATCCTGATGCACAACGAAGGCCTGATCACGCTGAACGATCCGACCTTCCTGGAAGCCACCCCCATCGACATTGCTGAAAACCCGCGCGGCTTCCGCTTCCGTGAAATCGAAGCAGCGCAGTTGCCTCGCGTACTGCCCGACGTGGACATGGCCTTCATCAACAACACCTTTGCTCAGCCAGCAGGCCTCAGCCTGGATGACGCGTTGATCAAGGAAGGTCCCGAGTCCCCCTACGTCAACCTGATTGCCGTGCGTGGCGGTGACGAAGAGCGCGAAGATATTCGCCAGCTGGTAGACGCTTACCAGCGCGACGAAGTCATCGAGAAAGCCACCGAGCTGTTCAAGGGTGCCGCCGTACCTGGCTGGATCGAAGAATAACGCTACTGGCAGTACACGCTTTACCATCAGGCCAGCCGCAAGGCTGGCCTGATGCGTTTTAATCTCATGTGCCGACACCCGAGAAACAACATGACCACGATCGATTATGACCTGCTCAATCGACAGCTCGCAGCTCTGCTGGACACACGCGACTGGTTGACCAACAGCGCCCAGACCAGCGCGTTCATCCAGCAATCGCTGGAACAGCTCAACTGGGTAGGCTTTTACCTGCAGCGCCAGCCGGAAATACTGACCCTGGGTCCCTTCCAGGGCAAGCCCGCCTGCAACCCCATTCCGTTCAGCAAGGGAGTATGCGGCGCAGCAGCGCGCAGTCGCGCCACCCAGCGGGTCGACGACGTACACGCCGTAGCCGACCATATTGCCTGCGATGCGGCCTCCCAGTCCGAACTGGTCGTCCCCATCGTTCAGGATGGCTGGCTATGGGGCGTTCTGGATATCGACAGCCCTCAGCTGGCCCGCTTCAGCGCCCAGGACCAGGCCGGTATCGAGGCGCTGGTCGATACCTTCATTCGCCACACCGATCTGCCCCGCCTATAACGCAAAAAGCCCCGAGCAGTGCTCGGGGCTTTTTGAGAAATCTGGTAGGACCAGGCGGATTTGAACCGCCGACCTCCACGATGTCAACGTGGCGCTCTAACCAACTGAGCTATGGTCCTGAAACGTGGCTGCACATGATTGGTAGGACCAGGCGGATTTGAACCGCCGACCTCCACGATGTCAACGTGGCGCTCTAACCAACTGAGCTATGGTCCTGCTGTGCAACGGATGCGTATTCTACGGCTTTATAGCTGAATTGCAAGTCATTTTTACGTCTTCTTCTCTGCAAGGCTCTGGCAACCGCCTGAGCTGGAAGAATCATATCGACACTTGATAAACGTAACCACTAAGCTGCATCTACGTTAAATCGTTATATCATAAAGTCGCTGTGGCGCGACGCCGAGTTGCTATGGGTAGGGCAAGAAGTCCACGAAGAGCCTTTCCCCACCATCGTGGCGGGCGATCTCAACGATGTGGCCTGGTCGCGCACCACGCGGCTGTTCTGCAGGGTCAGTGGCATGCTCGACCCCCGGCGCGGCCGCGGGCTCTTCAGCACCTTTCACGCCCACTACCCTCTACTGCGCTGGCCGCTGGATCATGTGTTCGTCAGTGAGGAGTTTACGCTCACCCACATGGAGCGCCTGGAAGCCTTCGGGTCGGACCACTTCCCCATCCTGGCGACGCTCAGCTATCAGCCTGCGCGCCAGGAGGAGCACGACACTCCTTCCGCCAGTCAAGAAGAGCGCCAGGAAGCCAGCGCTACCATTGCGCAAGGCAAGAGCGAAGAGCAGCAGACCTGACCCCAAGCTGGCCTGAACCAGGCCAGAGCGATGGTGTTTACTGAGGGATCCCCCCGCGAGTGAGCACCGCCGGGTCCAGCAAGCGCTCCAGGGTCGCGCGATCCAGGTCGGTTTCTTCCTCGGCCACGTCAATGATGGGCCGACCCGCCTGATACGCTTTCTTGGCAATGGCCGCAGCAGCGTTGTAACCAATGACGCTGTTCAGCGCCGTGACCAGAATCGGGTTGCGCGCCAGCGGCCCCTGCAAATTGTCCTCGCGCACCTTGAAGGTGGCGATGGCCCGCTCGGCCAGCAGCGTGGCGGTATTGCTCATCAGCGTAATGGAGGTCAGCAGATTGGCCGCCACCAGCGGTAGCATCACGTTCAGCTGGAAGTTACCGCTCTGCCCGGCCACGGTCACCGCCGTATCCAGACCGATCACCTGAGCCGCCGCCTGGGCCGCGGACTCGGGAATCACCGGATTGACCTTGCCGGGCATGATGGAGCTCCCCGGCTGCAGCGCCTCCAGCTCGATCTCACCCAGCCCTGCCAGTGGCCCAGAGTTCATCCAGCGCAGGTCATTGGCAATTTTCATCACCACACAGGCAAAGCCGCGCAGCTGCCCGGACAGCTCCACGGCAGCATCCTGAGAGCCCAGGCTGGCGAAGAAGCTGTCGTTGGGCACCAGCGAAAGCCCTGTCTGTTGGCTCAGGTCCTCGGCCACCCGCTCGGCAAACCCCTCAGGCGCATTGATGCCCGTGCCCACCGCCGTACCGCCCTGGGCTAATCGGCACAGCCGCTGCTGGGCGCTGTCAAAACGTTCGATGGCCTGCCCTACCTGGCTGGACCAGCCGCCCAGCTCCTGGTCCATGCGCAGCGGCATGGCGTCCATCAAATGCGTGCGCCCGGTCTTCACCACGTGGGAAAGCGCTTCGGCGCGACGGTCGATGGCCTCTTTCAGCTGCACCAGAGCAGGCCGGAGCTGGGTATGTACCGCTATCGCCGCAGACAGGTGAATGGCGGTCGGGATGACATCGTTACTGGACTGCCCCATGTTGACGTGATCATTGGGCGTGATCTCGACCCCTTCACGACTGGCCAGGGTCGCCAGCACCTCATTGACGTTCATGTTGGTCGATGTGCCCGACCCCGTCTGGAAAACATCCACCGGGAAGTGCTCATCGTACTGCCCGTCGATCACCGCCATGGCCGCCTTTTCGATGGCTGCGGCGCGCTGTTCATCCAGCAGCCCCAGCGCCTGATTGCTGCGCGCGGCGGCCAGTTTGATGCGCGCCACGGCATGAATGAACGCCGCAGGCAACGGGGTGCCCGACACCGGGAAGTTGTTCACCGCCCGCTGTGTCTGGGCACCGTAAAGGGCTTCTGCGGGCACTTCCAGCTCACCCATGCTGTCTCGTTCAATCCGCGTGCTCATGGTGCTCTCCTTTTCCAATGGGCTCATCGAGCCCAGTTCGTTCATCGAGTTCGGTTCGCTTGTTAATGGCTGGCGTCGCCATCATCGACAAACAAATGATAATGATTATCCATAACCTTAAGTGTAGCGATGTTCCATGGATCGGTAAACAGCGTCCCCACAGCATGGAGGGCGAGAGGCCATTGCGCCATGTTGCACTGCACAAAAACAGCTGTTATGCTGCAAAGCAAGATAAGGTCGGCAGTTGCGAAAGTGGCTTCAGGAACGCGGTTGCTGAGCCTTGAATGTTGGATTGCCCTACTCGATCAGCAATCCGTTTGCCCAAGACTTTGCCCAAGACAAGGCCAGGAGATATCACCATGCGTACCTTCAACACCAACGAAATGACTCAGCAGTTCGACAACCTGTTCATGGCACCTGCCCGTGCTTACATGACCCTGAGCATCGACTACTCTGAAAAACTGCTGAATGCCCAGCTGGACGCGAACAAAGCGTACGTGGACACCGGCATCGCCCAAGTGCGTCAGCTGTTGAGCGTCAAGGATGCCGATGGCCTGCGCAGCTACATGGAAAGCCAGCAAAAAGTGGCCAAGGACTTGGCCGAGCGCGTCAAGGGCGACGCTGACAAGGTAGTATCGCTGCAGCAGGATTTCCTGCAGAAAAGCCAGAAGCTGACCGAAGACAACGTCAAGCAGGCTCAGGCAGCCGCCAGCAAAATGAGCAAGAGCGCCTGATCAAACGCCAGGCTGGTGGCACGTGAGTGAGGCCTGCCCAACGTAAAAAGCCCCGAGCACGCTGTGCTCGGGGCTTTTTCATGGCACCTGCCAATGATGTCTACCAGTTGAGTGCGCCTTTCACGAAAGGGATGGTCAGCTTGCGCTTGGCCGACAGCGACGCCTGATCCAGGGTCTCCAACGCCCGACACAGCTCGCCAAGCTCTCGGGGGCCGCGATGCAGGATATACCGCCCCACATCGTCGGGTAACTCCATCCCCCTGACCCGAGCCCGCAGCTTCAAGGCGGCCAGGCGCTCCTGGTCATCCAGCGGGTGAAGATGAAACGTCACCCCCCAGGTCAACCGTGAGGCCAGGTCCGGTAGCACGACATCCAGCCGCCTGGGCGGCGCATTGGCGGCGATCAAGAGCGCTTTGCCAGCGTCTCGCAAACGATTGAACGCATGGAACAACGCCTCTTCCCAACGCTTGCGCCCGATGACGTATTCGAGGTCGTCGATGGCCACCAGGTCAAGACGCTCGATATCCTCCAGCATCAGCGGCGGGAAATGGCCCAGGTCGGCCAACGGCAGGTAAAGGGCACGCTTGTCCTGATCCGACGCCGCGTGGCAGGCCGCCTGCAACAGATGACTACGGCCGCTGCCCGGCGCGCCCCAAAGATAGATGAACGGCTCGGCGTCTGGCGACAGCTGTTGCGTCAGATGCTGCACCAGAGCTGCATTACCGCTCGAGGGGTAGTAGTTGTTCAGCGTTGCGTCATCACGCAACCCCACCCCGAGCGGTAACTGTGCCGGCAATCGGCTCATGAAGACTCCCTTTTGTCCTGGAGACCCAGTTCGTGCGGCGGTAACGTCGGTTCCAGCGTCTCATCATACAAGGCACTGTTCTGGTAGCGCTCCTTGACCTCCTTGAGCAGCACCATGATGACCGAAGCCGCAGGCAAGGCCAACAGAACCCCGGTCAAGCCAAACAGGTTGCCCCCCGCCAAGACCGCAAAAATGACCGCCACCGGGTGCAAGCCAATCTTGTCACCCAGCAGCTTTGGCTGCAGCACGACGCTTTCGATGACCTGCCCCAGGCTGAATACCCCCAGCACCCCCAGCAGCGCCCACCAGCTATCGAACTGGAACAGCGCCACCACCAGGGCGCTGCTGAGCCCAACGATGAACCCCAGGAAGGGGACGATGCTGACCAGCCCGGAAATGACGCCGATCAACAGGCCAAAATTCAGCCCCATCAGGGTCAGCCCCACCGCATAGATGACGCCCAGACACAGCATGACCAGTAGCTGGCCTCGCAGGAACGCCGCCAACACCTCATCGCAGCGTTTGGCCAGCCGCGTGGCGTCATCGACCCAGTGGCGCGGAATCAAGTCGATCAGATTGTTCAGCAAACGGTTCCAGTCAAGGAGCAAGTAGAACGTCACCACCGGAATCAATGCCACGTAGGTCACCCACGTGGCGAAGGCCATGCCCGAACGGCCAATCTGGCCAAGCGCCTGGGCCAGGTAGCTACCGGCATCGCGCCAATTTTCAGCCAGGGTCTCCTGAACATTGTCCAGCTCGGAACGCAGATCATACCCCGTCCACGCCTGCACCTGCGGGGCCAGGTAGTTTTCCACCCAGTCGAACACGCCAGGCACCATCTCGCCAAGCTGCTTGATCTGCTGGATGACCAGCGGAATCAGGATCAGCAAACTGATGGCCAGCACCAGCAACAGAATGAGAAATACGCTGCTGACCGCCCACACCCGCTTCAGCCCCAGCCGCTGAAAATAGTTGGTCAGCGGGTCTGCCAGGTACGCCAGAATCAGTCCGGCAATGAAGGGCATGAGCACCGCATCCAGTAAATACACAACGCCAACCAGGGCCACCAAAAACAGGATGCCCCACCATGAATGTCGCATTTTATTCTCTCCTCCCTGGATACACGGTCAGCGTCAAGCAATGAATAGTAACAAAACCTGGCCTGCACGCACCTGATAACGTGTCCATCGGTGCGACTTACGTCGCGCAGTGATACAATCGCAGGCCGTTATCGCTCCGGCACTGGCAATTTGCCAGCACAATCGCTTTGCATAGGCTTCACAGGACCCGTCATGACCGAGACCTCCTCTTCCCAGTCGACTCCCTCTCTCAGCTACAAGGACGCAGGCGTCGATATTGATGCAGGCAATGCCCTGGTGGACCGCATCAAGCATGTGGCCAAGCGCACGTCACGCCCGGAGGTCATGGGTGGCCTCGGTGGTTTCGGCGCGTTGTGCGAGCTGCCTGCGGGTTACCGTCAACCCGTACTGGTCTCTGGTACCGACGGCGTAGGCACCAAGCTGCGTCTGGCCATGGACCTGGGCAAGCATGACACTATTGGGATCGACCTGGTAGCCATGTGCGTCAATGACTTGATCGTGGCCGGTGCCGAGCCGCTGCTGTTTCTCGACTACTATGCCACGGGCAAGCTGGACGTGGATATCGCCGCCGACGTCGTCACCGGCATTGGTGCAGGCTGTGAACTGGCTGGCTGTGCGCTGGTGGGTGGCGAAACCGCCGAGATGCCCGGCATGTACGAAGGCAACGACTACGACCTGGCTGGCTTCTGCGTTGGCGTGGTAGAGAAAGAAGAGATTCTGGACGGCAGCAAGGTCGCCGAAGGTGACGTACTGCTGGGCCTCGCCTCCTCCGGCCCCCACTCCAATGGCTACTCCCTGATTCGCAAGATCCTCGAAGTCAGCCAGGCGTCGCTGGAAGAGCAGGTGGACGGCAAGCCGCTGAGCGAAGCGCTGATGGCTCCCACGCGCATTTACGTCAAGTCACTGCTCTCGATGATGCGTGAAACGGAGCTGGCGGTGCATGCGCTGTCGCACATTACCGGTGGCGGCCTGTTGGAAAACATTCCCCGCGTGCTGCCCGCCCACCTGGCGGCACACATCGACCTGGCCACCTGGCAGCGCCCGGAAGTATTCAACTGGCTGCAAGCCAAGGGCAACGTCAACGAAACCGAAATGCACCGCGTGCTGAACTGCGGCATCGGCATGGTGGTGGTAGTGCCTGCGAGCCAGGCGGAGGCCGCCAAGGCACACCTGCAGGCGCAAGGTGAAACCGTGTACCAGATTGGCCACATCGTGGCACGCGAGGACGAGGCCGTGGTGCTGAACAACCTCAAGGCAGGCCCGCAGGCATGAGCAGTACCGAGTACAGCACGGATACCATCAACGACCTGACCCCGGAACCGGTGGGCGCACGCCGCGTGGTGGTGTTGATCTCCGGCAGCGGCAGCAACCTGCAGGCCTTGATCGACGCCCAGCAGCACGACCGTCTGGGCGGCGAGATCGTCGCGGTCATCTCCAACGAGCCGGACGCTTACGGTCTGAAGCGCGCCCACGAAGCGGGTATCGAAGCGGTGGCTCTGCCCCACCGTGAATACGATAGCCGCGACGCCTACGACGGCGCACTGATCAAGGTGATCGAACGCCATGAGCCGGATCTCATCGTACTGGCGGGCTTCATGCGGATTCTGACGCCACGCTTCGTACAGCGCTTCCTGGGCAAAATGCTCAACATTCACCCGTCGCTGCTGCCTGCCTACCAGGGCCTCAACACCCACGCCAGAGCCCTGGCCGATGGCGTTGCCCAGCATGGTTGCAGCGTGCATTTCGTCACCGAAGAGCTGGACGGAGGGCCGGTGGTCTTGCAAGCCGAGCTCGCCGTCACCGCCGACGACAGCGTCGAGACCCTCAAGGAGAAGGTCCACGCCCGTGAACACCTGATCTTCCCGATTGCCGTTCACTGGTTCCTTGAAGGACGCTTGCAGTACACCGCCGAAGGCGCACGCATGGACGGCCACCTGTTACCGCCCCATGGCATGCGTCTTTCCCATGCGGATGCCGCCGAAGAACTGGACGAAGAAGCCAACGACGCCTGACCCATCGTGGCATCCAACCCAAAACGCCCTGATGCATCACTGCATCAGGGCGTTTTTTATCCTGCCATCTGACAATGGCTGATCGCTAAGTCCTTCCCCATCACGTTCTGGGCAAGGTCACCCCACGCTGCCCCATGTACTTGCCGCCACGATCCTTGTACGAGGTTTCGCAGACCTCGTCGGATTCGAGGAACAGCATCTGGGCAACGCCTTCATGGGCATAGATCTTGGCAGGCAGGTTGGTCGTGTTGGAAAACTCCAGCGTCACGTGGCCTTCCCACTCCGGCTCCAGTGGCGTCACGTTGACGATGATGCCGCAGCGCGCGTAGGTCGATTTGCCCAGACAAATGGTCAGCACGTTACGCGGAATACGGAAGTACTCCACCGTGCGCGCCAGCGCGAACGAGTTGGGGGGAATGATGCACACGTCCCCTTTTACATCGACAAAGCTTTTGTCATCGAACGACTTGGGATCGACAATCGCCGAGTGGATATTGGTAAACACCTTGAACTCATCGGCACAGCGCACATCGTATCCGTAGCTGGACGTGCCGTAGGAGATCACCCGCTGATCGTTGACGTAGCGCACCTGCTCGGCTTCGAAGGGCTCGATCATGGCATCGCTCTGCGCCATACGACGGATCCACTTGTCTGATTTAATGCTCATCGGTTACTTCATCACTCGCTAAAGGAAATCGTCGGGCCACCGGATTGATGGGCATTGACGGACTGCGCCACCTGACGGGCAATCTCGGCAAACGTTTGGCTCACGGAACTCTCCGGCTCGGCAACCACGCTGGGGCGCCCGGAGTCGGCCAATTCACGGATCGACAGCGTCAGCGGCAGCCGACCCAGCACCGCCGTGTCATACTCTTCGGCAATGCGGTCACCGCCACCGGTGCCAAAGATCGCCGCTTCATGGCCGCACTGCTCACAGTGGTAAAGGCTCATGTTCTCGACTACCCCCAGCACAGGCACATTGACCTTGCGGAACATTTCGATGCCCTTGCGAGCATCCAGCAGCGCGATGTCTTGAGGTGTCGTCACGATCACCGCACCCGACACGGCCACTTTCTGCGCCAGCGTCAACTGGATGTCGCCGGTACCGGGCGGCATGTCGATCAGCAGGAACTCCAGGTTGTCCCACTGGGTCTGGTTGAGCATCTGCTGGAACGCCCCCACGACCATAGGGCCACGCCATACCATGGCATCCCGGGTATTGACCATGAACGCCATCGACATGGCCTGGATGCCATGCGCTTCCAGTGGCAGAAACGTGTTGTTCTCCCCGGCCTGAGGACGTACCCCTTCCTTGACGCCCAGCATCTGGGCCTGGCTGGGTCCATAGATATCGGCGTCCAGCACGCCCACACGGTAGCCCTGAGCCGACAATGCCAGCGCCAGATTCACGGTCACGGTCGACTTGCCGACACCGCCCTTGCCCGAGGCCACGGCCACGATATGTTTCACACCATCCATCAATGGCTCTCCCGTTGTTGAATACCTGCATGGTCTGGCGGGAATGATACTCCTCCACCGCCCATTTCTAAACCGACAAAAACAAAAGCGGGCATGGGAAGCCCCGTGCCCGCTCTTGGAAGAACACGATGGCCTCAGCCATCGGAACTCCGTTTACTGCGCTTGCGTATCGTCAGCGTCAGCGTCGTCGCCCTCGCTCTCTTGATCACCTGACAGGTCAGGCACCTCATCGTTGGCGGCGTCATCCACGTGCAGGCGGTCGCCTAGCGCGGCCAGCTCTTCACGCCATTCACGTAGCTGGGTTTCCAGCCGCTCCAACTGCTCTTCGCGAGTCTCGATATCGCGCTCGACGTTGGCGACTTCTTCGCGTCCGATGTCCAGCGCCACCATCAGATCATCCATTTCACTGCGCACCTGGCTCAGGCTCTCTTCTTCCTCTTCGCGCAGCTGGGTCATGGACTCGATCTCGGACTGCATCGCATCGCGCTCGCTGATCACGCTATCACGCTCCTCCTGCAGCGACTCCAGCTCGCTCTGCTGGCTGGCAATCTGCTCTTCCAGCTCGGCCAGGCGCTCGTTGGCCTCGTTGACCTGGGACTCCAGCTCTTCCAGACGCGACTGCACGGTACTTACCTCGCCCTGGGCGGAAGCCAGCGTCTCGGCGGCTTCCTCCTGCTGCTGCGCCAACAGGGCTATTTCTTCGCGCATGGCCGTCAGGTCGGCTTCGGCTTCTTCGACCTCAGCCAGACGCTGGCTCAGCTGGGCATTTTCCTGCTCGACACTATTCAGCTGACCTTCCAGCCGCTCGACGCGATCACGATGGGTGCCTGCATTGGACTGCGCCATGATGGCCCATATCACCGCAATGGCCGCGATACCGGCAATCCCCTTGACGCGGTTATCCTGAAACAACGTCTTCATATCGGGCTTGCCAGTGGGTGTTTGCGGCTTTGGGTGGTTTGTTTCTGACATGCTGCATCTCTCTCTATCGCCTGGCTGCTGGTAATAGCAACGTGAGTGACAAAACGTTCGATAGCATCAACGATCGTTTCTAAAAGTAGTCCCTATCAGCATACACAGCCACCCACATATCGCCAGCCGTCCAACGGGATAGCACGCTTTCTCTTGTTATCTACACGCATGGCAATCGCGTTATGGCCGCTGCACTTTACAAAAATGGCTATCTTCGCCAAACCCCTGAGCGCTCCCCTGCTCCGCCTCGAACCACGACAGCTGCGCATGCAGTGTCACCACGCTTCCCACGATCAACAGCGTGGGCGGCTGGATAGCGCCTTGCAGAAAAGCCGTGGGCAGATGACCCAGCGTACCCGTGTGGGTCTGCTGTTGACGCGTGGTACCTTGCTCGATCAGCGCCAGCGGCGTTTCTGGCGCTAGACCATGGGCCATCAACCCCTCGCAAATCGACGTCAAATTACTCAACCCCATATAGAACACCAGGGTCTGGCCAGGCTGTGCCAGGGTAGGCCAATCGAGGTTAAACTCGCCCTGCTGCAAATGCCCGGTCACGAAACGCACGGATTGCGCATGATCACGATGGGTCAGCGGTATTCCGGCATAGGCAGCGCAGCCAGATGCCGCCGTGATACCGGGTACGACCTCTACCTCAATACCCGCTGCCACCAGAGTTTCGAGCTCCTCGCCACCGCGACCAAAGATGAAAGGGTCGCCCCCCTTCAGTCGAACCACCTGTTTGCCCTGTCGGGCCCACTCCACCAGCGCTTGATTGATCCCCTCCTGGGGTACACTGTGGGATGAACGCGCCTTGCCCACATAGTAGCGCGCCGCTTCCGAGGGTAGCAGCGCGATGATTTCATCACTCACCAAGCGGTCATAAAGCACCACCTCGGCGCTCTTGAGCCGCCGGTAAGCTTTCAATGTCAGTAAGTCCGGGTCGCCCGGCCCTGCGCCTACCAGACTGACACGACCAGCACCTGGCTGGGAGCTCGTGGCTACCATGGTCGTCATCCCCCCTTCATGTATTGGCTGCGTGCCCAAAACCGCCACCAAAGTAATAAAAATAATGATTTATATACAAAAAAGTAATTTTAAACCGAATTGCTCATGCTGCACAGGCCAGACAACGCAAAATCACAAAACATAGAATTAAAAATATTTTTTTAATTCCAAAAAATTATCAATAAAAGACAATTTGTCAGCAATGGCTTACATCCCATTTACCTTTTTAGGGCTAATCTTTACGGCTAACTTATAATAGGCCTATCGTCTGGAGATTCACGCATGCCCGTGAATGAGGCACCCGTTACTGCAAATCCCGGCACCGTTGGCTCGGAAGAGTTGATCAGCAGTATTCCCGGGGTCATTTTTCGATTTTATCGCGCCCATAGCGGGCACATGTGCTTTCCCTATATGGAAGGCGGCGGCATGGCGCTTGCGTATATCGACAAGCATCAGCTTGCTGAAGATGCCCAGCCCTTGCTGGAGCAACTCACCGGCAGCGACTACCCCAGAATCATGTCAGCCATCGAGCGCTCGGCACGCTGGATGCTGCCGCTGACCACCCGCTTTCAGCTGCCCTTTCCCGAGGACAACCCGCGCTGGATTGCGGTCAGTGCCACCCCGGAGCCCTTGACCAACGGGGTGCGCTGGAGTGGCATCATGATGGACATCACCGAGCAGGTGCTGGAAGAGCAGCGCTTGCGCCGACTGTGCGACACCGACCCGCTGACCGGCCTCGCCAACCGGCGCAAGCTGATGCTGCAACTGACCCATTTAAGCTCCCTGAGCACGCGCCATGGCTCACCGCTGTCGGTGATGATGATCGATATCGATCACTTCAAGCAGCTCAATGACGCCTGGGGGCACCTGCAGGGCGACAAGGTACTCAAGCAGCTGGCCACATTGA
This sequence comes from Halomonas sp. 18071143, assembly GCF_019211725.1. Lineage (NCBI taxonomy): Bacteria > Pseudomonadati > Pseudomonadota > Gammaproteobacteria > Oceanospirillales > Halomonadaceae > Halomonas > Halomonas sp. 18071143. The sequence goes on from NZ_CP078120.1 coordinate 2,040,667, forward strand.
CCACGTCGCTGCTGCGCTGTGAAGACATCGTGGCCCGCCTGGGAGGTGAAGAGTTCATGGTACTGTTGCCGCTTACCTCGCTGCAGCAATGCCATGCGCTTGCCGACCGCCTGCGCAAAACCATCGCCGAGCACGATTTCGGCATTGGCCAGAGCAGCGTCACGCTGAGCATCGGGGTGGCGGAGTACCGCTGTGGCGAACCCCTGACCAGCCTGATGGAGCGCGCCGACCAGGCGCTCTATCGTGCCAAGGAGCTTGGCCGGGACTGCGTGCGTCTTCTACCCTGACGCTATACTGATCGCGCCCGGAGACCCACCATGCAAAGCCTCGCTCGCACTGCCTTCCAGTCCGTGTCGTCAGATGCCATGCCGCTCGCTCATGAGGCATGCCAACCCCATCTGGCCGCACTTCCAGAGTGGCAGATTATCGAACACGATGGCATCATGAAGTTGATGAGACGCTTTGCGTTTCGTGATTTCGCCGATGCGTTGGCATTTACCCAACGGGTCGGTGAGGTTGCCGAGCAGGCTGGGCATCACCCGGTCATCGTGACCGAGTGGGGGCGCACCACCGTGACCTGGTGGACACATACCCTGCGCGGCCTGCATCTCAATGATTTCATTCTTGCCGCCAGAACCGACGAGGTAGTCGAATAAATGTTTGAGCAAATTGAGCGAGTCCCTGGAGACGCCATTCTCGGGTTGATCGAAGCTTTCAAGAAAGACACCAATCCGCAGAAAGTGGACCTAGGTGTCGGTGTATATCGTGATGCAGCGGGCAATACCCCGATCATGCGCGCGGTCAAGGAAGCAGAAGCTCGCCTGCTCAAGAATGAAACCACCAAAACCTACATTGGCTCCCACGGTGCCCCCGCTTATGGCGATGCCGTGCTGCCCATGGTACTGGGTGCCGACTCACCGGTACTGAAAGCCAAGCGTGCCAGCGCCACGCAATCACCGGGCGGCACGGGCGCCCTGCGTCTGGCGGCCGATTTCATTGCCAGCCAGTTGCCCGGCAAAGGCATCTGGGTCAGCGACCCCACCTGGCCCAACCACCACGGCATCTTCACTGCGGCCGGCATTGCACTGCACAAATACCCCTACGTTGATGCCGAGAACCGTCTGGATTTCGCGGGCATGCTGGCAGCCCTCAAGCAGATCCCTGAAGGCGACGTGGTCGTGCTGCATGCCTGCTGCCACAACCCCACCGGCTTCGATCTTTCTCAAGCGCAGTGGCAGGAAGTCATGGCCGTTCTGCAAGAGCGCAAGCTGCTGCCGCTGATTGACTTCGCCTACCAGGGCTTCGGCGAAGGGCTGGACGAAGACGCCTACGGCGTTCGCCTGCTGGCTGAAAACCTGGATGAAGTGATCATCACCAGCTCCTGCTCCAAGAACTTCGGCATCTACTGCGAGCGCACTGGCTGCCTGATCCTGGTGGCCAAGGACGCCGAGCAGATGGAAAACGTACGCTCCCAGGCGGCCATCGTTGCCCGGGAAAACTACTCCAATCCGCCCGCCCACGGCGGCGCCATCGTCAGCGAAATCCTCCACGATGCCGAGCTGTCCGCCCTGTGGCGTGAAGAGCTGACGGAAATGCGCGACCGCATCAATACCCTGCGTCGCGATTTCGTCGAGGCACTCAAACCTTACGGCCTGGCGGAAAAATTCGCCTGCGTGGCCGAGCAGCGCGGCATGTTCTCCTACACGGGCCTGACCCCGGAACAGGTAGACCGCCTGCGTGACGAGTTCGGCATTTACATGGTGCGCTCAGGCCGTGCCAACGTGGCAGGTTTCTCCCACGAGAACCTCCCCTACCTGGCCAAGGCCATCGCGGCAGTCAACGACTGATCTCGCGCACTGACATATCACGCCCGGGCCTTGGCCCGGGCGTTTTTGTTTTCGAAAGATCAACCTCTTGAACAATGATGTGTACAATTGCGCCTTCGCCGCCAGAGCCTGGGGCGCCTGCGCGGCGTCCGTGACAACGCAACGCTTGACCGATTAGTCAAACATTCGGCACACTCAGCGTAGCCTTGTATACAACACACCATAACCGAGAGGCACAACATGGCGGCTGCCAGCACTCCCTACCCCTGGTACAAAAAAGAAGATACCGACGCTTTCTTTGCGCTGTTTCAGAACAACATCGCCAACTTCATCATTATCGCCATTACCATGCTGGGCATGGGTTTCCCTGCTTCCATCGTGTATGGGCAGGTGCTGCCAGGGGCGGCGGTCGCCGTCATGGTGGGCAACTTCTACTATGCCTGGAGCGCCGCTCGCTTGGCGCGCAAGGAGAACCGCAGCGATGTCACAGCGCTCTCCTACGGTATTTCCACGCCGGTGATGTTCGTCTTCCTGTTCGGGGTGCTGCTGCCCGCCAAACAGCTGACCGGCGATGCCGAACTCGCCTGGAAAGTCGCCGTGGCCGCCTGCTTCATCAGCGGTGCCATCGAAGCGCTGATCAGCGTCGTGGGCCGCTGGGTACAGTATCACCTGCCCAGAGCCGCCATGCTGGGTGCCGTGGCAGGCGTTGCGCTGACCTTTATTGCGGGTGAAATGCTGTTCAAGACGCTGGAAATGCCGGTGATTGGCCTGCTGGTGCTGGGGATCATCATCGTGGGCCTGGTCGCCAGGGTGAGCATGCCCTTCAAACTCCCCACCTCGCTGTTTGCCATCGTCATCGGGACGACCATGGCCTACCTGATTGGTGATGCAGGCACCGAGCGCTTCAGCGATGCCTTCACCCATCTTGGGTTCTACCCCTTGCTGCCCAATCTCGCCTGGTTCGAAGGGCTGGGCCTACTGTTCACCGGCATGCTGGCCGTCCTGACCGTGGTGCTGCCCATTACCCTGTACAACGCCATCGAAACCATGAACAACGTCGAGGCCATGGAAGCCGCAGGCGACAAGTACGATGTACGGGAGTGCCAGGCCGTGGATGGTGCAGGCACCATGATCGGGGCCTTGTTTGGGGGCGCGTTTCCTACCACGGTCTACATTGCCACGGTGGGTGCCAAGTGGATGGGCGCCGGGCGCGGCTACAGCCTGCTGAACGGCGCCGTCTATGCGCTGGCCACCATGTTCGGCCTGATTGCTGCACTGGCGGCCATCATTCCGGTCTCCGTCGTGGCGCCTATTCTGGTGTTCGTGGGGATGTCCATGATCGCCACTGCGTTCCAGGCCAACGATACCCGCTACTACCCGGCCATCGCCCTGGCGATGCTGCCCTACTTCGCCAATTACGTGATGACGCGCTTCAACCGGGGAGCCGGTGAGGTGGTCAGCGACATCTCCAGCGCCATCGTCGTGCTGGGGCAAGGCGCCATGTTCATGGCCATCCTACTGGGCGCCATGACCGTGTCGGTGATCGACCATCAGTTCCGCAGGGCAGCGGCCTTTGCCGCCATCGCGGCGGGCTTTTCATTCGTTGGCCTGATGCATGCCCCCCAGCTGGCCTTCAATGCGGCCCCCGACTTCGTCATGGGCTATCTCGCCATGGCGCTGCTGTTCCTGTATTTCTCATTTCAGGAATCACGTCGCCAGCACTGAACCCGTTGTCGGGTCATGACGCTCCCGCCCGCCGATGCGGGCGAGAGAGAATCCGCCGCAGCGCTCCCCAAGCCATCAGGCCTGCCAGCACATTCCCCAAAGCGGCGCCCGCAGCCAGCCCCGTCCAGCCAAACAGCTGCCCACCCACCCAAAGGCACGGCAGGTAGCACACGAACAGCCGCGCACTGGAGAGCAGCATGGCCCGCAGCGGCCAGCCCAGCGCATTGCCCGCCGAGACCACCAGCATGCATACACCCAGCGCCGCATAGCTGGGCAGTAGAAAACGTATCAGCAGCGCCAGCTCGCTCTGCACTTCTGGATTACCGGCCAGCGCCATGGCCACCCAGGGTGACGCCAGCGCCAACAACACGCCCAGCGCCAATTGCCAGGCCACGGCCACGGTCAGCGCCAGGCGCAACAAACGGTGGATCTGCTCCCACTCTCCAGCCCCATAGCAGCGCCCCAACCAGGGAGGCAGGGACATGGTCATGGCAAGAATCACCATCAGCGAAAGGGTTTCCAACCGGCTGGCCAACCCCCAGGCCGCGACCTGGGCATCCCCCAGCCCCGCCACCGCCGCAATCGCCAGCATTGCGGCCAGCGGCGGCATCAGCTGGCTGACCATGGCTGGCGCGGCAATGCCGGTGAAAGAGCGCCAGGAGCGTTTGGCCTCTGGCCACAGCGCGACCATCGTCGCCCACCCACGGCGATACAGCTTACGGCTGGTAAACCATAAGCCCACGGCAAAGGCGATGGCCGTGGCCCAGGCAGCCCCCGGCAACCCCCACCCCTCCCAGGGGCCTAGGCCAAAAATGAACAGCGGGTCCAGCACCAGGTTCACCAGGCTGCTGACCACCATCATCTTGCCAGGCAACCGAGTATCGCCGTGGGCGCGAAACACGCTGTAGATGAAGTAAAGCAAGGCGCCCAACCAGGCGGCGAACAGCTGCGGCGCCCAGTAGGCTCGAATGTGCCCTAGCGCACGCTGGTCGGCCCCCAGCAGGCTGAACAAGGGCTCCTGCAACGCCCAAAGCACCACGGCCAGCACACCGATGACCGCACCACTGGCTACCAGCACCAGGCTACTCAAGCGCCTGGCTCTGGCCTGCTCACCGGCCCCCAGGGCACGGGAGATGAGCGCCGCAATGGCAATGCCCATCCCCACCTGAATACCAATGATCAAAAACGACAGCGGAAAAGTGAACGACTGCGCGGCCAGCGGGGCCGTGCCCAGTCGCGCGATGAAAGCGCTGTCGACCAGCTGAAACCCCAGCAGCGCCAGAACGCCAATGGCCATGGGCCAGGTTTGGCGCCATAGGGTGATGGCCAACTCACGTTGTTGCATAGCGGCTGCCAACGGCGGCCTCCTTGGTGTATTGCTCGGTTGACGGGTGCCCTAAAACGCAAAAAACGCCACCACCCGTGAGGGTGGCAGCGCTTTCATCGGGCATCGCTTACTGGCGGATGCCTTCGAAGGTAACGTACAGCTCCAGCTCGTGCATGGCTTCCGGGAAGTCGCTCATGTCGATGCCGAAGTCACTCAGCGTCAGCATGGTGCTGCCTTCGAAACCGGCGCGGTAGTTACCCCAGGGGTCTTCGCCTTCGCCCATCAGGGTTACCGGCATTTCGATTTCCTGAGTTTCGCCATGCAGCATCAGCTCGCCGGTCACCACGCCTTCGTTGTCACCCGTGGCTTCGAAACCAGTGGACGTAAAGGTCGCCGTGGGGAATTCGCTGGCGTTGAGGAAGTCAGCGCTCAGAATATGACGATCACGCTCGGCATGGTTGGTGGTCAGGCTGTTGACCTGCACTTCCATGGAGACGGAAGACGCGTCCAGGTCGTCGGCATCGTAATGGAACTGGCCATCGAAGGTCTCGAAGCTGCCCAGAATGTAAGAGAAGCCCAGATGGTTGATCTTGAACTGCACGAACGCGTGCTGGCCTTCGATATCGATCTGATAGTCAGCCGCCTGCGCCTGGCTCAGGGGAACCAGAGCCGCTGCGGCCAGTGCCGTGGCAATCGCTGTCTTCTTCAACATTGCTATCTCCTCGCTTTCCTTGGTCAAGAGTGCGGATCCATCATGAGTCCGCGGTGAGTAGAACAGGGTTCAAATCTTTGGCTGGCCATGACGATTTGGCTGCCCATGGCGCGGGTTGATCATGCGGCGCAGCGTATCGTGCCCCAAGCGCCAGTGGTGAACCAGTGCCACCAGTGCATGCCCACCTGCCAATACCATGAGCACCAGCGCGCTGTACCAGTGGATGTCTCCCGCCACGCTGGCCTGATTGGGCAAGCCATGCACGATGGCGGGCGCATCGAACCAACCAAATACACTGATGGAACGGCCATTGGCGGTCGAAATCAGGTAGCCGCTGAACAGTACCATCAGCATCAAAACGTAAAGGGCTATGTGGCCAAGGTGAGCTGCCAGACGCTCGAACCGACCACCCTCTGCAGCCGGGCTGGGCTGTATCATGCGCCAGGCCAATCGACCGAAGGTGGCGATGAGCAGCAACACGCCCACCGAGCGGTGTATCCAGGGCGCCTGATTGTACCAGGGGTCGTAATAACCCAACCCGGTCATCCACCAGCCAAGCGCGAACAAGCCAATAATGGTCAGAGCGCTCAGCCAATGAAACGCGATACTGACCAGCCCCCAGCCGCTGCGTGTATTACGCCACATCCTTGATTCCCCATTGACGGCTGCATACTGCCCCGCAGCATGCTTCGTTTGTTATAAAAAATCAGTAACTATTCAGCACCGGTTGGCTGAGTCGGGGCTTCTTGCTGCATGAAGGCTGGCACCTCCCCCGCAAACAGTTGCTCCAGTGCGGTATGCGCCGCCACCCCTTGCTTGACGGCGGTCGAGAGGAAGCTGCGCATCCGGCAGAAGATCTCCGCCCCCTCCCAGGAGCGGAAACAGCCCGAGATTTTCTGCTGGACCTTGGTCATTCGCAGATCGCGTTCCCCCTGGTTGTTGGTGAAGGGAGCGGCAGGGTCGTCGAGGAAGCGCAACACGTCGTCCTCGTACGCCTGGAGGCGTTCCAGGAGGTTGCGCGGCTTGGTGCGCTTGGCCCGGCCTCGCGTTCCAGGTGGCGGTTTCACCGGCGGGGGGCACTCGGCGTCCCCTTTCGCCAGGCAATCTCGATAGCGCTGCCGCCAGGCTCGGGTCTCATCGGCCGAGAGGCAGCCGTCGGCCACCTCCACGGCGCGATGCATCTCCAACAACAGGTCATGCAAGGCCTTGGCCCATGCCTGGCCATCGTTCTCCCAGGCCGCTGTCAGCTCCCGAAGGTGGTGCGCATTACAGAGCGCGTGCCGGCAATCCGGATAGCGGTAGTAGGGCTTCCAGTGATCATGCACCAGCACGCCACGCACGAAGGGCAATACGCCGATGGCGTCCATCGCTTCCTGGCCGCGCTTGGGGTGCGGGGCCAACCAGGTCAGGGCCTCGTTGGAGGCGCTGTGTAGCCAGTAGCGTTTGCCACCGACCTGCATTCCGGTTTCATCGGCATGGACGGTGGCTGCTTCACGTAGCGCCGGGATCACCCACTCGGCGAACGCCTCGGCCCGCTGGTAGGCCTCCTGGTTGAAGGCGAACAGGGTGCCGGTGCTCAGCGACAGGCCGCACTGCGAGGTGAGCAACTCGCGGATACGCGCATAGGGCAACAGCTGATACTGGGAGAGATAGACGACATGCGCCTTGAGGCGAGGGCCATACTGGATGGGGCGAGTCACGCCCTCGGGGAATGGCGCCACGTAGCGTTGCCCCTGATCATCTTCGAGGACCTCAGCCTGATATTCGGTGACCACGGCCTGGATTACGATGTCCTGCACTTGGCGCGTTTCGACGCCGACCGGGCGGTAAGAACGCCCCTTGGGGAGTTGCCGACGATCGACACGGAGCTTGACCACCTCGTCGGGGTCCGTCACCGGCGCCAACGTCTTACCCTCATGCCCTGGCTGTCCGCCGGGGCGCCGCTCGCCTTTGGCGCGCGAGCGGCGCTGGCGATTGGGATCCTGGGACGGTGGCTTGCTGCTGTTGCGGCTACTGGTGGCCAGGCGATCGGCCATGAGCTTGACCAGCAGCATCAGCACATCGATGGCGGCACGCAGCGACGGCGAGACCGTCTGGTCTTCCTTGAGCTGCTGCCGGACCCGCTCCAGGGCCTCGTCGACGTTGATATCGCTGATGGTCATATCGCCGCATAGGTGTGCCGAATGATGCTGTGCACTATGCCAGAAAAATCAGGTGGTTGTCGACAGGCTATCCGCAACCACCTGAATAGTTACAAAAATCATAACCTTTCGAGTGGCAAAACACTGCTGAAAAAAGCAGAACGCATCGTTCGGAAAAACCGTTTCATCATGGCCACACCATGTCACTTTATGAAACGTTGGCGTGTATCGCCAATAAAAAAACCGGCCTAATGGCCGGTCAGTCGTCACAATATCGTACTTCAACGAGCAGCCAGCGCATCCAGGCCACGGGCCAGGTCACGCTGGATATCCGCCTGACTTTCAAGCCCGACGGCTACCCGAATCAGCCCCGGCGCAATCCCTGCGGCGGCCTTTTGTTCCTCGGAAAGGCGCCCGTGGGTCGTGGTGGCCGGGTGAGTGATGGTGGTTTTGACATCGCCCAGATTGCCGGTAATCGACAGCATGCGCGTGGCGTCGATCACCTGCCAGGCGCCCTCTTGCCCACCCAGCACCTCGAACCCCAGCACGGCCCCAAAGCCCTGCTGCTGGCGCTTGGCCAACGCGTGCTGAGGATGTGCTTCCAGACCGCTGTAATACACCCGATTGACGGCGGGGTGCTGGTCGAGCCAGCGGGCCAGGCTCAAGGCGTTCTCGCAGTGGGCTTTCATGCGTAGCGATAGGGTCTCGAGCCCCTTGGTGAAGATCCATGCGTTGAACGGACTCAGGCAGGGGCCGCAGGTCCGCACGACGCCATACACCTCTTCCAGCAGGTCATGACGCCCTACCACCGCGCCACCCACGGCGCGCCCTTGGCCATCCAGATACTTGGTGGCCGAGTGAATTACCAGATCGGCCCCCAGCGCCAGCGGCTGTTGCAGGGCAGGCGTGAGGAAACAGTTATCGATGGCCAGCAAGGCCCCGCTGCGCTTCGCCAACGCAGCCAGAGCCGGAATATCGGCCACTTCGGAGAGCGGATTGGACGGCGTTTCGGCGAACATCAGCCGAGTGGCGGGCGTTACCGCGGCCTCCCAGGCTGCCAGATTGGAGAGCTCCACATAGCGCGTGGTAATGCCAAACTTGCCCAGATACTTGTCGAACAGGCTGACCGTAGAGCCAAACAGCGAACGCGAGGCGACGATCTCATCCCCCGCCGACAGCAGTGCCAGGGCAGTGGAAAGAATGGCGGCCATGCCAGAGCTGGTGGCGACGCAGCGCTCACCGCCTTCCAGGGCCGCCAGTCGGCGCTCGAAGGTGTGTACCGTCGGATTGGTGAAACGCGAGTAGACGTTACCCGGCTCTTGACCACCGAACTTACGGGCAGCTTCGGCAGCACTCTCGTAAACAAAGCTCGAGGTGGGAAAAATCGGCTCGGCATGCTCCTGCTCAAACGTGCGGTGGTGCCCCGCGCGAATGGCGAGCGTTTCGAGCGACCACTCCTCCTGGTGATGATCATCGTGCATGGCAGCGCCCTCTTTTCCAAAACGTCCAGCTTCCATAACGCTCAATCCACTGGCAACTCCCCCGAGGAAAGTTGCCAGCGTATTCGCGCTCAGTCGTCCAGGTCATCGTCCTGATTGTGCATGTCAACCAGCGCATGGTCACCCGCGCTATTGTCCTTGGCCGCATCGTTACGGCTAGCCTCCAGTACCGCCAGGTAGGCCTCGTCGATATCGCCGGTAACATAGTTACCATCGAACACCGAGCAGTCGAAGGATTCCATCTCGGGGTTGACCTCGCGACAGGCGCTCTTCAGGTCTTCGAGGTCCTGATAGAAGATGCGGTCGGCGCCGATCAGCTGGCCGACTTCCTCTTCCGTGCGGCCATGGGCAATCAACTCAGTGGCCGCAGGCATGTCGATACCGTAGACGTTGGGGTAGCGAACCGGGGGCGCCGCCGAGGCGAAATAGACCTTGCGGGCACCGGCATCCCGGGCCATCTGGATGATCTGCTTGCAGGTGGTGCCGCGCACGATGGAGTCATCCACCAGCAGTACGTTCTTGCCCTTGAACTCGACATCGATGGCATTCAGCTTCTGGCGCACCGATTTCTTGCGCTGGGTCTGCCCTGGCATGATGAAGGTACGGCCAATGTAGCGATTCTTCATGAAGCCTTCGCGGTAGGTGACCCCAAGGTGCTGGGCCATCTCCAGTGCCGAGGTACGCGAAGTGTCCGGGATCGGGATCACCACATCGATATCGTGGTCGGGCCACTCGCTCATGATACGGTCGCCCAGCTTACGGCCCATCTGCATGCGCGTGCCGTAGACATAAGCACCATCCAGAATGGAGTCGGGGCGCGCCAGATAGACGTGCTCGAAGATACACGGATACAGCTCGGGGCGGTCGGCGCATACCTGGGTGTGAATCTGGCCCTGCATGTCGACGAAGATGGCCTCACCCGGCGCCAGGTCACGCGCCAGCTCGAAACCACCCACGTCCAGCGCCACCGACTCGGAAGCGATCATCACTTCCTGGCCGTTGGGGTCCTGGCGCGTGCCGAACACCACCGGGCGAATGCCGTGGGGGTCACGGAAAGCGACCATACCGAACCCGTTGATGATCGCCACGGCCGCATAGCCACCCTTGCAGCGGCGATGCACGCGACGCACCGCATCGAAGATGTCCTCGGCTTCCAGGTGAAGGCCTTGCTTGCCCAGCTCGTGGGCGAAGACGTTGAGCAGCACTTCGGAGTCGGAGCTGGTATTGATATGGCGCAGGTCCGTGGAGAACAGCTCCTGCTTCAACTGCTCGGAGTTGGTCAGGTTGCCGTTGTGGGCCAGCGCAATGCCGTAGGGGGAGTTGACGTAGAACGGCTGAGACTCGGCCTCACTGGAGGAGCCCGCCGTGGGGTAGCGCACGTGGCCAATGCCCAGGTTGCCTTTCAGGCGCGCCATGTGGCGAGTATGGAAAACGTCACGGACCAGGCCGTTACTCTTGCGCAGTAGGAAGCGTCCCTCGCTCCAGGTCATCATGCCGGCAGCGTCCTGGCCGCGATGCTGAAGTACGGTCAGGGCATCGTAGATTCCCTGATTTACCGCCTGCTTGGCCAGAAGGCCCACTATACCGCACATTCCAGTTACCTCGCTTTAGTACCACGGCTTGCTGGTGCAAACCCGTATGATCATCCAACTTACTCATGCCGCTGCCAAGCAGCGACGCAACTTCCACCGCTCGGCTACTGCTGAGCGGGTACGCGTAATTCGGGGAGCGAGACATCGCGCAGCGACGCCGGTGGCGTCGGCAGCTCACGCTCCCACTGGTCCAGTTGGCTCACCGCCCAGTCCCGCAACTCGATGAAGGTGGGGCGCAGTGAGGCCTCCTGCCATGCCTGAAGGTCTGCCAACGGTGTCAAGGTGATCAGCACGGTCACCACCAGCAGGATGACCGCGCCACGGGCCAGCCCGAACGCAGCGCCCGCAAAGCGGTTCAACAGCCCCATGCCCACCCACTCCACGGCGGCGTGAACGATGCGTATCACGATGCCGCACAGCAGAATCACCGCAAAGATGACCAGCGCAAAGGCCAGCACCAGGCGAGCATCGAAACTCTCGATGAAGCCAGCCATCAGCTCGGCCACCGGCTCGGCCAGCACCCGCGCCACCATCAGCGCGACGAGCCAGGCAGCCAGCCCCAGTGATTCACGCACGAAGCCCCGCACGAAGCCTGCCAGCATCGATAGCGCCAGCACGGCCAGAAAAACGGCATCAATCCATGTCAGCGCCATGATCAGTCTCTTACCCGCACCAGCAGGCCTTGAACATTGGCGCGCTCTTTCACCAGCGCCAACGCCGCCTCGCCATCTTCCGAAGAGCCGTACGGGCCCACCAGCACGGTGGTGAGGTTGTTGTCACGCGGGCGCTGGAAAACGCGGAAACCTTGATTGGTGAGTTGGTCGCTGATTCGCTGGGCATTGGCGGCATCGCCAAAACTGCCTACCTGAACGGCCCATTCGCCCTGCTGCTGCGCCTGGGGAGCAGAACCATTGCTGCTGCCGCTGCTACTGCTACCGCTGCCTCGGTTCTGGTTGGCGGCCACCAGCTCGGCAATCGGGTCATTGGCGGGAGCGGGCGTCGGTTCGCTGCGCGGCGCTTCGGCGGGTGCCGCTGGCGGAGGCGTTTCAGCGGGCGCACTGGCAACGGCCTCGGTCTGCGGTTCCAGCGGCACAACCTCGATGGGCTCGTCCACTACCTCGGCATTCTCCAGCGGCTCGAGGGGAGACGGCGCGTTGATGGAAGCAGGCATCTCGGGCACAGGAACGTCCTGACGCACCACATTCACCGGCTGTTCGATCACGAAGGTGGGCTGCGGACGCTCCTCCCGGGGAGCCGGGTCACTCATCAACCACGGCACGATGATCGCCAGCACGGCCAGCAGAATCACGAGACCGCTAATGCGTTCCGTTTTACCGTATTTCATATCCCTCTCCCTCCAGCTTAACGTGCCTGCGGCGATGCTTGAGGCAGTGGCATCGCCAGTAGCGCTGCCACGGTAAAGAATGACCCCGTTGCCAATACCCGATCCTCTGGCGTCAGCCGTTGAGCCAGCCACTCTGCCCCGGCCTCGGGGGAATCGGCGCAATGATACACGCGCCCGCCCAGCGACGTAATACGCTCGGCAAGCTCGCTGGCCGAGCGGCCACGTTCGCCTTCCAGGCTGACGCAGACCCAGTCACGGATACGCGGCAACAGTGCCTCGATCACACCGTCGGCATCCTTGTCATTGAGCATGCCCAGCAGCCCCCACTGGCGACCACCGGCAGGCGGCGCGGGAAGCCTGCGCGCCAGATAGCTGGCCGCATGCGGATTATGCCCCACGTCCAGGCACCACTGCCCGCTCCACTGCAGGCGCCCCGGCAGCGTCACGCCAGCCAGCGCTTCACTGACCGGCCGCACCTTCAACGGCACACCTGCCAGCGCCAGCGCCTGCAGCGCCGTGGCCGCATTGTCGATGGGCAAGCCCGGGTCTGGCAGCGCGTCAAGGGAAAGAGTATCCCCTTCACGGTTGAGCCCATGCCAGCACCAGGGCGTGCCTGGCGGCTCGTCACCCGCGCTATGGCTGAAACCCACGCCCAGCACGTAGCTGGGCGCAGCCACCGCAATGGCCGTGTCCAGCACGCTCGTGGGCAGCGTCAAGCTTCCCAGCACGGCGGGTTTCAGGGGGCGAAAGATACCTGCTTTTTCGCGCCCGATCTGAGCCAGATCGGTCCCCAGGAAATTGGCATGATCCTGCGCGATGGTAGTCACGATGGCCACATCGGCATCGATGATGTTGACGGCATCCAGCCGCCCGCCCAGCCCTACCTCCAATACCGCCAGATCCAGCTCGGCATTGGCCAGGCACCAGAGCGCACACAGCGTGCCCGCCTCGAAGTAGGTCAGACTGATGGCGGGCGCTTCCAGGCGAGCATCCTCCACCTGAATGAAGCCTTCGACCAGGGTTTGGTCACTGGCTTCGCGCCCTTCCAGCGTGACCCGCTCGTTATAGCGCAGCAGATGAGGAGACGTGTAGGTACCGGTGCGCAGGCCATGCGCCCGCGCCACCGCATCGATCATGGCAAGGGTCGAGCCCTTGCCATTGGTGCCTGCCACGGTAATCACCTGGCGAGCCAGGGGGCGGTCCAGCAGTCCCATACGCCGGGCCACCTGCGACACCCGCTCCAGGCCCATGTCGATGCCTACCGGGTGCAGCGTCTCAAGATGATTCAGCCATTCGGCTAACGTGCTAGGCATTGCGCGACGCGTCATCGCTCGCAGGCTGGGCAGGCTCTGCCTGAGCACTGCTCTCTGCAGCATCCGCCAATGCGGCTTCTTCCACCACAGGTTCGGTGATTTCACCTTCGACCACCGGTTCAGCGCTGGTTTCCACGGCGGGCTGATGGGTCAGCTTGCGCAGCACACCACCGACACGCGCACGCATGTCATGACGATGTACGATCATGTCGACCGTGCCGTGTTCGAGCAGAAACTCGCTGCGCTGGAAACCTTCCGGCAGGGTTTCGCGCACGGTCTGCTCGATGACCCGAGGGCCTGCAAAACCGATCAGGGCGTTGGGTTCGGCAATGTTCAGGTCACCCAGCATGGCCAGCGACGCGGAAACGCCACCAAACACCGGGTCGGTCAGCACGGAAATATAGGGGACACCCGCCTGTTTGAGCTTCTCCAGGGCTGCCGAGGTCTTGGCCATCTGCATCAGCGAGAACAGCGCTTCCTGCATCCGCGCGCCACCCGAGGCAGCAAAGCAGATCAGCGGAATACCCTCGTCCAGCGCAATGGTGGCCGCGCGGACGAACTTCTCACCGACTACGGCCCCCATGGAGCCGCCCATGAAGGTGAACTCGAAGGCCACGGCCACGACCGGCAGGCCATCCAGCTCGCCACGCATGGCAACCAGCGCGTCTTTTTCACCGGTCTCTTTCTGGGCAGCCGTCAGGCGGTCCTTGTACTTCTTGGAGTCGCGGAATTTGAGGCGGTCATTGGGCTCGATCTCGGCCCCCACCTCTTCGCGCCCCTGCTTGTCCAGGAACCAGTCAAGGCGCTTGCGGGCGGTCAGACGCAAGTGGTGGTCACACTTGGGGCAGACGCTGTGGTGCTTTTCCAGCTCCGGCAGGTACAGCACCGCCTCGCATTTGGGACATTTACGCCAGAGGCCATCGGGCACGCTGGCACGACGGTCCTTCCGCTGGATACGCCCCATGGAGGGCACGATCTTGTCTAACCAGCTCATATCAAAAAGGCTTCCGTATACGTCAACGCTTGGTCAAGCCAAGCTTGATGAGTGTCGTCAATTCAAGATTCAGTGTAGACGATGAGAGGACGCACTCAGGCGTCCATGGCGGTCCGCATCTCAGCCAACACGCTCTTCAACTGTCCGGTGATGGTTTCAGGGGCATCCACGCTGTCCGCAATGCGGTTGACCAGCGCGCTGCCGACGATCACGCCATCGGCGACTTTCGCCACCTCGGCGGCCGTCACCCCATCGCGAATACCGAACCCAACGCACAGCGGCAAATCGGTCATGTCACGCAGCGGCGCCAGGTGTTCAGCGACATCGGCTGCGTTCAATGTGGCCGCCCCGGTCACGCCTTTGAGCGACACATAGTAAAGATACCCCTCACCGTGGGCGCATATTGTAGCGGCACGGGCATGGGAAGTGGTAGGCGCAACCAGGAAAATCGCTGCCAGGCCGCGCGCTTTGAGCAGCGGGCCGAACTCGTCCGCCTCTTCCGGCGGCATGTCCACCACCAGCACGCCGTCCACACCGACGCTGGCGGCTTTATCGGCAAAGGCCGTGTAACCGATGCGTTCGATAGGATTCAGGTAGCCCATCAGCACGATGGGGGTCTGGGTATCGGTCTGGCGAAACTCGGCCACCATGTCCAGCAGGTCCACCAGCCGGGTGCCCTGTTTCAGAGCCCGCTCGCAGGCCTTCTGGATGACCGGGCCATCCGCCATCGGGTCGGAGAACGGCACGCCAAGCTCGATCACATCGGCCCCGGCATCCACCAGGGCGTGCATGAAGCCTACCGTGTACTGGGGCGCAGGGTCCCCGGCGGTGATGTAAGGGATCAGAGCCTTGCGGCCCTGCTGCTTCAATTCGGAAAAACGCTGGTCGATTCGATTCATGCTAGCCCTTAAAACTCGATGCCGTCGATGTTAGCCACGGTCATGATGTCCTTGTCACCACGCCCTGAAAGGTTCACCACGATATGCTGATCAGGCCGCATGGTGGGCGCCAGCACTTTGGCATGGGCCAAGGCATGGGCAGACTCCAGCGCAGGCATGATGCCTTCCATGCGGGTCAGCTCGCGGAACGCTTCCAGCACCTGCTGGTCGTTGGCGGCCACGTACTGCACGCGACCGGCGTCTTTCCACAGCGCGTGCTCGGGGCCAACGCCAGGATAATCGAGGCCTGCGGAGATGGAGTGAGTGTCCATCACCTGGCCCGCTTCGTCGGACATCAGGTAGGTGCGGTTGCCGTGCAGCACGCCACGCGGTGCATTGGAAGACAGCGGCGCGGCGTGACGGCCGGTTTCCACCCCGTCGCCCCCTGCCTCGACACCGTACATGGCCACGGCGTCATCTTCGACGAACGGGTAGAACAGGCCAATGGCATTGGAGCCACCGCCCACGCATGCTACCAGCGCATCCGGCAGGCGGCCGATCTGCTCCAGCGACTGACGGCGCGCCTCGCGCCCCACCACCGCATTGAAATCGCGCACCAGCAGCGGGTACGGATGCGGCCCGGCCACGGTACCGATGATGTAGAAGGTGTTGTCCACGTTGGTGACCCAGTCACGCAACGCCTCGTTCATGGCGTCCTTGAGCGTGCGGGTGCCGGACTCCACCGGAATGACCCGAGCGCCCAGCAGCCGCATGCGGTACACGTTCAGCTTCTGGCGCTGGACATCGGCGGCGCCCATGTAGACATCGCACTCCAGCCCCAGCCGCGCGGCAACCGTGGCCGTGGCCACACCGTGCTGACCCGCGCCGGTTTCAGCGATGACCCGAGGCTTGCCGGCCTTCTTGGCCAGCAGCGCCTGACCGATGGTGTTGTTCACCTTGTGGGCGCCGGTGTGGTTGAGGTCTTCGCGCTTCAACCAGATTTGCGCGCCACCCAGCGAGTTGGACCAGCGCTCGGCGTGATACAGCGGCGAGGGGCGACCCACATAGTGCGCCAGGTCGCGGTCGAACTCCGCCTGAAAGGCCGGGTCGTCGCGCAGGCTGAAGCAGGCCTGATCCAGCTCTTCAAGAGCGTAACTCAGGGTTTCCGACACGAATCGGCCGCCATAGGGGCCAAAGTGACCACGGGCATCCGGCATTCGGGTCAGGTCGCTGAACTTGGTTTCAGTTGCTGAGACTGTCACAGGCATACCTCACAGGATTGCCAGAAAGGCAAAGATGAATGAATACATAAAGGTGGAAGAAGGGTTTTACGCCCCTCGTCAGCGCTGATCGGCCCGCCCGACCTGAGCCACGAAGTCGGCCATTCGCCGAGCATCCTTTTGGCCTGGGGCGGCTTCGATTCCCCCTGATACATCAACCGCATAGGGAGCCACCTGCGCCACCGCGGCGGCAATGTTCTCGACCGTCAGCCCACCCGCCAGAATAACAGGTTTTTGCAGGGCTGCGGGGATTCTAGACCAGTCGAAGGTTTCTCCGGTTCCGCCAGGCACGCCCGGCCGATAGGCGTCCAGCAGCAGTGCCTGGGCGGCCGCATACTGCTGCGCTGCCTGATGCAGGTCGAGGTCGTCACGCATGCGCAGCGCCTTGATCCAGGGGCGATCGAACTGGGCGCAGAAGTCGGCGGACTCGTCACCGTGGAACTGGATCAAATCCAGGTGCGGCAAACACGCCTCCACCAGCGCCACGTCAGGGTTGACGAACAGCCCCACCCGCGTCACAAAAGCCGGTACCGGTGCTGCCAGCGCTGCCAACGTGGCAGGGTCGATCCCCCGCGCGCTCTTGGGCCACATGACGAACCCCAGCGCATCGACCCCCAGCACCACGGCCTCGGCCACGTCCTCGTGGCGAGTAAAGCCACAAAACTTGATACGCGTGCGACCAGGTGCGGTCATGAGGCGCTCTCCTGCTGTTCAGGGCTGGTTTGCTGGGTAAAGGTGAGCTGGCGCCGGGCGGCCACTCTAGGCGTCTCCGGCAGCGCCCGCTCGCCGGTCCACTCGCCGGTGAAGGCCAGCAGATTGGGCCCCAGCGGCTCCCTGGGAATCTCGAAACGTTCGTCGTAGAGGGAGTCGACGAAATGCAGGCCGCAGGCAGGCGCCGTGACATCGCCCTTCTGGCGATTCTTCATCGCCAGCAGGCGGGCGATATGCCCTTCGTCCTGCGCCCCCCGGCCAACGCTGGCCAGCGCTCCGGCAATGTTACGGATCATGTGATGCAGGAAGGCATTGCCTTGGATGTCGATCACCACCAGCGGGCCGTAACGCTTCACTTCGACGAAGTGCATCTGGCGCCAGGGGGATTTCGACTGGCAGCCCGCCGCGCGGAAGCTGCTGAAATCGTGCTCGCCCACCAGCACCTGGGCCGCACGATGCATGGCATCGGCATCCAGCGGGTCGCGACACCAGGTGACGTTGTGGCGCTCCATGACCGGGCGGCTGATCTGATTCAGAAAGAGGTAGCGGTAACGGCGTGCCAGCGCGCCAAGGCGCGAATGAAAATCGTCGGATACCGGCTTCACCCAACGCACCGCCACGTCTCGGGGCAGATTGGTATTGGCGCCGAAAATCCACGCTTTTTCAGTGCGCTGTACCGGCGGGTCGAAGTGAATCACTTGGCGCGTGGCGTGCACACCGGAATCGGTGCGGCCGCTGGCGTAGATATGCACGGGCGCCCCCGCCACCTTGCCCAGCGCATCTTCGATGGCCTGTTGCACGGAGGCGGCATGCTTCAGGCGCTGAAAGCCACAAAAACGTGTGCCGTCATATTCGACGCCCATGGCCAGTCGGCCAGCCAGCGGTTGTGTTTCATCAAAGTGGTAGAACAGCGTCATCAAGCCACGTCATTTGGAGGATTTGGAAGAGTCGCTATTATCCCGACGTCGCGGCTCGAATGCCACCTCTTCGATTTCCCACTCCTCTTCAGGGGTATAGCGGGTGCGCAGCGGCGCAGCGTCCGCGTTTCCTGACAAGGAGGTCTCGGCCTCGTCTGGCTCGTTGGCCTGCAGCGAGGGCGGATGATAATCGATATAGTGCGCCCGATGATCGTCCGGCACCGGTTGCGCAGGCGCCTGGGGCGTCGACAGCTCTGTAGCCTCCTCCAAGGGGCTATGCTCACCAGACGCTTGAGCAACAGGTTCCTGAACAGCCGACTCGTCGGTCACCGGCTCGTCAGCAGCAGACACCTGCTCATAGCGCTCGGCTACCTGTGGCGGCGCTTTCGGGATATCGAAAGGCGGTGGTTCGGCAAGGGGCGGCTCGGCCAAAGGTGCGCCAGCGGTGCCGGTGCTTTCCATGACTGGCTCGGCGCGTCGTGGGGGCGTTTCTACGGCAGCGGCGGGCGCGGGCACGTCCTCCCACTGGCGCTCGCGGCGCTTGCGTGACCACACCAGCGCCCCCAGCAACAGCGCCAGGGCGGCACTGGCCAGCGGCCACTGATAGGCCTCCAGCCGTGCGATCACCCCCGGCCCGGACGCTCGCGCACCGGCCGCCTGACCCGCGCTGGCCGCCATGGCTTCTGCGACAGCCAGGGCATGCTGGGTTTCCTGTTGAGACGCCTGCAGCGCCTCCGTCAACGAGGCCACCTCCTGACGCAGCGCAGCCATTTCCGCCTGCATCAGGTCACGCTCTTCGAGGACGGTTTGCAGCATGGCCTGGCTTTCGCGCAGCTGTTCTGCCAGGTCGTTGAGGGTCAGCCCTGCCAGCTCGCTCTCTGTCTCGCTCTCGGCATCACCCTCGGCCAATGGGCCTTCTGGCGCGCCCTGTGGCAACTGCTCGCTCGCGGCCAGCGCCTCGTCGACCAGCACCGGCTCCTCGCCTGACGATGGCGCCGCCGCCGTTTGGCGCATGGCCTGCACCGCCTGGGATGCCTGGCTGGGGCTACGTGCCATGATTTGCTCGCGACCTGGCACCACCAGGGTTTGCCCGGCGCGAAGTTCATCCGGGTTACCGGAAGGGAACGCCGACGGGTTGGCTTCGACCAGGGCCAGCATCATCTGCTGGACGCTGACCTCGGCGGGCTTGACCCGCGCCGCCACCCCCCACAGTGAATCGCCGCTGGCCACATAGGCCGTTCCGCCAGGCGCCTGGGCCGCACTGGCCACGGATGCGGGCGATGGCGAAGAAGAGACTGCCTGTGGCGGGGCTTGCGCAGCCGTCGCGGACGGGCTGACATGGCTGGCAGGTGCCGCCACCGGCGCACTGGCGGCGCTCTCCGGCAGGTCGAACAGTAGCGTGAACGCCTCGGCGCTACGCCCATCGGGGCCGCTGATGGTCAACAGCAGATCCAGCCAGGGCTCCAGCACCTCCTGCTCGGTGCGCAGCACCACCCGAGCACCGCCGGGAAGGCGCTCGATCTCGGCGCGCACGCTGGCCGCCAGCGGGGTCCACTCCAGCCCCCGGGCGGTAAAGGCCGCTTCGTCAGCGACCTCCACCCGTATCTCGCCCAGCGCAGTCTCGGAGACATCCACGATGGGTGCGGAGGCATTCAGCGGTGCCTGGAGCGGTGAGTTGACCGTCACCTGCCCCAGCCCCACGGCCAACGCCAACGGGCTTACGACGCCCAGCGGCAGCCATGACCACCATGCCAGCTTGTTTTTCATTGCGGCCCCTACTGCCTGCGGTTCCCTGCGTTACATTGTGCGGAAACATTCACCCATCACAATGACTTAATTCGTTTTTATCATAACGTATTTAACATGCCGCCTGGGCCAATGCACCTTCGACACGCCCGATAGGCAAAAAAATGGGAAGCTGCGAACAGCTTCCCACCGGTTTACCTGACGACCCGCGCTGGATTACTGCTCGCGCAGGATCTTCAGCATGCGCTTGAGCGGCTCGGCGGCCCCCCACAGCAGCTGGTCGCCCACGCTGAAGGCCGAGAGGTATTCACCGCCCATGTTCAGCTTGCGTAGCCGGCCTACCGGCACTTGCAGCGTGCCCGTGGCTGCTGCCGGGGTCAGGCCCGCTACGGTGGCGTCCTTATCGTTGGGAATCAGGCGCACCCACTCGTTGTGCTTGGCAATGCGCTCTTCGATCTCGTCCAGCGGCACATCCTGCTTCAGCTTGATGGTGAACGCCTGGCTGTGGGAGCGCATGGCACCGATACGCACGCAAAGGCCATCGATGGGAATCGGGTTGTTCTGCAGTCCCAGAATCTTGTTGGTCTCGACGCTGCCTTTCCACTCTTCGCGGCTCTGGCCGCTCTCCAGCTTGGTGTCGATCCACGGCAGCAGGCTGCCCGCCAGCGGCGCAGTGAAGTTTTCCGTGGGGAAGTCGCCGCCACGCATGGCCGCAGTGACCTTGCGGTCGATATCCAGAATGGCGCTGGCCGGGTCGGCCAATTCGCTGGCCACGCTATCACGCAGGTGGCCCATCTGGTTGAGCAGCTCGCGCATGTGCTTAGCACCGGAGCCGGACGCCGCCTGATAGGTCATGGAGGTCATCCACTCGACCATATCGGCCTCGAACAGGCCGCCCAGGCCCATCAGCATCAGGCTGACGGTGCAGTTGCCGCCCACGAAGGTTTTGGCACCTTTCGCCAGTTGCGCATCGATGACCTTACGGTTCACCGGGTCGAGGATGATGGTGGCTTCGTCTTCCATCCGCAGGGTGCTGGCGGCATCGATCCAGTAGCCTTGCCAACCGCCGTTGCGCAGGTCGCCGTAGACCTTCTTGGTGTAGTCACCGCCCTGGCAGGTGATGATCACGTCCAGCGCTTTCAGGTCATCCAGTGCAAACGCATCTTTCAGCGGAGGCACGTCCACGCCGATGTCGGGGCCGGGCTGGCCAACTTGAGAAGTGGTGAAAAAGATCGGCTCGATGCCGTTGAAATCACCATCTTCCTGCATGCGCTGCATCAGCACAGAGCCCACCATGCCACGCCATCCCACGAAACCGACTTTCAACATGTGAAGTCCTCCAACCAAGAATGAGATAAGTATTATACACAAATATCCGACACGACGTCGGCCACCCCTTGGGGCAGCCGACGTTGGTTGCTTTGCGATGAGTCGAAGCGAAGCTCTTTTTGCAAGCCTTAGGCTGAGCGTTGTGCAAAGGCCGCCAGCACCGCATCGCCCATCTCCACCGTGGAGACCCGACGGGTGCCTTCGGAAGCGATATCCGCCGTGCGCAGGCCGTCGTCCAGCACGCTGCCCACTGCCGCTTCGATGCGCTCGGCCATGGCGGGCTCATTGAGCGAGTAGCGCAGCATCATGGCCACCGAGAGCATCATGGCCAGCGGGTTGGCGATGTTCTGGCCTGCGATGTCCGGCGCGCTGCCGTGGCAAGGCTCGTACATGCCCTGCCCGCTCTCGTTGAGCGATGCAGAAGGCAGCATGCCGATGGAGCCGGTCAGCATGGCGGCGGCATCGGAGAGAATGTCGCCAAACATGTTGCCGGTGACCACCACATCGAACTGCTTCGGTGCACGCACCAGCTGCATGGCGGCGTTGTCCACGTACATGTGCGACAGCTCTACATCTGGGTATTCCGGTGCCAGCCGCTCCATGACCTCACGCCACAGAATCGTCACTTCCAGCACGTTGGCCTTGTCCACCGAGCAGAGCTTCTTGCCGCGCTTCTGGGCCATCTCGAAGGCGACACGACCAATGCGCTCGATTTCGCTTTCAGAGTAGATATAGGTATTGAAGCCGACCCGCTCGCCGTCGCGCACTTCGATACCCCGGGGCTGGCCGAAGTAGATGCCGCCGGTGAGTTCACGCACGATCATGATATCCAGCCCGGCCACCAGCTCGGGCTTCAAGCTGGAAGCGCTGGCCAGCTGCGGATAGAGCATGGCCGGGCGCAGATTGCCAAACAGGCCCAAGTTCTTGCGCAGGCCCAGCAAGCCCTTCTCAGGACGCCTGGAGAGGTCTTCGATCTTGTCCCATTTGGGGCCGCCCACGGCACCCAGCAGAATCGCGCTGGCAGCCTTGGCTTTTTCCAACGTTTCGGCGGGCAGCGGCTCGCCGTGTACGTCGTAGGCCGAGCCGCCCACCAGACCCTCTTCCACGTCGATGTCCAGGCCAGCGTCTTGGCAGGCTTTCAACAAACGCGCCGCCTGGGCGGCAATTTCCGGGCCGATACCATCACCGGGCAGCAGTAACACCTTATGAGTCATGCTCAATCCTTAGCACAAAAAATGGAAGACTTACGCGGGCTGGCGGAACAGCCAAGGGCGCTGCTGACGATGCTGCGCTTCGAAGCTGCGAATGGCCTCTTCGTCTTGCAGGGTAATGCCGATATCGTCCAGGCCGTTCAACAGGCAGTGCTTGCGGAATTCATCGACCTCGAATTCCAGAATCTCGCCGCTGGGCGTGATCACGCGCTGATGCTCCAGGTCGACGTCCAGCTGGTAGCCTTCGTTGGCGTCCACCTCGGCAAACAGGCGATCCACCTGCTCTTCAGCCAGCGTCACCAGCAGGATGCCGTTTTTGAACGCGTTGTTGTAGAAGATATCGGCAAAGCTGGGGGCAATCACTACCTTGAAGCCAAAATCTTCCAGCGCCCAGGGCGCGTGCTCGCGGGAGCTGCCGCAGCCAAAGTTACGCCGTGCCAGCAGTACCTCGGCGCCTTTGAAGCGCGGCTGGTTCAGAACGAAATCCGGATTCAGCGGGCGCTGGGAGCAGTCCTGACCGGGTTGGCCTTCGTCCAGGTAGCGCAGCTCATCGAACAGGTTCACGCCAAAGCCGGTCCGCTTGATGGACTTCAGGAACTGCTTCGGAATGATCAGATCGGTATCGACATTGGCACGGTCCAGAGGCGCGACGATGCCTTCAAAACGTTCGAACTTTTTCATGGCTCAGGCCTCCTGGGCGTGGGTGGCATCGTTGGCAGGCAAGGTACGGACATCGACGAAGTGGCCAGCAATGGCGGCCGCAGCGGCCATGGCCGGGCTCACCAGATGCGTACGCCCGCCGTAGCCCTGACGACCTTCGAAGTTACGGTTGGAGGTCGAGGCGCAGTGCTCGCCAGCGCCCAGCTTGTCGGCATTCATGGCCAGACACATGGAGCATCCCGGCTCGCGCCACTCGAAGCCCGCTTCGATGAAGATCTTGTCGAGGCCTTCGGCTTCCGCCTGGCGCTTCACCAGGCCAGAACCCGGCACCACCATGGCCAGCTTGATGGTATCGGCTACCTTATTGCCCTTGGCCACCTTGGCGGCTTCACGCAGGTCTTCGATACGCGAGTTGGTGCAGGAGCCGATGAACACCTTGTCCAGTTTGATATCGGTAATTTTCTGGTTGGCCTGCAGGCCCATGTACTCCAGCGCGCGGGAGTGGCTGCGCTGGACGGTTTCGTCATCGGCGGCCTGGGGGTCGGGCACCTGACCGGAAATACCGGTGACCATTTCGGGGCTGGTGCCCCAGCTTACCTGGGGCTCGATCTCTTCGGCCTTCAGGGTGACCACTTTATCGAAGTGGGCATCGGCATCGGAGACCAGCTGGCGCCAGTCGGCCACGGCGGCCTCCCACTGCTCGGCGGTAGGCGCAAAGGGGCGCTCGGCGAGGTAATCGATGGTGGTGTCATCGACCGCAATCAGCCCCACTCGGGCACCCGCTTCGATGGCCATGTTGCACACGGTCATGCGGCCTTCCATGGAGAGCGATTCGATGGCGCTTCCAGCAAACTCGATGGCATAGCCGGTGCCGCCGGCGGTACCAATCTTACCGATGATGGCCAGCACCACGTCCTTGGCGGTCACGCCCAGACCCAGCTCGCCTTCCACGCGCACCTGCATGTTCTTCATCTTCTGCGCCAGCAAACACTGGGTAGCCAGCACGTGCTCCACTTCCGAGGTGCCGATCCCGTGGGCCAGCGCGGCAAAGGCGCCGTGGGTGGCGGTATGCGAGTCGCCACACACCACGGTCATGCCGGGCAGTGTGGCACCCTGCTCGGGGCCCACCACGTGCACGATGCCCTGGCGGGGGTCGTTGATCTTGAACTCTTCGATACCGAAGGCCTGGCAGTTGTCGTCCAGGGTCTGCACCTGAATCAACGAGACCGGGTCCTTGATGCCGCTGTTGCCCTCGGCACGCTCTTTCACCGTGGTGGGCACGTTGTGATCGGGGGTGGCCAGGTTGGCATCCAGACGCCAGGGCTTGCGGTTGGCCAGACGCAGGCCTTCAAACGCCTGTGGCGAGGTCACTTCGTGGAGCAGTTGGCGGTCGATGTAGATCAGCGCCGTGCCGTCATCGCGCTGCTTGACCAGGTGCTGGTTCCAGAGTTTGTCGTAAAGGGTTTGACCTGACATGTGGCTCTCCTGGGCAGTGCCCTGCTAGTCGTGTTGGCGGCTTCTACGGGCCGCTCTTGTCGCGGGCGTCATGGACGATGACCCGAGTGTTACCCGACTCGCACATAAAAGCAATTCATGTTATTCATACTTTAGATTCCAAATAGGAATAGATGATCAGGGAGTTGCCATGGATACCCAAAGCCTGCAAGCCTTTCTTGCCGTGGCGCAAACCCAAAGCTTTTCCCGGGCCGCCGAGCAGCTTCACCTTACGCAGCCAGCGGTGAGTAAACGCATTGCCACCCTGGAAGAGCTGCTGGGCACGCGGCTTTTCGACCGTATCGGGCGGAAAATCACCCTCACCGAGGCAGGCAACCTGCTGCTGCCCCGCGCCCAGCGTATCCTGTTCACCGTGGACGACAGCCGCCGCGCGCTGGCCAACCTTTCCGGCCAGGTGGGCGGCAAGCTCACCCTGGCCACCAGCCACCACATCGGCCTGCACCGGCTGCCGCCGCTGCTCAAGCTCTACACCCAGCGCCACCCGGAAGTGGCCCTCGACCTGCACTTCCTGGACTCCGAGCTTGCCTATCAGGGCGTGGTGGATGGCACCCTGGAAATGGCCATCGTCACCCTGGCGCCCCACCCGGTGGAGCAGCTGCAGGTGGTCGAACTCTGGCGCGACCGGCTCTGCTTCGTCTGCGCCAAGGACCACCCGCTGGCCCAGCGCAGCCGCACCCAGGCCACGCTGAGCCTGGCCGAACTGTGCGAGGTGAACTGCGTGATGCCCGGCGCCAAGACCTTCACCCACACCCTGATCGGCCAACGCTTCCAGGCCGCCGGCCTGACCCTGCCGGTCAGCATGTCCACCAATTACCTGGAAACCCTGAAGATGATGTGCAGCGTCGGGCTCGGCTGGAGCCTGCTGCCGGAAAGCATGCTCGACAGCGAACTGGTCGAGCTGCCGGTGGATACCGACCCCATCCACCGCCCGTTGGGCTATCTGGTACACCACAACCGCACGCTCTCCAACGCAGCGCGCAGGATGATCGAAGCGCTGGAGAATGCCCGCGCGTGATGGCCTGGTAGCGGGGGCAACGTCAGAAACGAAACTGGCCCACGCCTCTACAAGCGTGGGCCAGCGCCACAGAGACCCCGCCTAAATGCGGGCATGTATTACCGCGATGACGACAGCGCCTGTTTGACAGCCTCTTCCAGCGACAGCGTGGGCCTACCCAGCAACTGGCTCAACTGATGGCCCTCATCCAACAGGGCCCCCTTGGCAACTCCTCTATCGGCGTCTGCCAATACGCTAGCGAACTCCTTCGGCAGCCCCGCCTGCTGCAAAGCACTTACGTAGTCGGCCTCACTCACGTTGACGTAATCGACGCGCTGCCCGCTTTGCCGCGCGATAACGGCCGCCAGCTCACCCAGCGTATACGCGCTGTCACCTGCCAACTCATACACGGGCTCCCTGTGCTGATCGCTGGCCAGCACGATGGCCGCTGCTTCGGCGTAATCAGCCCGCCCAGCCGAGGCAATCCGCCCCTCGTCGGCGCAGCCAAACAAGGCCCCCTGGGCGACCGCTCCAGGAGCGCCCTGCGTATAATTTTCGGTGTACCAGCCGTTGCGCAGCAGCACATAAGGAACACCAGAGGCATGAATCAGTGCCTCGGTCTCGCGGTGCTCCTGCGCTAAACCAAGCGGCGACGAATCGGCATGCAATAGGCTGGTATACGCCAGTAGCGCTACGCCCTGACGCTTCGCAGCCTCGATGACCGCCCGATGCTGATCGACACGCTGGCCAATCTCGCTAGACGAGATCAGCAGCACCTTCTCGGCCCCTTGCAAAGCCGCTTGCCAGCTGTCAGGGTCATCGTAATTGGCTTGACGTACGTGTACGCCTAGCTCGGCCAGCGGCTGGGCTTTTTCCACATTCCGCACGGCGGCCACAATGTGCTCGGCAGGCACGCGCTTCAATAGCGCATCAATCACCAAGCGGCCTAGCTGTCCGGTAGCACCCGTTACTACGATCATGTTTTCACCCTCATTCATCTGCAATGGTTGGTGAAACGAAGCGTACCCTTTAAACTAACTTTTAGTAAGTACGCACAAAAAGGTAAGTACCATGACCCGTCACCCAACGCCCCCTTCTCAAAGCGCCAGCCATGGAGCACTCGCCAATGCCATGCGCCGTGGCGAAGTACTCGCAAAAGCCTGCCCATCGCGGCAGATTTTGAAACACGTGACCAGCCAGTGGGGGGTTTTAGTGCTGCTGGTGTTGATGAAAGGCACCCACCGCTTCAGCGAACTGCGCCGCAAGATCGAGGGTGTCAGTGAGAAAATGCTGGCACAAACGCTTCAGCAACTGGAAGAAGATGGCCTGGTAGCACGCTATGCGCGTCCCGTTGTGCCGCCGCATGTGGAGTATTCATTAACGTCGCCAGGCAAAGAGCTGGGGCAGCACATCGAAGCGCTAACCGATTGGATCGAACACAACCTGCCTACACTGCTTGCTGCACGCCGAAAGCCTGACTAGCTACCCATGCTCAAGCGATGCAGGGCCGCATTACTTTGCACGGTGGAGGGTGTGGCCTCTTCCAGCGCCACCTTGACCATACCCAATGCCACGACCTCTACCGAAATAGGCCGCAGCGCAAGCGGTAGCCAGCGCACCACGGGCGCCAGCACCGCGCTTGCCCATTTTTCTGCCAGCCGCCCATCCTCCGGCCGCCCCAACAACAGCGAAGGCCGAGCAAAGAACACACAGGGCAACCCCAGCGCCTGAATATCCCGCTCTACTTCGCCTTTTACGCGGTTATAAAATATCGACGAGTGAGCGTTGGCACCGTGCGCCGTCACCACAGCCAACCGGCTCACCCCCGCCGCTTTGCAGGCACGGGCAAACGCCAGCACCAACCCATGGTCCACGCGACGAAACGCCTCTTTACTCCCTGCCTGCTTTTTCGTGGTGCCCAGCGCTACAAACGCCATGGCCCCAGCGGGCACCAGCTCGGCAACCTCAGCTTCCAGTTGTTCGAAATCCAGCAGCGCAGGCTGAAGTCTGGATGCGTTAGCGTGGGGAAATTCACGAGCAAGATCCAGCTCGCGGCGGGTCACGACGATGACGCTCTCCACCTCATCGCGCTGGGAAAGCTGCGTCACGAGGTGCTGGCCAATGGCGCCAGTGGCACCAAGAACGATGGCGGTGGTGGGCATGATTGACCTCTTGAAAATGTGAACGTCTGGTCAAGCTAGTACGCAGCAGTTTGCTACTGGTGTAGCGTCACGCTACAATTTTTTAAGTCCAACGACAGGAGTGACTGATGTCTACTGCAAGCATACGCTTAGATAAAGAACTGGTGGATAAAGCGGCCATCATGGCAAGGGCTTTACACCGTACAACACCCAAGCAAATAGAACACTGGGCAAAAATCGGCGAGATGATGGAAGACAACCCCGATTTGCCCTACGACTTTGTCCGCCAAGCCATCATCGCACAGGCAGAACGTGATGCTGGAAAGCTGGAGGCCTACGATTTTGATTAGCGCTACCAGCGTATTACAAACGCCTTCCTTCAAGAAAGCGGTCAAAAAACTCAAGCCAAATCAAAAAAAAGACCTGGACTCTGTCATCAGGCAGCTAATGGCCGACCCCTATATGGGAGAACAGAAGAAAGGCGACCTGGCTTTCCTGCGAGTACACAAGTTCAAAATGAACAAGCAACTGACCCTACTGGGTTATAGCTTCCATGAGGGTGTTCTTGTGCTTGAGCTGATGGCACTGGGCTCACACGAAAACTTCTACCGCGATATCAAACGACAGTAGCGCGTGGTAACGAGCGAGCAGCGAGGCACCCGCGAGGCCGCGCCACCGTGAGAAAAGGTAAGCAACCCACGCCCCACCATCACTGGACTGGATAAACACCCGCCTCACGAATCAGGTATCGACCCCCACAAACCGCGACTTCACCTCTGCTGACGGCACCATACAGGCATCTTTCTTACCAAAGAGCCGATAGCGATGCCGCGCGAATAGTTTATAAGCCGCGTCCCTGATCGGCTTGGGCACCCTCTTGAATATATAGCACAGCCGCCAAGGCCCTTTCAGGTCTTTAGCGATCTCAAGGGCGGCATCCGAGAGCACATAACACTCACCCTCCTTGATCAGCACCAGGGTGTCCGTGCCCACATCGGGGACGTTGAAGCGCTCCGTCAGCTCCTGGGCCAACTCACTCTGCATCGGGGTGAAGGCAAAGACGCCCTCTGGATCTCGCTGGATGATGAAACTCACCGCGCCGTTGCAGAAATTGCACACACCATCGAATATCACGATATGCCGATTATCCATAGGCTCCTGAAGAAAGAATACGTTCGCTCGACATGGGTAGGTTGCCTGACACTACGGGCAACGGCGCACCATTACAATCCGCTGCATCGGGTCGGGAAGCGCTGCCCGCTGTTCTCGCAAGATAGCGCAGAGCTCTGCACCGCACTCTTCTTCCGGGTGCTTCACAAAACCATGTTTCTCGTAGAAGGGCTTATTCCAAGGCAAATGCGCATAGGTGGTAAGCCAGAGGGGCCGATGAGCGCTCCATGAAATAGCGTGATGAACCAGCATGCTACCTATCCCTTGGTGCATATGGCCCGTGCGTACGGAAAGTTGATCCAGATAAGGCTCTCCATCAACGTCACCGAGGATCATGAAGCCGACAGGCCTATTGCCAGTGTCAGCGGCCACCAGGGCAAGCCCGCGTTCAATGGCAAGAGCCCACCGCTGCTGTTCGGATACCACAAAAGGATGCCCCTGCTCGATATCGATGTCGAGCCCAGCACGAACGAACAGCTGACCCGCATCATCGTCGATGGCTACCAGCGCCCCCAGCTCATTAACATGGGCTGTACGCAGCGTTACTCCGTTCATGATGCCGCTCCTTGATTGTTCGAGCGCCTATTGGGTGGACCTATTGGATGGAAAAGGTTAAACAAAATGCCTAGCCGCTTCATGAGGAAACGTTGCCCGTCACCACCTGTCCAGCACTTTGGCGAGGTGGCGCTGTGGCTGGTGAGAACCACAGCACCGTCACCATCCCCGCCAATACCAGCGCCACTCCCAACACACGCCCCATGCTGAGCTCTCTAACAGGCAAGTTCATCCAGCCGTGGTAATCCAGCAGCAGCGATGCGATCAACTGCCCTGCAATCACACACACCATGAAGCTGGTGGCTCCCACTCGCGGCACCAGTATCAGCGCCGACGACACATAGATAGCGCCTGCCACGCCGCCCAGCCATGCCCAAGCGGGAAGGTGCCTGATAGCCCCGAGAACAGGAGGCGCTGCCTGCATCGCCAGCGCAACGGGGATAACGACCAGAATACTCACCATCAGAGAGACCAGTGTCGCCCAAAGAGGATGGCCCAACGCTCGGCCCAATTCGGCGTTGCTACCTGCTTGAAACGGCACCAAAGCGCCCGCGATGACCGCCACCGCCGCCAGTGCCACTACGCTGAAAGATGAGTTCATGCCAAGGCTCCTGATACATCTGTAAGGTGCCTTTTATCTTGTATAATTCATTTCAAGAATTGAAATTCCATTTTTTATTTTCCACTATTCGAACCATGAATAATTTAAGACGCATCGATCTCAACCTGCTGGTTACCCTTCACGCGCTACTGGTGGAAAAGCATGTCTCGCGAGCGGCACGCCGCTTACATAAAAGCCAACCCGCCGTGAGCCATGCCCTCGCCCACCTGCGTGCCATTTTTGACGACCCGCTGCTAGTGCGACGAACAGGCAAACTGGAACTCACTTCTCGCGCCAGCGAGCTGCTACCGGCGTTGACGGAAGCGCTGCATCAGCTCGGCGCACTGCTCGACCAGCCCGCCTTCGACCCCGCCCAGGCAAAGCGGGTGTTTCGGCTGGCCATGTCGGACTATGGCTCTCGGGTAATGCTGCCGGGCCTGGTACAGCGCTTGCGCGCCGACGCCCCGGGGGTCGACCTGCAAGTCGCGCAAGGCAGCCGAGCCTCGATGATGGCAGGGGTCCATGACGGAGAGATCGACATGGCGTTTGGCGTGTTCCCGTCACCCCTTTCCGATGAATTGCGCACCCATACGCTCTTCATCGAACACTTCGTTTGTGCGGCAGATAAAAACACACTGCCCAGCACGGGCAGCCTGGATAAAACGGCGTGGCTTTCGAGGCCCCACGTGCTGGTGGCCATGCACAGCAGTGAAAGCAACGAGATAGAGAACGCACTGCATCGCGAAGGCGTCACCCGCCGGGTCGCCATGACCCTGCCTCACTGGGGCGTCGCCAGCCGCGTGGTGGCCAACACCGACCTGATCCTGACAGCCGCCCAGCGCAGCTTCGATCTATTTCTGGAAGACTCACCGCTGCAGCTCTTCGCGCCCCCTTACCCCATCGACCCGTTTGCATACGACATGGTCTGGCACTCACGGCGGGAAAGCGATCCCGGCCACAACTGGCTAAGGCAAACGATCATTGAAATACTGCGAGAAAGCGCCTGATATGAGCGCATCGCCTCACGACGATGCTACCCGCTACCCAAGGTAATACACCCGTAGCGCGTGGTAACGAGCGATCAGCGAGGCACCCGCGAGGCCGCGCCACCGAGCTGAGCGAAATGCACCCAGCAACATTGTCACTCACGGCGGGCCAACAGCAGCCCTGCCCCCGCGCTTCCCAATAACCCGGCACACACTCGATTGAACAGGCGCCGCATGGAGGGGCGCGAGAACCAATGGCGCAATGCCTTGCCGAAGAACGCGTAACCGGCGATGGCGACCCACTCCAGCATCAGAAACAGCGCCCCGAGTATCAGGAACTGAAGCCCTACGGAACCCGCAGGGTCGACAAACTGGGGCAGGAACGCGGTAAAGATCAGGATGGCTTTGGGGTTGCCCGCTGCCAGCAGGAATTCCTGCCTCGCCAGTTGAAGCAGATTCTTGCCGCCCAGCGCCTCGCTATCGCCTTCTGCTGGGTCTGCGTTCCAGAGCTGATACGCCAGCCAGAAGAGGTACAGCCCACCGGCAATTTTGACGGCGAGAAACACCTTTTCGGAGGTATGCAGCACGGTGGCCAACCCGGTAGCGGCCAATGTAATCATGCCCACAAAGGCCACCAACCGACCCATCCCGGCATAGCAGGCCACTCGTATGCCGTATCGCTTGGCATTCGCCATGGAGAGCAGATTGTTGGGGCCGGGGGCCATGTTCAGGGCAAAACATGCAGGTATGAATAACAGGAGCGTCATCAAGGTCATGTCGGTTCCCATCTTGTAAAGTGAAAAGGGTCAGCTCCCGGCAGCCAGCTCATCTGCCTTCGCCCTGGGCTGGTTGGTGACACCAAACGGAATATGAACAGAAGGCACCACCGTACTGGCAGACTGCAAATGGCCAGACTGATCATCGAAGAAGATGTGCGGCTTCAACACACCCAGCACTCTGCCCTTCTCGATGCCGCCGAGGAAGAACGCATCGTTGGCCATGACACCCCAGCTTTTCAGCGTTTTCAAGGCGCGTTCGTGAGAAGGCGCATTGCGGGCGGTGACAATCGACACGCGTATACGGTTTTCATACTCGGGGTGCTGCTGCTTGTACGCTTCTTCCGCCGACTGGATTCTTGAAATGCGTACCAGGAACTCTTTCAGTGGCCCAGGATGGTGGGGCTGCATCACGTTCTTGACTTCATGATCATGGAAGGCCGTGAGACCTGATGCCTGCATGACCGACTCGGATTCGTCACCCGCCAGCACGCCATCAAAGTCAAAAGCGATGCGCAGTGTCTGGTCGTCTTCATCATCGTCAAACATGGAATCCAGCACCTGCCCCGCCGGGTGCCCGCTGCCAATGGCGGCCTCCACGTCTGGCTTGTGGCCAGACAAAAATAGCGCAATGTTCAACGCGGGAATGTACTCATAGGGCGAACGCCCCTGCATGAAGATCGCCCGAGTAATGCCCAGCCCGTAGTGCTCGATGGTTTTCATGACGCGCAAGCCAGTATCCGGGTCGTTGCGTGACAACAGCACCACTTCCACCAGCGGGTCTTCCGGGCTGGGGCTCAAGTCGTTCAACGCCAGCAGCCGCTTGATAAACGGAAACGCGATGCCTTTGGGGAGCGGAACCTCAAGATTCTTTTCCTGATATTCGCGGTACTGCTCCTCCCCCTCGCGGCGAAAGACGGCATCGGATTCGCTCAGATCAAAGACCGCACTGGAGGCAACGCCAATGACCAGACGGTTATCGAGTTCGTAGGGCATGCGCTTCCTTTGTGGGTGGTTGGCTTGTTGCGTCAAGTGCCTTATTAGCATCCTCGATTTCATGCTGGCTAAATACCTGAATATCGTGTCGGCGCAACAGCGCAGCGGTAACCCCCATCCCAGGGTTCCCATTTCCTGAGAAGTGACCGTCGTAGATGAATGAACTGCCGCAGGAAGGGCTAGCCTCAGCCAGCACGGCTATTTCAATATGAAACCTTTTGCACAGCTCCAGGGCCACCGACGCACCAGCAATAAAACTATCAGACACAATGTTGCCGCCTTTTTCCATGACGTCGGCCTCACCGTCTAACACACTGTTTCCACAGCCCTCGAAGATTTCCGCAGGCTCCCTGGGAATACTCATGCCTGCTTCCACCTCTGGGCAAACAGATACCACTCGGCCTTCAGAAATCCACCGCGCCACGATTTGATCATTTACCGGTAAGCTACCACCGTCGTACCGGACACTTTTCCCTAGAAGACAGGCACTCATTAGCACTTTTTTCACATTTATCCCCCCTGCCACGGTGATGCAGACGCCTACTCTCACCAGATGCACAATGTAAGCAGAGATGTTGCATCGAGTGGATGGCCTGACCCTGTAGTTGAAAACCAGATGACCATACCGTTCATCGTCATTATCGCGTGCTGGCCGCAAGGCAAGCGTCTAAAGCGACGAACAAGGCATTTGAGGTGGCGCAGCCTAGGCTAATTTTCACCACCTCCATATGCGAAACAGCTCGCATATGAACACCATCGCATGCCCTGCAACACCACTTGCTTGATCACCTAAGCAGTATCTTGTGATATATTTTTACATGCTACAAACTCACCCTTACCTACGGGCAGCGTTGTCGCCGTGAATTCGCCGCTGGTATTGATGAAACAAAAAAACTCGTCCAGTTCTTCTGCATGCGAAATCGCATTATCGCAAACAAGAAGCCCGCCAGGCCGCACAAGAGAAACGATTCGACCAGCAAGCTGAAGGTAGCTTGATCGATCTGCATCGAGAAACACCAGATCAAACAGCTGATCACAAGACTCGAGAAAATCCATAGCATCGGCTTGTACTAGTGCAATTTTGTGTTCAAGACCTGCCCGTTTGAAGTTATTTTGGGCCTGAGCAACCTTGAAAGAGGAAACTTCTAGCGTGGTTATATGCCCATCCTCTGGCAGCGCAGAGGCTATCCACAGTGTGGAATAACCGTTTGATGTACCAATTTCCAACACCCGCTTCACAGCGCTTGCCTTTATAAGCACTTCCAAAAACTGTCCTGTATGCCTAGTGATATTGAGATACTTACGGTCTCTATCTTCTACCGACGCATCATTCTCTTGACCTAGCAGTCTGTCGGACTTGAGGTTAATGGATGAGCTGAGGCGTGGGTTCTTCACCCCCCCCTGTGTTGGTGTTGGTGCTGTTGTGTGGCTCTTAACCTGCCCCTCAGCTTCTGCAAGGCGGTTCTGACGCCTTGCCTGCTGGCCGGTTGGGCGCGGCGAGCCCTCAGCCCGCCGTCAACCGGTGCATCCGCTTGATATTCCACGCCATGGTGGCCAATCGCCACTCGCCGCTGACCTTATCCAGTCCGCGTAGCGAGAACTGCCGGAACCCCATCACGTGTTTGATGATCCCGAAGACCGGCTCCACGGTATGTTTGCGCAATGCGTAGAGCGCTCGGCCCGCCTGCGTCTTCAAGCGGTGTGCCATCTGTTCGACGGGGTCCTCGCTCTCCGGGGCAGGCGGATCCGCGGCGAAACGTTCAAAGACCGGAAGGTGATGGACGTCTCGCTTCATCGCCAACAGCGGTTCGATACCATGGTCATGGCAGGCCTGGATATTGCTGGCACTGAAGTAGCCGGTATCACCCAGCAGGTGGTCAGGTTTTCCCAGCGTTTCCGGGTAACCTTGCCAGGCCGTCAGTAGCGGCATGACTTGCTGCTTGTCATTGGTCGCCTGCGTGACGTGGACATGGGTCACCAGCAGACTCTCGGTATCAACCGCGGCTTGGGCGTTGTAGCACTGATCAAACCCCTTGCCGGTGACCGGCATGATGCGCGACTGCGGGTCGGTGAAATTGATCTGATCCTTGTCACGCGGGCCACCAGTGGGCGGTTCGGGGTCACGCCCACGGGGCTTCTTGCCGGCCTTGCGCTGCCCCTCCCGCCGCGCCACCTTTTCCTGATAGGCGGCTTGCTCGGTGGCGTCCCGCTCCTCGGCGCGCGCCTCGATCTTGGCCTTCGCCTCAGCGATGGCCGCCAGGCGGGCTTCACGGCGGGCAATCTCGGCGGGGATATCCATGCCGTCGGCCGCGTCCTCCTTGTCCGCCGACTCGGCCCGCTCGGTCAGCGCTTTCACCTCTGCCCTGAACTGTGCCTCCAGCTTCTTGGCATGGCCATACGACAACGCCTTGTGCTTGCTGGCGTTGGCCTTGAGCTTGGTGCCGTCCAGGGCGATGGTGCCAAGCTTGAGCAGCTTCATCTCGCGGGCCAGCAGCAGCACCTGTACGAACAACTGTTCCAGTTCCGGCAGAAAGCGGCGGCGAAAGGTGGCCAGCGTGTCATGGTCGGGATGGGTATTGGCGGCCAGGTAGCGGAACGCCACCGAGTCATAGGTGGCACGCTCGATCTTGCGGCTGGAGACCACCCCGGTGGCGTAGCCGTAGATCAGCAGGCTCAGTAGCACCGCCGGGTGATGTGCCTTGGAACCCCGCCCCATGTAACGCCGGGTCAACGTCGAGAGGTCCAGTTGTTCGACAACATCGACAACGAACCGCGCCAGGTGACCATCGGGCAACCACTCGTCTACCGAAGGCGGCAGCAGGTAATCGGTCTGGCGATCCACAGGGATGAAGCGGCTCATGGCGATCTTCTCAGCTCGGCGATGACGGTGGTCAGTATCTCACGGTGCAACGGAAAGACCGACAGGCTGCTAGCATCTCCAACTCTTTGAGAATTTTCTTGAGCTCCACGGCGCGCCTCCTGGCAAGTAACACTGGTTATTATATCGGACTCAAAACGAGAAACGGAGGCAGTCCCTAACCCCGGAACGGCAAGTGTCGTTTACCATGGGCGAGCATCGGCCTCTACAATCCTTGCCTTGCTCTTTCTATTGCAGCCGTGACCGCCGACAAGGCCTGAGGGCTATTCTTCCAGCAGGTAGCCCCAAGCATTAATGCGATTTTTTCCGCAACTACTTCTGGGTCATGGCTCGCCAACTCTGAAAAGGAGTTTATACCTATTTCCTCAAAACGTTTGACCACTGTAGGGCCTACCCCCTTCACTTCGAGTAGCGCGTTTCTTTCTGAGGTATTGAACACCATAACGAAACTCCTTGAATTACATACAGTTTGATCGCAGCAGCATGAACTACTCCAACTCGTTACACAAAAGGCTAAACATGCACTTCAACCTTACCCGCTCCGGCAGCATGACCAACTTCGAGCAGACAGCGCTCTTCTACTTCTGAAAGGCCGCCTTCCGTCATGGCCCGAGGATAAATCAGGAGCTTCGGTTTCCTTTTGAAGAGACCTTTAGTACCCACCTTTGCCAAGCCTTCCTTCATGCACTCGACGGCTGGCATAAATGTTCCTACCAGCAGCCTCGTAGTGGTGAAAGGCTCTTTTGGCTCGACGACAACCGTATTGTTATTTGCAGTGAACACAATACGATTTTTCAAAATCTCCGCTTTGACTCTGACGGATCCCCACGAAATAGATAAGAAAATCAGGATGATATGATTGAAAAGGCCTGCATGGGTCGGCATGTTGTTAATCGCCAAACCAACAATATGCCTAAGGAGACCCATGCAGGCCCCTCGATTCTTACATACTCTGCTGACCTCATCACTCCCCCTGGTCCATGCCAAGCGCCTGCAGGCGCTGCTCGACACGGTGGGTGCCCTGCTGGGCGAGCGCCGCCTGGGCTTGACCGCCCTGGGGCGTGCCTTGCCAGGGCCAGTGGCTACCAAGCACACCATCAAGCGAGTCGATCGGTTGCTGGGCAACCCTCACCTGCATCAGGAGCGTCCCCTGTTCTATTGGCTCGTGGCCAGCCTGCTGATTGGCCACATGACCCGCCCGCTGATTCTGGTGGACTGGTCGCCGATTGATGACCGTGGCAAACGGTTCTTGCTGCGCGCCGCGGTGCCCTTTGCCGGGCGCTCGCTGCCAATCTTCGAGAAAGTCCACCACAAGGATGGCTGCCAACACTGTGAGGCATACTTGTTGGCCGCTCTGGCCGAGATACTGCCTGACAACGCCACGCCGATCTTGGTCACCGATGCGGGCTTTCGTAATCCCTGGTTCGAGGCGGTTGAGGCACGTGGTTGGTACTACGTCGGCCGGGTGCGTAGCCCGGTTCGCTGCCAGCTGCCAGGGCAGGCGTGGCAACCTGTGTCAGACCTGTTTCCGCAAGCGACATCGGTACCGCGGGCGCTGGGTTCCGTGCAAATTGCTGAGAGCAATCCACTGACCACCCGCATGGTGCTCTACCATCGGCCGCCGCAGGGCGCAAGCATCGCAACAAGCGCGGACAGGTCTCCCAGACAGCCGCAGCCGGGCGATTGCCCAGCGCCAGAAGGAGCCCTCGGTGCTGGTCAGTAACCTACCGGCGCGCTCAACGCTGGCGGACAAGTTGGTGGCCATTTACCGGCAGCGCATGCAGATTGAAGAGGGCTTCCGCGACGTCAAGAGTCCCCAGTTCGGGCTGGGCTTCGGCATGCATCAGTCTCGCCAAGGCAAGCGGATCGAAATCCTGCTGCTGATCGCGATGCTGGCCAATGTCGTGGTGATGGTTGCCGGTCTTCAAGTCCGAGACAGCGGGCAACAGCGACGCTACCAGAGCAACACGATCCGTCATCGGAACGTTCTCTCCGTGTGGCGTTTGGGACTGGAGTGGCTGCGACGTCATTGTGTCGGTGCTGTCCCATGGCCCTCTTGGAAGACAGTTCTGACGAGCCTCCAAGGGGAAGTCAAAGAGCAGGCCTTATGCGATGGATAGCAAAGTTCGTGGGGATTCCTCAGGCTTTGACTTCCATTTTCTCTTGACCTCCCTTGAAATATGCTTTCTGTCTCCTGAATCCGTGAGACCGGCCCCCGGAAGCACTTCTAACCCACTGACCTGCATGGCAATATAGCCATTATCGCCATTCACCCAGACAGTGCCATGCCCAACATAAAGTTCCGCGCCAGTCGGTAACTGTCAAGGTATCTGTCGCCCTGTTTGATTTTTATGCAGCTATTTTCTCTACCTCCCTAACTACTCGGCGCTCTGGGTTTAGCGATACTAATGTCACAGGATGCCAGTTGCGGGTGTCCCCACTCCAGCGCTCAGGATGCACAGCTCTGGCTGCAAGGTTGAGGGCATGTCTCTTGGCCAATATGACTTTGTCTTCTCCTGTGTGGCGCTGCATCGGCGTCACGAAGCGGATAGCACTGTGGCGGTGCTCATAGTTGTACCACTGGACGAAGCCGTGCACCCAAC
Organism: Halomonas sp. 18071143; assembly: GCF_019211725.1. Classification (NCBI taxonomy): domain Bacteria; kingdom Pseudomonadati; phylum Pseudomonadota; class Gammaproteobacteria; order Oceanospirillales; family Halomonadaceae; genus Halomonas; species Halomonas sp. 18071143. The sequence continues at coordinate 2,079,088 of NZ_CP078120.1, forward strand.
GCTGGGCAGCTGATAGGTCAGCGAAGCCACTGACAGGGTAGTTCGGCACATACTTGCAGGTGCGGAACAGAGCCTCGGAGAAGGCGTTATCGTTGCTCACACGCGGTCGACTGAACGAAGGCTGGATCTGCAGATCTCTCAGCTTCTCAAGCAAGGTAATGCCTTTGAAGGGGCTGCCGTTATCTGCGTGCAGCACCAGAGGCTGGCCTACCATGTTTTCGGCCAGCACGGCTCGCTCAATGACACGGCGTGAGTTAGCTGCAGACTCCCCCAGAAAGGCTTCCCAGCCCACGACTTTACGGCTGAAGATGTCGAGGATCATCACCAGATAGTAGTAGGTACCCTTGGCTGGCCGAAGCGTGCAGTCCCGTGACCACACCGGTTGGGGGCGGTTGCTGTATGTGTAGTCGGCGCTGGCTGTGATTTGCGGGCTTTGGCGCGTCCCCGGTGTGCCAGCTGGCCATGTTTACGCAGCACTCGATAAAAGCTCGATACGGAGGCAATGTAACGCTGCTCTTCATCCATCAGCCGAATAACAATTTGATCCGGCGGTAAAGCAGCAAACTCGTCACGGTGGCATTGCCTCAAGATCTCGGCCTCTTCTTCTGGGGTCAGCGCATTAGCGGGGGCTGGGCGTTCGGCTAAAGGGCGTTTGTCGCCTGTTAGCTTTCCCGCCTGCATCCAGCGTTGGTGAGTCCGGATAGAAATCCCGACAACTTCACAGGCAGCCGCCAAGGTGGCGCCCTCGTTGCAGGCAACAGCAATCAGCTCTACGGCATGTTGGCGATCCTCGATGCTGATCATGACTCCTCGTCCCCCCAGATCGCCCGTGCTTTTTTTGACAGCGTCAGCAGTGCAGCTGTCTCCGCGAGTGCTGTGTTCTTGCGCTGTAGCTCTCGTTCCAGCTCTTTGATCCGCTTGCGCTGCTGCTTGGCTTCATCCGCTTCTCGACGGCGGTCCTCATGGGACAAGCTGGCGGCTTGTTCGCAGTCATGACGCCAGCGTTGCAGCTGCTCGGGATACAGTCCCCGTTGACGACAATAGGCAGCAACGTCTTCGGTGTTCATCGCTGCGGTCTCAACCACCGCTGCAAACTTGTCTCGGGACGACCAGCCGGTCGTACCCTGGTCACTTGCATCGGGCAGGCAGCGTCCCTCCGCACGGGCTTCTTTACGCCACTTGTAAACAGTTGCTGGCGAGATCCCCTCCTGCCGAGCGACCTCTTCTACGCTTTGGTTATAAGGCGGTAACAGCTTGGCCACAGCGGCCTGACGTCGCTCATCGGAATAGCGAGGCATACAGATCTCCAAACGCCCCTGAATATTTAAGAGAGTGTAACAAGGGACACGACATCAATCCTGACAGAGGGGGCAGTCGCCGCACCCTCACCAGCCACGCCGGGCTGTCCATCATCGGGCAATGCTTCGAGATCGCTGGCGTCGACAGCATCGACAGCCGCTTCCCCACCACGCTGGGCATGCGCACCAGTGACGTGATCAAGAGCTACCTGGGCCTGCTGTGTCTGGGCATGAGCGACTATGACGCTGTCGAGAACTTCCGCCGCGACAAGCCCTTCCAACAACTGCTGACCCTGCAGAAGGTGCCGAGCGCGGCGACGCTGCGACAGCGGCTGGAGAAACTTGCCGCCAACGACCTGCAGGCGCGCACCGCCACCTGGTCCACGACCCTGCTGTCACTGATCGAAGCACCGATCACCGCCGAGACGACGCACGTCTGCCTGGACATCGACACCTTCGTCATGGACAACAGCAACTCGAAGAAGGAAGGCGTCTCGCGGACCTACCAGAAGGTCGATGGCTACACCCCGATCGCCGCCTATCTGGGCAACGAAGGGTGGTGCCTGGGTCTGGAACTGCGGCCTGGCAAGCAGCACACCATGAAGGAGAGCAACGCCTTCCTGGAGCGGGTACTGCCTCGCGCCCAATGCCTGACCAGGCAACCGATCCTGTTACGCGAGGACAGCGGCTTCGACAGCCAGGCGCACCTGGCGCTTCTCGAACAGCAACGCCAGGTCTTTGCCGACGAGGGGCGCCGGCTCGACTATGTCGTCAAATGGAACCCGCGGGGCTCGGCCACGGCTGATCGAGATACCTGGCTGGCGGTGGCGGCGGACTACTGGGAAGAGCTGCGTCCTGGCAAGCGCCAGGCGCTGTGGCCGCAGACCGTCTCGATCCACGACGACAACAAGACCGAATACGTCGTCCAACGCGTGATGCGCCTGGTAGAGCGCACCGCCGATCGCGATGGCCAGTTGCTGCTCGAACCGGACTATGAGTTGGAAGGCTGGTGGACCAGCCTGGACGAGGCGCCGGAGGCGGTGATCAAGCGCTACCAGGCGCATGCCACCCATGAGCAGTTTCACAGCGAGATCAAGACCGATCTCGACCTGGAGCGCTTGCCGTCCGGCAAGTTCGCCACCAACGATCTGATCCTGCATCTCGCCCAGTTGGCCTACAACATCCTGCGCCTGATGGGACAGCTAGGCATGACCGGCGAGCTGAGCCCGGTTCGCCACCCGGCCAAGCGGCGCCGGCTGCGCACCGTGCTACAAGAGTTGGTGCACCGTGCGGCTCTCGTGATTCACAAGGCACGGCAGATCATCCTCGACTTCGGGCAGGATATCGGGCGCATGACGGTGCTCAAGACGCTGCGGAGCCGACTGCGTTATCCACGAGGAACGCCATGCTGACCGTCAATCGGCGACACTCTATCCACAAGCAGTTCCAAGCGACACGCGATCGCCAGATATGTCGTGCCTGGCGGGTGGAAAGGCATGACAAAACGGGCCGTCAGCACCGATCAGCACGGTGGGTTTTGGCAATAACGGGCTTGCGAAAGCCAACTTGCACGGGGCGAATGATCAAAAAGTGCTCGCTGGCGGTGATAGGGAAAGTGTCGGCGCCGGCTTCACGGATTCAGGTGTCTTTTATTGATCAGAACCATGAACCCGAAACCAGAAAATTCTCCCAACACCAGATAAAAAGGAAAGCGACGGCGTGACTCGCCACTACGGACGATAAACAACCTTCGTCACTTGGCTTCAGACTTGGCTCGGAACTCAATATAGCACTTTTCGTTACAACGCCGATAATTGATAAGTCTCATTTTTAACACCGCATCACCAATGGCAACAACGGGGCAAAGCGGAGGTTTTAACATCAATTGGATGACTTTGTTATGCGCGCTGCTGTATATCACGGATATCCTCGACATCTACCGGCCGTGAGAGCGCAGATTTATACCGTATCAGATCTTCCCGCAGCATGAGAGGAAGCTGAAGACCCAACAAATGTACGGTCTCATAGCAAGAAAAATCTATATTGAGCGGTACCCACTGCTCGTTGCCTGAATCAAATATCTGCGGACCATCAGCGTTGCCTACCTCGACTTTAATGCCTTCATACTTGAATTGGACGTAGGTGAGATCCCAGCCTTCCTCTTGGCGGTGAGCGGCGGCTTTGGATACGAATTCCTGACCAGCCTGTACCACTGATGAAAAGTGCTCACCAGGAACGAAAAGGTCAATATCATGCAGGTCACGCTCAGCGCCATAGCCCTTTGCTGCGAGCCCACCACAAATGATGAAGGGTATGTTTCTATCTCTTAGTAACCCTACGATCCATTGCGTGGCTACTTGATGCATGATTCCTCCTCTACGCTTAACGCTCGGCTTACACACCAGCATGTGGGCGCTCAGCGCCGGAAAGGCGGTCGCCGTGAAGTCATTGGTTAGAAAAAATTGGCCGGTTGATATAGCTGACCATATTTACGTCATCTACCGACATATGACTCAGCCCACAATTATCGTGCGGGAACCGTGTTTTATGGGGCAAAGCCAGCATGCTGTTTAATAATTCGCGAAGCATGTGCCCGTGTGTTACTACCAATAACCTGGAGTGAGGCTGGGTGTCGATTAGCTTTTTTGCCTGCACCACACGCTCCATGAATGCACCTAGTGACTCATTTTCATGAGGGTAGTCATAACCTGACATGTGATGGAAATACCTAAGCTCCTCTCGGGTAGGAGTCTCAGTTAGCAATCACTGCCCCTCAGCTAAACAAGGGTGAACCTCAATCTCTATTTTGGCAACCTCAGCAAAGGGTTGAATGGTTTGCAGGGCTATGGATAAGGAGAGCACAGAATGCGCTCGATCTCCAATTCCATGAGGCTTCCTGTAATGCTTTGTGCCTGATAATGACCATGCTGTGTGAGCGCGTCACGGCTTCCTGTTGCTAACGCAACATCACGGTTCGTTTCTGTTTCTGCGTGTCTCAAGAGGAATACATCCATACTTGATTCCTTTTAATGCCCGCAGCGCGCTTGATCTAGTAGTGGAGACCCAGACGCAACGAAAGGCCCGTCGCTATGCCTCCGCTGGTTAAGAGCCAATTTGCTTGCACATAACATCGACCGTGACTCCCTTATATTCGCATCTTTCCAGATGACGCCACCTGAGCTTCTCATAAAATTTCGAAGCAAACTCAGTGTAGAGGTACAAGGTATCAGCCTTGGAATGAGCTGCCTCAGCTTCGCACCGAGCAACCAATTCAGTTGCTATTCCGTGATGCCGAAAAGACTCTTTGACATAAACGGCAGCCAGCCAAGGGGACAAATCCGGTTTAGTGTCCATGTCGTTCTGTACCAGAGCAGCCGAACCCATAAGCTGACTCCCTGACACAGCAACAAAGATTGAGGGAATACCCTTTCGTCCTGCAGCCTTGGAGATTGCTTCGGCACGGCCTTCCAGAGTAAGCGAGGGGTTCAAGTGCTTCCACTCTGAATGGTGAAGCCCTGCCAGCTCTGCAATAAACTCTTTCTTGTCAGCCAAGGGGATGATTTGCATAGGCTTTGTCTCTTAGCGCCAATGTCCAGCGGCAGAGTTGGAGGCGTGCCAGGGCCAGAATGAACTGCAACTACTTGCTGAGCATCATGCCTTCAGACCGGAAATTGGCCTAATGGATACCTCTAGTTCGTACTCAGCTAAGGCTACGTCCGGCAACCCAGCGCAGGCCAAGCGCAGATCTTCACTGATATTTTTTGCGACGATCACACCTCTGACCTTCTGCCCTTCATCTGCTTGGTTCATCTTGATCCAGTTCATGTATCTGAGAAGCTGGCCAACAACTCGATCATAGCCCTTCGATACTTTCAGCTCGATGACGACGTAATCTCCAGATGTATCAACCGCAAGCAGATCAATGAATCGACCACCCACAGGAAATTCGACGCCGGTGATACCCTCATCAGTGTACAAAGTGAGGCCTGGTTCAAGAAGGTACAGATTCCTCGCCAAGAAATCTCGAAGGTCATGTTCGTAGGCGAACTCGCCAGTTCCCTCTTCGGACGATTGAATTGGCTCCTCTGGAACTGGGGTAGCCTCGGAGATTGGCGTGGGGTCATGGCCTGGTTCGTATAGACGAAACGTACTGCTGTCGATCTTGAAGAAATGATCATCCGAACCGTCAGCTCGCACACTGTATTGCAGTCTCGTGGGAACATTGGTGGAGAGCCGCACCAAATGGGCAGCAACTGTTCCTTGCTTAATCTTTGGATAATGCTCGGAAAACCACTGAACCACTTGTTCCCGGGTGAAAGTATCGCCAGGAGATATCCCTAACGCCGGAATCATTTCCTGCATCAGAATTCGAACTGGCTTGTCATACATCGCTGGCACGATGTGTCCTCCTGTAATGCCCAACGCCGCCAACACGCTTAGCTTTGAAGTCAAGGCGAGGCCACAGCGGAAAAGACGTCACCGTGCCTGGCCTTGTTAGGCTGTATTAATTGCCTCATGCGGAAGACTTGCTATGAAGCTCCACTAATGTTCTTCCAAATTCCGGATTGAATTTTTTTGCCTCTGACAGTTCAACCGCAGGAATTTTCAATTTTCTTTGGTGCTTTTTACCCCGTATATCTGTCACGGATATTTTCAAAAGCACCTCTTTATTGTGAGATTTTGGAAAGCATCCACCCCAGCTATCTCTCTGTTCAAAATAAACCACACCACTTGAAGAGCGCCCAGGCTCCAAGAATGTTTCCGCTTGCCCCCCTGAAATGCCACTTTTTTGCAGCAAAAATGGGTAGAACTTAATATTATCGCCAATCTGAACTTGGAAATCAGACAAAGCAACCGTTGGATTTTTAAGCCAGTGCCAACCTATGGCGTACTTCAGCCACAACCGACTTATTGGTTTGATATTCCAATGATACCCAATAGAGACTTGCTCTATCATTGATGCTGCTGTACCAATGTTTGCAATGCGAAGATAAACTGCAATTCCCGTTCTATGCACTTCGTAGTTGTTATGCGTGGCCCCAGTAGCGTAAGTACAGCTAAAGGTGGGACCTGGAAGTGTCGATATTTTAAATTTTGGCCTTCTTCTAAGGGCGCCAAATATTCCTGAGGCCCAACCTAGGACAAGCGTTGAAATGAAGATACTGCCACTTACCACCCCTTGGTTACTATTCATCCAGTAACCAACAGGCCGCGCCAATTCAATTAAGTCACTCAATGTCATCAATCGGCACCCTCCTGCCTAACGCCTCAATCAGCCGACGCGTTAGCGGTCGGCTGCATTGATTTGCTAGGCCGCCTAGCTCTTAAATTTTCTTCATCTGGCAATATATCCATTATTCTTTTGAGGTCATGATAGCCAAGCTTATCTTCGACAACTATATCTTCCAGAGACTTAAGCAGAGACTCAACCCTATCTTTACGCTTTGCTTCTCGCCACTCTCGGAGGTCTTCTTTGATCTCTTCCAAGCTTGCTTCAACTTTAATCTCTATCATTCGAGCTCGGGAGTTCAATGACCCTATAAGAGCTTTTACTGTTGGGTAGAGTATTGAAAAAACAATGGCTACCATCAGCGGCACTCCCAACCCCCAAAAGAACCCAGAGAATTCCGAGGAGACCTCTTGCACCAAAGGCCTACCCGTGGTTTGCGAGGTGAAAAGCACTACTATTGGCTTCCAGTTACACGCTATCAACGCAATGGTATATGAACCAAGAAGAGGACTCTGAGTTCGTTCCCTGATATTCCCTGATAATGAGCTAACAAATTCTTTAATCAAAATCTCTCCTTACGGGCGCAGTACGAAATGCCTAACGCCCGGCTAACCGTGCAAATGCTTGATGGCGGCTTTTTTTGCTTTTCTTTGCAAAAAAATGACAGCGAATATTTGTCACGTTGAGCCGTTTTTTAAAGGTCATTCTTCTTCTGGGTCGAATGTGTATTCAGGATAGTATTGCAATACTTTATACATTTTCGGTACACCCCTAACGGTTTCAACCTCAACATCTACAACATACGCCAACTCATGCCATTGTTTTTTAAAGCGTTCAGGTGGGTGAAGCATGGCATCTTTCACCGCATTATTTTCAAATATAACCTTCATGCTTTTCTTTGAAAGGTCATCAATAATAGCTCTATTACCTGTTTCAGAGTGAGCGTCAAACTTTGCCTGATACCAGTACATAACCTTACGTCTATGCACGTGATCTTCAGGGGAATCTAGCTGCTCAACCTTTCGGCTAATTTCGTTTTGTATAGCATTGGCTTCTGTGGAGTTAATTGTAAAATTATTGATGACCGTTCCGCCATCAGAAACATTGATATTCATTTGAGAGCCGTGGTCTTTTGCTACTGGCTCAACAAATTTATTCCACTCAAGAAGGTCTTGCTTTGTCACTTCCTTTGGAGGAGAGTCAATTTTACCTAAAAGCCAGTTACATACGCCTTGAACTACACCGGACCATTGCGATAGGGTTCCACCTTCCCAAAGTAAGGGAACAATCGGTGCCGCTTGTGAAACTAGCTCAATGACGATTGACCCTTTTCTAACTTCTTTGATTAGAAGTTCCGATCCAATATCAGTTTCTCGGTCAGTTTCAGACTCGACGAACTTATGGAACTGATGATTGAATGACAGAAGCGATAGCGAAAGATCCTTTAGAGAAACTGGACTCTCGTTGCTTATTGTTATTTCCATCTTTTTGTCGAGATCAATTTCCAAGATATTGCTCATAGCTTACTTTGACCTTTAACACTTGCAGCATGCGCGTCCACGAAATGGAGCCTAAGTCGCAATGTAGTGGGCGTCGCCGTGCCTGCACTGGTTAGCCTTAACGAATGCCCAAAATCCCTCGGTATGAAGGATGGACTTCCCATACATAGTCAGCATAATCCATCGAAGGATCAGTCAAAAGTTCTGGCCTTTCATCATAGTCGACAAATCTAGGTGGGCTCCCTGGATTAGGAATTTCTCGCTGCAAGATGAAACCGACCCGATAGAGAAGATGAGCAATCTGAAGTGGTCTTATATAATCTTCACCATCGATATATCCAACAGAATCCTCACCAACTCTATCTACAAAACCGTTTTCTATTTTTAATAATAGGTCATCCGTTCTGTATCGCTTTTCCCCTCTCGTGAATGTCTCTATGAGCTTTTGAAGGTGCGAGAATTGATGAGAATGTTCTTTATATATGTCGTTAACTCTCAATCGCCCAAAATCACTCAATATATGATTTATTTCTTGAATGCCAACTCGCTTAACTTCGCGATCTGCTGCAGCTTCGGCAGAAAGCCTACATAATTGACTCATCCACCGAGGCCTTTTGGCACCCAAAATGCGAATAGGAGTAAATGGGGGGACACGACTCTGTGCCCATTTCAACCGATCCATGAAAACTAATGAAACTAAAAGCTCTCTATCTCTTGAGCTATCTACACTATATGAATCAAACAAGGTGCTTTTATGGTTTCGTTTTATGTAAGAAAGAATCTTTTTTGAGATGATTTTTTCAAGTTCAGTTCTTGTCCAACTTATATCAATTGTATACTGCTCGCATTTATCTAAATCCTCATTGTATCTAATCGTTGTCCAAACATCTGTCCGCACGCTGGCACGAATGAATAAACCATCAACGTCTCTTGTGAGTGACCGGCATGCCGAGAAAAAACTGGAAACTCTTGCCTTTTGTACTTCATCAGCGGAAAACGTCGAGTCGATATCATCGACCAAAAGCCATATTTTGATATTGCTATGAGTCGATGAGTATCGAGATAGAAGCGCACCTGCATCTCTTTCCGTATTTGTAGTCACCTCAATTGGCAGATGCTTACTCCTTATTCTTGAAATCAAGGAGCCAACCAGATTTTTCCCCCGGTAACCTGAGAGTTCCGATGCCTCAACAAGGGCCATTTGGTCATCGGTCCAAGCGAAACCAATCCTGTTTCCTAGCTCAAAGTTTATTCTGGCAGAAAGCGCTTTTTTCCATTCATTCTGAAGTAATAGGTGGTCCGTTGAATCGAAGTTTCCATAACTCAGAAGATCCGAGCCCGTAATGGATATAACAATATTATCCGGCTCATTATTCTTTACGTCGTATGCCATTTTGGAAAGTAAAGAGGATTTCCCCATTCCCTTCCTAGCCCTTACGATGGCGAACCTACGTGATTGAGAGAAAAACTTGTTAAACTTATTTTTCGTTATAAAATATGAAGATAGGATCGCTGGGTCCTCATCCTCCCCAGCTTCATTTCCAAACAGTTTCTCATCATATAAATCAATATCAACCCTTTCGTCCACGCTCAAATCCCCCCCCTTCTATTTCTTCCTTAGCAATAAATATTTACGGCTAACAGTGTGATTATATAGCCGACTACATAACCCTAATAACTGGGCGGTCAAAGCCATTGATATCATACAGCCAAAAAAAATACCTAAGCCATTGATTTTAAATAACTATCACCTCGAGCCAAGCTACATCATCCCTATTATCGTGCCCGCTCGTTTTGCCTGTTGACTCATACTCTATTCATAAAATTTGCTTAGGTCACCTATCTGGCGAAATTTTTTCGTGGTTTGGGTGGTTGTATCGGCACCGCGTTGCGGTGCTTCGCGGGTGCCTCGCTTTGCTCGTTACGCCGCGCTACGGGGTTGGTGGCGTTGTCGTTGTTGGTGGCGTTGTCGTTGTTGGTGGCGTTGTCGGTGTTGGAGGCGTTATCGTTGGGTTGGTGGCTTGATCGTCGCGCGCTGAAGCGTCCTCCCACATCTCTCATCAGACACGCCTGCCCTTTCCCCACACCGTCCAACTCTGACAACTGTGATCTCTCACATATGTCAGCTCGCACCGCTGTCATTCCTCACATCTGTTATCCCCCGAATCTGCCATCTCTCATATGGTGCATCCCCAGCATTTGCTGTCTCACCTCTCCCCCTCGCTCTTGCTGCTGGCCTTCTTTTGCAAAGCAGCTTAGCCTGCTAACTCAACCAGTAAGGGTGTGCGATGCAAGAGACGACGAGGCGGCAGCGGGTGGCGGGTGGGTTGTTGTTGCTGGGGCTGTTGGTGCAGGTGGTGGGCTTTACCGGGGCTTTTGCGGCGGCGCAGGGGGTGAGCTATCTGCTGTGGGCGGCGGTGGCGTTGCTGTGGCGGGATATTCCTCGGCGTTCGCGGCGTCAGGCGGGGGTGTTGAGCGCGCTGGGGGCTACGATGCTGGTGGTGGCGCACACGGTGTATGGGGCGGCGGTGAATTGGCCTGCCATGCTGCAGGGCAATGTGTTCGTGGCCACCATGCTGGTGGGGGTGAGCTTTATTTCCCTGATCGGCACCCAGGGCAACAAGCGTGCGCCGGGCAGGCGGTTGACGGGGGCGGCGGGCGTGCTGCGTACCTGGCTGGGGGTGCATTTTCTGGGCACCATTCTGAACCTTTCCACGGTGCTGATGGTGGGCGACCGGCTGGCCCGGCGCGGGCCGTTGACCACGCCGCAGCTGTTGGCGTTGAACCGGGGGTTGAGCAGCGCGGCGCTGTGGTCGCCATTTTTTGCCTCCATGGCGGTGGTCATCGCCCTGGCGCCAGAGGTGCAGTACGCGCAGATTGCCGTGGCGGGGTTTCCGTTGGCCATGCTGGCGGGGCTGTTTACCACCTGGGAGCTACGGCGGCGGTTCGATTTGCGCGAGGTGGATGGCTTTTCGCTGTCGCCGCGTAGCCTGTTCATGCCTGCGGGCATGGCGGCGCTGGTCATGCTGTTCCATTTTTGGCTGACGCCTGCGCTGAGCATCGTCAGCATCATTACCTTTCTGATTCCTGGCGTGGCGTTGCTGAGCAACCTGCCTGCGGGGCCGCGCTTTACCCTGCGCCGTTTGCGTCAGCACACCGTCACACGGTTACCGGCCATGCGCGGGGAGATTTCGCTGTTTCTGGCGGCGGGCTTGCTGACCGTCGGGCTTTCCACGCTGGTGGCCGCAGCGGCAGGCGATGCGTGGACGCTGTTTGCGCGGTTTGGTGCGCCCCAGGCCATGGCCAGCTTTGCAGCCATTGCCCTGAGCGCGCTGGTGGGGCTGCACCCGATCATTGGCGTATCGGTGCTGGCTTCAGTGCTCAACCTCAGCGGTGCGGAGCAAACCCTGTTTGCGTTCGTGGGGCTGAGCGCCTGGGCGGTGGGTACCAGCGTGGGGCCGCTTTCCGGTATCAACCTCTCGTTACAGGGGCGTTATGGGGTCAGCGGCTACCAGATGATGAAGAACAACCTGCCCTATGCGGCGCTCATGAGCCTGCTGTCGCTGGGCGCGATAGCAGGCTTGAGCGCCTGGTTGGGCCTGTAGCTCAGGTTTCGATGATCTTGTTGGGGAAGCGGTAGAAGTAGCGGTGGCCGCACTGGTGGCAGGGCTCCAGCCGGGCGACTTCGTTGAGCATCACTTGGGCGTCGCAGTGGGTGCAGGCCATCAGGCCCGGCGCGGCGATTTCGCCTTCGCAGTAGTCGGCACGGGCGGCTTCCAGGTCGTCTTCGAAGCGCTCCCGCTCGACGATGCTGCGGTCGGCAATGGAAAGCAGTGACTCTGCCACGCGGCGGGAAAGCCGGTCCAGGTCGATGCCCAGCCAGCTGGCTACCTGCTTGCCGGTATCGGCCATGTAGTAGCGCATGTCTTTCAGGTCGCGCTCTACCCAGGCGCGCAGCAGGGCCAGCTCGTCCTTGGTGTACTCTTCCAGTTCGGCTTCAAAGGCAACGGCGTCGTCCAAGTCCTTTTGCAGGTTTTCCCAGGTGAGTTCGTTGGCGCCATCCTGCATGCGTTCCAGCAGGCGCTCGTAGCCTTCGCGAAGGCGATGATCGTTATGTTTTTCCATGGGTCCTCTCCTTTTGTTGCCACAGGTGCGGCCTATCATCGGCTAGCCGTTCAAGGATACACCGGCATAGGATACAATCGACGTTACTTATCTGACAGTCGTCATCCACTATTCACTTTGCGCCCTTTTTTGGGCGAATGACCCCAAGGCCTTGAAAACACCGATGGACGCACACTACAGCCCCCGTGATATCGAACGTGATGCTCAGCAGTACTGGGAAAAGCACCAGTGCTTCAAAGCCGTAGAAGACGCCAACCGCGAGAAGTTCTACTGCCTATCCATGTTCCCCTACCCCAGCGGCAAGCTGCACATGGGCCACGTGCGTAATTACACTATCGGCGACGTTGTCTCACGTTTCCAGCGCATGCAGGGCAAAAATGTCATGCAGCCCATGGGGTGGGATGCCTTCGGCATGCCGGCGGAAAATGCCGCCATCCAGAATCAGGTGCCGCCCGCCAAGTGGACCTACCAGAACATCGATTACATGCGCAACCAGTTGAAGGCACTGGGGTTTGCCTACGACTGGAGCCGTGAATTCGCCACTTGCGATACCAGCTACTACCGCTGGGAGCAGTGGTTCTTCACCAAGCTGGTGGAGAAAGGGCTGGTCTACAAGAAGATGTCCACGGTGAACTGGGACCCGGTCGATCAGACCGTGCTGGCCAACGAGCAGGTCATCGACGGCTGCGGCTGGCGTTCCGGTGCGCCGGTTGAGCGCAAGGAGATCCCGCTGTGGTTCCTGAAGATCACCGACTACGCCGATGAGCTGCTGGCGGATCTGGACAACGTCGAGTGGCCCGAGCAGGTCAAGACCATGCAGCGCAACTGGATCGGCAAATCCCGTGGCGTCGAGCTGAGCTTCGAGATCAAAGCCGCCGATGGCAGCGCCTGCGAGCCGCTGGCGGTGTACACCACCCGCCCGGACACGCTGATGGGCGTGACCTACGTGGCCGTGGCCGCTGGCCATCCGCTGGCCAAGCAGGCCGCCGAGCAGAGCAGCGAGATGGCTGCGTTCTGTGAAGAGTGCGCCAAGGGCGGCACTTCCGAGGCGGAGATGGCCACCAAGGAGAAGCTGGGCATGGCCACCGGCCACAAGGCCATCCACCCGCTGAGCGGTGAAGAAGTGCCCGTGTTCGTGGCCAACTTCGTGCTCATGGAGTTCGGCACCGGCGCGGTGATGGCCGTTCCTGCCCACGACCAGCGCGACTGGGAGTTTGCCACCAAGTACGGCGTCGAGCTGAAGCCGGTGGTCGCCGACGAGCAGGGCAACACGCCGGATATCTCCGAAGGCGCTTACACCGAGCACGGCACGCTGATCAATTCAGGCGAGTTCGACGGCCTGGAGTTCCAGGCGGCGTTCGATGCCATTGCCGCCAAACTGGCCGAGCTGGGCCGTGGCGAGGTGAAAACCAACTACCGCCTGCGCGACTGGGGCATTGCCCGCCAACGCTACTGGGGCGCGCCGATTCCGGTGAAGTACGGCCCGGAAGGCCAGACCGTGCCGCTTTCCGATGATGAGCTGCCGGTGGCCCTGCCCATGGAAGTCACCGTGGATGCCTCCGGCTCGCCGCTGAAGAAGATGCCCGAGTTCTCCGAGCTGGGCGACGGCTGGGTGCGTGAAACCGACACCTTCGACACCTTCATGGAGTCTTCCTGGTACTTCGCCCGCTTCTGCTGTGCGGATAACCACGAGGCCATGCTGGACGAGCGCACCAACTACTGGCTGCCGGTGGATCTCTACATTGGCGGCATCGAGCACGCCATTCTGCACCTGCTCTACGCCCGCTTCTTCCACAAGCTGCTGCGCGATTTCGGCATGGTCGATTCCAACGAGCCGTTCCAGCAGCTGCTTACCCAGGGCATGGTGATCGCCGAAACCTTCTACCGCATCAAGGATAACGGCGGCAAGGAGTGGTTCAACCCTGCCGACGTGGAAGTGCAGCGCGACGAGAAAGGCCGCCCGCTGAGCGCCGTGCTGATGAGCGATGGCCAGCCGGTGGAGATGGGCGGCATCGAGAAGATGTCCAAGTCGAAGAACAACGGCGTCGATCCTCAGTCGATGATCGACAAGTTCGGGGCCGACACCGTGCGCCTGTTCATGATGTTTGCCGCCCCGCCCGAGCAGTCGCTGGAGTGGTCCGATTCCGGCGTGGAAGGCGCGCACCGCTTCCTGAAGCGGATCTGGCGTCAGGTTACCGAGCATCTGGCGGCGGGCACCCCCGGCTCCTTGAACGTGGATTCGCTGAGCGACGACCAGAAAGCGCTGCGTCGCAAGACCCACGAGACCATCAAGAAAGCCAGCGACGACATTGGCCGCCGCACCACCTTCAACACCGCCATTGCCGCCGTGATGGAGCTTTCCAACGCGGTTGCCAAGTTCGACGACAGCTCTGAGCTGGGCCTGGCGGTGAGCCGTGAAGCGCTGGAAGCCTGCGTACTGCTGCTGGCCCCGATCACCCCGCACCTGTGCCACACGCTGTGGCAGCAGCTGGGCCACACCCAGCCTGCCATCGAAGCGCCGTGGCCAGCGGTGGATGAAGCCGCCCTCACCCGCGACAGCATCGAGCTGGTAGTACAGGTGAACGGGAAACTGCGCGCTCGCCTGGAAGCCCCGGCCAGCGCCGACAAAGCCGCCATCGAGAAACTGGCGATGGAGAGCGACAACGTCCAGCGCCATCTGGAAGGCAAAACGGTCCGTAAAGTGATCGTGGTGCCGGGCAAGCTGGTCAACATCGTGGTGAGCGGATGAATCGACGTCACTTCCTGACCCTTGGCAGCGCCGCCTGTGCGGTGGCGCTGCTGGGCGGCTGCGGGTTCCGCCTGCGCGGCACCGACTCCATGCCCAACCTGCCGCCGCTGGCCCTGGAGGGGGATGCCAACAGCACCCTCGCCCAACAGCTGCGCACCCGCCTGCAGCAGCTGGGCAGCGAGGTGGAAAACGGCGCGCCCTGGCGCGTCACTCTGGGCACCCCTTCCCTTCAGGAGCGGCGCATCGGGACCGATGGCCGTGCCAGCCGTGAGCATGAGCTGACGCTGAGCACGTCGCTGTCGGTGCAGCAGCGGGAAACCAATGCCTACGCCCTGAACAACGCCACGCTGAGTACCAGCACGCGGATTCGCGTCAGCGATGACGACCTGCTGAACCGCGAGACGCTGTTCCAGGAAGCCGAGCAGACCCTGACTCGCCAGCTGGCCCAGCGCATCGTCGAGCGGTTGGCCAACCTCGAGGCGCTGCGGTGAAGGTATTTGCCGACCAGCTGCCTGCGGCCCTGGCCAAGAAGCTGCCCAAGGCGGTGATCGTGGCGGGAGACGAGCCGTTGCAGCACCGCGATGCCTGCGATGCGGTACGTGCAGCGGCGCGCCAGGCCGGTATCGAAGAGCGCGAAGTGCTCGATGTGGAGCCCAACTTTGCCTGGGGGCGGCTGCTGGAAACGGCCAGCAACCTCTCGCTGTTCGCATCCAACAAGTTGCTGGAGCTGCGCCTGGGCAGCCACAAACTAGGGCAGGATGGCAGCAAGGCGCTGGCCCAGTACGCCGAACTGATGGACGGCAGCGATGACCTGCTGTTGATCAGCATGGGCAAGGTCGATGCCAAGCAGCAGAAGTCAGCCTGGTTCAAGGCGCTGGACAAGCACGGCCTGTTCGTGCCGGTCTGGCCGGTTGATGCCTCGCGGCTGGGCTACTGGCTGCGTGACCGGGCGGCCCTGCATGGCCTGCAGCTCGACCTGGATGCCGCCAGGCTGCTGGGCGAACGTACCGAAGGCAACCTGCTGGCCGCCGACCAGGAGCTACAGAAACTGGCGCTGATGCACCCGACCCAGGCCCGCCTGGGGGTCGAAAGCATCGCCCAAGGCGTGGAAGACAGCTCGCGTTTCGATGTCTTCAACCTGGCGGATGCCTGCCTGAAGGGGGAGCCCAGCCGCGCCTCGCGCATCGTCAACGGCCTGAAAAGCGAAGGCGTGGAAGCGCCTATCGTGCTGTGGGCACTGACCCGCGAGCTGCGCACCTTGCTCTCGCTGCATCAGCATCTGGATCAAGGGCAGAGCTTCGAGCACGCCTGCAAAAGCCAGAAGCCGATGATTTTCGATAAGCGCCGCCCGGCGTACCAGAAAGCCATCCAGCGGCTGCCCATGAAGCGGCTGCACAAGCTGTTGCTGATGGCCCAGCGGCTCGACCTGGCCGTGAAAGGCGCCTCGCCGGTGCCGCTTTGGGCGGGGCTTCACGATCTGGCCATGAGCATGGCAGGTGCCCGGGGCATTCTCTCGGAAACCCCCTGGACCTACCGGATTAGTGCAAATAATTAGCACTTTGCCATTTTGCCTTAAATCTCATGATGTTTGTTTCTATACTATTGATTCAAGCGCTAAAAACGCTTGCTCCCCGACCAGTCTAAGGAAGAAGACGATGAAAACAGTGCGTGCTTACCTCGCGACCCTTTTGATTGCTGCGTTAGTGCTGGCCAGCCTGCCCGTCGTGGCGGCCCCCACCGCCCCTCAAGGTATGGATCTGGTATCGACGCAGTCTGTTTTAGCAGGCGACCGTGCCGGTGCGGACCGCGAGCGCATCAATGAAATCCTCGCCCGTGCCGATGTGCAGGATCAACTGCTAAAGCAGGGTGTGAACCCCGCCGATGTGGAAGCCCGTGTGGCGGCGCTGAGTGATGCAGAAGCCCAACAGATGGCCAAACAGCTGGAAGAACTGCCGGCCGGTGCGGGCGTGATCGGAGCCCTGTTTGCGGTCTTCATCATTCTGCTGATCACCGACATTCTCGGGTTGACCGATGTCTATCCGTTTACCCGCTAAGCGCCTCGGCCTGCTCCACCGCTTGTTCAACGCCCGCACTGCGGGCGTTTTAGCGTTGGTCGTGCTGCTTGGTGGTTGTGCCCGCGCCCCCGTGCTGCTGGAAAGCACCCAGCGCGACCTGCCGCCGCAAACCGAGCTGCAAGACGTGCCGTTCTTCGCCCAGACCGAATACCAGTGTGGCCCCGCCACTCTGGCCATGGTGTTGACCCATGAAGGGGTGGACACCAGCGTCGATGAGCTGATCCCCCAGGTGTTCATTCCGGGGCGGGATGGCAGCGTGCAACCGGAAATGCTGGCCACGGTGCGTCGCCAGGAACGGCTGGCGATCCCCATTCGCGCCACCATGGATGCCCTTCTGGGCCACCTGGCGGCGGGTGATCCGGTAGTGGTCATGCAGAACCTGGCGCTGCCCGCCTTCCCCATGTGGCACTACGCGGTAGCCATTGGCTACGACCTGCCCGATGAAACGCTGTTGCTGCGTAGCGGCGAGATCGAGCGCCACCGCCTGTCGTTCAGCCGCTTCGATGCCACCTGGGCGCGCAGCCAGCGCTGGGGGTTCGTGGTCAGCCAGCCGGGCACGCTGCCCGAAGGTGTCACGGCGCGCAATGCGTTAGAGGCCATTAGCGCCTTTGAAGAGCAGCACGGATCAGAGAAAACGCTGAGCAGTTGGCAAGCATTCAGTGAACGCTTCCCGCAAAACCCTACAGGGCAATTTGCGCTGGGCAATGCGCTGTATGCCGATGGCCAGCCCGAAGCCGCCCTGGCCGCCTTCGAGACGGCCACGAGCCTCGACCCGGAGATGGGTGCTGCGTGGCTCAACCTGGCCATCCTGCAGTTTCAGCAAGCGCGCCTTGCAGACGCCAGAGCATCGCTTACCCAAGCCGCTTCCCTTGAAGGCGAATGGCAGCCCCGGGCTAGACAGCTTTTGGAAACGCTATAGCGTCGCCCTGAAGAGCCGTGAGAGGAAGCTTCAACTCGCGACGGTGCTGAAATGCACTCGTGGGAGGGAGCTTCAGCTCGCGGCAGTGGCTTGACCAGGGCGCCTGACGGCGCCATTCGCCCGCTGAAGCGGCCTCCCACAGAAGCGTGAAGCCTGAAATGCACTCGTGGGAGGGAGCTTCAGCTCGCGACGGTGAAGCCTGAAACGCACCCGTGGGAGGGAGCTTCAGCTCGCGATGGGGGCCTGGCCGAGGCGTCTGACGACGCCATTCGCCCGCTAAAGCGGCCTCCCACCTAAGCTGATCGGTGGGGCCACCCTTTTCAGAAAGGCCCGTCCTGACCGCTTAGAACACCCGGTTCAGACCATTTTGCGCCGCCACTCGGTAGGCTTCTGCCATGGTGGGGTAATTGAAGGTGGTGTTGACGAAGTACTTGAGCGTATTGGCCTTGCCCTCCTGCTGCATGATGGCCATGCCGATGTGCAGGATCTCCGATGCCTGGTCGCCAAAGCAGTGGATGCCGAGAATTTCCAGGGTGTCCTGGTGGAACAGGATCTTCAGCATGCCGACCGTATCGCCGGTGATCTGGGCACGGGCGGTATCCTTGAAAAACGCCTTGCCGACTTCGTAAGGCACTTTCGCTTCGGTCAGCTCGCGCTCGTTGGGGCCAAAGGAGCTGATTTCGGGAATGGTATAGATACCGGTCGGCACGTCGCTGACGAAACGGTACTCCTTCTCCAGCAGCTCGTTGCACGAGTTGAGCCCCTGATCGTAGGCGGCACTGGCCAGACTTGGCCAACCAATCACGTCGCCAGCGGCATAGATATGCGGAATCCCCGTGCGGTAGTGTTCATCCACGCTCAGCTGGCCGCGGCCATTGGCCTCCAGGCCGATGTTCTCGAGCCCCAGGCTGTCGGTGTTGCCGGTGCGGCCGTTGGCCCACAGGAAGGCATCGGCGCGGATTTTCTTGCCGGATTTGAGGCGCACCACTACGCCGGCTTCGTCGCCTTCGACACTGGCGTACTCTTCGTTGTGACGAATCAGCACGCCGTGCTTGCGCAGATGATACGACAGCGCATCGCTGATCTCGTCGTCCAGGAACGATAGCAGGCTATCGCGGTTGTTGATCAAGTCCACCTTGACGCCCAGGCCGGAAAAGATCGAGGCGTATTCACAGCCGATGACCCCGGCACCAAAAATCACCAGGGTGCGCGGCGTATGCGACAGGCTGAGAATGGTATCCGAGCAGTAGATGCGCGGGTGGCGGAAGTTGATGTCTGCCGGGCGGTAAGGCCGGGAGCCCGTGGCAATGACGATCTTCTTGGCCACCAGCTCTTCCATGCCTTCCTGGCGGTCACGCACCACCACGGTGTGTTCGTCCTTGAAGCGGGCAACTCCATGGAACAGGTCGATGCGGTTACGCGCATAGAAGGTGGTGCGCATTTCGACCTGTTTGTCGATGGTGCCGCGAGAGCGCTCCATCACTTTGGGAAACGAGAACCAGCGGGGTTCACCGATGTCGCGGAACATGCGGTTGGTGTTGAAGGCCATGATCTGCTTGACCTGATGGCGCAACGCCTTGGAAGGAATCGTGCCCCAGTGGGTACAGTTACCCCCTACCTGCGCTTGCTTTTCGATGATGGCCACGCGCATGCCATGCTTGGCTGCGTTGATGGCAGCGCTCTCGCCCGCCGGGCCAGTACCGATGACCACGACATCATAATTATGAACCGCCATAGGGTTTCGTTCTCCTTGAAAATAAACGGGAGCTTAGCGACGCGTGGCATCGTAACCCAGGTCGGCACCGCGGCTTTCGTCGCTGCGACGGCGCGCACTGCTACGCTTGCGGTTCTCTTCCTCGCATACTTCGTCCTTGCCGCCGCAGATATCACAGCCGTCCTTCAAACCGAGCTGGTTGAGCCCGCCACAGGAGCCTGCAATGGGCTTGCGTCCCATCAATACGCCCACCGCCATTGCGGTCATTACCAGCGCCATGAAGCCAAATACCAGTAGCCAGATTGCCATGATGTTCTCCCAGCAGTGTTGCTAGTATCGTTGAATGATCACACCTGCCGACCACGGTTGGGCCAATAAGTGCCTTGAAAGTTGGCCCTATTGTACCTCAGCCAACACAAAATGATCAGGCATAAACGCCAACGGGGCTGACCCGAAGGTCAGCCCCGTTGTGGAGCGCGTCTGCGCTACCTTAGCCGCCGAAGTCATCCAGCAGGATGTTTTCCGGCTCGACTCCCATATCAAGCAGCAGCTTGATGACGGAAGCGTTCATCATGGGCGGCCCACACATGTAGTACTCGCAATCTTCAGGCGCCGGGTGGTCCTTCAGATAGTTTTCGTACAGCACGTTGTGGATGAAGCCCGTCGGGCCTTCCCAGCTGTCTTCCGGCTGCGGATCGGACAGCGCCAGATGCCACTTGAAGTTCGGGAACTCTTCGGCCAACTGGTCGTACTCTTCGTTGTAGAAGGTCTCGCGCCAGGAGCGCGCACCGTACCAGAACGAAATCTTGCGGTCCGACTTCAGTCGCTTGAGCTGGTCGAAGATATGGCTACGCATCGGGGCCATACCGGCACCACCACCGATGAAGACCATTTCCGCGTCGGTGTCCTTGGCGAAGAACTCACCAAACGGACCCATGACCGTTACCTTGTCACCCGGCTTCAGGTTGAAGACGTAGGTAGACATCAGGCCAGGCGGATGGCTGCTGCCCGGAGGCGGCGTGGCGATACGGATGTTGAACTTGAGGAGGCCTTTCTCTTCCGGATAGTTCGCCATGGAGTAGGCGCGGATGACTTCCTCGTTGTTCTTGTGGGTAATATCGAACAGGCCGAATTTTTCCCAGTCGCCACGATACTCTTCTTCGATGTCGAAATCGGAGAACTTGATATCGTAAGGCGGTGCCACCAGCTGCACGTAACCACCCGCACGGAAGGCCACTTCTTCACCTTCGGGCAGCTTCAGGTTCAGCTCCTTGATGAAGGTCGCCACGTTGGGGTTGGCGGTGACTTCGGTTTCCCACTTCTTCACGCCGAAGACTTCTTCCGGCACTTCCACTTTCATGTCCTGCTTCACAGGTACCTGACAGGAAAGACGCCAGCCCTCTTTCTTCTCACGCATGGTGAAGTGAGATTCTTCGGTGGGCAGGATCGAGCCGCCGCCCTCTTCCACTCGGCATTTACACTGGGCGCAAGAACCGCCGCCACCACAGGCAGACGACAGGAAGATGCCGTTGGCCGCCAGGGTGTTCAGCAGCTTGCCGCCAGCCTGGGTTCTCAGGGTGTGCTCGGGGTCGCCGTTGACTTCGATCGTCACGTCCCCGCTACTCACTAGCTTGCTTCGCGCTGCCAGAATGATCGCCGTCAAGCTGATGACGATGATCGTGAACATGACAACACCGAGCAAGATGACAGATGTATCAACCATGTCGGTTTCCTATTGCTGAAGGTTTTCTATACCTCGGCAGCCCAGGGGCTGCCGAGAAAACCGGCTCCGATTACAGCTGGATGCCCGAGAAGGACATGAAGCCCAGTGACATCAAGCCAACGGTGATGAACGTGATGCCCAGACCCTGCAGGCCGCCAGGCACGTCGCTATACTTCAGCTTCTCGCGGATACCGGCCAGCGCGGTAATGGCCAGCGCCCAGCCTACTCCCGAACCGAAGCCGTACATGACGGATTCGCCGAAGTTGTAGTTACGCTCCACCATGAACAGTACGCCACCAAGAATGGCGCAGTTTACGGTGATCAGCGGCAGGAATACGCCCAGCGCGTTGTACAGCGCAGGTACGTATTTATCCAGGAACATCTCCAGGATCTGCACCAGCGCAGCAATAACACCGATGTAGCTCAGCAGGCCAAGGAACGAGAGATCGATGTTCTCTGCACCGCTGATACCCGTCCAGGTCAGTGCGCCCTCTGCCAGCAGCAGGTTGAATACCAGGTTGTTCACCGGTACGGCAATGGTCAGTACCACGATGACCGCGATGCCCAGACCGAATGCCGCCGAGACCTTCTTGGAAACCGCCAGGAAGGTACACATACCGAGGAAGAAAGCCAGCGCCAGGTTCTCGACGAAAACCGAAGCAACGAAAAGGCTTAGATAGTGTTCCATGTTACACAGCCTCCTTCGGCTTGGTGTTGTGCTTCATCTTGAACTCGTTCTCTTCTACCTGCTCGGGGTTGTAGGCACGAATTGCCCAGATCAACAGACCGATGATGAAGAAGGCAGACGGCGGCAACAGCAGCAGACCGTTCGGCACGTACCAGCCGCCGTTTTGCACGGTGGGCAGTACGGTGAAGCCAAAGATGCTGCCCGCACCCAGCAGTTCACGGAAGAAGCCAACGACCATCAGAACGAAACCGTAGCCCAGGCCGTTACCGATACCGTCCAGGAAGGACATGCCGGGAGAGTTGGTCATGGCAAAACCTTCTGCACGTCCCATGACGATACAGTTGGTGATGATCAGACCGACGAAGACCGACAGCTGCTTGGACATTTCGTAGGCGTAGGCTTTCAGAATCTGATCGACCACGATAACCAACGAGGCGATGATCGTCATCTGAACGATGATACGGATCGAGGACGGAATGTGGTTCCGAATCAACGATACGAACAGGTTCGAGAAAGCCGTTACGAAGATTACCGCCAGGGCCATGACCAGCGATACGCTCATGCTGGTGGTCACCGCCAGCGCAGAACAGATACCGAGGATCTGCAGGGCAATCGGGTTATTCTTGAAGATCGGCGCCGTCAAGACGCTTTTTGCATTTACGTCCGCCATGATCAAGCTCCTTCCGCTTCGAGTTCGACGTCAGCGTCCTGAACGTCTTCCTGGTCAACGCCGCTGCGGAACTTGGCCAGGTATTCACCGAAGCCTTCCGGGCTCAGCCAGAACTGCAGCATGTTGTTAACACCGTTAGCGGTCAGGGTGGCACCCGACAGGCCGTCGACTTCATGGTCACCGCTACCACTACCCTTCACGACACGGATAGCCGGTACCATATCACCCTCTTCGTCGAAGATCTGCTTGCCTTCCCACTGAGCCTGCCAACGGGGGTTGTTGACCTCGGCACCCAGCCCTGGCGTTTCACTGTGCTCGAAGTAGGTGATACCGACGATGGTATTACCGTCACCTTCGACCGACAGGAAGCCGCGCATCAGGCCCCACAGGCCCTGGCCACGGATGGGCAGAATGATCTGCTCGGGGCTGTCCGGGTCGCCCACCAGGTAAACGGTGGCGTAATTTTCGACCCGCGACAAGCCTGCCGGGTCACGCTGACCTGACAGAGTGCGCGAGGCCGCCGGATCACGACGAGCTTCGAAGCCGTCGAAGGTCTCGGGATCGTGCTGATCCGAGTACTCGCCCGTTTCGAGGTTGACCACGCGTGGTGTTACTTCACGGAAAGCGGCTTCGACGTCCATGCCCCTTTCGTAAAGATTGGCAACGCGCAGGATATTGGTCTTACGGTCGAGTTCCTGATTGAGCTGCTGCGCAGGGCGCAGTGCCACGGCCGCCGTCGAAACGATGACCGAGCACACGATGCACAGCGAAAACGCTACGATCAGTACTTTCTTGATGGAGTTGTTACCTTGTGCCATTAGGCAGTCTCCTCGGCCGGTGTGCCAGTACGCTTGAGACGGCGCTTGACATTGGCCTGGACGAACATGTGGTCAATCAGCGGTGCGAACAGGTTGGCAAACAGGATGGCCAGCATGATGCCTTCCGGGAATGCCGGGTTCACCACGCGGATCAGCACCGTCATCACACCGATTAGCGCGCCAAACACCAAACGCCCCTGGTTGGTCATGGAAGCAGACACAGGGTCCGTTGCCATAAACACCATACCAAACGCGAAGCCGCCAATCACAAGGTGCCAGTACCACGGCATGGCGAACATCGGGTTAGTCTCGGAGCCAATCAGGTTGAACAGTGTGCTGGTCACTACCATACCCAGGAACACCCCAAGCATGATTCGCCACGATGCAACACCGGTCCACAGTAATACCGCACCACCGATAAAGATGGCCAGCGCCGAGACCTCACCTACCGAGCCGGGCATAAAGCCCAGGAATGCGTCCCACCAGCTAAGGGAGTTGGTCAATGCCGTCATACCGTCCTGGAAGGCCACAGAAAGCGCGGTGGCTCCCGAGTAGCCATCGGCGGCCACCCATACTGCGTCGCCGGAAATCTGCGCCGGGTAAGCAAAGTAGAGGAAGGCACGACCAGTCAACGCGGGGTTCAGGAAGTTCTTGCCAGTACCGCCGAAGATTTCCTTGCCGATCACCACACCGAAGGTGATACCCAGGGCCACCTGCCAGAGCGGGATGGTCGCCGGGAGGATCAGTGCGAACAGTACGGAAGTGACGAAGAAGCCTTCGTTGACTTCGTGGCCACGCTTGACCGCGAACAGGACTTCCCAGAAACCGCCGACCGCGAAGGTCACCAGATAGATGGGCAGGAAGTAGGTGGCACCGAGGACAAAGTTGGCCCACAGACTACCCGGATCATGGCCACCCGCCAGGGTCATCATGATCGCTTCGCGCCAGCCGCCCATGGAAGCATAGCCTGCTTCGATGGCGGTATTGGCTTGCCAGCCAGCGCTCCACATACCGAAGAACATGGCCGGGAAAGTACACATCCACACGGTGATCATGATGCGTTTCAGGTCGACGCCGTCACGAACGTGGGCAGTGGTCTTGGCGACACTCGGGGGGGTGTAGAAGATGGTGTCTACCGCTTCGTACAGCGGATAGAACTTCTCGTACTTGCCACCCTTGTGGAAATGCGGCTCGAGATTATCGAGTGTTTGTCGAATACCCATCATCAGGCCTCTTTCTCGATCATGGTGAGATTGTCACGCAGGATGGGGCCGTACTCGTATTTGCCGGGGCAAACATAGGTACACAGCGCCAGGTCCTCTTCGTCCAGCTCCAGACACCCGAGCTGCATGGCAACCTCAATGTCGCCCACAATCAGCGAACGCAGCAGCTGCGTCGGCATGATATCCAACGGCATGACGCGCTCGTAGTTGCCCACCGGCACCATGGCACGCTCGGAGCCATTGGTGGAAGTGGTCGGCGCGTAGTTGCTCAGGCCTTTGAACCTGGACAGATAGATGCCCATGATGGAGTGACGGTTCGCACCCAGCGAGAGCCATCCCATGAAGGTGCGCTTGTTACCCTCTTCCAACAAGCTGATCTGATTATGGAAGCGACCCAGATAAGTGATATTGCCCTCGGCGGCAAAGCCTGAAAATACCGAACCGGAGATGACGCGAGTGTCCTCGGGCTGAATCACTTCGCCTGCCAGGAGTTCCTGGGTACTGGCGCCCACACGGGTGCGCAGCAGACGAGGTTTCTCAGCGCGTGGGCCGCCCACCGCGACGATGCGGGAGACGTCCAGCTTGCCTTCCACGAACAGTTTGCCGAACGCGATCACGTCCTGATAACCGATGTGCCACACTTTCTTGTGCAGCGCGACAGGCGACAGGTAGTGAATGTGCGTGCCGACCAGACCCGCAGGGTGCGGCCCGGCAAAGCTTTCGGTCTTGACGCCGCTGACATCGCTACCGGGCAGTGATGCGTTGGCACCCGTGCACAGAAAAACGTTGCCCTCGGTCAGGCGGGTTAGCACCTTGAGGCCGTCTTCGAATGCCTGGGAGTTCTCATTGATGATGAGTGCCGGGTCAGCGCTGAGCGGATGGGTATCCACGGCGGTGACAAAGATATCGGCAGGAACGCTGTCGATGGCAGGCGTGCGCGAGAAGGGACGGGTGCGCAAGGCAGTCCAGAGACCCGACTCGACCAGTTGGTCGACAACGGTCTGACGATCCAACTGTCCTAAAGTGCCACGATCATGGGAAGCGAATGTCATCGCTTCTTCATTTTCGTCGACTTTAATGACCACAGACAGCAAACGACGTTTTTCGCCACGGTTGATAGCGACTACTTCACCAGCGGCGGGTGCGGTGAAGCGCACGCCGTCGACTTTCTTGTCGGTGAAGAGCAGCTGGCCTAGTTTGACCTTATCCCCTGCCTGAACTTCCATCGTTGGCTTCATGCCAACGTAGTCGGTGCCCAGGATTGCCACATGGCGCACAAGCTGCGCATCTTCAACACGCTGCTCAGGCGCTCCCGTGATGGGGAGATCCAGGCCTTTTTTGACTTCGATCATAGTCTCGCCCAGTTGATGGATCGGATATACGAAGGTAAGGGGTTCGATTGCTTAATTTCTGCTCAGCGAATTCTTGTTTTCTGTTCAGATTGTTACCAGTCCGGCCCAAGCAAGCTTGAACCACCCCGAAAAAATCCATCGTATTATAAAGATAAGCGCGGCCAATGACCACATCCCTGACCGCCTCCGAAAGTGCTATATACAAAAACGCCACCCGAAGGTGGCGCTTGAAAGGCATGGTGTTTCATCTAATAATGCTGCATTAGTCGAACACCCTCCCCGATCGCTCAGCTGGCCTGACGCGGCAGTTTCAGGAACTGCACGTTGGACATGTGCTGAAGAATGCGGATGACCTGGCAGCTGTAGCCGAATTCGTTGTCGTACCAAACGTAGACCACGGCATGGGTGCCGTTGGCGATGGTCGCCTTGGCGTCCACGATACCGGCATGACGGTTGCCGACGAAATCCGACGAGACCACCTCCGCAGAGTCGACGAAGTCGATCTGCTTCTGATAGGACGAATCGATGGACATACGACGCAGGTAGTCGTTAAGCGCCACCGCATCGGTGCCCTTCTCCAGGGTCAGGTTCAGAATTGCCATGGAGACGTTGGGCGTGGGCACACGGATGGCGTTGCCGGTCAGTTTGCCTTCCAGCTCGGGCAGCGCCTTGGCGACGGCCTTGGCTGCACCGGTCTCGGTCAATACCATGTTCAGGGCAGCGCTGCGTCCGCGACGGTCACCCTTGTGGTAGTTGTCGATCAGGTTCTGGTCATTGGTGTAGGCATGCACGGTTTCCACATGGCCGGTCACCACACCGAACTCATCGTTGAGCACTTTCAGCACCGGCACGATGGCGTTGGTAGTGCACGACGCCGCCGATACGATGCGGTCGCTTTCGCCGATGGTTTCGTGGTTGATGCCAAACACGACGTTCTTGATATCGCCTTTGCCCGGCGCCGTGAGCAGCGCCTTGGCTGCGCCCTTGCACTCCAGGTGCTGGCCCAGGCCCGCTTCGTCACGCCAGATACCGGTGTTGTCCACCACCACGGCGTTATGGATACCGTAAGCGGTATAGTCGATCTCGCTGGGCGAATCGGCGTAGATCACCTGAACCACGTTACCGTTGATGGTCAGCGTACGCGCTTCGGCGTCTACCGTGATGGTGCCATCGAAGGGCCCATGGACAGAATCACGACGCAGCAGGCTGGCGCGCTTCTCGAGGTCCTTGCCCACGTCGCCACGGCCACGCACCACGATGGCACGCAAACGCAACAGGTTGCCGCCACCGGCTTTTTCGACCATGATACGGGCCAGCAGGCGACCGATACGGCCAAACCCGTAAAGCACCACGTCCTGGGGCTCGCCGGTACTGGCACCGGGCTGGTAGCCATCGATGATATCGCTCAGCTCACCGCGCAGGAAGGCGTTCAGATCACCGCCGCCCTGGCGCTTGAACATCACCGCCAGCTTGCCTACATCGACGTGGGCCGGCCCCAGGTTCATCTCGCTCATGGCCTCGACGATTGGGAAGGTATCTTCCACGGACAGCTCGGTGCCCTCGATCTTGCGCACGAAACGATGGTCTTTAAGAATCCGAATCACCGACCGCTTGATCAGAGAACGTCCGAACATGGTGGCGACAACATTGTTCTGGCGATACAACTTCCCGACCAGCGGGATCATTTGCTCAGCCAGAGCTTCGTTGTTCTGCCAATCCTGGAAAACGTTGTCGAGAGTTTGCTGACTCACGGGCGGCCTCATTGGTAGTAAAGGGGGATTTTCAGGGGGCATTATCCGAAGCCAGCAGCGTGGCTGCAATGAATGGATAGTCGCACAGGATGTAGGGGTATTACAGAAATAGGGCATTGACTACAAACACCCATGATGCAACGCGCGATGACGACCCCGCCCGGCCCACGGGCCAAAAGGCGCTGCGTAAAAGTGTCGTTCGTGTATGATTCTGGTTCCGTTCCAGCGCAAAACGAAGCCGACTCCATGACCTCTTTTTCTCTGCTCGAACCGCCTCAGCCGCAAGGGATACGCGATACGCTCTACCTGAAAGCGCCGCCGGGCAGCGCCACCGCGCTGGCACTGGCCCAGGTAGCCACCAAAGCCCTGTTACTGGTGATCACCCCCAATACTGCCAGCGCTCAACGCCTGGAGCAGGACCTGGCTTTTTACAGCAGCGTGCCGGTCCTGCCGCTCCCCGACTGGGAAACGCTGCCTTACGACAGTTTTTCACCGCACCAGGATATTATCTCCGCCCGCCTGCGCACGCTGAGGCAGCTACAGGACGGCGCCCGCGGCATCGTGCTGGTGCCCATCAATACACTGATGCAGCGTCTGCCACCGGTGTCCTACATTGCAGGCCGCGTCATGACCTTGCAGTCCGGCGCCAGGCTCGACCGGGAGAGCTTCCGCGAATCGCTTTCACGGGCGGGCTATCGCGCGGTGGAAACGGTCTACGAGCCGGGCGAATACGCCATGCGCGGGGCCATCATCGACCTGTTCGCCATGGGCATAGACGAGCCGATTCGTATCGACCTGTTCGATGACGAGATCGACACCCTGCGCCACTTCGACCCGGGCAGCCAGCGCTCTACCGGCAAAATCGACGGCATCGAACTGCTGCCCGCCCACGAGTACTCGCTGAGCCGCAGCGCCATTGCCTGCTTCCGCGAGCAGTTCGAGACCCTGTTCGACGTCGACCCGCGCCAGTGCCCACTCTACAACGACGCCCTGAAGGCCATTCCTTCACCGGGACTGGAGCAGTACCTGCCGCTGTTCTTCGACGAAACCGCCTCGCTGTTCGACCACGTGACAGACGACACTCGGATCGCCCTGCTGCCGGGCGTCTTCGCTGCCGCCGAACAGCACTGGCAGGCCATCGAAGCGCGCTACGTCAATCTGGGCGTCGACCCGACACGCCCCCTACTGCCGCCCCATCGTGCGTTCTTTCCGGTCAGCGACGTGTTTGCCGCCATCAAGGCACGGCCCAGAGTGGAGTTCACCGAGGACGAGCAGCAGCGCCATGCGCTGGCACCCCAGGCCCGTGCCCTGCCCTCGCTGGCCATCAATGCGCGAGCCAAACAGCCGCTGGCCGAGCTGGCAAGCTTCATGGCGGCGCAACCCGGTACGCGCCTGCTGTTCGTGGCGGAATCTCGTGGTCGCCGAGAAGCACTGGAGGAAGTGCTGGCGCCGCTCAAGCTCTCGCTACCCCACGTGGAGAACTTCCACGCCTTCCTGAAAGGTGACCAGCCGCTGGCCATCACCGAAAGCCTGGTGGCCAGCGGCCTGTGGCTGGAAACGCCCGACCTGGCGGTGATCAGCGAAACCGAGCTGTTCGGCGACGTAGTACGACAGAGCCGCCGCCGCGAGAAAGCCACCGATGACAACGAACTGGCCGTGCGTCATCTGTCGGAACTCCGCGAGGGGGCGCCGGTGGTCCACCAGGCCCACGGGGTGGGCCGCTATCTGGGCCTGGAAACCCTGGAAGCCGGGGGCCAGGCCAACGAGTTTCTGGCGCTCTCCTATGCCGATGGCGCCAAGCTGTACGTGCCGGTGGACAGCCTGCACCTGATTTCTCGCTATAGCGGTGCCGACGACGAGCTGGCACCGCTGCACAAACTGGGCTCCGACCAATGGGAGAAGGCCCGCCGCAAGGCCGCCGAGAAGATTCGCGATACCGCCGCCGAACTGCTCGACATTTACGCCCGGCGCGAGGCCCAGCAAGGGGTGGTCTACGAAGCCCCCGGCGAGGAGTACGCGCGCTTCGCGGCCAGCTTCCCCTTCGAGGAGACTCCCGACCAACAGGCCGCCATCGAAGCGGTGATCAGCGACATGGTATCGCCCCAGCCCATGGACCGCGTGGTGTGCGGCGACGTGGGCTTCGGCAAGACCGAAGTCGCCATGCGCGCAGCGTTCCTGGCCGTTCAGTCGGGCAGGCAGGTGGTGGTCCTGGTGCCCACTACCCTGCTGGCACGCCAGCATTTCGAAAACTTCCGTGACCGCTTTGCCGACACGGCGGTGAACATCAGCCTGATCTCGCGCTTTACCGGCGGCAAAGAGATGACCCAGACCCTGGAGAGCATCAAGAGCGGGCAGACCGATATCGTCATCGGCACCCACAAGCTGCTGTCCAAGAGCGTCGAGCTGCCCAAAATGGGGCTACTGATCATCGATGAGGAGCACCGTTTTGGCGTCGCCCAGAAGGAGAAGCTCAAGACCCTGCGGGCCGAGATCGACATTCTCACGCTGACCGCCACGCCCATCCCGAGAACGCTGAACATGGCGATGAGCGGCATTCGCGACCTCTCCATCATCGCGACGCCACCCGCCCGGCGCCTATCGGTCAAAACCTTCGTCCAGCAGCGCGACGACAGCGTGATCAAGGAGGCCCTGCTGCGGGAAATTCTGCGCGGCGGCCAGGTCTACTTCCTGCACAACGAAGTCAAGACCATCGAAAACGCCGCCGAACAGATTCGCGAGCTGGTGCCGGAAGCGCGAGTGGCGGTGGCCCACGGCCAGCTGCCAGAGCGTAGCCTGGAACGCGTGATGTCCGACTTTTATCATCGGCGCTTCAACGTGCTGGTGTGTTCGACCATCATCGAAACCGGCATCGACGTGCCGAGCGCCAACACCATTCTGATCGAGCGTGCCGACAAGTTCGGCCTGGCCCAGCTGCACCAGCTGCGGGGGCGCGTGGGCCGCAGCCACCACCAGGCCTACGCCTATCTGCTCACGCCTTCGCCGAAGGCAATGACCCGGGATGCCGTCAAACGCCTGGAAGCCATCAGCGCCTCCGACGACCTGGGCGCGGGCTTTACCCTGGCCAGCCACGACATGGAAATTCGCGGTGCCGGGGAGCTGCTGGGCGACGAGCAGAGCGGCCAGATGGAAACCATCGGCTACTCACTCTATATGGAGATGCTCGACCGCGCCGTGAAGGCCATTCGGGCAGGCAAGACGCCCAACATCGACGCCCCCTTCAACACCGGCGTGGAAATCAGCCTCAACTTACCCGCGCTGATCCCCGACGACTATCTGCACGACGTGCAGCAGCGCCTGGTGATGTACAAGCGTATTGCCAATACCCAATCGGATGGTGAACTCAAAGAGCTGCAGGTGGAGCTGATCGACCGTTTCGGCCTGCTGCCCCAGCCGTTGAAGAACCTGATTCGCCAGACGCGGCTGCGCCAGCGCGCCGAACAGCTCGGTATTGCTCGCATCGAGGCCGGTGAATCCCGGGGTCGAGTGCTGTTCGACGGCTCTACCCAGGTCGACCCATTGACCCTGGTGACGCTGATCCAGACCTCCCCGCAGCACTACCGCCTGGACGGCTCCGATACCTTACGATTTGAATTTACGATGGAAACCGCCGAACAACGCTTTGAGAAGGTTGAAACACTGTTAAACACCCTTAATCAAAAAGTAGCGAAGGCGTGAACCTTGGGGCAAACTTGTCATTAAGCAGACAACCCTGCCAACGCATGGCCAACCACCGCCAGGCGTCTCTGCAGTGCATACTTGATTAGGAATGACCATGAAGACTCGCAAGATCATCAACCGTTGGGGCCCCACCAGTCTGGCGGTCCTGCTGGCCGCCAGCTTGACCGGCCCTGCTTATGCCCAGCCTGCTTCAGAGCAGGCTGCGGTCAGCAGTGAAGCCACTGCCGGTGCCGAACAGGTCGCCGAGGCACGCCAGGAACTGCCACGCGGGCATTTTCGCCTGCCCGAGCAGGGTGACATCATCGGTGAGTACTACACGGTAACGGTGGACAACCCCGAAGAGACCCTGATCGACATCGCTCGTCGCCACAACATCGGCTACGAAGAGATCCGCATGGCGAACCCTGGCGTCAGCATGTGGGTACCTGGCGAAGGCACGGAAATCGTCATTCCGGCCCAATACATCCTACCCCCCGCACCGCGTGAAGGGGTGGTGGTGAACCTGTCGGAACTGCGCCTGTACTACTACCCGGCCAACAACCCCGGCATCGTCGAGACCTACCCGGTCAGCGTCGGTCGTGACGGTTTCGCCACCCCGGTCGGCATTACCCGCACCACCGTCAAGGTCAAGGACCCCGCCTGGGCACCGCCCGCCTCCATGCGCCGTGAAGCCGCCGAGCGTGGCGAGCCTGCCCCGGCCATCGTACCGCCAGGCCCTGACAACCCGCTGGGCCGCCACGCGATCCTGCTGGCCATGCCGAGCTACCTGATTCACGGCACCAACCGTCCTGACGGCGTCGGCATGCGCGCCAGCCGCGGCTGTATCCGCATGTACCCCGAAGATATCGAGTCGCTCTACGAGCGCCTGCCCAGCGGCACTCAGGTCAACCTGATGGATGCTCCCTTCAAGGCAGGCTGGGCGGCTGACGGCACGCTGTTCGTGCAGTCTTACCCGCAGCTGGAAGAGAACGTCGAAGGCTCTGAGCCCCTGCGCGACGCCATGGAGCGCCTGAACGCCCTGGTGGAAGACCAGGTGGATATCGACGAAGCCCAGATCCAGCGCGCCATCGCCGAGCCTGACGGCCGTTTTGTCGCGCTTCACGGCCCGCAAGCCGCCGTTGAAGAACAGCCCCAGCCTGAAGCGCAGCAGCCGCAGCTGGAAGGCATTCTAGGCGACATCGAGCTGTCTACCGTAGTTCGTATCGAAGGCGACGCTTAATGCCTTCCAGGGCCGCCTCTGGCGGCCCTGGCATCTTCCGCCAAGCTCGCTCGACGATTGGCGACAGGAATGAAAGCAAAACCTGAATAAACGCCAAAAAAAACCCCGCCAGTTGGCGGGGTTTTTTCACATCTAACAGCAGCCGTTGGGTTCTTGACGAACCTGACGGCCCAGGCAGAATTACTTCTGCATGGAACGCTGGAACATGCGGTTCATTTCTTCACGGTTCTGCTCAGACATCTGCAGGGCAGCTTGCGCGTCGCGCTGAGCCTGGTTTGCAGTGTTCAGAGCCTGTGAAGCCATGCTGCGAGCTTCTGCAGCGTCAGCCTGTGCAGATTCAGCAGTCAAGCGAACTTCTTCCAGAGCGCTGGTAGAAGCACAGCCAGCCAGGATTGCCAGAGAAGCGGCAGCGGCGGTCATTTTCAGAGCAGTCTTAAGAGTCATGATGTTCTCCTTGAGTCTTCCTTGGGTACTACGTTTAAGGGTATGACAAAAAATAAAGCTAAATTATTAGCTTAGATTTGTCTACCTGCGATGCAGGTTCTTTTCACCGACTTGTACCAGGGCTTACCCGTGGGGTACGCAAGTCAAACGCTGTTTTATAATAGACCACAGCGGTTGTCTATAGTCGCGTGTCCAAAAACCTGGAACTTCCTTCAACAACATAAGCCTAGCGGATCACCACGCGTGTGCCAACTCCTACTAGCTCGGCAACCCGCTCGATTTGCTCATTGGTCACTGCCACACACCCTTGGGTCCAGTGGAAGTTGCCATGGATATCGGGGTCTCCTCGGCCAATGCCGTGAATCCCAATGGCTCCCCCCAGCGCGGTATCCTGCGGTGGGGAGCCGTAACGGCGATAGTGGTCGAAATAGGCCTCGTAGTCCGCCTGGGAGTAGATGCCTTTTTCGAGCGCCATGCGCGCGTGAGGTGGCGTAGGATAATCGATACCAATGAAGATATGCCACTGGCTTTCGAAATTAAATCGATTAATTCTAAACTCACCCAGCGGCGTCACGTTACCGCCGCGTATACGGTGGGTCCTGGCGCCGCCACGGCCGAGCGATACCGGCGCAAATCGCTCTACCAGGGCATGGCCGCGAAACACGCTAAGCGTCGCTTCCTTGTCGTCTACCAGCACCCACACCTCGTTGCTGTGACGGGGCACGTCTGCTCTGGCCAGCAAGGTGGCGACCAGATCGGTAGACTCGTAATCAGGCAGGGCACTGGTAGCCGCTGCACTGGCCACTACAGGCCAGCCCAGTGCCAGCGCCAAAAATCGGCGACGGTTTACAGGCATCATTGTTGCTCTCGAAAATGGGTCAGCGCGAAAGGCAAGGCACGGCTGGCCAATAACGCATGGATGGGTACTGTTATACCCTATTCATGCGGCTTTTGTCAGCGTATCGACTCTTCAATAAACGCCCAAAATGCCTGCTATCTCAACCGCCAACTGTGCTTCAACGTAACACCCTGTCAGACGCCTTCCAGCTCCTGCAGGCTGGCCACCAGCTTGCGCGCTTCGGCGGCATGCCCCTGGGCCAGGGTCGTGAAGAACGTCTCTTCTGGCGCCACCTTGGCCCGCGATGCACGATGTTCATAGAGACGCTGAAGCTGATGATGTGACTCCACCGCCGTGGCGGTCAGCTCGTCCAGCGATCCGGCCACGTCCTGCTCGGCCAGCGCCTCCAGCAGCGGAGGCTGAGGGAAGTCACCCGATTCGTCGAACCATAGCTCCAGCACTTCACGCTGATCCGACCCATCATGAAACAGCGCTTCGAGCCCAGACTTCATGGTCAACTCGCTGCTGGCGAGGTAGTTGAGCGCCATGGCAAGACGCTCGTGCTCGGCGGCATCGGCCGCGGCACTGTACTGGCGCGCCATGCGCGCGTGGTAACCGGCGGCCCACTCCATGAGATCCTTCACCTGGTTGTATCGCATCCTTGCCTCCTGTTGAGTAACGTACTCCATAGCATGGTCATGATCGGCCATTTTTCAAGCCTACCACTCGACGCTGGTCTCCCTGAGCATGGCGATTTCACGCTTCGCCGCTTGCAAATGCTCTAGCAACTGCTCACCCAGCGACGCCTGGGCACCTACCGCAATCATGGCCGGGTTATGCACCTGACGACGGGCTGCGCCCTCGTCGCCATGCAGTTTTTCGAGCTGACCAACCAGCCATGCCAGCCAGCTATCCGAGCGTTGCAGCTCGTCGCGCAAGCGCTGCAGCTCGGCCAGCGCAGGGCCGTCGCTGGCCAGCAGGCGCTGCCAGTCATGGCTTGGCAGACGAGCGTGCTCGGTAACCTCTTTCAGCAGCGACGCCAGCGCCAGCTCGAACAGCGCCAGCGCGCCCTCCTCCAGCGCCCCCTGACGGGCGGGGGCATGCTCATCGTCGCCCACCGGAAGCCCAACCATCAGCTCGGCTTGATAAAGGAGCTGGTTAGTACGCGAACGGGCACTCACTTGCGCTTGTCCTCCACGTGCCATTTACCGCCTTCGTAGGTGGCTTTCCAGCCCGTGGCCTTGCCCTCTTCGTCGGTCATCACGTACTGCTCTTTATTCTTGCGCGAATAGCGAATCTGCGCCGGACGGCCATCCGGGTCTTCGCTGGGCGCCTTGAGCAGGAAGTGGTACTTCTCGGGCAGCTCATCGGCATGGGCCTTCAGCTCTTGCACCAGCGGCGGGCGAGTTTCA
Organism: Halomonas sp. 18071143; assembly: GCF_019211725.1. Lineage (NCBI taxonomy): Bacteria > Pseudomonadati > Pseudomonadota > Gammaproteobacteria > Oceanospirillales > Halomonadaceae > Halomonas > Halomonas sp. 18071143. The sequence continues at coordinate 2,114,534 of NZ_CP078120.1, forward strand.
CGGTTCTTGGGGAACTTGCTGGCCGCCAGGAACAGGCCACTAGCGCCATCACGCAGTACGTAATGGTCTTCCACCTTCTGACAGGCCAGCTCCGGCATGGGAATCGGGTCCATCTTGGGCGGTGCCACTTCGCCACTGCGCAGCAGCTTGCGGGTGTTCTTGCACTCGCTGTTGGTACATCCGAAATACTTGCCGAAGCGCCCGGACTTGAGCTGCATGTCCGAACCACACTTGTCGCATTCGATCAATGGGCCGTCATAGCCCTTGATCTTGAATTTACCGCTCTCGACTTCGTAGCCATCGCAATCCGGGCTGTTGCCGCAGATATGCAGCTTGCGGGTTTCGTCGATCAGGTAGTTGTCCATGGCCGTGCCACACTTCGGGCAGCGGCGCTTGGCGCGTAGCGCATCGGTTTCTGCCTCTTCACCGGCATCTTCAGCCACGGCTTCTTCACCGGGAATGAGATCGATGGTGGTCTTGCAACGCTCCTTGGGCGGCAGGTTGTAGCCACTGCACCCCAGGAACACACCAGTGGAAGCGGTTCGAATCTGCATCTGACGGCCACAGCTGGGGCAGTCGATGTTGGTCGGTACCGGCTGGTTGGGGCGCATTCCCTCGTCGCTCTCGGCCTTGGCCAGCTCATGACGAAACTCTTCGTAGAAGGCATCCAGCAGCGCCCGCCAGTTGCGCTCACCCTCGGCGACTTCGTCCAGGCTGTCTTCCATCCGCGCCGTGAAGGAGTAATCCATCAGGTCCGGGAACGACTCCTTGAGGCGCTCGGTGACGATATCGCCCAGCTTTTCGGCATAGAAGCGGCGGTTTTCCAGCTTCACATAACCCCGATCCTGAATCGTGGAGATGATCGAGGCATAGGTAGAAGGTCGCCCGATGCCCTGCTTCTCCAGCTCCTTGACCAGGCTGGCTTCGGTGTAACGCGCAGGCGGCTTGGTGAAGTGCTGCTGAGGGTCGAGCACTTCAAGTCTCATGGGCGTGCCGGTGGGCAGGTCGGGGAGGATCTGATCCTCGTTCTTGCCGGTCGGCTTCATCACCCGGGTGTAACCATCGAACTTGAGCACGCGCCCTTTGGCACGCAGTTCGTAGCCATCGACTTCGACATTGAGGGTGCTGGAAAGATATTCCGCCGGGGTCATCTGGCACGCCACGAACTGCCGCCAGATCAGCTCATACAGGCGCTCGGCGTCACGCTCCATGCCCACCAGATCCGTGGACTTGCGCTCCACGCTGGAGGGGCGAATCGCCTCGTGGGCTTCCTGTGCGCTCTCTTTGCTGCTGTAGCGGTTGGGCGCTTCGGGCAGGTAGCGCTCCCCATACTCATCACCAATAAACGAACGCACGCTCTCGACCGCATCCTTGGACAAATTGGTCGAGTCGGTACGCATATAAGTGATGTAGCCAGCTTCGTAGAGCCGCTGGGCCATGGTCATGGTCTTCTTGACCGAGAACCCTAGCCGCCCGCTGGCAGCCTGCTGCAGCGTCGAGGTAATGAAGGGAGCGGTAGGCTTGGAGCGTGTCGGTTTGTCTTCGCGAGACGTGATCGACAGTTTGGCTTTGCGCAGCTTGGCAATTCGCTCCAGGGTCTCTTTTTCCGAGGTGGGGCGGAAGGCCTGACCATCCTGCCGCGCCAAAGCAAAACGCACCAGCTCGCCCTCCGGCGAGACCAGATCCGCATGCACGTCCCAGAACTCTTCGGGAATGAAGGCGCGAATTTCCCGCTCACGTTCGACGATCAAACGCACGGCCACCGACTGTACACGGCCGGCAGACAGGCCACGGGCAATCTTGGCCCACAGCAGCGGCGAGAGCATGAAGCCCACGACCCGGTCGAGGAAACGGCGCGCCTGCTGGGCTTCCACGCGAGGAATGTTCAGTACGCCGGGGGTCTTGAAGGCATCCTGAATGGCATTCTTGGTGATTTCGTTGAACACCACGCGTTTATAGCGGCTGTCGTCACCACCAATGGTTTCCCGCAGGTGCCAGGCAATGGCCTCCCCCTCGCGGTCCAAATCCGTGGCGAGGTAGACGGCATCGGCTTTTTCGGCCAGCTTCTTCAGCTCGGCAACGACCTTCTCCTTGCCGGGCAAAATGTCATAGTTGGCTGCCCAGCCATTGTCCGGGTCGATGCCCATACGGCGAATCAGCTGGGTGTGGGCCTTGCGCTGCTTGTACTCGGCTTTCTCTTCCGCTGACATCTTGCGCGTAGCCGCGGCCTGGCGAGCGCGCTCCTTTGGGTCGGAGGCCACCTTGCCCGAGCCGCTGGTCGGCAGGTCACGGATGTGACCCACGCTCGACTTCACGATGAAATCGTTGCCGAGATACTTATTAATCGTCTTCGCTTTCGCAGGCGATTCGACGATGACCAGTGACTTGCCCATAGTGCTCCACTTTCCTGATGCCGAGGCGTGATCGCCACGGCGCTAAGTACGTTGTCGCCCCACATTATGCCTTGGCGACCATGAGAAAAATGCGCCTACCCTACCCCAGCCCTTGCCCAAGCGCTAGTAGCAACCTGCATCAGGCTGCACCCCATGGCGAGGCACATCCCGCTCGGGAAGGTGTCGGTATGACGCCTAGCGTTTTTTTATATCGAGTAGCTAGACACTAGACTGCCGCTTGACACTCGGCAACCCAAAGCCACACCCACTAACCAATCGCCCCCGCTAAAAAGCGGGGGCGTGATCGACGGTAGCGCGAGGCGGCTAGCGCTTGCGAGACGTTCCGCGCCGCCCATTGGCTGGCCTGGCCGCTGGCTTTTTAGCCGCCGCTGCAGAAGCGGGTGATGCCGCCGTGGGCTCGGCATCCGTGGTGGTTGCAACCTCGGTGCCAGTGGCGGCCTTGGCCTTGGCCTTGGTCTCAGGCCCGGCCTCAGATTCGGGCTCAGCGCTGGCGGCAGTCGCAGGCAGCGCAGGGCGCGCTTGGCCAAACAGCGCCTTGACCTGCTCGAAACGCTCGGCGGCGTGCTCGGTCAGCTCACCGCTGGCCGAGAACACATGCTCCAGATGCTTGATATGCCCATCGATGGCCACATTGTCCTCACCTTCCAGCAGCACGGGCAGCGTGCTCAGGGCCTGTTCACGATCCAGCTTGAGAATGAAAAACTGCTCGCGCACCATACGCTTGAACTCGCTCAGCGAGCTGCTGGGCTTGAGCTCCGCGCGGGAGGCCCGCAGACGCTTGAAGTTCCGCTCGTCGGTGGCAGGTGCACCGCCCAGTACGTATATGACTGCCCGCATAACGGCTTCGTGCGGGCCTCCCTGGGCGATTTTCTTGCGCAGTTTGTCCTGCTGATGCTGGATGAAGCGACGATGCTCCGGCTCGGCACCCGGACGGCGGCGATGCACATGGGCATCGCCATACAAACCAACGGCCGCCTGCAGCAGTGGCTGGCCATAGATATCCATGAACAGCCGCTCGGTGCTGCTGTCCCTGAAATCGCGCCAGGCATTGAGGCTGGCGACGATCTGGTCCGAGGCCATGGTTTCGAAGGCCTTGAACACGTTGTCCTGCCCTACCGGCTCACGGTGCTTGCGCACGTAATCAGCCATCACCGGCAACGGCACGCTCAGCGGGTTGCGGTCCGACAGCAGCTTGTAGCCCAGCCGAATGGGGTGCATGCGCCGGATCCAGCGCGCGGCTTCTGGCGTCATCACCGCCTGCAACCAGGGCTGCATATAAATCCGATACAGCCCCAGATTGATCTCCGAGATGCGTGCAACGGTGGCGAAACGGCGGTCATCTTCGGGCTTGTGCATGACTTCCCGATCCAACTCCTCGAAGTTGCGCTGATTGAATTCGAGCAGGTAGTCACGCTCGATCAGCTCGGCATCGGCTCGTTCACTGGCATGAGAAATCGTCGTTTCGTAAAGCCCTGGCGGCATCACGTCGATGTAATCCATATTGGCCGTGAATTCGGAGTGTTCCTTGCGGGAAACGCTGCCGGAAACGAAGATCCCCAGATGGCCCGTGGTGTCATGCAGGCAGTAGATGATGGTCTGGTCGTTGGCGATGATGTCCTCTTCGCCTTCGTACAGGTCACGAATCCATCCCAGCGCCTGCGGCGGCGGCGTGATGTCGTCGCCACGGGAGCAGAACACCACCACCGGCGAGCGCACGTTGCGCAGATCGATGCGTCGTCCGTCGCGGGTCACCAGCTGGGCCGTGGAGAGCCGGTTGCCCACGAACAGATTATCGACGATGTACTGGATTTCTTCTCCACCCAGCACCACGTGCCCCCCCCACCAGCGTTCGAACTCAAGATAACGCGAGGTTTCGGTGTCGATATTGGCATACAGGTGGTACTGCTTTTTCCAGTAGGTGTTGGCCGGATTCAGGCGCTCGAAGTTCTGCACCAGCCAGGCGCCATCGAACAGGCCATTGCCCATGTCACTGGTCAGCGCCGTGATCCAGCTACCGCCCACCATGCCGCCGGTATAGCGCATCGGCGCCTTGCCGTGCTCGCCCGCCCAGTAAGAGAGCGGCGCACCGGCAATCAGGATGGGTCCGAACACGTCGGGCTCCAGTGCCGCCGCCATCATGATCTGCCAGCCCGCCTGACAGTTGCCTACCACCATCGGCTTTTCAGTGGTTTCTGGATGCAGCTCGATGACATGACGCAGGAAAGCGATTTCGGCTTCGACCACATCCTCGACCGTTTGGCCGGGCTCGGGAAAGGGCAGAAAGCCAATGAAGTAGCAGGGATGGCCTGCCTTGAGCGCCACGCCCAGTTCGCTGTCGGGCTTGAAGCCGCCGATGCCTGGGCCATGCCCGGCCCGAGGGTCGACCACCACGAACGGGCGCTTGCTGGGGTCGGTGACCGTATCGCCCTTGGGCAATACACGCAGCAGTTCGTAATTGGTCGGGTTGGGCAGCGTCCGTCCGTCCATCAGCCCTTCGGTATCGAACCCCAGCACGTTGGGCTTGGTCTGCTCCATGTGGGCCAGATACTGGTTGCCCCGTTCGCGCATCACATCCCAGTACAGCACGTTGCGCTCGACGCTGTCGCGCCAGTAGCTCAAGGCAGCACGCCCAAACCCGAACGGGTCCATCATGCTCGTCAGCGCGCTGTTGCCCAGAGTGGGGGAAAGCAGGGGATTAGCGAGAAAGTTCATAGAGTCTCCCGTGGGGTTGATGCGGGGCACCAAGCCCGAAGCCTGATGCTGCAATGCAATATAGTTTAGGCCACTCCTTGCCAGACGTCGATCATTACCCATACATGAACCTGTGTAACAACCTATGTATGAACCATCGAGCGACAGCGATTCAAGGCGTTAGCGGGCAAAGGGTGGTAGCATTTCGACATGGACCCACGCGCTTGGGAGTCGCTGACGCTGACCGAGCACGTTTACCTCGAGGTGGTTATGTCATCCCCGTCGCTGCTCAACCGCTTGACGTTTCGCCAACTGCAGGTGTTTCAGGCCGTACATCGCCAGCGCTCGTATTCGCGTGCCGCCGAACAGCTAGGCCTGACTCAACCCGCCGTGAGCGCCCAGATTCGCCAGCTGGAACAGGCGCTGGGGCAGCCGCTGTTTCGCTATGCCGGTAAAACCCTGCATGTACTGCCTGCGGCGGATACGCTGGCGCTCTCCACTCGGGAAATCTTCGGACAGCTCTCGCGCCTGCAGATGCACCTTTCAGATATTAACGGCAAGATCAGCGGCAAGTTGAGCATTGCAGCGGTTTCTTCTGCCCAATACGTGGTGCCCTATCTGCTGTCACGCTTTCGCGCCCGCTACCCCGATGTGCAGCTACGCCTGAAAGTATGCAACCGCAGCCAGGCACTGGAGCGCCTCGCCGACCAGCAGGATGACGTGGTCATCATGGCCATGGTGCCGGAGGACGATGGGCTGGTGGTCATGCCGGTATTGGAAAATGAGCTGGTGGCCGTGGTATGGCCGGAGCATCCGCTGCTCCAACTGGCCAACCCTACCCTCTCGGACTTTGCCCGCCACTATGTATTGATGCGTGAGCCGGGGTCAGGCGTGCGCAGCGCCTTCGAGCAGCTGGCGGTCGATCAGGAAGTCGGGCTGCCCCACCGTATCGAGCTGGGTACCAACGAAGCGATCAAACAAGGCGTGATGGCGCATCTGGGCGTGGCGGTACTGCCGCGCATGGCCATTCAGCTGGAGCTGGAACAGGGGCTGCTGGCCACGCTGGCGCTGCCCCACTTTCCGATCCGCCGCGCCTGGTGCACCGTCTATCGCCGCGACCACTTCCCCACGCCGGTGGCGGAGCTGTTCTTGCGTTTCACCCGCGAACACCTCAGCGAGCTGCGTGCGCATTTCCAGGCGCCCCCCAGCCCCCTCCCCAGCCACGGCGTTTCCTGCTTGCCAGGCCTGAGCGTCGAACAGACCCCGTGATGCGCGACGGTGTCTTGTTGATTGCCAGGTATGTTACATTATCTACTACCTACGTATCAGTTAGCGTGACTCGAGGCTCTCTCCTATGAGCAACACCCCTTCCCAGCGCGTGCCCAGCGGCGAAAAATTCCGCAACGAACACGGCATGACGGTGATCAAGGACGGCATGAAGCAGCGCAAGGCACAGGCCGATGCGCCCGCCCTTGAACGCAAGCCCAAATGGCTGCGCGCCCAGATTCCAGGCGGCGAGCGTTTCGAAGCCGTCAAGAAAAACGTATCGACTCACCGGCTGAGCACGGTGTGCGCCGAATCCCACTGCCCCAACATGGGCGAGTGCTGGAGCAACGGCACCGCGACCATCATGCTGATGGGCTCCGTCTGTACCCGCGCCTGCCGCTTCTGCGCGGTGGACACCGGCAATCCCAAGGGATGGCTGGACAAGGAAGAGCCCGAGAATACCGCCAAGTCCGTCGAGCTGATGGGCCTGCGCTATATCGTGCTGACCTCGGTCGACCGGGATGACCTGGAAGATGGCGGTGCCACGCACTACGCCTCGTGCATTCGCGCCATCAAGGCACGCACCCCCGAGGTCGTGGTGGAGGCTTTGACGCCGGATTTCGACGGTGATCAGGCCGCCATCGAGCGCGTGGTCGACTCCGGCCTGGAAGTGTTTGCCCAGAACGTGGAAACCGTGGAGCGGCTGACCTCCAAGGTACGCGACCCGCGTGCCGGTTACCGCAAGACGCTGGATGTACTGGCCCACGCCAAGCGCCACCGCCCGGACGTGATCACCAAGACCAGCCTGATGCTGGGGCTGGGCGAAACGGAAAAAGAGATTCTGCAGACGTTCGACGACCTGCGCGCCATCGGTGTGGATATCGTCACGCTGGGGCAGTACCTGCGCCCCACCAAGAACCATCTGGCAGTAGAGCGCTATGTCACGCCAGAAGAGTTCGAGCGCTATCGCGTGCTGGGCCTCGAAAAGGGCTTCATGGAGGTTCCCTCCGGCCCGCTGGTGCGTTCGAGCTACCGCGCCGACCGCGTGTTCGAAAAGAACAACCTGGGCCTGGCCGCCCCTGCCGCAGTGCCTGGCCAGGAAACCGACAGCAACCGTATTCCGGCCTTCAACGTCGGCTGATACCCCGCACGACTGTCACCGGCATGCCCTTTCAGCATGCCGGTGAGCCCGTCTTTTGCAGCACTTACTCGATCACGACGCCGAATCCACCAGCGATCGGCCTAGCTGCTCCGCCAGCGCCAGGGCCAGTGCGCCCCCGATATCTGCGCCATCATCTAGCGTCACCAGATCGCCCAAGCGCGTTACCTGCATGCCTGCGTAGCCACAGGGGTTGATGCGCCCAAACGGCGACAGGTCGCCGTCGACGTTCAATGCAACGCCGTGGTAGCTGGCCCCTCGACGAATGCGCAGCCCCAGCGATGCAATCTTGGCCTCCCCCATCACCGTGCGGGTATACACGCCGGGGGCATCCGGCTTGGCCCAGGCATCGACACCAAGGCGGGCCAGCACGTCGATCACCGCATTTTCCAGGGCGCTGACCAGCTCACGCACACCGATCCTGCCACGCCGCACGTCCAGCAACGGGTAAAGCACCACTTGCCCAGGCCCGTGGTAGGTCACCTGACCGCCACGGTCGGTATTGACCACTGGGATATCGCCCGGCATCAGCAAATGTTCGGGTTTGCCCGCCTGCCCTTGGGTGAAGACCGGGTCGTGCTCGACCAGCCAGAACTGGTCGGGCGTATGCTCGTCACGGCAGTCGGTGAGCTCACGCATGGCTTCCCAGACAGGCTGGTAGGGCCGGCGCCCCAGGCGGTGCAGCTCGATGGGTGCGGGGCTCATGTCACACCACCATGTGCACGCGGCCCGTGGCTTTCAGCTCATCGAACAAGCTGGACAGCTGTTGTTCACCGGTAGCCACGATGGTCACCCGTACCGATTGGAAGCGGCCATTGCGACTATCCACCACCTGCAGGGTGGTTTCGTCGAAATCTGGCGCGTGCTTGACGATGACCTGGCATACCCAAGCGGGAAAATCATCCGCCGCATCGCCTACCACCTTGAGCGAGTAGTCGCAGGGAAAAGTGACCTTGGGCGGCTCACTGACCGTGGCGGGCTGGCGCAGGTCACGCAGCGGAGATTTGGTATCTTTTTTCATGAGTTGCCTATCTATGACGAATGCTAAAACGAATGAAACCCTGACGATGACGCCAGAGCTTCTGATTGTGACAGGGAGGCTAAAACACCACAGGCAGGCCATGTTGGCCTGCCCCGCGTGCTCAAGGCTCGTCAGCTTCTGAAGTTGCCGATCAGATTGCTGAAGAAGCGCTGCACCTGATCGAAGAAGCGCTTGAACAGGCCACCCTCTTCCACGTTTTCCAGCGCCACCAACTGGCGCTCGCCGACCATTTCGTCACCCAGGTAGACTTCCAGAGTACCGACTTCGTCGCCAACGGCGACGGGCGCACTCAGGTCGCTATCCAGATTTAGACGCGCGCGCAGCTCTTCGTTGCGGTTGCGCGGTAGCGTCATGAAGACTTCACCATCGACACCCACGCGTAGCTCATTGGTGTCACCACCCCACACCCGCGGCGTGGCCAATACGGCACCGCGCTCATAGAGCTTCATGGTTTCATAGAAGCGGAAGCCGTAGCTGAGCAGCTTCTGGGTTTCCTGGGCGCGAGCTTCTTCGGAGCTGGTGCCCATGACCACGGAGATCAGACGCATATCATCACGCAGCGCAGACGATACCAGGCCGTAACCCGCTTCGGTAGTCCAGCCGGTTTTCAGGCCATCCACTGAAGGATCGCGCCACAGCAAGCGGTTACGATTGGGCTGATCGATGCCGCCAAAGGAGAAGTTACGCTGTGAGTAGATAGCGTAGTGGTCAGGGTAGTCGTTGATGATGTACTGGGACAGAATGGCCATGTCCCGCGCCGTGGAGTAGTGCTGGTCACCCGGCAGCCCTGTGGCGTTCTGGAAATTGGTATTGTGCATGCCCAGCCGCGTGGCATGCTGGTTCATCAGGTCGGCAAAGGGCGCTTCCCCCCCGGCCAGATGCTCGGCCATGGCCACACTGGCATCATTGCCGGACACGATGATGATACCGTGTAGCAGGTCATCCACCGAGACGCGGTCGCCCACCTCGATGAACATCTTGGAGCCACCGGTGCGCCAAGCGTTCTCGCTGATATTGACCATATCGGTCAGGTTGATGGTGCCTCGGTCCAGCTCACGCTCGACCAGATAGGCGGTCATCAGCTTGGTCAAGCTCGCCGGTGGTAGGCGGACATCGGAATTATGCTCCGCGAGAATACGGCCGCTATTGGCATCCATCAAAATCCACGAGCTGGCCGCCAGCTGTGGAGGCGCTGGAATGATGGTCTGGGGTTGCGGCTGGGGAATCACCTGAGCCGTGGCAGGTATTGCCACCACGGTCATCGCGGCAAACAGGCACAGCTTGGCGGTCCGGCGAATCGAAATCAATACACTCATCACACACGTCTCACTTACATTGAATGGCAGCACGGTGGCGCTGCTGGATGACTAAATTGGCACGCATTATCGCACTATAAACACTTGAGGAAAGCCCGCACGGCGCAGATCTTCCCGCGCCTGGTTTTCCTGGGCAGGAGTCACTGGGCCCACCTGAACCCGATGCACTTCAGCCTCGCTCTTCACATGTACACCATGCGATAACTCCCCAGAAAGGCGTTGCTGCAACTGCTGGGCACCCTCTGCCGTACCTAACGCGGCAATTTGCAGGAAGATGCCGTCACCGCTCGGCTGACTGGATACCGGCGAAGCAGAAGACGAAGGCGCAGCGGGAGCACTCACCACACTCGGCGCAGACGAGGCGGGTGCAGGTGAGCTCGCCGCCGTCGAGCGGGCCGCCTCCCCGCCTCGACCACGCTCGGCCAGCCATTGCGCCGGATCGATGGCTTCGACGCGAACAGGCCCCGTGCCATCGTCCAGAATGCCTAGTCGAGCCGCTGCGGCATAGGAAAGATCGATTTCGCGATCACTGTGAAAAGGGCCACGGTCATTGACGCGTACGATCACCGAACGGCCATTGGCCAGGCTGGTGACACGGGCAAAGGTCGGCAACGGCAGCGAGCGATGCGCCGCCGTCATCTTGTACATGTCGTAGATCTCACCGTTGGAGGTGGCGTAGCCGTGGAATTTTTCACCGTACCAGGAGGCCGTGCCCTGGCGAGCATAACCCCGCGAGTCCGGCAGTACACGGTAGGTTTCGCCCCACACCTCGTAGGTGGAGCGATTGCCTGCACGTGAGGGCTCCTCGATGCGCGGCTCGGCATCGGGCACCTGGCTGACATCCGGCGGTGCTACTGGATAGGCATCGCCGGACATGGCATAGCGTTCGCCGCTGGGAGCGGCGCTGGCCAAGGGCGAAGCGCTGGGCTGCGGCGCGGCACTGGGCTGCGGCGCGGCGCTGCCGCTATCACGCAGCGGCGCTTGGCTGGCACAGCCGCTCACCAGCATCGCCAACACGAGAGAACCGCTTACATAACGGACATTGGTCAACAGGTTAGTCATGCTCAATCTCAAACTGATGCTGGATCGCGTCCGCCAATTCGGCCACAGCCATGCCGTAAAGGTGGCTGTGATTGTAGCGAGTAATCACATAGAAGTTGAATTCACCTAGACGGTAGCCTTGCTCATCTTCAGAAAAATCCAGCAATAGCGGCACCACGGGGGCATCAGGGGCCAGCGGCGCCTCGCTAGTGATGCCCTGCTCCACCATGTCGGCGGCGGTCAAAGTGGGGCGCGAGGTCTGGTTGAAGGCGATGCCTTCGGGGGCTTCCTGTGGGCCGTCGGCATCGTGGTAGATGGCGCCATCACGCTGCCAGCCATGCTCGGCAAAGTAGTTGGCTACGCTGCCGATGGCATCGACCGGGTTGTTCCACAAATCGCGAATGCCGTCGTCATCGAAATCGACCGCGTAGGCCTGGTAACTGGTAGGAATGAACTGCGGATAGCCCATGGCCCCGGCGTAAGAGCCGTAGAGCGTTTCCGGCTCGACACCCTGCTCGTAGGCAATGGCCAGGAAAGCGGCCAGCTCGCCACGGAAGAAGCGCCCCCGCTGGGGGTGATGAAAGGCCAGCGTTGCCAGCGAATCGAGCACCTTGTGCGTGCCTTTATGACGCCCGTAATAGGTTTCCACGCCGATGATGGCGGTGATCACCTCAGGAGCAACACCAAAGACTTCTTCGGCACGCGCCAGCGTCTCGGCATGCTCGCGCATGAACTCAGCACCTTCTTCGATACGCTGCTGGTTCAGAAAAATATCGCGATATTCGAACCAGCGCAGACGCCGTTCTGCCGCCCCCGCCATGGCGTCCAGCACGTTCTGACGAAACGTCGCCTGCTCCAGCGCTTGCGTCAGCCACTGCTCGGGAACGCCCTGCTCCACCAGTTCACTGACCAGTTGGCGCGTCTGCTCGTTGACGCGGGGGTCGAAATCGACCTCCTCGGCCGCCCAGGTGGCCGAGGCTGAACATGCCATCAGCGCCGCCAGTAAATACCCGCCCGCTCTTCTTCGCGCCCTGTTCATTTGCTTACCACTCCTGTGAAAAAGCGTCGACTGCACTTTGATCATTCAACGCGGCAATAGCCGCCGATGGGCGTGTATCGACATGAGAATACCGAACCCGGCCAGCAAGGTCACGCTGGAGGTGCCGCCGTAGCTCACCAGCGGCAGCGGCACCCCTACCACGGGTAAAATACCGCTGACCATGCCGACATTGACAAACACGTAGATAAAGAACGTCAGGATAATGCTGCCCGCCACCAAACGCCCGAACGTATCCTGGGACGCCGCCGCCAGCCACAGCCCTCGCCCGACGATGGCCACGTAGAGCAACAGCAATAGCAGCATCCCGACCAGGCCAAACTCCTCTCCCAGCACCGCGATGATGAAATCGGTATGGCGCTCGGGCAGGAACTCGAGCTGCGACTGGGTGCCCTCCAGCCAGCCCTTGCCCCACAGGCCACCACTGCCGATGGCGGTGGTGGACTGGATGATGTTCCAGCCGGAGCCGAGCGGATCGCTCTCCGGGTCCAGAAAGGTCAGCACCCGCTGGCGCTGGTAATTGTGCATGTTCATCCACAGTAGCGGCAGGCCAGCCGCCGCCAGGGCCACTACCAGGCTAATCAAGCGCCAGGAGAGCCCCGCCAGCAGCACCACGATCAGCGCCGCGCTGGCCATCAGGAGTGCCGTTCCTAGATCTGGCTGAATGGCTGTCAACACCACCGGAGCGCCAATGATCAAGCCACAAACGGCAATGTCCCGCAGCCTCGGGGGAAGCTGACAACGGTTGAGGTAAGCCGCCACCATCAACGGCACGGCCAGCTTCATCATTTCGGAAGGCTGAAAGCGAATCACGCCGGGTATTTCCAGCCAGCGCTTGGCCCCCATGCCGATATCGCCAGCAATCTCCACGGCCACCAGCATGGCAAGCCCTACGCCATAGGCCAGCGGCGCCCAGCGCAAAAACGTGGTGGGGGAAAACTGTGCCAGCACGAACATGCCCACCAACGCCAGGCCAAAACGAACGGCCTGTGCAATCACGACCTCGATGCGCTGCCCAGACGCGCTGTAGAGCACCAGCAGACCACCTGCCATCAGCGCCAGCAGCAGGCCAAGCAGCCAGGGGTCGATATGGATACGCTCCCAAATGCTCTTGCGCCTTGCAATGCCACTATCGGGCGGGCGAACCGGGTAGCCACGCCAGGAGCGCGACAGCAGTTGCAGCGGCATCATCAGTTACCCTCCACGCGGCCGTTATCGCCTTCCAGCACTTCCTTGACTTCCTCGGCCTCTGGGGCCGCTTCTTTCAGTAGCCAGGCATCGGTCATGGCGCGCGCCATGCGAGCGGCGTGGGTGCTGCCGCCCCCGGCGTTCTCGACGATCACCGACACGGCAATTTCGGGCTCTTCCAGCGGGGCAAAGGCCATGAACAGCGAGTGGTCACGCAGCCGCTCTTCCAGCTCTTCGGCGTTGTAGCGCTGATCCTGACCCAGCGAAAACACCTGAGCCGTGCCGGACTTGCCGCCCATACGATACTCCAAGCCTACCCCGGTACGCCTTGCCGTTCCTTCGCTGCCGGTGAGCACTTTCTCCATACCGCTGAACACCCGATCCCACCAGTTCTCGTTGGCCAGATCGATATCGGGTAGCGTGTCCGGCAGTTCAACCGGAACAGGGTCTTCACCGATACGCATTGCCAGGCGCGGCTTGACCCAGTGGCCACGGTTGGCCAGGGCCGCCGTAGCGCTGGCCAGCTGCAACGGGGTGATTTGCCAGTATCCCTGACCGATACCGACCGAGAGCGTTTCCCCCGGGTACCAGGGCTGGTTGAATCGTGCGCGCTTCCAGTCCCTCGAAGGCATCAGGCCAGCGCTTTCTCCCTGGACATCGTGAGCGACCCGTTGCCCAAAGCCAAAATTGGACATCTGATCATGCAGCCGATCGATGCCGAGGTCGTGAGCCAAGGAGTAATAATAAGTGTTGTTCGACACGGCAATGGAGCGCTCCATATCGACACGCCCGTGCCCCCAACGCAGCCAGTTACGATAGCGGCGAGAATCATTGGGCAATTGATAGAAGCCCGGGTCATTGATGGTGCTGTCCGGGGTGATCACCCCTTCCACTAGCCCCGCCAGCGCCAGAAACGGCTTGATGGTGGAGCCCGGCGGGTAGTGGCCGCGAATGGCCCGGTTAAACAGCGGCAGGTCGATGTCTTCCTGCAGGGCACGATAGGAAGCCACGTCGATCCCGGTAACGAACTGGTTACTATCGAAGCCGGGCGTCGACACCATGGCCAGAATCTCGCCGGTACGCGGCACGATGGCCACGATGGAGCCCCGGCGACCTTCCAGCAGCTCGTAAGCGAGCATCTGCAAAGAACGATCCAGGGTCAGGGTGAGGTTGGCCCCCGGCACCGGGTCAGTGCGACCAAGCTCGCGCAGCACGCGGCCACGGGCGTTGGTTTCTACCTTGCGAAGGCCCGCCTGACCGTGCAATTCCGACTCGTAAAAACGCTCCACCCCCGTCTTGCCGATAAAGTGGGTGCCCGCATAGCGGCCGGTGTCCAGCGTCTGCAGCTCTTCGGCATTGATCCGCCCCACATAGCCCAGCGCATGGGCCATCATTTCGGCATCCGGGTAGTAACGCAGCAGTTGCGCTTCTACCTCGACTCCGGGCAAACGATGGCGATTGATGGCCAGGCGAGCAATCTGCTCTTCGCTCAGGTCGCTCATCAGTAGCGCCGGCTGAAACGGCCGCTGGCGCTGGCGAGAACGAGCGTTGAAGGCCTCGATCTCTTCTTCCGGCAGCTCCAGAAGCTCCACCAGCAGCGCCAGGGTATCGTCCAGGCTATCGACACGCTCACGCACCAGCGTCAGGTTGTAGGTCGGCCGATTTTCTGCCAGCAAGGCGCCGTTACGGTCGTAGATCAACCCACGATTGGGCGGCAGCGGCTCGACCCGCACGCGGTTTTTCTCGGAGCGCGTGCTGTAGAGGTCGTGCTGAACGATTTGCAGATACCCCAGCCGCCCGACCAGCAAACCGGTCAAGATAATGACCACGAACACTGCCAGCAGCGACCGAACACGGAAGATACGCAGCTCTTGCTCAGGGTTCTTTAGCGTGTCACGGCGCTTGGGCATGGCAACAGACAACTCTCAATCAAACGATGAACGCAACGGCCACGGGGGTCGATAACAGATAACGTCTAGCGGTGGTAAGGGTGCCCCACCAGCAGGGTCCATGCCCGATAGAGCTGTTCGGCGAGCATGATCCGCACCAACGGATGCGGCAGGGTCAATGGCGACAGCGACCAGGCCTTGTCGGCCATGGCCGAGAGAGAAGGCTCCAGCCCATCAGGGCCGCCAACCAGCAACACCACATCCTGGCCAGACATTCGCCAGGCATCGGCCTGCTGGGCAAGCTGCTCCGTGGTCCAGGGCTTGCCCTTTACCTCCAGAGCCACGACGATTTCATCGCCACGCAGCTTGTCGCGGATTCGCTGAGCTTCTTGCGCCCGCGCTTTGGCGATATCGGCGTTCTTGCCGCGCTGGCCCAGCGCAATTTCTTCGATTTCCAGGGCAAAATCACGCGGCAGCCGCTTGCGGTAGGTTTCCACGCCCTCTTCGACCCACCCGGGCATTCTGGTTCCCACCGCCAACAGCCGAACCTTCATGACATGGAAGCTCGCTCTTCGGCTTGACGCAGGGCATCACCGATGGCACCCGCATCGTTGGGCAGATCGGCCCACAGGCGCTCGAGATCGTACAATGTACGCGCTTCGGGGAGCATGATATGAACGACGATGTCACCCAGATCGACCAACACCCAATCCGCGTTCTCACCGCCTTCGACACCGCGTGGGTGCAGACCGGCCGCCTTGGCTTTCTCGACGAGATTCTGCGCCAGTGCTGCCACATGACGGGTAGACGTACCGCTGGCAATCAACATGAGGTCGGTGACCTCGGTCAATTTCGACACGTCCAACTGCGTAATATCACGAGCTTTAAGTTCTTCTAGCGCGTCGATGGCTAGGTTTTTCAATGTATCGATGTGCATGACTCCTGACGACAACCCCATTATTGACCTGACGATGATAGACGCCCGCCATTGGCAACGGGCGTTTGAGGCGGCCATTGTAACGGCTTCTTTCACGACTGCCAGCGCTATTCGCTGGTTTGATACCAGCCCTGTTGCAAAATGGTCGATTCCACCGCCTGTGGTAGCAGATAGCGCACGCTCTCGCCCGCCTGAAGCCGTTGGCGAATATAGGTCGCGGATATGGCCATCAGCGAGGGCAACGCCAGAACCAGCAAGTGCCCTTGAGCCTGCTGCATCATCGCTTCGACGCTGTAGACTTCGCGATTGCCCACCAGTTCCTTCAGCGGTGCTGGCCAATCGTTGTTATAACCGGGTCGAGCGATCACCACGACATGCCCCAGCGCCCACAGGCGCTCGGCGCGATCCCATTGGTGAAGTCGCAAAAAGGCATCCATGCCAATGACCATCACCAGGCGGGCCGAGGAGCCGTAGACAGCGCGCAGCTCGGCCAGCGTATCCACACTATAAGAGGGGCCTGCACGGCGCAGCTCGCGGCCATCGGCCAGCAGGCCGGGTGTATCGGCAATGCCTGCTTCCAGCAGGGCCAGCCGTTGCTGCGGCGACACTTGCGGTACACCGCGCAGCGGTGGCTGCGGCGCAGGCACCATGTGCAGCACTTCCAGGCCCAGCGCGTCGCGCACTTCCAGGGCACTGCGTAGATGGCCGTTGTGCACCGGGTCGAAGGTGCCACCAAACATGCCGATACGCTGGCTCATTGGCGAACCTGGCCGTCTCCGAACACGATGTATTTCTGCGTGGTCAGGCCTTCCAGGCCGACCGGGCCACGGGCGTGCAACTTGTCGGTGGAAATCCCGATCTCCGCCCCCAGGCCGTACTCGAACCCGTCGGCAAAGCGCGTCGAGGCGTTGACGATCACCGAGCTGGAGTCCACTTCGGCCATGAAGCGACGCGCCAGGGTGTAGTCCTGGGTGACGATGGCATCGGTGTGGTGGGAGCCGTATCGTTCGATGTGTTCGATCGCTTCGTCCACGCCATCGACCACCTTGATGGCCAGGACCGGAGCGAGGTACTCCGCGTGCCAGTCCTCCTCGGTTGCTGCCAGCGCCTGGGGCAACAGCACCCGTGTACGTTCGCAGCCGCGCAACTCTACCTGGTGCTCGGCGTAGCCACGCGCCAGCTCCGGCAGCAGAAGATCGGCAACCGGGGCATCCACCAGCAGGGTTTCCATGGTGTTGCAGGTGCCGTAGCGGTGGGTCTTGGCGTTCAGTGCGATGGCCAGCGCCTTGGCAGGGTCGGCGGTGGTATCGATGTACACATGGCAAACGCCATCCAGGTGCTTGATCACCGGCACACGCGCTTCCCGCGAAATGCGCTCGATCAAGGACTTGCCGCCACGCGGGATGATCACATCAATATACTCAGGCATGCTGATCATCTCACCCACCGCCGCGCGATCCGTGGTGGCAACTACCTGAACACTACCCTCGGGCAAACCGGCATCCGCCAGGCCTGCCTGAATGCATTGGCTCAGAGCGGCATTGGAAGCGCGGGCTTCCGAGCCACCGCGCAAGACACAGGCATTGCCGGATTTGAGACACAGGCTAGCGGCTTCCAGGGTGACGTTGGGACGTGATTCGTAGATGATGCCGATCACCCCCAGCGGAACCCGCATCTTGCCGACCTGGATACCGCTGGGCCGGTAGCTCATGCCATCGATGGCACCCACCGGGTCTGGCAACGCCGCCACTTGATGCAGGCCCTCGATCATGGCATCGATACGTGCATCATTGAGCGCCAGGCGGTCCAGCAGCGCGCTGTCCAGGCCATTGTCCCGGCCCCGCTGCATATCCTCCTGATTGGCGCTGAGGATGTCGCTGCGGGCTGCTGTCAGGCGCTTCGCCATAGCATACAGCGCCTGGTTTTTGGCCTGGCTATCGGCTCGGCGCAATACGCTGGCCGCTGCGCGAGCCCCCTGCCCCAGAGCCGTCATGTAACGGGCTACATCGCCGGCCGCCAGGTGGTGTTGGGCGTCTTGTTGAAATGCGTCAGCGCTGCGCATGCGATCTCCCTATATTAAGCATGACTGAAAGTGGCTAGGCTTATATTACGCCTTGAGGGCATTATACTGAGGGATTCGCAGGTTCGAGCCAAGCAATGCGTTATGCTCAGGCTGGGTGCCCCCGTTTATCAGCCAGATAGTAAGCCACCATGCCAAGCAAATACAAAATCAGTCCGCTCAGGGTGACACTACTGGCCGCCGCCGTCGCGCTGGCTCTCTGGACACCCAATGCGCCCCTCATGGCCACCCTTGTGCTGTGGCTTGCGGTCGGCTGGCTACTGGTGACTGCACTGCTGCTGGATTTCAGCCATCGCCGCTCACGAGGCCTGCCCTGGCAACTGCTGGCGGGAACCCTCCTGTTGGCCCTGATTGCGGTTGCCCCTGAACGTCACCTATTGCTGATATGGGCCTGGGGTGCGGTCTTCATGCTTCCTCAACCACGCTGGGTGGCCATGTACAATGTGTGCGCAGCCCTGCTGACCTGCCTGATCATCAAACCCTTGCTGACCCTGCCAGCGTGGTGCCTGCTGATCGCAACGCTTTGTATTCTGTGCCTGCTGGCCATGGCGCGGACTTACCTGCTGGTGCACTTGAGCGGCACCATGCGCCAGCGCCTGCGGCTGATTCCGGGGCTCAACCTATGGGCAGGGGAGCAACTGCTGCGTGATTTGACCAAGGAGCAAACACGCTCCGAGCGGGAAGCCATTCACGCCGAGGTATTGATCATTCACCTTCGACTCCACCAGCTCTGGCCTGCGGCCCACAAACTGTGCAGCCTGCTTTATAGCTTCGAAAACGTTTACCGCCTGAATGCCACTACGCTGGCCACGCTCATGTTGGCCAGAACGCCCCGCGAGGCCGCCCATCGTCGCCAATTGCTATGTGCGGCCCTGCCGGAGCACACCGTTTGCCAACCGCTTCCCCTGATAGAGCTTGAGCTGGAAGCGCTGACCCTGGAGGCTCTGGCCCAGATGGGTAAACAGCGGCCGAGCGTCATCACATGACGACGTCCGCGCCCCCCAAACGGCTGATGAGCCTGGCTTACAGTGCCAGCCTGATCGTTATCTGTGCTTACACCGCCTGGCTTTACGCCATGGGCAGCTACCGTGAACTGTTGGTTCCACTGTTCATGACCACCCTGATACTGGCCAGCCTGATGATGCACCTTGGGCGAGGCATCAAACCCTACCTGCCACGCTGCTTGCTGCTGGGCAGTCTGTTTCTGGTGGCGATGCACGGCGTACTGACCCACGCCAACCTGCCGCTGTATTGGTTAGGCCTGCCCCTTGCCGCCGCGTTCATTCTTCTGCCACTGTGGGGAGCGCTGGCCACCAATCTGGTCGCCATGGCCGTGATCATCTGGCAACTGCCCACGCTGAACGAGGAGTTTGCCCTGGGCTTTGCTGCCCTGACTCTGCTGCTCGCACTGCCCCCCTGGGAGCACGCGCGGCGCAAGGCACTGCTCAGGGCTACCGACCCCCACGATAACGATTGCGATGCGTACCATATCGACACGCTCAAAGAGCGTCTGAAAAATGAGTTTCAGCGCGCCGACATGCTCAACAAGCGGTTGGCCGTGCTGGTGTTACACTTGCCGCAGCCGGACATGGCAGAGGAGCAGTTTGGGCAACGGGCCAAGACCGCGCTGCTGGGTGCGCTGTGCAGCGAGGTCAATAGCCGCTGCCGTGATCACGACATTCTGGGCCGTGCGGGCAGTGCGACCTTCTGGCTGGTCTTGCCCGATACCAGTGAAAGCGGCGCGCTACTCGTGAAAGAGCGCCTTCAGCGTGCCCTGTCACGGCGCGTATTGGTGGAAACAGGCCAGTTGGAAGCACGGCTAGCCACTTGCCTGCCCATGCGCAAGGAGAGCTTCGAGCGCTACCTGCAGCGTCTGGAAGCACGCGCAGAATCCATTACCCATTTATAACCGCAGACGGAGTCACTCTTGGCGATTGTCGATACCCTGCTCTCTCTTACTCTTTCCCCTCCTTTGCTGCTACTTCTGGTGTTGGGTATCGCCCTGGTCGAGTCGCTGGCACTCATTGGCCTGCTGGTCCCCGGGGTCGTATTGATGACTGCGGCGGCCACCCTGGCGGGCCACCAAGGGCTCGACCTGCCCTGGCTGATTGGCGCGGCGTTCATTGGCGCGATCATCGGCGACAGCGTCAGCTACTATCTGGGCTATCGGCATCGTGAGGCGGTGTTGTCCCGCTGGCCGCTGTCGCTTCACCCCGAGTGGGTGGGACGTGGGGCACGCTTTTTCGAACGCTATGGGGTCTACTCGGTCTTCATTGGCCGCTTCGTCGGGCCTGTCCGCCCGGTGATCCCGCTGGTGGCCGGCATGATGCAAATGCCGGCACGCACCTTCGCCTGGGCAAACATTACCTCGGCAGCGCTCTGGGCTCCCGCCTATGTACTACCTGGCTATCTGGTCGGCCATACCTGGCAGCAGCGGCTGAACCTGCCCACGAACGTGGAAATGGCCGTCATCCTGATTGCCGCCACGGTGGTGGTATTGGCCGTGGTGTTTTCATGGGGGCGTGCTCAGGTGGACCGCCAGGGGCGCGTCTATTTTGCGCTGGCACGCATCGTGCGGCGCATTCCGATCATGCGTCGCCCCTGGTTGGCCATGAGCCGTTCGGGGGAAGTGCCGCTGGGTTCCCTGCTGCTGCTCATTACCGCGATCACCGGGGCCTCCGCCTGGACGCTGTACGTGATGCACCATGTGACGCCGTTGACGGTCGATCTGGAAGCCCAGCGGCTATTCGACTGGCTCGACTCCCCCTGGCTTGCCCACGCCAGCCTGCTATTGGCCATGATCGGTGACAAGGCGGGCATCGTGGCCCTGGTCAGCCCGTGGGCGTGCTGGCTGCTGGTGGTCAAACGCTTCGATGCGCTGCTGCATGGGGCTCTGGCCCTTGGCGGCATTGCCCTGATCAACACCGCGGGCAAGGCACTGTTCGCCCGGGCACGCCCCACCACCCCGGACCACCTGACCGGCTCATACGCCTACCCCAGCGCGCACACCTCTACCTGGGTGGTGATGATCGGGCTGGCGGCCGCCGTGATGGCCGCGCGGCTGCCCCGCCAGCGGCGTGCCTGGGTCTACTGGATGGCCATTGTCGTCACGCTGCCGATGGCGCTCTCGCGCTTGGCTCTGGGCGTGCACTGGCTGAGTGATCTGGTGGGAGGCGCGCTCATGGGGCTGGTGGTCTGCGCTCTGGTTCAGCTCAACTGGCAGCGGCGCTATCGTGCGCCGCTACCCGCCATCCCTTGGGTCTCGCTCACCGGGGCATCGCTGCTGCTGGTGAGCGCGAGAATGCTACTGTTCGGGCCGGTTTGACGGCGCCATCGCGTAGCTGGCTCGGGCTGGCGTGATCAGCCCAGCGCCAGCCACGCGCCCACGCCAAACATCAGCGTCCCGGCAATGCGGTTCAACAGGCGTACGTTACCGCTTTTGCCCAGCACGCGACGCAGCGTCTTGCCCCCCGTGGCATACACCAGCATGCTGCCGAACTCGATGATCAGGATCAGCGCGATCAACAGGCTAAGCTGAGGGGCCAGCGGGCGGCTGCTGTCCAGAAACGGCGGCAGCAGCACCATGAAGAATGCCCAGCCCTTGGGATTGGCCACGGCGGTCACCAGCCCCTGCATGGCCAACTGCCAGCGGCCTGCAGGCGGCCCTGTGTCCAGCTCGCTGGGAATGGCCATGCGCCCCCGCGAGCGCCACATCATCACCCCCAGATACGCCAGGTAAGCCCCACCGATCCACTTGAACGCAGTGAACAGCTCAGGCTGGCGCAACATCAACGCGGCCACCCCAGCGCCTGCCGCCGCAGCCACCAGGCCCACGCCAATCAACTCACCGATCATCATCCAGAGCGTACGCTTCACCCCTTGGGTCATCCCCAGCACCATGGCCAGCGTCATGCACATGCCGGGGGTCAGCGATACGAACAGAAAGGTTGGCACGAAGACCGATAGAGTAGCCCAGGACATGGTGACGCTTCCTTGTGGTGAACGGTGGCGAAAGTCATTGATATGGCGAATCGTAGGCACAAAAGTGTGGCACCGCCGGGATTACCCTTCGCCCCAGCGTGGCATCAAGCGATGCTCGATGCCCAGCTGGTTGAGAATCCGCGCGACGATGAAATCGATCAGATCCTCCATGGACTGAGGACGATGATAAAACCCCGGCGCGGCAGGCAGGATCACCACACCCAGGCGACTCAGAGTGAGCATGTGCTCCAGGTGAATGGGAGAAAAAGGACTCTCCCTGGGCACCATGACCAGCGTGCGCCGCTCCTTGATCGCCACATCGGCGGCACGCTCGATCAGGTTGTTGCTGGCCCCGGTGGCCACCGCAGAGAGGGTGCCGGTGGAACACGGGCAGATCACCATGGCGGAAGGCGCGCCGGAGCCCGAGGCCACGGGGGCCATCCAGTCTTCACGCCCAAAGCAGCGAATTTGTCCGGGCCTGGCACCGCTTTGCGCCACCAGGGCCTCCTCCAGTCGCTGAGGCTGAGCAGGCAGCGATACCTCCGTTTCCGTGGCAATGACCATATGGGCCGCCTTGGAGATCATGACCCACACTTCATGGCCCGCCTCGACCAGCACGTCGATCAAGCGCAGGCCATACTGCGCCCCCGAAGCGCCCGTCAGCGCCACCGTCACAGGGGGGTTGAACTCACTCATCGGATACTCCTGTTGCAGGGTTTGCCGCTGCCAGCGCCGCCAACAGGCGCTCATGAACACCATCGAAACCACCGTTGGACATCACCACGATCCGGTCGAGCGGTGACGCCTGGGTGACCACTGCCTGTACCAATGCATCGATATCCCGATACAGCGACGCCCGCGACCCTTGCGCCTCTACCAGAGAGTCCATCGACCACTCCACGCCAGCAGGCTGGAACCAGAAGCTGTGATCCGCATCGGCAACGCTTTCGTTCAGACGTTCACGCAGCGCGCCCAGCCGCATGGTGTTGGAGCGCGGCTCGATCACGGCCAGCAGCCGCCCCCGCGGTGTGGCGGCACGCAAGCCCTGCAGCGTGGCGGCAATGGCCGTGGGATGGTGGGCAAAGTCGTCGATCACCTGAATGCCGTTGACCTCGCCACGCACTTCCTGGCGACGACGGGGCGTCTGGAAGCGTGCCAGCGCCGCGCAGGCACGCGGCAGGTTCACCCCGCACAGCCGTGCGGCCGCCAAAGCGGCCAAAGCATTGCGAGCGTTGTGCTCCCCCGTGAGCGACCACTCCACCACGCCGTCCTCCTCGTCCTGCTCACGGCTATACAGCACCTGAAAGCGGCTGGCGTCGGCATGCTCCAGACGCAGCTGCCACTGGCTGTCGGACTCGCTGCCAAAGCGGGTGACCGGGCTCCAGCTGCCCATGGCCAGCACACGATCCAGCGCGAGCTGCTGGTCAGCCACCAGCAGATGCCCCTTGCCTGGCACGGTACGCACCAGGTGGTGGAACTGGCGTTCGATGGCGGCCAGGTCGGGAAAGATATCGGCGTGGTCGAATTCGAGGTTGTTCATCACGGCGATCGTCGGGCGGTAGTGCACGAACTTGGAGCGCTTGTCGAAAAAGGCCGTATCGTACTCGTCCGCCTCGACCACGAACGGTGCTGCTGCGCCTCCTAGCCTGGCCGACACGCCAAAGTTGCGCGGCACACCGCCAATCAGAAAGCCGGGCTCCAGGCCTGCGCTCTCCAGCAGCCAGGCCAACAGGCTGGCCGTGGTGGTCTTGCCGTGGGTGCCCGCCACGGCAATGACCCGGCGGCCCGGCAGCACGTACTCCGCCAGCCACTGGGCACCCGAGGTGTAGCGCAGGCCGCTATCGAGCAGCGCCTCGACTTCCGGGTTACCGCGCGAGAGAGCGTTGCCCACCACCACAAGGTCCAACGGGCCCTGCAGGTTGTCGGCGCGATACCCCTCCATCAGCGTGATGCCCGCCTCGGCGAGCTGAGTGCTCATGGGCGGATACACGTTCGCATCCGACCCACTCACCTCGTGCCCCAACTCTCGGGCCAGCAGCGCAAGACTGCCCATAAAGGTGCCGCAGATACCAATCACATGTAAACGCATGGGCGAGCGCTCCTTCCATGACCCTGACAACGGACTGAAATATCAGCCTAAATGCATACATTGGGGGAAAGATTATCATGCCCGGGACGCCAGCTCATCTGGTTCCCTTCGCGACACCCGGTATCAGGGCAGGAAAGTGACAATGGGTGGCTTTTGATGCAGGATGCGGCACCTATCGACCTAAACCACCCCGCTGCGCTGGCGAGAGGAGCTTTTATCATGCGCATTATCGTTCGTTACTTTTTCCGTGGCCTTCGCGTGCTGCTGGCCCCGGTGATGTTAGTGTCGGAAAAACTCTCCACGCCGCGCTCGGTGGAGCGCAGCGCCGAGGAGCAGGCTGAGGTCGACGCGGCCTGTGAGGCATTGGCGCTGTATCAGTTTCGTACCTGCCCTTTCTGCATCAAGGTACGCAAGGAGATGGCGCGGCTTGGTTTGAAGATCGAACTGCGCGATGCCCAGTTGGATCCAGACCACAAGCAGGCCCTTCAGGAAGGCGGCGGCAAGGTCAAAGTGCCTTGCCTGCGCATCGCCCATGAAGACGGTCGTGAAGAGTGGCTCTATGAGTCCGATGAGATCAATCGCTGGCTGCATCAGCGCTTTGGGGCCTGACTGGGTGCCTGATTTGGTGCTTTAGCACCTGCCACGTCAAAACTCGACCTTGCTGGCCGTCACGTCGAACGTGACGGCCAGGCTAACACCCTCTTCCGCAAGAGGGTCAGCTTCCGGGCTATGCTGTAGCGCCAGCGGCCCCTCGAGGGTGCCCTGAAGGTGTAACCGGCTGCCTTCGCGCTCCACCCGGGAAAGCACCACGGTCAGCTCGTCATCGCTGGCCGTATAGTAAGGCGGATGAACGGCATCGCCGATCAGATGCAGCACTCGAGCATTGGTCAGCTGCTCGTCGGTCAGAATCAATTGAATGACCAGCGCGTCTCGGGCCGCCCATTTCTCCGGATCCCGGTAGCCGGTCATCTCCACCACCCAATGGTCTCCCTCTTCGATGAACGTGGCACTGGGCTCGCTGCTGAGATCGAGGACGAACCACTGCTGGTCCTCTCCATCCAGCGTCCCTGTGATCCCTGCAGCTGGCTCGCTGGCAGCCGCCCAGCCTGTCATGGCCAGCAAAACAGTCATTAGTAACGGTTTAACGCCTTGTATTTTCATTATCTTTCCCTTGTGGCTTACCTGCCGGGCACTTTTGAACGGCCGCATGATCACGACTTTAGTCTTACAGCAGATGCCGTGGCGGCCGCGCCAGCCCCGATCATTCAGTAGATGAATGAGGCCTGTCATTATTTCGATTGTGTGTCACAACCACCTGTCTCTATGTTGTCAGGATAGCTTACGAGCTGACCGTGTCTGTTTTGTCGATGGGCAATCGAACCACGCCCCGTCGGCAAAACGAACAATAAACAATACACATGGGAACGATCATGACGCTGAAAAAGACACTACTGGCCACTGTCGTGGGTGCTGCCATGGCAGGCACCGCACTACTGCCCCTGACTGCCAGTGCAGAAACCCTGCGCATCGGCTACTCGGCCGACCCTGAAACCCTCGACCTGCATGAGCAGCTTTCCGGCGGTGTCCTGCGCTTCTCGCATCTGGCGTTCGACCCATTGGTGCGCTGGACCAAAGACTTCCAGTTCGAACCGCGTCTTGCCACCGAGTGGGAACAAATCGACGACACTCATGTACGCATGACCCTGCGTGAAGGCGTTACTTTCCATTCCGGCAATCCGTTCACCGCCAAGGACGTGGTCTGGACCATCGAGCGTTTGAAAGAGAGCCCGGATTATCGCGCCATTTTCGAGCCGATCGCCAGCGCCGAAGCGGTCGACGATTACACCATCGAAATCACCACCACCGAACCCTACCCGCTGCTGTTGAACCTGGCCACCTACATCTTCCCCATGGATAGCGAGTTCTACACGGGCGAGACCGACGACGGCAACGACAAGGCGGAAATCGTCAAGGCAGGCAACTCGTTTGCATCGCGTAACGTTTCCGGCACCGGGCCCTTCGTGGTCACCGACCGTCGCCAGGGCGTTCGCGTCGACTTCGAACGCTTTGAAGACTACTGGGACACCGACAGCGAAGGTAACGTGACCAGCATCGTGCTGACGCCGATTGCCGAAAACGCCTCCCGCGTGGCGGCCCTGCTGTCCGGTGGCGTCGATTTCATCGATGCCGTACCGCCCAACGACCTGGACCGTGTGCGCGATGCACAAGGCGCCAATCTGGTTGAAATCCCCGGTACGCGTATCATCGGCTTCCAGCTGAATGAAGAGCGCGTCGAGGCGTTCCAGGATGCACGCGTGCGTCAGGCCGTCGACCTGGCCATCAACCAGGAAGGCATTGCCGAGCGCCTGATGCGCGGCTTTGCAACGCCCGCGGGTCAGTTCTCACCGGAAGGCTACTCCGGCTATAACCCGGACCTGGTACCTCGTTACGATCTGGAGCGTGCTCAGGAGTTGATGGCGGAAGCGGGCTACGAAGAGGGCTTCAGCGTCGACATGATCGCCCCGAACAACCGCTACGTGAACGATGCGCAGATTGCCCAGGCCGTAGCCAACATGCTGGCGCGTATCAACATCAACGTTAACCTGCGCACCATGCCGCTGGCCCAGTACTGGCCGGAGTACGACACGCGTCAATCCGACATTGCCATGATCGGCTGGCACTCGGACACCGAAGACACCGCCAACTTCTTCCAGTACCTGTCGTTCTGCATCGACACCGAGAGCGGTGCCGGTCAGTACAACTACGGCAGCTACTGCAACGAAGAAATCGATGCGCTGGTAACCCAGGCCGACAGTGAGACCGATCTGGAAAAACGCGGTGAAATGCTGCGTGAAGCCGAAGCCATGCTGTACGAAGACGTTGGTTTCATCATGCTGCATTGGCAGAACCTGGCCTATGCCGCCGCTGACGGCATCGACATCGAGCCGGTGGTCAACGCCACCGACTTCCCCTACCTGGGCGATCTGGTGATTACGCGTTAATCACCCCTTAACGACATAACCCACGCAAGGACGCTTCGCTCTCCAGGATTCTGGAGGGCGAAGCGTCGTGCATGACGCGACCCGCCGGGCAGCGTCATGCCTTGCCCTGATGTTTAGTGAAACTTTCCACACAGGTGGCGTACGCCATGATTGCTTTTCTAATCAAGCGGCTGATGCACGCAATATTGGTGATGTTTGTCATCAGTGTACTGGCCTTCGCCATCCAGGATAACCTGGGTGACCCTGTACAGCAGATGGTCGGACAGTCGGTCCCCGAAAGTGAACGTGAAGCCATTCGCGAACGGCTGGGGCTCAACGACCCCTTCCTGGTGCAATACGCACGCTTCGCCAGAAACGCCCTTCAGGGCGATTTCGGCTACTCCTATTTCTACCGTGAACCGGCGCTGGAGGTGATTGCTCGCCACTTGCCTGCTACCCTCGAGCTGGTGTTCGCGGCCACGCTGATCATCGTATTGTTCTCTGTTCCCATCGGGGTATACAGCGCCATCAAACCGCGCTCCCCCGTGTCACGCTTTTTCATGGGGGCCTCGATCATCGGCATTTCGATACCGGTGTTCCTGACCGCCATCGTACTGATCCAGATTTTCTCCATCGGCATGACCGTTTCGCTGTTCCCGGAGGGCACCGCCTGGGGCGCCTGGCTGAACAGCGCGCTCTCTACCCAGGGCAACATGCCCTCCTTTGGCCGTGGCTATGATTTGGTCCACGTGGTCGGCCACTGGGATACCAACCTGGTCACCTGGGACGGCATCAAGCATCTGGTGCTGCCTGCAGTCTCGCTGGCCTCCATCATGCTGCCGCTGTTCATCCGCCTGATCCGCGCCGAAATGATGGAAGTACTGCAATCGGAGTACGTGAAGTATGCCCGCGCCAAGGGTATTTCCATGCGCCGGGTCTACTTCGTGCATGCGCTGAAAAACACCATGCTCCCGGTGATTACCGTGGGGGGCGTTCAGATCGGCACCATGGTGGCGTATACCATTCTGACCGAAACCGTGTTCCAGTGGCCGGGCATGGGACTGATGTTCCTGGATGCCATCAACCACGCCGACATTCCGCTGATCGTCACTTATCTGATGATCGTCGGGGTCATTTTCGTGGTGACCAACACCATCGTGGATTTGATCTACGGCTTCGTGAATCCCACCGTTAAACTGACTGGTAAGCCCGCATGACAACGTCCACTCCTCCCTCAGCCCCCAGCCGCTGGGAGCGCTTGCGCGACTCTTTCCTGTGGTACAGCTTCAAGCGCGACCGTACCGCTCAGCTCTGCCTGGCCGTGTTCATCTGCCTGGTGGTGGCGGCCTTCGCGGCGCCACTGCTGGCCCCTACCGACCCCTACGACCTGCGCCAGATCGACATCATGTCGTCGGAACTGCCGCCGTTCTGGATCGACGGAGCCGACGAGCGCTACACCCTGGGCACCGATGCCCAGGGGCGCGACCTGTGGTCGATCATTCTCTACGGCACGCGGGTATCGCTGCTGATCGGCTTTGGCGCGGTGGCACTACAAGCCCTGCTGGGCGTGACCTTTGGCCTGATGGCCGGTTATCTGGGCGGGCGAGTCGATGCCTTCCTGATGCGCCTGGCAGACATTCAGCTGTCGTTCTCGACGCTGATGGTGGCCATCGTGGTCGGTGCCGTGGTGAAAGCCACCATGGGCAGCGCCTTCTACAGCCAGCACGCCGTGCTCATGCTGATTCTAATCATCGGGCTCGCCGAGTGGCCGCAGTATGCGCGTACCGTGCGTGCATCGGTGCTGGCAGAGAAGAACAAGGAGTACGTGGACGCCGCTCGGGTCATGGGGCTGCGCAGCCGACGCATCATGTTCCGTCATGTGCTGCCCAATACCCTGTCGCCGATCTTCGTCATCTCTACCGTTCAGATCGCCAACGCGATCATCTCCGAAGCGGCGCTGTCGTTTCTGGGGCTGGGCATGCCGGAAACGCACCCGTCGCTGGGTTCGTTGATCAAGGCGGGCTTCGACTACATTCAATCCGGCTCCTGGTGGATCACCATGATGCCCGGCGCGGTATTGGTGGTGCTGGTGCTGTCGATCAATCTGCTGGGCGACTGGCTGCGCGATGTCATGAACCCACGACTGTATAAAGGCTGAAGACACCATGGCACTTCTTGAAGTCTCACAACTGGATGTTCGCTTTGCCCTGCGTCAGGGTGAAGTCCGCGCCTTACGGGATGTCAACTTCACCCTGGAGCGGGGCGAACGGCTAGGCATCGTCGGTGAATCCGGCGCGGGCAAGTCGGTGGCGGCCTTTTCACTGCTCAACCTGATCGCACGGCCCGGATTCATTGCCGGTGGCAGCATCACCTTCGAGGGTAAAACCCTCAACACCATGTCCGAGCGGGGCCTGCGCAAGGTGCGCGGCAATCGTATCTCGATGATTTTCCAGGACCCGATGATGACCCTCAACCCGGTGCTCTCGATCGGTGAGCAGATGGTCGAGTGTCTGAAAGCGCACCGCCGCATCTCCACCCGCGAGGCCCGGGCCATTGCTCTGGACAAGCTCAAGCAGGTGCAGATCCCGTCGCCGGAAAAGCGCCTGGACCAATACCCCCACGAGCTTTCCGGCGGCATGCGCCAGCGTATCATCATCGCCATTGCGCTCCTGCTGGACCCCGACATCATCATTGCCGATGAGCCAACCACGGCGCTGGACGTCACCATCCAGGCGGAAATCATGGCGCTGCTGCTGGAGCTTTGCGAGCAGCACAACGTGGGCCTGATCCTGATCACCCACGACCTGGGCGTCGTCAGCCAGGTCACCCAGCGCATGCTGGTCATGTACGCAGGCCGTGTGATCGAGCAGGGGCCGACCCGTGAAATCATCAATGACCCCCAGCACCCCTACACCCAGGGGCTGATCAACGCCCTGCCCCAGATGGCTACCCCCGGCGAAAAACTGAATCAGATTCGGGGCAGCATGCCGTCGCTTTCCAACTTGCCCACCGGCTGCGCGTTTCATCCCCGCTGCGACTTTATCCTGCGCAGCGACGGTCAGCCGCGCCCGGCGTGTACTCAGCAGGTGCCCACTTTTGTGGAGTCGGGCAACTGCCGCGTTGCCTGCCATATGGTGGCTGAAATGCTCGAAGATCGCCGCCTGAAGGAGGAGAGCCTATGAATGCCCAGGCCGACACACGCCCAACGGCCGCTCCCGCTACGGCCAGCGATACGCTGCTGGAAATACGCGATCTGAAAAAGCGCTTTTCGCTATCGGGCGACTTTCTCGAGCAGCTGCGCTTCAAGGGCGGCAAGCTGGTTCGTCATCAGGAGTACGTGCACGCCATCAACGGGGTCAACCTGGAGATCAAGCGTGGCGAAGCGCTCTGCGTAGTCGGCGAATCCGGCTGCGGTAAATCCACCGTAGCACGCACGGTGATGGGGCTGATTACCCCCTCCGAAGGCGAAATTCGTTACGGCGGCGAGCGCATCGACCATCTCTCCACCCGTCAACTGCTGCCTTATCGCAAGCGCATGCAGATGATTTTCCAGAACCCCTACGCGTCGCTGAACCCGCGCATGACGATCCAGCAGACGCTGGAAGAGCCGCTGCGCCTGCACCACCCAGACTGGAACCGTCAGCAGATTCTCGACAAGGTGGAAGAAGTGATGCGCTCGGTGGGCATCGACCCGGACTGGGGCAAGCGCTTTGGCCATGAGTTTTCCGGTGGGCAGCGCCAACGCATCGCCATCGCCAGGGCGCTGGCCGTGGACCCGGAATTCATCGTGGCCGATGAGCCCATCTCGGCTCTGGACGTATCGATCCAGGCCCAGGTGCTGAACCTGCTGATGGATGCCCAGCGCGACCGCCACCTCACCTACCTGTTCATCACCCACGACTTGGCGGTGGTCGAGCACTTCGGCACCCGCGTGGCGGTGATGTACCTGGGCACGGTGTGTGAAGTCGCCACCACGGCCACGCTGTTTGCCAAGCCGCGCCATCCCTATACGCAGGCGCTGCTGTCGGCCATTCCTCGGCTGGAAGATGACCGCCCCCAACACATTCGCCTCTCCGGTGAAGTGCCGACGCCGGTCAATCTGCCTAGCGGCTGTGTCTTTCATGGCCGCTGCCCCCATGCCAACGCCCGCTGCAAGCAGGAGATTCCGGCATTGCAAACACAGGATGACGGCACTCGCGTGGCGTGCCACGCTGTCGAGGAGGGCCGCTTGTAATGGCCCGCTTCATTCAGGCCTCACGCGAGGCCGTCTTGCGAGGTAAGGCATGGAAATTCGCTGGCTAGAAGACTTCATTGCCTTGGCCAGAACGCGACACTTCTCCCGCGCTGCCGACGAGCAGCACGTGACACAGCCTACTTTTTCACGGCGCATCAAGCTGCTGGAAGAGGAAATGGGCGTGACGTTGATCAACCGACAGACCCTGCCACTGTCGTTGACCCCAGCGGGAGAAGAGTTCCTGACGCTCTGCGAACAGGTCACCGAGCGCGTGCGCCTCACCAGAGAGCGCGTTCGGGCGATCAGCGCTGGCCAACAGCGCCGCATCATGGTGGCTGCCCCACAAAGTCTGCTGGCCCACTTTTTGCCCGAATGGCTGGCCCAACAGGGTTGGCAAGAGCGTGTGCAGCCCTACTTGCGCGCCACGGGCTGGGTGGCCAGCGACTATTTTCAGGCACTGGCCAGGGCCGAATGTGATCTGGCCATCTGCTACTGGCCCGTGGGCCGCTGCGATCTGGACATCGACACCAGCAGCAGTACCTATCGCGTCATTGGCCAGGAGCGGCTGATACCCGTGACGGGCCTGACCAGCGATGAGTCGCCCTGCACGCAGCTACCTGGCACGCGCCAGCAGCCGGTGCCCTGGCTTGCCTACCCCAAACGCGGGCTGTTGGGTTCGGCGGTCAAGGCACACCTTGCCCGCCTTCCCCATACGACCTACCTGACCGCGCAGAGCGAGAACCTCTACGCCGCAGGCATCAAGGAACTGGTACTGTTGGGCTACGGCATGAGCTGGCTACCCGAACGCAACGTGGCCAGCGAACTGGCTAGCGGCCAACTGGTGCGCGCAGGCGACAGCCGCTGGGACGTGCCCATGGAGTTGAGGCTGTACCGTCACCACCAACACCACCACGCAGAGCTGGACAGCTTATGGAGCGAGCTCCCTCCCCTACGACCCTAAAGGAAACCCCATGTCTGCATCACTGAACGCACGACAGCGTGAGCATATCGCGCATCTTCGCCAGGCTTATAGCCAGTTGCTTGAGCACCATCAGCTGGATTGTCTGGCCATTTACAGCGGCCACGCCCGCTACCATTTTGCCGATGATCACACTACCACCTTTCAGGCCTACGGGCATTTCACCCACTGGGTAGGGTTGGCCGATGTTCAGCACAGCTGGATCGTGGTGCAGCCCGGTCAGCGGCCGCAGCTCTATATCTACGCGCCAGCCGATTTCTGGCACTTGCCCACCCAACTGCCGGAAGAGCCGTGGGTAGCCGAATTCGACGTGCATTTGTGCAGCGACAAGATCACCCCGCCGCTAGCGGGCAACGCAGCCGTGATTGGTGATATCGAGACCCTGGAGAGCGTTTCTGTGCTCGCCAACTCCGCACAGCTGCACCCCGCCGCCCTCGTCCGTGCGTTGGATGAGCTGCGCATGTACAAGACCGCCTATGAGATTGCCTGCCTGAGGGAAGCCAATCGTCTGGCCGTTGCCGGGCATCAGGCCGCCAAGGCGGCGTTTGTGGGCGCCGCCAGCGAGCTGGACATTCAGTTGGCCTACCTGCAAGCCAGCCGACAGCTCGAGTCGGACGTGCCCTACCAGAACATCATCGGGCTCAATCAGCACGCTGGCGTACTGCATTATCAGCATTATGACCTGAGCGCCCCCAGCCAGCGCCACAGCTTGTTGGTGGATGCCGGGCGGCGCTTTCGCGGCTACGCGGCGGACATCACCCGCACCCACGCAGGCCCCGATGCCCCGGCCGCCTTTGGCGAGCTGGTCACTGCCCTGCACCACCTGAAAGATCAATTGATCCAGCACGCCGCGCCCGGCGTGGAGTTTGTGTCGCTCCACGAGCAGATGCATCGCTATCTGGCCGAAATTCTGGTGCAGCACGGGCTGTACGAAGGCAGCGCGGAGAGCGCTATCGAGCTGGGCGTGACCCGAGCGTTCTGCCCCCATGGCTTGGGCCACTCGCTGGGCATCCAGGTGCATGACGTGGCGGGGCTGATGCACCCCGATGGCACGCCAGCGCCGCCGCCACCGCAACATCCGGCGCTACGCCTGACGCGCACGCTGCGCCCCGGCATGGTGGTCACCATCGAACCCGGGCTCTACTTCATTCCCATGCTGCTGGCACCGCTGCGCCAGCAGGGAATTGCCGTCAACTGGGCCACGGTGGACGCTTTGGCCGCCTGCGGTGGTATCCGCATCGAAGACAACATCGTGATCACGGAAAGCGGTTGCGACAACCTGACACAACTACATTAGTGCCAGGTAAGAAAACGCCCGGTTCCAATGAAGGAACCGGGCGTACCTTGGCGATTAACCGCCAGACTTGGAAACGTTAGGCTTAGAAACGGTAGGTAATACCACCGCCGACGGTGACGGGCTCGATATCCACTTCACCGACACGGCCTACGCCCTCCACGTTGATGTCGGAATTGACGTCGGCATAACTGACATAGCCGTTCAGCATGATGTTTTCGGTGACAGCCAAATCAAGTCCTGCCTGACCGATGACGCCATAGCTGCTGTCCACGCTCAGGCCTTCCGGCTCACCCGAGAAACGAGTGTAGTTGAGGCCCACGCCCACATAGGGCTGGACGCGAGAATCCAGGCCACCCATCGGGTAGTAATTGACCAGCAGGTTTACCGGCAGGCGATCAACGCTGCCTACGTCGCCACCCGGGCGCGTGTTGAGGTCATGCTCGAATTTCTCGGAGCTGTTCAGCTCCATACCGATCTTGTCGGTGAACAGGTAACCCGCACCAAAGGTAAAGCCACGGGCGCTTTGCACGTTCAGGTCCGCATCGCCCACGTTGCCGTTGCCGGAACCAGTATCTGTTTGGGCAACACCGCCACGGACGAACACATCACCCGCTTCGTAGGCCATGACGGCTTGGCTGGCCATGAACGCACTGGCAGAAACAACGGCGGCAGTCATCAGTTTTAGCTTGCTCATCAGGGTATCCTCTTGCGTCTTCCTTGGGGTACGTGCCGGAACACACCAGCTATCCTATACAACATATACTATACGAACACTGTTTCCAAATTTCCTGTGAAATTTTATTATAGGTTTTTGGTCTCTGATAGCTTTTTTTAAAGAGGCATACCATTAGGCACGTAGGTGCCCCCACGGTGGGTATCTGGGCAAGTTGCCCCGATACCCACCGTAGCAAAACGACAGGATGACAAACGACAGGCATAAAAAAAGTCCCCCGAAGGGGACCCAGGTGGAGCACGCCAGCTCACTCGTTGTACCGTGCGACAGGTCGCATCGGCATGGCAAAGAAGGGAGAGCTTCGATAATCCGCGGGTCAGGCTAACGGTGAAGACTCTATTCATTTGCCGCTTGCCTAATATATAGCGAGCAACGTGCCAATATTTTATAAAAACATTAAAAACAACATCTTATAAAAATTCCCACCTATTTCTCGTATCATCCTCAGCGCCAGGAAGCGCGGATCGCACCAATGGTGCGCAGGAACTCAGGTTTATGCTTCATAACGACGCTTGACCCCAAACGGTATCAGCTGCACACCTGGTTGCGCCCACCGCGTTTGGCGCGATAGAGCGCTTCGTCGGCCAGCACCAGTAACCGCTCTCTGTCACTCTCTGCCACGTCCAGACTGCATACCATGCCCGCCGAAAGCGTACATGCAAACTCCTGCCCGCCTTGGCTGAAACGCAGGCGCGAAAAGTATTCGCGGACATCCTCCAGACGTTTACGGCCATCTTCGGCACTGCAATGGGGCAGCACCAGCAGGAACTCCTCCCCCCCGTAGCGGCCAATCATGTCGGTTTGTCGCAGACGCTGACGCAGTAGAGTGGCCACCGAGGCAATCACCACATCGCCAATGGCATGCCCATGAGTGTCATTGACCGATTTGAAGTGATCAATATCGACCATGGCCACCACCACAGAGTACGCCTGGCGATAACTTCGCGAGACCTCATTGATTGCGGCACTCTTGATGCTGGCGTGCTTCAGCAGCCCCGTCAGGCTGTCCTTGTTCAGCAAGGCCGACAGCGTACGCGAACGCGCCACGCGTACCCGAATCGAGGCCACCAGCTGCGCGGCCTGGATGGGCTTGGTCAGGAAGTCGTCGGCGCCATGGCTCAGAGCATCCACCTGCTTGCCCAGGTCGGTTTCCGCCGACATGAAAACGATGGGCAGGCTGCTCCACTCATCGTACTGTCGTACCACCGATGCCAGGTCCGGGCCATCGTAGTCGGGCATGTGAACGTCCATCAGCAGCAGCTCGGGACGGAATGAATGCAGCTGATCGAGGATATGGCGAGGGTTGTCGAGTATCCGCACCTCCATGCCCGCGGCTTCCAGCACCAGCTGGTAGTACGCCGCCAGCTGCTGGTCATCATCCACTACCAGAATGCGGGCAGGTGGCGCCTGACGTTCTTGCAGCAGTTGCTCCAGCCGATTCACCAATTGAGGAATGTTGACCGGCTTCAGGAAGTAGCCACGGGCATTGAGCTGGGCAGCGCGCATACGCGCATCAAAGGTGTCACTGTCGCTGATGAACAGAACGGGACATGATAACGCCTGTAATGGCGCCAATTGCCCATCGTTGGTCATGGCATCGACGATGACCATATCAGGCGTGCCCGTCGCCATTTCTTTGTAGGCGTCCATTACTTGAGTAAACAGGCGTACCGAGTAGCTGAAGTTGGTCAACTGCTCCTGAATCCGCCGCCCCAGCTCGCGATCCTCTTCGATCAGCCAGATGGTGGCCGTGGCACTGACTTTTTCAGCGCTGACATCGACCGACATGCCTGGCTGCTTGTTAGGCATCAGCTCCATTTTCATGGCGTGGAGCTGATTATTGACCGCATCGATCAGCGGCAAATCCAGCGGCTGATCGCTCTCTTCCAGCCAGCGTTTGAGGCCGGCTTCCAGGGTGCGCGCCTGCTGGCCGATACCGTCGAACCCAAAGGTACCTGCCGAGCCTGCCAGCTTGTGCAAACGGCGATAAACGTTTTCCAGCACCTCTTCGTGCACCGCCCGCAGGTCAGCGTCGTTGGTCACCATGCCAGGGGTGAGCAGCTGCTGACGAACCTCCTGATGCAGCGCGCTCATGGCGTCACACAGCGAGGTCAGTTCGGTTTTCAAGCTGTGCTGATAATTTTGCCGTAACAGGGCCAGCTTCTGCTCCAGCGATTGGGGATCACTTTTTACCACACGCTTGCTCCCAGAGAGATCGCACCTGGGGTGCCAATGTCATCGGGTCGAAGGGCTTGGCGATCACGCTTTCTGCCCCTAGGGCAATGAGCTGCTCGACTTCATGCGGTTGCACTTTGGCCGTCATGAAAGCGACCGGCACGTTCGCCAACGCCGGACGTTGCCGCAGCGCGGCCAGGGTGGATGGCCCGTCCATGCCAGGCATCATCACATCCAGCAGGATCATATCGGGCGCGAACGCTTCGGCCTCGGCCAGCGCCTGCTCGCCCGACGAGCACACCTTTACCGTCAGTCCCCCCACGACTTCCAGCGCCAGCTGTGCCACCGTTTGAATATCGGGATCATCCTCGACATATAAAACCCGTTCTAGAACACTCATGCCTTACCTTCCATCAGAGCCAGCTGCGTACGTTGTCTAACGGCCTCGAGCAGTTGCTCGGGGCTGATACGCGATTTTAGAAATACCGCCTCGACCCGGTGTTGATCTGCCTCACTGATCGACTGTCCGGATAAAATAATGATGCTCGCCTCCGGTTGCTCCTCACGAATCTGCTCCAGCAGTTCCCAGCCATCCCCATCGGGCAACCCGATATCCAGAATCACGGCATCATAGTGACGCTGGCTCAACGCCCGACGGGCCATGGCCACGTTGATCGCGTGCTCGCAATCCGCGTGAGCCATCAGCATGGTGTTGATGACCGCGTGCAGGTCCGAGTCATCCTCTATATGCAGCAGAGAGAGTCGCGTCGGCTGGGCATGCAGCTTTTCACTCAGCAACGCCAGCAGGTGGTGAACCTGGATAGGCTTGGCCAGCCAGGCAATATCTTCCAGATAGCCCTCCAACGCCACCTGCCCCCGCTCTACCGTGCCGGTCACGATCAATACCGGCGTGTGCTGGGTGGCGTGCTGCTCACGTAGCGCGTGGATGACCTCAAAGCCACTCATGTCAGGCAGCCCGAGATCCACGGTCACCGCACCGTAGCGATGCCGCGCCAATTTCGCCAGCGCAGAAGCGCCATCATAGGCCAGATCGACCCGGTATCCGGCCTCGGTGAGCGTGTCCTTGAGCACCCGAGCCACGGAA
Source organism: Halomonas sp. 18071143 (assembly GCF_019211725.1). Classification (NCBI taxonomy): domain Bacteria; kingdom Pseudomonadati; phylum Pseudomonadota; class Gammaproteobacteria; order Oceanospirillales; family Halomonadaceae; genus Halomonas; species Halomonas sp. 18071143. The sequence goes on from NZ_CP078120.1 coordinate 2,152,188, forward strand.
GGATCGTCTTCGATCACCAGCAGATTGGCCGTGGTATCGGGCTCACTTTCCCGCCCCACCCCTTCAGAAGGATGCAGCGGCAGAGTGAACCAGAAGCAGCTGCCCTGCCCCTCATGCGACATAAAGCCGATCTCGCCCTCCATATGCTCGACCAGCTCGCGGGTAATAGCGAGCCCAAGGCCCGTTCCCCCCTTGGCACGGGAGTCGGAGGCGTCTACCTGGGCAAATTTAGTGAAGATCCTGGTCTTGAAATTATCGGGTATCCCTGGCCCCTGGTCGGTCACGCTCACCCGAACCTTGTCCGACTGTTTTTCCACCACGATACGGACTTCTCCGCCCTCGGGGGAAAACTTGACGGCGTTCGACAGCAGGTTAGCCAGTACCTGCTGCAACCGCTGGCCATCCACGCGCACCTGACTGTCAGGGTACGGGTTATCCAGCGTCAGCGAGACATGGCGCTCGTGGCGATAGTGGCGATTCTCTTCGATGGCGCTTTCCAGCAGCCGGTGCAGTGGCTGCCATTGCATATCGAATGCCAGCTTGCCTGCGGCAATTTTTTCGATGTCCAGCAGGTCGTTGATCAGGTGGGTCAGACGCTGGCTGTTCTTGTGGGCAATGGTGACCATTTTCATGACCGTTTCCGGCACGCTACCCAGAGCCCCGGCCGTCACCATGCCCAAGGCGCCTGAAATCGAGGTCAGCGGTGTACGCAGTTCATGGCTCACCGTGGAGATGAACTCGTTCTTCATCTGTTCGATGCGCTTGGATTCGGAAATGTCTTCGGCAATGCCGAGGAACCCGGTAATACCGCCCTGCTGGTCACGTATGGCGGTCACCACCAGCTTCACCGGCAGGCGGTCTCCCGAGCGGGTGATATATAGCCACTCCTTACCGTCGCGCTTGTCCATGGCAGCGCGGTGCGTAAATACGTCAAAAGGTGCCAGTGAAATACCCAGGCTATGGCTGAGCTCCTGCAAGCGCTGTTCTACCTCGTCGGCGTCATGAAACAGCAGCGGCGTGTTCAGCCCCACTACCTCACTGGCTACGTAGCCCAGCATGTTTTCAGCACCACGGTTGAACAGCGTGATCTTGCCCTGGGGGTCCGTGGCAATGACAGCGAAATCTTCCGCGGCATCCAGCACCGAACTCAGCATGTCGTTGCTGCTCGCCAGCGCCTTCGTTCGCTGCTCTACTTCGGCTTCCAGGTTGCTTTGCGAATCTCGCAACTGCTTGAAGGCACCGCTCAGCTCTTGGCTCATCTCTCCCAGCAGTCTCGAAAGGGTGTGAAACTCATCGATACGACTGCGTGGCAGCGTCGGTACGTTGCCGCTGGCAATAGAGGAACTAAGGGTCTTGCCCGCCTTGGCCAGTTGCAGCAGTGGCTGACTGATCAAACGGCTGAGCAATTCGGCCAACACAACCCCCACGACGATGACCGCTCCCAGCATCATGAACAGCACGATACGGTAGGCCTCCATGACACGTACCGTGGGCAGTGCGGCGGTTTCGAGCACGACGCGATCGGCCTCTGTATCTCCCTGGAGTGGCACGTCCAGCACATAGTGGCCTTGCGAAAACCGCCACGCCGGCGTTTCCAACCGCCCCGGCAACCACATGGAGATACGCTCATTGATCGGCCTTAGCTCATCACCGAGCTGCAGGTCGAGTGACCTCAAGATACCCACTTGGCCAAGCAAACGCCCACTGGCATCCAGCACGCCGATGTCGACACCACTGGAGCCTCGCACCCGATTGAGATGGTAGGCGATGCGTTGCTCGGCCTCAGGCTCTGCCAACCTCTCCTGAAGCTCATTGGCATGGGAAGTCAGCGTCTGCTCGACGAACCCCTCCTGGGCCTGGCGCATCGAGTACCCTTCATACAGCACCAGTGGAATTCCCGTCAACAGGGTGACCGATAGCAAGGCGCAGAACAGTAGGTGGCGCAGCGCCAGCAGTGGCGCGGCCGTAGGCAGCCAAGGCCGTTTGGACAAGCCACTCAGGACCAGAATCACGCTGGCGATGACCGTGTTCAGAACACCATTGACGGCTTGCTTCAAATAGACCAGCTGCGTTAGCTCTTCGGACCAGCCCAACAGGTAGGGGAAAAAGATGAAACCGATAGGCGCCGCCACCACGGTCCAGAAAATCAGACTCGCAATGATCAGGTTTTTGACGACATGACGATAAAGCAGTGACACCACGACGGCTTCGAGAATGAAAATCGCCACGGTGACCGGGTTTTCCCAGAACACATAGGTATAAGCCCCAGCCAGCGTGCCAATCAGAATAGCGGGCCAGGTGCCTAGCCAGGCAATGGCCAGCATCACGGCCACAGAACCGAACACGAAGTAGACGTTGAACAGCACTGATAGCTGAAGCATGTTGCCAATAATGCCAGCCATCAACAGTGCCACTAACAGCCCCAAACCTGCATTACGAGAAACACCGCTAGACCAGCGTAATTGATTAGTGAAGCGCACGACCCTGCTCCTCTCCCCAAGGAAACGAGATGTAAAACGTGCTGCCCTGCCCTTGGTGAGAGGTAAAACCGATGCTACCGCCCATATGCTCGGTGATCGCCTTGCAAATCGAAAGTCCCAAACCCGTACCTCCCTTAACGCGCCGGTCACTGGAATCTGCCTGCGAGAATTTCTGAAAAACCCTCGGCTTGAAATCGTCAGGAATACCGCAACCCGTATCCTGAACGTTGATTCGCACGCTTTTATCATGCTCCTCACAAAATATAGTGACGCGCCCGCCAGATAAAGAAAATTTAGCAGCGTTGGAGAGCAAATGTGTCATGACCTGCTGAAATCGCAGCGTATCCACCTTGATCCAATGCTCCTGCATCAAGGGTTCCACGACCAGCGTCACGTCATACTCCGCCGCGCAGGACCGATTTTCATCAACAGCCGCGTTCAGCAATACGCTCAGGGGTTGCGGCTGACACACAAAATGCAGCTTGCCTGCCAGCAGCTTATCAATATCCAGTAGATCATTGATCAAGCGCGCCAGACGTTCACCGTTTTTCAGTGCCAGCGCCAGCATCTGCTGTGTATGCTGGGGGAGTGCGCCCGTGGCGCCTGCCATGACCAGTTTGATGCTGCCGGTCATGGCCGTCAGCGGTGTGCGCAGCTCATGGCTAACGGTGGAGACGAATTCACTTTTCATGGCCTCGACACGCTGGCGGTCCAGAGTGGCCCCTATCCAGCGGCTGAGCAGTTTCAGGAACAGCTCGTCGGTTTTGGCAAACGCCTGCGCCCGAGGTGCCGCCGATGAAAAGCTGACGGTTCCAAAGACCTGTTCACTCAAGTGAATGGCGCTGCCAATATAAGCCTCAAAACCAAATGCGTTGTAACAGGGGTGGTGTCGGGCGCTACTCTGCCCTGCATGCTCGATGGTCAACACGCCCGGCTGCGCTAACGTCATGTCACAGTACGTGTTGGCCAGCGGCAGGCACTGACCCGAGCTCAGCGGCACGTGCTGAGGAGCCTGCAGCGCCACCACCTCGAACACGCCCTGCTCGATACGGCTGACGATACCTATCTGCATGCCCAGGTGGTCGCACCCCAGCGCCAGGCTGGCGTGGAGCTGTTCTGAAATATTCAAGGCAGACGATGTGCTTATCTCGTTAAGCGCCGCCAATGCGCTGACCATTCGGCGCTGCTCCTGCTCGGCCTGCTGAAGGCGCTCGCGAGCACGACGGATGGCCGCCAGCTCCTGCTCCATGGCCTTACGGTTGATCTCTTCCTCTACGCATGCCGCCAGGTCGATCAGTGCCTGGCGCTCGACAAGAGACAAGCGGCGGGGCTCGGGATGAATGATGCACAGCGTCCCCACGCGAAATCCGCTGGACGTGGTGAGTGGCACACCGGCATAGAAACGTATTCCGCCGCGTGTGGTCACCAGCACGTTCTGGCGAAAACGTGGATCCAGGCTCGCATCTGCCACTTCAAAAATGCCGTCAGTCTGAATGGCGTGGGCACAAAAGGACTCTTCTCGACAGGTTTGTGTCAGCGCAAGTCCTTGGCGGGACTTGAACCACTGCCGCTCCTCGTCCACCAGTGAGACGAGCGCGATATCGACCCCAAATAACTGAATGGCAAGCCGCGTAAAGCGATCAAAGCGCTCTTCGGGTGGCGTATCCAGCAGTGCCAAACCATGCAGTGCCTGAAGCCGCGCCCGCTCACTCTCCCCCATTTTCCACCCCTCAATTGGCTTGCATGCCACCCTGGCCCGGCGCTTACACTATGCTCGATCCCCATCAATACAATTAACTCTATGCATTAAAGTGAACGCTGTCGTTAGCTGTATAGATATTTTACATTTGACCCCGCTAGCGCACGTTTCCCCCACTCACTTGGCCTTCAAGCGGTAAAATCGTCATGATGCAGCGTAAAACAGTGTATGTGACCGGCGGTGCCCAGGGGATTGGTTTGGGCATCGCGGACGAGCTACTCTCCCACGGCCACCAGGTGGCCATCGTCGATATCGATGCAGAGGCGCTGCGCGCTGCGGCGCTGCGACTGAAACAGTACGACCAGCTACTGGTTCTGGAAACTGACGTCAGCCAAGAGGAACACATTGCCCGCACGCTTGAACGCACCGTGCAACACTTTGGCAGGCTGGATGGCATCGTCCATAACGCGGGCATCGCCGACCCGTTTCATGGCACGATCGAACAGCTGACACTGGAAACCTGGCAAGCCTATTTGAATACCAACCTCACCGGCGCGTTCCTGTGCGCCAAGCATGGGGCGGCGCATTTGCGGCCCCATGGAGGCAGTATCGTGCTGATGGCCTCGTCCCGGGCCCTGCAATCCGAGCCCGACACCGAAGCGTATGCGGCCAGCAAAGGCGGCATCGTGGCCCTCACCCATGCGCTTGCCGTGAGCCTTGGCCCGGACATTCGCGTCAACGCCATCAGCCCAGGCTGGATCGAAGTGGGCGACTGGCAAAAGCCCAGCCGCCAGCAGCCGGTGGAGCACCGCGCCATCGATCGTGACCAGCACCCGGCTGGGCGCGTGGGCACGCCCCAAGACATCGCTGCCCTGACGCGCTTTCTGCTGTCCGACGAGGCCGGGTTCATCACCGGTCAGAACATCGTGGCCGACGGCGGCATGACCCGCAAAATGATCTACGCCGAGTAGCGACCCGCTCATGCCAAAAAAGGCCATCCGAAGATGGCCTTTGCGGGTGACGAAAGGCGGCCCTAGGGCGTGACGATGATTTTCACCTGCGCCTTGTCGCTCAACAGCGCCTCGAAGCCCTCTTCGACGATGTTGGCCAGAGGAATACGCTGGGTGACCATGTCTTCGGCCCGGAAATAGCCCCGCTGCATCAACGCCATCACCGCCGGATAGACATGCCGATAGGCAATGATGCCTTTCATGGTGCGCTCCTTGATGACCAGGTCATTGGGCTGGAAGCTGGCGTCCCCCTCCCAAATGCTCACCACCACCACTTCGCCGCCTTCGTGGGTACTGTGCAGCGCCTGGTTGAGCACGGCGGGAATGCCGGTGACTTCGAACGCCACATCGACCCCACCCTCGCTCACTGCGTGCAGCTTCTCCACGGCGTCTTCTTGCTGTGGGTCGACCACGATGGCTCCCAACGCTTCGGCTTTGGCTTTGCGGGATGGCGCGACTTCTATCGCGTAGATCTGCGCAGCCCCGGCGGCCTTGAGGGCCTCGATGGTCATCAGGCCAATCGGCCCGGCGCCGAACACCGCAGCACTATCCCCGGCCTTCAGGCTGCTCTGGCGCACCGCATGCAGCGCCACGGCGGCGGGTTCTACCAGGGCCCCCTGCTCGAAGCTCAGGTCATCCGGCAGTTTGTGCACCATGTGCTCGCCCATGACGGTGAACTCGGAAAAGCCACCGCCGCCACCGGAAAGGCCGTGGAAGCCGAGCAGCGGCGTCAGGTTGTAGCGCTCCATCTGGTAAGCGCCATCCTTGTTGGGCGACAGGATCGGCTCGATGGCGACGCGATCCCCCACCTTCACGCGGGTGACTTTTTCACCGACCTCCACCACTTCCCCCGCAAACTCATGGCCCATGATGATGGGCGCCTGTTCGCCGCTGATGGGGTGCGGCTTGCCCACCGGGATGAAAATCGGCCCGGCGGCGTATTCATGCAAATCGCTGCCGCAGATCCCACAGGCGGCTACTTTCACCTTCACCGAGTGAGGGTCGTTAATCGCTGGCACCGGCACCTGCTCCACGCGAAGATCCCTGGCCGCATACCATACCGCTGCTTGCATATTGGTTTGACTCATATCTAGCCCTTCCTATCAAGACACATGATGTACCGGCTGAAGCCCGTACACGGGGGTTTCCAGACCTTCCATACGCGCTTTCAACTGCAGCGCCAGGTAGTGCGAGTAGTGCCGCCCAGCCATTCATCGAGCCATAGCCCGTGGCGTATACGATAAACGCCGCATCACGCTGCTTGATGGCGGCGAAGGCTGGCCGCTGGAAATCGGGCAGCACCTTGTAGGGAATCGACGCAAACAGCAGGTCAGCCTTGTCATGGGTCAGGCCACCCGCCACCGCATTTTCCGAATAGAGCGGCCCCAGCACCTCTTCCATCAACGAGTCCGACTTGACGATATGCGTCGAAGAGCGCTGAAGCATAGTGACATCGGCATCGTGCTCCCAGAGAGCCGCCGCAATGTCGTGGGCCGAGTTGTTCGACCCCACGATCACGCACTTTTTACCGGCGTAGGCGTCTGGCCCCGGATGCTGGCTGGAGTGCTGTTGCTCGCCTTCGAAATACTCCGCGCCCGGAAATTTGGGGATGTTAGGCATGCCCGACATGCCGGTGGCCATCACCAGCTGTTTCGGACGTAGCGTGATCTGCTCACCGTTGCGCTTGACGTTCACCACCCACTCGCCTGCAGCTTCATCGAAGCGTGCATTATCGCAGGTGGTGGAACTCCAATAGTTGAGCTCCATCACTTTTGTGTACATTTCCAGCCAGTCGCCCACTTTGTCTTTCGGGGCAAACACCGGCCAGTTGTCGGGAAACGGAATATAGGGCAGGTGGTCGTACCACACCGGGTCATGCAGGCAGAGGGATTTATAGCGCTTGCGCCAGGAGTCCCCCGCGCGTTCGTTACGCTCGATGATGAGGGTAGGCACGCCCATCTGCTTTAGCCGCGCCCCCAGGCCAATGCCGCCTTGTCCTCCTCCGATGATCACGCAGTAGGGCTGGCGCGTATAGCCCAGCTCAGCCTCTTCACGCTCGCGGGCTTCCAGCCAGGTTTCGCGCTGTTTGTTGGCGCCATGCTCGGCCCCTTTGGGGCGGTGGTGGTTACGCGGTTCGGGAAAATCATCCAGCGCCTGCAGGGTGGTGAGCAGCGTCCAACACTTGCCGTTCTTCAACCGCAGGTAGCCTTTGCCGCTGGCAATGGCCGTTTTAAACGTGAACCACGCCTCCACGGTATCGCCGTTCTCACTGGCGTCGCCGTCTATCTGCCACTGGCCAGGCCGGGTATTCGCCAGGGTGGCCTCCAGCATCGCCTGAATCTCCTGTTTGCCTTCGCAGGTTTTGAGATTCCAGGTAAAGGATAAAAAGTCGCGCCAATAGCACTCGTCGTTGAACAGCGTTAATACGCGCTGAATATCCTGCGCCTGCAGCGCGTCATCCAGGGCCTGCAGCCATGCCTGAACGGAGGTGGTGGCGTTAGAGGGTGTACTTGCCTCGGTGTGAGTCATCGCGGGTACTCCAGAGTCGTTGTTATTGTTGAGCTGTCGATAAGACACCCAACCCTAAGCACCCGCCGTGCCAAACGCTCAAAACCGGTAATAAATGACTGAAAAACATCATCAATCAAGCATCTTCGAAGCGCTATAAAACCGTGCCAACCGCGTACAGCTGTCACGCCTTGTGTACGCGCCACGTTACAGGTGTAACGCGCGACTAACGGCGTAATACGCCCTCGTTGACACCCACCACAAAGCGCATAGGCTGGAGACACAACAAGAATTTTGTGTGGATACGCCATGCCAACGCCATCACTGCCACCGACCCGCCTGGCCCCGATGCAGCGCCAGCACATCGAACACATCTTTCAGCTCGGCGAAGGGCTGGATGTGCCCCAGCTACCGGCGCAGGCCACTATCCGCCGCTCCTGGCTGCGCTGCTTGAACGAGTATCGGCTCGACCCCACGCAGCCCCGCCCTGCCCGAGTGGTGCCCCAGCAAACACTGCTCGAGCATCGCGAATCCGTCGATGAACTGCTGCACGTTGCCCGAGCCGGGGTCGACCAGCTCTACGGACAAATCGCCCAGCTCGGCTACGTGCTGTTGCTCACCGACCACCGGGGCATTACCGTCGAGTTTCGCGGCAACCCAAGCCAAGACCAGCAGCTACGCAAGGCGGGCCTCTATTTGGGTGCCGACTGGGACGAGCGCTTCGCGGGCACCTGTGCGGTGGGCACCTGCCTGCACGACCGCCAGGCGATCATTTGCCACCGTCAGGAGCACTTCGACGCCACGCATATTTCACTCACCTGCACCGCTGCCCCCATCGCCGACCCGCAGGGCAACGTCATGGCCGTGCTGGACATTTCAGCGCTCCACTCACCGGCCCAGCACGAAAGCCAGAACTTCAGCCTCTCGCTGGTCACCCTTTACGCCCGCATGATCGAAGATGCCTACTTCTTGCAGCGCTACCGCGACTGCCTGATGGTGCGCCTGGATACCTCGCGGGAATTCGTGCATGTCAACGGGCGCGGTCTCATCGCCATGGAAGAGAACGGCCAAGTGATTGCCGCCAACGCCGTGGGCCGCGAGCTGATCAGTGCGCACCAGCGCCGCTGGCCGCCCTGGTCAAGCCATCACGCCCCCATGCTGGGTGAACTGTTCGAGTGCGACATGGCCGACGTACTGAGCATCAATGGCGCCAGCGACGACCAACTGCGAGCGTTTCGTGCCCGTGCCAGCAATACCATCTATTTTCTCAGCCTGCTGGAGCCAAAACGGCCCCGCCGAGAGGCAGCAGAGCGCTCCCAGACTCCCTTGGCCGCGCCGTTGGCACGGCTGGGTGGCGACGACCCCGCCATGCGCAAAGTCCAGAAGCTTGCCGATCGGTTGCGCAATGAGGTCAGCGTCAACGTGTTGATCACCGGCGAAACAGGCGCCGGCAAGGAAGTCGTGGCGAGAGCCCTGCACGACAGCGGACACCGGGCCAACGGCCCCTTCGTGGCGGTGAACTGTGCGGCCATTCCCGAAGCCCTGATCGAAAGCGAGCTGTTTGGCTACGAACCCGGCGCCTTTACCGGCGGCCGAGCCAAAGGCATGCGCGGGCTGATCCCCCAGGCCCATGGCGGCACCCTGTTTCTGGATGAGATCGGCGACATGCCGCTGGCGCTGCAAACCCGCCTGCTGCGGGTACTGGCCGAGCGCGAAGTGATGCCGCTGGGGGCGAATAAACCCGAAAAAGTCGATATTCGGGTCATTTCCGCCACCCACCGCCATATCGACGCCATGATTGCCCAGGGTGAGTTCCGCGAAGACCTTTATTACCGCCTGAACGGCGCCCAGCTCAGCCTGCCCGCCCTGCGTGAGCGAGCCGACCGGCTCTTCGTGATTCGTCAGGTGTTCGATGAGGTCGTCAACGAGCGCCAGGGGGCGCACACGCCCCGCCTGAGAGCCGATGCCATCAGCGCCCTGCTGGCCTACACTTGGCCTGGTAATATCCGCCAACTAAAAAATGCACTGGCGTTTGCCTTGGCCACCTCAGAAAGCGAGGAAATCACAGTTTATGATTTACCCGAGCAGTGCCTAAGCCAACGCATCACGCGGCAAGCACCTCCCCTGACGGCAGTCGCTGGTAGCGACAGCGATCACACACTGCTGGAAACACTCAAGGAGCAGCACTGGAACATTAGCGCCGTGGCTCGTCTGCTTGGGGTCTCGAGGCCTACCGTATACCGGAAGATGCAGCAGCAAGGCATAGTGCCGCCGAACTGGCAGGGGTGATATGTTGTTCAGCGACCGACTGAGCCATTTAACCTGGACGAAAGATGTCTAAATCCAACCCATCAATATGTCGGTAATGGCGATCATTGGCGGTTAGCAAGGGAGCCCCCAGTTCCATGGCCGTTGCGGCAATAAGTGCATCTGCCATTTGCATGTTATGGCTGAGTGCGTAGCTTTCGACCAGAAACGTGGCACGCGCCGAGACGCCTTCGTCCAAATGAACTATTTTCGCCTGCCAATAGTGTAGCGCTTGGCGCAGTTGGTTGAGTTCTTGCTTGTTGCGCATGCCCTGAACCAACTCCATATAACTCACAGCGGACAACGAAAAACCAGGCAAGTCATCCAGTCGTTCTGCCGCCGCAATATTACCGCGGAGATTCCAGATCAGTACGTCTGTATCGACGAGCATCACTCACTCATCTCGAAGTTACGTGGAGCGCGCAAGCGACGCACTTGTGACTCGACATCGTTGCCATTCGAGCTACCCTGATCCGCCCATAAACCGAAGGCAGGGTTACGCTCCGGGCGCGTTTTCTGGTCGTTCTCAACGACACCGATTAACCGAGCACAAGGCTTACCACGGTAGGTGATGTCGACGGTTTCCCCGCGCTGCGTCGCCGCCAAGAGCGCCCTGGTTTGTAAACGCAGCTGGTTGACGTTGGCATGCATGACGTTGCCCTCTCGTTCCACGCTATCGTTATCTTCTGTTGTAGCGATTATGACAGCTGCGGAGTGATTAAGTTACGCAGATAAGTGTAACTTTTGAGACACCGGCATACCACCCGTCGTAGCCATCGCGGTGTATCCTCTTGGCCTTGAGCACAACCCTCACGTACACTTGTTTGAATTCGTTTACCCTTTTATAAACCCGCTTTCGACAAGCCGAGGCTCTCCCATGGCGTTTGAATCCACTTCTTCTTACATCGCAACCGACGCGCTTAAGCAGGCGGTGAATGCCGCCGTGGTACTCCAGCGCCCGCTGCTCATCAAGGGCGAGCCGGGCACCGGCAAGACGCTGCTGGCCGAAGAGCTGGCGGCTTCGCTGGGCACTCGGCTGATCACCTGGCATATCAAGTCCAGCACCAAGGCAGCCCAGGGGCTCTACGAATACGATGCGGTGAGCCGCCTGCGCGACTCGCAGCTGGGCGTGGAAGGCGTCGAGAACGTCGGCAACTACATCAAGCCCGGCAAGCTCTGGGAAGCCTTCACCGCTGGCGAGCGTGTCGTGCTGTTGATCGACGAAATCGACAAGGCGGACATCGAATTCCCCAACGACCTGCTCCAGGAGCTGGATCGTATGGAGTTTCACGTTTATGAAACCGGCGAGACCATCCGTGCCGAGCAGCGCCCGATCATCGTCATCACGTCCAACAATGAAAAAGAGCTGCCGGACGCCTTCCTGCGCCGCTGCTTCTTCCACTACATCGAGTTCCCCGACCGCGAGACCATGCAGGCCATCGTCGACGTTCACTTTCCCGACATCGCCCCCAGGCTCGCCAGCGAGGCGCTGGAGGTCTTTTTCGACCTGCGCAGCGCTCCAGGGCTGAAGAAGAAGCCTTCCACTTCCGAGCTGGTCGATTGGCTCAAGCTGCTGATGGCCGACGAGCTGGCCCAGGAAGCGCTGTATCATCGCGACCCCGCCAAGGCGCTACCGCCCATGGCCGGCGCGCTGGTCAAGAACGAGCAGGACACCCACCTGCTGGAACGCCTGGCGTTCATGATGCGTCGCCAGAAGAACAGCGGGCGCTAAGCCATGTTCATCGGCTTGTTCGAGACCCTGAAACGCGCAGGCGTACCCGTTTCACTGCGGGAGCTTTTAGACCTTCACGCGGTGGTGGAGCGCAGCGTGGTGTTTGCCGATATGGAGGCGTTCTATCAGGTCGCGCGCACGGTCATGGTGAAGGATGAGCGCCACTTCGACCGCTTCGATCGCGCTTTTGCCGCCTGGTTCAAGGGCATCGAGGACATGGACGCCGCCATCGAAGCGCTGATTCCCGACGAGTGGCTGCGCCGCGAATTCGAGAAACAGCTGACCGATGAAGAGAAAGCCAGGATCGAGTCGCTGGGCGGGTTGGAAGAGCTCATCGAGACCTTCAAGAAGCGCCTGGAAGAGCAGAAAGAGCGCCACGCGGGGGGCAACAAGTGGATTGGCACCGGCGGCACCAGCCCCTTTGGGGCCTACGGCTACAACCCGGAAGGCATTCGAATTGGGCAAGACGGCTCCCGCCACCGCCGCGCCACCAAAGTGTGGGACGAGCGACGCTTTCGCGATTACGACGACTCTCTGGAGCTGGGCACCCGCAACATCAAAATGGCCCTGCGACGGCTGCGCAAATTCGCCCGCCAGGGCGCCAGGGACGAGTTCGATGTGGACGGCACCATTCGCGAAACCGCCCGCGATGCCGGGCTGCTCAATATCCAGATGCGCTCGGAGCGCCACAATGCGGTCAAGGTGCTGCTGTTTCTGGACGTGGGCGGCTCCATGGACGACCACATCCGGGTATGCGAAGAGCTCTTTTCTGCGGCGCGCTCCGAGTTCAAGCACCTGGAGCACTACTACTTCCATAACTGCCTCTACGAAGGCGTCTGGAAAAACAACCTGCGCCGTGGCAACGAGCGTATCCCTACCATGGACGTACTGCACACCTACGGCGCGGACTACCAGGTGGTCATCGTCGGCGACGCCGCCATGTCGCCTTACGAGGTCACCCACCGGGGTGGTAGCGTGGAGCACTTCAACGACGAAGCGGGCGGAGTGTGGCTCAAACGGCTGGCCGATAAATTCCCCCGGTTGGCGTGGCTGAACCCCATGCCACCCCGCGCCTGGGAGTACACCTACTCGACCACCCTGATCCGCGAGCTGATCGACGACCGCATGTACCCCATGACCCTGGAGGGGCTGGAAAACGCCATGCGTGACCTGGCCAAGTAGCGGACGTCTATTCACCACGACTATCCGCCTCAACTATTCACCAAAACTGCAGCGCACAAAAAACGGCGTGCCCAGGAGGCACGCCGTTTTTATGGACGCTATGCTGAACGGGCGCGCAGGCTATGCCATGCGGGTCATCAGGCTGTGGCCTGTCAAACGGCGGTGCAACACCGCCATGCCGATATGGCCCAGCACCAGTACCAGCAGTGCCCAGCCAAGCTCACCGTGCAGCAAGCCCCCCAGGTTGATCATCCACTCCACACGCTCACCGCCTCCCGACATCAGCGGCACGCCGAATACCTCCAGCGGCCGCCCCGAGCCGTACTGACGAATCAGCGCAATGGTGGGTACTGCGATCATCACGCCATAAAGCGCCAGATGGCCCAGCTTGGCCATGACGCTCACGGCAGGCGGGCGGCGCGAGGCATTGGCCAACGCCCAGAGCGCCCGCAGTACCACCAGCGTCATCAGCAGCACGCCAACGTTTCGATGAGTGCCCCACAAGAAGCTTTCAATGGCCGTATCTTCCAGCAGCACCCGTGCCCCAGCGCCACTGAATTGCCAAACGAACAGCAGGGCCATGCCCCAGTGCAACGCCCGACTCACCAGGCCGTAACGAGACGTCGAATCCATGATCGCAAGCGCCATGATGCAAATTCCTCATAACTATCACTATTGAGGAAGCCATTTTACCCTGAACTTGACGACGCTTCGTGACAACAACGTGCAAACAGGTTCTCAAACATGGAACACGCCGCTCCACCTGAAGGCTACAAAGACGTCGGGAACTGATTCAAGCCCGCCAGGAAGGCTTCCTTGGCCTGGCCGAAAGCGGCCGCGTCGTGCTTGAAACGACGCAGAATCAACGCCTCGTCCAGCTCCAGGGTGGGCGCCAGCTCATCCACATGGCTGGCAGGATGGCGCGCCACGAGCCCAACGCGCTGGCCCTGCGCCGTGGTCCACCAGCGCTTGAACCCGCACTGCTGGTAGAACGCCTCTTCCTGCTCACTGCTCACCTCGACACGTAGCGGCGCCTTCAGGCTCAGTTCGCTCAGCAGACGGGCCTTGGCCCCTTCCACCAGCTCGCAGGCATGGGTGACGGTCATGCCCTGGCCTTTCTCGTCCAGCACCAGCAGCGCCAGGGCCAGCGGCTTGCCGTTGCCATCCACCCCCGCCAGCAAGCGCGCGCCTTCCTGGGCAAACAGCACGTTCCGAGTACCGGTGAAGACCACCAGCGGCGTCAACCCTGCCGCCTGGCCATAGACTTCAGCACACAATTTGGCCAAACACGCATCCCGCTGGGCACGTTCACTTACATGGACTACCTTCATGACGCCCTCTCGTTGCGTTCATCTACCCCGCCCTTCAATAAGCGCTGGCGGGCTATAAAAGCCCGCCAGCGTAGAGCAAAGCGCGGGGAGACACCAGCCTGTTTCGATGGAACCCAGTGGTTATGGCACAGTCGCACTATGGGCAAGGCATGTTTGTATTGCCAAGGAGAACACATGACACAGTTCATCAACGATCCTACTCTGCCTAAACCCGACTTTCCGGGCAGCCACATGGTAATCGACGACCACTACGCGTTTATCTCTGGCCTTACCGTGGCCGATCTCTCCAATGGCGACGTAGCCCGTGGTGATGTGAAAGAAGAGACCCGTTTGGTGATGCGTGAGCTGGAACGCATGCTGGTGCAGGAAGGCGGTAGCCTCGCGGATGTCGTGAGGGTAGATGTTCACTTGGCGGATCTGAAACAGATTAGCGCTTTGGACAGCGTCTATGCTGACTTCTTTGAACCAGGACGCTACCCCGCACGAACTTGCACCGAATCCCCGCATATCTGCGGTGGCAGCCAGGTAGAAATTACCCTGATGGCCAAGCGGGCACGCAAAGCAAGCCCAGAAAAGTAAATGTTTGCCTTCACCTCAGCAAGGCCAGTATTGCTTCGATATCCAGGTGCGCCTCCAGCGTATCGGCCAGGCGGTCCAGCGCCTGTTCACGGTGGGCGGTGTAATCGATGCGACTGGCGCTGGCCAGCCCCAAGCGTTCCAGCAAGGCCTGACAGGCATCGGGGTGGTCGAACAACCCGTGCAGGTAGGTCCCCAACACTTGCCCATCTTCGCTGATGGCCCCATCAAAATGGCCGCCCAGGTCGAAGAGCGGGCGCTCCAGCGCCTTGCCCTCACTCACGCCGTGATGGATTTCGTAGCCGCTCACCGCCACCTGGCTACCGGCCAGCACTCCGTGCACGTTGCGCAGTTGCTTGGCCGGGGCCATGCGCGTCGAAAGCGCCAGCCAGCCCAGGCCCGCCACCCGCCCGGCGGTTCCCTCCAGCCCTTCGGGGTCGTCCACCCACTCCCCCAGCATCTGAAAACCGCCGCAAATGCCCAGCACCTTGCCCCCGTAACGCAAGTGCCTGGCAATGGCAGCCTCCCACCCTTGGCGCTTCAGCCAGGCCAGGTCGCTGGCGGTGCTTTTACTGCCCGGCAGGATGATCACATCAGCTGCCGGTATCGGCTGGTCCGGCCCGATAAAGCTCAACGATACCTGCGGGTGCAGGCGCAAGGCATCGAAGTCGGTGTGGTTACTGATGCGTGGCAAGGCAGGCACGATGACATTCAGGGTGTCGCGCTGTTTTTCTGCCTGCACCGTGCCAATGCTGTCTTCGGCATCCAACAGCAGCCCGGGCAGATAGGGCAACGTACCCAGTACCGGCTTGCGGGTGCGCGCCGTCAGCCACTCGAGCCCCGGCTCCAGTAGCCCGATATCGCCCCGAAAACGGTTGATGATGAACCCCCTGGTCCGCGCCTGCTCGCTGTCGCTCAGCAGCGCCAGGGTACCCACCAGCTGGGCAAACACCCCGCCACGGTCGATATCGCCCACCAGCAGTACCGGGCAATCCACGGCTTCGGCAAAGCCCATGTTGGCGATATCCCCCTTGCGCAGGTTGATCTCTGCCGGGCTCCCCGCTCCTTCGGCAATGATCACCTCATGGCGCTGGGACAACGCCTGCCAGGCGGCCATCACACTCGCCTGGGCGGTACGCTTGAAGGCGTGATAATCCAGCGCATCCATATGGCCATGTACCTTGCCCCGCAGGATCACCTGGGCACCCCGGTCCGTTTCCGGCTTGAGCAGCACCGGGTTCATGTCGCTGTGCGGCATCACCCCCGCCGCCTGGGCCTGAAGCGCAGTAGAGCGGCCAATCTCTCCGCCATCGATGGTCACGGCGCTGTTGAGCGCCATGTTCTGGGGCTTGAACGGAGCCACCGAGAACCCCCGGCGCTGCAAAACACGGCACAGCCCCGCCACCACGGTACTTTTGCCTGCATCCGAGGTGGTGCCTTGAATCATCAGTGTGGTCATGGCGTCTTCTCGGCCTACGCAGTTGCTGAATATCCGTCCATTAAATCGCGCGTCCTCAGGCTGCACAAGGTGCGGCGTGGAAGGGCCGGATAACGGGCAGACAGACTGCTCGTTTTCCGCTAGGGTAGCGGCTCTTGAAACGAGCGATG
The DNA here is from genome assembly GCF_019211725.1 of Halomonas sp. 18071143. Taxonomy (NCBI): domain Bacteria; kingdom Pseudomonadati; phylum Pseudomonadota; class Gammaproteobacteria; order Oceanospirillales; family Halomonadaceae; genus Halomonas; species Halomonas sp. 18071143. Next base: position 2,168,621 of record NZ_CP078120.1, read on the forward strand.
ACCCCGAGATGCAAACGCTACTGAACGAGATTGCCGACGAGCTATCCCACGCCACCGAGCGCGGCAAGGTGGCCGACTACATTCCCCAACTGGCCCAGGTCGATCCCAACCAGTTTGCCATCAGCCTGGCCACCGTCGAGGGCGCGCGCTTCTCGGCGGGCTGCGCCGCCACGCCGTTCTCGATTCAGAGTATTTCCAAGGTCTTCACCCTGACCATTGCGCTGGGCAAGCTCGGCGATGCGCTGTGGTCCAACGTCGGCCGCGAACCCTCCGGCGACCCCTTCAACTCCATCGTGCAGCTGGAACACGAGAGCGGTAAACCGCGCAACCCGTTCATCAATGCCGGGGCCATTGCGGTGGTAGACGCCATCATGATGGGCCACGCCCCCAAGGAAACCCTGGCCGAAATATTGAGCTTCGTGCGCTATATCGCCGACGACAACAGCATCTGCTTCGACCATCAGGTCGCCGCCTCGGAAATGCAGTACAAGGACCGCAATGCCTCGCTGGCTCACTTCATGAAAGCCTTTGGGCGGCTGCGCCACGACGTGGACAAAGTGCTTGGCACCTACTTTCACCAGTGCGCCATCGCCATGAGCTGCGAGCAACTGGCCCACGCCGGGCTGTTTCTGGCTTCCGACGGCGTCAACCGCCCCAGCAACCTCCGGGTGGTGTCGCCCCAGCGGGCACGTCGAATCAACTCGTTGATGATGATGTGTGGCCACTACGATGCCTCGGGGGAATTTGCTTTCCGCGTGGGCTTACCGGGCAAGAGCGGCGTGGGCGGCGGCATTCTGGCCATTGCGCCGGGGCGCGGCTCGCTGGCCGTCTGGTCACCGGGGCTGGATAGCTACGGCAACAGCCTTCTGGGGGTGCGCGCCCTGGAGATGTTCGTGCAGCGCACGGGCTGGTCCATATTTGGACATTAGATGGGCCCTAGCCGGTCACTCGCTTCAAGCGCTGTCCGAGGATTCCAGATGCTGGGCCGCTTCCCAGGCCTGGACCTGGCGTTTCACCTCCAGCCCCCAGCGGTAGCCACCCAGGGCGCCGCTTTGCTGAATCACCCGGTGGCAGGGAATCCACAGCGCCACGGGGTTGGCGCCCACCGCGTTACCCACCGCCCGAGACGATTTCGGAGCCCCCAGCCACTGGGCGATGTGGGAGTAGCTGGCAAGCTGCCCGTCCGGGATCATCAGCAGCGCCCGCCACACGTTGAGCTGAAAGTTGGTACCCCGCACATGCAGCGAAAGCGCCCCAGGCGCTGCGCGGCGCGGCGGTTCGAACAGCGCCTCGACGGCGTAACGCGTGGCGTCCGGCTGGTGGCGCAAGGTACAGCGCGGCCACTCGGCGGCCAGCTGCGCCAGAATCTCCGCTTCGGGTGTCGCTGCCAAAAAGCCCATGCGGCAAATGCCTCTCGGGGTGGTGGCGACCAGCACCTGGCCAAACGGCGTGGGGTGAACCCCATAAGCAATCTCCACGCCCTCCCCCTGGCGCTTGAACTCCCCCGGTGTGACCGCCTCCAGCGTCACGAAATGATCATAAAGCCGCGAGCCGCCGCTCAGCCCCAGCGCTTCGGCGGTGTCGGCAAGGCTCTGGGAAGAAGCAATCAACTGCTTGCCCCGCGCCAACGTCAACGCTTGTAAAAAGCGCTTCGGACTCACCCCTACATAGCGGCTGAACAGCCGCTGAAAATGGAACGCACTCAAGTGTACCTGCTCGGCCACCGCCTCCAGGCTCGGCTGCTGGGCGGCGTGGGCCACCATGAAGGCCATGGCTTTTTCGATACGGGCGTAGTCGTTCATCGCGTCCATCTCACGGGCAAAGGGGCAAAAAGAGGCTGATGCTCGCTAAAGCTTACCCAGTGAAAGGCCCGACACCTACCCGAATCTTGCGCACTACACATGCCGGTAAATCACCCGCAAGGGTTGCCCCAGGTGGCGTTGCAGCGACTCGGTCTGTTGGGGGCTCATGGCCCCTGTTCTGGGGTTGATGGCCGTGAGCGAAAACCGAGCGAACCCTTGGGGGAAGGAGTAGTCGAGCTGGTGCACGCTGGCGACACTGCCACAGCACGGCAGCGCCTGGGGAAGGAGCGCAAAGCCACGCTGTGCGTCGTAATCCTGATCCATCACGAGATGCCACTCAGGAAGGGTCAGCTCTTGCGCGCACAGGTGACAGCGCACGTACTCGAAGTTGCTGCCACAGTCATGAAACATCACATGCTCTGATACCTGCTCGTCTATACTCTCTGCCTCGGGCATCCACTGCCACAACGCAGCCTTGGCCTGGGCTACCTGCTGCGCAGTGGGCAGATAGTGAGGCTCTGCCGGAATGATGACGATATGATGATCACTCATGTGAGTCACTCCGTGTGAGTCGCTCCAAGTGCGTCGGTCAATGAGTACGCAACAGTCTACTCTACACGACAACCCCGCACATTCATCATGTGCGCCGCCGCCAGTCGGCCATGCCATTTACGTCAGGAGGACACGATGGCGCTGATCTCTACCCGTACCCAGCACTGGCTGGAGCGTTTGAACGGCTCCAAACACATGCTCTGGCTGATCGCCACCCTCTCGTTTCTGGAAACCATCATCCTGCCCGTGCCCATCGAGCTGGTACTGATCCCGTTGATGGCGGTGAACAAACAGCGGATCTGGGCGATTGCCACGGCCACCACGCTGGGCTGCCTGGTGGCGTCGCTGGTGGGCTATAGCGTGGGCATGGTGCTCTATCAATCGCTGGGGACCTGGTTTATCGAGTTCATGGGCATGGAGGAGAGCTATCAGGCGTTTCAGGGCTTCTTCAACCGCTACGGGTTTGCCGCGATTCTGGCCATCGGCATTCTTCCCATCCCCTTCCAGGTGGCCATGATTACCGCCGGGCTTTCCGGTTACCCTATCCTGCTATTCGTGCTGGCAGCGCTGCTCTCACGCGGGCTACGCTACTACGGGCTGGCCTGGCTGGTGAAACGCTATGGCAAACGGGTTGAAACCCTGTGGAAACGCCATGCGCTGATGACCAGCCTCGCGCTGGGCAGCGCGGTGCTGGTCATCGTGTTGATAATGCAGGCATTGGCGGGAATGATCGTGTGATGCGCTAGCGGCTGATTGGCCCAGCCCTCACTCGATATAGTAACCGCTGACCCGCCAGGTACCCTCTTCCAGATGCGGGGTCACCACTTCCACCACCCGCGGGCGGTTGGCAAACTGGGTCTGGAAAGTGACGACCTTGAAGTCACCCCGCTGAGCGCCGGGCATGGAGGTGTACTGCGAAACGCGCACTCGGCGGCGCGATTGCACCGAGCCAAAGTCCTTACGCGACAGTGCAACGGTGCGTTCAAGCATGGCAGCAGAAAGCGGTGTACGCAGCAGTGGCGAAGCGGCTTCCCATGCCTGTTCATACTCGCTGTTATCGATCTTCACCAACCACGCCAGCGCCGCCTCCTCTGCTGCCTGCACTGATGCCTGAGCCGTTGCGGTAAGCATCAACAAAGTAGCGGACAACAACAGAGCACGTAATTTGGGCATGGCAGACTCATTAGTGGCTAAGAAAAGACGTACCTCTTTATTATCGGAAAGTCGCAAGGATTCTTTAGCATTTCAGCGCCCATCGCTGCCAGCGACGTCAATCTTTCACCGCAGTGGCAAAAAGATGCTCAAGCGACGAACCCAAAAGCCATACAGAAGTCATACATTAAAATTTTACCTGCAAGGAGTAGACCATGAACAGTCATGATGAGCACACGAGGCCTGGCGAACAATACACACATCACCAACCTCAGGGGCTGTCAGACCGCATTGCCTACCGAGTCGTGAAATTCATGCGTTTTTTTGCCGACAAGTTTTTTGCCGGCCGTTACGGCCACCGTGCCGTCATTCTGGAAACAGTGGCCGCCGTGCCCGGCATGGTGGGAGGGGCGATACAGCACTTGCATGCCATTCGGCGCATCAAGGATGATGATGGCTGGATTCGTACCCTATTGGATGAAGCGGAAAACGAACGCATGCACCTGATGACCTTTATCGAGGTCGCCAAGCCCAACCGTTTCGAGCGCTTCCTCATTCTCGTAGCCCAAGGCATGTTCTTTAATCTGTTTTTCCTGCTGTATTTATGCTCCAGCAAGACCGCCCACCGCGTGGTCGGCTACCTGGAAGAGGAAGCCGTCTATAGCTACACCGAATACCTGGAAGGTATCGACCGAGGCGAGTACGAAAACATCCCGGCGCCCCAAATCGCCATCGATTACTGGAAGCTACCCCAGGATGCGCGGTTGCGCGACGTGGTGATCGCCGTGCGTGCCGACGAGGCGAGCCATCGGGACGTCAACCATGACTTCGCCGACCAGCTTTCTTGATGGGCTACCGTAAGCGGCTAACGTGAAAAGCTGTCTCCACAACCCATCACCGGGCCTCTGCACCAGGCCCGGTGATATTAGCCTTTTCAGCTCTCGCCCAGGCATAGCCGCATGAAACAGCTATTGGGGTCAAGCCGGTAGCTGCCGAACGGCCCGCAATACTCGAACCCGAACCGGGCATATAGACGGCGAGCGGGCTCGAAGAAGGCCATCGAGCCCGTTTCCAAATAGACGGTGTGATAGCCCCGAGCCCGGGCCTCTTCCAGCACGTGCGTCAACAGCCGGGCACCCACGCCCTGCTGGCGGGCAGCGGGCGTGGTACGCATGGACTTCAGCTCCGCCTGGCCCTCCCCCAGCGCCTTGATTGCCGCGCAGCCCAACAGCTGGCCGTTCTGGCGGGCGCTGTAAAAGGTGATGTTGGCTGCCTTGAGCGCGGTCACGTCCAGCGCATGCACGCTTTCCGGCGGCGAAGTGGCGTGCATGTCAGACAAGTGCTCTTCCAATAGCGCCACCACATCCTGCGCTTCCAGCGTTTCAATTCCGATATGTATCATCGCCCTCTCCGTTGGCTAGCCAAACCCGGCTTCTCAAATACGAAGCGCTCGTATACCATGCGCCACCTCTTTCCTTTAGCGTTCACCGTTAGGCCACCATGTCCGTCAACGCGCTCTACACCGACCTTTCCGGCTATTACGATCTGATGTGCGTCGACATCGACTACCGCGCGCAAAGTAACGCCATTCATCGCCTGCATCAGCTGTTTGGCAACGCGGGCAGCCAGCACTTGGACCTGGCCTGCGGCACCGGCCCCCACGTACGCCATTTTCTGGATGTGGGCTACACCAGCAGCGGGCTGGACATTCACCAGTCGATGCTGGACCTGGCAGCCACCCGCTGCCCGGAAGCTCACTTTTCGCTGCAAGACATGGGCCAGTTCCAGGTGGATGAGCCGGTGGATTTGATCACCTGCTTCTTATACTCCATCCACTACAACGCCAACCTGGAAAAGCTGAGCGCCTGCATCGCCAGCGCCCACCGCGCCCTGCGCACCGGCGGCGTACTGTGCTTCAACAGCGTGGACAAGGAGCGCATCGACAACGCGCTGTTCGTCAAGCACACCGCCCAACAGGGCGAGGATCGCTTCACGTTTCGTTCGGGTTGGCACTATGCGGGGCACGGGGAACGGCAAACGCTGCGGCTCAGTATCGAAAAGAGCACGCCTGCGGTCACCCAGGTATGGAATGACGAGCACCCCATGGTGGCGGTCAGCTTTGGCGAACTCATCGCCCTGCTGACGCCCTACTTCGAGGTGCACGTGTTCGAACACGACTACCAGACCATCACCCCGTGGGACAACGCGTCTGGCAATGCCATCTTCGTGTGCGTGAAGCGCGACGGCTAAGGTATCACCTTAGCCGTCAGCTCTCCTGGCTGGGGCGCTGCTGTTGCTGCACGCCCATCAGAAAGTTGCGCAGCATCTGGTCCTTGCACTCGCGGTAATTCTTGTGGCTTGGCTTGCGGAAGAACGCGCTCAGCTCGTGGGGGCTGAGCGGTAGCCCCACCTGCTCGAACACCGCCAGCACGTCTTCGGCCTTCATGTTCAGCGCAATACGCAGCTTCTGGAACACCATGTTGTTGTTCAGCTGGGTTTCCGGCGCAGGCACCGGGCCTTCGCGCTTGCCGCGCTTGAAGCTGATGAAGCCATTCAAAAACGCCGCCAGCTCACGATTCTTCATGGGCACCAGCGCTTCATCCTCATCCTTCTTCAGCCAGGCCGTTACCTGGGCAGGCGTCACGTCCACCTCTGCCAGGGCGAAGATATTGACGATGGTGGCCTCCTTCAAATCGAAGGCATAGCGAATACGGCGAAAAATATCGTTATTGGTCAAGGGGACTCCTAACCGTTGGTAAGCGTGGCCAGCAGCTCGTCGATCTCTGCTTTCAGCTCGTTGTCTTCAATCGTTTGGGCGCTGGCCTGGGCGCGTTGCAAGCTTTCGATGGCGGCCTGGGGCTCGCCCAGTTCCACCTGCAGGGTGGCCATGGAAAAGCCAATCGAGGCCAGATGGTCGTTCGACTGCTTGGCCACCGCCTTGTCCAGCGCCTTTTGGTAGATCGGCAGCGCGTCTTCCAGCTCTTCGGTGAAGTCGGCCAGGGTTTCCCACTGCTCGGGGTGGTCTTTCTCGGTGTTCTCATGCTCGGTGCAGATCGCCTGCAGCTCGGCGTAAAGCACTTCAAAGGTGGCGCGGTCATCCTTGGACGCGGCCTTCATCAGCTTTTCGGCCAGCTCGTACACCGCCTTGTAAATTTTGGTGTTGATCATCAAACCACGACCTTATCGACGTAAAACAGCAGGCTAAAGCACACAGGCTTCGCCGGGAAGGGGGCATTATACCTTGTGTGAGGCGGGGTACGGTGACGCGGCGGGCAATATTCGAGCAACGGCGGGCCGATTTTACGCTATGCTGCACCACTTTTTACGTTCGACCCACCTACGACTCGCTGTCAGGGCCCCTTATGCCTTTTTCTACACTCGGTTTATCCACTCCCCTCGTTCAGGCGATCACCGAACTCGGTTACCAGACGCCCACGCCCATCCAGGAACAGGCCATTCCCGCCATTCTCTCGGGGAAAGACCTCATCGCCACCGCCCAAACCGGCACCGGCAAAACCGCCGCTTTCGTGCTGCCGCTGCTGGAGCGCTTCAGCAAGGCAGAAGCGCTGCGGGCCAAGCGCATCCGCGCGCTGATTCTGGTGCCCACTCGCGAGCTGGCGGTACAGGTCAACGCCAGCGTGGCGCAATACGCCAAGCATACCCAGCTCACCTCGATGGCCGCGTATGGCGGTGTGGATACCGCGCCCCAAAAGGAGCGTTTGATCGAAGGCGTGGACATTCTGGTGGCCACACCGGGCAGGCTGCTGGACCTGGCCCATCAGCGCGCCCTGCACTTCGACGAGCTTCAGGTCATGGTGCTGGACGAAGCGGACAGAATGGTCGACATGGGCTTTGTGGATGATATTCACAAGATCATCGTGCGCCTGCCGGAACAGCGCCAGAACCTGCTGTTCACGGCCACCATGACCCAGGACGTTCGCGCCCTCGCCCGCAGCTTTTCAGACAGCAAGATGACCGACCTGGCCGCCAACATCGCGATCACCCCCAACGTTCGCGCCGCCGACACCATCGAACAGTGGCTGATCACGGTCGATAAGGACACCAAATCCGCCCTGCTCAGCCACCTGATCAACGAACAGGCCTGGGACCAGGCGCTGATCTTCGTCGAGAAAAAGCACAGCGCGGCCAAGCTGGTGGCCCAGCTGGAGAAACGCGGCATCGTCGCGGACTCCATCCATGGCGGCAGAAGCCAGGCCATGCGCGAAAAGATTCTGGCCCAGTTCAAAACCGGTGAGCTCAAGTACCTGGTGGCCACCGGCGTCGCGGCGCGGGGGCTGGATATCGGCGAGCTGAGCCGAGTGGTAAACTACGACTTACCCTTCCAGCCGGAAGAGTACATCCACCGCATTGGCCGCACCGGCCGCGCCGGGGCCTCCGGGGAAGCCATCTCGCTGGTGGATATCAGCGACTTCAAGAACCTGTGTGCCATCGAACGGCGCATGAACCAGCTCATCGAGCGCAGGGAAGTGGCGGAATTTCCGGTCAAGAAGGCCGTCCCGGCCTCCAATTTGAAGCATGTGAAGAAAGGCAGCCGCTAGGCGCTGTAGGCAACATCGACGAGCGATGGCCCGCAGGCAGGTGGCAGGCCTTACCCCTGAGCGGGTGAAAACGCCGCCAGCAGCTCGGCGTTGGTGGGGTACTTCTCCATCAACGCCAGCAGCTTCTGCGCGCCGTCGGTTGGCTTGAGCGGCGTCAAGGCTCTGCGCAGGCTGCGTACCTTTTCGATCTCGTGGGCCTCGATCAACAACTCTTCTCGGCGGGTACTGCTTTTGGCAATATCGAGCGCCGGGAAGATGCGCTGGCTGGCCACCTCCCGCGACAGCACCAGCTCCATGTTGCCGGTGCCCTTGAACTCCTCGAAGATCACCTGATCCATGCGGCTTCCCGTCTCCACCAGCACGGTGGCCAGAATGGTCAGCGAGCCGCCGTTTTCGATATTCCGTGCCGCCCCGAACAGTTTGCGGGGGATTTCCAGCGCCCGGGTATCCAACCCGCCCGACATGGTACGGCCACTGCCCCGCTGCCCCGCATTGTGCACCCGGGAAAGCCGTGTCAATGAATCGATCACGATCATCACATCGTGCCCCTCGCCAGCTTGCCTGCGCGCCGTTTGCAGCAGGTTATCGGCCACGCGCGCATGGTGGGCGTAGCTTTCGTCAGACGACGAAGCGTGCACCTCGGCGGTCACGGTCACGCTGCGCTTGAAATCGGTCACTTCCTCCGGGCGCTCATCGATCAGCAGGGCATACAGCTTGATCTCGGGATACGCCGCCGCCACGGCCTGGCAGATATGCTTCAACAGGGTGGTTTTCCCCGCCCCCGGCGGCGCCACGATCAGCCCGCGCTGCCCCATGCCAATGGGCGTGATCAGATCCATCGCCCGCACGCTGTGCTCATGAACGCCGTGGGCGAGATAAAGGCGCGGGGAAGGATGAATGGCCGTGCCGTTGAGAAAGCGCTTTTCGGGGTCGGTGTGTGATTGCTCTTCGAGTGAGGAGTCGGCCACTGTGTCGGCGGGCTTGGCCTCTGGGGGCCGTTTCGTTTTGAGGCTTAGGGTTTTGCGGGTCATGGTTGGAGCCGTCTTGTCAAAGTGAGGATTCGTGGTTGGCCGTGTTCGTGGTGACTCGACGGCGGATGTTAAACGTAGGCATGGTATTCAACGACCTCCCTGACGGCACACAGTGCTTTTTCAAGCTGCTGAATATCTACCGATGCTAGCGCAAGACGGATGGCATGGGGCACCTGGGCTGCCGTTGAAAAGGGAGCTGCGGTCGATACACTGATGCCTTGTTGTAAAAGCGCCACCGTTCCCTCTTGCACCCATTGGCATGCCATCACCGTCACCACTGCTGGCGTATTTCAGGTCGTCGCACGAACCGTGCGCTCTATCTCGGCGACGTCGGGCCGTGAATAAAGGCTAATACATCCGCAACAGCCGTTGGTGATGCATTATTCGTAGTGGCTCCAGAGCCTGAGAACTTTCACCACTCGCTCTTCATCGAGCACTTGATAGACCAGGCGATGCTGAAGATTGATGCGGCGTGAATAGGCCCCCGCAAGATCACCCACGAGTTTCTCAAACGGAGGCGGCTTGCGGTATGGGTCTTCGGCTACCAGCGCTAGCCGTTCCTGCGCTTTTGGGTTGAGGCCGCTGGAGGCCAGCTTCGCAGCGGCGCGACTTTATCGCGTCGGCCTGCCTTGCCTTGTTATGGGTGCTTTGCCATGATATACCAATATTTGGTACAGGAGTTTCCCCATGGCTAGAAATACCAGCATTACACTCGGCCCCCACTTTGACGAGTTTATAGCCACTCAGGTTGAAAAGGGCCGCTATGGCTCGGTGAGCGAGGTGGTACGTGCCGGACTGCGTCTGCTTGAAGAAACAGAAAGTAAGCTTGAACGGCTCCAACGCCTCCTGGATGAAGGCGAACAGAGTGGAATCGCAGAGTATTCCCTTGAAAGCGTTATTACAGAACTGGACAACGAAGCTCACTGATGCGTCCATACCTGCTCACTGCCTCTGCCCGAAAAGACGTTGTCGAGATAGGCCGCTTCACCACCGAAAAGTGGGGAAAGCGCCAACGCGATACATACCTCAGGCAGCTTGACGATGCTTTCAAGCGGCTCGCTCGCCAACCTGATATTGGCCGCGATGCGGGTGACATAAAGCCAGGGTACAAAAAGTTCAGTCAGGGCAGTCATGTTATCTTTTACAGAGCCGGTACGGAATCCAGGATCGTTGTCATCCGAATTCTCCACAACAGTATGGATGTGGAGCAGCATCTTTAACGCCCGCCATCACCGGTGACAAAGCCGTAGCGAAGCGAAGGGTTTGGCATCCGGTGCATGGCTTGGTTATGTTTCGTTTGCAGGTAATTCAAGCTGCCTCTCACTTCGCCAGACTCGTATGAGCACAACCTCTTTAGCTTGCCTGAGATAGACAACTCGAAATGGCGCGTGAATCAATTCGCGAATATGATCCAGGTTGAATTCAGGAACAATACGGCCAGCATCAGGGTGGAGCTGAAGCATTTCGCTATGCTCCAAGATCGCAGCCACGAAATCATCACCGATATGTGGAACATCCTGCTCTTTGTAATACTCTTGAATAGCCTGTAAGTCCTCAAGAGCGGACTGTGCGATGCGTAATTCCATTTACTTGATGCCCAACGTTTTCTTGGCGTCCTCCAACGATACGGTGTTGCCCTCGCGAACATCCATAAGCCCCTGCGCCACCGCTTTTACAAACCGCAATTCCTCTGCACTTTTCTCATAATCCTCGAGCCCCTGCACAACCGCTACGCCGCGGCCACGGCTGGTAAGCAGGATTGGGCGATGCGTGTCCTGTGCTCGACCAACCACCTTTCCGGGATTGATCTTCAGGTCTGATAGAGGAATGACATCCTCGGAAAATTTCACTTGCATAGTGGTTACCTAGCCAACAATTTAGTGCTATTAATAGCACCATTTAACAGGTGCGGTCAAGAAACATAACGCGAAGCTTTGCGGCAATTTTGGAATCGCAAAGCGGTGAAAAAATTGTCCGGCAACAGCGTATTGTTATGACTAAATTAGGTTGAGGGATTTCCATAACCCTGAATGAACTACTAGTTCGTGCTTAAGGTTCAGATTTGCATTTATTTTACGATGTTTCCAAGAGTATCTTGGAGTCCCTTTATTGGTGTCCCACCGATTTCCGAGCCATGAGGAATTAAAAAGGTCTCGTGCGATTTGCTCAGCCGTTATCCCCTTCGAAAGCAACCCATGCTCCTCAAGCTTTTCTTTTAAATCATCTATTTTAAAGTTACGACCCAATTCTGAAATAATATCAGGTAGCTCTACTCGAATGTTTTCATCTATCACGCCAACCAGAGCATCTCCAAGTTCCTGCAAAAACCAATCTGAATAATTATTTAAGGCAGACAGGACGTCTACTCTGTTAAATGGCGGTTGCTTCCCAAGTTTTTGAACCTCCCTGAAAAAACTTATTAAGTCCCTTGGAAGGTATCTTGTATTTACGATCACGAATTCAAATGAGCCCGTACCGTTAATCTCCCTTGGAAACCAGTTATACCAAAGCTCCCTCATAGAAGCCTGGTATCCAGCGAGTGCAGCCCTGCTCCGAATCACCTCTAAAAGGCTGCTATCGAATGGCGATCTAACATTGTCAAACCACTTTAGTTGAACACCGTTATCATTAATTCTTTTGGTAAGGTTTGGATCGGGAACTACCTTTAAAACTTCATTTCGTATCAGAATTATTGCCTTCGCAGATAACCCTAAAGATGCAAAAAATATATTTAGCTGCCTCACGGCATTTATCAGATCGGCAATATATTTTGTATTATCTCTACCCTCCCTCAGAATATAATCTAAACCATCGATTACTAGATAGTAGCTTGATTCTGATGGAGTGGCCTTTTCAAATATGCTCTTAATTGAAGAAAGTAGTGCAGCTGGATCTTTTACCTTATAGTTTTCTTCTTCAACTTTTTCACCTGTAACTTCAGATATTGCAGATTTAACCTTCCCAAAAATGCCTCGGCGACTTGTATACTGGATTATGCTGATCAAGCTATCAGACTCAGATAGGCCATATTTCTTCAAGGATTCACTTAGCTTTATAATCCCAGGATTTTTATCTTTAAAGTGTTCATCTTTTAAAAAAAGGGGAATAATCCTGAGAAAAAGGATTAACTGCCAAGCAGTAACCTGAATCCGTGAGACCGGCCCCCGGAAGCACTTCTAACCCACTGACCTGCATGGCAATATAGCCATTATCGCCATTCACCCAGACAGTGCCATGCCCAACATAAAGTTCCGCGCCAGTCGCCGCACCCTCACCAGCCACGCCGGGCTGTCCATCATCGGGCAATGCTTCGAGATCGCTGGCGTCGACAGCATCGACAGCCGCTTCCCCACCACGCTGGGCATGCGCACCAGTGACGTGATCAAGAGCTACCTGGGCCTGCTGTGTCTGGGCATGAGCGACTATGACGCTGTCGAGAACTTCCGCCGCGACAAGCCCTTCCAACAACTGCTGACCCTGCAGAAGGTGCCGAGCGCGGCGACGCTGCGACAGCGGCTGGAGAAACTTGCCGCCAACGACCTGCAGGCGCGCACCGCCACCTGGTCCACGACCCTGCTGTCACTGATCGAAGCACCGATCACCGCCGAGACGACGCACGTCTGCACGGACATCGACACCTTCGTCATGGACAACAGCAACTCGAAGAAGGAAGGCGTCTCGCGGACCTACCAGAAGGTCGATGGCTACACCCCGATCGCCGCCTACCGGGCAACGAAGGGTGGTGCCGGGTCTGGAACTGCGGCACGGCAAGCAGCACACCATGAAGGAGAGCAACGCCTTCCGAGCGGGTACTGCCTCGCGCCCAATGCCTGACCAGCAACCGATCCTGTTACGCGAGGACAGCGGCTTCGACAGCCGTGCGCACCGGCGCTTCTCGAACAGCAACGCCGGTCTTTGCCGACGAGGGGCGCCGGCTCGACTATGTCGTCAAATGGAACCCGCGCGGCTCGGCCACGGCTGATCGAGATACCTGGCTGGCGGTGGCGGCGGACTACTGGGAAGAGCTGCGTCCTGGCAAGCGCCAGGCGCTGTGGCCGCAGACCGTCTCGATCCACGACGACAACAAGACCGAATACGTCGTCCAACGCGTGATGCGCCTGGTAGAGCGCACCGCCGATCGCGATACCAGTTGCTGCTCGAACCGGACTATGAGTTGGAAGGCTGGTGGACCAGCCGACGAGGCGCCGGAGGCGGTGATCAAGCGCTACCAGGCGCATGCCACCCATGAGCAGTTTCACAGCGAGATCAAGACCGATCTCGACCTGGAGCGCTTGCCGTCCGGCAAGTTCGCCACCAACGATCTGATCCTGCATCTCGCCCAGTTGGCCTACAACATCCTGCGCCTGATGGGACAGCTGGGCATGACCGGCGAGCTGAGCCCGGTGCGCCACCCGGCCAAGCGGCGCCGGCTGCGCACCGTGCTACAAGAGCTGGTGCACCGTGCGGCTCTCGTGATTCACAAGGCACGGCAGATCATCCTCGACTTCGGGCAGGATATCGGGCGCATGACGGTGCTCAAGACGCTGCGGAGCCGACTGCGTTATCCACGAGGAACGCCATGCTGACCGTCAATCGGCGACACTCTATCCACAAGCAGTTCCAAGCGACACGCGATCGCCAGATATGTCGTGCCTGGCGGGTGGAAAGGCATGACAAAACGGGCCGTCAGCACCGATCAGCACGGTGGGTTTTGGCAATAACGGGCTTGCGAAAGCCAACTTGCACGGGGCGAATGATCAAAAAGTGCTCGCTGGCGGTGATAGGGAAAGTGTCGGCGCCGGCTTCACGGATTCAGGCTGATTCCCTGGCTCTACCTGCGTGGCGTTTCCTCCGGTGACTTCCAGGAGGCCCTGAGCGCGCTGGTCGGCGAGCAGGCCAATGGCCTGTCGGCGAACACGGTCTCCCGGCTCAAGTCGAAGTGGCTTGATGAGCACAAGGGCTGGCAGCGACGGGACCTGAGTCAGAAACGCTATGTGTACTGGTGGGCTGACGGCGTGTACAGCAACGTCCGTCTGGATGACCGGCTCTGCCTGCTGGTGATCATCGGCGTGACCGAGCATGGTCACAAGGAGCTGGTGGCTGTGGAGGACGGCCACCGGGAGTCCGAAGCCAGCTGGCGAGAGCTACTCACGGATTTGCGGGAACGTGGCTTGGAGCCCTCGCCCAAGCTGGCTGTTGGCGACGGCGCACTGGGCTTCTGGAAGGCTCTGAGCAAGGTGTTTCCGGACACCCGGCATCAGCGGTGCTGGGTGCATAAGACCGCCAACGTGTTGGACAAGCTGCCCAAGTCGGTACAACCGAAGGTGAAGTCAGCCTTGCATGAAATCTACCTGGCGGAGACCCGAGACAGCGCCCACAAGGCGTTCGACAGCACCTTGAGACGATTCCGAGACAAGTACCCGAAGGCCATGGAAAACCTGGAGAAGGACCGGGATGAGCTGCTGGCCTTCTACGATTTTCCGGCGACTCACTGGATTCACTTGCGGACCACCAATCCGATTGAATCCACGTTTGCCACGGTGAGGCTAAGAACCAAGCGGAGCCGCTCCTGTGGCAACCGGGACACCACGTTATCGATGGTGTTCAAACTGCTCCAATCCGCCCAGAAACGCTGGAAGCGGATCAAGGGGTTCGACCAACTGAAGCTGGTCGTGGATAACGTACAGTTTCAGGATGGAATACAGGTGGAAGATCAATCTGACAGGAACGCTGCCTGATGGTCATACACCAGATTTGACAATAACTCCAGAGTGCGTCATGCTGAACAAAGGGACGCACGTTATCGAAGCGCTTGGTGTGCTCGACAGCATTCTCAAGCGCATGGAACAGCATCAAACCAAAAAAAGGGCACTACTCAGGGCACTGAGATTGGCCCAGAACGGACGGTAACAAGTGGATACCGATGAAGGATTGCTAGCCAGCTATCTAAAACGGAAGTTGTCTGCCCATGAAGCGGTCGAGACCATTTCAGGCTGCAGAAACCTGATTCTCGGAATGAGCGCCGCGCAACCGCCGGCATTGATGGCAGCCACTGCAGATGCCCTCAGAGATCGATTGATTGGTCCGTTAAACGTCTATTATCTGCATGGTACGGAACATCTTCAGCAAACTCTTTTAGCTCCAGATCTCATTGATCTCGTAACACCTCGTCCACTCTTTCTAAGCCATTCAGACAGGGCTGCCATTGCACAATCCAACTCTACAAATTGGATTGAATTCGTACCCGCAATGCTCCACCAGGCCGGCCGCCTGCTGACAGAGCACATAGATCCGGAATGTTTTTTTGTGACCGTATCGCCGATGGATCGCCATGGATATTTCAGCCTCGGCACCAACGCTGATTACGGAGCGTCGGTGATCCGAAAAGCAAGGAAAGTCATTGTCGAGGTCAACCGGTATATGCCTCGAACCTTTGGTGAATGTTCCGTCCATATTTCAGAAATAGACCACATCGTTGAGCACGATCAACCGCTGGTAGAGGCAATCCCCAAGGCGCCCACAGAGGTCGATAGAAAGATTGCGCAACAGATCATCGAACGGATTGAAGATGGGGACACCTTACAGATCGGAGTGGGCGGAGTACCAAATGCCGTGCTCTCGGGGTTGAAGCAGCACAAAGATCTGGGGCTACACAGCGAACTGTTCTCCCCGGCAATGGTTCCCCTGATTCAGGCCGGGATCTTGAATGGTCGACGCAAGACATGGATGCAACACAAGCACATTTTCACCTTCGCTCTCGGAGACCGTGCGCTCTACGAGTTCCTTGACGATAACCCTGCTATCGTTGGATACCCCGCTTCCTGGGTAAACAATCCCGACATCATTCGGCTAAACGACAACATGGTGTCTGTAAATTCAGCACTCGAAATAGATCTGACTGGCCAGATCAATTCTGAACAAATTGGCGATCGCCCCTTTTCAGGCACCGGTGGCCAACTCGATTTTGTTCGTGGTGCTTACGCCGCAAGAAACGGGCGCTCCTTCATTGCATTAAGGTCAACCGCTCAATCGGGCTCTGTAAGCCGTATCGTCCCGCGTCTACTCGGCGGTGCCGTCACAGACCCCCGGAATGATGTGCAATTCGTAGTGACTGAGTATGGCTGCGTAAACCTTAAAGGCCTCTCTATCCCTCAAAGAGCCAGAGCCCTCATCCAAATTGCATCTCCTGAATTTCAAGATCATCTTGAGCGAGAGGCAACGTCACTTGGATGGATATAGGCACTATAGATCGGATCACTGAAATCAGAGCGCTGGATAATGCCAACCTAGTTGTTTAGAACAGCCTCAATCGCCCGGTAATCATCATAGGTCACGAGGTTTATTCCCACCGCTCGCTGAGTATTCAGGTATTCCGAGAGCATTGGCGAAGGGGTTGTCAGTAGATTAATGACCCGGCTCCGAACGTCCTCGCAAATTCCACTGCGGAATACAAAAGGGTCATAGTGTAACGGTACCGAACGCCAGAGAACCGTTAGGGTGTCCTCTGCAATCATGCCGCGCCTGAGCGCTTCATCTGCTCTTGAGCTGGAGACAAAGGCAGCCTCCGCCTTGTTGTCCAGCAACGCCATCAATGCCTTGTCATGGCTACCCGCGTATATGTTGGCTCCAAAGAAATCGGAGAATGGCTCGCCGATCGTGGTTGCAAACTCGTTTTTGGGAATGAGAGCCCCTGATGTACTGGAAGAATCTGTCAGCAGTATCCTGGTATTTCTCAGGTCCTCAATGCTGTTTATCCCCGCTGCCGTTGGAACTACCAGTAACGAATAATAGAAACTCCCCTCGGGTGTAAAGAGCCCGGCCTCGGTGGTTAGAGAAGCGAAGGCATCCAGACCCGGGTCTGTTCGATGGGCGATAACATAGGATGCCGGCCCCATAACGGCCAGGTCGACACCGCCCGAGAGTACACCGTCCATCACGCTCTCGTAAGAGGTGGCTCTAACCAGTTCTACCGGCATCCCAAGCCCCTGCTCTAGCAGCGTAATCAACGGCTGATATTCAGAGGCCTGCTGGTCGATATCTTTTTTTGGGATCATCGTGAAGGTCAATCTGTTCATGTTGCAGTTTTTGACCTCTCGGACGGCTCCCCAACTATAAAACGATGCAAAGGCGAGCGATGCGAACGCGAGAATTAACGTCAGCAACCTCATGCTCTGGCTTCCTCTTCTGCGAAGGTTCTCAGGAACTCAGGAATCTTCTCCGCTGGCATGGGGCGCCCCAGGTGATAGCCCTGTGCAATGTCACAGCCGGCGACTTTCAGGTGAACCAGCTGCTCACGGGTTTCCACGCCCTCGGCCACCACTTTGAGCGCCATGCGCTTGGCCAGAATAATGGTAGAGGACACGATCGGACTGTCATCATGGCTGTTTGAGATGCGGTTAATCAGGCTTCGGTCAATCTTGAGCTTGTCTACCGGTACCGCCTCCAGGTGGGCGAACCCCGCGTAACCGGTGCCGAAATCGTCAAGACTGAGGCGGATACCTGCCGACTTGAGGCAATGCAGGCTCTCAACTGCCCGGCCTTCCAGCATACCCCCGGAGTTCGAGGTCTTCCCGAATAACCTCCGGATGACGGAAAGCAATCTCGATGAGTGCCTTTGCCGGCCCTGAGGGTTTACGTCGACCTTGCTCCCATTCCTGCAACGTACGCGGAGAAATATGCAGTACCTCAGCAAACTCCCTCTGGGTCAGGCCGGTTTTACCGCGTGCCTCTGCCACCTCGTTAGGCTCCACACGACTGACTCGTGCGGCTTTGCCCGCTTTCATTTCTTTGACGGACTGGAGTAGCTTGTTGCCAAGCTCCTCAGCACTCAGGGTCTCGTTACTCATTTTCCAATACCTCACGAATCGACTTCAGGATATGCGCGGGTATGTTGTCCTTGACGGCCTTTTTGTAGATCACCAACAGCCAGATCTCGCCATTTGCCAACCTGGTGAAGTAGATAACTCGCACTCCACCCCGCTTCCCTGAACCCGCAACCGACCAACGAACCTTTCTACATCCACCACTACCGGGAATGGGATCACCTATTTCCGGATTGGCTGCCAGCCAAGCGAAGAAAGAGCTCCGCTCCTCTTCAGTCCAAATTTTCCTGGCGTCCGCTTCAAATGTAGGGGTTTCGATGATGGTAAACATACTGACAAATATACGTCATTGACGGAGTTTTGCAAGGTAGGCGGCTAGAAGGGTTAACGCCTGAGTTAAGCCGCGCCGCGAAGCGGCGTCGGCTTGAATGAATTGTTAGGTGTGATGTTAGCCACGGAACGGCTCATCTGTACGAGGAGCGTCAGGCGCTTGCTTGTCTAGCGACTCGCGGTACTTGATGCAGCCACGCATGAAATGAGGCCACGCTGGCACAGCAATTTTGGGATCAACCTTCTCGGGCAGGAGCGCCCACAGAGCCGGATGGTGCCAGCACAGATCATGGCCAGTGGTGTCTCGGTGTTCGCGGATACCTTGGCGAAGTTTTATGACCTCTGCCACAAGTTGTTCCTGGGACATTTCTAGTAAATCACTATCCATCCATGACCTCTTAAATTTGCGGCGGACTTCACCATCACACCTAACGCAGAGCACAGCGGCGGCCCGTCAGGGACGTCCGGCGGCCATCGGCCGCGTACTGCTGCGCCTTGTTAATTGGATACCTCAATGTACCACTTGGGCTTGATGCGCCCGAAATCCCGGCGAACGTTTGATTTCAGTGCCTTTTTGGAATCGAGCACCTTTGCCTCGCCATTTTCTCGGACGAACAGAACCCAATGCCAAAATGGCTTGCCCTGCTCTATTCGCCATTTAATGGCAAGAAGGGCCTTATCTGGCAACTGCTCCCACGATTCGAATGGTGTTTCTTTGGGAGAAATGGAGATACCGAAATCTCGCAACAGCGTTCGGACGTACTCCGTGTCGGACCAGAGCGATGTGTCTGATGCGTGGATACCAAGAGCACTAGCTCTATTTTTGGCCTCAGCATAGCTGAGACCCGCCAGTGCAGCAGATGCCGCAATGCCACAACCGGTCACTTCTTCTTGAATGACAACTTCCATACCTTTACCAATTAACAGTGAAGCATTTATTCGCCGTGCGGAGCATGGCAAATAAATGCCTGTTGGACTAAGGCGCGTCCATCAGGCGGCTATTTAATAGGGAATTGTATTGACTGACAGGTGGCCTGAGGTGCCAAACGGCGCATTGGCAGGTCGGGGGGCACGCGCTCTGATCGTCCGTTTCGTCATTATGTCGACACTTCCAAATCCAATTTAACCCAATGTAGCGCGTCTGATGGCTAAAATCCATCATCGGGACGAGCTTATCCATGACTCGCTAGCGAGCCGGTTAGCCAGGTCTGTTGTTGTCGTAGGGCGTTACATCATGCTCGATAGTGTTGCTCCTTGTCGTTAGGCGGCTGATCATGGAGGGGGCGCTGGGGTGTGAGCGTCCCGATCATCCGTAAGGTGGGCTGCTTGCAGTGTGGACAGGTGTAGGTCGGCTCCGCATCGCTGGCGGCTGTATCGACATGGGGGCCGGTCAACCATCGCTAGCGCTCGACGGATCTGTACCAGACGTTGCCGTCGGCAGCGATTGGCCAGAAAGCCGTAATGCCGCACTCGCATCAGTCCCCAGGCAGGACGTGGAGCAGGAAGCGACGCACGAACTCCTCGCCATCCAGAATGAGTTGCTTGTGTCGGTTGTGGTCGCGGTAATCCTTGTAACGTAGGGTCACTTGCTGGTCGTCTACGGCGAGGATACGTGCGTTGCTGATGGCGATCTGGCGCGTGTAGCGCGCCGTAGCGTACTACCGCCCGGTGTGTTCAAGGCAGTCCTTGCTGTAAACCACCCAGTCAGTGGCCATCAGTGTGTTCAATTGAGCATCGACATCGCCGGGCCGGGTAACCCGGTGGAGATCGCCAGCATGGGCGGCCTTGCGCAGAGCGCTCACCATGTGCCCACGGAAGTGGCGTGACAGGGCCCGCACGGGGAACAAGTAGTTGCTTCGCGCTTCATGCCACTTGCCATCGTCACTCAAGGCACCGCCTCGAACCAGACAATGCAGATGCACATGCTGGCTCAGGTTCTGGCCCGTGTGAAGCACCGCGATCATGCCCATTTCGCCGTTGAGGCGTTTTGGGTCTCGTGCAAACGTGCACAGCGTTTGCCAGGCACTCTGGAACAGCAATCGGTGAATCACCTCGGGATGAAGCTGAACCCAGCCATTAAGACTGTGCGGTAGCGTGAATACGACGTGGTAATAGCGCACCGGCAGCATATTGGCCTGCTGACGCTCAGCCCATTGCGCCATGGCGCGGCCCTGACACTGTGGACAGTGACGATCACGACAGCCAAAGTAGCGTGGCTGTACATGAGCGCAGTCAGAGCACTGTAAGACCATCCCACCCATCGCCTTCGTTCGGCAGGCCAGCAGATGGGTACACACCCGTTGGCGCTGGCGATCAAGACCGCTTGGGTCGAGAAAGCGGGTCAATGCCTGTTGCAAGGTAGCGGCCTTAGTCATGGCTCACCTCCAGGGCGGCCACCAGGTCAATATGACACTGATCTCCCCCTTGCTGGTTCGGTAGCCAGTGCAGGTAGCGCATCGTCGACTGGAGGTTACGGTGGCCCAGTAGTCGCTGGAGCTGATGGACGGGCAGGCCTTGCTCCAGAACATGGGTGGCATAGGCATGGCGCAGACTATGGATGCCACCCACCCGCTCGACCCCGGCCAGACGCTTGGCCTGGGTAAAGGCCTTCTGTGGCGCACTGGCGTGCAGGGCTTGATCGGGAAACAGAGCGCTCGGGAACAGCCATGTGACTGGCCGATAAGCGCGCCAGTAATCGCGCAAGCGATCAAGCAGGGTCACGGGTAGTAACACCATACGATCCTTGCCGCCCTTGCCCTGCGTCACACGGAGTTGGTAACGCTGGCTGTCGATGTCACTAACTCGCAGGTGGCAGACCTCGGTCACACGCAATCCGCAGCCATAGCACAGTTCGAGCATCATGCGATGCTTGGCGTTTTGGCAGGCGGCCAGGATCCGCCGAACCTCGTCGCGGGTCAGCAGTTCTGGAATCCGCTGCGGTTTTTTGGGGACGGTGAGCGGCACATCAAACGACGGCCACTGCAACACGTGCAAATACAGGAACCGCACGCCGTGCAGATAGACACGGCAACTGGCGGCAGACAAACCGCGCTCCTGAACCAGGTGATTGAAGAAGTGTTGCAGGTCGTCGGTACTCAACGTGTCTGGCGAACGGTGGAAATAACGTGCCAGATCAGTGACCACCATCAGGTAGGTATTGTGGGTACGTTGCGCAAAGCCACGCTGACGCATGGCCGCGATCATCTTCTGTCGCAGGGCAGTCATCGTCGTCACTCCTGTTGATTGACCCACGTGGGTCAATCAATAGTGTGGCCCGATGAGGCGAAAAACGTGATTCGTCAACAGCTACCGCGAAGCGGTTTAGTTCAACAGTGATTATACGCCCTTCCACATAACATTATTGAACGCGCCAGCATGATTATTGATGTTATATCGCCACTCAAAAAATCATAAACCACTGTTTCTAATAGACTATGTCTGACTCATGGCAGCATAACCAAAATTCGCGTGACCGCCGCTTTTTACGGTTTAATCATACTCTATTGATAAATTTGGCTTTGGTCACGCAGATTTTTTGAAAAATTGCGTTGGGTCAGTTTGAGGAGTGTGGGTGAGGGGATGTGGCGGGGTCTGGGCGGCTGGTCGCCGCCTTCGCGCCGGGCCGCCGCTGCGGGTGCCTTCCTCGCTCGTTGCTCTCGCTCGGGCGTTACGCCGCGCTACGGGTATGCTGAGATTTGGTGGCTTGATCGTCGCGAGCTGAAGCTGCCTCCCACAAGGGCGGGTGGGATGAGGCTTGGTGGCTTGATCGTCGCGAGCTGAAGCTGCCTCCCACAATGCAAGTTCGGGGCGGCTGGGGGCCGCCTTCGCGCCGGGCCGCCGCTGCGGGTGCCTTCTTCGCTCGTTGCTCTCGCTCAGGCGTTACGCCGCGCTACAAGTTGCCATCGACCATTTGCATTGCCGTTGCCCCCTTGCACTTTTCGCCTCACTTCATAGCTCGATGCCTTTTTGGGCTTTGATGCCTTGGTCTTTGAAGGCGTGTTTGACGACTTTCATTTCGGTGACGGTGTCGGCAAGGTCGATGAGGGGTTGGGGGGCGTAGCGGCCGGTGACGATGGCGTGTTGCATGGGGGGGCGGGCTTGCAGGTCGTCGAGGACCTGGTCCAGGTCGAGGTACTCGTAGCGCAGGGCGATGTTGAGTTCGTCGAGCAGTACCATGTGGTAGCTGTCGTCTTGCAGCATGCGCTTGGCTTGTGCCCAGGCGGCGTTGGCGGCGGCGACGTCGCGTGCGCGGTCCTGGGTGTCCCAGGTGTAGCCTTCGCCCATGACGTGGTAGTCCACGTTGGGCAGGTGGCGGAAGAAGGCTTCTTCGCCGGTGCTGAACGCGCCCTTGATGAACTGCACCACGCCTACCTTCATGCCGTGGCCCAGGGCGCGGGCGAGCATGCCAAAACCGGAGCTGCTTTTGCCTTTGCCGGGGCCGGTGAGCACCAGCAAGATGCCCTGCTCTTTGTCGGCGCGGGCAATGCGCTCGTTCATGATTTTTTGCTTGGCCGCCATGCGCTGGGCATGGCGTTCCGGGGTTTTGGCATTTTCGCGCATGGGGGCTCCTTGGGGTGTTTTACGCTTTCAGTACATAGCGCAGGGTTTCCACGACCTGATCGGTGGTGGTGCACCAGGCTTGGGCCTGGGCGTCGACTTCTTTCAGCGGGTGAACGATCTCTTCGCTGTGCAGCGTGATGTAGGGCTTGGCCAGGGCTGCGCAGTAGCCTGCATCGAAGGCGGCGTTCCACTGCTTGTACTTGTCGCCGAAGCGCACCACCACCAGATCGGCTTGTTCGATCAGGGTGCGGGTGCGGATGGCGTTCACTTTGGAAGACTGGTGGTCGCGCCAGAAGCCGTTGTCCGGCTTGCCCAGGTGGTCGCCAGCGGCATCGGAGGCGTCGTGGTCGGTCACCGGGGCGGTGAAGACCACGTCCAGGCCTGCGGCTTCTGCGCCGCGCTGGATCTCTTCACGCCAGTCGGTGTGGATCTCGCCGGAAAGGTAGACGTAAAAGCTCATGGTGGCTCCTTGCGATTTGCCGAGGGTATATGCGTCCATTCTATGGAAAGACATTCCATATTCATACCCGTGTTAGTGCAAAGGCTGCTGGGCCAGCAGGTAAATGTCCATGATCCAGCCATGGGCGTCACGCAACTCACCGCGCCGCTGAAGAATGGTATCGGCCACGTCGCTCAGTTGCCCTTCGATCAAGCACTGCTTGTCCATGCCCAGGTAGGCACCCCACCAGATGTAGGTGTCCTGGGGCGGTAGCGTGGTGAAGGCACCGCCGCTGTCCAGCATGACAGCCACCGTGGCGGCATCGCCTGGCCAGCCGCGTTCGCGCAGGCGACGGCCGGTGGTGATGTGTACCGGCTCGGCCAGGGCGTTGAGCGGGATTCTGTGTTCGGCGGTCAGCACTTGCAGGCTGGTAATGCCCGGGATGACCTGTACGTTCATCGCCCTGCCCGCGGCGCTCAGGCGCTGGGTAATCCGCAGGCTGCTGTCGTACAGCGAAGGGTCTCCCCACACCAGCATGCCCACCCGCCCGCCGTTGGGCAGGTGAGCATCGATGTGCTGTGCCCATGTGCGGGCGATGGCGGCGTGCCAGTCGTCCACCGCCCCCAGGTAGTCGTGGCCGTTGGCCCGCTGAGGCAGGTCGAACTCGACCACCCTGGGCGTCATCGGCGCTTCCAGCAGGCGTTCGCAGAGCAGGCGGCGCAGGTCGATGAGATCCGACTTGGACGCGCCTTTGCGGGGCAGCAGTATCAGATCGGCATCATTGAGGGCGCGCACGGCGGCCAGGGTGACGTGGTCAGGGTTGCCGGTGCCAATACCGATCAACGATAACGTAATCATGGCTCGCTCTCCCCCGCTGGGGCCGCAAAGGGAGAATCCGCCGACTGGGGACGAAAACGGCGGTCATAGCCTATCGCGTAGAGGCTGCTCTCCTGGAAGTCTTCGCACTCCAATACCGGCCCCACCAGAATTAGCGCGGTGCGCTGCATGGTGTCATCGATCTTCGTTTCTATCGTGGCTAGCCGCCCACGCACTACCCGCTCATCGGGCCAGCTTGCTCGCCATACCACCGCCACCGGGCACTGCGCTCCATAATGTGGGGTCAGGCTTTCCACCACCTGGGCAAGATTGTGAATGGAGAGGTGAATGGCCAGGGTGGCGCCAGTGCGGGCAAAGTTGGCCAGGGTCTCTTCGCTGGGCATGGCACTGGCCCGCCCAGGTGTACGGGTGAGCACCACCGACTGGGCCACGCCGGGCAGCGTCAACTCCTGGCCCAGGGTCGCTGCTGCGGCGGCAAAGGAGGGCACACCGGGGGTGATGCTGTAAGGAATCTTCAACTCACGCAGGCGGCGCAGCTGCTCGCCCATGGCCGACCATACCGAGAGATCCCCCGAGTGCAGGCGGGCGATGTCCAAGCCTGCCGCGTGGGCGGTTTGAACTTCGTGAAGTATCTCGTCTAGCGATAGCGGCGCGGTGTTGATCACCCTGGCCCCTGGCGGGCAGTGTTGCAGAATCTGCTCCGGCACTAACGAGCCCGCATAGAGGCACACCGGGCAGGCGGCGATCAGGTCACGCCCGCGCAGGGTAAGCAGATCCGGCGCGCCGGGGCCTGCGCCAATGAAATGTACGGTCATTATCGATTTCCTTCTGCCAACGCCAGCGCGGCGGTGGCCTGTCGATCCGCTGAGATGATTCTGGGCCCTAGCAGCCTTGCCCCTGGCCCGGCCCCCAGTAGCGCCACGGCTTCGGCGACGCTGCCCGTACCACGGGCCTGCATGCTGCGAACCGAGTGGGTGAGCGTTGAGGCTGAAGAGAGCTCGGCGTCTGCCACGGCGATTACCTCCAGACTGCGCAGTTGGCCCAGTTGTTGAACCAACGGCAGCATGGAGTGGGCCGATGCCAGTTGGTCGATGGTGCCATACTGCTCGATCAGTTGATCCAGCGCTTGACCAAGAGACGTCAGCGGCGCTTCGCTGCGAAAGCCAAACCCCGCTACTTTTATCCTTTGCACCTTCATCGCGTGCGCTATCGGTGTATCGTCAACATCGTTCATCGAACGCCCCGCCACTGCACAATCGGGTAGTTGGCCTTCCAGCCCCGGCGGGTGCCGATGGGGGCCGCGCTGGCCAGCTCCAGGCGCAGCAGCTCACCGCCTGCCTGCTGGTGCCAATGGGCCAGCAATGCTTCCGACTCCAGGGTGACCGCATTGGCGACGATGCGCACGCCTTGGGGTAGGCATTGCCATAAGGCCTCTAACAGCGTTTGGGATAACCCGCCGCCGATAAACACCGCATTCGGTAGCGGTGTCTCGTTGAGCCTGTCAACCGCACTGCCCTCTTTGACCGCTAGCCAGTCAACGCCCAGGCTGGCTGCGTTGGCGCGTGCCCTAGCAGCCCGTTCAGGGTGGCGCTCAAAGCCGATGGCCTGATTATCCGGGTGAGCGAGCAGCCACTCAATGGCGATGGAGCCCGACCCGGTGCCGATATCCCATAGCCGCTCACCGGGCATGGGGGCCAAGGCGGATAGAGTGATTGCGCGAACGGCCTGCTTGGTGATCTGGCCGTCATGCTCAAAGAGGCTATCTGGCAGGCCGGGGGTAAGCGGCAAGGCGGGGCCAGCCCCGGCAATGTTGAGCCCTACCGCGACGGGGTGGGCGATATCCTCGGGTAACTCGGCCCCAATACGACAATGGCGAATGCGCTCTTCGGCACCGCCCAGGGATTCCAGCAGCGTTAGCTGGGAATCACCAAAGCCGAAGCGGTTCACCAGTGCCGCTAACTCGGCCACCGCCTCGCCGTCTCTTACCAGCACTAATAAACGCCTGCCCGCATGCAGATAGGGGCGAATGCGCGTTAGCGGTTTGGCATGCAGGCCCAGGCAAGTGCAGCGCTCCAGCGGCCAGCCTAAACGGGAAGCCGCCAGGCTAAAGGTGGAGGGCGATGGCAGCGCCTGCCACTCCTCTGCCGCCAGGTGACGTGATATGGAAGTGCCTGCCCCAAACCAGAAGGGGTCGCCGGAGACCAGCATAACGACCCGACGGCCGCGCTGCGCTAACAGCATGGGAATGCCATCGGCAAAGGGCACCGGCCATTCATGCATCTCCATGTTCAGGTCAGCATTCAGGGGTGGCAGCAGGCGTAAGTGGCGGCGCGCACCGAAGACTACCTGGGCATTCTCCAGCGCTTCACGGCTTGTCGGGGTTAGCCCCGCTATGCCACTCTCCCCCCATCCTAATAGCGTCAGCCAGGGAGCCTGACCCACTGGAGCGTGAGAAATTTCAGCCATGATCAACATCCTAATTCTTGGGGGAACCTCTGAAGCCAGCGCCCTGGCCAGCGCCGTCGCCAAGCGCGGCCTTCCTGCTGTGTTCAGCTATGCTGGGCGGGTGAACGCGCCCAAACCCCAGCCGCTACCTACCCGCATTGGCGGTTTTGGCGGCGTCAGTGGGCTAGTCGCTTTTTTAGCCCAGCAGCGCATTACCCATGTTGTTGATGCCACCCACCCTTTTGCTACCCAGATGAGCACTCATGTTGTCGCCGCTGCGGCTCAGTGTGGGGTTAAGGCCACTGCCCTTACCCGGCCTGCCTGGCGACCCATTGATGGCGACCAGTGGCAGAGCGTGGCAACGGTCGATGAGGCGGTTAGCGCGCTGGCTGGCCCACCCCAGCGTGTACTACTGGCCATTGGCCGCATGCACCTGGCTGCCTTTGCCCCCCAGCCCCAGCACCATTACGTTCTGCGTCTGGTCGATCAGCCTAACAGCCCGCCGCCGCTCGTGGATTATAGCACCGTGATCGATAGAGGCCCGTTTACCCTGGAAGGCGACTTGGCTCTGCTGGAGACCCTGCGTATCGAGCGCATCGTATGTAAAAACTCCGGCGGCGAAGGCGCGGCGGCCAAACTCACCGCTGCCCGTAGGCTCGGCCTGCCGGTGGTAATGATCGAGCGGCCGGAGCTGCCTTCCCGCCATGAGTTGCATAGTATCGATGACGTGATGAGCTGGCTTGATGACCACTGTTAAGATACCACTGTTAATCGGCAGAACGTGGCGTATACACCAGCGGCACGCCCTCCCGCTCGATCAGCCGCGTCTGCTGGGAACCGACGATCACCAGCGTGCGCATATCGGCCATTTCAGGTTCAGCCCCGCCTAGCGTCGTGACGCGAACCGATTCCTCGGGGGTAGAAACCGCGCGGGCGAAGATGATCAATCGGTCCGGGCCGCAGGCTTCCCTCAGTACCTGCAGGGTGCGCGCAAAACCCTCGGGCCGCGCTTTGGAGCGAGGGTTGTAGAACGCCATGGCAAAATCGGCCTCGGCGGCCAAACGCAGGCGTTTTTCGATGAGCGCCCAGGGCTTGAGGTTGTCAGAAAGATTAATGCAGCAGAAGTCGTGACCCAGCGGCGCGCCGACACTGGCGCTGGCGGCCAGCATGGCGGAAATGCCCGGCAGCACCTGGATATCCAGGGTACGCCACTGGACGTTCCCGGCTTCCAGCGCCTCGAACACCGCCGCCGCCATGGCAAACACGCCGGGGTCACCAGAAGACACCACCACTACCCGGTGCCCCTCAAGCGCCAGCTGCAGCGCATGCTCTGCCCGGCGAATCTCTTGGCGATTATCCGAGCCATGGCGAATCAACCCGGCTCTAGGCGCGACCCGGTTGACGTAGGGTACGTAGCCCACCACATCGGTGGCCTGCTGCAGCGCAGCCGTCACTTCCGGGGTGATCATCGTTTCGGCCCCAGGCCCCAGGCCGACGATTTTCAGCCAGCCGCTCATGGGCGCCGCCCGTTGCCGTGAATCAGCACGATCGAGAAGTACGGTACGCTCTCGCCAACGTCGGCCAGCGGCAATACCCGTTGCTGAGGCATGGCGGCGTACTCGATCAGCCAGGCATCCTCTTCTCGGCCAGCGTGCACCAGCGCCCGGCGCAATTTGGCCAGGTTGCGGCCAATCTTCATCACCACCAGCGCGTCGGTCTGGGCGATACGTTCGGCCAGCGCCGCTTCGGGTAGCGTGGCCATCAGTACGGTCATGATGTCATCGCCCCAGGTGATCGGCTGGCCGGTGGCTGTCCATGCCGCCGACATGCCGGTAATGCCCGGCACCACCGAGACCGGCACCCGGTTCAACAACCGCGTGTAGAGGTGCATGAAGGAGCCGTAGAAGAACGGGTCGCCTTCGCACAGCACCACCACATCGCAGCCTGCCTCGGCCATCTCAGTTAGCTGGGCCACGCTGCGTTCATAGAAGGCTGACAACAGCTCGTTGTAGCGGGGGTCATCAAAGGGAATCTCCGTGGTCACCGGATACTCCATGGGCAGCTCGATTGCCCCAGGGCTTATCAGTCCTTCCACAATGGTGCGAGCATGGCCGCAGCGGCCCTTCTTGCGAAAATAGGCCACGTGGGTCGCCCCGCGTATCAGGCGGTCGGCGCGCACGCTCATCAAGTCCTGGCTGCCGGGCCCCAGGCCCACTCCGACGATGGCTCCCTGGGTCATTCGATGCGATCCGCCATGGCGTTGATGGCAGCCACCGTCACGGCGCTGCCGCCCAGCCGACCACGAACGACACAGCTGGGCAGTGCCGAATGGGCCAGCAGCGCTTCCTTGGATTCCGCCGCTCCCACGAAGCCCACCGGGCAGCCGATGATCGCCGCCGGGCGTGGGCAGGCCGGGTCTTCGAGCATGTTGAGCAGATGAAACAGCGCGGTGGGCGCGTTGCCAATGGCGACCACGGCGCCTGCCAGACGCGGGCGCCACAGCTCCAGCGCCGCCGCCGAGCGGGTATTGGCCATTTCCCGGGCGAGCGTGGGCGTGCGCTCATCGTTAAGGGTGCAGATGACCTGATTGTCGGCTGGCAGACGCTTGCGAGTGATGCCTTCCGAAACCATCCGGGCATCACACAGAATCGGCGCGCCCTGCTCCAGGGCGGTGCGGGCCTTGTGCACCACATCGTTTCGAAAGTGAATATGCCCGGCCAATTCCACCAGGCCAGCGGCGTGAATCATGCGTACTGCAACCGTCTCTTCTTCCGCTGAAAAGCGGCCAAGTTCCGCCTCGCGGCGAATGATGGCGAAGGATTCCCGGTATATCGCCGGGCCACTGGTTTCATACTGATAAGGCACCCAAACTCTCCAAGTAGGCGATCACCTCACTCTCCGTGAGATCTGACTTCACCGGCGTGCTGTCGGCACTGCCATTGACGATAAGATGGAACCGGCCCGACTGCCCCACCAGACACAGATCGGCCGCAGCGCGTCGGGCGCACCCTTTCGCACAGCCGGAAATATGTACACTGCTGCTGTTCACGCCGCTCAGCCGCTCGGCAAGGCGCTGGGTCTCGACACTGGCCTGCTCGCAGTAGGGCGCGCCAGGGCAAGCATCCAGGGACAACCGCGGGTCGGCGTCATCCAGGATCAAGCCGTCGTTGGCGGCCTCGAATGCCCCTTTCAGCAGCAACCGCCGCCAGGGGGTCACCCGGCCTGCCGTCACCGTGGCGGGCGCTATCCACTCCCGCAGCGTGGCCGCAGTGGTACGCCCCAGGGGTAGCCCCACCACCCATCCAGCCGGATGGCGACCCAGCGCCAGCCGGGGGCCCGCAGGCGCGGGCAGCGTGTCCTCGGGTGCCCAGGCAGGCAGCGGCGCCATATGGCGCCGCATGCGGCCAGACTGCCCGCCACCGCTCTCCATGAACCAGTGGGTCAGGCGGATGAGCAGTGCCACAGC
This sequence comes from Halomonas sp. 18071143, assembly GCF_019211725.1. Classification (NCBI taxonomy): domain Bacteria; kingdom Pseudomonadati; phylum Pseudomonadota; class Gammaproteobacteria; order Oceanospirillales; family Halomonadaceae; genus Halomonas; species Halomonas sp. 18071143. The sequence goes on from NZ_CP078120.1 coordinate 2,198,616, forward strand.
GGTGTCCACATCTTCCACGGCGGTACCTGCCGGATGGCCATCGGCCCGTACCAGCAGACCGCCACACTCGGAGCGCTCGATGCGAAAATCGGCGGCCTCCTCACCCAGCACCGGGGCGTCGCCCGCATCGATGGCGATGCCCACCTTGCCGGGCAAGGCGGCCACTTCAGCGCCCCTGGCCTGCAGCAGGCGAGCCATGGTAGGCGAGTCTTCCCCCGCTTGCCAGTCGGGCGCCAGCATCAGCGGCGGCTGGCGCTCCGTTTCGGGGTCGGCGCTCACCAGCTGGTGCCGAAGCAAAAAGTCCATCAGCGGCGGCCAGCTAGCATGGCTCACCCCGCGTAGCTGGATATTGGCGCGCCGGGTCAGCTCGATCAAACCACTGCCGAAGGTTTCGGCGGCATCGCAGAGCGCCAGCAGCTGCGCTCGCGAAAGCTCTCCCATGGGCGGGCGCACCCTGACCAACAGGCCGTCTCCGGTGGCCATGGGGCGCCAGGCACCAGGGCACCAACCCTTGATACGCGGGCTAGACAACATGGCCATTGGCCTCCCTGGCTTCGTCCAGTGCCAGCAGTAGCTCCTGCAGCGCTTCGCCATGCTCGCCAGGGGAATGCCACATGCCTCGCTGGGCGGCTTCCAGCAGCCGCTCGGCCATCTCTTCCAGGGCTGCCGGATTGTGCTGACGCAGAAACTGCTGATTGGCAGCATCGAGCACCAGGGCATCGCTGACCTGAGCATACTGGTAGTCGGCGACCAGGTCGGTGGTGGCGTCGTAGGCAAACAGATAGTCCACCGTGGCGGCCATTTCGAAAGCACCCTTGTAACCGTGCTCGCGCATGGCGTCGATCCATTTGGGGTTCAATACCCGAGCGCGCAGCACCCGATTCAACTCTTCCTTCAAGGTGCGGATTCTGGGCGCCGCCGGGTTGGCGTGATCGGCGTGGTAAATCTCCGGAGCGATGCCGCTCAGCGCTCGGCTGGCGTTGGCCATCCCCCCCTGGAAGGCGTAATAGCTGTTGGAGTCGAGAATATCGTGCTCGCGGTTGTCCTGATTCTGCATGACGGCATCGAGCCCCTGGAGCTGCTGCTCGAACGCTGCCCGTGCGGGAGCCCCCGAGCCCTTGAACTGGCCATAGGCGTAAGCCCCTGCGTCCAGATACGCCTCGGCCAGATCATCGGCGCTCTCCCAGGCGCGGTTGTCGATCAGCCGATTGAGGCCCGTGCCATACTCGCCAGGCTTGCTGCCGAAGATACGGTAGCTTGCCTGCTGGGCCGCCATGTCCGAGGGCATGCCCTGTGCCTCCAGGGCTTGCTGGCGAGCCAGCACCGCCTGCCGAATTGTGTTGCTGTTACCGGGCTCCTCGTAGCTTGCCACGGCCTGCACGGCGGCATCGAACAGACGAATCACGTTGGGAAACGCATCGCGGAAAAACCCGGAGACGCGCAGGGTCACATCTACCCGAGGGCGATTGAGCAGCATGGCAGGGATGACATCGAAATCGGTGACCCGCTGCGCCCCCAGCGACCACCTGGGCCGCACGCCCATGAGCGCCAGGGCCTGGGCAATGTCGTCGCCACCGGTGCGCATGGTGGCGGTGCCCCAGATCGACAACCCCAGCCGCCTTGGGTAGTCGCCATGATCCTGCAGGTAGCGCTCGACGAACGCCTGGGCGGACTTTTCACCCAGCGCCCAGGCGGCTGGCGATGGAATCGAGCGGTTATCCACGCTGAAAAAGTTGCGCCCGGTGGGCAGCGTGTCCAGGCGGCCTCGGCTGGGAGCCCCACTGGGCCCGGCAGGCACGAAGCGGCCCGCCAGGCCATCCAACAGTGATTGAATTTCCATGCGGGCACCCCGCTGCATGGCCACCCACAGGTGTTCCCGGGCGTAGTGCAACTGTTCCGCCGTGGCGGGGTAGCACTGGGCCAGGGTCTCCAGGCAGCCCGGCGCGAGCACGTAGTCACTCACCCAGCGTTCGGCAAGCAGCTCCAGACGCTCCCGGGTGTCGGCAGCGGTACGCCAGGGGGCATCGAGCTGTGCGAGCAGGATGCCAGGCGTGGGCCCTTGCCAGGGCTCGCTGCCCGCGGCCAGGGGGTCGAAAGCCGCGCCCTCATCGGGGGCGCTCAATCCGAGGTCCTGGGCCAGGTTATGCAGCAGGCCGCGTTGGGCTACGGCCTCCCCTCTGGGCAGCCGCAACAGCGCCACCAGAGTGCCCGCCCGCTTGTCTGCTGGCGGCAGGTCGCCAAGCACATGGAGGCCGTGGCGAATCTGGGCCTCCTTGATATCGCACAGAAAGGTATCCAGCTCGTTGAGCAGTTCGGTGTCGTCGCTGCTGTGGGCCAACTCCTGGTCGATGCCGGTATCCCGCAGGTGGGCCAGTATCTGGCCGCGGATCAGCGCCTCCCGGCGCGGGTCCATGTCCAGCGCCTGATAATACTCGTCGGTGAGCGCTTCGAGTTCGGCCATGGCGCCGTACAGTTCGGCCCGGGAAAGGGGTGGCATCAGATGGTCTATGATCACCGCATGGCTGCGCCGCTTGGCCTGGGCGCCTTCACCGGGGTCGTTGACGATGAAGGGGTAAAAGTGCGGCAGCGGCCCCAGGGCAATATCCGGCCAGCAGTCGGCGCTCAGGGCAGTACTTTTCCCCGGCAGCCACTCCAGATTGCCGTGCTTGCCTACGTGGATAACCGCATCGACTTGATACTGTTCGCGCAGCCAGACATAGAAGGCCAGGTAGCTATGCGGCGGCGCCAGCTGCATATCGTGGTAGGACTGGGTGAGGTCATCGATGAAGTCCCGCTCGGGCTGGATCCCCACGAAGGTATCGCCTAGCCGGATACCGGCAATCATCAGCCGCCCCTGACGACACTTGGGGTCATCCTGGGGGGCTCCCCAGCGGGCCCAGACGACTTCCTGCAGTTCGGCAGGCAAGGTGTGGAACCAGGCCAGGTAATCCTCCACGCTGATGCTCTGCCAGCAGGCGCGCTGGTCGAGGCTGGCGTGGTCGTTGGTCACCGCGCCCTGGAGCTGGCGAATCAAGGTGTCGCCGCTGTCAGGTAGCTCGCTGAGCGGATAGCCCGCCTCGGCCAGCGCCTGCAGAATCTTCAGCGTCGACGCCGGGGTGTCCAACCCTACCCCGTTGCCGATACGCCCATCACGGTTGGGATAGTTGGCCATCACCAGCGCCACCCGCTTTTGCGCATTGGGGGTCAATCGCAGGGCAGACATGCGCCGCGCCAGCTCGGCCACGAAAACGGCGCGCTCCGGTTGGATGACATGGTGGGTCACCGCCAGCTGGCAACGCGGGTCATAGTGGGCTTCGGCCTTGAAGCCCACCGGCCGGGTAATGATGCGGCCATCCATTTCCGGCAGCACCACCTGCATGGCTACATCGCGGCTATGCAGCCCGGCCGCCATGGCTTGCCAATCTTCCAGAGTGCTGCTGGCGAGAATCGCCTGGAGCACGACCGGACGGCCCACGAACAGCTCGTCAGGTAGCGCATCCCCCAGGGCATCCAGGCCGTCGGCGCTGCGATTCACCGCGAAGCTGGTGGTGTTGATCACCAGCAGGGCACCGGTCTGCTCGATCAGATGGTTGATGAAATCGATGCATGGCCCTGCTTTCAACGACGCCACGGCAACCGCCAGCGGCGCCAGCCCCTGCTCCTCAAGCGCCGCGATCATGCCATCGGGCACTGCGGTATTGGCCCCTTGCAGGTGGCTGCGATAAAACAGCAGCAGGCAGACGGGCCGCCCCGGCGCCTGGCGTGCCCGCCATTCGCTCAGGCTGGAGACCTGCTGCGCTGCCGGCGCATATATCACCGCAGACGGGATGACCTTGGGCTCCTGCCACGCGCCCAGGTGGGTCTGCCGATACTCGCTGGCAACAAAGCGCAGCAGCTGCTCGGCGTTATCCACCCCCCCCTCGCGCAGGTAGCGCCACACCCGGTAAGCGTCATCGAACGCCACGCTGGAGTCTTCCAGCAGCGCATCGTCCGGGGCATCGCAACCGGGCACCATGATCAACTGGCGGCCGGGCTTCTGGGCCCAGGCCAGCAGACGTTCGTGCCCATAAGGCCAGTAGGTCTTGCCCCCCAGTAGCGACACGATCACCAGTTGAGCGTGCTCCAGCACCCTGTCTTCGTACAGGTCGTAGGCAGCGGGCTTGACCAGGTTCATCCAGTTGGCCAGCCGCACCGAGGGGCAAGGCTCCCCCAGTCGCTCCACCGCCTGGGCCAGCGCCGACAGGTTGCTGTCGGCGGCGGACAGGATCACGATCTCGGCGGGGCTCTGTTGCAGGTCGATGATGCCCTCATCATCGACGAAGCCTCCTGGCTTGGCGGCAAATAAGTGCATCAGTTGGCCGTCTGGACCTCTGCCGTTGCCAACGCTTCGCGGAGCGCGGCGCTATCCAGGTGCTTGCCAATGATCACCAATTGGGTTTGGCGGGCTTCCCCAGGGGCCCAGAGCCGGTCGAAATAGCCTTCCAGGCGCTCGCCCACCGCTTGAATGACCCGCCGCATGGGCTTGCCGGGAATTGCCGCAAAGCCTTTGGCGCGATAGATCTCATGGTCTTTCAGCAACTGCTGCAACTGGCTGGCCAGGGCATCGCCATCCACGTCGCCCAGGGTGATCACACAAGAGTCGAAATGATCGTGAGCGTGGTCGTGGTGAACACCTTCGGCGTGATGCTTGTCGTGGTGGTTGGTGATGCTATCGATGTGTGCTTCGCTGGCGGCGCCAATCCCCATGAGTGCTTCCAACCGAGCGGTATCGGTCACTTGGGTCTGATCGATGAACAGCGTTTTCACCGAGTCGTTGACCCGCGCCTGGATGACCGTTTCCACTCGCGAACGCGCTTCCGGGCTGAGTAAATCCGCCTTGCTGACCAGCACCAGATCCGCCGCGCTGAGCTGGTCGTCGAGCAACTCGCGCAGGCTGGGATCGTGGTCGAGGCTGTCGTCGGCACGGCGCTGGGCCTCTACTTTATCGACATCGCTGGCATAGCGCCCAGCGGCCACGGCAGGCCCATCGATCACGGTGATGATGGCATCCACGGTGCAGTGCTGACGTACCTCGGGCCAGTTGAACGCCTGCACCAGCGGCTTGGGCAGCGCCAGGCCGCTGGTTTCGATGAGAATGTGGTCGATATCATTGCGGCGGGCGACCAGCTTATTCATCACCGGCAGAAACTCCTCTTCCACCGTGCAGCAGATACAGCCGTTGGCCAGCTCATAGATGCTGCCGTCTTCGCCGTCTAGCTGCCCGCCTTCGCTACCCTCTTCACACCCCAGCGCGCAGCTGCGCAGCAGGCTGGAGTCGATATCCTGTTCGCCGAACTCATTGACGATCACGGCGATCCGCTTGCCGGTCACCTGACGCAGAATATTGGCCAGCAACGTGGTTTTGCCGCTACCCAGAAAACCGGTCACGACGGTGGCAGGAATCTTATTCAATTGCATGGGTAAATGCCTCGCGGTGGGACGGTTCGCCCTGTGCCGGGTTTGCCGCAAACAAGCGGCCCACGGCCTCAGGGTTGTTGGGAAAAAACAGATGTAGATAGGTCGCCGTCAGGCGCTTCTGCCGATAAATCGCCTCACCCGGCGCCGGGTGGCGCTGACGGCGGCCGTGGGCAATCGGCTCCGGCGTGCCCTCCGCCATGGAGCGGTGGTGGGCATGGCCGCGCACTGGCCCTTCCGGCAGTTCAGCGGTCTGCATGCCCTGGCAGCCCCGGCGACCGCGCATGGCGCCTTGCCCAGGCAACAGGCCCAACATGGTGTGGGTAGCATCGGCGTAGTCGGTCAGGGTTTCCAGGCAGTACAGCAGGCCACCGCACTCGGCCAGGATAGGTTTTTCGGCATTAAAAAACGCCTGAATGGCCCCGCGCATGGCGCTGTTATCGGCAAGGGTTTCGGCGTGCAGCTCCGGATACCCCCCCGGCAGCCACAGGGCATCGCACTCGGGCAGGTGGCTATCCGTTAGCGGCGAGAAAAAGCGCAGTGTGGCACCCATCTGCTCCAACACATCCACATTGGCCTGGTAGATGAAACTGAAGGCAGCGTCTCGGGCCACGCCAATGGTGTGGCCTTCGAGCAGCGGCGCGGTGGACGTTCGACTTTTCTGAGGAGCGGCAAACGTCACCGGAGCCAGCGTCGAGAGCGCCTCCAGCAAGCCCGCCGCCTCCAGCGCCTGGGCAGCTGCCTCGAAGCGGATTTCCAGATCTTCGCGAATTTCCGCCGCCTGGACCAACCCTAGGTGACGCTCGGGAAGCGACAGGCCGGGGTCACGTGGCACGGCCGCCAGCAACGGGATCGAAGGTGGCAGCGCCTCTTCGATCAGCTCGCGATGGCGCGCCGAGCCACAGGCATTGGCCACTAGCCCGGCAATATGGATATCGTCACGAAAACTGGCCAACCCCGATACCAGCGCGGCGGCGGTTTGGGCCATGCCTTTGACATCCATGACGATGGCTAGGGGAATGCCGAACAGTGCTGCCAGATCCGCGCTGGAGGGTTCGCCGTCAAACAGCCCCATGGCACCTTCCACCAGGATTAAGTCAGCCTCAAAAGCGGCGTCATGAAAACGCTGGCGGCAGTAGGCTTCGCCTGCCATCCATAGATCCAGCTGATCCACTGGCTGGCCAGAGGCCTGGGCAAGTATCTGCGGATCCAAGTAGTCCGGGCCGGTCTTGAACACCCGCACCACCTTGCCCTGGTTGCGTAGCAGACGTGCCAAGCCCGCCGTGACGGTGGTTTTGCCCTGGCCTGAGGCCGGGGCAGCGATAAACAGCGCGGGACAGTGGGCGGTTGGCATGGTCATCAGGTGGGGCTCCCTGGCAGTAGTGGGCTAAACGGAGCGGGCCAGTAACGCGCGCCCAGCTGCAAGGCAATCCGCTTGCCCTGCCCGCGTTTGACACGGGACTGTTCGGTGTCGATCAGCAGGCACTCTTCCAGGGGGGCAAGGTCGTCCACGTGTTCCCGGGTACGGCCGTCGGTAATCAGGTAAGTGCGCACCCGCAGCCCGGGTTCGCGTCGCTGCCACTGACGAATCAGCCGCTTGGCTTCAATGATCGCTTCCCGCAGGGGGGTTCCCCCACCGCCTTTGGCGTTATCGAGCGTGCCTCGGACGTTTTTGGGTGCACGGCGGCGGGACAGGATCGGCATCACCCCGCCATTACCAAATCCCAGTACCGCTACCTGCTCCCGCGTGGCGTAGGCTTGGGTCACCAGCGCTTCCACCAGCCCTTTCGCCTGCCCCAACAGGCGCTGGCCCAGGGTCGAGCCGGAGGTGTCCAGCAGCACCAGGTGCGCCGTCGCCTGCCCCGCTCGGGCCTTGCGCATCGTCAACTGCCGCCAGGGCCACTGGCCGCGATTGGCAACAATGGTCGCAAAGCCGTCCAGCCGTGAAGTCGCCACTCGGGATCGCCCCTGGTCCAATGCAGCGCCGAGACCCGCGCTAGCGCCGGTGTCGGTGCGTTTAGCCCGCTGAAACAGCGCCTCGCTATCGGGCAGGCTCACCGCAGGCTGGCGAATCGATGCCTGGGCCACGGGAGGCATAGCTCCCCACTGGCCCTGTTTACTGTGGGGATGGGATGAACCGCCCTCGCCCTTTGAGGGCATCTGCTCAGGCGGGGGAGACGGCGGGCTCTGCTCAGGCGATTGGGTACGCCGATGTGCCAACACCCAGGGCTCCACGGTGTCGATATCCTGCTGCTCCACGCTAGCCACACCCCGCCAAGCCGCGTGGGCCTGGGCGGCGCGATGCCAGGTGACATCGGCGCGCAGGCCTTCGACCCCGGCGGCTTCGCAACGGGTGGCAATGATGCGGTAACCCCAAGGCTCGGTGGTGATCTCATCGAGCAAGCGCTGCGCTTGGGCAATCCGCTCGGACAGGGCGGCCTGGGCATCCTCTACCCGTGCGAGAGTGCCAATGGGGTCGCGGTCAAAGGCTTCCCGCTGTTGCACGATGGCGATCCGCTCGTCGATACTCATGGCGCCCGCCTGCTCAAGACAGAGGCCAAAGCGATCCAGCAGTTGAGGGCGCAGCTCACCCTCGTCCGGGTTCATGGTGCCAATCAGGCTGAAACGCGCTGGATGCGTGTGGCTGATCCCGTCACGCTCGACGATATTGGTACCACTGGCCGCCACGTCCAGCAGCAGGTCCACCAGGGTATCCGGCAGCAGATTGACTTCATCCACATAAAGAACACCGCCGTGGGCGTTGGCGAGCAGCCCAGGGTGAAAAGTGGCTTCCCCCGCCGACAGTACCTTTTGCAGGTCCAGGCTGCCGACCAGCCTATCTTCGCTGGCGCCCAACGGCAGCGTAACGAAAGGCGCCTGCGGACGCTGGCCATCGCCGGGCAAGAGGGCGGCCAGGGCCCGCGCCAAGGTCGATTTCGCACTGCCGCGTGGCCCGCTGATCAGCACCCCGCCAATGCGCGGGTTGATGGCATTGAGCAACAGCGCGGTTTTCAGCGATTCCTGGCCGATCACCGACACAAAGGGAAACTCATCCACTGGCACCTCCTGTGCTGGCCATGCCCGTTGGGGGTCATCATCTCGCCACCGAGACAGAGAGCGTCACCCATGAATGACATTCATGAAAAAGTGGCTATACAAAAGTCGCTTAGTATAGAGGAAACCTTGGCCGTGAGGCCAACCCGGACGGCCCATGGAGCGGGAAGAACCGCATGACCATCAGCGCAGATGATCAACTGCCGATGACACGCTCAAAAACATTATGATATAACATATCAATCCAGCACAGGCAGCACAGGCTTCTGGCCTTTCAGTTGTTCGCCACCTACCCGCCCCCTAGAATGGCCAGCGTCGGTGTTCCCAACGGAACTTAATAGAGAATCCGCCGTGGCGTGCCACGAAACGGAACTGCCCCCGCAACTGTAGGCGGCGAGCGACGCTCATCGATGCCACTGGACATCACGTCTGGGAAGGCGAGCTAGCCATGACCCGTCAGTCAGGAGAACTGCCGATCCACTACTTACCTCGAGCAAAGCAGTCTGGCCAGCAGGTCACGGCCAGGGCTGAGCTCATCATGCACGGAAGGGTACATGATGTTGAGATTGACCATGGCCATGGCCGCAGGCGCCATCGGCCTCGTTCAGGTGGCACACGCCGCCACCGACTATCCGCTGACGCTGACCAACTGCGGCGTAGAGATCAGTGTAGCGTCGGCCCCGGAGCAAACGGTGACCGTGGGCCAATCAGCCACGGAGATCCTCTATTCGCTGGGGCTCGCTGACCGAGTGAATGGCACGTCGGTTTGGTTTAATCCGGTGTTGCCACAGTTTTCTGAGGTCAATGAAGGGATCGAGCGGATCGCCAACGACGACCCGAGCTTTGAGGCCGTGGTCAATAAACGGCCTGAGCTGGTGGTAGCGCAGTATGAGTGGCACGTAGGCCCCACCGGCAGTGTCGCTACCCGTGAGCAGTTTCATGAGCTGGGTATTGACACCTATGTCATGCCCGCCGATTGCGACACCAAGGATAACTCCACCGGCGGTGATGGTACCCGCACCGCCGCCTTCTCGACGGATTCAATCTATAAAGGCATTACCGAGCTAGCCCAAATTTATGATGTGCAAGACGCTGGAGAAACCTTGGTAGCCGATCTTATTGACCGCGAAGCGCGTGCAATTGAGCTGGCGAGCAGCCTTGACCTACCGGAAGACCTGTCGGCGGCATTCTGGTTTTCATCGACAGACCTGGGGGTTAGCCCCTTCGTGGCGGGCCAGCTCGGCGCACCGGGCTATATGATGGACAAGCTTGGTATTCACAATGTGATCGAGTCCGATGAGGAGTGGCCCACTGTCGGTTGGGAGAGTATCGCCAGAGCGGATCCCGATGTGCTCGTGATCGCTCGAATGGATCGCCGTCGCTTTCCTGCCGACGATATTGAAGCCAAGCGTGAGTTTCTGCGTCGTGACCCGGTCACCCGTGAGATGAACGCGGTCCAGAATAATCGCATCGTAGAGATGGATGCCCATGCCATGAGCGCCACGATGCGCACTATTTACGGCCTTGAAACTCTGGCCGAGGCGCTGGCGACGATGGCATTTGACGAATGAGCATCGCGTTAACGCGGCTATCGACGGCGGGTTTCGAGGTGCGCTGGCTATGGATAACCCCGCTCGTGCTTGTGACGGCTCTGATCGCGGGCACAGCCATCGGCGAAACCGCCATTCCAGTGGATACCATCCTGAAAGTACTCGCCAACCAGCTGTTGGGGGCTGATTACGCAGTCGACCGGATCGATGAGGGCATTATCTGGAATTATCGTCTTAGCCGCGCCGTCGTGGCCGCCTGCTGTGGCACCAGCCTGGCCTTGGCGGGGGTGGTATTGCAGGCCTTGCTGCGCAACCCCCTGGCCGACCCTTACCTGATGGGTATTTCCGCTGGCGCCTCTACCGGCGCGGTTGCCGTGGCAGTGGCTGGATTGGGCGCCGGGGTGCTTTCGCTCTCTCTGGGGGCCTTTACCGGCGCCCTGCTCGCCTTTGGCATCGTGGTCCTGCTTGCCCACGCAGCCAACAGCGGCGTGGGTGGCGGACGTGGCGTCCAGGCAGCGGGTGCCATCATTCTGGCGGGCATCGCCGGTTCGCAACTCTTCAATGCATTGACGGCCTTCATCATCACCAAATCGGCAAGTGCCGAGCAGGCAAGGGGCATCATGTTCTGGCTAATGGGCAATCTCTCTGGAGTTCGCTGGGCCGATGCGACACTGGCTGTGCCAGCCGCCCTTTTTGGGCTGCTGGTTTGCCTGTGGCACCGCCGCTCATTGGATGCGTTTACCTTTGGTGCCGACAGCGCCGCCTCCATGGGCATCGCGGTGCGCCCGGTGCGCGGGATGCTGATCATTGCCATGGCGCTGGTGACGGCGGTGATGGTATCTATTGTGGGGGCGATTGGCTTTGTCGGCTTGGTGATTCCCCATGCCATGCGCTTTATTGTGGGTAGCCAACACACCCGCTTGGTACCCGCCACGGCGCTTGCGGGCGCAGTATTTTTGATTGGCTCGGATATTCTATCGCGCATTCTGATACCCGGCCAAGTGCTACCTATAGGCGTGATTACCTCGCTGATGGGCGCCCCGGCATTTGCACTTATCCTCATTCGCGGCAGGAGGTACTGATGCGCTTGATGGCCGAACGGCTAGATTGGGCGGTGCATGGTACACCGCTGCTGAGGGACATCAACCTCACCGTGGAACCAAGCCAAACCTTTGGCCTGGTGGGCCCGAACGGCTCGGGAAAAACCTCCCTGCTGCGTCTGCTAGCGGGCCTGAATAAACCCAGGTCCGGGAGGGTATTGCTCGACAGCCAGCCCATGCACTCCCTCAGGCAGCGTGCCATTGCCCAGTCCATTGCGCTGGTAGAACAGCAGGCGGAAACCACTGACCGGATCACCGCACGCCAGGTGGTTTCACTGGGACGCACGCCGTTTCTCTCGGCGCTGCGTCCATGGTCCATGGAAGACGATCACATCGTGGCTAAAGCGTTGTTCGATGTGGACATGGCCCATATGGGCGATCGGCTTTGGCATACCCTCTCGGGTGGCGAGCGACAGCGCATCCATATTGCAAGAGCGCTGGCTCAACAGCCCAGAATACTGCTACTGGATGAGCCCACTAATCATCTCGATATTCGTCACCAGCTATCGATACTGCAACTGGTTCGAGGGCTACCGATCACGGTCATCATCTCACTACACGACCTCAACCAAGCCATGGAGTGTGATCGCATCGGCGTCATGGAGGGTGGCCGCCTGATCGATAGCGGCGCTCCTCATGAGGTGCTGACCCCGAGCAGGCTGCACCACACCTTTGGCGTACACGCGCATCTCATCGAAGACCCCTCGGATGGCCGACAGATCATGCGATTCAGGAGCACGACTGCCTAGCCACTGATAGGCACGAACACCGGCGCGCCGTCCACCACTACCGTGGCCAGCCGCTGGCGGTAGAGCCGCTCCAGGGCGCTGGGCACCAGCATGGTGTCCCGGGGGCCCCAGCAGGCTTCGCCGCTGGGGTATAGCAGCAAAATGTGGTCGCACCAGCGGGCGGCCAGGTTGAGGTCGTGCAGGCACATCATCACCGCGCTGCCCTGGGCGGCCTGTTCGGCCATCAGCGCCATCACCGCACTTTGATGGTGCAAATCCAGATGATTGGTGGGCTCGTCGGCCAGCCAGAGGCTGGGGGCCTGGGTCAGTACCGTGGCCACGGCCACCCGCTGGCGTTCGCCGCCGGAGAGCGTATTCACCAGGCGGTCGCGCAGGTGGGCCACGTCCAGCGCTGCCAGCGCGGCCTCGGCACGGGCGTAGTCGTCGGCGCCTTCCCGCTGCCACAGGGAAAGGTAGGGGTGGCGGCCTATCAGCGCGGTCTCCAGTACCGTGGCGGGAAAGCCGTCCAGCCGCTCCTGAAACACCAGCCCCAACCGCTGGGCCACTTGTCGCCTGCGTAGCTGGCCAAGCGGCGTGTCGCCCAGCAGCACCTGCCCCGAGCGGGGGGCGTGAAGCCCGGCCAAAGTGTGCAGCAGCGTGGTCTTGCCCGCGCCGTTGGGGCCCAGCACGCCCCATACCTGCCCCGGCTCGATGGTGAGGTTCAGCGCGGTGCCTGAACGGCGCCCCGGCACGTCGATGATCAACTCCTGGGTGGCCAAGCGGGTCATCAGCGGCTCCGGTAGAGCAGAAAGAGGAACGTGGGCACGCCCAACAGCGCGGTGATTACCCCCACGGGCAGCTGTTCCGGGGCAATCAAGGTGCGGGCCAGGGTGTCGGCCAGCACCAGCAGCGTGCCCCCGGCCAGGGCGCAGGCGGGCAGAATCAGCCGCTGGTCGTTGCCCAGCACCAGGCGCAGCATGTGCGGCACGATCAGCCCCACGAAGCCGATGCTGCCCGCGCTGGTCACGGCGGCGGCCGTGAGCAGGCTGGCGGCGATGTAGATGCTCCACTCCAGCGGGCGCACATCGACCCCCAGCGCAGCCGCCTGCTGGGGGCCTCGGGCCAGTACGTTCAGGCTGCGCCCCAGCGGCACCAGCACCAGGCAGGTCATCAGCAGCAGGAGCAGCGGCGGCCAGGGGGTGCGGGAGTAGGAAAGGTCGCCCATCAGCCAGTAGAGCATGCCGGGCAGCCGCTCGGCGGGGCTCAGCGCCAGCATCAGGGTAATCACCGCGCCCCATCCGGCGGCCACCACCACGCCGGTCAGCAGCAGCCGGGAAGGAGTCCAGCCGCCCCGGCCATGGGCCAGGCCAAACACCAGCAGCGTCGATACCAGCGCCCCCACGAATGCAGAACCGGAGACCAACAGGCCGCCCAGGCCCGCCAACATGGCCGCCAAGGCACCAATCGAGGCGCCGCCGGAAAGCCCAAGCACGTAGGGGTCGGCCAGCGGGTTACGCAGCAGCACCTGCATCAGCGCCCCGGCCACGGCCAGCAGCCCGCCCACCGCAAAGGCCGAGAGCGCCCTTGGCAGGCGCAGTTCCACCACCAGGGTGCGCGCCAGCGTATCGCCCTGCCCCTGAACCACGCCCCAGAGCTGAGCCATGGAAAGCGAGGCGCTGCCCACCGTCAGCGAAAACAGCAGCGCCGCCACGGCCATCAGGGCCAGCAGGCCAAGGGGTGTCCAGCGGCGCAGCGGCATCAGGCGTCCTCGCGCTTCTGGCGCGCCTGGTCGAGTTTTTCGCACAGCAGCTGTGCGCCTTCCAGCAGCCGCGGGGTGGGCCGCTGGATCAGTGAAGGCGGTACGAAGTAGAGGTTCTCCTTGGCCACCGCATCGAGGTGAGGGTATTGCTCCCAGTGGGTCAGCCAGTGGCGGTTCTCTTCGCCCATGCCGCCCGCGATGATGGCTTCCGGGTTGGCGGCCAGCACGGCTTCGTCATCCAGCCTTGGCACCAGCCGTTCCAGCTCGCCAAACACGTTCTCGCCGCCGCACAGGGTCACCACCTGGCCAATCAGATGTTCGTCACTGACGCTCATCAGCGGTTCGTCCCATACCTGGTAGAAAGTGGGTACCGGGTCGCGTTCGCTATAGCGCACGGTGAGCGCGGCCATGCCGTCTCGGAACTCGCTGGCCGCCTGCCGCCCTATTGGCTCGGTTCCGGCCAGCCGGGCGAGTCGTTCGATGGTGTGGGCGACCGCTTCCACGCTGCGCGGCTCGATGTAGAACACCGGCATGCCCAGCGCTTCCAGGGTCTCCATCTGCTCGGCGGGGTTGCCGGTCACCCAGCCGATGACCAGGTCCGGCGCTAGCCCCACCAGCGCTTCCAGGTCGATGCGCGTGTGGCTGCCTACCGAGGCCACCTGTTTGGCTTCCGGGGGGTAGTCGCTGTAGCTGACCACCGCCACCACCTTCTCCCCCGCCCCGGCGGCGTAGACCAGCTCGGTGGCACCGGGCGAGAGCGCGGCGATACGGTTGGCGGAGGCGTGCAGGCACACCTCCCGGTCGCGATCATCCACCGCGCAGCGCGAATGGTCATACCCCTGGGCGGCGGCCGCCATGAACGAAAACGCGAGGCCCAGGGCCCCGCGTGTCAGTGTGTCATTGGCCAAAGTGAACACTCAGGAACCCTGCCCGGCCAGCGTTGATGTAGTCGGCACCGTCGAAGGAGCGCGTGGTGGTGTACTCCTGGTCCAGCACGTTCTCCAACGTCACCCGGGCGCTCCACAGCGGCGCAAACTGCCAACCGGCGCGCAGGTTCACCAGGCCGTAGCCACTCAGGCGGTCCTGATTGGCGGCATCCCGGAAGCGGTGGTTCTGGGCCAGCCAGGAGCCGCCCACCGACCACTCGCCCAGCTCACGGTCGATGTCCAGACGCAGGCTTTGGGAAGCGCGGTTTTGCAGGCGCATGCCGGTCAGGCGATTCTCCGGGTCGGTGTAGGTGAGCGCCGCCGCCAGCGTCCAGGCGTCGAGTTCGAGCCCAGCGCTCAGCTCGGCTCCCCGAATACGGCTTTCCGGCACGTTGAACTGCAGCCCCTGCCCCGCAATCAGGTTGTCGATGTCGGTCTGGTACAGCGCCGCATCCCAGAACCACTGGGCATACTGGCCGCGTAGCCCAGCCTCGACGGTATGTGACGTTTCCGCTTCCAGATCGGGATTGCCGAAGCCAGGGAAGTAGAGCTGGTTGTAGGTGGGCGCATTGAACGCCGTGCCGTAGCTGGCGCGCAGGGTGTGGTAGTCGTCCAGCTGGTAGCCCAGCCCCAGGCTGCCGGTCACTTCCTCGCCGTAAGCCTGGTTGTCGTCGAAGCGCAGGCTCGCCTGTACCAGCAGCGGGGAGAAGTCCAGCAGGGCCTGGGTGAACACGGCGGCATTGCTGCGGCTGGTTTCATCGTAGGCGGTGGTGCTGTCTACCCGGTCTTCGCTGTACTCGGCCCCGGCCACCAGCTCATGGGCCCCTGCGGTGAAGGTGTTTTCCCAGCGGGCAGCACGGATCCTGGTATTAAAGGCAGACTCGCTGAAGCCATCGAAATTATCGCTTTCATCGCGGGATTCGCTGAGCGTCAGGCGGCTACGCCAGCTGTCTGTCAGCGGCAGCTCGCCATATACCCCGGCCACCTGCTGCACGAAGTCGTTCTCGCCGCCGTCGTATTCGTTGTGGCCACGGGCACGCAGGGCCAGCACGCCCGCTTCGGCACCGTTATCAAAGGTGTGCGATACCCGCGCCAGCGCCGATGTGTTGTCGTACCCCTTGTCGTCGCCATCGCGGCGCACGGGTTGGCCATCGGTGGTGAAGTGGCTACCGGCAAAGCTGTAGCGGGTGCCGCCTTCTCGGCCGCTGATACCTGCGCTGAGCCGCTGGGTGTTGAACGAGCCACCGCCTGCGGAAATACGCGGCTGCGGGCCTTCCTCACGCCCTTCGGGGGTAAACAGTTGAATGACGCCGCCCATGGCATCGGCCCCGTAGAGGCTGCCACGGGGGCCGCGCACGACTTCGACGCGGTCGAACATGCGTGGTTCCAGGTACTGCCAGGCCGCGCCGCCGCTGGTGGCCGAACGTAAGCGAATGCCGTCGATCAGCAGCACGTTCTGGGCGCTGCCGGTGCCGCGCAGAAAGACGCTGCTGTTCTTGCCGAAGCTGCCGTTGCTGGAAACGTCCACGCCCGGCTGGCCGCGCAGCAGGTCCGTAATGCTCACCGGGTCCTGGCGGCGAAGCGTCGCTTCATCCAGAACGGTGACCGAAGAGAGACTTTCGTTGGCGGTACGCGGTGCCAGCGCCGCCGTCACGACGACAGGATTGAGCGTATCGTGACTGGCCGAGGCCTGCTGCTGCGCCTGCGCATGAACGGCCATGGGCACGGCGGCCATGGCAAATGCCGCCAGCGTGGCGGTAGAAGATAAACGTTGCATGATGGATCCCTTGCGCACTGTGCTCACCCGCACAGCGTGTTTTTTAGTGGCCGGTGCAGGCGCACACGCAAGGCAGGCAAGCTGCGTTGGCAGCCCACCCTACACCCTGCACATGCCCACCGCATGCCGGTAATCCGTGGCTTTTCAGCCGTCACTCCTGGGCCGGTCTCCGGGCTGACGAGCGAAAGGAGGCGCTTTTTTCAAGCGCCGACCCTTTCCGAGCGACCACCTTCCCATGCCTGAGCACAGTGGCGTCCTGGCCGTTCTTGTCTCGATCACCGTTGCGGGGGCAGCGTTGGATTGACGCAGTTGCGTTCACCAACTTCCCGTTTAACTGAGGGCGAAGGGTCGCCATCAGCACCTAAGAGTGCGCGTAAACTAGCAACTTGCGCTAATCAGGTCAATTTTGGCCAGGCGGGGCGTGCTGCACTAAGTCGGACTTTATGGCGTGCTTTATGCCGTGCTTTTCAGCGCTTGCACGAGCCCATGGCGCACGTACCACACCTGGCTTGCCTGGGCGGCGGCGTCCTGGGTGAACCAACCGCTGAGGTCCCTCAGGCGGCGCTGGTCCCGGGCCATGGGCACCAGGCCTCGGCCCAGCTCGTTGGCAATCACCACCAGGGTGGCGTGCTGGCCTGCCGCTGCCTCGTCCAGGCGCTGCAGATCTTCGCGCCAGTGGGCGCGCCATTCGTCGCTGCTGAAGTCGGAGTGAATGGCCGCCGAGAGCCATTCGAACAGGCCATGCAGCACCAGCGGAGTGCCGGGGTGCATGACGTGGGACACTTCCTGCAAGCGCTGGCCCGGCGCCAGGCGCCACCACACCGCGCCGGGAAAGCGCTGTTTTACTGCGTCTCGCTTGCCTGCGCTGGCACCGCCGATGAACAGTTGCATTGCCACTCTCCTTTGCCTGCATCGTTGGGCTGATAGGTCAGCTGCCAGCGACGGCCCTGGGCCTGATGGACGATGCCCGCCCAGAAATCCAGCGTTTCGAACCGGCGGCGCAGCTCACGAATCACCCCGCCGTGGGTCACCACCAGCACCTTGCGATGGCCCTGTTCGCGCGCCTGTTGCGCCACCTCTTCCAGCCAGGCATCGAGGCGCTCACGCAACTGGCCAGACGACTCACCGCCGGGTATCTGCAGCTCGCCCGCGCTGTCTATCCAGGCGCGGTAGTGCGGCAGCTCCTTGAGTTCATCGTAAACCTTTCCTTCGTACTCGCCAAAATCCAGCTCTCGCAAGCGCGGCTCCCGGTACACCGGCATGCCGGGCTTGGCCGCCTGTGACCACGCCAGGGTTTCCTGGCAGCGGCCCAGGTCACTGGCATGAATGGCATCGAAACGCTCGCTTGCCAAAGCGTCACGCAGGGCCAGCAGGCCCGCTTCCGCGTCCGGGAACAGCAGCGGGATATCGCGCTGCCCCTGGTACCGACGCTCCAGATTCCAGGACGTTATACCGTGGCGAACTGCCACCAGCTCCACATCAAGACCAGTAGCCAAAGCTCTCCTCCTTCGATAGTGGCACCCACCATGTCACCGTTGATGCCGTGAAATAAGCGCAGCAGCGCCTGACGCACCAGCACGACCCACAAGGCCGTGGCCACCAGCCAGACCCACAGCCCCGGCATGAACAGTGCCCCCAGCAGCAGCGGCAGCAGGGCCAGCACCACGTCTCTTCGGCCCAGCGACTGCTGCCAGCTAAAGGCCAGGCCGCTGGGCTGGGCACAGGGCGTCAACACCAGCAGGGCCACCCCCGCCAGCCGACCCAGCGCGGGGGCCACCACCAGCCAGCCAAGCGGCGCCTGATAGTGCACCAGCGCCCATAGCAGCACCCCTTTCCAGGCCAGCAGAAACACTAGCGCCAGCATGCCAAAGCTGCCCACCACCGGGTCTTTCATGATCTCCCATCGGCGGGCCACGGGCTGGTTGCTGCCCAGCGCATCGGCCAGGTCCATCACGCCATCCAGGTGCAGGCCACCGGAAATGGCCACCCACAGGCTAAGCAGCACCAGCGCCGTGATGGGCGATGGGGTTTGCCACTGGCCCAACAGCAGGGCGACACAGGCCAGCAGCGCTCCCACCATCAGGCCCACCAGCGGGTAGGCGCGAATGGCCCAGCGCCGGGTGGCCGGTGTCCAGGGGCAGGCAACGGGGATCGGCAGGCGCGTCAGAAACTGCAGCGCCAGCAGCATGCCGTACAGGGCATTTTTCATGGTGCGCCAGCCGCCTTCCATTCGATGGACTGCCCGGCCACCACCTCCACCACCCGGTCGGCCTGAGCCGCCAGCCAGCGGTGCAACCTTTGCAGGAATTCAACGTAGCGCCACACCTCTGCCGAGGCAGGCAGGGGCGCTTCGTTGAGATCGTTGGAGACCACCACCAGCGTCACCCCCCGGCGGCGGGCATCGTGAAGCGCACGCACCAACAGTGCAAAGGCTTCCGTTTCACTGACCGGGGCGGCGTCCTCCTGGGTATTGAACATCACCTGGCTGGCCCAGAGGGTCAGACAGTCCAACAGGGCGGCATGGCCGTTGGGCACCTGGGCCACGGCCTGCTCGATGTTGAGCGGAGCTTCCAGGGTGACCCAGTGGTTGGCGCGGCGGGCCTGGTGATGGCCTACCCGTTCGGCCATTTCGCTGTCGTAGATGTCGGCGGTGGCCACGTAGTAACACGTCTTGCCGTCGGCGTACTGCTGAACACACTGCTCCGCCACCAGGCTCTTGCCCGACCGAGCCCCTCCACTAACAAAGACAATCATTCAGCACCTTTAACAACCGATCATTGGTCACACCATCGCGCAGTGCCAGCCTTAGCCAACCACCCTTCAGGCCAGCAAAACCATGGGTATGTCGCGCCAGCATACCTTGGTGAAGCAGGCGTTCAAGCAGCACGATACTGGAAATGCCCCGTTGCCGCTGAGCGGCCCCAGGCCGCACCAGATGAAAGCAGCTGTGGCTGGGCACCACCTCCAGCCCCAGCGCGGCCAGGGCAGCGCCCATGCGCGGCTGCTCACGGGCCAACCACTGGTGGGTACGCCGAGCAAAGCCCTCATCCGCCAGCAGCGGCGGCACCAGATCGGCAGCCAGATGATTGACGCTCCAGGGCGGTTGCTGCGCCTGAAGCTGAGCGATATGCCCCTCATCGGCCAGCACGTAGCCCAGCCGCAGGCCCGGCAGGGTAAAGAATTTGGTCATGGAGCGCAGCAGGATCAACGCCGGGTAGCGTTGGAGCAGCGGGGTCAGCGGTGCAGCCTCCAACGCCAGGTCGATGAAGGCTTCATCCACCACCAGCGAGGCCCCCGGTTTCAAGGCGTCCAGCAGCGCCTCGATAAGCGCCACGGGCAGCAGCGTGCCGGTGGGGTTGTTGGGGCGGCAAACGAATACAACATCAGCGCTGGCCGCCGCCTGCAGCAACGCGGCCGCGGGCGGGTCGAAGGTGCCCGGCAACAGGCCAAGCTCGCTGATGCGCACACCGTGGGCGTTGCAGGCCCGGGCGTACTCGCCAAAGGTGGGGGTGACGATCAGCGCCTGCTGGCCAGCGTGGTGCGCCGCCGCCAGAAAGATGGCTTCCGCGCCGCCATTGGTGAGCAGTACCTGCCCCGGCTCCACGCCTGCGTGTTCGGCAATCGCCTGTCTGGCGGCGCGGTAGTCCGGTTCGGGGTAGCGGCCCAGCCCAGCCAGGCGCTGGGCCAGGTAGCCGGTTACCCAGTCGGGCGGGCCCAGCGGGTTCAGGTTGGCGCTGATATCTTCCAGCGGATGGTCGGCAGGCAGGCCAAAGCGCTGCAGCAGCGCGGCGGCCTGGCCACCGTGGCTTGGCCAATGGTCGAGAGGAAGGTTGCCGGGCTGGTCGCGCATCACCAGGCCACCGTAGCCATCACGAGGCACAGCAGCAGGAAGAACATCAACCAGGCCCCGTGCATCAGCCAAATCGTGGTAGTGATGTGGCTGGCTTGCAGTAAATCATGGGCCGTGCCCAGCGTGGCCCGGTGCGATACTTGCCCCTGGTAGACGTTGGTGCCGCCCAACTGGACGCCCAGCAAATTCGCCACCATCGCCTCGGGCCAGCCCGCGTTGGGGCTTGGGTGGCGGGGTGCCTCGCGCCAGGTGGCCGCCAGGGCGCCTCGCCAGCGCAGAGGTGAGCGGTGAAACACCCCATACAGCACGCCCGCCAGCCACAGGCACAGGGCGGTCAGCCGGGCAGGCAGCCAGTTGGCCAGGTCGTCCAGCCTGGCCGAGGCGTAGCCGAAGTCGCCGTAGCGTTCGTTCCGGTAGCCCACCATGGAGTCCAGCGTATTGACGGCCTTGTAGGCCAGCGCCAGCGGCGCGCCCCCCAGCAGCGCAAACAGCAGCGGCGAGGTAATGCCATCGACGGTGTTCTCCGCCACGGTTTCCACCGCGCCCCGGGTAATCTCGGCTTCATCCAGAGCCTGAGTATCACGCCCCACCACTCTGGACAGCGCCTGCCGCGCGCCGGGCAAATCGCCCTGCCGCAACGGGGCGGCAATGGCCCGCCCGGCATCCGCCAGCCCCTTGATGGCCAGCGTGGTGGCCAGCAGCCACAGCTCGGCGGCCAGCCCCAGCCAGGGGTGCACCCACGACAACAGCGCAAGCCCCAGCCAGGCCACCGAAAAGGTGCCCAGCACCACCACCAGGGTAAGGCACCCGCCCAACAGGCGCCGCCGCTGGGGGCTGCCGTGGTTCCAGCGGTGCTCCAAAGCGCTAATCGCCTTGCCGATGATCACCACCGGGTGGGGCAGCGTGCGCGGGTCCCCCACGATCAAATCGATGACGATGGCCAGCGCGACCCATCCGGCCAGAGCGGGCAGGCTCAGCAAGTCGAGGCTCATGGTGCCTTGCCACTCACCCCCGCTTGGGAGAACGTGGCCATGTCACTGAGCATGGCGGCAGCAGCCTGTAGCAGCGGGTAAGCCAGCGCCGCCCCACTGCCCTCGCCCAGGCGCATTTCCAGGGCCAGCAGCGGCTGCGCCGCCAGGGCTTCCAGCGCCAGGGCGTGGCCCGACTCCGCCGAACGGTGGCCAAACACCAGGTAGTCGCGCAGTGCCGGGGCCATGCGGCAGGCGGTCAGGGCCGCCACCGTGGCAATGAAGCCATCCACCACCGCGGGCAGGCGGTAGGCCGCCGCCGCCAGGTACGCGCCCGCCATGGCGGCGATTTCCAGACCACCCAGCTTGCACAACACCTCCAGCGGGTCGTCAGGATTCGCTTGGCGATTGGCCAGCGCCCGTTCGATGACCGCCGCCTTGTGGGCCTGCTGGGTGCTGTCGATGCCGGTGCCCGCCCCCACCACTTGGGCGGCAGGCACCCCTAGCAAGGCCGCCAGCATGGCGCTGCTGGCGGTGGTGTTGGCGATGCCCATTTCGCCCACGATGAGCCCATTGGCCCCCGCCTGTACGGCCCGCTCGACCGCTGCCATGCCGACCTGCATGGCCTGGCGCGCGTCGTCCAGCGGCATGGCGTCGTGGTGCAGCATGTTGGCCGTGCCCGAACGCACGCGGGCATCGGTGGCTCCCGGCAGCGGTCGCGGCGACGCCACCCCGACATCCACCACGTCCACCCGAGCGCCCAGCTGGCGGGCAAACACGTTGATGGCCGCGCCCTGCTGAACGAAGTTGGCGACCATCTGCGCGGTCACCTCCTGGGGAAACGCCGACACGCCTTCAGCGGCCACGCCGTGGTCGGCGGCAAACACCACCACGGCGGGGCTATCCACCCGAGGGCGTGCGCTGCCCGTGATGGCGCTGAGCTGAATCGCCAGCGCTTCGAGCCTGCCCAGGCTGCCAGGCGGCTTGGTCAAAGTGTCAAGGTAGGCACGGGTGCGCTCAGCGGCGGCGGCATCGACGGGGCCGATGTCGGGCAGCCAGGGGTAAGCGGCAAGGGACTCAGAAGCGGCAGCAGAGGACGCGCAGGGAGGCATGGCAGCTCCAGTGGCAGCAAAACCAGAGATGAAGTGATCGCAAGCGCAGCATGGTAACAGATGCGGGCGGCCAGCGGAGCCGCCCGGGCTGTGGTTACCGTACCGGCAATCAGTAAACGGGGGTTTCCTGCCAGCCACCCCCCAGCGCCTTGAACAGCGTGGCCGTGGCCGCCAGCTGTTCACGGCGCGCACCGGCCTGGGCCAAACGGGCCGAGAGCAGGTTGCGTTCGGCGTCCAGGCGCTCCAGCTGGCTCACCTGCCCCTGGTCGTACATCAGCACGGCCAGCTCCCGGGTGCGGGCAACGGCCTCCAGCTGTTCGTCGATGGCGGCCAGCCGTCGCTCGCTGAAGTCGTAGCTGTAGAGCGCATCGCGCACTTCGTTGAAAGCGGTCAGCACGGTCAGGCGATACTGCGCTTCGGCCTGTTCGGCCAGCGCTTCAGCGCTTTCCACCCCGGACTGGCTACGACCGAAGTCGAACAGCGGCCCCATCACCGAGGCCCCGACGCCCCAGGTGCGGGCCACATCGCTGAACAGATCACTGGTGCTGGCGGCCGCAGTGCCCAAAAAGGAGCTGAGATTGAGCGACGGCAGGCGGTTGGCCTCGGCCACGCCGATCTGGGCGGTGGCCGCAATCAGCGCCGCTTCTGCCGAGCGAATATCGGGCCTGCGCTGGAGCATCGCCGACGGCATCACGGCAGGTATGCCCACCGGCTGGGCCAGGTCATCCAGCCGCGACGTGCCGGTGTCCAGGGTAGTCAGCAGCTCATCAGGGGACATGCCCACCAGCGTGCCCAGGGCCCCGCGCAGGGTTTCCACCTGCTGCTTGAGCGACGGCAGCTCTGCCTGCAGGTTGCGCCACTCGGCTTCGGCCTGGCGCAGTTCCAGTTCGCTGATGTCGCCATGCTCGAAGCGCAGCGCCTGAAGGCGATAGGTCTCCTGGTACGCGGCCAGGGTCTCCTCCATCAGCGCTTGCTGGGCTTCGGCACTTTTCAGGCTGACGTAGGTGGTGACCACGTCACCGATCACGCCCAGCTCGGCGGCGTCTCTGGCAAACAGGCTCTCCTGCAGGGCGGCCATGGCCGCAGCGCGCTGGTTGGCTAGCCGCCCCCACAGGTCGATTTCATACTCCAGGCTAGCGGCCAGGGAGTACTGGTTGTTGGTGGAGGTCAGCAGCTCCTGCACGGGCTGAACATCGATGGGCAGCGCCGCCCCCGGAGTGCGCTCACGGTTGGCTTCGGCCTGATAGCCCACGGTGGGAAAGCGCTCGGCATCGGCAAACCCCAGCTGGGCACGGGCCTCGCGGATGCGCGCCAACTGAATCGCCAGTTCGAGATTGTCTTCGCTGGCGCGCTCGACCAGCCGGTTCAGCGCCGGGTCTTCGAAGCGCTGCCACCAGCGGTGCCAGTCGTCACGGGCCTGCTGCTCCAGAGTGATATGGGCAGGCCAGCTCTCCGGCAGCTCAATGTCGGGCGTTTGATACTCCGGGCCGACCGCACAGCCTGCCAGCAGCAAGGCCAGCGCCGAGGCAGTGGTGAACGGTTTGAGGCGGGGGCCCCACGGGCGATTCCTGTGCACGCTGATCATCCTTGCAGTTCGGGTGAATACCGATTTAGGGCGGCGTTTAACCAAACACCTGTTCGAAGTGGCTAAGAGTACCTATTATAGCCTATTATAGGGGGCTGACGAAACAGGGGATACATCACACCACCGTGATCCCCATTGACTTGCAAGGAGGCATTGGATGAGGTTCATCCGCAAGGGGAAGTGGCTACCCACTCTGGCCGGGTTGCTGGCATGCGTGACGTTATTGGCAGGTTGCAGAGACGCCGAAGAGCCCCCCGAGCCTCCGGCTCAGGTGGTCAAACTGTTTGAGACCGGCCAGCAGCAGGCCTTTTCGGGCCGTCGTTTCGTGGGTCGCGTCGATGCCGTGAGCACCGTCAATCTGGCCTTTCAGGTGGGCGGGCGCCTGACCACCTTTCCAGCCGTACAGGGCACCACGCTGGCCAAAGGCGAGCTGATCGCCCAGCTCGATCAAACCGATTACGCTCTGCAGGTGCGCGCCGCAGAGGCGGAATTGTCCCAGGCCCGCCAGCATCTGCAGCGGCAGGAAAATCTGTATCGCCATAACGCCGTCTCCGCCTCGGTGCTGGAAGCGGCCCGCACTGATGCCGAGCTGGCCGCTACCCAGCTGGAGAGCGCCCGCCAGGAGCTGGCCTACACCTCATTGTACGCGCCCTTTGATGCGCTGATTGCCCGCCGCCTGGTGGAAAACCACACCACGCTGCCGCCCAATGCCGAAGTCGTCCGTATTCAGGACATCTCGGAGCTGCGCATTCGCATCAACGTGCCCGAAGCGCTGATGCAGCATCTCGATGGCGAACACGGTTTCAACGCCGAAGCCGAGATCGCCACGCTGCCCGGCGAGCGCATTGCGCTGGAGTACCGCGAACACATCACCGAGCCCGACGAGGTCGCCCAGACCTATCAGGTGGAGTTCGCGCCCGCCCAAGGCGAGCACCTGGTGGCGCTGCCCGGCACCACGGCCACCGTGTTCATCGAGCCCGCCGAGCGGCTGGTGTCCGGGGTGATGATGATTCCAGCCAGCGCCCTGGACACCACCGAGAGCGGTGATTTTCGCGTGTGGGTCTACGACCCCGACGAGGGCACGGTATCGCCCCGGGAGGTCACCGTGGGTGAGCTGAGCGACGACGCCGTGATGCTGGTGGCAGGCGTTCAGCCTGGCGAGTCGATTGCGGCGGCCGGGGTACACCTGCTGCGCGACGGCATGCGCGTCAAACCGCTCAAAGCCGCGCTCTAGGAGGCCTTATGAATATCGCAAAGCTGTCCATAGAACGGCCTTTAAACACGTGGCTAATCGTCTTAATTTGCTTATTTGGTGGTTTGTGGGGATATAACGCCGTCGGCAAACTCGAAGACCCATCCTTCACCATCCCTAACGCGATTATTAATACGCCCTATCCTGGCGCCACCGCGACAGAAGTAGAAAATGAGGTCACCGAACGCCTTGAGCGCGCTATCCAGAAAATGGAGCAGATCGACGTCATCAAGTCGAAGTCGCTACCTGGGCGCTCGGAAATCCAGGTGGAAGTCCACTCCAGCTACCGCAGCCACGAACTGCCGCAAATCTGGGATGAGCTGCGCAACAAGATCAACGATGCCCAGGGCGACCTGCCCGAGGGGGTGCTGGGCTCCCAGGTCAACGACGATTTCGGTGAAGTGTACGGCCTTTTCTATGCAGTCACGGCCGATGGGCTCACCACGCGGGAGATCCGCGACATTTCGACGTTTCTTCAGCGCGAGCTGCTGGCAGTACCCGGCGTGGCCAGGGTGACCACCGCAGGCGAGCGGGAAGAGACCATCTACATCGACATCTCCAACGAGCGCCTGACCACCCTGGGCATTCCCATCAATCAGGTCATCAACACCATCCAGACCGAAAACGCCGTGGAAAACGCGGGCAGCCTGCGGGTAGGGGAACGCCAGGTGCGGCTGGTGGCGCGTAGCGACATCGACAGCACCGCGCTGATCGAAGCCATCCGCATCGGCCGCCCCGGCACCACCGAACAGGTGTCGCTGATGGATATCGCCACCGTCTACCGCGAGCCCAGCGACCAGCCCAACCAGCTGATTCGCTATAACGGCGAGGATGCCTTCACGCTCGGCATTGCGGGCGCCGCCAACGACAACATCATCGAAGTGGGCGAAGCCGTCGAAGCCCGCATGGAAGAGCTGAAAAGCCGCCTGCCGCTGGGCGTAGAGCTGCATCCTCTCTACGAACAGCACCATGTGGTCAACGATGCCATCAACGACTTCCTGCTCAACCTGGCCATGTCGGTGGTCATCGTGATCGGGGTGCTGTGCCTGGCCATGGGCTGGCGCATCGGCGCGGTGGTCGGCAGTACCCTGCTGCTCACCGTGCTGGGCACCCTGCTGTTCATGGGGCTGTTAAATATCGAGATGGAGCGTATCTCGCTGGGGGCGCTGATCATCGCCATGGGCATGCTGGTGGATAACGCCATCGTGGTCGCCGAAGGCATGGTCACCAACATCAAGCGCGGCCAGCGCGCCAAGGAGGCTGCAGGCAGCGCCGCCAAGCGTGCCCAGCTGCCGCTACTGGGCGCCACGGTGATCGGCATCATGGCCTTTGCCGGTATTGGCCTGTCGGACGATGTCACCGGCGAATTTCTCTACTCGCTGTTCATGGTCATTCTGGTGTCCCTGATGCTGAGCTGGCTGCTGGCGATCACCGTCACCCCGCTGTTTGGCTACTACCTGCTGCGCCAGAAAGGCGACGACGAGGACCAGCCCGCTGACGAGCAGCAAGCAGGCGAGCGCCAGCACGAGAACGAGGAGAACGAGGAGAACGACGACGAGCCCAGCAAGCGCGAGCTGTACGGCGGCCTGCTCTATCGCGCCTATCGCCGGGTGCTGCTGTTGGCACTGCGCATACGCATCATCACCGTCAGCGCGCTGGTGCTGATCACCGCCGTGTGCCTGTGGGCCTTCAGCCTGATACCCCAGTCGTTCTTTCCGGACTCCAACACGCCGCTGTTCTTCGTCAATGTGGAGCTGCCCCAGGGCACCGACATTCGCTCGACCGCCGACTACGCCGCCGATATCGAGGCGTATATCCTGGAGCAGGAGGACGTGGTATCGGTGGCCAGCTTCATCGGCCAGGGCGCTACCCGCTTCATGCTCACCTACGCCCCGGAGCAGCCCAACACCGCCTATGCCCAGTTCATCGTGCGTACCGAAGACCTGGACGCCATTCCCGCGCTGGACCAGCGCTTCTACCGAGAGCTGAACGAAGCGTTTCCCAGCGCACAGGTACGCACCCAGCGGCTACAGTTCGGCCCAGGCGATGGTGCGGACATCGAGGCGCGCTTTCAGGGGCCCTCCCCGGAAGTGCTGCGCTCGCTGGCCGACCAGGCCCAGCGCATCATGGCCGACAGCCCCTACCTGATCGACCCGCGCACCGACTGGCGTCAGCAGGAGTTGGTGGTGCGGCCGCGCATCAACGAGGAGCGCGCCCGCATTGCCGGGGTCAGCCGTGAAGACATCACCCAGACCCTGCAGTTTGCCTCGTCGGGCATTCGGGCAGGCACCTACCGTGAAGGCGAGCACCTGCTGCCCATCGTCGCCCGCCCACCGGCGGCCGAGCGGGACGATGTGGCGCTGCTGGAAAACCGCAACGTGTGGAGCGCCGCGCAGCAGCGCTTCGTGCCCATCAGCCAGGTGGTCTCCTCCTTCGATACCGATAGCGAGGAAGCGCTGATTCAACGCCGCAACCGGGTGCGCACGCTGACCGTCGGGGCCGACCCCGCCGAGGGCTATACCGCCGCCCAGGCGTTCGACGGCATTCGCGAAGAGATCGAGGCCATGACGCTGCCACCGGGCTACCAGCTAAGCTGGGGAGGTGAACACGAGGATTCCGGCGATGCCAAGGAGGCGCTGGCCCAGCAGCTGCCCATCAGCCTGCTGGTGATGCTGCTGACCTCGATTTTGCTGTTTGGCAAGCTCAAGCAGCCGCTGATCATCTGGCTGGTGGTGCCCATGTCGGTGTGTGGCGTGGTGATTGGCCTACTGGTAACCGGCCTGCCCTTCTCGTTTACCGCCCTGCTGGGCATGCTCAGCCTGTCGGGCATGCTGATGAAAAACGCCATCGTGCTGGTGGACGAGATCGACGGGCAGATCAAGGAGGGCAAGGCGCGCTTTTCTGCACTGGTGGACGCTAGCGTCAGCCGCTTGCGGCCGGTCTTTCTGGCCGCTGGCACCACTATCCTTGGCATGCTGCCGCTGCTGGCCGACGCCTTCTTCAACAGCATGGCGGTGACCATCATGGGCGGTCTGGCGTTTGCCTCGCTGCTGACGCTGATTGCCGTACCCACCCTGTATGCCATGCTGTTCCATATCAGCAGCGATGAGGTCGAGTCCTGAGCAGGCGCGTTCGGCCCATGAGCGCTTTTTAGCCATCATGGGCCGGGGCCGGGGTCACCCGGCTCATCCTTTCGGGTAATAAAACTACAACTTAAGCTATAAATCGGCTTTTTATTGCCGTAAGGTCTCTATTATTGGCGCCATAAAATGTAAAATAACTACAAGATACTTTCACCGTCTCTACTCATGCAGAGGTTTCTATGCCTGGTTCAACGTCTGGTTCTACCCCCGCAGCCCTTCATCCCAAGGTCGCGGAAGTCACCCAACGCATTCGTGAACGCTCTGCCGAGCGCCGCGCCCTCTACGAGCGCCGCATGGCCGACCAGCACAAGCGTGGCGTGCATCGTGCCGAGCTCTCCTGCGGTAACCTGGCCCACGGCTTTGCTGCCTGTAGCCCCCAGGAAAAAGACGCCCTGAAGCTGATGAACAGCGCCAACCTGGGCATCATCTCGTCCTACAACGACATGCTGTCGGCCCACCAGCCGTTTGAAACCTTCCCGGAAACCATCAAGGCGGCGGCGCGGGCCATGGGTTCCACCGCGCAATTTGCGGGCGGCGTACCGGCCATGTGTGACGGCGTAACCCAGGGCCAGCCGGGCATGGAACTATCGCTGTTCTCCCGTGACCTGATTGCCATGGCCACGGCGGTGGGGCTGTCACACAACATGTTCGACGCCGCCATTTACCTGGGCGTGTGCGACAAGATCGTGCCGGGCCTGTTCATCGGTGCCGCACGCTTTGGCCATCTGCCCGCCATGTTCGTACCCGCAGGCCCCATGCCCAGCGGCCTGCCGAACAAGGAGAAAGCGCGCATTCGCCAGCTGTATGCCGAAGGCAAGGTGGGCCGCGAAGAGCTGCTGCAGGCAGAGTCCGACTCTTACCACAGCCCCGGCACCTGCACCTTCTACGGCACCGCCAACTCCAATCAGCTGATGATGGAAGTCATGGGCCTGCACCTGCCGGGCACGTCGTTCGTGAACCCCGGCACCGAGATGCGCGAAGCGCTGACCCGCTACGCCACCGAACAGACCATTCGCAATACCGAAGCGGGCGGCGAGTACCGTCCGTTCTACAAGCAGATCGACGAGCGCGCCATCGTCAATGCCGTGGTCGGCCTGCTGGCCTCCGGCGGCTCGACCAACCACACCATGCACCTGATTGCCATGGCGGCAGCGGCGGGCATCACCCTGAACTGGGACGACTTCACTGATCTCTCGGCGGTGACCCCCAGCCTGATGAAGGTGTACCCCAACGGCCAGGCGGACATCAACCACTTCCAGGCCGCAGGCGGCATGAGCTACCTGTTCCGCGAACTGCTGGGCGCTGGCCTGCTCCACGGCGACATTCCCACCGTCTTCGGCACCGATCTGACCGCCTACACCCAGGAGCCCTTCCTGGAAAATGGCAAAGTGGTCTGGCGCGAAGGCCCGGAGAAGAGCCTGGACGAAGAAGTGCTGCGCCCGGTCGCCACGCCCTTTGCCCCCACTGGCGGCCTGACCGTCATGAAAGGCAATCTGGGCCGAGGCGTGATCAAGGTCTCGGCGGTGGCCGAAGAGCATCGAGTGGTCGAAGCGCCGGTCAAGATCTTCGAAGACCAGAACGAAATGAAAGCCGCCTTCGAATCCGGCGACCTGGACCGTGATGTAATCGTGGTGGTGCGCTTCCAAGGCCCGAAAGCCAACGGCATGCCCGAGCTACACAAACTCACTCCCTTCCTGGGCGTGCTGCAGGATCGTGGTTTTAAAGTCGCGCTGGTCACCGATGGCCGCATGTCCGGCGCGTCGGGCAAAGTGCCCGCCTCCATCCACATGAGCCCGGAAGCGCTGGATGGCGGCCCGCTGGCCAAGCTGCGCGATGGTGACGTGGTGCGCCTGGATGCCAATGCCGGCAGCCTGGAGGTCAAGGTGGATGCCGCTACCTGGGCCGAGCGTCCGCTGGCCGTTGCCAGTCTCGACCACTACCACGTCGGCCTGGGCCGCGAGCTGTTTGCAGGCTTCCGTCATCTCGCCATGCGCGGTGAAGAGGGAGCCGGTTCGCTGGGGGGATTCGAAGCCGATGACCTGGCCCGCCAGGAAGGTCAGATCTTTCAAGAGGACGCCTGATGCGACCGGCACTGATCGGTGATATTGGCGGCACCAACGCTCGCCTGGCGCTGGTAGCGCCGGGCGAGGTAACGCCCCACGATATCCTCAACCTGCCCTGCGCAGACTACCCCGGCGTGGTCGAGGCGATTCAGGATTACCTCGCCCGCGTGGGCGCGACCGGGGATAACGCCCCCGAGGAGGCCTGCCTGGCCTTCGCCTGCCCGGTGCACGCCGAGCGGGTGAAAATGACCAATAACCACTGGGACTTCATGAAAAGCGACGTCCAGCAGGCGCTGAACCTGTCGCTGTTCAAGGTCATCAATGACTTCACTGCCCAGGCGCTGGGCGTACCCCACGTGGGTGAAGACAACCTCGTCGAAGTGCAGCCCGGCGTCGCCCAGTCGCACTCGACCCGTCTGGTCATCGGCCCGGGCACCGGGCTGGGCGTGGCCGGGGTGTTTCCCGGCCAGCACGCCTGGATTCCGCTGCCCACCGAAGGCGGGCACGTCACCTTTGCGCCCACCGACACCACCGAGCGCGCGCTGCTGGATGTTTTCCTGCAGCGCCACCAGCGGGTCAGCGTCGAGCGCATCCTGTGCGGCCAGGGGCTACTGGAACTCTACCAGGCCCACTGCGCACTGGAAGGCCAAGCGCCACGTTGCGAAACCCCGGCCGAGGTCACCCAAGCGGCCAATCAGGGCGACGCCCTGGCCACGGCCACCCTGCTGCGCTTTTTGAAAATCCTCGGCGACGTCTGCGGTGACGCCACCCTGACCATGGGCGCACGCGGCGGCGTGTACCTGTGCGGCGGCATTCTGCCCCGGCTGCTGGCGTGGCTGCCTAAATGCGAGCTGCGCGCCAGCTTCGTCAACAAGGGGCGCATGGGAGCGTACAACGCCGATATTCCGGTGTGGATCGTGACCCACCCGTGGACCGGCCTGCTGGGTGCCGCCGAAGCGCTGCATAACGAAGAAGTCTTTTAAACCGACGGAAACACGCCATGGCTGCTGTGACCTTTGACGTGCCGTTCGTACTCGGCATGATGCGCCTGCATGAAGCGCAAGAGATGCACCAGGCAAGCCAGCTGGCCGACTGGATCGAAGCCCGCCTGGAACAGGGCCTGCACTGGTTCGACCATGCCGACATTTACGGCAGCGGAGCTTGCGAAACGCTATTCGGCCAGGCGCTGCGTGCCCGCCCGGCGCTGGCCAAGCGGCTCCACGTTGTCACCAAAGCCAGCATTGCCAACGACAACCCGGCCGCGGGCTCCGGCAAGGTAAAGCACTACAATGCCAGCCCGGCATATCTCGGCCGGGCCATCGACGATGGCTTGAGCCGCTTGGGCGTCGAGCGCCTCGATCATTTTCTGATTCATCGCCCGGACCTGCTGATGGATGCCGAGGCCACCGGCCGTGTGCTGGACGATGCCATCGACGCGGGCAAGATTGGCGCGGCGGGCATTTCCAACCACCTGCCCAGCCAGTGGCGCAGGCTGCAACGCCACATGCACCAGCCGCTGCGGGCCAACCAGATCGAGCTTTCCATTGCCCATAGCGCGCCGCTGTTCGACGGCAGCTTCGACGACCTGAACGCCGATGGCCATGCGCCCATGGCCTGGTCGCCACTGGCGGGCGGCCAGTTGATGCAAGGCGAGATCAGCCGCGTGCTGAACCGTTTGGCAGGCGAGCTTGGCAGCACCCCCGGCGCGCTGGCGCTGGCGTGGCTGCGCACCCTGCCCGGCCGCCCGGCGCCGGTGGTGGGCAGCGTTAAAGCGGAGCGCATTGCCGATATGCTCAATGGTCCGGAAGCCCTACCCCGAGAAGCCTGGTACGAACTGCTGGAGGCGGCCCGCGGCCACTGCGTCGCGTGACGCGCTTGTTTCACATCCAATGCCAATAATGACAAGGAACGACCTATGACGCCGGTGATTGCTTTCGGTGAAGCCTTGATTGACATGCTCTCCAGCCGCCTGGGCGACGACACGGGGCCAGAGACCTTCACCCCCTACGCAGGCGGTGCGCCAGCCAACGTGGCGGTGGCCTGCGCCCGGTTGAGCGTACCCAGCCAGTTTCTGGGCATGGTGGGTGATGATACCTTTGGGCACTTCCTGATCCGTGAGCTACAAAGCCACGGCGTGGACACCCAAGGCATGGTGCTGACCCGGGAGGCCCGCACGGCGCTGGCCTTCGTTTCCCGAGACAGCCATGGCGAGCGCACCTTCGACTTCTACCGCCCACCCGCCGCCGACCTGCTCTACCGCCTGGAGCACCTGCCCCACGGCGTGTTCGAGCAGCCTGCCATCGTGCACCTGTGCAGCAACAGCCTGACCGACCCGGAAATCGCCGACACCACCCTGGCCATTGCCGCCATGGCCAAGCGAGCGGGCTGCCTGGTAAGCGTGGATGCCAACCTGCGCCATAACCTGTGGGCGGACGGCTCGGCGGATGTGTGGCGGGTCACCGAGCTGATCGATAGCGCCGAGCTGGTGAAGGTATCGCTGGAAGAGCTGGACTACCTGCGCGGCGACCATCCCAGGCAGGCGTGGCTCGCCGAGCGCATGGCCGCCGGTGTGAAAGTCATCGTGATCACTGACGGCCCCCATGACGTGGTGCTGAAAGGCGTTGGTATCGAGCAGACCATCACCCCGCCCAGCGTGACGGCCGTGGACACCACCGCCGGCGGCGATGCCTTCATTGGCGGCCTGCTGGCGGAGCTTTCCCGGTTCGGCATCGGCACCAACTGGCATCAGGACAGCGCGTTTCTCAGCCGCGCGGTGGATATTGCCTGCCGCTGTGGCGCCCATGCCGTAACCCGCCCCGGCGCTTATGCCGCCCTGCCCACCCACGCCGATATCGAAGCCCTGCGCGGCTCCGCAGGCTAGCCCTCAGCGTCGCCGAGCAGTCTACTCGGCGACGCTCTGAGTGAGGCCTTCCATGATCGCCACCCGACCGCTGGCCAGGTTCAGCGTGATCGGCTGACGGCGATGATCCACCAGGCTCACCTGGCTGATGCTGCGCTGCTCGGTGGCGCCCTCGATCAGCATTTCCAGCGTTCCGTGATCGCACCACCAGAGGATCTTGACGGTCAATCCATCGACGCTGCCCGCCGCATGGTCGCAGGCGAAGTGCTCATCGAAGGCGGCCTGGCCGTTACTGCCCTGGCGCGCATAGTGCAGCGCCGTCTGCGTTTCGCCTGCCGACAGCCATAACTGCTGCTGGTAGCCCTGCTGCAGCGAGAGCGCCAGCCGCGTCCCCGGCTGCAGCGTCAGGGTCATCTGCCCCCGCACGGCCGTGCCTTCCGGCAGGGCGATACAGTGCTCCCCCACCGTTTGCAGCGAGCGAGGCGAGAGATGGCGGGGGGCGCCGAGCGCTCGAGCCGCCTCACGGGTGAAGCGCTGGTATAAGCGCACGCCGCGATGCGTTGCGCGCAGCGCAAGCTCCCTGGGCAGACTCATGGTGCCCCGCCAGCCCGCTTCAGGGGCATGGTTGGCGTACTGCCAATTGTTCAGCCACGCCAGCGCCAGCCGCCGCCCAGGGGTATTCGACCAGCTCTGCACCGCGTAGAAGTCCCGCCCTTCGTCCATCATCAGCACGCTATCCGGGGCGTTGTCATGGCTGAAACGCTGGCCGTCGAAGTCGCCCACGAAGTACTGGGTAAACGAGCCAAACGGGTTATCCGGCGTAGCACCAATGCCTACCACCAGCACCCAACGCGACGCGGGCTCATGGGGCTCGGCGTCTTCCACCGGTAGCTCGAACAGGTCCGGGCACTCCCAGGGGTGCTGGGTGTGCGCGCCCTCGCCCGCCCCAAAAGCGCTGGCAAACTGCCACGCCAGCAGGTTGGTCGAGGTATAGAAGTGAATCTCCTGCCCGCAGGCCAGCGCCATCACCCAGCGCTGGCTGGGGGCATGCCACACCACCTTGGGGTCGCGGAAATCCTTGAAACCAGGCGGCGGCAGAACGGGATTCCTTGCGTAGCGCTGCCAGGTACGCCCCTTGTCGCGGCTGTACGCCAGACACTGGGACTGCTGGTAATCCTGTGAGTCATCGGAGAGCACCTTGTGGCAGGTATAGAACGCCAACAGCCCAGGCTTGCCATCGAACAGCCCCGTGACATCGTGCTCATCCACCACGGCGCTGCCGGAAAAGCAGGCCCCTTCTTCATCGGGCGCCAGCGCAATGGGCAAATGCTGCCACCGGCACAGGTCACGGCTGACCGCATGCCCCCAGTGCATCGGCCCCCACTCGGTCCCCAGGGGGTGGTACTGATAAAACAGATGGTACTCGCCTTCGAAAAACACCAGCCCATTGGGATCGTTCATCCAGCCCATCGGGGGAGTAAAATGCAGCGCAGGGCGCTGGGGCTCAAAATCCGCTAACGTCATGCTTAAAACCTTAACTTAATCGGTCAACTTAATCGTTTAAGTTAGCGTATCACGACTCCCCTCCATGCGTACTCCTCCCCTTTAGGCGTAAGTATAAAAAAGTTCGTCGCATTCTGGCGTGAAAGCGAAGCAATTCCTGGTAAAGCGCGATGAACCTTGCTTATTGCGGAGGGCCATGTGAGACGGCCATGACCAGTGATGAACATCGGCGCGTGATGGATTCATTGGGCGACTGCCTGGGCAGGCACCAGTGCCGCCATCATCGCGGGCTAAAGCCCCCTCCAACAACAGCAAAGTGGCTGGGGTGGGGCCTGTGAATTCAGGATAGCCTGAGTAGTCACCTAAACCTGCCTGTGGGAGGCCAATTCATTGGGCGACTGCCTGGGCAGGCACCGATGCCGCCGTCATCGCGGGCTAAAGCCCCCTTATATGGACCCGTCCCGTTGAGCAAGCAAGCCATGAGATGGACACGGATGAGGACTGCACGCTTATATCCGGCCTTTGATGATAGCGCTGCTATCTGGCCCTGATGGAATGCGCACTCTCTGCTCTTAATCTCCCACGCGGCCTCTCATTGGGCCTCCGAGCTTTACAGAGTGACAGAGAGTCGGTCTTACCTGTGTGCCATCAATTGTCTTACTCACGCAACCTCGGGTGTGCTTACTTCACACAACAATATGACTTTTTTCCAAGGGCCTCGTCGAGGCAGCTGCCTCACTTTTCTATGCTTGATAAGTGCGTTGATGCGCAAGGATCGACCAGCAAATTCGCGCCATTTTGTTCGCCAGGGCCACAATCGCCTTACGCTGACCTACCCGTGCCGCCAATCGGATGATCCATTGCGCCAATCGGTCGGGGTGCTCTTGACGTTGAAATTGCCTCAACGCCGCTCTCGCTCCATGAACCAGTTGACGGCGCACCTCGCTATTGCCGCGTTTGGTAATGCTTTTCAGGACGTTCTTGCCGCCACTTGAGTACTGTCTTGGCACCAGGCCAATCGAGGCGCTAAATTGCCGTCCATTGGGGAAGCGCCGGGGATCCCCCATATGACTGAAGAGCAACGTGGCATTGACTGGACCAATGCCTGGCACACTCATCAGCTGCTTCACGCTGGGCGTGGCCTGGACATACGCGCCGAGCCGTTTATCGTATTCGGCGACGCGTGTGTCGAGTGCTTGCCACTCATCCAGGAGGTCATGCATGACATCGCATAAAGCCATACCCAGCTGAGTGTGACGCTCGTCGAGCAATCGGCGTATATCGCCTTGTCGGATGACGCGGTGGCCTTGGGCCACAATGATGCCAAACTCGTTTAACAGCCCACGCAACTCATTCCCAACGGCCGTCCGAGCGCGCACAAGGCGGCTGCGCACCCGGTGGAGGGCTTGTAGTGACTGTTGCTCCTGCGTTTTCACCGCCACGCGCCGTGTCGCCGGACGGGCTGCCGCTTCCGCAATACCGGCGGCATCACGCGCATCGTTTTTATGGCCTTGAATAAACGGTTTGACGGCCTGCGGGGGGAGCAGATGCGCCTCATGACCCAGCTGGCGGATTTCTCGCGCCCAATAGTGAGCGGAGCCACACGCTTCCATACCACGAGACAGGGTGGAAGGTTCGCAATCACTGTTCTCAACTGATCACGTTTGACCTTTTTGCTAAACACTTTATGACCACTGTCATCAACTGCATGAAGTTGAAAAACATGCTTGGCAAGATCAATACCCACAATGCTAATGTTGTTCATGGATGGATCCTCTTTCAAGATGCCGTCAGTGCCCTGCGCACGTTAGATGAAGTGCTTCTTCATCTTGGCACAGAGGGACGGGTCCATCCCATTTCCCACAGCAGCAAAGTGGCTGGGGTGGGGCCTGTGAATTCAGGATAGCCTGAGTAGTCACCTAAACCTGCCTGTGGGAGGCCAATTCATTGGGCGACTGCCTGGGCAAGCACCGATGCCGCCGTCATCGCGGGCTAAAGCCCCCTCCCACAACAGCAAAGTGGCTGGGGTGGGGCCTGTGAATTCAGGATAGCCTGAGTAGTCACCTAAACCTGCCTGTGGGAGGCCAATTCATTGGGCGACTGCCTGGGCAGGCACCGATGCCGCCGTCATCGCGGGCTAAAGCCCCCTTATATGGACCCGTCCCGTTGAGCAAGCAAGCCATGAGATGGACACGGATGAGGACTGCACGCTTATATCCGGCCTTTGATGATAGCGCTGCTATCTGGCCCTGATGGAATGCGCACTCTCTGCTCTTAATCTCCCACGCGGCCTCTCATTGGGCCTCCGAGCTTTACAGAGTGACAGAGAGTCGGTCTTACCTGTGTGCCATCAATTGTCTTACTCACGCAACCTCGGGTGTGCTTACTTCACACAACAATATGACTTTTTTCCAAGGGCCTCGTCGAGGCAGCTGCCTCACTTTTCTATGCTTGATAAGTGCGTTGATGCGCAAGGATCGACCAGCAAATTCGCGCCATTTTGTTCGCCAGGGCCACAATCGCCTTACGCTGACCTACCCGTGCCGCCAATCGGATGATCCATTGCGCCAATCGGTCGGGGTGCTCTTGACGTTGAAATTGCCTCAACGCCGCTCTCGCTCCATGAACCAGTTGACGGCGCACCTCGCTATTGCCGCGTTTGGTAATGCTTTTCAGGACGTTCTTGCCGCCACTTGAGTACTGTCTTGGCACCAGGCCAATCGAGGCGCTAAATTGCCGTCCATTGGGGAAGCGCCGGGGATCCCCCATATGACTGAAGAGCAACGTGGCATTGACTGGACCAATGCCTGGCACACTCATCAGCTGCTTCACGCTGGGCGTGGCCTGGACATACGCGCCGAGCCGTTTATCGTATTCGGCGACGCGTGTGTCGAGTGCTTGCCACTCATCCAGGAGGTCATGCATGACATCGCATAAAGCCATACCCAGCTGAGTGTGACGCTCGTCGAGCAATCGGCGTATATCGCCTTGTCGGATGACGCGGTGGCCTTGGGCCACAATGATGCCAAACTCGTTTAACAGCCCACGCAACTCATTCCCAACGGCCGTCCGAGCGCGCACAAGGCGGCTGCGCACCCGGTGGAGGGCTTGTAGTGACTGTTGCTCCTGCGTTTTCACCGCCACGCGCCGTGTCGCCGGACGGGCTGCCGCTTCCGCAATACCGGCGGCATCACGCGCATCGTTTTTATGGCCTTGAATAAACGGTTTGACGGCCTGCGGGGGGAGCAGATGCGCCTCATGACCCAGCTGGCGGATTTCTCGCGCCCAATAGTGAGCGGAGCCACACGCTTCCATGGCCACGAGACAGGGTGGAAGGTTCGCAATCACTGTTCTCAACTGATCACGTTTGACCTTTTTGCTAAACACTTTATGACCACTGTCATCAACTGCATGAAGTTGAAAAACATGCTTGGCAAGATCAATACCCACAATGCTAATGTTGTTCATGGATGGATCCTCTTTCAAGATGCCGTCAGTGCCCTGCGCACGTTAGATGAAGTGCTTCTTCATCTTGGCACAGAGGGACGGGTCCATCCCATTTCCCACAGCAGCAAAGTGGCTGGGGTGGGGCCTGTGAATTCAGGATAGCCTGAGTAGTCACCTAAACCTGCCTGTGGGAGGCCAATTCATTGGGCGACTGCCTGGGCAAGCACCGATGCCGCCGTCATCGCGGGCTAAAGCCCCCTCCCACAACAGCAAAGTGGCTGGGGTGGGGCCTGTGAATTCAGGATAGCCTGAGTAGTCACCTAAACCTGCCTGTGGGAGGCCAATTCATTGGGCGACTGCCCGAGCAAGCACCGGTGCCGCCGTCATCGCGGGCTAAAGCCCCCTCCCACAACAGCAAAGTGGCTGGGGTGGGGCCTGTGAATTCAGGATAGCCTGAGTAGTCACCTAAACCTGCCTGTGGGAGGCCAATTCATTGGGCGACTGCCTGAGCAGGCACCGGTGCCGCCGTCATCGCGGGCTAAAGCCCCCTCCCACTGGGTCATCTCCCACCGGGTCATTGCCCAGCCCACCTGTGGGAGGCCAATTGATTCACGCCAGTCAGCATAGAACCTAAAAAAAGCCCGAGCATGGCAACATGCTCGGGCAAACGTCCTGCTCACATGACCCGACATCAGTGAAGCAAGTGACGAGAGTGCTCGGTACGGTATTACGGTGTTAGCTGGCTACCCATCAGTGATGGAAACGCTCGGCGGCCTGGCGGGCCAGTTCGCGGATGCCGTCCCAATCTTCGGCGTCGACCATGGCTTTCGGGGTCAGCCAGGAGCCGCCGACGCACATCACGTTGGGCAGCGAGAGATAGGATTCGGCATTGTCCACGGTGATGCCGCCCGTGGGGCAGAAACGCGCTTCCGGGATCGGCGCGCCGAACGCCTTGATTGCCTTGGCACCGCCGCTGGACTCCGCGGGGAAGAACTTGAAGCGGCGGTAGCCGTACTGCCAGCCGGTCATCAGCTCGGAAATGGTAGAAACGCCCGGCAGCATGGGCACCGGGCTCTCGACGCCGTAGCGGTACAGCGCCTCGGTGGCCCCCGGCGTCACCACGAAATCAGCGCCGA
Organism: Halomonas sp. 18071143; assembly: GCF_019211725.1. NCBI lineage: Bacteria > Pseudomonadati > Pseudomonadota > Gammaproteobacteria > Oceanospirillales > Halomonadaceae > Halomonas > Halomonas sp. 18071143. The sequence goes on from NZ_CP078120.1 coordinate 2,237,883, forward strand.
CCTGTTCGGCCTGGCGGTACTGGGCAGGCGTGAGCACCGTGCCGACACCAATGCTGGCCCCCGGCAGGGCTTCTTTCATGCGCTTGATGGCTTCCAGCGCGCAATCGGTGCGCAGCGTCACTTCCAGAACGCTCAGGCCGCCCTCTACCAGCGCACGGCCCAGCGGCACGGCATCCTCGATGCGCTCGATGGTAATGACCGGAATGACTTCGGCCTTCAGGCAAATACTGTCCAGCTCGGCGGTGCGCGTTGAGGGTAACTGTTTATCGATGGTCATCAGTGAATCTCCAAGCAAATTGTTATTGGCGAAGGCCTGCCGTCAGGGCGCCCAGTAGATCGCCAGCGGGCAAGATAAAAAGGCGCGAATCGGCAGTGTCCGAACGTCGTCACCACTCATGGCGTTGGCCAATACGGCACGCTTGTCATCGCCGGTAATGTGCAGAATGTGGCGTTTTGCCTGATGCAGGCGGTCCGCCGAGAAGGTAATACGCGGCTGCGGCTGGCTGGGGGTGCGCACGGCAACCAGCGGCTCGTCGGTGGAGAGCGCCAGCCCCAGCTCCTGGCTATCCGGGAAAAGCGAGGCCGTGTGGCCGTCTCCGCCCATGCCCAGAATCACCACGCTGGCAGGCCAGGCAAGCCCTGCCGTGGCCTCGGCCACGCTGGCTACGCCCTCTTCCGGCGTGCCGTGTGCCGAGGTCAACGGTACGAACGTAGCCGCTGCTGCCGGACCTTGCAGCAGGTTGTCGCGCACCAGTTTGGCGTTGCTGTCGCCGCTCTGCTCATCCACCCAGCGTTCATCGGCCAGGGTGATGTCCACCTGCGCCCAGGCCAACGGCTTTTGCGCCAGCGCTTTGAAAAACGGCACCGGCGTCGAGCCACCCGATACCACCAACAGGGCACGCTCCTGGTGCGCAAGGTCGGCCGCCAGGGCTTGATAAACGGCTTCTGCCAGCTGCTCGGCCAGCGCTTGTCGTGTAGTGCTCATCTCAATAATCCTCGTACCAGCTGCGGCCGTCCTGGGTGATCATGGCAATCGAGGCCACCGGCCCCCAGGAGCCTGCGGGGTAGCGGCGCGGCGGGGTCTCGCGTGATTTCCAGCCGTCGATCAGTTGGTCGCACCAGCGCCAGGCGTGCTCCACTTCATCGCGCCGCACGAACAGGTACTGCTGGCCTTTCATGACTTCCAGCAGCAGACGCTCGTAGGCATCCGGGATACGTGATTTCGGGAAGGCATTGTTGAAATCCAAATGCAGCGGACCGGGGCGCAGGCGCATGCCCTTGTCCAGGCCGCTATCCTTGGTGAGTACCTGAAGGGCGATGCCCTCTTCCGGCTGCAGGCGAATGATCAGCTTGTTGGAAGCGATACCACGCTGGTCCGGGTCGAAGATGTAGTGCGGCTGCTGGCGGAAATGAATGACGATTTGCGACAGCTTTTCCGGCATACGCTTGCCGGTACGCAGGTAGAACGGCACGCCCGCCCAGCGCCAGTTGGACACTTCGGTCTTCATGGCCACGAAGGTTTCGGTCTGGCTCTGGGTGTTGGCGCCCTCTTCTTCCAGGTAGCCCGGCACGGCCTGGCCATCGCTGGTACCGGCAATGTACTGGCCACGCACCACGTCGCGGCCCAGCGCTTCGCCGGTAAACGGCTTCAGCGCCTTGAGCACTTTTACCTTCTCATCACGGATGGCATCGGCATCCAGATTGGAAGGCGGGTCCATGGCAATCAGGCAGAGCAGTTGCAGCAGGTGATTCTGCACCATATCGCGCAGCTGGCCCGCGTCGTCGAAGTAGCCCCAGCGCCCTTCGATGCCGACCTTTTCGGCCACGGTGATCTCGACGTGAGAGATGTGGTTCTGGTTCCACTGGGTGCCGAAGAGCGGGTTGGCAAAGCGCAGGGCAATCAGGTTCTGAACCGTCTCTTTACCCAGGTAGTGGTCGATGCGGTAGATGCGAGACTCGGGGAACACGGCACCGATGGCGTCGTTGATCTCTTCCGACGACGCCAGGTCATAGCCAATCGGCTTCTCGACGATCACCCGGGTGTCGTCATCCAGGCTGTTGCTGGCCTGGAGGTTGTGGCAGATATCGCCATAGATCCGCGCCGCCACGGAAAGGTAGACCACCATGGGGCGCCGTGCTCCTTCACGCCACTGGCGAAGGGCGTCGTAGCCGTCCACCGTGGTGAAGTCGAGCTTCAGGTACTCCAGCCGTTGCAGGAAGCGCTCCATGCTGGCCTTGTCCTGCTCGTCCTTCTTCAGACGCTTTTGCAGCGCAGTGCTGACCAGCTGACGAAACTCGGCCGTGTCGTGCTCCTGACGCGCCAGCCCCATGATCCGCGTGCTCGCCGGCATCAGCCCTTCGCGGTCAAGATGATACAGCGCAGGGAACAGCTTGCGCATGGCAAGGTCACCAAGCGCCCCGAACAGCGCGAGATCAATCGCGTGATTGGGGTCGCCTAGCGGTGCATGTGACTGGCTCATCTCAGCTCCTGTTTATAATTAGGTGATCCAACTTATGTAGTTAGATTACCTAAAATCTATCTGATAACGGGCATTATACGCAATATTTCGTGTAATTTTACTACAAAAAAATCGCCGTGGCTGCTTTTCCTGTCAGGCGGTGCCTGTAGTGCTCGGCCCTACGCCCCCGACATACGCCATCCTCCTCCCCCGTAGGGAGGAGGCGGCGCACCACCAGATTGGCGAGGCTGGCATGACAAGGCACGGGCTGACAGCATCGTGCACGACAATAACAATGGCATTACACGAGGTATGCACATCATGGCAATGAATCGCATCTTTTTCACGCCGCTATTGGCCACGGCCTTCGCCGCCGGTCTCTCCGCCCCCGCGCTGGCCTTCGAGGAGGACCGCCTGACGATCTGGATGGGCGACAACAAGGGGCAGGAAGGCATTCGTGCGGTGGCCGAGCAGTTTCTGGAAGAGACCGGCATCCGGGTAGAGGTGGTGTTTCCGGACAACCTCACCGACCGCTTTCAGCAGGCGGCGGGGAGCGGTCAGGGGCCGGACATCGTCATCTGGGCCCACGACCGCATGGGGGAATGGGCGCAAAGCGGCCTGCTCCGGCAGGTATCCCCCAGCAGCGCGTTCCGTGAAGGGTTTTTCGATTTCACCTGGGAAGCCGCGCTGTGGAACGGTGATACCTATGGCTACCCGATTTCCGTGGAATCCCTTGGCCTGATTTATAACAAGGCGTTGGTGGATACCCCGCCCGACAGCTTCGCAGAACTGATCGAACTGGACGCTACCCTGGCCCCCGAGGGTAAAAAGGCCATCCTGTTCGACTACAGCGAGCCCTATTATGGCTGGACCCTGCTGGCCGCCAACGGCGGTTACCCGTTCAAGCAAACCGATAGCGGCTATGATGTCAGCGACATTGGGGTCAACAATGCCGGTGCCCTGCAGGGAGCCGAGCTGCTGGTGGAGCTGATCGATAGCGGCGTGGTGCCCCGGGGCACCGACTACAACCTGATGGATACTCGCTTCAACCGGGGCGAAGTCGCCACCATGATCAGCGGCCCCTGGGCATGGCCCAACCTGGAGCGCAGCGGCATCGATTATGGCGTGGCGCTGCTGCCCCGGGTAGGCGACGAGCGCGCCCGACCGATGTTTGGCGTGATGACCGCGATGATCAACTCCGCCACGCCCAACGACTTCCTGGCGGTGGAGTTTTTGGAGAACTACCTGCTGAGCGAAGCGGGCATGCGCACCTTCAACAGCGACGGTTCGCTGGGCGCAGTGGCGCATATCGATTACCAGGCAGAGCTGGCGGACAACCCCAACATTGCCGCCACGCTCGACAACGCCGAAGTGGGCATGCCGATGCCCAACATTCCTGAAATGGGAGCCTTCTGGGCGGCCATGGAGCCCGCGCTGCAGAACATCGGCAGCGGGCGCCAATCGCCCCAGGAAGCGCTGGATGCCGCTGCTCGCCGGATGCGCCAGTAGCCACTCTTTTGCCCTTGCTGCCCGGCGGTGTAAGCGCCGGGCAGCCTTCAGGAAGCCATCATGTATACCACCAACGCATCTCGTGGTCTGCCCCGCCACCGCTCTCGTCACCTTGCCGAACGCTACACCCGCTGGGCTCTGCGCGGCGTGATAGCGGCCCTGGTCATCGCTCTGCTCTGGCTGGTGCTGGCCTTTCATTTGAACGGGCAGTGGATGTTTGCACTGCTGTTTCTGCTCCTCGGCGGCTCGCTGGGCGTGGTCTTCACCAAGCGTTCGCTGATGAGCCACCGCTATATTTTCCCAGCCGTGGCAGGGCTGGGGGTGTTCGTCATTTTTCCGCTGATCTACACCTTCGGGATCAGCTTCAGCAACTACAGCTCCACCAACCTGCTCTCGGAAGAGCGGGTGCGCAGTCAGTTGATGAGCCAGACCTATCAGGAGGACGATGACGCTTTCGATCTCACGCTTTATGCCGAAGGCGACCTGGTGCGTTTGCGGCTGGAAAACGAGCGCCAGCGCTGGATGTCATCACCGCTGAACCTGGCCAATGTGGAGTCTCGCCAGCTAGGCCTGCAGGCGGCCAGTGACGCTCCCATCGCAGACCCGCTGCCCATGCGCGACATCATTCAAGCGCGCAGTGCCCTGCAGGGGCTACGCCTGATCACTCCCGAAGGCACCGAGCTGCGCATGGCCGGTATTCGCCAGTTTGCGCCCATGCTCGACCGCTACGAGGCTCGGGAGGATGGCACGCTATACGACCGCCGAGACGACCGCGTGCTGACACCGAACCACACCATCGGCTTTTTCGTCGCCGACGATGGCCAGCGCATCACTCCGGGCTGGCCGGTCAACGTGGGTTTCTCGAACTACACGCAAATCTTCACCGACCCGGACATTCGCGGCCCGTTCATGCAAATTTTCGTATGGACCTTCGTGTTTGCCAGTCTCACCGTGGTGTTTACCCTGGCCGTGGGCTTCGTGCTTGCCTCCCTGTTGCAGTGGGATCAGCTACGCGGCAAAGCGATATACCGCACGCTGCTGATTCTGCCTTACGCCGTCCCGGCGTTCATTTCGATTCTGATTTTCAAGGGCATGTTCAACCAGCACTTCGGTGAAGTGAACATGATTCTGGATACCCTGTTTGGCGTGCGGCCCGAGTGGTTCACCGACCCGTGGCTGGCCCGCAGCATGCTGCTCATCGTCAATACGTGGCTAGGCTACCCCTATATGCTGCTGCTCTGCATGGGGCTGATTCAGGCGATCCCTCGGGATTTGTACGAAGCCTCGGCGGTGGATGGCGGCGGCCCGATCAGCAACCTGTTCCATATCACCCTGCCGCTGATCATCAAGCCCCTGACGCCGCTGTTGATTGCCGCCTTTGCGTTCAACTTCAACAATTTCGTGCTGATTGCGCTGCTCACGGGTGGCAACCCGGACATTCTGGGGGCCAGCACCCCGGCGGGCACCACGGACCTGCTGGTGAGCTACACCTACCGCATTGCCTTCCAGGATGCCGGACAGAACTTCGGCCTGGCGGCCGCCATTGCCACGCTGATTTTCCTGCTGGTGGCCGGTATGTCGTTGCTCAATTTGCGCCTTTCCAAAGTGAAGGTCTAGGAGGTTACTGATGGCAATGGTTCAACCACGTTCCGTGGGCGTTCGCCGCCTGGGGGCACATCTGGCACTGATCTGTTTCGTCTCGCTGATCGTGTTTCCGCTGCTGCTGGTGATCTCGATCTCGTTTCGAGAGGGCAACTTTGCCAGCGGCAGCCTGATCCCCGAGAACGTCTCGTTGGAGCACTGGTCACTGGCGCTGGGTATCCCCTGGGAGCGCGCCGATGGCACCATCGTGCAGCCGCCCTTCCCGGTACTGCTGTGGCTGTGGAACTCCATCAAGGTGGCGGTGGTCTCGTCGGTGCTGATCCTGATGCTGGCTACCACCAGCGCTTACGCCTTTGCGCGCATGCGCTTCAAGGGCAAGGAGCCGCTGCTCAAAGGCATGCTGATTTTTCAGATGTTCCCGGCGGTGCTCTCGTTGGTTGCGCTGTATGCGCTGTTCGACCGGCTGGGGCAGTTCGTGGGCTGGCTGGGCATCAACACCCACGGCGCACTGATCGTGGCGTCGCTTGGGGCAGTGGCGCTGCATATCTGGACGATCAAGGGCTACTTCGAATCCATCGACGGCTCGCTGGAAGAGGCCGCCATGGTGGATGGCGCCAGCACCTGGCAGGCGTTTCGCTACATCCTGCTGCCGCTCTCGCTGCCGATCCTGATGGTGGTGTTCATTCTGGCGTTCGTGATGAGCATCATGGAGTACCCCATGGCGTCGGTACTGCTGGTGGACGAGCACAAGCTGACCCTGGCCGTGGGCGCCCAGCAGTACCTGGCCGACCACAACCAGCGCTGGGGTAACTTTGCCGCCGCGGCGGTGCTATCTGGCCTGCCGATTACCGTGGCCTTCCTGATCTGCCAGCGCTGGATCATCGGCGGCCTGACCGCTGGGGGGGTGAAAGGTTGATGCGTATTTGACGCGCTGTTTCCTCGCTTGAGCGGTTTGCTCATCCCCGGCGCCTGAGAAACCTGCGCCGGGATTTTATTTTTTACGGACTTTTTATGCAGGTGCATGATGTTATAGGCCATGCTTAAGCAAAATGAATGATGAGCAAGGCAATGCACACGACAAACGCGCGGTTTTATCGCAGCAATGAGCTTTACCGACACTGGGCACCGGTGTTCAAGATTTTATCGGTACTATGGCTTATCCTCGCACTGTTCATGATGGTGCCGTGGGCGGTGCTGCTCATTGAGCGCGACCCGGACGCCCGGGCGTTCAGTCTCTCTATCATGCTCGTGCTCGCCTGTGTGGCTACCACACTGCTGCTCACTTATCGTGCGTCGTTAGAACTCAAACCGTGGCAGATGTTTATCCTTACGGCGGGCAGTTGGACCAGTATCAGCTGCTTTGCCAGCCTGCCGCTGATTCTTGGCGCTCCACAGCTGAGTTTCACCAACGCTGTGTTCGAGTCGGTTTCAGCGATCACCACCACGGGCTCTACCGTGCTGGTGGGTATCGATGGTCTCTCGGATGGCTTGAAGTTGTGGCGAGGCCTCATGCAGTGGCTGGGCGGCATCGGCATCATCGTCATGGGCATTGCCATTCTGCCGTTTCTGAAAGTAGGCGGGATGCGGCTGTTCCATACCGAGTCTTCGGACTGGTCGGACAAGGTCATGCCCCGCACCGGCGGCATTGCCAAAGCGACGCTGTCGATCTATGTGATCCTGACGCTAACGGCCATGGTCAGTTACTGGCTTGGCGGCATGCAACCACTGGATGCCATCGTGCATGGCATGACGTCGCTTGCAACAGGGGGCTTTGCCAACTCGGATGCTTCCTTTGGCGCCTACGCGGAGCAGCCTTGGCTACTGTGGATGGCCAGCTTTTTCATGCTCTGCGGTGCGCTACCTTTCGTACTGTACATCCGTTTCATCCGCTCTTCGCGCAGCGCCTTATGGAAAGACCAACAGGTCCGGGGGCTGCTCAAACTACTGTTGGCGGCCATCGTCATCCTGACCGCCTGGCGCGTCTTGCAAGGCGACAACTGGTTTGTCTCCCTCACCCACGTCACCTTCAACGTCATGTCCGTGGTCACCACTACCGGCTATGCGTCGGATGACTATACGCTGTGGGGTACACTGCCGATTGCAGCTTTCTTTTACTTGACGTTCATTGGCGGCTGTAGCGGCTCCACCAGCGGCGGCATGAAGATCTTCCGCTTCCAGATCGCCATGCTGATGCTACGCAATCAACTACGCTACCTGATTCATGCCAACGGCATCTTTACCACCCGTTACAACCAGCAGCCGGTCACCAGCGATATTTCACGCAGCGTCGTAGCCTTCTCGTTCTTTTTCTTTATCACTATTGCCCTATTAGCATTAGGGCTTGCCGCGCTGGGGCTGGACCTGGTGACGGCGCTTTCGGGCGCCACCACAGCGGTGGCCAACGTCGGCCCTGGCCTGGGCGATACCATTGGCCCGGCAGGCAACTTCGCCGCCCTGCCCGATGCGGCCAAGTGGCTTTTATGTGTGGGCATGCTGATGGGCCGCTTGGAGATATTGACGGTCGTGGTACTGATGACCTCCATGTTCTGGCGGCGCTAACGGTGAACAAGATGCCAGCATTTCGCCTTCCTGATCAGCGCGAGTCAGCCTTGGTGCTCGGTACTAGCGGTGCTGCGCTGCTGGCCGCTTGGTGGTTGCACAGCTGGCTCGCGCTGGCCAATTTATCGCTGATTTTTTTAACGGCCGTGCTTGCCTGCGCCGTTCTGGCCAGTAGCTATGCTGCTTTCATGAGTGCGCTGGTGAACTTTGTAGCGTTTAACGTTGGCTTTACCGAGCCGTACTTTTCATTGGCAGTGTCTGAGCGGGAGCAGCTAGTCACACTGCTGTTCTTTTTGTTAATCGCGCTGGTGGTGGGTCGTATCGCGGGCGTTAGCCGCGAGCGTATGCTGGCGCTGAATGCCTCTCGGTTGGCGGAGGAGCAAGAGCGCTTACGCTCGGCCCTGCTCGCCTCGGTATCTCACGATTTACGCACGCCTCTCGCCTCGATTATTGGTGCCGCAAGCTCCCTGCGCACGCTGGATGCGCAGCTCAGCCAGCAGGACCGCTTTGCATTGCTGGACGGCGTTCTCAATGAAAGCGAGCGCCTGAACCGCTACATTCAGAACTTGCTGGACATGACACGACTGGGCCACGGCGAATTGGCGATCGAGCGCGACTGGGTCAGCGTCGATGATCTGGTGGCCTCCGCTCGTCGGCGTCTTACGGGTGTACTGACGCATATCAACGTGCATCAGGCATGGGATGGCGAGCTGCCACTCCTGAACGTTCACCCTGCCTTGATCGAGCAGGCGCTGGTCAATGTACTGGAAAACGCGGCGCGATTTTCGCCGCCTAACGGAGTAATCGCCATCGCTGCGTCTACCGACCCTCGCCATACCACGCTCACACTCACGATCACCGATGAAGGGCCCGGCATTCCCGCTGCCATGCGTGAACGAGTATTCGAGATGTTTTTCACCGGCAACGACGGTGACCGTAGCCTGCACGGCACAGGGCTGGGTCTCGCCATTTGCCGTGGCATGCTGGGTGCCCATGGCGGCACGGTGGCAGCGGCGGATGGCCCCAATGGGCACGGCACGCAAATCATCATGACGCTGCCTCTCTCGCCCTCTATTCAGGAGCCGAGCGATGACACCTGAGCCCGCCCGCATACTGATCGTCGACGACGAGCCCGCGATTCGTCAGTTCTTACGCATCAGCCTGGGGTCACAAGGCTTTTGCATCTGCGAAGCCAGTACAGGGTCTGCTGCTCTGCATACCGTGCGAGAGCGCTTGACGACTGAGCCCATCGATCTGATTTTGCTGGATTTGGGGCTGCCCGATATCGACGGCCATCAGGTACTCAGAACGCTGCGCCAGCAGGTCGGCATCCCGATCATCATTGTCTCGGTACGTGGTCAGGAAGCAGAGAAGGTGCGCGCCCTGGACAGCGGTGCGAATGATTATGTCACCAAGCCTTTTGGCATTCAGGAGTTGCTCGCCCGCATCCGCGCTCTGCTGCGTCAGCATCCGCCGACCATTGCGCCACCACGTTATCAGTGTGGCGCGTTAAGCATGGATATAGCTGCCCACCGGGTGACACTACACGGCGAAACGATCCATTTGACCCGAAAAGAGTTTGCGGTGCTGCAACAACTCATTAGCCAGGCTGGTCGTATCGTGACGCAAACCCATCTGCTGCGCACTATCTGGGGGCCAAGTCATGAGGACGACACCCACTATTTACGTATTGTGATTAGCAAGCTGCGCCAGAAACTGGACGATGACCCCCAAGCCCCCAGTCTACTGCAAACCGAGCAGGGAATTGGTTATCGGCTGTGCGTTGAGTTTGACCATGAGGACATGAGCGAATGAAGATTATCATTCTTGGCGCCGGCCAAGTGGGCGGCACCCTGGCGGAGCACCTTGCCCGCGAGGAAAACGACATCACCGTCGTCGACACCGACGGCGCCAGGCTACGCGAACTGCACACCAAGCTGGATATCCGTACGGTGACCGGTGCGGGCTCCTACCCCATCGTGCTGCGCCAGGCAGGCTGCGAAGACGCCGACATGCTGATCGCGGTGACCAACACCGACGAGATCAACATGATCGCCTGTCAGGTGGCCCACACGCTGTTTCGCACCCCCACCAAGATTGCGCGGGTTCGCTCCACGGCCTATCTCACCCGCAAGGGCCTGTTTGCCCACGAAGCCATCCCCATCGACGTCTTGATCAGCCCGGAACAGGTGGTGACCGACCATGTGCGCCGTTTGATCGAGCATCCCGGCGCCCTGCAGGTGCTGGAATTTGCCGGGGGGCTGGTACAGCTGGTGGCGGTGAAAGCCTTCTACGGCGGCCCTTTGGTGGGCCAGAATCTCGCCTTCCTGGGCAAGCACATGCCCAACGTGGAAACCCGCGTCGCCGCCATCTACCGGCGCAATCGACCGATCATCCCCCAAGGCGACACGGTCATCGAAGCCGACGACGAAGTGTTCTTCCTGGCGGCACGGCGGGATATCCGCGCGGTGATGAGCGAGCTGCGCAAGGTGGAGCGCGACTTCCGCCGCGTGGTGATTGCCGGGGGTGGCAACATCGGCGAACGCCTGGCGGAGCATCTGGAGCATAGCCATCAGGTCAAGATCATCGAGCACAGCCTGGAGCGCTGCACCACGCTCTCGGAACGGCTGGACCGCACTGTGGTGCTGCACGGCAGCGCCACCAGCAAGCGCCTGCTGGAAGAAGAGAACATCGAGGATTGCGACATCTTCTGCGCCCTGACCAACGACGACGAGGTGAACATCATGTCGTCGCTGCTGGCCAAGCGGCTGGGGGCCAAGAAGGTGCTCACGCTGATCAATAACGCCGCCTACGTGGACCTGGTCCAGGGTGGCGATATCGATATCGCCATTTCACCGCAGCAGGCCACCATCGGCAGCCTGCTGACCCACGTGCGCCGGGGCGATATCGTCAACGTGCACTCCCTGCGCCGGGGCGCGGCGGAAGCCATCGAGGCCATTGCCCACGGCGACAAGCAGTCTTCCAAGGTGGTGGGCCGCACCATCGATGAGATCGAGCTTCCCGAAGGCACCACCATCGGTGCGGTGGTGCGCGGCAAAGAGGTGATGATTGCCCACGGCGACGTGTGCGTGGAGAGCGGTGATCACCTGATTCTGTTCGTGATCGACAAACGGCGTATCCGCGACGTCGAGCGGCTGTTTCAGGTCGGCTTGACCTTCTTTTGACAGACGCGCTCGGCTAACGCCGCGAATAGGCTGAAGGCAAACTCAGATCTCCACCGCGCGGCCAATGAACTCGATGGGGCCGGTGGGCAAGCCGGTGGGCGAGCCGGTCTCATCTTCCAGGGTCAGCTCGAAGAGCTGGTTGTCTTCCAGCGGTGGGAGCTGGTCCAGGCGCAGGCGCAGCGGCTGGCCCGGCTCCACCAGCCCCAGCGAAACGGGTGCCTGCCAGTCATCGGCCTTGGTCCAGAATTCCAGTGCCTTGCCCTCCGGCACTTCGAAGGTGCCCAGCGGGATCAGCTGAATCTCCTGGCGGTTGGCCGCTTGCACGACCCAGCCTGCCGACTGCGTCTGTGGTGCCAGTAGCACCACCATGTACTCGGGTACGGCGGGCTGTGTCGTGACGTTGCTCAGCATGACACCCATCGCCAACGCTGCCGCCAGGCCCGCCCCGGTGGCGGCCCGCCAGAACGGCAGGCTGTGCATCAATCGGCGGCGCGGGGCAGTCGGCGCGCGCGCGAGTGTCACTACCGGCGCAGTAGGCCGTACCGCGGATGCTTTCAGGCTGCGCTCGATGCGCGGCCATAGGTAATCGGAGGGGGTGACGGGGTCGACGATGGCGGTATAGGGGAAAAATCGCTCTTCCCAGGCGGCGACCGCCGTTTGTAGCGCGGGCTCGTTGGCCAGACGCGCCTCGAACGCTTCACGCTCGGCTATCGGCAGCGTGCCCAGCACGTACTCCCCTGCCAGGGCATGCAGATCATCGGATTCATGAGCACGTGTCATGCCATACACTCCCGTAAGCGCAGCAGGCTACGCTTGATCCAGGCTTTTACCGTCCCCAGCGGGGTGCGGGTGTGCGCCGCGATCTCGGCGTGGCTGAGCCCATCTACATAGGCGTGCAGAACGCAGTTGCGACGCTCGGCTTCCAACTGCTGCAAGCACTCGTCCATGCGCTCGCCAGTTTGCCAATCGAACGCCTCCTCGATCCGAGAAGCGTGCTGAAAGGTGTCGTCATCGGCAAATTCGTGGGGGTCGTTCAGGTCGGTATAGACGTGGCGCTCACGCCCACGCATGGCATTGAGCGCCAAATGGCGGGCAATGCTAAAAATCCAGGTGCGGGCAGCCCCCTTTTGTGGGTCGAAGGTGTCGGCACGCTGCCATATGTTCAAGCAGGCGTCGTGGACGATGTCTTCGGCCATGCCGCGATCCTTGACGATGCGGTGGACCACTCCGAGCAGCCTGGCGCCTTCCTGCTGGTACAGCTGATGAAGCGCGGCCTGCTCGCCACGAGCGATGCGGGTAAGTGCATCGAGATGATCGAATGGGTTGGCTGTCGTTGATCCACCTTCGTCGGACACATCATCACTCCCTGGTAACGCGTCGGTCGCTATCGTCGCAGTTCAGTGAGGATAATCGCTGGGGGCCCGCGATGCGAGCCCCCATCTTCAACGCATCAGAGTAGCGCTGACGAGATCAGTTAGCGGTCCAGAAGATGTAATCGGCCTGGTAGGTGACCACGGCGGTGGCGCCTTCGTTATCGCTACCACAGGCCACATCGGGAGCCACGCCGCCCTGGGTGTCCAGGCGCTGAATATAAGTGACGCCATTCATGGCACCCTCACCTTCGGCCGGATTGGCTTCTACCAGCTGCAGCGGAATGTTGCCGTCACCGTTGGGAGATACGGCCAGCTGCGTTGCGGTCAGCCTGGAGCCGTCCAGTGATTCCCAAGTGGCGGGCGGACCGTAGTAGCTGCCGACCTGATTGCCTTCGCGGTCATTCAGCGCCGCATGGGGGCCTTTGAAAACCCAACCCAGGCTACCGTCGTCCTTGGCTTCACACATGTAAGTAATCGCGCCTACGCCCACCGTTTCCAGAGCGACGCTGTGGCCATCCGGCACTTGGATGTCGGCAGGCACATCGGCCAGCGCCGCTTGACTGAAGGATGCAATCAGGGTCGCAGCGAGGGTGGCACGCGTTAGATGTTGAATGGTCATGTCAGTCTCCTTGGGTTGTGTATCAGCCACTTTTGCCGTGGCTGTATAGGGGATACACACGTGGAGACCGATTGGATGCACTCTTTTTGAAAAAAATTTAAAAAACGTTATTGGCTCACCCCGTCCACCGTCACTTGGCGAGGGCAGGCATCCCCTTGGGCATCGAACAAATGGCAGCGCTGGCCGTTGATGCCCAGCGGGGATGTCTGCCCTTCTACCAGCCGCGCCAGTCCGTCCAGGCGTTGGGTCAAGGGAGTGTCCAGGCCCGCCACCTGCCAATGGGCCAGGGTCTCGTAGCCCAGCTTTTCGGCCACCATGAGCGTGGCGTCCAGGGTTGCATCCGCCTGCTCTGGGGCGACGAAATCTTCGGCGCGCAGCCCTAATGTGGCCTGATCACCCGCCTTGAGCTGCTGCCCGTTCACGGCCACCGCCAGACTGTCGCCGGTGTGCAGGCGCACCAGCGTGTGGTGCTGGCCGGGGTCGACCACCGTCACCGGCAGGGTATTGATGCGCGGCGAGCCGATGAACTCCGCCACTTCCAGCGTGTTGGGGAAGTGGTACAGCGACAGCGGTGCGCCGACCTGGGCAATACGCCCTTTTGAAAGCAGCACGATACGGTCGGCCAGGGTCATCGCCTCGACCTGATCGTGGGTGACGTAAATCATGGTGGCGTTCAAGCGCTTGTGCAGCGCCGCAATCTGGATACGCATGTCCACGCGCAGCGCGGCATCGAGGTTCGACAGCGGCTCGTCGAACAGAAACACCGCCGGCTCTTTCACCAGCGTCCGACCAATAGCCACCCGCTGGCGCTGGCCGCCAGAGAGATCCTTGGGCTTACGCTCCAGAAGCTCGGTGAGATGCAGCATTTCTGCGGCATGCTGCACCCGACGGCGAATCTCGGCCTTGTCGGTACGCGCCAGCTTGAGCCCAAACGCCATGTTCTCGGCCACGCTCATGTGCGGGTAGAGGGCGTAGGATTGGAACACCATGCCGATGTCCCGCTCCTGGGGTGGAATCTCGTTGATCCGCTGGCCATCCAGCTGCATGTCCCCGGTGGTAATGTCCTCCAGACCCGCAATCATGCGCAGCAGCGTGGATTTACCACAGCCGGAGGGGCCCACGAACACCACGAACTCGCCGTCTTCGATGGTGAGGTCGATATCCCGGGAGATTTCGACGCCGTCAAACGACTTGCCGATGCCGCTAAGGGTCAAACGTCCCATGATGCATCCTCCTGAGCCTGTGGGCAGCGGGCAATTGCCACGCCAAACGGCGGCAGCGTCAGCGTACCGGCCTGCCACTCGCCCTTGAGCCAATGGGGGGCGCCTTCCAGTGCTTCAGCATGCTCGGGCGCCGAGCGGGTAATGGTCTGATCGCTGAAGTTCAGCGCCACCAACAGACGGGTTTGCTGATAGGTGCGCTCCAGGCAGAGCACCTCGTCACGCACCGGGTGGTAGCGTACTTCCCCCTTGACCAGCGCGAGCTGGGTGCGGCGAAACGCCAGGAACTCCCGGTAAGCGTTGAGCAGTGAATCGGCATCCTGCTCTTGCTGATCGACTGCCAGCGCTGCGTGGGTTTCGGGCACCGGCAGCCAGGGCGTGGCACGACTGAAGCCAGCATGGCGGCTATCTGCCTGCCAGGGATGCGGCGTACGGCAGCCATCACGGCCTTTATAGGCAGGCCAGAAGGTGATGCCCGCCGGATCGACAAGCTGCTCGAACGTCAGCTCCGCCTCGGGTAGCCCCAGCTCTTCGCCCTGATAGAGGCATACGCTGCCCCGCTGGCTGAACAGGAACACCAAATAGAGGCGCAGCTTATCGAGCTGCCCTTCCGCCTGCCAGCGGGTGGCCAGTCGCGTTACGTCGTGGTTGCCCAGCGCCCAGCAGGGCCAGCCATCGCCAATGCGCGCTTCCATCTCGGTCAGCGTTTCGTGCAGGTACGTCGGGGCGGCCTTGTCGGTCAGCAGGTTGAACGAGTAGCACATGTGCAGCCGCTGCCCCCCCTGGGAGTAGGCCGCCATGACGCCGAGGGCGTCGTCATCCCCCACTTCACCGACGCTGGTGGCGCCGGGGTACTCATCGAGCAGCGCCCGAAGCCGCTCCAGGAATACCAGGTTTTCCGGCTGGGTCTTGTCGTACTGGTGGAGCTGATAGCCATAGGGGTTATCGGGGCGCACGCCCAGAAAGCTTTCGGTGATCTCTTGACGCGGCGGATTATCCTTCAACTCGCCGTGGGTACAGAAATTGACCGCATCGAGGCGAAAGCCATCGACCCCACGCTCCAGCCAGAACCGCGCTTCTTCGAGAATGGCCTCGACCACGGCAGGGGTGCGGAAATTGAGGTCTGGCTGGCTGGCCAGAAAGTTGTGCAGGTAGTACTGGCAGCGTCGGGTATCCCACTGCCAGGCGCTGCCGCCAAACACGGATTGCCAGTTGGTCGGCGGCGCGCCGTCGGGTTTGGGGTCGGCCCATACGTACCAGTCGGCTTTGGGGTTATCGCGGCTTTGGCGACTCTCCTCGAACCAGGCGTGCTGGTCGGAGGTGTGCGACATGACCTGATCGATGGTGACTTTCAGCCCGCGGGCATGGGCCGCCTCGACCAGCCGGTCGAAGTCTTCCAGACTGCCGAACATTGGATCGACATCGCGGTAGTTGCTGATGTCGTAACCAAAATCCTTCATGGGCGAGGTAAAAAAGGGCGAAAGCCAAATGGCGTCGACGTTCAGTGAGGCAATGTAGTCGAGCTTCTCGATCACTCCTTGCAGGTCGCCAATGCCGTCGCCGCGACTATCCATGAAGCTGCGCGGGTAGATTTGATAAATCACCGCGCCGCGCCACCAGTCGGCCCCCTGGCTGCCAACGTAGTGTGAAGTGGAAGGTGTCTGCATCATGGCGAATCCTTATGGTTGTTATCAGCGATAAGGGCATGATGCAGGCTGCGCGGCGGGATCGAATCCTCCCCCGCAGGGAGTACCGGGCGTAGTCGAGAGGAGGAGGCGAACCGAGGGCGCTGGGCAGCCTCCCCACCGGGTCAATCCCCGTGAATGTGGGCCAGTAGCTGCCCCGCCAGGTGTATGGCCTCCTCCCGGCGCCGAATGTTCTGCTTCTGGTAAAGGCTGCGGATATGGGTCTTGATGGTGGTCTGGGCCACCGAGAGCTGTTCGGCAATCTGCTCGTTGGATAGCCCCGCATGAATCAACCCGAGGATCTGCCACTCACGGCGGGTCAGCGGTGAGGTGCGAATCAGTTCCGGCACATCCGGGCGGGCCACGATATCGGCAATCACCGTCTCGTCGAGAATCAAACGCCGGGCGCTGCCAAAATCCTTCTGGCGCCCTGCCAGTGCCATCAACCGCTCGGCCCTCGCTTTTTCCAGGGCCCCCAACGAGTCGCTTTCGAGCAGGCCAGCCAGCAGCTCCCCCAGCGGTTTGCCCAACCGCAAAAAGCTGCCCACCAAACCGGTGCGCGACGCCAGGCTCAGGGCCTGCTGTATATGCTCGCGAGCGCGCTCTTTTCTTCCTGCATGCCAGGCAGCTGCGGCCAGGCAAAGCTGGTTACGGTTGGCGTCGGTCACCAACCCAGACTGCCGAGCGTGCGCTTCCAGGGCCTCCAGCAGCGTGCGGGCCTCCTCGCACTGGCCTAGCAGCGTGAGCGCTCGGGCGTGGTTGCGCACGTTGCACTGGGCGAAATGGTTGGTGGCCCTGTCGGTGATGGGCGGCGGCGCTTCCTGGCGCCAGCGCTCCACTGCCTCCAGGTCCTGGCTCGACTGCCACCAGCTAAGCAGCGTCGCGTGGGCATTGGCGACCCAGTCGATATGGTAATCGCCGTCGGCGAGAATTTTGCGCAGCCGCCGAATATGGTCGGCACACTGGGCCTGATCGCCGCGACTCTGGGCAATCTTGGCCAGCTGAATATGACACTGCAGGGTCCAGCGCTCCCCCTGGTTGTCCAGCACGGCAATGCCCTTGAGCGCCGCCTGCTCGGCTTCGTCCAGCCGATGCCACTCCCAGAGCAGCTGACTGCGGATACGATAGAGAAACTCGGCCACCGGCAGATGCTCGAGCTCTGCGCGCTCGAGATGCACGAAGGCGCGCTCCTGAATATCGTAGGCGGCCTGCAAGCGCCCTTTTGCCACCAGCGTTTCCGACTGGTGGCAAAAGGCCCATATCAGGCGCTGGTGATCATCGTGGTGATGGGCCTGGCGCACCACGTCACGCACGTTCAGCAGCGACTCCTCCAGGTGCCCCTGAACGAAACGCGCTTCGCTGAGGATCGCGGTGGCCGTCAGGGGCGTCGATGCCAGGTAACGCGCCGGCACCCCCAGCGCCTGCTCGGCCAGCGGCGCAGCGCGCTCGGCGTTCCCCTGATTGATCGCCAGCTGGGCACGCAAGGTGGCAAATTCAGCGCCCAGCGCTTGCCACTCCGGCAGGTGCAGTTGAGCTTCGATCCAGCCGATCACGCGGGCCGTGATATCGAACTGGAACTGGGCATGGGACACCCAGCCATAAAGCAGCGCCAGCTCGGGGCACTGGCCGAGCTGCGGCTCGCCCAGCCGCTCCAACCCTCTGGCCAGCAGTGCGTAGGCGCCTTTGGAGAGCAGTGCCGGCCCTTGCGCGATGAGTAACGGGCTGATCAGGTCCGGCGCGTCGGCCAGAATGGCCTGGCGCAGCGCCATGACCGGGTCATCGAGCGCCAGCCAGGCCTGGCTGGCCCGCTGATGCAGCGTGCGCTGGGTGGCCAGGCTCAGCTCATGGCGGCGGTGGTGCAGGTAGTCGCCAAACAGGCGATGAAAGCGATACCACTGAGCATGCGGATCGGGCCGTTCGATGAACAGCCCGGCCTGCTCGAAGGCCTCCAGCCGCTGCGTCAACCGCTCCCCTTCCAATAGCCGCGCCATCAGCTCGGGAGAGAACCGCTCCAGCACTCCCAGCTGAAGCAGCAGTTCGCGCTCCTCGCTCGGCAAGGTAGTGGTCAGCAGTTCGTCGAACCAGGCGACGAAATCGGGATGCGCGCCGCTTAGCCGTTCCAGCAAGGCATCGAAACCTGCTCGGGTGGTGGTGCGCTCGACCAGCCAGTTGAGCGCCATGGCCCACCCTCCGCTCAAGCGTAGCGCGCGCTCCAGGCTCACCCGGGTAGGCGGAAAACTCAGCTGTTCGGCGCACAGGGTATGCGCCTCTTCACTGTCGAATGCCAGGCTATGCAGGTCGATCTCTTCCAGCTCACCGCGCAGCCGCAGGCTGGCAAGCCCCAGTGCCGGGCGTGACCGGCTGGCCAGCGTCAAGGTCAGCCAGGGCGGCTGATGGCGCAGCCAGTGGGCCAGCGCGGTGAGAATCTCGGGGTTGGCAAGATGCTCGAAGCCATCCACGACCAGTCGGCAAGGCGCGTGCTGTTCGGGTAGCTCCGTCAACCAGCGCTCCATGTGGGCAATGCATTCGCTGTCATCCCCCGGCGTCAGCGTGACCAAAGGGGCCAACAGAGTGTCCATGGCCGCCTGCCAGTAGGCCAGAAAGCGGTGCGTCTGATTATCCTGCTCGTCCAGCCGCAGCCAGCTTGCCTGCTGCTCCAGGACGGGCAGCCGCTCGGCCAGCAGCGTGGTCTTGCCATAGCCCGGTGGCGCCTGAACCACCAGCAGGCGCACCTGCTCGTTCAACGCGAAGTGGTCGTTCAAACGCGGCCGCGCCACCGTACAGGGAGGTAGCGGCGGCGCCTTCAGTTTTTCCTTGAGCAGCAGCATCGGTGCCTCCCTGGGTCGAGTTTAACGAGCAAAAAGCCCGCGACGGAGCGCGGGCAATCGGCATTGGTGAAACAGGTAAGGAAACCTGCCAGGCATGGTGCGATGGGTTAGAACCAGATTTCGCTCTGCACGCCAAAGCTCCACTGGCCACCGGTAAAGCCATCGTTACCAAACGAGTCTTCCATCGTGTAGCCGTTCAGCTCGGCATCCCAGTCAGTATAGGAGGCGAACAGACGAATTTCAGGACGCTTCCAGAAGCCACCGACATCCGGCTTGAAAGTGGGCGCAATGGTCAGCTTGCCGAAATTGCCGCTGACGGCATTGCGGCCATTGAAGCCATTGGGGTCCAGATCCATGTACTGGTAGCTACCTTCGTACTGCATCTCGAAGTTCTGGGTAATCTCGTTGGCCAGACGCACGTTCAGCGTGGCCCAGGAGTAGCTGTCGCCATCGGCAAACCGGTCGTCGCTGACCTCTGCCAGAATCGAGGGCGCAATGCGCCACTGCGGGGCAATGTAGGTGGTACCGTAGACCGCCAGGCGGGTCGCCGTGGCGTCGTCGGTCAGGTCGCCGTTGCTGCCCAGCCCTTTCACTTCCGCACCCAGCCCTTGGCCGTGCAGCAACGCCGCCTTGAAGTTACCCTCGCCCAGGCCGAAGAAGCTGTCGCCGTGGTACGCCACCATGGTGTGCCAGCCGCTGTCGGCGGCGGTCTGGCCTACGCCGATGTCGCGCTCGTCGTTATCGGCGGCCGACATCACGTTCGCCATGACCTGCCAGTTACCGAAGTAGTTGTTGGAGGTCAGGATCAGGTTGTCGGTGTTGCTGCCATCGCCTTCCAGGCCGGGGTTTTCGCGGTTGATGACGTCAAAATCGCTGAAGCTACGGCCATACAGCGAGAAGTTGGACTTCCAGTTATCGGCCAGTTGAATATCGTAGATACCGCCACCGGTACCGGCCAGGAACACGACGTCGCTGTCCAGCCAGTGGATATCGAAGTTATCCCGGTCAAAGCGCTTACCCGCCCAGATGGAGGCATTTTCGAAGGCCCCGGTGAAGCTGGGCAGGTCGCTGAACTCGGCATAGGCCTGACGGACGTTGAGGTTGGTATCGTCGCCAACCCAATCGTTGCTGGAGTTGGTGCCAGCGGCCAGCATGGTGGTGTAACGGGCGCGGGCGCCGTTATCGAACTGCATGCGGTAGTTGAGAATGGCTTCAGTGTAGGTATCGGGCTCGTTGCCCAGACGACCTACGGCACCGCCCAGGTTACCGGCTGGGGTCACGTAGGGGCCGCCATCGATGCTCTTGCGGTCTTCGCCCAGCAGCAGGCCAGAGCGGGCGTAGACGTTGAACGAGAAGCCCTCTTCACCGCTGGCCTGGCGCTCTACTCGCGCCAAGCGCTCTTCGAGGTCGGCATCGGTGGTGGCGGCCGCTGGGGCGCTGGAAGGCGGTGGCGTGGCCCCCTGCTCGGCCAGATCGGCGCGGCGCTCTGCGGCGTCTGCGCGCTGTTCGGCCGCCGCGATGCGCGCCTCCAGCTCGGCAAAACGCTCTTCGAGGGACAGGTTGGCACTGGCCAAACCGCTCATGCCCAGGCTGGCAGCCGCCACCGCAATGGCCAACGGCGTCTTGAACGCTGTCTTGTGCATTGTATTAAATCCTATTGTTTTTAAACGCGAGGCTCTTGAAAAACGATTGTTTTTAAAGCGCTATTGTTTTGATCGTATTGCCTGCTCCAGGCACTGACTTTCCCTTGACGTACTTTCCCTTGAATGTTGCAAAGCAACTCGTGTTTCGAGCCAGCAAGCAACAACCACTAAAACTTAATCGATTAAGTGTTAGTAAACCAACATGCTTTTGCTAATTATCGACCAATGTCTAACCTGCTATTTAGCCTTGGAAAAAACACCCAGCACGGTGTTAGACAGAGTTATTGGTCGGGTAGACCGGACGATTGCTCGTTCCGGCCCCCCACAGATCCGAGCGTGCGCGATTGACGCACTCGGCTCCTCAACCGTCAGGTTCACACGAAGGACGCTCGGTGCACGATTCTCGCTCGCGGTAACGGGAGTGTCAGCAACAGTTGCCTTGCCTTCTCCCACGGGAACCATCCTCTCTGCGATCGCCTCCTGAGCCACTTGATCCAGGTTGTCTGAACCCTGTATTGGAAGCGTTGCAGAGACTCGATGTTGTGGGTTATCCCGTAGTACGCATAGTGCCCCATAACCTTTCGACAGAGTTGGCGGTGCTGATCACGCAGGGGCAGGTGGCGGTTGGCTCGGCACCACAGCGAAATTCGCTTCAGGCCTCGCTTGAACCGGTCCTTGGCCGTTTTCTGCTTGATGATCCAGCGTCCACGCAGGGACTTCCCCCAGTAATAGGTAAAGCCCAGGAAGTCGAAGGTCTCGGCCCGTAGCTCGCGATGTGGCCGAAACCGTACCAGCCGAGTCTTGGTCGGGTGCAGGGTAAGGCCGAAGCGCGCAAAGCGCTTGGCCAGTACCTCCAGCACCTTGCGGGCATCAGCTTCGTTGCTGAAGGCGAGCACGGCATCATCGGCGAAGCGCACCGAGAATGCCCGTCCGCGCAGGCGTGGTTTGACGTCTTGCTCAAACCACTCATCCAGCACGTAGTGGAGGTAGACATTCGCCAGCAAGGGGAAATCACACCCCTTGTGGGCTGCCTATCTCGCCCTTCTGCCATTGCCCGGCGTCCAATACCCCGGCCTTGAGCCACTTGCCGATCAGGCGGAGGATCACGCCGTCCTTCACTCGTTGCTGCAGAAACGCACGCAGGTGCTGGTGGTCGATCGTGTCGAAGAAGGCTTTGATGTCCAGATCAATGACCCAGCCTCCGCCCATCGACATCAGGCCATTCCTCACCGTTCCGATGGCCTGATGCGCCGAGCGCCCCGGCCGGAAACCATACGAGCACTCGTGAAAATCATGCTCATAGAGCGGCTCCAGCAGGGCCACCACGGCACGTTGCAGGACCTTGTCTTCGAAGGTAGGAATGCCAATCGGCCGTGTGGAGCGCCCGTCTCCCTTGGGAATATTGACGCGCCGCACCGGCGGCGCCCGGTAGCGACCGCTCTTGGCCGCTTCCAGCAGACGCTGGACGTTAGCCTCGAAGTCGCGCGCGAAGTCGTCCGCCGTCTGGCCGTCGATCCCGACGGCGCCGTCACGGCGCGTCATCAGGTAGGCCGTCCTCAGCCACTGGGCGTCGATATGATGCGCCAGTGACGTGAAGGCACGCTGCGGGAAGCGCTCTGCCAGCGCTGCTATCCGCACTTGTTTCGTGGACATGACCTCAGGTTCCTGTGCACCTGTCATGTTGCCCTCGTGCAGTTCTGATGATTGGCCGCCCCTTCCTCCAGCGGGTCCCGTCGAGTAGGTTCCCGCCTTCTTCGGTACTATGAGCGACTCCGACTCCCGCCCTTCCATCCGGCTGGCTCCTTATGGTCGCCCGCCGTACCCCTGAGTGCCTGTTGTTTGCTTCCGGTACCGTCAGGCACGACAGCACCGACCGGGAGCTTTCGCCGCAGGCAGCCCCATGCCTGTACCTTTGTCGTTCAGAGGAGAAGGACGGGCCTCCCAGGTTCCTCGGAAACCCCTGTATGGACATGCCCTGCTCTTCGACCCCGGCGGCCCTTCCCTGCCAAGCCATACGGCAGGGTCGTGTTGCCTTCCAGCATTTGAAAACTGTCGGCGACTGCCACTACCACAATTTCGGGGCTCTATCACACGGCCTATCCACTCGCTGTGTACGCTTCGCAGCGGCGGTTACCCGACACCACGCAACACTCGCTGCCGGCTGGTGGCTAGCCTTGGCCGGGTGGGACTTTCACCCACTGGGTTTCACGACATCCTTTCCACCTTCTCGGTTTCCCGGATGTCCAGGCTTTGCCTCGCGCACTCAAATTCTGTGTATGGCCGGTCAGGCGGCAGTCCTGTCTGACTGATCGGTCAAGGGTTCGCCGTCCTTGAACTGGACGTTGTTCACGACCAGCTCCAGCTTGTTGAACCCTTGATCCGCTTCCAGCGCTTCTGGGCGCTCTGAAGCAGCTTGAAGACCATCGCCGTGGTCGTCGCTCTGGAGCCGCAGTTCCGGCTGCGCTTGCTCCGCAGGCGGACCGTGGCGAAGGTCGACTCGATCGGGTTGGTGGTGCGGATATGCACCCAGTGTTCTGCCGGGTAGTCATAGAACGCCAGCAGCTCCTCCCGATCCTTGGCCAGGCACTCCATGGCTCTGGGGTACTTGGCCTCGAAGCGTTTCACCGTGCGATCGAAAGCCTTGTGCGCCTCATCGCGGGTCTCGGCCATCCAGATCTCATGGAGGTCGGCCTTGACCTTGGGCTGCACGGATTTCGGCAGTTTATTCAATACGTTGGCAGTCTTGTGGACCCAGCAGCGCTGGTGCTCGGTCTCTGGATAGACCTTGCTCAACGCCGCCCAGAAGCCCATGGCGCCGTCGCCAACCGCTAGCTTGGGGGCCGTCGTCAGCCCGCGCTCGCGTAGCCCCGTGAGCAGCTCTTTCCAGCTGGCCTCTGACTCACGCTGCCCATCCTCGACGACGACCAACTCCTTGCGGCCCTGCTCAGTGACGCCGATGATCACCAGCAGACACAGACGGTCATCCATGCGCACGTTGCTGTACACGCCGTCAGCCCACCAGTAGACGTAACGCTGGTCTGCCAGGTCGCGCTTCTGCCAGTCGGTATGCTCGTCCTCCCACTGCTTCTTGAGACGCGACACGGTGTTGGCCGAGAGTCCCTTGGCCTGGTCACCCAGCAGGGCCGACAGGGCCTCCTGGTAGTCGCCGGTAGAGACTCCCTTCAGGTAGAGCCAGGGGATCAGCTCCTCGATGCTGCGGGCCCGCTTCAGGTAGGGCGGCAACAGCGCGCTGCTGAAGGTCACCCCGTCGCCACTGCGGTCACGGACGCGGGGCACCTTGATCTCGACGTCGCCGATACCGGTTTGCACGGTGCGCTCCGGCAGGTAGCCGTTGCGGACGACGACACGGCGGCCGTCTTCCAGCGTCTTGTCGGCATATTGCTCCAGAAACGTGCTCAACTCCGCCTCCACGGCCTTGGCGATCAGGTCTCGGGCCCCTTTGCGCAGCAGCTCATGCAACGGATCAGTAGCGCCGGTGTCTGGCTGCGTCACGGCTTGGAGAGTAGAATTGCTCATGGCGTATCCGTCCTATGTTGGTTGTGATCTGGCGAGATCAATCAACAGGATACGCCACCCTCTCTACTGCCCTCCATACACAAGAACTGAGCTTAACTCTGTTAGACAAAAGTCGCTATTGAACTTCATGCCGACAGACGGCTAACTGGCACCTCAACTTAATCGTTTAAGTTGGCGCTGTCAGCGCCTTGTGACTTCACTCCCATAACAATAAACGTCGAGGAATACCGTTATGAAAAAGACGCTTCTTTCATCTGCGATTGCCCTGGCCAGCCTTGCTAGCGCCAGCGGTGCGGTCCAGGCCGCCGACCTGACCATCTCCTGCGGAGCCGTGGGTGCAGAGCTGACCCTGTGCCAGGAGGGTGTTCGCGCCTGGGAAGAAAAAACCGGCCATCGGGTAGACGTCGTCTCTACGCCCAACTCATCTACCGAGCGCCTGTCACTCTACCAGCAGATTCTCTCGGCCAACTCCAGTGATATCGACGTCATGCAGATCGACGTGGTGTGGCCCGGCCTGCTGGCCAACCACCTGCTCGATCTTCGCGAGGTATTGGGTGACGACGCAGCCGAAGGCCACTTCGAAACGATCGTGGTCAACAACACCATCGATGACCGGCTGGTCGCCATGCCCTGGTTTACCGATGCAGGCGTGCTTTACTACCGGGAAGACCTGCTGGAAAAGCACGGTCATGACGTTCCGACCACCTGGCAGGCACTCACCGAAACGGCCCGCGAGATTCAAGCGGCCGAACGTGACGAAGGCAACAGCCGCATGCAGGGCTTCGTGTTCCAGGGGCGCGCTTATGAAGGGCTGACCGTCAACGCCCTCGAGTGGGTTGCCAGCTTTGGTGGCGGCACCGTGGTCGATAACGACGGCGAAGTGACCATCAACAACGAGCGCGCCGCAGAGGCTCTCGATCTGGCTGCCTCCTGGGTGGGCGATATCGCCCCGGAAGGCGTGTTGAACTACACCGAAGAGGAAGCCCGCGGGGTTTTCCAGGGCGGTAACGCAGTGTTCATGCGCAACTGGCCCTACGCCTGGGCGCTGGCCCAAAGCGATGACAGCGACGTACGCGGCAAGGTGGGTGTGGTCCAGCTGCCGGCCGGTGGTGATGAAGGGCAAAGTGCTGCGGGCCTGGGCGGCTGGAACCTGGCGGTCTCTCGCTATAGCGACAACCCCGAACTGGCTGCTGATCTGGTGGCCTTCCTGACCGGCGAGGAAGAGCAGAAGCGCCGCGCCATTCAGGCGTCCTACAACCCCACCCTGGATGCGCTCTACCAGGACGAGGAAGTGCTGGAAGCGGTGCCCTTCTTCGGCACGCTCTACGACACGTTCACCAATGCCGTCGCGCGCCCGTCTGCGCCTACCGGTGATGCCTATGGCCGCGTCAGCAACGCCTTTTTCAGCACCACTCATGACGTGCTTTCCGGCAGCAAGGATGGCGCTCAGGGCGTTGCCGATCTGGAAGGCGAACTGCTTCGCCTGAAGCGTCGTAACTGGTAATTGCGGAGACTCCCATGCCGAGCACTTCTCACCACGACGCGCCCTCCGGGGCGCGTTCCATAGCGCCCCCAAGGCGCCAGCGCGGCACCAAGGTGCGCCGTCAACGGGTCAAGGCGGCCTGGCTGTTCCTGGCCCCCATGCTGATCGCTCTGACCCTGGTGGCTGGCTGGCCGCTCCTGCGCACGTTCTTTTTGAGCTTTACCGATGCGTCGCTATCGGACCTGGGTGCGGCCAACCTGATCGGTTTCGAAAACTATCTGGTCTATGAGGATGGTCGTTGGTTCGGCGTACTGGCCGACCCCATCTGGTGGCGCTCGGTCTGGAACACGGTCTACTTCTCGGTGGTATCCGTGTCACTGGAAGTCATCTTCGGCGTCATCGTGGCGCTAATCCTGAATGCCGAATTCAAGGGCCGGGTGATCGTCCGGGCCGCGGTGCTGATCCCCTGGGCCATCCCGACCATCGTCTCTGCCCAGATGTGGGCATGGATGCTCAACGACCAGTTCGGCATCATCAATCATATGTTAATGGCCGTCGGCATCATCGACAACCCCATCGCCTGGACCGCCAGCGCCACCTACTCCATGTGGGCGGTCATCATGGTGGACGTATGGAAAACCATTCCCTTTGTTGCGCTGCTGGTACTGGCCGCGCTGCAGATGCTGCCCAAGGATTGCTACGAAGCCGCCGAAGTGGACGGCATTCATCCGGTACGCGTGTTCTTCAAGGTCACGCTGCCACTGATCACACCCGCGCTGATGGTGGCGGTGATCTTCCGCCTGCTGGATGCGCTGCGCGTGTTCGACGTGATTTACGTACTGACCTCCAACTCCACCAGCACGATGTCGATGTCGGTCTACGCCCGCCAGCAGCTGGTCGAGTTTCAGGATGTCGGTTACGGCAGCGCGGCCTCCACGCTGCTGTTCCTGATCATTGCGCTGGCCACCATTGCCTACCTCTATCTGGGCCGCAACAAGATCCAACTGGGAGGTGACTGATGACCACTCGTCAGCTAGCCAAAATAGCCAAACGCGTCGGCTTCTGGGCGCTGATTGCGCTCATCATGGTGTACGCGGTCTTCCCGTTCTACTACGCGGTGATCACCTCGCTCAAACCCTCCAGCGACCTGTTTCGCGTGGAACTGTGGCCCTCCAACTGGAACCTGAACAACTACGTTCAAATCTTCAGCCAGACCAGCTTCCTGCGCGCCATCTTCAACTCGATCATTGTCGCGTTCAGCGTGGTGTTCATTGCGCTGCTGCTGGGCATTACCGCGTCCTATGCGCTTGGGCGGGTACGTTTTCGCGGTCGCTCCACGGTGCTGCTGGTGATCCTCGGGGTCTCCATGTTCCCCCAGGTGGCGGTGTTGTCGGGGCTCTTCGAGGTCATTCGCGCGCTGAACCTTTACAACAACCCGGCGGGCCTGATTCTCAGCTACACCATCTTCACCCTGCCGTTCACCGTCTGGGTGCTGACCACGTTCATGAAGCAGCTGCCCATGGAGCTGGAAGAGGCCGCGATCATGGATGGTGCCACCCCCTGGGTCACCATCACCAAAGTGTTTTTACCGTTGATGTGGCCCGCCATGGCCACCACCGGACTGCTGGCCTTCATTGCCGCCTGGAACGAGTTCCTGTTCGCGCTGACCTTCACACTCACCGATGCCCAGCGCACGGTGCCTGTGGCCATCGCCCTGCTCTCGGGCGGCAGTGCTTATGAATTGCCCTGGGGGCCGATCATGGCCGCGTCCGTGGTGGTGACCGTGCCACTAGTGATTTTGGTGATCATCTTCCAGCGCCGCATTGTGTCTGGCCTGACGGCTGGCGCGGTGAAAGGCTGACCCGATAGACACTCTCAATGAATTCGCTGATGACTCTCAGCAACCGTTTTTAAGGAACGATGGTATGCAAGACAATACGATGTGGTGGCGCGGCGGCGTTATTTATCAAATCTACCCGCGCAGCTTTCTGGATAGCCGTGGCGACGGCGTGGGTGACCTGAACGGCATCACCGAGAAGCTGGACTACGTGGCATCGCTCAACGTGGACGGCATCTGGCTCTCGCCCTTCTTTACCTCGCCGATGCTCGACTTTGGCTACGATGTCAGCGACTACCGCGACGTGGACCCGATGTTCGGCACCCTGGACGACTTCAAGGCGCTGCTGGCCAAGGCCCACTCGCTGGGCTTGAAGGTGATGATCGATCAGGTGATCAGCCACACCTCGGATCAGCACCCCTGGTTCAAGGAGAGCCGTCAGGATCGCACCAACCCCAAGGCGGACTGGTTCGTCTGGGCGGACCCCAAGCCCGATGGCACGCCACCCAACAACTGGCTGTCGATTTTTGGCGGCCCGGCCTGGACCTTCGACTCCCGCCGCCAGCAGTACTACCTGCACAACTTCCTGACCAGCCAGCCGGACGTCAATTTCCACAACCCGGAAGCGCGTCAGGCGCAGCTGGACAACATGCGCTTCTGGCTCGATCTGGGCGTCGATGGGTTCCGTCTGGACACGGTCAATTTCTACTTCCACGATGCCGAGCTGCGGGACAACCCGCCGGTGCCCAAAGGCGAAGCCAAAACCCTGGGCGCCCCGGAAGCCAACCCCTACACCTGGCAGCGCCACGTCTACGACCTCAGCCGCCCGGAGAACCTGGGCTTCCTGCAGGACCTGCGCGCCTTGATGGATGAGTACCCCGGCACCACGACGGTGGGCGAAATCGGCGACGACAACCCGCTGGAACGCATGGCCGAGTACACCGCCGGAGGTGACAAGCTGCACATGGCTTACACCTTCGACCTGCTCAACATGCCGCATTCGGCGAGCTACCTGCGCGAAGTCATCGAGCGCTTCCAGCGTTTGGCGGGAGACGCCTGGCCCTGCTGGGCCACCTCCAACCACGACGTAGTGCGCAGCGCCACTCGCTGGGGCTCCGAAGAGGACCCGCACGCCTACCCCAAAGTCATGCTGGCCATGCTGTTTTCGCTACGCGGCAGCGTTTGCCTTTACCAGGGCGAAGAGCTGGGCCTGCCGGAAGCCGACGTGCCCTTCGAGCGCATTCAAGACCCCTATGGCAAAGTGCTGTGGCCCGAGTTCAAGGGCCGCGACGGCTGCCGCACGCCGATGCCCTGGAACGATGGCGAACAGGGCGGTTTCTCGGCGATCGAGCCGTGGCTACCCATGGAGCCCCGCCACCTGGCCTTATCGGTGAGCCGCCAGCAGGATGACCCCAACGCCACGCTCAATAGCGTGCGCGCCCTGCTGGCCTTCCGGCGCCAGCACCCCGCGCTGTTCGATGGTGACCTGAACCTCGTGGACGTCGGCGACGACCTGCTGGGCTTTACCCGGCAAAAAGGCGACGAAACGCTGCTGTGTGTCTTCAACCTGACCGGCCAGACCCGGCACGCTTCGCTGCCCGTCGAAGTGACCAGTGACCTGGCCGTGGCCAACTTCACCGCCACCCGGGACGGCAGCGCGCTGACGCTACCGGCGTACCAGGCTGCCTTCATGCAGGTTGCCTGACCGCCACCGTTACCTTTAATAATGATAGCCGACCCGATCGCGGGTCGAGGTCGGCAAGGAGTTACCATGGCAAGTGTTACGCTTGAAAAGGTCAACAAGGTCTTTGGACGTGACCACATCATCAAGGATGTGGATCTGGCGATTGGTGACGGTGAATTCGTCGTGTTCGTTGGCCCCTCTGGCTGTGGCAAGTCCACCCTGCTGCGCCTGATCGCCGGGCTCGAGTCGATCACCGACGGCGACCTGAACATTGGTGGCACGGTGGTCAACGACCTGCCGCCACGGGAGCGCGGGGTGGGCATGGTGTTTCAGTCCTACGCCCTTTACCCCCACATGACCGTCTACGACAACATGGCATTTGGCCTGAAGTTGGCCAAGACCGCCAAGGAGACGGTACACGAGCGGGTCATGACCACCGCCAAAATCCTTCAGCTCGAAGAGCTGCTGCACCGCAAGCCCAAGGCGCTTTCGGGGGGCCAGCGCCAGCGGGTGGCCATGGGCCGCGCCATGGCCCGTGAGCCGCGCATACTGCTGTTCGACGAGCCGCTCTCCAACCTGGATGCCTCGTTGCGGGTGCAGATGCGCAACGAAATCGCCCGCCTGCACAACCGGCTGGGCTCCACCATGATCTACGTCACCCATGACCAGGTGGAAGCCATGACCCTGGCCGACAAGATCGTGGTCCTCAACCGTGGCCATGTGGAGCAAGTGGGCAGCCCCCACGAACTCTACCAGCGCCCGGCCACCAAATTCGTGGCAGGCTTCATTGGCTCGCCCACCATGAACTTCCTGCCAGCCCAGTTGACCAGCGGCTCCACCGACGGCTGCCGAGTCAAGGCCACGGGCATTGGCGAACTGGCGCTGCCACAATCGGCAGAAAGCTACTCGCCCGGCACGGGCCTGACCCTGGGAGTACGCCCCGAGCACCTGCGCCTGGAAGCCCCGCAAGGCGACAACTGCTTCGACATCGTCAATGTCGAGTATCTGGGTAACGAGGTGTATGTCTACCTGGAGCCTAAGGAAGGCAGTACGCTGCTGATTCATCGCAGCGAGGCCCCCAGCCAATGGCAGGAGGGTCAGCAAGTGTCGCTGGTGCCCGATCAGGCGCATGTACACCTGTTCGATGAAAGCGGCAGCGCACTGACGCTGTCGGCCAAACGTTCGGCGGCCTGAACCCCAGATCGCCCTCTTCGGCCCTGACCCAAGCGCCCTTCAATGAAGGGTAGTCTTGGCCCCCTCAGGGCCGCTATCCTGTGCAACACTCGAATAATTAGCCTGCGTCCTACTTAACCTGCTCAGGAAGCACCGTGACCGTTTCCCGTCGAATGACCCTAAAAGACCTGGCGCTGGAACTTGGCGTTTCCACCGCGACGATCTCCAATGCCTTCAATCGCCCGGACCAGCTCTCCCCCTTGCTGCGCGAACGCATCCTGCGCGAAGCCAAGCGGCTGGGTTACAACGGCCCCGATGCCAAGGCACGCAGCCTGCGCACCGGACGCTCCAGCATCGTGGCGGTGATCCTGGCCGAGAGCCTGACCTACAGCCTCAACGATGCCGTGGCCAGCGAGTTTCTCTCCGGCGTGGCAGAGGTGCTCGATGCCCACGGGCATACCCTGCTGCTGCTGCCGGGTCGCGGACACGCGTCACAGCTACCCAATTCCGCCAACATTGCCGATGGCTTCATCGTCTACGGGCTGATGCCCAATGGCAAGATGATCGATGAGTTGCCCACCCAGCGGCCGCTGGTTTCAGTGGATTTCGACATCGACGGTTACCCTACGGTGCATATCGACGACCGTGACGCCAGCTACGCCATGGCCATGCACGCCCTGAAGCAACGGCCCGAACGCCCTGCCATCATCAATTTGCGGCTAACCAAAGAGCACTGCAATGGACGGGTGACCGCTGCGCATACGCTGCTGCCCGACAGCAGCACCATCAGCCGCGCGCGGCTGGCAGGCTTTCACGCTGCGCTTGCCGAACACGGCTTCGATACCGACACGGTCCCGTTATGGAATATCGAGGAAAATGTCTACGACGTGTGCGCCCCGGTACTCACCGAGATACTCGATCAACCCGCCAGCCAACGCCCTGACCTGCTGCTGTGCATGTCTGATCGCATCGCGCTGACAGCGCTGACACTGGCCGAGCAACGCGATATCAGCGTGCCTGACACGCTGCGCATCACTGGGTTCGATGGGATTGCCGAAGGGCAGTACCGGGCACCGCGACTGACCACGGTGCGCCAGGATAGCACTGGCAAGGGGCGTGTAGCCGCCAGCATGATTCTGGGTCGCATCCCCAAGGCCCAGCAGCTGCTCAAGACCGAGCTGTTGCTGGGCGACACCTGCCCTTGAGACGCCTGATCAGGCGGTTTTCTGCATGGCGATAGCGGTATCCAGCATACGGTTGGAGAAGCCCCATTCGTTGTCGTACCAGGCCATGATCTTCACCAAACGCCCATTCACACGGGTGTGATTGGCATCGAAAATCGACGAGTGGGCGTTGTGATTGAAGTCAATCGACACCAGCGGCTGAGCATTGACATCCAGCACCGCAGAGCCTGCAGCGGCTTTCTCGACGATGGCGTTGATCTCTTCTTTGGTCGTGTCACGCCCGGCGGTGAACGTCAGGTCGACCAGTGACACGTTGATCACGGGCACTCGCACGGCCAGGCCATCGAATTTGCCCGCCAGCTCCGGCAGCACCAGACCAACCGCCTGAGCCGCACCGGTCTTGGTGGGAATCATCGAGTGCGTGGCACTGCGCGCCCGGTACGGGTCCGAGTGATAGACGTCCGACAGGTTCTGGTCGTTGGTGTACGCGTGCACGGTGGTCATCAGACCGTTCTCGATGCCCACGGCATCGTTCAACGCCTTCGCCACGGGGGCCAGGCAGTTGGTGGTGCATGAAGCGTTGGAAACGACCTTGTGCTCGGCGGTGAGCACGTCGTCGTTGACGCCGTAGACCACGGTGGCATCGGCATCCGGGCTGGGCGCCGAGATCAGCACCCGCTGGGCACCGGCGGCAAGGTGTTTGGCCGCCGCGTCACGCTTGGTGAACAGGCCAGTACACTCCATCACCAGGTCCA
The DNA here is from genome assembly GCF_019211725.1 of Halomonas sp. 18071143. Classification (NCBI taxonomy): domain Bacteria; kingdom Pseudomonadati; phylum Pseudomonadota; class Gammaproteobacteria; order Oceanospirillales; family Halomonadaceae; genus Halomonas; species Halomonas sp. 18071143. Next base: position 2,270,218 of record NZ_CP078120.1, read on the forward strand.
CGTTCAGGGCTGACCAGGGCAGATTGGCCGGGTCACGCTCGGAGGAAATGGCGATTCGGTCGCCGTCCACGGTGATGCTCTCGGCGTCGTGCTCTACCGTGAAGGGAAAATGGCCGTGCACCGTGTCGTGGCGCAGCAGGTGGGAATTCAATGAAGGGTCACCCAGGTCGTTGATGGCAACCACCTGAACGCGGTCACGGTAGCCGTTCTCATACAGTGCGCGCAGCACGTTACGGCCGATCCGTCCAAATCCGTTAATGGCAACTCTTATTGTCATGGTAGCACCTCTATCAAGCAGTGGTCGTCGATGGCGTATTCAGTAAAAAAATTACTAAAAATACGTCTTTAATCACCTGAAGGCCGATTAAAACCTGCCATAACCGCCCCAAAAGGCTAATAACTATCCAATATGTAGTAAAATTACTATATAAAGGCTATCGTAGTCCAATACTTAATGACCGATTCATCGGCCTGCGCGGCAACGCTCCACGGCTAGCTGTTTTGAGCGTTGCCCCTACCTATTCAGGAGTCTGCCCCATGACCACCCCAGCGCCCTCTTCGCCGCTTCGTCGTACCAAAATCGTGGCCACGCTAGGCCCGGCCAGTGATCGCCCCGGCGTGCTGGAGGCCATGCTCAAGGCGGGCGTGGATGTGGTGCGCCTCAACTTCTCCCACGGTTCGGCAGATGACCATCGTCGTCGGCTCAACGACGTGCGCGAGATTGCCCAACGCCTGGGCCGCAGCGTGGCAGCGCTGGGCGACCTGCAAGGGCCCAAGATTCGCATCTCGCGCTTTATCGAAGGGTCCGTGCAGCTGGAGGTCGGCCAGCCCTTCGTACTCGACATGACGCTGGATGCCCAGCAAGGCACCACCGAGCGAGTTGGCTGCGATTACAAGGCGCTGATCGAGGACGTGCACCCGGGCGACAGGCTGCTGCTCGACGACGGCCGCGTGGTGCTGGACGTCACCTCGATTAGCGGGCAGGAAGTGCACACCCGGGTACACGTGGGTGGCAAGCTTTCCAACAACAAGGGCATCAACAAGCAGGGCGGCGGCCTTTCCGCCCCGGCGCTGACCGACAAGGACAAACAGGACCTGCAGACCGCCATCGAGATTGGCGTCGATTACCTGGCCGTGTCGTTTCCCCGCAGCGCGGCGGACATGCAGGAAGCCCGCACCCTGCTGGGAGAAGCAGGCAAGGAGATCGGCCTGGTGGCCAAGCTGGAGCGTGCCGAAGCCGTGGCGGACGACGCAACCCTGGACGGCATCATCGTGGCCTCCGAAGCGGTCATGGTCGCCCGGGGGGATCTGGGTGTGGAAATTGGCGACGAAGCGCTGATCGGCACACAAAAACGCATCATCAAGCACGCCCGCACGCTGAACCGCGCCGTGATCACCGCCACCCAGATGATGGAGTCGATGATCGAGTCACCGCTGCCCACCCGCGCCGAGGTATTCGACGTGGCCAATGCCGTGCTGGATGCCACCGATGCAGTGATGCTGTCGGCGGAGACCGCCGCAGGCGACTACCCGGTCGAAACCATTGAAGCCATGAACCGCGTCTGCCTGGGCGCCGAGCGGGAACGGGTGGCCCAGGCGTCCGGGCACCGGATTCACGAGGGTTTCGAGCGCATCGATGAAACCATCGCCCTGTCGGCCATGTACGCCGCCAACCACCTGACGGGCGTGCGCGCCATCGCCTGCATGACCTCCACCGGCTACACCCCGTTGATCGCGTCACGCATCCGCTCTGGCTTGCCGATCGTCGGCCTGGCCCATAGCCCGATTGCCCAGCGCCGCATGGCGCTCTATCGCGGTGTGGTCTCGCTGCCGTTCGATACCAGCCAGATGGCCGCAGATCAGGTCAATGCAGAAGCCATCAAACTGCTCAAGACCCACGGATTGGCACGCCCGGGCGAGCATGTCATTCTTACCCGAGGCGACCACATGAACGCCCATGGCGGCACCAACACAATGAAAGTGCTGGCCGTTGACGCCGACTAATCCTTGCTCTGGAGAGCCCGACATGACCGATGCCCGCCCACCCCGCCAGGCCGTACGTACGCTGCCCGCGCGCAAGCGCATTGCGCTGATTGCCCACGACGGCAAGAAAACGGAGATGCTGGCGTGGGCGGAGCGCTGGAAGGACACGCTCAGCCAGCACACCCTGGTGGGCACCGGCACGACGTCGAGCCGCCTCTCCGCCGCCCTGGGTCTGCAAGTGGAGGGGCTGATGAGCGGACCGCTGGGCGGCGACCAGCAAATTGGTGCCCGAATTGCCGAGCAGCAGCTCGATATTCTGATCTTCTTCTGGGACCCCTTCGCTCCCCAACCCCACGACCCGGACGTCAAGGCCCTGCTGCGCCTAGCCGCCCTGTGGAACGTGCCGGTGGCCTGCAACGCCGCCAGCGCCGATTTCCTGCTCTCCTCCCCTTACCTGGGGGAGCACTACGAGATGGCCATTCCCGATGCCAACGCCTGGGCCCAGGCGCGCTCGGTGTGAGCGCCGCCCGGGCATTCGCTTCACATCAGAATATTTAGCGGGAACGCAGGTGGCGCTCGACCACCTGCTGGCCAGGCTGGTAACGCCCGTTCATGGCATCCAGTGCACATTGCAGCGTCAGCTCGGCAATGCGGTCGTAATCCTGCAGTGCCGAATTGACCGGCTGAGGCAGGAAATCCAATAAGCGGTGATCGCCAAACGTGGCCAGCCGCAGCGACGCGGACAGCCCGCCTCTGGCCAGCAGCTCGTCGAAGACACCCTCCATCAGCGCATAGGACGCGGTGACCAGCGCATCCACCGGGCCGTTCTCAAACGCCTGGCGCGCCAGCGCGACCCCGACATCGCGTTCATAGCGCTCGCCGCTGAACGTCAGCGCCTGGATATTCTGCCCGGCCAGCGCCTGCTGAAACCCGGCCCGCCGCTCTCGGCTCACCGATAGCTCGGGCATGGCATCCAGCCACGCCACCGTGCGCGTGGCGGGGCTGATGACCGAGCGGGTCAACGCATACGCCGCTTGCTGGTCATTGCTGACCACGCTGGCAAAGCGGTGCGGCGCCAGCCCTCGGTCCACGCCCACCACGCTCCAGCCCTCTTCCGCCAGGTCGGCATAAAAGGGGTCGTTTTCCGGCAGACAGCTGGCGGTGATCAGCACTTCACAGCGCTGGGCACGTAGCGCCAGCGCCAGCGCCCGCTCGCTCTCGGCACAATCATCGGAGCTGACCAGCAAAAGCTGATAGCCCCGCTCGCGGGCGCCCCGCTCCAGCCGCTTGGCCAGCCGGGCGTAGCTGATGTTTTCGAGATCTGGAACGATCAAGCCAATCAAACGGCTTGCGCCACGGCGCAGGGCAGCGGCCTGTGGGTCGATGTGGTAGCGATACTCGCGCACCACCGCCATGACTTTTTCGATGGTGGCGGCACTGATTCGCCGCTGTTCGGCCTGGCCGTTGATTACATAGCTTGCCGTGGTGCGCGAGACCCCGGCCAGCCGGGCAATATCGGCAAGTGTCATGCTGGTTTCTCCCCTAATAAAGTCAGCAGTTTAGCAGCCGTTTCACCCTCTTCAGACCAAAGTCTAAAAAGACAAGCCTTGTATCTAAAAGTGAATCGATTCAGCATAGCCACTATACACAGGTGACACGATTCATCCAGCTAACCTCAACGCTCTACGACTAACGTTTTATGCGCGCACATTCGCCGCCAATCGCAGACGTTGCCGTTACCTGACCGCGTTTACAGGAGAACCCTATGCTGACCCTCGGCCCTGATGACATCTTGCTCGACCGCCATGCGCAGGATTGGCAAGCTGCACTCGATAGCGCCGCCAAGGCATTGGCCGAGGCTGGCCTGGTGGAGGCCGAGTACCGCGATGGCCTGCATGCCCGTGAGGCGCAGTCCTCCACTTATCTGGGCAACGCCATTGCCATCCCCCACGGCACCCCGGAAAGCCGCCATCTGGTGAAGCGTACCGGCGTTCGTGTGCTGCAGTTCCCCCAAGGGGTTCAGTGGCACGACGGCAACACCGTGCATGTACTGGTCACCATTGCTGCACAAAGTGACGAGCACCTGGACATTCTGCGCCAACTGACCCACGTGCTGGACCGAGACGGCGTAGCCAGCGAATTGGCCAACGCCAGTTCAGCCACCGACGTGGCCCGGCTGCTTTCCCGCCCCGCCGTGGTTCCCAGGCTGGACGCCGACACCCTGTGTGTCAACTTCCCTGCCCGAGACCCGCAGGAGCTGGCCCTGGCCGCCGCGGCCCGGCTGCGCCAAAGCGGCTGCGTCGACAATGCTTTCATCAGCGCCGTGGCCAGCGCTGCGCCCCAGTGGCTGGGCAAAGGCCTCTGGCTCGCCAGCCAGGCAACAGGGGTACGCCAGCCCGCGCTGGGCGTGGCCACGCCCGCTGATACCATCGAACAGGACGGGCGCGCCGTCCACTCCCTCTTCTGCCTGGCGGCCAGCGGCGACAGCCACCGCCCGCTGCTCGAACAGCTGCTGGCGCTGGTGGAGAGTGGCCAGAGTGAAAGCCTGATGGGCAAGAGCAGTGCCCAGCTGTTGGCGCTACTGGCGGGAGAAACCGCCCAAACGCAAACACGCCGTGTGCGCGTTCTCAACCCCCACGGCCTGCACGCCCGCCCGGCCAAACAGCTGGTGCAAATCGCCCGCGCCCAGACCATGCCCATCAACGTTCGGCTGGAAGAGGGCAGCGCCACCACCGTCTCGGCGGCCAGTTTGACCAAGGTCATCGGCCTTGGCGCACGCCGCGGCCAGTGGCTGATTTTTTCCGCTGAAGGCGAACAAGCCAACAGCGCGCTGGAAGCTCTCGCCGCCGCCGTGGAAGAGGGCCTGGGCGAGAAAGTCACGCCCTTCGATGGCGGCCGCGAGACCCGCCCCGCCGCTGATACCCGCCAGCCCGATATCACGCCGCTGGCGGCCGATACCCCGCATACCGGCGTGGCGGCGTCTCCGGGGCTGGCCATTGCACCGGTGTTCGTCATTCGTCCGCTGGCGTTCGACTATCCCGAGCACGCCAGCGACCCCGAGGCAGAAGCGCGCCGCCTGAGTGCAGCGCTGCAGGAAGGTGCCGCCCAGCTGCAGGCGCTGGTGCATAACGCACCTGGCGGTGAAGTGGCCGACATCCTCTCCATGCACGAAGAGATGCTGGACGACCCCGAGCTGCGTCAAGCGGCGCTGGACGCCATCGGCGAAGGGCGCTCGGCGGAGGCTGGCTGGTGGGAAGCCATCGACACCGCCGCCCGTGCTCAGGAGATGCTGGCCGACCGGCTGCTGGCAGAGCGGGCCGCCGACCTGCGCGACGTCGGCCGCCGAGTGCTGGGTGTGCTGTGCGACGTGACCCTGCCCGAGCCACCCGACCACCCTTACATTCTGGTGATGGACGACATTGGCCCTTCCGATGTAGCGCGCCTGGACACCTCTCGGGTGCGTGGCCTGCTCACCGTTCGCGGCGGCGCCACCGCGCACAGCGCCATTCTGGCCCGTGCGCTGGGCATTCCCGCAGTGGTGGGCGCAGGCGAAGCGGTGATGGCGCTGGCCAACGGCGGCATGATGATTCTGGATGGCGAGCGCGGCCGCGTGATCTCGCAACCTTCCGAAGAGCGCCTGCGGCGCGCCGAGCAGCAGCTGCTCGACCAGCAGCAGCGTGAAGCCGACGCCTGGGAGCTGCGCTTCGAGCAGGCCCAGACCCGCGACGGCCACCGGGTAGAGGTCGCTGCCAACCTGGGCAATACGGCCCACGCCGCCGATGCCGTCGAGCGTGGCGCCGAAGGCGTTGGTCTGCTGCGCACCGAGTTTCTGTTCATGGCTTACGCCAGTGCCCCGGATTTGGCGACGCAGATCGCCGAGTACCGTGAAGCCACCGATGCACTCGCTGGCCGACCGCTGGTCGCCCGAACGTTGGACGTGGGCGGCGACAAGCCCCTGCCCTACTGGCCAGTCCCCCAGGAAGACAACCCCTTCCTCGGCCTGCGTGGCATTCGCCTGGCACTGACCCAGCCGGACGTGCTGGAAACGCAGCTTCGCGCCCTGCTGATGGCCGCCGTAGGCAAACCGCTGCGCATCATGCTGCCGATGGTCAAGGACGTGGCCGAATTCCGCGCCGCCAAAGCCATCTACGACCGACTGCTCAAGGAGATCCCTGAGCAGCAGCGCGCCACCGACGTGCAGCTTGGCGTGATGATCGAGGTGCCCTCAAGCGCGTTGCTGGCACCGACGCTGGCCACCGAAGTGGACTTCTTCTCGGTGGGCACCAACGACTTGACCCAGTACACCCTGGCCATCGACCGCGGCCACCCGGAGCTGTCTGCCCAGGCCGACGGCCTGCACCCGGCCGTACTGCGGCTGATCCAGATGACCGTCGACGCGGCCCACGCTCACGGCAAGTGGGTCGGCGTCTGTGGCGAGCTGGCATCGGATGCCATGGCGGTTCCGGTGCTGGTGGGCCTCGGCGTCGACGAGCTGTCGGTCAGCGCGCGGCAGATCCCGCTGGTCAAGGCCCGCCTGCGGGAGTTCGACCTGGCAGAAGCGCAGGCCACGGCGCAGCTGGCCCTGAGCAAGGCAACCAGCGATGACGTGCGCGATGCGCTGGAGGCTCGCTGATGGCACGAGTGGTCTGCATCACGCTGAATCCGGCCCTGGACCTCGCCTTCGATCTGGAGACGCTGACGCTGGGGCAGGTCAATCGCCCCACTCGCGCCCAGCTGGAGGCGGCGGGCAAGGGGGTCAACGTTGCCAGGGTGCTGGCCAGCCTTGGCCATGAGGTGGTCGTCAGCGGCTTTCTGGGCCAGGACAACGACGCCCCCTTCTGCCTGGCCTTTCCGTATTACGGCGTTCAAGACGCCTTCGTGCGAGTGCCGGGCAACACCCGCATCAATGCCAAGCTTGCCGAACAGAGCGGCCGGGTGACCGATATCAACGGCCCCGGCATGTCCATTGAAGCAGCCCACCTCAGCGCTCTGCGCACGACGCTCAGCGGCCTGTTCGAGGGCACCGCCCCGCAGGCCATCGTCGTGGCAGGCAGCCTGCCGCCGGGCATCGACTCGGCCATCTTCAATGAGCTACTCGATTTCCTGAAAGGCTTTGGCGTGCCGCTTTGGGTGGATACCAGCGGTCCGGCACTGCTGACGGCCATCGCCGCCCAGCCTGCGGCGGTGAAGCCCAATGAAACCGAGCTGGCCGAGTGGGCGGGGCACGCCCTCGATTCCGATGCCCAGCGCCATGCTGCTGCCCAGCGGCTGCATGCCAGCGGTATCGAACACGCGCTGATTTCCGCCGGTGCCGAAGGCGTCTTGTGGGCCAGCCAGTACGGCACCTGGCACTCGACGCCGCCCAGCGTTCACGCAGTCAACACCGTGTGCGCGGGCGATACCTTCGTGGCGGGCATGCTGCATGGGCTGCTGAGCCAGCACGACCCCGACGCCACGCTGCGCTTCGCCACGGCGCTGTCTGCCGAAGCCGTTCGCCATGTTGGCGTGGGCAATCCCCACGCCGACGATTTCGACTCACTCCAACAACAGACCCGGGTACGGCGTCTTGACGACACCCACACCGAGGGAGCCACGCGATGAACCTGATCCTGATTACCGCCTGCCCCAGCGGCATGGCGACCACCTTCCTGGCCGCCAAGCGCCTGGAACAAGCCGCCACTCGGCTGGGCTGGCACGTCCATGTGGAAATGCATGGTGAAATTGCCCCTCTGCAGGCGGCCACCGCCGAACAGATCGCCAACGCCGACCTGATCGTGGTCGCCGCCGATCAGGTACCAGCCCCGGAGCGTTTCGAAGGTAAGCGGCTGTTCAAGGCTCCGATTGCCAGCGCCCTTCCCGACCCTACGGCGTTTTTGACCCAGGCAAAACGCGACGCCCCCCTGTACAGCGCCCCGGCCACCACCGCAGCGGCCCCCGCTGGCAGCCCAGGCGGCCAACGTATCGTTGCCGTCACCGCCTGCCCCACCGGCGTTGCCCACACCTTCATGGCCGCCGAAGCGCTGGCCGAAGCGGGAAAAGCCATGGGCCACCAGATTCGCGTGGAAACCCAGGGCTCGGTGGGTGCACAAAACCAGCTCACCGATGAAGAGATCGCCGCCGCCGACGTGGTCGTGCTGGCCTGCGACATCGAAGTGGACCCTTCTCGCTTTGCGGGCAAGCGCATTTATCGCACCTCCACCAGCAACGCGCTGAAAAAGCCCCGCCCGACGCTGGAGGCCGCGCTGACTGACGCAGCGGTGGAAGATGGCACCAGCGCCGCTGGCGGTGCCTCGGCCAAAAAGGGGATCAAGGAGAAAGGCGTCTACAAGCACCTGCTGACCGGCGTTTCCTTCATGCTGCCCATGGTCGTCGCGGGCGGCCTGTTGATTGCCCTGTCGTTCGTGTTTGGTATCGAAGCGTTTCAGGAAGAGGGCACTCTGGCGGCAGCATTGATGCAGATCGGTGGCGGCACCGCCTTTGCACTGATGATTCCCGTGCTGGCAGGCTACATTGCCTACTCGATTGCCGACCGCCCCGGCATCGCCCCCGGCATGATCGGCGGCATGCTGGGAGTTAAGCTCAGTTCTTGTGTATGGAGGGCAGTAGAGAGGGTGGCGTATCCTGTTGATTGATCTCGCCAGATCACAACCAACATAGGACGGATACGCCATGAGCAATTCTACTCTCCAAGCCGTGACGCAGCCAGACACCGGCGCTACTGATCCGTTGCATGAGCTGCTGCGCAAAGGGGCCCGAGACCTGATCGCCAAGGCCGTGGAGGCGGAGTTGAGCACGTTTCTGGAGCAATATGCCGACAAGACGCTGGAAGACGGCCGCCGTGTCGTCGTCCGCAACGGCTACCTGCCGGAGCGCACCGTGCAAACCGGTATCGGCGACGTCGAGATCAAGGTGCCCCGCGTCCGTGACCGCAGTGGCGACGGGGTGACCTTCAGCAGCGCGCTGTTGCCGCCCTACCTGAAGCGGGCCCGCAGCATCGAGGAGCTGATCCCCTGGCTCTACCTGAAGGGAGTCTCTACCGGCGACTACCAGGAGGCCCTGTCGGCCCTGCTGGGTGACCAGGCCAAGGGACTCTCGGCCAACACCGTGTCGCGTCTCAAGAAGCAGTGGGAGGACGAGCATACCGACTGGCAGAAGCGCGACCTGGCAGACCAGCGTTACGTCTACTGGTGGGCTGACGGCGTGTACAGCAACGTGCGCATGGATGACCGTCTGTGTCTGCTGGTGATCATCGGCGTCACTGAGCAGGGCCGCAAGGAGTTGGTCGTCGTCGAGGATGGGCAGCGTGAGTCAGAGGCCAGCTGGAAAGAGCTGCTCACGGGGCTACGCGAGCGCGGGCTGACGACGGCCCCCAAGCTAGCGGTTGGCGACGGCGCCATGGGCTTCTGGGCGGCGTTGAGCAAGGTCTATCCAGAGACCGAGCACCAGCGCTGCTGGGTCCACAAGACTGCCAACGTATTGAATAAACTGCCGAAATCCGTGCAGCCCAAGGTCAAGGCCGACCTCCATGAGATCTGGATGGCCGAGACCCGCGATGAGGCGCACAAGGCTTTCGATCGCACGGTGAAACGCTTCGAGGCCAAGTACCCCAGAGCCATGGAGTGCCTGGCCAAGGATCGGGAGGAGCTGCTGGCGTTCTATGACTACCCGGCAGAACACTGGGTGCATATCCGCACCACCAACCCGATCGAGTCGACCTTCGCCACGGTCCGCCTGCGGAGCAAGCGCAGCCGGAACTGCGGCTCCAGAGCGACGACCCTGGCGATGGTCTTCAAGCTGCTTCAGAGCGCCCAGAAGCGCTGGAAGCGGATCAAGGGGTTCAACAAGCTGGAGCTGGTCGTGAACAACGTCCAGTTCAAGGACGGCGAACCCTTGACCGATCAGTCAGACAGGACTGCCGCCTGACCGGCCATACACAGAATTTGACAATAACTCCATGCTGGCCGCCAATATCGATGCCGGTTTCATCGGCGGCATTCTGGCCGGTTTCCTGGCAGGCTATGTGGCGCTGGCCGTGACGCGGTACGTCAAGCTGCCTGCCAGCGTGGAATCCCTCAAGCCGATCCTGATCATCCCGTTCGTGGCCAGCCTGGTCACCGGCCTGACCATGATCTACGTGATCGGCGAACCCGTGGCCGTCATCATGGCCGCCCTGACCGGCTTCCTCTCCTCCATGGGCTCTACCAACGCCGTACTGCTGGGCATTCTGTTGGGCGCCATGATGTGCTTCGACCTGGGTGGGCCCGTCAACAAAGCCGCCTACACCTTCGGCGTGGGCCTGCTGGCATCGCAAACCTACGCGCCCATGGCGGCCATCATGGCAGCGGGCATGGTGCCTGCCATTGGCATGGGCATCGCCAGCTTTGTGGCGCGCAACAAGTTCTCTGCCCCTGAGCGGGAAGCGGGCAAGGCATCGTTCGTGCTGGGCCTGTGCTTCATCAGCGAAGGCGCGATTCCCTTTGCCGCGAAAGACCCGCTGCGGGTGATTCCGGCCTGTATCGCGGGTGGCGCGGTGACCGGCGCGCTCTCCATGCTGATCGGCGCTCAGCTGATGGCGCCCCACGGCGGCATCTTCGTGCTCCTGATCCCCAACGCCATCACCCCGGCGTTCCTCTACCTGGGGGCGATCATTGCGGGCTCCTTGATTACTGGCCTGGGCTATGCGTTCATCAAGCGCGGTGCTGCACAGGTAGCAGTGGCCAGCTAACGGCTGCACACTGGCCTTACCAGGGGCGGGCCTAGGCCCGCCCTTTTTGTAGCCAAGTCCTTCAGCTGGCCCAAGCTCTCGTTTTATTACTCATTTTCAAGCTATTAAAGCCGTACAGCGCTTCCATGGCGCTCAATATGTAGTATTTTTACATAAACAAGAATCACGATTGGAGGCACGGCCTCTGATTCGGAATAACGATGTAAAAACAAATAGGACCGCCCGTTATGTTTCAACTCACCCGCAGCGTTACCTGGCAGGCCCTGGAGCGCCTGCGCGATCAAACCGCCAACGATCGCATTCGCGACTATTTTTCCCACGACCCGAAGCGCTTCGAAAAAATGAGCCTGCGTGTCGGAGGCCTTTTTCTGGACTACTCCAAGCACCAGGTGTCTGATGCGGTACTGGCCAAGCTGATCGAACTGGCCGACCACTCGGCCCTGGTACAGCGCCGCGCTCAGATGTTCTCCGGCGACATCATCAACGTCACCGAAAACCGCCCGGTACTGCACACCGCGCTACGCCATTTGGGCGACGAGCCGGTCTACGTGGACGGCGAAGACGTGATGCCCGAAATCACCCGCACCCGCGAGCAGATCAAGGTGTTCTCCGAGGCGGTGCGTAACGGCGAGTGGAAAGGCTACAACGGCCAGCGCATCAAGGACGTGGTCAATATCGGCATTGGCGGCTCGGACCTGGGCCCCAACATGGCGGTGCGGGCGCTGCTGAAATACCGGCATCCGGAGCTGCATTTCCACTTCGTGTCCAACGTGGACGGCACTCACATTCAGAAGGTGCTCTCACGGCTCGACCCCGCCACCACGCTGTTCATCGTCTCTACCAAGACCTTTTCCACTCAGGAGACCCTGCTCAACGCCAAGACTGCGCGGCGCTGGTTCCTGGAGAACGCAGGGGAAGACGCCGACGTAGGGGCGCACTTCATTGCCGCCTCCACCAACCGCAAAGCGGCCATGGAGTTCGGCATTCGTGAAGAGAACGTGTTCGAATTCTGGGCCTGGGTGGGCGGCCGCTACTCCATGTGGTCTTCCATTGGCCTGCCCATTGCGCTCTCGATTGGCTTCGAAGGCTTTATCGAGCTGCTGGAAGGCGCCCACGAGATGGACCGCCACTTCATCGAAGCGCCGTTCGCCCAGAACATGCCCGTATTGATGGCGCTGATCGGCATTTGGTACATCAACTTCATTGGCGCCGAAACCCAGGCCATCGTGCCCTACGACCAGGCGCTGAACCAGCTGCCCTCTTTCCTGCAGCAGCTGGACATGGAGTCCAACGGCAAGTCGGTGGATATTTTCGGCCACCCGGTGAATTACAAGACAGGCCCCATCGTGTGGGGGCAAACCGGCTCCAACGGCCAACACGCGTTCTTTCAGCTGCTGCACCAGGGCACCCGCTACGTGCCCATCGACTTCATCGCTTCGCTCAAGCCGGAGCCGGGCGTGGAAGACCACCACTTTGCCCTGCTCACCAACATGCTGGCCCAGGCCAACGCCTTCATGGAAGGCAGCCAGGGCGACAGCAAAGAACTGAGCCAACTGGACCCCTACAGCTGTCCCGGCAACCGCCCTTCCAGCACGCTGCTGCTGGACGAGCTGACGCCGAAAAACCTCGGCGCGCTGATTGCGCTGTATGAGCACAAGGTGTTCGTTCAAGGGGTGATCTGGAACATCAACTCCTTCGACCAGTGGGGCGTGCAGCTCGGCAAACGCATTGCCGGTGAGATCAGCGAGCGCATCGACGCCAACGCCGCCGACTTCGACGCTTCCACCCAGGGCCTGCTGGAACTCGTCCGCGCCCACTTCCCGGGCACCGCACACCGCACAGACCCCGAAGCCGGAGACAAAAAGCCCGCTCGCAAGAAGCGTTAGGCTCAAGCGGCATTGACTGATGGCCTCCACTACGGTGGGGCCATTTTTTATGCCCAGACTTACGCAGTGCCAGGTAGCGAATCGTTACAGCCCACCGGCCACGCTTTCCCCATAGGGATAAAATCACCGCTTTTCACTGACACTGCCTCTTATTTTCCCCATCGGGAAAGTTCGGCTACTATACGTATTCCAGTCCGGTAATTTTCCTTATAGGGAAACGGGAGCGTAATATATATGCCTACCCTGCCAGCCCCAACCAACGCGGCGCTTTATTCGATTGAATCCGCCAGCAGTCTTGGCCTGATCATCCGTCAGGCTCGTAAACGCCAGCATCTGACCCTGGAAACCCTGGCGGGACTGTGCGGCGTCAGTATTCGCTTTTTAAGTGAACTCGAAAACGGCCGCGACACATGCGGCATGGGCAGAGTATTGCGCGTCCTGGAAACACTCGGTATCGAGCTTTTGGCACAGCCAATGGAAGAAGGCTAATCGATGAACCACCTTGACCAGGCAATCCAACGCTGCCCACGCGTGGCGGTATACGGCACGTTAAAGCACGGTCATCGCAATCATCATTGGCTGGGCGACGCAGACATGCTGGGCCAGGACTGCTTGACGGCGATTACGCTTTACGACCTGGGACCCTACCCCGGCGCCAAGCTCATGCCCTCCACAGGCGTTGTGGTGGAAGTGTATGCCATCGATGCCGAGCGGCTAGCTCGGCTCGATGCGCTGGAAGATTACCTGCACCACTCTCCGACAGAGGGGATGTACGACCGGACGGTGCTGGCGACCGCCCATGGCGATGCCTGGTGCTACCTCTACAACCCCGCCGTCGAGGAAGCATCGCTCATTCGCCGCGGCGAGTGGTAAACCGCGCCAGCGCTCCTTGCGTATCCACGATCTGCGCATACTCCCCCGCCAGATTGGCCAGCGACATGGCGTGCACCTCATCGGCGGTACGCTCCGTGCCCGCGTAATCGCACTTGGCAAACGTAAACGTCGCGTCGCTCACGACCCAGGTATCGAAACCAAGATTGCCTGCGGTGCGCGCCGTGGCTTCCACCGAGTTGCTGGTGCTCACCCCAACCACCACGAGGTCACGGATGCCCCGAACGTGCAACCAGCGCTCCAAACCTGAATGAACGAACGCGTCCGGCACGTTCTTCTCGACCACATGCTCGGAGGGCAAGGGCGCTAGCGCTGGCTGAAACAGGACGCCGCTCTGCCCGGGCCAAAACGGTGAGTCAGGTGAGCGCGAGATATGTCGCACGTGTACGACCACCCCGGCAGCTTGCCGCCAGGCCATCAATAGGCGCTGAATATTGGCCTCTGCCTGCGGATTATTACGTGCTCCCGCGTCAGGCGTCGCCATGCCCTGCTGCATGTCGATAATGATCAACGCCGCTGCTGGGCTGGCTTCATGGTGTTTCATGGTGACTCTCTCAAATGGACAGTTGCAGCCAGTTTACGTCGCCCCACGGCGTTTCCCAACGGCATCAAGCAGTTGATAGCCTACCGCTGCACCTTGCTTGCAGAGCACGACAAACACCCTATACTGTATGGATAAACATATTTTTGGTAGCTCAGCGCGAGGCTCCCGATGACGGCTCATAACCTTCCCCGATACGCCGTGCATAAAGGTCGCGGTGCCACTTACGACCCCCATAACCGTTTTTCACCGACCCGCAGCGTCATGGAGGACGATGGCTGGTGGCAAGAGGAAGCTCGCTCATCGCTGGCTACCGAAGTGCGCGAAGAGCCCAGCAAAAGCGCGCTCTCCTGGAACCGCTCACCCGATCTGCCCTTTGACCGCTCCCTGAACCCTTACCGTGGCTGCGAACATGGCTGCGTGTATTGCTATGCCCGCCCTTCCCACGCCTATTGGGACCTGTCGCCGGGGCTCGATTTTGAAACCCGACTGATCGCCCGCAGCGGCCTGGTCGAGCATCTGAAACAGGAGCTTTGCCATCCGCAGTATGTCTGCCGCCCTATCAACCTGTCTGGCAACACCGACTGCTACCAGCCGCTGGAAGCCACATACCAGACGACCCGGCGCCTGCTGGAGCTGCTGCTGGCCTGTCGCCACCCGGTCACTCTGGTGACCAAGAGCACGCTGGTCCTTCGTGACCTGGACCTGCTGGCGGAAATGGCGGAGCATCGTTTGGTGCGGGTGTTCGTCAGCCTGACCAGCCTGGACGCCAACCTCAAGCGCACGCTGGAGCCTAGGGCGGCATCGCCCCAAGCACGCTTGAGAGCCATTCGCGAGCTGAACACGGCAGGCATACCGGTAGGCACGCTGGTGTCACCGATCATCCCGGGCCTCACCGACCATGAAATCGAGCGCATCCTCGAAGCGGCCAGCCGGGCGGGGGCGCGTACCGCGACCTGGATGCTACTGCGACTGCCCCATGAAGTCGCGCCCCTGTTCGAAACCTGGCTGAACGCCCATTACCCGGAGCGCGCCGCCAAGGTCATGAGCTTGATGCGCCAATGCCGCGGCGGCCAGAACTACGATGCACGGTTTGGTAAGCGCTTTCGTGGGGAAGGGGTCTTTGCCGACCTGATTGCCCAGCGTTTCCAACGCGCCAGCCGTCAATGGAACCTGCAATCGCGCACCGAGCAGGGCTTGAACACCCGCGACTTTCGGCCACCCCGGGCGCAGGGGGACTTATTTGACTAAGCGGCACGCCTGAATAGGCAAAAATGTTTTTTGCCTTTTTGCACTACCCAGAAGGTATCGAAAAGCGCGCCTGTATCTTCTACATAGGCCTGTGCTGCCAGCACTCCATTGATACGTACAGCTCCGTGCTTGATAAACTCCCGCGCTTGCCGTTTTGAGCTTGCCAGCCCCCCTTTGACCAGGGCGCTATCCATGGCTTCGCTTGGCGATATGGAGCAGCAAGGCAGGCCATCCAGTGCCAGTTGCTAAAGCTCTTGAAGGGTCAACGCCGTCACATCTCCGCTAAACAACGCCTGTGAAATACGCTGAGCGGCTTTCAACCCCTCTTCACCATGGACAAATCGCGTCATGCTTTCCGCCAGGATCCGTTGGGCCTGGGGTTTACCCGACAAACGTCGGTCACTCGCCTCGAGCTCGTCGATCTCATCGCAGGTCAAGAACGTGTAATACCGCAAAAACCGGTACACATCCTGGTCATCGGCTGCCAACCAAAACTGGTAGAAATGGTAAGGTGACGTCTTATTCGGATCGAGCCATACCGTTCCTGATTCTGTCTTGCCAAACTTGGTACCATCGGCTTTGGTCACCAAGGGAAGCGTCAGCCCCATCACCTGCTCACCGTTCAAGCGCCGGGTCAAATCGACCCCACTGACGATATTTCCCCACTGATCGCTGCCACCAATCTGCAAACGGCAGCCCAGGGTGCGATTCAAATGAGCAAAATCATAAGACTGTAGCAGCGCGTAGCTGAACTCGGTAAAGGACATCCCTTGCTCAGGCCGATCGAGGCGCTGCTTGACGGATTCTCGATTGATCATGGCATTCATCGAAAAGTGCTTGCCCACATCACGAAAGAAATCCACCACGCTCAGCCCTTTCATCCACTGTGCGTTGTCGACCACGCTAAAGGGCGCTTCCAGATGCGGAGCCATCAACCAGTAGATCTGTTCATTGAGTGACGTGACCCACCCATTGACGACTTCCGGGGCGTTCAAGGCTCTCTCGGCCGCTTTGAAGCTGGGATCTCCGATCATTCCTGTAGCACCACCCACCAGCACGACGCCTTGATGTCCGGCGTCCTGGAAGCGCTTTAACATCAATAGCGGCACAAGGTGGCCAATGTGTAAGCTACCCGCCGTGGGATCAAAACCACAGTAAACGACTTGCGGCGTACCGAGTAATTCCTTTAACGATGCCTCATGTGTCACTTGAGACATCAGTCCCCGACGATGCAAGTCGTTGAGCAATAACGTTGCGTTCACGCCAAATACCTTTATGTGCCTGATTTATCTAGCGAGGCTACTGGGCGGGGTGGCGTCATACCATATCCCCAAAGGGACAGAAACAGGCTTCAATTCGTTGAGGCGGAGCTGGCAACGATATGATTCAGGAACAGACCAAACAGCTCACCAAGGGAGCTGATCTGCAACTGAGCATAGATCCGCTTCCGATGATTTTTAACCGTGCCATGGCTTATCGCCAGATACTCGGCTATTTCATGACTATCCATGCCTTGTACCAATAGAGCGGCAATTTGCTGCTCCCTGGGTGTCAGCCGAGATTTGCCGAAGCTTTCCACCGACTCACGCAATCTGGCAGCGACATCGCTATCGACCATGGCATTGGCAAGGTGAAACGGACCACGCCAATGCTGCCGACATAGCGAGGAAAGCGTGCTCAGGAATAGGGTCAGGCGTTGACACTCATGGTGATGAAAACGCTCCGACAGGGCCGAACGGTCGCCTAGCTTACCTAAATAGACGACCAACCAACGGTTGTCATCGAGAGTCAAAGCGATGCAAATCTCGTCTTTCCAACCTGTTTGATGATAAAAGTTCTGCAGGTAGTCGTCTCGTTCCGGCCCTGAACAGAAAACATCGTCGATACCATACACTCCCTGCTCCTGCCGCTCGGCCAGTGAGAGCAAGAAGGGGTCTTTCTGATAGGCGTCCCGTAGATAGCGCTGAAACAACAACTCTCGATGCTCCAGCAGCGAATCAAAAAGATAGATGGGATGTTTGTCTGGCCGGTAACCCACCACCACGGCGCAATCGAAAGCGGCGAGAACCTGCAAGACCCTCATCAGGCAAGAGGTGAATCGAGGCGTATGCAGTGCATCGACGGTATTGGCAAGCGCTTGATTGAGCTCAAGTAGCCAGGAATCGTTGGCACCCTCGCCCGAGACTCCATTGATCATGATGTCAGCCCCCTCGCATATTGAACTATGCTAGCGTTAACGCCTCTCGACCATGTTTGACACTCGCCAAGGATATAAATGACGCTCACGCTCAGCAAAACCCGGTCCAGCTTTTACCGCCGCTTATACGTGGCCCACTTGATCGAACAAGGTATTTCCAGCGTGCCTGCGCTGATGGAAGCCACTGGCATGCCCAGGCGCACGGCTCAGGATACCATCGCCTCGCTGAGCGAACTGGACATCGAGTGCGTGTTCGAAAAAGGCGACGGCGAGCGCCATAACATCGGCCACTACGTCATCAAGCAGTGGGGCGCGATCGATCCGCGCTGGGTGGCGCAACATGCTCAGCGGCTGGGTGAGGCGTTGGGCTACCGTGAGTAGGCCCAGGCGCATCGGGTTCGGCCCAGGTCAGCCTCGCGGCGTTGAGTGTGACGCTGAGGGAGCTGGCGGCCATGGCCAGCACGGCGACCAGCGGGGGAATGGCCATGGTGACCACCAACCCCAGCGCCAGGGTGTTATAGAGCGCCGATAGCAGCAGGTTTTGGACCATGATGCGACGCGTTCGCTGGGCAACCCTCAACAGCCTGGCGACCCCCGCAATACCGGGATACAGCAGCTGAGCAGCGGCCCCTTCCCGGGCAGCGTCGCTGGCGTGCAGCGGGGCCACGCCCACCGCTGCTGCTGCCAAGCTCAGCGTGTCGTTGACCCCATCGCCCACGTACAGCGTGGGCGATGGCAGCGCCTCCAGCAGGCGTGCCTTGGCCTCCGGGGAGCGCTGGGCATAGCACGCTTCCCGCGGTAGCCCAACGCGCTGGCCCAGCCACTGCACCGGGCCCTGGCGATCTCCACTGATCAGTGCCAGCACGTAACCGGCGCTCTGCAGCTGGGCAAGCGTGATCTGGGCATCCGGCACGGGCTGGTCGGCCAGGTACAGGGTGGCCAGCCATCCTTGCTCATCCGCCACCAGCACCTCGGATGCAAAGCCATATGCCGGATGCTTTGCATCGGCGGGGATCTCCTTGCCCTGCTGGGCCAGCCACGCGGTACTGCCCAGCCACCAGGTATGGCCATTGGCGAAGGTGATGGTTTGCCCGGCCCCCGGCGTTTCATGAACCTCCACCTGATCCCGCGAGGTGCCGCTTGCCCAGTGGCGCAGTCCGTTCGCCAACGGGTGTTCACTCTGCCTGACTGCCACGGCCAACTGTTGGCGGAATAATTCCGCTTCTTCCCCCTCGCGCAGCATCGCGTGCAGTACGCGATGCTGCCCCTGGGTCAAAGTGCCGGTCTTGTCGAACGCCACCGAACGCACCTTGGCCAACACTTCCAGCGCGGCAGGGTCGCGCAGGGCAATACCCTGCTGGGTGGCCTGGCTGCTGCCCGCCAGGCTTGCCAGCGGCACGGCCAGGCCCACGGCGCAGGGGCAGGCCACCACCAGCACCGAGAGCGCGCGCACGCTCGCTTCATCCCACCCCACGCCCAACAGCCAGGCAATGGGCAGAGTCACTGCCGCCAGCACCAGCGCGGCGGGGCTCAGCCAAGCGGCAAACCGCTCGGCTAGGGTGTGCAGCTCGCCTTTTTGCGTTTGAAAGCGACGCATCTGGTCACACAGTTTGTCCATTCGCCGCTGGCCCGCCGTGGCGGTTACGGTCAGTTCCAGCGAGCCGCCCTGCCCGCCACGGCCCATAAAACGACAGCCTGCATACACTGGCTGCCCGGCACCCACGAAGCGCGGCTGGCTTTCACCGGAAAGCGTGGCGGTGTCCAGCCAGCCGTCGGTCTCCAGGGTGCCATCCAGCGGCACCGTGTCGCCTGGGGCAACGGCAATTTGCTGGCCCAGCGTGACCTCCTCGATGGCGGTTTCCTGAACTTGCCCTTGATGCAGCACCTGCACCGACGTATCGGGCAGCGCCAGCGCATCGAAGGCTTTCAAGCCCCGCTGACGACACAGCGTTTCGACCAGCCGCCCCACCAATAGCAGAACGATCAGCATCACCGCCGTATCGAAATAGACCTCTACCGAACCACGCCACAAAAGGCCCAGCGATACCACCACGGCCCCCAGCACGCCCAGGCTCACCAGCACGTCCATGCCGGGCCGCCTTGCCCGCAGTGTGCGCCAGCCCGCCCGGTAGAAAGGCAGCCCGGCATAGCTCACCACGGGAATCGCAAAGGCACCCGACACCCAGGCCAGCACGCTCTCAAGCGCGCCCGTGGGCATTGCCCCGGCGTAGATCAGCAGCGAGGCCAGCATGGTCCACATGCCAAATACCGAGCCGACGATCAAGCGCAGGGTCAAGTAACGGCTTTCCTGCTCCAGCCGGGCATGGGCGTCCTGCAGGTCTTCCAACGGCGCCAGCCGATAGCCCAGCCGCGCCACGTTGGGCGCCAGTGCGTCCAGCGCCGTGGCATCGGGCTCACCCTTCACCCACACGGTGGCGGTCGGGTAGTGGACGCTGGCGTCGAGCACGCCCGGCTGCTGTTTGAGCGCTCCTTCCACCGCCAGCGCACAGCTGGTGCACCACATGCCGTGCAGCGTATACAGCGGTGCTTCCAGGCCGTCGGGTTGGGCCGCGTGCGTGGCCGATGCGTCGCTCAAGGCCACGTTACACGCAAGGCGGAATGCCTATGATCGGCAGCGCTACGAACACCACGCTAAGCGCGGAGAACAGATACAGCCCCGCCGAAACCACGGCATTGAACCGAGCACGCCCCTGGTGGTGCTGACCCGCTTGCCAGCACCACCAGGTAAGCGCCGCCAGCAGCGCGGTCGTGACGAGACTCAGCAGCAGCATCCAGCCATTGAGCAGCGTGAACACGCCACGCTCCGTGGCGGGAGCCGCCACCTCGCAGGCCACGGCGTGGCCTCCATAAACGGCGATGAACCAGATGCACCACACGGTCAGGCCCACCACGAAGTGGATGGGATGCGTCAACCTCAAGCGCTCGAGTAAAGGTGACATGGCCTCAACCTCCAATGACGCGGGGCAACACAGCGAGCGAGCCCACCAGGATCCAGAACACCACGGCGTTGTAGCGCCACAGCTGTACCACCACGGCAGGTTCGAACGGCGCATGGGCGCCCACGTAGCCGTAGCGCACCCGCAGCGCCTGCATGACCGTCAGCACGACCGCCAGCCCACCGTGGAACAGGGCATAAATCAGGCCCAACAGCAGCACGGCATCGTGGGTGGTCTCGGTGGGAGCCAAATCGGCGGCCAGCATCACCCAGGTGGTCACGGCCACCTGCACGGCCCCCAGCGCACCGGCCAGATAGAAACCGCTGGCAAGCCCGGCATCCTGCTGGCGGCGCAGCCCACGGATCATTTTGACCATCACGATGTAGCCCGCCGTCATGACCAGAGCCGCTACCACCAGCCCCACCAACGACAGTGGCGACGTGTCGGGCATGCTCCACTCCGGGGAGACGGTCCACAGATAGAACCAGCCAAACAGGTACGAGAGGAAGAACGAGCCGTTGGCAATCAGGAAGGTGCCCATGGCCCACACACCCGGGCCATCCATGGTGCGAGAGTGCAGCGGCGGGTCACCGGGTGACACATCGGCATCCGGCGCGGCCTTGGGATGCGCGCCGTTCTCCCAGGACCAGCGCAGCAGGAACACCCCGGCAATCAGCACGAAGACACCGGCCAGCGCATAGACCCGCACCAGCAGGCTGATACACACCACCGCCAGCGCCATGGCCGCAAACAGCGGCCACCAGGAGTTACCCGGCAGGTGGATGATTTCACGCACCTTGCCGGAGATGGGATCAGTGCCCCACATCTCACGCCTCCCGTGGGTGGCCACCGCCAGCGAGTGCTTCCCTTCTGCCATGGTGACAGGCAGGTTGGGGTCATCCCACAGGGGGTGACGGGTTTCGATCCTGGGCAGGCTGACGAAGTTGTAGGCACTGGGCGGCATGGTATTGGCCCACTCCAGCGTATCGGCGTTCCAGGGGTTCTGCTTGGCGGGTTTGCCAAAGCGGAAGTGCAGCGCAATATCCAGCAGCACCATGGCAATACCGGCAGACATGACAAAGCTGCTGACCGACGAAAGCAGGTTAAAGATATCCCAGCCCATGCCGGTATCGTAAGTGTAGACCCGGCGCGGCATCCCCAGCAGCCCGGTCCAGTGCATGATCAGGAAGGTGCCGTTGAAGCCCAGGAACGTCAGCCAGAAACCCCAGCGACCCAGGTTCTCAGAGGGCATGCGTCCGGAAAACAGCGGCAGCCAGTAGTAGAGCCCGGCAATCAGCGGGAAGAACATGCCCCCCACCAGCACGTAGTGCATGTGCGCCACCACGAAGTGGGTATCGTGCACCTGCCAGTTGAACGGCACCAGCGCCAGCATGACGCCGGTCAAGCCACCGCAGACAAAGATGATCAAAAAGCCCAGCACCCACAGCATGGGCAGCTTCATTTTGGGCTTGCCCAGCCATAGCGTGGCCAGCCACACGAACACCTGAATGGCCGTGGGCACTGCCACCAGCATACTGGCCGCCGAGAAGAAGGCCTGCGCCAGCTGGGGAATGCCCACGGTGAACATGTGGTGAACCCACAGGCCGAAGCTGATGAACCCCGTGACAATAATGGCAAAGACCACCCAGCCGTAGCCGACGATGGGCCTGCCGGCGAAGACCGGAATCAGCGTCGAGATGATCCCCGCCGCCGGCAGGAAGATGATGTAGACCTCAGGGTGCCCGAACAGCCAGAACAGGTGTTGCCACAGAATCGGATCGCCACCACTGGCCACCTCGAAAAACGGCATGCCGACGGCGCGCTCCAGTTCCAGCATGACACTGGCCAGAATCAGCGGCGGAAAGCCCACCACGATCATCAGCGCCATGGCGAGGATGTACCAGGCAAACAGCGGCATTTTATGCAGCGCCATGCCCTGGGTGCGGGTGCGCAAGATGGAGACGACGATTTCCACCCCGGCAGAAAGCGCCGAGATTTCCACGAAGGTAATCCCCAACAGCCAGAAATCAGGGCCGAGGTCAGGGGAAAACTCGCTGCTGCTGAGCGGGGTATACATGAACCAGCCGCTGGAAGGAGCGATTTCCAGAATCAGGCTGGAGGTCAGAATGATGCCGCCGAACAGGTAGCACCAGTAGCCCAGCGAGGTCAGCCGGGGGCACACCAGGTCCCGCGCGCCGATCATCTTGGGGATCATGTAGATCGCCAAGCCCTCCAGCATGGGGATGGCAAACAGGAACATCATGACCGTGCCGTGCATGGTCGTGACCTGATTGTAGATATCCGGCGACATGAAATCCTGATCGGGCATGGCCAGCTGGGTACGCACCAGCATGGCCAGGATGCCGCCGATCAGGAAAAACACCATCCCGGTGATCATGAAGCGCAGGCCCAGCGTCGTATGGTTGACGATGGTCAGTGCCTTCAGCCCCTTGGGGTTGCCCCAGATATCGTGCAGATCTTCGTGGAGCTGCTTCGGGTCCTGCTCAACGGCTTTTTGACTAACGCTACTCATGGGTTCAAGGTCTCCAACCAAGCACCCAGGCTGTCCAGGGTGTCCGTGTCGATATCAGCGTGGGACGGCATCAGGTTACCGGGCTTCAGCGTCTGATGATGCTGCAGCCATTGGCTGATGGCGCCATCGTCCATGGCCATCACGCCAGCGCCCAGCGTCGCTCGGCTGCCCACGTCGGAGAGGTCGGGCCCCAGCGTGCCACCACTGACCCCGGCCACCGTATGGCAGCTGGCACAGTGAGTCATGAACGCGCTGCGCGCCTCGTCATCGGCGGCATTGGCCGTGGCCGCTGCTGCCAGCGCATCCTGCTGACGCTCGGCCAGCCAGGCGTCGTACTCTTCTCGGGGCAGGGCTTCGACGAACAAGTGCATGTGGGCATGCCCGATGCCACACAGCTCGGCGCACTGGGCACCGAAGACGGCAGGAATGTCTGCTTGCAGGCGAATGCGGTTTTCCCGGCCGGGAATCATGTCGACCTTGCCGCCCAGGCGCGGAATCCAGAAGCCATGGATGACGTCGGCGCCGGTCACGTGGAAGTCCACCGGCTCGCCGACCGGCATCACCAGATGGTTGGCCGTGACCACCTCGCCGCCTTCGGCATTGGGGTAGCGCACTTCGAACCACCACTGGTGGCCGATGACTTCGATCACCTCGCCGGGTTCGCCAATGGCCAGCATGCGCTGACCGGCGGGCACGCCAAAAGCGAGCAGCGCCACGATGCTGGCCACGGGCAACAGGATGCCGCCGCCCAGAATCCAGTGGCGGGCCACCTTGCGCTCCTGGGCAGGTGTGCGGGTGACGTCCCTGGGCTTGAAGGCAAACAGCCACAGCCCCGTGAGTACCGCCAGCACCACGGTGCTGAAAGCCAACATGATCCACCAAATCAGGGCAACATCTCGTGCAGCCTGCCCAGCGGGGTCTAGAATGGACTTATCGCCCGCACAGCCTGCGGTCAACAGGGCCAGCCCGAGAACCGCCAAAATGGCTATCCGGTTGACCCGCCGACCCGTAACGCGTTGAATGTTGGGCGAGGCTATATTGCTGTTGCGTTCCCTCATATGCTGTTTCCCTTTAGTCTGCCCACAGGAAGTGACCATGGCGCCAACTCCCCAACGTTCGATCAAAAGCCGCGCCTCTTTGGCTGGCCACCCGCTGCACCCCGTAATGATTCACTTCCCCGTTGCTGCCCTGATGGCCCTGGTGGCAAGCGACCTGGCCTACTGGTATACCGAAGACCCCTTCTGGATGCGCAGCGGCCTGTGGCTGGCGGGCGTCGGTGCCTTTGGCGGCTGGGTCGCCTCGATAGCCGGTATCATCGATCTGGTCACGGTGTCGCGCATTCGGCGTCTGATTACCGGCTGGAGCCACGCCATCGTGGCGGTAGTGATGCTCTCGCTGGCGTCGTTCAACTGGCTGCTGCGCTTCAACGAGCCCGACGCGATCCTGCCCTGGGGGCTGGCGGTATCGCTGCTGACCGGAGGGCTGATTGCGCTGGCCGGCTGGCTGGGCGGCCAACTGGTTTATGAACACGCCGTGGGCGTGGATGTCGACTGACCACCTGCTCATGGGCATCGGCTAACTCCAATCAAGTGGTTTGGCCAGCACGAAGCCCAGTACGGCCAGAATACCCGCCACTGCCAGCAGCAGTGCCAGCAGGTTGGCGGGTTTCACACCGCGATAGATGCCCATTTCCAGGCGTAGAATCAGCCAGCCAAAACAGCCGTGGGCGGCCACCATGACCACCACCGCGGCCAGCTTGAAGATCAGCCACCCCCCCACTAACCCGTGAAGCAGGAACAGCAGCGTGCCCGACGCAATGGCCAGCAGCGCGGCAGGGGTGGCAACGGAGTTGTAGAAGTAGCGCGGCATGGGCGGTGAGCCCTGCGCAAAGCCAGCGTCCTTGCGCAGCTGAAGGGCGTGACTCAGCAGCGCAGGTAAGTAAAGCAGCGAACCGCACCAGATAACCAGTGCGGCAATGTGAAGCAATTTTAGCCAGGGCATTGCGGCTTCCTTGCGTTGCATTGGGCAGGGGGAGAAATAACTCCGTTAACCTTAGACAACACTGGCCACTCTGGCTAGCCGTTTAGCTAACGATAATCTCGTAACCCGTGAATTTACGAAGATTTATCACGCCGGTATCGAGTATCAGGTACTGCCCTTTCACGCCCTGCAAGACACCCTCTACCTGTGGCTGCTTATCGAAATTGTGCGACACCACCTTGCGTGGAAAAGCCTCCACCGGGTAGTGGAAGTGGTAAGGCGTTTCATCCAGTTCACGAATGGCATCCTCACCGTGCACCTGGCGCAGTTGCGCCAGCCCATCGGCCAATACGCTCAACAGACGGTCTCGCTCTGCACACAGGTCCAGCGTGGCCACCTCGCCTTTCAGCATGGCCCGCCAGTTGGTGCGGTCGGCGACCTGCTCCTTGAACAGCATTTCGACCATGCCGGACTGCTGCCGCGTATTGACCTCCAGAATAGGCAGCGCCTGAATTGCCCCCTGATCCAGCCAGCGGGTGGGCATCTGGGTTTTGCGGGTGATGCCCACCTTCAGCCCCGAGGAGTTGGCAAGATAAACGATATGGGGCTGGAAACAGTGGGCTTCGCCCCACTCGGGTTCGCGGCAGGTGCCCTGGTAGTAGTGGCAGGTTTCCGGCTTCATGATGCAGGTATCGCACTGGGCCAAGCGCTTGAAACACGGGTAGCAATACCCCTGAGCAAAGCTCTTGTTGGTGGCGCGCCCGCAGTGAGTGCAGGCAATGGCCCCGCTCCAGTGCAAGCGTATGAACGACCCTACCCGCTCGTTCAGGCCAACCCGATGCTCCCCGGCACGCAGGTGGTACACCACCTCGGCATCCTTGCGGCTCGGCACACTGGCCGCCATTTTCTGCAGACACCCCTGCACCGGCGTAGCGTCAGTGGCAAACAAATCATCAGTCACGGGTGGCATCCCGAGCCAGGCCTGCCATTTCCGGGCTGACGCCCGCCCCCGTGGCACCCGCCCCACAGGTGCGGCGCTCCAGGTAACCCACCCGGTTGGCTTCGGGCACGTTGTTTTCCATTTCATAGCGCATCACCGCCTCAAGGCAGAGCTCAGTCTGCTCGGCGGTCAGGCGACGCCCATCCGGCCACTTGCGCAGGGCAACCGCCTGCTTGAGGCTTTCATAGATGGTGGGCGTCATTTGATGAATCATCTTGTCGAACGTCATGTCACTCACGGTCAGCACCTCTTTTGCGGGTTGCTCAAAGCGTTTTGAAGCGGGAAGAATAATACCAGCCGGTTGCCAGCCCCACGAGCAGGCCACCCAAATGCGCCTCGTTGGCAACGTTGCCAAAGCCCACGGTGCCTGCAATGCCGGTCATGGTAAAGACCATCCAGCCCAGCATGAAGACCACCAGCATTTGCGGCACGAAAAAACCGCTGCCTGGGGCACGCCGGGACATCAGCCACACATGCGCCAGCAGCGCATAGACGACCCCGGACATGCCACCAAACAGCACCGTGCCGGTCATGTACTGGGCAAGGTTGGCACCGATGCCCGCCAGCAACAGCAATAGCAGCATCGTTTTGCTGCCCTGGCGCCGCTCGATCTGCTGGCCGAAATACCACACCCACATCAGGTTGAAGATCAGGTGCATCCAGCCAAAGTGGAGAAAAGCCGGTGACAGCAGGCGCCACACCTGACCACTGAGCAAGGTATCGGGCAGCGAACCGTAGACCAGTTGCCCCCCAGAGACACCCACCGGCACGATGGTCAAAGAGACGATCAGCAGATCGCCCCAGATCCCGGTCAATGCAAATACGGCCAGACTGATCAGAATCATCAGCGCCGTCACCGGTACTTGTCGCAGAGTCGCGACCAGCCCTTGGGTGGGCAGCGAGCGCTTGGGTGGCGCCGCGTCGCTGATCAGCTCGTCGCCTCGCTCCCAGCGAGCCACCAGGGCACGGAGCTCATCGTATTGGCGCGGGTCAGCCACCCAGAGGAGCTGGCCGTCTTCTTCATCGGTGATGCGATGGCCTATCCGGTAATGCCATAGGGCCTTGCGCAGCGCTTGAGTGTCTGCATCGGGGGGCAAGAGCATGACGGGGTGCATGACATCTTCCTTTTAACCAGTGGTCATGACGCTTACGCGCACGTTTGCCATCGGATACGCAAAAAAATCCGGCGGAGGGGGCCGCCGGATAAAAGCAAGGGATCATTCAAGGGAACACTTACTCTGATAGCCGGCAGCAGGGTTAGTTCAGCAGTTTTGCAAAAATTATGTAACCAATTGTAATAATTGCTCAAAAGGGTCAATCAAAATCGATCTCCCAGGGCTTGGGCAATGCCCGCTCTTCTCTAGGCACTTGAATCCAGACGAAATGATCGGCATTCAACTGTTGTTCACCGCTCCAACGATAGGCCACCAGTCGACCAAATTTTACCGCACTGTAGTCCAGACAAGCGATATTGGCGGCGGGCAAGGCGGGAATGCCCTCGCACCAGTAGTGGCCGATGAACAGCGGCGGCTGCTCCGGGCCGTAATAGCTGAGCCGCTCGCGCTCCTGCAGCGTCAATGGCCGCGTCTCCAGGTCGCCCGGCAGGTTATCCGGCTGGAATACCACATCACCCCACTGCTGCGGGTTGGCCGACCAGAAGTGCGCGCGAAAGGTCTGCCGGGTAAAACCGTCGCCCGAGTGGATGGCCACGCCTTCCGGTAGCCGAATGTGCGGGCCACGGGTCAGGCGGTCGAGAATTCGGAACGCCTGGGTCGAGGGGTCGGTAGACTCCACCAGAAAGCGGTCGTCCAGTTGGGCAGACGGTGAACGCTGACGGAGCTGGCGAATCAGCTCATCGTCCCAACAGGCGTGCACCACCCGGATACCGTCCAGTTCCAGGCACAGCGGAATGGTCTTGAACCATGCCAGGGTATCTTCCCACTCGTTGGTATGGTCACGATACTGGTCGAGGGTATCCTGAATGATGCGATTATGGCGCGGCGTATGCTCGCGCAGCCAGCGCTTGGCGCTGCCTGGCGGGGCCGGGTGCATATAGGCCAGGGCGTTGTATTCATGGTTGCCCATGACGATATGCGCCTCGCCCTCCTCGACCATGCGCCGCGCGATGGACACCGCCAGCCGAATGCGTGGGCCGCGATCGATCAGGTCCCCCAGGAAGATCACCTTGCGGCGCGGGTGGCGATACACGCCCTTGCGCTGATGGTAGCCCAGCTTCTCCAGCAGCGCGGCCAGGGTGGCACCGCAGCCGTGAATATCGCCAATGAGATCGTAGCCCTCCATGTCAATCTCCTAGCCGATGGCTCCAACCGAGTTTGCTGCGCAGCACTTCATAGAAGTTATGCCCCAAGGGGTGTACCAGTTGAACGCGCTCCGGTTTGCGGGTGATCACCAGCACATCGTCGGGCTTGGCCACCGCGCGGGTTTGCCCGTCGCAACTGATATGCGGGTAGGTCTGGTTGGTTTCGCCAATGTGTATACGAATCTCGCTGGCGGCATCGATCACGATCGGTCGGCTGGAGAGGGTATGCGGGAACATGGGCACCAGCGTGACCACTTCCAGCTTGGGGTGCATGATGGGGCCCCCACCGGAAAGCGCATAGGCCGTCGAGCCAGTCGGGGTAGCGACGATCAACCCATCGCTGCGCTGGCTATAAACGAACTGGCCATCGATGAACAGCTCGAATTCGATCATGCGAACCGCTTTGCCCGGGTGCACGACGACTTCGTTGAGCGCTTCGCCGTCACCCACCGCCACGCCGTTGCGGTACAGCACGGCATCCAGCAGAAAGCGCTCTTCTATTTCGAACTCGCCTGCCAATACCTCCCCCACGCGCTGCTCCAGCTCGTCGGGGGAGATATCGGTCAGGAAGCCGAGCCGCCCGCGGTTGACGCCCAGAATCAGCGTGCCACTGCGGCACAGGGTGCGGGCGGCGCCCAGCAAGCTACCGTCGCCGCCCACCACGATGACCAGATCGCACAGCTCGCCCAGCATGCGACGACTGGCTTCCGGCTGGCCATGATGCGGCAGCGCGGTGGCGGTACGGTCCTCGATCAGCACCTTGTAGCCATGGCCAACCAGGTAATCCACCAAGCGCTGGAGCGAGTCCAGCACCTTGTCGCTGCCCAGGCGGCCAATCAGGCCAATGGTCTTGAACGGCGGCGTGGCTGGACGCTGGCGCCCGGCGGCGGTTTGTGAGGTTAAGGTATGAGACATGGGCGACTCTCGCTGGCATCAGCCCACATTATGGGGAGTCACGGGGTATCGGGCAAATCCGGCGGCGTGGCGATGACCCTCACCACGCCGTAAAATCAGCAGCTTGAGTCAGGCCAGGGCAACCTTGCGGCGCTGCAACCACCAGTGGTTGAGCCACAGAGACGCCCCCATGATGGCAGCGCCCAGCAACAGCTTGCCCAGATCCGCATCGCGGTTCCAGATGACCAGGTTGACCACCAGCCCAGCAGGCACCAGCGCGTTGTTCATGATGGCCAGGGTGCCCGCATCCACCCGGGTGGCGCCCTGGTTCCAGGCGAAGTAGCCCACCCCGGAGGCCACCAGACCCAACCACGCCAGCACGCCCCACTGCACCGGAGTGCTGGGTAGCGCTGACACGTTGCCGAACAGCAGGAAGGCAGGCAGCGCCACCAGCATGGCGCCGATGAAGAACCAGCCAAACACGTTGTGCCAGGCCAGGGTGGGCGGCAGGTCTGCCGCTAAACGGCGATAGCCTACTTGACCAATCGCAAAGCACAGGTTGGCCCCCTGAACGACCAGAAAGCCCAGCCAGAAGCCGCTGTCAATGCCGTCGTAGCGGATCACCCCGGCACCCAGCACCGCCAGCAGCGCAGTGACCAGATAAATAGGCGTGAATCGCTTGAACATCAGGTCATCCAGCAGGGCGATATACACGGGGGTGAAAATGGTGAACAGCAGGACTTCCGGCACCGACAGCAGCAGGAAGGATTGGTAGAAGAAGGTGTACATGACGCCCAGCTGAATGGCGCCCAGCGCCATCAGTGCCAGCCGCTGCTTACCCTGCAGCAAGCCCGGCCGTAGAAACGGCAGGAACACCAGTGTGGCAAGCGCCACCCTGATCAGAACGGCAAAGTAGCTATCCACCTGCCCCGCCAGGTAGACGCCGATCAAGGAGAAAGAGAAGGCCCAAAGCGCCGTGACACCAACCAGATAGCTCATCAGTAAACCCCGAAAAACATAAAAGTTGACGGAGATTATACGCAGTTATCGTTGGCTGCCAATGGCCACGGCGAGGAAATCAGCGCTCAGCGTGATGTTTGCCAAGCCAGCGCCAGGCGTAGATCACCCCGGGCAGCCAACCCAGCAGGGTCAGGAGCGTCGCCATGGCCACCCGCTGCCCGCCGCCATCGGTCAGCCCCACCGCCAAAGGCGGCAGCAATATGGCCAGCGCGCGATAGGCCAGGCGCAAGGCAGCCGGTCCCTGCACGGGGGGCTGCCCCGGTGATGCCTGCGATGCGCTCAAAGAAGCAGGCTGCGCCACCGCTGGCGGCGTGTAGTGCCCCACCGGGTCCGGGGCATGGGCTGGCGTGTTTGTGACCTGCGTATTTGGGGCCTTCGCCTCTGACGCTTCGGCCTTCTCCTGAGCGCGGGCCAGCGCTTTGCGGTGCGCTTCCTTGTTGATTTTCTGCTCCAGGGTCTCGACGCCTTCGGTCAGGTCATCGTGAAAACGCTCCCAGTCTTCCCAGTCATGAGGCGTACCCGCTTTGGGGCGCTGGTTACCGGAGCCACGTGCCCGCTCCCAGGCTTTTTCTTCCAGGGTATTGGGGCGCTCCGGCTCTCGTTCCAGACCGACTCCCTTGCGGTTGAGGTATTCACGTGCGTCCATAAAAGCTCCTGACTACGTCGCTGACGATTCGACCATGGTCAACCGTTGAATGTCTGAAGTATGGGGGCAAGGCAGGGCAAGTTAAATCTCCTACAGTAAAAGAGTTGGCCGTGCCTGGCGGCCACTGCGTCACGCTCAAGGAGACTGCCCATGAACAACAAGATTCCGGATACCGTACGCGACATCATGTCCCGCGATTGCTACCGCGTCTCGGGGGAAACGTCCATCACCAACCTGGCGCAAGGCCTGGCGCTGCATCGCCTGCCTGGCGCACCGGTCGTCGATGCAGCCGACCGGCTGATCGGCTTCATTTCCGAACAGGACGTGCTTGGCCGCGTACTGGACAGCATATACCATGACGACGAGGCGCCACTGGTCAAAGAGCTGATGCGCCAGGACGTGCTGACCACGTCGCCCAACCAGAGCATCACCGACCTGGCTCAGGAGATGCTGGGCAAGAAGCCCAAGATCTATCCGGTGGTCGAACAACAGCGGTTGGTTGGCATCGTCACCCGCCGCGACATCCTGATCGCCCTGTTGACCATTCGACGTCATTGAGCCGACATTTTCTTAATTGCAAAAAAAACCGCTGCTTGAAAAAGCAGCGGAAGCAAGGGATCGAAAACAATAGCCAGAACAACACTATTAGCGACTGCCATCGCGATGTTGCCTGTACACTATCAGACACTGCCCAGAGGAAAAGTTCGCACAAAGGTCAAAATTTTCGTCTTCCCCGGGGTACGCGTATACTGGGCACTCCCCTACTCACCGCGACACAGGGAGCGTGACATGGCACTCTATCTACTGGTCTTTGGCGTTTGCGTCGTGGTGATTGGCGGCGTGCTGCTGGCGCTGATGACCGCCAGCACACCGCGCTATCGCACCGAGCCTCAGGATCTGATCGCTCTGTTCGACAAGGCCCTGGCCAGTCAGGTGAGCGAAACCGAGTGGAACACCATCATTGGCTACCCCATTCGGCATGACGAATACCTGGATAACATACGCCGTCGCGCATCCCACTTGATGGATAGCCACGGCAGGCGCTGGCAGATCGCCCAGGGCAAACCGCTGCTCAACGCCACCGGTCAGGAGGAGCTGCAGGCCCTGCGCGACCACCTGGCGGCCCATACCGCGCTGGGCCAGCGCTAGCCTTGCGTCGTCGAGGAGATCTTCATGCCCAGCACCATTCGCCAAATCCCGCTGGAGAGCGCTACCCGCCACCACGCCCATGACTTTCACCAGATCGTCATTACCCTGTGCGGCTCTTCCGAGTTCGAGATCGAGGGACTGGGCGGACGCGTCAATGCATTTTCCGGCTGTATCGTGCCCGCCAATCACGAGCATTACTACTCTGGCAGCGGCCATAACCGCCAGCTGATTCTGGACCTGCCGGAAGACGCCCCCGCACTGACGGGAGAGCATCGTGAGCTGGTGGCGCTGTTCGATGCGCCGCGTTTTTTTGCACTGGACAGCGCATTACGCCACTACCTGACCTTCGTCGAAAGCGAGCTGGCCCGAGGATTCGACAACTCGGCCACCTCCTTTCAACAGGACCGTCTGGCCGCGACGCTGCTGGGGTCGTTGAAAGCCCGCCTGGGGGCAGAGCCATCCGCTGCCCAACGGCGCATCGACCTGCACCAGATCGACCGTTTCATTCGCCGCCATCTGGCCGACGAGCTGCGCGTTGCCGACCTGGCCAAATTGGCCTGCCTGAGTGAAGCCCACTTCTCGGAACGTTTTCGCGCCCAGACAGGCTTGTCGCCTTGGCAATACGTGCGTCGACAGCGCCTGCACGCCGCTCGGCAGCTGATTCTGCAAAGCCGTCTGCCTTTGACCGATATTGCCATTCAGACCGGCTTTGCCAACCAGAGTGCCCTCTCTCATGCGTTTCGGCGCAGTTACGGCGCCTCGCCCCGTCAGCTGCGCCAGGGCGGTGCCAGCCCTACGCTCTCTACGTCCAACCCAGCCTCGGGGTCGGCCCCTGCCGCCCCGCTGGTCTCCCCCTGCCGTTAGGCCAGCACGAGACACTCAACCCCCTTCGACCGCCCGGCAGCGTTGAGAGCTGCGCTGGCAAGTGGTCAGCCGCTCTACTAAAGTCGTAAAAAGATCCTTCTTGCCGAGAATTTGACACGTTTTGCCATGAAAACGACATACAACTGACGGGCGCGCGCTCTACATTCGACAACATACTGGGCGCCTGCCCTGCTATCACTGTTTTTAAACGCTAGTGAATCCAGCCATTCGCTTCAGCAGCCTGTTTCAGACCTGTCTTACGGGGGCCTCAATGCTTAATGCCAAGAAAATGCGTGACCCAGCCATCTGGCAAACCGACCTTGATACGCTGATGGCGCGTATTAGCGACCACTACATCGTGGATGAGGACGCCTACGTCAGCGAGCTGATCAAGGTACTGAACGCCGACTCGGACGACTTCTCCCGCATCGAAGCCAACACGGCCGCGCTGGTGCGAGAAGTACGCAACATGGACACCGCCGTCGACACCATCGACGAGCTGCTGCAGCAGTACAGCCTGGACACCCATGAAGGCCTGATGCTGATGTGCCTGGCCGAAGCCATGCTGCGCATCCCGGACACCGCCACCGCCGACGCCCTGATCGAAGACAAGCTGGGCCCGGCCGACTGGCAGTCCCACGTGGGCAAGAGCGAGTCCTGGATGGTCAACGCCTCGACCTGGGGCCTGCTGATGACCGGCAAGGTACTGAAGCTGGACCACCCCAAAGAGGGCCAGCCTGCTCACTTTATCAATCGCATGGTCAACCGTATGGGTGAACCGGTGATTCGCCGGGCGATGATGGAAGCCATGAAAATCATGGGCAAGCAGTTCGTGCTGGGCCGCGATATCAACGAAGCGCTCAAGCGCTCGAAGCCGCTGTTCAACAAGGGCTACACCTACTCCTACGACATGCTGGGGGAAGCCGCCCGCACCCGCGCCGATGCCAAGCGCTACTTCGACGACTACGCCCGTGCCATCGAGCAGGTGGGCAAAGCCTGTAAGACCCTGGGCGACAAGACCCCTGCACCGTCGGTGTCCATCAAGCTGTCGGCCCTGCATCCGCGCTATGAGTTTGGCCGTCGCGAGCAGGTGCTGGCCGAGCTGGTAGACACCGTGATCAAGCTGGTCACCAAGGCGCGCGAGCTGGACGTGGCCGTCACCATCGACGCCGAAGAGGTAGACCGCCTGGAGCTCTCGCTGGAGGTCTTCCGCGCCATTTACCAAAGCAGTGCTGCCAAAGGATGGGGCCACTTCGGCCTGGTGGTGCAAGCCTATTCGAAGCGTGCGCTGCCCGTGCTGCACTACCTGAACCGACTGGCCGACCAGCAAGGCGACGAAATTCCGCTGCGCCTGGTGAAGGGCGCCTACTGGGACAGCGAGATCAAGGAGTCGCAGCAGCTGGGGGTCGATGGCTACCCGGTCTACACGCGCAAAGCGTGTACCGATGTGGCCTACCTGGCTTGCGCCCAGTTCCTGCTCTCCGACGACACTCGCGGGCGCATCTTCCCGCAGTTCGCCACCCACAACGCGCATACCGTGACCACGATTCTGGAGCTGGCCAACCAGGACAGCCGCCCGTTCGAGTTCCAGCGCCTGCACGGCATGGGCGAAGCGCTGTATGACGCCGCCCTGGCCCGAGCCCCCAAAGGCACCTACTGCCGCATTTACGCCCCGGTGGGCGCCCACAAGGACTTGCTGCCCTATCTGGTGCGTCGCTTGCTGGAAAACGGCGCCAACTCCTCGTTCGTGCACCAGATCGTCGATCCCGAAGTGCCGGTGGAGTCGCTCTGCAAGCACCCCATCGAAACCCTGCGCCAGCAGAAGAGCTTCTACAACAAGCGGATTCCGCTGCCCAAGGACATCTACGGTGCGAAACGCCGCAACTCTCGTGGCGTCAACCTCAATATCCGCAGCCAGTACTACCCGCTGATGGAGAAGATGGCCACGTTCATGGACAAGCAGTACCCCACCCGGCCGCTGCTGGCGTTCGACGTGGCCGAAGCTGCGGGCAATACCCACAGCGTGACATCGCCCTTTGACCGTCGCCAAACCGTGGGCAGCGTGCAGTGGACCACCAAGGAGCAGGCGGCCAAGGCACTGGACGCTGCCTGGGAAGCGTTCCCGCGCTGGGATGCCACGCCGGTTGCCGAGCGCGCGGCCATCATTCGCCGCCTGGGCGATCTGATGGAAGAGCACATGGCCGAGCTGATGACGCTCTGCTCCCGGGAGGGTGGCAAACTGCTCACCGACGGCGTGGACGAGATCAAGGAAGCCGTGGATTTCTGCCGCTATTACGCCATGCGCGCCGAAGAGTCGTTCGGCGAGCCCATCGAGCTGCCTGGCCCCACCGGTGAATCGAACCGTCTGTCCATGGGCGGCAAGGGCGTGTTTGCCGCCATCAGCCCCTGGAACTTCCCGGTAGCCATTTTCTGCGGTCAGATCGTCGCAGCCGCCGTGGCAGGCAACACCGTGCTGGCCAAGCCCGCCGAGCAGACCTCTATCGTCGCGCATCGCGTCATCGAACTGCTTTACGAAGCGGGCATGCCCCGCGATGTAGTGCAGCTGCTGCCGGGCGACGGCCCCACCGTGGGTAGCGTACTGACCTCCGACCCGCGCATCACCGGGGTAGTGTTCACCGGCGGTACCGATACGGCTCAGATCATCAACCGCGCCCTGGCCGCCCGCGAAAACGCGCCGCTGCCAACCCTGATCGCGGAAACCGGCGGCATGAACGCCATGATCGTGGATTCCACCGCCCTGCCCGAGCAGGTGGTCATGGACACGATCCAGTCAGCGTTCCAGAGCGCCGGGCAGCGCTGCTCTGCCCTGCGTGTGCTTTACCTGCAGGATGACGTGGCCGACCGCGTCATCGAGATTCTCAAGGGCGCCATGAGCGAACTGCGGATCGGTGACCCGCGGGATTTGGGCACCGACGTGGGCCCGGTCATCGATGAAGACGCGCGCAAAGGGCTGCTGGCACATATCGACAAGCTCAAGGGCGAAAACCGCCTGGTCGCCGAAACCCCGATGACCGCCGAGCACACCCAACACGGTACTTTCGTGGCCCCGGTCGCCTTCACCATCGACAGTATCGATGCGCTGACCCGCGAGCAGTTTGGCCCCGTGCTGCACATCGTGCGCTATAAGGCCCGCGAGATCGACAAGGTGATCAACGACATCAACGGCCGGGGATATGGCCTGACGTTTGGCGTGCATAGCCGTAACGAATCCTTTGCCGCTGAAATAGCGCAGAAAATTCGAGTAGGCAATGTGTACATCAACCGTAATATCATCGGCGCAGTGGTCGGCGTTCAGCCATTTGGCGGTCAGGGCCTTTCGGGCACCGGCCCCAAAGCGGGTGGCCCACACTACCTGCAGCGCTTCGTGACTGAAAAGACGATCACCAACAACACCGCCGCCTTGGGTGGCAACGCGTCGCTATTGGCGCTAGGGGATGAGTAGAACGCTCATCGACATAAACTAACCTGAACTCCTGAAAAGGATCCGTCTCATGGTTGACAATAATAGCGTGACTGCCTGCGCAGCCACGGCCCCCCCAGGCCGTGCACCGGGCACAGGGAACTCGACATCGATACACCGCCATGACTTTTCCGGCGCCCTGCTCGACGGCTCGAGCCGTGGCCAGCCACTGGCCACGCCGAACCGGCAGGGGAATTAACAACAAGATCAACGTGCCTTGGTCACGCACTGCCAAGGCGCTAACGCTGTCGGAGCCAGGGATGTACGAAAGAGCGGCCAGCATGCGCGGGCTTTCGTAGGTGACCTGACTCCGTTCTGACGAACTGGAGAAGTGTTATGGCTACTGGTGTTTGGATTAGCTTGTTTGGATATTTTGCGCTCATGATCGCCATCGGCATCTATGCCATGCGCAAAGCGACCTCTTCCTCGGAAGATTACATGCTGGGGGGGCGTACCCTCAGCCCACAGGTCGCGGCACTCTCGGCAGGGGCCTCCGACATGAGCGGCTGGCTGCTGCTGGGCTTGCCCGGGGCCATGTTCGTGTCGGGCCTGGGCTCTGCCTGGATCGGCATTGGCTTGCTGGTAGGCGCGCTGTTCAACTGGATACTGGTGGCGCCCCGGCTGCGCGAGCAGACCATTCATTACGGCAACGCGATTACCATCCCGGCGTTTCTGGCCAACCGATTCCCGACCCGTGCACTGGCGCTGCGCACCGTGTCGGCCATCGTGATCGTGATCTTCTTTGCCGTGTATACCGCCTCGGGCCTGGTGGCCGGTGGCAAGCTGTTCGAAACGGCCTTCACCGGAGTCTACAACTTTGGCGACATGAGCAACTACGCCATGGGCGTCATCATTACCCTCGGCGTGGTGCTGATCTATACCGTGGTAGGTGGCTTCCTGGCCGTGAGCATGACCGACTTCGTGCAGGGCTGCATCATGATGTTGGCCTTGATCATCATGCCTGCGGTGGTGCTGTTCGGTGACGGCGGCGGTGGTTTCTCACAGGCGTCGGAGACACTCAATAGCGTCGATCCCACGCTGCTCTCCTGGACCACGGGGCTGACGTTCGTGGGCTGGCTGTCGGCGGTGACCTGGGGCCTGGGCTATTTTGGTCAGCCGCATATCATCGTTCGCTTCATGGCCATTCGCTCACAAGAAGACGTGCCTGTAGCGCGTAACATCGGCATGGGCTGGATGCTGGTCTCGCTGATCGGTGCCGTGTCGCTGGGCCTGGCGGGCCGCGCCTTTGCGGTACGTAACGGCCTGGACATCCAGGATCCTGAAACCATCTTCATCGTGCTGGCCAACCTGCTCTTCCACCCGTTGATCACCGGCTTCCTGTACGCGGCGCTGCTGGCAGCGATCATGAGCACCATCTCAAGCCAGCTTCTGGTGTCCTCCTCTTCGCTGACGGAAGACTTCTACCGCCTGTTCCTACACAAGAATGCCACCGAGCAGCAGTGCGTCGCGGTGGGCCGTGTGTGCGTCGTACTGGTGGGTATCGTGGCCGCCATCATTGCTTCCAATGAAGACTCGCAGGTGCTGGGGCTGGTCAGCAACGCCTGGGCAGGCTTTGGCGCCGCCTTTGGTCCGCTGATCATCCTCGCGCTGATGTGGCCGCGCACCAACGGTGCCGGCGCGCTGGCGGGCATGATCGTCGGTGCCGCCACCGTGATGATCTGGATTTCGTTGGGCTGGAGCGGCTCCTTCCTGGGTGGCCCGGGCGTCTACGAAATCATCCCCGGCTTCATCGCTTCCTTCATCGCCATCCTGGTCGTCAGCAACATGACCGCCGATGCCGGTGAATACCAGCACATCGAGCGCTGATTTTGGCGATGACGCTTACCCACTACTCTTGACCCTTTTGCCAACCTCACCACCTGCTTCGGCAGGCGGTGAGCACTGGCAAGCACGCATCCGAGACCTCCTCGTCAAGGCCCCGCCTTGCAGGAGGTCTCTTGCATTGTTGGCCGCTTGCGCACCGCTCTTTGCCTCAGGTCAATAACCCACCGCTTCTGGCTGGTTATAGTGGCGCCATGGATCACGAACCACTCACCCTCATCATGGTCAGGAGCAAAATTATGCGCCCGTTCAAACCCTCTACTCTCATCGCTGCCAGCATGGCCGTTGTAACGCTGGCCGCCAGCAGCCAGGCCTTTGCCTACGGCGCAGGTGATTTCTTTACTCGCGTGGGCGTGGCACAAGTGTCACCCAAAAGCGACAACGGCGCTCTGGCCGATGGCGCCCTGGCGGTGGACGTTCAGGACAAGACCGACTTCGCCTTTACGCTGGGCTATCGCTTTCATGACAAGGTGGGGATCGAACTGCTGGCCGCACTGCCCTTCAAGCACGACATTGCTCTGAACGGCGAGAACCTTGCCTCGACCAAGCACCTGCCGCCCACCCTGACGCTGCAGTATTACCCGCTGGGCGGCACCCAGGCACGGGTTCAGCCCTACATTGGCGCCGGTATCAACTACACGCGCTTCTCGGACGAACAGCTGGCGATTGGTGAGTTGGACCTGGACGACTCCTGGGGACTGGCAGGCCAACTGGGGATCGACCTGCTGATCGACGGTAACTGGGCGCTCAATGCCGCCGCTTGGTATCTGGACATCGATACGGACGCCACGGTGAATGGCGCCGCAGCGGGCACCGTCGAAATCGACCCCATTGTGGTCATGGCGGGTCTCAGCTACCGCTTCTAAAAGATGCGGGGCTACCCATCCAACCAAACAGGCCCGGGGCATTTGCTCCGGGCCTGTTCGATTGAGAAGCACGGCAGCGCCGCGCTGGCGGCTACCTGTTCAGTTGTCCGTCACCAGCTGGTCGACTCTTTCCATGGCGCGAATGACCAGCACCTGGTCGCTGGCGCGCACTTTCTCCTGCATCAGATAAGCGGCCATGGCGGGCGCTACCTCACACTTGGCGGGCATGGTCGCCTGGGCCTCGACCAGCGCGGTCAATCGGGCCACGAACACATAGCGCACCCACTGGGGCAGCGACATGGTATCCACACAAAAGGGCTCCTGACTGGCAAACGCGCTCGCCTCTGGAAGGGGGGTGCGCCATAGGTTGGCGGCTTTCATCGCGGCTTCAAGCTCGAGAAGCGCGGTTTGAAGCTGTTGATGGACGCTCATAAACAGTCTACTCATAAGGAATGGTCGGCGTGATTATCCCAACTCTGTGGGTAACTTGCCACCGAGAGGCATGGCCAACGCGTTTATGCACAGATTCACAGAAAACCTGCAAGAGACTGTGGATAAACTATGGAAAGGTGTCGCAACGGCTACTCCCACGGGGCCTGGGGAATGTTGTTCACTTTTTGACCACCTCAACGATAAGGTATGGTTTTATCAACGGTTACGGCTGACAGTGACCGAGCATCAAGGTAGAGTGCACGCTTGAAATGCGGAAGGATGTCATGCAACCAATTACTACCCTCGATGAGTTCTTTACCCGCAGCGGTGCTGACGTGACGCTCTACCATATGGGGCGTCGTGTCGTGCCCTGCTCGCGGGATACCCTGCGCGGCTTCGAGCAGGCCGAACACGCCTGGCCCGAACCCTGGCAGGGACAGGCGCGCCTGGGCATCGTGTTTAGGCTGGGTGCGATGCCTGAACCGGCCATCTGGTTTCTCGCCCTGCCGCTGGACGAGCAGGGCATGCTCTCGCCTGCACAGCGGGATGGTTTCATCAATCGCCTGCTGGAAACCCTAGGGCGTAATGCCCTGGCGTCAGAGCAGCAGGCATTGACAC
The DNA here is from genome assembly GCF_019211725.1 of Halomonas sp. 18071143. NCBI lineage: Bacteria > Pseudomonadati > Pseudomonadota > Gammaproteobacteria > Oceanospirillales > Halomonadaceae > Halomonas > Halomonas sp. 18071143. The sequence goes on from NZ_CP078120.1 coordinate 2,310,294, forward strand.
CTGACGCCAGCGCTGGCGTAGACGACCTGATGAAGGACAACCCACTGGCTTTCACGCCCGATGTCACCTTTCAGGCCATGCTCAATGCCCGTGCGACGCTGCAGCTGGGGTTACCCGCCAGTCAGCATCTGGAGCCGGTAGAAGCGTATTTGAGCGGCCAGCAGTCGATCGATTGGCAAGCGCTGGGCGTTCAGGGTCTGGCCGACTTCACGGTTCGCATGGACGACGATGCCGCCGAGGCGCTGGCCAAGCGGTTTTCCGAGTTGCCTGTCAACGTTATCCATGCGCTATGCTACTGCCTTGAACATCGGCCTTTGCAAACGTGCTTGCTGGTGGCCCTGCAGGCCCGTGGCGAACAGGCCGCCAGTGAAGGAGACGTGGAAACCTTGTGCGCCTGCGTGCGAGCGGTGGGCAGCTCACCAGAACCCACGGCAGGCGATTGGTACACGAGTTTACTTCAGGACAGCGCTGCCTGCGGCCCTGATCTGATGGCTGCCATGGCCGGGCGCGGTTGGCAACTGCTGGAAGACGAGATACGCCTGCCGCTGTTCCTGAACAGGCTGGCCACAGACGAGCGTGCCGATTTCTCCGCCGTCGTGCGTGATATCGCCCTCGTTCCCAGGCTGCGCTTACCGGTCATGCTGACCCTGCGTGACGCACCTGTCGACTCACCCATGCAGGCACGTCTGGCAGGCCTGATGCCACGCCGCGCATAAATTCGTAACAGGTGACGGTCATCATCATGCTGTTCTTCTGCTCTTATTATCTCAGGAGTCACCCGTGAAGGAATTACCCTATCAGGCCAAGGCCGTGATTGGCCGCCGTGAAATGGTCACGCTGACCGACCTGGGGCTTCACCTGTGCTGCAAGGCCGATACCGGCGCGCGCACCTCTGCCCTGCATGCCGAAGAGATCGAAACGGAAGAAGATGCCCATGGGCAGCTGTGGGTCAGTTTCGTCACCCACAGTGGCGGCCCCGAGACGCCGGGGCATCGTTATCGTCTACATTTACATGATAGAAGACGGGTGACCAGCTCGAATGGGCACAGCGAATGGCGCTACGTCATTCGCACACAGATGGAACTGGGCCAGCTCAGCTTTCCCGTCGAACTTACCTTGACCGACCGCAGCAATATGCGCCACCCCATGCTATTGGGCAGGCGCGCCATGCGTCGTTTGTTAGTCGCACCCGGCGCTGCCTTTTTGCACGGCGAGCCTTGAATACACTTAATACGCCTTTTCTGTTTTGGCCCGGAGCCCTGCATGCATATTGCCCTACTTTCGCGTAACCGCAATTTATACTCGACCCGCCGCCTGGTGGAAGCCGCTGAGCAGCGCGGCCATACGGCCCGGGTGGTGGATACGCTACGCTGTTACATGAGCATCGCCTCTCATCACCCCTCGATTCATTACAAGGGGGCTGAGATCGAGCCCTTCGATGCGGTCATCCCCCGCATTGGCGCCTCGGTGACTTTCTACGGCTGCGCCGTGCTGCGCCAGTTTGAAATGATGGGCACCTACGTGATCAACGACTCGGTCGCTATCACGCGCTCACGCGACAAGCTGCGCTCGCTGCAGCTACTTTCCCGCAAGGGGCTGGGGCTGCCCATCACGGGGTTTGCCCACTCGCCAGACGACATTCCCGACCTGATCACCATGGTCAAGGGGGCGCCGCTGGTCATCAAGCTGCTGGAAGGCACTCAGGGCATTGGCGTGGTGCTGGCCGAGACCAACCAGGCCGCCGAGTCGGTGGTACAGGCGTTCATGGGCATGAAGGCCAACATCATGGTGCAGGAGTACATCAAGGAAGCCAAAGGCGCCGACATTCGCTGCTTCGTGATTGGCGACAAAGTCGTGGCGTCCATGAAGCGTCAAGCGGCCGAAGGCGAGTTTCGCTCCAATCTCCACCGTGGCGGCACGGCCAGCGTGATTCGCATTACCCCGGAAGAGCGCTCCACCGCTATCCGTGCAGCCAAGGCCATGGGGCTGCGCGTTGCCGGTGTCGATCTGCTGCGTTCCAACCATGGGCCGGTGATCATGGAGGTCAACTCTTCGCCTGGCTTACAGGGGATCGAGAGCGCCACGGGCAAGGACATCGCGGGCATGATCATCGAACATATCGAAAAAAACGCAACGCCTTCCCGAAAAGCGCCCCCCAAGCCTAAAGGCTAACGCCCAAAGGTAAAAATAATCCGCATTAGGGGTGGCAAATCAACGCTGCCACCCCCACAATCTGCGTCACCGAAGGAGGTAGACGCTCATGTTTCTCGACAATCGCCAAGTGGCGATGGACAGCGTGCTGGAAGCGCTGGCCGATAGCATTGATTATTTCCAGGACAATATCGAACGCCTGCGCCCCTCGCTGCGCGACGCGCTGAAGCCTCACTACACGGCTCGACTGAAACAGATGCGCAAGCTGCAGGAGTTGGCCCGTGCCCATCTGAAAATGCTTCCCAGGGATGCCGACGTGGAGCGCGATGACTTTCTGTGGCTGTGGAGCCGCCTGAAAAGCTTCGTGGGCAACGATAGTCAGGTTCTGATCAATGAACTGTTGGAACAAGAGCGTGTCCTGATGCAAGCCCTCTCGACCCTGTTTACCCACCCGCTGCCCGACCCCATCGAACCCGTTGTGGAAGAGTGCATGCAGGGCTGCCGTAAATTGATCCGCGAGCTGTATAGCCTGCAAAAGCGCAAAGCTCGCCGCTAAGCGCTCCTTTCGCGCACCTTCAAGGAGCCGCCGACGGCTCTAGCTGCCGCGCTGGCTCTCCGAGCAGAGGGAGTTCCGGATAGAGCAGGCGCACGCCTTCCAGGTCGATCAGCACATCAGTGGTCACGGGTGGCGGCTCCAGAGGCAATCGATCACGGCTCAGCACGATAGGCTCGGCTGGCCCCAGAAAGTGAGGCTCCCTGCCCCACAGGTACAGATCCCCTAGCGTCGCCATACGCGCCAGCCACTCACGCACCTTGAGCCGCCACTCGCCCGCCGAGGGCTGCTCTTCGGCCACACAACCCGTCACGTCCATGCCCAGCGAACGGCCGATAAAAATCGCTCGTGGCAAGTGCCAGCTCTGGGTCACCAACAGCGCCTGCTCCAACTGAAACACATGCCGCGCTCGCACCATGGTGTCGTAGGTACTGAAGCCCGCGAAATCCATGGTCAACCTGTCGGCCGGCACGCCTCGTCGATAAAGGTCTCGCCACATGGCTCGGGGCTCGTTGTAGGCCTGGGTGCGGTTATCCCCGGAGAGCAGCAGATGCTGCACGCGCTCATCGGCTATCAGGCGCGCCGAGGTGCGCATACGCGCATGAAAATGAGGGTTACGCAGCCCGCTACGCGTCCAGTGAGAGGTGCCAAAAACGATAGCGACATCCGCTGGACGGCACTCTTGCAGCTGCGTATGGATATAGCGCGAGGTGCTCAGTAGTACCCAGGCGTTGCCTGCCGCCAATAGCAAAGCCGCCAGCAGCACCATGGCAACCAGCGACAGCAGAAAACGCTTTACCCAACGAAATAACAGGCTGTGCATCCAGCTCCCCAGCAGGGGTTAGAACATGCCGAGCTCAAGCTTGGCTTCATCGCTCATCATGTCACGACTCCAGGCGGGGCTGAAGACGATTTCGGTATGCACCTTGCTGATCTGCGGCGCTCCCAGAATCTTGTTGCGCGCATCGGCAGCGATGACATCGCCCATGCCGCAGCCAGGCGCGGTCAGCGTCATGCGAATGGTGACGATGCGCTCACCGCTGATCAAGCGCTCGATACGACACCCGTACACCAGCCCCAGATCGACGATGTTGACCGGGATTTCCGGATCGAAACAGGTGCGCAGCTGATCCCAGACGAACTGCTCGATCTCGTCATCGCTGGCGGATTCAGGCAGCGTAGGTCGTGGCAATGCTTCAAGCCCCAGGGCATCGAGATTGCGACCCTCGATCAGATACAGCCGCCCTTCGTATCCAACGCTGACAGAGCTGCCTTTCGCCTGCATGACACTGACGATGCTATCTTCTGCCAGCGTATCCGTCTTGCCGAACGGAATGGCAATGGCTTCTACATCACGCTGTAGCGGCAGTTTCTGACCTCGTTCGAGGCTGGCCACTTGCTCGATATCCATAGATGTCCTTAGCGTACCATTTGGATCACACGGTTCAGCGCCGCAACGAACGCATCGACCTCTTGCAGGGTATTATACGCTGCAAACGAGGCACGACAGGTAGCCTCGACGCCAAAATGGTGGAGCAGCGGCTGAGCACAGTGATGCCCCGTGCGAATCGCCACGCCCAGCTGGTCGATCAATAGCCCGATATCCTGTGAGTGGGCACCGTCCACCACGAACGACAGCACTCCCGCCTTGTGCGGCGCCGTGCCTAGAATACGCAGTCCGTCGATGTGGCTGACGGCCTGAGTGGCATGGGTCAACAGCACGGCTTCCCAGTCGCCAATGGCCTCGACCCCCACGTCCTCTATCCACTGCAGCGCACGCCCCAACGCAATCACTTCCGCAATGGCGGGCGTGCCGGCTTCGAACTTGTGGGGAATGTCCGCGAAGGTCGTGCCCACGTCGAACGAGACGGTCTTGATCATCTCACCGCCCCCCTGCCAGGGCGGCATGGCCTCCAGCAGCGCCGCCTTGCCATACAGCACGCCCACGCCCGTGGGGCCATACACCTTGTGACCGGAGAAAGCGTAGAAGTCGGCGTCGATGTCCTGAACATCCACTTTTTGGTGCGGCGTCGCCTGGGCACCGTCGACCAGAATCAGTGCGCCCTGCTGATGGGCCAACGCAGCCATTTCCTTGACCGGGTTGATGGTACCCAGCGCATTGGACACATGATTCACCGCCACCAGCCGGGTTCGCTCGTTGAGCAGTGTGCGATAGGCGTCCATGTCCAGCGCACCATGAGCATCTACCGGGATCACCTTGATGGTGAAACCACGCTCGGCGGCCAACAGCTGCCAAGGCACGATGTTGGAGTGGTGCTCCAGCATCGAGATGAGCACTTCGTCGCCCGCCTGCAGCTGGCTTCGCCCCCAGCTCTGGGCGACCAGATTGATCGCCTCAGTGGTGCCCCGGGTGAAGATGATCTGGCGAGCATCCTCGGCATTGAGAAAGTCCCTGGCGCGATGACGTGTCGCTTCGAACGCGGCCGTGGCCTCATCCGCCAGGGTGTGCAGCCCACGGTGGATGTTGGCGTTGTAGCGAGCGTAGTAGTCGCCAAACACGTCGATGACCGCCTGGGGAGTCTGGCTGGTAGCAGCATTGTCCAGATAGACCAGCGGCTTGCCGTGCACTTCCCGCTGAAGCACGGGGAATTCGCGGCGCAGGGCCTCGATATCGTAGGCGGCGGTGCTGGCCGTGGTCGCTTTCTCAATCACGCTCTGGGGCATGAGGGACTCCTTGATTAATCGTTCAGCGCAGCCGCTGCTTCCACCAGCCCTGCCAGGTTGAAGCGCTCGGGCAGTTTGCCTGCCACCGCCAGCTCGACTCGCTCGGCAATGGCATCCAGCGTGACCTGTTCCAGCACTTCACCGGCAAAGGCCAGCGTCAGCAGGCCACGCGCCGTGGCTTCGTCGATACCCCGGGTACGCAGCGCATAGACGGCTTCTTCATCCAGCTGGCCCGTGGTGGTGCCGTGGGAGCACTTGACGTCATCGGCGTAGATTTCCAACTCCGGCTTGGCGTTGATTTGCGCGCGGTCGGAGAGCAGCAGGTTCTGGTTGCTCTGGAAGCCTTCGATTTTCTGGCTGTCGCGCTTGACGTATACTCGGCCGTTGAAGACGCCCTGCGCACGGTCATCCAGAATGCCCTTGTAGTTCTCGTTGGAGAACGTCAGCGGCGCGTTGTGGTTGACCTTGGTGTGGTTATCCACGTGCTGGCGACCCTGACCGAAGAACAGCCCGTACAGGTTGCTTTCGGCGCCCTGCCCGTCCAGTTCGCAAATCAGGTCGTTACGCACCAGCGCACCACCCAGATTCAGGTTGTAGGAGGTGTAGCGGCTATCGCGACTCTGCTCCACGTGGATACTGGCAATGTGCAGATCGCCCAGCGGAGCTTCCTGAAGCTTGTAGTGGTTGAGGATCGCACCACGGTCCAGCATCAGCTCACCGACCACGTTGGTGAAGTTGGCAGCATCGGCTTCCCCCACGTAGTGCTCGATCAGCGTGGCTTCACTGCGCCCGGCCGCTTCGACCAGCACCCGCGGGTGGCTCATGACCGGCGCTCCGGCCCGTGAGAGAAACTGCAGCAGAATCGGCTTTTCCACTACCGTGCCGGGCGCAATACGCACCACGGCCCCTTCTTCCACGAACGCGGTGTTGAGCGCCGAGAAGGGCGAGAATTCCACGCCGGTCAAACGACCCAGCGGGCCACCCACCGCTTCATGGTTGTCGCTGAGCGCCTTGGAGAGCGGCATGACCTGCACGCTGCTAGGCAGACCTTCCAGGTCAGACAGCGCCGCCGAAAATACGCCATCGACGAAGGTCAGGCGATAGGCTTCCAGTGGCAGCGTCAGCGCAGCCGCCTGCGCCTGGGAGAACTCGGCGTTATCGGCCAGGGCGAAATTTCCCTGAGCAATGGCGCGTACGTCGGTGTATTTCCACTCTTCATCGCGACGGGTAGGAAAGCCCATCGCCTCGAAGCGTGCAGCCCCCGCCTGGCGGCGTGCGGCCATCCAGCTGGGCTCTGCACCACGCTGTTGGCTGCGCGCCGCCAGCGTATCCAGAAAGGTTTGTGTCTCGCTCATGCCACGGACTCCTCGATGCCTTCGTAACCGTTGGCCTCCAGCTCTTTGGCCAACGCTGCGTCACCGGTCTTGACGATACGACCATCCATCAGGACGTGGACCTTGTCGGGCACGATGTAGTCCAGCAGGCGCTGGTAGTGCGTCACCAGCAGAATGGCACGCTCTTCGGCGCGCAGGCTGTTGACCCCATCAGCCACGACCTTCATGGCGTCGATGTCCAGGCCGGAGTCGATTTCGTCCAGCATGGCCAGCTTGGGCTGCAGCACCAGCATCTGCAGGATTTCGTTACGCTTCTTTTCACCGCCGGAGAAGCCTTCGTTGACCGCGCGCTGCAGGAAGCTGGCATCCATTTTCATGAAGTTCAGCTTCTCTTTGACCAGCTTCATGAACTCTGGGGCGGGCATCTCGCCTTCACCACGGGCAGCGCGCTGCGCATTCAGCGCCGACTTCAGCAGGTAAATGTTCTTCACCCCCGGGATCTCAACGGGGTACTGGAAACCCAGCAGCAGGCCCGCCTGGGCGCGCTCTTCGATTTCCATTTCCAGCACGTCCTGGCCTTCGAAGGTGATGGTGCCCTGGGTGACTTCGTAGCCATCCTTGCCCGCAATGACCGCTGACAAGGTGGATTTACCCGCGCCGTTGGGGCCCATGATGGCGTGCACTTCACCGGCATTGATGGTGAGCGTCAGGCCTTTCAGAATCTCTTTGCCGTCGACGGTGACGTGTAAATCATTCACTTGCAACATAGTAATCGCCTTTTAAAAAATAGGGGGATGCCTGCGCGGTTAGCCCACCGCACCTTCAAGAGTGACGTTCAACAGTGCTTCCGCTTCTACCGCAAACTCCATCGGCAGCTCCTGGAAGACATCCTTGCAGAAGCCGTTCACGATCATGCTCACCGCATCTTCTTCCGAGATGCCGCGGCTCTGGCAGTAGAAGAGCTGGTCTTCACCGATTTTCGACGTGGTGGCTTCGTGCTCGATGGTCGCCGTGCTGTTGCCGATTTCCTGGTACGGGAAAGTGTGGGCACCGCACTTGTCGCCAATCAGCAGCGAATCGCACTGGGTAAAGTTACGTGCGCCTTTGGCGCGCGGGCCGATCTTGACCATACCGCGATAGGACTGATCACTCTTGCCCGCCGAGATGCCCTTGGCCACGATGTAGGAGCGTGTGCCCTCACCAATATGGATCATCTTGGTGCCTGTATCCGCCTGCTGGCGCCCGTTGGTCACGGCCACCGAGTAGAACTCACCGATGCTGTCCTTGCCGCGCAGCACGCAAGAGGGGTATTTCCAGGTAATCGCCGAGCCGGTTTCCACCTGTGTCCAACTGATACGCGAGCGCTCACCACGGCAGTCGCCGCGCTTGGTCACGAAGTTGTAGATACCGCCCTTGCCCTCTTCATCACCGGGGTACCAGTTCTGAACGGTAGAGTACTTGATGTAGGCATCATCCAGCGCCACCAGCTCGACCACCGCCGCGTGCAGCTGGTTTTCGTCGCGCATGGGCGCCGTGCAGCCTTCCAGATAGGAGACCTGGGCACGGCTTTCACAAATGACCAAAGTGCGCTCGAACTGCCCGGTATTGGCCGCGTTGATACGGAAGTAGGTGGACAGCTCCATCGGGCAAGTGACGCCTTCAGGCACGAAGACGAACGAGCCGTCGGTGAACACCGCAGAGTTCAGCGCAGCGAAGTAGTTGTCGGCGACCGGTACGACGGTGCCCAGATACTGCTTGATCAGCTCCGGGTAGTCGCGGATGGCTTCCGAGATGGAGCAGAAAATGACCCCGGCTTCCGCCAGCTCTTTCTTGAACGTGGTAGCTACCGACACCGAATCGAATACCGCATCGACCGCCACGCCTGCCAGGGCAGCACGCTCGTGCAGCGGGATACCCAGCTTCTCATAGGTTTCCAGCAGCTTGGGGTCTACCTCATCGAGGCTTTGAGGGCGGTCTTCCGGGCGCTTTGGCGCGCTGAAGTAGGAGATCGCCTGATAATCGATGGGCGGATAGTTGAGGTGTGCCCAAGAGGGCTCTTCCATTTTCAGCCACTGACGATAGGCATCCAGACGCCACTCCAGCATCCATTCCGGCTCGCCCTTCTTTTTGGAAATGAAGGCGATGGTGTTTTCATCCAGGCCAGGTGGCAGTGTGTCGCTTTCGATATCGGTGACAAAGCCATCTTTGTACTCGCGACGAACCAACTGTTCCATTTCTTCGCTTGCCATGGTGATACCCTCCGGGCAGTTGGGTGGCGAGTTGAGCTCGCCGTCAATATGAGTGAATGTGGTTGCGACTTACGCGGAAGCCGCCGATAGCGTAATGCTTTGAATGGGTAGCTGAACGGGCAGCTTGATGGGAGCAGTGTCGGCGAGGTGCGCCAGGGTGACGCTCTCCAGCAGCGTACGAATGGCCAGGGATACGCGCTGCCAGTTGTCGGCCACACCGCAGGTAGCCACCAGGTCGCACTCGCCTTCCGCCTGGCTGCACTCGGTCATGGCCACGGGGCCTTCGATGGCGCTGATGATATCGGCGGCGGTAATCCGCGAGGCGGGGCGTGCCAGCCGATACCCGCCCTGAGCACCGCGCTGGGACTCCAGCAACCCGGCTTTAACCAGCATTTTAAGCGTCTTGCTCACAGTCGGGTGCGGCAGCTGAACGGCTTCGGCCAGATCGGCGGCGGCATGGGAAGTGTTCGGATGGCGCGCAATTTGCGCCATCACCACCGCCGCATAGTCGGTCAGCCGAGAAAGCTTGAGCATGGTGACTCCCGTGTGTGATGACCCGTGTGATTTAAAGGCTTACCCGTCAATTGGGGACCATTTTAGTCCTGTATAAAAATGATGTGAAGCCCTTCTGCAAAATCCTTCGCAAAAGTCACCACTTCCTGACACGTTCGCCGCTGATAACATCAAAAAAGCCAATCATTCTCATTCAGAAAAGCTATGACAGCCTGTCAAGAAAACGCCCGCGAACTGATCGCAGGCGTTGGGGGTCAGGCTTTCTTGACGAACATGGACTTCAATTTCATCGGGCCAATACCATCTATCTTGCAGTCGATGTCGTGATCACCGGACACCAGGCGGATGTTCTTGACCCGAGTGCCCACCTTGACCACCAGCGAGCTGCCCTTCACCTTGAGATTCTTGATCACGGTCACCGTGTCGCCATCGGCTAGCGGGTTACCGTTGGCATCCCGGATACCGGAGCTGGCTGATTCGGTTTCCTCTTCACCATTTTTCGACCACTCATGGCCACACTCCGGGCACACGAATTGCAGGCCGTCGTCATAGGTGAATTCAGAGGCGCAGGCGGGACAGTTGGGAAAGTCACTCATGAAAAGGCTCCATCGCTATCAGGATATCTACAGGGCGTAGAAAGCGGTGGAGCCTACACGGCTTGAGCACAATGCTCCAGCCTGAAGAGAGAGGTCAGTCGCGCTGGTAGGTACCGACCAGCCGATTCATGCCCAGCAGGTGCGGCTCGACGGCACGCAGCAGCTCGGGCAGCGTCAGCCCTTCGGGAAGCGTGGTTGCCTGGTCCAGCGCCAGTACCCAGAAATAGTAGAGGTGGCTACCATGGCCTTCCGGGGGCATTGGGCCGCCATAGCCGGGCTTGCCGAAATCGGACATGCCCACGGTTCCTTGGGTGGTATTCTCTTCCAGCGACGTCATATCGCCCGGCAAGTTATACAGCACCCAATGTACGAAACCGTAGCTGCCCTCTTTCACCAACGGGGCATCGGGATCGTGACAGATCACCGCATAGCCCTGGGTTCCTTCAGGTGCACCCTGCCAGGCCAGGTCGGGTGAGATGTCCTCGCCTTCACCGGTGTGTTTGGCGGGAATGGCCTGATGCTGGCCAAAGGCGGTGCTGCTGACCTGCATGGAAGATAGTGCAAATCCCATTGTCATCTCCAAGTCGTCGTTCGTAGGTTCAACTCATCAATGTAGCCAGGCCCTTAACCTAAATCCAACGCCGCCGCATGACGCTGCTGCCACTCTTCGACGAGGCGCCGATTGTCGGCATTCATGCGCTCGTCCAGCACCCCCGGCAGCTGCACGGACTCGCCGCGGGTCTTGAAAGTGATCAGCGGATCTTGCGTGGCCAGGTGCAGGGCATATAGCACCAGCATCAGCTCGTAGGCATCCTGAGTATTGAGCCTGGCCAGCAGAAGTGGCACTGCGGGCGCCCCGATCTCACCCAGCCGCTCAGCGGCGATGTACCAGGGGCGAGGGTTATCCGGACCACCATATTGCGAAACGAAACTGCGGTCTGCCAAGCGGCTGACATAGTAAGCCGCTTCTTCTTCAGGGCTGGCCAGCAGCGGCGGCACCCAATCCGTGACCGGCGAGGTGGACGCACGCGTGGCCGAGGGTGTCACGGGCGATACCGCAGGCTCCATCGTCGAAGGAGACTCCCCTGCGCTACTGGAGGGCGAGGACTGGCCTGCACACCCCACCAACAGCAGCACGGCTGCCCATGCTGCCGCTTTCCCCACGCGCTTCCCCGCCACCTTCCCTACTCTCTTCCCCACGCTCCTGGCCTGCAGATACATGACTCGCTTCCCTTGTTGAGCTTTCAACAGATTGTCCCTTTATCTTGATACTCGTCCCATGCCTGGACCCGGAGTGAAGTAAATCCTGGCATGAGCTCTTGCCCGAGGAGAATCCATAGCTCAGATAGTTTACCCATACGCCACGGCCGCTCACGGCATGCGAGAAGCCTGGATTCATAAAATAAACGTAGCACTTTAAATCACACGGTAGAAGCGCTGCATCATCAATCGCCGATCACGGCGATGAAGCAATGCCAAAAGGCGGGGTGCCCTGCGTTCCCAGCGCTCGGTGGGATCCAGGGTACAGACGGGCGCTGACTTTAACGGCGGTCCAGCTGGCAATTCACCTTGCCGCCGCAACTATTTAAAAAACATGGTAACTATTCAGCACCGGTTGGCTGAGTCGGGGCTTCTTGCTGCATGAAGGCTGGCACCTCCCCCGCAAACAGTTGCTCCAGTGCGGTATGCGCCGCCACCCCTTGCTTGACGGCGGTCGAGAGGAAGCTGCGCATCCGGCAGAAGATCTCCGCCCCCTCCCAGGAGCGGAAACAGCCCGAGATTTTCTGCTGGACCTTGGTCATTCGCAGATCGCGTTCCCCCTGGTTGTTGGTGAAGGGAGCGGCAGGGTCGTCGAGGAAGCGCAACACGTCGTCCTCGTACGCCTGGAGGCGTTCCAGGAGGTTGCGCGGCTTGGTGCGCTTGGCCCGGCCTCGCGTTCCAGGTGGCGGTTTCACCGGCGGGGGGCACTCGGCGTCCCCTTTCGCCAGGCAATCTCGATAGCGCTGCCGCCAGGCTCGGGTCTCATCGGCCGAGAGGCAGCCGTCGGCCACCTCCACGGCGCGATGCATCTCCAACAACAGGTCATGCAAGGCCTTGGCCCATGCCTCGCCATCGTTCTCCCAGGCCGCTGTCAGCTCCCGAAGGTGGTGCGCATTACAGAGCGCGTGCCGGCAATCCGGATAGCGGTAGTAGGGCTTCCAGTGATCATGCACCAGCACGCCACGCACGAAGGGCAATACGCCGATGGCGTCCATCGCTTCCTGGCCGCGCTTGGGGTGCGGGGCCAACCAGGTCAGGGCCTCGTTGGAGGCGCTGTGTAGCCAGTAGCGTTTGCCACCGACCTGCATTCCGGTTTCATCGGCATGGACGGTGGCTGCTTCACGTAGCGCCGGGATCACCCACTCGGCGAACGCCTCGGCCCGCTGGTAGGCCTCCTGGTTGAAGGCGAACAGGGTGCCGGTGCTCAGCGACAGGCCGCACTGCGAGGTGAGCAACTCGCGGATACGCGCATAGGGCAACAGCTGATACTGGGAGAGATAGACGACATGCGCCTTGAGGCGAGGGCCATACTGGATGGGGCGAGTCACGCCCTCGGGGAATGGCGCCACGTAGCGTTGCCCCTGATCATCTTCGAGGACCTCAGCCTGATATTCGGTGACCACGGCCTGGATTACGATGTCCTGCACTTGGCGCGTTTCGACGCCGACCGGGCGGTAAGAACGCCCCTTGGGGAGTTGCCGACGATCGACACGGAGCTTGACCACCTCGTCGGGGTCCGTCACCGGCGCCAACGTCTTACCCTCATGCCCTGGCTGTCCGCCGGGGCGCCGCTCGCCTTTGGCGCGCGAGCGGCGCTGGCGATTGGGATCCTGGGACGGTGGCTTGCTGCTGTTGCGGCTACTGGTGGCCAGGCGATCGGCCATGAGCTTGACCAGCAGCATCAGCACATCGATGGCGGCACGCAGCGACGGCGAGACCGTCTGGTCTTCCTTGAGCTGCTGCCGGACCCGCTCCAGGGCCTCGTCGACGTTGATATCGCTGATGGTCATATCGCCGCATAGGTGTGCCGAATGATGCTGTGCACTATGCCAGAAAAATCAGGTGGTTGTCGACAGGCTATCCGCAACCACCTGAATAGTTACAAAACATGTTTTTTGTGACCTTATAGTACAATTGTTTTTAAAAATTCAAAATCGACATATCGCAAAAAATTTAGCAAAATGCTAATTTGTAAACCATGAGTACACCTAAAGAAAAAAAGCTAAAGAAAGTGCTTGAAGCCATCCCGTCAGGGTTCATGGTCGATACCGCATGGCTCGAACGCCACGGTATCAGCCGTTTCCTTGCGCGGAAGTACGTTGTTAACGGCTGGCTTGAGCGCGTTAACCGCGGCGTTTTCCGGCGCCCTGCGCCGAACGCAACAACCTCTGGCGCAATCGATTGGAAAACTTGCCTGCTTTCCATGCAGCATATTATGCGCCATAACATCCATGTGGGTGGCACAACGGCACTTGCCCAACAGGGCTACGATCACTACCTGCGTCTAGGTAGCAGTGCGCCTGTCTGGGTATATGGCAACGCCACACCCAACTGGCTAAGCAAACTGCCACTGAACGCCCCCATCGTGACTCGCAACACTTCACTATTCGCTGACCCGTCCGTCGGGCTTGCCAGAAACAACATCAACGCCGAAGACACGCTGCCATGGGACTGGATGCTCAACATGTCGGCACCCGAACGGGCGATTATGGAAGCCATGGACGAATTGCCCGACCATGAGAGTTTTCATAACCTTGATATGCTATTCGAGAGCTTGACGACACTGCGGCCAAAAACAGTGTCAGCGTTGCTGCACAGTTGCAAGAAGATCAAGGTCAAGCGGTTGTTCTTTGTCTTTGCGGATCGCCATGACCACCCTTGGCGCAAGCGTCTCGATCCTGCAGAGTTCAACCTTGGCAGTGGCGACCGCGCACTGTTAAAAGGGGGCAAGATACATCCGCGCTATCGCATCATGGTGCCGGAAGCGTTTGTAAAGGCGGAGGTAAATGATGGCGCGTGAAACCTATGAAGCGCAGGTCGCGCTCCTCGTGCGCATTCTCCCGCATGTGGCGCAGGAGGATGTATTCGCGCTGAAGGGAGGCACCGCGATCAATCTGTTCTATCGAGACCTTCCACGCTTGTCAGTCGATATTGACCTGACCTACCTTCCGGTGAAAGATAGAAACGACAGCCTTTCCGAAATCAATGACGCGATGGATCGCATCGCGGCTGCCATTGAAGGCCGTATCGCCGGAGCCAAAACACAGCGTATAAAGGGCGGAGGCAGTGGCGCCACTCGTGTTCTTGCTCGCACGGGCGGCGTTGAAATCAAGATCGAAACCTCGCCAGTCACACGCGGCGTCGTACATGATCCTGAAACGCTCTCCATCGCCAGCGCCGTTGAAGATGAGTTCGGTTATGCCGATATGCAAATCGTCTCTTTCGAAGATCTATTCGGCGGCAAGCTACACGCCGCCTTGGATCGCCAGCATCCGCGCGATCTTTTTGATGTGAAGCTGCTCTACGATAACGAAGGCCTGACGGACGACCTATTTCGGACCTTTCTGATCTACATTGCGAGTTCGTCACGCCCCGCTCACGAACTGCTGAACCCTAACTTGCTCGATATTGACAAGCCTTATGCCCAAGAATTTGAGGGCATGACCAGGGCTCACCTCAGCCTCGATGAACTCTTGCACACGCGTAAACGTTTGATTACAGACATTCAGTCACGTTTCGATGAGAGCACCAAGCGATTCTTGCTAAGCCTACATGACGGTGCGCCCGATTTTGATGCCATTGATCGCCCTCAGGCGGCGGGCCTGCCAGCTGTGCGCTGGAAGCTCGTTAATCTGGAAAAGCTGAAAAACGAAAACGCGGCCAAACATGCCGAACAGCGTCATGAGCTGAAAGTGCTGCTGGGATAAGGAGTGCAGGGCGGAATCTTGAAGCTCTGGCTTCCCGGCCTGCCATTCTGTCATCCCTGTACATCGCCAATCGCCACTGCGCAGGTCCTTGCCATGAAACAGCTATTAATCGTCGCTCACGCCCCTTCCGTCAATACCCAGGCCTTGAGGGAAGCTGCCAGACGAGGGGCAGAGCACCCCGATCTCGAGCATGTCGTCTGTACGGTGAAAACTCCCTTCGAAGCAGGCCCCGCCGACCTACTGGCCTGCGATGCCGTTCTGCTCGGCACCACCGAAAACCTCGGCTACATGAGCGGTGCCCTGAAGGATTTTTTCGACCGTAGCTACTACCCAGTACTGGATGAGAAGCAGGGCTTGCCCTGTGCGCTCTACATTCGCGCTGGCCACGATGGCACGGGCACCCAGCGAGCCGTGGAAAGCATCGTGACCGGGCTGCGCTGGCGCTGGGTTCAGCAACCGGTGGTCTTACGAGGCGAGTGGCAGGAGACATTTGCCACACAGGTCGAGGAGCTGGCCATGACGCTAGCGGCCGGGCTGGATAGCGGCATGTTTTGATGCCGTATTAGCGCCCCCTTCCAAACGGCAAAACGGCACCCTAAGGTGCCGTTTTGCGATCACATGGCTGCCGGGCGGTTATTTCAAACGCTCGAACACCGTGGCAACGCCCTGGCCCATACCGATACACATGGTCGCCAAACCCAAGGTGGTATCGCGCTGCTGCATCACGTTGAGCAGCGTGGTACAGATCCGCGAACCGGAGCAGCCCAGCGGGTGGCCCAAGGCAATGGCACCGCCGTTCAGGTTGACCTTTTCGTCCATGGCATCGAGGAAGCCCAGGTCCTTGAGCACCGGCAGCCCTTGGGCAGCAAACGCCTCGTTGAGCTCGACGGTTTGAATATCCGCTGCCGACAGGCCAGCGGCTTTCAAGGCCTTTTTGGACGCGGGTACCGGGCCGTAGCCCATGATGGAGGCATCACAGCCTGCCACACCGGTCGACAGCACGCGGGCAATCGGCTCCAGCCCCAGCGCCTGGGCACGCTCGTAGCTCATCACCGCCATGGCGGAGGCCCCCACCGACAGCGCCGATGAAGTACCGGCCGTGACGGTGCCACTGCGGGGATCGAACACCGGCTTCAGGTTCGCCATGGACTCCAGGCTGGCATCGGCACGGATCACTTCGTCGTTTTTCACCAATACCTTGAAGCCGCGCTGGTCGTGGCCTTCGACACCGATGATCTCGTTATCGAAGTAGCCCTTCTCCATGGCTGCCTGGGCGCGCTGATGCGAGCGTACGCCGAACTTGTCCTGGTCTTCGCGGGAGATGCCGTGCATCTTGCCCAGCAGTTCGGCGGTCAGGCCCATCATCATGGCCGCCTTGGCAGCGTACTTGCTGGCCGCCGGGTTCACGTCCACGCCGTGGGCCATGGGCACGTGCTCCATGTGCTCCACGCCACCAATCACATAGAAGTCGCCCATGCCGGCCTTGATGTTGGCCGCCGCAATGTGCAGCGCGGTCATCGAGGAGCCACACAGACGGTTCACCGTTTGCGCAGGCACGGTACGGGGAATGCCGGTCATGATTGCCGCGTTGCGGGCGATGTTCATGGACTGCTCCAGGGTCTGGTTGACGCAGCCCCAGATCACATCGTCCACTTCCGACGGGTCCAGGTTGGGGTTCCGGCTGAACAGCGCCTGCATCACGGCAGCGGAAAGGTTCTCGGCACGAACGTTACGGAAAGCGCCGTTCTTTGCTTTTGCCATGGCGGTACGAACACCGTCCACCACCACGATATCTCTCGGATTCAAACTCATCATATTTCTCCTGTGGGTGGTGACTTAGGCCTGAGCGCTTGCCGTGTTGCCCGCGTAGAACTGCTCGTTGTTTTGAGCCATGGCGCGCAGTTTCTCGGTAGGTGCGTAGAGCGGTCCCAACTCTTCGGCCAAACGGTCGGCCAGAGCGACGAACTCGGCCACGCCCAGCGCATCGATGTAGCGCAGCGCGCCACCGCGGAAGGGCGGGAAGCCAATGCCGTAAATCAGTGCCATATCGGCTTCTGCGGGAGTCTCGACGATGCCGTCTTCCAGACAACGTACGGTCTCCAGGCACAGCGGTACCATCATGCGCGCCACGATGTCTTCGTCGGAAAACTCTTTCTGCTCTTTCACGACGTCTTTCACGAGGGCATGGGCCTGCTCATCGCTGACCTTCTTCGGCTTGCCCTTCTTGTCCTCTTCGTAGGCGTAGAAGCCCTTGTCGTTCTTCTGGCCCAGACGCTGGTTGTCATACATCACCTGAATGGCGGTTTTGCCTTCACGCGCCATACGGTCAGGGAAGCCTTCGGCCATTACCTCGTTGGCGTGCACGGCGGTATCCATGCCGACCACGTCCAGCAGGTAGGCCGGGCCCATGGGCCAGCCAAACTTCTCCATGACCTTATCGACACGCTGGAAGTCGGCCCCTTGCTCTACCAGGAAGCTGAAGCCGCCGAAGTAAGGGAACAGTACGCGATTGACCAAAAAGCCAGGGCAGTCGTTGACCACGATGGGCGTCTTGCCCATGGCGCGGGCGTAAGCCACGGTGGCGGCCACGGCGGCGTCGGAGGTTTTCTCGCCACGAATGACTTCCACCAGCGGCATGCGGTGCACGGGGTTGAAGAAGTGCATACCGCAGAAGTTTTCCGGGCGCTTGAGATTCTTTGCCAGACGGTTGATCGAAATGGTGGACGTGTTGGAGGTAAGAATCGTGTTCTCACCCACCATGCCCTCTACTTCGGTCAGCACCGCATCCTTGACGTTGGGGTTTTCCACCACCGCTTCGACCACCAGATCGACATTGCCGAAATCGCCATAAGAGAGCGTCGGGCGGATGTTGGAGAGTTTCTCGGCCATCTGCTCAGTGGTGAGCTTCTTGCGCTCCACCTGCTTGGAAAACAGCTTGCGTGCCTCTTTCAGGCCAAGCTCGATGGCATCGTCCTTGATGTCTTTCATCAGGATCGGAGTGCCTTTGCTGGCACTCTGGTAGGCGATACCGCCCCCCATGATGCCAGCACCCAGCACGGCAGTCTGCTTGACCGGCTGAGACTGCTTCTCGTACTTGCTGCCTTTCTTCTTGACCACCTGATCGTTGAGGAACAGCCCCACCAGGTTGAAGGCAACGCTGCTCAGCGCCAGCTTGGCGAAGGACTTGGCTTCGATGGCCTGGGCACGCGCACGGGTTTCTCCGGCCCCTTTCTGGATGACCTTGATGGCTTCCACAGGCGCCGGGTAGTGCGGGCCTGCTTTACCGGCCACATAGCCTTTGGCGGTTTCGAAGGCCATCATCTGCTCGATGGCGTTGAGCTTCAGCGGAGAGGTTTTCTCCTCGCGGCGGGCCTGGTAATCCAGCTCACCGGCATTGGCGCGATCGAGGATGTCCAGCGCTGCCTCTTCCAGCAGCTCATGGGCAACGGCAGCGTCAACGGCACCTACTTTCAAGGCGGCATCGGCACGGTTTTCGGTGCCACCGGCAATCCACTCCACGGCGTTGTCTGCCCCGATCAGACGCGGCAGGCGCACGCAGCCACCCCAGCCTGGCAGAATGCCCAGCTTGGTTTCCGGCAGGCCAATCTTGGCTTTCTCGCTCATCACGCGATAGTCGGTGGTCAACAGCACTTCACAGCCGCCGCCCAGCGCCAGACCATTGATCGCCGTCACGGTGGGATACGGCAGGTCTTCGATGGCGTTGAAGATATCGTGAACCTTGAGGTTCATCTCCACCAGGTACTCTTCGCCCTTGTCGAACAGGCTATGGAACTCAGTAATGTCGGCACCGACGATAAACACGTCCTTGGCACTGCGGATCATCAGACCTTGCACACCACTTTCGGCCTGCAGCGCCTTGACCGCGTCTCCCAGCTCCGCCACCACGGCACTGGAAAGCTTGTTGACGGACTCATCTTTCAGGTCGAAAGTGAGCACTGCGACATCATTGCCACCTTGGGTGTCACGACGCTCCACCGTGATGGCATTGCCTTGATAGATCATTCGCGCTCTCTCCACATAGTGTCGGGCAGGTTAGCTTCGGCGAACCCGCCGCGCATTCATACGGTCGTTTGATTGCCTTAGCTTGGTGGAGTTGCTCGAGTACGTCAACCCCTGACTTTTGGCTAATCCAGCCCTCAGCATAGTCCTTGTGGGGACCTTTCATGAATCTTGGCAGCCATCAGCGGCTGCCATCATTTTTGCGTTTTTGTTCTGCAGACTGCGACGTATGCGGAAATTAGTGCGTATGCTAAGGAATCATCACACTTCACGATTGAATCGAGCGATCAGACGATGGGCACTTTATTGAATCCCGCTCGGACACGGGCCATACAGGCCTGGGTCGAGCGTCTTGTAGAGCGCCTGAAACCATGGAGTTGGCTGTGGCCGCCCATGGCATTTGCAGCAGGCCTGGGCAGTTTTTTTCTGGTGGATCGTCAGCAGTGGCTGGGAGTGGCCCTGGCGGTGGGGCTGCTGGTGGCGTGGCTTCTGCTGCTGTCGGAAAGCTTGATCGGGCGGCTGCTGGCCAGGCGCGGCCACCCTACCCTGCCCAAGGGCATTGCCTCTTTCATTGCCCAGATGATTCACCAGGAGACGCTGTTTTTCACCCTGCCGTTCATCCTGATCACCACGGTGTGGAATAGCGGACAGACGCTGTTTGCCCTGCTGGTCATGGCCATGGCCGTGCTATCGATCATCGACCCACTGTATTACAAGCTGGCCGGACGATGGCGCAGCCTGTACTTCATGTTTCATGCGCAATGCGTCTTTCTGGTTCTGCTGGTGATCTTGCCGATCATGCTGCATCTGACCACCCGGCAAAGCCTGCTGCTGGCGCTGGTGCTCACCGTCCTGGTGGCCCTGCCCAGCTTCTGGCATCTGCTGAAGCAACGCAGCCTGGCGCGCTGGTGTGGTTTTCTTGCCTTGACCATGGTGTTGGCCTACGGCGCTTGGCTTGGCCGCGTCTGGGTGCCCCCCGCCAGCCTGTGGATGACGGGCAGCGCGCTATCGCCTGCTTTCGATACCCAGCAGCGCGTGCCCCAGGGTGCCACTCCGCTGACTCCTGAGGCCCTGCGCACCCATGGGCTCTATGTATATACCGCCATTCGCGCACCACGCGGCTTGAGCGAAACCATTTATCATGTCTGGCATCATAATGGTACGCCCATGGACCGTATTGCCCTGACTATCAACGGCGGCCGTGAACAGGGGTATCGCGCCTGGAGCCATAAACGCAACTTCCCTGAAAACCCCGCAGGGGATTGGCGAGTCGACATCATGACCGAAGGAGGACAACGATTGGGGCTGATCCGCTTCACGGTCTCGGATGACGAGCAGCAGGCCTCCATGGCCGACAGCACCATTCAGCGCAGCGGATTGAGCGCGCTAAATTTGCGGCGATTCGTGGCAGGCAGCCGCTCTGACCAGCAGGCCCCAGACGCCGCCGATTAGCATAACGCCTTGCATTCAGCGGCGCAGCTTATGACAATTCGCCCACTCACATTTTCTGGTAGCTAGCGACTATGGCTTCAACTATTGGTTTTCGTATTGCCCGATTGCCCCATTTATGGCGCTCCATCATCGACCGCAGGCTAGCACCGCTGGGGCTGACCCAAACGCGCTGGGTCACGCTTTATCACTTGTGGAAGCTCGGCGAAGGCAACCCGCAGTGCTATCTGGCGCGGGCCATTGGCGTCGAGGCACCTTCGCTGGTGCGCACGCTGGGGCAGCTGGAAGAGCAGGGGCTGGTGGAGCGGCGCGCCTGTGACACTGACCGTCGCAGCAAGCGCATTTATCTCACCCCGGCGGCGATGCCGCTGCTGGAACAGATCGACAGCGTAGTGCTCGCCGCCCGCAAGGAGATCTTCGCCGGGTTGAGCGACAGCGACCTGATCCAGTTGGACCAGTGGCTGGCGCAAATCGAATCCAATGGCCTGGCCATGCAGGCCAGAGACCAGGACAAGCCGTCGGTATGATCCCCCGGCGGCCGCGAACAGCTATCTCGTCAGGACAGCTATCTCGTCAGGAGGGTCGACCGCCTGACGACAGCGCCTTGCCTGGGGGGCGGTCTGACAGGCCGCCCAGCGACACTTTCAAGGTCATGATATCGCCCAGGTAGCTGGTAAAGCGTTCGGCGGTTTGTGATTCCCACCACCATAGCGTCAAGGCGTACGAGTTGCACTCCAGCACCAGCGCATCCTGGGGCAAACGCTCCAGCAAGGTGCGCAGCGTGGCGTCGGCGCTCTCCGGTAGCGGTCGCAGCGGCGCAATACGCCACCGCCAGCCAGCATGAAAGGCTTCCAGTGCCGCGCTGGCATGGCTATCGCGCACCAGAACGAAATCCGGCCCCGGCGTCTCCTGGCCAAACCGCCACCGATAGGCTGGCATGGTGCCTTTGAAATGATGCAGCGGCGGCACGGCCATCTTGATGGTCACCCCCTGCTGCCGCGCACTGTCGCGTAGCGCCATCTGGCGCTTCTGGCGGGGGCTGGGCTTGAGCCACATCACCGGCGCCATCACGAACAGCAGAATCAGAACAATCACCAACCATTCCATTTAGCCACCTCTTGCATTGCCGTGCAGGGCAACGATTGCAAAAAACCATGATCCAGGTCGTTGTGCAGCGCCACTACCCGGCCTAAAGTAAGGTTATCTAACGAAGCTTCTCTTTGTTAAATACCACCAAGGAGATACGCCATGAGCTATCACCACATTCTGGTCGCCGTCGACCTCACCAAGGACTCGCACAAGATCCTTGAACGCGCCGTGGCGATTGCCGAACGCAATAACGGCGCCAAGCTCTCGATCATGCACACGCTGGAGCCGCTGGGCTTCGCCTACGGTGGCGACATACCCATGGACCTGACCAGCATTCAGGACCAGCTGGACGACCACGCGAAAAAGCGTCTGGCCGACATTGCCGCTCCGCACGTCGAGCCCGCCGACCAGCACGTGGTGGTGGGCATGCCCGATACCGAGATCCATCGCTTTGCCGATGAGCACAATGTGGATCTCATCGTGGTGGGTTCCCACGGCCGCCACGGCTTTGCCCTGCTACTGGGCTCTACGTCCACCGGCGTGCTACATGGCGCCCAGTGCGACGTGCTGGCCGTGCGCGTCGGCAAGAAAGGCGAAAAAAGCGACGAGTGATCGGCCATGACCGACCCTAACGCCAAAGGCCCCTTACGGGGCCTTTTTTGTAGCGCCTTGAAGGCTATTCGCCGTTCGCCATCGCCTCCAGCTCCATCCAGCGCTCCATTGCCGTTTCCAGCGACTGCTGCACTTTTTCCAGGGCTTGCAGCCTGGCAGTCACGGCGGTAGCTTCCTGCTGGTAAAACCCCGGATCGCCCACTTCCTGCTCAAGCGTCTCGACTGCCTGCTCCAACCGCTCTATTTCGGCAGGCAGCGCATCCAGCTCTCGCTGCAGCTTGTAGGAGAGCTTCACGGACTTCCTGGCAGGCTCGTTGACAGGTTTTTCGACCACTTCTGGTGCAGGTGCCGATGTCGGCTCCGTCTGCTGGCGGGCAGCACCCTCCCAAGGGGCCGGGGGCAGCTTGCCACCTTGTCGAATCCAGTCGGTGTAGCCACCCACGTACTCGCGCACGCGCCCTTCCCCTTCGAAGGCCAGCATGCTGGTCACCACGTTATCCATGAAGGTACGGTCGTGGGAGACCAGCAGCAGCGTGCCATCGAAGTCGAGCAGCAGCTCTTCGAGCAGCTCCAGGGTTTCCATGTCCAGGTCGTTGGTGGGCTCATCGAGCACCAGCACGTTGGCAGGCTGGGTGAACAGCTTGGCCAGCAGCAGGCGGTTGGACTCGCCCCCCGACAGCGCCTTGACCGGCTGACGCACACGATCCGGCGTGAACAGGAAATCCTGCAAGTAGCTCATCACATGGCGGTCCTTGCCGCCGACAGAGACCCGATCACTGCCCTGCGCCACGTTGTCGTAAACGGTTTTCTCCAGCTCCAGCCCCGCCCGAAGCTGGTCAAAGTAGGCCACCTTCAGGTTGGTGCCCAGCTGCACGCTGCCTTCGCTTGGAGCAAGCTCTCCCAGCAGGATTTTCAACAGCGTGGTCTTGCCCGCGCCATTGCGACCCAGGAAACCGATACGGTCGCCGCGCATGACTTCCAGATTGACGTTGCGCAAGATGGTGTCGTCGCCAAAATACTGGCTAACGCCCTTGAGCTCGACCACCCGCTTGCCCGTGCGCTCGCCGCTGTCCACGGTCAGGTTGGCCGTGCCCTGGCGCTCACGGCGCTGGCTGCGCTCATTGCGCATCGCTTCCAGAGCCCGCACGCGCCCTTCGTTACGGGTTCGGCGCGCCTTGATTCCTTGACGGATCCAGGTCTCCTCCTGGGCCAGCTTCTTGTCGAACAGCGCATTTTCACGCGATTCGATTTCCAGCTCGTGCTGCTTGCGCTCTTGATACTCCGCGTACACGCCGGGGTAGCGGCCCAGCTTGCCACGGTCCAGTTCCAGAATATGGGTGGCCAACTTCGACAGAAAGGCACGGTCGTGGGTGATCAGCAGCACGGCGCCATTGAACGCCAGCAGTTGCTCTTCCAGCCACGCAATCGTATCCAGATCCAGGTGGTTGGTGGGCTCATCCAGCAGCAGCAAGTCCGGCTCCGACACCAGCGCCCTGGCTAGGGCCACGCGACGACGCCAGCCACCGGAGAGCGCGCTCATCTCTGCTTCGGGCGGCAGGCCCAGGCGCGTCAGCACCACGTCGATACGCTGGTGGAACGACCAGCCATCAATCGCTTCCAGCCGCGTTTGCAGCGTGGCCATGCGGTTCATGTCCGGGTCGGGGTCGTTGATCAGATGCTGGTATTCCGACAGCAGCTCACCCGCTTCGGGCAGCCCCTGGGCCACCATGTCAAAAATCGTCATGCCCGATGATTCGGGCAGCTCCTGGGCCAGCACGCCGATTTTCAGCCCCGGCGCGCGCCAGATGGTGCCGTCGTCCGCCTGGATGTCGCCTGCCACGAGTTTCAACAGGGTGGATTTACCGGTGCCGTTGCGCCCGACCAGCGCCAACCGCTCGCCCTTTTCAACCGTGAGGTCGGCGCGATTCAATAGTACCTGGGTGCCGTAAGCGAGTTGCAGCTGTTCGAGTCGTAACAGGGTCACGCAGTGTCCTCCTTCGTCGTGAGGCGCACAGTGTAACGCATGGACCCCTGTAACGGTGCACTCATATAGAGCCCGGCGGTACAACGTGCTAACGTCCAACGTGAAAGGGGCAACACCTACGGCTGTCTTGTGGCACTTACAGGGTAGAAAAGCGTGACCGTTACCGTCTCCATGCACTTTGTCAACGAGCTGTTTCGTGGCCTGGCTCCCACCGGGCAAGCGGCCACGCGTTATTTGATGTTGTCTGGCATCTCCCCATTCTTGCTCGAGGCTCCCAATGGCCGTGTAACGGTGGAACAGTTTGCCCAGCTTTACCGGCTTCTGGCGGAGGAGCTCGACGATGAGACGCCCGGTTTTTTCTCTCGGCCACTGCGCTGCGGCACTCTCAAACTGCTGTGCCTCAGCATGCTGGATGCCCCCACGCTGCGTATCGCACTACATCGCTACACCCAGTTTTTTCGTATTGTGCTGGATGACTTTGGCTATTGTTTTTCCGTGGAGGGCGACCTGGCTCGTATGGCCCTCGAGGAGCACAAACCGCTTCAGGGTAGCCACATTCTGGTGCATGAGCTGATGTTGAAGCTCTTTCACGGCATTGCTTCCTGGCTGATCGCGAGAAAAATCCCGCCCATATTGATGGAGTGCAGCTATCCACAGCCCGCCCATCGAGCTGACTATCTCTATTTTTATCCAGGCAAGGTGACCTTCAACCAGCCGAAAACGGCGGTCTATTTCGATACGGCTTTTCTGGAACATCCCGTCCGACAACGCAAACAACACCTGGGGGCTTTTTTGCAGCGTGCGCCAGCAGACTGGTTTTATGTCTCTTTCGAAGACCGTATCGCCACCCATCGCGTGCGGGAGTACTTGCACCGCCACCAGCTCTCTTCCAGCACCATTCACGACGTGGCCAATGCGCTGCACGTGTCCGTCCGTACCCTGTCGCGCCACTTGCAGGCAGAGGGCACCCACTTTCAGGCGGTAAAGGACGAGTATCGGCGGGACGTGGCCATTCAGGTATTGACCCGCAGCAGGGAGCCGCTCTCCTCGCTGGCCGACACCCTCGGCTTCGAGGACCAGGCCTGCTTCAGCCGAGCCTTCAAGCAATGGACCGGCAATTCGCCTGCCGCCTACCGCAAAGCGCAGACAGCAGGCACCACGCTCTGAGCCGCTAGATCTCCGTGCGGATACGTTTTTTATCCAGCTTGCCTACGCTGGTCTTGGGTATTTCATCGACGAAACGTATCAATGAGGGCACTCCCCAACGGTTGAGCTTGCCCTGCGCCACGAATTGCTCCATGAACCCCTGAATCGCCTCGACGGTAGGCGGCCGATTGAGGTCGCTGGGCACGACGAGCGCTGCGGGACGCTCCCCCCACTTGTCATCCGCCACGCCGATGACCGCCACTTCAGCGACGCCGGGGCATTGACTGATATAACTTTCCAGCTCCAGGGAGGACAGCCATTCGCCGCCGGTCTTGATGACGTCCTTGATGCGATCACTAATGGCCAAAAAGCCATGCGCATCCAGCGACCCCACATCCCCGGTGTGTAACCACCCCTCTCGCCATAGCTCTTCGCTACGCGTCTCTTCCTTGTAGTAAGCCTGAGTGAGCCAGGGCGCTTGTACGCGTACTTCCCCCACACTCTGGCCATCATGAGGAAGCGGTTGACCGTCCACATCGACCACCT
The DNA here is from genome assembly GCF_019211725.1 of Halomonas sp. 18071143. Classification (NCBI taxonomy): domain Bacteria; kingdom Pseudomonadati; phylum Pseudomonadota; class Gammaproteobacteria; order Oceanospirillales; family Halomonadaceae; genus Halomonas; species Halomonas sp. 18071143. The sequence goes on from NZ_CP078120.1 coordinate 2,336,188, forward strand.
GCAGCCGCACGAACGGCACCGGAAGACCGGCCTTGCAGCGCCAGGGAAGCTGGCTTTCGAAGTCAGCCTCCGCGACCTCCTTCGGCAAGATATCGGCAGTGAGCAGAGGACACGTTTCCGACATGCCGTAAGCGCTGCGGGTGTCGATCCCCAGCGCCCAGGCACGGCTTGCCAACGCCTGGGTCAAGGCGCTGCCTCCGACCAGCACTTTCCAGCCGGTCAAATCGACCTTTTTCGTCGCGACGGCCTCCGCGCTCACCACCATATTGAGCAGTGTCGGTACGCAGTGAGAAAAATCGACCTTTTCACTAACCAGCAGCTTCACCAGCATCTCCGGCTCGTATTTGCCCGGGTACACTTGCGTCGCGCCCAGCAGCGTGGCGGTGTAAGGGACGCCCCAGGCATGCACGTGAAACATCGGCGTAATGGGCATATACACCTTGTCTCGGTTCAACAGCTCGAAGCCAGGCGCCTGGAACGTGCTGGCCTCGCCCAGCGTGTGCAACACCAGCTGACGATGAGTGAAGAACACCCCTTTCGGGTTGCCGGTCGTGCCGGTCGTGTAGAACAGCGTGGCCACGCCATTTTCATCGAACGTGGGGAAATCATAATGGCTGGGCTGGTCAGCCAGCAGGGCCTCGTACTCCCCCACCAGTGGCAGCGACGTCGAGACGTCACGGCGCTCTTCCTGACAAAGCACGTAGCCACGAATATCGGGCAGTTGCTGCGCCAGCGGTTCCAGCAGAGGCACGAAGTCCTCATGCACCAGCACGAAGACGTCTTCCGCATGCTGCATGGTGTAGAGAATCTGTTCGGGTGCCAGGCGGACGTTCACCGTGTGCAGCACTGCGCCTATCATGGGAATGGCGAAGAAGCATTCCAGATAGCGGTGGCTGTCCCAATCCATCACCGCCACCACATCTCCTGCCTGCACTCCCTGCGCCGTCAACAGATGGGCCAGTTGATGGACTCGCTCTTGAAAACGACGGTAGTCGTGACGGCCTTGATCGCGGTACACGATCTGATTATTGCCCGCCATGCGAACGCCAGACTCCAACAGATCCTTGATCAGCATGGGAGGGTTGGTGGCGGAGGATGTCGAAGGAAGCAGTTTTGGCGTTATCGTCGGCATAAAACGTACCTTTGATTGTTGTTGGATGTCTGGGGCAACTTAACGCTCGATCAGTAGCGCGATACCTTGCCCGCCACCAATGCACAGCGTAATCAGTCCAAAGCGCCCCTGAATGCGCTCCAGCTCATGCAGCGCTTTAAGGATCAAAATGGCGCCGGTGGCCCCCACCGGATGCCCAAGAGCGACCGCACCGCCATTGGGGTTGAGCTTTTCCAGCGGAAAATCGAGCGTGCTGGCCACCGCCATGGCCTGGGCCGCAAAGGCTTCATTGGATTCGATCACATCGATATCGTGGATGGTCAATCCAGCCTGCTGCAAACAACGCTTGACGGCAGGAATGGGGCCCAACCCCATCAGCGATGGTTCCACGCCCGCCGTGGTGGCCACCCGCAGCCGCGCACGCACGGTGAGCCCGCGCTCCCGGGCCTCTTCAGCATGGGCCAGTACGAGGGTGGCGGCGCCATCGTTGATCCCTGAGGCATTGCCTGCGGTCACGACCCCTTCATGCTTGAAAGCCGGTTTCAGCCGAGCCAGGTCACTGAGCACCACGTCTTCCCGGACATGCTCATCACGGGCAAAGGTCAGCGTCTGCTTGCCCCGGGTCACCTCTACCGGCACGATCTGCTCATCGAAGCGGCCTTCCGATAGTGCCCGCGCTGCTTTTTGATGGCTCTCGAGGGCGAATTGATCCAACTGCTCGCGGCTGAAACCGTACTGCTGCGCGATATTTTCAGCGGTGATCCCCATGTGACCACTGCCGAACGGGTCACTCAACACGCCAAGCGTCAAATCCTCGATGCGGGTGTCCCCCATGCGAATACCGTGGCGCGCCTGCGGGGCCAACACGTAGGCTCCGCGAGACATGCTTTCGGCACCGCCCGCCAAGGCGAGGCGACTGTCGCCCAGGACAATCTGCTGAGCCGCAGACACCACCGCCTGGACGCCAGAGCCGCACAGGCGATTAACGTTGAAGGCACCGGCCTCTTTGGGAACGCCTGCACTGAGTGCGATGTGGCGGGCCAGATAGGCATCCTGCGGGCCAGTGGTGATGATATGCCCATAAACCGAATGATCGATGTCGGCGCCCTCCACCCCGGCCCGGCGCAGGGCTTCCACGGCGGTGATGGTGCCCAACTCATGGGGGGCGAAGGCGGATAGCGAACCGCCGAACCCTCCGATGGCGGTGCGCACGCCCCCTACAATCACCACGCTATCCAACTGCATATAGACTCCTTGTCGACCGTTTTTTGGACCTCTTGCTCAAGAGGCTTTGCCCAGCAGCGAGCGCGCAATCACTTCTTTCATGATCTCGGAGCTGCCGGCATAAATGGTTTGTACCCGAGCATCGAGATAAAAGCGCGAAATGGGGTACTCATGAGTGTAGCCATAGCCACCAAACAGCTGCAGACAGCGATCCACCGCATGACACTGCAGTTCGCTCAGCTGTAATTTAAGAATCGCCGCCTCGGTGCTGCTCATGCTGCCTTGCCGATACCGCTCCATGCACTGCTCGAAGTAAGCCCGGGCCATGTCAAGCTGGGCTTTGAGCTGCGCCAGCGTAAAGCGGGTGTTTTGAAAATCGGCAATCCGCTGGCCGAAGGCTTCCCGCTGGGTGACGTATTCGAGGGTTAGCGCTAGCGCCCCTTCTATCGCCCCCAGGGCCTGGGCGCCCACCCCCAAACGCTCACGAGGCAGCTCTTGCATGAGGTAACGAAACCCTTCGCCCTCGTTGCCCAATAGCGCGTCTGCGGGCAACTTCAACTGATCAAAGGCCAGCTCCGCAGTGTCGCTGGCATGCTGGCCAATTTTCTTGATCGGTTTACCTCGGGAAAAGCCGGGCAGCGACGTTTCCACTAAAAATAGCGAGACCCCTTTGGCGCCGGCACTGGGATCGGTTTTCGCGCACACGATCACCAGATCGGCCACCTGACCATTGGTGATGAACAGCTTGCCACCGTTGAGCAACCAGCCATCCTCTACCCGCGTGGCGCGGGTTTTCATCGCGGCCAAATCACTCCCGGCGTGGGGTTCGCTCATGGCAATGGCCCCCAGGCACTCCCCCAAGGCCATGCGCGGCAGCCACTTTTCCTTCTGCTCAGGTGTCCCCAGCTTCTGGACATACGGCATGACGATATTGGCGTGGATGTTGTAAGCACTGGCGAGGCCACCAAAGCCCTGACGAGACATCTCTTCGAGCACCCTTTGCGTGATGGCGATATCGGCCTCTGAGCCACCGTACGCTTCTGCCAGGTCAATACCCAACAGCCCTGCCGCCCCCAGCGCCAGCCACAGGGAGCGTGGTATTTCTCCTGCCTCCTCCCACTGCTGGTAAAAAGGCGCTACTTCCTGCGCTAAACAGCGGGTAATCATGGGCTGAAAGAGCCCCAGCTCCTGGTCGTCCATCATGACTCTCCCAGCGCCTGGCGCAGATGGCGCTTGAGAATTTTACCTGCCGTGCTCTTGGGCAGTGCGTCGGTAAACATCACCCGCTTGGGTACCTTGTAAGGGGCGATCAGGTCCTTGGCGTGTCGAATCAGCTCCGCTTCACTGGCGCTTTGCCCCTCCTTGAGCACCACCACCGCGGTAATCGCCTCGATCCATTTGTCATCGGGTAGCCCCACGACCGCCACCTCTGAAACCGCCATGTGCTTGAACAGCACCTCTTCCACTTCTCGACTGGCGACCAGCACACCGCCGGTATTGATCACGTCCTTGATACGGTCGACGATGTACAAATAGCCCGCTTCATCGACATACCCCACGTCTCCAGAGTGGAACCAGCCTCCCTGAAATGCCTCCGCGGTCATCTCGGGTTTGTCCCAGTAGCCCAGCATGAGCTGCGGAGAACGATGGACGATTTCCCCATGCTCTCCAGGCGGAACATCGTTGCCCTCCAGATCGACGATGCGCGTTTCGACCGTGAGAATCGGTCGTCCAGCAGAGGCCGGCCGTTCGGCATGCTCTTCTGGTCGCAAAACAGTCGCCAGGGGCGCTATTTCGCTCTGTCCGTAGCAGTTGTACAGGCCGACACCATCAAAGCGCTGCTGCATCTCTTCGAGTACCGGCACCGGCATGATGGAGGCCCCGTAATAGGCTTTTCTGAGGCTCGAGAGATCGTACTGATCGAAGTGAGGGTGCCGTAACAAACTGATCCACACGGTAGGAGGGGCAAAAAAAGAGCTGATCTGGTGCTGTGAAATGGCAGCCAGGCAGCTTTCCGGCAGGGGGGCTTCCAGCAGAATGACGGGCGCTCCCAGCAGTAGCGCAGGCATCAGAAACACGTGCATTTGCGCCGAGTGGTACAAGGGCAGCGCTGCCAGCACGGCGTCATCTGCCTGGATATCCAACTCCACCATGCACGCCATGTACTCGGCCATGAGCGCTTGATGGCTCATGATGGCAGCCTTGGGCGCTGCCGTGGTACCAGAGGTATATAACAACTGGGCGACGCTGGCCCCCTCCAGCGCGACGTCTGGCTCATGGGCAGCATGAGCCAGAGAAGCATGAACCCCGTGGGTACACGCCAGTACGTCGAAGGCGTCTTCTTGAAGCGATGCCCCCTCCGCCTGCAGGGTACCGTTGACGACCAGCGACAGCCCCGCGACGGCAGCGCGAACCTTGTCTCCTAGCACCGCGTCGCTCAGTACCCCTTTTGCGCCCGACTGCTCCAGAATGTAGCGAAGCTCGTCACTGCTCAGCGCAAAATTGACAGGGACGTGAATCAGGCCCGCCTTGCTACAGGCCAGCCACGCGATCACATAGGCATCCGAGTTTTTACCGTATACCGCCAGGCGGTCGCCCGGCGCCAGCCCTGCTTCCAGCAGCGCATTTGCCACCTGGTTGGCCGCGTTATTGAGCGCTTGATAACTCCACGTACGCTCGCCGAACGTCAAGGCCCGCTTCTGGGCATGCTTGCGCGCGCTGCGGTCAAGCGCAGCGCCAATCGTATTGCGATGAATGTTATCTACAGACGTCATGGCTGTTTAACCCTTTACGAGTGGGCAGACGCTTTCAGACAGTGGCCGGAACGCTTCCTCGGCAGGAATGGTGCGGACCACCCGGAACAAGTCGTCTTCATCTGCTGACTCTGCTGGGGTTTTGACTTCCACGAGGTACATGTCGTGGACCATACGGCCGTCTTCGCGGATATAGCCGTTCTGGGCAAAGATATCGTTGATAGGCGTGTCGGCCATCTGCTGACGCACCGTCTGGGTATCGTCTGTCCCGGTGGCAGCGATGGCGTCCAGGTAGTGGCGAGTGCTGGAGTAGAGGCCAGCGTGCACCATGGTAGGCATGCTGCCCGTACGCTCCCGGAAGCGTTCTGCCCAGGCGCGGGTTTCCTCGTTCAAGTCGTAATACCAGGCTTTGGTGAACTGCAGCCCTTGGGCATTTTCCAGCCCGATACTGCGCACATCGGTACTGAACAGCACCATTCCCGCCAGGATTTGCCCGGCCTGGGTAATACCAAACTCCCCCGCCGTCTGAACCGCGTTGATGGTGTCCCCGCCCGCGTTATTCAACGCAATGACGTCAGCACCAGAGGCCTGCGCCTGTAACATGAACGATGAAAAGTCGTTATTGGGGAATGGATGACGCGCACGCCCTACGATGGTGCCACCGTTCTCAGTGACCACACGCTCGACATCTGCTTCCAACGCATGACCAAAAGAGTAATCGGCACTCAACAAGTACCAGTTTTTGTAGCCTTCTTCGGTAATGGCTTTGGCGGTGCCGTTCGACATTGCCCAGGTGTCATACACCCAGTGAATATGATTCGTAGAGCAGTGTTCGTTGGTCACGCCGGAGGAGACGGCACCATTCACCAGCCCCAGCTTGTCGGCCTCCTGCAGCAGACTGACGGCTGCCAACGTGACCGATGATGCCACCAGGCCCGTGACCATATCGACGTTGCGCTCATCGATCCATTCACGCACCACGCTGGAGCCCACGTCAGGGCTGTTACGATCATCGGCACTGAACACCACGATATCCGCACCGTTGACACTGCCGCCAACATCCTCGATCGCCATCTGAATGGCATCGAGCCCCAGAGGACCGATAGGATCGCGGTAAACGCCTGACATATCGGCCAGATAGCCAATGCGGATTTCGTTATCAGAAATCCCTTCATGGGCGGCAACGAAAGGAACGAAGCCTGCAGCAACCACCGCAGAGGCTAACGCAGACAGGGTGAAACGACGTGATAACGGCATGAGGGTACCTCGCTATTGTTGTTATTGAGGTGAAAATCACAACGCTGGCGTTGCGCCTTCACTCATTGAATCACGGGCATGGCGGTGACTCATTTTCATGGTAAGAGCAAACAGGCCTGCACTGTTTACCTATTGAGCCAGTTTTTTTGCAATTCATGCCATTTGCAGTGTGATTACTTGCCACGTTCATGGCGGCTTGCGTTGGCGAGCCAAGCGGCACCAGCGTTACAATGGGGCCACTGGCCCACAGGAGAGATGACCACATTGGCGACTCAGCAAGCACACGACGCATTACCTGAAGCGCTACAGTTTCGCCCCAGCACACCGCTGGTCGACATTGGCGCCAACCTGACCCATGAGAGCTTTCAGCGCGACTTGAGCGACGTGATCGCCAGAGCCCGAGCCGCCAACGTGACCAGAATGATCGTCACGGGAACGGATGTCGCCCACGCCAGGCAGGCCGTCGAGATGGCTCGGCAGTTTGCGGGGTTGTATGCCACTGCGGGGGTGCATCCCCATGATGCCAGTGGCTGGAGCGAAGACGTGGCGCAGGCGCTGGGCAATCTCTATACACTGCCCGAAGTGGTCGCGGTCGGTGAGTGCGGGCTCGACTTCAACCGCAACTTTTCCACACCGCAGGAGCAGGAGCGCGCCTTTGAAGCGCAGTTGGCCCTGGCGGCGGCATCCGGGCTACCGCTGTTTCTTCATGAGCGTGATGCAGGCCAGCGCATGCGTGAGATCCTGCACCACTGGCGCGACGATATCAGCCACGCGGTGATCCACTGCTTCACCGCAGACCGTGAAACGCTGCGGGGCTATCTGGAGCTGGACCTGCACATCGGCTTGACGGGCTGGATCTGTGACGAGCGGCGCGGGCATCACCTGCGTGACCTGGTGCGCGAGATCCCGCTGGATCGATTGATGGTCGAAACCGACTGCCCTTACTTGCTGCCCCGTAATTTGCCCGCCAAGCTGAAAGGCAGACGCCATGAGCCTGCCCTGCTGCCCTGGATCGTGCAGGAGATTGCTCGTTGGCATCAGGTGAGTGACACTGAACTCGCGGCGGCGACCACCCGGACCGCCCTGCAATTTTTCCGTATCGACACGGATACCTAGAAGGAACGACAACCATGGCCGACTACCCCGGTTTTATTGCCATAGAGATAGGTGAAGACAATGGCTTGCCGCTGTCGATTGCATGGTCACTGCCCGATGGGCGCATCAAGCAGACCTTGATCCAGCCGGATGACAGCTGGATTACCGAAGACAGCAATGTCATGGGGGCTTACAGCATCGAAGAGCTGGAGAGTCTGGGGGTCAGCCCGCTGGATGTGATCCGCGAGCTGGAGAACGACCATTTCTCGGCCACGCTGTACACCAGCGACAACGGCGAAGATGAGGCCGCCCTTGCCCGCTTGTTCGACACCTACGGGCTGGACCCTTTTGTGGAGCTGGCACCCGCACAAGTGCTGTATGAAACCCTCAGCTCAAGCGAATGGCACCGCCTGCGCAGTGATACCTTCAACGATCTGGGCCTAGAACCCATGCGCCCCGAGCACGAAATCGAGGTCATGCTGACCCTGCATCAGCAGTTGTCCGAGGCTGACTAACCCACTTTCATCAGAGCATCGTCCAGCAGGCGGTGCCCCTGCCGAATCGCCTGCTCCAGCGTGTCCTGGTGCTGATAGTAGCGCGCCAATGCCGTCCGAAACGCATTGGCGCGCAGGGGCAGTCCCTCTTGCCGATAGCGCTCGGCCCTCGCTGCCACGCGTCTTGCGAAAGCCTCCCGGTCCACCTCGCCCGCACCGCCCAGATTGTCCACACTGACATGGAACGTACGGCCACACGCCTGGGTAAACAGTTGCTCCAACGCCTGAGGGGCCACTTCGGCCTGTTCGAATGCCTGTTGCTGTTCCGCCGTGCGCCCGTCCGGGTAATACCAGTAGCCATAATCTTCCCACTGGCGGCGTTTTGCGCCTGCGATGCACCAGTGGCTGATCTCATGTAACGCACTGGCAAAATAGCCTCGTGCAAAGATCACCTGATGGTAAGGCGTTTGCTCACTCAACGGGCGGTAAAGCGGCTCATCGCCACCGCGAATCAGCCGAGTCTGATAGTGGTCTGCAAACACCCCATCAAACAGCGCGGTAATATCGTCGAGCGTCCAGCGCTCTTGCGGGTCAGTCACACCGTTATCTCATTCATGAACGTTGCACTAGTATAACGAGGGACCCATCCTTGGCTAAAGAGGAGAGCGCGAGGTATAGCAACTCCTGCTACTCTATCGCCTTTTACTGGGTCTCTTTGCTAAATAGGAACCATACCTTGGGCGGCTTCACTAGCGATATCAAGAAAATTTACTGGCCTGAAACACGCACACTCATGGCCCTGGCGCTGCCTATCTGTGGTGCACAGCTGGCCCAGGCAGGCATGAGCGTCGTCGATGTGATGATGACTGGACGACATGATGCCACGTCGCTGGCAGCGGTGTCGGTAGGCTCCAGCCTGTGGATGCCTCTGATGCTGTTCATGACCGGCACGCTGATGGGGCTGACGCCCATCGTGGCCCAACTGCTGGGAGGCCAACGCAACGGCGCCATTCGCCCCGCCGTGCATCAGGCGCTCTGGGTGGCGCTGGCGCTGGGCCTGCTGGCCGCCCTGCTGCTGCGCACGGCCGTCATGCCGATCTTCGAGCTGATGAACGTGCCACCGGCAGTGGCCACCGAGTCGGCTGCTTACCTGAGCGCGGTGGCCTTCGGCATGCCAGGCATCGCGCTATTTCAGGCATTGAGAGCGTTTTCGGATGGCATGAACCATACCCGGCCAGCCTTGTGGATCAGCCTGATTGGCCTGGCCGTCAATATTCCCAGCAACTATGTACTGATCTACGGGGGGGATGGGCTGGTCAGCCTGTTCGGCGCCTCACTGCCTGATACGCTGCAGCAACTACCCGCGCTGGGCGCCTTTGGCTGTGGCATTGCCACGGCCTTCTCCATGTGGACCATGGTCATTGCCATGGCACTCTACACACGCCGTGGCACGGTGTACCGTAGCGTTTCCTTGTGGCATGGCGCCACCTGGCCGCAGTGGTCGGGCGTGCGTGAGCTGCTCGTGGTCGGGGTGCCCATCGGCGTCGCGATTTTTGTCGAGGTGACGCTGTTCACACTCATCGCCCTGTTCATTGCCAGCCTTGGTGAAGTGACCGTGGGGGCTCACCAGATCGCGCTGAGCTATACCTCGATCCTGTTCATGCTGCCCATGTCACTGAGCATGGCACTGACGGTGCGTGTCGGTAATACGCTGGGGCAGCAGCGCCTTTCCCTGGCCCGCAAGGTTGCCTGGAACGGTGTCGTGATCAGCGTGATCGTCGCCGCGTTCAACAGCACGCTGCTCTGGTTCACTGCCGCACCGGTCATCAGCCTGTATACCTCCAATAGCGACATTCAGGCCCTGGCGCTCACGATCATCGCTCTGGCGGTCATCTTTCAGCTGTCGGACTCGCTGCAAGTGAATCTGGCCGGCGCGCTGCGAGGCTACAAGGATACCCGCATCGTCATGGTGATCACCGTCCTTTCCTACTGGATCGTCGGGCTGGGGGGCGGTCACTGGCTGGGAACCTATGGCATGGGCGGTGAGTCACAGCCGCTGGGGGTACACGGCTACTGGATCGGCCTGATTGCAGGGCTCACGACAGCGGCCATCTTGCTGGCTTGGCGATTACATCGAATCAGTCAACGGGAGTGACCCCATGCGGCCTTCAAGTTTCTACCGCTCATGCCTCGTGATGCCCGTCGTCGTGTCAGCCAGCCTGGTGCTGGCTGGCTGCGGCGACAACAGCGCGGACGAGGCCTGGGCGGCCTACCAGCGCTCGGCTGCCGAGGAGCTCGGCATTTCCGCTCCTGAACGCCAGCAACCGCGTAACATAGGCGCCTTTCCCGACCGACGCCAGCGCGTGATCGAGCTGCCGGAGATACGCGAAGGCATGCTCAATATCTATGCGTTACGCGAGTGCCAGATCACCTCCCTGATTGCTGCCAGGAACAACCAGCTAGGCCGTGTCGCACCGCCCAGCCAGCAATGGATCTACGAGCGCACGCTGTGGCAACGCCTGGATCACTGCTGGAACAGCGATATTCCTGAACGGCTGGGTGACGATGACGCCCATCGCCTGGCACAGCTGACTCAGCTCAAAACCGAGCAATTGCCCTTTGCGACCTGGAACGCCATCTTTGCCTCGGAAGAGTGGGAGAAGAGTTTCGCCCGCGCCAGTCACCCTCTGCACACGCTACCCGATCAAGACTGGGCAGAACAGCGGGCAGCACTGGATTATCTTGAGCAGATGATTACCCAGCAGTTCAATCAGGCCTGGCAACACGACTCCTCGACCCTGGAAAACCATCTCAAAACGCTCCAGCAGCGTCCGCTGACTGCCGAAGTGCTGCGCGCCTTGCTGCTGGCTGAGCAGCGTCTGAACGAACTCAACGCGGCCATCGCGCAGGCCGAACCAGACGCAGCGAGCACCTGCTGGTCAGAAGCCCTGCCTGGCTGGGTAGACCAACTGGAGCAACGCGCAGAGCAGTGGCTGGTGGCGGTGAATAGCCTTTTCGATACCCATGCCGTCAGCCCACCGCCAGCGGTGTCTGACTACCAGCAGGCCTGGCTCGACATGCAGAACCCGGAGGCCCCCTGGCAGCAGTTTCAACGGGCTCTGGCCCATCATCGTCAGTGGGCACTTACCCTGGCGCTCTGCACACAGCATTAAATATGCTCGCCATGCTTAACCTTCCAGACAAGGTGTGCTATTGGTGAAGGTAGCGGCAGATGAAAGTCACTGTCTGCCAATGTCGTGACCACGCAGTACAAGGAGGGACACCATGGGCTCACCCCTGTCAACTCGCTCTGCCCAGGTCATCGACCTGGATACCGTGCGTCAGCGTCAGCAGGCGCGAAAATGTCTCGTTCGTCTGGCTCCAGAGCTGGACGGACTGGAAATGGTTTACCAGCTCGCTGCGAGTCCCGACACCTACTATGGTCTCCCCATTCTGGCCTGGGGCTTGAGAGAAGATGGCAGCATTACCGGGCTGGTACCCTGGATGGAGTCTCTGGCGGCCTGCCATGAGCTGGACAGCGAGGAAAGCGGTTGCTTCGTCGGTTACCGTGACCCCGAAACCGATGAAATCTTCGATGTTCCCCCCGACCACAAGTACGACGAACTGGTCGCGGCTGCAGGCTATTTCGAGTATGAGGCATCCGGTGAAGTGACGCTGATCCAGCAGCTTCCCGATACCCTGGGAACCCATGCATTGTGCATGAACCGGCCCAATGCTCCTTGGCACATGAAGCCGGTCTACGGATGGCGCCTGTACAGCGACGGCAGCGTCGACGCGCTGCTGGCTGACGAGCAAAAAGCCACTCTGATGCCGATCCTGCTGGGTGATAACTGCCTGTATGACGCCCACTCGCGCCATCACACCGTCTATTTCTTCCAGCGCCACATCGCTAATCGTATCCTCGAAGAGGACCCCGCCACACTGGAAGCATTGACCATGATGGTGATCTCCGACAGCGACGATCGCTCTTGAAGCCATCCCGGCAAGGCATTGCACCATGGTCTATGCATGCCTTGCCGGGGCTCCCCAGTATCACGCCAAACGGATAAAGTAGACGTAGTGGTCGTCTGAGCCCTGTTGCTCGATAAGCTCGTGCCCCAGGAATTGGCAAAACTTGGGGACATCGCGTGTCGTCGCAGGGTCCGTCGCCACGACCTTCAGCACCTGGCCCGACGCCATGTCACGCACCTTATTGTGCATCAGCATGATGGGCTCTGGGCAGTACAGCCCGGTGGTGTCCAATTCGGCATCGAAAGCACTGGGGGCTTGTGTAGGATCAGTCATCGACTCTCTCGGTTAGGAAACAGACACTATGATAAAAGTCATCATTGAACGACGCATCATGCCCGGCCTGGAAGATGAATACGAGCAGGCCGCACGCGAAGCCATGCGCGTATCATTGGGCATTCGTGGCTTCGTTGGTGGTGAAACGCTGGTAGAGCGCGGCCACACCGACCGTCGGCTGATGATCACCAAATGGCGTGACCTGCGCGCCTGGAAAGAGTGGCACGCCAGCGAAGCGCGCGCCATGGCCATGCAGCGCATTCTGCCCCTTCTTACCGAAGATGAGGCCATTCGTATCTATGAGCCGGGGTACTAGGCGAGCGTTCAGCCAGTCAAGCACACCTTCTCAGTGTAGCAACCTGACATGCACCGTCACCTCTTCCCGATCATGGTAGAGGTGACGGCAACTTATTTTAGCGTTTACCCCCGCTGACGCCAACGAGGCTTCCAGCGTCGTCAGGCAGCGCGTTACTTCATCCCAGCGTTTCTTCATGGGTAGCTTCAAGTTGAAGATAGCTTCACGACACCATTTACGCGTCAACCAACGCTCTACCATGGCCAATACCCGCACAGGCTTGTCCACGATGTCGCACACCAGCCAATCCAGACGCTGAGGGGGCTCCCAGGTAAAGCCATCTTCACGCAGGTGGTCGATCTGACCAGTCGCCATCAGGGCTTTGTCCATCGGTCCGTTATCGATGGCATATACGTACATGCCCCGCTGCACCAGCTGCCATGTCCAGCCTCCTGGCGCCGCCCCCAGGTCGGCTGCCTGCATGTGCTCCGCCAAGCGAGTAGCCCACTGATCACGTGGAATGAATTCATGCCAGGCCTCTTCCAGTTTCAGCGTCGAGCGGCTTGGCGCACGGGAGGGAAAGCGTAGCCGCCGGATTCCGTTCAACAGTTCGCTACGATTGTCAGGGAAGCTCATGCCGAGCTGCACACGGTCTCCGTCAGTCCAGAAAATATGCAGCCGCCTTCCGCCAGCCTTGCCTCGCAGCGCCCCGCGCTTTTTCAGCGTGTTTTGCAGCGGGCGAGTGAGCGCCTTGATCAACCCGGACAGCGCTTTGCCATCGTTGGTATCCGGTGTTTCGTGCCAAATCTCTTCAAAGCTCCAACGGCTGGCTTTGACCTGATCGAGAATGGCGGTCAGACGATCCTCACGGGACAGCACCAAGGGCGGCAGGGCTGCCAGACTCTGCCTGGCAAAGATGAGATGCTGAAAAGCTGCCTGGCGGTGCAGGTCATTAATCGCCTCACCATCCTGCCGCGTCAAGCTAACCCATCCGGCCCCATGGGCTGGTTCGCAGTTTACCCCCTGCTGTTTGGCATGGTGCTGCATTTCCGCCAACGTATCGCCCTCGAAACCGGGTCGACAATAGACCAGCCACGCCGTGGGTATCGTGTCACTCACCTTTCACCTCTCTGTAAACATGGAGCCGTCACTGCCCTCTCGAAAACACATGATAACATCGCAAGCAACAACGGCTCCCCAAGACAGCCTATCAACGCATCCCCCCCACAGCCTGAGCCATGAGGGTTTTGCGCAAGTGCCATACGCAAAAAGCCCCGAACACAGAGTGCTCGGGGCTTTTTGCTTAATAAGTGCCTGACGATGTTCGGGCCGGCCACCCGGCGGGCGGCGCTCCGCTACTCTTCAGGGGGAGACCCCCAAAAAGCAAAACCCCGGCCATAAGGCCGGGGTTTCGTAATAAGTGCCTGACGATGACCTACTCTCACATGGGGAGACCCCACACTACCATCGGCGCTAAGCGGTTTCACTTCTGAGTTCGGCATGGGATCAGGTGGTTCACGCGTGCTATGGTCGTCAGGCGTAACAGGTAATGCATATCATGCTGAGGTGTTCTTGACGTATTTTTGACGTGTATTGTGTGCGTCTCTTGTCAGCAAGCGCTCTGGCTCACTGCCGCGTATCCGGTGTTGCGAGTGCGTTCACACTCCTTCGTTATCATCACGACCAGACCCCTTGGGTGTTATAGGGTCAAGCCTCACGGGCCATTAGTACACGTTAGCTCAACGCCTTGCAGCGCTTCCACACCGTGCCTATCAACCAGCTGGTCTCGCTGGGCCCTTCAGGAGGCTCTAGGCCTCGGGGATGTCTCATCTTGAAGGGGGCTTCCCGCTTAGATGCTTTCAGCGGTTATCCCGTCCGACCATAGCTACCCGGCAATGCCACTGGCGTGACAACCGGAACACCAGAGGGTCGTCCACTCCGGTCCTCTCGTACTAGGAGCAGCTCTTCTCAAACATCCAACGCCCACGGCAGATAGGGACCGAACTGTCTCACGACGTTCTAAACCCAGCTCGCGTACCACTTTAAATGGCGAACAGCCATACCCTTGGGACCGACTTCAGCCCCAGGATGTGATGAGCCGACATCGAGGTGCCAAACACCGCCGTCGATGTGAACTCTTGGGCGGTATCAGCCTGTTATCCCCGGAGTACCTTTTATCCGTTGAGCGATGGCCCTTCCATACAGAACCACCGGATCACTAGAACCTGCTTTCGCACCTGCTCGACGTGTCTGTCTCGCAGTCAAGCACCCTTATGCTCTTGCACTCATTGCACGATGTCCGACCGTGCTGAGGGTACCTTCGTGCTCCTCCGTTACGCTTTGGGAGGAGACCGCCCCAGTCAAACTACCCACCACACACTGTCCTCGATCCGGATCACGGACCTGAGTGAGAACGCCAATGATGCCAGGCTGGTATTTCAAGGTTGGCTCCCCTCGAACTGGCGTCCGAGGTTCAAAGCCTCCCAGCTATCCTACACAGGCAACATCAGCGTCCAGTGTGAAGCTATAGTAAAGGTTCACGGGGTCTTTCCGTCTAGCCGCGGGTACACCGCATCTTCACGGCGATTTCAATTTCACTGAGTCTCGGGTGGAGACAGCGTGGCCATCATTACGCCATTCGTGCAGGTCGGAACTTACCCGACAAGGAATTTCGCTACCTTAGGACCGTTATAGTTACGGCCGCCGTTTACCGGGGCTTCGATCAAGAGCTTCGGACGAATCCTAACACCATCACTTAACCTTCCGGCACCGGGCAGGCGTCACACCCTATACGTCCTCTTGCGAGTTGGCAGAGTGCTGTGTTTTTACTAAACAGTTGCAGCCACCTGGTATCTTCGACCGGTTCGGGCTTGGAGAGCAAGTCTCGTCACCCTACGCCGGCGTGCCTTCTCCCGAAGTTACGGCACCATTTTGCCTAGTTCCTTCACCCGAGTTCTCTCAAGCGCCTTGGGATTCTCACCCTGACCACCTGTGTCGGTTTGGGGTACGGTCGCACATGATCTGAAGCTTAGAGGCTTTTCCTGGAAGCGTGGCATCAATGACTTCGACACCGTAGTGTCTTCGTTTCGTGTCTCGGCCTTGAAGGGTCCCGGATTTACCTGAGACCCCAGCCTACTCACTTTCACCAGGACAACCAACGCCTGGCTCACCTAGCCTTCTCCGTCCCCCCATCGCAATCATGTCCGGTACGGGAATATTGACCCGTTTCCCATCGACTACGCCTTTCGGCCTCGCCTTAGGGGCCGACTCACTCTGCTCCGATTAGCGTCGAACAGAAACCCTTGGTCTTCCGGCGAGGGAGTTTTTCACTCCCTTTATCGTTACTCATGTCAGCATTCGCACTCGTGATACCTCCAGCATGCTTCTCAACACACCTTCATCGGCTTACACGACGCTCCTCTACCGCTCATCCGTAAGGATGAACCCGTAGCTTCGGTACCGGTTTAGCCCGTTACATCTTCCGCGCAGGCCGACTCGACTAGTGAGCTATTACGCTTTCTTTAAAGGATGGCTGCTTCTAAGCCAACCTCCTAGCTGTCTGAGCCTTCCCACATCGTTTCCCACTTAACGATTTGGGGACCTTAGCTGACGGTCTGGGTTGTTTCCCTTTTCACGACGGACGTTAGCACCCGCCGTGTGTCTCCCACGCTGGCACTCACCGGTATTCGGAGTTTGCCTCGGGTTGGTAAGTCGGGATGACCCCCTAGCCGAAACAGTGCTCTACCCCCGGCGGTGATACGTGAGGCGCTACCTAAATAGCTTTCGAGGAGAACCAGCTATCTCCGAGCTTGATTAGCCTTTCACTCCGATCCACAAGTCATCCAAATCTTTTTCAACAGATCCTGGTTCGGGCCTCCAGTTGATGTTACTCAACCTTCACCCTGCTCATGGATAGATCGCTCGGTTTCGGGTCTATATCCAGCGACTGTGTCGCCCAGTTAAGACTCGGTTTCCCTACGGCTCCCTATACGGTTAACCTCGCCACTGAATATAAGTCGCTGACCCATTATACAAAAGGTACGCAGTCACCCAACAAGTGGGCTCCTACTGCTTGTACGCACACGGTTTCAGGATCTATTTCACTCCCCTCTCCGGGGTTCTTTTCGCCTTTCCCTCACGGTACTGGTTCACTATCGGTCAGCCAGGAGTATTTAGCCTTGGAGGATGGTCCCCCCGTCTTCAGTCAAGGTTTCTCGTGCCCCGACCTACTCGATTTCACATGATCAGATTTTCGACTACGGGGCTATCACCCGCTATGGCCAGACTTCCCAGTCTGTTCGTCTAATCCGTCACACGCTTAAGGGCTGGTCCCCGTTCGCTCGCCGCTACTAGGGGAATCTCGGTTGATTTCTTTTCCTCAGGGTACTTAGATGTTTCAGTTCCCCTGGTTCGCCTCTTGCGCCTATGTATTCAGCGCAAGATACTCATCTTGTGATGAGTGGGTTTCCCCATTCAGAGATGTCCGGGTCGCAGGTCGTTTGCCACCTCACCGAACCTTATCGCAGGCTACCACGTCTTTCATCGCCTCTGGCTGCCTAGGCATCCACCGTGTGCGCTTCATTGCTTGACCCTATAACCCGAAGGAGTCTGGGGTTCGCAATGATAACGATTGCCGGATACGCTTGAGACGTATCACAATACAATTTACGTAAGAACGCTTTAAGAAACGTTCTTGTCAGCATGATATACATTGTTAAAGAGCGACTGCCATAGGCAGTGATAAACACGCTGTTCCTTTCATTTTAAAAGAAAAAAGAAGGTCTTTCTTTTTCTTTCAACGTGAAAGCGCGTTTATCACTGCGCATCAACAGCATTCTGATCAGGTAATTCATTGTGAGCGCTTGCCGCGAGGGGAAGACATCGTTTAAGGAGGTGATCCAGCCGCAGGTTCCCCTACGGCTACCTTGTTACGACTTCACCCCAGTCATGAACCACACCGTGGTGATCGCCCTCTTGCGTTAGGCTAACCACTTCTGGTGCAGTCCACTCCCATGGTGTGACGGGCGGTGTGTACAAGGCCCGGGAACGTATTCACCGTGGCATTCTGATCCACGATTACTAGCGATTCCGACTTCACGGAGTCGAGTTGCAGACTCCGATCCGGACTGAGATCGGCTTTTCGGGATTGGCTCACTCTCGCGAGTTGGCAACCCTTTGTACCGACCATTGTAGCACGTGTGTAGCCCTACTCGTAAGGGCCATGATGACTTGACGTCGTCCCCACCTTCCTCCGGTTTGTCACCGGCAGTCTCCTTAGAGTTCCCGCCATTACGCGCTGGCAAATAAGGACAAGGGTTGCGCTCGTTACGGGACTTAACCCAACATTTCACAACACGAGCTGACGACAGCCATGCAGCACCTGTCTCTGCGTTCCCGAAGGCACTAAGGTATCTCTACCAAATTCGCAGGATGTCAAGAGTAGGTAAGGTTCTTCGCGTTGCATCGAATTAAACCACATGCTCCACCGCTTGTGCGGGCCCCCGTCAATTCATTTGAGTTTTAACCTTGCGGCCGTACTCCCCAGGCGGTCGACTTATCGCGTTAACTTCGCCACAAAGTGCGCTAGGCACCCAACGGCTGGTCGACATCGTTTACGGCGTGGACTACCAGGGTATCTAATCCTGTTTGCTACCCACGCTTTCGCACCTCAGTGTCAGTGTCAGTCCAGAAGGCCGCCTTCGCCACTGGTATTCCTCCCGATCTCTACGCATTTCACCGCTACACCGGGAATTCTACCTTCCTCTCCTGCACTCTAGCTTGACAGTTCCGGATGCCGTTCCCAGGTTGAGCCCGGGGCTTTCACAACCGGCTTATCAAGCCACCTACGCGCGCTTTACGCCCAGTAATTCCGATTAACGCTCGCACCCTCCGTATTACCGCGGCTGCTGGCACGGAGTTAGCCGGTGCTTCTTCTGTGAGTGATGTCTTTCCTGATGGGTATTAACCACCAGGCGTTCTTCCTCACTGAAAGTGCTTTACAACCCGAGGGCCTTCTTCACACACGCGGCATGGCTGGATCAGGGTTCCCCCCATTGTCCAATATTCCCCACTGCTGCCTCCCGTAGGAGTTCGGGCCGTGTCTCAGTCCCGATGTGGCTGATCATCCTCTCAGACCAGCTACGGATCGTCGCCTTGGTGAGCCTTTACCTCACCAACCAGCTAATCCGACATAGGCTCATCCGATAGCGGGAGCCGAAGCCCCCTTTCTCCCGTAGGACGTATGCGGTATTAGCCTGGGTTTCCCCAGGTTATCCCCCACTATCGGGCAGATTCCTATGCATTACTCACCCGTCCGCCGCTCGTCAGCGGGGTGCAAGCACCCCCTGTTACCGCTCGACTTGCATGTGTTAGGCCTGCCGCCAGCGTTCAATCTGAGCCATGATCAAACTCTTCAGTTTAAGATCAATGCGATCCTTACTCGCCATCTCAGGACTAGCCGAAGACAACAAAAGCGGATCAAACTTGGCTCAAGGTTCAAACGAATTCACTGTGATACTCCGAAGAGTATCCTGGTGTTCGCTTGCCTTGATATTAGGTGATGATTCACCCTCATCGGCAAGCGCCCACATGAATTACCTGATCAAATTGTTAAAGAGCAACTTTCTTGAGTTCGCTGCGACGGGCTCGGTGACCTGAACCGTGTTGCCTCAGCGAGGAAGGCGTATTCTACGCATTCCGTGGTGTTTGTCAAGGGCTGTTTTCAGCGTGTGAAGCGAGCGATCAATCCAACCAACAGATGACACTAACTTCCTGACAAACCGAAGGTTTTTCAACCTTCTTCACCGCTGGTAACGCTTGGCGTCCCCGGCAGCGGATGCGTACTTTACGGATTCGCTGCCGGGTTGGCAAGGGCTTTTTTAAAAAGTTTTCAAAATAGTCGAGATAAAAAAGCGGCAGGTAATGCCCGAGGGCAAACCTGCCGCAAACCACCGATCAGTACCCTGACCAGAGAGTGCCTGGCAAAGGCGTGGGCTTAGATCTCGAAGCCCAGGCCAAAATCTTCGCTGGAAATCGCCATCAAGCTACCGGCACCTGCCTGGATCATGGCGGCGTGCGCCCTGGTACGTGGCAGCAGACGCTGGTAGTAGAAACGCGCGGTATTCAGTTTGGCCGTGTAGAAAGCGGCATCTTCACCCCCCTGTGCGCTAGCGGCCTGCTTGGCAGCGCGAGCAAACAGATAGGCGACAGCGACATAGCCGGAGTACATAAGGTAATCGACGCTGGCAGCCCCTACTTCTTCACGATCCTGCATGGCTTTCATACCGATACCCATGGTGAGTTCACCCCACTGGGCATTGAGCTTGGCCAGCGGCTCGATGAATTCCTTGAGCGCAGGGTTGTCGGCTTCAGCCTGGCAGAACTTGTGGATCTCCTTGGTGAAGACCTTGAGAGATTCACCCTGGCTCATCAGCACCTTGCGGCCCAGCAGATCCAGCGCCTGGATACCGGTCGTGCCTTCATAGAGACGCGTGATACGCGCATCACGTACCAACTGCTCCATGCCCCACTCTTTGATGAAACCGTGACCGCCAAAAATCTGCACGCCTTCATTGGTACACTCGAAGCCCACTTCCGTCAGGAAGGCCTTCACGATCGGCGTCAGCAGGCCAAGCAAGGTCTCGGCACGCTCCTTCTCTTCACCTGCTGCGCCATGCTCGACCACATCCAGCATCTGGGCGGTGTACAGCACCAGCATGCGCCCGCCTTCTGCAAAGGCTTTTTGGGTCAGCAGCATACGACGCACGTCGGGATGGACAATGATCGGGTCGGCGGCTTTATCAGGGGCCTGAACACCTGAAAGGCCACGCATCTGCAAACGATCACGGGCATAGCTGAGCGAGTTCTGGAAGCTGGCCTCCATCAGACCAAGCCCTTGAATCCCCACGCCCAGACGGGCCGCATTCATCATGGTGAACATGCAAGCCAAACCCTTGTTCGGCGCGCCTACCAGGTAGCCCGTGGCACCATCGAAGTTCATGACGCACGTTGCGTTGCCGTGAATACCCATCTTGTGCTCAAGAGAGCCACAGCTGACACCATTGCGCTGCCCGGGATTACCCTCGGCATCGGGCAGGAACTTGGGTACGACGAACAGTGAAATGCCTTTGGAGCCTTCCGGCGCATCCGGCAGCTTGGCCAGCACCAGATGAACGATGTTCTCGGCCAGATTGTGCTCACCGGCAGAAATGAAGATCTTGGTGCCGGTGATCTGATACGTGTCGCCCTCAGCAGGAACCGCACGGGTCTTGATCAGCCCAAGGTCGGTACCGCAATGGGGTTCGGTCAAACACATGGTGCCGGTCCATACGCCCTCGACCAGCTTGGTGAGGTAAGTGGCCTTTTGCGCCTCGGTTCCATGATGACGCAGCGCGTCTGCGGCGCCGTGGGAAAGCCCCGGATACATGCCCCACGCCAGGTTGGTGGAGCAGATCATTTCGGAGAGCATCATGGCCAGTGAAGGCGGCAGCCCCTGCCCGCCTTGCTCAGGGTCCGCCGCCAGGCTTGGCCAACCCCCTTCGACATACTGCTGGTAGGCCTCCTTGAAACCACGGGGCGCCTTGACCTCGCCACCTTCCAGCAGACAACCCTCTTCATCACCGCTCTGGTTCAATGGCAGCAGCACGTCACGAGCAAAACGAGCACCCTCTTCCAGAATCGCTCCGACAACATCGGGAGACGCTTCTTCACCGTTGGGGAGTGCCGCGTAGTGGCTGGGGTAATCAAACATTTCGTTCATCACGAAACGCATGTCACGCAGGGGGGCTTGATAGCTGGGCATGTCACTTCTCCTAAACGGGGGGATGAAAGGGCTGCTACTCAGCACACACTTTCAAACACGTGTTTGAAAATTAGCGCGCAGGCCCGACACAGTCAAGCAGTCGTTTGAATTAAACCGCAAAACCGGCTACAACTTTGGTCGCCACCCTTCTAATGGCATGTTTTTAAAATAAAAAAACCTGCCCCAAAAGCACGGGCAGGATATCCATCAGGGCTTACTGAGCGTCGATCACTGCATTCGGATGCCGCCGTCCAGGCGAATCACTTCACCATTGAGCATCGGGTTGGTAATGATCTGCTCGGCCAGCAGCGCGAACTCGTCAGGCTTGCCCAAACGCTTGGGAAAAGGCACCGCAGCGGCCAACGCCTGGGCAGCCTCGTCCGGTATCTCGCTCATCATGGGTGTTTCGAATACCCCTGGCGCAATGGCCATGACACGAATGGCGTGACGCGACAGCTCTCTGGCAGCAGGCAAACTCATGCCCACAACCCCCGCCTTGGAGGCACTGTAGGCGCACTGCCCGACTTGCCCATCGAACGCGGCAATCGATGCGGTATTGATGATGACGCCCCGCTCACCCCCTTCGTCTGGCGGATTGCTGGCCATGGTGGCGGCCGCCAGACGCATGACATTGAAGGTACCTACCAGATTAATCTGAATGGTGCGCGCATAGCTCTCGAGATCTGCCGGGTTGCCTTGCCGATCCACCAGCTTGGCCACGCTGACCACGCCCGCACAATGAACCACTCCCGAAAGGCGGCTTTCGCCCCCCAGCGCAACGGCCTTGTTCACCGCCTCCTGAATGTCGTCGGCGGAGGTAATGTCGGCGATGCAGGCGTGCGCCTGAGACCCCAGCTGCTCGGCAAGGTCCGCAACACGATCACTCATGTCGCACAGCACCACCTTCCCACCCGCCTTTACCAGTCGTGCTGCCGTCGCCGCCCCTAGCCCTGAGGCCGCCCCGGTAATCAAAAACGTACGATCCTTTACCTGCATGGCACTCTTCCTCTGAATGATGTCCTGTGAATCATGAGTTGTGGCGCGCTTGCTCGGCGGCTTGAGCACGCAGTTTGAAGCGCTGAATCTTGCCACTGGGTGTTTTGGGCAGCTCATCGACGAACTCGATGACCCGAGGAAAAGCGTGAGTAGAGAGCCGCTCGCGTACCTGCTGGCGAATCTCCTCCGCCAGCGCATCGCTGGGCTCGAAGCCATCGCGCAGTACGATGTACGACTTGATGACTTCGCCACGAATCTCATCCGGCTGCCCCACGGCGGCGGACTCGGCCACCGCCGGGTGCGTCATGACGCTATTCTCGACATCCGTTGGCCCCACTCGGTAGCCCGCCGTGGTAATGATGTCATCATCACGACCAGCAAACTGGAACGACCCATCTTCATTACGAATGACCACATCACCGGTCAGGTAGTAGCCGTTGACGAAGGGGTCTTTCTCCTGCCAGGTATAGCCTTGGAAAAAGTGGGCTGGCGAGCGCTTGATATCCACTGCCAGTACGCCAGGCTCGCCAGGCGGCAGCTCGTTGTATTCAGCGTCGAGAATGGCCAGACGATAGCCCGGCATCGGGACGCCCATGGCCCCCACGTGCTTGGGGTGGCCCAGGGAGTGGTGGTTGTTACAGGTCATGCCCGTTTCTGTCTGGCCATAGTGATCCATCACCGGACAGCCCAACGATTTTTCCACCCAGGTGACCACCTCGGTATTGAGCGGCTCCCCTGCGGAGCTGGCCGCCCGTAGCGTCAGGGTCTGGTGAGCGTCGTCGAACAGGCCAGACGCCTTCATGAGGCGGTAGGCCGTCGGCGCGGCGGCGAAATTGGTGATCTGATGACGTTTCATGAACGCCAGCGCGCCTTCGGCACTGAAGCCAGCTTCGCAAAAGTGTGTCGTTACCCCCAACAGCAGCGGCCCGGCAATGGCGTAATACAGGCCGTAGGCCCAGCCGGGGTCGGCCATGTTCCAGAAACGATCCTCCTCACGCAGGTCGACCGCCAGCTCCATATAGAGCGCAAAGGCCGTCATACCCGACAGGGGCACAGCAACGCCTTTGGGCTTGCCGACCGTCCCCGAGGTAAACATCTGCAGGAACGGCTGGTCCGGCGACAGTCGAGGCGGCGTATCGCTAATTGACGTATACGTCAATGCCGCCTGCCAATCATGATCCTGAGCGTGCTCACGGGTAGCGCCACCTACGGCCAGCACCGGCGGGCACTGGCTCAGGCCATCGAATTTATAGCGATTGGCATGATCGGTAATCACCAGTTTGGTATCCGCACGGCCCAACCGGTAATCGACCGCATCGGGCCCAAACGCGGTAAAGAGCGGCTGGTAGACCGCACCAATCCGCCAGGTGGCGAGCACGGCCACCAACAGCGCTGCCGAACGCGGCAGCATGCAGGCAATTCGGTCCCCCTCCCCCAGCCCCTGGCTTTTCAGCCACCCTGCCAGATGCCCACTCTGCTGCTCCAGTTCGGCATAGGTCAGCGTATGGGTTTGGCCTTGGGTATCTTCATGCACCAGCGCCAGCACATCACCACGGCCCTGACGCACGTGCCTTCCACAGCAAGCCTCGTAGGCATTCAGGCACCCATCGTGGTGGTCATCCAGCCTGGCGACGACGCTATCTATTGAAAAATCCTCGAGAAATGTCGAATACGCGGGAAGTGAGGTTGCTGCTGATGTCGCTGTCATGACGGCTCTCTTGTGTTGTTGGTCGTGAGCACTGGGTCAGGCAGGATTCCACGTAGTATTGGTGTTATTGTCCGTTTACGTTAACGGAAGCCTACCGAATATCTCAACGCTAAAAGCATTTACTCAGGAGCGCAAGCCACAAGCCGCTCGAGAGGGTTAGACGTTGGTCGATCAGACAGCGGTTGGCGAAGCCAGAGGGGGCCAGGAACTATCAAGAAAAAATCATCGAGAAAAAATCATCGAGACAGGATCATCGCGACCAGCTCATCGGCCAGGTTGTCCGGGGTGCGCGGGCCATTGGGATCGTACCAGCGAACGGTCCAGTTCAAGGCACCGAGAATAAAGCGGGAAACCAGAAAGCGGTCTCCATGAATGAGCCCTGCTGCCAGAGCATCGTCGATCACCTCGACCCACATGGCCTCGTAGGCATCGCGCAAATGGCTCAAGTGAGCGCTGGCCGCGGGGGCCAGGCGACGCCATTCGAACAGCGCCACCACATGGGCATTACGGTCGGCAAACAGCGTATCGAGGTGTGCCCGCGCCATGGCATGCAAACGCGCCTCTGGCTGATCGGGGCACGCCTGTAGCGCCGCTCTGGCGATGGCCAGTGCGTTCTGAGCGCCCTCCTCGATCACCGCTGCCAGAATTTCCTGCTTATCCTTGAAGTGATGAAACAGGCTGCCAGACTTGATGCCCATTTCCTGGGCTAGCATGCGCACCGTGGTGCGGTCAAAGCCCTCTTGAACGAATAGCTGAGCGGCTAAGCGCGTCAATTCCTTGCGGCGAGGAGAGGCATTCATTACATTCATGTCATTTACACTAGCGCTTGCTTGGTTAGCTAGGAGAAGACCACAGCCCCGCCAGCGGGTCAACGCATCGCTAGCCGCTCAGCACGATAATCACAACAATCTATCAGGAGATAGGCCATGAGTAACGCTACCGACATCGTCTTTTTATCCGCCACCCGCACCCCCATGGGGGGCATGATGGGCAGCCTTTCCACCTTGAGCGCCCCGGAGCTGGCCGCCGTGGCCATACGCGCCGCCATCGAGCGAGCAGGCATCGACGCTGCGCTCGTCGAAGAGGGCATCATGGGCTGCGTTCTGCCTGGCGGAGTCAAGCAAGGTCCGGCACGCCAGGCCATGCGACAGGCAGGCATTCCCGATGCCAATGGTGCCACGACCATCAACAAACTCTGCGGCTCTGGCATGAAAGCGGCCATGCTGGCCCATGACCTGATCAAGGCGGGCAGTGGAGCAATAGTGCTGGCAGGCGGCATGGAGTCCATGTCGAATGCCCCCCATGTGCTGACCAAGGCACGCGGCGGCTATCGCCTGGGCCACGGTGAGCTGAAGGACCACATGTTTCTCGATGGCCTGGAAGATGCCGAAACCGGCAAGCTGATGGGGGTCTTTGCACAAGAGGTGGCCACCGAGCGTGGCTACAGCCGTGAACGGCTGGACGATTTCGCGATTGCCTCGCTGGAACGGGCCATGGCCGCCACCAACCATGGCGACCTGGATGCCGAGATGGCGCCCGTCACGGTGACGACCCGCCAAGGTGAAACCGTGGTGTCCCACGATGAGCAGCCCTTTCAGGCCAAACTGGACAAGATTCGCCAGCTGCGCCCAGCGTTTGCAAAAGATGGCACCATTACCGCCGCCAATGCGAGTTCGATCTCCGACGGCGCCTCGGCGCTGATTTTATCGAGCCATGAAGCAGCACAGCGTCACGGTGTCAAACCGCTGGCCAGAATGCTGGGGCATGCCACCCACTCGCGTCATCCCAGCGAGTTTACCATCGCGCCGGTAGGAGCCATCGAGAAGCTGATGAAAAAGCTTGGCTGGGGCGTCAATGATGTGGACCTGTTCGAGATCAACGAAGCCTTTGCGGTCGTCACGCTGATGGCCATGGATGATCTGGGCCTGCCTCATGAAAAGGTCAACGTGTTTGGCGGCGCCTGTGCCCAGGGGCATCCCATCGGCTCTACCGGCTCACGCATCATCGCCACGCTGATTCATGCCTTGCGCCAGAAAGGCGGCAAACGCGGCATCGCCAGCTTGTGCATTGGCGGCGGTGAAGCAACCGCCGTGGCGGTCGAGCTGATCGACTGATTCACAGCGCGCTTCATGGCGGCAGCGATGAAGCGCGTCTGGACCATGGCTGACAAAATGGTGGAGGTTGCCATAAAAGATATATGAAAATTCATATATCAATGCCAAAATGAAGGACATCGTTTTAACGGACCTTCACATGGCACACTTCGACACCTTACCCAACCTCGACCCTGCCCTGTTCAAGATTCCCAGCCCGGAATCCCTGGGGTTGACGAGTAACGACCTCCCCTCCCCCAACATCCTGCTGCTGTATGGCTCGCTACGCAAACGCTCTTTCAGCCGACTGGTCGTCGAGGAAGCTGCGCGCCTGCTCGAAGCCATGGGGGCTCAAACACGCATCTATGACCCCAGCGGACTGCCTCTCCCCGATGCCGAGGATGCCAGCCACCCCAAAGTGGAAGAGCTGCGCACACTGGCCCAGTGGGCGGAAGGCATGGTCTGGTGCTCCCCCGAACGGCATGGCGCCATGACCGGCATCATGAAGGCACAGATCGACTGGATTCCTCTGGCACTGGGGGGTGTCAGACCCACCCAAGGCAAGACACTGGCAGTCATGCAGGTGTGCGGCGGTTCCCAGTCGTTCAATACGGTGAATCAGCTGCGTATTCTGGGTCGCTGGATGCGGATGCTGACCATTCCCAACCAATCCTCGGTGCCCAAGGCCTTCATGGAGTTCGATGACGACGACCGCATGAAACCCTCACCTTTCTATGACCGCATCGTGGACGTCATGGAAGAGCTGATGAAATTCACGCTGCTGACCCGAGAGCGCAGCGACCTGCTGACCGACCGCTACTCCGAGCGCAAGGAGAGTGCCGAAGAGCTCTCCCGACGGGTCAACCAGCGCGCCATTTGAACAAGGAGTGAACATGACACAGCCACAGCCAGCCACCCCCAGCAGCGCCGACATGGGGCTTTTCGAGCGCTATTTGTCGCTCTGGGTAGCCATTGCCATCATGGTCGGTATCGCCGTGGGTCAATGGGCGCCCCAGGTACCGGAAACCCTGGCGCGCTTTGAGTATGCTCAGGTGTCGCTGCCCATCGCCGTGCTGATCTGGGCAATGATTTTCCCGATGATGGCCCAAATCGACTTCAGCGCGGTCGCCGGTGTGCGCCGTCAGCCCAAGGGGCTGACCATCACCACCACCGTCAACTGGCTGATCAAGCCATTCACCATGTTCGCGCTGGCCTGGCTCTTCTTCATGGTGATTTTCCGCCCGTTCATCCCTGAAGCGCTGGCCAACCAGTATCTGGCCGGGGCGATTCTGCTGGGGGCCGCCCCCTGCACGGCCATGGTGTTCGTATGGAGCTACCTGACACGGGGCGACGCGGCTTACACCC
This sequence comes from Halomonas sp. 18071143, assembly GCF_019211725.1. Taxonomy (NCBI): domain Bacteria; kingdom Pseudomonadati; phylum Pseudomonadota; class Gammaproteobacteria; order Oceanospirillales; family Halomonadaceae; genus Halomonas; species Halomonas sp. 18071143. The sequence goes on from NZ_CP078120.1 coordinate 2,363,684, forward strand.
TGGTACAGGTAGCGCTGAATGATCTGATCATGCTGTTTGCCTTTGCCCCCATCGTGGTTCTGCTGTTGGGCATCTCGAACATCCAGGTCCCGTGGAACACGGTGCTGCTCTCGGTCGTGCTCTACATCGTCATTCCCCTGGCCGCTGGCTATGTCACTCGCAAAGCGCTGATGGCCAGAAAAGGCGCCGAATGGTACGACAAGGTGTTCATGAAACGCCTGGCCCCGGTCACCCCCATGGGCCTGATCGTCACGCTGGTCTTACTGTTTGCTTTTCAAGGCGATGTCATCCTGAGCAATCCGCTGCATATCGTGCTGATTGCCATTCCGCTGATCATTCAGACCTTTCTTATTTTCTTCATCGCCTACGGTTGGGCCAAGGCGTGGCGCGTACCGCATAATATCGCCGCACCGGGAGCAATGATTGGTGCCAGCAATTTTTTTGAACTCGCCGTGGCCGCCGCCATCGCGCTGTTTGGCCTGCAGTCTGGAGCAGCCCTGGTCACGGTGGTCGGCGTGCTGGTAGAAGTGCCGCTCATGCTGGCCCTGGTGCGTATCGCCAATAAAACGCGCGCGCATTTTCCTGCAGCCCAACCCTCCTGATGAGGACCCCGCCATGATCGTGATCTATCACAACCCTGCGTGTGGCACGTCGCGTAATACGCTGGCCATGATCGAAGCATCGGGAGAAATACCGCAGGTGATCCACTACCTGGAAACGCCGCCCAGCCGAGAGCGGCTGTTGGCACTGCTGGCCATGATGCAGCTGCCCCCCAGGGCGCTCTTGCGCCAGAAAGGGACGCCTTATGATGAACTGCAGCTCGACGACCCGACGTTGAGCGATGACCAGCTCATCGACGCCATGATGGCTCACCCGCTGCTCATCAACCGGCCCATCGTCAGTACGCCCAAGGGCACGCGATTATGCCGCCCATCCGAGCAGGTATTGGCGCTCCTGGACCACCCTGTTGCACAATTTACCAAGGAAGACGGAGAGACCGTTTACTATCCCCCCACCTAACCGCCCGGCATGGGCAGCCAGGAGCGTCATGCGTCAAGTCATCAAGATGGAGCACCCTGCCGTGGCATTCATCCAGCAGCACGGAGGCGTGGTGACGGTACGCCGTTCGCCACGTCATGGCTGCTGTGGCGGGACGGCACATATCGCCGTGGCAGAGCTGGGCGCGCCAAGCGACACATCGGCCTTCGAATATCATCAGTTGCCAGAGGCCGACCTCTGGATAGAGCCGTCCCTTGCCTGGCAAGGCCTGCGATTACGGGTGGAAGGATGGTGGAAATTCAGGCGGCTGTTCCTGGATGGCGCCCCGTTAACGCCGGGGAGCCGGGATACTCAGCAGCGCTAGCGTGGCTGCCAGCATGAGCAGCGACGTCAGCCATAGCGCGGCTGCGCCCCACTGGTCGATCAGCAGCCCAAACAACAGCGGCGCCATAGCCTGCAAGGCCCGAGCGGGCATCATGATGAGCCCCTGCCTGCGCCCAAACCCCTGCGGGCCAAACAGTGCCAGGGGCAGCGTCCCCGAGGCAATCGTCATCATGCCGTTACCCGCGCCATGCAGCAACGCAAACCCGGCGGCCGGCATGCCGAAAAACGTCAGCAACCCGGCGCCCACGGGATGCAGCGTGGTAGCGATCCTGCCTGCGAACAAGGGGTGAAAACGGCGCAGCAAAACGAACTCCCCCATGCGCGCCGCTACTTGCGCAGGCCCCACCAGAGCAGCCGCTGCAATCGCCACCGACAGAGAAACGCCACTCTCTTGCAGCAGCCTGGGAAGGTGGGCGGCCATGGCCGTGGAGACGAACCAGCCCGCCGCGAACACGTACGCCAGCAGCAGCAGGGTAAAACGCGGCTGTTCAGGCGCCTCAGACGCAGGGCTCGACGCGCTGGAGAGCGCTCGCTCGGCCTTGGGCAAGCGAGCGTTCAAGGGCATTCCCAACACGACATGGGCAAGCGCCCAGCTGGCGCAGGCAGCACGCCAGCCCCACTCGCTCTCGATGAAGGCAGTGATGGGCCAGCCAAGAGTACTGGCAAATCCTGCCACCAGGGTCACGCCGGTAATCGATGCCCTGGCATGACTCCCCAGCAGCCGCCCCAGCGTGGCAAAGGCCGCATCGTAAAGACCCAGCGCCATGCCCACGCCCATCAGCAACCATGCCAGCACCAGTGTCACCGCCCCTTGCGCCAGCGCCAGTGCCAACAAGCCCACCGCCATGATGGCGTTCGAGGCCATCAGCACACCGCGCCCGCCCTGGCGATCGATCAAGCGCCCGACGCTGGGTCCCAACATGGCGACCAGCAGCAACGCTGCCGAGAAGGCGCCAAATATCCAGCGAGTGGACAGCTCCAATTCCAGCGCCATGGGCCCCGCCAGAATGGCGGGCAGATAGTAGCTGGACGCCCAGGCAAGGGTCTGGGCACTCCCCAGGGTGAGCGTCAGGCCAGCGCCAGGCGAGCGAATCACGCCACCTGCCTGGGCAGCGCCAGTGCCATGAGCGCGCTGGCAGCCACCAGCGCCGCCGCCACCCACAGGCACGCACTCAAACCATAGGCCATGTAGAGCCAGCCCGAGAGCAGCGTGCCGACCAGGCGGCCCATGGCGTTGGCCATGTAGTAGAAGCCTACGTCCATGGACACGCCATCGGCACGGGCATAGTGGACGATCAGATAACTGTGCCAGCTGGAGTTGACGGCAAACAGCACGCCGAAGGCCAGCAGCCCCACTACCAGCCACCCCACCTGTGCCAGGGGCAGCAGAGCCAGCAGAATGGCGAGCACGGCAAGCGCGGCGGCCCAGCCAGCCGTGAGCATCCGAGCGTCTCCACGGAACAGTGCGGTGAGCCTGGGCGCCTGGGTCTGCACCCCGCCGTAGCCAATGATCCAGGCGGCCAATAGCCCACCCACGGTCCAGTGGCTCCAGCCATGCTGATCATAGAGGAATACCGGCAAGGCCACGACAAACCACACGTCCCGGGAGGCGAACAGGCAGAAGCGCGCCGCCGAAAGCACATTGATGGCGCGGGACTTGGAGAAAATCTCGGAAAACTTTGGCTTGACCTTCTGTTTGCCAAGGTCAGCCTTCAACCGCCACAGCGACAGCCCCAGCACGGCACCCAGCATCAGCGCCATGGCCACCACCGCGCCGCGAAAGCCGATCAGCGTCAACAGCACGCCGCCCACAAAAAAGCCCAGCCCTTTCAGGGCATTTTTGGAGCCGGTCAACATCGCGACCCAGCGGTACAAGGCGCTGTTGGCATTGGCGCTATCAGCCGGCACCAGCACTTTCACCGCGCTTTTGGCGCTCATCTTGTTCAGGTCTTTGGCAATACCCGACAGCGCCTGGGCCGCCATGACCCAAACGACGGTAAGCATTCCGGCAGGCACCATGAGCATGGCAAGCGCCACGATCTGCAGCCCCAGCCCCACGTTCATGGTGCGGTTGAGCCCCAACCGCGCGCCCAACCACCCTCCCACCAGATTGGTCACCACGCCAAACGCTTCGTAGAACAGAAACAGCATGGCGATTTGCAGCGGCGAGTAACCCAACTGGTGGAAGTACATCACCACCAGCATCCGCAGGGCCCCATCGGTGATGGTAAACGCCCAGTAGTTGCCCGTGATCAGCATATACTGGCGCACTTCGAAAGGCAGTGCGCCAATGCGTGCCCTGAGCGACTCAGCCACGGCGCGCCTGCTCCTTGCCCACCTTCCAGGCAAGCTCAGCGGTGCGGTTGGCATACCCCCACTCGTTGTCGTACCAGGCGTAGAGCTTCAGCTGCGTACCATTCACGACCATGGTCGAGAGCGCATCGATGACCGAACTGCGCGGGTCGGTGCGATAGTCGATAGACACCAGCGGCCGCTCCTCGTAACCCAGAATCCCCTTCAAGGGCCCCTCTGCGGCCATCTTGAGCGCCTGATTGACCTCCTCGACGGTCACTTCGCGCTCGAGCTCGAATACCATATCGGTCAGCGAGGCATTGGCCAGCGGCACGCGAATCGCATGGCCGTTCAGCTTGCCGGTCAGTTCGGGAAAGATGGCGGTGATCGCCTTGGCCGAACCGGTGGTGGTGGGAATCAGGCTCATGCCGCAGGCGCGCGCCCGGCGCAGGTCCTTGTGCGGTGCGTCCAGAATCGTCTGGGTATTGGTAATGTCGTGCACCGTGGTCATGGAACCATGACGAATACCGAACGTTTCCAGAATGACCTTGACCACGGGGGCCAGACAGTTGGTGGTGCAGCTGGCCGCAGTGACGATGCGGTGCGTAGCGGGGTCGAACAGATGATCGTTGACGCCCACCACCACGTTGAGCACGCCCTCCTCCTTGACCGGCGCACTGACCACCACACGCTCGACCCCCTGATCCAGATAGGCCTGCAGCTTCTCCGTGGTTTTCATCTTGCCGGAGCATTCGATCACCACATCGCAACCAGACCAGTCACCTTCGGCAATCGTCTTGTGGGCGCTGAAGGCGATGGTACGGCCATCGATGGTGATCGCCTCCGGGGTAGCGCCAATGCCCTGCCCCGGCGCCCACTGGCCATGTACCGAGTCGAACTCCAGCAGGTGAGCAAACGTCGCCGCATCGCCGCCCGGGTCGTTGATGCGCACCAGGGTTACCTCGTCGGCAGCGGCTCGCGCCCACAGGCTGCGCAGTGCCAGACGACCAATACGGCCAAACCCGTTGATACCAATGCGTAGTGACATGCTGAACCTCCAGAGCCAAGTGAATCGTCAATATATGAAAAATCATATATTAAAAATCAAAAAAAACCAGCTATCGAACCCGCAGGCGGCCACGCCCCCTGCGGGTAACCCGTGATCAGTACGGCGTGATCACCCGAAGCGCCCCGTGATGTAATCGTGGGTACGCTGGTCTTGCGGATTGGTGAAGATCTGGTCGGTGCTGTCCACCTCCACCAGATCCCCCATGTGGAAGAACGCCGTACGGTCGGCCACGCGTGCCGCCTGCTGCATGTTGTGGGTCACCATGACGATGGTATAGCTCTCGCTGAGCTCATCGATCAGCTGCTCCACCTTGGCCGTCGCGATGGGGTCGAGGGCCGAGCACGGCTCATCCATCAGGATGATGTCCGGGCTGACGGCCACAGTGCGGGCAATGCACAGGCGCTGCTGCTGGCCACCCGACAACCCGGTGCCCGGCTGATCCAGTCGATCCTTGACCTCTTCCCAGAGCCCGGCACGGCGCAGGCTGCTCTCGACGATGTCGTCCAGCTCGGCCTTGCGCTTTGCCAGACCGTGCAGACGCGGGCCATAGGCGATGTTTTCATAAATCGACTTGGGAAACGGATTGGGCTTCTGAAACACGATGCCTACCTGGGCACGCAGGAGTACCACATCGCGATCCGGGGCATAGATATCCTTGTCATCCAAGGTGATCTTGCCCTCGACCCGACAGATGTCGATGGTGTCGTTCATGCGGTTCAAGCAGCGCAGAAAGGTCGACTTACCGCAGCCAGAAGGCCCGATGAACGCCAGCACTTCGTTTTCGTACACATCCAGGCTGATACCATTGATCGCCTGACTGGCACCGTAAAAGACCTTGACGTCCTGGGCGCTCATCTTGACCTTGTCGGTGGCTTTACTGGTGCGGCTCTCGCCAGCGCCTACGCTCACCAATGGGGATGTCTTGGGCTCTGTTGAAGTATTCACTTACCACCTCGTCTCGAATTTTTTACGCAGCCAGATTGCCAGTGCGTTCAGGCTCAGCATCAACCCCAGCAGTACAATGATGGCCGCTGACGTACGCGCCTCGAAGAAATTGCGCAGCTCGTTACCCTGCCATAGATAGATCTGTACCGGTAGCGCAGCCGACTGCTCCAATGGCGTGCTGGGCACGTTGGACACGAACGCATTCATGCCGATGAGCAGCAGCGGTGCCGTCTCGCCCAGCGCCTGGGCAACGCCCAGAATGGAGCCCGTCAGGATACCCGGCAGTGCCAAGGGCAATACATGGTGGAAGACCGTCTGCACTTTCGATGCGCCGATCCCCAACGCCGCCTGGCGAATGGAGGGCGGAATCGAGCGCAGCGATGCCCTGGTAGCGATGATGATGGTCGGCAGGGTCATCAGCGTCAGCACCAGGCCGCCCACCAGCGGCGCCGACAGCGGCATGCCCAGATAGCCTATGAAGATGGAAGCCCCCAGCAAGCCGAACACGATGGAAGGCACGGCTGCCAGATTGTTGATATTGATCTCGATGAGATCGGTCAAACGGTTCTTGGGCGCGAACTCTTCCAGGTAGATGGCGCTGGCTACACCAATGGGGACCGAAAGCGTGATCACGATCAGCATCATGAACAGCGACCCCATGAAGGCCCCTGCCAGGCCCGCCGACGCAGGCGAGCTGCGCGAGTCGGTATTCAGGAACAGCGACGTACTGAAGGAGTTACGGATGACGTTCTCATCGTAAAGGCGGTCAGCCCATTCCCGGGTCTGGGCACTCAACTGCTGACGCGCATCCGGCAGCGAGCGGTCGATATTGCCCTTGATCCAGACGTCGACGTTGGCCGCCGCGAGCATTTTCACTTCCACGGTCTGGCCCAGCAAGGAAGGATCCTTGATGAACTTCTCACGCAGTGCAAAGCGCTCACCCGAGGTCACCAGGGCACGCAGATCACGTAGCTGTTGAGGCTCGACCTCGACCCCCAGCGCCTCTTCCATGGCGCGGTCGATCAATGACTGCCAGTTGACCAGTCCTGCCTGGGTCAGCCACGCGGAATAACGTTCGTTGAACGCCGACTGGCTTTCACCGCTGGCGCGCACCGGCTTCTCTTCCAGCTGGATCACTTCGGGGTCGAAGTACACCTCCGGGTAGAGCGTCGCTTGCCAAAACGCCGGCACACCGCGCATCAGAATACTGATGAACAGAATGGCGACCAGGGTCAGGCCGGTCACGACGGCGGCCAACCCGGCAAAGCGAAAACGCTTTTCCTGACGATGACGTCTTGCCAGCGAGTTTTCGATCGTGGTCAGGCGATGCTGACGGCGCTGCTCAATCGTAATAGACATGGTCGCTTACTCGTATTGCTGGCGGTATTTACGCACCACAACCAGTGCGATGACGTTCAGGCCCAGGGTAATGACGAACAGCGTCAAGCCCAGAGCAAAGGCCACCAGCGACTGTGGGCTGGCAAAGTCCATGTCCCCGGTCAACTGGTTAACGATGGTCACGGTGATGGTCGATACCGCCTCGAACGGATTACCGTGCAGTACCGGGTTATTACCGGCCGCCAATACCACGATCATGGTTTCACCGATGGCGCGGCTGGCCGCCAGCAGAAAGGCACCAACGATACCCGGCAGCGCCGCAGGCAATACCACCTGGCGAATGGTCTCGGACTTGGTTGCCCCCAGCCCCAGCGCACCATCGCGCAGTGACTTGGGCACCTGAGTAATGATGTCGTCAGACAGTGACGACACGAACGGAATGATCATGATGCCCATCACCAGGCCCGCGGTGAGCGCGCTGGTGGTGCGGATATTGATACCGACCATATCGCCCAGGCTGGAAAGGAAAGGCCCAATGACGATCAGGGCAAAGAAGCCGTACACGATAGTCGGGATACCCGCCAGAATTTCGATGATCGGCTTGGCCACGTTACGCAGCCAGGGGGGCGCGTATTCGGCCATGTAAATCGCCGTCATCAACCCCACGGGGATCGCCACCAGCAAGGCAATGATGCTCACCATCATGGTGCCCCACAGCAGCGGCAGCAGGCCAAACTCACCCTGTGCATCGGTTCCCGACGTGCTGAAACGGGGGTTCCAGGTCGTACCCAGGAAGAACTCTGCCGGGCTGATGAAGCTGAAGAACTTCAGCGCTTCACCGAGCATCGACAACACGATGCCCACCGTGGTGAAAATCGCGATGGCGGAGCAGGAAGCCAGCGCAATGGAGATCACGCGCTCGACATGATTACGCGCCCGCCACTGAGGGGAAATACGCCGCCGGGCAAACACCAGCCCCACCACGGCCACCACGGCCATCAGCGCGATCAGCGTGGTGTTCTGGAAAGTCTGCAGGCGCGCCATGTGTGCGGCCGCGGCCAACTCCTCGGCGCTTCCCCCTCCGGCCACGTTACGCTCGTTGGCCAGCGCGGTGATACGCCGCAACAAGGTGTTCATTTCACGCTCGCTCATGCCTGCCACCAGCTCGGGGGGCAGTTGCTGAACGACCAGCATATCAATCAACTGTGGTGCCAACAGCGACCACAATATAAATAGGGCAAGCGCTGGCAGCCCACACCACAGGGCCACCAACGCTCCATAATAACCGGGGCGCGAATGCATTCTGACATCGTGCTCTGCCGCAACCGCGCGACTGCGTGTTAACCCCAAGTGGTAAGCCAAGGCCATTATCACGAGTAGCGTGGCTATCAAGGCAATGTTACTCATTCTCTCTCCGCCCATGATTTCCTACGTTTAAGCGCCAGCACCATTTCCATGATGCTGGCGCAATGCCTACCTGATCATCGCTGTTAAGCGATGGCGGCAGTCTTACTCTTCAACGCTTACCACGGTACGGGCTTCGAATTGAGCCAGTGCTTCAGCACGCTCTTCTTCGCTCATTGGGATCAGACCAGCGTCTTCCAGCGGACTGCCGTAGCCAGAAATCATGTCGTTCAGGAAGAACTCGGTGTACTCGGCCAGGCCCGGGATCACGTCCAGGTGCTCGCCCTTCACGTAGAAGAACAGCGGACGAGAAACGGGGTATTCGCCAGAACCGATGGTTTCCAGGCTGGGCGTCACGCCATCCACCGTGGCCACTTGCAGACGGTCACGGTTCTGGTCGTAGAAGCTCAGACCGAAGACACCAACGGCATCTGCCTGGGCATCCAGACGAGCCAGCGTCTCGGTGTAGTCACCGGCGATTTCGACGATACGGCCATCGCCACGCAGCGAGTCACAGGCATCGCCTTCTACGTTGGCGTCGCTTTCACAGCCAGCGTGGATGACTTTCTCTTCGAATACTTCACGGGTGCCGTGGTTGGAAGCCGGAATCACCAGCACGATTTCCTGGTCGGGCAGGCTGCTGTCGATTTCGTTCCAGCGGGTGTAGGGGTTGTCGACCAGCTGACCATCCTGAGTGACTTGAGCGGCAGCGGCCTTGAACACGTGCTCAGGCGTCAGAGCGAACTCGTCACGGTCGATACGCGATGCAAACACGATACCATCGTAGCCGAACATCACTTCGAGGATGTCATTAACGCCGTTTTCGTTACAGTTGGCTACTTCGCCACTGCGGATGGCACGAGAAGAGTTGGCGATGTCGATGGTGTTCTCACCAACGCCCTGACAGAACTGGCGCAGGCCGCCACCGGAGCCACCAGAACCGACGACCGGAGTGTTGAACTGGGAATAAGTGTTACCGAACTCTTCAGCAACGATGCTGGCAAACGGCAGTACCGTCGAAGAACCAGCGATTTGCACGGTGTCACGGGCAGTAGCAGCCGTCGATACGCCGGTAGCAAGAGCGGCAGCAACTACAACACCTAGTGTCTTTTTCGTTACTTTCATCGTCGTGTCCCCTTCTAGTTTCATGCCTGGGCTATTCGATTTGAGCCGTTCGCAATGTTGGCGATTGGCCTTTCACACCGAGGAGTTTGCACAGCGACGATTGCAGAAATATGACAGCGGTAATTTTTTTAGCGAGGAGTGTTAACGAAGCGTTGGCCTGGGGCACGCTCAAAGCAGCAAGCCCAGTGCCGCCAAGGTACACAGGGCCAATGAACAGCGCTGTAGCAGTACTTTATCCAGCCGATGGGCGACCGCATCGGCCAACGCATTACCAATCAACACGGCAGGCAGGAACGTCAGCGCCAGCTTGAAATGCCAGATGCTGAGCTGCCCCGCCAGCGCCAGCGTCGCCAAGGTCAGCAGTGAGGTGATGACGAAGAAGGCCGCCAGATTGCCGCGCATGCGATCCGGCGAGAAGCCGTGCATCAGCAGCACGATGGGCGGCCCACCAATGGCTGCCACGGTGCCGAAGATGCCCGACAGTACACCGGCCACGAACAGCGTGACGCGATTCACCGGCAAATGAAAACGGCACAGCGTCACGCCGACCGCAAACAGCACGATGGCGGCAATCAGCGTTTCCAGCACGGCCATGGGCGCCGCCAGCAGCAGCCAGATTCCCAGCCCATTACCCGGCAGCCGCCCCACCAGTGCCACGCTAATCTCGCGCAGATGCACTTCGTGCCAATAGCGGCGCACCATCATCAGCGAGACCGTAAAACCGAACAGCACCAGCACCACCGGCACCAGCCGTGGCTCCAGCATCAGCAGCAGCGGTGCCCCGACGACCGCCAGGCCAAACCCCGTGGCACGCTGTACGAAAGCCCCCAGCAGCAGCACCCCGGCACAGGCCAGCCATGTTGCCAGAGAAATTCCCAAAGAGAGCTCCATGGTGAGCGCCAGCCATTCGAGCATCGCCACGCCTAGACCGCCTGGGTGAGCTTTCTCACCCCGATATTACCCAGCAGCGCCGCGCCCAGCATGGTCAGCACCATCGGCCAGAGGTGCTCTACCTGGAAGAGGCCCACCAGCACACCCGCCAGCGCGCCACAGCTGAACTGTATGCCTCCCAGCAGCGCCGTGGCCGTGGCGCTGATATGGCCGAAATGATCCAACAGCGACGAGATGGCGTTGGGCGTGATCAGCCCAATCATGCCGGTAAACAGCATCACCAGCGCCACCACCACCGGCAACGAGGCCAGGCCCAGGGCCGTGGCAGCCACCAGTGCCAGCGCGGCGCATAGCTGCACCGTCAAGCCAAAGCGCAGGTTTTGCTGGGGTGTGCGCTTGCGCAGAAGATGGATATTCAGCCGATTGGAGAGCGCAATCATGACCACGTTGACCCCAAACACCAGTGGGTAAACGCCCGGAGAGAGGGAGAAATACTCCAGATAAAGAAAGGGTGAGGCCGTTACGAACGCGAAGAGGCCCGCAAACGAGGCTGCCACGGCGCAAATGTACCCCATCCCTTCCCGGTGACGCAGCACGCTGGCGTAGTTACCCAGCACCTGACGAGGAGTGGCAACAGGCAGGTCCGGGGCGCGGGTTTCAGGCAGGCGCGTCCCCAACAGCCAGAGCAAAAAGCCTGCATAGACCGCCAGAAATACAAAGATCAGCCACCAGCCGGCGATATACAGCAGCAGGCTCCCGACCGCCGGCGCCACCAGCGGCGCCAGCATCATGATCATGGCCATGGTGGACATCACCCTGGCAGCCTCACGCCCGCTGAAACAATCCCGTACGATGGCCGCCGAATTGACCACGCAGGCTCCCCCGCCCAGCGCCTGCACGAACCGCCATGCCAGCAAGGATGTCAGGCTATCGGCGGTGGTGATCATCAAGCTGGCCAACATGAAGACCACCAGCCCGCTGAGCAACACGGGCTTGCGGCCCATGCGGTCCGACAGCGGGCCAAAACAGAGCTGCCCCAGCGCAAAGCCGAACAGAAACATACTGATGGAAAGCTCGGTATGGTGAATGCTGGCATCGATACTTTCCGCCAGCACTCCCATGGCAGGCAGGTAGGCGTCTATTGCAAAAGGGGCCAACGCCGTATTGGCCGCCACCAATAGCGCCACGCGACGCGGATTGAGTTCCATACATCTCCTCGAAAGCTACGCTGGTTGGCCGCTCGCTGGCCACTTAGGTAGGACGCTAATCATACACTCAACCCCAGGATCGCGCATCGCCCACTCAGAACTGAAACATTTGCCCATTAAGCTGCCCGTCATGATTCAAATGACGCTGTCCTGGGGGCCACGATGATACTCAAAAAGCTGGAAAACATTTCGCTACGCAACCTGAGCCTGGCCGCGCTGCTATTGATGGCAGGCTGCCTGCTGATGTTCGCCGCACTGGCTTGGCATATCATGCAGCAGAGCCAGCGTGACCTGGCTTCGCTGGAGCAGGTCAATGTCCAGCAAGCCTCCTCGCTGAATCGGCTGCACATTGCCAGCCTGGAAGGTCTCAATCGCATGGACCGTGCTCTGGAGCGCCAATTGCGTCCGTCGCTCGGTGACCCCATCGCAGCGCTGGAAGCCGTCGAGTACGAGCTGAACGAGATGTCCCAGGCGCTGGAAAGTTTCCTTCAGGCCACTCAGGACAGCCCCTATTCAGCGTTGCGCGACGCCATCGATGAGCGCGCCCATCAACTGCTGGCCAGCATGGATGCCCAGCGCAACGCGATTACCTCCGGTGACCGCAGCGGCTATCGGCAAATCACTCTGGAAGCCATGGATCATAGCGAGGCCCTGGCAGGCCATGCCCGGGCGTTTTATCAGGTAGCCGACCAGCAAGGCGTCAGTCTGATGCAGGACGCCAAGCAGCGCGCAGGTATGGTGGCCGCTGGGCTGGCGCTGGGTATGGCGGTCTCCCTGGCCCTGATGGGCGCCTTGATCTGGCTGGGCCACTTCCAGTTGCTACAGCCCATCCGCCACTTGATCGGCCATTTTCGTCATATGGCCGAAGGAGACCTGAGTGCCGAGGTTCCGGCCCGTGGCAACAACGAAATCGGCCAGCTCTATGCGGCCCTGGGGGTCATGCAAAACTCCCTGATCGAGACCGTCAAGCAACTGCATGACAACAGCCAGCACGTGTTCCAGAGTGCTCAGCGGCTGGCACTGGGTAACGAGGACCTGGCCACGCGCACCCATCAGCAAACCACCTCACTGGACAACACGGCCACCAACGTACATACCCTGACCGATAGCGTGGCCCACACCGCCGAGCATGCCCTGAAGGCCAAGGAACTGACCGAACACGCCACGACACAAGCTCAGCAGAGCCACCACACCATGGAAGCCTTTCTGTCGACCATGGAAGAGATCGATGCCCACGCCAAGCAGGTCAACGACATCGTCAACGTCATCAATGGCATTTCGTTCCAGACGAACCTGCTGGCCCTCAACGCGTCGGTGGAAGCGGCCCGTGCAGGCGAACAGGGGCGCGGCTTTGCCGTGGTGGCCGCTGAAGTGCGTTCGCTGGCCACCCGCAGCGCAGAAGCTGCCACTCAGATTCGCGGCCTGCTGGCCTCTTCCAATACCAGTATCGAGCGCGGCAACCAGCTTTCCCGAGATGCCAACCAACAGGTCGAGGAGATGGTCGGCTCGATCTCTTCGACTCACCGCCTGATTACCGATATTGCCGAAGCCGCCCACCTGCAGCATCAGAACATCGAAGAGATCAACGAGACCCTGCAGGAGCAGACCCAGGTGACCCAGGCCAATGCGCGTCAGGTCGATGCCACCGCACAGGACGCCATGTCGCTGGAGTCGGCTGCCGAAGGGATGCGAGAGCAAGCGGCCCGATTCAAGATCAGCCAGCAACCCGAGACCATCGGCTATCAGTGGCGGGCAGCGGATTCTTCGCTATCATCACCGATCAAACATACTCAACGCGAGCCAGCCTTGTTAGAGTAACCATGACTCATACAAGGAGCACTGCATGGCCACTAGTCTATTAAGCCAATTGAAAGAGATGACCACCGTGGTGGCCGATACCGGGGATCTGGAGGCCATTCGTCGCTTCCAGCCCGAGGACGCCACCACCAACCCTTCGCTGATTCTTCAGGCGGCCCAACAGGAGGAGCGCCGTGCTCGTCTGGCCAGTATCGCCAAGGAGAGCACCGACCTGGACGACGCGGTCGATCGGGTGGCGGTGGATATCGGTAGCGAAATCAGCAAGCTGGTTCCCGGCTATGTGTCCACCGAGGTCAGCGCGCGTCTCTCTTTTGACAAGGAAGCGACCATCGCCAAGGCCCACTCGTTGATCGAGCGTTATGCCGAGTACGGCGTGGGTCCCGAGCGTATTCTGATCAAGATGGCTTCCACCTGGGAAGGCATTCAGGCCGCTCACCAGCTGGAGCGCGACGGGATTCGTACCAACCTGACCCTGCTGTTCGGCTTTGCCCAGGCTCAGGCCTGCGCCGATGCCGGCGTCACGCTGATCTCGCCTTTCGTGGGGCGGATTCTTGATTGGCACAAGGCGCGTCAGCCTGATGCCGACTTCAGCGGTGCACAGGACCCGGGCGTACAGTCGGTCAAAGGGATTTACGAGTACTACAAAGGCCACGGCTACCCCACCATCGTGATGGGTGCCAGCTTTCGTAACATCGGTGAAATTCAGGCGCTGGCAGGCTGTGACCGCCTGACCATCTCCCCTGCCCTGCTCAAGGAGCTGGACGAAATCGAGGCCGACCTGCCCCGCCAACTCAGCCCTTTAGGCGCCAGCAGCTCACCGCAAGAAGCCCTGACACAAGCCGATTTTCGCTGGGCAATGAACGAAGACGAGATGGCCACCGACAAGCTGGCCGAAGGGATTCGCAAGTTCATGGCTGACCAGCGCAAGCTGGAAGAACTGCTGAGCACGCTAAGAAAGGGCTAGGCTGCGATTTTCGCACGCCTGCTCTCCAGGCGTCTGTGAACAGCCCTCTGGCGCATCATGGGCCAGAGGGCTTTATTTTGCAGGAGCCCCCTGGGCTTCCAGCATCTCCACCAGCGGCTGAAACTGCTCGCGGTTATGCTCGTTCATGTGCATCAGGATACGGTGCGCTTCCAGAATACGGCCGCGCAGCCCCTCTTCGTCAGCGGGCTCCTCGGGCAGATCTTCCAGTACCGTCTCCAGCGGTGCCGACTGCTGCAGCGGTGCCGACATCAGCGTAAAGAAGCGCGCAAAACCCATCACATCCAGCATCTGCCGGACATCCGGATTATCCGCGATGATGGTTGGGGGCTGTTCCAGATGACCTTTGACGACCATGGCCACCTTGGCGAGAAAACCCAGCGCCGTCGAGTCGACGTTCGTCGCCTCGCGCAGGTCAATCATCACCGCACGCAGGCCCGGCGTTTCCGCGAGACGTTGTGCCTGGGTATCGAGTGTGGCGCAGAGTGTGAGTCTTACATCACCACACAGCTTTAGAACAAAAACACCAGAATCGAACGCCGCCTTGATGCGGCCTTCTTCAATCAGCATGACCAAATCCGCTCACCATCATGATTGTCAGGTCATCGGGTAAAGCATCGCGGTCCTGGTTCGCCTCATCGTCCTCGTCGCCCCCACTCAGGAGCGAGTTGGTGTTGGCTAGCCGGTCTCGCAGCTGCTCAAGCGTGACACTTTCGCTTACTAGTTGCTCAAGTTCCGTGAGCCGCGTGTCGAGCGTCTTACCCGGCAAGCATTCCAATACACCATCTGAACACAGCCACAACTGGAAGTTGGCTGGCAGCGGGCAGCTAAGCGAAGGATACTCCACATCAGGGAAAAGGCCTACCGGCATTCCTTCCCCCGCCAAACGCGTCAGGTTTCCATCCGCCACCAATAATGGCATGGGAAGCTGGGCGCCGAGCGAATAGTGCAGAGTCTTTTCCTCATGGTCAATAACAGCGACAAATAAAGTGGCGTGTTTGCCGATGTCGGTATCCTGAAGTTCACGGTTCAGGGCCGATAACCAGCGGGGCGGCAGCGCCTCAGGGTCCTGACCGTCCCACTCGTTCAGCCAGCGGTTACAGAGATATTTCAGCAGCACGGTCACGAAGGCCGAGGAGGCACCATGGCCGGACACATCGGCAAAATAGAACACGCTGAAGCGCTCGTTGTAGCGCTGGTAGTCGAGAAAATCGCCCGACAAATAGAGCGACGGCGCAAACCAGTAATCGTAATAGACGCCACTGATCACCTTGGGCCTTGGCGGCAGCAGACGGCGCTGAATATGTCCGCCACTCTGCTGGTCCATTCTCAGCAGGGCCAAATGGGTTTCCAGACTTTCGTTCAGCTCCGCCAGCCGTTGTCGGTCACGGTCACGCTCCTGAGCCAGTTGATGCAGCTCGATGGCCTTGCGAATCATCCTGCGCAGCAGTTCAGCATGCCTGAGCGGGTGGACGATGTAATCCACCAATCCAGCGTCGATTGCCTTGATCAAATCCGCATCCTGGCGGGTATCACTCACGACCAGTGCGGGCAGGCGATGGGCCAGTTGCAACCACTGCTGCCTGGGCACCGCTCTAGCATGGGCGACGATCAGCGCGGTGCCCACCGGCAGATGATCGATATTGTCTGCGGCAAACACCCACATCCCGTCACAGGTAATCGCCTCGGCCAGCGCATCACGCTCGCTACCGGGCTCATCGATTACCGCGATCAACTGCTTTGCGTGATCCATGTCTAGCCTCAGTCGGCGAAGTCGTCGTCACCAAAGTCGCTATCGTCGAACTCGAAATCGTCCATGGCAAAGGGATCGTCGCCCAGCTCACCATCGTTGATCTCGAACTGTCGACGCTGCAAGTAAGCATCGCGAATGAATCGGTAGCGATCCCCACGAATCAGTGACTCCTGATCCAGCAGGCCCGCCCGCAAGTGCACGATATCCAGCGCGGTCAGGCCAGCGCGCAGCTGGTGATCGTCCATGTAGGTGATGGGGTGCGCCGCGATATCCAGCGGGAACCCCGACGCATCTCGCAGGGTACGCGGCCCCAGCAGCGGCAGCACCAGATAACGTGAATCTTCCCAGCCCCAGACGGCCAGGGTCTGGCCGAAATCTTCACGCTCGGCGGTAATCTCCATATGCGTCGCATAATCCAACAGCCCCCCGATACCCACCGTGGAGTTGATCAGAAAGCGCGACGTGGCCAGCCCCGCATTGGCAGGCTTGCCTTGCAGCAAACTGTTAATGGCCGTGCGGATTTCTCCCAGGTTGGAGAAGAAATTACCTACGCCAGTCTGCACCGGCTGAGGGGTGACGGTTTTGTACCCCGTGGCCACAGGCTTCAGTGCGTAGCGATCGAGCACGTCATTGAAAGCGAACACTCGCCGATTGAAGCCTTCCCAAGGGTCTTCCGGATGCGCTGACTGCTCAACGGCACCCTCTTCGCGCTCGCCGTCGCGCTCCTGGGGAGACGTGCTGGCACATCCCCCCATGGCCAACGTGGCCAGCAACAGAACGGGGAGCCAGGGGCGCCACGTTCCGGGAGCCGTGTCTTGCGTGGCAAACAACCTCAGCATGGGGTTTCCTCTTTTCACATCATCAACGCATCTTCAAAGTGTACAACGCCAACGCTTCGCCGCTGACGTGGTTTTCACGACGTACTTATCACAAGTACTTATCACAAGTACTTATCACAAGTACTTATCCAAAGTACTTAGCCCAGGTACTTAGCCTTCTCGGCGAAGGATCACGCTACCCGCGCTGTACCCTGCACCAAACGAACAGATCACCCCAATATCGCCTTCCGCCAGGTTCTCGCGATGCAGGTGGAAAGCGATGATGGACCCCGCCGAGCTGGTATTGGCGTAGCGGTCCAGGATGATCGGCGCCTGCGGCACATCAGGCTCCTGGCCCAGCACCTTACGGGCAATCAGGTCGTTCATGTGGCGATTGGCCTGGTGTAACCACATCCGCGAAAGGTCCTCACCGCTCAATTCCAGGGAGGCCAGGTGCTCGGTGATCAGCCTGGCCACCAGCGGGCAAACTTCCTTGAACACTCGCCGTCCCTCTTGCACGAACAGCTTGTCCAGGGCCAGCGGGTCGCTGTCGGTGACTCGATTGAGAAAACCGGCATTGTTACGAATGGCGTTGGAAAACTGAGTGACCAGGCGTGTCCCTAGAATCGCATAACGCTCACTGGCCACGGCCACCTCACTGCTTTCCAGTACCATAGCAGTACAAGCATCGCCGAAAATAAAGTGGCTGTCACGGTCTGTGAAATTCAGGTGTGCCGAGCAGATCTCGGGATTGACGATCAGCGCACGTTTCACCCGCCCTGCCGCAATCGCATTGGCCGCGGTCTCCAGCGCAAACGTGGCGGAGCTGCACGCCACGTTCATGTCAAAGCCGTAGCCCGACGTGCCCAGCGCTTGCTGCACTTCCACGGCCACGGCCGGGTAGGCGCGCTCCAGGTTCGAGCAGGCCACGATGACCAGCTCAATATCCGCCGCCGATACCCTGGCTGCCGCCAATGCCTGACGCGCAGCTTCGGTCGCCATCTCACACTGAATCGACGGCTCGTCGTTGTCACGTTGTGGCAGTTTAGGCCGCATTCGCTCAGGGTCAAGAATCCCGGCGGCATCGAGCACGTAACGGCTCTTGATACCCGAGGCCTTCTCGATGAACTCGGTACTCGAATAGGCCAGCGCTGCCCGCTCACCCTGGGCAATAGCCTCGGCATGGCGCGCGTTCTCGCGATCTACCCATGCATTGAAGGCAGCGACCAGCGCTGCATTATCGACCGCGTGTTCCGGCGTATAGAGTCCTGTTCCGGTAATCACTGCCTGTGTCATGCCAACCTCCTTCATTGAATGCCTTGCCCGCGGGTGATCTCTTCCCAACGCTTCTCCAGGCGTTTTGCCGATACCGGCATGTGCGTGCCCAACTGCTGCGCAAACAGCGACACTCTCAATTCCTGTATCCACCAACCGAACGCGACCAGCGTCGGGTCTTCGGCCGCACCACGGCGCTCGCTTTTGCGCCGTGCGTCAAAGCGCGCTTCGAGGGCTTGGACATCCTGCATCAGCATTTGGTCCCTGCCCCGCTCTCGGGCGGCCTTTTCCAATCGAATCAAGGCGGCTTCCATGTAGCGTGGATACTCCGTGAGCCACTCGTCCGCATCACGGATGAAGCCTGGGTAAACCAGCCGCTGCATCTGCGCACTGACATCGCTGTAGACCAGCGCCAGTGCAAAATTAAGTTTCCCTTTCAGAATCTTGCTGACGGCAAGATGGCCTTTCAGTGCCTCTTCGACACGCCCCAGCACGGTCTCGGCATGGGCCACCAGTTGAGGCTGGGTCTTTGCCAGTCGCTCGGCCAGCTCACCGGCAGAACGCGGTAGCGGATGCTGTGCCACGACCTGTGTAAACACCGCCAGCAGCAAATCCTCGACCAGGGCCTGCTTGCTGCCTACCTTCGCGAACAGCAGCGCGCACTTTTCGACTCCGGGTAGCCGTTTGATGGCTTTGACCTGCTCAGGCAGCTTGGCAATGGCCAACCGGGCGACCCCTTCCTGATGTGCAAACTGCGCCTTGGCGGGATGATCGAACAGGCTGACCTTGAAGTGCCCGCCCTCAGCGACCAAGGCCGGGTAGGCTTCCACGCGAATGCCCGCCTGGGTGGTGACACGAGATTCAGGCAGCGGCGATGCGGGCAGCTCTTCCAGCGTGGGTGCCTGGCTGGCCTGCTCGGCCAGCGCCTGGGCGCCGGCACTGGCGGCTTCCTCGAAGCGCCGCTCAAGGGCACGTACATCACGCCCTTGCCCCAGGGTCTTGCCACCATGATCGACCACCCGCACATTCATGCGCAGGTGGGGCGGCAGCAGGTCGAGGCGCCAGTCGTCGGGGCGAACCCGCGTGCCGGTACGCCGCCGGATGAACTCGCCAAGCGCTTCGGTCAAGGGGCGCTCGTCCGGCACCAGCGTTTCCAGGGCGGCATCGACCCAATCGGGGATGGGCACCACCTGGCGGCGCAGGCTTTTGGGCAGCGACTTGAGCAGCGCAATACACTTCTCGCGCAGCAGGCCGGGCACCAGCCAGTCGAGGGCATGGGCAGGCAGCTGCGGCAGCATCGCCGCGGGCACGGTAAGGGTGACGCCATCGTCCTCGGCATCCGGGTCGAAGTGATAGCTCACCGGATAGGCCACGCCCGCCAGGGTGAGGTGATCCGGGTACTGCGCCTGGGTCACGTCATGGGCATCACGAGCCTTGAGCGCCTCAAGATCGAACTTCAGAAGCTCGGGCTGTTGCTGCTCGGCCTGCTTGCGCCAGTGTTCGAAGCCCTTGCCATTGACGATGTCCGCCGGGATGCGCTCGTCGTAGAAGGCGAACAGGCTCTCTTCGTCCACCAGTATATCGCGCCGTCGGGCACGATCCTCCAGCGCTTCGACCTCTGCGATCAACGCCCGATTATGGGCAAAGAACGCGCCTCGCGTCTGGAACTCGCCTTCGACCAGCGCACGACGAATAAACAGCTCCCGCGACTCCTGGGGCGCAATGGGGCCATAGTGCACCCGGCGCCGCGCAACGATAGGCAGGCCAAACAGGGTCACCTGCTCGAACGCCACCACCTGGGCGCGCTTCATTTCCCAGTGGGGCTCGCTGTAGCTGCTTTTGACCAGATGCTGCGCCTGGGGCTCGATCCACTGCGGGTCGATTTTGGCCACGGTGCGTGCAAACAGCTTGGTGGTTTCGATCAGCTCGAACGCCATGACCCATTTGGGGCTCTTCCTGGCCAACCCGGAGCCGGGATGAATCATGAATTTGCGGTTGCGAGCGCCCAGGTATTCGCGGTTCTCCAGCAGCGTTCCCAAATTGGACAACAGACCCGACAGCAGCGCCTGGTGCAGCTTGCCAGAGGTTTTACGCCGCGCCTGCTTGGCCTGCTCTTCGCTTTCGTCTTCATCGCGAGGCAGCGGTGGCGGCACCTCGATATCCATGTCACGCAGCAGCTGACGCAGTTGGCGGAACGTATCGTGCCACTCGCGCATGCGCAGATAGTTGATGTAGTGCTCGCGACACCAGCGGCGCAGCTGATTGCCCGAGAGCGCCTCGCGAGCATTCTCGATGCCGTGCCATAGGTTGAGCAAAGCGACGAAGTCGGAATCCGGGTCGTGCCAGCGCTGATGCGCCTGGTCGGCCGCCTGACGCTTGTCGGCAGGCCGCTCTCGCGGGTCCTGAATGGCCAGCGCCGAGACCACCACCAGCACGTCGCGCAGGCTGCCCCGTTCGGCCCCTGCCAGCACCATGCGCGCCAGCCTTGGGTCGATGGGCAGTTTGGCCAGCTTACGGCCCAGCGGGCTCAACTGGTGCTTGTCGTCCACTGCACCCAGCTCGAACAGCAGCCGGAAACCATCCTTGATGAAGCGGCCGTCAGGCGGGTCGACAAACGGAAAGTCTTCGATGTGCCCCAGCTTCAGCGCCAGCATGGACAGAATCACCGACGCCAGGTTGGTGCGCTGAATTTCGGGGTCGGTAAACGCCGGGCGAGCCAGAAAGTCGTCTTCATCATATAGCCGAATGCATACCCCTTCGGCCACACGGCCACAGCGCCCCTTGCGCTGGTTGGCGCTGGCCTGGCTGATGGGCTCGATGGGCAGCCGCTGGATCTTGGCACGGTAGCTGTAGCGGCTGATACGCACCAGGCCCGGGTCGATGACATAGCGAATTCCCGGTACGGTCAGCGAGGTTTCCGCCACGTTGGTGGCCAGCACGATACGTCGCCCGCGATGGGGGGCGAACACGCGATTTTGCTCTTCGTTGGACAGCCGCGCATAGAGCGGCAAAATGTCGGTGCCTTTCAGGTCGGCACGGCGCAGCGTATCGGCGGTTTCCCGAATGTCACGCTCACCGGGCAGAAACACCAGCACGTCCCGGGGGCCGTGGAGCCAGCCTTTCTGGCGCTCGATGGTCTCGATTTCCTGCACGGCATGAAGAATACCCTCTTGCAGCGTGCGGTCTTCTTCGTCCTCTTCGCTGCGCACCAGCGGGCGATAAAGGACATCCACCGGGTAGGTACGGCCCGAGACTTCGACCACCGGGGCCGGCGCGTCAGGCGTGCCGAAGTGGGCCGCAAAGCGCTCGACGTCGATGGTGGCGGAGGTGATGATCACCTTCAGGTCCGGGCGTTTAGGCAGCAAACGCTTCAGGTAGCCCAGCAGAAAATCGATATTGAGGCTGCGCTCGTGGGCTTCATCGATGATCAGAGTGTCATAGCGCAACAGCAGCGGGTCGTGCTGAGTTTCGGCCAGCAGAATCCCGTCGGTCATCAGTTTGACCAGCGTCGTGGGCGTGCTCTGGTCATTGAACCGTACCTGATAGCCCACCTGCTCACCCAGTGCCACCTCCAGCTCATCGGCAAGCCTGGCTGCCACGCTGCGCGCCGCCAGCCTGCGCGGCTGAGTGTGGCCAATCAGGCCCTGGCGTCCGCGCCCCAGCTCCAGACACATCTTGGGCAACTGAGTGGTTTTACCCGAGCCGGTTTCACCGGCCACGACCACCACCTGGTGCTCCCGAATGGCCGCCAGAATGTCCTCGCGACGCTCGACGACGGGCAGCTCACCGGGGTAGTTCAAGGCAACACGCAAGTCTTCCCGCTGGGCCAGCAGCTGCGTGGCCTTTGCCATATCGCGGCGCAGCTCGTTGACACCACGGTCGATCGGCTTGTTGTCACCCTGCCGTCGCTTCAAGCCCGACACACGCCGGGCCAGGCGCTCACGGTCGCGTAGCATGACATCACCCAGCGATGCGTCGAGTACCGCCAGCAAAGCAGCAGGATCTTGTGGGGATTCAGTGCGAGAAGAGTGCGTGTCGGTGGTCACGTTAGGCTCGGTTTCCATCTCAGAATAAAACGTCGGCCCACTCATGGAGTGGGCCGACCATTGTACCGCTTTCAATCACGTGACGCCTAACGCCAGCCAATATGGCCGTGTATCAGGCCTTGTTGGCTTCCTGGTCGCGCAGCTGGCGGCGCAACACTTTACCCACATTGGTCTTGGGCAGCTCATCGCGGAACTCGACGTACTTGGGTACTTTGTAGGCGGTCAGCTCCTTTTTGCACCAGGCGCGCAGCGTCTCGGCATCCAGCTGGCTGTTTTGCGACACGACGAAGAGCTTGATGGCTTCGCCGGCGTTTTCATCGGCCACCCCGACGGCAGCCACTTCCAGCACGTCAGGATGCGCGGCCACGACGTCTTCCACTTCGTTGGGGTAGACGTTGAAACCGGACACCAGAATCATGTCCTTCTTGCGATCGACGATCTTGATATAGCCATCATCTTGAAGAACGGCGATATCACCGGTGTGGAACCAGCCCTGCTCATCGATGGAGTTACGCGTTTCGTCTTCACGCTGCCAGTAGCCTTTCATGACCTGAGGCCCTTGCACGCACAGCTCCCCTGGCTCGCCAAACGGCACGTCGTTGCCCTCGCTGTCCACCACCTTCACCGCCGTACCTGCCACGGGTTTGCCGATGGTGCCCAGTTGAATGGCGTCATTGGGGTTGAAGCTGACGATGGGGGACGTTTCCGTCAGCCCGTAGCCTTCGGCAATCGGGCAGCCGGTGGTCTCTTCCCAGCGCTGGGCGGCTGCCTTGGTCAAGGCCATGCCGCCGGAAATGGTCAGCTTGAGTTTCGAGAAGTCGAGCTGGCGGAAATCATCACGGTTGCACAGGGCATTGAACAGCGTGTTCAAACCAATGAAACCGGTGAACGGCAGCCCTTTCAACTCCTTGACGAAGGCTGGCAAATCACGCGGATTGGTAATCAGCAGCGAGTGGTTGCCGGTTTCCATCAGGAACAGGCAGTTAACGGTAAACGTGTAGATGTGGTACACCGGCAGCGGCGCAATGACCAGCTCCTCACCGTCGGTCAGATGCTCCCCAATGGCCGAGCGAGCCTGCAGCATGTTGGCCACCAGGTTGCGGTGCGTCAGCATTGCCCCTTTGGGCATGCCGGTGGTGCCACCGGTGTACTGCAGCGCGGCCAGATCTTCCTGGGTGCGGTCTACCGGCCGATGGGTGAGCGAAGCGCCCTTCTTCAGCGCATCGCGAAAACCAACTGCGCTGGGCAGCGAGTAGGCGGGCACCATTTTCTTGACGTGCTTGACCACGGCATTGATCAGCCAGCGCTTGGGCACGTCATGCAAGTCCCCCAATTGAGTGACCAGCACGTGCTTGATGTCGGTCTTGTCCAGCACCTTCTCGAGCTTGTCGGCCATGTTGGCCAGAATCAGGATGGCCTTGGCGTTTGAGTCCTTGAACTGATGAGCCATTTCACGCTCGGTGTAGAGCGGGTTGGTATTCACCACCACCAGACCAGCACGCAGTGCGCCGAAGACGGCCACCGGGAACTGCAGTACGTTGGGGAGCTGGATGGCGATCCGATCCCCCGGCTCCAGATCAGTTTCATGCTGCAGCCAGGCGGCGAAATCCGCTGATAAGCGGTCCAGGTCGGCAAAGCTGAGCGTCTTGCCCATGCAGGTAAAGGCTGGCTTCTGGGCGAAGCGCTTCACTGCCGAATGGAATACATCGGTGACCGAGTCGTACTGCTCCAACCCTTCAAGCGCTGGGCCGCGTAAAATGGGGGTGCTGGCGTGTTCGCTCATGGGGAATCTCCGCTATCCGTGTCGATGCTGTACCGACCTTGTTATTGTGGCGAGGCTATCAAGTAGTTCATGAACGCCAACCATATACGACGTCCGGCAGACTGTAAAACGAACGATTGAAACTTGCGTTTCAACTTTAGCTTAAAGCCCTTCGACCCTCACCACCGTTCTGGTCATGCCATTTCTTTAGCATAGTCAGGATTTTGGGCCATAACGCGCACGGATTTCTCCCCCACGCCATACCAGCAGTTCACCCGGCGCCATACGCTGCCAGGCTTCATTGTGGGTCAGAGGCGCGGTGGCCACCACCGAAACGATATCGTTGGGCGTGGTGTGCTCGACGAAATTCACCGTCATCTCGGCATCCGAGAGTTCCGCCTGCCCAAACGGTGCCCGTCGAGTGATGTGCGCCAGTTTGGTAGAACAGTAGCTATACAGATAGACACCGTCCGAGAGCAGCAGGTTGAACACCCCCAGCCCGCGCAGCTGTTCACACAGCGCGTGCAGGGTTTCCCAGAGCACGTCAGGTGACTCAGGGGGCGTGGGGAAGCGCTGGCGCAGCTCGCCCATCAGCCAGCAAAAAGCATGCTCACTGTCGGTACTGCCCACGGGGGTGTAGAGCCCCAGCGGAAGCTGCTGCCAGTCACTCAGTTGCCCGTTATGGGCGTAGCACCAGGGCCGCCCCCACATCTCACGGGTAAAAGGGTGCGTATTGGCCAGCCGAACGCCCCCCACGTTGGCCTGGCGGATATGGCTGATGACCACATGGGACTTGATCGGGTAGTCGCATATCAGCCGCGCGATGGGCGAATCCACTGAGGGATGAGGGTCGCGAAACTCTCGATAGCCGCCCTCTTCATAGAACGCAATGCCCCAGCCATCGCGGTGGGGCCCCGTACCGCCGCCTCGGTGCAGAAACCCCGAAAAGCTGAAGCAGATATCCGTGGGTACATTGGCGCTCATACCCATCAACTCACACATGACAACGCCTCCCTGGCCGCTTGGGAGCTCAACGAATCACCGGCTCACGGCGGCGAACAGGCTGTGGCTCTTCGGCGCGCTGACGCCGCGCTGGGGCTTCTTCGACCGGCATCGGACGGCGCCACCACCACAATACGATGCCTACGCAAGCGCCCAGCGCCATGCCCAGCAATGCCCACAGCAAACCGCCGCGTAAACCGCTCACGCCATGTTCGAAAAAGCCCATCGCCGCTACCATGGCCGAGGGCGCCCAGCCCGTATAGAACTCGCCCTCTTCCACCAGCGGCAAGCGGTAATTGGCCGGCATCCACATGATGCCCGCCACGGCCCAGGTGATGGCCAATCGGGGCAGACGCGGTAACCAGGCCAGCGCAAAGTAAATGGCCATCATGACCAGCAGCGAGAGCCCGTAATAACTTAGCCACAGCAGTGACATTGAGTCAGCAAACAGCATAATACCCCTCATGTGGGTGGAAGCACCCGACGTTGATTTCCCGTTATGGTACCTGTCAATTTATGAAAGCACAGCCTGGTATGTACGAAGGCTCGCCCGTAGCACGCTATTATCGCGCCGATGACCCTGAATGGCACTGGTTGGAATCCCGTGACGCACCAGACGTTCAAGCTTTTTTAGCCGACGCCAACCAGCAGCATGCCGACTGGTTTCGCCCCTTGACGCCGCTAGCCGACGCCCTCTACCACTCCCACTTGGCACGGCGCGAGCTGGCGGTCAAGAGTCTGGCCACGGAACTTGACCACTTTACCTGCTGGAGCGAGACAGGCGCCGACGACGACTACCCCTGCTGGTGGCGCCATCCCAACGGCCAGCCCCAGCGTAGCGAATGCTTTCTGGATGTGCGCGAGCGCGCGGCAGGGCAGCCGTTCTACGATATGGGGGACATGGCCCTCTCCCCCGACGAACAGTGGCTGGCCTGGACCGAAGACACCCAAGGGGACGAACGCTACACCCTCTGGCTGAAAGCGTTGCCCAACGGCACTCCCCGCCAGTTGCTCGAAGACATCGGGCCGTCGGTGTGCTGGGCAGAGGACCAGACCCCCCAGGGCGCGACGCTGCTGTTTACCCGCTTTGATGATACCCAACGCCCCGATAGCCTGTGGCGACTGTGGGTAGGGCTCCATAGTGACGCCCAGGTCGACACCGACACTCAGGCTAGCGCGCCGACACTGATCCTGCGTGAAGACGACCCGGAGTTCTGGCTGGGCGTTGGCAAGACCCGCTCGCGTCAATGGCTGATCATCGAGAGCGGCTCGAAAGATACCACGGAGGTCCACGCCCTGCCCGCCCACCAACCCGCCGCGAGCCCAGTATGCCTGCATGGGCGCACGAGTGGCGTGGAGGTCAGCATCGACCATCGGCCGGGGGCTTTCTATCGGCTCCACAATCAGTCAGGGCCACACTTTGCCCTGGATGTACGTGCCGACACACTGGAAGATACGGGCTGGCAAAGCCTGCTGCCCCCGCGGGAGGACGCCACGCTGGAAGGAGTCGATGCGTTCGCCAGGGGGCTGATCGTGGCCGAACGCAGCCATCAGGAAGCTCAGGTGCGGTTGAGGCAACTGAGCCTGGCCGAAGATGGCCATACGCTTATCGAAGATCACTACCTGGCGCTACCCGACACGCCTGCCTCGCAGCTTCTGGAGGACATGCCCCACTTCGATGCCCGCACGCTCCACTTGCGGGAAGAGTCTTTTACTCACCCGCCCCGCTGGTTTGCGCTGAACCTGGACAGCGGTGAGCGCACGCTCCTCAAGCAAGTACCGGTACACGGCAGCCTCTCCCCCGAACAACTGGTCAGCCGCCGGATCTGGGCCACCAGCCACGACGGTGAACAGGTGCCTGTTTCCGTGGTCATGCGTGCCGATCTGGCCGGGCAGCCTCTGCCGACGCTGCTATATGGCTACGGCGCCTATGGCGAAGCGCTCGACCCCTGGTTTTCGATTGCCAGGCTGGAGCTCCTGGAGCGCGGCGTGGCCTTTGCCGTGGCCCACGTACGCGGCGGCGGCGAGCGCGGCGAACCGTGGTACCTGACAGGCAAGATGGCCAACAAGGAAAACAGCTTTCATGATTTCCTGGCTGCCCGCGAGGCACTGGTGTCCGAGCAGGTCAGCCAGCCTGAACGGATCGTCGCCTGTGGTGCCAGCGCGGGCGGGCTGCTGGTGGGTACCTGCCTGAACCGGGCACCAGAGGCGTTCTGCGCTGCCGTGCTCGACGTGCCGTTTTTGGATGTACTGCGCACCATGCAGAATCCCGAGCTGCCGTTGACCACCGCCGAGTACACCGAATGGGGCAACCCGGAGATCAACGAGGTTCGCGAGCGGATCGCCGCTTACTCTCCCGTGGATAATATTCGCCCTCAGCGTTACCCGGCGCTATGGATCGAAGGCAGCTGGTTCGATACCCGAGTCAGCTATTGGGAGCCCGCCAAGTTCTATGCTCGCGTGACCCAGGCTCAGCAGGGAAGCGCCCCGATTCTGCTGCACACCGACATGACCAGCGGTCACGGCGGCGCCTCCGGCAGATTCAAGGCCTGGCGCGACGCGGCACGTCAGGATGCCTTCATTCTGTGGGCGTTGGGTCTCGTGACAATGCCTGAATAAAATGAGCCAGCGGCGATGGTCCTGCCATGGATGGCAGCGCATTGCGTTTCGGTTGGCGGTCAGGACATGGGAATGACCGCAATGATATGCTCTTCGAGATGCCGTTCCGGCACCTCATCTTGTGATACCGCAAAGCCTCTGACGCTCACTCCCTTACGATGCACTCGCTCGGCGTCGTTGCTCAACAGCGGATGCCAACCCGCCAACTTGCGCCCTTCGGCCACCCGACGGTAGCCACAGGTATGCGGCAGCCAGGTAAACTCTTTTACCAGCGCTGGCGTCAGCTGCGTGCAGTCCGGCACGCTGGCAAAGCGATTCTCGTAATCACTGCATTGGCAGCTGTGTAGATCCAACAGCCGACAAGCAACGTTCAGAATAGCCAATTCCTGAGTGTCATCGTCATGCAGCTTCAACAGGCAACACTGGCCGCAGCCATCGCAGAGCGCTTCCCACTCTGGCGCGGTCAACTCCTCCAGCGGATAGCGCTCCCAGAAGCGCTCACGCAATGTGGTTTCCATGTTCGGTTCTCTCTCGGGTAGATGCATGATCGCCGACGCCGATCAACGAGCGCTGGTGTCGTTGCCACTGCTGGTCAAATGCGCCTGACATTCGCGCCACAGCACGCTGAAGTCAGCCTCAAGAAGGGCGTAATCATCGTATAGCCAGGGGACCAGCTCGGCCAAACGATTCGGGCCTGTCAAACGCCTGCCGATGCCTACCACCGCCTGACAGGTAAAGTCGAAGTCGGCGTAGCGGCGCAGCCAGTCCTGCTCGACCAGCACGGGCATCATGCTGGCCAGCCGTTGGGGAGCAGGCCTGGCCGACAGTAGCTGGTAACAGCGCTCGATGAGCTGATGCTGCCGTTCACCCGCCTGCTGCTGGGCAATGAAGTGGTCCCACACCAGATCGAGGGCAATACCGGCATAGCGGCGCTGTTGCCTGGGAGCCCGATGACGGGCAGCCAGCACCCGGGGGTGCTGATCCACCCAGGCATCCACACGGCGGTGATGGCGAATGCCGTCGGCCACGCTGGTCGGCCAGCCGGAAAGGTCTCTGCCCTTGACCCCATCGGCAATCAGGTTGCCGTAGAGAAAACCATCGTTGCCGGGGCGTGCCAACCAGGCATGGGCCAGAAAATTCATTCTGGCATCATCACGAGCGGCAGGCAGATTCAGCGCGATGCAGGTCCAGCAGGTACGGCTCCTTGGCGGGGGGCATCTGCAGGTAGAACCCCTGCTCTTCAATGGCCGCCATGACATCGCGGGCGGCCACGCGTGCCAATGACTTCTCCTCGGTCAGGATCATGGTCAGCACCGGGACGGGCTTGCCGAAAGTCGCCATCAAGGCCTCGGGCACGTCTACCAGGCCCTTGCGCTTGTCCACGTAAAGGTACATCTCCTCTTTTCGTGAGCTTCTAAAAATCTCGCAAAGTAACTTCTCGCTCATTCCGACGCTTCCTCTAAGGCTCGTTGAAGGTCCTGACCCAGACAGACTCCGCGCCAGCCGTGCAGCTCATCGAGCGGCTCGCCGGCCAAGGACTGCATGACCAGCGCTTCGATATCACGACGACGAAGCAGCATTTCCGGCGCAATCCCCAGGGCCGCAGCCTTTTCTGCCACGACCTGCTTGATGGCCTTGAAGCGGCGCTTGAAAGGCGGTTGCATGGGGTCAGGCCAGCGAGCAGGCAAGGCGCTTTCAGGGCAGTGTTGCGCCTGCTTCACCCAGCCTAGCAGGGCATCGCCCTCCTTCTTGACCAGCGTGGGCTTGACGCCCTCCACCTCTGCCAGCTCATAGCGATTACCGGGCATTTTTTCGGCCACGGCAAACAACAGCTTGTCGCTGACCAGCCAGTTGCGCGGCAGGTCACGCCGCCGGGTCTCCCCTTCCCGCCAGATGGTCATCAGCCGATACGCTTCCAACTGGCGTGGTGCCAGACGCCACAGCTGACGCTGACGGGTATACCACTGGCCATCGCTCTCTTCGTCACGACCTGCCTGCTCGATGAGTGCGGCACACTCCTCCTCGACCCAGCCAAGCCGCCCAAGCTCGGCCAACTGGGCGGCCTGACGCTTCCAGACCTGCAGCAGGTAGGTCACGTCCAGCGCGGCATATTCACACTGCGACGCGGTCAAAGGCCGCTCCAACCAGTTGGAGCGAGTCTCTTCCTTGGGCAGCGTGTCACCTATCCAGTGCTCTACCAGCTTCTGATACCCCATTCCCGGATTCTCGCCCAGAAACGCTTGCGCCACTTGAGTGTCGATCAGCGGCGTCGGCAGCGTTCCCGCCCAGTGCTGAAACACTTCGAGGTCTTCGCTGCAGGCATGCAGCAGCTTGGGAACCCGGCTCTGCAACAGAGCCTTGAAAGCGGGCGTACAGGGCGTCACCAGGGGATCTACCAGATAGGCGGTTTCACCCCCGGCAAATTGAATGAGCGCAGGCACGGGAAAGAAGGTGTTCTCACGAAAGAACTCGGTATCCAGTGCAATGACCTCTGCGCTGGCCACCTGCTGGCAGGCGGCATCCAGCGCCTCGGCGCTGTCGATCCATTGGTACAAGGAGGAGGTTGAAGAGGACAATTCGGGTTTCCAGGTTGTCACAACCGCCTTGGCGCTTGCGTTTTATCCGACTTAATCGCTAGCAAAAGGCTGACGACCGTTAAAGGCACGGCTCAGAGTGCCACCATCCACATACTCGAGCTCCCCCCCCATGGGCACACCGTAAGCAAGACGAGAAAACGCCACGCCGTACTGGGCAAGCTGGGCGGCGATGTAGTGCGCCGTCGCCTCGCCTTCAACCGTGGGGTTGGTGGCCAGCACGATCTCGCGAATGTGCCCTTCGGCCACTCGGCTTTCCAGCAGCGCCAAACCCAAGGCATCAGGGCCTACACCGTCCAGCGGTGAAAGATGACCATGCAGCACGAAGTAGCGACCCTGAAAGCCGCCCGCCTCTTCGATGGCGAGCTGATCCGCTGGCGACTCGACCACGCACAGCAAGCTGTCGTCGCGGCGCGGGCTCTCGCACAAGGCGCATATGTCGGCCTCGGTGAGGGTGCGGCAGTGCTGGCAATAACCCACGTCTTCGATGGCACGCAGGATCACCTCGGCAAGCCGTTGCCCGCCGGGGCGCTCACGCTCCAGAAGGTGCATCGCCATGCGCTGGGCCGTCTTGGGCCCAACGCCGGGCAGCACGCGAAACGCATCCATCAACTGCTCTACGAGGGGGGAAAAGCGCATGGATCAGAACGGCATCTTGAAGCCGGGCGGAAGGTTAAGGCCCGCCGTTGCCTCTTCCATTCTGGCTTTCGAGTTGGCTTCTACCTTGCGCACAGCGTCGTTGACGGCCGCGGCCAGCAGGTCTTCCAGCAACTCCTTGTCTTCCTCCATGACGCTTTGGTCGATGGCCACGCTGATCACATCGTGGCGGCCGTTCATGACGACCTTCACCATGCCAGCGCCCGCCTCACCATGCACTTCTGCCTTGGCGACCTCTTCCTGAGCGCGCTGCATTTTTTCCTGCATTTCCTGGGCTTGCTTCATGATGTTGCCCATTCCGCCTTTGAACATGCGGTGATCTCCTGAGTGATATGACTGAAGTGATGGGGTCAAGAGTGCGATGCGGGTTTTACCGTCGACTCAATCAGCGTAGCCCCAAAAGCGTGACGTAACTTCTCAATATTGGGGTCACGATAAAGTAGATCAACCGCTTCGGCATGCCGCTCTTGTTGAAGACGCTCTTCCTGCTGCCGTGGAGTTTCGATACCCGCGTCCAGCGCTGCCACCTTGAAGTGCACTTTTCTGGGTAGACCAATCCCGCTCAACGCGCGCTCGATGCGCTGGTTGTGCACCTCAGCTTGCATGGCCGACTGCGATGGGTCCAGACGCAGCACCAGCGTGGCGCCATCATCGCTTTCCACCTGACAGTGTGCCGCGAGGTTGCGGGTCAACCCCCCAAGGACCAGCGCATCAAAGCATTTCAGCCATCCGGCATGATCCAGCGGGCCTGCCGACGAGGGGGATGCCGACGGCGTAGCCTGGGGATGCGGGTGTATTGGCTCTGGCTCTGGCTCTGGCTCTGGCTCTGGCTCTGGCTCTGGCTCTGGCTCTGGCTCTGGCTCTGGCTCTGGCTCTGGCTCTGGCTCTGGCTCTGGCGCGAGCATAGCGGCCTGATTCACTTCGTCAAGCGACCAGGGCGGCGGCTCCTCTGCTGGCTGTGCCACAGCAACGCGACTCTCTGGTGAGCGACTCTCTGGTGCGTTTTGGGGCGGCTCAGCAGATACCCGCGCAACAGGTGTTTGCGGCGGTGTAGCCTGCGCAGCGGGCGGCGCAGGCTCAGGCTTTTTTGGCTCGCTCTCAACGGCCGCAGCCTCGGCCGCGGGCTCAATGAGCGTTTCACGACGCAACGGCAGCGGCACCGTGGGGGGTTTTGGAACCCCCTGAGGGCGAAACGCCAGCATCCTCAGCAGCGTCATCTCCAGCGCGCTGCGCAAGTCGGGCGCATGCACCATGTCGCCTCTTCCCTGGATACCGATCTGGTAGTAAAGCTGCAGATCTTCGGCGGTAAAGCGCCCGGCAAGCTGCTGAATCTGGGTGCGGTCACCGTGACTGTTATCCACCGCGTCAGGCAGCATCTGGGCTACGGCCAGCCGGTGCAAAATGGCGGTCAGCTCATCCAGCACGGCGGCAAAGTCCGGCCCCTGCTCGGCGAGCTGAGCGACCTCCTGCAGCAGCTGCTGAACGTCCACGTTCGCCAGCGCCTCTACCAGCGCCAGTACGTGACGGTGATCCAGCGTACCCAGCATGGCCGCAACATCGCCATGGCGTACCGCCCCCTGACCAAAAGCAATGGCTTGATCGGTCAGACTCATGGCATCGCGCATCGAGCCCGCCGCAGCCTTGCCCAGCAACCAAAGCGCACTCTCATCGTACTCGACGCCTTCTTTACCCAGCACGAAGCTGAGGTGTTCGACCACCCGCTCAGGTGGCATGTGCTTCAGAGTGAACTGCAAGCACCGGGAGAGCACGGTGGCAGGCAATTTTTGCGGGTCGGTGGTCGCCAGCAGAAACTTGACGTGGGGCGGGGGTTCTTCCAGTGTCTTCAGCAGCGCATTGAAGCTGCTGGTCGACAACATGTGCACCTCGTCGATCAGGTACACCTTGTAACGCCCTTGGGTAGGCGCGTACTGAACGTTGTCCAGCAGCTCGCGGGTATCTTCGACCTTGGTTCGCGACGCGGCATCGACTTCGATCAGGTCGACGAAGCGCCCCTGGTCGATCGCCTCACAGCTGGGGCACTGGCCACAAGGGGTCGACGTGACGCCCTCGTCACCACGCCCATTGGCGGTGCAGTTCAGGCACTTGGCCAATATCCGTGCCAGGGTGGTCTTGCCGACGCCACGCGTGCCGGTGAACAGGTACGCGTGGTGCAAACGCCCCTGGTCAAGAGCATTGACCAGGGCGCGTTGGACATGGGCCTGCCCCACAAGCTCGTGGAATGTGCGTGGCCGCCATTTACGGGCCAGAACCTGATAGCTCATGGAGCAAAACTTCCTTGGGCGCTGTTCTTGGATTAGGCGTCAGTGCCGTTTTCAGCAGCGCCTGCACGCTGGGCAGCTTCCTTGATCAACTTCTCGAGATCGCCACTCTGGTGCATTTCCATCACGATATCGCATCCGCCGACCAGCTCGCCTTCTACCCACAGCTGTGGGAAGGTGGGCCAGTTGGCAATTTTGGGCAGTTCGGCACGAATATCGGGATTGTCCAGCACGTTGACGAAAGCAAAACGCTCACCGCAGCTCATCAGCGCCTGAACCGTCTGCGCAGAGAAACCACACTGCGGCAGCTGGGGCGTACCCTTCATGTAGATGAGAATCGGGTTTTCAGTGATTTGACGCTGGATATTGTCAGCCGTGGTGCTCATGGGATGCTCCTCGATAAAAAATATGGTCTTTTCCAGTGTACGCAATTCGGCCACTGGCTTTAACCCTGCGACCGGGTCATCGTCAGTCTTGATCCTGCAGGTCAATACCTGAGCAAACGACTCGGTCATATTGCGTGGCGGATATTCTACGCATGCCGCTTGCGTTGCGCATCCCCTGCGGCCTCGCTAGGATGGTGTTTTTGCGCGGAGAGACGTCACCATGGCGACACGCCATTTCCTTACCCTGCTGGATTTGACCCCTGAAGAGCTGGACTATCTGATCCAGCGCGCCATCAAGATCAAGACGGACCTCAAGGCCAACGGACCGGTCTATACGCCGCTGCCCAACCGCACCCTGGCGATGATTTTCGAGAAGTCCTCCACGCGCACCCGTGTTTCCTTCGAGACCGGCATGGCCCAGTTTGGTGGCCACGCCCTGTTTCTGTCTCCCCGCGACACCCAGCTGGGTCGCGGCGAGCCCATCGAAGATACCGCCCGCGTACTGGCCGAAATGGTCGACGCGGTGATGATCCGCACCTTCTCCCATGCAGGGCTGGAAGCGTACGCCAGCGCCAGCAGCGTGCCGGTCATCAATGCCCTCAGCGACGACTACCACCCCTGCCAATTGCTGGCAGACGTCATGACCTGGACCGAGCTGCGCGGCAGCGTCAAGGGCAAGACCGCCGTATGGATCGGCGATGGCAACAACATGTGCCACTCGTGGATCAATGCTGCCCGCCAGTTCGGTTTCCGCTTGAGAATTTGCTGCCCGGAAGGCTATGAGCCCCGCGACGACATCATGCAAGCCGCTGGCGACTGCATCACTCTACTGCGCGACCCACAGCAGGCTGCTCAAGGCGCTGACCTGATCACTACCGACGTCTGGGCCTCCATGGGCCAGGAGCAGGAGCAAGCGAAGCGAGAAGCCGATTTCGCGGGCTTCCAGGTAACCGAAGCGATGCTCGATAGCGCTCACGCGGACGTCCTGTTCTTGCACTGCCTGCCAGCACATCGCGGCGAAGAGATCAGCCATACGCTGCTCGACGACCCCCGCGCCGTGGTCTGGCAAGAGGCAGGCAACCGTCTGCACGCACAAAAAGCCTTGATCGAGTTTCTGCTGCTGGGCAAGGTAGACGCCTAGTCGACGACAATGCCTGCTCACCCTGTGAGCGGGCATCGGCAGCGCAAGAGCCGGATGGCAAGCAGCCATACCGCCATATGAAACACGCAACAAAAAAACGCCGCGTAAGATACGCAGCGCTTCGAAATTTTGGTGGAGCCTAGCGGGATCGAACCGCTGACCTCAACACTGCCAGTGTTGCGCTCTCCCAGCTGAGCTAAGGCCCCACACGCTACCATTGCGGCAGCGGTGCGAATATTACTCCAGCACTTGCGTGAGGTCAAGAAATAAAGTGAACAAGCATTAACTAATTCTCCTTTGCCAAGAGCTGTGGCACTCTATACCTACGCAGCGTGCGTATCGCCCTAGTTCACGATGATTACCTGCAGGAGCCAGTCCCTTGATCAACGTTTTAATTGCCGATGATCACCACCTGGTGAGAACCAGTATCGCCCACCTGCTGAACGAAGAGAGCGATATCAAGATTGTGGGTGAAGTGGATGATGGCGAAACCGCAGTGACGCAAAGCCGACAATTGAAGCCCGACATCGTGCTGATGGATATTCGCATGCCGGGCATCGGCGGCCTAGAAGCCACCCGACGCATCAATCGCACGCTCTCGGACGTAAAAGTCATTATCCTCACGGCACACCTTGAAGATAGCGTACTGCGGCGCATGCTCGAAGCAGGCGCATCCGGCTTTCTCAGCAAGGGCGCCGACGCCACGGAAATGACCGAGGCCATCCGCCAGGTGTTTCACGGACGCCGCTATGTCAGCCAGGAAATCGCCCAGCGGCTGGCCCTCTCTCACTTCGACGATGAAGACAATCCTTTTAGCCACCTCTCGCATCGCGAACTGCAAATCGCGCTGATGATCGTCAACTGCCAGCGCGTACAGGACATCTCGGACCGTTTGCACCTGAGCCCTAAAACCGTCAATACCTACCGCTACCGCCTGTTTGACAAACTACAAGTGGCTACCGACGTAGAGTTGACGCACCTCGCTCTGCGCCACGGGCTGGTGGAGGGCTTTGACGCCATCCTGGGATAGACCTACCATCGCTGCTTCTGCCCATGAGAAGCGCCGTTGATTCGCCATGCCCTTTGATGCCAAGCAGTTCCTCAGCTCCGTCAGCGCCTCTCCCGGCGTCTATAAAATGCTCGACGAACAGCAGAACACGCTCTACGTCGGCAAGGCCAAACGCCTCAAGGCACGCCTGGCCAGCTATTTCCGCGGCCAACTCAATGCCAAGACCCAGGCCATGGTCTCGCGCATTGCCGATATTCAGATCACCGTCACGCGTAGCGAAACCGAAGCGTTACTGCTGGAACAGACGCTGATCAAGGAACTACGCCCGCCCTACAATATCCTGCTGCGGGACGACAAATCCTATCCTTTCGTATTCGTGACCGACCGCCACCCCTACCCCGCTCTGGAGTACAAGCGCGCCCGGCAACGGCGTGGTGACGGCAAATACCTCGGCCCCTACCCCAGCAGCGGCGCGGTCAGGGAGAGCCTGACCCTGATGCAGAAAATCTTTCGTATCCGCAACTGTGAAGATAGCGTCTTCGCCCATCGCTCCCGTCCGTGCCTGCAGTACCAGATCGAACGCTGTAGCGCCCCCTGCGTGGACTACATCTCACAGCCAGAGTATCAGCGGGATGTCGACCATGCGGTCATGTGTCTGGAAGGCAAGAGCGAACACGTCACGCAGCTACTCACCGCAGAAATGGAGGCGGCGAGCCGGGCGCTCGATTTTGAAGAAGCCGCCCGCCTGCGTGACCAGATCCAGCAGCTGCGTCAAATGCAGCAGCGCCAGTTCGTCGATAACGAGAGCGGCGATGCAGATATTTTTGCGCTGGCTCAACGCCCCGGCGCACTGGGCATTTCCATCCTCAGCGTCCGCGATGGGCGCCTGCTGGGCGCGCAGCATCACACCCCCAAAAACGACCTTGACCTCCCCCCTGAGGCACTGCTGACCGAAGTGGTCAGCCAATACTATTTCGGCCAGCCCCATAGCGTGCCCAGCGAAGTGATCACCAATCTCCCGCTGGAAGACAGCGCGCTGATTGCCGACGCGCTTGCCCAACAGGCAGGCAAAAAAGTCCGCGTGACCCACCAGGTACGCGGTCATCGTGCCCAGTGGCAGCACCTGGCCATGACCAATGCCGAGCAGCAGCTCGCCTCGCAGTTGGCCAACACCACGCAGCTCACCGAACGCTTCACGTCACTGCAGCAAGCGCTGGGGCTACCCTCACTGCCGGAGCGTCTGGAGTGTTTCGACATCAGCCACAGCCAGGGCGAAGCCACCGTGGCCTCCTGCGTGGTGTTCGACCATCAGGGGCCACGCAAGAGCGACTACCGCCACTTTCGCATCGAAGGCGTGGCCGCAGGCGATGACTACGCCGCCATGCAGCAGGCGCTCACGCGACGCCTCAAGCGCGTAAAAAGCGGCGAAGCCATTGCACCTGACGTGCTGATCGTGGATGGTGGCAAGGGGCAACTGAACATGGCACGGCAAGTGCTGACCGACCTGCAGGTAACAGGGATCGTGCTGCTGGGCGTCGCCAAGGGCACCACGCGCAAGGCTGGGCTCGAAACCCTGTTTCTGGAAAGCAGCGACAACCCGCTGGTACTGGAGCCCGCGTCACCTGCCCTGCACCTCGTTCAGCATATTCGTGATGAGTCGCACCGCTTCGCCATCGCCGGGCATCGCGCAGCGCGTGACAAGGCGCGGCGCACGTCCACCCTGCAGGACATTCCCGGCATCGGCCCCAAGCGGCGCCGCGAATTGCTCAAGTTTTTTGGCGGCCTGCAGGGCGTGCAAAAGGCCAGCCGTGACGAACTCACTCGGGTGCCGGGCATCAGCGCCGCCCTGGCAGAGACGATTTATGTCACTCTGAACGGATAAAGCGGTGGTTAACATGGATGCAATGCGCCAAGGGGGATAGAATGACCGGGCACATTACATTCCGACTTTCATGATTCTCCGGCAAGGATCGCGCCCTGCGATGAATATACCCAACATACTGACACTGGCACGAATCGCGTTCATCCCACTTCTGGTAGTGCTTTTCTACCTGCCCTTTGGCTGGAGCATGCCGATGGCCGCCGGGCTGTTTGCCCTGGCATCGGTGACGGACTGGCTGGACGGCTATCTTGCCCGCCGCTGGAATCAATCGACACCGTTTGGCGCGTTCCTGGACCCGGTGGCCGACAAGCTGATGGTGGCCGTGGCACTGGCGTTGCTCATCGAACGCTTCGACTCCGTGGCCCTGACGCTTCCCGCGCTGGTCATCATCGGGCGGGAAATCGTCATTTCGGCCCTTCGGGAGTGGATGGCCGAAATGGGCAAACGCGGCATGGTGGCCGTATCGTGGATCGGCAAGCTCAAGACCACGCTGCAGATGGTCGCCATTCTGGTACTGCTTGCGTTTCCGCCAGGCCATGAGATGGCCATGCTGGGCGTGGCCATCCTGTATGCCGCGGCGACCCTGACCTTGTGGTCCATGATTCAGTACCTGCGTGCAGCATGGCCGCACCTTAGCCGCTCGATGTAGTCGGGCTAAGCTCGCTTTTTTAAGCACTTAACGAATTGATTGATTGACAATCGCTGGGCGATGCGTATAATTCGCCCTCGAGTCAAGCGGGAATAGCTCAGTGGTAGAGCATCGCCTTGCCAAGGCGAGGGTCGGGAGTTCGAATCTCCTTTCCCGCTCCAATTTGGTTCAATCCAATGACTTGTCAGGCTGGATGGCAGAGTGGTTATGCAGCGGACTGCAACTCCGTGTACGCCGGTTCGATTCCGACTCCAGCCTCCATTTCCCCAGTGTATCGATTTTTTTCGACACACTGCCCGGATGGCGAAATTGGTAGACGCAAGAGACTTAAAATCTCTCGGAGGTAACTCCGTGCCGGTTCAAGTCCGGCTCCGGGCACCAATATGCAAGACAACGACGCTGCGAGATCATCTGATCGACGCGGCTTTTTTTGTGTCTGGCCATCGCCTATCATCTGTTCTTTTTGATGCTAGCCATCCACTTGCACTTGTTAGTCATGGAGGAGCGGGGCCAATGAGCACGTCAACATCCGACATCGTCATTATTGGTGGCGGCGTCGCCGGCCTCACGCTGGCACTGGAAGTGGCCGACCAACGATCGGTGCTGCTGGTGCGCCCCGCCCAGGACGACAAAGGGGCCAGCCGCTGGGCCCAGGGCGGGATTGCTGCCGTCCTGTCACCCGACGACCAGCTCGAAGACCATGTCCAGGACACGCTCATTGCCGGGGACGGCCTGTGCGATGAAGCGGCCGTACGCTTTACGGTCGACCACGGCCCCCAGGCCATTCAGTGGCTCATCGACAATGGCGTGCCGTTTACCCCAGACCCGGACCCCGGCGCCCGCTACCCCTTTCACCTCACCCGAGAGGGCGGCCATAACGCAAGACGCATCATCCATGCCGACGATGCCACAGGGCGCGCCGTGGTCGATACGCTGCTGGATAAAGTCGCTGCCCACCCCAACATCACCCAGCGCAGCGACCTGACCATTCTGCACCTGCTCCAGAACGCCTCTGGCCACTGCCTGGGCGCACTGGGCATCGACAGCGGAGGCAATCTTCACCACCTGCTGGCTACGCATACGGTACTGGCAACGGGCGGCGCCAGCGGCCTGTATCGCCATACGACGACCCCCGCCCCCAGCAGCGGTGAAGGTATGATGATGGCTGCCGAGCTGGGCGCAACCCTGTGCAATCTGGAGTTCCAGCAGTTTCACCCCACCTGCCTGTTCGACCCTGACGGCCCTGCGTTTCTGATCAGCGAGGCCGTGCGAGGAGAAGGTGGCCACCTGCTCAACGAAGCGGGAGAGCGCTTCATGCTGGCGCTGGATGCGCGTGCCGAACTGGCCCCTCGGGACATTGTGGCCCGCGCCATCGATGCCAACATTCAGCAGGGTACGCTGGGGCACGTATGGCTGGACGTCCGCCATC
This sequence comes from Halomonas sp. 18071143, assembly GCF_019211725.1. Taxonomy (NCBI): domain Bacteria; kingdom Pseudomonadati; phylum Pseudomonadota; class Gammaproteobacteria; order Oceanospirillales; family Halomonadaceae; genus Halomonas; species Halomonas sp. 18071143. The sequence continues at coordinate 2,403,440 of NZ_CP078120.1, forward strand.
TGGGCGACACCAACCTACGCCATCACTTCCCGACCATCCTGGCCCACTGCGCATCACGGGGCATCGACATCACCCGGGAACCCATTCCCGTGGTGCCCGCCGCTCACTACAGCTGCGGCGGCATTGCCACCAACAGCGCAGGCGCGACCGACGTGCCAAACCTTTACGCCATCGGCGAGTCCGCCTATACCGGCTTGCACGGCGCCAACCGCATGGCCAGCAACTCTCTGCTGGAGTGTCTGGTCTACGCCCGCAGCTGCGCCCTGCACTTGCTCGACCAGCCGCAGCCAGCGATCTGCCAACTACCTGAAGCGCAGGCTGACAGACCCATTGATGCGCACACTATGGTAGACCGGAACGCCCTGGACGAGCTACGCAACGCCATGCGTAGCGTGATGAGCCAGCATGTTTCCATCGTGCGCAGCGAGCAGGGCTTGAACAGCGCTCATGCGGAGCTGGAGAACATGGCGCAGAACCTGAAAGCGCTGGATCCTGAGCGGCGGCACCCCGACAGCCTTCAGCTAGGCCAGGCACTGGCGCTGGCACAGTTGACGACGCTGGCAGCCTTACAGCGTCATGAGTCACGCGGCCTGCATTACTCCACCGATTGGCCCTCGGCCCAGCCAGACAGCCAACCTTCGCGACTGACGCTGGACGACCTGCCCAACGCCAGGCGCTAACGACCAGGACGGTGCAGGCAGCGGCGCAGCTGGCGCTGCTCTGCGGCAGGCAGACTGTCAGGCCATATCCAGATACGCTGCCTGCCGACACGCAGCCCCACCAACCAGGGCCCCAGATAGTCACAGCGCACAGGCTGCTCGGGGCCCAGTTCACCAGTAGGCAACAACCAGCTTGCCGCCCAGTGTTGCCCTGTATGCACAAGCTGCAATGTTCCTGCCGGCTGACGGCAGCGGCTGACCCACCACACCGCCAACCCCACCACCAAGGCCACCCCGATCCAAGCAGCGCTGACGAGGAGCATCAGCACCGCCATGCAGCCCATCAACAATGCTGCATGAACGCCGCTGGCCACGTTAGAGCGTACGATAGGCAGTGTTATCGGTGGCTTCTGCATGCTCGACGATCATTTGGACCATTTGGCGCAGCTCCGGATCCTCCGGCCACTCGCGGTGCATTAGCCAAACGAACAAATCCTGGTCTTCTTCTTCGATCAACCGCTGGTAGGTCTGCTGCTGCTCATGGGTGAGTGACTCGAAGCGTGCTTCCAGAAACGGAATCAACAGCAAGTCCAACTCCCACATGCCGCGCCGGGAGTGCCAATAGAGCCGCTTGCGCAGCACAGCTGCTGGGGATGTATCGTCGTTCAACGCCACTTCTCCACGTAAAGGGAATGAAAAGGCAGTATACCGGAGCGACAGGGTCGCGCCAGCGCTCGGCTTCGCCTATGCTGTTACTCAGCCTTGAGCTCACCAAGCTAGTACCTTGTTTTATCTGAATTGTTTTATGCCGTTTGGCGAAGTATGCTGATTTCGATGGTGTCGAGGTCGCATGCGCAAGAACGGCCTTTAACGTTTGCAGGGAGCCAACCGATGACCAAATCTGAACTAATCGAACAAATCGCGATGCGTCAACCGGAGCTGTCCGCCAAGGAAGTCGAAACGGCGGTGCGTATCATCCTCGATGATATGACCGATGCCTTGTCCAGCGGCGGGCGGGTCGAAATACGTGGCTTTGGCAGTTTTTCACTTCATTACCGCGAACCACGCACCGGACGCAATCCCAAGACGGGTGACCCGGTGGAGCTGGACGGCAAGTATGTCCCCCACTTCAAGCCCGGCAAAGAGCTCCGGGAACAGGTGGATGCCAGCCGAGCGCTAGGCTATTGAACCTGAGCAAGCGGCCCCTGCGACGTTCTTCAGGATGACGTCACGCTTGGACTCAGCCACAATAGCACTACCGTGAACGCCACTAACCAGGAAACACACATGCGTTGGATCAAAGGGCTAATTCTAGCCGTCATTCTACTGATAGTGCTGCTGGTCGGCATTCTGTTTGCCGTCAATAATCAGCAAACCATTGCCTTGAACCTGATCTGGACAGAGCTGCCAGCCGTCTCGCTGTCGGTCTGGCTGCTGGCGACACTAACGCTGGGCGTAGTGGTCGGCATGATCGCCATGCTGGGCGTGTACGTACGCCTGAGAGCCAAGCTGGTGCGTAGCGAGCGCCATAACAAGCAGCAGCGCAAGGAGCTCGACCGCCTCCGCACCCAGGAGTTCAAGGAACTGGCATAAATGCAAGATGCCGTGCTGCTGGGCGTGCTGTTGACCGCCATTGTGTTGGGCTTTGCGCTTGGGGTCAGGCATGCGACCAGGCGCCAGCAGCAGGCCCCCTTGTCACGCCCCCCTGATCTATCCCGGGAGTACTTCGTTGGGCTGAACTATCTACTCAACGAGCAGCCCGACGAAGCCATCAATACCTTCATCCATGCCCTCGACATCAATAGCGAGACGGTAGAGACGCACATCGCCCTGGGCAAGCTGTTTCGCGCCCGCGGTGAAGCGGACAAGGCCGTCAGCATTCATCAAAACCTGCTGGCCCGCCCCTCCCTGTCGACAGAAACCAACGAACACGTTCAACTGGAGCTGGCCCGCGACTTCATGGCACTGGGCGTGCATGATCGCGCCCAGCGACTGCTGGGCAGCGTTCTCGAGTACTCAAGCAACGAGCCGCTGTGCCTGGAAGCACGCCGACTGTTGATCGACCTGCTGGAGAAAGAACACGACTGGCATGCAGCGCTGGAGACCGCCCAACCCCTGATCAAGCTGCAGCCAGCCATGCGCCGCCCCGCGGCCCATTGGCTGTGTGAACTGGCAGAACAGGAGATCTCTCAGGCAAGTCGCCCATTGGCTCGCAAACACCTGAAAAAGGCGCTGCAGCTCGATGAGCGCTGCGTCCGAGCCACGCTTCTGCTGGCCGAGCTGGACATGGAGAACGGCCACTATGCCAAGGCCATCGAGCGGCTCGACCAAATTCCTCAACAGGATATCGCCCACGTCCCCACCATGCTGCCGGTCTTGCAGCGCGCCTATACCCGCAACGATGACCTGGACGGCCTGGAAAACCATCTGTATCGGCTGTTGGGGCAAGCCCCCTACACCAGCGTCATGATTACCCTGGGAGCCCTCATCCACCAACGAGAAGGCGTCGACAGCGCCATCGAGCGGATCGGCACCTGGTTACGAGAAGCGCCGAGCCTGGGCGGCCTCGACTATCTGGTGGACCTTTATCTCGAAAGCGAGAAACTCTCAGGCAAAGCTTCTCCCGACACACGGCTACTGCTGCTCAAGCATCACACGGACCAGCTGCTGTCCGGCCGACATCGTCACCGCTGCCACCGCTGCGGCTTCAACAGCGACAGCCTGAGCTGGCAGTGCCCCAGCTGCAGACGCTGGGGCACCATCAAACCCGTCACGGGCGTTCAGGGCGAATAGCCGCTCGCCTCCAGCCTCAGACGCTCGCCAGCTCGCTTTCGATAGCGACCAATGCCGCCATTGGGTCTTCTGCCTGAGTGACCGGCCTGCCGATGACCAGATGAGTGCTACCCGCCTGCATGGCCTCTGCAGGCGTCATGATGCGCTGCTGGTCATTGGCCACGGCGAAATGGGGACGAATTCCCGGCGTCACCTTGAGGAAAGCATCGCCATACTCGGCCTTGAGAGACGCCGCCTCGTGGGCAGAACACACTACCCCGGCCAGGCCACTGGCATGTGTTAACGCCGCGAGGCGGGCCACTTGGGCGTCGACCCCACCGTTCACGCCAACACTGGCCAGGTCGTCTTCCTGCATGCTGGTCAGTACGGTGACGGCGATCAAGTGCGTGCTCAAACGATGATCTGCCAATCGCTGCGCTGCAGCCTCCATCATCTTGCGCCCACCGGAGGCATGAACATTGACCATCCACACCCCCTGCTCTGCCGCCGCCTGCACCGCGCTGGCAGCGGTGTTGGGAATGTCGTGAAACTTGAGATCCAGAAACACTTCGAAGCCCCGGCCATGCAACGCCTCCAGTACCGCTGGGCCGCTACGTGTGAACAGCTCCTTGCCTACCTTCACACGGCAACGGGCCGGGTCGAGCTGATCGGCCATGCACAGCGCTGCGTCAAGCGAAGGGTAATCAAGGGCAATGATGAGAGGTGAGTCGGTGGACACGCGCTTACTCCGTGCTCGTTATGTCAACAGTGGAAAGGTTCATGCCTATCAAGAACCCGTTCAATGGGCGACGGTCTGCCGCTTGCCTAGTGTACCAGCCCTCGCCGGGGGGCTGTGTAAGCGATTGCCGACACCCCTCATGGCAAACGGATTACAAAAACTATCGGCAATGGCTTACAGCGCGAGGCGCGCCTAAAGATTAAGTTGACTAAGGACGCAAGCAATTCGGTCCTGCTGGCGATCGAGGAGGCTCGGCTCTTGGCGAGCCGAGCGACGAACCAACACCGATGAGGTACTTCACATGCAGAAAACATTCAAGGGATTTGTAGCCGCACTCGTGATGTCACTGTGCCTGGGTTTGTCCAGTGCCGCGCTGGCCCAGGCAATCGCCCCCATCAATGTCAATAGTGCCGACGCCGAGCTGCTGGCGGAACTGCCGGGCATTGGCCCCAGCCGGGCGGCCGCCATCATCGAGGAGCGTGAAACCAACGGCGCTTTCGAGAGCACTGACGACCTGACACGGGTCAGCGGTATCGGCCCGGCCACCGTTGACCGGATGCGCGACCAGGTCGTGGTAGAGGATTAGTCACATCACAAGCAACATCATGACCACCCCGCCCGTCACGGCAAGCCTTACGCCCAACCGTGACGGGCACCATTCGGCAAGTGGCCACCAGGGTGGTCAAAGCAGTGCCTGCCGTCGATTACAGCACATCACCAGGCACGCGCACTCGCCCTTCCATCAATACCCGAGCACTGCGACTCATGACCGCCTGATCGATTTGCCAGCGCCCCTCCACCAGGCTGGCCTTGGCCCCTACCCTGAGCGTGCCGGAAGGATGACCAAAAGTGACCGACTCCCGTTCGCTGCCGCCTGCGGCCAGGTTCACCAACGTCCCCTGAATGGCCGCTGCTGCGGCAATGGCCACGGCCGCAGTGCCCATCATGGCGTGATGCAACTTGCCCATGGAGAGCGCCCTGACCAACAGAGCGATCGATTCGGCCTCGACCCGCTTCCCACTGGAAGACGTATAGCCAGCCGGTGGTGCCACGAACGCCACCTTGGGCGTGTGCTGACGGCTGGCGGCCTCGTCTACATGGGTAATCAACCCCATCTTGACGGCCCCATGGGCGCGTATTCTTTCGAACCGGGCCAGTGCATCCGGGTCGCCGTTGATCGCCTCTTGCAGCTCACAGCCGCTGTAGCCCAGGGCTTGCGCGTCGATGAACACGGTAGGAATACCCGCATTGATCAGCGTCGCCTTGAGCACTCCGATGCCGGGCACCTCCAGCTCATCCACCGGCTGCCCCGTGGGGAAGATCGCCCCCTCACCGTCGGCAGGATCCAGAAACGCCACCGGAATCTCGGCAGCAGGAAAGGTGACGCCGTCCAGCTCGAAGTCTCCGGTTTCCTGAACGGCGCCGTGGCTGATCGGCACCTGGGCAACGATGGTTTTCTGTATGTTGACCTGCCAGATGCGCACTTCCACGACGCCGTTTTCAGGCACCCGCGCGGGGTCGACCAACCCATTGGCCACGGCATAGGGGCCCACCGCCGCAGACAAGTTGCCGCAGTTACCGCTCCAGTCCACGAAAGGCTTGTCGATGGACACCTGTCCAAACAGGTAATCCACATCATGCTCCGGGGAAGTGCTTTTCGAGAGAATCACCGCCTTGCTGGTGCTGGACGTGGCGCCGCCCATCCCATCGATCTGTTTTTCATAGGGGTCGGGGCTACCCATTACCCGCAACAGCAGCCTGTCTCGCGCCTCACCCGGCTGCTGCGCTGCGGGAGGCAGGTCACTGAGGGTGAAAAACACCCCTTTGCTGGTGCCACCTCGCATGTAGGTGGCGGGAATACTCATCTGCGCTGCGTGCGCCATGGTCACTCTCCTGACAACGGCCTGACACGCGTCAGGCCGTCGATGTTCACTCGTTGGGCTTTCCCTTCCGATGCTACGCTGGGACAACGCGGCTAGACAGCGGCGCTGGATTCCAGAAAATCCTGCGCAAAGCGTTGCAGCACACCACCGGCGGAGTAGATGGTGACCTCCTCGGCGGTGTCCAGGCGGCACACCACCGGCACACGCTCCACAGCCCCCTGCTGGCGATGGATCACCAGCGTCAGTTGTGCCCTGGGGGCAGGGGTTCCTTCCACGTCGTAGATTTCGGTGCCATCCAGCGCCAGCGTTTTCCGAGTCGTGCCCTCCTCGAATTGCAGCGGCATCACGCCCATCCCCACCAGATTGGTGCGGTGGATACGCTCGAAGCCTTCCGCCACGATCGCTTCGACCCCGGCCAGAGCCACACCCTTGGCCGCCCAGTCACGAGACGACCCTTGGCCATAGTCGGCACCCGCGATGATGATCAGCGGCTGTTTGCGCGCCATATAGGTCTCGATGGCTTCCCACATGCGGGTCACGGTGCCTTCCGGCTCGATACGCGCCAGCGAGCCTTGCATGACCTTGCCCTGCTCGTCGTGCACCATCTCATTGAAGAGCTTGGGATTGGCCAGGGTGGCCCGCTGGGCGGTCAGGTGGTCGCCGCGATGGGTGGCGTAGGAGTTGAAGTCCTCCTCCGGCAAACCCATGGCGTGGAGATACTCGCCAGCGGCGCTGTCCATGAGGATGGCATTGGACGGCGACAGGTGATCCGTGGTGATGTTGTCCGGCAGGATGGCCAGCGGGCGCATGCCTTTCAGCCCCCGCTCTCGGGCCATGTTGCCCTCCCAATAGGGAGGCCGCCGGATATAGGTGCTCTGCGGGCGCCACTCGTAGAGGGGGCTCACCTGAGGTCCGGCACGCTTGTCCAGGTCGAACATGGGAATGTAGGTTTCACGGAACTGCTCCGGCTTCACCGACGCCTTGACGATGGCATCGATTTCGCTGTCTTCCGGCCAGATATCCTTGAGAGTGACCGGATTGCCCTGGGCGTCGTGACCCAGCACGTCCTGCTCGATATCGAAACGGATGGTGCCCGCAATGGCATAGGCCACCACCAACGGCGGCGAGGCCAGAAACGCCTGTTTGGCGTAAGGGTGGATACGCCCATCGAAGTTGCGGTTACCCGACAGCACCGCCGTGGCATAGAGATCGCGACGAATGATCTCCTCCTGGATACTCGGCTCCAATGCGCCGGACATGCCGTTGCAGGTGGTGCAGGCGTATGCCACGACGCCGAAGCCCAGCGCTTCCAGCTCGCCCATCAGCTCGGCTTCTTCCAGGTACATCTTGACCGTCTTCGACCCCGGAGCCAGCGAGGTCTTGACCCACGGTTTGCGGGTCAGGCCAAGGCGGTTGGCGTTTCGGGCAATCAGGCCTGCCGCCACCATGTTGCGCGGGTTGGAGGTATTGGTGCAGCTAGTGATGGCCGCAATGATCACCGCTCCATCGGGCATCTTGCCGGCGGCCTCCTCTTCCCGAGCCTTGTCCAGCCCGACGGCAATGCCGCGCTTGGCAAGCTCCGTGGTGGGCAGGTGGGCATGGGGGTTGGAAGGCCCCGCCAGGGTACGCGTCACGCTGGACAGGTCAAAGCGCAGGATGCGCTCGTAGACAACCTGCGTCAGGTCATCGGCCCAGAGCCCGGTATGCTGGGCGTAGGCCTTCACCAGGGCTACCTGCTCATCGTCACGGCCGGTCAGCTTGAGGTAGTCGATGGTCTGGTCGTCGATATAGAACATCGCCGCCGTGGCACCGTACTCCGGGGTCATGTTGGAGATGGTTGCCCGATCCCCCACCGACAGCGCATCGGCACCTTCCCCGAAGAACTCCAGATAGGCGCCGACCACGCGCTCGCGGCGCAGGAACTCGGTAATCGCCAGCACCATGTCGGTGCCAGTGATACCGGGCTGTAGCTTACCCGTCAGCTCGACACCCACGATATCGGGCAAGCGCATCATGGAGGCGCGCCCCAGCATCACGCTTTCGGCTTCCAGCCCCCCGACCCCCACAGAGATCACGCCCAGCGCGTCCACCATGGGCGTGTGGCTGTCGGTGCCCACGCAGGTGTCCGGGTAGGCCACCTGCACCCCCTGCTCATCCGGGCGGCACTGCACCACCGGAGACATCTTTTCCAGGTTAATCTGGTGCATAATGCCGTTGCCAGGAGGAATTACGTCGACGTTCTCGAACGCCAGCTTGGTCCAGTTGATGAAGTGAAAGCGGTCGTCGTTACGCCGATCTTCCACCTGGCGATTCTTCTCGAAGGCATCCTTCTCGAAACCGGCGTGCTCCACGGCCAGCGAATGGTCGACGACCAGCTGCGTCGGCACCACCGGGTTCACCTTGGCAGGGTCACCGCCCCTCTCCGCGATGGCGTCGCGCAGCCCAGCCAGGTCGACCAGCGCGGTCTGGCCCAGGATGTCGTGGCACACCACCCGGGCCGGGTACCAGGGAAAGTCCAGCTCCTGCTTGCGCTCGATCAGCTGCTTGAGGGCGTCGGTCAGCAGCACCGGATCACAGCGCCGAACCAGCTGCTCGGCCAGCACCCGAGACGTATAGGGCAACTGGGCATAGGCACCGGGCTGAATCTCCTCGACGGCCTGGCGTGTATCGAAAAAGTCCACTGGTGCGCCCGCCACCGACACATTCGGCAGCGGTTTGCGATAATTCGTGTTCATGATGCCTCTCACTTGGTCACAGAGCCAAACGCCTAGTCACGGGCTTCAATGGGCACCCATTCGCTCTTCTCCGGGCCGATGTAGTCGGCGCTGGGGCGAATAATGCGGTTATTGGCACGCTGCTCGAATACGTGGGCGGCCCAGCCGGTCAGCCGCGACATGACGAAGATGGGCGTGAACAGTTTGGTCGGAATATCCATGAAGTGGTATGCGCTGGCGTGGAAGAAATCGGCATTGCAGAACAGTTTCTTCTCCCGCCACATGACCTCTTCGCAACGTACCGATACCGGGTAGAGCACGGTGTCGCCGACGTCGTCCGCCAGCTTCTTCGACCACTCCTTGATGATCGCATTGCGCGGGTCGGACTCACGGTAGATGGCATGACCAAAGCCCATGATCTTCTCTTTGCGCTCCAGCATGCCGAGCATCTCCCGCTCGGCTTCTTCGGGCGAGCGCCAGTGCTCGATCATCGCCATGGCCGCCTCGTTGGCGCCACCGTGCAGCGGACCGCGCAGGGAGCCAATCGCCCCGGTGACACAGGAGTGCATATCCGACAGCGTCGAGGCACACACCCGTGCGGTGAACGTGGAGGCATTGAATTCGTGCTCGGCATAGAGAATCAGCGAGACGTTCATGACCCGAGCATGCAGCTCGGAAGCGGGCTCACCACGCAGCATGTGCAGGAAGTGACCGCCCACCGAGTCATCGTCGGTCTGGGTGTCGATGCGCACGCCGTCGTGGCTGAAGCGGTACCAGTAGCAGATGATCGACGGCAGCACCGCCAGCAGCCGATCCGCCACGTCCTGTTGCTGATCGAAGCTCTCTTCGGTTTCCAGATTGCCCAGCATGGAGGCACCGGTACGCATCACATCCATGGGATGGGCGTCCTTGGGAATCTGCTCGAGCACCGTCTTCAGGGCCTCGGGCAGCCCACGCAGACCTTTCAGCTTGGTGATGTAATGATCGAGCTCCGCCTGATTGGGCAGTTTGCCCTTGAGCAGCAGGTACGCTACTTCTTCGAACCTGGCTTTCTCAGCCAGCTCCTTGATGTCGAAGCCGCGATAGGTCAAGCCGGAACCGGTTTTACCCACGGTACACAGCGCCGTCGAGCCGGCACTCTGCCCACGTAATCCTGCACCTGCTAGCGGTTTATCAGCCATGGTAGTCTCCTGACGTACTCAGTATTGTCACTGTTATTAGATGTGTTGCCTGCGCACTCAAGCGTCTTTTTGTTCGGCGAACAGCGCATCGAGCTTCTGTTCGAAATCGTGGTAATTCAAGAAGTCGTACAGCTCAGCGCGGGTCTGCATGGTGTCGACCACCTCGCGCTGATGGCCATGCTCCATAATGCTCTGGTAAACCTTCAGGGCCGCCGCGTTCATGGCGCGGAAAGCCGACAGCGGATAGAGCACCATCCGGCAGCCGACGTCCCCCAGCTCTTGCTGGCTGAACAGCGGCGTGGCGCCAAACTCGGTGATATTGGCCAGAATCGGCGCATTGACGCGCTGGCAGAAGGCGCGATAGTCGTCGAGGGTATGCACGGCCTCGGCGAAGATGGCGTCGGCTCCCGCCTCCACACAGGCGTTGGCGCGCTCGATGGCGGCATCGAGCCCCTCTTTCTGGAAGGCATCGGTACGTGCAATGAGATAGAAATCCGGATCCAGCCTGGCATCGGCCGCAGCCTTGATGCGGTCCACCATCTCCTGCTGGGAAACGATCGCCTTGTTGGGGCGATGACCGCAGCGCTTCTGAGCGACCTGATCTTCCAGATGCACTGCGGCAACCCCCGCGCGCTGCATCTCTTTCACGGTGCGCGCAATGTTGAACGCGCCGCCCCAGCCGGTATCGATATCCACCAGCAGCGGAAGCTCCGTGGCAGCACAGATACGATGCGCGTCTTCAACCACGTCGTTCATGGTCGTCATGCCCAGATCCGGCAGGCCGAAGGAGGCATTGGCCACGCCGCCGCCGGAGAGGTAAATGGCCTGGTGCCCCACGCGTTCGGCCATCATGGCCGTATAGGCATTGATGGTGCCCAGGATGGGCAACGGGCGCTGGGCTTCCAGCGCGGCACGAAAGCGCCCACCGGGGCTCAAGCGAGAAGTGGATGAAGCAGTCATGACATCAGCTCCTGTCTTCGGTTGTTGTTTGTTGTTCAAGAATGGCGGCGTAGCGGTCTGCCACGTTCGCCCGTGACGCGCTGACATGGCGACGCATCAATAGCTCGGCCAGCTCGGCATCGCCGGCCTCAATGGCATCGACAATCCGGTGGTGCTCCACGAACGCCCGCTGAGGGCGGGTACCACTGGCGCTGAACTGCGTGCGGTAGAGGCGCACCAGGTAGTAGAGGTCATCACACAGCAGGTTCATCAACATTTTGTTGTGACTGCCCTGAACGATGCGATAATGAAAATCGAGATCGCCTTCACGCTGGTAATAGGCTTCCCCGCGCTTGAGGTCGCCCTGGCTTTCGTGCAGCGCCAGAACGTCTCGCAGCCCCTGGATTTCCTCGGCAGACATGTGCTCAGCCGCCAGCCGCGCCGCCATGCTTTCCAGCGCCTCGCGCACGTCGAAAAGCTCCAGCAGCTCTTTCATGGACAGCTTGACGACCCGGGCACCCACATGGGGCACGCGCTCGATCAATCGGTGCGCTTCGAGACGCCGCATGGCCTCACGCAGCGGCCCCCGGGAAATACCGTAGGTTTTCGAAAGCCCGGGCTCGGTGATTTTGCTGCCGGGCGCCAGTTCCCCTCGGACAATGGCGCTTTGCAGCTGGTGAAACACCCGCTCGGCCAGCGTGCGTACTTCTGGCGAAACGACGTCGGTGGCGTCGCTGCCCGGCTGAGGTGGAGTGGAAACAAGTAAGGTCATGGGAATTGTCGACAATTGAGGAATAACAAGACTGTAGCCCGCCGCTTTTCTGGCGTCAACCTCGCAAAATAAGCGTTTTTATTCACCTTTCGTTGCAGTGCTGCCCGCCTCACTCATCCAAATGTCTACAATCCCTCTGTTATTGTCCTGACGCTTACTGTCAGCGTGAGAACCCCGTCGATAATCGCGACTGGTGTCCTCGACGTCAGCGCCCTAAAATGTGCCGCCCTTTCCGGATTGGCGTTTGCTTCATGACAACGGCGTTGACGATATCCGCTCTGCCCTATTTCTCCGACCCGCTGGCCACCTTTGCCCGATTACGGCAACGGCCAGGGGCGGTGCTGCTGGACAGTGGCCGACCCGTGGCCACCAGCGGCCGTTACGACATTCTCAGCAGCGACCCGCTAGCCACGCTGGAAATCTTCGCAAACCGCCAGGCACAGCTCAGCTCCACCACGTTGACGCTGCCAGCTCATCTCGACGATGACAGCACAGCGCAACAGCAGTGGCTGCTGGAACAGCTGCCCGCGCCCGCTCTCGACAGCGACCTGCCCTTTCTGGGCGGCTTGATAGGCTACTGGAGCTACGACCTGGGCCGCCAAGGCTGTTCGGTGCCCAGCCAGCACCCGCCCGCCACCCAATTGCCGCTGGCCCGCCTGGGCCTGTATGACTGGTGCATCACCTTTGACCACGCCACCCAGCAAGCCTGGCTGGTGGCCAGCGATGCGCGCCGTCGAGAGGTGCTGGCCTGGCTGGAACAAGCCCCGCCAGCAGGCGAGCCTTTCACGCTGACGCAGCCGTTCAAGGCCCAGCTCAACCAGGCCGAATATACCGAGCGCTTCGAGACCGTACAGCGCTATATCCGCGCCGGTGACTGCTACCAGATCAATCTTGCACAGCGCTTCTCTGCCCGCTTCAAAGGGGATGAGTGGCAGGCCTATCTGCAGCTGCGACGCGCCACACCGACGCCTTTCTCGGGGTATATGACCTGGCAGGGCCAGGCAGTGCTGTCGCTGTCGCCCGAGCGCTTCATTCAGTGCCGTGATGGCCGCGTCGAAACCCGCCCCATCAAGGGCACCAGGCCCCGCGGCGAAACGCCCGCAAAAGATCAGGCGCTAGCCGAGGAGCTACTCAACAGCACCAAGGACCGAGCCGAGAACGTGATGATCGTCGACCTGCTGCGTAACGATCTCGGGCGGGTCTGCACCCCCGGATCGATACGTGTGCCGCAGCTTTGCCAACTGGAAAGTTACCCCAACGTGCACCACCTGGTCAGCGTTGTTCAGGGGGAGTTGACGCCCGCACACTCACCGCTTTCGCTGCTCACGGCGGCCTTCCCCGGCGGCTCGATCACCGGCGCGCCCAAGATACGCGCCATGCAGATCATCGATGAGCTGGAACCCTGCCAGCGTAGCGTCTATTGCGGAAGCCTGGGCTATATCGACACCCGTGGCAGCATGGACACCTCGATTGCCATTCGCACCATGCTGGCCGATCACGGCAGCCTGCATGTATGGGGCGGCGGCGGCCTCGTTGCCGACTCTCAGGCAGACGAGGAGTACACGGAAACCCTCGACAAGATCCGTCACCTAATCGGTGCTCTGGAATAGATTAGCGCTTTGGAATAACAAAGAAGCATTGTTACATCAGAAAGGAATATAAAACCCAAACCAAACGGTATTGGGGCACTACACAGGGCTTTGGTAGCCTAAGGGCATTCCACGCTTTTCTACAGGAGGCAGCATGTCCTCAGCTCTCGAAGCCATTCATCAAGAGTACGCCAATGACCCGCAGGGGTTGATCGAGTGGGCGTTTCGTCAGGGCGAGCGCCCGATTTGCACCACCAATTTCCGCCCTTTCGAAGCCGTGATTCTGCACATGGTGACGCAGGTTCGCCCTGATATCCCCATTGTCTGGATGGACAGCGGTTACAACACCGAGGCGACCTACCGGTTTGCCGATGACGTGATTCGACGGCTCGACCTCAACCTGGTGAGCTTTTTACCCCTGCGCACCCGCGCCCACCGGGAGGCCCTGGACGGCCCCATGCCGGGCATCGACGACCCGCGCCATGCGGCGTTCACTCAGGAAGTGAAGATCGAGCCGTTCGAGCGCGCCCTGGCCACCATGCGGCCCGACATCTGGTTCACTGCCCTGCGCGCCGAAGACACGCCCGAGCGAGCCAGGATGCAGTCCGTTAGCCGCAACAGCGACGGCCTGCTGAAAGTGGCGCCGCTACTGAAGTGGACCGCCAAGGACATGTACGAATACCTGCAGGCCCATGACCTGCCCAACAACTTCGACTACTTCGACCCCACCAAGGTGGAAGAGAAACGCGAATGTGGGCTGCACCTGCAGCATTGATATTGATATAGCCACCTGACGAGTTCACCGCCCTGTTCACCACAACATAAAGCGGTGAACGGGGCGGTGAGTAGGTGGGTGAGTTGGTTTATCAACCCTAAATCACTGGCCACGCTCAATATTCGGGGAGTTCGACACCTTCGAACAGCGCGTGCTCATGGCGAGGCCCCGCCGTGAGCGCTTCGTCCACTCGGTCGCGAGTCAGGTGGGGAGCAAACCGCGCCAGGAAGTCATACATGTAGCCGCGCATGAATGTGCCACGACGAATGCCGATCTTGGTGGTGGAGCTGGCAAACAAGTGGCTGGCGTCCAGCGCCACCAGATCGTCATCCTGGGCAGGGTCCACCGCCATATGAGCCACGATGCCCACTCCCATGCCCAGGCGCACATAGGTCTTGATGACGTCGGCATCAGCGGCCGTCAGCACGACGTTAGGGGTCAGCCCCTTGGCCTTGAAGGCATCGTCCAGCTGCGAACGCCCGGTGAAGCCAAAGACGTAAGTCACCAGCGGATACTCGGCCAGCGCCTCGAGGGTCAGCGGCCCGTCCAGCGAAGCGAGCGGGTGCTCCTTGGGCACCAGCACGCAGCGGTTCCAGCGGTAGCAAGGCAGCAGCACCAGGTCGGTAAACAGCTCCAAGGACTCGGTGGCAATGGCAAAGTCCGCCTGCCCTTCACTCACCATCTGGGCAATTTGTTTGGGCGTACCCTGCTGCATGTGTAGCGCCACGTCAGGATACTTGAGCGTGAACTCGCTAATGATCGGCGGCAGCGCATAGCGGGCCTGGGTATGCGTAGTAGCGATGGCCAAACTGCCACGGCGCTCGTCGCTGTGCTCCTGGGCTACCTGCTTGATGTTTTCGGCAAGCTTGAGCACTTGCCCGGCCAGCTCGATGATCGACTGGCCAGCGGGGGTGACACGCGTGAGATGCTTGCCACTACGAGCAAAGATCTCTACACCCAATTCGTCTTCCAGCAGGCGAATCTGCTTGGAAATACCCGGCTGAGAGGTAAACAGACTCTGGGCAGTTGCTGACACATTCAGGTTATGTCGATTGACTTCCCAGATATAGCGAAGTTGCTGTAGCTTCATATCCTCACCTAATGTTCGATGCTGGGAAACGTCCCAAAACGCCCCGCGCTGCTGCCACTGCGTACCTGCCCGATGCTCGGAGCATGATGCTCAACGAGCATAATTGTGAATAAAAAAACGATCTATAATTCCCATATAGTATAAAAAATCATCGCTATCAGCATCCATTAATTTTTTCTATTTCAGCGTAAAACGCATCTGGAATTTGCCAGCATCCGCCGTGACCGCTAACATCTGGCAACTTGGCGCGGTGAAAGAGCGCTGGTAAATCGCGTATAGACCGTTGCTCCATTTGAGGCAACGTAACTGCAAGAGCAACGCAAACGGGAGAAGCAAATGGCTAACAATGTTGATGTCACCAACGCCAATTTTGAGCAGGAAGTCCTCAACGCCGAACAGCCTGTCCTGCTCAAATTCTGGGCCCCTTGGTGCGGCCCATGTAAAGTCATGGCACCTGTGGTCGATGAAGTCGCTGCCGAGCGCGGTGACAATCTGAAAGTCGTCAGCGTCAACGTAGACGATGCACCGGAAATTGCCGCTGAGCAGGGTGTGCGTGGCGTGCCCACGGTCATGCTGTTCAAGTCGGGCACCAAGGTCGCTTCGCTGGTCGGCGCGCAGTCCAAGTCGCAACTGACTCAGTTCATCGATCAGAACGCCTGAGCACTTCCAATCACCGCTGGTCTCGCCAGCGGTGATTGCCCCCTCCTGCCCCCCTACTGTTCCTGCTTGTCCCGCTTAAGCGGTGGCCGCCGCGCATCGCCCGGCTGAAGAGTCGAACGGCGCTGCTTGCCAGGCCCTAACAGGTGCGCCATCCAGCGCGTTTGTGGATGACTGTCCAAGGCAATCTTGAGCGTCATGGTCAGCACCACCGACAGCAGCATGCCCGCCGCGCCGAAAATCCAGCCCCACACCACCAGAGAAAGAAACGCCACGAAGGTGGATAGCCCCAGCGCTTGCCCCATGACCCGAGGCTCGACCAGATTGCCCAGGATGAAGTTGATGACCAAATAGGCCGACGCCAGCATGAATGCCTGCAGCACACCGCCATCCTGAGACACCAGCAGCAGCAAGACAGGAGGAATGGCCGCCAGAGCAGAGCCAATGTTGGGAATGAAGTTGAGGGCAAAGGCCAACACCCCCCAGAGCAGCGGAAAATCGACCCCTACCATCAGGCAGGAAAGCCACACCAGAACACCAGTAGCCAGGCTGATGGCCGTTTTCACGGCCAGATAACGCTTCAGGGTCAAGCTGAACTCGCTGAAACGCTTCAGGCTGGGCGCAGGGTTTTCCAGGGCGCGCGAGACCTTGTCACGAAAGTGCAGCGTCTCGAACAGCATGAAGATCACCAACAGCGCCACGATGGTGCCCTGCATGAACAGTGAACCCAGCTCGCCCAGCAGCATGGCAACCCATGAGCCATCGTCTTCCATGGCAAACACCGAGCTCAGCTGCTCCGGGTTGATCGCCAAGCCATGGGACGCCAGCGTATTGAGCAAATTCCAGTAATGCTCGTACAAGCGCGCCTCGATGTCCGGCAGCGCTTCCACGAAAGTGCCGAAGCTGTTGACCACCAGCAGGCCAATCAGGGAAATGAAGGCCAGTAGCACCAGCAGCGTCAGCATGGCTGCCGTACGCCGACTCAGCCCCCAGCCATGCAGCCACTGCACTGGCGACGTGCACACCACCGCAATGAACACCGCCAATAGCAAAGGCACCAGCAGATCAGCACCTACTTTCATTCCGGCAACGATGACCACCAGCGCGGCCAGCGCCAGGGTAGCGTTAAGTGGAATACTGCGATAATCCTCATCTGACAACTTCGACATAGCCCGATCCTTAGCATGTTATCCCTACATAATGGCTGCTGGCGTGACAATGCACAAACCGTGCACCTATTGAGAAAGACGTCATCACGACTCATTAGCCTGTGAACTTTCCGTGTATCTCTGCTTCAAAAGCTGCGGGCAATGACCCAACACTCACTCTCACAACACACTCACAACACATTGGCTCTCTCAGCAAGGAAGTGACCCCATGAACACCCAGCTCAACTCCGTCAATCGGCTGCGCCACCCTGTCAAACGCTTTCGTCATGGCGTGCTGGGAGGCGCCCTGCTCGCGCTATTGGTCGCCCCCATCAGCCAGGCGGCCCCCCCACCCTCTGGCGTCTTCGTGCAAGCGCAGTCGTGGGTCGAAGTCGAGCCCGACAAGGCGACGCTCAGCGCACGCCTGTGGGAAAACACTCCCGCCGTGTCTGCCCTGGAAGACACCCAAAGCGATGAGCTGAGCGGCGCTCGGCAGCGGCTGGAGCAGCGCGCCAGTGAGCTGATTGCGGCCATCGAGGAAGCGGGCATCGAGCAGCGCGCCATCACGGCGGGCTCGCTCAACGTCTACCCTGAGTACGTGGCAGGCCCACGTAGTGACAATGGCGAGCAGGAGAACCTGATGCGTACGCGCCTCGAACGCCCGTTCAGCGTCGAACTGGCTGACATCGAACAGCTGGGGGATGTGCTGGACGCGCTGATCGGCGCGGGGGTCAATGCCCTGGATGGTGTGCAGTTTGACCTGCACGACCGTGACGCCGCCACCGATGAAGCATTGACCAAAGCACTGGAGAAGGCCCGCCACAAGGCAGACCTGATGGCCACCACCCTTGGCGTGGAGCTGGGCCATGTCCAGCGTATCGAAGAGACCCAGGCACCCAGCTTCCAGCCACGCATGATGGCCATGCGGGCCGAAAGTGATGCCATGGGTAGCGGCTCAGCCAGCGACTATCGCCCCGGCACCATTCGCATCGATGCTGGCGTGAACGTCGAGTGGGCCATTACAGGGCAAGACGCTCCTGGCCGCCCAGATAGGGCTGAAGAGGCGCCGGCACGCTAATCGAGCCATCCGCCTGCTGGTGGTTCTCCAATACCGCCAGCAGGCACCGCCCTACCGCCAGCCCCGAGCCGTTCAGGGTATGCAGCAGCAGCGGCTTTTTCGAATCCGGGTGACGGTAGCGGGCCTGCATGCGACGCGCCTGGAAGTCTTCGCAGTTGGAGACCGACGAAATTTCCCGATAGGTGTTCTGGCTGGGCAGCCACACTTCCAGGTCGTAGGTTTTCGCTGCCCCAAAGCCCATATCCCCTGTACAGAGCGTTACGACCCGGTAAGGCAGCTCCAGAGCCTGCAGGATCGCCTCGGCATGCTCGCGCATCTCCTCCAGCGCCGCGTAGCTCTTGTCGGGCTCGACGATTTGCACCATTTCGACTTTGTCGAACTGGTGCTGGCGAATCATGCCCCGGGTATCGCGCCCATAAGCGCCCGCTTCACTACGGAAACACGGCGTATGGGCGGTCAGCTTCATGGGTAGCGCCGACAGCTCGACGATCTCGTCGCGCACAAAGTTGGTCAGCGGCACCTCGGAAGTGGGAATCAAGTGGTACTCTCGCTCATCGTCGAGCTTGAACAGGTCTTCGCCAAATTTCGGCAGTTGCCCCGTTCCCATCAGCGAATCGCGGTTCACCATGTAGGGCACATAGCACTCTTCATAACCATGCTGCTGGGTTTGCGTATCCAGCATGAACTGGGCCAGTGCACGATGCAGACGCGCAATCGGCCCACGCATGACAGCAAACCGCGCCCCGGTCAGCTTGGCTGCCAGTTCGAAATCCAGATAGCCCGAACGCTTGCCCAGGTCCACGTGGTCCAACACCTCGAAGTCGAACTCCCGGGGCGCGCCCCAGCGGTGCAACTCGACGTTGTCGTCTTCGTTCTTGCCTTCCGGCACGCTGTCATGGGGCAGGTTCGGAATACCGCTGATGGCATCGTCCCACTCCTCCTGCACCTCAGCCAACTCTTTCTTGGCCTTGTCCAGGCGGTCGCCCAGGTCACTTACTTCATCCAGCAGCGGCTGGATGTCTTCGCCATTGGCCTTGGCCTTGCCAATCGCCTTGGAGCGCATGTTGCGCTCGTTTTGCAGCTGCTCGGTCTGAGTCTGCAACTCACGACGGCGCGACTCCAGCGCCTGCAGTGCCGCTGTATCGAGTTCGAAGCCCCGCCGGGCCAGTTGTTGCGCCGTCGTCTCCAGATCACCGCGCAGCAGTTTCGGATCGAGCATGAGGTATCCCTTGGCCAGAATTCAATGACACGCGCCGCCCAGGGCGCGACAAAGGCAACCATTGTAGGCAAAAGCGCGGACGGGAGCCATGGCCATTGTGCGAGGGAAAAGCGGACATGAAGATTGTAGGCGTTTGGCTATAGCAAAACGCTGCATTTTAAAGCTAAGGTAGTGCAAAGCCTCACCATACTGAGCAACCATAATGACAACATCTCCCACTTTCTACTACGCACACTCGCTTCCCGAAACAGGCAAGGAAGCTTGGCAAACACTAGAAGATCACTTGCATTATGTCGCTCGTATGGCTGCAGCCCGTGCTGAACGCTTCGACATGGCAGAAGCAGGATATGCAGCAGGCCTGTTACACGATTTAGGTAAATACAGCACGCCTTTTCAACGGCGGCTGGAAGGCTCTCCAGAACGTGTCGATCACTCTACTGCTGGCGCTATTGTCGCGAAACAACGCTTCAAAGGAGGGGTCGGCGATCTACTTGCCTACTGTATTGCAGGTCATCATGCAGGGCTTGCCAATGGCCGTGATTCAGGCGAACGCTCCCCGCTTAGTGAACGCCTTAAAGCGGATATCCCTGCGCTAGATAACGCCTGGCAAGATGCGCTTACGCTTCCAAAAGAGCTACGTCCTTCTGGTGCATTTACCCAACGTCCAGAACGAGGCTTCTTTCAGCTCGCGTTCCTCACCAGAATGCTCTTTTCATGCTTGGTCGATGCAGACTATATCGATACCGAAACCTTCTACGCCCAGCATGAAACCGGCTTAGCACGGCAACGCGGTGGCGGCGCTTCGCTAGTGCTGCTTCGCGACTCGCTCAATCAAAACTTGGAAACCTTCGATACCGAAAAAGGCATTAACCAATTACGTGGACATATCCTGCGTGAGGTACGTAACAAAGCGGGGATGCGACCTGGCTGTTTCAGCCTCACGGTGCCCACTGGTGGCGGCAAAACCTTGGCCTCTCTCGCCTTCGCCCTGGATCACGCCATCACCCATGGCATGGATCGCGTTATCTACGTTATCCCCTTCACCAGTATCGTCGAGCAGAACGCGGCGGTGTTTCGGAAGGCACTGGGCAAATATGGCCCTGATGCAGTACTCGAACACCACAGCACCTTTGATGCTGAAAAAGCTTTCAAAGACGACAGGAATAGTCTTGATAAACTCAGACGCGACAGTGAGAACTGGGACGCACCGATTATCGTGACAACATCGGTGCAGTTCCTGGAAAGCCTCTTTGCCGCTAAAACATCACGCTGCCGCAAACTACATAATATTTCCCGTAGCGTCGTCATTCTGGATGAAGCACAGACAATGCCCCTGCCCTTGCTACGACCAAGTGTTGCCGCACTGGATGAACTCGCGCTGAATTATCACGCCAGCATTGTGCTCTGCACTGCTACCCAACCCGCCCTGCTTGAAACTAATGACGCAGCCCGCAGCTTCACGGGCGGCTTCAAAGACGTTGAGGAGCTAGCCCCAGATCCAATAAACCTCTATCAAGCATTACAACGAGTGGCGGTAAAGCATATTGGCTGCTTAGATGACGACCAGTTGCGCGACGAACTCTTGGGCGCCAATCAGGTACTATGCATCGTCAATAACCGCCGCCACGCCAGAGCCTTGTATGAATCCATCGCCGATCAGCCAGGCGCTTTTCATCTGACCACCGCTATGTGCGCCGTTCATCGGCGACAGGTATTACAGCGTATTCGTGAAACACTTAAAGAAGGCAACCCATGCCGGGTGGTATCTACGTCATTAATAGAAGCGGGCGTTGATGTAGACTTTCCGAGGGTTCTGCGCGCCGAAGCGGGGCTTGACTCTATTGCCCAGGCCGCAGGGCGCTGTAACCGTGAAGGCAAACGAACCGCCGAAGAGAGCGAAGTGCGTATTTTTGCCACTGCCAATGAGGAGTGGGCGCCGCCGCCCGAGCTAAAACAGTTCGCCCAAGCCACTCGTGAAGTACTACGCCAGCACGGCCACGACCCACTCTCGCTTGAAGCGATAGAGGCGTATTTCACGCTACTTTACTGGCAGCAAGGGCCTGACCAACTCGACAAGCACCAACTGCTCTCGCTGATTGAAAAAGGGCGGCTTGACGGCCTGCCCTTTGAAACCCTCGAACAGAAATTTCGCCTCATCGACAATAATCAACGAAGTGTCATTATTCCCAGAGACGATGAAGCTCGCAAAGCGATTAAAGATCTCGCCTTTGCCACAAGCCCTGGCGGGATCGCCCGAAAACTGCAACTCTATACAGTGCAAGTGCCTCATAACGGCTTTAGAGCCCTGGAAAAAGTCGGTGCCATTGCGTCTATCGAGCCGGATAAATTTAATGACCAATTCATGCTGCTGGTCAATGAAGACCTCTACGATGATTCGCTAGGGTTAAACTGGAGCGACCCAACCTTTATGCGAGCCGAAAGCCTTATTTTTTAATATCCAACGGAAAGAAGTTGAAATTAAAATAGAGCTGCCCTAAGCTGCTTCTAACAAGAGCCGAGGGGGCCTTATGCACTCATCCAAAGGTAATGACAGAAAAACCGAAGATAGCAACTGGTTTCTGCTTTGCAAAATTCAGCAAGGCTACGTCACTTTGGAGGTCAAATGTCCTTTCAAACCATCTTGGATAGTCTCTCTACTTAGCTTGGCCTGTGCAGCACTAGGGTTCAGGTCTTGGCTTCAATAGTAGGAGCGGGTTGAAACTTTCCTTTGGAAATTAATGCTATAAACAAGTCGCCCCTCAGGGGGCGCGGATTAAATTCAATAAAAAGGCATCATTATGTCATACGGAGTTCGACTGCATATCTGGGGTGACAGGGCCTGCTTTACGCGGCCAGAGATGAAAGTAGAGCGTGTATCCTATGATGTGATTACACCCTCGGCGGCACGCGGCATTCTGGAAGCCATCCACTGGAAACCCGCCATTCGCTGGTGCGTAGACCGTATCCATGTACTCAAGCCCATCCGATTTGAGTCGCTGCGGCGCAATGAAGTCGGCGGCAAGCTATCAGCCGCTTCTGTAACAAAAGCAATGAAAGCGGGCCGCGTTGATGATGTGGCCTATTTTGTTGACCAGAACCGTCAACAGCGCGCCGCCACCATTTTACACAATGTAGCTTACGTGATTGAGGCGCACTTTGAATTTACCCCACGTGCGGATGATAGCGACACCCCCGGCAAACACCTGGATATTTTCAATCGCCGCGCCCGCCAGGGCCAATGCTTTCACACTCCCTGCATGGGCACCCGTGAATTCCCAGCGAATTTTGCACTCATTGAACCCGAACAGCCTCTTCCATCTTTTGACCCCGCATTAATCGGTGAGAAAGACCTTGGCTATATGCTGCACGATATTGACTTTGCAAACGGCAAGACATCGCGATTTTTCCGCGCCAAGATGCAAGATGGCGTGATTGAAGTGCCTCCCTTCCAGGAGACCCTCGCATGATATTGACCGCCCTCAATGACTACTATCAGCGGCTCTCTAAGGAAAGCAAAGTACCACTGCCCGGCTTTAGTTCAGAAAAAATCAGTTTTGCCCTAGCCTTCGATCAAAATGGTGTGCCGCAGCAGATTGATGATCTACGTGACACCTCAGGCAAAAAGCCCCGCGCCCGAACCTACAAGGTGCCCGTTGATAAACGGCGCACATCAGGCATTCATGCTTACCCACTTTGGGATAAAACTGCTTACTCATTAGGGGTAACAGCCGGAGAAGGCAAACGCTTAATCGATGAACATTCAGCCTTCAAAGCTCGCCAATTTGACCTTTTTCGTAACAGTGATGACAAGTCACTCCTGGCCTTTTTGAAGTTCTTGGATCAATGGCACCCTGAAAAGCTATCCTCGTTGCCCGGTTACAGCGAGGAGGTACTAGATAGCAACATTATTTTTCGGCTAGACGGAAAACGACAATACCTGCATGAAAATGATGATGCTAGCCGAATCTGGAGTGCTGTACTCGAAGAAAATACCGGCATTCATGGGCAATGCTTAATCACCGGTGAAGACGCTGTCCTAGGCACTGACCATCCAGCCATTAAAGGCGTTAGAGACGCACAGTCGTCAGGTGCTTCGCTCGTCTCGTTTAATAGCGAGTCGTATGAGTCTTACGGATTTCGTAAAAATCAAAACGCGGCAATCTCCACATCAGCAATTTTTGGCTATACAACGGCGCTTAACTATCTACTACGTGGCGATGCAGACAACCAACAACGCCTGCAAATAGGTGATACCACACTAGTGTTTTGGGCAAATGCGCAAACGTCACAGGCTGCACAGGCAGCGGAAAGTTTTTTTGCAGTACTCAACCAACCACCCAGTGATGAACAGGAAGCCAGCAAACTAGGCTCGCTACTTGCCCAGGTAGCGGATGGCCGCCCGCTAACAGATGTGGCTCCGGAGCTAGAACCCGAAACGCAATTTTACGTACTGGGCCTCGCTCCCAATGCCGCTCGTCTATCCGTTCGTTTTTGGCTAGTTGATAGCCTGGAACACTTAACCAAGCATTATGCCCAGCATTACCGAGATCTAGATATCCAACCTGCACCATGGAAAGGCATTGCCCCCAGCGTTTGGTGGCTAACCCTGCAAACAGCGCCTATTCATGGCGCGCGCCCGAAATCAGAAGACGTACTGCCCCAGCTTGCTGGCGAAATGATGCGCTCCATTATCACCGGGCAGCGCTATCCCCGACCGCTACTTACCAATGTTGTTATGCGTTTTCGCAGTGATGGCAATATCAACGGCTTACGCGTCGCTCTTTGCAAGGCAGTATTAGCCCGAGAGGCTCGCTTGGCCATGCACTCAAACTCGAATAAACAGGAGGTTTCCGTGAGTCTTGATAAAAGCTCCACCCATCCAGGTTACCTATTGGGCCGCTTATTTGCCGAATTAGAAAACGCTCAACGTGGTGCACTTGGTAGAGAGTTGAATGCCACCATTAAGGATCGCTACTACGGTGCCGCCTCTGCGACGCCCGCCAGCGTTTTCCCTATGCTGCTGCGCAATGTGCAGAACCACCTTTCATCCATGCGTAAAAAAGATAAAGGTGGTATTGCATACACGATTGAAAGCGAAATCAGCCAAATTATTGACGGGCTGGGCGATACCTTCCCACGCAGCCTACGTATCGAAGAACAAGGGCGATTTGCCATTGGCTACTACCATCAATCACAAACGCGATTCGCTAAAAAAGATAACGCGAATAGCGATGAACAATCGGAACAGGGAGACTCGGAATGAGCACCATTGCCAATCGTTATGAATTTGTCCTTTTATTTGATGTCACCAACGGCAATCCCAACGGCGACCCTGATGCAGGAAACCTGCCCCGACTCGACCCAGAGACCAACCAGGGGCTTATCACAGATGTGTGCCTAAAACGTAAAATTCGTAACTACGTCGCGCTCGAAAAAGAACACGACGCTGGCTATGCCATTTATATGCAAGAAAAGTCAGTGCTCAACAACCAGCATAAAAAAGCCTATGAAGCGTTAGACATTAAACCTGAATCTAAAAAGCTTCCCAAAGAAGCAGAAAAAGCGCGCCAAGTTACCGAATGGATGTGTAATAACTTTTTCGACGTTCGCACCTTCGGTGCTGTCATGACAACCGAGGTAAACTCCGGCCAAGTACGCGGCCCTGTTCAGGTGGCCTTTGCCAGCTCTATCGATCCCGTCATTCCCATGGAAGTCTCCATTACCCGTATGGCGGTTACCAACGAAAAGGATCTTGAAAAAGAGCGCACCATGGGGCGCAAGCACATCATTCCTTATGGCCTGTACCGCGTACACGGCTACATATCTGCAAAATTAGCTGAACGCACCGGCTTTTCAGAAGACGATTTAGCCCTTCTATGGCGTTCACTAATCAATATGTTTGAACACGACCGCTCTGCTGCTCGCGGCGAGATGTCCACCAGAAAACTCGTTGTTTTCAAGCATGACCACCCTATGGGTAACGCGCCCGCCCATGTGCTCTTCGATAGTGTTCAAGTGAAGCGTATTGAAGGGAAAGAAGATACACCGGCACGCCACTACAGCGACTATCAGGTTCATATTGCTAGCGAGTCACTGCCGCCTGGTGTGGCGGTAGAAGAACACCTATAGGTGAAACGCCATGGAAGAAGAGGCACGCCCCATTCCGCTTTCGGCTCTGCAGCATACGCTGTTCTGCCCGCGTCAATGCGCGCTGATTCATGTAGAGCAGCAATGGGCAGAAAACCGCTACACTGCCGAAGGTCGTTTGTTACACGAACGCGCTGACCAGTTGGGGCATCAGCGTCGCCGGGGCGTACACACTTCCATGGCCTTGCCTTTGGCAAGTGAACAGCTGGGCTTGAGCGGTATTGCCGATATTGTAGAGTTTGATGAGCGTCAATTGCCTCTGACAGTCCGGCCTATTGAGTACAAACGCGGGCGACCTAAAGCGCACCGAGCGGATGAGGTACAACTTTGCGCTCAAGCACTCTGCCTGGAAGAAATGTTAGATACTCACATAGACTCTGGCGCGCTATTTTATGGCAAAACACGTCGGCGCAAAGAAGTCGCCTTTGATAACGCTCTACGCACGTTAACTCTTCGCATCATTGAACAAACCCGCGCTATTTTTGATGAGCAGCAGACACCGCCAGCGATTTACGATGCCAAAAAGTGTGATCACTGCTCCCTTGTCGATATTTGCCAACCTCAAGTGTTTAGCAAGCAGCGCTCCGCAAGCCAATGGCTTACCCGTCAACTTGATGCCCTGGATGAGTAACGCCAATGCGACGACAATTAAACTCACTGTACATCACTACCGAAGGTGCTTGGCTTAAAAAAGAAGGCGCTAACATTGTCATGCAGGTAGAAGGGAAAGAGCGCGCCAGGCTTCCCATTCATATGCTGGAGTCCCTTGTATGCTTTGGGCGTGTGCTTGTATCCCCGCCGTTAATGGGATTCTGCGCTGAACAAGGCGTTACCATCACCCACCTGTCACCGAACGGGAAATTCTTGGCGCGCATTGAAGGCCCCGTCTCTGGCAATGTGTTACTCAGGCGCACCCAATATCGTGTCAGTGATAACGAAGCCTCCTGTTCTAGCCTGGTCAGTAGCCTTTTGATTGGTAAAGTCCATAATCAGCGCGCTGTTCTCGCCCGGGCCATTCGCGATTATGGCAGCAAGATGCCACCTCATGATCACCAGCGCCTGGAAGCGGCTCGTGATCGGTTAAGCCGAATCGCACGTAATCTATTGCAACCTGCCACAACCAATGAGCTACGAGGCTTGGAAGGCGAAGCCGCTCAAGTATATTTCAGCGTCTTCAATTCATTAGTGCGCCAAGAAGGCAATGCTTTTGAGTTTAAAGGACGTAATCGCCGCCCTCCTCGTGATCGTGTTAATGCTTTGTTGTCGTTTCTTTATACACTGCTGACTCATGACTGCCGTTCAGCGCTAGAAAGCGTAGGCTTAGACCCCGCCGTAGGCTTTTTGCATCGTGATCGCCCAGGTCGCCCAAGCCTTGCATTAGACCTTGCTGAAGAGTTCCGGCCTTTGTTAGGTGACCGTCTAGCCCTTTCACTTATAAATCGACGCCAGCTACGAGAAAAGGACTTCATCATTACAGAAAGCAATGGCGTCGTTATGACAGATGATGCTCGCAAGCGGGTTCTGGCTGCTTACCAAGAGCGAAAACGTGAAGATCTGTTGCATACGTTTATTGATGAAAAAACACCTATAGGTATGCTGCCCATACTGCAAGCTCAGCTGATGGCACGCCACCTGCGGGGCGACCTGGACGCTTACCCACCTTTCCTTTGGAAATAACGTACTGAGGGCAATATTATGATGGTACTGGTCAGTTACGATGTCAGCACCTCTTCAGACGGCGGTGAAGGCAGGCTGCGGCGAGTGGCAAAAGCGTGTCGAGATGTAGGGCAGCGAGTACAGTTTTCCGTGTTTGAAATTGAAGTCGACCCCGATCAATGGGTACGCTTTCGTCAACGCTTGATCGACTTGATTGATGACGAGGTAGACAGCTTACGCTTCTACTTCTTAGGCCGAAATTGGAAAAACCGCATCGAACATATTGGCGCCAAGCCTGCCTTAGACATGAATGGCCCTTTAGTTTTCTAATGTTTCTCTTGTTTGCGAACCCCAATTGTCTTGCCAAACCCCGTCAGGTTCGCAGCTCTTTAATAAATTGATTTTAATAACAAAATTTTCGCTCACTCTTTTGCATCAAGCAAAAATCGGCTAATGCTCAGTGTTTCGCAGAAGCATGTCTTTTTGCTTTTATTTTTCATGATGTTATAAACAGAACAGTCGCGCCCCGCCCGGGGCGTGCGGATAGAAACTACGCCGGCTTCGCCGAGCTCACGCACCTGGCCGACGTCGCGCCCCGCCCGGGGCGTGCGGATAGAAACCTGACCACTCAGGACGTGATCGAGAAGACAGGCCTGTCGCGCCCCGCCCGGGGCGTGCGGATAGAAACTGCTCAATCATCTGCCGCCAAGCGAACAATGCGAAGGTCGCGCCCCGCCCGGGGCGTGCGGATAGAAACAAGGTGAATCTGGAAGTCGACGGCGCCATGGCACGCGTCGCGCCCCGCCCGGGGCGTGCGGATAGAAACGTCTTCGGCCTCAGCACCGCCGCCTACCAGGAACGTCGCGCCCCGCCCGGGGCGTGCGGATAGAAACACTGGCGGGCAGCAGAACCTCGATATGCTCCGCGGTCGCGCCCCGCCCGGGGCGTGCGGATAGAAACAATAAGCGCCGCAAAAAGAGCGAGCGCGCAGAGTTGTCGCGCCCCGCCCGGGGCGTGCGGATAGAAACCCACGCCTGTGTCACGGGTGGCGAAGCGGCCCATGTCGCGCCCCGCCCGGGGCGTGCGGATAGAAACGTAAATCTGCCGAGCGCTTGTGTGCTGATCAAATTGTCGCGCCCCGCCCGGGGCGTGCGGATAGAAACAGCGTGAGCTATAACCACCGCTACACTGCCGAGATGTCGCGCCCCGCCCGGGGCGTGCGGATAGAAACATGCGCCTGCCCTCAGCTTTTGAACGGCCAGCCGGTCGCGCCCCGCCCGGGGCGTGCGGATAGAAACCCACCCTGGCCAGCCTGCCCGAGATACCAGCCAGGTCGCGCCCCGCCCGGGGCGTGCGGATAGAAACATCAACGGGTGAGTGAATGATCAACTGCTGCAGGGCGTCGCGCCCCGCCCGGGGCGTGCGGATAGAAACTCCGGAAGATGCGCCCCAGGGTGGCGTTGTCGGTGTGTCGCGCCCCGCCCGGGGCGTGCGGATAGAAACCCACCGCTTTCGCGGTGGGTGTGGGTGGGCTGGGTCATGTCGCGCCCCGCCCGGGGCGTGCGGATAGAAACATGGCCTCGGCCACGGCGCCAGCGGCCCGCTGGGGTCGCGCCCCGCCCGGGGCGTGCGGATAGAAACGAAATCACCACCGAGAGCGTCAAGGCCGCGCCACGTCGCGCCCCGCCCGGGGCGTGCGGATAGAAACGGCAAGCAGAAGGCCAATTTCGTTGGCCGCTACAAAGGTCGCGCCCCGCCCGGGGCGTGCGGATAGAAACTTGCCGTTATGGGTCAGGCCGCCGCCTTGCTGGGGTCGCGCCCCGCCCGGGGCGTGCGGATAGAAACGTTTACAACGTCGGCGAAGGCGCCTTCGCCCGCTCCGTCGCGCCCCGCCCGGGGCGTGCGGATAGAAACATCCCGCACCCGCTCTTGAGCCGCCAGGCGTTTCGCGTCGCGCCCCGCCCGGGGCGTGCGGATAGAAACGCCGGGGGCGGGACTCGTGGCACTGGCATCGAGCGTCGCGCCCCGCCCGGGGCGTGCGGATAGAAACAGCTAGCCCATGGCCAAGGCAAACCCGGTGGCGTGGTCGCGCCCCGCCCGGGGCGTGCGGATAGAAACGCCAAAGGGTCAACGAAGCCGCCCGCGCCGTCAGTCGCGCCCCGCCCGGGGCGTGCGGATAGAAACTTTCCAAATCAGCTGTACCAATCGCGCTTCCAGCGTCGCGCCCCGCCCGGGGCGTGCGGATAGAAACTCCACCGCCCACGCCAGTTTGGTCGAGCGCTACGCGTCGCGCCCCGCCCGGGGCGTGCGGATAGAAACCCCCCGGATGGCTGCCCCGCCGAGCGTTGGCAGCGTCGCGCCCCGCCCGGGGCGTGCGGATAGAAACACCGCCGCCGTGGCACGGCGCAATCGGTACGCCGTCGCGCCCCGCCCGGGGCGTGCGGATAGAAACTACCCGCATTCGGTCTACGGCTCACGTGAGCTAATGTCGCGCCCCGCCCGGGGCGTGCGGATAGAAACGACGTCGCCGCTGCCGAAACGGCCACCATCAGCGGTCGCGCCCCGCCCGGGGCGTGCGGATAGAAACCGCTGGCACCCCACGCCGTTGCCGCTCAACCAGGTGTCGCGCCCCGCCCGGGGCGTGCGGATAGAAACTCCTTTATCTCGCGCGTAGCAACATCAACGTAATGGTCGCGCCCCGCCCGGGGCGTGCGGATAGAAACATGATCTCGAAGCCGCCGGGGTCGCCCACCCTCTCGTCGCGCCCCGCCCGGGGCGTGCGGATAGAAACGCGGCGCGCCTCGGCGTCTGGTCGTGAGCCCGGGCGTCGCGCCCCGCCCGGGGCGTGCGGATAGAAACAGCCTTGGTGAGCTGGCTGATTTGCTGGGTGGCATGTCGCGCCCCGCCCGGGGCGTGCGGATAGAAACTGCATGAGCCAATTGGAGGGCCGGATATTGACGGGGTCGCGCCCCGCCCGGGGCGTGCGGATAGAAACCTTATGCAACGTCACAGACGGGGGGTTAATCGGCGTCGCGCCCCGCCCGGGGCGTGCGGATAGAAACCACGATGTTGATGCCGAAGCCTTCGAACACGCGGGTCGCGCCCCGCCCGGGGCGTGCGGATAGAAACTGGCAGCTCCCTGGAACACGAAGTTATCCAGGCGCGTCGCGCCCCGCCCGGGGCGTGCGGATAGAAACCTTTGCGTTGGCCCCAAAGCGGCGCCGTCAAAACGTCGCGCCCCGCCCGGGGCGTGCGGATAGAAACCACTGGGAGCCGCAAGCCATGGACGGCATGGAGCGTCGCGCCCCGCCCGGGGCGTGCGGATAGAAACATACCAAACGTCACGCATGCTGGTGACCGGCTCGTCGCGCCCCGCCCGGGGCGTGCGGATAGAAACGATGCGCAGGGCGTCCAGTGCGGGCAGGTCCGGCGTCGCGCCCCGCCCGGGGCGTGCGGATAGAAACCATCGCGTCAATGACGGTGACGATCTGCCGCCAGGTCGCGCCCCGCCCGGGGCGTGCGGATAGAAACTTCGTTGGTCACGTAGTGGCGATCCTTGTGCTTCGGTCGCGCCCCGCCCGGGGCGTGCGGATAGAAACAAACGCAGTTCGCGGGCGATTTAGCGAGCGTCCAGGTCGCGCCCCGCCCGGGGCGTGCGGATAGAAACACGTACTGGTCCAGTGCGTCCAGCACGATGTTGGCGTCGCGCCCCGCCCGGGGCGTGCGGATAGAAACTCCGGCGTCTTAGCGTCAGCCGCCACGCCGCCCAGTCGCGCCCCGCCCGGGGCGTGCGGATAGAAACAGCAAACGAGGCTCTGTCCTCAGCGATGCAACAGGCGTCGCGCCCCGCCCGGGGCGTGCGGATAGAAACACTGTCTATTATCTCCGTAAGGCGGCGTGGCAAGTCGCGCCCCGCCCGGGGCGTGCGGATAGAAACTCCTTTATCTCGCGCGTAGCAACATCAACGTAATGGTCGCGCCCCCCGAGTTCGACACTTCCAGCCCGATTTCGGCCTGAAATCGGCACTCATGGCATGAGAATTCAGTAGCTTAGCCATCTCTTGCCGAATTCTTTGTAGTGACACGTTTTTCTCTTGATGTCTTGCCAGACATAGATTGGGAGGTCTATCGTAGTGACATGTTTGTCAAAGTCACCAAATCCGGTCCGCGCCGCTACGTGAAGCTCGTCGAGTCTTATCGCGACGAGGCCGGCAAGCCGCGCCAACGCGTGATCGCGACGCTGGGACGCCTGGAAGCCGTCACCGCCGGGGAGTCCAGCGCGCTGATCAATGGCCTGCTGCGCGTCACCGGCCAGCCGACGCTCGAGGAAGGCACCGGCGAGACCGACTTCGCGCCGGCGCGTTCCGTGGGTGATACCTGGCTGCTGACGTCACTCTGGAAAGAGCTCGGCCTGGATGACGCCTTCCGGCGTGTCTTGCGTAGCAAGCGCCAGTTCGATGCCGAGCGGCTGCTGCGGGTCATGGTGTTCAATCGGCTGTGTGATCCGGAATCCAAGCTCGGGGTGCTGCGCTGGCTGGAAGATGTACTGGTGCCCGACGTCGACACGGCCTCGATCAGTCACCAGCATCTGCTGCGCACCATGGATACCCTGTCGGACTGCAGCGAAGCTCTCAATGACGTTCTGGCACAGCAGCTCAAGCCACTGATCGACCAGGAACTCTCGATCGTCTTCTACGACCTCACCACGATTCGGGCAGAAGGCAGTACCTCACTCGACGGTGATCTCCGTCAATACGGTCCCTCGAAGGAGGGCGGCATCGCCCGCCAGTTCATGCTCGGTGTCGTGCAGACGGCGGAAGGCTTGCCCATTCACCACGAAGTCTTCGATGGCAATGTCGCGGAAACCCGCACGTTGCTGCCGACCATCGAAACGGTGGTCAAGCGCTTCAACGTGAGTCGAGTTGTGCTGGTCGCCGACCGTGGCCTGCTCTCGCTGGACAATCTGGCCGCCCTGTCCGCCGTACGTATCGAGGGTCGCCCTCTGGAATTTATCCTGGCGGTGCCGGGACGCCGTTATGGCGAGTTCGATGCGCTGCTGAAGGCGTTTCACCAGACGCATTGCCAGGACGCCGAACGCGAAGCCTACGGCGAGATGGCATGGCAGGACCATCGGCTGATCGTGGCGCACCGGCCGGAGGTCGCGAAGGCGCAGACGGCGGCACGCGATCAGAAGATCGAGGCGCTGCAGGCCGATGCGCGCCAGTGGTTCGAGAAACTGGACAATCAGGATGCCGGGCGGCGCTATCGTGGCAGAAAGCTCTCGGATGCCGGCGTCACCGCCAGGTTCTACAAGGCCGTCACCGACGCTCACCTCGGGCATATCCTGAAGGTCGATCTGACCGCCGAGACGTTCAACTATGTCCTGGATCAGCGGGCGCTCGATCGCGCCAGGATGATGGACGGCAAGCTGCTGCTGGTCACCAACATGGCCGACCACGACCCGCAGGAGATCGTAGAGCGCTACCGGGCGCTGGCAGACATCGAGCGCGGCTTCCGGGTGCTGAAGAGCGACATCGAGATCGCACCGGTCTACCACCGGCTGCCGGATCGTATCCGCGCCCATGCGCTGATCTGCTTCCTCGCGCTGGTGCTTTACCGGGTGCTACGAATGCGGTTGAAGGCCAGCGATCACCCCTTGTCACCGACGCGGGCACTGGAAATTGCCCGCAAGATTCAGTTCCACCAGGTCCTGCTGCACCGTCGCGAGACGGCGAGCGGCTTGACCAAACTGAAGCCTGAACAACGCGACCTTTTCGAAGCGATTGGCCTGCCGGCACCGACTGCATCTCGCTTGTAGTGCCAATTTTGAAAACGCGTTTTCAGGTTAATCAGTGGCTTACGCTTCTATCTGTCGAACTCGGGCGCCCCGCCCGGGGCGTGCGGATAGAAACGCGCGCTGAATGCTCAGATAGTGGAGATTCGGCAGTCGCGCCCCGCCCGGGGCGTGCGGATAGAAACCTGGAAGGGGTGGAGCGCTGGATAGACGAGTACGTCGCGCCCCGCCCGGGGCGTGCGGATAGAAACACCATCTTGAAGCCACGCACCCACTCCCACACATGTCGCGCCCCGCCCGGGGCGTGCGGATAGAAACGTACCGACCAGTACAGCTCGCTGGCAACGCAGGTGGGTCGCGCCCCGCCCGGGGCGTGCGGATAGAAACAGCGGATGAGGCGCTAGGCCAGCGTATCGATTCGGTCGCGCCCCGCCCGGGGCGTGCGGATAGAAACACGAAGGTGTGGAGCTGCTCGGGGTTTCGGCGCAGGTCGCGCCCCGCCCGGGGCGTGCGGATAGAAACTCACCGGCCCTAGTTCAGCGCCTGGTCGACAAGAGTCGCGCCCCGCCCGGGGCGTGCGGATAGAAACACCCCGATGATGCGCGGTGGCGTTTCGCAGAGAGGTCGCGCCCCGCCCGGGGCGTGCGGATAGAAACGATACCGTGGATGCCCAAACGCTGGAAGCGCTTGAGGTCGCGCCCCGCCCGGGGCGTGCGGATAGAAACACCATGGTGTGCGTGTCACCGAGATCAATGAAGGGTCGCGCCCCGCCCGGGGCGTGCGGATAGAAACACCATTCTGGCCAGTGCCTGTTCATCCATTCCCGGTCGCGCCCCGCCCGGGGCGTGCGGATAGAAACTGCGCCGGTGGGCGGTATATCCAGCATGCCGTCGTGTCGCGCCCCGCCCGGGGCGTGCGGATAGAAACAATGCGTGATGTTTGGTACGAGGGTGTCTGGCTGACGTCGCGCCCCGCCCGGGGCGTGCGGATAGAAACGATGATTGGGTCGGCTTGGCCATACACGGCGAACAGGTCGCGCCCCGCCCGGGGCGTGCGGATAGAAACGAATACGACCACGCCAACAGCGTGCTACGCATCAACCGTCGCGCCCCGCCCGGGGCGTGCGGATAGAAACATCATCTACACCTCGATCACCGCTCACAATCTGAAGTCGCGCCCCGCCCGGGGCGTGCGGATAGAAACGAACACGTCGCCACCGGGGCTGTTGATGTTGACGACGTCGCGCCCCGCCCGGGGCGTGCGGATAGAAACTCGGTCTGGCCTGCGATGGTGTCGGAGCCCTGAAGGTCGCGCCCCGCCCGGGGCGTGCGGATAGAAACATCTGATTCAGGAGGGCCGCATTGCTGACGCCATGTCGCGCCCCGCCCGGGGCGTGCGGATAGAAACCACGCCGCATGGAAGGGAAGTACGCCCACATCAAGTCGCGCCCCGCCCGGGGCGTGCGGATAGAAACCGTAACTGCGGCGACCACGGGGTGTATGCCAACCGGTCGCGCCCCGCCCGGGGCGTGCGGATAGAAACCAGTATCAGTACACACAACGCGTGAGTGCTGAGCGTCGCGCCCCGCCCGGGGCGTGCGGATAGAAACAAAGGCGGCCCGAACTGAGCCAACATCTCTGACTCGTCGCGCCCCGCCCGGGGCGTGCGGATAGAAACCGCCCCGAGAAGATCCGCCTGGAGGGCATCACCAAGTCGCGCCCCGCCCGGGGCGTGCGGATAGAAACCAGATGCGCCACGATGGCGTTGATCTGGGTCTGGGGTCGCGCCCCGCCCGGGGCGTGCGGATAGAAACACCAACAACGCCGCCGCAGTGGGCGAGAACCCCAGTCGCGCCCCGCCCGGGGCGTGCGGATAGAAACAAGTGTGGGTACCGCTGCAAATCAGAACTGACGCGTCGCGCCCCGCCCGGGGCGTGCGGATAGAAACATGATCCGCTCCAGGCTGCGCACCTTGCGCCCCAGGTCGCGCCCCGCCCGGGGCGTGCGGATAGAAACTTTTGGGAGCGGCGGCGGTCGAGGGTGACGTTGCTGTCGCGCCCCGCCCGGGGCGTGCGGATAGAAACCGCCCCATCACTGCCCCGCGATGCCCGATACCGGGTCGCGCCCCGCCCGGGGCGTGCGGATAGAAACCTCAGGGAGGCGGAGCTGCCCGACTTCCTGCGCAGTCGCGCCCCGCCCGGGGCGTGCGGATAGAAACTGCACCGATATCGAGCGTGGGTATGGCGATGTTTCGTCGCGCCCCGCCCGGGGCGTGCGGATAGAAACTCTCACGACTCGGCATTGGTGCCAAGAAGTGGGAGGTCGCGCCCCGCCCGGGGCGTGCGGATAGAAACAGGCTATGAGAGCTACATGCGCAGTGCCGACCAGTCGTCGCGCCCCGCCCGGGGCGTGCGGATAGAAACCAGCGCCTGGACACCACGCAGCTCGCCCGCCTGAAGTCGCGCCCCGCCCGGGGCGTGCGGATAGAAACTCGCCAAGAGCATGAGCAAAGCGCTATTCGCCGCAAGTCGCGCCCCGCCCGGGGCGTGCGGATAGAAACGTTTGGCAATCGCACTGCATGGTGTCCTCCAGAAACGTCGCGCCCCGCCCGGGGCGTGCGGATAGAAACAAGCCCAACTCGGCCCCCATCATCATGGCCACCAGGTCGCGCCCCGCCCGGGGCGTGCGGATAGAAACCCATGCACGCGCCTGATGACCAAAGACCAGAAGTCGTCGCGCCCCGCCCGGGGCGTGCGGATAGAAACATCGCCGCATTGGTATGTCCAGCCTGCGAGGCAGTCGCGCCCCGCCCGGGGCGTGCGGATAGAAACTCCGCCAGGCGCTCGGCCTCCTTTTGGCGCTGGCGGTCGCGCCCCGCCCGGGGCGTGCGGATAGAAACGAGGGCGCTATGCCGTGCGCATGCACGCACCTGAAGTCGCGCCCCGCCCGGGGCGTGCGGATAGAAACAGTTGTTTCAGAGCGTGGCTCCCTCGCGCTCGATGGGTCGCGCCCCGCCCGGGGCGTGCGGATAGAAACCTGCTGGAGCTGTCCTTTCAGCGCCTGCACAGAGCGTCGCGCCCCGCCCGGGGCGTGCGGATAGAAACCTTAGCATTGCCTGCGCCTTGTCGGCGCCGCGATGGTCGCGCCCCGCCCGGGGCGTGCGGATAGAAACCACGATGTTGATGCCGAAGCCTTCGAACACGCGGGTCGCGCCCCGCCCGGGGCGTGCGGATAGAAACTTTCGGCTGCGGGACGTTAGCGACCAGCGGGTTAGTCGCGCCCCGCCCGGGGCGTGCGGATAGAAACCCGGCGATACATCTTGCGCAGCTCCATCAGCCGCGTCGCGCCCCGCCCGGGGCGTGCGGATAGAAACAATCAACGGGGTGGAGGTTGCGCGGGTGGGCAAGTCGCGCCCCGCCCGGGGCGTGCGGATAGAAACACGGCACTGATCGACGGTAAACTCACCCTCGCCTGTGTCGCGCCCCGCCCGGGGCGTGCGGATAGAAACGCCCGCTTCGGCACCCACGTTGACGACATTACCGGTCGCGCCCCGCCCGGGGCGTGCGGATAGAAACTTCGATATGCTGGCCGGAGGCATTGACGGCGTACTAGTCGCGCCCCGCCCGGGGCGTGCGGATAGAAACAACTACCGCAGCGCCGACCGCATCATGGCCGTCAGGTCGCGCCCCGCCCGGGGCGTGCGGATAGAAACTTGACCCAGGCAATGGACGCATCGCGGCCGCGGGTCGCGCCCCGCCCGGGGCGTGCGGATAGAAACAGCAGCCACTTCCAGCTGATCAAATCGTCAGTGGGCGTCGCGCCCCGCCCGGGGCGTGCGGATAGAAACCGCCCCAGCCGCGACGCCACGCGCGCCTACCGGTTGGTCGCGCCCCGCCCGGGGCGTGCGGATAGAAACACCACCCGTTCTGTGGAACGACAGCACGGCCATGCGTCGCGCCCCGCCCGGGGCGTGCGGATAGAAACTGGTGCTCGCCACTTGCAGGCACATCGGCCCAGCAGTCGCGCCCCGCCCGGGGCGTGCGGATAGAAACTTCTCCATCAGGAAGCGGCGACTCATGCGCGACTGTCGCGCCCCGCCCGGGGCGTGCGGATAGAAACGCGGATCAACATGGCAGAGCTCCCGCGGGCCACCACGTCGCGCCCCGCCCGGGGCGTGCGGATAGAAACAAAGGGTAATGCCATGAGATCAAACCTCTCGTTTGGTCGCGCCCCGCCCGGGGCGTGCGGATAGAAACATGTGTTTCTCCAGTGGTGTCGTGTTACATCTCAAAGTCGCGCCCCGCCCGGGGCGTGCGGATAGAAACGCCGGTCTGGACGCTAAGGGGGGCTGACATGAAACGTCGCGCCCCGCCCGGGGCGTGCGGATAGAAACAATGCGGCGGGCATACCTGCCGTACACGTTGACGGTCGCGCCCCGCCCGGGGCGTGCGGATAGAAACCGCCTGACTGACCCGGCCCTCAAAGGCATCAATCCGTCGCGCCCCGCCCGGGGCGTGCGGATAGAAACGGTGTCATCGACAAGGCAGTCACCGACAAGGACGTCGCGCCCCGCCCGGGGCGTGCGGATAGAAACCATGATGACGCCCTGCATACCCGCCACCGTGCGGTCGCGCCCCGCCCGGGGCGTGCGGATAGAAACACGGCGGGGAGTTCATCGCGCCCGAGCGCGGCGGCAGTCGCGCCCCGCCCGGGGAGTGCGGATAGAAACGCTCGATCTCCTGGGCAATGTGTTCAGCTACGCCCGTCGCGCCCCGCCCGGGGCGTGCGGATAGAAACTCGCGCTGGGCGTGGGCAGGAGCTGGATTTGGTAATGTCGCGCCCCGCCCGGGGCGTGCGGATAGAAACAGCTCAGACCCCTACCACGACCATTACGGGAGTAGTCGCGCCCCGCCCGGGGCGTGCGGATAGAAACGATGGCTACATCGCAGAGCTACACCGTGATGAAGTCGCGCCCCGCCCGGGGCGTGCGGATAGAAACTTGCTGGAATTGCTCGCGGCTGTAGCCTGCCGCCGGTCGCGCCCCGCCCGGGGCGTGCGGATAGAAACACGCGGGTCTCCATCCTGAAAACAGATGCACCCCAGGTCGCGCCCCGCCCGGGGCGTGCGGATAGAAACCAGAAGTTGTCGTTGCCCCAGACCACATCATCGATGGTCGCGCCCCGCCCGGGGCGTGCGGACAGAAACCAAGCGCATTGAGGCCGAGCAGGCGCTGCGCGATAGCGTCGCGCCCCGCCCGGGGCGTGCGGATAGAAACTGCTGGATAGTCTGCGACCACAGCAAGGGTGACCGGTCGCGCCCCGCCCGGGGCGTGCGGATAGAAAATACTACCAAGGCACGCGCTGCCGAGAACGACTCAAGTCGTACCCCGTCCAGAATGAATATCTACATAGGGAGAATAGATACTCGTGTTACTGGCATATCACCTGATCAATGGTGAAAATCTACTTTTTAAGTTTCAGATAAGGCCTTGATTAGCTCAGTGCCTTATGAAGCTAAAATCTATACCCATGCTCTTAAAAAAGAATCAAACACAGCCTTGCAACCTCCTCTTATTAGCCAAAAGTGGTAGAGTGCGCGACGATTCGCTTTACGAATCGCTAATAATGGTGACCTAACAGGAGAATCGCAGTGCAGGAAACAGCACAGCAGGGAAAGTTTGCGTGGTGGCGCGGTATCGCGCTGTGGAAGAAAATTCTGGCGGGCCTGGCGCTGGGTATCTTGGCCGGGGCGTTGCTGGGCGAGACGGCCAGCATCTTCAAGCCGCTGGGTGATATTTTCATTAACGCGATCATGATGCTGATCGTGCCGCTGGTCTTTTCGACGCTGGTGGTGGGTATCACCTCCATGCGCGACCCGCAGAAAATGGGCCGTATCGGCGCGCGAACCATCGCGCTGTATCTGGTGACCACGGCCTTTGCCATCAGTATCGGCCTGATTCTGTCGACGCTGCTGCAGCCGGGCACCGGTGTAGGGTTGAGCTTCGACGCAGAGGTGTCGCCCAACGAGGCGCCATCGCTGATGTCCATTCTGATCAATCTGGTGCCGCGCAACCCCATCGATGCGCTGGCCAACGGCAACATCATGCAAATCATCGTGTTTGCCATTGGCCTGGGCATTTCGCTGACCCTGATCGGTGAGAAAGGCGAGCCGGTCATGAAGGTCTTCGACAGCTTCGCCGAGGCCATGTACAAGCTGACCGGGCTGGTCATGGCGTTTGCCCCGTTTGGCGTGTTCGGCTTGATCGCCCACGTCTCCGGGCAATACGGGCTGGAGATCCTGCTGCCGCTGGCCAAGCTGATTGGCGTGGTCTATCTGGCCAGCATCCTGCACGTGCTGGTGGTCTACTCCGGATTCATTTCGCTGATTGGCCGCCTGAACCCGGTGCGCTATCTGAAAGGCAGCCTCGATGCCATCGTCGTGGCGTTTTCCTCGGCGTCGTCGGCGGGCACGCTGCCGGTGTCCATTCGCTGTGCCCAGAAAAATCTGGGGGTATCGGAAGGCGTCTCGGGCTTCGTGCTGCCGGTAGGGGCCACCATCAACATGGATGGCACGGCGCTTTACCAGGGGGTGGTGGTACTGTTCATTGCCCAGATGACCGGCACGGACCTCACCATGGTGGATTACGCCATGATCGTCGCCACCGGCACCCTGGCCTCGATTGGCACCGCGGGGGTGCCTGGCGCAGGCTTGATCATGCTGTCGATCGTGATGGCGCAGATTGGCCTGCCGCTGGAAGCCATCGCCGTCGTTGCCGGTATCGACCGCATCCTGGACATGGCCCGCACCAGTGTGAACGTGGCGGGCGACCTGATGGTCACCACCCTGGTCGGTAAAAGCGAAGGCGAGCTCAACGAAGAGACCTACAACAACAGCCGCACCTGATAGCGACATGAACGTTAGGGCATGCGCGTCAAGACATGCCCTTCAAGCGCCCACCGCCCATGGCGGCGGGCGCTTTTTGATGGCCGCTCGCCGGCGCTCTCTCACGGTCTCGCCAGCGCCAACGGCCAGGCAAGATGCACGCCTGGAATAGCTGGGGTAAAGTACGCTATTCCCCTATTCGCCCCCAGCAGTGACGGCTCGATTCACCATGATTGCATCTCTGGATACCCGCACGGCCCCCGCTGAACGTTTGAAGGGCCACTACGTCCGCTTCCTCGACGCCCTGCGCGCCCGCGGTTTCGAGGGCGAAATCGCCCCGGATTACGCCAACCGCACCGTGCTGGCCACCGATAACTCGATTTATCAGCGCCTGCCCCAGGCAGCGGTCTTCCCCAAGCACGCCGAAGACCTGGAGCGCCTGGCCAAGCTGGCTGCCGAGCTGCCCCACCGGGAAGTGGTGCTGACCCCCCGAGGTGGCGGCACCGGTACCAATGGCCAATCGCTGACCGACGGCATTGTGGTGGACGTTTCCCGCCACATGAACCAGATCCTCGAGATTGACGTGGAAGCACGGCAAGTGCGGGTGCAGGCCGGAGTGGTCAAGGACCAGTTGAATGCCGCTCTGAAACCCCACGGGCTGTTTTTCGCCCCCGAACTGTCGACCTCCAATCGGGCCACCATCGGTGGCATGGTTTCCACCGATGCCAGCGGTCAGGGCAGCTGCGAATATGGCAAGACCCGCCATCACGTACTGGCGCTGGATACCATCCTGCTCGGTGGGCAGCACCTGCACAGCCGCCCGCTGAGCGAGGAAGAGGAGCAGCAAGCACTGGCCGAGGAAGGCGTACTGGGGAAAGTACACCGTACCGCTGCCACCATCATCGACCAGCAGAAGGCGTTGATCGACGCCAAGTTCCCCCCGCTCAACCGCTGCCTGACCGGCTATGACCTGGCCCATCTGCGTGAGGACGGCCAGCTCAACCTGAACAGCCTGCTGTGTGGCTCCGAAGGCTCGCTGGGCTTCCTGAACGAGGCGGTGCTGAACGTACTGCCGATTCCGAAGCACGCAACGCTGGTGAACGTTCGCTATGCCAGCTTCATGGATGCGCTGCGCGATGCCAAGGCGCTGATGGCCAGTAGCGCCCGCCCTACCTCCATCGAGACCGTGGACGACACGGTGCTGCAGCTGGCCATGGAAGATTTCGTCTGGGACAGCGTGGCCGAGTTCTTCCCGGCGGGCAGCACGCCCATACAGGGCATCAACCTGATCGAGTTCAACGACGACGACGCCGATACGCTGGCCGAGCGAGTGGCGGCATTCACCCGGCACCTTGGCCAGGACACCCGCGTCGAGCGGCTGGGCTACACCTTGGCGGAAGGCCGCCCACAAATTCAGAAAGTCTACGCCATGCGCAAGCGCTCGGTGGGCCTGCTGGGCAATGTGCAGGGAGAAAAGCGCCCGCTACCCTTCGTGGAAGATACCGCCGTGCCGCCGGAACACCTGGCCGAGTTCATCGCCGAGTTCCGCGCGGCGCTGGATGCTCGCCAGCTCTCCTACGGCATGTTCGGCCATGTGGATGCGGGGGTGCTGCACGTGCGCCCGGCACTGGACATGAAAGACCCCGAGCAGCAAGCGCTGATTCGGGAGATTTCCGATGAAGTGGTCGCCCTGACCCAGAAATATGGCGGGCTGCTGTGGGGTGAACATGGCAAGGGCGTGCGTTCGGAGTATGGCCCCACCTTCTTTGGTGAGCTGTACCCTTGCCTGCAACAGATCAAGGCGGCCTTCGATCCGCATAACCAGCTCAACCCCGGCAAGATCGCCTCGCCCGCTGAAAATGCCCCGCTGATCGCCAGACAGAACGACCCGGAACTGCTGCGCGTGGATGGCGTAACGATGCGCGGCCAGCTGGACCGCACCATCGACGAGCGCGCCTGGCAGGCTTACGACGCAGCTGTTTACTGCAACGGCAACGGTGCCTGCTACAACTACGATGTGGACGACCCCATGTGCCCGTCGTGGAAGGCCACCCGCGACCGCCGACACTCTCCCAAAGGCCGTGCCAGCCTGATCCGTGAATGGCTGCGCTTGCAGTCTCAGGCAGGCATCGACGTGGTCGAAGAGTCGCGCAAGAAGAAAGCCGAACGCAGCTGGGGCTTTATCAAGAGCTTTCCCAGGCGAGTGATGAACACCCTCAGCCGTCAGCAGCACCACGACTACTCCCACGAAGTGTACGATGCCATGGCAGGCTGCCTGGCGTGCAAGTCCTGCGCGGGCCAGTGCCCGATCAAGGTGAACGTGCCTCAGTTCCGCGCGCAGTTCCTGGAGGTCTACCACGGCCGCTATTTGCGACCGCTGCGCGATTATGTGATCGGGGGCACCGAGTTCATGCTGCCCGCGCTGACCAGGATCGCCCCTCTGTACAACGCCGCCCTGGGGCAGCGCTGGGTCAACCAACTGATGCACAAAGGGCTCGGTATCAGCGACTCCCCCACGCTCTCCCGGGCCAGCGTGAAAAAGCAGCTGCGCGCCTGGGGGGTGGCGGAAGCCACGCCTACATCACTGGCCCTGCTCACCGAGCAGCAGCGCGCGCAGAGCGTGATCATCGTGCAGGACGCGTTCACGACTCACTTCGAAGCCAGGCTGGTGATGGATGTTGTAGAGCTGCTGTCGCGGCTGAACCTGCGCGTG
Source organism: Halomonas sp. 18071143 (assembly GCF_019211725.1). Taxonomy (NCBI): domain Bacteria; kingdom Pseudomonadati; phylum Pseudomonadota; class Gammaproteobacteria; order Oceanospirillales; family Halomonadaceae; genus Halomonas; species Halomonas sp. 18071143. The sequence goes on from NZ_CP078120.1 coordinate 2,445,845, forward strand.
TTCGTGATGCCGTTTTCCGCCAACGGCAAGCCGCTCCACGTACAAGGCTTTTTAGGTGCCTTCGAGCGCACCGCGGCCAAGCAGGCCAGGCGCCTGCGGGCGCTGAGCGAGTTCGACGTGCCCATGGTAGGCATCGACCCAGCCATGACGCTGACCTATCGCCAGGAGTACGTCAAAGCGCTGGGCAGCGAACAGGTGCCCACGGTGCTGATGCTGCAGGAGTGGCTCGCTACCCGACTCAACACGCTCAATCCCAGCCCGGTGAAGCTGAATGACCCGGGCTACAAGCTGCTTTCCCACTGCACCGAAAAAACCAACGCGCCGGGCAGCCCCAAAGCGTGGCAGCAGGTGTTTGCTGCCTTTGGTTTGCAGCTGGAGCTGGCCACCACGGGCTGCTGCGGCATGTCGGGTACTTACGGCCATGAAAGCCGTAACGTCGCCACCTCCAAAACCATCTACGCCCAGTCATGGCAGCCTCAGGTAGAGGCCGAAGAGAACGCGGGCAAGCTGCTAGCCACCGGGTACTCGTGCCGTAGCCAGGTGAAGCGTTACTCAGCGCAAACGCTGGCTCATCCGCTTCAGGCGCTGCTCCACTGCCTGCGTAGCCAATAACCACTTCGAACCGCAACGCGAAGGGCCTGCTGTCTCCAGCAGGCCCTTTGGTTTTCCGGCTTTCGCCGCTAATCCGTTAGCTCTCTTCCTGCTGATAAGGCAGCGAAGAGTGGTGCAGCACGATGCGCAGGTTGCCTTCGTCATCCAACTGATAGCCCCAGGTCTTGTCGACCGTGGTGACGTTACCGTCGCTGTCGGTCATGGCCACATGGCCCATGGTGAGAGCCGTATCACCACTGATGAAAATGGCCGCATTGTCGATCTCAACCGCTTGCCAGCCTTTCAGCGCAAAGCCGCTGTCTTCTGCGAACTCATCGCTATGGCCCACGAAATAGGCCAATGCGCCATCAGCCGTGGTACGGAAGGTTTTTGGCTCGCTGGCCAGCGTGGGCTTGAACAGCACCGGGCCCATCTCATAGCCGTAGGCTTCATCGATGATCGTGCTGGCCAGTTCGCGGGCCGCATCGATGCCGTCGTTTTCATAGGTGGTGGCAATCGCCACCAGCGCCTCACCCCACGCCTGCTGAGCCTGCTTCACCTGCTCGGGGGTAATGTCTCCCCCCAGGTGGGTTACTTCGGTGGCCTGGGCCAAAGAAGCGGCGCCAAGCCCTAATGCGGTACCGAGTAGAATTTTTTTCAACATGGTGTCGTCTCCGTGGTGTGTTCGACGGTTACAGCTGTTGCGACGTGACATGCAACAGGGATGACGTTCACTATACGGGGCCAACACTTACATTCAGGTCACCAGAGTATTAACAGAGCGCGAGTTTTAGATTAATACAAGGTGAATAACCACGTAGTCACGGGGAGGGCGCGGGGTCCAGACGGTAGCCAAAACCGCGCTGGGTCGTGATCAACGACTCCCCGGCACCATGTACGTCCAGTTTGCTTCGCAGCCGCCGAATATAGACATTGACGATATTGGTCAGCGGGTCTTCGTGGGCACCCCAGACACTGGCCAGAATGCGCTCTCGGCTGTACAGCTTGCCGGGCGTACTCATCAGCAGTTCGAGGATCGCCAACTCCTTGGGGGTTAGCTCAATCCGCTGGCCGCCCCGGGTCACGCTACGCTGCTCACGGTTCAGGCACAGGTCGCCCACCCGCAGCTCGTTCACTTCCTGGCTGGCCGGATGGCCCAAGGAACGGCGCTGCAGGGCGGCAATGCGCGCCAGCAGCTCCTCGAAGGCAAACGGCTTGACCAGATAGTCGTCGGCCCCGGACTCCAGCCCCGAGACACGATCCTCGATACTGTCCAGCGCGGTCAGCATCAGAATGGGGAACGCCACCCCCGCCGTGCGCAAACTGCGACAGATATCGGTGCCGGTGATGTCCGGCAACAGCCGATCCAGAATCACCACCGGCTGCCGATCGGGCTCCCGGGCACACTGCACGAGGTGCAGCAGCGCCACCTGCCCTTCACTGAACGCTTCTACCTGATAACCTTCGGCCGTCAGGCCTCTGCTCAAGAAATCGCGAATCCTGGGGTCATCTTCGATGACGACTATGTGCATCCTGATTACCTCATGACGCTCAGCGCGGGGCCCGCCTGAGCGTGCACCGGCAGCTGCAGCAGCGCCTCACAGCCGCCTTCAGGGGCGGCCCCCAGGCTGAGCGTACCTCCATGTAAACGCGTCAGCAGCATGGCAATGGCCAGCCCGACGCCCTGCCCATCGGGGCGATGCGAGCGCGCATTCACGCCGCGATAGCCACGCTCGAACAGCCGCGGCAGCTCGTCTTCCGCCACCCCGATACCATTATCACGCACCCGCAATGCCCATACTTGCTTGCCTTGCAGCACCTCAATGGTGGCGCTCAACTCCACAACGCCCCCTGCATGGGAATAGTGCACGGCGTTATCCAGCAAAATGCCGAATATCTGCTGTAACCGCTGAGGGTCTCCCAGCACCGTAGCCTGCGCAGTGATATCCCCACACAGGGTGATACCACGCAACCTGCCCAGCGTAGAAGCCTGCTCCATGGCATCGGCCAGCGGCCCGGCTGGGTCCAGCAAATGGCGTTTCACCTGCCACTCGACGATATCGCTGCGTGCCATGGTCAGCAGATCGCTGATCACGTCTGAAAGGCGCTTGGCGTCGCTGGCGATTCGCTCCAGAGCGTGGCGATACTCGGCTTCGCTGCGCGTGCCGCCACGCAGGGTGATCTCGGCTTCCCCACGAATCGACGTGGTGGGTGTGCGCAGCTCGTGGCTGATATCCTCCAGCAGCTGCTGGCGCTGCTGGCCTAATTGGCGCAGGCTATCCAGCGCCGTGGCCAACTCCCGGGTACGCACGGCTACCAGGTCTTCCAGGTGCTGCTGGCGGTCCTGCTCCGTCTGGCGATGTTGTCGCAGCTCGTCGGCCATGAGGTTCATCCGCGTGGCAACATGGCCGAACTCATCGCTCATGCGCTCATCCAGCCGATGGGCAAGATCGCCACGCTGGAACGCCTGGGCACCGTTCACCAGCTCCCGAACCGGCCTCTGCAGGGCACGGGCAAAATAGCCGAACACGGCCATGATGGTCAGCATCAAGGTGAGCGTGGCGCCAACCGCCAGGGTGATCAGCTGCTGCAAGGAGTGGTCGGCGTCGCTGCGCTGTTGCGCCAGCAGCGTGCGCTCCCTGGCCAGCGCATCGTAAAGCACCATGCGCAGGCTCTGGCTGTCGACCAGCTCGAACTGCTCCGCAGCAGGAATCATGGAAGTCGCCAGCACTGCCCGTTCAAGGGCGTGAAACAGTTTATCGAAAGTCGCCAGCGCCGCCTGGCGCTCTTCGACCAGCGCAGCCGTCAGCTCACTGGAGGGCTGCATCCTGGCCGCCAGGCGGTCGCTGTTGACATGCAAACGTTCGAGATGGGTGTGCATCTCGTGAAGAATGAAATCGCGCTCTTGCACGTCGGCAGGCTGATCGCCCTGTTGAGCGTTGGCCAGCCAGGTGCGCAGCTGGTTCTTGCTATCGGAAAACGCCAGAAAACCCGCGTGAAGGTCACTGGAAAGCCTGCCCAGCTCTACCTTCTGGCGGGCACCGTCGATGGCCCACACGGCCACGCCGCCCTGAGCGAGGGTCAGCATGATCAACACCAGCAGTGCCACCAGCAGGCGACGCTGAAACATCGGCAGCTCTCCTGAAAACCGCTTTCCGCAGCGCTTTTTCGACCCCCAGGATCAGAAAAACAGACGCTTCAATGCAAGGCCCGGGTCCTCTTCACGCATGAAGGCTTCCCCTACCAGAAAACCGTTGACGTCGTGATCACGCATGCGCTCCACATCGTCACGGGTATGAATCCCCGATTCGGTGATCACGGTGACGCTGTCCGGAATGCGCGTCAGCAGGTCCAGTGTGGTATCCAGGCGGGTATCGAAGGTATGCAGGTTGCGGTTATTGATGCCGACCAGCTTGAGATTCAGCGCCAGAGCACGCTCGAGTTCATCGGCATCGTGCACCTCGACCAGCACGTCCATGCCCATGGCGTTGGCCTGCTGATGCAGGTCCCGAAGCTTCGCATCATCCAGCGCCGCCACGATCAGCAGGATACAGTCTGCGCCAATGGCTCGCGCTTCCGTCACCTGATAACCGTGGGTAATGAAGTCCTTGCGAATGACCGGCAGTTCGCAGGCATCCCGCGCGGCGATCAGATAATCTTCGTGGCCCTGAAAAAAGTCGGCATCCGTGAGCACCGACAGACAAGCGGCGCCGCCCTGGGCATAGCTGCGGGCTATGTCGGCAGGGTGGAACTTCTCGCGCATGACCCCCTTGGAGGGGGACGCCTTCTTCACTTCGGCAATCACCGCAGGATCACCCACCTGGATGCGCTGGTTCAACGCCTCGATGAAGCCGCGCGGCGCGCTCTGCTGACCCGCCAGTGCCAACAGGTCCTGTTCGGAAACCGCCTGCTCGCGCTCGGCGACCTCCTGGTCCTTGCGAGCCAGAATGCGCGTGAGAATGGTGGGAGTAGCCTGCTCTGTCATGGCGTTGATCATCCTTTGAAAACACTGGTGAAGTGCGAAAGCTCTCGGAGCTTTTCGAGGGGCAATTTGGAGGCCTGCGCATCCTGGGCCACCATCACGCCCTCTTTCAAGCTGTCGGCTATGCCGGCACAGTAGAGCGCGGCACCGGCGTTCAGGGCCACGATATCTGCCGCGGCGCCTTCGCCACTCAGGGATGCCTTTACTAACCGCAGGCTATCTTCGGCACTGGTGGCTTTCAGCGCCGCCAGGCTCTGGCGCTCGATGCCCAGCGCTTCGGGGGCAATGGTGTAGCGGGTGATCTCACCCTCTTTCAGCTCGGCCACCTGGGTGGGAGCTGCCAGGGAAATTTCGTCCAGGCCATCATCGGAGTGGACGACCATCACGTGGCGACTGCCCAGTTTGCGCAGCACTTCGGCCATCAGCGGCACCAGTTCGGCGGAATACACGCCCAGCACCTGATTGGGCGCACCGGCCGGGTTGGTCAACGGGCCAAGAATATTGAACAGCGTGCGCACGCCCATTTCACGACGCGGCCCAATCGCATAGCGCATGGCCGGATGGTGGTTGGGGGCAAACATGAAGCCGACCCCCACCTGCTCGATACAGCGCGCCACTTGTTCCGGCTTCAAATCAAGGTAGATGCCCGCGATATCGAACAGGTCCGCACTGCCAGATGACGAGGAAACGCTGCGATTACCGTGCTTGGCCACATGGGCACCGGCTGCCGCCGCCACAAAACTGGCCGCCGTGGAGACATTGAACAGATTGGCGCCGTCACCGCCGGTGCCGACGATATCCACTACGTTATCGGCATGCAGCGTGACGCGCTTCATCAGGTCGCGCATCACCTGGGCGGCGGCGCTAATCTCCTCGGCGCTCTCACCCTTCATGGCCAGCCCTACCAACAGGCCGCCAATTTGTGCATCGGAGGCCTCGCCGGTCATGATCTGGCGCATCAACGCGTGCATGGCATCGAAAGAGAGGTCTTCGCGGCGCATCACCGCGTTAATTGCGTCTCGCATTTGCATGAGCAGATAAGCCCCTAAAGCGTATGAATTTGGCGATCAGCCGCGTCGCAAGAAATTGGCCAATAACGCATGGCCCTGGCGCGTGAGTATCGACTCCGGATGAAACTGCACGCCCTCGACATCCAGGGAGCGGTGACGAAACCCCATGATGAGCCCCGGCGTCACGTCACTCTCTGCGGTCCAGGCGGTGACTTCCAGGCAGTCGGGCAAGCGGTGCTGGTCGACCACCAGCGAGTGGTAGCGCGTGACTTCCAGCGGATTTTCCAGACCGTCAAACACCCCGGCTCCACCATGTACCACCGCAGACGTCTTGCCGTGCATCACCTGAGGAGCGCGCACCACCTTGCCACCGTATACCTGCCCGATGGCCTGATGACCCAGACAAACCCCCAGAATGGGCAGTCGGCCCGCGAAGTGTTCGATGGCAGCCAGCGAGACGCCCGCCTCATTCGGGGTACATGGCCCCGGCGAAATCACCAGATGGGTAGGTGCCAGCGCTTCCATCTGCGCCAAGGTGATCTCATCGTTGCGGTAGGTCATCACCTCGGCATTCAGCTCCCCCAGGTACTGGACGATGTTGAAGGTGAAGCTATCGTAATTATCGACCATTAAGACTTTATTCATGACAACCCTTTAATTTTCTGATGAATTTTGCCATGAAAGCCTGCCTGTTATACACGCCATTATACACATCGAACGTGGAGTTCAGTGGAACGTGGGCCATCGGACACCCCTGAGGGCAGGTTGAAACAGAACACATCACGCCATACTCTTGCAACGTACATAGCAAGGGGCTGAAGTGGCAAAGGGGCGACAAGTAAACTCTAGCGGGCACCGGCAACAGCACGATGCGCAATAGTGAGGGAGGTCAAGGTCATCCGGCAATCTCCTTGGGTCCTGGAGCCGCCGTGACAGAAAGCTATCTACAGAGCCTTGCCTAGCGGTACGACGGCAAGGTACGGGGCGAGGCCGCAACGATACGCCGCTTCCTATTGGAAGCGCCACCACTGCTGAGCAACATTGACCGATGCGGTACGGGCCATGGCAGATCGAAATTCATTCAATTGATTATAAGAGCTGTGCAGGCACCAAGGCTCCCAAAGCACCCTCAGGCTTTCATGATAACACAGCCCCTCGGCCCCTCGTCCACTACTTGCCCACAGAACCGCCAATCCGTATTATCGCACTCTCCTCAGGCTATGTCCCTTCTGCGGTACCCACAGGCCCTCACCGAGCGGCAAGCGGAGTGCTCCCAATGACATAACCAGCTGATTAGCACGCCTGCCCCCACCTGTGCATGTCCGTGCTTTACGAACATAATGAAGGGCTCGGTTTCACCTTTACGCTCGGTCTGAGTAGCCTTGAGGTCAACAAAGTATATATAGGACCGAAGTACTCCCTCGCCCACTGCAAATCTAACCTTGAGATAGTCAACTCAAGAAGATCCGTTGTCATGTTGCTCTATCAGAAAGCTGAGAAGGCCTAACCGGCTTAACCTCCCGGACAAAACCAATCGAAACGGTATGGATGCAGCGCCAATGCAAGGCCAATTAGACCATCCATAAAACACCAGACACCAAATGGGTCTTGATTAAGGAACCAAGGCGTAGGACGCTGATCGTTGAGCACAGACCAACTAGGTGAAAGTCGAGGTCAATGCGGTGTTTCGCGGCATCGTGCTACCCGTCGAAAGCAATCCACTGAGCGCCCAGACCAGTGATCTGTTCAGCGTCGAGTTCGAAGCGCCGACTTTAACCGCCTGAGAATCAGCTAGCCGAATGCGGCTGCTCGGCGCCACCCCTGATGGAGAGCGATTGCAAGCCACTCTTGGCTAGGCGCGACACAGGCCTCTTCAAACAGCTCGCAGACGTTTGACCGGGAATGAGACGAAAGGCTTAATTTCCTTGAGCACGAACATGCTCTGCATTTCCTTGATGCCAGGCAGCTGCCGAACACTGGACATCGCAAAATCAGCGAATGAATCCAGGTCAGAAGCCACCACCTGCAGCAGGAAATCGGCGTCACCACCGATGCTGTAGCACGCAACGACATCCTCAAGTTGCATGACTTCCTGCTCGAACTTCCTAGCCTCAGATTCACTGTGGCGGTCGATTTTGATCCGTATGAAAACCATGACCCCAAGCCCGATCTTTCGGCGATCCAAGACTGCACGGTAGCCCTGAATGTAGTTTTGATCTTCCAAATGCTTCACTCGACGCCAGCACGGAGATGCAGACATGCCGATCTGATCGGCCAGCATTTGGTTGGTGATCCTGCCATCTTGCTGCAGCGCGGTCAGAATTTTGACATCTGTCAGACTTAACGCTTGATCGGTCATATTTTTCACTCATCAGCGAATTTCTGGTAAATCCTACCATTCCTGATATGACTTGCAACAAGAATAGAAAGCACTTTTCCGACCCTATCAATTAACATTTTAATCCAGTTGCATAAGACTAAATAACTGCCATGCTGCACTGAGTGCTAAGCACTTTATTTTAAATACCAAGTTGATCGGAAAATTAGATAATCGCGTTTACTAGGCGAGACATGAGGATGAGAAATGATTTTCCACCTAGTGGCTTTTAAGCTTAATAGCTCTTTACAGTGGTGTGACAAAGAGGTCATCGAGGCAGAGGCAGCGACTCGCGAACATCCAAAACATATTAGCGAAATACGTGGTTGGCTTTGCGCCCGGAATATAAGTCCACGCGAACAAGCCATGGACTTCGTTGTAATGGGACTATTTGAAAACCAGGAAGACCTTTCTGCATATTTAATCCACCCCAATCATCAACAGGGCGTCCAAAAGTGGAAGAAAATTGCCAACTGGAAAGTGGTTGATATTGAGCTCGGCAGCGACACAACAAGGTTCTTTGGGTTATTGAACGCTCTGGTTGGCGTCAGCGGGAAACTCGTGCAGAGCTGATTTTTAAAAAAGGAGAAGCCAATGAATTTTGATGCAGCCACCCACAAGTGCGTCATCGTAGTCGACAAGGAGCTGGGGCTAGGGCATGCGGCTAATGCTGTTAGCGTCATAGGTGTCAGCATGGGACGCTCGGTAGAAAACCTGGTAGGGCCAGACATGCGAAGTCAGGATAACGTGAATTACCCCGGCGTCATCTACACCCCCTTGCCAATACTGCTCTCCAGCAAAGAAAAGCTGCGCGAAATACTTGTAAAAACACTGGAGGAGGATGAGATTCACAACATCCCGTTCAGTGCCCTGGCGCAATCCTGTAGAACCTATCAAGAGTACGAAGAGCGCATGTCAGCAGCCGATAGCTCTTCCATTGAACTGGTCGCCATTGGACTGGTCGGCTCCAAAAAAAAGATCACCAAGCTAACTGGCAGTCTTCCGCTATTCAAGTAACAAGGGGGCCTCAATGTACGCCTTATTCAAGCCTGATCTTCTGAAGCTGGCTCATACTGTTTATCATCAACACGAGCTATTTGAGAATGGCAAAGTCTCCGCTGACGAGTTAAACAGCATCCAACTTGAGCGGCTTAAAAGCACGCTTCGCTATGTCAGGGAATATGCGCCTTTTTATCGTACTGCACTGTCCGCCATGTCTGATTCAGACATAGATGATCTGAACTGGGATGCATTTCGTAAATTGCCATTCACTACGAAGAGTGATTTGCGCACAGCCGGGCATGAGATGGCTGCTGCGCCGCTGACTGAAGCCTGGATCTACTATGAGACTACGGGCACCACTGGCGCAGCCACCCCATGTCCTCGCAACGAGCAGGACTCCATCTTCAACAACAGCCCGCTGATACTCCGTTATGGCGAGATTTTCCGCGCCCACGGTTCTCAGCATATTATCGGTGTAATGGGGCCTACGGAACTGCATTCGACTGGAGATACTTTCGAGGATGTGTGTCGCAGCTTGGGCCACACTGTCGTGAAAATGTGGCCGCGCTCACCCACTGTAGGGCTGGACCGGGCCGTGACGCTGATCAGGGAACTGAAGATCACCGCGCTAGTCTGCACACCAGCCATTGCCATCAGCCTAGCCAAACATCTGCTCCAAAGAGATTGCCAACCTTCCCACTTGGGCGTGAAGCTGATTTTTACCCTAGGCGAGCTCACTACGCCTGCCCTGCTGCGAAATATCGGTGAGGTTTGGGGTAGTACCATCTACAACTGCATGTATGCGTCACAGGAGTCATCAATCCTTGCAGTGAGCAACATTCAAGGAAACCTCTGCACGGTTCCCTTAAATATTGTTTATGAAGTGATAGATCCGCTGACGGGGCAAGTCTTGGAACCCGAGGACGACAGAATGACAGGCGAACTGGTCATCACCCACCTCTATCCAGGGCAGAAGCCACTGATCCGCTATCGCACTGGCGATATGGTCAGAGCCCAAGTGCTGAATACGGGCCAGTGGCACATCATTCCTATCGGCCGGGTCAGAGACACCTTGATAATCAATGGCAGCACCCACTGCGCCTACGACATCGAAGCCACACTGCTCGAGAATCTCAAAGGCTGCTTAGATTACCATATCCTAGTGGAGGCCGTTGCAGGCGCCGACCAACTGAGCGTCACGCTGGAATTAGAGAGCAGCAGCGCTACCCTGAACAACCTGCAGTTCATTGCCAGCTCCATGGCGGAAAAGCTTAATACTCGCGTTCGCATCGCGGTCGGTTCGACTGATGCCGTGACGGGTACTGCGGCAATGGTTAGCTGGAAAGCCGCCAGACTCCATGACAAGCGTCAAGGCAGTGATAACCAGGAGCGCGAAACCGCATTGAAAATTGCAACGTGGAGGGCCTGACCATGGCGGATTCGCTTGGCACCGTCTCGACTGTGCCGCGCAAACCTCACCCTTGGGTATATCTAGATGGAGAGATAGTGCCAGCTGCAGAAGCCCTAGTCCCAACAACGACCCAAGCCTTCAATTATGGCACTGCCGTTTTCGAAGGCATCCGTGCCTATGCTTCCGGCAATGGTCAACTGAATGTCTTCCGGCTGGACGACCACCTTAAGCGACTAGAGCACTCGGCCAAATTTTTGCAGTTGGAAGGCCTGCCGCCACGCCCGGAGATGAGAGCAATCATTCTCGATCTGCTGCAACGCAACCAAGCATCAACCGATAGCTACATTAGACCTTTGGCCTACAAGAAAACGTTGCTTCCTGGATTCAGCTTCGGCGTCAAGCTCGCTGGGGTCAGCACAGGTCTGGCAATCAACACCCTTGACATGGGAGCCTACATGCCAGCAAACGGCATCCATTGCGCCGTTTCAAGTTGGCGGCGTATTCCCGACTCGTCACTCCCCGCGCGGGCCAAAATCACTGGCAGCTACGCCAATTCGGCGCTAGCTATGGAATCGGCGCAGCGCATTGGGTGCGATGACGCTTTGATGCTGAATGTGCATGGCAACTTGGCCGAATCGACCTCTTCCAACGTCTTCATCGTCAAAGGTGGCCACCTCATTACTCCGCCTTTGAGTGCCCACATTCTTGAGGGCATTACACGCGATACCGTCATCAAGCTGGCCAGAGATGAACTGGGGATGGAGGTTATCGAGAGGGATGTTCCTTTTTCAGAGTTGTTCTCAGTCGAAGAATGCTTTCTGTCTGGCACCGGCGTCGAGATCGTGCCAGTAACTCAAATCGACCACTACAAGCTGCAAGAAAGTGGCGTCGGAAAAGTTAGTACCGCAATCAGAAGACTCTACTTGGAGAGCGTGAGAGGCCTGAATGCCAAATACGCTCATTGGCTGACCCCTATATTTAACTGATTCCATTGGAGACTTGTGGCTATGGACAACAGCTTACTGAACCTAGGTATTGGGGACTGGCACGACGTCATCATTCACACCCTAGGCCCCAGCGGAACCAGCAGTGAAGCCGCCGCCGGATTCTTTGCAAAATGGCTTGAGCAACGACACCCCGAATCATGCGTTCGGATCAAACTTAACGATTCCTATGAGAATGCCTGCTCCTCCATGGAGAAGGAAACACCAGCAGTGCTGATCGTGGCTAACGCCTATCCAGAGATACATAACTTCTATATGGAGCCACGCTTGAATCTAGTCGCTACCTTTGTTTTCGACACCCCTTTGTACGGACTAGCGAGCAAGGGGCCACTGACGACCAGCAAGCCAACCATCGCAACCCACCCGGCACCGCGGCTCCTGATAGAAGAATTACTACCTCGGGGGCTTGAGATAGATTCCGTGATTCTCACACTTTCCACCAGTGCCGCCGCTGCGGCGGCGGCCAGAAGCGAAGTGGATGTTGCTCTGACCACTGAGGTGGCGGCCAAAATCCATGATTTGCATTTCATCTCCAACACCCGTCCGATCCGAATGCTCTGGTCTGTCTTTACTCACACGCACTGGAGTGCACGTCTCGCTGAAACCGACCCGTTCAGGCTGAGCGTGGAGCTTGCCCTTTAATTGAACTACCAATGCACAAACGAGGTCATGATGTCTATTTTGAAGCGACACACAATCGATTCGGCACCGGAGAAAAGCAAAGCGTTACTCCAAAACTCAATCGACAGCTTTGGCTGGATTCCCAACCAGAGTGCATATATGGCCGAATCACCAGCACTATTGGCAGCCTACCAGCAAGCACACGACCTGTTCATCGACAGCTCGTTGGACGAAGCAGAAAAGGCCGTTGTATGGATAACCTGCGGTGTCGAAAATAACTGCACCTACACGGTTCAGGCACATGCCTTCATCGCTTTGTCCAAAGGCGTTGATGCCCGTGTGGTCGAAGCTGCTGCGCACGATCCAGATAACCTTGATGACCGGCTGCGGGCCTTGTACAACTTCACACAGGAAGTTATTCATTGCGGCGGCCGCTTGAAAAGACAGGAAATTGAGGCTGTCCTGCATGCCGGTTTCAGCAAACAAAACATGTTGGACGTGATTCTGGGCGTTTCGCAGAAACACATGTCGACCATCCTGAACAGCATCGCCATCACGGAGGTCGATCATCGCTTCAAGTGGGAGGCATTTCTAGGGATCAAACAGACGGACGAGGCTTGAACTATGCTTCACGTGGATGGCCACTCAGTCAGGAAACTCTTGGACTTTCAACTAGGCCTGATTCTCAGCGAGGAAGCATTCAGGCTGCACTCCTCAAATCAGGTACAGCAGCCGCTACGCACAATCATCCGTGGAAACGACAACGATCTGATGGGTGTTATGCCAGCCTATATCAAGTCCGGCCCCTACAAAGGCTTTGGCTTGAAATCGGTGGTGGTCAGGCTTGGGGCCAAGAAGCTTGGTCCGTCTCATACGGGGAGCGTCTTGATCTATGACGAGGCCGGGACATCCCCAGTCGTTGCGGTCGATGCAGGGGCGATCACCGAAATCCGCACGGCTGCAGCTTCGGCATACGCAACAGACCTACTTGCCGCGCCCAATGCAAGCCGCCTGGCCATTCTGGGTACAGGCCTACAGGCCCGCGCCCATCTCATGGCAATGCAGGCCGTCAGACCGGTCAAACAGCTTTCCATATGGGGGCGCACCGAAACAGCCCGGCAAGAGTTTGCCGCCTGGAGCCAGCGCTTCTGCAACTTCCCGATCTCAACCCACCCAACAGTAACCGAGGCAGTGCATGGCAGCGACATCATATGTACCACCACAGCCGCGCGCTCGCCTATTCTGAGCCGGGCCGCAGTGCCCGCACGCTGCCATATCAACGCCATTGGCTCTTCTGCTCTCGGTTTTCAAGAGTTGCACGAAGATGTGTATGAACACAGCGCCTTGTTCACGGACTGCAATCGTTCGGTACTTGCCTCAGCCGAGTGCGTGATCAAGGCTGTCCAGAAAGGCCTGTTGCCCTCGCAAAAGGTCGGCACAGAAATCGGTAACCTGCATGCCGGTCTCACACCACTGCATGAACAGCGCTTGAGCATCTTCAAGTCGGTTGGACTGGCGGTGCAGGACTTGGTTTTTTCCCGCGAGGCCATCAGACGGTGGCGCTCTACACGCTGTTGACAAAATAACCACTTCATCAGGACCGAGACATGCTCGATGTAACGCAAATATTTTCCTATTCGATGGCACTAGGGATTGCCGCTGCCATCCCCGGCCCTGGCTTGGCCGCTCTCGTCGCCCGTAGCGTCAGTGGCGGTACCTTGCCGGGTTTTTGCCTGCTGCTCGGCTTGATAGTTGGTGACCTGATCTATTTGTCTTTCGCGGTCTTTGGGCTGGCGATGGTCGTGGAACACTTCAACGCACTGTTCGAGGTGGTTCGCTGGGGGGCGGCATTGTATCTGTGCTACCTGGCCTGGCAGTTCTGGTTCACCAATCATCAAACGATAGAAGAGGGCAAGTCAGCGAAGAAACGGGAACTGTTGTCGGCGGCATTGTCTGGACTGACCATAACGCTGGGCAACCCGAAGACCATCGCTTTTTACCTGGCGATCCTTCCATTGGTCATCAACTTAGAGGCGGTCTCGTTACAAACTTGGGTAATGATGTTGGTGCCGCTAACCGTTCTGGTATTACTGAGCGTTGGCGCGCTGTTCATTGTGACGGCTGTGCGTATGCGGCACCTGCTGTCCAGCCCGCGCGCGCAGCAACATCTGTTCCGCGGGGCGGCAACGATCATGGTGGCGGCGGCAGCTTCTATGCTGCGTCGTTAAGATGGTATACATCGTGCTTGCGATGCATCGCTTTGCGAAAAGACTCCAAGCACATACCTGTTTCGAACATAGGTGCCAGTCATTGCGGATGCACGCTCGCCACCAACCTGATTGATCTCGGCACGCAGGTGCTTATTTCTAATCATTCTGAACACTGCAACACTTGATCTCTTTACAAACCATACAGGCTGCGCGCCACGGGTGCGATGGAGCACGCCTCGCCGTTTCGTGGCGGGTCACTGCCAAGGGTAATGACCGTGGTCGCCACATAGACCTCAATCAACGCCGATACCATGCTGCCGTCGTATTGGATGGCTGACGCCACGCAGGCCGCCATGATTGATACCGACGAGTCGCGCAATATACACCGGACTATAAGCAAATTTCCTGCCCCCCTGCGCAAGGTAGCAGCGGTGCTGCTGAGCATCCGGGACAGGCGCTTAACCTGGCAGCGTTCAGAGGGGAGGAGTTGCTACACCAGCGCGGTGTCGCGTTCCAGTGTCGCAAAGCACAGCAACGCGAACTGCCGACGGGAGAGCAATATGCGCTGCCAGATGGGTTCAGCAGACTCCGGCGGCAGCGAGAGATCACCAGCACAGGCACTGACGGTTCCGACTGCGCCATTGTTCCACTTACTCCGTGACACTCATAAAGCTATTCTGCTCAGGGTGATAACCCAACCCAAGGCCTCCTTGCAGAGGCAATCAGCGACTAATGCAGTAACGCCTTGGTTCGTTTTTACACAAGAGGGCGTTCTTCAGTTTCGGACTTGAACACAATGGCCATTGGCGTCAAGCGTAGGGATAAAGAAGCACTGGTCACTATGCAGTGTCAGAGGTGTTTGAAACGCCTGGGACCTGTCAACAACACGTTCGCAAAGGCCAGGAGCAGAGCGCCAAATTCGCGTTATCGTTTTTTATACAGCAAAGAGGTTAAATCAGAGTGAGGTAATCATTCGACGAATAGGCGGGGCATCGTTCATCGACTACCCTGCATAGGAAGTGGCCGACACTGGCAACACTGCCCAACACTCTTTATGATCTGCTGTTTTTTTACGGGTTAGGAGCGTGACATGGATAGGCGATTCCCTGGGACGATCACGCTGTTGCTCTTGGCACTGCTTGCTGCCCCTCCCGCCTTCGCGACCGCCACCATCAACGTGATTGCATCGTTCTCGATCATCGAGGACCTGGTGAAACGCGTGGCAGGCAGTGACGTGCGCATTGTGACCATCGTACCACCCGGTGAGGATGTTCACCGCTGGGAACTGACGCCCCCCAACGTGCTGGCCCTGGAAGAGGCCGATATCGTGTTTTACAACGGCTATGGCCTGGAGCCCTGGCTGCGCCATGTACAGGCCATGGCGGATGACACACTGACACTGACTGCTCTGGCGGAAAACGCGGCCATGTCGCCGCTGACCATTCCCATGGGCCAGTACAAGGGCAACCCCGACCCGCATATGTGGATGGACCCCAAGGGCGCTGCCGCCTACCTCGATGTGATTGCCGAGACGCTGAGCGAACGCTACCCGAGCAAGGCCGACGCCTTCCAGCAACGCGCCGTTGAAGCCAGGGAAGCCCTGCTGGCGCTGGACCAGCAGGTGCGAGAGCGGCTGCAGGGCATCCCGCAGACCAACCACACCCTCATCACCAGCGAAGCCTCGATGGGCTACTTTGCTCGCGCCTACGAGTTCGAGTACAGCGCCATCTGGGGCCTCAATAGCGAAACCCAGGGCAGCGCATCGGCCATGGAGGCGATGAGCATACAGCTCGCCGAGCAGCGTCCGCCTGCGCTCTTTTATGAAAGCACGGTGCCCGACATTCACATGGACGCCTTGGCGAGAGAGTCAGGCCTGGCCCTGGCAGGCCCGCTCTACATCGATACGCTCAGCGAGGCCGATGGCCCTGCCTACAATTACCCTGCCTTGCTGCTGCACAACGCCGAGCTGCTGCATGAGGCGCTGGGGGGCGCCCGCGCCGATCACTGACACCTAAGCGTCAGAGCCGATCAGCTCAGCCAAGGACTCGATCAGCACATCCGGCTGGCTCTGTTCGATGGGGTCGCCGTGATTGTAGCCGTAAGGCAGCGCCACCGTGGCAAAACCCGCTGCCTTGCCCGCCTCGATATCGTGGCGTGAGTCTCCAACCATCACGCAGGCACTCGGCGCAACGTCCAACAAACGTGCGATATGTAGCAGCGGTGCGGGGCTGGGCTTTTTCTCTGGCAGCGAGTCGCCACCCACGCAGTGGGCAAACAGCGCCAGCAGTTCGAAATGCTCCAGAATGGGCGCAATGAAGCGCTCGGGCTTGTTGGTAATGAGCGCCAGCGTGAAGCCTGCGTCATGCAACTGCTGCAGCGCTTGCGCCACGTGCGGGTACAGCACGGTGCGTGCGTTGGGCGCCGCCGCATAATGGCGCATGAACGCCGCCAGCGCAGCCTCGACAAGCCCCGGCTCCGGCGCTGACGAAGTCGCCCAACTGAGTGCACGCTCCACCAACACCTGTGCACCGTTGCCTACCCAGTGGCGCACCTGCTGCTCACCCGGCAGCGGCAGCGCCATCTCCCGCATGGATTGCTGTACGGCCACGGCCAGATCAGGCACGGAATCGATCAAGGTGCCATCGAGGTCGAAGGCGATCAGTTGCTTCTGCTGCAGAATGGTATGCACACGGGCTCCTTGGTCATGGCACTGGACGCGATAATCTCGATCAATTTTATCATCTTATCGGCCTGCGATTACCCATATCGCGTGGAAGCTTCTATGCTGAGGCTATATTAGCCAAGGAGAGAGTAATGGCCACTCCCCGAATTGTGATTGTGGGCGGCGGCGCCGGAGGCCTGACCCTCGCCACCAAGCTGGGGCACACGCTGGGCAAGAAAAAACGCGCCGAGATCGTACTGCTGGACCGTAACGCGACCCATGTCTGGAAACCGCTGCTCCATGAGCTGGCTACCGGCGTGTTGAACTCGAGCATGGACGAAGTGGACTATCGTGGTCACTCCACCGCCCATCACTACCGCTACCAGCGGGGCTCATTGAGCGGGCTGGATCGTCAACAGAAGGTGATTCACCTGGCGGCCATCGTCGATGAAGAGGGCGAAGAAGTGCTGCCCGCTCGGCAGATCACCTATGACTACCTGGTACTGGCACTGGGCAGCGTTTCCAACGACTTTGGCACTCAGGGCGTGGCCGAGCACTGCCACTTCATCGATTCGCCCCAGCAGGCCAAGGCGTTCCAGCGGGACATGATCAATACCTTCCTGCGCTACACCGACCCATCGCTGCGCCAACATACTCAGCTCACCATCGGTATCGTCGGCGGTGGCGCCACAGGGGTAGAGCTGTCGGCGGAGCTGCTGGATGCCTCACGTCTGTTGAACGCCTACGGGGTGACGGCGGTGGACCACCAATCCATCAGCGTACACTTGATCGAGGCCGCGCCGCGCCTGCTGCCAGGTTTGTCCGAACGCATCAGCGGCACTGTACAGCAGGAGCTGGAAAGCCTTGGCGTCACCGTGCACGTCAACACGGCCATTCAGGAGGCGAAGGAGTATCATCTGGTCACCAATGATGGCGAAGTCATCGATACCGACCTGAACGTCTGGGCCGCGGGCATCAAGGCGCCCGAGTTCCTCAGCGAGCTGGGGCTCACTACCAACAAGCGCCATCAGGTCGCCGTGCACCAAACCCTGCAAAGCGTCGATGACCCTGCCATTTTTGCCCTGGGCGACTGCGCCAGCTGCCCACAAGGCGAGGATGCCACCGTGCCGCCCCGCGCCCAGGCCGCCCATCAGCAAGCCAAGGTACTGGCGAAGAACCTGATCAACTGCCTGGAACAGAAACCCCTGGCCGCGTTTCACTACCGTGACCACGGCTCACTGGTATCGCTGGCACGCTACGATGCGGTGGGCAACCTGATGCGCAGCTCCGCTTCTCGCGGGCTGTTTCTGGAGGGCTGGCTGGCGCGCCAGGCGTATGCTTCCTTGTATCGTATGCATCAGCTGTCGATACATGGCGCGCCAAAGACGGGTCTTGCCTGGCTGGTAGACAAACTGAACCGCTACCTCAAGCCACGCATGAAGCTGCATTGAGCGCCCGCCTCGATCAGCGGACGCTGGCCAGCGCAGCTCGCATCTGCTGAATGACGCTATCGTATCCGTGGGGGTCGCTGGCCTGGTGCGCATTGAAAATGGCCGAGCCAGCCACGAACGTATCGGCACCGGCAGCGGCAATCTCGGCGATGTTATCCACCTTGACGCCCCCATCGATCTCCAGGCGGATTGGCAAGCCCGAAGCATCGATCCTTGCCCGCGCCTCGCGCAGCTTGTCGAGGGTCGTCGGGATGAACGATTGCCCACCAAAGCCCGGGTTGACGCTCATCAGCAGCACCATATCCACTTTGTCCATCACGTAATCGAGATAGCTAAGCGGCGTTGCCGGGTTGAAAACCAGCCCGGCCTTGCAGCCGCCATCGCGGATCAGCTGCAAAGAGCGATCGATATGCTCGGAGGCTTCGGGGTGAAAGGTGATGTAGCTCGCACCCGCGTCGATGAAATCACTGATCATGCGATCCACCGGCTTGACCATCAGATGCACATCGATGGGCGCGGTCACGCCGTGCTGGCGCAGCGCCTTGCAGACCATTGGGCCAATGGTCAGGTTGGGCACGTAGTGGTTGTCCATGACATCGAAGTGCACCACGTCCGCACCGGCGGCCAGAACGTTGTCTACCTCTTCCCCCAAACGGGCGAAGTTGGCCGACAAAATGGAAGGGGCAATCAAGAAATCCTGGGCAGTGCTCATCATGGGGTCCTTAGCGCGGATTAACGGTATTGCGCTATCTTACCAGAGCGCTGCGCCCAGCCCCACGCAAGGATGATGCCCTTGAGCGGTATGAAAGGCATGCGTCATTGCCTAACCTTCCTCATATATTCACAAATAGAATATAAAACACAATTGTAATTCCACAATGACAGGTTTAACCTTAGCACCATCGCGACTATGTCGCCCCCTGCTATCAGGAGCCTGCCATGACACACAATACTCTCTTTCGTACCGGCTTATTTCGTAACGGCCTGCGCCGTAGCCTGCTGGCCGTTGCCGTCGGCACCGCCGTTGCCGGCATGACGCTCTCCACCAGCGCCGTGGCCCAGGAGCGCGAGCTGCTCAACTCCTCCTACGATATCGCCCGTGAGCTTTTTTCGGCCATCAACCCTGAGTTCCAGGCCTGGTGGCAGGAAGAGCACGGCGAAGAGATCGGCATCAGCCAGTCTCACGGCGGCTCCTCGGCCCAGGCCCGGGCCATCATGCAAGGCCTGCGCGCCGATGTAGTAACCTATAACCAGGTCACCGACGTTCAAGCGCTGGCGGATGCAGGCCTGGTCGCGGAAGATTGGCAGCAGGCGTTCGACAACAACGCATCACCCTACTACTCCACCACCGCGTTCCTGGTGCGCAAGGGCAACCCCAAGGGCATCGAGAGCTGGGACGACCTGGTACAGGAAGACGTCCGCATGGTCTTCCCGAATCCGAAAACCTCCGGCAATGGCCGCTACACCTATTTGGCCGCCTGGGGCTTCGCCGATCAGGCTTTCGACGGTGACGACGAGCAGATTCAGGATTTCATGCGCACCTTCCTGCGCAACGTGGCGGTATTTGACACCGGCGGTCGTGGTGCCACCACCAGCTTCATCGAACGCGGCATTGGCGATGTGCTGATCAGCTTCGAGTCCGAAGTCAACAATATCCGTACCGAATACGGCAGCGACGATTATGAAGTGATCGTGCCGCCGGTCAGCATCCTGGCCGAATTCCCGGTCGCCGTGGTCGGCCCCAACGCCGAGCGCAACGGCAACAGCGATCTGGCCCAGAGCTACCTCGAGTACCTCTATAGCGAAGAGGCTCAGCGCCTGCTGGCAGGCTTCAACTACCGTGTGCATAACGAGACCGTGGTGGCCGAGTTTGCCGACCAGTTCCCCGAGACCGAGCTGCTTCAGGTCGAAGACGTGTTTGGTAGCTGGGAAGAAGCCATGGAAGCCCATTTCGAAGGCGGCGCACTGCTCGATCAACTGCAACGTCGTTAACGGAGCCCCATGAGCCAACTTGCATTCTGGCGATCCGGCAGCACACGCGTGCTGCCGGGTTTTGGCCTTTCCATGGGTATCAGCGTGCTGTTTATCTCGCTGGTACTGCTGCTGCCCATCACCGGGCTGTTTGGCCAACTGGCGGGGCTCAGTCTCAGCGAGTACTGGGCCATCATCACCGATGGCCGCGTGGTGGCCAGCTACACCGTGACCATTGGCGCTGCCGCCGTGGCCGCGCTGGTCAACGCCGTTTTCGGGCTGCTGCTGGCCTGGGTGCTGGTGCGCTACGAGTTCCCCGGCAAGCGCCTGCTGGATGCGCTGATGGACCTGCCCTTCGCCCTGCCCACGGCGGTGGCGGGCATTACCCTGGCCACCCTGTATGCCGGCAATGGCTGGATGGGCCGCCTGCTCGAACCACTGGGCTTTCAGGTCGCCTATACCTGGGTCGGCATTGCCCTGGCCATGGCTTTCACCAGTATTCCTTTCGTGGTGCGCACCGTGCAGCCGGTACTCGAAGACCTGCCCGCCGAGATCGATGAAGCCGCCATGTCGCTGGGTGCTACCGACAGCGTGGCATTTCGCCGGGTGATCATGCCCCACCTGTGGCCAGCGCTGGTCACCGGTACGGGGCTGGCGTTCGTGCGCTCTCTGGGCGAGTTCGGGGCGATCATCTTCATCGCGGGCAACATGCCCTACGAAACGGAGATCACAGCATTGATGATCTTCGTTCGGCTTCAGGAGTACGACTACGCAGGCGCTTCGGCCATCGCCTCGGTGGTGCTGTTCGTGTCGCTGGCACTGCTGCTGGTCATCAACATCTGGCAGGGGCGCTTCGTGCGCCGCTTGCATGGAGGAAAAGGCTAATGCATCGCGTAGGGGATGCGCCGCTGGTGCGGCGCGTACTGATCGTCAGCGCCCTGCTGCTGTCGGCGCTGTTTCTGCTGCTGCCGCTGGTCGCCATCTTCGCCCAAGCCTTTTCTCAGGGCGTGGCGGTGTTCTGGGCCAATGTGACCAACACTTTCACCCTGCACGCCATCGGCCTGACGCTGGTCATCGCGCTGATGACCATTCCGGTGTGCCTGGTCTTTGGCGTCGCGCTGGCCTGGCTGGTGACCCGCTTCAGCTTCCCCGGCCGCCGCATTCTGCAAACCCTGATCGACATACCCTTTGCCGTTTCGCCAGTCGTGGCCGGTTTGATCTACCTGCTGCTCTACGGCCGCAATGGCTGGATCGGCAGCTGGCTGGACACCCATGACATCCAGCTCATGTTTGCCTGGCCCGGCATTCTGATGGTCACCATCTTCGTCACCTGCCCCTTCGTCGCTCGGGAACTGATTCCGTTGATGCAGGCCCAGGGCTCCCGCGAAGAAGAAGCCGCCGTGACCCTGGGCGCCTCAGGCTGGACCACGTTCTGGCGCGTGACACTACCCAACATCCGTTGGGCACTGCTGTACGGCATCATCCTCACCAACGCCCGCGCGGTAGGTGAATTCGGCGCGGTCTCCGTGGTCTCAGGGGCTATTCGCGGGCAGACCAACACGCTGCCCTTGCACCTCGAACAGCTCTATCAGGATTACAACGCCGTGGGGGCATTTGCCAGCGCGGCCTTGCTGGCGCTGATTGCCCTGTTAACCCTTGCGGCCAAGGCAGGCCTGGAATGGCGCGCATCGCGCCGGGAGGCACTCGTATGAGTATTCGCTTAGAGAATATTGCCAAGCATTTTGCCAACACACAGGCCCTCGAACCCATCGACCTGGACATTCATGAGGGCGAGCTGGTCGGCCTGCTGGGGCCCTCCGGGTCGGGCAAGACGACCCTGCTGCGCATCATTGCGGGGCTGGAGAGCGCTGACCGCAGGCCAACGCCCGGTAAAATTCTGTTTGGCGATCGCGATGTCACCCATGTGCACGTGCGTGACCGGCGCATCGGTTTTGTATTTCAGCACTATGCGCTGTTTCGCCACATGAGCGTCTACGACAACGTGGCCTTTGGCCTGACTGTGATGCCGCGCAAGCGTCGCCCCTCCAGCGGCGAGATTCGTGCCCGAGTGTTCCGGCTGCTGGAAATGGTTCAGCTCCAGCATTTGGCCAACCGCCTGCCTGCGCAGCTCTCGGGCGGCCAGCAGCAGCGTGTGTCGCTGGCCAGGGCACTGGCCGTAGAGCCCGACGTGCTGCTGCTGGACGAGCCCTTCGGCGCGCTGGACGCCAAGGTACGTCAGGACCTTCGCCGCTGGCTGCGTCGCCTTCATGATGAGCTGAACTTCACCAGCGTATTCGTGACCCACGACCAGGAAGAGGCGCTGGAGCTTTCGGATCGCGTCGTGGTGATGAGCAATGGCCGTATCGAACAGATCGACACGCCGGAAACCCTCTACCGCTCGCCGAAGAACCGCTTTGTGTTCGAATTCCTCGGTGACGTGAACCATCTGGAGGGCAGCGTGCAGCAAGGTGTGCTGACCTGCGGAGACGCGCGCCTGCAGGTAGACCTGCCGGACGGTGACGAAGAGCTGCTGCTGCGCCCCCACGAAGTGCGCCTGGCCGAGGCACCCAGCCCGGAAAGCCACCTGCCTGTCACGGTCACCGCGCTTTCTCCTGTGGGGGCCGAAGTACGGGTCGAGCTGGAGGCGGATTGGCTTGCCAAGCCCTGGCTGGCCACCGTGCGTCATGCCGACTTCGAACGGCTGAACCTGCAGCGCGGCCAGCGGCTATTTGCGCATCCGCGCCAGTGGCATCGATTCAAGGAAGACGCCGCGCCCCAGCAGCAGCCTAGCCGGGTCGCGTAAGCCGCTGGCCTCGCCTGTCGTGGCAGGGCTATACTGTACCGAATCTGGTCAGCAATGCCTTGTTACGACAGGTTTTTACTATTCAGGCAAGCGGTTACCCAGACAGGTGACGATCCAAACAAGTAGAGTGTGGAGAGAGATATGCGTCGGCGTCATTTTTTACGTATTTCCGGTGCGCTGTTGGCCACCGCCCTGCTGGCCGGCTGCGCCAGCCCCCAGTTCCTGCAGCTGAACCCCACCCGTACGGCCAACGTGCCGCAGGTAGGTTCCGGGCAACAGGTGACCGTGGTGGCCGTGGACACCCGGCCCAGTGAAGTCATTGGCACGCGGGCAGGCGGTAGCATGTCGACAGCGCAAATCACCGTCGACCGACATGAGCTGATACCGAAACTGCAGGCCGAAGCTGAGCGTGCGGTGCGCGACATGGGCTTCAACCCCACCCGGGAAACCGCCCAGGGCCGCCCCACTCTGACGCTGGAGCTCGCCAGTCTGGCTTACCTGCGGGGCGATAGCGGCCAGCCGCTCATCGACGAGGCCCGTATCGAGGGTGTCTTCCGAGCCATCGCGCAGCACCAGGGCACGACCTATACCGGCACCTATACCTCACGCCGTACGCAGGGCTACGCCATCAAACCTGGTGAAGACAGCAATACCCGCATGTTGAACGACCTGCTGAGCGATGGTTTGAACCGCGCCTTCAGCGACCCGGAACTGGGCCGTCTGCTGGCGCGCTAATCTGGGTCAGCTCACACGCGAGGGCCGCGCCGCTCCAGTGCCCAAAGGCTCTCGCGACGGCCACGCTCATCGGCGGGCTCCGTAGAGAGCCGATCAACGCGAAAATTGGGCGCCAGCAGGCGCTCTATTTCGTGGTCGGGCACGTTGAAGGGCGGCCCTGCCTCGCCTTCCTGATGAGTCAGCGCGACGAGCAACCCCTTGGCACCGGGCGGTATCAGCTGTGCCAGATGGAACGCATAGCGCTCACGGGTGGCGGGTGGCAGGGCAATCAACGCCGCCCGGTCATAGAAGGCCCCGACTTCGGCAGCCTGTTTGATATGCAGATGAAAGAAGTCCCCGCACCAGAGCTCGACACTCCCCTGACGAAACACCTCGAAACCTGACTGGCGGTAGCGAGAAACGCCCTCTTCCCGCTGGGCCAGAAACTGCTCAATGGCTTCCGGGGCCAGCTCGACGCCCAGCACCGGATGCCCCTGCTCGGCCAGCCAGCGCATGTCCAGGCTCTTGCCGCACAGCGGCACCAGCACTTTGGCACCCTCCTCCACCCCCAGCTCGGGCCAGTGCTGTGGCAGCGCGGTATGTGTTGCCGCCAGATGAAAGCCAATGCGCCCTTCCTGCCAGCGCAACCGCCAGGGGTTGTCCATGGTACTTACCTCGTCAGGCCGTGATGGAGGATGACCAGCACGCTGTTTAGAACCAGCGGTCACGTTTTTTGCGGCGACGCGGCAGATGCGGCACGATCAGCCCCACCAGCAGGCCCGCACCGGCCACCCCCCCGCCGTACATGAAGTAGCGCATCAACAAGTCTTCTTCCTGGGTATCCAGACGTGCCTGCAGCGCGCGCACCTGACGGCGGGCCTGCTCGGACTCGGCGTCCAGCTCGTGATTACGCGCTTCCAGCTCGGCAATACGCTGCTCACGGACCTCCAGAGTTTCGGTCATCGAAGAGACCCGCTGCTCCCAGGTATCGTTGATGCCGTCGAGCTCCTGGGTCAGCTCTTCCACCTGCGCCTGAAGCTCAGGCAACTGCTGACGAGCGCTGGGCGTTTGCTGCAGTTCACTGCTCAGCACCCACACAGTGTCGCCGCTGTTGCTGCGCACTCGGGTGTAGTTCCCGCTGGTTTCCAGTACGTCGACCTGCTCACCCGCATTCAGCGTTCCCACAATGCGATAGCCATCTGTGGGGCCACTACGCACATAGGTGCTTAGCTCATCACTGACCCAGGCTTGGCTATCGGATTGAGCAAACGCTAACTGGCCACTGGCACTCAACAGCACGCCCATGGCGGCGGCGTAACAATTCCTGCGAAATTTCTCTACTTGCATGACGTCATGTCCTGATCATAAAAAACGCGGCTGACCGACGAAGCCAGCCTGCGTAGCGCTATAGCGTTGCGCGTGTTGGGCGCTTACCCTTCCCCACGGGGCGGTAGCGGGAAGGGGCGAGGAAACTCCGCGACGCGAGCATCACTTTTCACCGCTTTCAAGGGGCCTTCACGCTCTACTTCGTCAATGCGCACAATGGCATTGAGCGGCAGGTAGCTGCGCTTGACACCTTCGAAGGTACGCTGCAGTTTCTCCGCTCCCGGATCCACCACCACTCGCGACGCATCGTCAAAGACAAACTCCTCGACTTCAATAAAGCCCCAGAGTTCGCTCTGAAAGATCTCTCTTACGTATAAATCCCAAATTTCACCCTGCTGGTGAACCACCACACGGTAGATCGGCTTGGCCGCCATCTTGGCCTGTTCCTCTTGACGCTTGAACGTATCCAACAACGGGGTAGCCTACCACACTCATCGGGCAGCCCCTTAGCAGACATCATCAATGCCCAGTGACTGCTCCCCGCCCTGACGGGCGAGGCTTCCCACGTCTTAGGCCGCTGCCGGTGCGTGACCGGGCTTACACAGGCCTCGATGGGCAGAGACCGACAGTCCTTCGGCCTTCAACTGGATGATGCCTTGATGCTTGATGTTAAGCGCCGCATTGATGTCGCGGTCGATGCCCTGGGTGCCGCAGTGAGGACAATCCCAAGTGCGAACCGTTAGCGGCATTTGTTCGACCTTGTGGCCGCAGCCCGCACAGGTCTTGGTGCTGGCAAACCACTGGTCGATTTTGACCAGATGCTTG
Source organism: Halomonas sp. 18071143 (assembly GCF_019211725.1). Taxonomy (NCBI): domain Bacteria; kingdom Pseudomonadati; phylum Pseudomonadota; class Gammaproteobacteria; order Oceanospirillales; family Halomonadaceae; genus Halomonas; species Halomonas sp. 18071143. Next base: position 2,471,805 of record NZ_CP078120.1, read on the forward strand.
CCTTGCTGCTTGGCTTTGTAGTCCAGTTTTTGGATCAGGCTGTGCCAACTGGCATCGGCAATATGTTTTGCCAGCTTGCGGTTTTTCAGCAGGTTTTTGACGTTCAAGGTCTCGACCACCACCGCTTGGTTATCGTCAATGAATTGTCGAGACAGTTTATGCTGGAAGTCAGCACGGGCATTGGCCAGGCGCTCGTGCGCCTTGGCAAGGGTTAGCCGTGCTTTCGCACGGCGCTTGCTGCCCTTCTGGCAGCGGGAAAGCGCTTTTTGTTTGCGCCGCAAATTAGCACGCGCCCGCTTCAAGAAACGAGGATTGGCCACTTTGCGGCCAGTCGAGTCGATAGCCAAATGCGTCAAGCCCATATCGACCCCCAGCACGGTGTCGACGGTTTGCAGCGGTGCGGGCGCCTCAACGCCGTCCTCGACCAGCACCGAGGCGTAGTATTTGCCGGTGGTGGTACGGGTTAAGGTGATGCTTTTCAGCGTGCCGGTGATGTCACGGTGAAGTCGGGCTTTAATCGGCGTGAGCTTTGGCACTTTGATCCAGCTCCCACCGACCTTGATGCCGGTACAGTGATAGCTCGATTGCTTACCGTGCTTGCGCTTGAATTTGGGGTAGCGGGCTTTTAACTGGGGGTTAAAGAAGTTCTGGAAGGCGCGATCCAAGTTAATGCACGCCTGCTGCAACGCAATTGAATCGTAGTCTTTCAGCCAGTGGTACTTGCGGGATTTTTTCGCTACCGCCAGTAGCGGCTTGAGGTCTTTCTTAGCCCGGAGCTTGGTGCCATGCCGCTTGTACTGCGTACTGATGATGTGCAGTGCCTTGTTGTACGCAAACCGCACCGCGCCGAACTGCTGATTTAAGAAATCAGCTTGTTCAGGGGTCGGGTAGAGGCGTACTTTGGTGGCTATTAACATGGCACGGCGCCGCTCAAAACTGTATTTTTATACATAATAGACAGTAAGGGGCGAAGATCAACCCCCAGCAGCGCTAGCGCGCTTCCCGCTTGTATCCCCGCCCGATTGGGCGAGGGTTTACGCGGAATTTTGCTAATTCCCACCCGCCCTTCATTTGCTGGCTCGGACTGGGGCCTACAACAACCCGGACTATCTGCTGCAAAAGGTGACCCGGGCCACTCGGGGCGATGAGATCATCATGCACTTCGAAGGCCAGCCCATCTCCTCCCAGGAGAGCGTGGCGGGAGTGGCCAGCGAGCTCCCCCTCGCCCCAGTGTCATTGGTCGTCGCCCCGCACCTGGAACGCATTTATGCGGAAATGGGCCGACGCTGCATCGGCCGCGAAGGCGACCCGCACCGCTGGGTCAAGCCTGAGTTTCACGGCAAGCGCTTCGGTGAAGCCTCACTGCCCTTCGAGCAGTTTCTCTCGCGGCTTTACATCTACCACTACGATCCTCTGGAGAGCGGCAAACAGGCCACCGTCAGCGAGGAGGAGCGGGAGCGCGTCAAGGGCTATCTACATCGCAGCTGGGGAGCTACGCGAATCCCTCCCACCGACTTGCAGGCAGAGCCAGGCACAACATGACATAATGCGCGGTCTTTCAACGCTCCTGATACGCTGCCATGATACGACTCGATCAACTGCTGGTCAGCCAGGCGCTGGCCAGCTCACGCACCCGCGCCCAGCGCCTCATCAAGAACGGGCGTGTCTTTTTGACCGACGGCACCCCGCTCACCAAGCCTTCCGAAAAGTGGCCCGCCGACACATCACTGCGCGTCGAGGAGGACCCCGAGGAGCGCTACGCTTCCCGGGCAGGCCTTAAACTCGAGGGAGCGCTCACTACGCTGGATATGCGGCTGGAGGGCCTGGGCGTGCTGGATGTGGGCCAGTCCACCGGCGGCTTTACCGACTGCGCCCTGCGCTTCGGAGCCCGCCATGTAGTGGGTGTCGAGGTAGGCCACGACCAGTTGGCCGAAGCGCTGCGCCAGGACCCAAGGGTAGTGTGCCTGGAAGGCTTGAATGCGCGCCACATGAGCACCTCGGCAGCCTTGCTGGAAGTGCTGCGCCAATACCCCATCGAGCTGGCCATCATGGACGTGTCGTTCATTTCTCAAACGCTGATCCTGCCGGAAATCGCCGCCTTGCTACCGGCCAAGGGAAAGCTTATCTCTCTGGTCAAACCGCAGTTCGAGTTGGAGCCCAGCGCGCTGGACAAGCGCGGCGTGGTACGCGACCCAGCCCGCTACAGCGAGGTGGAGCACAAGATACGTGCAGCCTGCCAGACCTGCGGTTTGCACATCACCCATTGGCAAGAGAGCCCGATCACCGGCGGGGACGGCAATCGGGAGTTCCTGATGCTGGCCAGTCACGAGGCCCCTTAACCCAGATTTGCAGGAGGCAGCGGCTTGCGGGTCTGTACTTTCACCGACTCCCCTTGATCTCGGTGAAGCCATACGTCCATCTGCTCGAAGGCCACCCGCACGCCCGCTTCGCGGAATAGCTCATCCACACGGCAGTTCACTTCGTCGGCTGCAAACAGCCGGTCCAGCAAGTCGTTGACGAAGATGCGCAGCTCGAAATTCAGGCTGTGCGGGCCATAGTTGAGGTAGAACACCTGAGGCTCCGGGTCCGCCAGCACGCGTGGGTTTTCATCGGCGGCCTGGCGCAGCAGCTGATGCACCAATGGCAAATCAGAGCCATGCGCTACGCCATAGGTCAGCACCACCCGAGTGACATTGTCCGACAGCGACCAGTTGATCAGCTGGTCGGTGACGAATGTCTTGTTGGGAATGATGATCTCCTTGCGATCGAAGTCGGTCACCGTGGTGGCGCGGATGCGGATACGGCTGACCGTGCCATGCAGGTTACCCAGCGTGATGGTGTCGCCGATTCGAATGGGGCGTTCGAACAGGATGATCAGGCCAGAAATGAAGTTGGCAAAGATCTCCTGCAAACCAAAGCCCAGCCCCACGCTCAACGCCGCCACCAGCCACTGCAACTTGTCCCAGGAAACCCCCAGGGTGGCCAGCGACATGACGACCCCGGTACCCACGATGGTGTAAGAGAGCAGTGAGCTGATGGCGTAGGCGCTGCCCTGCTTCAAGGCCAGCCGCGACAGCACCATCACTTCGAGCAACCCCGGCAGGTTACGCGCCATGATGAAGGTAATGGCGACCACCAATAGCGCGGTGAAAAAGTCGGAAAGGGAGAGCGCGCTGTCCACCAGATCGCCCTCATCGGCGTCCCACAGCGCCACCTGATCCAGATACCCCAGCACTGCCAGCAGATCCGACCAGACCAGGTAGAGCAGCAGACTGAACCCGATCAGCAGAATGAGCTTGGAGAGCCGCAGCGACTGAGTATTGATCTTCTCCATGTCCAGGGGCGGCTCTTCGACCACTTCGAGACCGCCTTCGGCCCCCTCTTGCACCTGGGCACGCCTTCGCGCCAAAGCGCGCCGATACGCCAGGCGGCGAGCGGCCACCCCCAGGCTGCGGACCACCGTGGCTTCCACCACGACCCACAGCCCCAGCAGGTAAAGAGTCATGGCAAAACGCGCCACTAACCGCAGTGCCGTATATTCGTAGCCCCAGGCCACCAGCCCAAGCATCACCAACGGTACGCTGGCCATGGCCAGCCCCAGGATCAACCGAAACAGCCGCACTCCAAAGACAGGCACGTGGGCCAGAATCAGCTGCATCAACCACCACGCCATGGCCAGCAGCCCCAGCATGAACAGCCCCATGGCCACCGGGCGCATGGCCAGCGGGGTCTCCACCTGCCCAGACATGGCCGCAATCCCTACCACGGGAACCAGCGCCACGCCTAACCCTCCGAGCAGCTGGCGTAATCGAGCATTGTAAGCGGGTGCCCAGGTAAAGTGACGCTCGGCAACGCCATCGGGCACCAGCAGGCGGCGGCCCAAGGCAATCACCCCCCAGCTCAGGCTCAGTTGCAGCAAGGCCGGCGCCAGCCCCATTGCCAGGGCGCCTTCTGCCGTGCGCAGGGCAACGCCAGCCCCCGCCAGCGCCAGCGGGCCAGGCAGCGCCAGCAGCGCATTCATCAGCACTGCTCTGGGCGTGTGCAGCTGCGTATCACTCTTCAAACGGCCTATTTGCGAGTGTAGCCGGGCCAGCGCGGCCTTGATACGGGAGCGTAACCCCAGCAGCGCCAGGCTTAGCAGCAGGAGCGGCGCACCGACCAGCATGTCCCAGCCAAGGCCCTGCCAGCGGTTGGGCAGCACGGCACGCCATTCGCCCTGCTGCCACTCCTGCTGCAGGTAATTGGGTAACTGGCGCACCCAGTTAAGGTCCAGCGGACGACTGTTGGCTACCCAGAAAAGCTGTTCATCGATGGTGGCGCGCAGCTCGTGGGTGGTGGTCAAGAGCTGTTGCTGGTTCAACTGCAGCTCGATGGCGGCGCTCAACAGGCTGCCGTAGGACTGCTCGAGCTGCTCCACCAGCTCACGGCGAGATTGATAAAGCCGCGTCAGGGAGTCCACCAGCCCAGGCGTCACCTCGACGCCCGCTTCCTGTAGCCGCTGAGTGGCCAGGCGTTCTCCCTGGCGCAGCTGATCACGCTGGCGTATCAGGTCGAACTGCTTGAGGCGCAAGTCGGCAATTTCATCTTGCAGGTCGCGACGCGGCACGATCACCGGTAGCGACTGGCGCTGCTCCCTGAGTATCCGGGATAGCAGCTGGCTACCGCGAATGGCCTCCATCTGCTCACCAAGACTACGCTGCAACTGACGCACCAGCTCCAATTGGCGCTGGGCTTCGATGTTTTCGCGCACGATGCCATTGGCGCGGTCGGTGGCACGCAGCAGCTCGAGGCTCAGGTTCTGGTTTACCTGCTGGGCGCGGAGCACCACCGGATGCCCCTCGGCAATCAATGGATCATCCCGGGCGGCATCGGCAATCGCCTGCTCGGACTGCAGGCGTCGCTGACGATCGATGACCCCTTGCAGCAGGTTCAGCCGCTGCTCCTGATGGTCGATCTGCAACGCCAACAGCTCGCGCCGCTGCTGAGCCAGTTCCCGCAGCCGACTGTTGGCACTGAGCTCACGCTGATTGAGGGACACTTCCTGCTCGGCCAGCGCACGCTCCAGACGCCACTGGATCAACTGCGCATCCTCGCGAGCGGATAGCTGGCGGTCGGCCAGCAGCGCTTCTCGGGTATCATGTTCGCGGCGCAAGGTCTCGGCCCGCTGCAAGGCTTCGGAGATGGCTTGCTGGGCACGTTCGGGCAAGGTTTGCGCAGCCAACAGCTGCGAATTGACTTCAGCCAACTGGCTCTGTAGCTGCTGGAGTTCGATCACTGCACTGCCCTGCTGAGCTTCCAGTGCGTCCAGCGGCGTATCGCTCAAGCTATCCACGGAGAGCTGCAGGCTCTCCTCTTCGGCCTCGCGAAGCTCACGCTCCAGCTGCAGCAGTTGCTCCGGGGCTTGACTGACGCGCTGCTCCAGCGCGCGCTGTCGCTCCTCCAGCGCCTTGAGCCGCTCATGGGCTTGCAGCGCCGCTTCCAGGGCAGCCTGCTCGCGCTGCTGCGCGGCGGTCAGCTCCCCCTCCTGAGACTCCAGTGCAGCCAGCCGCTCGTTCAGAGCACTTTCCGAAGGCACACGCTCGCCGCTTTCGGCCCACCCCACCGGAGATACAACCAGCAGCGCGACACACATCAACACGCCCAGCGCGCCGTTCACTGCTTTCATGGCACTCTTCACCACGTCTAGAAGCCTCATTGACTGGTCAGCCCGCATTATCGGGCAAGGTGCCATTGTCAATCGTAAGGCCTGCCCGCGCAATCCGGCCGGTCACCAGAATATTGGCAGTTGACTTACTTCGGCCGCCTGTATAGAACGACGCTAACATTTGTCTATTTACCAACGTGGGCCATATTGATGGTTATCCGACCCCTGATACTGACAAGCCTGCTGGTTGCTCTGGGCAGCCAGTCGGCCATGGCCGAGACACGCGGCGATATCGAAGCGCGTATTCGCGCCTTGAATACCGAGCTCTATCAGCTCCGCCAGCAGCTGCAGCAAATTGACGCACCCGAAGCGGCGGCTCAGGGTATTCCACCGGCGCCCCTGCCAGAAGAGGTCGCCCTGGAGGATTTGACCGAGCGCCGCCAGCTGGAGCAGCAGTCGACGCGTAACCCGTTTTCCATCACCACCCACCGTACCAATTACCTGTTTCCGGTGAGCTATAACACTAACCAGGACGCCAACAACTTTCGTGAAGTGACCGATGCGTCCGGGCCTAACAACAACGAAGTGAAGTTCCAGTTCAGCGCCAAGTTCAATCTGGCGGAAGACGTGTTTGGCGACATTGGCGACGTCTATTTCGCCTATACCCAGCGAAGCTGGTGGCAGGCCTATAACACTGATGCCTCTTCCCCTTTCCGGGAAACCAACTACGAGCCCGAGGTGTTCATCGATTTCGATAACGCCTGGAGCGCCTTGGGCTGGGTGAATACGCGCAATCGTATCGCCTTCAACCATCAATCCAATGGCCGCTCGGACCCGCTGTCACGGAGCTGGAACCGCGTCTATCTGGAAAGCACGCTGCAGCGCGGCAACTGGGCACTGACCCTGGCACCCCACTGGCGCGTTCCAGAGTCGGATGGTGACGACGATAATCCGGATATCGAGCGTTTCATGGGATATGGCGACATTCGTCTGGCCAAGCGCTTGGACAACAATCATGAAGTCGCTGGTCAACTGCGCGGCAACCCGAGCCCGGGCAACCTGGGTACTCAAATCGACTATAGCTGGCCCGCCTTCAATGGGGTGCGAGCACACGTACAGTATTACTACGGGTACGGCGAAAGCATGATCGATTACGACAACCGCGTGCATCGCCTGAGTCTCGGTTTCAGCCTCAACCCGCTGTTCAGCGCCACGGGCCTGAACCGTTGATGCGGAACCACTAAACTTTGGGGTTGTCTGTAGAGTGACGGCTGCTATGCTGAAGCTGTCACTCATTCATTCGTCAAAGGAAGACATCATGGCTAAACGTAACACAGACGCCTCCGCACGTGCCGACCAGCTGAAAGAAGACCTGCGCCATCTCAGCGAGACGGTCGAAGAGCTGATGAACGCCACATCGAAAGATGCCAGCGGTGAAATGCGCGACCTGCGTGAGCGTGCCGAACGTCGTTTGAAGGATACTCGTGCCCGCCTGGAAGCCCGCGGCGAGCGCATCTATGAAGACACCCGCGAGTCACTGGCCCAACAGGCCGATTGCTGCGACCGCTATGTACATGAGAACCCCTGGACCAGCATCGGTATCGGTGCCGCAGCTGGCCTGGTGGTAGGTATGCTGCTCGGTCGTCGCTAATGGCATTGGGTCCAACCCAACGCGTCTTTTCTGCCGCTAAACGCTTGTTGAGGTCACTGTTAGCTAACGGTGAAACCCGCCTGCGTTTGGCGGTGTTGGAATTGGAGGAAGAGCGCGCTCGTTTATTGGTACTACTGTTGTTGGCTGGCGCTAGCCTGCTGCTACTGCTGCTGGGTGTGGCCACGCTGACGGCGCTGGTAGTCGTTCTGTTCTGGGACACCTATCGGCTGACGGCCATTGGCGTGAGTGCTGGCGTACTGATGGCACTCAGCCTGCTGCTGGCCGTGATTGCCATACGTCAGGCAAAGCGGCACTCGCTGCTCAAGGAAACCTTGAAACAGCTAGCAGCCGATCGCGCCCTGCTGGAGGCCAATGATGAAGAACTCGCCGAACGCCGCCGCTAAGGTGACGGACAAGCCGCTAACCCGCCAGCAACGTAAGGCGGCGTTACTGGCCGAGCTGGAGCAGCAGCGTATCGATATACTGGTGAGCAGCGATACGTTACAACGCACTTCCGCGCCGCTCGACCGGCACTGGCGAAGCCTGCGCTTACCGCTGTACGTTGTGGGCGGGCTAGCTGCCCTGCGGCTGGTTCGCCATCCTGGTGGCGCCATGGCCGTCGGCAAACGCGCATTGGCAGGCTATATGCTGCTTCGCAAGCTGAAACTGCTGGCCAAAGTCGCCAGCTGACGAGGCGTTTGCCTGTTCAAAGCCGCCGGATGCCTTGCCTCAGGCGGCTTTTTCAATGGTGATCAACACGCTTGGCCACAGGCGACGCCACTCGCCCAGGCCCACTGGAAGTTGTAACCACCCAACTGGCCCGTGACATCCAGCACTTCGCCAATGAAACGCAGCTGGGGTAAGCCTCGTACTTCAAAATTCTTCGACGAAATGGCCTCGGTACTGATCCCGCCCATGGTCACCTCTGCCGTACGCCAGCCCTCTGTGCCCGCTGGTTTCACCTGCCACTCATTGAGGTACTGTGCCCAGCAGTCGATCGCCTCGTTGCTGTACTGTGCCAATGGCATGGCGGTGGCGTGCTCGGGGTACCACTCCACTATCGCCTGTGCCAGACGTTTGGGAAACCGCTCACCCAGCCAGGTAGACAGCATGCGCTTGGGAGTTTGCTCACGCGCATGACGCAGCGAAGCCGCCACCTCCTCACCCGGCAATAAATCAATCGTAATGGCGCTACCGGGCTGCCAGACGCTCGAAATCTGGAGCATCGCCGGCCCCGACAGCCCCCGGTGGGTAAACAGCATGGGCTCATTGAAGCGCCCTTGACCACAGCTGACCGATACCGGCACGCTGAGCCCTGACAGCGTTTCAGCACGCGCTTTCCAGACATCACTGAGCGTGAAGGGCACCAGCCCAGGCCGAGTAGGCAACACCTCAAGTCCAAATTGACGGGCGAGATCGTAACCGAAGCCCGAAGCCCCCATGGTGGGAATGGAGAGCCCCCCCGTGGCCACTACCAACACGCCACAGCTGATGGTGCCCATCGAAGTAGTCAACTGCATTCCCTCGCCCAAGCGCTCCACCTTGGAAATGGACGTCTTCAATGCCAGTTCGACGCCGGCCCATTCACATTCGGTCAGCAGGACTCTCACGATCTCCTTGGCGGAGTCGGCACAAAAGAGTTGCCCCGGCGCTTTTTCCACATACTCCACGCCATGGCGCTCCACCAGAGATACAAAATGTTCTGGACGGTAACGTTTCAACGCAGAAATGCAAAAATAAGGATTTTCCGAATAAAAATGGCTTGGTGAGGCATCAAGGTTGGTAAAGTTACAACGGCCTCCTCCCGACATGAGGATTTTCTTGCCCGGTTTATTGGCATGGTCAACCACCAGCACGCGCCGCCCTGCATAACCTGCTTGAGCCGCACACATCAACCCGGCAGCACCTGCGCCAATAACGACGACGTCGTAAACCATCCTGGAAGCCCTACATGAAAAGCTGACTATCTTAGCAGCAGAGAGGCTGCTCAGCACTTTACAAGCCAAAAATATATGTACATACAATGTACAACAAATATCTTTTCATTCCGTTATCTTGCCGTTTGCCCTTATCACGGCAGTCGATTTCAGGATAATGCAGGTCACCTCTGTTTACGTTGAGACGCCAATGCTTGTTTACAAACGCCTCTTCTGCTGTCTGCTGCTGGCCACTTTGCCGCCATACGCCATAGCACAAACCCCGCCCCCCGTGATCGGCCACTACGCCACGGCTACCGCCTGGTCCGACCCATTAGAAGCCCTGGGCACCCTGCGTGCCGACGAGAGCGTCACGCTGTCAGCTACCGTGACCGATACCATTGCCGAAATCACCTTCGAAGATGGTGCCCAGGTCGAACAGGGCGAGCTGCTGATACGCCTTGAAGATGCCGAGGAGCAGGCGCTGCTGAGGGCAGCACGGGCGATCACCGATGAGCGCCGTAACGCGGTGGGCAGAACGTCTCAACTTCAGGAACGCAACTTGGCCCCCCGCGCCGAACTGGAAGATACCCAAGCGCGGCTGAGGCAGGCAGAGGCCGATGCCCAGGCGTTAGAGGCACGCCTGGCCAACTACCGGATAGTGGCACCGTTCAGTGGTCGCGTCGGCTTTCGTAATGTCAGCGCTGGCGCACTGGTGACCCCGGGCATGGAGCTGGTGACCCTCGACAAGCTGGATGTCATGAAGCTGGACTTTACCGTACCGGAAGTGTTTCTGGGCCGCCTGTCGGCAGGGCTGGCGCTGAGCGCGACCACCGCCGCCTACCCGGATGAGGTCTTCCGCGGTGAAATCGCCAGTATTGGCACGCGTATCGACCCGGTATCTCGCAGTATCAGTGTGCGGGCCGAGCTGGCCAACCCAGAGCTGCGCCTGCGCCCCGGCATGTTGATGGAGGTGGTCGTGCAACAACGCGTGCGCAATACGCTGGTACTGCCGGAAGCCGCTATCGAGCCGAGCGGCAATCGCCATTTCGTGATGGTCATTCACGAGGAGGAAGGAGAGCATCGCCTGGAGCGCCGAGAGGTCGCCTTGGGTGAGCGTCGCAGTGGCGAAGTGGAAGTGCTCGAAGGCGTGGCAGATGGCGAACTGGTGGCAGTACACGGTCTGCAGCTGGCACGAGATGGCCAGCAGGTACGTTTACTGGGCATCACCGATGAAGAGACCAGCATCCGTGCCCTGCTGGAGGCTGACCGCTGATGCGCTTATCCGACATCTCCGTACAGCGTCCGGTGCTGGCCATGGTCATCGCCGCGCTGATCGTGGCCTTCGGCCTGCTGGCGCTGAATCGCCTGCCGCTGCAGGAGTACCCTACGGTCGACCCACCGGTCGTCAGCATCGATACACGTTACCCCGGTGCCTCGGCCAGCGTGGTCGAAACCCGTATTACCCAGGTGCTGGAAGACCGTATTGCCGGGGTAGAGGGTATCGAGCTGATTACCTCCCAGAGCGAAGATGGACGATCGCGCATCCAGATCGAGTTTGCCATCAGCATGGATATCGACGCGGCGGCCAACGATGTGCGCGACCGCATATCGGGTGCCTTGCGCAACCTTCCCGATGATGCCGACAATCCTGAAGTCACCAAGGCCGACAGCAGCGATGAAATCGTCATCTGGCTGAGTCTCTCAGGGGCGGACTACTCGATCACCGAGCTCACCGACTACGCCAACCGCTTTCTGGTGGACAGCCTGTCGGTGCAGCCGGGGGTAGCCAGAGTGCGCGTGGGCGGTGGCCGCGACTATGCCATGCGTGTCTGGCTGGACCGCAACGCGCTGGCAGCACGAGGCCTCACCGTGGGTGATATCGAGGATGCCCTGCGCGCCGAAAACGTCGAGCTGCCCGCTGGCTCCATCGAGTCCGATGATCGCCAGTTCATCGTACGGCTACCGCGCAATTTCGCCACCGCCGATGACTTTCAGCGGCTGGCGGTTACCCAGGGCAACAACGGGCACCTGATTCGTCTGGCCGATGTGGCCCGAGTGGAAGTGGGCTCGGTAGAAGACCGTTCGGTGTTTCGTGCCAACGGCGTGCCCATGGTGGGGCTAGGCATGATCATGCAGTCCACCGCCAACGTGGTGGAGCTTTCCGAAGCGGTGCAACAGGAGCTGGAGCGCTTGCAAGGCACCCTGCCCGAGGGCATGTCATTGACGCTCAACTACGACGCCTCGGTGTTCGTGTCGGGTGCCATCGACCAGGTGGTCATGACGCTGTTCATCGCCATGGGGCTGGTGGTGATCGTGATTTTCCTGTTCCTGGGCAATCTGCGAACCACCATCGTGCCCGCCGTGACCGTCCCCATCGCCGTGATTGGCGCCTTTACCGCGCTGGCTGTCATGAATTTCTCGATCAACCTGCTGACGCTGCTAGCGCTGGTACTGGCCATTGGCCTGATCGTCGACGACGCCATCGTGGTGCTGGAAAACATCAACCGACGCATGCACGATTACGGTGAGACACCGCTGGTGGCGGCCTTCCGCGGCACTCGTCAAATCGCTTTTGCGGTCATTGCCACGACCCTCGTGCTGGTAGCCGTGTTCGTGCCGCTGAGCATGCTGCAGGGTGACATCGGCCGTCTGTTTTCCGAATTTGCGCTGACCATGGCCGCCGCGGTGGTCGTCTCCACGCTGCTGGCCCTGACCCTGACCCCCATGATGGCTTCCAAGATCCTCAAGCCGGGGATGCACGATAGCCGCATTGGCCAAGGAGTGCAGTGGCTGCTGGACGGCGCTCGAAAGCGTTACCAGCGCGCGCTGGAGGTCGTGCTGGCATTCAGATGGGTGGTGGTGGCCCTGTTTGCCCTGCTGGTGGCAGGCACTGCCTGGCTGGCGTCGGTGCTGCCCAGTGAGTACACCCCTCAAGAAGACCGCGGCAACTTCATCGTGCTGGTCAACGGGCCCGAAGGCGCCACCTTCGATTACATGATGGATTACATGGATGAGATCGAAGCACGCCTGACACCCTTCGTCGATAGCGGCGAGCTGGAGCGCGTGGTGGTGCGGGCACCGCGAGGGTTCGGCAATATCGAAAACTTCAACAGCGGTTTCATCATCGTCAACATGGCCGACTGGGGCAGCCGCCGCAGCGCCTGGGAGATCATGGCGGACGTGAGGCAAACCCTGGGCTCTTTGCCGGGCGTGCAAGCCTTCCCGGTCATGCGCCAGGGGTTTGGTCAACGCACCCAGAAACCGGTCCAGTTCGTGCTAGGGGGCGGCACTTACGAGGAGCTGGCCAGCTGGCGGGATACGCTGGTCAACCATATTCGCGAGCACAACCCGCGCCTGACCGCCGTAGAGAGCAATTACAACGAAACCCAGCCGCAGCTCCGGGTCGACATCAACTACGAACGGGCCGCCGCGCTGGGGGTCACCGTCACGGAAATAGGCCGGACGCTGGAGGTGCTGCTCGGTGGGCGCAACGTGACCCGTTACGTGGATGACGGCGAAGAGTACGATGTGATTCTGGAAGGCGACCGTGGCCGCCAGAATAGCCCGCGAGCGCTGGACAATATCCAGGTACGCTCCGCGCGGTCCGGTGAACTGATTCCGCTCGCCAGCCTGGTGACGCTCTCTGACTTTGCTGGTGCCAGCACGCTCAACCGCTTCGACCGCGTGCGCGCCATTACCATCGAGGCCAACCTGGCCGATGGCTACCCCTTGGGTGAAGCGCTGGCCTACCTGCAAGACACCGCGAACACCATTCTGCCAGAAGAAGTGCAGACCAATCTGGCAGGCCCGTCTCGAGACTTCCAGCAGGCCAGCGGGGCGACGACCTTTCTGCTGGTGCTTGGCGCCGTGGTGGTATTCCTGGTGCTTGCCGCCCAGTTCGAGAGCCTGATTCACCCCTTCGTGATCATGCTGACGGTGCCGCTGGCCATGAGCGGTGCCCTGCTGGCCCTGCTGCTGACCGGCCAGTCATTGAATATCTACAGTCAGGTGGGGCTGGTGCTGCTGATAGGATTGGCGGCCAAGAATGGCATACTGATCGTCGAGTTCGCCAACCAGCTGCGCGATGAGGGTCAGGCCTTTCGCTCGGCCCTGATCGAAGCGTCGGTGACCCGCCTGCGGCCCATTTTGATGACGGCGGTGACCACCATGGCCGGGGCGATCCCGCTGATCGTTTCCAGTGGCCCTGGCGCAGAGTCTCGCCTGGTGATTGGCACGGTGATCATGGCGGGGGTCGGCGCAGCCACGGTGTTTACGCTGTTCGTGGTGCCGGTGGCCTACGACTTGCTGGCACGCTACTCAGGCTCGCCAGGCGCCGTCAAACGGCAGCTGGAAGAAGAAATTGCCAATGCGCCGGAGGCCGACCACGAACCGCTGGCCACGCCCGAGCGCTAGGCAACCTCTTCTACCGAGTAGACAGACAACAAGGGCGCCAAAAGGCGCCCTTGTTGTTGAAAACCGCTGCTGAAGATCGTTAAAGCAGTGCGTACGGTTACTCGCAGTCGCCGATGCGCTCGCCTTCGATCACGGTGTTCATGGTCAATTCGCCCATGGGTGACTGGGTGAAGATGTCCACGCTGCCTTCGATACGCTCACCCATGAAGCGCATTTCACCATCGATATTGGCTTCGCCACCTTCAGCACGGCACACCATGCTGTACGAAAGGCCATCGGCGTTCATGTCCTGGTGCTGCAGCTCGCAGCCCTCTTCTTCTTCGATGAAGCCAAACTCTGCGCCATCCAGCTCTTCCTGGGTGATGCACTGACGCTCGGTTTCGGTCTGATCGGGAATCTGCATGTCACCGCTGATACTGGTTACGCTGACGAACTCCCATTCGCCAGGCGTCACGTTCGGTGTTTCCGCCAGAGCAACCATCGGGAAGGCCAATAAGGCCGCTACTGCCATGTGACGTTTCATCATCGCTTTTTCTCACTAGGTTAATTGGGTAAACCCGCTCTTATCCTACCTGAATCATCCCGCTTGTGCCCGCCCCGGACAGGGCTGTTACACTGGATATCCTTTTTCTGCCTGACAGGCAACCACCATGCATGACGACGCGCTGGCCCCCCATGACTTCTACTGCCCCTATTGTGACACGCCTCTGACCTTCATGATCGACACGTCACAGGGCAGCCACGACACCTGGGAAGATTGCCATCAATGCTGCGCCCCCATCCGGCTTCAGGTGGTGATCTCACCTTTCACAGGCGAACTCGACGCCGTCATCACCGGCCGTGACGACGACGTCTTGTGAGCCATGGTCAGGCCACGTCATCCTGCTGCATCTGAGCCACCCGCCTGGCCTCGCTGCGGCGCATGAAGTACCACGCCAGCAGCGTCGCCAACGAGACGGTCAGAATGATCAGCGTGGCCAACGCATTGATCTTGGGCGAGACGCCCATGCGCACGGAGGAGAACACCACCATGGGCAGCGTATTGGCTCCCGGGCCCGATACGAAGCTGGCGATCACCAGGTCATCCAGCGACAGCGTGAACGCCAGCAGCCAGCCTGCCGCCAGGGCAGGCGCAATGACCGGCAGCGTCACGCTGAAGAATGTCTTGACCGGCGGCGAGCCAAGGTCCATGGCCGCCTCTTCGATGGAACGATCCAGTTCCCGGAGACGCGCCGACACCACCACCGCCACATAGGCACTGCAGAACGTGGTGTGGGCAATCCATATCGTCGCCATCCCTCGGTCCGCGGGCCAGCCAATCAGTTGCGCCATCTGCACGAACAGCAGCAGCAGGGAAAGCCCGGTGATCACTTCGGGCATGACCAGTGGTGCCGTCACCATGCTGGAGAGCGCCGTCTTGCCCCGAAAGTGCCCGTAGCGAGTCATCACGAAAGCCGCCACCGTGCCCAGGCACACCGCCATGCTGGCAGCGAAAAAGGCGATCTTGAGACTGGTCCATACCGCCGAGAGAATCTGCCGATCCCGAAACAGCTCGCCGTACCAGTGGGTCGAGAAGCCCGCCCACACCGTCACCAGGCGCGATGAGTTGAACGAGTAGAACACCAGCACGAACATCGGCAGATAGAGAAACAGCAGGCCAAGCACCAGCATCACCGTGGTAAAGCTGGGGCGCCGAGAGGACGTCATCATTGCTCGAGCTCCCGTGACTGGTAGCGGTGGAACCATACGATGGGGATCAACAACAGCAACAGCATGACCATCGCCAACGCCGCAGCCACCGGCCAATCACGATTCAGGAAGAACTCTTCCCAAAGCACCTTGCCGATCATCAGGGTGTCAGGCCCTCCCAACAGCTCGGGGATCACGAACTCACCCACCGCAGGAATGAACACCAGCATGGAACCCGCTACGATGCCTCCCATGGAAAGCGGCAAGGTGACTTTCAGGAAGGTATTCACTTTACGCGACCCCAGGTCAGAGGCCGCTTCCAATAGCGATGTATCCAGACGCGTCAGATGGGCATACAGCGGTAGCACCATGAACGGCAGGTAGGCATACACGATGCCCACGACGACCGCAAACTGGGTATTCATCATGCGTAGCGGCGAGTCGATGAGGCCGATGCTCAGCAGCAGATTGTTGATCAGGCCATTGTTGCTGAGTATGCCCATCCACGCATACACGCGGATCAGAAACGACGTCCAGGAGGGCAGCATCACCAGCAGCAGCAGAATCAACTGCCAGCGCCCCGGGGCACGGGCCATGGCATAGGCCATGGGATAACCGAGCAGCAAGCACACCAGCGTGGCGGTAAATGCTGTCTTGATGGAGCCCCAGTAAGCCGCGACATACAGCGAGTCAGAGAGCAAGAACAGATAGTTGCCGACATTGAGAAAGATACTCAGGGTTTGATCGGCATACTCGACCAGCGGCCCGTAGGGAGGAATGGCAATCGCCCCTTCGGCAAGGCTGATCTTGAGCACCAACGCAAAGGGCAGCAAAAAGAACAGCGTGAGCCACACCAGCGGGAATGCGATTACCGCACGCCGCCCCAGCTGCAGACGCTTGATCATGCCGGTAAAGCCAGATGGCATCATGGTAGGCAATCTCCTTCAAGAGACCGAATCATCAGCGATTCAGCACGATAGCGCTGTGATCTTCCCAGTAAACGTACACGCTATCCTCCCAGGTGGGACGATCACCGCGACGCTCTGTGTTGGCCATGCTCACCTTGATCAGCTTGCCCGAGGCCGTGCGCACGTAATACAGCGAATACCCCCCCAGATAGGCAATGTCATCCACCTTGCCAGCTTCCCAGTTGTATTCGCCGGTTGGCTGTTCACGGGTCAGCCAGATTTTCTCGGGGCGCAGGGCCGCCCATACTCGACGGTCCACCGCCTGGGTGGTGATCCCGTGATCGAGATAGATAGGCCTTGAAAGCGAGGGGCTGGCGATGCGGCAATGGTCCGCCGCGTCCTCGATGATCTCCCCTTCGAACAGGTTCACGGTACCGACGAATTCGGCCACCATGCGGCTAGCGGGGCTTTCGTAGATATCGACCGGAGAGCCCACCTGCTCGATCCAGCCATCGGCCATGATCGCCACGCGATCCGCCATGGTCATGGCCTCTTCCTGATCGTGAGTCACCATGATGCAGGTAACGCCTACCTGTTCGATGATCTCGACCACTTCCAGCTGCATTTCCGTGCGCAGCTTCTTGTCGAGAGCGCCCATGGGCTCGTCCAGCAGCAAGAGCTTCGGCCGTTTGGCCAGCGAACGCGCCAAGGCCACTCGCTGGCGCTGGCCGCCGGAAAGCTGATGCGGCTTGCGCTTGGCAAAGCGTTCCATATGCACCAGCTTCAGCATCTGGGCCACTCGCGCCTCGATATCCGCCTTGGGGAGCTTGTCCTGTTTCAGCCCGAAGGCGATGTTCTGCGCCACCGTCATATGCGGAAACAGCGCATAGGATTGAAACATCATGTTGATCGGGCGCTTGTGCGGCGGCATGTCGGTAATGTTTTCGCCACTCAGCAGGATGCGACCTTCGCTCGGCGTCTCGAAGCCCGCCAGCATGCGCAGCAGGGTCGACTTGCCAGACCCCGAGCCCCCCAACAGGGCGAAGATTTCGCCGCGTTTGACCTGCAAATTCACGTCATCCACCGCCAGCGCGTCATCGAAGCGCTTGCTCAGGCGTTTGACTTCCAACACGATATCCTCGGCAAAACGGGGTGCCTTTCCCTGTGGTCTCAGCGACGGGGGAATGGCAGATGACGAGGATGAAGTGTCGTTCGACAGGGGCGTAGTGACCATTCGCCACTCCCATCAAAAGGCCCGAGAAGCCGGGCGATAAAAGACGAACAGCGAGCCAGGCAACTGCCCGGCTCGCTGTCAGACAAGGGTCGGTTTAGCGACCAGACTTGACGCGGTTCCAGATACGAGTACGCGCACGCAGCACGTCCTGCGGCTTTTCCGCCTGAACGTACAGGTTCTGCATGACGTCTGCATCCGGATAAACCGCAGGGTCATTCAGCAGCTCCTCGGAAAGGAACTCGTTCGCAGCCAGATTGGGGTTGGCGTAGCTAACGTACTCGCTAATCTCGGCGGCAATTTCCGGGTCGAGAATAAAGTTGATGAACGCATGCGCGTTCTCGGGGTTAGGCGCATCGGCCGGCACGGCCATCATGTCGAACCACAGCGCAGCGCCCTCTTTCGGGATGCTGTAAGCGATGGTGAAGTCACGCCCCGCCTCTTCAGCTCGGTCTGCTGCCTGGAACACGTCGCCCGAGTAGCCTGCGGCGACACAGATTTCGCCATTGGCCAGGTCAGAAATATAGCGCGAGGAGTGGAAGTAAGTGACATGGTTGCGTACGGCCGCGATCACTTGCCCGGCGGTTTCGATGTCCTCCAGGTTTTCACTCAGCGGGTCGCCGCCCGAGTAGGCAATGGCCGGCGAGAGCATTTCGTCCGCCGAGTCCATCATGGAGATACCGCAACCGGCCGCATGCAGAGCCGCGGTAATTTCAGGGTCGAAGAGCAGTGCCCAGCTATCCACCGGGGCATCGTCACCGAGAATCTCCTTCACTCGCTCGACATTGTAGCCAATGCCATTGGTGCCCCACATGTAGGGGATGGAGTACTGGCTGCCCTCATCGATGGCCTCCAGGTTGGCCATCAACTCCGGATTGAGGTTTTCGAAGTTGGGCAGCTGCTCGTGGTCGAGGGGCTGGAACACCCCCGCTCTGGCTTGACGGGTAAAGTAGTAGTTGGAGGGCACGACCACATCGTAGCCCGAGCGGCCAGACAGCAGCGCCGCATCGAGGATCTCGTTACTGTCGTAGACATCGTAGGTCACGGAGATACCGGTGCGCTCGGTGAATTTCGCCAGCGTTTCCGGAGCAATGTAGTCGGACCAGTTGTATACCCGCACTTCATTGGCGTGGGCAGCGGTGGCCGCTACGGCAAAAGCGATTGCCGTAACGGCCACTGAACGTTTTGGGATATTCCCCATCTAGCTACTCCTTATCTCGAAAGTCCACTTGTCTTGAAAGTGCCCGTCGAACAGGCGCACCGAGCTTGGCAACGGTTAGCGCTGACGCCGATACCTCTTTGACTCATTTGCCGCTGCTGAGAAACAGCTTAGCCCATTCTCCTGACCGTGCGAATTTTGCGGTGCAGCGACGTCCATCGCAAGTCCAAGTGAAAAATTCTTGCATTACCCTGTTGGTGACCCCACATCCAAGGGCGCAGGCAAACTATAGACCTTGGCTATTGGCAACATCATTTTTTCCAATTTTAGCTATTAGTCGTAGTTCGCTAATATGGCCAGCAACTTTTCCAACCACCATTCACTCACTGCGGAGATGTTTTCAATGTCTTTGATCAATACCGAAGTAAAACCGTTTAAAGCGACTGCTTACCTGAACGGCGAGTTCGTTGACGTTACTGAAGCGGATCTGAAAGGTCAGTGGTCAGTGTTCTTCTTCTACCCCGCTGACTTCACCTTCGTATGCCCCACGGAGCTTGGTGATCTGGCCGACAACTACGAAGAGTTCAAGAAGCTGGGCGTCGAGATCTACAGCGTCTCCACCGACACCCACTTCACCCACAAGGCGTGGCACGACAGCTCCGAGACCATTGGTAAGCTGCAGTACCCGATGATTGCCGATCCGACTCTGCAAATTTCACGCAACTTCGAAGTACTGATCGAAGAAGCTGGCCTGGCCGAGCGCGGCACTTTCGTTGTCGACCCCGACGGCAAGATCCAGATCGTCGAAATCAACGCGGGCAACATCGGCCGTAACGCCGAAGAGCTGCTGCGCAAGGTCAAGGCTGCCCAGTACGTTCGCGCCAACCCGAACGAAGTGTGCCCGGCCAAATGGAAAGAAGGCGAAGAGACTCTGGCCCCGTCTCTGGACCTCGTAGGCAAGATCTAAACGCCTACCGCTGCCGACCCGGCGCGTGTCGGTCGGCAGCATCACACCCGGGCATGCCCCGGGTGTCTTTTTTTCAGCACCCTGTTAATGCATCCCTGTTTTCCCACACGCTTGCTCCTTATCGCATACCCAAGGCTGGCGTGCCTGGTCGAGAACGTTCTACTGCTGACTACGAGGAACCACTGTCATGCTGGACGCCAATTTAAAGAATCAATTGAAAGCGTATCTGGAAAAAGTGACTCAGCCCTTCGAGATCGTTGCGTCCCTCGATGACGGTGCCAAGTCACGCGAGCTGCTGGGCCTGCTGGAAGACATCAGCAGCCTGAGCACTCAGATCACCCTCAAAACCGACGGCCAGGATGCGCGCAAGCCCTCCTTTGCCCTAAACCGTGCCGGAGAAGAGACAGGCGTCGTGTTTGCGGGCATTCCCATGGGCCACGAATTCACGTCGCTGGTACTGGCGTTGCTGCAGGTCGGCGGACATCCGCCCAAAACGTCGCAAGAGCAGCTCGATCAAATCAAGGCGCTGGACGGCGAGATGCTGTTCGAGACCTACTACTCGCTCTCCTGCCAGAACTGCCCGGACGTCGTCCAGGCGCTGAACCTGATGGCCATCTTCAACCCCAAGGTGCGCCACGTCGCCATCGACGGCGCCCTGTTCCAGGAGGAAGTCGAGGCCCGCGAAATCATGTCGGTGCCCAGCATCTACCTCAACGGCAAGCCCTTCGACCAGGGTCGCATGACGCTGGAGCAGATCCTGGCCAAGGTGGATACCGGTGCAGCCGAGCGTGAAGCCAAGAAACTGAATGACAAGGCAGCCTTCGACACGCTGGTCATCGGCGGCGGCCCGGCGGGCGCCTCGGCGGCCATCTACTCTGCGCGCAAGGGCATCAATACCGGCGTTGCCGCCGAGCGCTTCGGTGGTCAGGTGGCCGATACCATGGGGATCGAGAACTTCATCTCCGTAACCCATACCGAAGGCCCCAAGCTGGTCAGCGCCCTGGAAGAGCACGTCAAGCAGTACGAAGTGGACGTGATGAACCTGCAACGTGCGACCTCTTTCAAAGCAGCAGAAACCGAAGGTGGCCTGCACGAAGTGACCTTTGAGTCCGGTGCCCAACTGAAGAGCAAGACCCTGATACTGGCCACAGGTGCCCGCTGGCGGGAAATGAACGTGCCCGGCGAGCAGCAGTATCGCAACAAGGGCGTGGCCTACTGCCCCCACTGCGATGGCCCGCTGTTCAAGGGCAAGCGTGTCGCGGTCATTGGCGGCGGTAATTCAGGCGTCGAAGCGGCCATCGACCTGGCAGGCATCGTCGGCCATGTGACCCTGGTGGAGTTCATGGGTGAAATGCGCGCCGACGCCGTGCTGCAGAAGAAGCTCAAGAGCCTGCCCAACGTGGATATCGTGCTGAACGCGCAAACCACCGAAGTGACCGGTGATGGCAGCCGAGTCAACGGCCTGACCTACAAGGATCGCCAAACCGACGAAGTCAAGAACATCGCTCTGGAAGGCATCTTCGTACAGATCGGCCTGGTGCCCAATACCGAGTGGCTGAAGGGCTCCCCCATCGAGATGTCACCGCGTGGCGAAATCATCGTCGACGCCCACGGCATGACCTCGGTGCCCGGCGTGTTTGCCGCAGGCGATGTCACCACCGTGCCCTACAAGCAGATCATCATTGCCATGGGTGAAGGCGCCAAAGCGTCGCTGGGCGCTTTCGATTACCTGATCCGCAACTGATTCATCCGCCTATAAAAAGCAAAAGACCGTGACCAGGCCCGCCTATTCAGGCGGGCTTTCGCGTTCCGCACACCGGGCACGCCGGGTCACGCGGCACCTGGAAATGACGCCACTGCCCGCTGAGCCCGTCGAAGGCCGACAGCCCCTGATGTGCCTCACCCGCACCGCTCAGCAGTTTGAAGGCCTCGACAGCTTGAAAGCAGCCAATCAAGCCCACCAAAGGGGCCATGACGCCGCTCTCGGCACAGCTGAGGGCTTCGTCATCGCCAGCTTCCGGGGGATAGAGGCAGGCGTAGCAGGGGCTATCTGGCTGACGCGGGTCGAATACCGCCAGCTGGCCGGAAAAGCGAATAGCCGCCCCCGAGACCAGCGGCACACCGGCTCGCTGCGTCGCGGCATTGATGGCATAACGGCTGGAAAAACGGTCGGTACAGTCAAGCACCACCTGGGCCGAAGCCACCAGCTCTGCCAACAGCTCGCCTTCGGCGTGACGCTCGATGGCCACCACCTGGCATTCAGGGTTCAGTGCCTCCAGGCGCTGCTGCGCCGAACGCGCCTTGTTGAGGCCCAGGCTGGCCTGCTGGTGGGCTATCTGGCGCTGCAGGTTGGAAAGCTCCACATGGTCGGCATCTACCAGGGTAATCCGCCCCACTCCCGCCGCCGCGAGATACAGCGCGGCTGGCGAGCCCAACCCGCCAGCCCCGATAATCACGGCGTGGGCGCCGCGCAGTCGCTCCTGACCCTCGATATCCACTTCGGGCAGCATGATTTGGCGGCTGTAACGCAGCAGCGCCTGATCGTCCATCATTGGTTTACTTATCCTCGAATTCCTCGACATCAGGAATGTGGAGATTGAAGCTCTCTTTCACTTCTTCCATCACCACATAGCTCTTGGACTCTTTCACCCCTGGCAGGGTCAAGACCACATCCCCCAATAGTTGGCGATAAGCGGCCATTTCCGGGATGCGGCATTTCAGAATGTAGTCGAACTGCCCGGACACCAGGTGGCACTCCTGAATTTGCGGCAGCTTTTCCACCGCGCGCCGAAACTCATCGAAGACCGCAGGCGACTGGGTCTCCAGGCTGATCTCGACAAACACCAGCAGGTTCGCCTTCAGGGCGCGAGGGTCCAGGATGGCCTGGTAGCCGCGAATGATACCGGCACGCTCCAGGCGCTTGACCCGCTCCAGACAAGGGGTTGTGGATAACCCAACTTCTGCGGCGAGATCTACGTAGGAGATACGCGCATTTTCCTGCAAACAGCGAAGAATCTTGAGATCGATACGGTCCAGCGTTCTATTTTTTGGTTTCATGGCAGGATCCAATACAAATGAATCAGGCAGTTAATATAGGTGCCCCAGAGTAACCCGTTCATGGCCGCCCATGTCTTGAACACTTTCAACGTTTCGGTAGCCCGCCGCCAACAGCGCCTCACGCACGCTGGCCGCCTGCTGGTAGCCATGCTCCATCGCTAGGCAGCCACCAGGTGCCAGGTGGGCCCTGGCGGCCTCGATCACGTGGAGCAGGTCGGCCATGCCGTTGGCATCGGCGACCAGCGCCGAGTGGGGCTCGAAGCGCACATCGCCCTGGCTCAAATGCGGATCATCGGCCGCAATGTAGGGGGGGTTACTGACGATGATATCGAAAGGCGGCTCCTCAGCCGGAGGCAGAAATGCGCTGAGCCAGTCACTCAACACAAACCGGGCATTGGCGATGCCTAGCGCGGCGGCATTGCGCTCGGCCAGCGCCACGGCACCCGGGCGAATGTCCGCACCGATGACCTGCCAGCCCGGCTTTTCACTGGCCAGCGCCAGCGCAATGGCGCCGGTGCCGGTTCCCAGGTCCAGCAGCCTGCCCACCGGGGCAGCAGCGCGAGAAAGCGCCACCTCCACCAGGGTTTCCGTATCGGGCCTGGGGATCAGCGTATCGGGCGACGTCGCCAGCCGCAGCCCCCAGAATTCCCGCTCACCAGTGAGGTACGCCACCGGCTGCCCCTGGGCACGGGCGGCCACCAGCGCCTCGAAGCGAGCTCGCTCCCAGGTGGGGCATTCGCGGTCGCCCCAGGTATAGAGCCACGTTCGGCTGCACTGGGCAGCACAGCCCATCAATACCTCGGCATCCAGCCGCGGCGTGGGCGAGCCTGCCTGCGTCAACCGCTGGGCCGCCTGTGACAGCAAGGCGTCGAAGGTCATCAGCCGTCCTGCAAGGCCGAGAGCTGCTCTGCCTGATACTCATGGATCAGCGGTTCGATCACGTCATCGAGCTGCTCGCCGCTGACCACTTCGGTCAGCTTATAGAGCGTCAGGTTGATGCGGTGGTCGGTGATGCGACCTTGAGGGAAGTTATAGGTCCGAATCCGCTCACTGCGGTCTCCCGAGCCGACCAGCGAACGGCGTGCATCGGCCTGCTCCTGGCGTTGGGAATCCACGGCATTGCGCTTGAGCTTGGCCGCCAGCAAGGACATCGCCTTGGCACGGTTCTTGTGCTGGCTGCGCTCTTCCTGGCACTCCACCACCACGCCGGTGGGCAAGTGGGTGATGCGAATCGCCGAGTCGGTGGTGTTGACGTGCTGGCCACCGGCACCGCTGGAGCGGTAGGTGTCCACCCGCAGGTCGGCGGGATTGATGTCCACATCGCCCACTTCATCCACCTCGGGCATGACCGCCACGGTACAGGCAGAGGTATGGATACGCCCCTGAGACTCCGTCGCGGGCACGCGCTGTACGCGATGGGCGCCCGACTCGAACTTGAGCCGTGCGTAGACGCCGTCGCCCTTGACCCGGGAGATCACCTCTTTATAACCGCCCTGCTCGCCGTGGCTGGCACTGACGATTTCTACCCGCCAGCCGCGCTTTTCAGCATAGCGGGAGTACATGCGGAACAGATCACCGGCAAAAATCGCCGCTTCATCGCCACCGGTGCCCGCCCGCACTTCCAGAAACACGCCACGGCCATCGTCGGGGTCCTTGGGGATCAGCAGGCGCTTCAGCTCGACGTCCAACTCTGCCAGCTGTTCGCGGCCATCGCTGATTTCCATTTCCGCCAGCTCGCGCATCTCCGGATCACTGTCACGGCTCAGCTGTTCGGCCTCGGCGATGCTGTCTTCGACCCCACGGTAACGTTGCCAGGCGGCCACCAGCTCTTCCAGCTCAGCGTATTCACGCGAATAGTCACGGAAGCGCTGCTGATTGTTGATCACCTCGGGATCGGACAGCAGCATGGCCAGCTCCTCGAAACGGTCGGAGAAGCTATCCAGGCGTTGGCGCAAAGTCTCTTTCATGCGGGTGTATCATCCTTCTGGCGTTTTACCGGAGGCGCAGCCTGCTCGAAGGCAGGTTTGGGCGGCAGTAACAGGCGCGGCGCGGCGTTGAGCAATTCATGGTTTTCCTGCGAAGCAGCGTCACGAATGGCAAGCGTGGGTTGATGCATGAAGCGGTTGGCCAGCTGGTGAGCCATCCGCTCGATGACCCTGGCCGGGTCTTCACCCTTGGCCAGGCGTTCCAGCGCCTGCTCCCGCGCCTGGTCGCGCAGCGCTTCGCCATGACGACGATAATCTCGAATCACCTCGCCGCCATTGCGAATGCGGCGCTCATGCTGCCAGCTGCCGACGCCGTGTTCAATCAGCGACTCGGCCTGGTCGGCAGCCACCTGACGATGGCGACGGTTCTCTTCGATGACCTCTTCCAGATCATCCACGGTATACAGAAACACATCGGCCAGCTCACCCACCTGCGGCTCGATATCCCGAGGCACCGCAATATCGACCATGAAGACAGGCCGATGACGGCGCTTCTTCAGGGCACGCTCAACCATCCCCTTGCCCAGAATCGGCAGCGGAGAGGCCGTGGAAGAGATCACGATGTCGGCATGCTCCAGCGCATCCGGAATCTCGGGCAGGGTGATGGCCGTCCCGCCCAGCGCCGCAGACACCTGCTCGGCACGCTCCCGGGTACGGTTGGCCACGGTAAGCTGACGTACGCCCGCTTCGTGCAGATGGCGCGCCACCAGCTCGATGGTTTCTCCGGCACCGATCAACAGCGCCCGTGCACGACTGAAGTCATCGAAGATACGGCTGGCCATGCTGACCGCCGCATAAGCCACCGAGACAGGGTTCTTGCCAATGCCGGTTTCAGTGCGCACCTGTTTGGCCACGGCAAAGGTGTGTTGAAACAGCCGTTCCAGCTCGCCGCCCAGCCCTCTGGCCTGGCGCGCCTGCTGATACGCGTCTTTCAACTGCCCCAGAATCTGCGGCTCGCCCAGCACCATGGAGTCGAGCCCCACCGCTACGCGCATCAGGTGGCGCGCCGCTTCATTGTCATGATAGTGGTACGCACAGCGTGCCAAATCATCGACCCGCAGATTGTGGAAGCGTCCCAGCCAGTCCAGCACGGCTTGCTCGCCTGCGGCATCGGTTACGCAATAAAGCTCGGTACGGTTGCAGGTCGAAAGTACTGCGGCTTCATGGATGTGCGGCAGGCCACGCAGCTCGGCCAACGCGCTTTCCAGCTGCGTTGGCGTAAAAGCCACCTGTTCACGCACGGCCACGCTGGCAGTACGATGATTAATTCCCAGGGCAAGAAGCGTCATGCGGTCTGCGTCTTCGCTAGTGGATCGGTCGTCACGTCACTGTTCGTCGTTATCGCTTGGAGCGGGGCAATCAGGCAGCTTTACGAGTGAATTGTGCTGACCCGGCTCACTTTCAAGGTGGAACATTCTATCACAACACGGCATGTTCTGGCGCACACCACTTTGCCGCAGGCAGCCAAGCCGCTATGCTGAACACTCGGCCACCTGATCGAGATACGCATGCCCCACCGCGCAACACTTCCGGGTTTGTCCCGAGCACTATCGGGCCTTCCTCTATTACCGCTGGCCGCGACGCTGCTGTTGAGCGGCTGCCAGCTGTCCTCCACGCTTCCAGATCGTGGGTTCATGAGTTCTAGCCGCGACCCCATGCTGACGGCCCCGCCGGTCACACGCGGCCTGGATGCGGCAGGGCTCAGCACGCTGCTGGCTGCCGAGCTGGCTGGCCAGCGCGGTGACTACCGTTATGCAAGCCGTGGCTACCTGGATGCCGCCCAGCGCTACAACGCGCCGGGGCTGGCCGAGCGCGCCACCTTTGCAGCACGCTTTGGCAACGACGCCGCCTTGATGGAAGCTTCGGCGCTGCGCTGGCGCGAGCTGTCGCCCACCGCGGAAACGCCCAACCGGCTGCTAGCCGCCCTGTCCCTTCAGCGCGGCGACTGGCTGGATAGCCTGGAGCAGCGGCTGGCCATTGCCGAATCGGGCGGCTACGGCGACATATCGAGTTTCGCCGAGCTTGCGGTGGCGGAAGAAGCGCCACTCAATGTCCTGGTACAGCCGTTACGCACCTATCTGGCGCAACCGGCTGCTGCCGAGCGCGACTCCTACAGCGATGTGCTGCTGGGCACCGCGCTCATCGAAGCCGCCCTGGGCGAGACACAAACCGCTCGGCAGCACCTCGACCTGGTCGAGCAGCGCGAGCCCGAGTCCGCAGCACTGTGGCTGACCAAGGCACGCCTGGCGCTGGAAAGCGGCGACCACCGCGCAGCTCAGCGGGCGGCCCAGCAAGGGCTGAGCCTGTCACCCGATGACGTGCGCTTCATTCTCATGCTGGCCCAGGCCGAAATCCGCCTCAACAACATTACCGCCGCCGAAACCCAGACCAACGCCCTGCTGGAAACCCACGGAGGCAATCAGGAACTGCGCATCGCCCTGGCTCAGCTCTATCTCGAAGAGGGCCACAGTGAGCCCGCCTATCGGCTGCTGCAGCCTCTGATCGGCCAGGACAGAATTCCCAATATTGCCTACTTTCTGCTGGGCGCCATTGCACAATCTCAGGGCGATATCGACAACGCCCTGCTCTATTACCGCCAGGTGCGCGATGGCAACGAGTTCCTGCCTGCGCGAGCAGCCGCCGCTCGTATGCTGATCGACGACGACCGCCTGCTGGACGCGCGCGCTTTCCTGCGCATCGAGCGCATGCGCCACGACACCTATTTTGGCGATCTGGTGCTGCTCGAAGTGCAGCTGCTGGACGATCTCGGCATGGAGCAAGAGGCTGGCGCCCTGCTGGACCGGGAAATCACCCGCACGCCCGACGACACGCGCCTGCTGTACCTGCGCGCCATGCGCGGCTGGGAAATGGGCGATCTGGCCGCCATGGAGCGCGACCTGCAACAGATCCTGCGCACCGAGCCCAACAACCCCGACGCCTTGAACGCGCTGGGCTATACCTTGGCCGATTTGAACATCACCGAGCGCCTGGAAGAAGCCCGCGACCTGATCGAGCGCGCCTATGAAGCCGACCCTGACAACCCGGCCATCATGGATAGCCTGGGCTGGGTATACTTCCGGCTGGGCAAACTGGACGACGCCTTGGCGTGGCTGGAAAGCGCCTATTCGCGGCTACCCGATCAGGAAGTGGCCGCCCATTTGGCCGAAGTGCTGCATGCCCTGGGGCGCAGCGACGAAGCGCGCCAAACCATCGCCCGAGCCCTGCGGCGTGCCGACCACCACCCCCAAATAGACGAACTGCTGGAACGGCACCCTGAACTAACGCCTGCCAGCACGCCCTAATAGTGCACTCATCTGGATCCAGACCCTACTGACATGGAGCTTCTAATGTTGACTACGTCACTCCCCTCTGCTCGTCCGACACGCCGCCGCTTGTCTGGTGTACTGCCCACTACTCGCCTATGGGTGGCCGCCCTCGCCCTCTTGACCCTGGCAGGCTGTGCCAGCCAGGCCCCGGTCGACGAAAGCGGTCGTCAGGCAGGCCAGTGGGAGCGCCAGCAGGCGCAGGTCGAAGACTTCGACAGCTGGACGCTGGTGGGCAAAGCGGGCTTGCGCACCCCCCAGGAAAACACCAGCGCCAACCTCGACTGGAACCAGACACCGTTCTACTTCCGCATGCTGATCAGCGGTCCCTTTGGCGGTGGGCGCAGCGTGCTGGAAGGACGTGAAGGGCGCTTTTCGCTGAGCACCAGCGACGGCCGCTTCGAAGCCGAGACACCGGAAGCCCTGATGGAAGAGCAGCTGGGCTGGTCGCTGCCGGTGCGCGCCATGCCCGACTGGGTGCGCGGCCTCCCCGGTGACCACGCCAGCTATCAGTTAGAAACTGATGAACTGGGCTTCCCGCGTTTCCTGCAGCAGGATGGCTGGGAAATCGACTACCGTGACTGGGAGCGGGTAGAGGAGATGTGGCTGCCCCGCCGTCTGGTCATGAACTACGGAGATGTACGCATTACCCTGGTGGTCAACCAGTGGCAGGCATCCAGCCGTTCGGGCGAATAAGCGCAGACTCACTGCCCTGCACCTTCATTTTAGAGAACCGGCATGCCCGCAACACCACATCCATTGACTCTACCGGCCCCGGCCAAACTGAATCGTATGCTGCATATCGTGGGCCGTCGTCCAGACGGCTACCACGAGCTGCAAACGCTGTTTCAGCTGCTCGACCTGTGCGACACGCTGACCTTTACCCTACGTCAGGACCGCCGCATCGAGCTGACCACCCCACTGGCAGGCGTTACCCACGATGACAATCTGATCGTCCGTGCCGCGCGCCTGCTCCAGCAGGAAAGCGGCCACCATATGGGCGTATCGATCGCCATCGATAAGCGCCTACCCATGGGCGGCGGCCTGGGGGGTGGCAGCTCCAATGCCGCCACCGTGCTGGTGGGTCTCAATCAGCTGTGGCAGCTGGGTCTGGATCGCCAGACCCTGGCCACGCTGGGCCTGACGCTGGGCGCCGACGTCCCGGTGTTCGTGCATGGCCATAGCGCCTGGGCAGAAGGCGTTGGCGAACGGCTCACTCCGGTCACGCTGGACACCCCCTGGTTTGTGGTGATCCACCCCGGTGTGAGCGTCTCGACACCGGCCATCTTCCAGGATGCGGAATTGACACGCGACAGCCTCCCCATTACTATGGCGCGCGCACTGCAGGGGGGAGCGGCCGAATGGCGCAACGACTGCGAGGCAACGGTCAGGAAAGGCTATCCGCTCATTGCGGAAGCGCTTGACTGGCTCGCACAGTATGCACCGTGCCGATTGACCGGTACGGGCGCTTGTCTGTTTGCCGCCTTCGATACACAAGAGGCAGCACAGACAGTGGCCAGACAAGCCAACCAGCGCTGGAAAGCCTGGGTGGCCAAAGGGCTCAACACCTCTCCCCTACAAGATGCTCTGGGCTGCTGAAAGCGCCCGGTCGTCGCATCAGGCTGTTTGCTGGGGTATCGCCAAGTGGTAAGGCACCGGTTTTTGGTATCGGCATTCCCAGGTTCGAATCCTGGTACCCCAGCCAATCCTGATGTTGATCTGCGTTTTCTCCCCTGATCCCCAACACTGCAAAGGTGGCTGCGCGTGTCAAAATTGATGGTCTTCACCGGGAATGCCAATCCCGAACTCGCTCAAAAGATTGCCGAGAGCTTGGACAGCCGCATGGGTAATGCCACGGTGGGTCAATTTAGCGACGGCGAAATCGCGGTCGAGATCAATGAGAACGTGCGTGGCAAGGATGTCTTTATCCTGCAATCCACCTGCGCGCCGACGAACGACAACCTGATGGAGCTCATCCTGATGGTCGACGCCCTGCGTCGTGCCTCGGCGACCCGCATCACGGCCGTCGTTCCCTACTTCGGCTATGCCCGTCAGGATCGTCGTGTACGCTCCGCCCGCGTCCCCATCTCGGCCAAGGTAGTCGCCGACATGATGGTAAAAGCAGGCGTCGACCGCGTCATGACCATGGACCTGCACGCCGACCAGATTCAAGGCTTCTTCGATGTGCCAGTAGATAACGTCTACGGCTCTCCGATCCTGCTCGACGACATCGAGCGCCAGAACTACGACGACCTGGTGGTGGTATCCCCCGATGTCGGCGGCGTAGTACGTGCTCGCGCCATCGCCAAGCAGTTGAATGCCGACCTGGCCATCATCGACAAGCGTCGCCCCCAGGCCAACCAGGCGCAGGTCATGCACATCATCGGTGAAATCGAAGGCCGCACCTGCGTAGTCGTCGATGACATGATCGATACCGCAGGCACCTTGTGCAAAGCGGGCGAAGCCTTGAAAGATCATGGCGCGGCGCGGGTCGTCGCCTATGCCACCCACCCGATCCTGTCGGGCCCGGCGGTAGACAACATTACCAACTCCGTACTGGATGAAGTCGTGGTGACCGACACCATTCCGCTGGCCGACCATGCGCGTCGCAGCGGAAAGATTCGCCAGTTGAGCGTTGCTGGCCTGATTGCGGAAGCCATTCGCCGCGTCAGCAACGAAGAATCCGTCAGCGCGATGTTCCACTGATCGCCTGATGTGACAAGCCCCCATCTGGGGCCATGGGAACGTCGTCGTCTGGTCGCGGGTGGCGGCGTTTCCTTACTTAAACCAAGAGGCAATTAACATGTCTGATTTTATCCTGAAAGCCAGCGTTCGTAACGACCTGGGGAAAGGTGCGAGCCGCCGCCTGCGTCGTGCGAACCAATTCGTACCGGCCGTTGTGTACGGCGGTGAGAAAGGCGCGCAATCCATCTCTGTCGAAAAGACCGCTTTCTACAAGGCGATCGAAGACGAGTCGTTCTTCTCTTCCGTCATCAAGCTGGTCATCGATGGCAGCGAAGAGCAGGTCGTTGTTCGTGATCTGCAGCGTCACCCCTTCAAGCCGCTGCTGACCCACGCCGACTTCATGCGCGTCGACGCGACTCACGCCATCACCATGAATGTGCCGCTGCACGTGGTGAACGAAGACAAGTGTGTGGGCATCAAGGACCAGGGCGGTGAACTGCACGTACTGGCCAACGAAATCGCCATCAGCTGCTTGCCGAAAGATCTTCCTGACTTCCTGGAAGTGGACATCAGCAAGGTCGAGCTGGGCACTACCCTGCACCTGTCTGACCTGACCTTCCCGGCGGGCGTCACTTCCGTTGACCTGTCCCACGGTGAAGAGCACGACAACGCCGTACTGAGCATCACTGCTGTCAAAGTACGTGTTGAAGAAGAAGGCGAAGGCGACGCAGAAGAAAGCGCCGAGTAAGCCAGGGCGCAGCGGTATTGCGCCCCGAGCCATGCCCGCATGGCTCGGAAATGATAAAATCAAGCGCTTCGGCGCTTGATTTTTTTTTGCGGCCCGAGACACGCTGTCATTTTCATCCTACTGGAGCTGAGCACATGAGCCAGGTAACGGCCATTATCGGACTGGGCAACCCCGGTGCTGACTATGATGCAACCCGCCACAACGCCGGTTTTTGGCTGGTCGAGGCCTTGGCCCGCAGCACCCATAGTGAACTACGCCCAGAAAAGAAGTTTCTGGGGCTTTATGCCAAGGTCCGTCTGGGCGAGCATGAGCTGCACCTGCTGAACCCCTCGACCTTCATGAACCGCAGCGGCGCTGCCGTGGCTGCG
This sequence comes from Halomonas sp. 18071143, assembly GCF_019211725.1. Taxonomy (NCBI): domain Bacteria; kingdom Pseudomonadati; phylum Pseudomonadota; class Gammaproteobacteria; order Oceanospirillales; family Halomonadaceae; genus Halomonas; species Halomonas sp. 18071143. Next base: position 2,503,552 of record NZ_CP078120.1, read on the forward strand.
CTGACCCAGTTCTTCAAGCTCACTCCAGAGAACCTGCTGGTCGCCCATGACGAGCTGGACCTGCCCCCCGGCCAGGCACGCTACAAGACCGGTGGCGGGCACGGCGGCCACAACGGCCTGCGCGACATCATCAGCGCGCTGGGCAACCAGAAGCAGTTCCACCGCCTGCGCATCGGCATCGGCCACCCAGGGGAAGCACGCCAGGTGGTCAATTACGTGCTGGGCCGCCCTGGCAAAGCCGAACAGGAAGCCATCGCGCACGCCCTGGAGGAGAGCCTGGCCACCCTGCCGCTGGCACTTTCCGGCGATTGGGCTAAAGCCATGAATCGCCTTCATAGCGTAAAATAGCAGCACGTTTGATCAGTCGTGTGATCGCACACGTTTATTCACTGTTGGCCAGCGCCTCACGAAATAGCGCTGGCCTAGCGGCCAGGAAGTAATGTATGGGCTTTAACTGCGGTATTGTCGGCCTACCCAACGTAGGCAAATCCACCCTGTTCAATGCACTGACGAAGTCAGGTATCGATGCCGAGAACTTCCCGTTCTGCACCATCGAACCCAACGTCGGCATCGTCCCCATGCCAGACCCACGCCTGGATAAGCTGGCAGCCATCGTCAAGCCCGAAAAAGTCCTGCCGACCACCATGGAATTCGTGGATATCGCCGGCCTGGTAGCGGGTGCTTCCAAGGGCGAAGGGCTCGGCAACAAGTTTCTCGCCAACATTCGTGAAACCCAGGCCATTGCCCATGTGGTGCGCTGCTTCGACAACGACAACGTGATCCACGTGGCCAACCAGGTAGACCCCCGCGCCGACATCGAGACCATCAACCTGGAACTCGCTCTGGCCGATCTGGATACGGTGGAAAAAGCCAGCCAGCGCCTGGTGCGCGTGGTCAAGGGTGGCGACAAGGACGCCATGGCCACCAAGGCGGTGCTGGACAAGATTCAGCCCCACCTGGCGGAAGGCCAGCCGCTGCGCAGCTTTGGCCTGGATGACGACGAGAAACGCCAGGTCAAAAGCTTTGGTTTCCTGACGCTCAAGCCCACCATGTACATTGCCAACGTCAATGAAGATGGTTTCGAGAACAATCCCTACCTGGACATCGTCAAGGAGATCGCCGCCGAAGAAGGCGCTGTGGTCGTGCCGGTGTGCAACCAGCTGGAAGCCGAAATCGCCGAGCTCGACGACGATGAGCGCAGCATGTTCCTGGCCGAAATGGGCATGGAAGAGCCGGGGCTGGACCGCGTCATCCGCGCAGGCTATGCCCTGCTGGGCCTGCAGACCTACTTCACCGCAGGCGTCAAGGAAGTACGTGCCTGGACCGTCAAGCAGGGTGCCAGCGCCCCGGAAGCCGCCGGGGTCATTCACACCGACTTCCAGAAAGGCTTCATTCGCGCCGAAGTAATCGCCTATGACGACTACGTCTCACTGGGCGGCGAACAGGGTGCCAAGGATGCCGGAAAATGGCGCCTGGAAGGTAAGGACTACATCGTCAAGGATGGCGACGTGATCCACTTCCGCTTCAATGTGTAACGAAGCAAACAATCAATGCTTGACGAATGACAAAGGGGTGGGTAATATTCGCCCCCGTTGCACGGCTACGTAGCTCAGCTGGTTAGAGCACATCACTCATAATGATGGGGTCCCCTGTTCAAATCAGGGCGTAGCCACCAACACCGAATCGAGCTAGCAATAGCGAAGGCCCGCTGATTTCATCAGCGGGCCTTTTTCATTTTGGTTCGTTCTGGTTCGCTGACGGGTGATCAGTGCAGCGTCACGCGATTCAGGAACTGAACCAACGCGCGAGTCAGATACTCGACGTCGCGAGTGCCGGACGTTTCACGAATGGAGTGCATGGCCCACTGCGGTAAGCCCACATCGATGGTCGGCACGCCCACTTCGGTCGCCGTGATCGGACCGATGGTGCTGCCGCAGCCCATGTCTGCCCGGGTGACGAATGACTGCACAGGCACATCGGCTTCTCGACAAACATCGCGAAACAGTGCACCGGTCACGCTGTTGGTGGCATAACGCTGGCTCGCGTTCACCTTGATGACCGGCCCGCCGTTGATGGCCGGTCCATGCCGCTCATCGTGCTTGTCACGGAAATTGGGGTGCAACGCGTGGGCGTTATCGCAGGAGATCATCAGTGACGACTGAATCAGCTGAATCAGCGACTCTTCACTACCCCCGCCCACTTGCCCATTCAAACGCTTGAGCACGTCTCCCAGAAACGGCCCCTGTGCACCGCAGGCGCTGGCGCTACCAACCTCTTCATGGTCGTTGGCCACCAGTAACGCCCCCTGCTCGCCATCGCACGCCAGCAGCGCCTCCAGCCCGACAAAGCACGACAGCAAATTATCCAGCCGGGCACTGGCCAGCAGCTCCTGACGCAACCCCACCAGCGCAGGCGGCTGTACGTCGTAAAAACCCAGCTCAAAATCGACGATATCCACGGCACGCAGCCCGTGCTGCGCTTCCAGCCACTGCGCCAACAGGTCGTTGAGCTCGAGGTCGTTGCTCTGCAGCAATACCGGTGCCATCTGGGTTTGCGGGTTGATCGTACGCCCTGCATTGACGTCACGGTCCATGTGAATCGCCAGGCTCGGAATCATCGCCACCGGCTGCGCCACGTTCAGCAACACGCTTTCCAGCCGACCATCGGCGTGGCGCACGTGCACCCGCCCCGCCAACCCCAGCTCACGGTCGAACCAGGGCGCCAACAGCACGCCGCCATATACCTGCACACCCAACTGCAGCCAACCCGCCGAGTACTGCGTTGCGTTGGGCTTCAGGTGCAACCCGGGGCTGTCGGTATGCGCACCCAGCATACGCAGGCTGGACAACTTTCCGGCAGGCAGCTGGAAGGCGATCAGCGACGAGTCATTGCGCGTCACGTAGTAACGCTTGCCCGGCGACAGCTGCCAGTTGGCGGTTTCTTCCAAGCGTGTAAAGCCCGCCTGCTCCAAACGCTGCGCCATGTTCTGGGTGGCGTGCCATGGCGTGGGCGACTGCTGCAAGAAATCGCACAGTCGCGTTAAACGTTCTGCGTTGAAAGCCTCGGACATGGAAATCCTCTTTACAGTAATGATTGAGTCTCACAGGGTAAATGACCTGCTACAATGCTCCCTCGGCCTACGCAACTCATGGGCTAACTGCGTGTCTAGGGAAGAATGAGTGTACACAAATCCGGGAGAGCTTGACTGATGAGCTTGTTTGCAACGCTTTCGCGCTCGGTCGCCCTTGCTGTCATGCTGGTGGTGACCAGCCCGGCGGCGATGGCCCAACTGGCGCCGACAGACGAACAACGCCAAGCGGCCGTAGAAATTGCGGATTCGCTCCGCTATGGCCACTACGCGAACATTAATTTTGACCCGCAGTGGTCCGAGGAGGCTTTCCAGCGCTACCTGGACATTCTCGATGGTCAGCGTGCCTATTTGCTCAACCGTGATATTGAACCCTATCGTCATCTGGAAAACGATATGGCCGAGGCGCTGTTCGAAGGAGAATTGGACGATGCCTTTGCACTCTACAACCGCCTGAGCGAGCGCCACACTTCTCGCCTGGAGTGGCTGCTGGCACGCCTGGACGAAGGCCTCTCGCTGGAGTTCGAAAGCGACGAACGCCTGGAAGTGGATCGTGAAAGCGCCCCCTGGGCCAGCCGTGAAAGCGAGCTCGATGAACTGTGGCGCAAGCGCCTCAAGAACGACGCCCTGACCCTGGCACTCACCGGTCAGGACGATGAGCAGATCGAGAACAACCTGCGCCAGCGCTATGAAGGCCAGCTGACCCGCCTGCGGCAGACCGAATCGGAAGACGTTTTCGGTCTACTGATGGCCGCAGTGTCCAGCACCATCGACCCACACACGGGCTACCTGTCGCCCCGCCAGGGTGAATCCTTCGACATTCAGATGAGCCTTTCGCTGGAAGGTATCGGCGCCCTGCTGCAAGCCGACGGTGAATACGTCAAGGTCTCCAGCCTGGTGCCCGGTGGCCCCGCCGACCGCGCCGGAGTGCTGGAGCCCGCTGACCGCATCATTGCGGTAGGCCAGGAAGATGGCGAGATGATCAACGTGGTGGGCATGCGCCTGGACAACGTGGTCGATTTGATTCGCGGCCCCAAGGGCTCGGTGGTTCGCCTGGACGTCGTGCCTGCTCAGGCGGTGGACATGACCCGCTCGCAAATCGTGGAAATCACCCGCGACACCGTTAGCCTGGAAGACCAGGCCGCCAAGGGCGAAGTTATTGAAGTCATGCGCGATGGCGAGCCGCACCGTATCGGCGTCATCACCGTACCGACCTTCTACGTCGACTTCGATGCCTGGCAGGCAGGAGAAGACGAGTACCGCAGCACCACCCGTGACGTGGCTCGTGAGATCGACAACCTCAAGAAAGAGGGTGTGGAAGGCATCGTGCTCGACCTGCGCAATAACGGCGGCGGCGCCCTCCAGGAAGCCAACTCGCTGATCGGCCTGTTCATCGATCGCGGCCCCACGGTACAAGTGCGTGACGCCCAGGGCCGCATCCAGCTCTACGGCGACACCGAAGCAGGCACGGTCTACGACGGCCCCCTGACCGTTCTGGTCAACCGCCTGTCGGCATCGGCCTCCGAGATCTTCGCGGGCGCCATTCAGGACTATGGCCGCGGCATCGTGGTGGGCGCCTCGACCTTTGGCAAAGGCACGGTACAGACCCTCAACGACCTGAGCCATGGCCAGATCAAGCTGACACGCGCCAAGTTCTACCGCATCTCTGGCGACAGCACCCAGAATCGCGGCGTAGAGCCGGACATCGCCTTCCCCAGCCTGATCGATCCCGAGCGCATTGGGGAGAGCAGCCTGGACAACGCCCTGCCTTGGGACACCGTCCAGAACGTTCAGTATCGTCGCTACGGCTCGCCGGAAACGCTCCTGCCCACCCTCATCTCGCTACATGAGGAGCGCGCCAAGGGTAACCCCAATTTCCGCTACCTGGAGCGCCAATCCACCCTGGCCCGCCAGTTGCGCGAACAGCACACCAGCGTCAGCCTGAACCGCGAACAGCGCCAGCGCGAGCTGGAAGCTCAGGAAGCCGAGCAGCTGTCACTGGAAAACCAGCGCCGCCGCGCACTGGGTCTCCCAGAACTGGAAGAGTGGATGGATGCCCGCAGCGACGGCACCCAGGATGACGAGACCGACACCGAGCGCGACGAAGCCGCTCCCGTCGACCGCGCTCATGTGCTGGAAGCCGCCGAAATCCTGCTCGATTTCGCACACCTGGAGAAAGCCCAGCGCATGGCACGCCGCTGAGCAGCCCCTGCCCCGACGCCTGACGGCGACGGGGCAGCCTGTCCAGGCAAAACGACCCGCGCAGAACGCTCCATGCAAAACGCCAGCCCTTGGGCTGGCGTTTTGCTATATGAACGAATCGACTGATGGAACCGCCCACCCCGTCAGCACAAGGCCGCACGCCGAGCTGGCCGATCGCCCATCTTCAACAGGCGCTTCGTCAAGCCAGCCAGCTGCACTTCGCTGCCTTTTGCCCCCGCCTCGATGATCTCCATGGCCCATGCAGGCAGCTGAGGCGCAAGGTGGTAATACACCCACTGCCCTTCGCGCTGGTCGATCAACAGGCCACACTGGCGCAACTGTGCCAGGTGACGCGACACCTTGGGCTGCGACTCCTCGAGCGCATAGGTCATTTCGCACACGCACAGCGACCGCTCCTGGGCGATCAGCAGTACCAGCATCAAGCGCGTCTCGTCGCTCAAACATTTAAAGACCTGCAGCGCCTGCAAGCCAGTTGCATCCTTCACGCGCTTCTCCAACGTTCGTTACCGTTCTGATGCTCATGCTACCGAAAAAGCTGGCGACAGGGCATCATTAAACGCCTCGAGCAAACGCAACGGACACAACAAAGCCTTGCCATGCACCAGAGTTTGATATGCATTAGAGCTTGATAAGCACTAGAGATAGAGAAAAAGGAAATACGGCGTACTACGAAAGGGAAGGGAAGGGAATTGATCGGCTAGATCGATCATACATGGAGAAATGAAATGGCTCCTCGAGCAGGACTCGAACCTGCGACCCAATGATTAACAGTCATTTGCTCTACCAACTGAGCTATCGAGGAACATCTGTGCGTCAGCAACGAAACATGCTTCGGCAATAAAAGCAGAATAGCGAATTGGCTCCTCGAGCAGGACTCGAACCTGCGACCCAATGATTAACAGTCATTTGCTCTACCAACTGAGCTATCGAGGAACATCTGCATCGCTATTGCGCTTGAGCGAGAACCTTTGCCAACCTGTTAACTTTTCAGTCATTTGCCGAGAGTTCGGGTTGGTGTTTGGCTCCTCGAGCAGGACTCGAACCTGCGACCCAATGATTAACAGTCATTTGCTCTACCAACTGAGCTATCGAGGAACTGCTCAAACACGGTGCGTAGTATACTGATAGAAACGCGCGGGTCAAGTCTCGATTACAAGTGCAGTGCTAGCCGCTGGTTCGGTGTGTCCGTATAATGCAGCCATTCAGCGGCAGGCGACTGCCCAACGATTTTTTCATTCATCCCTCGTCTCTTCAGAAAGACGACCCATAGACGACAGGTACCGATGGCGAAGAAGCTCTTCATCAAAACGCACGGCTGCCAAATGAACGAGTACGACTCCTCTCGGATGGCAGACCTACTCGGCGAATCCCATCAGCTGGAACTCACCGACAACGAGAAGGAAGCGGACGTCATTCTGCTGAACACCTGCTCGATTCGTGAAAAGGCACAGGACAAGGTCTACCATCAACTGGGCCGTTGGAAGAAGCTCAAGGACGCCAACCCGGAACTGGTCATTGGCGTAGGTGGCTGCGTGGCCAGCCAGGAAGGCGAAGCGCTGCGCAAACGCGCACCTTACGTGGACATGATCTTCGGGCCGCAAACCCTGCATCGCGTTCCCCAGATGCTCGACGCCCGCAAGAACAACCAGATTGCGGCAGTAGATGTCACCTTCCCCGAAATCGAGAAGTTCGACCACCTGCCCCAGCCCAAGTCGGATGGCGCCACGGCGTTCGTATCGGTGATGGAAGGCTGCTCCAAGTACTGCACTTTCTGCGTGGTGCCCTACACCCGCGGCGAAGAAGTCTCGCGCCCCTTCGAAGACGTCATGGATGAGGTCATCCACCTGGCCGACCAGGGCGTACGGGAAATCAACCTGCTGGGGCAGAACGTCAACGCCTACCGCGGCGACAATGAGGATGGCGACGAGATCGACCTGGCCGAGCTGATCGCCTGCATTGCCGCCGTGGACGGTATCGACCGTATCCGCTTCACCACCTCGCACCCGGTGGAGTTCACCGATAGCCTGGTCGATGCCTTTGCCGACATCCCGGAGCTGGTGAGCCACCTGCACCTGCCGGTACAGTCTGGTTCCGACCGCATCCTGAGCGCCATGAAGCGCGGCCATACGGCGGAAGAGTACATCGAGAAGATGGAGCGCATCCGCGCCAACCGCCCGGACATCAGCTTCTCCTCCGACTTCATCATCGGCTTCCCCGGCGAGACCGAAGAGGATTTCGAAGCCACCATGGACTTGATCCATCGCATTGGCTTCGATCACTCTTTCAGCTTCGTCTACTCGGCGCGCCCGGGTACTCCCGCTTCGAGCCTGCCCGACGACACCCCGGAAAACGTCAAGAAGCAGCGCTTGGCCATTCTGCAGGAACGCATCCTGCAGCAGGCGGCGCAAATCAGCCGCCGTATGGTGGGCTCTACCCAGCGCATTCTGGTGACCGGGTTCTCGCCCAAGGACCCCGGCCAACTCTCCGGGCGCACCGAGAACAACCGGGTCGTCAATTTCCGTGCTGCCAACCCCACCGAGCTGATTGGCTACTTCGTCGATGTCGAGATCACCGAAGCGCTGCCCAACTCGCTGCGTGGTGAACTGGCCTCCGCCGAGCGTTATTGAGCCTTCTCTTATCCTGGGTAATTGCCCCGACCCCGTCGGGGCATTAAGCTGAAACGTACACACACCAACGAAAGGGTTTCCTACTCTTGAGCCAGCCATCACCTCAGGCCAATCGCATCATTACCCTAAGCCTTGAACCCAATGACCCGCAGCGCCTTGCCAGCCTCTGCGGCCAGCAGGACGAGCACCTAAAGCTGATCGAGAGCCGCCTGGACGTAACGTTGCGCAACCGTGGCAACGTTTTTCAGCTGGCCGGTGCGGCCAACCGCATCAAGGCAGCCGCCAATGTCCTCGAGCACCTGTACCGTGAAACGGCAGCCACCGAGCTATCGGCGGATACCGTCCACCTGTTTTTGCAGGAGTCCGGGCTAGAGGCCCTGGAGGAAGAAGAGGACGGCGAAGGCGGCAGCGACGAGGTGATCATGCGCACCCCCCGTGCCATGATCAAACCCCGCGGCCTGAACCAGCAGCGCTACGTGCAGAGCATCCGCGAACACGACATCAACTTCGGCATTGGGCCTGCGGGTACTGGCAAGACCTACCTGGCAGTGGCCGCTGCAGTCGAGGCGCTCAACCAGCAGGAAGTGCGCCGCATCCTGCTGGTGCGCCCGGCCGTCGAAGCAGGCGAGAAGCTGGGCTTCTTGCCCGGCGACCTGGCCCAGAAGATCGACCCTTACCTGCGCCCGCTGTACGACGCGCTCTATGAGATGATCGGCTTCGAGCAGGTGGCCAAGCTGATCGAGCGTCAGGTAATCGAAATCGCGCCGCTGGCGTACATGCGTGGCCGTACGTTGAACAACTCCTACATCATTCTCGATGAGAGCCAGAACACCACGCCGGAGCAGATGAAAATGTTCCTGACGCGGATCGGCTTTGGCTCGACGGCGGTGATCACCGGCGACATCACCCAGGTGGACCTGCCGCGCGGCCAGCGTTCGGGGCTTTCCCAGGTGCTGGACGTGCTCAAGGAGACCCCCGGCATCGGCGTGACCCACTTTGCCGCCAAGGACGTGGTGCGTCACCCGCTGGTGCAGCGCATTATCGAAGCCTATGACGAGTTCGAGTCGCAGCAGGAAGTGGCCGAACGCGCCCGCCGCGAGGCGCGTCAGCAAGAGCGCGAAGCGCGCATGCTGGCCCTCGAACGCCAGGGCAATCGCGCTGGAGACGGCGACCAATGAACGAGCCGATGATCGATCGGCAAGCGGCCATCGACGAACCGCTGCTGCCCTCTCTCGACCAGCTCACCCAATGGGTGAGCTGCGTGTTTGCTCGCCATCCAGACGACGACCGCCAGGAGCTGACCATCCGCTTCGTGGATGAAGCCGAGAGTCAGGCGCTGAACCGCGACTACCGAGGCAAGGACAAGCCCACCAACGTGCTGTCGTTTCCTTTCGAGAACCCGCCTGGCATCACGCTGCCACTGCTGGGCGATCTGGTCATCTGCCACGCGGTGGTGGCCCGGGAAGCCCATGAGCAGCACAAGCTGCTGGAGCACCATTACGCACACATGGTGGTTCACGGCACACTGCACCTGATGGGCTATGACCATATCGAAGAGCAGGAAGCCGAAGAGATGGAGCAGCTCGAGCGGGAGCTGCTGGCGACCCTGAAGATCGATGACCCTTATCAGGCGTGAGCGGTTTTGTTGCAGAAAGCTGCCGCTAGCGGTGGTGTCTGCCGCCACTCAGTGATACAACGATGAGCGGTCATCATCCCCCTTTATCGAACTACCTTGCCCGTAACTGAGAGAACTGACGCAATGAGCGAAGACCGATCGAGCAACCCCAATCAAAAATCATGGCTCGAGAAACTCTTTGGCGCCCTTTCCGGAGACAGCGACGAACCCAGCTCACGAGATGAGCTAATGACGTTTCTACGCCACACGGCCGGCAAGCTGAAACTGGATCAGGACGCTATCATGATCATTGAAGGCGCCCTCGAGATCAGCGCCCAGCAGGTTCGCGAAATCCTCATCCCGCGCTCTCAGGTCACCGCCATCGCCCTGGACCAGACCAGTGACGACTACCTACCGCTGATCCAGGAGACCGGCCACTCCCGCTACCCGGTGGTGGGTGAAAATCTCGACGACGTCAAAGGCATTCTGCTGGTCAAGGACCTGCTGCCGCTGCTCTCCCAGACCCAGGCACAGCGCGACGCCTTCAAGCTGGAAGACGTGCTGCGTCCGGCCATGTTCATTCCCGAATCCAAGCGCCTCAACAGCCTGCTCAAGGAGTTCCGCGACACCCATAACCACATGGCCATCGTCGTGGACGAGTATGGCGGCACCGCGGGCATCATCACCATCGAAGATATCCTCGAACAGATCGTCGGGGATATCGAGGACGAGCACGATACCGACGAAGAGGACGATATCCGCACGCTGGAAAACGGCCACTTCGCCATCCGTGCCTTGACGCCCATCGAAGACTTCAATGAACGCTTTGGCACGGCCTTCTCCGATGATGAGTTCGACACCGTGGGGGGGCTGGTCATGCAGCAATTCGGCCACCTGCCCGGCCGTGGCGAGCACACTACGCTAGGCGGTTGGCGCTTTATCATTCTGAATGCCGATAACCGGCGCATCCGCCTGCTCGAGGCCTATCGTGAACGCGATGCCGACGACGAGACCGACACCGACTAGCCACCACTGGCGCTGCGTTACCGTTGCACCCTGCTGACAGGATATTGCTATGAGGTTGACTCCCACGTTACCACTTCAACTGCTGGCCGCCCTGGTGGCCGGTGGTTTTACCACGCTCACCGCCTCCCCTTTCGAACTCTGGTGGCTGGGGCCTGTCGCCATTGGCCTGCTCTTTCTGGGCCTGCATCAGCTGAGCCCGGCTCAGGCCGCGCTGAAGGGCTGGCTGTACGGGGTCGCGCTGTTTGCCAGCGGCACCTCCTGGGTATACGTCTCGATCCATGATTACGGCTATACCGGCATGCCCTTGGCGGTCTTTCTCACCGCGCTGTTCGTGACCGTACTGGCGCTGTTTTTCGCGGGTACGTTCTGGCTCTATCGACGCTTCGTCGGCCCCCGTTGGGCAGTAGTGACCTTCGCCGGTGCCTGGGTACTGGGTGAGGTACTGCGCACCTATCTGTTTACCGGGTTTCCCTGGCTACTGGTGGGGTCGAGCTACGTCGACTCGCCCTTGGCCAGCTGGGCTCCGGTCGGCGGTGTCTATTGGCTCTCATTGCTGGTCGTTTTGAGCGGCACCCTGGGTGTGGCCTTCCTGTGCCGTCAGTGGTGGGCAGCGCTGCCGCTGGCGGCCATCTGGCTCACGCCTCTGGCACTGCCCCAGCACTGGACCACGCCGGTGGACGAACCCACTCGCGTGGCCCTGCTTCAGGGCAACCTTCCGCAGCTACTGAAATGGACACCGGAAGGCCAGCGCAGCGCTGCCAACATCTACAGCGACCTGACCCGTCAGGTCGCAGACGATGCTGACCTGATCCTATGGCCAGAGACCGCGCTGCCCATGGTCGACAGTCAGGCGCGCCCGGTACTGGAGCGCGTGCAGAGCAACCTGCCACCTGAAACGGCGCTGCTTACCGGCATCGTGCAACTGGACGAGGCCAATCGCTACTTCAACAGTGTGATTGGCATCGGCAACGTGGAAGGCAGCTACCAGAAAGAGCACCTGGTACCGTTCGGTGAGTACTTGCCGCTGGAAAGCGTGCTGCGCGGGGCGATCAACTTCTTCGACCTACCCATGTCCAGCTTTAGCAAAGGGGCCTCCGATCAGGTGCCCATGCAGGCCGCCGGGGTCACCATCGGCAACGCGATCTGCTACGAAATCATCTACCCGCAACTGGTGGCAAACCGCGCCATGGATAGCGATGTCATCGTCACGGTCTCCAACGACACCTGGTTCGGCGCCTCCATCGGCCCGCACCAACACCTGCAAATGGCGCGCCTGCGTGCGTTGGAAAATGGCCGCTACGTGGTGCGTGCCACCAGCAACGGCATTACCGCCATCATCGACCCCCGCGGCAGGCTCGTCGACCGTGCACCGCAGTTCGAAACCACCTACCTGACCGGCGAGTTCCACGCCATGCAGGGGCTCACGCCCTTCACCCGCATGGGTAGCTGGCCCACCTGGCTGCTGGCAGGCCTGCTGTTGCTGCCTGGGGTTGTACGTCGCCGCGCAGGATAACGCACCTTGCTAGCCCTGCCTGCTGCCGGGCCCCCGCATTGACGCCGTTGACCGGCGAGCGGGGGCCTTGCTTTTAGCGGGCCGAGGGGGTTTCCCCCAGCACTTCTGGAATGGTCATTTTCACATAGCGGCCTGGGGCGGGCTCGATCACCTTTAACTGCCCCTCTCCGGGCTGACGGGCTGGCACCATTTTCTTCGGGTCGGCATCCGCGTAGCCGTTTTCCGTCACCCAGGCCTGCCAGTGCGGCCACCAGGAGCCTTCGTTGAAGGTCGCCCCTTGCTGCCATGCATCGTGGGAGTCCGGCAGCTCGTCGTTCGTCCAGTAGCCGTACTTGTTCTTGTGCGGCGGGTTAACGATCCCGGCGATATGCCCGGAGCCCCCTAACACGAAGGTCACTGGCCCCTTGGGCAGCAGCGCACCGTAGTAAGTACTGTTCCACTTGGCAATGTGGTCTTCCTTGGTCGAGACGAAATAGCTGGGCGCCGAGATCTTGCGCAGGTCGATCTTGACGTCGTCCAGCTCGATGCCACCGGGCTCTACCAGGCGATTTTCCAGATACATGTGGCGCAGGTACCAGGCGTGGGTACCTGCGGTCAGGTTGGTGCCATCGGTGTTCCAGTAGAGCAGATCGAACGCCGCAGGCTCGTCACCTTTCAGGTAGTTGTTGATGTAGAACGACCAGAACAGGTCGTTTTCCCGCAGCAGGTTGAAGGTGTACGCCATGGAGCGACCGTCCAGGTAGCCCTTGAGCTGCATGCTCTGCTCCAGCCCTTGAATGACGCGCTCGCTGAGAAAGACGCCAATGTCGCCCGGGTCGCGGAAGTCCTGCAGCGTCGCCATGTAGGTCACCGACTTGACCTTGCGGCCACGACGCGTACTGGTCAGGTAGGCCACCGTGGACGCCGTGAGCGTTCCTCCCACGCAGTAGCTGACCAGGTTGACCGACTTTTCGCCGCAGGCCTGCTCGATGGCCTCCATGGCACTGATCGGCCCCAGCTGCATGTAGTCGGCCCAGGTGATGTCGCGTTGAGCAGGGCCAGGGTTGCGCCAGGAGATCAGAAACACCGTGTGCCCCTGCTCTACCAGCCACTTGACCAGCGAGTTGTCATCGCGCAGGTCGAGAATGTAATACTTGTTGATCCATGGCGGCACGATCAACAGCGGCGTCTTGAAGGTTTTCTCGGTGGTCGGGGCGTACTGAATCAGCTGAATCAGCTCGTTTTCGTATACCACAGAGCCCGGCGTCACGGCGATGTTGTCGCCGACCCCGAAGGCGCTACGGTCGGTCATGCGTACGTTGATCCCTTCGGCCGAGTTGGCCAGGTCTTCGCGCAGGCGGGTCAGGCCGTCCACCAGGTTCTGCCCCTTGGTCTCCAGCGTACGCCGCATGACTTCCGGGTTGGTGGATACGAAGTTGGTGGGCGACATGGCGCTGACCAGCTGACGCGCATAGAACGCCAGGTTGCGCTTGTGGGTGGGGTCCAGCCCGTTCAGGCCGTCGATCAGCTCCTCGACCATCTGCGAAAACAGCAGGTACTGCTGCATGATCGCCATGTAGTAGGGGTCCTGGCGCCAGGCCTCGTCGCTGAAGCGGCGGTCATGCTTGGGGGGCGTGATCAGCGGCGTGACCTGCTCGCCCGCCATGGCGCGAAGGCCCTGCTGCCACAGCAGCCACTGGTCCTGGATCAGCCGCGATTGGGTTTGCCACAGCAGGTTGGGGTTGCTCATCAGCGACTGGGCTGCCGCCTCGAAGCTTTCACGCATGTCACGGTAGACCGAGTCTGCGGCTTCACTGGGCACGATGCGCTGTAGCAGGTCTTCGAGCAGCCCCTTGTACTGCTCGGCGACGTCGTCCAATTGAGCTTTCCAGGCCTCCATTTCCGACTGGGTTAGCGGTTGAGACGGTATTTTCCACCCTGACTGCATACGAGTTCCCCCTCGCGTGCCGAGCATTGTTCGCTCTGACAGCTCATCCAAAAGAACGCGGCGCCTCATCGGCGCCGCGAACAGTATGTGATATCAGCTCTTGCGTGACGACTGGCTGGTGGCCTTGGCCGAGGACTCGCCCTTCGCGGTAGCCGTGGCCTGTTCGCTCATTTTTTGCCCGGCTTCGCTGAACAGCTTCTCCATTTCTGTCTTGAACTGCAGGGTCATCTCGCCCATGGCGCGGGCATCTTCCTGCATCTGCTGGGAAAGCTCGTTCATCATTTCCGCTTGCCGGGTGCCGAAATCACGCAGGCTTTCGGCATCGTTGATTTCGGTGGCGCTGCGAATACGCTCGGTCCCCATCTGGCTGTAGCGCTTCATGGCTTCCAGCTGGTACTGGGTCATCTTTTCCATGTTGTTGAGCATCAGCGAGTTCATCTTGCGCATCGGCTCGAACATCTGGCGGGTCTGGGCGCTGAACGCCTCCATCATCTTGTCTTGCATTGTGGTAGCTCCTGTCTCTCATTCCCTGGCATGAGCCTGGAGTGGCTCATTCACATCGCAATTATTGTGCATCGCACAAAGAGTAATCGCTGGCTTGCCACTTGACAACTCTGCTTTGGCGGCAGCCCTACCCTTTAGCGCGGGTTCGTGACGAGGCGGCTTTCGCCTTGGTGCCTCGACTGCTGGCCGTGCTGGGTGCCTCTTGTTCCTCGCGGGACTGGCTGCTGCTGGTGGCACTGGAACCCGCCTGCCGCAGCATGTCCAGCATCATCTGCTGGTAGGTACCGAAGTTGGCCAGCCCCTGCGATAGCCCTTGTTGCATCATCGGCTGCTGCAGGAACGGGCGCATCAGGCTCATGGGGTCGTAACCCTCCACCCCAGACTCCATCTGGCGCTGGATGTTGTCCAGCAGGCTTTGCTGAAACGCCTCGACATCCGGTAGCCCCAGCGAACGCCGAAACTCGTCCGGCGTCAGGTCAAACTCAACGTTGATCTTCATAGGCGACTCCTTGACCGTCATGCTTGAGTGTAGCAGCGAACCCCGAAGCGTACCGTGGCGTTATCGCTGGCCGATGGCCGGTGTATCAACGCTGACATCGGCATTCTGCCCACGGTGGCGCAGCCAGTGGTCCAGCAGGGTCATGGCCATCATGGCTTCGGCAATCGGTGTGGCACGAATGCCCACACAGGGGTCATGACGCCCCTTGGTAATCACCTCCACCGGCTCGCCGTGCACGTCGATCGAGCGGCCCGGCGTGGTGATGCTGGAGGTCGGTTTCAGCGCCAGCCGTGCCACGATGGGCTGGCCACTGGAAATACCGCCCAGCACGCCCCCGGCATGGTTGGAGAGGAACCCGTCAGGGGTCAGCTCATCGCGGTGCTCGCTGCCCCGCTGCGCCACGCAGCCAAAACCGGCACCAATCTCGATGCCTTTTACCGCATTGATGCTCATCAGACCATGCGCCAGATCAGCATCCAGACGATCGAATACCGGCTCGCCCAGGCCTACCGGCACGCCTTCCGCCACCACGGTGATCTCTGCCCCCACCGAGTCCTGGTCACGGCGCAGCTGATCCATGTAGCTTTCCAGCTCAGGCACTTTGTCCGGATCGGGGCAGAAGAAGGCATTCTGCTCGACGCTGTCCCAGTCTTTGAAGTCGATCTTGATCGGCCCCAGCTGGCTCATGTAGCCACGAATCTGAATGCCCTGTGCCGCCAGTACTTTCTTGGCAATGGCTCCGGCCGCCACGCGCATGGCGGTTTCCCGAGCGCTGGAGCGCCCACCGCCCCGGTAGTCACGATGCCCATACTTGTGATGGTAGGTGTAGTCGGCATGGGCGGGCCGGAACTGATCCTTGATCTTCGAGTAGTCCTTGGAGCGCTGGTCGGTATTCTCGATCAGCAGGCCAATGGAGGTCCCCGTGGTCTTGCCTTCGAACACGCCAGAGAGAATGCGGACCTGATCCGGCTCCTTGCGCTGGGTAGTATGCCGGGAGCTGCCGGGGCGGCGGCGATCCAGGTCACCCTGCAGATCGGCTTCGCTAATCTCGATACCGGGCGGGCAGCCATCGACGATGGCCCCCAGCGCAGGGCCGTGGCTTTCGCCAAAGGTGGTGACGGTAAACAGTTTGCCAAAGGTGTTGCCAGACATGGGCGTTATTTCCTCACGCAAAAGACGCCGCATGGGCGTCGAGTTCAGCGGCGCTCAGGGCAAACACGCCCTGGCCGCCACGCTCGAAGTCAAGCCACATAAAGGGCACGTCGGGGAAAGCGGCCTCTACATGACGGTCGGAGTTGCCCACCTCGACGATCAGCCAGCCGTCGTCGCTCAAATGGCGGCGCGCGTCACGCAGAATACGCCGGACGATATCCAGCCCATCGCTGCCAGCGCCCAGCGCAAGGTCCGGCTCGTGGCGGAACTCGGCGGGCATGGTCGCCAGGTCGCGGGCGTCCACGTAGGGCGGGTTCGAGACGATCAGGTCAAATGTCTGCCCCTGAAGGCCGCTGAACACGTCCGACTCCCAGGCGCGCACTCGGTCACCGACACCGTGACGGGTGATGTTCTGGCGCGCCACGGCCAGGGCGTCCTGGCTGATATCCGCCAGCGCGACATCACAGGTGGGCAGCACCAGCGCCGTGGCGATGCCGATACAGCCGGAGCCGGTACACAGGTCCAGCACCCGAGCGGGGGGCTCTTCGGGGAACCAGGCGGCAAAGCCATCTTCAATCAGCTCGGCAATGGGCGAGCGCGGAATCAGCACGCGCTCGTCTACCGAGAAGGGGTAACCCGCGAAGAAGGCCTCACCCAGCAGGTAGGGCAACGGGCGACGAGTGGTGATGCGCTCGCGGGCGAGCTTGATGATGCGCGAACGCTCCATGGGGAGCAGCCGCGCATCGAGCACGGCGGGGTCGACGTTCCAGGGCAAGTGCAGCGCGCCCAGGCTCAGGGCGACCGCTTCGTCCCAGGGGGACTGCGTGCCGTGGCCATAATGCAGGCCCGCCAGGTAAAACTCGCTGGAGACCCAGCGCAGGTAATCGCGCAGCGTTATCAGCTCGTGTGCCAGCGTCGAATCAGGCAGTGAAAGCGTAGAAGTGGACAGCTCTTCAGGGGAGTGCGTGGTCACAGGGGCTCCTGGCAACATGACATCATGGGAGGATTGTACCTTTGACGCCGCTCGGTTCACAGCCACGAGGTTCACAGCGACACCGGGCTCGCTATACTGTGTGTCTCTATCACCGTGTACTTTCACCGATGCCGAGCCGACCATGACGCGACACCTGCCCAACGACGACGATATCAGTGCCTTTCGCCAGGCACTGCAGGAAGCAGGCGTACGCCGTATTGCCACCAACCAGGCGGACCCCGGCAAACCCAAACGGCAACCCGACAATCGCGAGGCCCGCCGCCGCGCCGCCGTGGAAGGCAGCACGCTGCAGGGCAGCGGCCGCACCTCCGACGGCCGTGTCGAAGCCGTGCGCCCCTCCGAGTACCTGGAGTTCAGCGTGCCGGACCTGCCCTGGCGCACCTTCAGCCAGCTCAAACGGGGGCAAACCGCCTGGCAAGCAGGGCTCGACCTGCATGGCTACACGCTGGAAGAGGCCCGCCTGGAGCTGGAGAGCTTTCTGGGCGATGCCGCAGCCCAGGGGCTGCGCTGCGTGCTAGTGGTGCACGGCAAGGCGTGGGGCAGCAGCGCGGATTTCCCTGTCTTGAAGAGCCACACCAACGCCTGGTTGCGAGAGTGGCCTGGCGTGCTGGCGTTTTGCTCCGCCACCGACATGGATGGCGGCACAGGGGCGGTCTATATTCTGCTGCGCAAACGCGGCCAGTAGCTCACTCGGTAGCGTCCGAGGCAATACAGGGCATGCGCCGCTCCAGCGCCTGATCTGCCAGATGGCGCCCCAGGCGAATCAACTCGTTGGCGCGGTGGAACTCATAGGTACTGCAAACGGTTTTGGGCACTTCGATCAGCACATCCGGCGGATACCCGGCCACCTTGTACTTGGCCAGCGCCGCCTGGGTGATATCGAACGACTCCAGAATCATGTCCAGCTTGCCCCACTCCCGCTTGCCGCGCAGGTCGACGGTTTCATCGTCATCGCTCTCTTCTTCACCGCCGCCCAGGCCGCCCCACAGTCGGCGCGTGGTGGCGCGCACTTCGCTCATCCAACCGCCAATGTTGGCCTCTCGCTCGCGCTCCGAGGGGGTCTGCGGCGGGGCAGGCTCGTCACGGGGCAGCAGCTCTTCCAGGGTCACCGGCTGCGGGCTATGGGCCGTCACGTTCACCGCCACCACAAAATCCGCTTCATGGGCGGCCAGAATGGGCATCATCGGCAGCGGGTTGAGCAGCCCGCCATCCACCAGCACCTGCTCGCCCAGGTTCACCGGAGTAATCACGCCAGGCACCGCAATGGAGGCGCGTATGGCGCGTAGCAGCGGGCCATTTTGAAACCACACTTCGCGCTGGCGTACCAGATCGGTGGCCACCGTGGTCACGGAGATCGGCAGATCCTCGATCAGTGCGTCACCCACCAGCTCTTCCAGCTTGCTCATGACCTTGTTGGCCCGCATGGCCCCCATGGGGCTCCAGGTCACATCGACCAGCTTCAGCACGTCCAGATAGTCGAGATGGCACACCCAATCCCGGTACTGGGGCAGCTTGCCCGCTGCGTAGATACCGCCAATCAGCGCGCCCATGGAGCAGCCCGCTATCGAGATGATCTCGAAGCCCCGCGCTTCCAGCGCCTCGATCACGCCGATATGCGCGTAGCCTCTGGCCCCGCCGCTGCCCAGCACCAGAGCCACCTTGTTTCCCTCACCCAGCGCTCTCCCTGCCAACAGACTCACCACGGCACACCCTCCTTCTTATTTTTCACCGCTCTATTCTTCTCTTCACCGCTCTACTCTTCACCACTGGGACTACAGCAAATCACCTCGGCGACCTGGGCTACGGCCTGCGGCTCCAGATGAAGATGGTGCCCCCCCGCCAGCACATGGCGAGTGAGGCGGGGAACCGCCTGCCGAGCGGCCACCGCCCACTGGCGCTCACCGAGAATACCGCGCTCTCCTTCTATCAATAGCACGGGGGCTTGAATCTCTGCCAGTATGGCCAGCACCTGCTGCGGCGTCAGGCGGACCAGGGAAGGCTTCAGCAGGCGGCTGTCGGTGCGCATGGCGACCTTGCCATCCGCCGTGGCCTGGGTGTTACGCTCGACCAGCGGCCTGGCCGTGATAGCATCCAGCGGCGTCACGCCGCCTGCCACCCGGGCGGCAACGGCCTGTTCGATATCCGCATACCGGGGCGTGCGCGAAGCGACGCGGCGGTGGGCGGTGAGGCCCTTGCGCAGCTGGCTGGCCGTCTCCTCTGCGGGCGTATTCAGTGCCCCCAGGCCATCCAGCAGCACCAACCGTGCGACACGCTCGGGCAGCGCCGCTGCCAGCAGGCAGGAGACTGCCGCCCCCATCGAGTGCGCCAGCAACGTGGCCTGCTCGATCTCCAGCGCCTCCATGGCATCCAGCACATCGTGAAGGTAGTCCCACAGCGCATAGTCGCTGCCGAAGGGCGCATGGGCCGAGTGGCCGTGCCCGCGAAAATCGAGGGCAACGATACGAATGTTGAGTCGCTTTACCAGCAAGGGGGCCAGCCGCGAGAAGCTCGCCGCGTTATCCAGCCAGCCGTGCAGGGCGACCCACACTGGGGCATCGTGGCGCCCCCAGCTCAGGGCCGCCAGGCGCCCATTGGCCAACGACAGCGGCGTACTGCCGCTAAACTCGGAACCTTTCATCAGCCCTCTCTCTTCACAAAAAACCCTGCGCCGGATGACGCTTCGAGCACCAAACGTTACCATGCCTGGCACAGCCTATGCGCTGATTTCGAGCGGCCCATGGTGGGCCACCCTTTCCTATCTGCTGGAGACAACCCGATGAAACCTCGTCGCGACACCCGCGCCCGCAATCTCGTGTTCTGGATCACGGTCATCAGTGCGCTGGTGGTTGGCCTCTGGCTGGCCCGTTAGCCTCCTCGTACCCTTACCTTCGCCCCGGCACCTTGCATTTTTTTCCGCATGAATGAATACTGGCCATAAATGCTGTATATAAACACACTATTCATTCGTGAGGAGCCCGACGATGCCGTCTCAACCCACTGCCGTTGCGACCGCCTTGCCGTCAACACCCTTGCCTCTTCCGTTTGCCTCGCTGAGTGGTCGCGCGGGTTTTAGCGGCTTTCCTTCCCCCGCGCAGGATTACGAGCCACGCACGCTGGATCTCAACACGCGGCTGATCAAGCACCCGACACAGACGTTCTATCTGACCGCCCGCGGCGACAGCATGGAGGGGTGGGGCATCTTCGACGGCGACCTGCTGGTGGTAGACCGCAGCGTGCCGCCTCGGCTGGGCCACATCGTAGTCGCCCTGTTCGACCAGGAGCTGTTGATCAAGCGCTACGCGCTGTATCGCGGTACGCCGCATTTGTGCTCGTCTCATCCGCACTACCCTCCGCTGCCGCTGGAAGAGGCCGAGTGCCAGCTATGGGGGGTAGTGCGCGCCGTCATTCATGAGTATTTGCCATGATCGGTCTGGTGGATGCCAACAACTTTTACGTTTCCTGCGAGCGGGTATTCCAGCCCACGCTGGAAGGCAAGGCCGTGGGCGTCATGTCCAACAACGATGGCTGCGTGATTGCGCGCTCTGCCGAGCTGAAAGCCATGGGCATTGCCATGGGGACGCCAGCGTTCCAGCTGGAAGGGCTGCGGCGTCGGGGCCAGATCCATTTGTGCTCTTCCAACTACGAGCTGTACGGCGACATGTCGGCGCGGTTGGCACAGCTGCTGCGTGAAGCCTGCCCAGAGGTCGCCCCCTACTCCATTGATGAGATGTTCATTTACCTGGATGGCTTCGATGACGCCCAGTGCCAGGCCATGGGCGTGGCGCTACGCCGCCGTGTTCGCCGTTACCTGGGGTTGCCCGTCTGCGTTGGGCTGGCGGCCACGCATACGCTGGCCAAGCTGGCCAATCACGTGGCCAAGCAGCAGCCCCACTATCAAGGGGTATGTCTGCTGGCTGCCCACACTGCCACCACCCAGGCACTGCTCAAACAGCTTCCGGTGAGCGAGGTATGGGGAGTCGGCCGACGGCTTGCCGAGCAGCTCGCCGTGAGCGGTATTCGTACCGCCTGGCAGCTGCGTGATAGCGACCCCAGGCAGTTGCGCAAGCGCTTTTCGGTAGTGTTGGCGCGCACCGCCCTCGAGCTGCGCGGCACGCCTTGCCTGGAGATGAACGCCGTCGAACAGCCCCGCCAGCGCATCATGACCTCACGCTCTTTCGGGCGTGCCACGGGGCGCAAGGAGGAACTGCACGATGCATTGCGCCAGCACGCCCAGCGCAGCGCCGAGAAACTGCGCCAGCAGGGTAGTCTGGCCCGTGCGGTGCTGATGTTTCTGACCACCAGCCGCCATCGCAAGGACCTGCCCCAGCTGGCCCCCCGCGCCATGATTCCCCTCGATGCTCCCACCGACGACACGCGGCTCATTCTGCAGGCCGTCAAGGAAGGGATGGAGCAGATGTACCGCCCCGGATACGTGTTCATGAAAGCAGGCGTCATGCTGGTGGACCTGGTAGACGCCCAGCAGTACCAGCTCTCGCTGCTGGCACCGCCTGCCAAAGCGCACCCCCACGTGATGCGGGCGGTGGATGCCATCAACCAGCGGATGGGGCAAGGCACCATCCACTTTGGCATGCGCGACCCGGACGCCGCCTGGCAGCTGCGCTGCGGGCACCGTTCACGCCGCTACACCACGCGCTGGAACGAGTTGCTGGAAGCCGGCACCCACCCGGGAGCCATCGCGGCGTTTACTTCTCACCGATAGCCGCTAGGCTAGTGATTCCGCACGCCAAAAGTTTGCCTTATGTCCTATCAACGATCTGATGACGAGTATGCGCCCAGCCCGGACGTGGCCCATCGCCAGCTCAACGACCTTCAGCGCCGCCTGAACACCGGGCAGGATTGGCCCTCCTAGGCAGCTTTCAGGGCCTTGCGCAAGCGTGGGCTCAAGGTTTCACCCGCTGCCATCATGGCCACCAGGATCGCCAGCAGCCACGGCCAGTGCTGGGCAAACGAGACCTGATAGAGGCCCAGGGCATCGACGAAGATGACCAGGATGCCCAGCGGGCTGACGTAGCGCACCATGGTCAGCCACAGCGTATAGGGCAGCGGAGCCAGCCCCAGCTCGTCGCGGAACGTCTCGCTCTTGAGCACGAACCCGGCCAGCAGCACCATGCCCAACCCGCCCAGCGGCATCATCCAACGGGACGTCAGGTAGTCCAACCAGTCAAAGAAGTGCCTGCCCGCCAGCGTCCAGTCAGCGCCCAGATTGAACGACAGCATCGCCAGCGTGCTGACCAGCCACAGCACGATCCCGGTGGACCAGGCGGCCACCGGGCGCGTGATGCCCTTGTTGTCGCACAGCCAGGAGACGGTGGCTTCGACCATCGAGATGGATGAGGTTAGTGCCGCCATGGAGAGCATCAAAAAGAACAGAATACCGAACAGGGTGCCCAAGGGCATAGCCTGGAAAGCCAGCGGCAGGCTCATGAAAATCAGCCCTGGCCCTTCGCCAGGATTCATGCCGTTGGCAAAGATCACCGGGAAGATTGCCAGCCCGGCCATCAGCGCCACCACGGTATCGGCCAGCGCCACGCTGACCGTGGTACGCCCGATGGAGGCCCCTTTGGGGAGATAGCTGCCGTAGGTGAGAATGGCCCCCGAGGCCAGCGACAGCGTAAAGAAGGCGTGCCCCAGCGCCGCCAGCATACCGGCACTGGACAGGCTGCCCGCATTGAACGAGAACAGGAAGCGGACGGCGTCACCAAAGCCACCGGAAAACACGCCAAACACGATCAGCAGCACCAGCATCAGCACCAGGCCCGGCATCATCCAGCTGACGCTCTTCTCGATCCCCTCCTGTACGCCCTTGCCCACGATCAGCATGGTCAACAGCGTCACCAGCGTGCTCCAGCCGCCCAGCACCCACGGGTTGGCGTTGTTGGCCGCAAAGATCGCCGCCATGTCATCGACGCTGCTGCCCGCCAGACCACCGGAGAGCATCTTCCACAAGTAGGAGAAGGACCACCCGGCCACCACCACATAGAACGACAGAACCATGAATCCGCACAGCATGGCCATCCAGCCGATCAACGACCAGCCGGAGGAGCGCCCCGATTCGCTGACCACCCGGCGGATGGCATCGATGGGGCTACCGCGACCACGACGACCAAAAGCGATCTCGGTCATCATCACGGGCACCCCGACGGCCAGGATGCAGGCCAGATAGACCAGCACGAAAGCGCCGCCACCGTACTCCCCGGTGATATAGGGGAATTTCCAGATATTGCCCAAGCCTACCGCCGAGCCGGTAGCTGCCAACACAAAGCCCCAGCGGCCCAGCCACTGAATACGCGGTTGTCCAGAAGACGCCATGCCCTTCTACCCTGTCAGAAAAAAGCGCCTATCCTAGAGGATTTTGCCCTCGAAGCCCACGCATCTCTGGGTCGCGCCAGCGCTTTTTCTATGCGGCCAGCGCCTTGGCCTCAGCGTCCAGCCGCTGCGCCGTGTAGTCGATGCGACGTAACCATATCAACAGCAACGCCCCTGTCGTCACGAAGCCACCGGCCAACCAAAGCCCCAGGTAGTAGTGCCCAGAGGCTTCCGCCAGCATGCCCGTCAGCGCCGGCGCAACGATTTGTGCAGCCCCATACGCCAGCGTCATTTGGCCCATCAAGCGAGCGGGGCTCGCTGGGTAAAGCCGCCCTGCCATGGTCAATACCAGACTCACACAGCCCAGAAAGGTACCGCCATACAGCACGGCGCTTACCAGCACGCCCGGCAAGGTCGGGCTGACGGCAGGCAGCACAATGCCAACGACCTGAACCAGCATCGCAACGATCAAGGCGCCCAGGTAGCCAATCCGCCTTGCTATCAGATCCCACAGCATTACAGTGGGAGCCGCTGCCAATCCGACTAGCGCGAACGCCCAGTTACCCGCTCCCGCCAGCAGCGGTTCACGCTCGACGATGGCGACCAGAAAGGTGGCGCTGATGACGTAACCGTACCCGGCACAAAAATAGGCAGGCAGCATCAAGCGCATGAAGGTACGGCTGGGCGGCCGGACCGGTGCAGCATGCTCAGACGTGCCTGGAAGCGGCTTTACGGGGCGAGGCAGCCAGCACCATGCGGGCACCAGCAGCACCAGCCCTAGCAGGCTAAAGCCCCACCATTGGGCTTGCCAGCCCAGCGCAAGCGCTTGCATGAATTCAACGGCCAGCGCCGCCACCACGATGCCAACCCCCACCCCAGCAAAATGGATCCCAAGCTCGCCACGCTGATGATGCTGAATCAGCCAATGGAGAATCAGTCCGGACGCCAGCAGCATGGAACCACTGCTGGATAACCCCGCGATAAACCGCAGGCCTGCCCATACCCAGAAGTGCTCGGTCAGCGCCATCCCTAGCGTACTCAGCACCGCCAATACGAGCCCAGTCCGGAACAGAGTATCCTTCAGGTGCAAGGTGCGGATAGATGCGGCCAGCACAGCGCCCAGCATGTAGCCGGCATAGTTGAGTGCCGCCAGCCAACCACCATCGGCATCATTGAGCCAACTCTGCTGCTGCATTACGGGCAATAGCGGGGTATAGGCGAATCGCGCAATACCAATGCACAATATCTGGCTAAACACCCCTGCCAACAGAACTTTAAAACGAGGACTGACCAGCGTTTCTGCCGTCATGGCAACACTCCCAGGACATCGATACCATGGTAGTTTCATCAGCGTGCATACGTTAATGATCATAGTAAGGTGTTTCAGACAGCGCGTCATGGCCACCTAGGTCGGGGGTGCGCTTATCCCGCGCGCATGCAACCGCCGCCGTTGCCCCACCCACTGGCGACAGAACACGCCACAATCTGGCAGACTAGTCATCACTAACCACCGCTGTAAGTGAGGTTTCACCATGACTGATACCGCAACACCCTGGACCCAGCCCATGCCGGACGCACAGTTCACCCTGATGCGTGACATTCTGTCGGCGCCCAGCCCCGTAGGCCTGGAGGGCGCCATGACCTATGGCGTTCTCAAGCCCTATTTCGAAAGCTTTGCCCCGGCGGGCTGGCACCTGCATCAGTTCAAGGGCAACGCCGGTGTGGTACTGGACACGCATCCGGGCCAGGACGACATGTTCAAGCTGATGATCATCGGCCATGCCGACAAGATCCGCATGCAGGTTCGCTCGATTGGGGAAGACGGCAAGATCTGGATCAATACCGACTCTTTCCTGCCGGGCGTGCTGATCGGCCATGAAGTCACCCTGTTCAGTGAAGACCCAGAGGCCCCAGGCAGCTACCGCCGCATCGACGGCGGCACGGTGGAAGCCCTGGGCGCGATTCACTTCTCCGACCCGGCCCAGCGTGATGGCAGCAAGGGCATCAAGAAAGAGCAAATTTACCTGGACCTGCAAATTCACGGAGAGAACAAGAAGCAGCAAGTCCTCAACCTGGGCGTGCGCCCCGGCGACTCGATCATCTTCAATCGTCCCATCCGCCCGGGGTTCAGCCCGAATACCTTCTACGGCGCCTACCTGGATAACGGACTGGGCTGCTTTGTCGCCGCCGAAGCCGCTCGGCTCGTTGCCGAAGCCGGTGGCACCGACAAGGTTCGCGTCATGTTTGCGATTGCCAGCTACGAAGAGATCGGCCGCTTCGGCAGCCGCGTGATGGCGGGCGAGCTGAAGCCCGATGCAATCATCGGCGTGGACGTCAACCACGATTACGTGGGCGCGCCCGGCATTGGCGACAAGCGCATGCAGCCGCTGGAAATGGGCAAGGGGTTCACGCTGTCGGTGGGCTCGATTGCCAGTGAGCAGTTGAATCGCATCATTGCCACCGCCGCCAGGGAGCACGACATTCCCATGCAGCGGGATATCGTCGGGGTAGATACCGGCACCGACGGCATGGCAGGCGTACTGGCCTCCATCGACAGCGCGGCCACCTCCATGGGCTTCCCCATCCGCAACATGCACACCATTTCGGAAACCGGCAATACCCAGGACGTATTGGCAGCCGTGCATGCCCTGGCACACACCATCCAGGCCATGGATGCCATGCCCGACCTGCATCAGGCTTTCAAGAACAACCACCCGCGCCTGGACGAAGCCAGCCCACTTGCCCACCAGGGCAGCAGCAAACCGGAAAGCGGTACTGACAGCACCGACTGACCCCGGTACTTCCCACCATGGTGGCTGAGGAAAACCTTAAATTACTGTCCGGTATTAGTTGACCACTACAGCCACGATGGGCGAATAGGCAAAAAAAACCCCGGCCATGACTGGCCGGGGCAGTACTGACTCCTCCCTGATCCTTCTTCATGAACGTCCTGTTCATGCATCCCTGGTGCTCAAGCGCTCCTTGCTTGATAGTACTCCCTGAAGGCACGTTTCCTTATGCCACTGCCTACTCTGCAGCTTCTATATGACAACTGCATTAACCTGAGTTGACATCCTCCCCTCCCTCAGCTTGCGCTGCCGCCTCGCGGCGGAAAGGAAGGGGATTCCCAGGTTGTTGCCTTCCTGGTTCCTGCTTCGCTGTCCGTTGCCCTCAATGCCCTGGCATTGCCGGTCTTACACAAACTCCACAGGCGTTAATTCCCGAGTGCCCCTCGGTAGTTACTTCAACGCTCGGCACCCGCTAATAGCGCGGTGCCAGCTTGTAGGATGTTGCGGGCGGCATTGAGGTCACGGTCAATGCCTTCGGTGCCACAGCCTGGGCAATCCCAGGTGCGAACAGTGAGCGGTAGCGATTCCATGACAAATCCACAGCCATGGCAGCGTTTTGAGCTTGGGTACCAGCGGTCGATCTGGACGAATTGGCGTCCGGCCCAAGCCGCTTTGTACTCAAGCTGGCGCACCAACTCCCCCCAGCCAACATCACTGATGGCGTTAGAGAGATGGCGATTTTTGACCATATTTTTAACCTGCAAACTCTCCGCCGCGATCACTTGGTTCTCGTTAACGATCTGGCGGGTGAGTTTATGCAGGTGGTCACGCCGTGTATCGGCAATTTTGGCGTGACAGCGAGCGACCTTTAACCGTGCCTTGGCACGGTTGTTAGAGCCTTTTTGCTTACGGCTCAATTGCCGCTGTGCCCGAGCCAGTTTCCTCTCATAGTGTGCCGTATGGCGCGGGTTATTAACCCGTTGACCCTCGCTGGTCACGAACAGGTCTTTTAGTCCCAGGTCGATACCGATCATGTTAGGCGTGATCGGCAGCGTCTCAGTATCTACCTTGCACAGACAGCTAATGAAGTAGCGGCCTGCTGCGTCCTTTGACACGGTGACGGTGCTAGGCGCTGACGGTAGCTCGCGGCTCCAGCGAATGCTCAACGGTTCGCGGCACTTGGCGAGCGTGATCTGGCCGTCACGGTACGAAAATGCCGAACTGGCAAAGGTGGCTGACTGCCGGTGCTTTTTGGATTTAAAGCTGGGATACCGCGCCCGCTTGGCAAAGAAATTCTTGAAAGCGGTTTGTTGGTGGCGCAGGCATTGTTGCAGTGGCACCGAACTGACCTCGGCCAGAAAGGCGGTGTCAGGCTGCTTTTTTAACTGTGTCAAAAACGCGCTGGCGTCGATGTAACCGATTTTTTCCTGACGCTGATAGAACGCATCGGTGCGATAGCGCAGCACCGCGTTCCAGACAAACCGCACGCACCCAAACGTACGCGCCAGCAGGGTTGCCTGCTCTGGCGTGGGGTAGAAGCGGTATTTATAGGCGCGTTCGGTTATCATATCTTACAAATTATCGTGCTTTATGTAAGATTACAAGGCACAAGGCACAAGGCGTCCTGCCGGACGCCGCGCTATCCATCCTCGCACTCAAAGTACGAGGTTTTACGCGCTGACTGATAAAAAAACCCCGACCATCGCTGGCCGAGGCTTTATCAGGTCCTCCCTGATCCCACTTCACGAACGTCCTGTCCATGCATCCTTGTGCGCCGCAAGCACTCCCTGCTTGCACTTCCTTGTAACGCTGTCCCTGCGTCATGGGCACACAGTGCGCCTTATAGACGTCGAGTTATCTAACCTGGGATATGAAAAGTTAAAAAGTTTTTATGGGCGGGCCGTGATAAATATCAAGCGCTGGCTTGCGATTGGTTTTAAACCAAACATACAATCATGCATGCTTTTCTCACATTCTGGATGCTCCCATGCCAACTCGCTCCCTGTTTTCAAGCCGTTACTCTCGCTCCCACTTACGCCCCTTGGGCTGCCTGGTAACGCTCGCCTGCATGGCCCTGGCCCCCATGGCGCTGGCCGACCAATGGAGCGGCAGCGTGGGCGCGGGGGTTGCTTACGCCCCTGATTATGCCGGTAGCGACGACTACGAAGCCCGCGCACTGCCCGTACTGAACCTGGCCTATGGCGACCAGCTGTCCATCAATCTGCGCGATGGCATCGAGTGGCACGCCTTGCGCCAGGGCAACTGGAGCGCCTCGCCCTTTATCGGCTACACCTTCGGCCGCGATAACAAGGGTGACCTTGGCGCCTTCGAAAAAATCGATGGTGGCGCCACGCTGGGCTTGCGAGTCGGTTACCAGGATGGGCCCTGGCGCTACAGCGTGGCTGGCAGCCGCGCAGTGACCGGCGACATGGAAGGCGCCACGTTCTCGGCGAGCGCCACCCTGCGCACCCCGCTCAGCGAGCGTTTGCTGCTGGTGCTATCCCCCAGCGTCAACTACTCCAACGAGCGCTGGACTCAATCTCTGTATGGAGTTTCCGACCAGGATAGCGCCCGCAGCGGAGTGGCCACCTACGCACCGGATGGCGGCTATTGGCAGCTGGGCGCAAACGCCAGCCTGAGTTACGCCTTGACCCCTGAGTGGACAGCCACCGGCTTCGTCGGCGCTACCCGACTGACCGGCAACGCCGCCGACAGCCCGATCGTCGATGCGCTGGGAAGCCCCTGGCAGGCGCTGAGTGGGGTATCACTGACCTACCGTTTCTAATACACTAGCGTCTGGGACCCACACGCCAAATGGATTGCCCTCGAACCAGGCCATGAAAAACGTTATGGAAAACCGTCTCGAGCACTTTCGCATGAGGCCCTTGCTGAGCCGCTTGTCGGGCACGGGCCTACTGCTTGCCACGCTCTTTTTTGCCTTTTCACTCACCCCAAGCCTGGTGCCCCGCCCCTTGCTGGCTCAGGGCATCGTCTCCGGGCTCAGCGTCACGGCGGGGTATGCCCTGGGCGTCATTGCGCGCACGCTGTGGCACTACCTGCACCTGCCAGAGCCCAGAGCCGCTGTAGAGCGCACGCTCAAGCAGCTGGCCGCCCTGGTCGCGCTGGTGGTGTCGGTGATTTTTCTATGGCGCGCGGCCGAGTGGCAAAACAGCATTCGCGAACTGATGGAGATGGACCCCACCAGCGGCACACGCCCGCTGGCCGTGGCGCTGATCACCATGGGGGTCTTTCTGAGTCTGCTGCTGGTCGCGCGGCTGTTCAAGCGCACCTTCAAGCTGCTCTCGTACAAGCTTGCCCATGTGCTGCCCCATCGCACGGCCCAAGTGCTGGGCATCGTCTCCGCCGTGGCGCTGTTCTGGCTGATCATCGAGGGCGTCATCTTTTCTTACGCACTACAGGTGGCTGACCGCTCCTACCAGCAGGTGGACGAGCTGATGCAGGATGACCTGAGCCCCCCGCAAGCGGCCAATGTGCCCGGCAGCGCCGAGTCGCTGATCAGTTGGGAAGCGCTGGGTAGCCGGGGCAGGCGCTTCGTCACCCAGGGCCCTACGGCCGAGGATATGGAAGCGTTTCTGGGTGAGCCCGCGCTCGACCCCATTCGCGTCTATGTCGGGCTCAACGCCGCCGAAACCGCCACTCAGCGCGCCGAGCTGGCCCTCGAAGAGCTAATCAGAACCGGCGGGTTCGAACGCTCGGTCATGGTCATCGCGACCCCCACTGGCCGCGGCTGGATCGACCCTCGTTCCCAGCACAGCGTGGAGTATCTTCATCGCGGCGATATTGCCACGGTGGCCGCCCAGTACTCGTATCTACCCAGCCACCTGTCGCTGATCTCCGAAGCAGAGTACGGCGTCGAGAGTGCCCGCGCGCTGTTTTCGGCCATTTACCGCTACTGGAGCCAGCTGCCAAGCGATGAGCGACCGCAGCTTTACCTCTTTGGCCTGAGCCTGGGCGCGCTCAACTCGGATCTATCCTTCGATCTTTACGATATCATCGACGACCCCTTTCAAGGCGTGCTGTGGAGCGGCCCTCCCTTTCGCAGCGACACCTGGCGCGCCGTGACCGCCGACCGCGATCCGGGTTCCCCCGCATGGCTACCCACGTTTCGCGAGGGCGCGGTTGTCAGGTTCATGAACCAGACCCAAGGGCTGGAGAAAGCCGCTGCCCCATGGGGAGATTTCCGCATTGCGTTTCTGCAATATGCCAGCGACCCCATCACCTTTTTCGAGCCTGCGGCGTTCTGGCGAGAACCCGAGTGGATGCGCGCACCTCGTGGGCCAGATGTTTCTCCAGCGCTACGCTGGTACCCCGTGGTGACCATGCTACAGCTGCTGGTCGACCTGACCGTGGGCAGCGCCCCCGACGGCTATGGGCATGAAATCGCCGCCGAACACTACATCGATGCCTGGGCAGCCCTCACCGAACCCGACGGCTGGGATGCTGAGCAATTGCAGCGCCTGCGCGATCATCTGACGCGCTGACGATAACCCATTTCACCGGCAGGCTATTTAGCCTGCTATTTTTTGTGCCAACTGTAAAATTATAAACATTTGTTAAATATACACTTTATGATCGAGCAGCAGCATTTCTGTACTATTCAAGTACAATAAAAATACAATTTTATCTTGTACATTAATTGTCACTCACCTATAGTTCAAAGCGTTCGCGGCAGGGATACCGCGTGACAAGGGAATGTGCGCTTAGGATGAGCGAAGACGATTCAGGGACCGAGCAAGCTCAGGACGAGCTTTCGTCAATCAGGGAAGAAGAAGTACCGCAGTACACGGACTGATCATTCAGGACGCTCTGTACCGCGATGAAAAAAGCGTCCTCATTCGTGAGGGCGCTTTTTTTTATGTATCCTCCCCATGCCCCTTTCAGCAGGTACCCGGGTGATGCTCGATACCAGGCAGTTTTTTCGCCAAGGGCCCGTGCACCGGCCCGAAGTTAGCAGCGACTTTGTCGCGATTCGCCGCCAGTTCGACTTTTCCTTGCGCTAGGCAGCGCCCTGGCGCGCTCGACGCCTTGACAGCAGTCATCACCAGCAAAAAACCTCACAACGCAATTACATAACACCCAGGGTGCGCACTACGCTTGAAGAGACAACCCACAGGAGGTTCTACCATGTCTCAGCAACAGTGCGCATGCCCGAAGTGTCATTGCAAGGTGGACAGCCACTCCATCGAAAAAGAGGGTCAACTCTTCTGCTCGACGGCCTGCGCGACAGGCCATGCCGATGGCTCTACCGATTGTGGCCATGACTGCAAGTGCGGTTGAACCCACCCGATAACCGCCCTCCCCACTGCGATGCCCGGCCAAACGCCGGGCATCGGCCTATCAAAGCGTGCGAAACCGCCCATCACCGACTAGGCTTACCTTTCAACCATTCTCAAAGGAAGAGATCATGCCCTCTACTACTACCATCGTCGTCATTGTCGTCGTCATCGTAGCGATTTTCGGATTCAGCGGCGGCCTGCGTTTCTAGGATAGCGGCACGTCTCAACAGTGGTGTGTGATGGCCCTGCCTGGTCTATGCCTCACCAACGAAAACGCCCCGCTTGAAAGGCGGGGCGTATCACGGAATCGTTGATCGTCTTACGATACTTCAGCACGTAACGTAAAGCCCAAGGCTTTTGTCACCTTCATAATCGTTGCAAAACTTGGGTTTCCATCAGCAGAAAGCGCCTTGTACAACCCTTCGCGAGTCAACCCCGTATCACGAGCAAGCTGTGCCATACCACGGGCGCGGGCAATATCGCCAAGCGCTGCCGCCACCAGGGCAGCGTCGCCCTCTTCAAGGCAGGCTTCAAAGTACAACACCATTTCCTCTTCGGTATTCAAGTGGTCAACGACATCCCATTTACGCAGCGTGCTCATGGTGCCTCCTTCAAATCGCGTGCCAATTGCTTCGCGATATCAATATCTTTTGCCTGGCTGGATTTATCACCGCCCGCCAACAAAATAATCAGCTCATACCCCCGCTGGACAAAATAGACTCGATAACCAGGCCCGTAGTGAATCCTCAATTCCGAGACTCCTTCCCCCACCGGCTCACAATCCCCGAAGTTGCCCAGCTCAGCCCGGCGCAGACGAGCCAGAATTTTCGCTCTGGCCCGAGCATCGCGTAATTTATCGAACCAGTCCGAATAAGTGTCGGTTTCGCTAATTATTTTCATGTTCTTAATGTAAACCACAGTTCACACAAGAGCAAATAATCCCTTCAATACAAACCGCCATACGCACACCTGCAGCGCAGGATAGCGCCTATGTGTAGAAGGCATGTTGTGTTATGAGGCAATCAGGAGGCACGGTAAGCGCCTTAAACCATAACTGGAAAGTTAGCGTGGCTTTACGAAATCGGCGGTCAAGAGACAGCAGGACAGTGAGAAAAGAGAAACAGCTAGACCTGCAGTTCCCAGGGTGATTCCCAAATCAGTCACAAGACCCAGAAACGATGAAGGGGAATCAACATAAGATGTTGATTCCCCTTCTATATTCGTGGCGGAGAGGGAGGGATTCGAACCCTCGAAGCCTTTCGACTTACACACTTTCCAGGCGTGCTCCTTCGACCACTCGGACACCTCTCCACATTGTGTGCTCTGCTGCAGGGCGTTGCCTTTCTCAACAGAACGGCGCATATACTATGCGTTAAGCTGTGAAATAGCAAGCCTTTTTCACATCAGGGCTTTTCACGTCAAGGGCTGGGCAGCACGGCATAGCGGCTGCTGGCTTCCAGACATAGCGTGTCGCCGCAGTAGAGCTGCTGGCTGAGCGCGATGCTGCCTTTGCCGCGTTCGTGCAGCCGTTCTGCCAGCGTTGCGGGGCCGCCGCTGCTGCTGGGCGTACAGATGAGGCGGTAGTCGCCGGTCACCGGGGCGACGAAGCGCTGGCTGGCATCCGCCACGACCACGTCTTGTGCCCTTCCCTGCTGGCGCAGCCACAGGGTCACCCAGCACCATCCTTGCAGGGTGGCTTGTGCCGCCAAGGCACCGCCAAAGCCGGTGCCTTTATCATTGAGGTTAGGCGCCAGCGCCAGGTGCCAGGTCAACGCGTCGTTGGCGTGGCTCACGTCACTGATGCCCAAGGCTCCCACCATGGGAATCGCCTCGCCCAGCCAGCGGTGGAAGGCGTGCAGGTCTTCCTTGCCTTCTGGCAGCGGTAGACGCGGGTGCGGTAGGCCTGGCTGGCGTGACGGGCTCATGGGGGCTCCTCGGCGGTTAAGCGCTCAATCCCAGCGTTCGACGAAATCGGCGGCGTTATGCTCGGGTACCGGCTTGTGACGACCGGCCAGGCTGCCCAGGTAGATGAACGCGACTACTTCATCCTCCTTGTCCAGCCCCATGCCCTTGCGCACCACCGGGTCGAAGGCATACTTGCCGCTGCGCCACATGGCGCCCAAGCCCAGGGCGTGTGCGGCCAACAGAATCCCGTGGGCAGCACAGCCCGCTGAAATGACCTGTTCGACCTTGGGCACCTTGGCAATATCTGGCGTCACCTTGGCAATCACGGCGATCACCATGGGCGCGCGCAGGGGCTTTTTGCGGGCAGCGTTCAGGGTGTCATCGCTGGCGTGCGGGTCTTCCTGGAACTCCGCTTCGGCGAACAGTTCTCCCAGGCGCTCGCGCCCTTCTCCGACGAACTCGATAAACCGCCACGGGCGTAGCTCCTTGTGGTCGGGGGCACGCAGGGCGGCGCGGTAGATGGCGCTGAGCTGTTCCGGGCTGGGGGCAGGCTCGGTGAGCTTGCCCATGGAGCTACGTTCGTGCAGCAGCGTAAGAGCGTCCATTGGTGTCTCCTTTCCTGGGTCGGTATCACTGGCGCGCCAGGCGTAGCGGGCTGGGCGGCGCCATGCCCGGCGTGGCACGCCAGGGGCTGATGTCCAGCCCACCACGGCGCACGTAACGCGCCAGCACCAGCAGTGATTCTGGCTGGGCGTACTGCATGAGATCCGTGAAGATATGCTCGACGCAGTGCTCGTGAAAATCCTGATGCTGGCGGTAGCCAATCAGGTAGCGCAGCAGTCCTTCGCGGTCGAGGCGCGGGCCTTTATAGCGAATCAGCACGCTCCCCCAGTCGGGCTGCCCGGTCACAGGGCAGTTCGATTTGAGCAGATGCGAATGCAGCGTCTCTTCCACGATATCATCGTGGGTGGTCAGGTGCTCGGCGCTGGGGGTGTAGTGGCTGACCTCGATATCCAGGTCGTCCAGGCACTCCCCTGGCAAGCGTCGCGGGGCCAGCGCTTCGTCATCCACCGGTAACAGCTCGACGCTGACCGGGGCACCCGCCGCACCGCTCAGGTCGCGCACCAGGATGGCTTCTACCTCGGCCTGGCTGGCAAAGCGCGTCTGGTTGAGGCTGTTGAGGTAGAGCTTCCAGGATTTTGACTCGATCAACTGCGGCGAGCTTGCCGGCAGCCGAAAGCGCGCCACCGCCACCACCGGCTTGCCGCGTCCATTCAGCCAGGAGACTTCGAAAGCGTGCCACTCGTCTTCACCCACGAAGGGCAACGCGCTTTCTTCGATCCCCAGCGGCGCGCGATTGGCCGCCCGAGGAATGGGGTACAGCAGTGCCGCATCGTACTGCTCGGGGTAGGCAGAATCGCGCCCCAGCGGCGCGTGTTCCAGAGTATCAGGGCGGTGTGCCATGCAAAACGTCTCCTTCAAACCAGGGGCCCTTGGGGCACTTAACTGCGAATACCTTTGCCACGCTCCAGCATGGTCAGCGCCACCATGAACAGCACCACGATGAACGCCATGATAGCCGTCAGCGCCCAACCGACGGGAATGTCAGACACCCCCAGAAAGCCATAGCGGAAGACGTTGACCATGTACAGAATCGGGTTGAGCATCGAGACGCCCTGCCAGAAGTCCGGCAGCATCGAAATGGAGTAGAACACGCCGCCCAGGTAGGTCAGCGGGGTCAGGATGAACGTCGGCACGATGGAAATGTCATCGAACTTGTTCGCCAGCAGGGCATTGATGAAGCCACCTATGGAGAACAGCGCCGAGGTCAGCACCACGACCAGTATCGTGAGCAGCGGATGCTCCACCGTCAAGCGGGTGAAGAACAGCGATACCAGCGTCACGATGAGCCCGACGCCCAGGCCTCGGGCCATGCCGCCCAGAATGAAGCCAGAAAGAATCACGCTATTGGGCATGGGCGAGACCATCATCTCTTCCACCGAGCGCTGAAACTTGTTGGAAAAGAAGCTGGAGGCCACGTTGGAGTAGCTGTTGGTGATCACCGACATCATGATCAACCCGGGCACGATGAAATCCATATAGCTGAAGCCATCCATCTCACCAATGCGCGAGCCGATCAGGCTGCCGAAAATGATGAAGTACATGGCCATGGTGATCGACGGTGGCAGCAGGGTTTGCGGCCAGATACGGGTAAACCGCTTGATCTCCTTGAGCACCAGTGTCCACAGCGCGACCAGGGTTTGTGTGGCATTCATGCGTTGGCCTCCTGCTGCTCACGTTGATCCAGAGCCGCCTGGCTGCTCTCTACCATGGAAACGAACATCTCTTCCAGACGATTGGCGCGGTTGCGCATGGAAACCACTTGAATGCCCTGCTCACTGAGCGATGAGAACACGTTGTTCAGCTGCTGGCCTCGGTGAATGGCCACTGAAAGCTGGGAGGGTTCCACCTGGTGAACCTCGAAACCCGGCACCTGAGGCGCTTGCGCGACGGGAGCCGCCAGGTCCAGCAGGAAGGTTTCCGTGTCCAGCTCGGCCAGCAGCTCGCGCACGCTGGTATTACGCACGATCTCGCCGTGATTGATGATGGCGATATTGCGGCACAGGCTTTCGGCTTCTTCCAGATAGTGGGTCGTCAGAATGATCGTCGTGCCTTCGTCGCGGTTGATGCGCCGCATGTACTCCCACATGCTGCGACGCAGCTCGATATCCACCCCCGCCGTGGGCTCATCGAGAATCAGCAGCTTGGGGCGATGCATCAGCGCACGCGCAATCATCAGGCGGCGCTTCATGCCGCCGGAGAGCATCCGCGCGCTGCCGTTGCGTTTTTCCCACAACCCCAGGTCGGTCAGCAGCTGCTGGGCACGGGGCAGCGCTTCACTACGTCGCATGCCGTAATAGCCCGCCTGGGCCAATACGATATCCAGCACTTTCTCGAACTGGTTGAAGTTGAACTCCTGCGGCACCACGCCCAACTGGTACTTGGCTTTGGCGAAATCCTTGTCGATGTCGATACCAAAAATCGACACCTTGCCCGCGGTTTTCTGCACCAGGGAACATACCACGCCCAGAGTGGTGGATTTACCTGCCCCATTGGGGCCCAGCAGTGCAAAGAAGTCGCCCTGCTGAACGTCCAGATCAATCCCTTTTAACGCTTGAAAGCCGTTGCCGTACACCTTGGTAAGGCCACGGATCGACAATGCCGGTTCGGCCATGAACATGTCCTGTCAGCAAAATGAGAGCTTATGAAGCTAGATGGGAAGATATCGGGGCGAACGCATATTTTTTCAAGCTAACGAACTCGATGCCCTCACGGCGAGCCAGATGACTGTTTTACAAAGGTTAAGGCTACATTAGGCGACACTTTGCCACGCTATTGCAGCAGAACTCAGGCAATTAATACTTTAGTATGACGCGCGCACCGGGCGCTGCGTCAGCACCGGTGCCAAGGGAACAATCGAACATAACAGAGAGCTTGCCTGATAATGAGCACTGCCATTACCTCTTCCAGCGTTGCGCCGCCATCGACGGAGCACGCGACGACCTCACCTGCGCGCTATCGACTCTCCACGCTGCCCCTGCGTCGTCAGCGCCTGATAGGCGTCGGCGTACTGTGGCTGATCCTGGCCGTCATGATCGCCATCAATGCCTGGCAAAGCCGTAACTTGCTGTATAGCGAACGCGAACAGCGCATGGTGACGGCAGTCGACATCGGCATTTCCACGCTGCAACACTACCACCACCTGGCCGAGCAAGGTCAGCTGTCCGTTCCCGATGCCCAGCGCCTCGCCTTCAACATGCTGCGCGACATACGCTTTGGCGAAGATGACAACTACCTCTTCGCCTTCAACGGCAACCTGCGCATGCTCGCCCACCCCCGCAGAGAGGTCGGCGAAGACATTTCTCAGGTGAGCGACCCCGAAGGCACGCTGATCTTCCAGACAATGCTGGACAACACACGAGCCAATGGCAGCGGTTTCACCGAGTATTACTCCAACTTTGCGCGCGGCAGCGATGCCCGCCCGCTGGTACGCACTTACTCCGAGGTCTTTGCCCCGTGGGATACGTACGTGGCCAGTGGCGTTTTTGTGGGCGACGTCAACAGCACCATCGTCAGTCAGTTGATCGGAAGCATTCTGGTAGGAATTTTGGCAGGCGTACTGGTGACCCTGGCCTTCTGGGGTATGATTACCATGATTCTGCGCCGGTTGGGGGGTGAGCCCAACTATGCTGCTGGCGTGGTATCACGCATTGCCCAGGGCGATCTGACCGCTCCCGTGGCCCTGCACCCCAACGACACCAGCAGCCTGCTCTACGACATTCGCTCGATGCGCGATAAGCTACGTGAAGCCATGACCGACATCTACACCACCAGCGAGGCGGTGGATGGCAACGCCGGTGATATTGCTGCGGGCAATCAGGAGCTGTCGTCACGCACCGAGCAGCAGGCCGCCGCCCTTCAGCAAACATCTGCCAGCATGGAAGAAGTCACGGCGACCGTTCGCCAAACCGCCGACAGCGTGGCCCAGGCCAAAGAGCTGGTACGCAGCGCAGGCGAAACCTCGCAGGCAGGCCAGCAGGCCATCGGCAATGCCGTCAACTCGATGCAGGAGATCAGCGCCGAGGCCGACAAGATCACCGACATCGTCACACTGATCGACAGCATTGCCTTCCAGACCAATATTCTGGCGCTCAACGCTTCGGTGGAAGCGGCCCGCGCCGGCGAACATGGCCGTGGTTTTGCCGTGGTGGCCGGCGAAGTTCGCCAACTGGCCAACCGCTCCGCCACGGCCGCCCACGAGATCAAAGGGCTGATCAACGCCTCCAATGCCCAGGTCAGCAACGGCGCCGGGCTGGTCGATACGGCCAAACAACGGATGCAGGACATCGACCTGCAAATTCAGAAGGTCAACGACCTGTTCGAGGAGATCACCGCCGCCACCTACGAGCAGACCCGCGGCATCGAACAGATCAACGTGGCAATCGCCCAGCTAGACCAGGCCACTCAGGACAATGCCTCCATGGTGCAGCAGACCGCCACCTCTGCCCAGGACCTCAAACAGCGCTCACAGTCGCTCAACAGCGTGGTCGGCCACTTCACTCTGGTGGATTGAGCCACTCGGCCCGGGCGCATGCGCCCGGGCATTCCGCCTGCTTAATCTCAAACGGCGCCCACGAAAAAGCGCTGCTCAAGGCAGTGGCCGAACGGATAACAGAGACGAAGGGGATCCAGCGAGGGAAAATCAGAAAAAGCGATGAAAAAGCACGGACAAAGACACAAGAGGGAGGACCGTTGAACTGGAGCGGGAAACGGGACTAGCACTGACGCGCTAAGCGTATGTTTTCCAACTCTTTTCTTCGCTGAGGGTCTCAACGAAGGCCTCAATTTTAGCCTCGTTTTCGGGCGTCGTCAACGAAGACCGTCCACCAATTTCCACTCGCCGCCAACACCATCCGCTCACCTGCGTGCTACCCCGTGCCGAGGCAGTCCGCTGCATCGCGTACGTGTGCGCGAACTGAGTGCGCATCTCTCAGCCTTGCACAGCTGATCATGCGCAAGGCGGAGCGAGGCAGTCAGTTGCTATGTCGATCTATCAGGATGCCGTGGAAGTCTCACCGGCATCGCCTCCCCCCTGGCCAGCACCAATCAAACCGCATAGACGCAGCGCCGAGGCAAGTCGGTTAGACCCCTTATAGAACACGCGATACGAAATGAGTCTTGATGAAAAAATCAAGGCCGACGACGCTGACAGGCGTGTACAAGCGCAACCAGGTGCGGTCACTAATCGCTCGATGGTCGAAGCATCGCGATTTTCACATATCGAGCGGGCAATGGCCACTGGCCTTGAGCATGTGGACCCAACATGCTTCGGCATACCCCGCCAACGTGCGCCCAAGAAGCCAAACAACAAATGCCGTGACCATACGTCGATCGGCAGCAGAGGAGTCGGTGATGTAGCGCTCCCGCAAGGAGATGGAGACATGCATGAAGAGCTGCCAGCTTCAAAGGTGTTCTATCGTCCGATTGAGGCCGCCATACGCTGGGCAGGATTATGGCGTTACTCGCAAGAAATCCTGTCCTCCATCTCGTCGCCTAGAAATCTGCCGAGAACGCTCAATTGCCCCCGATGGGATGAACTGCGACTCTGCACGGAACGCATCTACGATGCCATCGTCAACGGTGAGCTTCCCTATGGTCGAAACGGCATCACGTTGAACGATGAATCCCTGCTTGATTCCCATGAGTTGACCGTGCGCCACCTCGATCTCAAACACTGGATGCAAACCCACTACCCAGGGCATCGACCTGCTTTTCTTTTCAGTCGCATCGAGCGCATCGCGCACCCCGTCATCACGCTGGAAGCCGGACAGGCCATGTTGGTGGAACGCCAAGCCATGAAGGCGGAGCTTGAGCTTTGTCGTCGCGAACTGCGGAACCTCAAGGAGCGTCACGAAGAACTGCTCAAGCAATCTGGGGCAATCCCAGCCTGCGGCCAGTGTTCTCTCAGTGATCGTGCGGAGGCCACCTACCTGCACATCATTGGCAGCATGTTGGAGCTGATGCTGAGCAGATCTCCTTCGGGCAAGCCGCACTCTTGCTTCAGCACCCAGGAGGCCATCGTCAGCGCGTTGATCGCTCATCGTGGCGGCACCATGGGCATCACCGAGCGCACGCTGAACGGCAAGTTCGCCAGCGCACGGAGGAAGCTGGGCAGCGCTAGCGTAGTTGCTTGAGGTTTTCCAGCTTGTATCTGCAGTCTGGGAAATTGCATTTGCAATGTACTTCGGAAGCCATGTCTATTGAATAGAGGTCACCCCAACAAACGCCACTGAGCGTTAAGGAGTGACCACTATGTCGCAGCCCACTGCACTGCTGCCCGGCGAGCGCCGCATCCTGCGGCTGGACGAAGTCGAGGCCAAATCCGGATTCAAACGCGCGCATATCTACTCGCTCATGAAAAAGGGTGAGTTTCCCCAATCGCTACGCCTCGGCGTTCGCGCTGTCGGATGGGATTCCACCGAGATCGATCTGTGGATAACCGAACGTCTCAAGAACCGCGCGCAGCAGCCAGCTCTCCCGAGCGATGTCTGAGGAGAGCCCTATGCAGGTCGTATCCATCATTTCGACCAAAGGCGGCGTGGGCAAGACCACCGTCGCGGCCAACCTCGGCGCATTCATCGCCGACGCAGGTCTGCGCGTGCTGCTGCTCGACCTGGACATGCAGCTAACCCTGTCGTCCTACTACGAGCTGAAGCATCGCGCACCGGGCGGCATCTACGAGCTTCTGGCCTTCAACGAACGCGACCTGGCGAACCTGGTGTCGCGCACCGTCATCGACAACCTGGATCTGGTGCTGTCCAACGACGAGCACCGGCAGCTCAATACCTTGCTGCTGCACGCCCCAGATGGACGCCTGCGGTTGCGCAACCTGATGCCAAACTTCCAGCCGCACTACGATCTGGTGGTCATAGACACCCAGGGCGCGCGCAGCGTATTGCTGGAAATGGCACTGCTGGCGTCCCAGCAGGCCGTGTCGCCCGTCACACCGGAAATCCTGGCTGCACGCGAACTGCGGCGTGGAACCCTGCAATTGGTCGAGGACATCACGCCGTACCGAAAGCTGGGCATTGAACCGCCCGCACTGCAGTTGCTGATAAACCGCGTCCCCGCCGTCTCGTCCAACGCGCGCCTGATCCAGCAGACGCTACGCCTGATCTTCCAGGAGCAGGCCAGCATCCAGGTACTGGCCACTGAAATTCCTGCGATCGAAGCTTTTCCGCGCGCAGCCACCCGAGGCCTGCCTGTTCATCGCGTCGAGCATCGACGGCCTTCGGGCCGTCAGGCATTGGCCGCGTTGGAGATCGTGCGCGGCCTGGCAAATGAGCTATGCCCTCAGTGGCAGGAACGGTTCGCAGCGGTCACCGGCAAGGCCGGAGGGAGGTTCGCCCATGTCGAACGCCCATGAACTGGCCCGCGGCCACAAGCGGTTGCTGCCGCTGATCGAGTATGCCCTGAGCGAAGGATGGGAGGTCGTTCGTACCCCAGGTGGACATCTCAAGTTCACCCGGCCGGGCCTGCCACCGATCTTCACCAGCGCCACCGCCAGCGACCACCGAGCGGGGCTCAACGCCCGCGCCATGCTGCGGCGAGCCCAGCGTGGGCTCGAACCCTCGGAGCTTCCTACGCAGGAAGGAGATGGCCATGCCTGACATCTCCCCCCAGGACGTTGCAAACAAGCTCCTGAGCGATGGCTTCACGCGCAGCGGCCCCGTCGCGAGCAGCTTGAGCGATCCGATTGAGGATACGCCGATGGTCGTGACGCTCGATGAACTGCGGCCGTATGAGCTTGATCCGCGCCTCACCCGCAACCCGCTTTACGACGACATCAAGGCGTCGATTCGCGAACGCGGACTCGACGCTCCCCCGCCCATCACGCGGCGTCCAGGCGCGGATCACTACATCATCCGCAACGGCGGCAATACGCGTCTGGCGATCCTGCGCGAACTCTGGAGCGAGACACGGGACGAGCGCTTCTTCCGCATTGCCTGCCAGTTCCGGCCATGGCCAGAACGCGGAGAAATAGTTTCCTTGACGGGCCATCTCGCGGAAAACGAGCTGCACGGCGGCCTGTCGTTCATCGAGCGCGCATTGGGCGTGCAGAAAGCCCGGGAACTGTATGAAGAGGAAACCGGCAAACCCTTGTCCCAATCCGAGCTGGCACGCCGCCTCAAGGCGGACGGCTATCCCGTGCCGCAACCCCACATCAGCCGGATGCAAGAGGCCATCCAATATCTGCTGCCCGCCATCCCGACCGTGCTTTACGCCGGCCTGGGGCGGCACCAGGTCGAGCAACTGACCAGCCTGCGGCGCGCCGCCGACAGAGTCTGGTCGGCCCGCAATCGCCAGGCCCACTCCCACCTCGATTTCCCCACGTTGTTCCAGGACGTGTTGGCACTGTTCGACAGTGCGGCGGGCGGCTTCAGCGTTCAGCGCGTCCAGGACGAACTGGTCGGCCAGATGGCCGATCTGCTCGACATGGAATACGACACGCTGCTCTTCGAGATTACCGACTCGGATCGGCGCTGGCAGGTCCTCAGCAGCGAGCCTGCCGGCGAACCCGAATCACCTCCCGCGCCAGCACCATCCCTGTCGTCGCCATCGACAGCGTCGACCGGGCAGCCATCCTCGCCCCCGCCACCGGAGCAGACATCGACGACGCCTTCGGCGCCGACAGCCGCGCCGCCCGCACCGGGTCCGGAGGAATCCGACGATGCGCAGCGTGCCACCCTGTTGCAGGAGCACATCGTATCGCCAGCCGGCACAACCGAGCGGCTGCAATCCATCCAGCGCCTGGTCGCGGATCACACCGGCGAGACGTTGCCGGATTTCGAGCGCAACGTCTTGCAGTCGATCCCGATTCAGGCAGGAAGTCTCTATCCGATTACCGACGTCTGGTACATCGAACCCGCGCTGGACGACCCCGATCGCCTGCGCACGCATATCGCGCAGTTCGCCCGCGAGATTGCCGGCGAAGCCGTTCTGCAAGACCTGGTCGAGGCGTGCCAGGAAGGCATCGGTTTTCGATGCCGGCAGCCCGAGGCCGAGCCAACACCCGATCGGCACGCCCAGGCGACGCTGGCACTGCTGCATGCCCTGAGCACGCCTTACTTGGCGACCGATCAGTCGGTCACGAGCATCGATCTTTCGATTCTCACCGAAATGCTGGGAGCGCTTCTACAAGGTACCCCGGCAGTCACCGGAGCGCAGCAAGGCTTGCCACACAGGCTCAGCGACAACGCCCTGGTGAAACTGTTCCGCCTGCTGCGGCTTGCCCGTCGCTTGAGGGACATCGAGTCCGGCATCGCCGATGGCGACCATGCCATCACCGGATCATGAGAGGCGTAGCCATGTCCGGACCTCACCCACTTAACCAGGCAGTGATCGCCCAGGCACTTCATGATCTACGCAACGGCCAGTTGCGCCGGGCCAAGTCGATGGGGTTCGACGACAAGGATCTGGATGCCCTCAAGCATCCCGCGATGGCCAGCGTGCTGGCCAACGCCAACGTGTCGTGGTGCTCGGTAGTCGTCAACCGCGATGTGCTGCGTCGTCTGCTGCACCAGGTAGAAGACGTCACCGAGGAGGTGGTGAAGATCGATCGGCTACTGCGCCTGGGCGCCAGCACGGAGCTGATCAGCAAATTCTTCGGCTTGACCCACCAGGAGATCGCCTTGCGTCGCAGTGTCATCGGCCTGCCGAAACGCAAGGGGCGGCATCCGGTATTGACCGAGGAACAGGACACCGACCTGTGGAAGCGCTGGTCCTCGACAGTGAAGGAGCAGGAAGTCGACAGCAACGACGACATGGGAATGCTGGGCGTCGCGGCGGATCTCGCCGAGGCCACTGGGCTGCCTCTGTCCGTGATCTGGAATGCCTTGCGCGGATGGATCGATGAAGGGCTGACCTGATGACGGATGGGCCACACCCTACGCGCGGCCCCGTCCGGCTGGGCGAGCTGTTCGAGCAGGCGCTCGGCCAACTGGCACCTCAACAGCCGCCGC
Organism: Halomonas sp. 18071143; assembly: GCF_019211725.1. NCBI lineage: Bacteria > Pseudomonadati > Pseudomonadota > Gammaproteobacteria > Oceanospirillales > Halomonadaceae > Halomonas > Halomonas sp. 18071143. The sequence goes on from NZ_CP078120.1 coordinate 2,547,621, forward strand.
CGGCCCCATCTGCAGTCTCACCACCGACCGACGGCTTTCTCTATAGTGGCAATCGACACGACAGCGTGCCGCGTGCATTGCTGCTGGACCGGCGCCTGACACCGCTTGAACGCAACGGCTGGCAGGTGTTCCGCCTGATGCTGGCGGACGACGGCATCACCGCCATGCCCACCTACGACCAGCTTGCGCCTTGGCTGGCCTCCATGCCTTGTGCCGAGAGGGCATCGCACGAGACGGTGGCCCGAGCGCTGACCGTGCTGCGACTGACGCGCTGGATCAGCCTGGTGCGGCGCCGGCGTGATCCCAGAAGCGGGCGCATTCAGGGCAACCTCTACGTCCTGCACGACGAACCGCTCACCCCTTACGAAGCCATCCAGCTCGATGCCGATTATCTGGAGTTGGTCAGCCAGGCACTGACGCATGCCAGCAAATCCGTCCAGCGCGTGGGCGCGACCACCCTGCAGGAGTTGACGCAAGACCCCATGCTCAGCGGCCGAGTGCTGCCGAGTCGCCTGGAGATTCTGTCACAGCGGCTGTCAGCGCAGGGCTGGAACGGCACATCGAGTTATCCACAGGGCGGCGGCGAACACGATTCCGAAGACGGCTCCGACGACCGTCTTCGGAATCTGGCGAACCTCTCTTCGGATTCCGAAGCAGGCCGGAAAAGCCCGGAAAACGGCGCACTTCGGAATCCGAAGTCGGACCGTACAGTACGTATAAAAGAAAGTATTAAAGAAGTACGTACAGTACCGCGCGCGCAAGAAGAACGTCAGCAACTGCAGTTGCCCAGGCGCTTCCTGGCGCTGAAGGCGGAGCAGCAGAACGGCGCGCTGGCCGCGATGCAGTCAGTGGATCACGATCTGCGGCAAGCCCTGCTGGACGAATGGGATGCACGTTGCGCCTCCACGACGATCCGCAATCCCACCGGCTACCTGTTCGGCATCATTCAGAAAGCCTTACGGGGAGAATTTCGCACCTGGGCTGCACAGAAGGCGCCTGCGGCGCCAGTCAACAGGACACCAGAGCCCGATCCGCCGCCCGCCACACCTGCTGATGCGGAAGTCGCGAAAGCTCATCTGGCGCGCCTGCAGGAACTGTTGCGCTCGACCTGACACGCCCGCGAGCCGGCACGGCGTCGAGAGTCATCAGCCCGGAAGCTGCTCTGCAATGTCCAAGGTGTTCCACCGTCGCCTATACCCCGGGTATAGCGGAACACACCGCCTTCCGCCCGCAGCGGCCCTGATCCACACCGTGCTCCCCCGGCAGCATCCACTGAGCGCCATGGACGCCTATACCCCGGGTATAGCGCAACACGCAGCCTTCCGGTGCGGCATCGCAACGGTGCTTCCGAACGATGCGCGCGGCTGGCCGCTCCGACAAATCAGGCAAGCGGCGGGTTCGGTTTGATGACTGACGGCCTTCCGGCCAACCCGGATGCTGACGACTCATTCATCACCGAGAGTCGTCACCATGGCCCAAGAGAACAATGCCACCGAATCCCTTCAGTTGAACCTGGGATCGCTGCGCAGCGCGATGTCCCTGACCCTGCACACCCACCATGCGTCCCGCATCTGGCATGGCCGCGCCCCGGCCGAAGGCAGGCCCGGCATCATCGGCCTCAACGGCTTTGTCTCCATCATGAACAAGCTCAAGCGCGGTGCCGAACAGGACGACCCCTATTCGGACTGGTGGATGCTGCGCATCGAGGACAAGCTATCCACCACCAAGGAACAGCTCCAGACCCTGCGTCAGCAAGTAGACCAGGCACTGGCCGGCGTGCCGCCTGCGTTGAGCCTGGGCGAGAACCTCAACGTCCAGCCGGTCAAGCTGCCGCTGTTCGTGTCCTCGCAGTTGGGCTTCATGGCGGTGTATCTGCTGGCGGACTACGACGATCTTGCCCGACGTCTGATCCTGGCCCACCACACCGCGCTGATCGATCGCTCGACACTCGAACGCTGGCTCAACGACGGCGCGCACTCATTGCGCAGCCTGTTCTCGCTGGCGCAGCAGTACCGGTATTCCGGCACCACGCGCGACGACTTCGCGGCGAAGAATGCCGCAGCACGGGCGGCGCTGGAAAAGTACGGTGAATTGCCCCAGGACGTGCTCGAAGGTACCCGGCGCAGCCGCTTCGCGCCGCCGATCGCACGCCGTGGCCTGCAGCAGCGCACCGCCCCCGAAACCGAACCAGCCAGCGAGCCGGATGCTGCGGCAGACCCCGCCGAAGCAGCCTCATCCGACGAGGGTGAGTCAGCATGACAGTACGCGAACCGAACCAACGCCGGCACTTCCAGCCCCTGGAACAGGCGGACTTCATCCAGTTGGAACAGGCGGGCTATCTAAAAGGCCTTTTAAGGGCTTTTAAGGGTAAAGGGGATCTCGAAGACTGGGTCAACCGGTGTCACGCGCTCAGGGATGAGTTGATTGACCTGGCGCAGCGGCGCGTGCTGGCGCAGGCGCGAGGCTATCCCTTCCGTCTGCTGTCCATTGAACTGGCCCAGCAGCGTACCGGCGCAGGCACGACCTTTCTGCGCTGGCGCAAGCACGACCGCTCGGCGATGGGCGTCGCCCTCTGGCAGGAGGTCATGGCCTCCACGGCCACGCCGGTGAATCTGCTGGAGGATCTGCTCGCGCTGGAACAGCAGCGCATCGCGTTGAACATGCAGATCAGTCTGCTGCATACCCTCGGCCGGCAGGCCCAGGACTGCGCCGGCAAGATGGCCCAGGCCGAGGACGCTTATCTGCGCCGGCTCAAATCCATTCCCGCCGCAATGCACGATCGGTGATTGCGCCAGGCATCCCAGCACGCGCCCGGGGCCGGCTTGGCACGGGCATTTCAACCACCACGGAGATCACAACATGAGCACGCATTTTTCTGGAGAAGGCAACATCGGCTCGCCGCCCGAGTACCGCGAGTTCCCGAATGGCAACGACGAACCCAGTCGCCTGCTGCGCCTGAACGTCTATTTCGACAACCCGGTGCCCAAGAAGGACGGCACCTTCGAGGACCGTGGTGGCTTCTGGGCGCCGGTCGAAATCTGGCACCGCGATGCCGAGCACTGGAAGGATCTGTACCAGAAAGGCATGCGCGTTCTGGTCATCGGCCGCATGGAGCGCGAACCCTGGGAGGACAAGGATGAGAAGCCGCGCGAGACCTGGCAGATCAATGCGCGCAGCGTCGGCATCCTGCCGTACCGGATCGAGTCGGTCACGCTCAGCCCGAAGCCGACATCAGCGGAGCAGCCGCCACCGTCGGAGTAGGCGCATCTCCAGGGGCGAGCCTACCGAGGCTCGCTCCGTCTTCCTGTCTTCGGGAAGCGAGGTTCCACCAACATCCACCGCGTTTTCGCGCGCCCAGCGCAAGAAGCTCCAGTACACATCAACACTTCGCACGCCCAACGCCCCCGGTCGGATATGCCGCCGTTTCCGTGATCAAAGCGGGTGCCTGCACATTCCTCTTGTTTGCGGTGAGGTTCGCAACATCCAGACATGCTGCTGCCCAGATACATCGGCAATGTGATTTGGATGGACAGGCATGCGGCTATTTCTCTGCGAAAAACCTTCGCAAGGCAAGGACATCGGGCGCCTGTTGGGCGCAAGGCAGCGCGGCAATGGTTGCCTCAACGGCCCCGGCGTTGTCGTGACGTGGTGCATTGGCCACCTTGTCGAAGCCGCGCCGCCGGAAGCCTATGACGAACAGCTCAAGCGCTGGACGATCGAGCAACTTCCCATTATTCCCCAGCACTGGCGGGTTGAGGTCAAACCCAAGACCGCAGCGCAATTCAAGGTCGTCAAAGACCTTCTGAGCAAGGCGACCGGACTGGTCATCGCCACCGACGCCGATCGCGAAGGCGAACTGATTGCGCGCGAGATCATCGATCTCTGTGGCTATCGCGGCCCCATTCAACGGCTGTGGTTGTCAGCACTGAACGACGCCTCGATCCATGCCGCGCTCGGCAAGCTGAAGCCTTCGGGCGACACGCTGCCCATGTATCACTCGGCGCTGGCGCGCTCCAGAGCGGACTGGCTGGTGGGGATGAACCTGAGCCGCCTGTTCACCCTCCTGGGGCGCCGGGCCGGCTATGACGGCGTGCTGTCGGTCGGACGCGTGCAGACCCCCACGCTCAGACTGGTGGTCGATCGCGATCGTGAAATCGCGGCCTTCGTCTCCGTCCCGTTCTGGTCCATCGAAGTGGCGCTGTCCTGCACAGGCCAGACATTCACCGCGCAGTGGCTGCCGCCATCGGCCAGTACCGACGATGCAGGCCGTTGCCTGCAGGAGCCTGTTGCGCAGCAGGCGGTGCAGCGCATCCGCGCCGCTGGCGCTGCTCAGATGGTATCGGTCGAGACCGAACGCATGCGCGAAGGCGCGCCATTGCCGTTTGATCTCGGCACCTTGCAGGAAGTGTGTTCCAAGCAGTTCGGCCTCGATGTCCAGGAGACGCTAGAGATCGCCCAATCCCTGTACGAGACGCACAAGGCCACCACCTATCCACGTAGCGACTCCGGCTATCTTCCCGAAAGCATGCATGCCGAAGCGCCCACGGTGCTCGACAGTCTGCTCAAGACCGATCCGAGCCTGCGCCCGATCATCGACCAGCTCGACCGCACCCAGCACTCGCGCGCCTGGAACGACGCCAAGGTATCGGCCCACCACGGCATCATCCCCACGCTCGAACCCGCCAACCTGTCGGCGATGAGCGAGAAGGAACTGGCCGTCTACCGCCTGATCCGCGCCCACTACCTGGCGCAATTTCTTCCGCCGCACGAGTTCGACCGCACGACAGCAAGGTTCTCTTGCGGCGACCAGACATTGCAGGCCGTGGGCAAGCACGTAGTCGTGCCGGGTTGGCGCCTGGTACTGGCCGAGCCGCAACCCGACGATGCCGGCGATGACGCCGCACCCCGCAGCCAGGTGCTGCCAGCGCTACACCAAGGGCTGGCGTGCCAGGTGGCTGGGGTCGATCTGAAGGCGCTCAAGACGCTGCCGCCGCGCCCGTACACCCAAGGTGAGTTGGTCAAGGCGATGAAAAGCGTCGCCAAACTGGTGTCAGACCCACGCCTGAAACAGAAGCTGAAAGATTCCGTGGGCATCGGCACCGAAGCGACCCGCGCCAATATCATCGGCGGCCTGCTGAACCGTGGCTACCTGATCAAGAAAGGACGGGCCATCCGCGCCTCGGATGCCGCCTTCACGCTCATCGACACCGTGCCCGCCGCGATCGCCGATCCCGGCACAACCGCGGTGTGGGAACAGGCGCTCGACATGATCGAAACCGGACAGCTCGCGCTCGATACCTTCATCGACAAGCAGGCGGCCTGGGTCACGCAGTTGATTGCGCAGTACCGTGGCACCTCGCTGTCCATCAAGATTCCCGAGGGGCCAGCATGCCCGCAGTGTGGCGGTGCCACGCGCCAGCGCAGCGGCAAGAGCGGTCCATTCTGGTCCTGCGCGAAATACCCCGACTGCAAGGGAACGCTGCCCATCGAATCGGGCAAGCGTGCCGCGCCGCGCAAGCGCCGCGGTGGCCCGAAGGCCTCCTGAAAGACAGAGAACCCGTCGTCGCGTTGACCACCCCCGGCAACGTGACCACCGCCCCGCAGCCCTGCGAGGCTCCCAGCACGCGATACCTTCTGTTGCGGTGTGCGCGCCCCTTGCGAGGGGCGAGAAGGCCTTTTTTCCTCGAATCACGCACCGCGTATTCCCTCGATCAGTAACAGTCCCGCCCGCTGCGAAGGGTCTCCTGATGCCTTGCCTGCCATGGGGGTCGAGGCATCAGGAGACCCTTCAGGGTTGGCGGTATTCGACACCGGCGCCCACCGGTGAAAAGAACGGGCTCCCTTTGTGCGCGGATGTGCGCCAGACGATGCCGGCCCCAACCACGACAAGGGCCGGGTGAATGCTGAGACAGCGAACGGTTCCACCGACGACCGCAACCTGAACCAGTACACGGGTGGTTTCCTCCTCCAAGCCGAAGGCGGCCAGCCTTCGGCGTGTTTTCTCCTGCGCATCCGCCATGACGACCCGGCAATTCTGCCTCGGTCACACGAACAGGAGACACCCGAACGAATCCTCAACCACAAGCCGGCCGCCGAGGCGCCGCGCTACAAGGCGATTGGCAATTCGATGGCGGTGCCGTGCATGGCCTGGCTGGGCCGGCGCCTGCTGCAGACTCTGGACAACGCGGGGCGCACGACTGCGCATTGATCAGCGACACCACGCAACGGCAGGCGCATTGTCGGGCCTGCATCGCTGATTCGTCAGCCGTTGCCAGCAGCCAGGGTCGTGCAGGCTGCGTCGCGGACCCTCCGCGCCGACCGTCCTTGTCCGCATCGCATCGTGCCGCGGACACGCGCCCATTCCGGGCGTCGATGCTGCTTCTCCCTCGGGCCGACCGGCCCATTCCCCTTCCCACCGGCATCCGCCTGTTCAGTGCCCCGTCGCACCGGGCAGCGCTGTGCCTGTCCGGTGCAAACCATTATCCAAGGAGTCATCTCATGAGAACCCTTCGTCTCAAGACCAACCAGCACAGCCTCATCGCCAATCTGCGCCATGCGTTCAACCAGGGCTCGATGCTGGGCGAACTGTTACAGAACGCCCGCCGCGCCCAGGCCAGCGCGATCCACATCACGGTGAACCAGGACAGCCTGACCATCACCGACGATGGCATCGGCATTAGCGACCTGCAGACCTTGATCTTCATCGCCGAATCCGGCTGGGACAAGCAACTCAAGGCGCGCGAGAACGCCTTCGGCCTCGGTGTGCTCTCGACCTTGTACTTCGCCAAGACTCTGACGGTGCATTCGCGCGACAAACTGTTCAGCGCGCGAACCGCCGAGATCATTGCCGGCGAGCCGATCGAGGAAGACATCGCAGGCTCCCATCTGGAGGGCACCGCCATCCACCTCGAAGGCGTCAAGCCGGTGCAGGCCGGGCAGGATCTGCCCACCTGGGTGGAGCACGAGCTCCAGCGTCTGTGCGAAGCCTTTCCGGTGCCGGTCTGGCTCAACGGCGCTGAAGTGCCACGCCCGTTGGCGAAGCCCGATCTGCACTGGCGCGAGACGTCCATGGGCAAGGTCTTGATCAATCTGTCCGGTACGCGCACGCAGTGGCGCTGCTTTCTTCAGGGACTGCCCATCGGCGGACGACCTATCGACAGGCTGCCCACGAGCCAGGAACGCCAGGTCGTCCTGCTGCCTGACAACACGCTGGCGAAGCTCCCGGATCGGCAGCACCTGCTGAACGAGACGGAAGATCATCCACGTATCCAGGCTGCGGTCGATCAGGCCTACCGCGAGGCACTGATCGAGAAGAAGCAGGCGCTTGCCGCCAGCGACTTCGTCACGCACTACGCGCATGTCTGCCTCAACTCGTCGAACGCCGATCTGCTCAACGACGTGCCCTTCGTTCCTCTGTCCTGGTTCCGGGACTGGGACGAAGAGCCGGCCGGCTATCGTCAATACTGGCGGCGTTATCTGGGCGGAAATGGCGTGATCGCCCAACAGGCCCTGGAAGTGCTTGGTGTCTGGCAGATCGAGCCCGACGACGAAACCGCGCCGACCGCCGAGATCTACCTGGAAGCGGCCAAAGCGTATGTACTCGACGAGCCCGGTCTGGATGACGGCCACTGGCTCAAGCGTCTGATCAAGGTCGTCAGCCCTGAGCAGGTGCGCATCAGAACCGGCACCACCTTGCATCGAGAGGTCAATCCCGGACTTGCCGACTACGAGGTGGAGCTGGAATTGGTCGATACCCTGCATGTCGGGCTGGAGGGCCATCTCGGGACGGTGGAGTACGCAGTGGAGGCCGTGCGCAAGGGATACACGCTCTACCTGACCCCCTCGGCGGGGGCCAGAACCGGGCTGGTCTGCGACTATGTGTTCGACGATCGCTACGGTGAGGATCGTGAAGACGAGGACGCACTCCTGATCGAAACCTTCATCGCCGTAGGCTGCTCGTCATCAGCCGATCGCGTGGTCCAGGCGCTGCTGCCGTACGCGCTGCGCCATGGCGTGCAACCCAAGCTGGCCGGCGCCACCGTGCGCCTGGTCTTCGATGACACCGGCAAATTGCAGGCGGTCACTGCCTGATCGGTGCCATCTCTCCACGCCCCCGATTTCGGGGGCGTTTTTTCTTCTTGTGGGCCGACGAAAAACCGGTTCTCGCTACCGGGTGCGGGCGAATCCGGCTGTGCTGATTTCCCGTTTCCGGATGACGCGGACAGTACCAGAACCGATGCTGGCATCCGCTGTTGCCGACATTGTCGGCTTCGCCAGCAGCCAGGGTTTCAGGCTGCCGTGGAGCTTGCTCCATGCCACCCGCCAGTTCGCCGTCGCATCGCTCGGGCGAACGCTGCCCATGCGGGCATCGATGCCTCTTTCTCCAACCTACGGGATGAGCGCTTCGTCCCGCAGGGGCGTGGCGTTTCCCGACTGATCTCAAGGAATGTCCATGGAAACCATCATCACGCAAGACCGCATCACCCTGAAACACCTCAAGGTCGCGGATTTCGCCAGCGAAGAGACGCTGTGCTTCACTGCCACCGTCCTGTTCGATGGCGTTGCCATTGCCGATGCCCGCAACGACGGGCACGGCGGTTCCACCTTCATCCGCGCACTCGGCGGTCAGGCTGCACGGCTGGCCGAGGCCGAAGCCTTCGCCAGGAGCCTGCCCCCCGACATGCTGAAAGGTGGCATCTCCGGCGAGGACGACGACCCGCTGGTCATCGACATCACGCTCGACTACCTGGTCGATCATCTGGCTGAAGCACAGCATGCCGAGCGCAAGCTGCGCACCGCCTACACCCGCGACATCGCCAACAAGGTGCTGTTCATCAGGGACGGCAAGCTGCTGTTCCTGAAAGGCATCAAGCTCAAGGCCATCGCCGACCGCGCCGGGTACTTCGCGGCGCTGCGCGCACGGCAGGAAACACCCATCGTCATTCTGGCCGAGCTGCCACCAGACGAGGCTTTCGCCTTGTGGAAGCAGCATGTCCTGGGCGGCGAATCGTCCTGATCCCCAAGGCTTCCCGAGCCTCCACAGCCCCGCGATTGCGGGGTTTTTTTCGTCCATCAATCGGGACGCCTCGGATTCCCATTTGCGCATGACGCCGGCGCGGCGCTGGCTGAATCTGCCTGCATGTGTCGCTGACCTGGTCAGCACCATGCCAGCAGCCAGGGTTTCAGGCTGCCGCGGGATTTCCCTCCCGTGCGACCCACACCAGTCCGCCATCGCATCGAGTCCGCGGACGCGCGCCTTCATGGTGCCGATGCCGATTCATCCACCGCCAGCGGGAGCTGCCATCCCGTCAGGGGCAGGGCCGCCTCGCTTCTTAAAGGAGTCCGTCCATGTTCCAGCAAAGCTCGTTCGGCCACTTGGCCCTGATCTACGCAGGCAAACACCTACCCCTCGAAGTGCTTCACAGCGCCGCCGGCCACTACATCGGTACGCGCGACATCGAAGGCCCCGTCTCCCGCGAGTCGGCCGAGTACTTCCGCAGTTCGGCGGCAGCCCAGCGAGCCCTCGACCGAGGCGGCTGGACCCAGCTGCCCACCCCTTGATCCCCATCCATGAGGAGACCGTCATGAATCAGCTTCTACCAACCGACGTCGTCGATCAGATCATGCGTGAAACGCGCCATTTCGAGCGTGCGCCCGAGGCCTTTTTCGAGGCTTGGAAACGCGGTGCGGAAATCGCCGGGCCCGAGTGGTTTGGCGATGGCACCCGCGAAGGCCTGCGCCGTGCCGCCAGCAAGTGGGACTTGCGTCCGAACCTGCTGGAACTCAACGACGCCCTGGGCGTTTTGAGCGGCGGACAGCGCATGTTCCTGTCCGCGATGGTGAGCTTCTACAACTCGCGCGAGGGCGCCGCGATGCTCAAGCGCTGCGGCTTCGAGGGGCTTTCCGACCTCGGTGGCCTGGATCTGGAGCGGCGTCAGGTGATCGCCGATCTGGTACTCAACTACAGCGGCTGGTAGGTCCGAACGACCGACCACCGCCATTTTCTCAACCCCCAGCGAGGGACATCCGTCCCTTCGGGGCGGTGTCCCTCCATTCTTCCCACAGGAGCGACCCATGTCCCGAAATCCATCCTTTGCCGTCGTCCTCGAAGGAGGCCTGGTGCAGGCCATCGTCGTGCAGGACTGGCCCGATCATCTCCCGCTGCCGCCATTCGCGGTAGTGGACTACGACACCGAAGGCGCGGCCGACGACGAAATCGTCTGCTTCGACATCGGCAACTCCGAAGCCGAAGCCCTGTGCCGCAGCAACACCCCCACGGTGTTCGAGTCCTTGCCGGACGCGCTGTCACCACGGGTTGTGCTTGCCGCACTGGGCGAGCCCGTCCTGGATGACGCACCCGAACCGCTGGCGATCGCCCGCCGGGTGCGGCAGAACGTCCTCGATCTGGATGCCCGGATCAACACCAGCGAGCAGGCACCGACGGGCGACGACTACAACGCGCTCTACGTCCTGGCCAACTGCGGCCTGATCGAACTGCTGAAGTCTCTGGGCGACCCCACCGACTTCGGCGAATAGCGCTTTTCCCACCATTGCCCGAAGCCACGGTTTCGGGTTCATCCCCGCGGATGCCATGTCCGCAGGGGCTGGCTCCGCATCACCAACCAGGAGCCACCCCCATGGCAAACAACTACTACGACGCCACCGGCGTCCTCGTTCTCGACCAAGTCACCCCGGTGATTACCGCGCTGTTCGGCGGTTTGAAGCTGGATGCCTCATACCCCGGCAACGGCGAGGTCTACATCGCCCAGATTGCCGAAGACAGCGGCGCGCATTGGGACGATGTCTGCGAAGACCTCGTTGCACTGGCCCAGTCGCTGGGGCTGTCCGTGCCCAGCGAGGGCCCTCCCACGATGGACGACGTTCTGGCCGTGCTTTCCAGGCATTTCGGCACCGACCAGGACGAAGATCTGCAGCACCTGATCGAACACCATCGTTTCGAGGATGACTCGGATCTCGACGCGCTGTTCCTGATCGCCACGCGACTCGACGATGGTCACGGCCTCAAGGAGATTCGCTTCGAGGGTTGCTGGTATTGCAGCAAACCACGCCTCTTCAACTTCGGCGGTGACGGTTCTTTCATCAGCCGCGAGTTCTCGGTCTTCGGTGCCTCCGGTCAGGTGCTCGATCTCGGCAACCGTATCCGGCAAGCCCTTCTGATTCAGAACCTGGAGGCTGCTGCCAATCTGTTCGCCCGGGAAACACAACGCCTGCTCGCCGGCATCACCGACGAAACGCAGCGCCGGCAATTGCAACACCGCCTGTCCGAGCTGTTGAGCTGACAGGCCGCGATACGACGCTTGATCCATACCGGTGCCGCCTGCCGGCACCACTTCCTTTCCCACTGGGTCGATCCCCGGTGGGGGTTGGCCCTGCGTCACCCCTCACCGGAGAATCAAACCATGGACCATTCATCCAATCCTTTCGCCCGCGGCTACTACGGTTTCGAGATTCGGCGCCTTGCCGTCATCAGCTACGACGAGCGCCACCCGCAAACCTTTCTGCCGCTGCATCCATCGCAGGCTCATCTACCCGATGAAAAGGTGGCGTACCAAGCGTGCATCTTCAACGATGATTTCGTGCTGATCACCGAAGGCCAAACGGTGCCCGCCGAACTCGATGCCTTGTGCGGCGGCAGCGGCGCCGTGCAGGCCGTGTACCACAGCATCTATGGCCGAACCCTCGATAGAGGCTTCATCCATGTGGGCGACAGCTACACACTGGAATATGCCCAAGCGGTGGTGCGCAATCTGCAGTTCGAGACGGGCTTCTACAGCCGTGCCTGGGAGATCAGCACGGCCCACATCACCGAAGCATCGGGCCGCTACCTGTGCGAACTGGCGGATATCGCCACACCGAGCGGGTTCCTGTTCGTCGCCTTTCGCATCCCGTACAGCCCAGCCATCGGCGTCAAGCTGATCGCCACACCCTGGACGGATGAGAACCTGATGCACGTCGAAGGCATCACCGCCGAGCAACTGCGCCGGGAGCACCTGTCCAAGGGCATGCCCGAGGATCTGGCCGACGTACTGGCGCTGGCCGGACAGGCTGACGTCAGGGTGCTGGTATTCGATGCTGATGCCAACGAGCTGGACGGTCTGACCGTCTTCGAGGAAGAGGACGACACCCCCTCTGTGGACACCTGACCAGTCATGTCCCCCCGAGCCCCTCCGATGAGGGGCTTTTTTCTGCCTCGGGAATGCGGTGCAGGCCGGTTCGGTTTATCGCAGGCCGGGCCGGCCAGGCTCTGCCATCCTGCTGCCATGTTCGCTGGCGTAGCCGGCAACATCCCAGGCGGTCAAGGCCATCGAGACCGCGGCATGCCGATCGCGTGCTGGCTTTCATCCTCTTCTGGACGCACCGCGTCCATCCAATCCACCCACTTGGGACAACCCGCCCCCTGTGGCCAGGAAGTCCCTTTTTTCTGGAGATTTCCCATGGACCATCAACTCATTCGTCAACAACTCCCGACGCTGGTTTCCGGCCATGTGCCGTCCAATGCCCGCGGCTTCAAGTTCGTCATCTTCGACGGTGAGCCCAAGGTATCGACGATGGGCTTCCATATCGATCCCAAGCCTTTTGAAGGCAAGGTCATCGCGAGCACAGACGAGGCCATTGTCGTCAAGACCGGACGCACCCAGTTCATGGTGCTCGACCGGTCGCGCGTGACCGAGGAACCCGACGAAGGTGCCAAGGTACAGGTCGAGCCTTATGCCAGACGCCGCTTCGACGGCTTGCGAGCGGATACCCCCGAGGAACGCACCGAGTACACCCACGACGGCCAGCCCTACAAGCTGCAGACGTTCGTGCTCGGTTCGGCTCCGGCGAAACTGCCGGTCCCGCAGCCGCGCTGCCTGGAACTGCAGCAACTCATCGAGCAGTTGGAAACGCTGCCGGCGCCCGACGGCTACCGGCGCATCACGCACCTGTTGGTCGATGCTGGCGCGTGCGACTTCACTTGGGTCGATCCACTGCCCAAGGACATCATCGCCACGCCGCCGGCCATCAGTTTCAACGTGGTCACGGCGAAGTTCCAGGGGCGCGTCACCGTGCTGTACGAACGAGGCGACGATCTCTATGCGGTGGAACTGCACCGCGACGGTGAGCTGGTGGAGCGCGTGGATGAGGTGTTCTTCGATGACCTCGGCAACACGTTGGAACGCCTGATCGACGATGGCAGTTGGCGCCAGATTCGCGTCAGCACCGTGCAGAAGCCCGCACGGCGCAAGCCGCGGGCGGTATCCGCATGACTGCGCGAAGCGGCTGAGTCCGTCGGCGGCATTTCGTCCTTTCCGCACCGCCTTGTCGGAGCATTCATCCACCACGGCACTTGCCCCGGAAACTGGCCTCGCGCCAGCTTCCGGGGCTGTGCCTATCTGCTGGGAAATATCTCATGACCGTGTCGGCAGAACACTGAACCTGCCTCAGCCCCCCGGTTCCGCCGCGAGTGCGCACTTAGCTGGCCTGTTTTACCGAACGCCAGGACGACCTGTCCGACCCTGCCGAAGAGACCATCGGCTGCTATTGCGGCGATTGAATGCGGTCAGGCGACAGTACTCATTCCCGATGGTGTGCGAAGCCGCGCGGTGTGAGGCTTGCCCCATGCTTGCTGACGTTGTCAGCGACATGCCAGGCAACCATCGGTCTTCGAGGTTGCGGCGCGGCACCCGCCGCGTGACCGAGCCAGTTCGCAACGCATCCCTCCGTGCGAACGACCATCGGCTTGCCGGTGGTGGATGCACCTTCCTAGTCCATTCGCCTTATCAACCCACCGCGGGGTTACGCACCCCCCGCGCAGTCGGGTCCGGTGTGTCTCCGCTTCATTCCCATTGGAGATTCACCATGACCAATACGACTTCCAACGCGAAGAGCTACTTCGATCTTCACACCGAGGGCTACGCCCGCTTGCAGCGTGTCCGGGAGGTTCCTGTCCGTGGTGGCCGCCGTGCGCAGCCGTTCCTGGCTTGCACTGTCGCCGCACTCGTCGGGTCCGCCAAAGACCCCGTCACCCGCTACTTCGACGTCAAAGTCTCCGGTGCCGACGCCAAGAAATTGGTCGAGAGTTACATCGGCGTCGATGACCCGAGGCAGCGTCCGCTGGTCAAGTTCCGGATCGGCGATCTCTGGGGCGATGCCTTCATGCGCACCAGCGGCGACCGCAAGAATCAGCCGGCGGCCAGTCTCAAGGGCCGACTGTTGAAAGCCGAACTGATCGATCGTGCCGAACTGGCGCAGATCGAGCAGTACGAGCTGATCACCCGGGGTATCGGTTATCTCAACCGTCCGCGCGAGGTTACGCCGAAGGATGGCGATCCGTTCCTGTCGTGCTCCATCGGGGCGCTGGCCGGCCCGGTCGATGAGCCGGATTACCGGTACATCAACACCATCGTCGCCACTGCGGACGCCCAGCATCTGGTGCGCCGCTGCGTACAGGCCATCGAGGCCGAGCGCAAGGTGCTGATCGCCTTCCGTCTCAACGACATGAAGGCCGATGCGTACCTCCGCACCAAGGGCGAGCGTGCCGGCGAACCGGCGGCGAGCCTGGAATCCAAGCTGATCCACATCGGCCTGATCAAGATCGATGGCCAGCAGGTCTTTCCGGCCGCCGCACCGGCGCCCGTTTCCGAGGACGCTGCGGCGACCGAGGATGCGGATACCGCCGATGGCACCGTCGAGGCGCCGACCGCCGAGTCCGTTCAGGACGAACCCGTGCCGGCACCCGAGGCCGAGGAACCCGCACTCGCGGCTTCCTTCTGATCCACCCCCGCAAGGCCCCATTCCGGGGTCTTGCTTCTTATCCCCAACCTGCCTGCAGGCCACTGACGTGGCGCGTGGGCGTTCGTCTTTTCATCCCCGCAGTCCGTTCCGCACCGTGCGGATTCGGCTGCATAACAATCCCAGGAGAATGCCATGTCTCTCGCATCCCGTTTCGCACCGCGCTCACCGGTACTGCGCTCGGACCGTCCTCTGTTGGACGACCAGATTCGCGCCGTGGTGCCGTCGATCTTTGCGGAAACACCGCACGAAAGCCGTTCCCAGCGGTACAGCTACATCCCGACGGCCACCGTGCTGTCGGAACTTCGTCAGGAGGGATTCCTGCCCTTCATGGTGTGCCAAACACGTGTCCGCAACGAGGACCGCCGCGAGTACACCAAACACCTGATCCGCCTTCGCCACGCCAGCCAGATCAATGGCGACGAAGCCAACGAGATCATCTTGTTGAACTCGCACGATGGCACCAGCAGCTATCAGATGCTGGCAGGTCAGTTTCGATTCGTCTGCCAGAACGGGCTGGTCTGCGGCGACACGTTCGCGGACATCCGCGTGCCTCACAAGGGCGATGTCGCGGGCCAGGTCATCGAAGGTGCCTACGAAGTCCTGAAAGGCTTCGAGCGGGTGCAGGAAGCGCGCGAGAGCATGCGCGCGATCACGCTGGAGGCTGGGGAGGACGACGTTTTCGCCCGTTCGGCCCTGGCGCTCAAGTACGACGATCCGGACAAGCCCGCGCCTGTCACGGAGAGTCAGTTGTTGGTTCCCAGACGCTGGGACGATCGCAAGAGCGACCTCTGGTCGATCTTCAACCGCGTCCAGGAAAACCTCGTCAAGGGAGGGCTGACCGGACGCACTGCGAACGGCCGCCGCCAGCGTACCCGCCCTGTACAGGGTATCGATCAGAACCTGCGCCTGAACCGCGCCCTCTGGATGCTCGCCGAAGGCATGCGCCAGTTGAAGTCCTGAGCCACTACTCGGACCTCGCCCGTCAGGGCGGGTCCATTTTCTTCCTGACCCGTTGCGCGCCGCGCAAGACGGTTCCATTCATCACAAGGAGATATGCCATGGCTACAGCAGCCGTTCAATCCGATCCGCCCCTCATCGTCCGCGGCCAACTCGCCATCCGCACCATCCCGGGCCGCAACGGTCGGTTCACGGTCGGTCGCCTCACGACCCGCCTTGGACTGTTCCATGTGAAAGACCCGGAACTGGAGCAGTACCCCGAAGGGAAGTACGACGGTGAGTTCGTCATCCGCTACATCTATCCGAAGGCCTATCCGGTTGGCGATGGCATGCGCTTTGAAATCCGCGCCAACCTGGACGGCATGACCCTGTCGGGCATCGACAAGCTGAGCAAGGCCGAGGCTCGCGCCTTCGCCGCACAGGACGTCGATCCGCTCGATGAAGAGCTGGGCACGCCACCGGCGACAACGCCGGCAACAGCCGAGAAATCCAAGTCCCGGTCCAAGCCGGAGCCTGCGCCCGTGCAGGCATCGAAGGACCCGCTGGTCGATACCACGCCATTCGGCGTCGATACGCCGTCCGCCACCGTGGCCGCTTCGGATAGTCCCGAGAGCGACGACGCGGCGCTGTTCGGCATTCTCTGGCCGTTGGAAGAGTCGGTGAAACTTGACTCGACCATCGATCGCCGCACCCTGCGTCTGCAGATCGCGCGGCTCAACCAGTTGGGCTATGCCTTCGACGCCACGGCCCAGCAATGGAACCTGCAACTCGAACCGCAGGCTGCCTGATCGTCCTGCCGCATCCGCGGCATTTCATCCACCCGCCGGGGCAGCCCCGATGGGGAGGTTCCCGGCTATTTCAATCGAGGAGCTTCACCATGAGTCGGCACTACTTCGACACATTTCACAAAGGATTTTCCGTCACCGTACTACTCGGCTGGGATCGGCCGATGAACTACTTCTTCTTGGTCATCGAGAAGCCAACCGAGTTGATCGACGACACCATGAAGGTCGAGAGCGACGACTTCTTGTACAGCAATCTGCACGAGAGCGATCCGTTCAACCATGACCTGGACTACTACCGTGAGGTCTTGCGTCATTTTCAGATCCTTGTGCCGGAAAGCCTGTTCATCGAGGTCCAGCACGACGCTGAAAGGAATGTCGGCAACCGCGTAGTCAAGCATCAGGCCGACGGTTCGTTCACCGAACGTGAACTCTGAGTAGTCCGCGTTCTTTCATCCCTAACGGGGCATTCACTGCCCCTGCGGGTGGTGGTGCCCCTCACTCATTGAGGACTCCACCATGTCTGCATCTTCATCCCCACAGCTGCTGTACCGCATCGACGAATGCGGCGACGTGATGGCCGATGCCTGCGTCTGCGGCGAAGACGGCGATCTGGTCTTTCTGTCGGTCTGGGCGCGGGACACCGCGATCCAGCAGTTTCTCGCCCGGCTCACCTTGGGCCGCGACGAGGATGGACTGGACCAGTTCCATCTCATCACCGACCAGGGCGGCTCCGTGCCCGTGTTCGTTCCCTCGGTCGAGCGTCTGGAAAAGCGCTTGACCCGCAGCTATCGCCGCACCCTGTTCGGGTCGCTCGTCAATCTCTGGCTGTTCGATCGGCGCTGCATCCGGCCGGACAAGGCCACCACCAGCGCGCTCGCACTGTTGCCGCGCGCGGCGGCCGATCCTACGTCGCGCCTCTGGCTGCTCGTCAAGGAGACGTGCCCGCTGCCCTTGCTGGATCACTGGCAAGGGACGGTGCTGGCACTGCTGCGAGACCGCGACATGCTCCGCGACCTGCCGACGGCCCTCGGGCCGCTGCGTGGATTTCGTCTGGGGCTGGACGTGCCAGCGCTCACCGAAGCGCTGGGCAGCCTGATCCGCCAGGGCGTACTGACCGCCCATCCGCTCCCGCAGCCGGCGACCACCCAACGGTCGCTGGAAGCGGTGGCCTGACCCACGGCAGGTGCGTGTGACCGACACGCACCCGCTTTCCTTCATCCCCGCTACAGGAGATTTCTTATGGCACTCATGTTCCCGCGGCTCGCCCGCAACTTCATCAAGGCTGGATATTTTCCGACCGACGAGCCCACGCTCGAAAGAGCGCTCAGCGCACTGGCGCCCGGCGACGGGCCGATGTGCATTCTCGATCCTTGTGCAGGCGAAGGCGTCGCCATCGCGGAGGCTGCGCATGCCCTCGGGCGTGACCAGGTCACCGCCTATGCGGTGGAGTTCGACCCGGAGCGCGCCAACCATGCGCGTCTGCTCGTCGATCACTGCATCCAGGGCGACCTCATGGACACCTTGATCGCACGCCAGAGCTTCGGTTTGCTGTGGCTCAACCCGCCATACGGGGATCTGTCCAAGGATGCGAACGGCAACATCGGCTACGACGGCAAGGGCCGCGCACGGCTGGAAAAGCTGTTCTATCAGCGCACGCTGCAACTGCTGCAGTACGACGGCATCTTGGTTTTCATCGTCCCGCACTACGTGCTTGACCAGGAACTGGTCGGTTGGCTCACGCGGCACTTTGCCGATCTGCGCATCTACCGAGCGGTGGATACGCAGTTCAAGCAGGTGGTCGTGTTCGGTCGCCGGGTCCGCCAGCGCGAGCTGGTGGGCGATGAGGTCAAGAACGTCCGTGCTCGCCTGTTGCAGATCGGGCAAGGCGACCTGGAAGCGGAGGAACTGCCACCCGCGTGGCCATCGCTTCCGTATGCCGTCCCTGTCGCCCAGCACGAGCCGGAGCATTTCTACCGTCTGAGCATGGAGCCGGCGCAGTTCGCCGACGAAGTGCAGCGCCTGCATGGCCTGTGGCCGTCGTTCGAGACCCATCTGGGCGCCGCCCAGCAGTCCTTGCGCCGCCCGGCGCGCGCATTGTCCCAGTGGCACCTGGCACTGGCCCTCGCGGCCGGCGCGATCTCCGGTGTCGTGCAGTCGAAGAACGGCCGCACCCTGGCCGTGAAAGGCGACACCTACAAGCAGAAGGCGACGACCACCGAATATCGCGAGCGCGATGACGGTTCAATCGCAGAGACACGCATCCTCACCGACAAGTTTGTCCCCGTGATTCGTGCCTGGGACTTGTCCCCGGACTCGGCCACCCTCGGCCGGATTCTCACCATCCACTGATCGCATCGGGCGGCTCGCCGCCTTGCTTCATTCATCCACCAGAAGGAGAACTCCCATGCTTTCGCGTTTGTTCGCGCGGCGCGAGCCGCAAGCCCGTCCGTTGTTCGCCCTCGGTTCGCTGAGGCTGAGCGAGAAGGTGCACTGGTTGGCCAGCAAAGGCCTCATCGATCCCTTGCCTTATGTGCAGCGCCATGTGCGAGGCGATTGGGGCGATGTCGACGAGACCACCCGCCAGGTCAATGATGTGGCACTCGACCAGGACAATCCCATGATCTCTCGCTACAGGATCACGCCGCAGCTGCTGCTGATCGTGATGACCAGCGAGGATCACCGCACCACCGTGGTCCAACTGCCCGAAGAGCAGTCCTCGATCTAGCACCAGCCCATTTCATCCACCCACCGGGGTCATGTCGCCCCGATGGGGACGCCATGGCCCTTTCTTTCATCGAAGGAGCTATCACCATGGCAACTGTAATGTCCATCAGCGCGGCCCCCAATCTGCGCTTCTCGCCGGGTGCGACGGTCATGACCGTCGGCGTGGCCAATCTGGTCGAACAGGGACGGCTCAACCCGAGCCCGTACCTTCGCCGCCACCTCAGCGGCGACTGGGGCGACCTCGACGAGGACGATCGGCGATCGAACGATGCCGCGCTGGCATCGGGCGAGGCCCGGTTGCTCTCTTCGTACCAGGTCGATCCCGATCTGAAACTCTGGATCATCACTGAGTGGGACCGCAGCGTCACGACGCTGTTGTTACCCAGCGAGTATTGATTTCCGGGCGGCTGCGCGCCGTCCACCCACCTTCACCCCCAGGGGCATACATCGCCCCTGGGGGCGGTGCATGCCCCATTTTTTTGGAGCATCACCATGACCATGCAACTCGAAGCGGCCCCCGCCGCACCTTCCATGCCCGCCACGGGCGATCTGTTCAACCCTGCGGACAGCGAAAGCGATCTGTCTTTCAGCCTGCAGGATTTCGTCACCGAGTTTGGGGATGAGTTACTCGACTCCCTCAACCGGGCCAACCCGCCCGTTTACAACGGTGTGCCGCGCGCCAACCGCCAGCTCGTCCTCGCCAGCCTCAAGCGGCAGCTGTTCCCCGCCCAGGCCGAGGTCGTCCATGCGGCCGCCGAACTGCTCGTCAATCAGGGCGAGCGCGCGGCCATCGTCAATGGCGAGATGGGGACGGGAAAAACCACCGTCGGCATCGCGCTAGGGGCGGTGCTCAACGCGGAAGGCTATCGCCGCACGCTCGTCCTCAGCCCGCCCCATCTAGTCTACAAATGGCGGCGCGAGATCCTCGAAACCGTCGCCGGTGCGAAAGTCTGGGTGCTCAACGGCCCGGACACATTGCTCAAGTTGATCAAGCTGCGCGAGCAGTTGAACGTGCCGGCCGAAGGGCAGGAGTTCTTCATCATCGGCAGGGTCAGAATGCGGATGGGATTCCACTGGAAGCCCGCCTTCGTCCGCAAACGCACCCGTTACGGCATGGTCGGCGCCTGCCCGCACTGCGGGACGATGGTCACTGATCTCGACGGCGAGCCGGTCAGTGCTCTGGAGCTGGAGGCGGAAGAAACCCGCCGCAAGTGCCATGTCTGCGACGGCGCACTCTGGACGCTGATGCGGCCACGTAGCCTGTCGGGCAGTGATCAGTCCTCGGCGGTGCTGCGTGCGCTGAAGAGAATCCCGACCATCGGCGAGGCCACGGCCAACAAGCTGATGAAGACCTTCGGCGATTCGTTCCTGGCGTCGATGCTCGGCGACAACCTGCACAACTTCATCAACCTGATGGACGAGCGCGGGGAGTTGGTGTTTTCCGACCGGCAGGCGCAGCGCATGGAACGCGCCATGTCCTCAATGGAGTTCGGCTTCGGAGAAGGCGGCTATCAGCCCTCGGAATATGTGAAGCGGTATCTGCCGCAAAGCACCTTCGACTTGCTCATCGCAGATGAAGCCCATGAATACAAAACGGGTGGATCGGCGCAGGGCCAGGCGATGGGCGTCATCGCAGCCAAGGCACGCAAGACCGTACTGCTAACCGGTACCCTCATGGGGGGCTATGCAGACGATCTCTTTCATTTGCTGTTCCGGGCCTTGCCCGCGAGGATGATCGAAGATGGTTACCGCCCGAGCGCCAGCGGCAGCATGAATGCCGCTGCCATGGCGTTTATGAGGGACCATGGTGTCCTCAAGGACATCTATTCCGAGAGCAACGGGCCGGCCCACAAGACCGCCAAAGGCTCGAAGATCACCGTCAGAACGGTCAAGGCACCCGGGTTCGGGCCGAAAGGCGTACTGCGCTGCGTGCTGCCGTACACGATCTTCCTCAAGCTCAGAGACATCGGCGGCGTGCTGCCGCCGTATGACGAAGAGTTCCGGGAGGTCGCCATGGATGCCGGGCAGGCCGACGCCTACCGCAATCTGGCCGCCAGCCTGACGGCGGAACTCAAGGAGGCCCTGCGCAAGCGGGATACCACCTTGCTGGGCGTAGTCCTCAATGTGCTGTTGGCGTGGTCCGACTGCTGCTTCCGGGCAGAAACCGTGCGCCACCCGCGTACGCGCCAGGTCCTGGCCTTCACACCGGCCCAGTTCAACGAGCTGGAGATCATGCCGAAAGAGCGTGAGCTGATCGACATCTGCCGCGAGGAGAAAGCCGCGGGTCGTAAGACCCTGGTGTACTCCGTCTACACCGGCACGCGCGATACCACCAGCCGTTTGAAGATGTTGCTGGAGCAAGAGGGTTTTCGGGTGGCGGTACTGCGCGCAAGCGTGGATGCCTCTCGCCGCGAAGACTGGATTGCCGAGCAGCTCGATCGCGGGATCGACGTCCTCATCACGAATCCGGAACTGGTGAAAACCGGCCTGGATTTGCTGGAGTTCCCCACGATTGTGTTCATGCAGTCGGGGTGGAACATCTACACGTTGCAACAAGCCGCGCGCCGGTCATGGCGGATCGGCCAGAAGCAGCATGTGAAGGTGATCTACCTGGGGTATGCGGCCACGTCGCAGATGACGTGCTTGGCCCTGATGGCGAAGAAGATCCTGGTATCGCAGAGCACCTCCGGCGACGTCCCGGAATCGGGGCTGGATGTGCTCAACCAGGACGGCGATTCGATCGAGGTCGCCCTGGCCCGGCAACTCGTCGCGGCCTGATACTCTCGTTCATGCCGGCGTCCCTCTGGGCGCCGGCTTTTTTTATTCCTGCACAGTACCTTCAATCGTCGCCATGACGCCCAGCGTCGGGGTCGTTAAACTGGGCGGACATACGCAGATCTCGAGGGGCATGATGGTCATGGTGATCGAAGCAGCCTACGCGAATGGCACTGGCGTCGCGAATGCACTGCGCATGTCGCAGGCCCAGTGGCTGGGGCTGCAACGGAACTATCACGTCGGCGATCTGCTAATGCCATGCTGCAATGCTCCAGCCGTCCCCAAGATCAGTGCCAATGGCCATCCTTTCTTCGCGCATCTAAGCGGTGCCTGCAGCACTTCCGAAGAAAGCCAGTGGCACCTCGCGGCCAAGATACTGGTGCGCAGCGTTTTGGAGGATCTTGGTTGCCGAGCCTCGGTTGAGGTTCCAGGGAGCAGCGAAACCAGCCGCTGGAAAGCCGATGTCTGGGGCGAGCGTGGCGAGGCCAAGTTGGCTATCGAGATCCAAAGGTCATATCAGTCGCTGCGTGACTACCGTACCCGGCAAAAGAAATATCGGGCCGAGGGCATCAAGGCGCTTTGGTTGCTAAGACAAGAGAGATACAGCACTCTCACGAGGAGCATGAGCAAGGAGCGACTGCGGACCGAGTTCGGAGGAAAATTCCCTCCAGCCGGGCACTTCGGCCCATGTCTCGCAGATGTGCCTATAGCAATGCTCGAGTTGGAGCCGACCACCACGATCACAGGTGCTGGATTTTTCACCGCCAGTCTTCCGGATTTACTCGAAGCAGTGCTTAGTGATCGCTTTCTTTGCGTAGATGGTCTTTGGTGCATCGACAACCTAGATGCGATGTCTCGTGCCGCCCAACTTGCGCGCGAACGTGCCGCAGCCCAGCGCGCGGCAGATATTTAGTTAAGAACCGGTATTAACTCATCCGGAGCCCATGCGATTCTGATACAGCCCCAACCCTTATATAGTCGCTCAGAGGTTCGCAGCACGCATTCGTGCCTCTAATTCATCCAGGAATGGTGAGCGCCCATGGCGCATCGGACCATAGCGCCCTTCAACGAATCCCGAGTACAGCATGTGAACCTCGTCGCGGGCGCGTGTGAGTCCCACATAGAACAGCCGGCGACTCTCGCGCAACTTCTCTGGACTCAGTTTTCGCCATGGCAAACTCCCATAGTCGAGACCGACCATAATGACCACGTCGTACTCGCATCCCTTAGCGGAATGAAGTGTCAGCAGGTTCAGGTGATCCGGCGAACCATCACGTCCGCCCAGACTCGCAATGTCCAGCGTAGCCAGCGCGCCACCTTCGGCAAGCGCCGCCGTCATGCGATCCAGTTGTTCCTTCTGATCGGCAAGCGACGATTCAGCAACCAACAGACGATCCAAGATGCCGTTGCGCAGTGATGCGACAAAATCACGTGCGGACTGCTGATCGGCGCGCAACGCCCACAACAGAGCGGTTAGCTCCTGCCCCTCGCGTCGAGCCTGCGCATCGTCCAAGTTCGCTCGATGAAATGCGAGATAACGGTCGATCAATCCACGCAGTTGCGGACGCGCGATACGCCAGCCACCCGCACACCATGCGGCGCAGTCTTCTACCCAACTCGTCAAGGCAACTTTACGGTAAGGCGCGGCGGTGTCCACGCGGATATAATCGAAACCGCCGGCTGCCACGGCCTTGGCCACAATATCGCCTGCGCGATAGTCCGTATACAAGATTGCGATATCGCCCAGCGTTCGTCCTGGCTTGGAGTCCAAGGCCACCGGAATGATCTGCGCGACGGCGTGTGCGGCCTGATCTGCGAGCCCATCAGGGCACAGCACAAACTCGATAGTCGCCTGACGGGTCGGGTCGTTCGCCCGATAGCCACGATCCTCACCCAACGCCATTTCTGAAGCGCTGACAATGCCTGCCCCTGAGCGATAATTCAATTGAAGTCTGACCGGCTCGATGTCTTCACGCTCAGCTAGCTCCATGAGCAACGCGCCATCGGCCCCTGTGAAACCGTAGATCGACTGGTCTGCATCACCGACTGCGAACAAGCGCACGCCACCATCAAAAGCCAGGCGCTTGACGATGCGATGGAGTGCAACCCCCAAATCCTGATATTCATCTACCGCCAGCACCGGAAATTTCGCCTGCACCAGAGGCAGTACCCAATCATGCTCAGCGATCAGGCGCTGGCCATAGACCACCATGTCGTCGTAGTCGATCAGCCCCCCTTGGCGCAGTGCCGCCTCGTAGGCTTCGGCCCAGGCGGCAAGTTCTTCCTCGCTACGCCAGGCAACGCTGTTTCGGTTCAGTACGGATCGGCGATGCCGTCCAAGATCGATAGCTTTGTAAGGATGGTTGGCCCCAAAGAGCTCGTCTCCGGACTGCCTGATCAAACGATCACTCACTCGCTGGGATGCCACTGAGAGGGGAAACTGAATCGGTAGATCAGCTAAGCGTCCATATGGCATCAACAGATGGCGTAGGCAGAATCCGTGGACGGTGCCGATGAACAGGTTTGGCGCCTCCCGCAGCCCCAACATTTCAAGCCGACGGGTTAATTCGCGTGCGCACTCTTGACTGTAGGTGATGCACGCAGCACCACGCGGTGCCTGCACGTCTTCGGCCAAGATGCGAGCCAGCTTCAGCACAAGCGTCTTGGTTTTTCCGCTTCCAGGGCCGGCGAGCACCACGCAATGTCCCTGGGAGTTGTACGCCGCCAACTGACCAGGATTTCCGGCCAGCTCGGCAGCCTGGGCCAGGTAGGCTGTGCTGAAACTACGCGACGGCATTGCGGATATGCTCCAGCGCGGAACGGATGTAGTGCGGGCAAGTATCCTCGGACACTGAGCGTGCAAGGGCCTGAGCGAATCGTCCCTTTCCGATTCTTTCGATAAGCTTCAGCAGCCGTTCTTCATCGACCTGGTCTAAGTCATCCACCCACTGCTGCAATGCTTCTCGGGTTGCTTGCCTCAGTTGCGGCAATTCCTGCTGAATTACATCCCGCATCGACTCAGCCAACCCACCGGCGAACAACTCCGTTTCCAGTGTGTTCTCGTTCACGAAGTATCCGAACTCCTCGGCAAGCTCAATTACGTCATCTGTCTCCATCTCCGAGTGGTCGTACTCGTCTTCAACCACGTCAAGAAGATTGATCAGTCGCCGGCGAACCAGCGGAGCCTTGCCATTGACCGGATCATAGTCCGTCAGGATGACATGAGGAATATCCAGTCCTTCAGGGCCTAGGAGCTTCACATACGGCGTGAAGTTAGTTCCGCCAACCGAGCACACGGTAATCCCAAGCATATCGAGGTGGATATCAAGCGCCTCAGCGAACGCGGGGACCAGGAAACGCTCTGCGTCGCCTTCGACCAGAATGACCCCCCGAGAAAAGAAAATCTCGCCACGCGTGACATCAATGTAGCGCTGTAGATCTTCTTCATCCCTCTGTGTGAACGGCGCATTCGCAGTTGAAACGGCGACAGTCTTGCCTGCCCCCACGTCATGACGTAGCAGAACGATGGATCTAATCGGCGTAACGCTTGCAATGTGTGGGGAGTGAGTTGTAAGGATCGTTGTTAGCGGAGCATCTTCCTCGTTTTCATCCCCTCCGGTGCCAAGGAAATAACGATAGACAAGGCGCTGAACGTGCGGGTGCAGGTGCGCTTCGGGCTCCTCAACCACAAAGAATGTATGGTCACGTTCTCCGTCAGACACGAGGCGGTCGAGTTCGAGGCTCTTCAATGCCAGGAAGATCAGGTTCGCGGTTCCCAGACTAGCGTCACCGACGCCGCGAATTCCATTGTCAATTAACAATCGCAAGCTGCGAAGCAGCGCATCCACCCGAGTTGGAGCGAGTCCAAGCGACACAGGCACAGCATGCTGCTCACCAGCAATGGAGATCAACCGCTCGCTGATCCGGTTCGCCGTCGCAACCACTTGGGCGTGGCCAGCTAGTTCCCGCTGTGCGTCGTCAACCTGATTTTGAATCTCCTCACGGGCGTCTTCGTCCAACGACTCGGCAAGATCTTCGATGAGGGGTCTCAATGGTGAATTGCGCCAACTCGCGAGATCCTTCTCAGCATCACGCAGTGCCACCTGGACGTCTATTGGCAACATGCGGCGAAACGCACTACCGACGTGCATTTCGGGGTCGTTACCACCAAAGATCACATACTCATAGTCTTTCAACGATTCCGGAGCGCGTCCCAGTCCGGCTTTGGGCTGGAAGCGATAGGTGAGACGGGCCGTCATGGGTGGGCCTGGATCAATCACACAATCGTTGAGATGAGCCATCAACCGCGGGTTATCAGTGAAGTCGGTCAAGTCCACCGAGACTTCGATGATTTTACCGATCTTGTCTTCAACCAGGCCATCCCAGAAGTGCTCTATGCTCAATTGCCGGTCACGCTCGGACAATCCTGGGTCGAGAATCAGCTGTAATCCACGAATGAAGTTACTTTTTCCGACTTTATTCTCACCAACGATAACGATGCTATCGCCAGTCTTTATATCAACATCCGAAAAATTGGCGAAATTGATCAGCCTAACGCGTGAGATCCGCATGCACACCCCCTGCAATATGTCTTACGAATAATATCAGCCCATCGTCGGCAACACCGTTAGTTATTCACCGCCTTCCCTACAAGCCTGCGCTGACTCAACCTCCGAAGACTCATACTTCCAACCTACACCCGCGAACAAAGCGATCCAAGACTCTTTCGTATTCTTTGCTGAACGATTCGGTCTGCCCGGCGAAGGTATCGGCTCATCGCCATCGAGAGCCGAACCATGCCAGCAACCCAACTTCTACGGCGCCTGACCGGCAGCGGCCTGCTGATCACCGCTGTGTTGAGCGGCGGCTGCGCCACCACCGCCGCACCGCCCGTTGATCCTCTTGTCGAGGAAGCCGACACAGCGCCGCAGTCACCTGAACTGATTCCGGTGGTGCGCTATGGCCGCTACACGCTCGTGGAGCTTGTTCCCACCGCGGCCCAGCGTGACCTGCTGCTGCAGGTCATCGACGTGGCGATGCCAGCGGATGCCAGAGCGACGGTGGGCGACGGCCTGCGCCACGCACTCCAGCGCAGCGGCTACCAGCTTTGCGAGAACGCCCATGCGGTGATCGAGCTGTATTCGCTGCCGCTGCCGGCGGCGCACCTGTATCTGGGGCCGATGACGCTGCGCGACGCACTGCTCACGCTCGCCGGGCCGGCCTGGGATGTACAGGTCGATGACAGGGCGCGCCAGATCTGCTTCGTTCCTGCCGGCGAGCCCTCCGCAGATCCCGAGACCGACACGCCACTGGCCGCGCCGGTGCAGACCTTTCCCATCGTCGACGGAGGCCAGCCATGAGCGCAGTGGCCCATGCGTCGCGTTCGCGCGCGGCCTTCGTGCTGTACCTGCTGCTGTGGGCCTGGATGGTCGGACTCAGCGCACTGGTGCTCGTCAACTTCCGCGTTGCGGGCGACCTGGCCGGTCAGAGTCAAGTTGATTCGGCCTTACGCCAACTGCAGGTGCTCGAAGGCCGGCTCGCCGAATTCGCCGACGACGTACAGACGCTGCAAGCCCGCCCCGAAGCGGCGACCACGGCAGCTTTGCAGGAAGCTTTGCAGGACACCCGCCAGCGCCTCGAAGCCGACATCGCCCGTCTCGAACAGTCGCTGGCCGGCTACGCCACCGAGGCGGCCCTGCAGACACTGCACAGCGAGGTCGAGCAGCTCAAGGCACAGCGCCAGACCGCCGCGCGCACGCCCGCAGCGCCGCGTCCCGCCAGGGCGACGACGACGGCACCGGCACAGGTGCCGTTTCCCTTCCGCTTGATCGGTGCGGAACTGCGCGCCGGGCAGCGCGCCGTTTCCATCGCCCCCGCCACCGACCCGCTCTCGGCCGGGCAGATCCAGGTGCTGCTTCCCGGCGAGCATGCCGGGCGCTGGCAGTTGCAGACCATCGACGGCAACACCGCCGTGTTCCAGGCCGGCGACCAGACGCGCCGGCTGGCGATTCCTTGATCGGGAGGCGCCATGCAACGTCGCGCACTTTCCATGCTGTTCCTGTTGGCCGCGCTGAACGCACCGGCCTTCGCGCAGCAGCCCGCCACCCAGAGCACACCCGCACAGTCTTCCCGTGTCACGCCGAGCCAGATCGATCAGGCACGCGATGAACGCCTGGCGCGGGACTGGGGGCTGCGCGGCGACGAATGGGGACGCTACCGCGAACTGATGGAAGGGCCGCTGGGCATCCATTCACCCAACCTCGACCCGCTGACCGCACTCGGCATCGAAGCCCGCTCCGACGAGGAGCGACGGCGCTATGCCGAACTGCAAGTGCAGGTCGAAGCGCGCCGCGTGGAAAAGTTGCTGGCGTATCAACGAGCCTACGACGAAGCCTGGCAACGCCTGCATCCCGACGCCCAGCGGGTGAATCTGCCCGATGCGCTGCCGGGCGGCAGTGCGATGACCGGCAGCGGTCGTACCGCCGTGTTCGTCCGGGACGGCTGCGCGCCGTGTGCCCAGGTCGTGCAGCGTCTGCAGACGGCGAACGCCGAGTTCGACCTGTACATGGTCGGCAGCCGCCAGGACGACGCGCGCATCCGCGAGTGGGCCCAGCGCGCGCAGATCGATCCGGCGCGCGTGCGCAGCGGCTCGATCACGCTCAACCACGACGGTGGCCGCTGGCTGGCGCTGGGTTTGCCCGGTGAACTGCCCGCGGTGGTGCGTCAGGTGAACGGCCAATGGCAGCGCCAGCCCTGATGCCGACGTGGCCGCTGCGCGTGCTGCTGGCCGCCGCGCTGGCGACCGGGCCAGTCCAGGCCCAGGAAATTCCGCCGCCCGCCTACCAGTTGGCGGCCCAGCGCGCCGGCATTCCTTCGACGGTGCTCTATGCCGTGGCGCTGCAGGAAAGCGGCGTGCGCCGGGACGATCGCATCGTGCCGTGGCCCTGGTCGCTCAATGTCGCCGGCCAGTCGCGCCGCTACGCCACGCGCGCGCAGGCTTGTGCGGGCGTGCGCCAGGCGCTGCGCGAGGTGCCCCCCACGCGCATCGACGTGGGCTTGGGCCAGATCAACCTCGGCTACCAGCAGCACCGCTACCGCCAGCCCTGCGATCTGCTCGACCCCTACGACAACCTGCGCATCGCCGCCGACATCCTGAAAGAGCAGCACACCCCCGGCGAAGACTGGCTGCTGGCGGTCGGGCGTTACCACCGACCGGCTGGCGGCGCGCCCGCGGCGCGTTACCGGCGCAGCGTTTCACAATACCTCCAGCGCGTGCTCGGCCCGCAACAGACCGCCGCACACGCGCCCCGCCAGGAGAACAGCCGATGACCTCATCCATCCGGGCCACGCACGGCCTTCTTGTCGTAATGCTCGCCACCGTGCCGATGAGCGCGGTGCGTGCCACGCCGCCCCTGATCGTGGTGGAAGACCGGGGCGGCGCTTCCGCGCTGCCGTACTACGAAGCGCTCGACCTGCAGCCGCGCGCCACGAGTCAGCCACTCCCCTCCATCGTCATTCCCGAGGCACCAACCGCCGCTGTCGATGAGACGGCCATGCTGCCGGTGCGCAGTGCCAGGCTCACGCCGGGAACGGTTGCCCGCCGCGTCATCGAGGCCCCCGGACTGCAACCATTCTTCCTGGTCGGTGACGATGCGACCTCTCAAGCCTGGTTGCGTCAGCACGCCGACACGCTGCGCCAACGCAACGCCTGGGGCCTGGTGGTCAATGTCGAGACGGCCCAGGCGCTGGCACAACTGCGTGCAATCGCGCCCGGCCTGAATCTGTCGCCGATGTCCGCCGACGATCTGGCCGAACGCCTGGGCCTGCGGCATTACCCGGTGCTGGTCACGGCCACCGGCATCGAGCAATGACGCCATGTCGCAGACGCAGCCCGTCGAAGTTCTGCTGCGCCCCGCGGTGGAGCTGTACACCGTGGCGGTCTGCGCCGGCGCCGCGTTTCTGTGCCTGGTGGCACCGTGGTCGCTCGCGCTGAGCCCGGCCATGGGTATCGGCAGTGCGCTGGCGTTCGCCACCTTCGGTGCGATCCGCTGGCGCGACGCGCAGGTGACTCTGCGCTATCGCCGCAACATCCGCAGGTTGCCGCGCTACGTCATGACAAGCCGCGACGTGCCGGTCAGCCAGCAGCGGTTGTTCATCGGCAAAGGCTTTCGCTGGGAACAGAAGCACACGCACAGGCTGATGCAGACGTACCGGCCCGAGTTCCGGCGCTACGTCGAACCGACACCGGCCTACCAGCTGGCGCGACGCCTGGAGGAACGGTTGGAGTTCGCGCCGTTTCCACTTTCGCGCCTGTCGAGCCTCACCAGCTGGGACATGCCGCTCAACCCCGTGCGCCCCTTGCCGCCAGTAGGCGGCCTGCCGCGCCTGCACGGCATCGAACCCGAGGAAGTCGACGTCAGCCTGCCGCTGGGCGAACGCGTCGGACACTCTCTGGTGCTGGGCACGACACGCGTGGGCAAGACGCGGCTCGCCGAGTTGTTCGTGACCCAGGACATCCGGCGGCAAAACGCTGCGGGCGAGCATGAAGTCGTCATCGTCATCGACCCCAAGGGTGATGCCGATCTCCTGAAGCGGGTGTACGTCGAGGCCAAGCGCGCCGGCCGCGAGAACGAGCTGTATATCTTTCATCTCGGCTGGCCCGATATCAGCGCGCGCTATAACGCCGTGGGACGGTTCGGCCGCATCAGCGAGGTCGCAACGCGCATCGCCGGCCAGCTTTCTGGCGAAGGCAACAGCGCGGCCTTTCGCGAATTTGCCTGGAGATTCGTCAATGTCATTGCCAGGGCGCTGATCGAGCTGGGGCAACGTCCGGACTATCTGTTGATCCAGCGTCATGTGATCAACATCGATGCGCTGTTCATCGAGTACGCCGCGCATTTCTTCGCCCGCACCGAGCCGAAGGCCTGGGAAGTCATCGTCCAGATCGAGGCCAAGCTCAACGAGAAGAACATCCCCAGGAACATGATCGGACGCGAGAAGCGTGTCGTGGCCCTGGAGCAGTACCTCAGCCAGGCGCGCAACTACGATCCGGTGCTCGACGGCCTGCGCTCGGCGGTCCGGTACGACAAGACGTATTTCGACAAGATCGTCGCCTCGCTGCTGCCTCTGTTGGAAAAGCTCACCAGCGGCAAGGTCGCCCAGTTGCTGGCCCCGAACTACTCGGACCTCGGTGATCCCCGTCCTATTTTCGATTGGATGCAGGTGATCCGGAAGCGCGCCATTGTCTATGTCGGCCTGGATGCGCTTTCTGATGCCGAAGTCGCTGCGGCGGTCGGCAATTCGATGTTCAGTGACTTGGTTTCCGTCGCAGGCCACATTTATAAACACGGTATCGACGATGGTCTGCCGTGGGCCTCCGCGAACACCAAGGTGCCGATCAATGTTCACGCGGATGAATTCAATGAGTTGATGGGCGACGAGTTCATTCCGATGATCAACAAGGGGGGCGGCGCCGGGCTCCAGATCACCGCTTACACGCAGACCCTGAGCGACATCGAGGCGCGCATCGGCAATAGGGCCAAAGCCGGTCAGGTCGTCGGGAATTTCAACAATGTGTTCATGTTGAGGGTGCGCGAAACCGCCACCGCCGAACTGCTGACCAGGCAGTTGCCGAAGGTGGAGGTCTACACCACGACCATCGTCAGCGGTGCGACCGATAGTTCGGAGATCCGCGGTTCAACCGATTTCACCAGCAACACGCAAGACCGCATCAGCATGTCCAGCGTGCCGATGATCGAGCCCTCTCATGTCGTAGCGTTGCCGAAGGGTCAATGCTTCGCCCTGATGCAGGGCGGACAGCTGTGGAAGGTCAGGATGCCGCTGCCGGCGGCCGACCCTGATGAGGCCATGCCGGAGGATCTGCAGCAGCTCGCGGGGTACATGCGCCAGCACTACACCGAGGCTGCGCACTGGTGGGAGAACCTGGGGTCGCCGATGCTGCAGGATGGCCCCTTGCCCGACGACTTGCTCGACGAAGCGCCCATTGCGAGCGACCCTCCCGCGAACGTCACGGGCGACACGGGCCTGGATGAGCACACGCCATGAGCGACCCGGCATCCACTGCGCAGCGGCAGCAACAGCGCCGGCAGGGCCTGATCGCCACTGCGATCTCCTTGCCGCTGCGCCTGTTCGGGGTACTGATCGCCTCGCTGATGCTGTCGATCCTGATCGAGTGCGTGGGCATGCACCTGTTCTGGAAGGACCAGGGCTGGCGCCATGCGCAATCGATGCTGCAGTACGAGCTGGGGCATCTGTCGAATCACTTCACGCGCAGCGCCATCGTGCAGGAGCCAGGGCGCACCGCGCACCGCCTGGTGGAGACGGGTTACGAGTGGGTGTTCGTCAAGACCGGGCTGCTCGACAAGATGAACGATACCGCAGAACGCGCCCGCGCGCCGGGCCAAGGACAATCCCGTGATTTCCGCTACTTCATCAGCCAAGTCTATGTCTGGGCCGAGCGCTATCTGATTGCCGCCGCTTTCATCACCTTGACCTTTATGGTGCGCCTGCTGGTTCTGGTATTGACACTGCCGCTGGTGCTCACGGCAGTGTTCGTCGGTCTGGTCGATGGACTGGTGCGCCGCGACGTGCGCAAGTTCGGCGCCGGCCGGGAATCGGGCTTCGTCTACCATCGCGCGAAAGCCTCGCTACTGCCACTGGCGATACTGCCCTGGGTGATCTACTTGGCGATGCCGGTCTCGGTGCATCCACTGCTGATTCTGTTACCCAGCGCCGCCTTACTGGGACTGGCTGTATCTCTGACTGCGGGGAGCTTCAAAAAGTACCTGTAGCTATATTGTTCTGAACGCCTTGTCTTCATCTGAACCACCATAGTGCTGTAACCGCACTGCGCACTCAATCAACACGATCCGTGCGAGGTAGGTGGCATACTGGCGCTCTGCGGCGAATGATTCCAGCCTGTCGTAGTGTGTGCCATGCAGTATCTGCGATCGACCGTGGTCATAGATGTCCTTGACCAACTGCTTCAGTGTGCGAGGACGGTTGCCCCGTACTACCTGAGTTTCGCTACTCGTACCAGTTAAATGGATGACCATTTCACGGATACCATCGTTCTTGCCACCGCAGCACAGTACATCTAGGCAGGTTCCGAGCTTCGCCAGCGCTATGGCATCACTTGATTCACGATTGCCTTCGCCGAACCAATCCAGCGCAGTAGCCCATCGATTGGCAAGCTTGGGATGCGGGTGACTCGATGGATCAAGCAACCCATCAAGGATCGCCGCGAATGCCGGAATAATAGACGTCATGTCATCCAACGCTTGCCTTACTCGCTCGGGAGGTTGCGAAGTAATACGCTTCCCAAGCGAGCTTCCGGGCAACCACAGAAATCCTTTGGTTTCGACCAGGCGATCGCTACCGGCAGGCGGTAGACGCTCGTCTTGAAGCGCCTGTTGCAAGAAGCACTCGGGGGCCCCAAAGCCAAGAGAGATAGCGTCAAGCGCTGTCTTGGCAACCAACCTCGCCAACTTGCGTGAGAATTCACGCTCATAGCCACGGACTGTTACCTTGACCAAGGCCGGACATCCGACGATCGCACTGTAGACGGCGTTGGCCAGCCCTTCGATGGAGGAGCCATCATTGGGATTCTGCAAGGCATCCTTGAGAATTTCCTTCCAGCGGTGGTTCGCCTCTGGTTGGTTCAGATAGTGATCCTTTCCGTACTGAGGGAAGTCGACCGAATCTATCCAGTCGGATCTATTCAAGAATGTCACCGGGCCGAGGGAGAAAGGAGAAACCCTCTCCATGCCCAGGGTCCAGGCAGGAAAATAGTGCGTGTGCTCGTTGGCGATGCTTGCGAGTCGTTCCTCAATGAGTAACTTCAGTTTTGGAAGAAGCCCGCCCTGATCGCATTCATCAAATCCTAAGAGCTCACCCGCAGCATGCAAGTCGGCAACGGTCTGACGGACTACCTTTTGATAGGCCTCAGACTCAATCTTCACTGACTTCTGGGGCCGATTCTGATGGAGGGTGCTGGAGAATTGCCCAAGTGCCTCTCTTGCCTTCCTTGTGAAGAACCGCTGCATACCATTCTCGGCAGTGACGAAATCAGGAATTCCAGGTTCTTCGGACCATGGCGTGGCCCCCTTGTGTATTTGATCTAACTCATCTACGAGAGCTTTCAGCTCGGCCTTTAACCCCATACATTTTCCCTTGATCTAATGCTGATCGCAGGATATCGCAAGCTGGCACCAACGGTATTGGCATCCATCAATCCGGTCAGTTCGCAGTACCCATTGTTTGCGGTCTTGAAGCGCCTGCCTCGCCACGATCGAGCCATTGCTGATCGAACCGAGGAATGGCGCGATGGTGTTTTCGTTTCCACGCCACGCCGCGCATCGCGGCGTGGCCGCCCTGCTGCTGATGGCGCTGACGGCGAGCCCGCCGCTGGCGGCCCATGCCGGCACGCCAGCCCAACGCCAGGAGCTGGCTGCGGCCCTGCGCCAGCTCGACGCGCTGGAACGCTTCGTCGCACAGAGTGCGGCGAATACCCCGATCACAGCGGGCGAGCGCTACCACTTCGACTACCCACGTCTACTCGATGACCTCGCGCGCGTGCGCGCCGGCATCCAGTTCCACCTCGCGCCGTCTCGCGCCCAGCCACGCGACCCCGCCGTACTGAGCGGCGATTACCGCAACGAGTCCGCCCCCGACGTTTTCTCGGCACCGGAGGCCCAGCCATGACCTCCGCGCAGATCAGCGCCTTCCAGGCCAACAGCAGCATCGCACCCGCCGCGATGGCGACGGTGATCGTCGGCCTCGTGTTCGCGGTGCTGCTGCTGTGGGGGGCCTGGGCCATTCGCACCGCCTACGTCGGCTGGGCGGAAAACCAGCTCAACCAGCGTCAGTTCCTCGGCGTCGTCGTGCGTTTTCTCGCGATGTACCTGGTGCTGACTTTTTTCCTCCTCTCCTAACCACAAGGGTCAGACCATGAAAACCGCTCATTTCCCCCGCATCTGTCTCGCCCGGCGCGCCGCGCTGGCACTGAGCCTCACCACGCTGCCCGCGCTGTCGTTCGCACAGGGCCTGCCGCAACTGGAGAATCCGTCGCGCGGCACCGGCGGCGGGATCATGGAGACCATTCGCAACTACGGCTACGACATCGTGCTCCTGGTCGCACTGCTGGTCGTGGCGTCGATGTTCATTGGCGTGTGCTACCACGCCTACGGCACCTACGCGGAAATCCACACGGGCAGGAAGACCTGGGGCCAGTTCGGACTCACGGTAGCCATCGGCGCGGTGCTGTTGGTCATCGGTATCTGGCTGCTCACCGAAGCGACCGGGATTCTCTGAGGCCGCGCCCATGTCCGAGCATCAGCACATCCGTGCGGACGGCACCGTGATGTTCCTTCCGCACCGGCTCAACCGGCATCCCGTGGTGGTGCGCGGCCTGACGGCGGACGAGCTGTGGATCTGCTGCGGCCTGTCCGGCGCAGCCGGATTGCTGGTCGGCGCGCCCCTGTCCTGGCTGTTCTCGACCATCGCGATCGCGCCCACCTTCATCGTGCTGGGTATCGCCTTCGGCGTGTTCATCGGCGGAGGCATCCTGCGCCGTCAGAAACGCGGCAGACCCGACACCTGGTTGTACCGCCAACTGCAATGGCGCATCGCGACCCGCTATCCCTTGGTAGCCGGCTGGATCGGCGGGCATGTGCTGATCACGCGTTCGGGGCGCTGGTCGAACCGGAGGGCTGCGTGATGAGCCGCTTCCGGAACGAAGTCGCGCACCTGCAGGCGCATATCAAGACCTTGCGGCTGGGGGCCGGCGCGTTGCTGCTGATCGCGCTGGTGATGGGTGGCGGATGGTGGAGCGCGCCACGCGACCTGACCATTCACGTGCCGCCCGATCTGCGCTCGGGCAGCACCCGCCCGTGGTGGGACGTGCCGCCGGAAAGCGTCTATGCGTTCACCTTCTATGTGTGGCAGCAGCTGCACCGCTGGCCCAGCAATGGTGAAGAGGACTATGCGCGCAACCTGCATGCGCTCTCGCCGTACTTCACGCCTGCCTGCCGCGCCTTCCTGCAGGCCGACTACGACTACCGCCGCAGCACCGGCGAACTGCGCCAGCGGGTGCGCGGCGTGTACGAGATTCCCGGGCGCGGCTACGGCGACAACCCGTCCGCGCGCGTGCGCACGGTTTCCGAGCGCAACTGGGTGGTGACGCTCGATCTCAGTGCGGACGAATACCACGGGCCGGAACAGGTCAAGCGCGCACTGGTGCGCTACCCGATCAAGGTGGCGCGCTCGGACGTCGATCCGGCACGCAACCCGTTCGGCCTCGTCCTGGACTGCTACGACGGTGCGCCGCAGCGCATCGCTGCGTCCACGCCCGAATCCCCGGCCCGCGGTGATCTGGGCCTGCAAGGAGACTCCCCATGAAGAGCCGCCTTCTCGTCTGGCTGGGCATGCTGGCCTGCGTACTGGTGCCCATGGCCCATGCCGTGGAGATCATGCACTGGGAGCGTCTGCCGCTGGCCGTGCCGCTGCAGGTCGGTGAGGAGCGCATCGTGTTCGTGGATCGCAACGTGCGCGTCGGCGTGCCGGCCAGCGTGGGCGACCGGCTGCGTGTGCAGAGTGCCGGCGGTGCGATCTACCTGCGCGCCAGCGAACCGATCGAACCCACGCGGCTGCAACTGCAGGATGCCGACAGCGGCGCGCTGATTCTGCTGGACATCGCCGCAGAGCCCGCCCAGGACGGCGAGCCGCCGCTGGAGCCGGTGCGCATCGTGGAGGGCAACGCCACGCCGCAGCGTTACGGCCAGGCGCAAGCGCCCGGAGCGGCTGCACCCGCTCCGGATCAGGCCCGCTCGCCGCGGCGCGAAACCCCGGTGGCGGTGGTGCTGACCCGCTACGCAGCCCAGAACCTGTACGCGCCGCTGCGCACCGTGGAACCGGTGCCGGGCATCATGCGCGTCAACCTGCGCCGCGACCTGTCGCTGGACACCTTGCTGCCGACCCTGCCGGTGCATGCCGAGGCGCTGGCGGCATGGCGGCTGGAAGATCAGTGGGTCACCGCCGTGCGGCTGACCCATACCGGCAGCGGCTGGATCGACCTCGATCCGCGCGCGCTGCAAGGGGACTTTCTCACCGCCACCTTCCAGCATCCGACGCTCGGTCCGCGCGGCACGCCGGAGGACACCACGGTGCTGTATCTGGTCACGCGCGGTCGCGGCCTGCCGCAGTCGCTGCTGCCGGCGGTCCACCGCTTCGATCCGACGGCGCTGCTGCCGCAGGCCGTCCCCGGTCACGACGACAAGGAGGCCGGCGATGCGCAGTAATGGCTTGCTCAAGTGGCTGGTATTGCCGGTCGCCTTGCTGGTGCTGTTCTTCGGCATCCGGCTGTTCTCCGGTGGCGGCGACCAGCCTCGCCCCATGGCCGATGCCGATCCACAGCTCACCGCCGAGGAAATGCAGGCGCTCGGCATCGAGGGCGACACGCCCCGCGACACCGTCGCCACCCTGGTGGCCCAAGTGCGGCAGTTGCGCACCGAACTGCAGACGGCGACGGCGGACAACCGCACCCAGCGCGAAGAGAACCAGCGCCTGCGCCAGCGCGAAAGCGCGATCGACCAGCGTATCGACACGGCCCTGGAAGCCGAACGCACCGCCTTGCGCCGCGACCAGGAGCGGCTGGTCGGCGAGCGCCGGCAGACCGAAGGCCTGTTGCAGGATCTGCAGCGCCGGCTGGAGAACATCGGCAGCACAGACCACTCCGACCTGCCCGTCGGGCTGGGTCTGCGCGAGGGCGACGGCGATGGCTTTGCCGGTGAGGGCGGCATCCGTTGGGTGGAGCCGGACGACGCGAGGCAGACCGATGGGCGCGCAGGCACGAGCCTGAGCTTCCCCACCAGCTTCGGGCCGGCGCAAAAGACGCTGGAGGCCACCGTCGAACAGGTGGCCGATGCCGGCGCCAGGGCAGCCGGCGTCCAGACGGCCCGGGCGGTCTACACCGTGCCGACGAACTCCACCCTGATGGGCTCGGTCGCGATGACCGCGCTGATTGGCCGCGTGCCGGTCGATGGCACCGTGAACGATCCGTTCCCGTTCAAAGTCCTCGTCGGGGAGGACAACCTGACCGCGAATGGCATTGATATCCCCGACGTCGCCGGCGCAGTGTTCAGCGGCACGGCCAGTGGCGACTGGACCCTGTCGTGCGTCAGGGGGCAGGTCCGTTCGATCACGTTCGTCTTTCATGATGGCACCGTGCGCACGATCCCCGAGGACAGCGAGCGCAGCAGCCAGCAGAACAACCAGCAGGATGGCCTGGGCTGGATCAGCGACCCGTATGGGATTCCCTGCGTCAGTGGCGCACGGCGCAGCAACGCACAGCAATACCTGGGCACCCAGGCATTGATCACCGCTGCCGGCGCGGGCGTCGCTTCACTGATCGATTCCGACAGCGGCCAGATGTCGTATGTCGGCGCCGATGGGTCGATCGGCACGGTTGGCATCAGCACCAACGAAGCGGTCGGACGCATCCTCGCCGGCGGCGTGCAGGACATGTCGCAGTGGGTGAACCGTCTTTACGGGCAGGCCTTCGCCGCAGTGTATGTCCAGCCCGGCGCCCAGGTTGCCATCCATCTCGAAAAGCCCCTTCACATCGACTACGAGCCCGAAGGCCGCCGCGTCGACCATCGAGCAGGAGAAGCGCATGCACTCGATCTGGATTAGGCCGCTGCTGCTGGTGGCGGTCGCGACGGTGCTGGCCGGCTGCGCCACCAGCAAGGAGGAGCTGATGCCGCACGGTGGCCGCACCATGCAGGACATCTGGCACCAGCAGGCCGGCGACGGCGGCAGCGGCCAGGTCGCCCGCCGTCAGTTGCTGGATGCGCGCCAGAGCCTGCGCCGGCCGCTGACGGATGCGGATGTGCAGGCCGCGCCCGCTGAGCAGATGCGCTACACGCGCACGGCGGCCAACGAGATCCACCACCAGTTTCCACGGCTTCCCAACCCGGATCTGGTCATGTATGTCTTCCCGCACCTTGCCGGCACCGATCCCGTGCCGGTGCCCGGTTACAGCACGGTGTTCCCCCTGTACCAGAGGGTGCAGTACGCCATGCCCGGCGAACGCACGGAGGCGTACTGATGGCCTTGTCGTTGCCCTGGCGCCGGCGTGCCGCCGACGATGCCACACCGACCGACGATCGGCAGGACGACTGGACGCGCCATGTGCGCGCACTGCGCGAAGCCGGCATTTCCGAACCCGGCGCGGCGGTCGCGCACGAGCGTCCGGCCACGGCCGCCGACGAGCAGGCGCTGTATGACGTGGCGCCGTCATTCGTCGCGCTGCTGCCGTGGGTCGAGTATCTGCCGGACTCGCAGTGCATGCTGCTTGAGGACGGCGTCTCGGTTGCCGCCTTCTTCGAGCTGACGCCGCTGGGCACCGAAGGCCGCGAGGCCGCCTGGCTGGCGCAAGCACGCGACGCATTGGAAAACGCTCTGCAGGACAGCTTCGACGAGCTCGATGCCAACCCGTGGGTGCTCCAGCTCTATGCCCAGGACGAAGCCAACTTCGACCAGTACCTGGACACGCTGCGTGGCTACGTCCAGCCGCGCGCCGAGGGCAGCCGTTTCACCGAGTTCTACCTGGCCTCGTTCGCCCACCACCTGCGCGCCGTCTCCAAATCCGGCGGCCTATTCAAGGACAGCGTGGTCACCCGCCTGCCGTGGCGCGGCCAGAACCGGCGCGTGCGCATGGTGGTCTATCGCCGCGCCGCAGGCCAGACCGGCCGCCGCGGCCAGACGCCCGAGCAGGCGCTGAATGTTGTGTGCGACCGCCTGATCGGCGGCCTGGCCAATGCCGGCATCCAGACGCGCAGGATGGGAGCGCCGCAGATCCACGACTGGCTGCTGCGCTGGTTCAACCCCAGGCCCACCATGCTCGGGCCGACGGCACAGGATCGCGAACGCTTCTACCGGCTGGCAGCCTATCCGGAGGCGTCGGAGCCCGACGAGATCGAGTTGGCCAGTGGCAGGGACTTTTCGCAGCGGCTGTTCTTCGGCCAGCCACGCTCGGATGCCGAGTCTGGGCTGTGGTACTTCGACGGCGTACCACACCGGGTCATGGTCACCGACCGCCTGCGCACGCCACCTTCCACAGGCCATCTCACCGGCGAAACGCGCAAGGGCGACGCGATCAACACGCTGTTCGATCAGTTGCCCGAGGGCACCGTGATGTGCCTGACGCTGGTCGCCACACCGCAGGACGTGCTTGAAGCGCACCTCAATCACCTGGCGAAGAAGGCTGTGGGCGAGACCCTGGCTTCGGAACAGGCGCTGCAGGACGTGCAGGAAGCACGTTCGCTGATCGGCAGCGCCCACAAGCTCTATCGCGGCTCGCTCGCGTTCTATCTGTCCGGCGACAACGAGGACGAGCTGGACCGGCGTGGCCTACAGCTTGCGAACGTGATGCTCAACGCCGGGCTGCAACCGGTTCGCGAAGAGGACGAAGTCGCCCCGCTCAACACCTATCTGCGCTGGCTGCCTTGCGTCTACAACCCCGGTGCCGACCGCAAGCAGTGGTACACGCAACTGATGTTCGCGCAGCACGCGGCGAACCTGTCGCCAGCCTGGGGGCGCAGTCGGGGTACGGGCCGGCCCGGCATCACGCTGTTCAACCGCGGGGGCGGCGTCATCACGTTCGACCCGTTCAACAGGCTGGACAGGCAGATGAATGCCCATCTGTTTCTGTTTGGCCCCACCGGCAGCGGCAAGTCGGCCACGTTGAACAACATTCTCAACCAGGTCGCCGCGATCTATCGCCCGAGGATGTTCATCGTCGAGGCCGGGAACTCGTTTGGTCTGCTGGCAGATTTCGCCGCACGGCTGGGCCTGACGGTGAATCGGGTCAAGCTCGCACCCGGCTCGGGGGTGAGCCTTGCCCCGTTCGCCGATGCGCGTCGGCTGATCGAAACGCCCAGCGACGTACAGACCTTGGACGCCGATGCGCTGGACGAAGAACAGCCAGACGATCCCGCCAATACCGATACAGACGAACAGCGCGACGTGCTGGGCGAGCTGGAGATTACCGCGCGCCTGATGATCACCGGAGGCGAGGATAAAGAAGAGGCGCGGATGACCCGCGCCGACCGCAGTTTGATCCGGCAGTGCATTCTCGATGCCGCCCGCCAGTGCGTCGCGGCAGATCGCGATGTGCTCACGCGCGATGTGCGCGATGCGTTGCGCGAGCGCGGCCACGATACGACGCTGCCCGATACCCGGCGCACGCGCTTGCTGGAGATGGCCGACGCCATGGACATCTTCGCGCAGGGCTCGGACGGCGAGATGTTCGACCGCCCCGGCACGCCCTGGCCGGAAGTGGACATCACGGTCGTCGACCTCGCCACCTATGCCAGGGAGGGCTACAACGCCCAGCTCTCGATCGCCTATATCTCGCTGATCAACACCGTCAACAACATTGCCGAACGCGACCAGTTTCTTGGCAGGCCAATCCTCAACGTGACCGATGAAGGCCACATCATCACGCGCAATCCCTTGCTGTCGCCGTATGTGGTGAAGGTGACGAAGATGTGGAGAAAATTGGGCGCTTGGTACTGGTTGGCGACACAGAACATCGACGATCTGCCCAAGGCCGCAGAGCCGATGCTCAACATGATCGAGTGGTGGCTGTGTTTGTCGATGCCCCCGGACGAGGTGGAAAAAATCGCCCGGTTCCGCGAACTCTCGCCCGCGCAGAAGGCGCTGATGCTGTCGGCCAGGAAGGAGGCCGGCAAGTTCACCGAGGGGGTGATTTTGTCGAAGTCGATGGAGGTGCTGTTCAGGGCCGTACCACCGAGCCTGTACCTGGCGTTGGCCCAGACCGAGCCTGAAGAGAAAGCCGAGCGATACCGCCTCATGCAGCAGTTTGGCGTCAACGAGCTGGAGGCCGCGCTCAAGGTGTCCGAGGACATCGACCGCGCACGCGGCATCGAGCCATTGCCTTATGCCGATCTGCTTTCCTGACGGCCGGAGCCCGCCATGCCTGTCCATCGCTCAACGACCCCACCACTGTCCGTCCGCCGTCGCCGCTGTCTGCGCCTGTTGGCCTGCGCCGTCGGCATGTTGGCGCTGCTGCTGTTCGCG
The DNA here is from genome assembly GCF_019211725.1 of Halomonas sp. 18071143. Classification (NCBI taxonomy): domain Bacteria; kingdom Pseudomonadati; phylum Pseudomonadota; class Gammaproteobacteria; order Oceanospirillales; family Halomonadaceae; genus Halomonas; species Halomonas sp. 18071143. The sequence goes on from NZ_CP078120.1 coordinate 2,589,779, forward strand.
CTGCTCACCGTGGTGCAGCGCGAGGTGTCAGACGCCACACCGGCCCCGACCACCGAGCAGCACCCGGCCGGCCCGCCGTGGCGCCACGGCCAGCCCGATGCCCGTTTCGTGCTGACCTTCTACGCCGACCTGGAATGTCCGTTCTGCAAGGACTACTACCCGGGCCTGAAGAGCTGGATCGGCCAGCAGGCCGACGTCAGCCTGCAATGGCATCACCTGCCTCTGGCGGCGCACGAGCCGGTCGCCTCAGCGCTGGCCAGCATGGCCGAGTGCGCGGGCGAAACCGGCGGGCATGGTGCGTTCTTCGATGCCATCGGCTGGCTGTACCAGCACACACGCAGCGGCGGCCAGGGGCTCCCCGAGGGGCGTCGCTTTCCGGGGCTGACGCCGGCGTTGCGAGACTGCCTGGACAGCGAGCGCCCGCAGGCCGTCGTGCGCACCCAGGCCGAACAGGGCACGCACGCCGGCATCACCGCCACCCCCAGCCTGCGCCTGGAGGATCGCCAGAGCGGCCGGTCGTTGCTGCTGCAGGGGCCGGTCGAGGGCGATGCGCTACTGTCCGCGATGGATCTGCTGATGGGTGATGCACCGGATACCGCTCCGGCGCACGCCGCAGGTTTGTCCGCCATCGAAGATGGCGACATGCCCAGGTAGCCGAGGTCTTCGAGGCTACGGCGCAGCACTGCTGCGCTGACCGTCGTTCGCAACGCATCCCGAAGCGAACGGCCAGCGTCCGCGCTGGTGGATGTGTGGTTTTTTCATTTCGTCACGCCCATGGAGGTTCCGCCTCCGTGGGGGGCCTCCGTTCATCTACTGGAGGTTCCCATGACCGACGTACTGACCCTCGAAGACTCCCATACCGAGTTGGAACACGATCCCGTTGTCGTCGATACGCACGAAGACCGGATCGTTCAACAGGCCATCGCGCTGCTGGAGCGACGCATGTTCAAGGCGGGTACCGCCTTGCGGAATCCGAGCGAGGTGTGCGACTACCTGCGTTTGATGCTCGTCGGCGAGCCCAACGAAATCTTCGCCGTCCTGCTTCTCGACACGCGCCACAAGGTGCTGGCGTACGAGCCGCTGTTCCGCGGCACGATCGATGGCGCATCAGTCTATCCCCGGGTGGTCGTCCAGCGTGCGCTGGCAGCCAATGCCGCCGCCGTCATCTTCGCGCACCAGCATCCCTCGGGGAACTCGGAGCCCAGTGCAGCCGATCGCGCGATCACCCGCCGACTCAAGGACGCTCTGGATCTGATCGACATCCGGGTGCTGGATCACTTCATCATCGGCGAGGGCCGACCGTACTCTTTTGCCGAGAATGGCTTGCTGTAGCGGCGTAGAATCGCGTCCGCCAAGCCGCATCCCACGCATGGGCCTGTCCCCAGGTCCATGCGCTTTTTCGTTTCCCTCGCATCACCGGAAAACAGGGATTGCCACAGTGCGCATTGTTCGTGGTGCGCATCTGCCTCATGGGTTCGACTACCGGGGTCGATTCACCCCGAGACACGAAGCCATGCACGCCTTTCTTGCACACCTTGGCCAGACGCTGGCCCTCCCCGCGCTACTGCTTGCCGGCAACGTCATGGCTGCGGAGATCTGGATCGTGACGGACGCCCGCAACCCGGTGGCAGGTGCCCAGGCGGCGGATCGCGTCATCCAACTCGACGCGGCGCAGGCCATCGAGGCGGATCTGTCGGCCGGGTTGCCGAACGACCCGCAGCGGGCCGCGGCGTTCGTGCAGCGACGTTTGAACGATGGCGGACAGGCGCTGCAACAGCGCATCCGTGATGCCTACCAGGGCGTGACCGATGCCTGGAGCCTCGGCATCACCAGCATTCCGGCGGTGATCGTCGATCAGCGCTACGTCGTCTACGGGGTGAGCGACCTCGGCCAGGCGCTGGCCCGCATCGAGCGTTACCGGGAGGAGCAGCCATGATTCCCCGTCGCCTGCGGCTTGGAGCCGCCGCCGTGCTGCTGTGCAGCGCCACGTCGAGCTTCGCCCTCAACACCGCCACCATCATCTCCTCAACCCTGTCGCCGGACTGCCTCGAATATCGCGTCACCGGGATCTGCTACTGGCTGTACTGCTCTCTGTCGGGCTGCTCGGTGCGCACCTCCATCAAGGTCAGGCACTACGTTCCCGACGCCGTGGTATCGAGCTACTCGAATACTGGGCAGAACCCGTGGATCGAAGTGCGGCCGATGAGCCCGCCCACCCCCTCGGCTCAGGCCGGCGGTGACGGCACCACCAACGAGGATCACGAGAACAACCTGGCGAAATTCAAGAACGCCGACGTCATTGGCCATCCGGGCGGTCAGGTGTTCAGCCAGTTCGCCTCGGCGTCCGGCTACATCTGCCAGGGTGCTGGCACTGCGTTCATGCCGTACCTGCTCAGCACCTTCGACACGCTGGCCTGGCGCTACAACATGCCCGAAGCCGTGTATCCCGAGTCGCTGATTCCCGGCATGCGCGAGATCGGCACCCGCACCCGGCTGAACCTGTGGGGCAACGTCTATCCCAGGGGCGGCTTCCTGCATCAGGCCGACGACTACAAGGCTGGCGCGGTCGTCGCCCAGCGCGCCGGCGACGTCGTAACCCGGCGCGGCCAACTGCATGTGTACCAGCCGCTGATGGCCAACGCGCGAGACGGCTACTGGCCGGCCGGCGCGTTGATCGAAAGCGATGCCAGCACCGGCAAGTGGCAGCGGCTGACGCCGCGCCTTTCCAACACCTGCACCGTGTTTCCCCATGCCGGGCACTTGCCACAGGCGCAACAGGGTGACTACGCGTGGGCGCTGTGGCGCCCGTACAGCTGCTGCCAGCGTCGCGGACAGGTGTTCCTCGGCAGCGTGGATTTCAATTGAGGGTTCCGCCATGAAGCATTCCGAGCTGACGACGCCGCACGACCGCCCCTCACGTCTCTGGCGGCCTGGCGCGCTGGCCTGCGCACTGGCCGTTGCCAGCGGGCTGGCGCTCGCCCAGAGCGGCGGCTTCCAGACCAGCGGCAGCGTGATCGGCGACGAGGTCATGTACTCGATCGGCGGTGGCAACGCCGTCTCGATGAGCGGTGCGGCCGGCATGCGCTCCCTCGGTGTCGGGGTTGGGTGGAACAGCAATCTGGTGTGCGGCGACATGAGCATCAGCACCACGATCCAGAACCAGCTCAACGGCCTGACGAATGGGTTTCAGAACATCATGAGCAACGTGATCCAGAGCGCGACCAGCGCCGTGGCGTCGCTCCCCGCGCTGATCATCCAGAGAGCGGACCCCGGCCTCTACAACCTGCTGACCAATGGTGTGCTCCAGGCAAGGCTGGATTTCGATCGCTCCAAGTTGACCTGCCGGTCGATGGCCGAACGCATGGCGGACATGGCCGGTGGCCAGTTGGGCTGGAGCCAGATGGCCGAAGGCATGGCGCTGCGTGATGCCGTGTCGAGCACGGATGCGGTGTCAGCCGTCGAGCAGGCCGAGACGCGCCGGGGCAATGACGGTGTGCCGTGGGTCGGCGGCAGTAACGCCGGCGGCGCCGGTCAGCCGTCGATCAAGGTGATGGGCGACGTGACGCGCGCGGGCTACAACCTTGTGAACGGGCGCAACGCGACCGATACGTCGGCCATCGATCCGGCGAGCTGCAACAGCCTGGCCTGCCAGACTTGGGCCTCACCGCAGCAAGCGGTCGAATGGGCCACGCGGGTGCTGGGCGAACAGGAGCAACGTACCTGCGACGCCTGCACAAAGACTGAGACGATTCCCGGCGTGGGCCTGCCCCCCCTCATTCAGGAGGAGTACGACGCCAAGCTGCAAACGCTGCAGGAGTTGATCAGCGGTGCGCGCAACACCACCTTCGAGAACCTTGCCGAGGCAGGCAGCGTGTCGTTGCCGATTACCCGCGGCGTCATCGAGGCGCTGCGCGATGAGCCGGATCAGCACGTGCTGGCGCAACGCCTGGCTTCGGAAGTGGCCCTGGCGTCGGTGCTGGAGAAGGCTCTGCTGCTGCAGCGCACCTTGCTGACCGGGCGCAAGGAGCCGAACGTCGCCGCCAACCAGTTGGCGACCGCCGCCGTCGACCAGGAAAGCGACTCGCTGGATCGGGAGATCTCCAACCTCAAGACCGAACTCGAACTGCGCCGCACGCTTGCCAACAACTCGCCGATGGCGATCATCCAGCGCCATGGAACCAGGGCCGCGGGCTCCCGGGGTATCTACGAAGGTGACCCCGTGCCGGATCGCCTCGACCAGTTGCAGCGGGCCAATCCGGGGAGCACGCCATGAACCTGACCTGGGGGCCGCGCTGGCTGCTCATCCGCAGGGTGGCGAAGGTGCTGCTGTGGGCGATGCTGCTGCTCGCGGCAGCCGTGCTCATCAACATCGTGGGCATCCACTTCCTCGGCAGCGTAGTCGGCTGGGAGCGCTGGCTCGTCGAGACCTCCGGTTTCTTCCTGCTGTGGCGGCTGTGCCTGTACGGGGCGACGGTCTGCGGCTGGGTCTGGATGCGTCGGCGTCTGCTGGCGCGTGAATCCGGCATGGAAGCCAGGCGTCGCCTCCTGCGCGCCGAAGTCGCCGGCGTGGTGGGAATCGTCGCGCTCGAGGCCAGCCTGCTGATGCAGGCGACGTAGCGGGAGGATGGCACATGACGCTGTTCACCACGGACTACCTGGAGTACTACCTGACCCTGCTGAGCTGGGTCATCCACAACGGAATTTGGGCGGTGCTCGTTTCCAGCGGTGTGTTCGCCATACCCTTCGTGGCGATCATCATCCAGGAATGGCTGCGCGCGCGAGCCGAAGGTGCGGACGAAGGAAATAAAGGCGCGCTGTCCTCGCTGCGCATCGAGAACCGTGTCTGGGTGGCGATCGTCGTGGTGATGTTCGCGGGCATCCCCTTCATCGACGTTGACCTCAACACCATCAAGTACGACCAGGCGCGCTCGGCGCAATGCCAGGTGAGCGTGCCCGAACCTGGAGAGACCGGCTGGTCGCAGTCGTTCAGCACGCTCAACAACCAGAGCGCACGCGTGCCGGTGTGGTGGGCGTTCATGCACGCGCTGTCGCGCGCGATCACCGGGGCCTCGGTTGCTGCCATCCCATGTGGAACCGACCTGCGGCAGATCCGTATGGAGATCAATGCCACACGCATCGACGACCCGGTTTTGGCGCAGGAAGTCGCCGATTTCACCCACGACTGCTACGGCCCGGCGCGCGCCAAGTTGTTTATGAACCGTCCGAATCTCGATGAAGCACAGATGCACGACGTCACCTGGATCGGCTCGCGGTTCTACCTCGACAACGCCGGCTACTACGACACCTACCGCGCAAGGGCGCCGCGCGATGGATGGGCCTACGACAGCAACCGGGATGCCGGCCTGGCGCAGGTGCCGAGCGGTGCCGGCTATCCGACCTGCCGCCAGTGGTGGAACGACAGCGGCAACGGCCTGCGCGCACGTCTGCTGGATCAGGTCGATCCCAGCCTGCTCAACCGTCTGGCCGGCTGGGCCGGTTTCCTGAGCCGCACCGAAGTGGATGACTCGGTGATCCGCACCATTGCCTCACCGCGCCAGCAGAAACTCAACCAGGGCAGCGTCTACACGGATTACGGCGGGCAAATCGACAAAACGCTGCCCAACGTCATCAACCGCGCCGCCAGCGATGTCGGGATGGCGGTTGGCGGGCTTGCCTATTTCCCGGCGATGGACGTCGTGCGCCAGGCCCTGCCGATGGTGCTGGCGTTCCTGAAAATGGCGCTGGTGATCTGCATCCCGATCGTCTTGCTGATCGGCACCTACGACCTGAAGACCGTTATCACGCTCACCGTCGTCCAGTTTGCATTGTTCTTCACCGACTTTTGGCTGCAACTGGCTCGATGGATCGACAGCACGATCCTCGATGCACTCTACGGTTGGGGGTTCGGATGGAACCGCCCGCATACCAACTTCGATCCCCTGATCGGATTGAACAACACATTCGGCGACATGCTGCTCAATTTCGTCATGGGAGCCATGTTCCTGGTACTGCCTGGATTCTGGATCGCGTCGCTGGGATGGGTCGGCTTTCGCGCAGGTCAGGCCATTCAAGGTATGACCGAAGGCACGAAGGGAGGTGCGCAGGCTGGCGGTAAAGGCGCCGGAGCCATGTCAGGTGGGAAGCTCAAGTAGAGCCGAACCTCAATCGTCCTTGTAATCGACGTGGGTGTGGTCGTTGTAGAGGTTCGGGTCGTACCCCGGCGTGTTGCGAAGCTCGTCCATATCGGTGAAAGGCCAGGCGTCTTCGTCCGGGGAGTTTGCCGCCGAGGCCCAGGCAGCCGCGGTGACGAACACCAGCAGCAGCGCAAGCCAGAAGGCCGCATAGAGCAGCACCCCCAGCACGGCGAGCTTGACGATCCACACCAGCGCGGTCGCGGCGCCGCTCGGCACGCCGACGGAGGCCAGCCACGCGACCGCCCGCCGTTCGCGACGCACGTAGCCCCGCCAGCCACGGCCGAGCCAGCGGCCGAAGCGTTCTGCGGTACTGCTACGGGGTCTAGTGTTCATGATCGTCACCTGCTTGTCTGCGTTACATGGTTGCTCCAGTGTGCGCCGGTGGCCACCACGGTGCGGCCAGCAATGCGGCATGTCTGCTGCGGGATTTCGGCCATCCGAGGCCATCCATGATTAGATTTATACACCAAATTCAATCATGAGGCTAATTTTCAAGCATTGTTCTGTTTCTGAGTGGTGATTGATTAGATTGTGACGTATATTTAGCCTATGAGTGTAAATACGCGGTATCAAGTAATCAAGCGGCTGCTGACGGAGCTTCCTCGTGGAGCCCCGTTCGACCTCGCCATGCTCGAATCCTACGGCGTGTCGCCCCAACTGGCCGCCCGCTACGCGGAAAGCGGCTGGTTGGTGCGTCTGGCGCATGGCGTCTATGCCTTCCCGAATGACGACTTCGACGTCAGCGGCGCCCTGCGGTTCCTGCAGGAGAGGGTCGCCGGCCTGCATGTGGGGGGCAAGAGCGCCTTGGCACTGCAGGGGGTACGGCACAACCTGGCTTCCCGGGAGACCTTGGTGCTCTGGGGTGACGCCCGCTTTGCGCTGCCAGCCTGGTTCACCCAGCGGTTCCCGGCGCGGTACGTCAACGCCAAGCTGTTCGACTGGCCCGACGATACGCTCCCCGGCAAGACCCTGCACACGCCGCCGGGGCAGGCAGCAGGCCTGCGGGTGGCGGTGCCGGAGCGCGCGGTTCTGGAGTTGCTCTACGAGACCGGCCCGCGGGAAAGCCTCGAAGAGGCCCGTAATCTGTTCGACGGCCTGCGATCGCCACGCAAGGATGTACTCGGACGCCTGCTGGCCTGCTGTACCAGCGTCAAGGCCGTGCGCCTGTTCCTGACCTGGGCTCGGGAAACTGGCGTCGTCGACGTCGATGCGCTGCTGGAGCAGTACCCGGTACGTACCGGCAGCAACAAGCGCTGGATGAGCCGCCTCGATGACGGCACCTTACTGAGCCTGAACCCGCATGGATAAACACTACGCCGACACCGTTCGCCTGTTGCTGAACATCGCTCCCGACGTGTTCGACAACGACATCTTCGCCATGAAGGGCGGCACCGCCATCAACCTGTTCCTGCGGGACATGCCCCGCCTGTCCGTGGACATCGACGTGGTCTACCTGCCTTGGCAGACGCCGCGAGACGAGGCCTTGCAGGCCATCAACCAGGAGCTGGCCGCCATCGCGCAGCGCGTCGAACCCCTCGGCGTGCAGACACGCCTGATCCGCAGCAAGGATCTCGGGGATACCAAGCTGATCGCGGAGAACGAGAGCAGCCAGGTGAAGGTCGAGGTCAATGTGGTGTTTCGCGGCACCGTGCTACCCGCCACACGCAGTCCGCTGAGCGCTCGCACCAGCGATCTGTTCGGCGTCGAGTTCGATGTGCCGACCCTGGTTCCGGACGAGCTTTATGCCAGCAAGCTGGTCGCCGCCCTGGATCGCCAGCACCCTCGGGATCTGTTCGACGTCTGGCAGTTGTTCGAGAGCGGTGGCCTGACCGATGCGATGGTCGAGTGTTTCGTGGTCTATCTGGCGGGACACAACCGACCGACCCACGAAGTGCTGTTCGGCAACGACAAGGACATCACCGGCGAGTATGAGCGCGCCTTCGTCGGCATGACCGAGGTGGCTTGTCCGCTGGACGTCCTGCTCGATACCCGTGCCCGGCTCCGCCATGAGCTACCGAGACGACTCAGCGATGCCCACCTGCAGTTCCTGAGCGGGCTGACCCGCGCGCAACCCGACTGGTCACTGCTGCAATGCCCGCATGCCGACCAGTTGCCCGCACTGCGCTGGAAGTTCGCCAACCTGAGCACATTCCAGAAGCGCCGCCCGAAAGACTTCATCGCGCAGGCCGATGCTCTTGACGCCGGCCTGGCCGTAACCGCCTCCGGCGGCTGAGCCACCTCACCTGGCTCCACCTGGAAAAGGGGACTGCCCCAACATCCGTTTCTTTGTCGTCTGGCACCTGGTTACCGCCTATATGTAAAGGCTTTGAACAAGGGTCAAGGGCGGAAAGGGCAAGGGAATGGGGCGCAAGGGGAAAGGCCCTATCTGGAAAAGGAAAAGGCCCTGTCCCGCTCTCATTTCAGGTCACGGCGATGCTCGCTCTGTTCCAACGAAAACGGCCGCCATTGCCGGAGCCGGCACCGGCGACACCACCGAAAGGGCTGACGCGGCCGGAATCGGCCGCGTCCTTGCTGGCGACGCCGCGTCGGCGAAAGCTGATGGAGCACATCTGGCAGCGCACCTCGCTTTCGCGCAAGCAGTTCACCTCCCTGTACCGTGTGCCACTGGAGCGCTATGCCGAACTGGTGCAGATGTTCCCGGCGTCGGAAAGCCACCACCATGCTTACCTCGGCGGCATGCTCGACCATGGGCTGGAGATCGTCGCCTTCGCGCTCAAGCTGCGGCAATCGCATCTGCTGCCGGCTGGCGCAACACCGGAAGACCAGGCCGCCCAGGCCGAGGCCTGGACGGCGGCCACGGCCTATGCTGCGTTACTCCACGACATCGGCAAGATCGCGGTAGATCTCCACGTCGAGTACGAGGACGGCCGCGTCTGGCACCCCTGGCACGGGCCGCTGCTGCACCCCTATCGCTTCCGCTACAGGGACGACCGAGAGTATCGCCTGCATGGCGCAGCCACCGGCTTGCTCTACCATCAGTTACTCGATGCCGGCATCCTCGACTGGCTCAGCAGCTACCCAGCGCTATGGGCACCGCTGCTCTATGTGCTGGCCGGTCAGTATGAGCATGCGGGCGTGCTGGGCGAGCTCGTCGTTCAGGCGGATCGTGCATCCGTGGCTCAGGAGCTGGGGGGCGATCCCAGCCGCGCCATGGCCGCGCCCAAGCATGCCCTGCAGCGCAAGCTCATCGATGGACTTCGGTATTTGCTGAAGGAGGAGTTGAAGCTGAACCAGCCCCAGGCATCGGACGGCTGGCTGACACAGGATGCCTTGTGGCTGGTGAGCAAGACCGTCTCGGACAAGCTGCGCGCACATCTACTGTCACAAGGCATCGATGGCATCCCCTCGAACAACACGGCCGTCTTCAACGTGTTGCAGGATCACGGCATGCTGCAGCCGGCCCCGGACGGCAAGGCCATTTGGCGTGCCACGGTCAACAGCGAGGCTGGCTGGTCGCACAGTTTTACGCTGCTACGGATGTCACCAGCATTGATCTGGCAGCCGGATGAGCGTCCCGCTCCCTTCGCCGGAACGGTGACGGTGGAAGCGACTTCTGAAACGGGAACCGCCGAACAGCCCGCAGGCAGTTCGGATGAAGCCACCGGCAGCATCGAAACCTGTGCCGACAACATGGCTCTTGCTGCCGGACAGTCGCCTCCCACACCTGCGTCAGCCAACACGACTTTGCCCCAGCCGGAAGGGGAACCTCCTGCGGACGCGGTGGACGATCTGTTGTCCCTGTTCGGACAACCCGCTCAGGAGACCGGCGTAGAGCCCGAGCCCGCTGCTCAGCGCAACAGTGGCCCGCCGACAACTTCTGCCGAGCTGCCCACGAATACCGAAATCAGGCCACCAAAGAACTTGCCTGAAGCTCCTGACTGCGCGGTGCCATCCGGCGAGCACTTCATCGTCTGGCTCCGCCAAGGCATCCAGTCCCGTCGCCTCATCATCAACGATGCGAAAGCACTCGTGCATACCGTGGCGGATACGGTTTATCTGGTCAGCCCTGGCCTGTTTCAGCGCTACGCCCAGGAGCATCCCAGCATCTCGGCGCTCGCCAAGCAGGACAAGGTGCAGGACTGGCAATGGATACAGAAGCGCTTTGAAAAACTCGGACTTCACAGGAAACAGCCGTCGGGTTTGAATATCTGGACATGCGAAGTCATGGGGCCGCGAAAATCCCGTCGATTGCATGGCTACTTGCTCGAAGATCCGTCGCACATATTTGATACCGTTCCCCCGAACAATCCATACCTGTCGCTCAAATAGCAGCCTTCCGAGGAAGAGCCAGAGAGGTAGTTGAAGATGCTGATCGCCTGAGGTTTCTTCTCGTGATGTCAACGACGGGGGGGGGGGCGAAAGCGCGGAGCGTTCTCGGCTGAAGAATGATCCACGGTCGTTCCGGCGTGTCCGCAACAGCGCTTACAGGGTCCGACCGGAGTCCGAGCCGGCGGCTCCGCCCGTGACCACGGTCGTCCTTCAGCGGCTCACTGAAGGCCAAGCGCCTTCATCAACCCCGGTTTCTGGCTCGCGAAGGTGCCATAGAAGACCTCGTTGCCGATGATCGTGATCGGGGCCACGCGCACGCCGGTTCGTGACTTGGCCTCCGCGGAAATCTTCGGGTCGGTCAGGTCGCGCTCTTCAAACGCGATGCCCTGCTGGGACAACCACTCCTTTAGCGCCCGGCAGTCCGGGCAAGTTGGAGTGCTATAGATGAGGATGCGCGGGGTGTTGGCTTGGTTCATGGTCGTGCCTTCACTTGCCCCGAGCGACAAGCCAACTCTTCATCATGGCGATCTCGCCTTCCTGCGCGGAGATGACCTCCTGAGCCAACTTGCGGACCTCCGGATCCTTGCCGTACTGCAACACCACCTTGGCCATGTCGATCGCGCCCTGGTGGTGCGGGATCATGCCGCGCATGAAGTCCACATCGGCATCGCCGCTGAAATCAATCATCATGTCCGCGTGCATGCGGTCGTTGCCGGCACGGTAGGCGGCCGTCGAGGCATCGCCCGAGCTGCCGGCCGCCGCCTGCTGGCCGTTTTCGCCCAGCCACTTGTTCATCATGGCGATCTCGCCTTCCTGCACGGTGATGACCTCCTGGGCCAGCTTGTGAACCTCCGGGTCCTTGCCGTACTGCAGCGCCACCTTGGCCATGTCGATCGCGCCCTGGTGGTGCGGGATCATGCCACGCATGAAATCGACGTCGGCGTTGCCAGTGAACTGCGCTCCCATCCCGGCGTGCATCTGGTCGTTCACGGCGCGATACGCGGTCGTGGAAGGACTGTCATTGGCCGAGGCGCTGGAGGGCATCGCGTGCCCTTGGTGACCTCCGCCCGCACTGGCCTGCATCGCTTCACCCGACGGGACGACCACCTTCTTCTGGACGGCCATCAGGCCGACGGCGACCACGACGGCGCCCGCAATGAACAACAGGCTGAACTTGTTGACTCTCATGAAAAGCTCCTTGAATGAGGTTGATGGAGTCACTGTAGGGCTTCCCATTGTTGGAAGGTCAAGCCCCTCATTTCGCCGTTGATGCCGATGAAGACCCTCGGCGCAAGATCCAGTCCTTCACTTCCACCGCCTACGACGACGCGCTGTCGAAGCTGCAGCGGTGGAAGCAGGTGATCTAGCGCCTGAGGCGGCCGCTAGACGGAACGCCTCTCGCATCGGCCCGATCAGCCCGGACTTGGTCGCACCGGCTCTCGCGCGGCCTGCCACAGCAGCGGCACCAAGATCAACGCCAGGGCCGGGAAGATCATCCAGTTGACCGCCTGCCAGCCCGAGCTGTGCAGGATCGAGCCCGCGAGGAACGACACGGCGGCTGTGGCAGCGAAAACGAAGAAGTCGTTCATGCCCTGCGCCTTGCTGCGCTCGGCCGGAGTGTGGCAGTCGGTGACCATCGCCGTCGCGCCGATGAAACTGAAATTCCAGCCGATGCCCAGCAGCGCCAGCGAGCCCCAGAAGTGGGGCAGGCCGAGCCCGCCCAGGGCCACCACCCCGGAGGCGGCGAGCAGTACCATGCCGACGGCGGTCACGCGCTCCTTGCCGTAGCGCACCATCAGTCGTCCGGTGAAGAAGCTCGGCCCGAACATCGCCAGCAGGTGCCACTGGATGCCCAGGGCGGCGTTGTCCACCGAATGTCCATGGTTGACCATCGCTACAGGTGCGGCCGTCATCACGAACGCCATCACCCCATAGGACACCACGCCCGCAGCCACCGCCAGCAGATAGCGCGGCATCGCCAAGAGCTGCAGCACCGTCCGACCGCTATCGGCGACTGCTTCGGCCTGGGTCTGGCGCGGCGTGCGCAACATCAGCAGGATCGGCAAGGCGATCAGCGGCAGCAGCGCCTGGCTGAGGAAGCTGCCGACGTAGGGCGTGCCCGCTACCGCGTCGCGTGTGAAGATCACCAACTGCGGCCCGATGATGGCGCCCGCGAGGCCGCCCACCATGACCCAGGAAATGGCCTTGGCCTTGAGCGTGTCCTCGGCGGTGTCGGCGGCTGCGAAGCGGTAGCTCTGCACATACGCGCCGTAGAAGCCGGCCAGGAAGGTGCCGGCGCAGAAGATCCAGAACGAAGCCAGCATGATGCCCAGCGCGGCGATCAGGCCCGAGGCTACGCCGAAGCCGACCCCGACCACGTACCCGTTACGGCGGCCATGGCGTCGCATGATGAACGCTGCGGGCAAGGTGCCGATGGCAAGACCCAGGCCAAACAGGCTCACGGGCAACGTGATCCAGGCCGAATCGTTGGCAAGCTGCTGGCCGACCAGCCCACCCAGCGACATCACGATGGGCGCGCTGGCGCCGCCGAGCGCCTGCGCGGCGGTGAGAACGCCGATGTTTCGGCGTGTGATGCTCTGGTCGGTCATGGCGTCTTTCTTATTCGTTTTCTGGCCGGAAATATTACACACATGAATATATATTCAGTTATACGACCATGCGATGCTCACGAGCCATCGAGAGCCGGTCCATCCTCGGAAGCCGCACCGTGCAAGGCCAATCCGAGCAGGTGCTCTTTCACCTGGATCAGTTGCTCCATGCGTTCCTCGACACAGGCGAGATGGCCTTGGACAGCCTGCCTTAGCAGTTCGGGTTCCAGGAACCCCTCATGTGCCCAACCCAGCAGACGGCGCACGTCATCCAAGCCGATGCCCGACGCACGGTAGTTGCGAATCAGGTGAAGCCGTTCGACATGCGCCGGGCCATAGCGCCGATAGTTGTTGCGTGACCGCTCCGGGGCTTGCAACAGGCCCTCCCGCTCGTAGAACCGAATGTTCTCCGGGGGGGTGCCCGTCAAGCGCGCAAGTTCGCCGATCCTCATCCCGGCGACTTGGTGGACTGCTTAACGCCGATACCCGACTGCACCGAGTGCTCAGTCCAGCCGCCGCCCAGCGCCTTGTAGAGGTTGATGAGGTTATTCAGCCGCGCCAGACGCGTGCGCACCAAAGTCTGCTGCGTGCCGTACAGCGTGCGCTGCGCGTCGAGCAAGGTGAGATTGTCATCCATGCCTTCCTTGAAGCGCTGTTCGGCCAATTCGTAGGCGCTCTGGCTGGCTGCCACCAATAGCTGCTCCGAGCGGATCTGATCATCGAGCGTGCGCTTGCCCGCCAGCCCATCGGCGACCTCGCTGAAGGCCACCTGGATGGCCTTTTCGTAGTTGGCGATCTCGATGCGCTTTTGCACCTGCGCCACGTCCAGATTGGCGCGCAACGCGCCGCCGCGGAAGATGGGCAGCGTGATCTGCGGCAGGAAGCTCCAGGCCCGCGAGCCCGAATCGAACAGGCCATCGAGCGAAGCGCTGGCCGTGCCTGCCGAACCCGTGAGGCTAATTGTCGGAAAGAAAGCGGCTCGCGCCGCGCCGATATTGGCGTTGGCACCAAGCAGCATCTGCTCGACGGCGCGGATATCCGGTCGGCGCACGAGCAACTCCGAAGGCAGTCCGCTCGGCAGGCTGGTTGGCACGATGCCATCAGGCAGCGTTGTGGCCGCATCCAGTTGCTGCGACAGTTCCGCCGTCAGCGGTTGGCCTAACAGCAATACCAGGGCATTGCGGTCGCTGGCTGCCTGTCGGGTATAAACCGCATGGTTGGCCTCGGCGGTACGCAGTGAAATCTCCGCGAGGCGCAGGTCGAGTTGCGTGGCGCTGCCTGCTTCCACCAATTGAGCCGTCAGTTCGTATGAGCGCTTCTGTGTGGCCAGGGTATCGCTGGTCAGAGTCAGTAGCGCCTGATCCGCGCGCAACGTGAGATAGGCGATGGCTACCTCGGATACCAGGCTCATCTGTGCGGCGACGCGGGTTTCATCGAGAGCCAGATAGGATGCCAAGGCTCGGTCGCTGAGGTTGCGGATGCGGCCCCATAGATCCAGTTCCCACGCTGTCGCCACCCCGGCCACGTCGTAGCGGCGGTTGATTTGGGTGGTTCCTGTGGGACTGATGTCAGCGGGCAGCCGTTCGGCCACACTGCCGCCGGCGGCGTCCAGGCTTGGCAGTAGATCGGCGCGCTGTATGCGATACATTGCGCGCGCCGCCTCCACGTTCAGGGCGGCCTTTTGCAGATCCCTGTTGCTCTCCAGCGAGAGCGCTATCAGCTGCTGCAACAGCGGGTCACGAAAGAAGTCGCGCCAGCCGATATCTGCCGCGAGCACCTGATCGGCGTCGGCTGGCGTGGCCTGTTCGTAGGCTGATCCCGTGGGATAGCTGGCAGCGATCGGCGCCTGGGGACGTTCGTACCTGGGCGACAGGGAGCAGCCTGCTAGGGCTACGGCCAGTGCAATGAGCGACAGTTTCTTCAATGCGCCTGGGACTTCAATAGATGTTTTCATAGTGTTCTCCAGACTTTCACGCATGCGTCTCGATCGCTGCTTGTTGCCCCTTGCGCTTCTCTTTGCGCAAAACGAGCTTGCGCACGACGACATAGAACACTGGCGTCAGCACCAAGCCAAATAGCGTCACCCCCAGCATGCCGGCGAACACGGCGACGCCCATGGCGTGACGCATTTCCGCACCGGCACCGGAGGCCAGCACCAGGGGAACCACGCCGGCGATAAAGGCGAGCGATGTCATCAGGATCGGACGCAGACGCAGGCGTGCAGCTTCGAGCACAGCCGCCAGCGGATCGACGCCGTCATCCTCCTTGGAGCGGGCGAACTCGACGATTAGGATGGCGTTCTTGGCGGCCAGCCCCACCAGCACCACGAATCCGATTTGCGTGAAGATGTTGTTGTCCCCCCCCGAGAGCCACACGCCCACGATGGCGGACAGCAATGCCATCGGTGCGATCAGCAGCACCGCGAACGGCAGCGACCAACTGTTGTACTGCGCAGCCAGGGCCAGGAAGGCCAGCAGCACAGCCAGCGGGAAGACGTACATTGCCGTGTTGCCCGCCGCCTTTTCCTGGTAGGTCAGGTCGGTCCATTCATAGGTCATGCCTGGCGGCAGCGTGTCGCGCACGATCTGCTCGATGGCGTCGGAGGCCTGACCCGATGAGTAGCCGGGTGCCGGGCCGCCGCTGATGTCAGCCGATGGAAAGCTGTTGTAGTGCATCACCCGATCCGGGCCAGAGTCGCGCTTGATCTGGATCAGAGTGCTCAACGGAATCATCTCCCCCGCTGCATTGCGCACCTGGAGCTGACCGATATCCTCTGCTTGCATACGAAACGGTGCATCGGCCTGCGCCATGACACGATAGGAACGCCCAAAGCGGTTGAAGTCGTTCACGTAAAGGGAGCCGAGGTTCACCTGTAGCGTCTCGAAGATGTCGGTGAGCGCTACGCCCTGTGTCTTGGCCTTCACACGGTCGATGTCTACCTGCAACTGAGGCGCATTGGTCTGAAAGCTGGCCAGCATATGGGCCAGCTCCGGCGTCTGCATCGCTTTGCCCATGATTTCGCCCTGAACTTGTGCCAGCATGTCGGAGCCCAGGTTGGCGCGATCCTGAATTTGCAGCTTGAAACCACCCATTGCCCCCAGGCCTGGTACGGGAGGAGGTGGGAAAACGCCCACGAAACCGTCTGGAATCTGGCTGAATTGACCCATCAGCCGACCCTGAACGGCGTACACCGACATGGACGAATCTTGGCGCTCCTCGAAAGGCTTGAGCATGACAAACATCAGCGCCGAGTTTGGTACGCTGACGGGGCCGTTCACCGACAAGCCAGGAAAGGCCACCACGGTCTCTACGCCAGGATCATCCATGGCAATCCGCGACATTTCCTTGACCACGGCCTCGGTACGATCCAGCGAGGCACCGGTGGGCAATTGGGCAATGCCGACAAGGTAGTATTTATCCTGTGCGGGAACAAAGCCGTTGGGAACTTGCGTGAATCCCACCCAAGTCAGGCCCACCAAGCCGACATAGAGCAGCAGGACAATGCCGCTAAAGCGTATGCTGCGTCGCACCATTCCAGTGTAGGCATCCGAGGATCTGTCGAAAAAGCGATTGAAGCCTCGGAACAGCCAGCCGAACATGCCGTCGATGACACGAGTCAGCCAGTCGCGGCGTGTTTTGTCATCATGAGGTTTGAGCAGCACGGCGGACAGCGCTGGCGACAACGTCAAAGCGTTGACCGTTGACAGGATGGACGAGATAGCAATCGTCAGCGCGAACTGCCGGTAGAACTCGCCTTGGAGTCCAGACAGGAAGACAGAGGGGATGAAGACCGCCGCCAGTACCGCAGTGGTGGCCAGGATCGGACTGGTCACTTCGTCCATTGCTGCGTGTGCTGCTGCCCTGGGTGATTTGCCCATGCGGATGTGCCGTTCGACGTTCTCCACGACAACGATGGCATCATCCACGACGATGCCTATTGACAGCACCAGGCCGAACAACGAGAGGGTGTTCAGCGAGAAGCCGAACAGGTGCATGAGCGCGAATGTTCCCACAATGGAGACTGGCACAGCCACCAGCGGAACGATCGATGCACGCCAGGTTTGCAGGAACAATACGACCACGAGTACCACCAGCAGGGTGGCCTCAAGCAGCGTCATCGTCACGGACTTGAGTGAGGCGCGCACGAAGACGGTGGGATCGTAAGCAATGCGGTACTCCAGCCCTTGTGGAAAGTCCGCTTGCAAGCGCTCCATGGTGGCACGCACCGCGTCGGAAGTGTCCAGGGCGTTGGCACCGGGGCTTGTTAGAATTTGCAGGCCCACCGCGTTGTCGCCGTCGAGCAGGCCACGCATAGCATAGTTGTCAGCGCCCATCTGCAGTCGTGCTACGTCACGCAGCTTTGTCACCGCGCCTTGCTCACTGACATTGACAACGATGTCGCCGAATTGCTCTTCGGTGGTCAAGCGCCCCATCGCACTGACGCTGACCTGAAAGGCCGACGACGCATCGGGCTGCTGGCCCACTGAGCCGGCGACCACCTCCACGTTCTGCTCGCGGATGGCCGCGACCACATCGCCTGCCGTCAAGCCGCGTGAGGCTACTTTGGTCGGATCGAGCCAGACGCGCATGGCATATTCGCCCTCACCGCCGATGATTACGTTGGCAACCCCGGACAGTCGTGCGAGTTCGTCGCGCACATGCAGCATTGAGTAGTTGGAGACATAGAGCGGATCGTACTGATTGCCGGGCGAGAGCATATGCACGACCATCAGAATATCTGGCGACGTTTTTTCGGTGACTACACCGATGCGCTGCACCTCCTCGGGAAGGCGCGGCAGTGCTCGTGATACGCGGTTCTGTACCTGAATCTGGGCAAAGTCGGGGTCGATACCTTGCTGGAACGAAATGGTCAGCACCATTTGGCCGTCAGTCGCGGTCTGAGAGGCCATGTAGATCATGCCTTCGACGCCATTGACGGCCTGCTCCAGAGGCGCGGCCACCGTATCAGCGATCACCTGCGGATTTGCACCCGGGTAGCTGGCAGTTACTTGTACTGTGGGTGGGGTAACCGAGGGGTACTCGCTCAAGGGGAGTTGGAACACTGCCATCGCACCGGCAATCAGCATTAGCACCGAGAGCACAACGGCGAAGATTGGCCGGTTGATGAAGAAATGAGGGAATTTCATGAGCGGGACTCCTCCTCACCAGGACGGGTATCAGCCGCCGGACTGTCAGAGTGTTCCGTATCAGCCGCTGCGTCGCTTGAGTCGGCAGCGCCAGTGGACTGCTGCATCGGCACGACATTCGGCGTGATGGGCATGCCGGGGCGCACCAGCCCCTTGAGGACGATCTGTTCACCTTCATTCAGTCCGCCCTCGACGACACGCAGCCCGTCGCGTATCGGCCCGAGTTGGATAGGCCGGTATTGCGCCGTGCTTTCAGCATCGACCACCAGTACATAGTTGCGGTCCTGGTCACTGCCGACGGCCTGATCGTCAATCAGAATGGTCTGGCGCTCAGTGCCAGTAGCAAGTCTGGCTCGCGCAAACATGCCGGGCGTCAGATAACCGTCTGGATTGGGCATGACAGCCCTGGCGCGGACAGTGCCCGTGCCCCGATCAACCTGGTTACCGACAAAATCTAGCGTGCCCTGGAACGGAAAATTGTTGTCCTTGCCCAGGCCGACCTGGACGAGCAAGGCGCTGTTTTCTGGCCTGGAGGCGTCAGGGCGTGCATTGCCTATATGGTTGAGATAGGTGCCTTCGTCAATGTCGAAATAAACGTACATCGGATCGACCGAAACAATGGTCGTGAGCAGCGTTGCCGCGCCCGCGCCACCACCGCTGACCAGATTGCCCTCGGTCACCAGCATGCGATCCACCCGGCCTGCGATCGGTGCGGTCACCCGTGCATAGGACAGGTCGAGCCGGGCGGCAGCCACGCGGCTTTTGCCGCTTGAACCTGCGCCTGTCGTGCATTGCGTGCGGAGACAGCATCGTCATAGGTCTTGCGCGATACCGCACCGGTGGATACCAGCCGCTCGGCACGCTCGAAATCGCTTTGCGCCTGAGCGGTCAGCACTTCGGCCTGGTGCAGTTGTGCCTGAGCGGTGTCGAGAGCGACCTGGAAGGGGCGCGGATCAATCTGAAACAGCAACTGGCCCTTGCTGACCAGACTGCCTTCAGGGACGCTGACCGCGTCGATGGCGCCCCCGACGCGCGAACGTAGCTCCACCGTTTCAGGTGCGGCGAGGTAGCCCGTGAACTCGACCGTCGGTGTCATGGTGCGCACGATTACCTCGGCCACCGGCACCCGAGGCGCCATTGCGCCGGGAGGCCCGCCTGCAGCCGGCCCTTCATTGTTGGATGCGTTGCGGCTGACAACGGCAATGCCCACGCCAGCGACGATTGCCACCGCCAGCAGAACTACTCCAATTTTCTTTTTCATGATGAAAATGACCCTTGCTGTGTGCTCCGCCTCAAGACCACTGTGCGGCGTTGGTGAGGACTCTAGAGGTTTCAATAGTTGGAAGGTCAAGCTCCCGCGAGGAAAAAACTTCCCGGCTTCCCTGACCTCCGCCGTTGACCTTGTGATGGCGAAAGCCGGAGGCATCGAATCTCAACGTCACGAGAATCGGCACCTCCGGCGCACCTGCGGCACACTGGCTTAGCAATGCAGACCTATGTCCAGCCGCTGCCGTCAGTGCGCAGCCTGGGGCTGAGGCGAGCGCGTCGGATGGCCGGTGTCGCGGTCGTCGTCCACACTTTGGGCACCCTTGAACCTCAGCAGGCGCAGCGCATTGAGCGTGACCAGCGCTGTAGCGCCGGTATCGGCCAGAACCGCGACCCACAGGCCCGTCATGCCGAACACGGTGGTGACCAGAAACAAGCCCTTGAGGCCAAGTGCAAACACCACGTTTTGATGGATGTTCGCCATGGTGGCGCGTGACAGTGCTACCAAGTGCGCCACGTCCGTCACGCGGCTCTTGAGCAGCGCCGCATCTGCGGTTTCCAAGGCCACGTCCGTACCGCCACCCATGGCGATACCCACGTCGGCAGTCGCCAGAGCCGGCGCGTCATTGATGCCGTCGCCGACCATGGCCACCTTGGCATCACGCTTCATGTTGTTGACCAGATCCAGCTTGTCCTGCGGCAACAGTTCGGCCTTCCAGTCGATTCCCAAGCTGTCGGCAATGGCTTGTGCGGTACGCTGGTTGTCGCCCGTGAGCATCACGGAGCGAACGCCCATGGCCTTGAGCTGAGCGACACCTTCGCTTGCATCGCGGCGCGGCTCATCGCGCAACGCAAGCAGTCCCAGAGTCTCCTTGCTACGCTCGTCGAACAGAACCGCAACAGTCTTGCCGCTGTTCTCCAGCGCTTCGATTTCCTTACGCTGCTGGGCCGACAGCGTAGCTACCTGACCCGCGTGAGATGGGGAACCCACTGCCAGCATTTTGCCGCCCACAGTGGCTCGCACCGCTTTGCCGGCAATCGCCGATGCCTCCGATGCTTTGGGAATGGCCGTATCCGTGCTTTCTGCATGGACGACGATAGCCTTGGCCAGTGGGTGGTTCGACCCGGACTCGACGGCGGCGGCCAGCGCCAGCACCTGCTTTTGTCTGAGCTGACCAAAAGGAACTACCTCGGTCACGCGCGGCTTGCCCTCGGTCAGCGTGCCGGTTTTGTCGAAGGCGATGGAGCGGACACGGCCAATGGTTTCCAGCGCGTTGCCGCCTTTGATCAGCAGCCCTCGACGCGTCGCAACCGCAAGACCCGAGGCAATCGCCGCCGGAGTGGAGAGCACCAGTGCGCAGGGGCAGGCAATCAACAGAAGAGCCAGGCCACGGTACAGCCAGGTACTCCAGTCCCCCCCCATGGCCAACGGCGGCACCACCACGATCAGCGCGGCGATGGCCATTACGGCCGGGGTGTAGTAGCGGCTGAACTTCTCGATGAAGCGGGCCGTGGGCGCCTTGGAGGATTGCGCCTGTTCAACCAGTTGGATGATGCGCGAGATGGTGTTGTCCGACGCGGCCTTTTCCACCCGGACTTCCAGCACACCGTCGACGTTGATCGAGCCGGCGAAAACAGTGTTGCCAGCAGCCTTTTGACGCGGCACGGATTCTCCCGTGATCGGCGACTCATCGAGGCTGGATTCGCCACGCAGGATCTCTCCATCGGCAGGTACTCGGTCGCCTGGCCTGACCAATACAGTGTCATTGACCTTCAGCGAGGCAGCCGGGACGGTACGCTGACCTCCATTGGGATCGAGCAGCACCGCTGTCTTGGGAACCAGTGATGCCAGTGCCTTGATGCCAGCTCTGGCACGACCGGCGGCTACGCTTTCCAACAGCTCACCGACCGAGAACAGGAAGACCACTGCTGCTGCCTCTTCAGCCTCACCGATGAACAGCGCACCAATCGCAGCGACTGACATCAGGGTTTCAATGGAGAAAGGCGAACCGGATCTCGCCAGCGCGAACGCTTTGCGCGCAAATGGCGTGACACCCGCAATCACGGCAGCAGCGAATATCCATTCGCCGTAGAGCGGCAGCAGCAGGGTCATGGCATAGGCCGAAGCCATCAGCACACCCAATCCGATCACATGCTTGCCTTTTTTCGTCTGCCACCAGCGGCGGTTCTGAATGCTAGTGGCCGGGACAGAGACTGCGCCGGTATCAGAGCCGTCATGGCGGCGTACATCGGAGACTCCGAAACCCAGGCTCTTGATAGTCTTCTCGATGTCGCCGAGCTGCGTGGGAACGCCGGATGCGAGCGTCAGCTCCAGTGTCTCGGCGGTGAAGTTGATGCGTGCGTCGGACACGCCGACCATGCGCGCGAGGGCCGTTTCAATCTTGCCGACGCAACTGGCACAGTCCATGCCTTCGACGCGCATGGAGACGTTGGGTGGCGTGCTGGGTGCAGTACGGATGGCAGGAGCAGCCGCCGCGTGGTCATGCCCGCTGCAGGCTCCGTGCTCGTGGCCGTGGCCATGCTTGTGATCGTGTCCGTGGTCATCACCGCATGCCTTTCCGTGTGCATGATTGTGCCCGTGGTCGTGAGCATGCCCATGGTCATGGTGACCGCCGCAGCCGGCATGGCCATGCGCGTGGGCCGCCTGGCGCGGTACGGGCACCGGGGACACTTCGGACGTGGGCAGTTCCTGCACGTCGAAGCCCAGGGATCGGATTTTCTTGGCGATATCCCGCGTAGTCGCACGGCTGTGCGGTTCACGCCTCAAGATGAGCGTCTCGCTCGCAAAATTGACCTGCACGTCCGACAGGCCGTCGAGGCGGCCAAGGGCCGTCTCGATCTTGCCGACGCAGCTCGCGCAGTCCATCCCTTCAACGCGAAAGCCGAGGTGTTCCCCAGCTTCTTCGCTACGGTCTATTTTTTCCAAAGACATATCGATCTCCAATTTCTCCGAATACCTCACACGGTGGAATGCGCCGCAGACCGATCTGACCGCCTTATCAATAACAAACACATGGACATACGTTCATATGTTTGTTATGAAAAAAAGACATGTTCGTCCTTTTGGCTGCGATCCCCGATGGTTATGGTGTGCGGCGCACGTTCTCTCAGTTCTGGCGCTGTTGCAGGTAGTTCTGGAAGGCGACACGGTATGCAGGGCTGGATGTGTCGGGGGTTTGATCCCCAGCCCAGAACCGATCCAGCCCGGCGCGTTTCCATGCAGCCAGATCGGCTTGAACCTCGGCTCGCGTCAGCCCCACCTCCTGCTGATACTGCTCGCCGTCGCGCAGGTGACGATAGGTGTCGTATGTCGCGCGGTATTGCGAGCTGAACGTGTCGGTGCCGCCGTCGCCGCGTTCGAGTTTGTCTAAGCCGGCACGCTTCCACAGCGCCAGGTCGGCACGCACCTGATCTCTCGTCAAAGCGGTGGACTCACGGTAGTCGGCTCCCAGACGAAGTTGCAGGTAGTTTTTGTAAGCTTGGCGGTATTCCGAGCTGAAAGTGTCAGGCCCGGCGTCTCCCCCGGAAAGCTTATCCAGTCCGGCCTGCTTCCACGCCGCCAGGTCAGCGTTGACTTCCGCGCGCGAAACACCTGCGTCGAAGGGTTGGGCGCCTGCACCAGCCGCAACGAAGGCGGAAAGCAGAACTGCGACGTGAAATTTTTTGGACATCATCAATACTCCTTGACGTTACAAACAATGGCGTGGTGCTCACGCCTCCTTCAGTTGATTCATAGTCGAATAATAACACACATGAAGATATGTTCAATTGTTTATTTGAAGGTACGGATAGGCCTTTTCTGTTCCGGGGCAAGACCTCTGGTTTCAGGCAAAGCGACGAAGGGCTCTGGCCTCCACTCTGATATTGACCACCCAAAAAAAACGGCACGCCCCTTGCCAGAGCGTGCCGCACACATTTGCACACTCAGTCAATCGTCGGATCTATCCTCGGAAATGTGGGAAGCCATGTCCTGAAGCACCTGGCTGACGTGCTGATCCGCGATACCGTAAAAGATGTGCTTTGACTGGCGTTCGCCGCGCACGAGACGCGCGCCACGCAACAGCCGGAGGTGGTGGCTGACCAAGGACTGCGACAGATCGAGCGAGTCGGCGATATCTCCCACAGCGACCGATCCGCGCATGCAATGGAGCAAAATCTTCAACCGCGATTGGTCGCCCAGCAGACGGAAGGTTTCGGCCAGAACAGCGACGTCACTTTGCGACAGTGCAAGAACATCAGTAGCCGCGCCGTGGCTGGAGGTCGAACATTGCGCAATATCGGAGCTGATGGTTTTGCGGAACGTCATGGCTTCAAACCCTCAAGTGAACTGCGAGCCGGCTTGCACGGCCTCAATGCTTGTGACCAGAAGCGGAGTGGTCATGGTTGTGCCCACTGTGGTCATGGCCGCTGTGGGCATGACGGTCCGTCCTGGGTTGCAGGCTGCAGACGTTCTCGTCGGCTTCCGAGTTCCAGTCGATCCCGACCGTGGCGTGTTCGATGCTGAATTGCTCTCGAAGCACCGCCTCGACGCGCTTGACCACGGCTCGCGCTTCCTCGTCCACATTGGGTCGCACGTGTAGCGTGGCCATGGTGCGACCGGAGGTGAGTTGCCACACGTGAACATGGCTGACAGCCGCTAGGCCGGGAACGGCGCTCATCAGGCCTTGTTCCACCTTCTCCGGCGAAGCGTCCTCCGGCGCGCCCTCCAGCAGGATATGGATAGACTTGGCCAGGAGCTTCCAGGCGCTGCGCAGGATCAGCGCCGCCACCAGAACCGACAGGATGGGATCAATGGGCGTCCACCCCGTGAGATAGATGATGACCGCAGCGAGGATTGCTCCCACCGAGCCCAACAGGTCGCCTATCACATGCAGGATGGCACCTTTCACGTTGACGTGCTCGGTATCGCCGCGTGTCATGATCCACAGCACGAGCAGGTTTATCAGCAATCCCAACACGGCGACGATCATCATGGGGCCAGCCAGGATCACCGGCGGCGCTTGCAGCCGCCCCCATGCTTCATAGACGATCCAGGCGACGATGGCGAAGAGCGTGACGGCGTTGATGAAGCCGGCAAGTACCTCGAAGCGTAGATAGCCAAAGGTGCGCTTGCTGTCTGCGGCGCGGCTGCCGAACCGGAACGCCATATAGGCCAAGGCCAGCGCCATCGCATCGGTCAGCATGTGGCCCGCATCGGCCAGCAGCGCCAGCGAGCCGGAAATCACGCCGCCCACCGCCTCCACGATCATGAAGGTGAAGATCAGCACGAAGGAAATGAGAATCTTGCGCTGGTTGGCGCTGGTCACAGTTGGCACATGGCTGTGGTCGTGACCATGGTCATGTGAGTGAGAGTGGGACATGGGAGCCTCGGGCAAGTTAAATTTTGACTACGCGAGGAAATATAACACATGAACACATGTTCATGTGAAGTGTTTTATTTAGCCATACCAGTGTTCGTGGCGGATGCGTTGCAACGCCGCGGCAAGACAGCCCTGTGTGCTGCCATTGCCGAGAAGAGGCCTATCCTCTCGGCCAGATCCGGTGCAGATCGTCCACGATCAGCGAATGATGGTGTCTGCCCTGATCTGCGTGCGTTCGCAAATGAGGGTGATCCGCCGGTAGGTTTGGATGGTCATGGGTCAGATCGGACGGGGCGCTGGCCGGCCACAGCCGAAGCGCCAGCGCCACGCCACTTCGATTTCGCCCAGGCCGAAGCGCGCCTTCACGAGGACCACCGTGTTCACGATCACCATCGAGCCCGCGGCCGAGACGGCCAGGCTGATCGCCAGCAGGCCCGCAGGCGCGGCCGAAACGAGGAAGCAGAGCATCGTTCCCACGAACAGGTTGTGAAAGCTGATGACGGTCAGCAGCGCGGCGGCCAGCATTGGGGAAATCACGCTTTCCAGGTCGTAGGCCTGCGGGACAGCGACAGCGTCTTCTAGTGAGAATGCCTGCAGCAGCGGCCACCCACTGCTGCGCGTAATGGTAGGTTTTGCGATCCGCTCGGCTACTCGTCGTTGTGGTCTTCAGCAATGTGGATGGCCATGTCCAGCAGCACCTGGCTCACGTGCTGGTCGGCCACCTCATAGAAAATCTGCTTGGCCTGGCGCGCACCCTTGACCAGCCGAGCTCCACGCAGCAGCCGCAGATGGTGGCTGACCAGTGATTGCGAGAGGTCGAGGGTCTCCGCGATGTCCCCCACCGAAGTAGACCCCTTCATGCAGCACAGCATGATTTTCAGCCGCGAAGGATCGCCCAGGAGGCGGAAGGTTTCGGCCAGGATGGTTACATCATTGTGCGACAAGGATGTCAGATCGGCGCTTGCGCCGTGAGGTGTGCTTGCTGGTTTGCGTGAAGTCATTTGTCAAAAATTCCTGCTCTCGAACGGCTGTTCATGCCCTTCAGGATCAACGAGGCTGCGGCAGAGCGATCATGCGCAGCTAGGGATCTGGGAAAGCTTGGCAACCAGAACCCGCCGCACCTCTGTCGCCAGCGCTTTCCCAAACCAGACAGTACACATAAAAAAATATGCTTGACCTTCCCACGATGGTAAACCCTAAGCTTCCCTCATGTCGAATCTCAACTACGGGAAATAAACCATGAGCATGCCAATAATGAGTGATGCTCGCGCCACAGCAGCTGCGATCAGCCTGCCCATCGAGGGCATGACCTGCGCGAGCTGCGTCGGCCGAGTCGAGGCCGCCCTGGCCAAGGTCGAGGGCGTGGACACTGTGTCCGTCAATCTGGCTACCGAGCGGGCGGACATCCGCCTGGCTGGTCCTGTTGATCGCATGGCGCTGATTCAGGCGGTGGAGAAAGTGGGCTACGAGGTGCCGGCCGGCGTCACTGAACTGGCGATCGAGGGCATGACCTGCGCATCCTGCGTAGGCCGCGTCGAGAAGGCGCTCAAAGCCATACCAAGCGTCACGGAGGCCACGGTGAATCTGGCGACCGAGCGCGCCACCGTGCGCGGCTTGGCTGCCGTGGAAGATCTGATCGCGGCCGTAGACAAGGTTGGCTACGAAGCCCGCCTGGTCGATACCGGCGCACAGGCCGAAGATGAAGCAGCAGAAAAGAAGGACGCCGAGCGGGCCGAACTCAAGCGTGACCTGACCCTGGCCGGTCTGCTGACATTGCCGGTATTCGTGCTCGAAATGGGCTCGCACATGATTCCCGGCATGCACGAGTGGGTCATGAACACCATCGGCATGCAGCAGAATTGGTATATCCAGTTCGTACTGACCCTGCTGGTGCTGGCCATTCCGGGCCGGCGCTTCTATGAGAAGGGCTTTCCGGCCCTCGTGCGCCTGGGCCCGGACATGAACTCGCTCGTCGCGGTCGGCACGATGGCCGCGTTCGGCTTTTCGATGGTCGCCACCTTCGCGCCCGGCCTGCTGCCAGCAGGCACGGTGAACGTCTATTACGAGGCGGCTGCCGTCATCGTGACGCTGATCCTGCTCGGTCGCTTCCTGGAGGCGCGCGCGAAGGGTCGTACCTCCGAGGCCATCCAGCGGCTGGTCAAGCTGCAGGCCAAGGAGGCCCATGTGTTGCGTGACGGCCGTATGGTGGATATTCCCATCAACGACGTAGCCCTTGGCGACATCGTGGAAGTGCGTCCCGGCGAGCGCGTGCCGGTCGATGGCGAAATCACCGAGGGCCGCAGCTTCGTCGATGAGTCGATGATCACCGGCGAACCGATCCCGGTCGAAAAGGCTGCTGGCAGCACGGTGGTCGGTGGCACCGTCAACCAGAAAGGCGCGCTGACGCTGCGCGCCACCGCCGTGGGCGGGCAGACCATGCTGGCGCAGATCATCCGCATGGTCGAGCAGGCCCAGGGCTCGAAGCTGCCGATTCAGGCCGTGGTGGACAAGGTGACGTTGTGGTTCGTTCCGGCAGTGATGCTGGTCGCCTTGCTGACCTTTCTGGTCTGGCTCGTGTTTGGCCCGTCGCCCGCCCTGACTTTCGCCTTGGTCAACGCCGTAGCCGTGCTCATCATCGCCTGCCCGTGCGCTATGGGCTTGGCGACGCCGACCTCGATCATGGTCGGCACCGGCCGCGGCGCCGAGATGGGCGTGCTGTTCCGCAAGGGCGAGGCCTTGCAACTGCTCAAGGATGCCAAGGTGGTGGCCGTGGACAAGACCGGCACCCTGACAGAGGGTCGCCCGGTGCTGACCGACCTGGAAATCGCTGAAGGCTTCAGCCGCGACCCAGTGCTGGCGAAGGTCGCTGCCGTAGAATCTCGCTCGGAGCACCCGATTGCGCGCGCGATCGTCGAATCTGCGACAGAAGGTGGCATCGCGCTGCCGACCATGACCGATTTTGATTCGGTCACGGGCATGGGCGTGCGCGCAACCGTGGACGGTTCCCGTGTCGAGGTTGGCGCCGACCGCTACATGCGTTCGCTGGGCCTGGACGTCGGTGTATTCGCAGGCACTGCCGAGCGTCTGGGCAACGAGGGCAAATCACCGTTGTACGCCGCGATCGATGGCCGCCTGGCCGCCATCATCGCCGTGGCCGATCCGATCAAGGCTAGCACGCCCGCCGCCATCGCCGCGCTGCATCAGCTTGGCCTGAAAGTGGCAATGATCACCGGCGACAACGCGCGTACCGCACAGGCGATTGCCAAGCAACTGGGCATCGACGAGGTGGTGGCCGAAGTCCTGCCTGAAGGCAAGGTGGATGCGGTGCGCCGGCTGAAAGCCAGCCACGGCCAGATTGCTTACGTGGGTGACGGCATCAACGACGCCCCGGCGCTGGCCGAGGCCGACGTGGGCCTGGCAATCGGCACCGGCACTGACGTGGCAGTCGAGTCAGCCGACGTGGTGTTGATGTCCGGCGACCTGCGAGGCGTGCCCAACGCCATCGCGCTGTCGAAGGCTACGCTGGGCAATATCCGCCAAAACCTATTCTGGGCGTTTGGCTACAACACCGCGCTGATTCCGGTGGCCGCCGGGGCGCTGTACCCAGCATATGGGGTGTTGCTCTCGCCGATCTTCGCCGCCGGCGCGATGGCACTCTCCAGCGTGTTCGTGCTGGGCAACGCGCTACGCCTGCGCGGCTTTCGGCCGCCGCTGGCGGCGGATACCACTCATTGAGAAAGGGGAGGAAGACCATGAACATCGGTGAAGCATCCAAAGCATCCAAGGTCTCGGCCAAGATGATCCGCTACTACGAGCAGATCGGCCTGATTCCGCCAGCGGATCGTACCGAATCTGGCTATCGCACCTACACCCAGGCCGATATCCACCGGCTGCATTTCATCCGCCGCGCGCGCGATCTCGGCTTCTCGGTGGCCGAGATCACGAATCTGCTGGGCCTGTGGAACGACAAGTCGCGCCAGAGTGCCGACGTCAAGCGCCTGGCCCAACAGCACATCGCCGAACTGGACCGACGCATCGAGAGCATGCTGCAGATGACAGAAACGCTCAAGGCGTTGATTCATTGTTGCGCGGGTGATGAACGACCAGACTGCCCGATCCTTCAGACGCTGGAGCAACCCGACACCAGTGAAGACGAACCTGAAGAGCGCACTGGTGCCGTACCGCGCCGCTCGCACGGCACCAGAACAGCGAAACGCTCGCGCTGACGACCAGGAGAGACATGCCCAAAATCACTGTTCTTCCCCACTCAGAACTGGCACCTGAAGGCGCGGTGCTGAACGTGCCAGCAGGCACCTCGATTTGTGAGGCCCTGCTGGACAATGGCATCGAGATCGAGCATGCCTGCGACATGAGTTGCGCATGCACCACCTGCCATTGCATCGTGCGCAAGGGGTTCGACTCTCTAAACGAAGTCGAGGAGTGCGAGGACGACCTGCTCGACAGGGCCTGGGGACTGGAGGCGCAGTCGCGCCTGAGCTGCCAGGCCATCGTGTCGACAGAGGATCTGACCGTCGAAATCCCCAAGTACACGATTAACCACGCCAAGGAGAACCACTAGGGCCTGGCGTGCCGCCGCAGACACGCCGGCCTGTGGCCGGATTGTCCTGGCAGGTGGAGAACAGCCTGACGACCTACCCATGAGCCAGGCGCCTACACACTCTTGCGCCAGGGCGGGTTAGGGTAGAGAGGTAGTCTGAAGTCTTTTGCTCACGGTCGGCTCCGCCGACCTCCCTTAAGGAAGACCCCACAGGAGAAGTCCAGCATGTCTGCGCTCAAGCACGCCAAGCTCTACCGCATGGTCATGCCCGACCATACCTGCCCCTATGGGCTGAAGTCGCTCGATCTGCTCAAACGCAAGGGCTACAAGGTCGAGGACAAGCACTTGGCGAGCCGCGAGCAGACGGATGCGTTCAAGCAGGAACATGGA
Organism: Halomonas sp. 18071143; assembly: GCF_019211725.1. NCBI lineage: Bacteria > Pseudomonadati > Pseudomonadota > Gammaproteobacteria > Oceanospirillales > Halomonadaceae > Halomonas > Halomonas sp. 18071143. The sequence continues at coordinate 2,619,614 of NZ_CP078120.1, forward strand.
GTCGAAACCACGCCGCAGACGTTCATCGATGGGCGGCGCATAGGGGGCTACGACGAATTGCGTAAATTCTTCGACATGCCCGTGAAGGACAAGAACGCTGTGACCTATACCCCCGTGGTCGCGCTGTTCCTCATGGCCGCCGCGCTGGCGCTCGGGGCGAGTTGGGCCGCCTTCGGCCAGCTACCGGGCATTCAGACCGCAGAGTGGTTCGTGGCCTTTGCCATGTGCTTGCTGGCGTTGCAGAAACTCAAGAACGTGGACAGTTTCGCGACGATGTTCCTCAACTATGACCTGTTGGCCAAGCGCTGGGTGCGGTATGGCTATCTCTACCCGTTCGCAGAGGGTACCGCTGGCGTGTTGATGGTCGCGGGAGTGGGTATGTGGCTGTCGATTCCGCTGGCACTGTTCATCGGCACCGTCGGGGCCGTGTCGGTCTTCAAGGCGGTTTATGTCGATCGCCGGGAACTCAAGTGCGCCTGCGTGGGCGGGGACAGCAATGTACCGCTGGGCTTCGTATCCCTGACAGAGAACCTGATGATGGTGGCGATGGCCCTTTGGATGTGGGTCAAGGTCGCCTATTTCGGGATGCACTGAGCAACAACATGGCGCGTGCGCCAGCATCGCGGCCAACCTGCGTTCAGGTCGACCGCGATCGGATGTTACTGCGCGCGCGGCGGGAAACCAGCCTCGCGCAGGGCTGCGACGATCTGCCCTTCGGATGCCGACGTTTGCACCTCGACCCGGCGGGATGGCGGATCAGTGACGACACTGGCGTTGGGGTCGATCATCTGAATCGTCTTCGTCACGGTGCGGGCGCATCCACCGCAGGTCATGTCATCGAGATGGAATTGCATGGAAAACTCCTTTCGGGTTGGGGTGCTTGGCAGTTTGGTCCTTGCCACGGTTGGAAGGTCAAGTGGTAGTTGCATCGACGGGACGCAGCGGCTGCCAAGTTCCCTCACGCTGTCACTGACGCGCAACCTTATTGATTCGCGCCGATGGCATTTGCAACGAAGCCAAGCAGCACACCGTCATCAAGCCGGCTCCGATCCCTTATCAAGCTCCAGATCAGAGGCAGGAGGTCTTTTTTGATAAAATATATGAACATATGTATTATTGTTCAATCGAATCAATGGCCTTTTGCCCTGCCCTGAAGGGGAGCACCTGCTACTTCATCCACTGAGCACACTTCGGCATCAATGCGCCGTGGCCAATTGAATTGACCAAGATTGCTGAAGGACGCAACCATGGAACTTCGTCACCTGCGCTGCTTTGTGGCGGTCGCCGAAGAACTGCACTTCACACGAGCTGCCGAGCGCTTGCATATCGAACAATCCCCCCTGTCTCGAACGATCAAAGAGCTTGAGGATGAGCTAGGGGTAATACTTTTTGACCGAAACCGTCGAGGCACTGTGCTGACCCCCGCTGGAGCCGTGTTCTTGCAGGACGTCCGCAGACTGTTCACTGTTTTGGAGCATGCACGGGAGAACGTCCAGGCGGTCGCGGCGGGTCTGCGAGGGAGCCTGCGCATCGCTGTCTCCGATGGTGCAATCGATCCCAGGTTATCGGCGTTTCTGGCTCGTTGTCGCGCAGAAGAGCCGGAGGTCGAGATACGCCTATCCGAAGTACCTCTGGCCGAGCAACTGCGTGGTTTGCGATCAGGCGACTTCATGGCCGGATTCGCGCACACTGCCAACGTCGGTTACGGCATCGTCGCCGAACCGATCTGGCAAGACCCGCTGGTTATCGCGCTCCCCGCCCGCCACGAACTACTCGCTCACAAGAAGGTTCCGCTCCATACCCTCGGGGGGCATCCGCTCATCATGTGCGATCCCCAGGCGTGCGAAGGTTGCTGCCTCGAACTGGCTCGACTTCTTCGGCAACTGGAGCATGAACCGAACATCGTTGAGCACGCGTCCTCACTAGACATGATGCTCACCTTGGTCGGTGCAGGCTACGGCATCGGCTTCACGACGACGACCAGGATTACTGCTTACCAGCGCTCTGACGTTGTAATCCGCCCTCTGGCAGTGGAATCAGCGGTCATCACCACCTACTTGCTGTGGCCCGAAAACACCCGTTTGTCGGTTCCACTGGAGCAGTTCATTGCTCGGCTACGCGACCGATTGAGCGACTAACGAAGCTGGCCAAAGAAGGCAAGGCTCAAGAGCCGTTGCCAGAACCAAGGTTGTCCTCTGTTGCAGTCATCAATTCAGCCGAACTTATCCTGAGCGCCACGGCAATTTTCAGTATCAGAGCCAACGTGGCCATGTGCTGCCCGCGCTCAATCTTGCCCATGTGAGAACGTTCGATCCCGGCCAGTGCAGCCAGTTCTTCCTGAGAGATTCCTTGCGCCTTGCGGGCGGCACGCACTGCCTCCCCGAAGGCCTGTGCTGGCTCGGCTTCAAATGTGGTTGTACCTGGGGGACGGCCTCGTTGAACTATACGCTTCTGCATTGACAGAAGCGTCGGGCAGCCATGAGAATTTAACCACGTTAAATTTAACTCATTGCTATCATATTGGGTTGCTTTTTTGCGGCCAGATAGCTTCGCGGGGCTCTCATGCACCACGCCACCAGCCGATCTTTCAAACTCGCTATAGCGCCCGGCGTACCATCCTCTCGGCTATCAACGCTTCTTGCCCTTCAGCGTGCAGAGGAACCGGATATCGCCATCACGTTCTTCGAGGTCGCAGGCGACGACCTAGCTGTCGGCCTTCAAGAAGGTCGCTACGACGCTGGGATGTCACTTCAAGATACGAGCGCCCCGAGCCTGAGCAGCCAGCCCTTATGGTGTGAAAACATGGCCGTTGCTGTACCGCCACGGTTCCCCTTACCGAACCAGGCGATGCTCACGGTTGCTGAGTTGTTGAGCTATCCCGTTTTTCGCTGGCAGGCAGAGGCCTGCCCCCTGCTGGATCAACGGCTGTCTTCCTTGGCGCCGCCGGTGGATCAGCAGAGCATTCAGCACGTCACTTCGTTCAAGCTGTTGGCCCTATGGGTCGCGGCTGGCTATGGTCTTGGCATCTCTGCGCAACCGCGCATCGAGCGCGCCCATGAGTGGAGGATTACGATGAGGCTGCCCTCGGATGGCCCCTACGAAATCGTGACCCACCTGCAGCGCCCCCACCGGCCAACCAATGCTGTTACGGAGCGGTTCGCGCGCAGAGCGCTGCAGGTTGCCAGGGCCGGCGCACGGTAATGACAACCTATGGCCGGGGCCACTTCCCGGCCATAGGTTGCAGCGTGCAGGTTAGGCTTCCTCAAGAACCACCGCACTATCCATCAGCCGACGAACGCTCTGCCGCACGTCCTCGGGGATCGGCTGTGGGATGACCGTCTCAGGGGCATCCGCATGCTCCTGACCGTTCGTGATGATCCGGATGATTTTGGCCAGATTGGTCGGCGTGACGGTATCGATGGCCGTCCGATCGCCCAATTCCGGATGCGGCCGGGTCAACATGCGGTACAGATCCCACGAATCCGCGTCCGGACACCGCTTCATGAGGGTTTGGGCCAGCTTTTGCTTGAGTGGCACCAATTGCCAATCGGGAACGCGTTGTCCCCGGTTGCCCAAACCGATGGACAGCAATTTGCCGGCTTTCAGTTCGCGGTTGATCTGGTCTTTGGACTTCCCGGCCAACTTGCCGAACAACTGAACCGGCATGTTGCACGGCAATTCGTAGATCTCGAGCATTTCCTCGCGCTCACGCTGGATCGCGGACACTTCCGGCTCCGGAACTGGCTCAGGGGGCGGCGGCACCTGTGACAGCCGCTGAAAGGTGCCTCCCGAGGCGTTTGCCGTCACGACGATGGGAGTTGCCGCTACCGGTGGGATGGTGCCAATAAAAGACGCTTCCTCGGCAGAAACGGTATTTTCCGCCTCTACCATCGTTGGCACCCCATCGATACGGATGGTGAGATGCACGCTGGCGGCCTCCACCTGGCCCTGCTCCAGCAGGTCGAGGCGATCGGCCCAATCCTGCATCATCCTGCGGCGCGGCTCCACGTGTTTGGCGTGGTTATAGGCTGAGCTCACCTTGTTCGGGTCCGAGTGCGAGAGTTGCGCGTCCACCCAAATCTTGGGGTAGCCGATTTCATTGAGCGCCGTCGAGAGGGTTCCACGAATACCGTGGCCGGTCAGTTGATCGTCGTAGCCCATGCGCTTCAAAGCCTGATTGAGCGTGTTCTCACTGATGCGCTTCTTGAGGTCGCTGCGATGCGTCAGCAGGTATCGCTGGGCTGGCCGCATTTCTCCCAAGAGGTGGCGTACGATCTCGACGGCCTGGATGGACAGCGGCACGATATAAGGCGGGATGTCTTGCGCACGCTTGCCAGCCTTGCGCATCTCGTCCAGAAGTTGCTTGACGCTCTCTGGCGGGATGATCCACAGACCCCGGTCGAGGTCGAACTGGTCCGGGGTCGCCAGCCGCAGCTCGCCAGTGCGCACTCCGGTCAAAAACAACAGCCGAATGCCGAGCTGGGTCTGCCAACCACGAGTGTTGTAATGCCTGAGCTTCTGGAGAAACGCGGGAAGCTGGGGCAGAAGCAGGTACGGGTTGTGGTTCACCGGAGGTTTAGGCTCGGCTACGACATCAAGATCCGAGGCCGGATTGATCTCCAGTCCCTCAACGATCACCAGAGCGTAGCGGAACATCTGCCGGAACCAGGTACGAATTTTTTCGGCGGTGGTGTAAGCCTTGCGTCCCTCAACCCTTGCCAGCACACCCAGCAGTTGGGGACGACGGATATCGTAGATCGACATCCTCCCGAGGGTGGGCAGCACATCGTTGTCGAAGATACGGAGTATCTGGGACATCGTGCTTTGCCGGCCTTCCTTGAGCTCCTTGCGGCGATGCTCGACCCAGGCGTCGAAAACCGCCTTGAAGGTGTATTCGGACGCCAGCTTGATCGCGTGCCGCTTCTGCTTACGGTCGGTGTGAGGATTGATGCCCTTGGCCAGGAGCGCCCGGGCCTCGTCACGCAATGCGCGTGCTTCGCGCAGGCCGATCTCAGGGTAGTTGCCCAGCGAGATGCGCTTTTGTTTGCCGAGCCAGTAGTAGCGCAGGTGCCACGACTTGCCGCCAGTGGGAGCGACGACCAGGCCGAGGCCATCGGTGTCGGGGAGGTTGTAGGCTTTGTCAGCGGCCTTGGCTTGCCGCACAGTCAGATCAGAGAGAGTCATCTTTGAGCTCCTAAGTTAAGAACTTAGACTCAATGCTCGTCACGACTCCCGCCCAACCCCAGCAACAATCCGGAACCGGCACCACCCGCATTCTTTGGCCTCAATTTTGGCCTCAAAAACGCTGGCTGTCAGTGGATTTCCATGGCTTTTGCTGGAATGAAAAAAGGGCCTTTCGGCCCTCTTTTCAACGACTTACAGACGTCAGTGGAAGTCTGTAGATCATAAATTGGAGCGGGAAAGGAGATTCGAACTCCCGACCCTCGCCTTGGCAAGGCGATGCTCTACCACTGAGCTATTCCCGCAACATGAACGGCATTACTTATGGAAACCGCTTACAGAAACCGGTTAAAACAACCGATGGCGACAACCAGGTGACAGCGTCATGCGAATGGCGTCCCATAGGGGGTTCGAACCCCTGTTCCCGCCGTGAAAGGGCGGTGTCCTGGACCACTAGACGAATGGGACACATATACACGCAGACGACTGGAGCGGGAAAGGAGATTCGAACTCCCGACCCTCGCCTTGGCAAGGCGATGCTCTACCACTGAGCTATTCCCGCTTGATGTCGCTAAAAAACCGGATTGGCGTCCCATAGGGGGTTCGAACCCCTGTTCCCGCCGTGAAAGGGCGGTGTCCTGGACCACTAGACGAATGGGACGCATAAACACGCATGATTTATCACATACGTATTATGGAGCGGGAAAGGAGATTCGAACTCCCGACCCTCGCCTTGGCAAGGCGATGCTCTACCACTGAGCTATTCCCGCAACTCCGATAACCTGAACGATACGATGGCGTCCCATAGGGGGTTCGAACCCCTGTTCCCGCCGTGAAAGGGCGGTGTCCTGGACCACTAGACGAATGGGACGTTTCATTGCCTCGTCGAGGTGGCGCGTATATTAATCAGAGCACCTCTTACTGTCAAGCCCTCTGATATCGAAACGTTTTGTGTCTGCGCAACGAGAGTGCCTGACGGCGATAACCTGCGCGATTATGGTGCACGACATTAGCGCATCCTCACCATACTCCCCCACGGAAGATCCGACAAAGCCCCAAAAATCTTTTATTTAAAATAAAATCGATTTTTTGGCATATCCCTTGCTTTGTACACAGCGTCCCTCGGCGATTGGTGCTCCCCTACCACTGCCGTCTTTCCTTACTGCATGAGGTGCTGTATGTCCTTTACCCGTCGCAAGTTTCTTACCAGCGCTGCTCTGACATCCACTGCGGGGCTGGTGCTGGGCGCCCCTTCCCTGGCCAAGGCGCAGTCGAGCGAACAGTTCAACTGGCGAATGACCAATGCCTACAGCCCCGGCTCCCCGTTCTATGTAGAAGGGCCCGGCAGCCCGCGGGACGTGATTGCCAAGATCAACGCCATGTCGGGCGGACGGCTCAATATTCAGCACTTTGCAGCAGGAGAACTGATCCCGGCTTTCGAAGGCTTCGAGGCCGTGCAGAGCGGCACTATCGAAATGAACGCCGCCAACAGCTACTTCTGGTCGGGCACCACGTTCGCCGCTCAATACTTCACCACCGTGCCCTTCGGTATGAGCTTCATGGGCCATATGGCCTGGCTGTATCACGGCGGTGGCCTGGAGCTATGGGAAGAGGTGTATGAGCCTTACGGCATGATCGCCCTGCCGCTGAACAATACAGGCGTGCAGATGACCGGCTGGTTCCGTGAGCCCATCGAGGACATCGGCCAGTTGAATGGGCTACGCATGCGTATTCCGGGCCTGGCCGGGAAAGTCTATGCCGCGCTGGGGGTCGATGCCCGGGTACTGCCCGGCGGTGAAATCTTCCCGGCGCTGGAGCGTGGCGTCATCGATGCGGCGGAGTTCGTCGGCCCTTACCAGGATCGCCGCATGGGGCTTCACAATGCCGCCAAGTTTTATCACACCACCGGCTGGCACGAGCCTGCCACCACCGGTGAGCTACTGATTTCCAAACAGCATTGGGATGCCCTTCCCGACGATCTCAAGATGATCGTGAAAAGTGCCTGCATGGCAGCGTGCCTGGAAAGCGTCACCTGGTCGGAGGCCGTCAACGGCGAGGCCATGGCCGACCTGGTGGACAACCACGGCGTTACTGCCAGCCCCCTGCCTACTCCTGTGGTCGAAGCGCTGCGTGAAGCGACGATGGATACCCTGTCCACCGAAGCCAACGCCGACCCGCTTGTGCGCAAGGTCCACGATAGCTACATGGCCTTCAAGGCCAACCATGACCGCTGGGCAGGTCCCAGCGAACGCGCCTGGTTAACCGACATCATCGGGGTGTGATATGCAAGCCGTGGAACGTCTTGTCCACGGAATCGAGGCGGTGGTCCGGCTGTTTGGCTTGATCGCTGCCTGGATTTGCGTGGTGCTGGTTGCTCTGGTCGCGGGCGATGTGGTCATGCGCTACCTGTTCAGCATTGGTGCCGTCTGGCTTCAGGAGCTGCAGTGGCACTTGATCTCCCCCATCGCCCTATTCGGCATGTCGTATCTGCTGCTGATGGGCGAACAGGTGCGGGTGGATGTGTTTTACGAGCGTTTTCCCGCCATCGTTCGGCGCATCATCGAAGTGATCGGCGGTCTGCTGCTATTGGTCATGGGGCTCTATATCGCCTGGCTGACCCTGCCCTGGGTAGAGCAGTCGTATGTGCGTAACGAGGCCTCCCCTAACCCGGGTGGCCTGCCCTTCCGCTGGTTGCTGAAATCGTTCATCCCTCTGGGGTTTCTTCTATTGGCACTGCAAGGCCTGGCTCACGCGCTGCGCCAAGGGCTGGCCCTTCCAAGCCGAGGTGAATAACGCATGTCTCCTAATGAGTGGCTAGCGATCGGTATGATCGTGGCCTTTTTCGTACTGCTGCTGATCGGCATTCCAGTGGCCATCAGTATCGCCGTCACGGCCTTCGTGTTTGGCTACCTGGGGTTTGGCCCCATGCTGTTCAACCTGCTGCCCTCGCGCATCTACGGCGTGGTCACCAACTATACCTTCATGGCCATCCCCCTTTTCGTATTCATGGGGGTGATGCTGGAGAAGTCGAAGCTGGCCGAAGAACTGATCGACGTGGTCGGTCACCTGTTCGGGGGACTCTCCGGCGGCATGGGGGTGGCCATCATCTTCGTGGGCGTACTGCTGGGCGCTGCCACGGGTATCGTCGGGGCGACCATCGTCACGCTGGGCCTGTTGACGCTGCCCACCCTGCTGCGCCGTGGCTACCCTAAAACCCTGGCCACCGGCATGATTTGTGCGTCGGGCACGCTGGGGCAAATCATCCCCCCTAGCCTGGTACTGATTCTGCTGGCGGAGATCCTCGGTGAATCCGTGGGCACCATGTTCGCAGCGGCCATGGTGCCGGGGCTGGCCCTGGCCGGGATCTATATTCTGGCGATTCTGATGCTGGCCAAACTCTACCCCGGCATGATGCCGCCCATTCCCGCCGAAGAGCGTGCGCTGCTCAGCAAAAAGCAGCTATTGTTCAAGGTGGCCACTGTAGTGGGGCCGCCGGTGGGGCTGGTGTTTGCCGTGCTGGGTTCGATCATCGGCGGGATTGCCGCCCCCACCGAAGCCGCTGCCATGGGGGCGCTCGGCGCGCTGGTCTTCGTCGCGTGCTCTGGGCGGCTCACGGTGGCCCTGCTGAGCGAGGTCGCCAAGGCCACGCTGATCATTTCTGCCATGGTCTTCTTCATTCTGATCAGCGCTCAGGTCTTTGGCCTGGCCTTCCGTGGGCTGGGTGGAGAGCATCTCGTGGGCCGCATGTTCGACTGGGTCCCCGGGGGCGAGCTCGGCGCGCTGCTGTTCATGCTGCTGCTGATGTTCGTGCTGGGCTTCTTCCTGGAATGGATAGAAATTACCTATATTGCCCTGCCGCTGTTTTTGCCCTTCTTCGTACAAATGGGCATCGATATGGTATGGCTGGGCATTCTGGTGGGTCTGGTGTTGCAAACCTCGTTTCTCACGCCACCGTTTGGCTGGTCGCTGTTCTTCCTCAAGGGCGTGGCCCCCAAGGAGGTCACCACTATCGATATTTACAAAGGCGCGCTGCCCTTCATTGGCCTGCAATTCCTGGCCGTGGCGCTGGTCTTTATCTTCCCAGCCATTGCCACCTGGCTACCCGACGCCATTGGCTGGTAGCCCTTGATAACAGTAGCCCTTAATAACAAAGGATAACGTCATGCTTCATACACAACGTAGTTACGGCGGCAGCTGTGTTGCCCCCCACCACCTGGCTGCCAGTGCCGGTCGCGATGTGCTCAAACAAGGCGGCAATGCGGTAGAAGCCATGGTGGCCGCCGCAGCGGCCATCGCCGTGGTCTACCCGCACATGAACGCGCTGGGTGGCGACGGTTTCTGGCTGATTCACGAACCAGGCAAGCCGCCCATTGCCATCGATGCCTGCGGGCCAGCCGCCGCGCTGGCCAGCGCCGATTTTTACGCTGGCGAATCACACATCCCGGAACGCGGCCCCCAGGCAGCCCTGACCATGGCGGGCACCATCGGCGGTTGGCAGGAAGCGCTCAACGTGGCCGCCCAGTGGGGCTCGGCGCTGCCGCTGACGACCCTGCTGGCCGATGCCATTCGCCATGCCGACGAAGGGGTGGCGGTTTCCCAAAGCCAGGAGGCGCTGACCGCCAAGCACCTTGCCCGGCTCGGCCAAAGCCCCGGCTTCAACGAAGCCTTCCTGCTCGATGGCAAGGTCCCCCGGGAAGGCGAGCGGCTGCGCCAGCCGCGCCTGGCCCGTACCCTCGAACGCCTGGCCAGTGCAGGGCTGGATGACTTCTACCGTGGCGAACTGGCCGCCAGCATGGCCCAGGACCTGGCCGCGCTGGGCAGCCCGCTGCGGCTGGAGGATTTCCACGCCTATCGCGCCCAGCAGGTCACGCCGCTGCATGTACAGGTGCAGGACGCGACACTCTACAACCTGCCCGCCCCGACACAGGGCATGGCCTCGCTGATGATTCTGGGCATCTACGAACGCCTCAAGGCTGCCGAGCCCAACGGCTTCGAGCATCTGCACGGCTTGATCGAGGCCACCAAACGCACCTTCATGCTGCGCGATAGCCACGTCACCGACCCCCAGCGGGTGCCTGCCCCCCTGCAGTCGCTGCTAAGCGCCGAACGCCTGGCCGAAGAAGCCGCCGCCATTGACCCGGCCAGCGCCCTGCCCTGGCCCCATGAGCCCGCGCCGGGCGACACCATCTGGATGGGCACCGTGGATAGCCAGGGCCGCTCGGTGAGCTTCATTCAGAGCATCTACTGGGAGTTCGGCAGTGGCGTCGTGCTGCCGGAAAGCGGCGTGCTCTGGCAAAACCGAGGCATCAGTTTTTCACTCGACCCCAATCATCTGCGCGGCCTGGCCCCGGGGCGCAAGCCGTTTCACACCCTCAATCCGGCGCTGGCCCTGTTCGAAGACGGGCGCACCATGGTGTACGGCACCATGGGCGGCGAAGGCCAGCCACAAACCCAGGCCGCGGTGTTCTCCCGCTACGCGCTACATGGCATGCCACTGCAGCAGGCGGTCACCGCGCCACGCTGGCTATTGGGGCGCACCTGGGGCGAGACCAGCACCAACTTGAAGCTGGAAGCGCGTTTTGACGATGCCTTGGTGACCGCCCTCGCCACGGCGGGCCACGATGTAGAAGTACTGCCCGAGGCCTTCAGCGACACCATGGGCCATGCCGGTGGCATCGTACGCCACCCGGATGGCCTGATCGAAAGCGCCCATGACCCCCGCAGCAACGGCGGCGCCGCCAGCGTTTAGGCCCGGTACTGGCGCTATCGCCCACTTTCGCACATGCTGAACCTGAGCAGGGCTGCCATTGTCACTGGTATAGCGTCAGGCATAACGGTGGTATCCTGCCTGCCCCATAAGCCTCTGCTTATCAGCAACCGGAGGGAGAGGAGAGCCCCATGGCGAAAATAGCGAAATCCCCTGAAGAGTGGCGCCAGCAGTTGACCCCGGAGCAGTACCGCGTCGCCCGGGAGAAGGGTACCGAGCGTCCGTTTACCGGTGACTATCAAGTGAGCGATGCCCAGGGCATCTACCACTGCGTCTGCTGTCATGCGCCGCTGTTCGAGAACGAACACAAGTTCGATGCAGGCTGTGGCTGGCCAAGCTTCGACCGGCCACTGGGCATCCGCTGCGTGGAAGAGCATCGCGATACTTCCCACGGCATGATTCGCACCGAAGTAGTGTGTTCCCACTGCGATGCCCACCTGGGACACGTGTTTCCCGACGGCCCCCCGCAAACGACGGGCCTGCGCTACTGCATCAACTCGGTCTCTTTGGAGTTTCACCCCGACGAATAATTGATCCCAAACGAAGCGCAGCAAGGCGGGCACCATCTGTTAGAATGGCGGCCCGCTTTTTTATGCCGAATGTTAGTGCTTGCAGGAGATCCCCATGCTCGGCTGGTTCCCAGGACACATGAACAAGGCCCGCCGCCAGATCAAGGACGCGCTGCCGGAAATCGATGTCGTGATCGAAGTGCTCGATGCGCGGCTCCCCTATTCCAGCGCCAACCCGATGCTGGCCGAGCTGACCCGCCACAAGCCGGTCCTCAAGATTCTGTCGCGTGCCGACCTGGCCGACCCTGCGCGTACCGACGAGTGGGTCGCGTTTTTCGATGCCCAAGCCGACACACGGGCGCTGGCCATCACCACCACCAACACCCGGGAACTGAAGCGCATTCCCCGGCTTTGCCATGAGCTGGCCGGTGCGGTGCGTGCCGACCGTGATGTTCGTGTGATGGTCATGGGGATTCCCAACGTCGGCAAGTCGACGCTGATCAACGGCCTGGCAGGACGCAAGATCGCCAAGACCGGTAACGAGCCCGCCGTGACCAAGCGCCAGCAAAAGGTACGCATCGATGGCCGCGTGGCACTGATCGATACGCCTGGTGTGCTGTGGCCCAAAATCGAGGATCAGGCCAGTGCCTACCGGCTGGCGGCCAGCGGTGCCATTCGCGACACGGCCATCGAGTATACCGATGTGGCCATGGTGGCCTGTGCCGAACTCGCCAAACGCTACCCCGACGCGCTGACGGCCCGCTACAAGCTCAAGGCGCTGCCCCGCTATGAAGCCCCTGCCACCCCTCAGGCAGAGGTCGATGCCGATGACCCCCAGAAGCCCGACTTTATGGCCATTGCCGGGTTCGATGGCCACGCCATCCTCACCGAAATTGCCAGCAAGCGCGGTGGTTTGCGCCCTGGCGGCGCCGTGGACCTGCACCGGGGCGCCGAAGTGCTGCTGCATGAACTGCGCGACGGCAAGGTGGGCAGGCTGACGCTGGAAACCCCCGAGGACATTCCACCGCCCGTGGAGCAAATCGACCAAGACAGCTCGCCATCAAGCAACGCATAATGGGCGAATAATCAGTCACTCCCACGGCAATGGACACTTTTGGATAACGCACCCCATGGACACCGCGCAGCCTAACGAATCACACACGCTCAAGAAGTCCCATAAACTGCACAATGTCTGCTATGACATTCGCGGCCCGGTTCTCGACCATGCCAAGCGCCTGGAAGAGGAAGGCCAGCGGATTCTCAAGCTCAACATTGGCAATCCGGCCCCCTTTGGTTTCGAGGCACCGGAAGAGATTCTCCAGGACGTCATGCGCAACCTGCCCACCGCCCAGGGCTACTGTGATTCGAAAGGGCTCTACTCTGCGCGCAAGGCCATCATGCAGGAGTGCCAGCGCAAGCAGATCCCCGGCGTCGGTATCGAAGATATCTATATCGGCAACGGCGTGTCCGAGCTGATCGTCATGGCCATGCAGGCGCTGCTCAACGATGGCGATGAAGTACTGATCCCGGCACCGGACTACCCGCTCTGGACCGCTGCTGCCCACCTGTCGGGCGGCCACGGCGTTCACTATCTGTGCGACGAGCAGGCCGACTGGGCGCCGGACATGGCCGACATTCGTGCCAAGGTCACCAGCCGTACCCGGGCCATCGTCATCATCAACCCCAACAACCCCACCGGGGCAGTGTACTCTCCGGAAGTGGTGCGGGAAGTCCTCGAGATCGCCAAACAGCACAATCTGGTGGTATTCTCCGACGAGATCTACGACAAGATTCTCTACGACAGGGTCGAGCACACCGCCACGGGGGCGCTGGCCGACGACGATCAACTGGTCATCACCATGAACGGGCTTTCCAAGAGCTACCGCTGCGCTGGTTTTCGCTCCGGCTGGATGACCATTTCCGGCACGCTGGCCAAACAGCGGGCCAAGGATTTCATTCAGGGCCTGACCATGCTGGCCTCCATGCGGCTGTGCGCCAACGTACCTGCCCAGCACGCCATTCAAACGGCGCTGGGCGGCTACCAGTCCATCAATGACCTGATCCTGCCTGGCGGGCGCCTGCTGGCGCAGCGGGACATCACCATCGAGAAGCTCAACGCCATTCCCGGTGTCTCCTGCGTAACACCCAAAGGGGCGCTCTACGCGTTTCCGCGCTTGGACCCCAAGGTCTTCAATATCAAGAATGACCAGCAGCTGGTGCTGGACCTGTTATTGCAAGAAAAGATCCTGCTGGTGCAAGGCACGGCCTTCAACTGGCCAGACCCGGACCACGTGCGCATCGTGACGCTGCCCTGGGCCGACCAGCTGGGCGACGCGCTGGATCGCTTTGCCAATTTCCTGTCACGCTATCGGCAGTAGTTATTTCAGTCTTCATGTCCGTCGCTACAGCATTAAAAACAGCTACTTGAAACTGTAGCGACGGGCACGCATCTAAGCCATATTCCAGCAAGACCCCGCTATAAACCTGAAGGGAGAAACCCACCCATGATGCGAATTATGCTGTTTCTGGCGACCAACCTCGCCGTCGTACTGGTGGCCAGCTTTACGCTGCGCCTGTTCGGCGTCGAGGGCTATCTGCGCAGCCAGGGAATCAACTTCACTGGCCTACTGCTGTTCTGCTTCATCGTCGGCATGGCGGGCTCGATCATCTCGCTGTTCATGTCCAAATGGCTGGCCAAGCGCTCCACGGGCACGGTGATCATCGAAACGCCCTCCAACGCCACCGAAAAGTGGCTGGTGGACACCGTGGCCGAGCTTTCCCGTGAAGCCGGGATCAAGACCCCCGAAGTGGGCATTTTCCCGGCCCAGCAGTCCAATGCATTTGCTACCGGCTGGAACAAGAACGACTCGCTGGTAGCCGTCTCGGCGGGCCTGCTCAACCGCATGCGCCCCGAAGAGGTCCGCGCGGTACTGGCCCACGAGATTGGCCACGTGGCCAACGGCGACATGGTCACCCTGGCACTGATCCAGGGCGTGGTGAACACCTTCGTGATGTTCTTTGCCCGTGCCGTCGCCCACTTGATCGACACCTTCCTGAAAAGCCGCAGCGACGGTGAAGGCGGCCTGGGCTTCATGGGGTATTTTGCGGTGGTCATGATTGCCGAGATCGTGTTTGGCATCCTTGCGTCGGCCATCGTGGCGTGGTTCTCGCGCTACCGCGAATACCGCGCCGACGAAGCGGGTGCACGCCTGGCGGGCACCGGCGCCATGGTCAACGCCTTGGCGCGCCTGAAGGCCGAAACCGAAATGCCCGACCAGATGCCCGACCAGATGCGCGCCATGGCCATCACCAAAGGCCAGACCCGCTCGCTGATGGAGCGCATGTTCGCCAGCCACCCACCGCTGGACGACCGCATTCGCGCCCTGAAAGAAGCCGCCTACCGTCAGTGATGCTAACCGTCACTTAACGGCAGTCGCTACCATAAGGCCCGCATCGCGGGCCTTATGCGTTTTGTATCCAGCTCTTTTCAGCCGAGCTGGACTTGAAAACCGGCAGCTTCCAAAGCCGCACACAGTGGCTGGGCATCTTCTTTCAACAGCACACTCAGCGTGGCAAACTCGCGACGCAGCGGGTAATGGGCACGGCAGTGATCGAACCCCTTGGCAACCCCTTGCTGCATCACGTTACGCTGCAGCGTGTCGTGGTCACGGCGCACGTCATACACCGCTCGGATACATAGCCGCAGTGCCTCTTCAACGGGCAGTGCCTGTGAGAGGGTCAGCGAGGCCAGCACCGGGGGCGGGCACAAGTCACTGAATGCCAGGCCGGAGGGGCGGCCTTCATGTGCCGCCAGCGCCTGCTGAATCATCCAGGTGCCGCGCAGCTTGCCGTCCAGGCTGTGGCCGGCAATGTGCGGGGTTGCCAAGGCCACCAGATCCCTCAGGCCGGCATCGATGCCAGGCTCCTCCTCCCACACATCGAGAATGGCAGAGATGTCGCCCTTGCCTGCCAGGCGGCTGCGCAGTGCCAGCCCATCGATGCAGTCCCCGCGCCCGGCGTTGAGCAGTACCGTTTGCGGGGCCAGTTCCTGGAGCCGCTCGGCGTTCAACAAATGGTACGTTGCGTGGGGGCCGTGCTTGACCAGCGGCGTATGTAGGCAAATGACATCGCATTGCTCGATCAGGGTATCCAGGTCTACGAAGCCCTCAGGCCCTTCCTGCTCGGCGCGGGGCGGGTCACATACCAGCACTTCCATGCCCAGTGCACTCAGCCGCGTCAGCAAGCGGCTGCCGACGCTACCGGCCCCGACGACTCCCACACGGCGCGACAGCAGCGGCCACCCTTCCCGCTCGCTCACGGTCAACAGGCTGCTGAGCACATAGTCCACCACGGCGTCGGCATTGCAGCCAGGCGCACTGGCAAACCCGATGCCCTGGGCTGAGAGGTAGTTCAAGTCGATATGATCGGTGCCGATGGTGCAGGTGCCGACGAAGGCAACACGGCTGTTGGCCAGCAAGGCCTCATCGACCCGGGTGATGGAGCGCACGATGAGCGCGTCGGCATCGGCCACGTCGGCCGCGCGAATCTCGCGCCCGGGCAGGCGGTGCAAGGTGCCCAGCCCGCCAAAGCACGCGTCGGCGGCGGGGATGTTGGCATCGATGACAAGTTTCATAGGCGTTTTGATTTCCGGGCTTTACAATACGCCCGCAATGGCTTGCTGTGCAGGCGTGAACATGATGGCGTTAAGGAGATGGGTGTGATCGTACGCTGGGAAACCGACCATGACTATGTGTTGGTGCACATTCACCAGGATATGTTCGGCGACTGGATTTTCAGCCGCGCCTGGGGGCAGATCGGCACCCAGTTTGGCGGGCTGAAACATCAGTTGGCCGACA
Source organism: Halomonas sp. 18071143 (assembly GCF_019211725.1). Lineage (NCBI taxonomy): Bacteria > Pseudomonadati > Pseudomonadota > Gammaproteobacteria > Oceanospirillales > Halomonadaceae > Halomonas > Halomonas sp. 18071143. The sequence continues at coordinate 2,635,927 of NZ_CP078120.1, forward strand.
CCCTGGCGCAGGCACAGATGTGGCTGGAGGACGAGTCCACCATCCAGACCTCGCGAGGCTTTCGCAAGGTACTGGAAGCCGCCGACCACACCCCCGAAGGCCAGGAGGCCATGCGCCAGCTGTCGCTGCTGGATGTGCTGTAGGCACGCCTACCCCAGAAATCGACGCCCATTACGCTGGTGCGCCCCCACCGGGGGCGTCGGGGCTGGCGGGTTGGTCAGGGCCGCCAGCGCCGCTTCGTCCAGCCAGCCTCGTTGCTCCAGCCATTGGCTCAGCCGCGCCAGGTCGAAGCCACGGTCCAGCTCTTCCCCCTGCTCATCCAGCAACACCGGTATACGCACGCCGAAGCGCTCGACCAGCGCGTCGTCTTCGCTGATTTCGATGCGCCGCAAGTCCACTGGCTGGTTGGCCAGGGTGGTCACCAGCGCTTCGAGTTGAGCGCACAGGTGGCAGCCCAGAGTGGTGTAGATGGAGAGTTTAATCATCGGCTCGGCTCTTGATCAAAAAGACGTGATGCAGGTTGGTGCGGCGCTGGAAATCCGGGTCGAAGGTGCGCGCGGTGATCTCCTCCACTGCGTAGCGCTGCACCAGCGCGTCGTCCAGCTTGAAACGCCGCTGGTTATTCGAGAACACCAGCACGCCACCCGGCGCCAGGCGCGCCATGGCCAGCTCGACCAGCCTTGGGTGGTCCCGCTGGATATCCAGCGTATCGCGCATCTTCTTGGAGTTCGAGAACGTCGGCGGGTCCATGAAGATCAGGTCGAAATCGGCATTGGCCGTTTCCAGCCAGCGGAAGCAGTCGTCCCTGACCACCCGGTGCCGTCGGTGATCCAGCTGGTTCAGGCTGAAGTTGTCTCTGGCCCACTCTAGGTAGGTGTTGGACATGTCGACGCTGACGCTGTCACTGGCCCCGCCTAGCGCGGCCTGCACGGTGGCCGTGGCGGTGTAGCAGAACAGGTTCAGGAAGCGCTTGCCGCTGGCCATGTCGCCCAGCATACGCCGCACGGGGCGGTGGTCGAGAAACAGCCCGGTGTCCAGGTAGTCGCGCAGGTTGACCCACAGCCGCGCACTCCCCTCACGCACTTCGAAACGCTCGCCGCTGGCATCGCGCTTCTGGTACTGGGCGGCGCCGGTTTGCCGCTCACGGCGCTTCACGTAAATCCTGGCGGGGTCCACGTTCAGCGCCTCAGGCAGCACTTCCAGCGCGTCGAACAGCCGCTTTTGTGCCTGAGCAGGGTTCACGGAGCCCGGCGCGGCATACTCCTGCACGTGAACGCGGTCGCCATAGCGGTCGATGGCCAGCGCATACTCCGGCATATCGGCATCGTAGAGGCGATAGCAGGTTTCACCGCTCTGCTTGAGCCACTTTTTCAGGCGCTTCTGGTTCTTTGCCAAGCGGTTGGCAAACATCTGGGCATTTTCCGACACCGCTGGCTTGGCAGGCCGTTCCGGCGCCGGGGCCTCTGCCGTGGCGGAATCGGTGGGCGCGGCGGGCTGCCTGGCTGCGCCGATCTGCATCATCAGCAGCTTGGCATCCAGCGCACCATTCTTCAGCGCATACTGCTTATGGGCGCGCAGCCCCAAGCGATGCCCCAGGTCCGGATTGCCGGTGAACAGCGCCAGCATCCAGCCGGGGAACAACGCCTTGGCCTTTTCCCCCAGTTGGGCATAGAGCCTGACCAGTTCCGGCAATTCGCCCAAACGCTCGCCGTAGGGCGGGTTGGTGATCAACAGGCCCTGCTCGGCGGTGAGGTCGGCGGGGCGAGTGAGCTGGGCCAGGCTTTGGCCATGCAGGCTGATCAGCGCAGGAATGCCCGCACGCATGGCGTTCGACTTGGCGGCACTCAGCGCTGCAGGGCTTTGGTCGAAGCCGATCAGTGGGTTCCTGCAGCGCTTGCGGCCAATCGACGCCCGCGCTTCGGCTTCGCGCTTGAGCTCACTCCAGAGCGCAGGCTCATGCCCCGCCCAGCCATGAAAGCCGAAACGCTCACGGTTGAGGTTGGGGGCCTGGTCGGCGGCCATCAATGCGGCCTCGATCAGCAGGGTGCCAGCCCCGCACAAAGGGTCCAGCAAAGGCTCGCCAGCTCTGGCGCGCTCGGGCCAGCCTGCACGTACCAGCAAGGCAGCGGCCAGGTTCTCCTTGAGCGGCGCATGCCCGACGTCACGCCGGTAGCCGCGCCGGTGAAGGCTCTCACCGGAGAGGTCGATACCCAGGCTCAGGTTGGCGCGATGCAGGTGCGCATAAAGGCGCAGGTCTGGCGTTTTGGTATCCACATTGGGGCGCTCCTGCCCCGAGAGCTGTAGCGAGTCCACCACCCCGTCCTTGACGGTTTGCGCGCCAAACCGGGTGTGGCGAATGTGCTCACTGCGGCCATGAAAATCCACCGCCAGGGTGCGTCCTGGTGCCAGATGCTGACGCCAGGCAATGCGTGCTACCACATCGCGCACCTGCTCGGCGGTCTCGATCATGTTTTCCCGGGCCAGCAGCAGAATGACGCGGTTGGCTAGTCGCGACCACAGGCAGACCCGATAGGCGGTGGCCTGGTCGGCAGTGAAATAGACACCAGCCACGGTGGTTTTACCAGGCTCGGCGCCCAGCGCTTGCAGCTCGTCTGCCAGCAGGCCTTCGATGCCTTTGGGGCAGGTGGCCAGCAGATTCAAAGAGGGTGTTTGGCTCAGCTCGGTCATGTTCTTCGCCGCGCGTCACCGCGCGATATTCCTGTATATGTCAAATGAGTTTACGTCTTATGACAATTTGATGGTCGACAAGTGACCCCATGATGGTCTATCAATAAGAGGGTAGCTACTAAAAACGCATGCGTTGCTTGTCTGGGTCATTACTGTGCACTTCCGCAAGGAGACTCCTGTAACGACCCACGGCTTGTCGAGTCAGCGGCTTTACCTGTTCAGCACGTGAGTGCTAGACACCAAGGTACTGGCGAAGACTCACTCTTGGACTTGAAGTCACCTCTCGAAGCAGAGTTGGCAGCAATGGTCGGCGTCGTGATGACGCTTGAAAGGAGCTCGGTAAACAATGAGCTGCCCAATTGCTGGCTGTTTGCTTCTTATCAAAGGTTTTCGTGAAAAGAGGTTAGCCAATGAAACGACAAAAACGTGATCGCTTCCAGCGGGCTTATGTTCACGGCTACAAAGCGGGTGTTACGGGTCGCTCCCGTGATGATTGCCCCAGTCAAGATGTCAATTTACGCGAATACTGGATGAGCGGTTGGCGTGAAGGTCGCGGAGACCAATGGGATGGCATGGTCGGCGTTTCCGGCATCCATAAAAACCCCATGGTCATGACCTGATTTATTTACCTTTTACACGGACATTTGGAGTACGGAGCCCGCTAGCCAGCGGGCTTTTTATTGCCTACCCCTTTTATTGCCCACCTCTCCCCCAGCGCTTACCCTCTCAGTGGTCAGAAGCCTGCTTCTTGAGCGCCTCGGCACACTGTTTCACCAGCGTCGGCCCCTGATAAATCAAGCCTGAATAGAGCTGCACCAGGTCGGCACCTGCCTCGATTTTCGCTTGCGCTGCCGCCGCGCTGTCGATGCCGCCCACGCCAATGATCGGCAGGTCAGGCAATTCGGCACGCAGCAGCCGGATGACCGTATTGGAAGCCTCGAACACCGGTCGGCCCGATAACCCACCGGCTTCCTGCGCCTGGGGGTCCTGCTGAACGGCCTCACGAGACACCGTGGTATTGGTGGCGATCACGCCATCCAGCCCATTGCGAGAAATACTGCCCGCCACCAGCGCCACTTCCTCAGCGTTCATGTCGGGGGCGATCTTCACCAGCAGCGGCACCTTGCGGCCCAGCGCGTTGTCCAGCGCCTGGCTGCGGGCACGAATCGGCCCCAGCAGGGCATCCAACTGCTCGCCAAACTGCAGCGTGCGCAGCCCCGGCGTGTTGGGCGACGAAATATTCACCGCGATATAATCGGCCACCCCATGCACGGCGTCGAGACACAACAGGTAGTCATCCAGCGCCTGCTCCACCGAGGTGGTCAGGTTCTTACCGATGTTAATGCCTACGATACCGCCGTAGTGGCGCTTCTTGACCTGTGCCACTAGGTGCTCGACGCCCTTGTTGTTGAAACCGAAGCGGTTGATGATGGCCCCGTGTTCGGCCAGGCGAAACAGACGCGGCCTGGGGTTGCCCGGCTGCGCTTTCGGCGTGACGGTGCCCACTTCCACGAAACCAAAACCCAGCTCACCCAGGGCATCCAGGTGATCGGCATTCTTGTCCAGCCCAGCTGCCAGACCGACGCGGTTGGCAAAGCTCAGCCCCATCAGCTCGACCGGGTCGCTGACCGGCTCGCCATACAGCCGCTTCACGCCACCGACTCGGTGCAGCGTATCCAGCGCGCCAAGCGCCAGACCGTGGGACGTTTCCGCATCCAGGCGGAACATGAGCGAGCGGGCAAGGGTATACATCAGCGAGACACTCCTGGGCGATGGGCTGTGGGCGAGGCGGCCGCAGTATAACGCACTTGGCCCAGCGAGGCAGAATGAAAAGGCCGCGCCCTGGTGAACCAGGGCGCGGCCTTGAGTGGGCCTGTCGTCAGGCGTCAGGCTTCGCTATCGCTCTCGGCCAGGTCCACCAGCTCACGGACGGCGACCGCAAACAGGGCAAAACCGCCTTCACTGCCGCTACGCACCTCTTCGATCAAGCGGCACCAGCGACGGTGCAGCTCGGCGTGTTGCTCCAGCCACTGAGCCACGCGCTCCTGGGTGTCGCGGCTGCCCGCTTCCAGCTTCAATACGCTGGTGGTCAGGGCCAGCTGTTGGCGATCGATATCGTCACGGAAGGTTTCGCGGGCCTGTGCCTGCCAGGCATCGCGCACTTCCAGACGAGTCACCTGCTGGATCATCCACGGTAGCTCCAAGCGGCTGCCAATCTCGTGGAAGACTTCCGCCACCCGCTGGGGCTTCTCGTTGGTCAAGCGGGCCGCCTGAATGATCCCCAGGCTGGCGTACAGGCGCGGTGCCGCAGCCACCGTAGCGGCCAGCGACGCCGGTACCCCGGCTTGCTCCAGCTCTTCACAGCGCGCTTGCCACTCCTGCTGCTCTTCACCGCTGAGCAGCTCACCGATGCTCTCCTGCAGCTGCGCCAGACGCGGTCCGAAGTACTCGATGGTGTCCTGAGTCGACAGCCCCAGGTGCTGACGCAGGAACCAGCGGGTGGCACGGCGCACCAGACGCATCAGGTCCAGCATCATGGAGTACTGCACCCGGCTGGAGACCTGATTGTCCAGCGCTTCGATTTGCGCCCACAGGTCCGCCAGGTTGAAGGCATCGCGGGCGACCACGTAGGCCCGGGCAATATCGGCCCGGCCGGCGCCGGTGGAGTCCATCAAGCGGCGCACGAAGACGATGCCCATGTGGTCGACCAGGTCGTTGGCGACCTGAGTGGCCACGATCTCACGCTTCAGGCGGTGCTCGTACATCTCGCCCTGGTAGCGCTCGGTGAGCACCGCCGGGAAGAGCCGCTCGAGATGGCGATGGATGTAGGGGTCGTCGGGCACCTCGGAATTGATCAAATCCCCCTTCAAGGTGCTCTTGGCGTAGGAGATCAGCACCGAGAGTTCCGGCAAACGCATGCCCTGGTCGCTGCTGGCACGCTCCTTGAGCACCTCGTCGGTGGGCAGGAACTCCAGCTCGCGGTCGATCTGACCAGCGGCTTCCAGTTCGCTGATGAAGCGGCGGTACGGCCCCATCCCCTGATGGGAAAGAATTTCCGACAGGTCCAGCGCCTGGGTCTGGCGATAGTTGTCCAGAAGGACCAGGTTGGCCACTTCGTCGGTCATGTCGGCCAGCAGCTGGTTGCGCTGCTTGTCGGTCATGTCGCCACGCTTGACCACTTCGTCGATCAATATCTTGATATTGACCTCATGGTCGGAGCAGTTGACGCCCCCGGCATTGTCGATGAAGTCGGTGTAAACCCGCACGCCGTTGGCGGCTGCTTCCATCCGGCCACGCTGGGTGAGACCCAGGTTACCGCCTTCTCCCACGACTCGGCAGTTCAGCTCCTTGCCGTTGATACGCAGCGCATCGTTGGCCTTGTCGCCCACGTCGGCATCGGTTTCATCGGCGCTTTTCACGTAGGTGCCGATACCGCCGTTCCAGATCAGGTCGACCTGGGCCTTGAGCATGGCGCGAATCAGATCATTGGGCGACAGACGCGCCTCGGTGATTCCGAACACCTGCTGCATTTCCGGGCTGATGGCGATGGATTTGGCACTGCGGCTGAACACCCCGCCCCCTTGAGAGATCAGCTCGGCGCTGTAATCTTCCCAGCTGGAGCGCGGCAGGTCGAACAGCCGTTGACGCTCGGCAAACGCCGCTGCCGCATCAGGGTTGGGGTCGACGAAGATATGCAGGTGGTTGAACGCCCCCACCAGTTGGATCTTGTCCGACAGCAGCATGCCGTTGCCGAACACGTCCCCCGCCATGTCACCGATGCCCACCACGGTAAACAGGTCCTGCTGGGTGTTCACGCCCAGGTTGCGGAAGTGGCGCTTGACCGACTCCCAGGCGCCCCGTGCGGTGATCGCCATTTTCTTGTGGTCGTAGCCGTTGGCGCCGCCCGAGGCGAACGCATCCCCCAGCCAGTGGCCATACTCGACGGAAATGGCGTTGGCGATATCCGAGAACGTTGCGGTGCCCTTGTCGGCAGCCACCACCAGGTAGGTGTCGTCGTCATCGTGGCGCACCACGCTCTTCGGCGGCACGACCTCTCCTGCGACCAGATTATCGGTGACGTCCAGCAGCGCCCGAATGAAGATCTGGTAGCAGGCAATGCCCTCTTTCTGCTGGGTTTCACGGTCGGCATTTTCAGGCATGCGCTTGCACACGAACCCGCCCTTGGCGCCTACCGGCACGATGACCGCGTTCTTCACCTGCTGCGCCTTGACCAGCCCCAGCACTTCGGTACGGAAATCTTCCAGGCGATCCGACCAGCGCAGGCCACCGCGCGCCACCTTGCCACCCCGCAGGTGCACGCCTTCGACACGGGGCGAGCAGACGAAAATCTCGTAGGCCGGACGCGGCTTGGGCATGCCGGTCACTTTCGACGGTTCCAGCTTGTAGGCAATGTAATCCTTGAAGCGGCCATCGTCGGTCTTCTGGTAATAGTTGGTGCGCAGCGTGGCCTGGATCAGCTCCATGAAACGGCGCAGCAGCTGGTCGTCATTGAGGCTGGCAACGCCTTCCAGGTGCTCGTTCAGGCGCGCCAGGCAGTCGTCGGTCTGGCCAGGCTGCTGCTGGGCCGGATCGAAGCGCAGGCGGAACAGCTCCACCAGCGTCTGGGTGATCACCGGGTAGTTGGCCAGCGTGGCGGCAATGTAATCCTGGGACATGCCAAAGCGAATCTGCTTCAGATAACGCGCGTAACCGCGCAGCATGGCCACTTCCCGCCAGTCCAGACCGGCCCCGACGATCAGGCGATTGAAGGCATCGTTATCGGCTTCGCCGGCCCAGATACGCTTGAACGCTTCGCTGAACGTGTCGCGCATATCGCCCAGATTGGCGCCCTGGCTGTGCTCCAGCTCGAAGTCGTGTATCCAGTAGCGCTGCTGAGGCGCATTGATATCGTAGGGGCGCTCGCCGATCACGCGCAGGCCGAGATTCTCCATCATCGGCAGCACGTCCGAGAGCGGGATCTGCGATTCGCGATGGAACAGCTTCAGGTTCATGCCGCCTGCCTGCTCTTCCAGCGGACGATACAGGGAGAGCGACAGCGTGTCGCCATTGTCCAGATTCAACAGGTGCTGAATGTCGAATACCGCCGTGCGGGCGTTGAAGTCTTCGCGGTAGCTGGCCGAAAAGGCATCGTGGAAATTATCCAGCAGGTGGTTGGCGCGCTCTTCTCCAAACCCTTCGATCATGGCCGCGTGCAGGTCGTCGCGCCAGCTGCGCGACAGCCGTGCCACTTTACCCTCCAGACGCTTCAGGTCGTACTGGCTGGGCGTGTCGCCATTGAAGCGCAGGATCAGCTGAATACGCGCCAGCACCGACTCAGAGAGGTAGGTGTTGAAATCGCCAAAGTGCGCATCCAGCTCGTCGCACAGCATGTTCTGAATACGCTGGCGCAGGTCGGTCGAGAACACGTCGCGGGGAACGAAGACCAGGCAGGAGTAGAACTTGCCGCTGACATCGGTGCGGATAAACAAGCGTACCTGACGGCGCTCACGGATGTTCAAGATGCCCAGTGAGGTAGTGGCCAGCTCGTCGGTGCCGATCTGGAACAGATCATCCCGCGGGTACACTTCCAGCACCTGCAGCAGCTGCTTGCCATTGTGGCCCTGAGGGTTGAACCCGGCGATGTCGGTCACGGCTTTCAGCTTGCGACGCAGCAGCGGAATGTTGCGCGGCGACTCGTTATAGACGGTCGCGGTGAACAGGCCAAAGAAACGACGCTCGCCGATCACGTTGCCATCATCATCGTAGCGGTCCACGGTGATGTAGTCGGGATACGTAGGACGATGCACGCGAGAGTGATGGGCGCTCTTGGCAAACGAGAGCAGCTGCGGCACCAGCACGTAGTCATTGTGCTCATCCACCCCCTCTTCGGTGCGGATGCGCTCCCGGTAGCGGGGCTGGTCCAGGCGGAACACGCCCAACACGCTGTTGGGATCACGCTGCAGCTCGCTGCCTTCCAGCAGGTACTCGTCATACCCCAGGAACGTGAAGTTGTCCTTCAGCAACCACTCGAGAAATGCAATCGCTTCTTCGTGGTCGTCAGGGTCGATCTGTGGTGGGCAGTTCTTTTCCAGCTCCTGGATGGCGGAGGTGATCTGCCCGCACATGGCGTCGTAATCACCCACTGCCGTGCGCACGTCGCGCAGCACTTCGTGCAGATTGCGCTCGATATTGGCGAGGAGTTCAGGATCGGTATGGCGATCCACCTCGATGACGATCAAGGATTCGCGGGGCTCGGGGGCATGCTCATCCTTGGGCGAGGTCAGCGCCTTGAGCTGGTGCTGGCCATCGCGGGCCACCGCAAACACTGCGTTCTGAATGGCATGTACGGTCAATCCACGCCGGTTGAGCTCGATACGTACCGAGTCGACCAGAAACGGCATGTCTTCATGCAGCACGGCCACGAAGGTGTGGTTGGACTGCCAGCCGTGCTCTTCGAAATCGGGGTTGAAGATACGCACTTTAGGGTGTTGACGGTCATGATGCTGGAGAAACTGCCAGATCGAGAGCGTGGCCCCATAGAGGTCGTCAAGACGACGGTCGATCAGGTCCTCGACCGGCACCGTCGCGTAGAAATGGCGCGCAAAGGCTTCGACATCCGCCGCTCGCGCTGGCTCCAGTCGCGCATCCAGGCGCTCTTGTAGCTGCTTCAAAAGATCCCGCCGACTCTCTTCAATCGCAACGTAATGCATCCATCACCTCGACTGCCTGGGGCCACAACCTGGGCCAAAAAAACGAAGGACAATAGGCCTTTAGGCCACGCTACCGGATAGCTTACGCTACCCTCGTCCAGCACCCTAACCATCTGGCATGTTATTCATGGTGTATGCCGCTTGTGCATCATAAGCACTATTGACAAGCGGCCCATGACACTTGCGTTCAAGCGCTACGCCGTGTCAACAGCACCCCGCACTCACAGTGATGGGTAAACGGAAACTGGTCGAACAAGGCAAAACGCTCGATCTGATGGGTTTTGGTGAGCTGCGCCAAATTGTCGGCAAGCGTGACCGGGTTGCATGAAATATAGACGATTTGCGCGTACTCGCTGAGCTGTTCGCAGCTCTGCTCGTCCAGCCCGGCTCTGGGCGGGTCGACCAGCACGGTGGAGAAACGGTAATCGTCCAGCCCCATCTCCGCCACTCGCCGCCCGGCTTTTTCGCCTTTCAGCGCCAGCGCAAACTCCTCCGCCGACATGCGCGCCACGTGCGCGTTGTTGATCCCGTTGGCTTCAAGGTTGACATTGGCGCTGGCCACCGAGGTGCGCGAGATTTCCGTGGCCAGCACGCGCCGGAAATTCTCCGCCAGCGCAATGGTGAAGTTGCCGTTTCCGCAATAAAGCTCGACCAGGTCTTCCTGCTGACGTCCGGCCGTCACTTCACGGGCCCAGCTCAACATCGTTTGGCAGATATGCGCATTGGGCTGGGTAAAACTGTTTTCGACCTGCTGATAGTGCAGCGTACGGCCGTCCACCTCCAGGCGCTCCCAGACGTGGTCACGGCTGAGCACCAGGCGCTGTTTGCGCGAACGGCCAATGATCATGATGCCCAGCTCGGCTTCCAGAGCGCGCGCCTGCTCTTCCCAGGCGTCGTCCAGCGGACGATGGTAAATCAGCGTGACCAGCGCTTCTCCCGACAGCGTGGTCAGAAACTCCACCTGAAACAGCCGGCGGCGCAGCACATCGCTGGCCAGAAAGGCATCCCGCAACTGCGGCATCAGCTCGTTGATGCGTTCGCTGGCCACGGCAAACTGGTCCAGACGAATGACCCGCTTCTGTTTGGGGTTGTCAGAGTCGACCTCGAACATGGCATAGAACAGATCATCGTCTTCATGCCAGATACGAAACTCGCAGCGCTGCCGATAATGGCTGGCGGGCGAGGGATACACTTCGAGCCCAGGCGGCGCAAAGTCCGCGAACATCTGTTCCACGTAGGCTTGTTTGTCAGCCAGCTGTTCGGCGTAGCGTGCCGGATCGACGGTAGGGATGGCCAAGGTGGCTCCTATTGACTGGAAAATTGAACTTAGCGGCAGCGGCTCACCGTTAATCAGCGTCGGGCAGCGCGAGCAGCTGGGGGGCACTGAAACCGTACCGCGCCATGCCATCGGCCAGGGCAGCAGCGGGCGCCGTGGTAAAACAACGGCCATCCGGCACGCTGCTGATCAGCGTGGCGGCTACCTGTCCAACGCGCCGCGCGATGGCGTCTCCAGAGTCCACCCAGGCCAGCGGTACGGGGGAGAGTGACACCAGCAGCGGCTGCAGCAACGGAAAGTGCGTGCACCCCAATACCACGGTATCCAGGGCAGGGGTCGCCTGGGTCGCCTCCCAAAGCGGGGCTAACGCCTGCTGAATATGAGCGGCGTTCAGCGGCTTTCCCGCCAACCAGGCTTCGGCTTCCACTACCAGCGGGTCTGCTGCCAGCCGCGTGACGCGGCAGTCGCTGGCGAAGCTTTCGATCAATCCTTGGGTGTAAGGGCGGTTGACCGTGGCCGAGGTAGCCAGCAGGCCAATATGGCGCGTCGTGCTGACCTGCGCGGCGGGCTTGATGGCGGGCACCGTACCAATCACCGGCACCGACAGCGCCTGACGCAGCGCTTCCAGCGCCAGCGTGCTGGCCGTGTTACACGCCACCACCAGCACGCTGGCCTGGCAGGCGGCCACGGCGGCCTGGCAAACGTCCACGATACGCTTGGCCAGTACCACGTCATCGCGCAGACCGTAAGGAAGCCAGGCATTATCGCAGGCGTAACACAGCGAGGCGTGGGGGTAGTGCTGACGCAGCGACTGAGCCACGGAGAGCCCACCCACCCCCGAGTCGAATACCAGTACGGGGCCGGGCATCAGTGGTTACCCAGCCGATCAATCGATATTGGGGATACGTTGCCCACCCTGCGCTGCCCTCTTTGCATGAACGTTTGCATAGATATTGATCAAAACGGGGCGCTAGTTTAACACGCCCCGTGCAGCGCTGAAGGGGGAGACCGCGGGAATTACAGCGAGGGCACCTCGGCACCGCGCAACTCGGCGTAAAGCTCAGGATAGGCCAGCTGTAAACGCTCGAGTTCTTTCTCCGCACCTTCCGGCAGCGCCTGGCGCAGCTCTTCCAGCTCCTCGGACGTGAAGTGCTGGTCGATCAGGGGGAATAGCCCTTCCCGCTCGTGGCGCAGATAGGCGCGGTGCGCTTCCAGATACGACTTCAGGTCGTCCGCGAAACGGTCCATGGGTAGAATGTTGTCCATGAGAATCATATCGATATCATGGGACAGGCGCATCAAGCGAGGCTTTAGCTCACGGTAGTCATCGGCCATTTGGGTCATCAGCGGCTGATGCTCCGTCGCTTGCGCTTGCAGCCGCTCGACGCAGATTCGTTCGAGAGGCGCGGCAAAACCGTCCATGTAAGACAAGATGTAGTCGACCACTTCACGCATTAGTTGAAAGTCAGGCCGCTCTCCTTCGGCCAGCGTTTTATGCTTGAGCTGAAGCACATGCAGCATGCGCGCCATATTGGCATGATCCAGACGCAGTTGGTTTAACATCTTGCCGTCTCCTTTGATAAGTATCGTACCCCGTGCTTCCCCTACCGAAACCAGGGTACGCGACCATGATCAGGGTTCTACTACACTAGCGTTAATCCTTGTCTTGCGCCTGGGGATTTGGCCAACCAATGCAGAACTTCCCAGTTACGCCCAAAGGTAGCCTGACGTAGCGCTACTTACCACAGACACTTGTTAAGCATTGAATGTTCAACGTAACGATTTACAACGGAAGTTGCCATGGACCTTTTTGACGCCCAACCCGCCGAGGAGGCGCCGCTTGCCTATCGCATGCGCCCTCTAACCCTCAACGAATACGTTGGCCAGCAGGCGCTGGTGGGGCCAGACAAGCCGCTGCGCCGCATGGCCGAATCGGGTGTCGTTCGCTCGATGATTCTCTGGGGCCCCCCCGGCGTGGGCAAGACCACCCTGGCCGAACTGCTGGCCCGCGCCTCCGAAACGCACCTGGAGCATTTGAGTGCCGTGATGGCCGGGGTCAAGGAAATTCGGCTGGTGGTCGAGGGCGCCCGCCAGCGTCAGACACCCACGTTGCTGTTTCTGGATGAGATTCATCGGCTCAACAAGAGCCAGCAGGACGCGCTGTTGCCCCACGTGGAGTCAGGGCTGCTGACCCTGATCGGCGCGACCACGGAAAACCCCTCCTTCGAGGTGAATTCGGCGCTGCTTTCCCGCGCTCGGGTCTACGTGCTCAAGGCGCTCTCTCAGCAAGAGCTGATACAGGTGATGCAGCAGGCCCTCGACAGCGATAGCCGAGGGCTCGGCAAACGGCGCATTCAGGTGGAATCGGGGGTGCTGGAAGCGTTGGCCCACGCCAGCGCTGGCGATGCCCGACGGGCTCTGGGGCTGCTGGAGACGGCCTGCGACTTCACCGACGCCGTCGAAGGCCGTGAAGTGCTGCGTAAGGCGGTGCTGGCCGACGTGGTGGGCCACCAGGCTAGCGCCTTCGACAAACAGGGGGATGCCTACTACGACCTGCTGTCGGCCATTCACAAGTCGGTTCGCTCATCGCGCCCGGACGCCGCCCTGCTGTACATGGCGCGCTTTCTTCAGGGAGGCGGCGATCCGCTGGATATCGTGCGCCGTTTGACGGCCATTGCCTCGGAAGATGTGGGCAATGCCGATCCACGAGCACTGCCACTGGTGATCGCCGCCTGGGATGCCTACCTGCGGCTGGGTGATTACGAAGGCCAGCGCGCCATTGCCCATGCCGCCATTCACCTGGCAGTGGCCCCCAAGAGCAACCGGATCGACCAGGCCTGGAAAAGTGCTCGACAGTTCGTGGCACAGCAGCCTCAGCTGGAAGTCCCCAGCTACCTGCGTAACGCCCCGACCAAGCTCATGGAGCAATTGGGCCATGGGCAAGGTTACCGTTACGCCCATCACGAGCCCCACGGCTACCCGGCGGGCAGCGCACACGATTGCTGGCCAGACAAAGTACCAGCAGCCCGTTTTTACGAACCCAGTGAGCTGGGTCAGGAGAAACGCTTTGCCGAGATCATGGCATGGAGAAAACAGCAGGACCAACAAGCAGATCAGGCACCCGAAGGTGCCTGATCAAGAGATGCTAATACAGAGATGCCAAGCGGAAAGAACGTTTTAAACAGAAAGCACGCTGCCTACCACTCTTCGCGAATGACGTCGGTGCCTTCTGGAATGTCGAAGTCGAACAGGCTGCGGTCGATGTTGCCATTGCGGGTGATACCGCTGAAGGTGATCGAAGTACGCTGCCCGGTGCTGTCCATCATCCACAGTTCGGTCAGGGTTTGTTGGTCAAACACCATGCTGAGCTCTTCGAACAGCGTATCGGCAGAGGTGGGAATCAGGGTAAAGACATCATCGCCATCCTGCTGCTCGTAGAACACATCGTAGCTGGCCGTCAGCTCGGTGGCACTTCCGGAAAGCAGTAGCGCCGGCGTGTGCGTGACACGGTCATCCATGGCCTGAACGGTGACCTGCTCCAGGTCCGGGTCGTACAGGTAAACGTCTTCCCCATCGGACACGACGGTTTGCGAATAAGGAGCGTCGACTTCCCAGCGCAGCAAGCCAGGACGTGACAGCCACATTTCGCCATGAGCACTTTGCAGGCGCTGGCCGCTGCCATCGAGAATCCGCTGCTCGAAGCTGGCATGGTAGTTCTCGAGAGGGTCGAGACGCTCGGTGAGGCGTTCGGCCGCTTCGTTGGCCCAGGCCATGGGTGCGGCAAAGGTAAGCCCCAGTGCGCTAGCAGCCAATGCCAATGCAGGCGAGCGACGTTGAGTAGGTTCGCGCATAGTGATTCTCCCTAGGCAGTCATTGCCAAAAGCGGATGAGGCACGGAGCAAGCGCTGCTCCTGATGCCATTCAGACGCGAAAAACGCCGCAGGGTTGCACCTGCGGCGCGACTTTCACGCTTGTTGCATGATTGACGAATACCGATGGCTCAATGGCCCACCGGCGGCGGCGCCAGCACCTCGCGGGAACCGTTGCCCCCCATGGAGGAGACCACGCCTGCCCCTTCCATGGCTTCCACCAGGCGTGCCGCGCGGTTGTAGCCAATCTTGAAACGGCGCTGAACCGCCGAGATGGACGCCTTGCGCGTTTCCGTGACGAACTGGACCGCCTCATCGTACAGCGCATCCTGCTCGGCATCGTCACCCTCTACGCCTTCGGCTTCGAGGCCCGTCAGCGCATCGGCTGAAACACCGCCCGAGAGAATCTCGTCGATGTACTCCGGCTCACCGCGGCGCTTCCAGTCATCGACGACCCGGTGCACTTCATCATCATCCACGAACGCGCCATGGACCCGGTTGGGCGGGCCCGACCCGGCCGGCAGGTAGAGCATATCGCCATGCCCCAGCAGACTCTCTGCACCGCCCTGGTCGAGAATGGTGCGCGAGTCGATCCGTGACGAGACCTGGAACGCCATCCGTGAGGGAATATTGGCCTTGATCAAGCCCGTCACCACATCCACCGAAGGGCGCTGGGTGGCCAGAATCAGGTGAATACCGGCCGCCCGGGCTTTCTGGGCCAGTCGGGCAATCAGCTCCTCCACCTTCTTGCCCACGATCATGAACATGTCGGCGAATTCGTCGATGACCACTACGATATAGGGCAGTTTTTCCAGTATCGGCGGTGTCTGGTGCATCTCCCAGGGCTCCGGCTCCCACAGGGGGTCCGCCACCTGGGCACCGGCGCGGGCGGCCTCCTCCAGCCGACCATTGAAGCCCGCAATGTTGCGCACTCCCATGGCAGCCATCAGCTTGTAACGACGCTCCATTTCCGCCACGCACCAACGCAGGCTGTTGGCGGCCTCTTTCATGTCCGTCACCACGGGGGCCAGCAGATGCGGGATGCCATCGTATACCGACAGCTCCAGCATCTTGGGGTCGACCATGATCAGCTTCAGCTCGTCAGGCTTGGCCTTCAGCAGCATCGAGATCAGCATCGCATTGACCCCGACTGACTTACCCGACCCCGTGGTACCGGCCACCAGCAGATGCGGCATCTTGCCCAGGTTGGCGACCACGGGCCCGCCACCGATGTCCTGGCCCAAGGCCATGGTCAGCGGTGAGCTCTCCTGCTGGTAGCGATCGGAGTCGATCACTTCGCGCAGCCGAATCATGGCCCGATGAGGGTTGGGTATTTCGATACCGACCGTAGGACGGCCCGGAATGACCTCGACCACGCGCACGCTTTTCACCATCAGCGAACGCGCTAGGTCCTTGGCCAGGTTACTGATCTTGGAGACCTTCACCCCGGCGGCTGGCTTGATTTCGAAACGCGTGATGACAGGCCCAGGCCAAGTGTCCACCACTTCTGCCTTGACCCCGTATTCACGCAGCCGGACTTCCAGCAGTTCGGCCATGTCCGCCAGCTGCTCGTCGGTATAGTTGGGCTGATGGGGCTCCGGTGGGGTCAGCAGTTGCAGACTGGGCACCTCCCCCTCGGGCTCATCCTGGGTCTCGAAACTGGGTCGCTGACTCTGCAAATGCTCGACGGTCCACAGCGTAGGGCCGTTATCGGGCTCTGCCTGCGGCGGCGTATCTGCCGCCAGGGTTGGCTCATGGCGTGGCCCTGCCGCCACCGGTGCTGGGCTGACAGGCAGCTCTTCGTCATCCTCGTCCCATACCGGCTCGGGCACGACCTCGGGCACCCGCTCGCGGCGTGGCTCTGCCGCCAAGCGCACCGGGGTCGGTTCAGCCGGTGTCGATGCAGCCAGATGTTCGGGAACGACGGCCAGCGGCACCTCCTGGCGTGTCTCATCGGCCGGGTCGCGGGCGCTCAGCGACGTGGGCGCGGCCAGCGCGGCATCGTCTTCTCGGGAGGCCCTCAGCGGCGCCTCCTCAGACACTGGTTCATCGGCCACTGATTCATCGAGAGCAGGCTCATCGACCACCGGTTCATCGACTGTCGGCTCGTCAATCTTTGAGTCGGGCGCTGTCGGCTGCGACGCGGCAGACGGCGTCTCCGTGGCGGAAAACGACATCATTGGTTCACGCGACGGCTCGACCGGCTCCTTGACGAACGCCCGGGCAGGTACTGCAACCTCGGGAGCGCTCTCTTCCTGCACGGGCGCAGCAGGCGCCTGTGCAGCTGGCTCGGGGCTCGGAGCCGATGAGGCACTCGACGGTGCGGCATGGCGCTCGCTCAGTACGGCCGCTGCCTCCCAGGGGATAGAGGTATCGCTATCGGGAGCCGTTGCCGTAAAACTGGGTTCGCGGCGCTCACGACGCGGAGCAGGTGAGCGCTCGCTTACTTCGTCATCGCCACGGCGGGCTGAAATGGGTGTACTGCTTCCCTGAGGTTCGGGCGTGGCATAGAAGGCATCGTCCGGGTCGGGCTCTGGGTCGGTGCTGGTATCGCTGGGCTCGACCCAGGAGCGCTTTTTCACCTTGCTGGCCGCCGCTTTTCCCGCCGCGCGAACGGCTGCACGTTCGGCACGCTTTTCGCGGCTTTTGGCACGACGCGCACTGAACCAGCCGCCCACTCGGCAGAGCCTGCGCCCTACCTCATCGGCCACTTGCAGCCAGGAAGTACCGCTGAACAGCGGAAAACCAATCAGAATCAACGCCGCAGCAATCAAGCCCACCCCACCGCTGCCCACCAGCGGCTTCAGCGTCCCCACCAACCCTTCTCCCAGAATTCCTCCAGAAGCGTAAGGCAAAATACTGTTGGGATGATAAAAATGCAGTGCACCCAGCGTGGTGGTGCCAAACATCAGCAGCACGAGGCCACCCGCCCGCACGGCAATGGCCACCGGGTCCAGCTCGAAACGCACCTGGCGTGAGCGCATCAACCACCAGGCCGAATAGCCAAACATGGCAGGCCACCATAGAGCGCTGGCCCCCAACAGTGAATAGAGCACGTCGGCCAGCCAGGCGCCGACCGGGCCCATCCAGTTACGTACCTGCGTCTCAGGCCCCTGGTAAGACCAGCCCGGATCTGCCGGGTGATAGCTAAACAGTGATAACAGCAAGAAGACGCAGACGGCCAACATCACCACCACGACGCCTTCACGGGCCGAGCCCTGCAGGCGCAGGCCGAACCGGTGCGCCTTGTCCTTTGCCGCCGTGACACGCGTCGATGAACGAGATGGTGACTGGCGCGCGTTACGCTGCGTTCGCTTGTCTACCGTCTTATTTACTTTCAAGCGATTCTCCCTTTACACCACACTGGTGTCTTTAATCCACTTGCGAGTTGGCATCATACCGAGCATCCTTCCGCCGTCACAGCGCTTCTAATCAAGCTACATGTCACAGGAGCAAGCGATGCTACCCTGGCTCTCTTCGCCAACCCCTTTTTTCCCGTCGACCGAGCAGGCATTGGCGTCGCCCAACGGCCTGCTGGCTGCCGGTGGAGAGCTTACCCCAGCGTGGCTGGTCGAGGCTTACCGAAAGGGTATTTTTCCCTGGTACAGCGATGACGACCCCATTTTGTGGTGGAGCCCGGACCCACGCATGGTGTTATTGCCTGCACAGTTTAAGCTACGTCGCAGCTTAGCTAAACGCCTGCGCCATGGTGGCTTCAGTGTGACCCTGGATCAACACTTTTTAGCCGTGCTGGATGCCTGCGCGGCGCCGCGCCGGGGCGAACCCGGCACCTGGATCACCGCCGAGATGCGCCACGCGTATCACACCCTACATACTCTGGGCATCGCCCATAGCATCGAAGTGCATCAGGCGGGGAATTTGGTGGGTGGCCTGTATGGCCTGGCCATGGGGCCGGTGTTCTTCGGCGAATCCATGTTCTCGCGCGTGCCCGATGGTTCCAAGATCGCTCTCGCCCATCTGGCATATGCCATGCAGTCCCACGGCGGCCAGCTGATCGACTGCCAGATGCACACCCCCCACTTGGCCAGCCTGGGCGCAACAACTGTCGCTCGCCGCACATTCATCAACTATCTTGAACAGTGGTTACCGGAAAAAACATTCTGCTTACCCTCAACCCCTGATCAGACGCCTGTC
This sequence comes from Halomonas sp. 18071143, assembly GCF_019211725.1. Classification (NCBI taxonomy): domain Bacteria; kingdom Pseudomonadati; phylum Pseudomonadota; class Gammaproteobacteria; order Oceanospirillales; family Halomonadaceae; genus Halomonas; species Halomonas sp. 18071143. The sequence goes on from NZ_CP078120.1 coordinate 2,654,625, forward strand.
GTGCCCGCCTCGCTCTGGCTTGATGCGCTGCCGAATGCCATCGAGGCGAGATGATGGCGTCACTATCCACTCAAGGAGGCAAGCCGTGAGTAGTAACGCTCCTCGCCGCCCCGTGCGGGATCTGCGCTTCTTCCTGACCGTTCCTCATGCCTGCAGCTACCTTCCCGACAAGGAAGCGACCACGCTATTTCTCGACCCGCAAGAGTCGCCTGTCCCCGGGGTATACGACTCGCTATCTCTGCTAGGGTTTCGTCGCAGCGGGCGACACTTGTACCGCCCACACTGCGAAGGCTGCAATGCATGTCGTTCGGTGCGCATTCCCGTCAACGGCTTCAAGCCCAACCGCACCCAGCGCAAGGTTTGGCAACGTAATACGGATATCACGGTGCGCGTCATGCCTGCCCACTTCGACCCCGGCCACTACGCGCTGTACGCCGATTATATTCGGCTACGCCATGCCGACGGTGATATGTACCCGCCCAGCCGTGACCAGTACCGTACTTTCCTGACGCTGCAGGAGCCCTACGCCCATCTGATGGAGCTGCGCCTCGAGGATGAGCTGGTGGCCGTGGCCGCCTTCGACCAACTGGAGCACGGGCTGTCGGCCATTTACACGTTTTTCAAAGTGGACGACGCGCTGGAAAAACGTTCGCTGGGTACCTACGCCATCCTGCAGCTCATCGCGCTTTGCGAAAGCAGACAGTTGCCGCACCTTTACCTGGGCTACTGGATAGAGGAGTGCCGCAAGATGCGCTATAAGCAGGCGTTTTCACCCATCGAGGTGCTGGACGGGCGCCATTGGCGGCCTTTAATTCGTTAAACAGGCCAGCTTTTTTGCCTTGACGCCAGGCTTACGGCACAATATAGCGCTGTTGCTGAGCGCATCGGACCTTTGCCGATGCGCGACAAGTGAATATTTGACCAACCACGACGTAAAAAAAGTGAGGATCTGCCTAATATGGCACGCGAAGATCATATTGAAATGGAAGGCGTTATTGTCGATACCCTTCCCAACACCATGTTCCGTGTTGAGCTGGAAAACGGCCATGTGGTCACTGCCCACATCTCTGGCAAGATGCGTAAAAACTACATCCGCATCCTGACCGGCGACAAGGTCAAGGTCGAACTGACGCCCTACGACCTCTCCAAAGGCCGCATCGTTTATCGCTCACGCTAACCGCCTGCAGGCAACGCAGTTTCTTGCCTGCGCTTTACCCCCCTGCCTTTCTCTGCAGGCTGTACCGCACTTACCGTACTGCCACGGTAGCGCCGTATAGTGCCGTACTGCATCGCGCTTTAGCGTATTGTACCGCTCGCTAAAAACGACAACGCCCCGTCGAAGACAGGGCGCTGCGTGTCGTAGGAACCGCGCCCGTCAGGGCGCGTCCGCCATCTCCGTCTCGGTGGAGAGATGCAGCTCCCCCTCCTCCAGACTGACATGTACGATGCCTCCCTGCTCGGCCAACTCGCCAAACAGGATCATCTCGGCCAACGGCTTCTTGAGCTTCTCCTGAATCAAGCGAGCCATTGGACGGGCACCCATGTCCGGGTCATAGCCTTTCTCTGCCAGCCAGTCGCGAGCGATATCGTCCACGTCCAGCTGCACACGCTTCTCGTCCAACTGCGCCTGTAGCTCGATCAGGAACTTGTCGACGACGTTGCGTACCACCAAGGTCGGCAAAGCATGGAACTGAATGATGCCGTCCAGGCGGTTGCGGAACTCGGGTGAGAAAGTACGGCGGATGACCTCCATGGCATCGGTGGAGTGATCCTGACTCTGGAAGCCAATGGAGCGCCGTGACGCCTGCTCGGCCCCTGCGTTGGACGTCATGATCAGAATGACATGGCGGAAATCGGCTTCGCGCCCGTTGTTGTCGGTGAGGCGACCGTGATCCATGACCTGCAGCAGCAGGTTGAAGACTTCAGGGTGCGCCTTTTCGATCTCATCGAGCAGCAGCACGCAGTGCGGCTGTTTGGTGACGGCCTCGGTCAACAAGCCTCCCTGGTCGTACCCCACGTAGCCGGGAGGTGCGCCAATCAGACGCGACACCGTATGGCGCTCCATGTACTCGGACATGTCGAAGCGTACCAGCTCGATCCCCATGATGTGCGCCAGCTGCTTGGCCACCTCCGTCTTGCCCACGCCGGTCGGGCCAGCGAACAGGAAGCTGCCCACCGGTTTGTCAGGAGATTTCAGCCCGGCGCGCGACAGCTTGATGGCTGCCGACAGCGTATCGATGGCTTCGTCCTGGCCGAAGACCAGCATTTTCAGGTCGCGATCCAGCTTCTCGAGCAGCTTGCGATCCGAACTCGACACGCTCTTGGGCGGTATGCGGGCAATCGACGCCACCACGGCTTCGACCTGCTCCACATCGATGGTTTTGGCGCGCACTTCCGGCGGCAGCATGCGCTGGTGCGCACCGGCCTCGTCGATGACATCAATGGCCTTGTCGGGCAGATGACGATCATTGATGTAGCGATCCGCCAGACGAGCGGCACTCTCCAGCGCACCGTCGGTGTACTTCAGCTCATGATGCTCTTCGAAGCGCGAACGCAGCCCCTTGAGAATCTTGATGGTATCTTCCACCGAGGGCGCCAGCACATCGACCTTCTGGAAGCGACGCGCCAGGGCACGGTCTTTTTCGAAGATGCCGCGGAACTCCTGGAAGGTGGTCGAACCGATGCAGCGCAGTTCGCCCGACGAGAGCAGCGGCTTCAACAGGTTGGAGGCATCCATGACGCCACCGGACGCTGCCCCTGCACCAATGACCGTGTGAATCTCATCGATGAACAGAATGGCATTGGGCTGCTTGCGAAGCTCGCCCAGCAGGCTCTTCAAGCGTTTTTCGAAGTCGCCGCGGTATTTGGTGCCGGCCAGCAGCGCGCCCATGTCGAGGGAGTAGACGACGGCATCGGCGATCACGTCCGGTACGTCTTCTTCGACGATACGCTTGGCCAGCCCTTCGGCAATGGCCGTCTTGCCCACGCCCGCCTCACCCACCAGCAGCGGGTTGTTCTTGCGACGACGGGCCAGAATCTGCACGACGCGCTCGAGCTCGTGGTCACGACCGATCAGCGGATCGATCTTGCCCTGGCGCGCCTGCTCGTTGAGGTTGGTGGCATAGCCGGTCAGCGGATGCGCAGCCCCTTCGGCACTGCCCTCCTCGACATCATCGCTCTCTTGTGAAGAAGGTGATGACGATGGACCGTGACCCGACACTTTGGAAATGCCGTGGGCGATGTAGTTAACGGCATCCACCCGAGCAACGCTCTGCTGCTTGAGGAAATAGACCGCCTGGCTCTCCTGCTCGGAGAAGATCGCCACCAGCACGTTGGCGCCGCTCACTTCGCTCTTGCCCGAGGATTGGACGTGGAATACGGCACGCTGCAGCACACGCTGGAAGCCTAGCGTAGGCTGCGTTTCGCGGTCGCCCTGCCCTTCCGGGATCAGCGGCGTGGTCGAGTTGATAAAATCCTGCAGATCGGACCGCAGCTTGTCGAGGTTTGCCCCGCACGCCTTCAGCACATCGACCGCGGAGGCATTGTCCAGCAGTGCCAGGAGCAGATGTTCGACGGTCATGAATTCGTGGCGCTTCGAGCGAGCCACGGTGAAGGCCGTGTTCAGGGTCAGTTCAAGTTCTTTGCTCAGCATGGCAGTCCCCTTTTCGCTACTACCTAGGGCATGTTGCCACCTAGGGCTTGCGTCGGATCAGTTTAATCGACCGGCACTTTCAACATCGGGTACAAATGGCGTGGTTGCAAGCCCCAAGGCTACTTTTTTTCAACGCTGCATGCGGTGCAGCATGATCAATCCGCAGCCTCGATGTCGCTCATCAGCGGGTGCTCGCACTCACGGGCATACTCATTCACCTGATAACTCTTCGTTTCTGCAATGTCGCGGGTAAAGATGCCGCAGGTTGCCTTCCCCTGGGTATGCACCGCCAACATCACTTGTACGGCTTTTTCATTATCCATATTGAAAAAGCCCTGCAGTATTTCGACGACGAACTCCATCGGCGTGTAGTCGTCATTATGCAGCACCACCTTGTACAGAGGCGGCTGGGCCAGCGCAGGCTCGGCGGGCTGTACGGCCAGATCATCTTCATACTCGGGCATACCGGGACGCGTCATGCCTGCATGCAGAGTCGCTGTCACGTCCAGACGTTGTGTATTAGGCATAAGTCACATGCATCATCTTCTTGCTGCTGACAGTCAGGGCCTTGGATCAATTCAAAGACAAGGCTTTTACAGTCCAGGCTTCTACAGACTGTACACCCATGTATAAGACGCCTGCCATCAACAAGGGTTCATGAAAGGTAAAAAATTATCATACAGGAGAGAGTAAAAAACCCTCGCCCGCAAGGCGGGCGAGGGATCGATCAGCCGTTGAAGCGCGACGGCTCAGCGCATGATCAGCCCTTGGCCACCATGGCCAGCGCGTCGTTGAGAGTCTTGCTCGGACGCATGGCCTGGCTGGCCAGCTCACCGTTGGGGTGGAAGTATCCCTGGATATCCACCGGCTGCCCCTGCACGCTGTTCAGCTCATCGACGATGGCGCTCTCGTTGGCTTGCAGCGTCTCGGCCAGACGGCCAAACAGGGATTTCAGTTCGGCGTCCTGATCCTGAGCGGCCAGCGCTTCTGCCCAGTACATTGCCAGGTAGAAGTGGCTGCCACGGTTATCCAGCTCGCCCACTTTACGCGATGGCGACTTGTTGCTGTCAAGGAACTTGCCGTTGGCCTCGTCCAGCGCCTTGGCCAGCAGAGACGCACGGGCGTTGCCGAAGGTGCTGCCCAGGTGCTCCAGCGAGGCAGCCAGCGCCAGGAACTCGCCCAGCGAGTCCCAACGCAGGTGGTTCTCTTCCAGGAACTGCTGAACGTGCTTCGGTGCAGAGCCGCCCGCGCCGGTCTCGAACAGACCGCCGCCGTTCATCAGCGGCACGATAGAGAGCATCTTGGCGCTGGTACCCAGCTCCATGATCGGGAACAGGTCGGTGAGGTAGTCGCGCAGCACGTTACCGGTGACGGAGATGGTGTCTTCGCCCTTGCGGATACGCTCCAGGGAAACCTTCATGGCATCGACCGGCGCCAGGATACGGATATCCAGACCCGCCGTGTCGTGCTCTTTCAGGTAGGCCTCGACCTTCTTGATCAGCTGCGCATCGTGAGCGCGGTTGGCGTCCAGCCAGAACAGTGCCGGAGCACCGCTGGCGCGGGCACGGGTAACGGCCAGCTTGACCCAGTCCTGAATCGGCGCGTCCTTGGTCTGGCACATGCGCCAGATATCACCGGCTTCCACGCTGTGGCTGAACAGCGTCTGGCCTGCGTCGTCGGTCACTACCACGGTGCCATCAGCAGGCATCTGGAAGGTCTTGTCGTGGGAGCCGTACTCTTCGGCTTTCTGGGCCATCAGACCCACGTTGGGCACGCTACCCATGGTGGTGGGGTCGAAGGCGCCGTGCTGCTTGCAGTCCTCGATCACCGCCTGGTAGATGGTGGCGTAGCAGCGGTCCGGGATGACTGCCTTGGCATCCTGCAGCTCGTCGTTGGCATTCCACATCTTGCCGGAATCGCGGATCATCGCTGGCATGGAAGCATCGATGATGACGTCGCTGGGCACGTGCAGGTTAGTGATGCCTTTATGGGAGTTGACCATGGCCATGGCCGGACGCTGCTGGTAGAGCGCATCCACGTCGGCCTTGATGGCCTCCTGCTGGTCGCTGGGCAGCTTCTCGATGGCGCTGTACAGGTCACCGATACCGCTGTTCGGGTTGAAACCTGCGCTCTTCAGCGCTTCGGCATGCTTCTCCAGCACGTCCTTGTAGAACTCTTCGACCACGATGCCGAACATGATCGGGTCGGACACCTTCATCATGGTGGCCTTCAGGTGCAGCGAGAACAGCACACCGCTTTGCTGGGCATCGCTGATCTGGCTGGCGATGAAGCTGCGCAGACGACGGCTGCTCATGCTGGCAGCATCGATGACTTCGCCTGCTTTTACCGCCAGCCCCTCTTTCAGCACGACGCTGCCGCCATCCTTCTGCTGCAGTTCGATCTTCAGCGTGCCTGCTTTTTCCATGACCGCCGACTGTTCGCTGCCGTAGAAATCGCCTTCGCTCATGTGAGCGACGTGGGATTTGGAGTCGGCGCTCCAGGCACCCATGCGATGCGGGTACTTGCGGGCGTAGTTCTTGACCGACTTCGGCGCACGGCGGTCAGAGTTGCCTTCACGCAGCACCGGGTTGACGGCGCTGCCCTTGGCCTTGTCGTAACGCGCCTTGATGGAGGCTTCTTCGTCGTTCTTGGGCTCTTCAGGATACTCGGGCAGCGGGTAGCCCTGGCTCTGCAGCTCTTTGATGGTCGCTTTCAGCTGCGGGCCAGACGCACTGATATTGGGCAGCTTGATGATGTTGGCTTCCGGCGTGGTGGCCAGTTGGCCCAGCTCTGCCAGGTCATCGCTGACCCGCTGTTCGTCGCTCAACACGTCCGGGAACTGCGCCAGCACACGCGCCGCCAGAGAGATATCACGGGTTTCTACTTCGACACCGGCCGAGTCGGTGAAGGCATCAATAATCGGTAACAAGGAGTAGGTAGCGAGCGCAGGAGCTTCATCGGTGAGCGTATAAATGATCTTCGGCGTTTTAGACATTTTGCGTTAACCTCTTCTTTTCAGTCGCTGTGATTATAAAAAACCCTGAGCTACGCGGCTCATACAACGAATAGCCTTGCCGCGAAGCGGGTGGAGCATCCTGTATGCGCTGCCCCTTATGGTCACTCGGTGGTAAAACGACGCCGGTACATCTCAAACGGCTGCGCCGGAGTATACCAGCGCTGCACGGTAATCGCATGAGCGATTGTCGACAAATCAACTGACCCGCTATTCGAGACCATGAGCACGCTATATTTACTGCACAAGCCTTACCGAATGCTTTCCCAATTTACCGACCGGGAGGGCCGCGCCACCCTGGCCGATGTGATCAGCGTGCCCGGGGTCTACGCCGCAGGTCGGCTGGATTACGACTCCGAAGGCCTGCTGCTGCTCAGCGATGATGGTGCCTTGATTCACCGTATTGCCCATCCTCGCCACAAGCAGCCCAAGACCTACTGGGTACAGCTGGAAGGCCAGCTCACCGATGACGCCCTTCACGGGTTGCGCTCCGGGCTGATGCTCAAGGATGGCCCAACGCTACCCGCCAAGGCGCGGCGCATAGCGCCCCCCGACCTGCCAGAGCGAACCCCCGCCGTCGACCCCAAGCGCCACCCGGTGACCAGCTGGCTGGAGCTAACCATCAGCGAAGGCCGCAACCGCCAGGTACGCCGCATGACGGCAGAGGTAGGCTTCCCTACCCTGCGCCTGATTCGCGCGGCCATTGGCCCTTGGCGATTGGAGGGGCTGGCGCCCGGCGAGTGGCGCAAGGAGACCCTCCACGCGCCGCGTCAGGCACCGGCGAAAACGGCGCGCACCCGCCCAACTCGGAGAAAGCCGCGATGAGCCGCCCGATCATTCGCAGCACGGTGGCCTGCGTGGTTCGTGAGGGGGAGCGCTTCCTGATGGTCGAAGAGGACAAGGGTGGCCCGCTGACGCTGTTCAACCAGCCCGCGGGCCATATCGAACTGGGTGAAGGCCCGATGGCCGCGATGCTGCGCGAAGTTCGGGAAGAGACCGCCTGGCACGTTTCACTCACCGGCTACCTGGGCCTCTACGTGCTGCATACCGAACAGGGCGATACCTTTCACAGCCACGGCTTCGTGGCCACGCCGCTCCGCTCGCTCGGCACACCGCTGGATAACGACATCCTGGCCACCCACTGGTTGACCCGCGCCGAGATCGCCGCGCTGGCCAGCGAGCGTCGGCTGCGCAGCCCGCTGGTGCTGCAGCGTATCGACGATGCCCTGGCAGGTCGCCACTACCCGCTGGACGTGATCCACGAGTGAAGCACTCGAAGCATCCGGCTCCCATCGTGTATAATCGCCGCCCACTTGCATACCACTTCAACTGAGGATGCCCATGACATCCACCCATGGCACCGCTACCCAGGCCACCCCCGACACCGCCGCTCACGCCACTGGCAAGGTCATCGTGGGCATGTCGGGAGGCGTCGATTCATCCGTCTCGGCTCTGCTGCTGCTTCAGCAAGGGTACGAAGTCGAAGGCCTGTTCATGAAGAACTGGGATGAAGACGACGGCACCGAATACTGCACTGCCAAGGAAGACCTGGCCGACGCAGAAGCGGTCTGTGCCAAGCTGGGCATCAAACTGCATACGGCCAACTTCGCCGCCGAATATTGGGACAACGTGTTCGAGCATTTCCTGGCCGAATACAAGGCGGGGCGCACTCCCAATCCGGATATCCTGTGTAACCGAGAAATCAAGTTCAAGGTGTTCCTGGAGTACGCCGAAATGCTCGGCGCCGACAAGATCGCGACCGGCCACTACGTGCGCCAGGGCGAGCGCGCAGGTCGACCACGGCTGCTCAAGGGGCTGGATGCCAACAAGGATCAGAGCTATTTCCTGCACGCCGTACCGGAAGCGGCCATTGCCCGTACGCTGTTCCCCGTCGGCGAGCTGGAGAAACCCGCCGTGCGCGCCCTGGCCGAACAACACGACCTGGTGACGGCCAGGAAAAAGGACTCCACCGGTATCTGCTTCATCGGTGAGCGTCGCTTTCGTGATTTCCTGCAGCAGTACCTGCCCGCTCAGCCAGGCACCATCGAAACGCCGGAAGGCGATGTAATTGGCCAACATATGGGGTTGATGTACTACACCCTCGGCCAGCGCCAGGGCCTCGGAATTGGCGGGCTAGCCAACTACCCTGAAGACCCCTGGTACGTGGCAGGCAAGGACCTGACGCGCAACGTGCTGATCGCCGTGCAAGGTAAGCAGCACGCCCTGCTGTATACCAATGCGCTGGCCACCGAAGCGATGGACTGGGTAGCAAGCGAGCCACCTGCCCAGCAAGGCCGGTTTACCGCCAAGACGCGCTACCGTCAGAGTGACTGCCCCTGCGAGATCCGCGCCCAGGCCGACGGCAGCGTCGAAGTCATCTTCGATGACCCGCAGTGGGCCGTGACGCCCGGCCAATCGCTGGTGCTCTACGACAACGACATCTGTCTGGGCGGCGGCGTAATTCGCGCCACCTGGAACACCACGGAGGCCGCGGCATGAGCGCCACCCCCATTCATCGCGCTCCCGACTCTCCGGCAGCGCGCCAGGCCCTGGCTCTGGCCGGGGTCTTTCAGGCCGCCAGTCTGGTGGACGAACTGGCCCGTACCGGGCAGGTAGACACCCGCGCCTGGGACACGCTGATCCATGCCACGGTGGATACCAACCCCGAAAGCTTCGAAGCCATTTACGGCGGACACCCCAACAACCTGCGCCGGGGGCTCGAAACGCTGGAAGCTCTGGTAGGCCGCAAGCAGGCCAATCCGGTGGTGCTGCGCTACGGCTTTTCGCTGCTGCTGTTGATGAACAAGTTGCGTAACGACACGGCCATGATGGACCTGCTGGGCCAGAAACTCTCCCACGTGCAGGGGCAGGCAGAGCACTTCGGCACGACCCACGAAAACGTGATTGCCAGCCTGGGGGAAACCTATCAGGAAACCCTCTCCACGCTAAAGACCCGCATCGTGGTACAGGGTGACCCCTCGCTTTTGCAGACCCGCATGATGCCCGAACGCGTACGCGCCTGTCTCATGGCCGGTATCCGCTTTGCGCTGCTGTGGCACCAGCAGGGTGGCCGACGCTGGAAACTGGTGTTTCAGCGCAAGGCCTTGCGCCGCGCTCTGGATGAGCTGGGGTAGACGCACGCTGCCTCGCCAGCCTGACGCCCCCGACCACTGATGTTCGACCACCGACTCTCGATCACTGACTCTCGACCAACCTGGAAACCAAGCCATGCAACTCTCAGCCTTGACCGCTCTTTCCCCTGTTGACGGCCGCTACGGCGCCAAAGCCGCAGCGCTGCGTGAACACTTCAGCGAATTCGGTTTGATCCGTGCCCGCGTGATCGTGGAAGTGCGCTGGCTGCAGCGCCTTGCAGAGCACAGCCAAATCGTCGAAGTACCGCCGCTTTCGGCAGCCGCCACGGCCTTCCTGGAGCAGTTGATTCGTGAGTTTTCAGTGGCCGATGCCGAACGCATCAAGGAGATCGAGCGCACCACCAATCACGACGTCAAGGCGGTCGAATACTTCCTCAAGGAGAAGATTGCCGATCAGGCCGAGCTGCATGCGGTCACCGAATTCATCCACTTTGCCTGCACCTCCGAGGACATCAACAACCTCTCCTACGGGGTCATGCTGGCCGATGGCCTGAAAGCCATGCTGCCTACCCTGCATGAAGTGGCCGATGAAATCGGCAAGCTGGCCATCGCCCACGCTGGCCAGCCCATGCTGTCGCGCACCCACGGTCAGACGGCGAGCCCCACCACGCTGGGCAAGGAAATGGCCAACGTGGCCTACCGCCTCAAGCGCCAGCTCAAACAGATCGAAAGCGTCGAGATTCTGGGCAAGATCAACGGCGCCGTGGGCAACTACAACGCTCACCTGACCACCTACCCGGATATCGACTGGGAAGCCAATGCGCGCACGTTCGTGGAAGGGCTGGGACTGAGCTTCAACCCCTACACCACACAGATCGAACCCCACGACTACATTGCCGAGCTGTTCGACTCCCTGTGCCGCTACAACACCATCCTGATCGATTTCGATCGTGACGTGTGGGGCTACATTTCGTTGGGCTACTTCAAGCAGCGTACCGTCGAGGGCGAAATCGGCTCCTCCACCATGCCGCACAAGGTCAACCCCATCGACTTCGAAAACTCCGAAGGCAACCTGGGCCTGGCCAACGCCATCCTCAGCCATCTGGCCCAGAAGCTGCCGATTTCCCGCTGGCAGCGCGACCTGACCGACTCCACGGTGCTGCGCAACCTCGGCGTCGGCCTGGCCTACGGTTTGATTGGCTACCACGCCAGCCTGAAAGGCATCAGCAAGCTGGAAGCCAACCCGGCCAGACTCGCCGAAGACCTGAACAACAGCTGGGAAGTGCTGGCCGAACCCATTCAGACCGTCATGCGTCGTTACGGCATCGAGAAGCCCTACGAGAAGCTCAAGGAGCTGACCCGCGGCAAGCAGATCGACCAGGCAGGCTTTGCAGCCTTCATCGACACCCTGGCACTGCCCGACGATGTGAAACAAGAGCTGAAATCTCTTTCGCCAGCCAGCTATATTGGTAATGCGAAGGCGCAGGCCGAAGCCCTTCCGCAACGGCTGGCGGCCCTATAAACGCACGCCGTTTCGATCCGTGCCGCTCACTCACTTCAGGATAACGCCATGAGTCATCACGATAAGCCACTCACCCTGCTGGGTGATTTAACACCCGCCGACTTCTTGGCCCACTACTGGCAGCAGAAGCCCCTGCTGATTCGTGGCGCTATCCCGGACTTCGTCAGCCCCATCGACCCCGATGAGCTGGCAGGCTTGGCCTGCGAGCCGGGCGTGGAAGCGCGGCTGGTGGAAGAGAACGGCCCTGACGGCCCCTGGCAGGTATCCCACGGCCCCTTCGATGACGCTACCTTCGAGCGCCTCCCCGAAGGCCACTGGAGCCTGCTGGTGCAAGCCGTCGACCACTACGTGCCCTCCATTGCTGCGCTGATGGACGAGTTCGACTTCCTGCCCCGCTGGCGCATGGACGATATCATGGTGAGCTACGCGCCCCCCGGCGGCAGCGTCGGCCCGCACATCGACCAGTACGATGTGTTCCTGCTGCAGGCCCGCGGCCATCGCCGCTGGCAGCTGGGCGGCAAGCAGCCGGACAACGCGCCGATCGTACAGGGCATCGACCTGCGTATTCTGGAAACCTTCGAGATCGAACCCGACTCCGACTGGACCCTGGCACCGGGCGACATGCTCTACCTGCCGCCGGGCTGGGCGCATCACGGGGTCAGCCAGACCGACGACTGCATGACCATTTCAGTGGGTTTTCGCGCTCCCTCGGCCGACGAAGCCATCACCTCCTACGCCGACTACGTGGGCGAGCAGATGTCGGAATCCCAGCGTTACAGCGATGCGGGCATGGCACCGGCCCAACATCAGAGCGAGCTGGACGACGCCGCCATCGAGCGTATGCGTCAGTTCATCCTCTCGACGCTGGACAAACCCGAGCAGATAGCCCAGTGGTTTGGCCGCGTCATGACTCAGCCCAAGTACGTCGACCAGCTGATGCCGCTGGACGAGCCGCTGGACGAAGCCGCGCTTGTTGCTCAGCTACAACAGGGCGAGCCGCTGTTCCATATGCCGGGCTCGCGCTTTGCCTGGCGCAGCGATGCCTCCGGCACCACACTGTTCGTGGATGGCGACGGACACGCCTGCTCGGAAGCGCTGGCCAAGCGGGTCGCCGACCCGGAGCCCATGTACGACGAGGTGCTGGAACTGGACGGTGCGGCAGCGCTGCTCACGCAGCTGATCAATAGCGGCAGCCTGGGCTTCATGGGTGAAGACGACGAGGAGTAAGGCGTGAACACAGCCACCACCGTGCAACAAGGCGACTGGCGTGAACTGGGCGACGCGGCGTCGTTGATTCGCCGCGTGGTCTTCATCGATGAGCAGCAGGTTCCTCAGGAAGAGGAGTGGGATGGCCGGGATGGCGAATGCCTGCACTTCCTCGCCACGCTGAATGACGAGCCGGTGGGTACCGCGCGCCTGCTGCCCGACGGCCATATTGGTCGCGTAGCGGTGTTGAGTAGCGCACGGGGCGCGGGCATTGGCTATCGACTCATGGAGGCTGCCATCGCCGCTGCCCGCGAGGCAGGCCATCGCCACGCGGCCCTCAGCGCCCAGCTACACGCCCTCGCCTTCTATGAGCGTTTAGGCTTCGTAGCCCATGGCGAGGTCTTCATGGATGCCGGCATCCCCCACCGCGAAATGACCCTGGTGCTGTAACCCGCCATCAGGCCATCGAACACGCGTTATAGCGCCGCTGAGACAGCGGCGCTTTTTTTTACGTCCAACAGGCGAAAAACGACTACACAAACAGGGCGTTCGACGTAGTCGATGTCGTCGGACTACAACGCCCCCTGCCCCGAAGTGACAATTGTTGAATGCAGCTTCCTGACCGATAGTTATTGCACTGCAGCGACATTGCTTCTCAGCTCTTACGCCATGTCGCTGTATGACGCCAAGCGCCGAGGCACGACGTTTTACTGAGAGACGATTGGCCTATAGACAGCGCCGCAAAATTGCACAATGCTGAACGCTATCTCGCAGGTGCAGCATAACAACAAGCTAGCCTGCGAACGACGATAACCCTGGAGGAATCAGCTCATGTCAGGACTGCTCGACGATATCAAAGCCATGGCCCAACTGCGCGAAGCCCAAGGCGGCAAGTGGTCAGCGATCAAACCTGAATACGCCGCTCGCATGCGTGCCCAAAACCGCTTCCATACTGGCCTGGACATTGCTCGTTACACCGCCAAGATCATGCGTGACGACATGGCCGCCTACGATGCCGACACCTCCCAGTACACCCAATCGCTGGGTTGCTGGCACGGCTTCATCGGCCAGCAGAAACTGATTTCCATCAAGAAGCATTTTGGCACCACCAAGCGCCGCTACCTGTACCTTTCAGGCTGGATGGTGGCAGCCCTGCGCTCCGAGTTTGGCCCGCTGCCTGACCAGTCCATGCATGAGAAAACCTCGGTGGCCAACCTGATCGAGGAACTCTACACCTTCCTCAAGCAGGCCGATGCCTGGGAACTCAACCACCTGTTCCGTGCGCTGGACGACGCCAAGGCCGCAGGCGACAGCGCCAAAGAAAAAGAGCTGATCAGCAAGATCGACAACTACGAAACCCATATCGTGCCGATCATTGCCGACATCGATGCCGGGTTTGGTAACGCCGAAGCCACGTACCTGCTGGCCAAAAAATTCATCCAGGCGGGTGCCTGCTGTATCCAGCTCGAAAACCAGGTATCCGACGAGAAGCAGTGTGGTCACCAGGATGGCAAGGTCACCGTGCCCCATGAAGACTTCCTGGCCAAGATCAACGCCGTGCGCTACGCCTTTCTGGAGCTGGGCGTCGAAGATGGCGTCATCGTCGCCCGTACCGACTCGCTGGGCGCTGGTTTGACCCAGAAGATCGCCGTCACCAATGAGCCAGGCGACCTGGGCGACCAGTACAACAGCTTCCTGGATGGCGATGTCATCGAGAACGCCTCGGACATCAACAACGGCGACGTAGTCATCAAGCAGAACGGCAAGCTGGTCAAGCCCAAGCGTTTGGCTTCTGGCCTCTACCAGTTCAAGCCAGGCACCGGCGAAGACCGCGTGATCCTGGACTGTATCACCAGCCTGCAAAACGGTGCCGACCTGCTGTGGATCGAAACCGAGAAGCCCCATGTCGGCCAGATCGCCAGCATGGTGAACCGCATCCGCGAGGTCGTGCCGGACGCCAAGCTGGTGTACAACAACTCACCCTCCTTCAACTGGACGCTGAACTTCCGCCAGCAGGTCTTCGATGCCTGGGAGAAAGAGGGCAAGGACGTATCGGCCTACCAGCGCGACAAGCTGATGAGCGTCGAATACGACAACACCGAGTTGGGGCAACTGGCCGATGAGTGGACGCGCAACTTCCAGCGTGACGGGGCGCGCGAAGCGGGTATCTTCCACCACCTGATCACCCTGCCCACCTACCACACGGCGGCGCTGTCTACCGACAACCTGGCCAAGGGCTACTTCGGTGACGAAGGCATGCTGGCCTACGTGGCAGGCGTCCAGCGTCAGGAAATTCGCCAGGGTATCGCCACGGTCAAGCACCAGGATATGGCGGGCTCCAACATCGGCGACGATCACAAGGAGTTCTTCCATGGTGAGGCCGCACTGAAAGCTGGCGGCAAGGACAACACCATGAACCAGTTTGGCTAAGCACCTAGCCACTGCAACACACCAAGGGGAGCCACGGCTCCCCTTGGTGTTTTTTGCAGCGTACTTCATGGTCTGTCGATTTTTTGCACACTGCTTTCTTAATGCCTGTCTACACTCTACTTTGTGACCTTTTTTCCAAACGGCTGGTCAAAAGCGTACGCTTTGGGTATCTTTTAGCGAACGCCGTTCTATAATGAGACGCACGCATTGATCTGCGGACGTTCACAGCCAGATGGGCTGATTCTTACTGGAGGTTTGAATGAAACGTTTACTACCCGTTGCAGCGCTGAGCATCCTGGCACTGGCTGGCTGCGCCAACACATCCACCTACTCGGGCGATGTGTACCGCGGCAACCAGGCGCAGACGGGCCAAAGCGTCAGCTATGGCACCATCGTGGCCGTTCGTCCGGTACAGATTCAGGCCGATAGCCGCACCGGCAACCTGCTGGGCGGTGGCGGTGGCGCCGTAATTGGCGGCCTGCTGGGCAGCCAGGTAGGCGGCGGTTCAGGCCGTCAGCTGGCCACCGCGGCAGGTGCACTGGGCGGTGCCGTCGCCGGCACGGCGGTAGAAGACAGCGTCAACCGCGTCAATGCACTGGAAATGGAAGTGCGTCGTGACGACGGTACCGATGTGGTCGTCGTTCAACGTGCCGACCGTCAGTTCCAGGCTGGCCAGCGTGTACGCCTAATTGGTAGCGGCGCCAACCTGAGCGTTGCCCCCTACTGATCGCTCCTCGCACCCGCGCGGGCCACAGCTGACCAGCGCCTGCAAAAGTGCGATCTCGAAAAAAAGCCCGTCCACCAGAGTGGACGGGCTTTTTCATGTCTGCTTCAAGCCATTCTTGAACAACGGGTGGCGGGGTACAGCACATGTCACCCATTGGGCAGGCCTGGTTTCGGCAGACCTGGTTTTGGCAGACCTGGTTTTGGCAGACTTAGTGGGTCACCTTGTTGCTGGCCCAATTGGCCAGCTTGTAAACAACAAACCCGATCAACGCCAACAACAGAGCCACCAGCAGAATATCGACCGGGCGCACCAGCGTGGTGGCCCCCAGAATGGCGATGGCTGCTACCCACAGGTGGCGGTTCTCGCCATGGGTCTTCAGAACACCAGGCAACAGTTTATCCAGTCCCTGGCTAAAGCCATTGTCCCAACGCTTGTTGGCAAAGTAGGCGATCAGCACGAAGGCTACCACCCAAATCAGGAAAACAGTCATATCAAGCTCCGATCACACTTCGTTAGCTTATGGAAAAAAGGTGAGAGTAGGGTATCGCTGGTCACTGTCGGGCGCAATAGTGCCAAAGGCGTGGGGGTTAAAAACCTGGCTTACCCCCTGACAAGCCAGCCCACACGCGTTACCATGTTGGGACATGCACTCACCGAAAGGTTATTCAATGCAAATTGCGCAAAACTCGGTTGTCGCGTTTCACTACACCCTGACCAACGATGCAGGTGAAGTGCTGGACAGTTCCGAAGGCCGTGAGCCGCTTACCTACCTCCACGGTGCCGGAAACATCATTCCGGGCCTGGAAAAAGAGCTGGAAGGCCGCGCCGCAGGCGACAAACTGAACGTCAAGGTAGCCCCTGCCGAGGGTTACGGTGAAGTTCAGGAGCAGCTGATGCAGGAAGTTCCTCGCGATGCCTTCCAGGGCGTCGAGAGCATCGAGCCGGGCATGCAGTTCCAGGCCCAGACCCAGGGCGGCCCGCTGATGGTCACCGTCACAAAAGTGGAAGGTGACACCGTCGTCGTGGATGGCAACCATCCGCTGGCAGGTCAGCACCTGAACTTCGACGTTGAGATTGCTACCGTTCGTGAAGCAAGCGAAGAAGAAGTTCAGCACGGACACGTACACGGCGAAGGCGGCGTTCACCACTGAGCGTAAGCCATCGTCATCAAGGCGGCCGCAGGCCGCCTTTTTTGTGGCCGTTTCCCTGCCCCTTATTCGCCAGGAATCAGTACCAGCTGCCCATGGCGTACGCTGCGTGACGAGGTCACTTCGTCGGCAAACTGCTTCAGGGCACTCCCCTGCCCTTTGAGCAGCGCCACTTCCAGGCAGCTGTCATGATTGATATGCACATGCAGCGTCGACAGCGTGAGGTCGTGGTGGTCGTGGGAGTGCTTGGTCAGCCGCTTGGAGAGCTCTCGCGCCGCATGGTCGTAGACATACACCAAAGCCCCCATGCACGGGGCATCCGGCGCGACCTCTTCCTTGGCCTGAGTCAGCCCGCTGCGGGTCAGGTCTCGAATGGCCTCGGAACGGTTCTGATAGCCACGCTGCTGCATCAAAGCATCCACCTCGCGCAGCAACTCTTCATCCAGCGTCACGGTAATACGTTGCATACGTTCTCCTTTGCTCACCCGAGCGTAGAATGGGCCTGTTGACTACCCGCCGCATGAGTATGATGTTATTGTAAAAACATCATACTCATTCATCGCAGGGTGCTCCATGCGTCGTTCGATACTACTGACCATTGCCAGCACATGCCTGGCGCTCAGCGCTCCCGCGCTGGCCAAAGAGCAGTTGGTGCTTGCCATCGGCGGCGAGCCAGACCAGGGCTTCGACCCGCTGCTGGGCTGGGGGCAATACGGTAGCCCGCTGTTTCAGTCCACGCTGCTCACCCGTGGCCAGGATTTTACCCCTCAAGCGGGGTTGGCCACCGAATGGTCCCTGTCGGACGACCAGTTGACCTGGACACTGCATCTGCGCGAGGACGTGCGGTTTGCCGATGACACGCCGCTCACCGCCCGGGATGTGGCATACACCTTCAATGCCGCCGCCACGGCAGGGGGCCGAGCCGACCTTAGCGCGCTGGCACATGCCGACGCCGTGAATGACCACACCGTCACGCTTACCCTGAAAGCCCCTCGCATCACCTTCATCGACCAGCTGATGACCCTGGGCATTGTACCTGATGCCGAGCGGGAAAATGGCCATCATGCGGGTTACGGCCGCCAGCCGCTGGGTTCTGGCCCCTACCGCATGGTGGAGTGGCAGGAAGGTGAGCAGCTGATCGTCGAGCGTAACCCCTATTTTTACGGCCCTGCTCCGGCCTTCGAGCGCCTGGTATTTCTGTTTACCGATGAGGCAGGCACGCTAAGCGCTGCTCAGGCAGGTCAGCTCGACCTGGCCGTCATTCCCCAGGCGCTGGGCAGCACCATGCCGGGCCAGATGCAGCGGGTCCTGATGGAGAGCGTCGATAATCGCGGGATTCTGTTTCCCATGCAGCCCGACAGCGGGGAGCGCGCCGCCAACGGCGCCCCGATTGGCAACGATGTCACGTCCGACCTGGCCATTCGCCAGGCCATCAACCTGGCGCTATCCCGCGACACGCTGGTAGACGTGGCCCTGAACGGCTTTGGCCGCCCGGCGTATGGCCCTGCCGATGGCCTGCCCTGGGGGCACCCCGAGGAAACCATCGCTTTCGACCTGGAGCAGGCCAATGCCCTGCTGGAGGAAGCAGGCTGGCTGCGCGCAGACGATGGCCTGCGCTACAAGGACGGGCAGCCGGCTCGCTTCCGGCTCACCTACCCGGCCAGTGATACGACTCGCCAGCAGCTCGCGCAAATCAGCGCAGAGATGGTGCGCCCGCTGGGCATCGAGATGCAGCCCACCGGCCGCCATTGGGATGAAATACAGCGGGAAGCCCTGCACCAGGATGCCATTGTGTTTGGCTTTGGCAGCCATAGCCCGCAAGAGATCTACTATCTCTTCCACAGCGAACACGCCGGGTTTGGCTTCTACAACAGCGGCTTTTACACCAATGAGCGCGTCGACCAGCACCTGGAGGCCGCCCAGGCCGCCGCCAGCGCCGAAGAAGCCAACCCACACTGGCAAGCAGCCCAGTGGGATGGCAGCACCGGCTATGGCCTGCAGGGCGATGCCAGCTGGGCCTGGATGGTCAACCTGACCCATGTCTATGCCGCCGACCCGTGCCTGGACGTTGGCGAGCTGGGCGTGGCCCCCCATGGACACGGCTGGCCGATTACCGCCAACCTGCTCGAGTGGCGCTGGACGTGCCACTAGCCCGCTGGCTGGCGTGGAGAAGCCTACGGCTGGGGCTGGTCATGCTGTGCGTGGCCGGTCTCGCCTTCGGCCTGATGATGCTCTCGCCCATCGACCCCATCGACGCCTACCTGGGCCCGCAGATGGCCCAGGTAAGCCCCGAGCAGCGCGCCCTGATCGCCGCACAGTGGGGCTTCGATGAACCGGCAGCCGTGCAGTTCGGCCAGTGGCTGCGTCAACTGGCCAGCGGCGAGCTGGGCTGGAGCCATGTATACCAACAGCCAGTAGGTGACGTCATCAGCCTGCGCTTTCAGCGCTCGTTCTGGCTGCTGTTCAGTGCCTGGCTGCTGTCACTGGTGCTGGGCGTGGCATTGGGTATCGTGGCAGGCAGTCGGGAAGGCTCGCTGCTCGACCGCTTGATCAGCGGTTACGCCTTGGTGACCGCCTCGACGCCCACTTTCTGGCTGGCCATTCTGGCACTGCTGCTGTTTTCGGTGACCCTGGGCTGGACCCCCACCTGCTGCGCAGGCCCCACGGGGGTGGTCAGCCGCGACGTCACGTTCGCCACTCGTCTGCACCACCTGGTGCTGCCGGTGACGACCCTGGCGCTATTGAGCATGGCCACCATCACCCTGCACACCCGCGCCAGAATGGTGGCCTTCATGCGCTCCGACACGGCGCTACACGCCTTTGCCCAGGGCGCTAGCCGCACCGATATCGCCTGGCGGCACGGGCTGCGCCACGCCAGCCTCCCGGCCATCACCCTGGCCTTTGCTTCGCTGGGCGAGCTGTTTGGCGGCTCCATTCTGGTGGAGCAGGTCTTCGCCTACCCGGGGCTGGGCCAGGCCACCGTGGCGGCGGGACTGCGCAGCGATGTTCCCCTGCTGCTGGCCATCGCCCTGTTCACCGCGCTGTTCGTGAGCATCGGCAACCTGACCGCCGATGCCCTGGCACGGGTGACCGACCCGCGCATCCGCTTGGCACACACCCCATGAACACACAGCCACGCCTGGCCGCCGCCGTTTACCTGGTGCTCTTCAGTGTCCTGCTGATGCTGCTGTTGAGCAGCCGTTTGTGGCTGGGTGACAGCCCCCAGCAGATGCAGTTCGAGGCACGTTTACAGCCGCCCAGCCTGCTCCACTGGTTCGGCACCGATGCCTTGGGCCGGGAGCTATGGGCGCGTACCCTGGCGGGGCTGGCGCTGAGTTTTTGGGTCGGTTTGAGCGCGGCCCTGCTGGGCACGGCCATCGCCCTGCTGCTGGCCAGTCTGGCGGCGCTATCGAACACCCTGGATGCGCTTGTGTCACTGCTGATCGATACGCTGCTCAGCGTGCCCCACCTCATTTTACTGCTGCTCATCGCTTTTGCGCTGGGCGGGGGCACCCAGGCCGTGATCATCGCCGTGGCCATCACCCACTGGCCAAGCCTGGCGCGGGTGTTTCGCGCCGAGCTGTTCAGCCTGCGCGAGGCCGAGTACGTGGCGCTCTCGAAAGGCTTTGGCAAAGGGCCGGGGTACATCGTCGCCCAGCACTTCGTGCCCCACCTTTGGCCCCACTGCGTGGTGGGTGCGTTACTGCTGTTTCCCCACGCCATTCTGCACGAAGCGGCTCTGACCTTTCTCGGCGTCGGCCTGGACCCCAACCAGCCCGCCACCGGCGTGCTGCTGGCCGACGCCATGCGCTATCTCAGCGGCGGCTATTGGTGGCTGGGTGTGTTTCCCGGGCTAGGACTGCTGCTGATGGTGCTGGCCATTCAACGGCTGGCCACACAGCTGCGCCAGGCCCTGTAAGGCCAGCGTTTTCAACCATCAAGGGAGCCGAACATGCTGGAGATCACCGACTGGAGCCTGAGCCTGCCCCACTACCCCCGCTGGTGGAAGCGCGAGTGGTCACCCGTGATCGAGTCGCTTTCGCTGGACATTCAGGCGGGGGAAGTACACGCCCTGGTCGGCACGTCCGGATCCGGCAAAAGCCTGCTGGCCCACGCCCTGCTGGGCCTGCTGCCGCCCGCAGCACGGCAGCACGGCACCCTGACCTTCCAGGGCGACCTCTTGACGCCCGAGCGCCAGCGCCAGCTGCGTGGCCGTGAACTGGCGCTGATTCCACAGACCCTGAACGCCCTGGACCCATTGGCACGCAGCCAGCACCAGATACGCTGGGCTGCTCGCCGCGCAGGCCTTTCCCGCGCCAGCGCTCAAGCACGCAGCCACGACCTGCTGCAGCACTACCAGCTCGCCCATGCAGCGCGGCGCTACCCCCATGAGCTTTCCGGCGGCATGGCCAGGCGGGTGCTGGTGGCCATGGCCCAGGCCGGCCATGCCCGCGTGGTGATTGCCGACGAGCCCAGCGTCGGGCTGGACCCGGCCCAGCGAGACCGCGTGCTGACTACCCTGCAGGCACTGGCCAAAGAGGGCAAAGCTGTCCTGCTGATCACCCATGACCTGCGCCATGCCTTGCCCATTGCCCACCGGGTGACCATCATGCGCCAGGGGCGCGCCGTGGAAACGACCTCGGCCCGGGCCTTCCATGGCCAAGGGGAGCAGCTGCACAGCGCCTATGCCAAAGCACTGTGGCAAGCACTGCCCGACAACGCCTTCGGCACCTTACCCATCCAGCCTCATGTTCAGGAGCCCAGCCTTGCTTGAAGCCCACCAGCTCACCTTCGGGTTTGGCCGCGAGCCACCGCTGTTCCAGGCGCTGTCGATGGCGCTGGCACAGGGCGAGTGGGTCGGTTTGAGCGGTGCTTCCGGGGCAGGCAAGTCGACGCTGGGCAAGGTACTGGCAGGCCACTGGGCACCACGTCACGGCTTTTTGCACATCGACGGAGTGCCCTTGCCATCACGAGGCCTGCGCCCTGTGCAGTGGCTGCCTCAATCGCCGGAACGGGCGGTCAATCCGCGCTGGCGGGTGGCACGATTATTGGAAGAAGCCTGGACACCGCCACAGACGCTGAGGGAAGCGTTCGGTATTCAGCCCGCGTGGCTGAAGCGTTTTCCGGGGGAGCTGTCCGGAGGCGAGCTGCAGCGGGTGTGCGTGCTACGCGCCCTGGCCCCGGGTGTGCGCTATCTGATCGCCGATGAGATTTCGACGATGCTGGATCCACTGACCCAACTCAGCCTGTGGCAAGCCGTGAAGGCCCACACCGAACGCCAGGCGCTGGGCGTGCTGGTCATCAGCCACGACATGGCGCTCTTGAATCGGCTTTGTACCCGGCATCTGCACCTGGCGGATGGGCAGCTAAGGAGCGACTAAGCGCTGGCCAGACGACGCTCGACGCGCCGCATACCCAGCGCAATCATCAGGGTCACGGCCAGCAGTAGCCAGGACCCTACGGCCACCCCCTGCCACTGCGCCCAACGCCAGAACGGTTCCAGCCAGAAGCCCCCGATGCTTGCTCCAAGGTAGTAAAACACCAGATACAGTGCCGACGCACTGCCCCTGGCGCCCAGGGCGTAGCGCCCCACCCAGCTGGAAGCCAGCGAGTGGGCCAGAAAGAAGCCAAACGCATTGATGGTCAACCCTACCAGAATCCCCACCAGCGACTCCGCCAGGGTAATGGCCGTACCCAGCATCAGAATGACGATGCCCATGCCAATGCAGCTGGCGGGAGAGAAACGCCCGGCCAATTTACCGGAGACCGTCGAGCCCAGAGTACCGCCCAGGTAAGTGAGGAAGATCAGCCCCAACCCGCTGGCCGCCAAATGATAAGGCGCCTCTGCCAAGCGAAAAGTGATGTAGCTGTACTGATTGATGAAAATCAGAAAATTGATGCCGCCCAGACAGTAAGCCGCCAGCAGCAAAGGCGTGCGCAGGTGGCCCGCCAGATCACTCAGCGCCTGGCGTAGTTTGAACCGTTTGGGCTGGAAGGCCCGGCTATTGGGCAGCAGCCGCCAGAACAGCACGCAGCCGATGATCGTCATGGCGCCCACGGCCAGAAACGCAGCGCCTGGGCCACCTACTGCCGACGCTCCCCCGCCAACGATGCGGCCGCTGATGCCCCCCAGCGAATTGGCCCCGATATAGAGCCCCACGGCGCTCAGCAGGGCGGGCTTGTCGAACTCATCGCCCATCCAGGCAATCGCCACGGCGGGCAGCCCGCCCAGCACGAAGCCCTGCAGCAAGCGCAGCAGCAGCAGACTTTCAAAGGTGGGCGCGAAGGCCAGCGCCAGCGAGAGGCCACCCGCCAACAGCAGCGTAAAGCGCATGATCGCTTCACGGCCAATGGCATCGGAAAGCGGCCCAAAGACCAGCAGCGCCAGTGCCAACGACAAGGTAGAAGCCGACATCAGCAGGCTGATGCCCAGGGTAGAAACGCCGTATGCCTCTTTTAACTCGGGCAGCAGCGGCTGCGGGGCATACAGGTTGATGAATACCAGAAAAGAGCCGAGGCAGAGTGCTGCCGTCGCGCGCCACCAGGCGCGCGTTTTCGCTTCAATCATGCCATGTCCATGGTTAATTGGCGCGATGCCCCCCAGTGCAACGGGGGCCCAAGGCTACTGAAGAAGGCTACTGAAGATAGGACTGTTCGAAACGACCATTCAACTGAGCAAGATTGGTCGGCTCCAGCGCCCGGCGAGACTGCCAGTAGTAGCGCTGCCAGTAGCTATTATCCAGGCTCGAGATGGTCACCCCTTGCGAGGTGGAAGCATGCAGGAAGTAGCCGTCACCAACGTAGATCCCGACATGGTTGTAGCGTCCTGGAGGGCGGAAGAAGACCAGATCGCCCGCCTGCAGCTCCTGGCGGTCGATCGAGCGTCCCTCATGCACCTGATCCTGGGTGGAGCGCGGAAGCTCCATGTTGAACGTATCGCGGAAAACATGTCTAACCAGTGCAGAGCAGTCGATCCCCCTTTCGGTGGTTCCCCCGACTCGGTAAGGAGTGCCGGCCCAGCGCTGGTGCTGTTCGAGGAGGGCCTGGCGAATTACCGTAGGTGGTGGGGTCTGCATGCTGCGCAATTGCGCCATGATCGGATCGGCTGGCGACATTTGCGGCGTGGCGCCGTTCATGCCGGGCAGCACCATCGAGAAATAATCCTCGGGGGGCTCCATATCCTGACGTCCACCGGAGCCTGCACAACCAGCCAACAATGCTACGAAGACACAAACACTTACAACACGGACAGCGGTCACAGCGGGGTGTGGCAACGCAACCATGCGATCAACCTCGTAAAAAATGTATAGGAAAAAGTAAACCGAGCATGAGAAAGCTCATGGACACAAACACTGGACTATAAGCCACTTGTCCCATGTTTGGCGAGCCTCAATGCAAAATACGCTGATCTCCCGGTAACGTATCGATATGTAGCGGCGCAAAATGGCGCGGTTTGTTGCCCGGAAAATCCAGACTGGCCCAGGGCCCCGCCAGAATGGGCGCGCCACACAGCCAGGCCACCAGCGCTTGGCGAAAGCCTGCCAGAAAGCTTTCTCGCTCGGGGGTTTCCCCCATGAAGAACGAGAATCCGGCGTACATCCCCGCCGCATACTCTTGCCAACCGGCGTAATGGTCTGCGGCCAACTGATAGGCGCGGTCCAGCACGTCGGCAAAGGCCTGCTTGTCCAGCCAGCCTAACTGCCGGGCAGCAATGGCCAGGTCCACGAGCTGAGCAATATCCCACGCGGCCATGTCGACGTCGTTACAGCCGTCCTCGTTGGCACTCACTCGGCGCAACCGTAGCAGATGGTGGCGCTCCTCTTCGCCGCAGTCGCCCGATTCGAGAATGGCGATTTCTGCCGCCAGCCGCTCCGGGTTCAACGTGTAGGGCGCGTAATTGATCTGGTACTCCTGACGGTCCCCGGCTTCCAGCATGAAGCTGAGAAACTCTTGCATGTCGTCGGCGCTGGTCAGGTGGTAGTGGCTTTCGACCCACTCGCGAATATCCGCACATTCGCGCGGGCTCTCCAGCTGTGGCTCGCTCCATACGGCGCTATTCAATGGCCCCACCAGAGACATCGCCGTAAAGTGGCTCAGCGTAGGCCGCTCACCTGGCTCACACCAGGCGTCTGGCTGCCAGTTCAGCCAATGAAACAGGCTGCCGGGATCCTCCAGGTGCCAGGCAATTTCACTGATCAAGGAGTCGTGCTCGGGCTCCGGCAGGCAGCTTTCCCAGGCAAACCATGCTTCCAGCAAGCGTTTGGGCGAGGCATAGAAACGGCACAGGCAGCTGCGCAACGCGCTGGCATGCTCCATGAGCGGTTCGCGCTCGAACAGCCCACTGTCCAGCGCCATGTGGAGATAGAACGCGAACTTCTCGGCCATGTGAATGGTAGCGGCGTGTCGGCTGACGCCTTTCACCGCATTGCGCTGCTTCAGCTCGTCGGGGGTAGGCTGGCCGAAATGCGTCTGCGAAGGCGGCATCACCCCATGGACGGCATCCGCCGCCAGCTGATTCAGGTGGTGTGCCTGAGCGGGCAACCAGTAGCGCGCCAGCACTTGATGCCCTTCGTCGGCATGCAGCCCCAACGACTCTTGCAGATACACCGCTGCGTCGGTGCGGCGCTGCTCGCTGATCGGTGCTGCAGGGTTCAGTTGGCGCAGCATCACATCGGGTTCACGCACCCCTGCCAGCGCCAGCAGCCAATGATGAGGGGTATTGCGCCAGCTGCGGATGCGCTGACGTGAAGCGTCGCGGGTGGCATCGTCCAGCAGGGCGCTGGGCGCCTGTTTCCATGGGCTGAACGGGGCGTGCATCAACAGCTTGTGGCGTGGCGAAGGCGTCATGCCCCGGCGATCGACGCCCTCGAACAGGCTCTGACCACGCAGGTAAGCCTTCAGCATGGCATGCCAGTCATGGTAACGACGGCCAATCAGGTCAGCCGCATGGGCCGCCAGGTCGTCTGCTTCGGCCTGGCTCAGCCAGCCGCTGCAAACGCCCGCCCAGGCCAGTTCGACCAGCCGAAGCCAGTCCCAAGCCGCCCACTCCAGGGGCTCCCCCTGGTGTACGAAGGTAGTCAATACGGGCGCATGGGCAGACTCCTGCTCGACACCGCGCTGCCACTCCTGACGCTGGGCATGATCCATGCTCAACAGCTCTCGGGCCTCGATGTCCCAGCGCTGACGCTCGCCCTGAGCGCTCAGCCATAGCATCACTTCAAGCAGTTGCTCGCGGTCGTAGACCTGCCAGACGCGCTCCATCCAGGCGCGGGCCTCGGGCCAGTCGGCGGCGCTGGCGGGATAGCACATCACCGGCCGAAACAGGGCGCCCAGCCGCCAGGGCCGCGCCTCAGGCGCATCGGGCCACAGCGAGGCGGGCGGCGCCAGCTTAGCCAAAGCCGCCTCCAGCGCAGGCCAGGTGATGCCCTCACCGTCGCTTTCAAGGTCGGCCAGCGCCTGGCAGGCGTCGATGAATCGGTCATCGGCGCCGGTTTCCCAGCCCTTGGCACCCATGGCCCGGCGCAGGTCGGCCAGCCAGCCGCGCAGGTCGCTGTAATCCGTGGTGATACGCCGCGCCACGTGATGCGCCCAGCGCTGAGCCTGATCCGGTGCCAGCCAGCCAGCGGCGCCACCCAGTGCGGCCCACTCGAGGGCGCTCAGCAGTCGGTCTGCGTGACCGGCAGGCGCGCCCAGTGCAAAAAACAGCTGATCCGCCAACGTCCCACGGTCCGTGATGCCCAGCTGCAGCAGGCGCTGTTCGGCCGCCACTGCATCTACCGCCAAGGGGTGCGGTGTGAAAGCCCAATCACACAGCACCAGCTGTTGAGCCCACCAGGCATTTAGTGCATCGGCCAAAAGACACCTCGAAGAAACAGAAAGCGATCCATGAAAGCAATACCGCGCGGAGGCAGGGCTGCCAAAAGCGCCATAGTGTAACGGAAACTAACGCCAAGACCGATAGCCCGCGCACAAAACAACGCTGCCCGGCACAAGGGCCGGGCAGCGTAGGGAACAACCGAGAGAAGCGCTAAGCGCTTTTGACTTTACTGATGACCCACAACAACACCACGGCCCCCACGGTCGCCGTCACCAGCGAACCAATGAAACCGCCCGCCTGAAGGCCCAGAAGACTGAACAAGAAGCCCCCGACCAAGGCGCCAATGATCCCTACCCCGATATTGCCCAGCACGCCAAAACCGCCGCCGCGCATGATGTTGCCAGCAATCCAGCCAGCCAAACCACCAATGATCAACCACGCAATAAAGCCCATACATCCTCCTTGGTTTTACCTAGCCTGGGGTTTTAACTTTCGCTTATGGTTGTTCTACCATAGCACACAGCGCCAGGGTGCTGCCCATTTGTTGCCTTTACTCACAAGGCCTTCTTACAAGGACTTCCCATGATTCCCGACTCCCTCACACAGCTGCTTGCCGATGTCGATGGCCACCAACCGGCTACCTGGCAAGGGCGCGACGTCGCGCTGTTCAACATGGACTGGGGCAGTATGGTGATCAGCCTGCAGGGTGCCCAAGTGCTGCACTTTCAACCGCGCAACGAGCAGCCCTGGCTATGGGTGACGCCCACGCCCCAGGCGATGCCGGGAGCGATTCGTGGCGGCATCCCACTGTGCTGGCCCTGGTTTGCCGACGAGCGTTATGCCGACGAAAGCCCCGAGCGCAACGGCCCCTTCCACGGCTTGGCTCGCCACGCCCAGTGGCGCCTCGACGCTGTGGACGATCATGCGGAAGGCATCGAGGTGCACCTGTCTCCCACCCAGCCCCTGCACAGCCAACTGACCGCTCGGCTGGTGGTTCAAGCCAACGCCCAGCGCCTCAATGTCGAGCTGATCACCGAAAACATTGGCGAGGCGCCGGTCAAGACCAGCGGCGCACTGCATACCTACCTGGCTGTCGATGACGTGCATCAGTGCCGCCTGGAAGGGCTTTCCGGCGCCCGCTATCTGGACAAGCTGCGCGACTTCAGCGAAGCACAGCAGCAAGGCACGCTGGCCATCCGGGGCGCCGTCGACCGCATCTACCACACCAACGAAGCCGTCCTGCTCAACGACGGTGTACGCACCCTGCGCATCGCCAAGCAGTCCAGCGACTCGACGGTGGTATGGCATCCCGACAGCGACCTGCCCAGCGACACCCCCGCCGAGGCGGGCCGCCATTTCGTCTGCGTAGAGGCGGCCAACACGCGCCTGGACCCCGTATGGCTGGTGCCCGGCGCCCAGCACCTGCTGGGTACGACATTAAGTCGCGGTTAATGCTGGATTCATCCAGCCCTTGGTAAGGTAGGCCTGTCTGCCATCGAGTAAGGAGCTACTATGAACCCTCAAGATATGCTTGAGGCCGCGACCATCGCGTTCAATCTTGTGGGTATGGTGGTGTGTATCGTGGGGCTGACGCTGGCACAAAAAATGTCGCGCAAGTGGCCAGGCTATGTGATTGCCGTCATCGGCTTTCAGATTGCCACGATGCCGATGTTCTATCAGCTGACGCTGATGCTACGCTACTGATGCCGCCCTGCCCTGCTTCCCATGCCCTGCCTGCGAGAGAGTCGTTATGCGCCAGCCGTTGAGTCGTGAACTAGGCAACCTGTTGGAACGCAGCCGGGATCGCCAGCTGCGGCTGGCCGTCACCGGCCTTTCCCAGGCGGGCAAGACGGCCTTTCTGACCTCGCTGGTCAATCAGCTACGCCACGCAGGCGTGGAAGCACAGCTTGACTTGCTGCCCGTGGCCCGGGAAGGCAGGCTGCTGGGCGCCCAGCGGCTGAGCCAGCCTGACCTGGGCGTGCCGCGCTTCCCCTACGACCCGGGCATGAGCGCGCTGAACGACACCCCGCCGCGCTGGCCGGAGCCGACCCGAGGCATCAGCGAGCTGCGCCTGCAGCTGCGTTATCGCCCAGCAAGGCCGGGCTGGCTCACCCCCGAGATCGCCCACCTGACCCTGGACCTGTTCGATTATCCCGGCGAGTGGCTGCTCGATCTTCCCCTGCTGCAGCATGACTTTTATAGCTGGAGCCAGCAGCAGACCCAGCATCTGGGGCCGCACCGCCGGGCGCTGTTCAGTGAGTGGCTGGCCGAGGCCGAGCAGCTGGACCCCAGCGCCGAGGCGGATGAAGCGCACCTGGCACGCCTGGCGGAGGCCTATGCGCTGGGGCTGCGTCGCGCGAAGCAGGCGGGCTTTTCCGACCTGCAGCCGGGCCGCTTCCTGCTGCCGGGCGAGCTGGACGGCGCGCCGGTGCTGCAGTTCTTTCCCTTGCCTGGACTGGAGACTCCCCAGGAGCGCCTCGACGCGCTTCCGGCCACGAGCCTCTACGCCACGCTGGCATCGCGCTTTCGTTACTATCAGCAGCAGGTGGTGCGGCCCTTCTACCGCGACCACTTCCGGCGCTTTGACCGACAGATCGTGCTGGTGGATGTGCTCGGCGCGCTCAACGCGGGGCCGGAGCGTTTCGAGGACCTTTCCAAAGCGCTGCATCAGCTGATGCAGAGCTTCGATTACGGCAAGCGCAGCCTGTTGACCCGGCTGTTTGCGCCCAAAATCGACCGGCTGGCGATTGCCGCCACCAAAGCCGACCATGTCACCCCCGACCAGCACCCCCATGTGGTGACCCTGCTGGAAGCGCTGCTGGCGGAGCCGCTCAAGGACCTGCGCTACGCGGACATTCCCGTCAAAGCGCTGTCGCTGGCCGCCATCCGCGCCACCGAGGCCAGGGAAGTGCTCCACGACGGCCAGCGCAGCCCGGCCCTCAAAGGCACCACCCTGGAAGGCGAAGAGGTGCTGGTCTACCCAGGCGACGTGCCCAGCCGCTTGCCCAGGGCCGATTTCTGGCAGCAGCAGGGGTTCGATTTCCCGAGTTTCCGCCCGATGCCCGCCAACGGCGAGGCGCTGCCCCACATCCGTATGGACGCCGCGATCGACTGGCTGATTGGAGATAAACTGTCATGAGCAACCCTCAGCCCCGCCGCGACTTTCATAGCGAAGCGCCCCCCGAGCCCGCCGCAGAGACTCTGCGTCAGCACGAGCGTTTTGCCACCACGGACACCCACCAGCCGCTGGCCACCCAGGCCGAGCTGAAAGCCCTGCCGGAAGAAACCCTGGGCGCTCCCCGCAAGCGCCGCTGGGGGCTGATGTTTGCGCTGGCAGGCGGTGCCACGCTGGGCACCGTGGAACTGGTCACCGGCATCCCCGATGCGCTCGCGCAGTCCCAGTGGCTGACCATGGCCTGGCAGCTCTTCGGTATCAGCCTGATTGGCCTGGGCGGTGTCTCGCTGCTGAAGGAGATTGGCCGTCTGGGGCGGCTCAAGCGCCATGACCGGCTGCGGGCCAACCTGGCCGAACTGCCCCAGCGCTCCGGCAAACAGGCGTTGGCCATGGCCGAACAGCTTCGCCAGCAGTTGAAGCTCGGCAACGACGACCCTCACTGGCTGGCCTTTCAGCGCGCCTGCCAGCCCCACCATAGCGGAGAAGAGATCCATACGCTGCTGCGCTACCACCTGTTGGCCCCTCGAGACCGGGAAGCCCAGCGTTTGATTACCCGCATGTCGGGTGAAACCGCCATCATGGTGGCGGTCAGCCCGCTGACGCTGGTAGATATGGCCCTGGTGGCCTGGCGCAGCCTGGCCATGGTAGACAGGCTCAGCCGCCTGTACGGGCTGGAGCTCGGCTACGCCAGCCGACTGAGGCTGTTTCGCCATGTGTTGCACAACATGGCCTTTGCCGGAGCCAGCGAACTGGCCACCGATGCCAGCGTCAACATGCTCTCGCTGGATTTGGCAGGGCGCTTGTCGGCACGTGCAGGCCAGGGGCTGGCCACGGGGCTGCTGAGCGCCCGTCTGGGGCTGCGCGCCCAGCGCCTGTGTCGGCCAGTGGCTTTCAGCCCGGAAGAGCAGCCGCGGCTGGCCGACCTGCGTCAGGATCTCTGGCGACAGCTCAAACGGCTGGACAAAGAGCCCGCCCCTGCCACCACGCGGCACAAGGAGTAGGAATAAGCCTGTCACAGCGCGTCAGGCAGCGGTTCAGGCCAGCTGCATGCGGTTGAAGAGAGCCAGCGGTAACCGCTGCCAATGTCCTCCACGGGGATGCGCCGCTGGTCGAGCACGATATGGCAATAGTCCACCGGCAGCGAACGAAAAAAGCGCATGGTGGACGCAATGCTGAAGGCCATGTTGCTGGAGAGCTCATCGAGCTGCTCCAGCTGTGCCGTGCGGCTTCGACGCAGCACGGCCTTGATACGCGCCAGCAGCTCGCGGATTTCCGGGTCATCATCGACCACCATCAAGGTCGCAGGCGTGGTTGTCATCGTGGAAAGCGCCCCTGGGTTGTTATCGTTTTAGGGGCTAGATGATGGTGGAGCGCTGTCGCTACCGCAAGCGGCCCTCGACTAAGGTGGCAGAGCTAACCCGACAGTCCGAAACGCTCAGCCAACCAGTGGGCCACCGCCGCTTCCCCGTGATGGCCAATGCGCCGGGCATCGGGCACACGGTCGAACAGCGCCGGGTGGGCGTTGGCCATGACCTGCGCCTCCCCGGCCAGGGTCAGCATCTCGGTGTCGTTGAGGTTGTCGCCAAAGGCGAGGCAGTCGGCGGCGGTGAGGCCCAATGACTCCAGCAGCGCCGCCAGCGCCACGCCCTTGTTCACCCCGCCCGCCATGATCTCCAGTGAGTCCACCGTGGAGTAGGTGATGTGCAGCCCCTCACCGTGTGCCGCGTGGGCCTGGGCCTCCAGTTCGGCCAGCGCTTGGGGGTCACCCAGATAGAGCACCTTGCCCACCCCGTGGCGGTCCATCTGTTCGGGCGGCACCACGTCATAGGTGAACCCGGTGGAGGCGTGCAGCGACAGCAGGTGCGGCGCTTCGGCATCGACATGCCAACCCTCATCGCGATACAAGCTCAGGCGCACCTGCGGGGGCCGGGGCAGATGAATCAAGGTGTGTGCATGTTCAGGTGCCAGGTGAGACGCGCTGATCAAGCGGTCATCCGGGGCGTGGGTGTAAGCACCGTTGGTGCTGATCAAATGGGCCGGAATGGCCAGTTCCTCACGAAACACCCGCATGTCGTGGTAATGACGGCCAGAGGCCAGCGCTACATGGTGACCCTTTTGCACCAGGGCGCGCAGTACGTCTACCGTGCTGTCGTGTAACCGGTGGTCGCTACCCAGCAGCGTACCGTCCAGGTCGGAAACAATCAGGCGTGGGGTCATACAGGCTCCTTGGGCGTGGCGCATGAAGTGAGCCTCAGCTTAACCGATTCATCCGCAAGCGGGTAAGTCATTGACCCGCCTGAGCGGGTGTGACTTACCCAAGGGCAACGATTGGCGCGGCCAACGGGAATCCGTATAGTGGCACCCTACTCTCGCCAACTGATCGAACACATGCTTCAAAATAACTCCCTGCTTGCCCAGCTCAAGCAACAGATCCGTGAAACCACTCCCCGCGCCGAAGGGGTGATCAAAGCCACCGAAAAAGGCTTCGGGTTTCTTGAAACCGACAGCGGCGAATCCTATTTCGTGCCGCCGCCTGCCATGAAGCAGGTGCTCCACGGCGACCGCGTCGAAGCCGTGATTCATGAGAACGGCGACAAAAAATCCGTCGAGCCGGAGAAGCTGATCGAAGCGGGCCTGGACCGCTTCATCGCCCGCGTGCAAAAGCGCGAAGGCCGCCTGGCAGTGGTGCCCGATCACCCCTCGATTCGCAATGTGCTGAAAGCCCGCATCAAGAACAGCCTGGACGAAGACAGCATTGGCGACGGCGACTGGGTCGTGGCGCGTCTGGTGCGCCATCCGCTCAAGGAGAACGATCGCGGCTTCTTTGCCCAAATCGACGAGCTGGTCGCCAAGGTCGACAACCCCGCCGTACCGTGGCGTGTCACCCTGGCGCGCCACGCGCTGGAGCAGGAGTGCCCGGATGCCGGTAGCGACTGGCCGCTGCGCGATGAGGGCCTGACTCGGGAAGACCTGACGCAACGCCCCTTCTTCACCATCGATGGTGAGAAGACCCGCGATATGGACGATGCCCTGCACGTGGTGGCGCGTCCGGAAGGCGGCTGGCAGCTGAGCGTGGCCATTGCCGACCCCACGGCGTATGTGGATGAGGAGCACGCGGCCGACCTGGAAGCGCGTGTGCGTGCCTTCACGGTTTACCTGCCGGGCCAGAACGTCACCATGCTGCCGGAGCAGCTGGCCGATGACCTGTGCTCGCTGTGGGAAGGCCAGGAGCGCCCGGCCCTGGCGTGTACGCTGGACATCAACGCCGACGGCAGCCTGGGCGACTACCGCTTCTTTGCCGCCAACGTGACCTCCCACGCCAAGCTGGTGTACGAGCGCGTCTCTGACTGGATCGAAGGCCAGGGCGACTGGGCACCGGCCGAGGAGATTGCCGAGCAGCTCAAAGCACTGCAGGCCCTGACGGAAGCCCGCACCGCCTGGCGCAACGAGCACGCACTGGTGTTCAAGGACCGCCCGGATTACGTGTTCGATCTGGACGAAGCAGGCAACGTGCTGGGCGTGCGTACCGAAGACCGGCGCATCGCCAACCGCATGATCGAAGAGTCGATGATTGCGGCCAACGCCTGCTGTGCAGACTTCCTGGCCAGCCATATCGGCCACGGCATCTTCAACGTGCACCGCGCCTTCGAGCCCGAAAAAGCCGAAGCGGCCCAGGAGTTCCTCGCCAGTCAGGAGATTGAGGTGGCCCAGGAAGCGCTCACCGAGCTGGCGCACTACAAAGAGCTCAAGCGCGCACTGGAAAGCCGTGACGACGCCTGGCTGGATGCCCGCCTGCGCCGTTTCCAGGGCTTCACCAGCATGTCGGCCCAACCTGGCCCACATTTCGGCCTGGGGCTGCCCGCCTACGCCACGTGGACCTCGCCGATCCGCAAGTATGGCGATATGGTCAACCACCGCTTGATCAAGCGCGTGCTCAAGGGTGAACAGGCCCCGGCAGAGGCCAGCCAGCAGCTCACCGAGCAGCTCACCGAACGCCGCCGCCTGAACCGTATGGCCGAGCGTGACGTGAAAGATTGGCTCTACGTTCGCTACCTGACCCCGGCAGCACAGAACCAGGATACCTTCGAGGCCGAAATCATGGCCATCAATCGTGGCGGCATGCGGGTGCGTCTGATCGAAAACGGCGCCACGGCCTTCGTGCCAGCCCCCTTGATGCATAGCGACCGCGACAAGGTGGTGATCGACGATAAAGAGGGCCGCATTCAGATCGAAGGCGAAGAGCGCTTCAAACTGGGCGACAGCCTGCGTGTCTCGCTCACGGAAGCCCGTGAAGAGACCCGCTCGCTGGTGGCGAAACCCGCCGCCTGACCCCGGCATGGCCTCACGGCAGGCGTCGGCGAGGCCATGAGCAGCACCATGCAAAAGGGCACCCGAAGGTGCCCTTTTTTAGCGCTCTGAAAAAGTACGCGGCTTACCAGCCGGTCACTTCTTTCAGTGCATCGCCAATTTGCGCCAAGGAGCGTACGGTTTTGACACCGGCGTCTTCCAGGGCAGCAAATTTCTCGTCGGCAGTACCTTTACCGCCAGAGATGATGGCGCCTGCATGGCCCATACGCTTGCCGGGAGGTGCTGTCACACCGGCAATGTAGGAAACCACCGGCTTGGAAACGTTGGCCTTGATGTAGGCCGCGGCTTCTTCTTCAGCGGTGCCGCCGATTTCACCGATCATCACGATCGCTTCGGTTTTCGGGTCCTTCTCGAACATCTCCAGGATGTCGATGAAGTTGGAGCCCGGAATCGGGTCACCACCGATGCCGACACAGGTAGACTGGCCGAAACCGTGGTCAGTGGTCTGCTTGACCGCTTCGTAGGTCAGAGTACCGGAACGCGATACGATGCCCACTTTACCCGGCTGGTGAATGTGACCCGGCATGATGCCGATTTTACATTCGCCCGGGGTGATCACGCCGGGGCAGTTCGGGCCGATCAGACGTACGCCCAGCTCGTCGCATTTTACTTTCGCTTCGAGCATGTCGAGGGTCGCGATGCCTTCGGTGATGCACACGATCAGCTTGATGCCAGCGTTGGCCGCTTCAAGGATCGAGTCTTTGCAGAACGCTGCCGGTACGTAGATCACGCTGGCTTCTGCGCCGGTTTTCTCGACCGCTTCTTTCACGGTGTTGAACACGGGCAGGCCCAGGTGCGTCTGGCCACCTTTGCCCGGCGTAACACCGCCGACCATTTGCGTGCCATAGGCAATCGCCTGTTCGGAGTGGAACGTGCCCTGGCCACCGGTGAACCCTTGGCAGATGACCTTGGTGTTCTTATCGATCAGGATACTCATTACTTGCCCTCCGCTGCTTTGACAACCTGCTGAGCCGCGTCGGTCAGACTGGTAGCAGCGATGATGTTCAGACCGCTGGACGCCAGCTTCTCAGCGCCCAATTCAGCGTTGTTACCTTCCAGGCGAACGACGACCGGCACGTTGACGCCAACTTGCTCAACGGCACCGATGATGCCTTCGGCAATCATGTCGCAACGAACGATACCGCCGAAGATGTTCACCAGAACGGCTTTGACGTTGTCGTCAGACAGGATGATCTTGAACGCTTCGGCTACGCGCTCTTTGGTCGCGCCGCCGCCAACGTCCAGGAAGTTGGCCGGCTTGCCGCCGCTCAGGTTGACGATGTCCATGGTGCCCATGGCCAGGCCAGCGCCGTTGACCATGCAACCGATGTTACCGTCGAGGGCCACGTAGTTCAGCTCCCACTTCGCGGCGTCGGCTTCACGCTGATCTTCCTGGGAAGGATCGCGCATCGCCTGCAGGTCCGGGTGACGGTACAGGGCGTTGCTGTCGAGGCCCAGTTTGGCGTCCAGGCAGTGCAGGTTGCCTTCGTCGGTGATCACCAACGGGTTGATCTCGAGCAGCGCCAGATCCTTGTCGTGGAACAGCTTGGAGAGACCCAGGAAGATCTTGGTGAACTGCTTCACCTGATCACCTTTCAGACCCAGCGCGAACGCCAGTTCACGCGCCTGATAGGGCTGTGCGCCGACCAGCGGATCGATTTCGGCCTTGAGGATCTTTTCCGGCGTCTCTTCGGCGACGGTTTCGATCTCGACACCGCCTTCGGTGGAGGCCATGAACACGACGCGACGAGTGGTACGGTCAACGACCGCGCCCAGGTACAGCTCGTCGGCGATGTTGGTGCAGGTCTCTACCAGAATCTTGGCAACCGGCTGACCTTTTTCGTCAGTCTGGTAAGTAACCAGGTTCTTGCCCAGCCACTGCTCGGCGAAGGTTTTGGCTTCTGCCGGGTCCTTGATCAGCTTGACGCCGCCCGCTTTACCGCGGCCGCCAGCGTGAACCTGGGCTTTGACGACCCACATGTCGCCGCCGATTTTTTTGCACGCTTCTACTGCTTCTTCGGGAGTGTCCACGGCAAAGCCTTTGGACACTGGCAGACCATAATCGGCAAACAGCTGTTTACCTTGATACTCGTGAAGGTTCATCGATTCATGCCATTGGTTGCATGTGACTCGAACGATGATCAGTCGCCCTGAAGAACATCTTGCAGGTGCTGGTCATCCCCGTACTTTCATGACGGCGAGTTGCCACGCCGCCATGAAAGTGGTGCGCCACCTGACGGTGGCGCTTGGTTGTTGCTTAGCGAATTACTTGCGCTTCTTGCGGTTGGCCATGTGAATGGCATGACCTTCTACCGCCAGAGCAGCTTCGTGTACGGCTTCCGACATGGTCGGGTGCGCGTAGCAGGTCAATGCCAGGTCTTCGGCGCTGGAGCCGAATTCCATGGCGATCACGCCCTGGGCGATCATCTCACCGGCGTGCTGACCCACGATGTGCATACCTAGAATACGGTCGGTTTCCGCATCGGCAATAATCTTGGCGCTGCCTTCGGTGGCGTTGTTGGCCATGGCACGGCCGCTGGCTGCGAAGGGGAAGCTACCGGTCTTGATTTCGATACCCTTGGCCTTGGCGTCCTGCTCGGTCATGCCGACCCAGGCCACTTCCGGGAAGGTATAGATGACGCTGGGGATGGTGTCGTAGTTCATCTCGGCCTTGTGGCCGGCGATGATATCCGCCACCATGATGCCCTCTTCAGAGGCCTTGTGGGCCAGCATCGGGCCGCGTACACAGTCGCCAATCGCGTAAACGCCCGGCACGTTGGTACGGCACTGGTCGTCCACGAAGATGAAGCCACGCTCGTCCAGCTCGACGCCCACGCCATCGGCCACAACGCCTTTGGTGTAAGGACGACGGCCGACACATACGATCAGCTTGTCGAAGGTGATTTCCTGCTCGCCGTCAGCATCGGTGTACTTGACGATGACTTCATCACCATTGGTCTCGGAGCCGGTCACACGGGCGCCCAGTTTGATATCCAGGCCCTGCTTCTTGAGCAGTTTCTGAGTCTCTTTGGCAATCGTGGTGTCGACCATCGGCAGGAAGGAGTCCATCGCTTCCAGCACGGTGACTTCAGAACCCAGACGGTTCCAGACGCTACCCAGCTCCAGGCCGATGACACCAGCGCCGATCACGCCAAGGCGCTTGGGCGTTTCCTGGAATTCCAGTGCGCCGGTAGAGTCGACGATCAGGCCTTCGGTCAGCGGCGTGGGCGGAATTTCCACCGGCACGGAGCCTGCCGCGATGACGATGCTGTCGGCGTCGTAGGCGGTAGTGTTGCCGTCCAGATCGGTGACTTCGACCTGCTTGCCAGATACGACCTTGCCGGTACCTTCGATGGCGGTCACACCGTTGGCCTTGAACAGGCCAGAGATGCCGCCGGTCAAGTTCTTAACGATCTTGTCCTTGCGGGCCATCATTTTCTTGACGTCCATGGTGACGTCACCGGCTTCGATACCCATGTCGTCGAAATCGTGCTTGGCTTCGACGAACTTGTGCGACGCTTCAAGCAACGCTTTGGACGGGATACAGCCTACGTTCAAGCAGGTGCCGCCGTGGACGACCTTGCCTTCCTTGCCAATCCATTTTTCAACACAGGCGGTTTTCAGACCCAGCTGCGCAGCGCGGATAGCCGCTACGTAGCCACCAGGGCCAGCACCGATAACGATCACATCAAACTTGTCAGCCATGTTGGCTCCTTTAGCTTGGTTGCCCCCTCCCGAGTTGATCTAAACCGGGCAGGAGGCAAAGTGCGATTGCAGAGAACGTTTCATCAACAGCGAAGGCGGATCAACGCGCTTCGTTATACGTCCAGCAGCAAGCGAGCCGGGTCTTCCAGCAGCTCTTTGATAGTCACCAGGAATCTTACCGCATCTTTACCATCGATCATGCGGTGGTCGTAGGAGAGCGCCAGATACATCATCGGGCGAATCTCGACCTTGCCATTCACCGCCATGGGGCGATCCTGAATCTTGTGCATGCCCAGGATAGCGGTCTGCGGCGGGTTGATGATCGGCGTCGACATCAGTGAACCGAAGGTGCCACCGTTGGTGATGGTGAAGGTACCGCCGATCATGTCGTCCATGCCCAGCTTGCCGTCACGGCCACGCTTGCCGAAGTCGACGATGCTGCGCTCGACGTCTGCGATCTTCATGCTGTCGGTATCACGCAGTACCGGTACCACTAGGCCACGGTCGGTGGAGACGGCAACACCGATATCCTGATAACCGTGGTAGACGATGTCGGTGCCGTCGATGGAGGCATTGACGTCCGGGAAGCGCTTGAGCGCTTCGGAAGCGGCTTTTACAAAGAAGCCCATGAAGCCCAGCTTGACATCGTGGGTCTTCTGGAAAGTGTCCTTGTACTGGGCACGCAGGGCCATGATTTCCGTCATGTCCACTTCGTTGTACGTGGTCAGCATCGCCGCGGTCTGCTGTGCCTGAACCAGGCGCTTGGCGATGGTCTGGCGCAGACGGGTCATCGGTACGCGCTTCTCTTCGCGCTCACCCGCCACCGCCGGAGCCGCCGCAGCCTTGGCCGGCGCAGAGGACTTGGCAGCTTTCCTGGCCGAACCATCCTTGACGGCTTTCTGAACGTCTTCTTTCAGAATGCGACCGCCTTTGCCGGTACCTTCGATCCTGGAAACGTCCAGATCGTGCTCGGCAACCATCTTGCGAGCAGCCGGTGCCAGCACTTTGTCACCCACCTTCTCATCGGCGCCTTCATCGTCAGCGTCGTTGGAGGCGCTGCTGGAAGAAGAAGCGCTGGCCTGGTCACTGCCACCGCCTTCTACGAAGGTTGCCAGAATCGCTTCGGACTCAACCTGGCTGCCTTCTTCTGCCTTGATTTCCGCCAGGGCACCATCGGCAGGCGCCACGACTTCCAGCACGACCTTGTCGGTTTCGATGTCGGCCAGCACTTC
This sequence comes from Halomonas sp. 18071143, assembly GCF_019211725.1. Taxonomy (NCBI): domain Bacteria; kingdom Pseudomonadati; phylum Pseudomonadota; class Gammaproteobacteria; order Oceanospirillales; family Halomonadaceae; genus Halomonas; species Halomonas sp. 18071143. Next base: position 2,693,712 of record NZ_CP078120.1, read on the forward strand.
GTCACGCTTGACCGCTTCGCCTACTTTCTTGTGCCAGGTCGCCACGGTGCCTTCCTGAATGGACTCAGGGAAGCTGGGCGCCTTCACGTCGTGCTGCTTGCCACCGGCGGCTGGCTTAGCGGCTTCCTTGGACTCGGCCTTCTCGGCGTTGTCAGAAGATTTTTCTTCTTTCTTACCGCTGTCGCCCGAGGCGCTGCCTTCACCAATCTTGCCCAATACTTGCTCGGACTCGACGGTATCGCCTTCTTCGGCCATCACGTCGGTCAGGGTTCCCGCTTCCGGTGCGACGACTTCAAGCACCACTTTATCGGTCTCGATTTCAACGATCAGCTCGTCGCGTTCGACGCTGTCACCCGGCTTCTTGTGCCACGCGGCCACGGTGCCTTCGGCAACGGATTCCGGAAAGGTTGGCGCTTTGATATCAGTAGCCATGTCGTTTCCCTTATATGTTCTCTAAGCCTGGCGGACGCTTAAATATTAAAAGCGTCTTCCACCAGCTGGCGCTGCTGTTCAGTGTGGACGGACATGTAGCCCGCTGCCGGAGCAGCCGAGGCAGGACGCCCTGCGAATTTCAACTCACGACCCAGGCCGTCTTTCAACAGGTCGGCCACGGCACGCATGTGGTGCTGACTGGAGTACCAGGCGCCCTGATTCAGCGGCTCTTCCTGACACCAGACGATGTCTTCCACATTGGCATATGCCTGGAGCACTTCCAGAAGCTCTTCTTTCGGGAAGGGGTAGAGCTGCTCAAGACGAAGGATGATCGTATCGTCACGCTCGTTCTCAGCACGCCAGTTGGCCAGATCATAGTAGACCTTGCCAGCGCACATGATCACACGAGTGACTTTCTCTGCATCCAGGTTGCCCTGGTCGGGCAGCACCATGTGGAACTTGCCATGGGCCAGATCTTCGAGACTGGACACGGCTTCCTTGTGGCGCAGCAGCGACTTGGGCGACATGACCACCAGCGGCTTGCGCAGCGGGCGAATCACCTGACGGCGCAGCAGATGGAAAATCTGGGCAGGCGTCGTCGGTACGCACACTTGCATGTTGTGCTCGGCGCACAGCTGCAAGAAGCGCTCAAGGCGTGCCGAAGAGTGCTCGGGGCCCTGGCCTTCGTAGCCATGAGGCAGCAGCATGGTCAAACCACACAGGCGTCCCCACTTGGTCTCACCAGAGGAAATGAACTGGTCGACCACGACCTGGGCACCGTTGAAGAAGTCACCGAACTGCGCTTCCCAGATCACCAGATCGTTGGGAGCCGTGGTGGAGTAGCCATACTCGAACGCCAGCACGGCTTCTTCCGACAGGAAGGAGTCGTGGATGGTGAAACGGGGCTGACCATCGGCCATGTTTTGCAGCGGCACGTAGGTCGTCGCGTCTTTCTGGTTGTGCACCACCGCATGACGATGCGAGAACGTGCCACGGCCAACGTCCTGACCGGTAATCCGGATCGGGTGGCCTTGATCCAGCAGCGTGGCATAGGCCAGCGTTTCGGCGAAGCCCCAGTTGAGCCCCATGCCGCCCGCCTGCATCTTGCGGCGGTCTTCATAAATCTTGGCGACCTGACGCTGTACTTCGACACCGTCGGGGATCTCACACATCTTCGCCGCCAGCTGTTGCAGGCGTTTCATGTCGAAGGTGGTGTCGGCATTGCCGGTCCACTCATGGCCCAGGTAGGGAGCCCAGTCGACGAACAGCGACTTGTTGGGTTCCTGAACCAGTGCGTTGGCCACGTGATTGCCTGCCACGAGATCATCGCGGTAGGTTTCCACCATGGCTTTGGCGTCGTCTTCGGACAGCACGCCCTGCTCGATCAGACGCTGCGCATACAGCGTGCGTGAGGAGGGGTGGTCCTTGATCTTGGCGTACATCAGCGGCTGGGTGCCCGATGGCTCGTCGGCTTCGTTATGGCCGCGACGGCGGTAGCACACCAGGTCGATGACGACGTCTTTCTTGAACTGCTGACGGTAATCCAGGGCCACTTGCGTAGCGTGAATGACCGCGTCCGGATCATCGCCGTTGACATGGAAAATCGGCGCCTGAACCATCTTGGCAATGTCAGTACAGTATTCGGTGGAGCGTGCATCGGCCGGGTTGGAGGTCGTGAACCCCACCTGGTTGTTGATGACGATGTGTACCGTACCACCGGTCTTGTAGGCGCGGGTCTGGGACATCTGGAATGTCTCCATGACCACACCCTGCCCCGCGAAGGCAGCATCGCCATGAACGTTGATCGGCAGCACTTTGCTTCCGTCAGCGTCGTTGCGGCGATCCTGGCGGGCACGTACCGAGCCTTCCACCACCGGCGCGACGATTTCGAGATGCGACGGGTTGAACGACATGGCCAGGTGGACTTCGCCACCAGGCGACATGACGTTGGAGCTGAAGCCCTGGTGGTATTTCACGTCACCAGAACCACGCTCGATGACTTTCTTGCCATCGAATTCGTCGATCAGATCCGCAGGGTTCTTGCCCAGGATGTTGACCAGCAGATTCAAGCGGCCACGGTGGGCCATGCCGATCACGACTTCCTTGGTGCCATAGCCACCGGCGCGCTGGATCAGTTCGTCCATCATCGGTACGAACGACTCGCCACCTTCCAGGCCGAAGCGCTTGGTACCCGGGTACTTGGAGGCCAGGTAATTTTCCAGACCTTCCGCAGCCGTCAGGCGCTCCAGTACGTGCTTGCGCACGTCATCGCTGAACTTGGGCGCGCTGCGTACCGATTCGAAACGACGCTGCAGCCAGCGCTTCTCTTCGGTATCCACGATGTGCATGATTTCGCAGCCGATGGAGCGGCAGTAGGTCTGCTCCAGCGCGTCGACGATCTCGCGCAGCGGTGCTTTATCAATACCCAGGAAGAAAGAACCTGTCTGGAACTCGGTATCAAGATCAGCTTTGGACAGCTGATGGAATGACAGGTCGAGGTCGGGGACGGGGGTGGGATTACGCAGACCAAGCGGGTCGATATTGGCCTTTTGATGGCCACGGAAGCGATACGCGTTGATCAGCTGCAGGACTTTGACCTGCTTTTTGTTTTCACCGCTGTCGGACGCGGCGACTACCCGGCCTGGGCGACTTTCACGGCCAAGCTGGTAGAACTGATCACGAATGGGGCTTAGTGGAACATCGTGGGAGGCACTGCCTTCAGCCCGCGGCAACTGATCGAAATAGCTGCGCCACTCGTCTGAGACAGAATCAGGATCGGCGAGGTACTGCTCGTAAAGCGCTTCCACGTAGTGGACATTGCCACCACTAACGTGAGAGGAACGCCACATCAACTCCATTATGCCTTGTTGCATCTCTCGGTCACCCTGCACTGATGGGGTGGTATCGGCATCGCTGCATGCGTGCAACGACATCGCTATTGCCCTGCCGGCGGGGCGGGACGTTTGCCGGCGGCGCCGACCTGAGGCCGGTAGCCCTTGTTCATACACGTATGATGACGCGTTTCATTACCAGTTCATGCTCAAAAGCCGGTACTCGTCGCACCGGCTTTTAAACTTGGCTGATCCATGGTGCGGCGCGTCGCCGCACCATGACAGCCCCTATGATAACAAGCGAAGCGCCACGATTTAAGTAGCTTTGTGATGCAACTTACGTGGTAGTCGCTTTTTTTTCACAGGATTAATGAGTTACGTCGCATCTGCGAGCAACATTTCACGAATTTTACCAATTGCACGAGTCGGATTCAGACCTTTCGGGCATACCGCCACGCAGTTCATGATGCCGCGGCAACGGAATACCGAGAACGGGTCTTCCAGGCTGGTCAGACGCTCACGGGTGGCGGTATCGCGACTGTCGGCCAGGAAGCGGTATGACTGCAGCAGACCCGCCGGGCCCACGAACTTGTCCGGGTTCCACCAGAACGACGGGCAGGACGTGGAGCAGCAGGCACACAGGATACACTCGTACAGGCCGTCCAGCTTGTCGCGCTCTTCTGGCGACTGCAGACGCTCAATGGCGGGCGCTGGCGTGTCGTTTTGCAGATACGGCTGGATGCGCTCGTACTGCTTGTAGAACAAGCCCATGTCCACGACCATGTCACGGATGACCGGCAGGCCAGGCAACGGACGCAGAGTCAGCTTGTTGTTTTTCACGACGTCCGACAGCGGCGTGATGCACGCCAGGCCGTTCTTGCCGTTCATGTTCATGCCATCGGAGCCGCACACGCCTTCACGGCAGCTGCGGCGATAGGCCAGGCCACTGTCCTGCTCTTTCATCAGGTGCAGTACATCCAGCACCATCAGATCGCGACCTTTGGTATCGACCTGGAACTCCTGCATGTAGGGCGCGGAGTCGGTTTCCGGGTTGTAGCGATACACGGATACCTGAAGATTTGACATGGTGTCTCCCTCTCGTCGGTGCGGAGATTAGTAGGTGCGAACCTTCGGCTCGAACGTATCGACTGTTTTCGGCTTGAAGTTGACGTCGCGCTTCTTCAGCTCTTTGCTAGCCGGGAAGTAGAGCGAGTGTTTCAGCCAGTTGACATCATCACGGTCGGGGTAGTCGTAGCGCGAGTGGGCACCACGGCTCTCTTTACGCTCAAGGGCAGCAATCGCCGTTGCTTCTGCCACTTCCATCAGGTTGTCCAGCTCCAGCGCTTCGACACGGGCAGTGTTGAAGGCGTTGGACTTGTCCGGCAGGTGCGCATTGTCGATGCGGCCACGCAGTTCCGCCAGCTGTTTGACACCTTCCTGCATGTTTTTCTCTTCACGGAATACACCGAAAGAGTTCTGCATGATGCTTTGCAGCTCGGCCTTGAGCTCAGGAATGCTTTCACCGCCTTCAGATTCGTTCCAGCGAGTGATGCGCTTCATGGCGGCTTCGATGTCCGACTCGGAGGCATCCAGGTATTCGATACCTTCGTTCAGCGCGCCTTCGATGAACATGCCCGCGGCGCGACCGAAGACCACCAGATCCAGCAGCGAGTTGCCGCCCAGACGGTTGGCACCGTGTACCGATACACAGGCAGCTTCGCCACACGCGAACAGACCGTTGACGATCTTGTCGTTGCCGCTCTCGTCCTGGGTGATCGCCTGACCATGAATGTTGGTCGGGATACCGCCCATCATGTAGTGGCAGGTCGGCACGACCGGGATCGGGTCCTTGGCCGGATCGACGTGAGCGAAGGTCTTGGAGAGCTCGACGATGCCGGGCAGACGCTTGCCAAGTACTTCTTCGCCCAGGTGATCCAGCTTCAGGAACACGTGGTCGCCCTTCTCGCCACAGCCGCGGCCTTCGAGGATTTCCATGACCATGGAGCGCGCCACGACGTCACGGCCCGCCAGGTCTTTGGCGTTGGGCGCATAGCGCTCCATGAAACGCTCGCCATCCTTGTTGACCAGGTAGCCACCTTCACCACGGCAACCTTCGGTGACCAGCGTGCCCGCACCGTAGATACCGGTCGGGTGGAACTGCCACATTTCCATGTCCTGCATCGGGAAACCAGCGCGCAGCGCCATGCCGATGCCGTCACCCGTGTTGATCAGGGCGTTGGTGGTCGACGCGTAGATGCGTCCGGCACCGCCGGTCGCCAGCACGGTGGCTTTCGACTTGACGTGCACCACTTCGCCGGTTTCGATACACATGGCGATACAGCCCACCACGTCACCGTTGGCGTTCTTGACCAGATCCACCGCGTACCACTCGTTCAGGAACGTGGTGTTGTTCTTCAGGTTGTTCTGGTACAGGGTGTGCAGCAGCGCGTGACCGGTACGGTCGGCGGCGGCGCAGGTACGTGCCGCCTGACCACCTTCACCAAAGTTCTTGGACTGACCACCGAACGGACGCTGATAGATGCGGCCATTGTCGAAACGCGAGAACGGCAGGCCCATGTGCTCGAGTTCGAAGACGGCCTTGGGGCCTTCTGAACACATGTACTCGGCAGCGTCCTGGTCAGCGATATAGTCGCCGCCCTTGACGGTGTCATACATGTGCCAGCGCCAGTCGTCGTTCGGGTCGGCGGAGGCAATCGCACAGGTGATACCACCCTGAGCAGAAACCGTGTGGGAGCGTGTCGGGAACACTTTGGACAGTACCGCTGTCTTTTTACCGGACTTGGCCAGTTCAAGAGCGGCACGCAGGCCAGAGCCACCGCCACCCACGATGATGGCGTCAAACGTCAGGCTACGAAGGTTAGACATAGATCAAGCTCCCCACAGAATTTGGATGCCCCACACCAGGTATACGAAGATGGCCAGAATGATCAGCGTCTGGGCACCCACGCGCAGGCGAGTGGACTTGAGGTAATCGGTAGTGACTGTCCACAAACCGATCCAAGCGTGCGCTGCAATGGAAATGAAGGCCAGCAGCGAGAAGATACGCATCCAGGTTTGCTCGAACAGCCCACTCCAGGTGTAGTAATCCAGGTTCGGATTAAACAGCAGGTAAGCGACGATGAAGACCGTGTAAAGGGCCAGAATGACCGCAGATACTCGCTGCATCAGCCAATCGGACAGACCGCTACGGCCAAAACTCGTGATGTTGGTTACCATACCCAAACTCCTGCCAGAATAATCAGAACCGCACTGACTACGACCGTAGCCTGTGCTTTTTTCACACCACCCTCCAGGGTCACGCCAATGTTGGCATCCATGAGCAGGTGCTTGATGCCTGCCACAAAGTGGAATGCCAGGGCAGACAGCAGCCCCCAAGCCACAAACTTGGCGAGGACGTTATTCGCCAGGGCATTGCTGACAGCGTCAAAGCCAGCCGGAGATGACAGGGATTTACCCAGCGCCCAGAAAGCGAAGATCAGCCCGACGAACAGGATCACGCCGGTAATACGGTGCGTAATCGACGTCAGCGCTGGCAGTGGGAAATGTATCGTAGTCAGGTCTAGGTTTACGGGTCGTTTGCTATTCACGGCGTTATACACACTCTCTTGGCCCGCTCAGCGACGGTCGGGCATAACCCGAGCGGGCGGTGGTTGCTGGAAGGGGCTCGGCCGTTGCCAAGTCGGGCACGACCACCTACCTGCCGGTCGCGCGCCGTGGATTATAAGAACCTTAGCCCCTGCTGACAAACCGATCTCAGACTTAACTCGACCATGGTGCAAGAAAATAGCCAATGGTCTGAGTCGATTTTGCGATGCAGCATGGTTATAGTGACATTAGATGGACGGTTTGATAAGCCTGTTAACGTATCGTCAACCCTCTGTCACTTCGGTACTATAGATCTCGGTTAATCATATACAATTATTATCCAAAACAACACATCCTGTACAAGCATGTCTAGCATTACGGCTAATTGACAAAATGTCGCACACTTCTATAGTGGGCAAGCCTTTTCGCCGGCGCGGCATGCGAAACAACGACTTTACGTCCCAAACCGAACTCGAAAGGAGGCCATCATGGCTGACAGGAAAGCGACATTGACGGTAGACGGTCTCGATAAGACGATCGAACTACCCATGTATTCCGGCACACTTGGCCCCGACGTCATCGACGTGCGTGGCCTGGGCGCCGAAGGCCTGTTTACCTACGACCCCGGCTTCATGGCCACCTCTTCCTGCCAGTCCGCAATCACCTACATCGATGGCGGCAAGGGCGTACTGCTGCACCGCGGCTACCCCATCGACCAGCTGGCAAAAGAATCCAACTTCGTCGAAGTGTGCTACACCCTGCTGTTTGGTGAACTGCCCACAAAAGAGCAGTACACCGATTTCGAATCGCGCATTCGCAATCACACCATGGTGCATGACCAGATCAACAACTTCTTCAAGGGCTTCCGTCGCGACGCACACCCGATGTCGATCCTGTGTGGCGTAGTCGGTGGTCTGGCAGCGTTCTATCATGACCACATGGACATCACTCAGGAAGAGGACCGCATCATCAGCGCGATTCGCCTGATTGCCAAAATGCCTACCCTGGCCGCCATGTCGCACAAGTACAACGTTGGCCAACCCTTCAACTACCCGCGCAACGACCTGAGCTATGCAGAGAACTTCCTCTACATGATGTTCAGCAACCCTTGCGAGGAGTACAAGATCAACCCGGTGTACGCCAAAGCCATGGACCGCATCTTCATGCTGCATGCGGACCACGAGCAGAACGCCTCCACCTCCACCGTACGCCTGGCAGGCTCTACCGGCGCCAACCCGTTTGCCTGTATCAGTGCGGGCATCGCGGCACTCTGGGGACCGGCACACGGCGGCGCCAACGAAGCCGTGCTGAACATGCTCGACGAAATCGGCGACGATTCCGAAGAGAATATTCAGCGCTTCGTGGACAAGGCAAAAGACAAGAACGACCCGTTCAAGCTGATGGGCTTCGGTCACCGCGTTTACCGCAACTTCGACCCGCGCGCCAAGGTCATGAAAGAGACCTGCGACGAAGTACTGGCCGAGCTGGGCCTGGCAGATGACCCGCAGCTGAAGATCGCCAAGCGCCTGGAGCAGATCGCTCTCGAAGACGAATACTTCATCGAGCGCAAGCTGTACCCGAACGTCGATTTCTACTCCGGCATCATCCTCAAGGCCATGGGTATTCCAACCAACATGTTTACCGTGATTTTCGCGGTATCCCGTACCATTGGCTGGATCTCCCATTGGCACGAAATGCTCAGCGAAAGCTACAAGATCGGTCGTCCACGCCAGCTTTACACTGGTCATGACCAGCGTGACTACCCTAAGAAGTAATCGGCGGCTTGTACGGCGATAACTGAGCGACACAAAGGCCACCCACGGGTGGCCTTTTGCGTGCAGCCTACCCCTTCATGACACCACTCCCCCATCAACAACAAAGGTGCTTTATGTCTTCTATCACTACCGTTGCCTTTATCGGCCTGGGCGTCATGGGTTACCCCATGGCAGGACACCTGGCCAGGCAGGGCTTGACCACCCGCGTTTATAACCGCACGACCACCAAAGCCCAGGCATGGGCCGATCAGTTTGGCGGCACGGCCCACGCCACGCCCGCCGAAGCGGCCCAGGGCGCCGACCTGGTGCTGGTGTGCGTAGGTAATGACGACGACGTGCGTCAGGTCACCACCGGCGAACACGGCGTGCTGCAGGCCATGGCCCCCGGCAGCTATCTGGTGGACCACACCACGGCCTCAGCCGACCTGGCACTGGAGCTGGATGCCGCCTGCCGCCAGCAGAGCCTTCATTTTATCGACGCCCCGGTATCCGGCGGCCAGCAGGGCGCAGAAAACGGCGCGCTGACCATCATGTGCGGCGGTGAACAGGCCCCTTTCGATGCCGTCGCCCCCGTGCTTGACCACTACGCTCGCGCTGTCACGCTCATGGGCCCCGCCAGCAGCGGCCAGCTCACCAAGATGGTCAACCAGATCTGCATCGCCGGCCTGGTACAAGGGTTAGCGGAGGGTCTGCACTTTGCCGAACAGGCAGGACTGGATCAGCATCAAGTGATCGAGGTGATTTCGAAAGGTGCCGCAGGATCCTGGCAGATGGAAAACCGCCACAAGACCATGATCGCCGATGAGTATCAGCACGGCTTTGCCGTCGACTGGATGCGCAAGGATCTGGGTATCTGCCTGGAGCAAGCGCGCAGACTGGACGCCACGCTACCCGTCACCGCACTGGTGGATCAGTTCTATGCCGACGTGCAGCGCATGCAGGGTGGCCGATGGGACACCTCTTCGCTGTTAAAGCGTCTCCGCAAAGGCGAATAGCGCTTGACATTTTGGCGCTGACAGCCGGATCAGGGTTTTCCACACTATCTGTGGATAACCCTGTTCACAACCACTACAAAACGTCCCGTAATCGCCATGAACAGTGACCCAGCCTTAAATTGGTCATTTTTTAACCTCTCATAAGCCATTGATTTAAAAGAGATTAAGCTAAGACGCTGATTTTTTATGTCATATTCACGAGGCTGTGCACAACCCTTTACCCAGACGAGCAAAAGTGGACAAGTCAAGCACAATATTGACAAAAAAAGCGATAAATTGGCTAAAACGCCAAACAGGAAGCAGCCGAAAAGGCAACGCGACATTGGGTTGCTATCGAGACTTTTTGAAGGGGGAAAATACAAAAAACCAGAAGAAGGTGGCGTCCCATAGGGGGTTCGAACCCCTGTTCCCGCCGTGAAAGGGCGGTGTCCTGGACCACTAGACGAATGGGACGTATCTACCTTTTTACATCATGGTACATCGTTAGCATGGGCTAATGATGGTGGAGCCTAGCGGGATCGAACCGCTGACCTCAACACTGCCAGTGTTGCGCTCTCCCAGCTGAGCTAAGGCCCCACGTGTCGTGAAGACGGAGCGTATATTACTGATTACGCTCGCCTTCGTCAACCCTGTTTTCGCAAGAAGCGTCAAATATCTCGCTCGCCGCTCATCTGACGCTCCCTGCCCCTCTGTACAGGTCGAGTATTTACAGGTCGCGGAACTCTTTTTCGAAGCGTTTCGCCTGCTTTTTCGATACGCCACCCAATAACTCGATGGCGTGGCGCAAGCGAGCCCGCGTCACGTCCGACCCGAGAATCGCCATGGCGTCCATGACGGACGTGCTGGAAGCACTGCCCGTAATGGCAATGAACACCGGCGCCAGAAACGCCTTCATCTTCAGCTCGAAGTGTTCTGCCAGGTGTTTGACTTCCGTCAGCAGCGCTTCCTTGTGCCAGGCATTGACGGCTTCGAAGCGCCACACCAAAAATTGCAGCAGCTTCACCAGCTCTTCGTCTTCCAGCTTGATAGCGTCGAAATCCTGCTTTTCCAACGGGGGCAGCCCAGAGAAGAAGTGGCCCGCCAGCGGAATCACCTGCGAGAGCGTCTCGACCCGCGGGCGAACCTGGGGCAGGATCTGCTTGACATAGGCATCGTTGAACGCCCACTCGCGCAGCGCCTGCAGCAACGCGTCATCATCCAGGTCTTCACGAATATAAACGCCGTTCAGCCAGGTCAGCTTCTCCAGGTCGAATACCGGCCCACCCAGCGATACCCGCTGAATGTCGAACTCAGCCATCATTTCGCTCAGGCTGAACTTTTCGCGTTCGTCCGGCATCGACCACCCCATCCGCCCCAGATAGTTGGTGACGGCCTGAGGCAGAAAGCCCATGCGACGATAATAGTTGATCGAGGTCGGGTTCTTGCGCTTGGAGAGCTTCGACTTGTCCGGGTTGCGCAGCAGCGGCATGTGGCAGAGCTGGGGCATTTCCCAACCGAAGTAGTCGTAGAGCAGCTGGTGCTTGGGTGCCGAGTTGATCCACTCTTCGCCACGCAGCACATGGGTGATGCCCATCAAATGGTCATCGACCACGTTGGCCAGGTGATAGGTGGGCATACCATCGGACTTCATCAGGATTTGCGCGTCCACCTGCGCCCACTCCACCTCGATTCTGCCGCGCAGCATGTCGCTGACCACGCAGACGCCTTCACTGGGCACGTTCATGCGGATGACATACGGCCAGCCTTCCTGCTCACGACGCGCCTGCTCGGCGGCATCCAGCGCCAGGTCTGCAGGCTTCAGGGCCAGATGCAGGCCTGCTTCCTTGCGGGATTCACGCAGCTCGTCCAGCTCTTCACTGGTGCGGTAGCACTTGAAGGCATGGCCTGCATCCAAAAGCTGCTGCGCATACTGAGCGTAGATCTCGCCGCGCTCGCTTTGACGGTAAGGGCCATGCGGGCCGCCTACATCAGGGCCTTCGTCCCATTCGAGCCCCAGCCACCGTAACGAATCGAGAATCATCTGTTCTGATTCAGGGGTAGAACGCACCCGATCGGTATCTTCAATGCGCAAGATGAACTGACCACCGTGCTGACGGGCAAAGCAGAGGTTGAACAGCGCAATGTAGGCCGTGCCTACGTGCGGGTCCCCAGTGGGGGAAGGCGCAATACGAGTACGTACGGTCATCAATCTATCCTTGTGGCGGTAAATGCATCTCCACATTATACGCGCCCCAGCTATATCCAACAGCACCCGCAGGGGAACGAGTTTACCTCAAAAGCGTCATAACCCAAGCTCAATGTCCACGGTGTGAAAGATGCGCGTTAAAGCACAATCGCTTAGTATGGTGTAGTACCCATGATTCGTGTTCATGTATGCGAACGATTCTCATCGTTTACAGCGTGTTCTGAGCGCCACCGAATAGGTGGAAGTACACTTAACGAGCTGATTTAGCTCATCGATAGGAAGATGAAATGGAATCGCTAGGCTCACGTATCAAGCAATTGAGGCTTAGGGCCAAGCTCAACAAAGCTGCCCTAGCACGTAAAGTTGGCGTGTCGGATGTCACCATTTCTTATTGGGAATCTGGGGCAATCAAACAGATCGGCCATGAACGCCTGGTGGCGCTCGCGGACGCACTGGATTGCTCGCTAGCTACCCTATTGGAAGGAGACAGCGCGCCACAACTGCTCACCCTGAACCATACTGGTCCCCTCCCCTGGGAACAGGTTCAGGCCACTGCTATCACCGTGCCGCATCACCTGCCGTTGAAGATCGACTGGAAAGCACCTTGCGTGATGGTGACACCTGCCAAGGAAGCAGATTTTTCACCAGCGTCGGCGGGAGACCTGCTGCTCCTCGGCCCGACACACGTGTTCCACAAGGCTGGGCATTACCTGGTACAACGGGATGATCAATACGTCATTGAGCACTATACAAAAGCGCCCAATAGCACGTCGATCCATGCCGTTCTGCTTGCCCACTGGTGTGCTGCCTAAAGCATCTTTACCTCCCCGTCCCTAATTGTCCTCAAACACGTCCACCTGGTCGCGCGTTCGTCTTGGTTCACTGCCTATCAAGAGACGCCGCGAGTAGGTGGCCACCTGACCCAACCCATGGCGGGACTGGCTGACCAGCTCTCCCGCCAAATGCTCACCCAGATCACCAATCCGTGCCCGCACGCTGGCTGGCTGAACAGCGGCTTCGGAAAGCTGTACTCGCACCACGTAACCGCCATCCGGCAACCCACTTCCCGTACCCAGCGGCCCGACTTCGAACTGCCCTTCCCTGACTTGAGTACGTGCCTGCCAGCGCACTCGGCTCAGCTCACGCTCGACCACGACCTGTACCTGGGCTCCATCCGGCAAGTTGGTCTGGCCCGCAATCATCAATCGGCGATCAGAGAGTAGTTGAGCAGAGGTCGACACCTCCACCTCCAGCGGCTCGATAGGCTCGGCTTCCGCTACTGGCTCGGCCGCGGCGGTCTCTTCCGCCTGGACCGTCTCTGTCGGCGCCTCCTCTTCAGGACCACTGCAGCCCTGCAACATCAATGCACCCAGCAGAGCGGCTCCTGCGTAACCTAGCGCTTTCCCCATCACCACGTCTTCCCCTTGTTATTGGCGGATACCTACCATACCGCCTTTGACCACAAAAAACGCAAAGTGATGCAAGCATTTACCCAATATCAGACCAGGCTTGAGAAGTGCTTTGAAGGACACGCGGAATTGTTGGGGTTATGGATATCGACATCGCTTCGTCCCTTTGCAAAAGCCACCCCATCGAACGCCTTCGCGCGCGTCGCCGCCAGAAGCCACCACCCACCAGCGCGGCCTGAAAGATCGCGTCACCCGCGACCGCCCCCGCGTCGAGTACGCCCAGCGGGTGCGGCTCATCTATCGTAGGGAAAGAGGGATGGCTAGGTAAGGTCGCTCAGTTCAACCTCTAAAGCAGTCGCAATACGGGTCAGCACACTCAACGAGCCGCTTTTTTTCCCTGACTCTATTTCGGAAAGGTACCCTTGGCTGATCCCTGCTTTTTCCGCCAGCTCACCTGCACGTAGTCCACGGTATTCGCGGTACACCTTCACGGGTGCCACGCCATCCAGCAGCGCATCCACAACCGCCACAGGAAATGACTCTTCACCACGCGCCACCACCGCGTTGGCAGCGTCAATATCGTCCTGGTCTTCCAGCCGCGCAAGCAACGCTTGGTACTCCTGCTCAGGCAGAACCACTAACCGCTCGCCCGTGGGCGTTTGAATAATTTGAGGTATGCTCATGCAGCCTCCTGTAAATTGTCTGGTGCGTTATGGGCACTTTATTGATAAACGCCGCCACGGGCACCGATGTTAATAATGTCGAGTACATCGCCATGCTCGTCGATGATCACCCGCCAGTCGCCTACCCGCAGCCGAATATAATCGCTCCCCTTCAAGGCCTTCACATTGTTGCGCTGGCTTTCCGGGTCTTCCGCATAGGCCTTGATTTTGCCTTGTATGCGCTTCGACTCAGGTCGCGGCATTCGCTGCAACACCTTCAACGCGCTTTTACGGTAAGTGATCGTTTTCATTACCACCATTATAGCTAACAGCGAATTAGCAGCAAAAAATTTTAGCTTTTAGCTAAAAAACATCCATCATTCCCGCCAGCCTATTCGGTGTCACTAACCCCACGCTCGGTGGCCAGCCCGGAATCCGTGGAGGTCGTGCTTACCATTCTCTTCCGCGAAGCCGATGGCCAACCCAGCAAAGCGTTGCTGGACGCCGTTCGCAAGCGCGTCGATGAACGCCGCCCGCTGACGGATCGCCTCACCGTGCAAGCCGCCACCCTGCTGCCGTTCAGCATCACGACGATGCTGGCCCTGCGCATCGGCCCCGACCTACTGCCCGAAACACCGCTCACGCTCGCAGGCTTCAAGCCCCAGATCGACGCCACGGCCTGGCTGGTGAGCGAGGTCGCGCACAATTTCACGGAGCAGGGGTATACCTGCAGCATTCGTATGGAGAGGCGGTAGCGGTACACAAACCATTGGCTCTCTGAACAGCAAACAGGGTTGTTGGGGTTATAAATTTTGACAGGCTCACATTGCAGGGTTATAGTAACCCCATGTTCAACGACAAAGGGGCAGGAGGTGAACAGCAGAGTACTGATCAAGGAACTGGAAGCGGATGGATGGACATTACTCAGAGTCAAAGGCAGCCACCACCACTTCAGGCACCCGACCAAACCCGGCACCATCACCGTGCCACATCCGAAAAAGGATCTGAAAACGGGATTGGTCAAAGGAATCAGGAAAAGCGCTGGCCTCGAATGAGGCTGGCCACTGCTGCCCCCACTGATAGAGGTGAGCCATGTTATTTCCCATTGCCATTGAACGCGGCGACGAACAACACGCCTATGGCGTCATCGTGCCCGACCTGCCCGGCTGCCACTCCGCAGGCGACACCTTCGAAGAGGCCCTGGCCAACGCCAAAGAAGCCATCGATGGCTGGCTGGAAGTGGCCGTTGAATACGGCGATCCCATCCCCGAAGCCACGTCCATCGAACACCACATGGACAATCCCGACTTCACTGGCTGGATCTGGGCCGTCGTCGATATAGACGTCACCCCGTACCTGGGCAAAAGCCACAAGATCAACGTCACCCTGCCCGACCTCCTGGTCAAACAGATCGACGACTTCGTCGCCCGCCACCCCGGCGACAAAACCCGCTCTGGCTTTCTCTCCCGCGTCGCCATGGCCGAACTGGCCAGGAACAAACAAGCCAGCTAAGCCCCAAACAAAAACCCCCAGCCATTCCATGGCTGGGGATATCGGTGCCGCATCCTTCTGACGAGGCGGAGTCCGTCCCGCGTGCTTCCAAGCGACTGATTTATCATCTCAAAAAATCATCCAGGCAGCTGTAAGCCATCGCTGATTCTTGTGTAAGAAATTGTCTACACCGCCCAACACCGCGCCTGCCTCACCACCACCCCACGAAACTGCGTCGCCGTGATAAAGCACCCTTCCCCACCCAAAGGCGGCAACAAGCGGCAGCGGCTGCCCACGTGGTGGGTTTTGAAGAGCCAATACTCGCCCTCTACCTCCGCCACCACCAAATCGGCGTGGCCATAAGAGCGCGCTTCGTCCACCACCAGCACGTCGCCCTCCATCCATGGCCCACCTGGGGCACGTCGTCGTTGATCTCCACCAGAAAGCAGGCCGGCGGAATTTTTCGCCGATCTATCTCTGCTACCTCCGGGTGCTCCACACCCACCACGGCAGTCCCTAGGTAGGTCACTCGCATGCTGTTGCCCTGTGCTAGCTCCACATTTGGCGACGTGCCATGGCATTGGCACGTCACGCCCCTAACGCCTTATACTGTATAAGAAACCAGCCATTGACAAGGGTTATGGAAAGGCACTTTCAGCCAATAAGATGTGGGCACCATGGATGTACTGCTCGGGCAGATAGTAAAAGGCAAGGCACGGCACACTTGGGCCTACCGGAAAAAAGACTCCTGGAGCCTACGCTGTGCGAACCGTAGCCACGACGCACTGGGATCTGATGAAGGCGTATACGGATGAGAAGGCAGCAAAATGAGCGCTGACCACATCATTGGTGAGGCACTCAAATGGCGTGAAATAACGCTACGACGCAAGAACGCAATGAAGAAATAACGCACAGGGGGTGTGCCAACGCCATCAGGGAGCGTTAGAATCCCACCTTCTCGAATATCACCATCCCGTGAGGGAGCTAAGGTTTAGGACAACATCATGCCAACAGCAGTGTCACTTTTCTCAGGTTGCGGGGGCTCCGACGCTGGTATCATCAATGCTGGCTTTGATGTGCTGATGGCCAACGATGTGTTGGCCTATGCAAAGGCAGTTTATGAGCACAACCACCCAGAGACTGACTACCGCCTTGGAAGCATAAGTGGAATAGAACATTTCCCTGATGCTGAGTTACTGGTGGGCTGCTACCCATGCCAAGGGTTTAGCCAAGGCGGCGTGCGTGATGCTGGTCGCCAAATCAACACCCTTTATCTCGAATTTGCCCGTGCCCTGTACCAAATCAAGCCAAAAGCGTTCATCGTTGAAAATGTCTCTGGCATGGTGCGTAAGAATTACGCCCACCTGCTTCAGGATCAGCTTCGCGTGTTCACTGAGGCTGGCTATAACGTGTCATTCCAAGTGCTTAACTCAGCAGATTTTGGCGTTGCCCAGGAGCGAAAGAGAATTTTCATCGTCGGGCTTCGTGACGATTTTGGAATTGAGTACGAATTCCCCCAGCCGACCCACGGCGTTGTAGGCGGGCAAGCTAAAGCCACCATAGAAGACGCCATTGGCGGTATGCCTGAGTGGCCGGAAGGTGAGTTTTACGATCTCGATTTTCATTGGTACTACCTCTCCAGAAACCGCCGGAACGGCTGGAAAGAACAGTCAAAAACGATCGTTGCCAACCCGCGCCACATGCCACTGCACCCGATGAGCCCTCCATTGGAGAAGCTTGAGCATAACGTGTGGCGTTTCATACATGATGGACCCGCTCGCCGATTTAGTTATCGCGAAGCAGCCAAGTTACAGGGATTTGGAAATCTTGTTTTCCCGGAACATAAATCGGGCAGCATGAGCATGCGCTATAAAGTTGTAGGAAACGCTGTGCCACCGCCCCTTTTTGAGGCAGTAGCACGGGCTCTACCAAACATTTGGTATTAATAAAAAGAAGTTTCAAGGGCTTCTTGAATTGTTTCTGACTTCATAATTTCCCTAACATTAATTTCGTATTGCTTAGCAATTTTGATAATACGAAAGCGATCAACAACAATAGCTCTAGCAAAGTCTGAATATTTCAACCAGTCCTTCCCGTCATTTGTAAGCATAGATTGGGGCATAAAATAATAAGAAGCCCATTCATACCCTACTTTCAGGTGTAGCGCTAATTTACCAGGGGATGCTTCTAACATTTTCATGCCAAATTCTTCAGCCGTGCAACCACACTGAGCAAAGGCCATAGGGACTAAATTGCGGTCATCGGACATTGGGTGCCACGCCACTAAATCCAACCCACCATCACCTCGATCACGTTCATTAAAATGCGACCGTTTAGTATCTCCTGAATCCGTGAAGCCGGCGCCGACACTTTCCCTATCACCGCCAGCGAGCACTTTTTGATCATTCGCCCCGTGCAAGTTGGCTTTCGCAAGCCCGTTATTGCCAAAACCCACCGTGCTGATCGGTGCTGACGGCCCGTTTTGTCATGCCTTTCCACCCGCCAGGCACGACATATCTGGCGATCACGTGTCGCCTGGAACTGCTTGTGGATAGAGTGTCGCCGATTGACGGTCAGCATGGCGTTCCTCGTGGATAACGCAGTCGGCTCCGCAGCGTCTTGAGCACCGTCATGCGCCCGATATCCTGCCCGAAGTCGAGGATGATCTGCCGTGCCTTGTGAATCACGAGAGCCGCACGGTGCACCAACTCTTGTAGCACGGTGCGCAGCCGGCGCCGCTTGGCCGGGTGGCGAACCGGGCTCAGCTCGCCGGTCATGCCCAGCTGTCCCATCAGGCGCAGGATGTTGTAGGCCAACTGGGCGAGATGCAGGATCAGATCGTTGGTGGCGAACTTGCCGGACGGCAAGCGCTCCAGGTCGAGATCGGTCTTGATCTCGCTGTGAAACTGCTCATGGGTGGCATGCGCCTGGTAGCGCTTGATCACCGCCTCCGGCGCCTCGTCCAGGCTGGTCCACCAGCCTTCCAACTCATAGTCCGGTTCGAGCAGCAACTGGCCATCGCGATCGGCGGTGCGCTCTACCAGGCGCATCACGCGTTGGACGACGTATTCGGTCTTGTTGTCGTCGTGGATCGAGACGGTCTGCGTCCACAGCGCCTGGCGCTTGCCAGGACGCAGCTCTTCCCAGTAGTCCGCCGCCACCGCCAGCCAGGTATCTCGATCAGCCGTGGCCGAGCCGCGCGGGTTCCATTTGACGACATAGTCGAGCCGGCGCCCCTCGTCGGCAAAGACCTGGCGTTGCTGTTCGAGAAGCGCCAGGTGCGCCTGGCTGTCGAAGCCGCTGTCCTCGCGTAACAGGATCGGTTGCCTGGTCAGGCATTGGGCGCGAGGCAGTACCCGCTCGAAGGCGTTGCTCTCCTTCATGGTGTGCTGCTTGCCAGGCCGCAGTTCCAGACCCAGGCACCACCCTTCGTTGCCCAGATAGGCGGCGATCGGGGTGTAGCCATCGACCTTCTGGTAGGTCCGCGAGACGCCTTCCTTCTTCGAGTTGCTGTTGTCCATGACGAAGGTGTCGATGTCCAGGCAGACGTGCGTCGTCTCGGCGGTGATCGGTGCTTCGATCAGTGACAGCAGGGTCGTGGACCAGGTGGCGGTGCGCGCCTGCAGGTCGTTGGCGGCAAGTTTCTCCAGCCGCTGTCGCAGCGTCGCCGCGCTCGGCACCTTCTGCAGGGTCAGCAGTTGTTGGAAGGGCTTGTCGCGGCGGAAGTTCTCGACAGCGTCATAGTCGCTCATGCCCAGACACAGCAGGCCCAGGTAGCTCTTGATCACGTCACTGGTGCGCATGCCCAGCGTGGTGGGGAAGCGGCTGTCGATGCTGTCGACGCCAGCGATCTCGAAGCATTGCCCGATGATGGACAGCCCGGCGTGGCTGGTGAGGGTGCGGCGACTGGCGCGGAACTTTATGTTGGGCATGGCACTGTCTGGGTGAATGGCGATAATGGCTATATTGCCATGCAGGTCAGTGGGTTAGAAGTGCTTCTGAGGGCCGGTCTCACGGATTCAGGTATCTAACTTCCCCCAAACATCTTGTGCAAGAAGTGAAAGTTTATCGTACAAGTGGCCTTCATACCTACTTGACTTGTCTTTACCGAATTGATGTACCACCCAGCCATCTGGCATTAAGCATTTGAATATGGCATAACTAATTTCTTCAAATGGGCCCGTTAGCTCATGACGACGAGAGCGTGGGCAATAGCGTAGCGCAGAAGATATTAAAAGTTGCAAATAAAAATAATGCCAATCATTCAGCTCTTGCCTTAGGTGAATTGACTGGAGTTCTTCATCGAAATAAAAGGGGTAAAGCTCATCGCCATAATGCCTCAGCCTACTCTGTAAATGTACAAAACGCTCGTAAGTTTTCTGTTGCAAACGATCATTTTTAGCTGGAGTAGATTGATACATATCATCATGTTGAAAATCATCAACTTTAATACCTAAATCATAGGCATATTCCTCATCTGAAATATCATCCGCGTCATCTCTCGTATCTGTCATCTCTTCCTGTGTTTCCATCAAATCAGAGCGAGAAAAAGCTTTATCAGGATGAACTAAGCAGCGAAGTTCAATATAGTCACTCCATACAAATACGTCAGGCAGCCTTGGTAAAGAATCTAATTTTGTCAGGATACCATTATTCATCATCTAATCGCCCTTGAATAACCAAACGAATACTTTTTGTTAATTCGAAAATATTTTGAATTTCTTCGTAGTGGCTTTTATCGAGCTCTTTGACCGCGGGCAAAGTTTCATAAGCCAAACTTAACCGCTTTTTTGCCGCTTCAAGCATTTGTGAAAAAGCAACTTGCGGCCCTTCAGTCATAAGAAAGGCTTCATTTAAATCTCCTTTCTTTTTTAGATTCAAAACTGCATCCTGATTGGCCACAACAGCTGCAAGGTCTTTAAGCTTCCTTGAATCAGAGACAATAGTATTTCCCTGTTGATCTTGGGAATATATCCAAGAAAACACGTCCTTGAGTCTATCTTTTTCCACATGCTCACACTGGGTATCAACTTTGCTATCAAGACCAATATAATCTGAAATATTTCTATAACCAATAGCAGTAGTTAACAGTGTAAATTCGATACTTTTTTCATTAATGCCCGGCAAATTGAAAAACTCACTATCTTTCGCCTTATCATATAATTCAAGACCCGTAAGCATAGTTCCAACATAGTCAGATCTACTGCCTATCTCCTTAGCGAGCATTTTGAGTTGCTCATCTTCTGGCTCATTGGCATATATATCTTCTCTTAATTGTTTTAAGTATCTAGCTTTAGCAAGCGGCCCCCAAGCTTTTATCCCAGTAATGTGGCGAAAACCCAAATATCTTAAGATATCTTTTCTCTCTGAAAAAATTATACACGGCACTTTATTAGGTTTTTCGGACGCATCGTCTATTATTGAAACAACACTTTTAAGTCTTTTTGGAGTTTCAAGCTCTCCGTTGAGGAGTTTCAAAGCAGCTAAGCGGCGATTACCTTCAACGACATAATAATCATCACTACTTGGCACCTGCGCCACCAGTAATGGCTCACCTTCAAAGTAGCCTTGAACCCCCACGCTTTGCATAATCTCTGCAACACGCTCATCTCGAATCATCTTCTCTAAGATGACGCTGTCTGCTCCAGACGAAACCTCTCTAGGAAACCTAGGGTTTTCTGGATCAAACAATAACTCACTTGTATATAATTCTTTTGAATAAGGATATTTGGCCATATCGCACCCCAAATTAAAATTCATGCATTAATAGGCTGTTAATAATTATTCATATCAGTAATAAGAAATGCTTTTCTACCAATACGCTGTAAACTCAAACCACCCGCCCAATCCGAACCACACACCGCCCCAAGATTTCCACATCGTGCATATCCTGCGGCTTGATCATTTCCGGCTGGTAATGGTCGTTATCGCTAATCAGATACAGCGCCCCGCCCGCCAGTCGCTGTACCCGCTTAATCCGCCGCTCACCAGCAGCAAGAACACCCCTTCCTACTTCGGGTCGCGGTTGCTGCGATCCACCAGCACCCAGTCGCCATCGGCCAAGGTGCCGTCCATCGAATCGCTGCACGTTGACGAGCCCTTCCTTCAGCGTAAGCTGGCACATGTGCGCGAGCGCTGCGGGTTAAATTACATCGTTTTTGATATTTAGAGCCTAACCCATGAACCCTAATAACACCATTAACCCTAAGCTGAATTATGCCACGTGAGGCTGCCAGCAGCCCATGATGGCCCAGCTCAACAAGCGCGCATGTGCCGAGATGAAGCGGATTCAACAGCTTGAAGTGCTTTACAGGGCGGCCCCTGCTCGCCTGCTGATGTTGCGCGGTATTGCACAGGGCAAACAAGACATCCTCTCCACCGGATAGCACGGTGATGAAATCCTCGACCTGGCCTGCCCACTTCTAAGCCCGAGTGTTGGTGCTGCACGTTTTACTCTGTGAGGGATGGCCTTTCTTCCGTACAATAGTCCGCCACCCCCCTTGCCGCTTCTGAAAACTCGCTATTGGTGTACCACGATTTTTGGAAAGTGGGCGTTCTCCGCCACTAGGTACACTGGCGGTACACTGAGGGCGGTTTTTAACGGTATCAGGTGGCAACATATGTGTATATTCATACAGTTACAGAATTTATTAAATGACTGATTTCATTAGCAACAACAGTGCCGACAGGGGTAGGTTGTTTTCTGTTGCCCCCATGATGGACTGGACCACAAGAGACTACCGTGCGTTTGCTCGCACCTTGACCAGGCGTGCACTGCTGTATACCGAGATGGTGACCACCGGTGCGGTGCTGCACGGCTCCCCGCGTGAGCGCTTTTTGGGGTACAGCGAGGTGGAGCATCCGATTGCCCTGCAGTTGGGGGGCAGCGATGCGGGAGAGTTGGCGGAGTGTGCTGCGATTGCTGAGGCGTGGGGGTATGACGAGGTCAACCTGAACGTGGGCTGCCCCAGTGACCGAGTGCAGAACAACATGATTGGCGCCTGCCTGATGGGCCACCCCGAAAAAGTGGCCGCCGCAGTCAAGGCCATGCAGGCGGCGGTGTCGATTCCGGTGACGGTGAAATGCCGTATTGGTATTGATGACCAGGATGAAGACGCCGATTTGGCGCGGTTCATTGATATCGTGGCTTCGGCAGGCTGCAGCGTGTTTACCGTTCACGCCCGCAAAGCCTGGCTACAGGGGTTATCCCCGAAAGAGAACCGTGACATTCCACCGCTGAACTACCCTCGGGTGCATCGCTTGAAGCAGAGCCACCCCGAGCTGCACATTGGCATCAACGGCGGGATTAAAACCCTGGCCGAGTGCCAGGCGCAGCTGGAGCACGTGGACAGCGTGATGGTAGGCCGCGAGGCGTACCAGAACCCGTGGCTACTGGCCGGTGTCGATGAGCAGCTGTTTGGTGAGCCCGGCCCAACCCGCACGCGCCTGGAGGCGGCCACGGCCTTCCGCCCCTATATTCAGCAGCGCCTGGATGAGGGCGCCAAACTGAATCATATTACGCGGCATTTGCTGGGGCTGTTCCAGGGCTGCCCGGGCGGGCGCCGGTTCCGCCGTCACCTGTCGGAACACGCCCATAAAGAGGGTGCGGGGTTACGCTTGTTCGATGACGCGCTCGGCCTGGTGCGCGAGCCGGAGACCGATACACCGCCAGTGGAAGAGCAAGCAACAAAACAGCCCGTGGCCTGACGGCCAACGGGCTGCTCAAAGCAAACGCCCAGCGAGCTGATCGCTGGGCGTTTTCGTTCAAGAGGCTACTGTTCGCGAACGCCTTGCTCGATACGCTCTCCCACCTCCTGGTCGATATTGCGCCAATACTCAAACGCCCGGGCCAATACCGGTTCAGAGACGCCGCCCGAGAGATGCCCGACCACATTGGATACCAGCCGCTCACGCTGGGCGTCGTCCATCACGTCGCGCACCAGCGCGTGGGCCTGGCCCCAGTCATCGTCATCTTTTCTGAGCGTGTAGGCCGTCCGTATGAACTGGCCGTCGGTCGACCACACGGCGTCTTCCGGGAAGCGCTGCCCATCTGCCTTGGGGCCACCCTTGCTGTTGGGTGCATAGGTAGGGTCGGTGGCGTGACGAATACGCATTGCGCCCCCTTGGCCATAGCTGTACACCGGGCATTTGGGCGTATTGACCGGAATGTGCTTGTAGTTCACCCCCAGCCGAGCACGGTGCGCGTCGGCATAGGAGATCGCCCTTGCCAGCAGCATCTTGTCCGGCGACAGCCCCGTCCCCGGCACCATGCTGTTGGGCTCGAAAGCGGCCTGCTCGATTTCACTGTGGAAATCAGTGGGGTTCCTGTCCAGCGTCAGCTTGCCCACCTCGATCAGCGGATAGTCGTCATGGGGCCAGATCTTGGTCAGATCGAAAGGGTTGATGCGGTAGGTTTTGGCATCTTCGAAGGGCATGATCTGCATCTTCAAAGTCCAGGTAGGGTGATCCCCCCGCTGAATGGCTTCGAAGAGGTCGCGACGGTGGTAGTCGGCATCGCTACCGGCCATCTGGTCGGCCTGCTCCTGGGTCATGCAC
The DNA here is from genome assembly GCF_019211725.1 of Halomonas sp. 18071143. Taxonomy (NCBI): domain Bacteria; kingdom Pseudomonadati; phylum Pseudomonadota; class Gammaproteobacteria; order Oceanospirillales; family Halomonadaceae; genus Halomonas; species Halomonas sp. 18071143. The sequence goes on from NZ_CP078120.1 coordinate 2,717,654, forward strand.
TTGATGCCCTGGTCGGTCTTGAAGTGATACTTCACCCAAAACCGCTCGCCTGCCTCATTGACCCACATATAGGTATGGCTGGAATAGCCGTTCATGTGCCGCCACGTGGCAGGCACGCCCCGGTCTCCCATCAGCCATGCCACCTGGTGGGCCGACTCGGGCACCAGCGTCCAGAAATCCCACTGCATGTCGTGGTCTCGCAGGCCGTTGTCAGCCCGACGTTTCTGGGAGTGAATGAAGTGCTGAAACTTCATCGGGTCGCGAACGAAAAACACGGGGGTGTTGTTACCCACCATGTCGAAGTTACCTTCTTCGGTGTAGAACTTGATGGAAAACCCGCGGGGATCCCGCCAAGTGTCTGGGCTTCCGCTCTCGCCTGCCACGGTCGAGAAGCGGATCAGCACATCGGTCTTCTTGCCCGGCTGTAGAAAGCCTGCCTTGGTGTACTGGCTGACATCCTGAGTCACTTCAAAATGACCAAACGCCCCGCTGCCTTTGGCATGGGGCTGACGGTCAGGAATCATTTCACGGTTGAAGGCCGCCATCTGCTCCATCAGATAGTGGTCATGCATGACGATGGGACCATCGGCCCCGACCGAAAGCGAGTGCTCGTCGCTGGCAACCGGAATACCGGCTTCATTGGTGGTGGGGTGCTGGTGGCTACTCATGGCGCTTCCTCCTTGTCACATTCGACCAGACGCCGTTGCGTCGTTGGAAATGGCCCACAGCGCACGAGGCTTTCGCCTTTGCGCTGGCTGGCTCCCCCACAGGTATAGTCAACAAGCAGGCATATCGCCATCCATGGCGCCTTAACGTTGGCTATTGAAGCGATCAATATTTGCTATCAAAAAAGCTCAATACAGGGAGTCGGGAGGCGGTTCCAGGCTGGATTGAAAGCTTTCGATGGCCGTCTCGGCTTCTTCTATCTCATCGAAACGAGCGATGTGATAAAGCGCTTCGCCTTCATTGGCCAGCGGCAGGCGGCTCATGCCAATCACGATGCCATCGGCCATGGCCAGCACTTCGCCCTCATCATTGCCGAAGGGGTCCGCTACCTTGCCCAGCACTTCGCCCTTGGCCACGCGCGCCCCCAGGCGCACCTGGGGCCGTAAAATGCCATCGATAGGCGCACGCGCCCAACTGGAGCCATTGGCCAGCTCGGCGGGGGCGGGGGTACGGCGGCGCTGCTCGCCACTCAGCATGCCCAAGCGGCGCATGACTCTGAGGATGCCTTTGACGCCAGGCGCAATCGCCCACTCATCGAAACGCAATGCCTCACCGGCTTCATAGGTCAGCACGGGAATGCCCAGGTTCTGCGCGTAGTGGCGCAGGCTGCCTTCCCGCAGTTCGGCATTCAGAATGACCGGGGCCCCAAAGGCATCGGCCATGCGCTCGGTTTCGCTGCCAGGGGTCAACTGCGCACGAATTTGCGGCAGGTTGGTGCGATGAATCGCCCCCGTGTGCAGGTCGATGATATGCGTCGCATGATCGACGATCTCATCTCTGAACAGCGCGGCGATACGCCCCCCCAGCGAGCCCTTTTCGCTGCCTGGAAAGCAGCGGTTCAAGTCGCGGCGGTCGGGCAGGTAGCGGGTCTGCTGCAAGAAACCGAAGACATTGACCACCGGCACGGCAATCAGCGTTCCGCGCAGGCTGTTGATGGACTTCGAGCGCAGTACGCGCCGCACGATTTCCACGCCGTTGATTTCATCCCCATGAATACCGCCACAGACCAGCATGACCGGCCCCTCCTTGCGGCCATGCACCACCTCGACGGGAATATGCAGCGGTGTGTGGGTGTAGAGGCGTGCCACCGGCACATCGATCTGTGACCGCTGGCCGGGCAACACCTCATGCCCGGCTAGCGTAAAAGGCGCTCGCCCCATGACAACTCCTCGATCAAGCATCGTGCAGTAGCTAAAAGGTTGGAAAACCTGTTGTCTGACAACTCTATTTAGCATTATCCGACATCTTTGTTAACGCACGCCATGAAGTTCTGCGATTAACCATACACTTTTGAATGTAAAAAACCGACGAGTTCATATAAAATACGCCGCATACGTGTCGAGAGTGAGGTGAGGTTCCATGGCAAGAAAAACCAAAGCGGAGGCTGCGGCAACGCGCGAAGCGCTGCTGGATGCGGCTGAAGAGGTGTTTTTCGAAAAAGGCGTTGCTCGCACCTCGCTTGAGCAGATTGCCCGCCATGCGGGGCTGACCCGCGGCGCCGTCTATTGGCACTTCAAGAACAAGGGCGATCTGTTCATGGCACTGGTGGAGCGGGTGCACATGCCCTTCCAGTCATTGATCGATGAAGTCAATAACGCCGACCCACACGTCTCGCCGCTGGAATCCATTCGCCTGGCCTGCCACGCGGGCTTGCAGCGTATCGAACAACCTTCCCATCAGCGTATTCTGTCGATCCTGCTCCATCGCTGTGAATTCTTCAGCGATATCAACCCCATTGCCATGCAGGATGAAATCGGCGAAGAGTGCTTCGACGAAATGCTGCCGGTGTTCCAACTGGCCCAGCAACAGCAGGATATGCGCGAAGATATCAGCCCGGAAACGGCCACCCGCCTGATGCAGTGTACGCTCGGCGGCCTGTTTCATGATTGGCTGCGCACACCCGATGCTTTTTCTGTCTCCGAGCGCGGCGCAGAAATCATCGATACGCTGATCCGCATGATGCGCAAGTAAACGCTCTACTGCACCGCAGCATTGCATCTATACTACAGGCACCACATGACAGGAGCCGTGTATGGATGCCTTGGAGTTTGTACGCGTACGTGAGCTGGAGATTGCGGTTCGCATCTGGAACCCTGACGCCAAACGAACCCTGATTGCCTGGCACGGGCTGGCTCGCCACGGCGGTGATTTTGCCGCCCTGGCCCGCCAGCTAGGCAGCGAATGGCGCGTACTGGCCCCGGACACCCCAGGGCGCGGCCTATCGAGCTGGTCGCTGTTTCCCGCCCATGACTACCTTTACAGCCACTATGTCACCGTTGCCATCGCGCTGCTGGATCACTACCAGTTGGAGCAGGTGGACTGGCTGGGCACCTCCATGGGAGGGCTGCTTGGTATGCTGATCGCCGCCGACGAGCAACACGCAGCACGCATTGCGCGTCTGGTCCTCAATGACGTTGGGCCTGAACTCGACAAGGAAGGGCTGATTGCGCTGTCGAGCTACTTTGGCGTCACCCACCGTTTCAACAACTTTGCCAACCTGCAGGCTGAACTGATCAAGCACTATGCCAGCTTCGGCATCACCAGCGAGGCGGAGTGGCGCGAGCTGGCGCTCAATAGCGCACGACGCCTGCCCGATGGCAGTTGGACCTACCACTTCGACCCCCGCATAGGCGAGCAGTTTATCCACGACACCCCCCGGGATACCTGGGCCGACTGGGCGAAGATTCGCTGCCCGCTCATGGTCATTCGCGGTGAAACGTCGGCTCTGCTGGCCGCCGAGACGCTGCCCAAAATGGCCGAGTCACAGCCATCGTTGGTGACCATGACCGTGCCGGGCTGCGGGCATGCGCCGATGCTCAACGACGCCCAGCAGGTCAAGCCCATACAGCGCTTTCTGACGACTCCGTTAGCCGCGCCGTCCACGGCGACACCTGCCCAGCCAGCTGGCACGTTCAGCCAGTGGCTGGCAGATGTGTGGCGCTACCTGAGAGGCGGTAGATAGGGCTGGTTACGTCGGGTAGCCGTTGGGGTGATGCTTGTGCTGCAAACGCAGCCTGTTGAGGCGTACCCGCGTATCCAGGTAGTCCTGCTCCATGACGCTGCGGTAGGCCCCTTCACTGGCCAGATATTTGACCAATACCCGGTGCTCACCCGGCTGGGGGCAATCCCCCGCCTTGCAATGCAAGCGCACCACGCTGTCCGGCTCATTGAGCAATCGAGCAGTGGCACCGCCCTGCTGGTCTCGCTCGATCACCACCGCGGTAGCGCCCAGCAGGCAACGGCGCTGGAACGGCGCGTAGCGATGCAGCCCACGCTGCAGGGCGTGACACACGGCGGCCGCCAGCGGCGAAGCAACGGCAAAGGAAGCCCACAGCACCAGCACGCCCACGGGCACTCTCAGCATGCCCAGCGGTAGCCAGCGTAGCACCAGTAGTTCGACGGCCAGCGAGATGGCGCCTGCCAGAAGAATGAGCAGGCTCAGCGCCAGCGAGGCCGGCACGCCTGCAAACCCCAGCGAGACGAGCGTGCTCGCCATGTGGTCATCGCGCAGGCTATCGCGTTCGAACAGCTCCAACGGCGCCAATCGCAACAACACCAGCAGCCAATAGAGCGTGCCCAGCACCAGCAACAGGGCAAAGACGATGGTTGGAAACTGCAGAGCAGCAGACATGAAGGTTTGCATGGCGTGTTCTCCTCCGGGCAAGCTGCCCGGTCTTGTTCTCGCCTGAGCCTATTGTCGACCATTATTGTGCTACTCAGGCTAAAACGATGGTCACTTTCAGCTTAGCTCATCTTAGCCATGTCAGTAGCTCGGGCATTGACCCGTATCAGCCTTTGGCCTGACACCCACAAAAAACGGGCACCCCGTGGGGTACCCGTCTGGTGGATCGCTGGCGATCAGGTCAGGTCTGATCGTGACCCAGCGCCGCCTGCTCATCCTCCTTGCGTTCAGGATGACGCTTGCGGTAGAGCCAGTCAGAAACAGTGGCAATCATGGCGTAGAAGCTGGGAATGAACAGGCTGCCCAGAATAGCGACAGACGCCATGCCCACGGCCACCGTGGTGCCGATATGGTGGCTACTGACATCACTGGCCCCGGTGGCCAGGGCCAGCGGCAGCGTACCAAAGATGAACGCCAGCGAGGTCATGACGATGGGCCGGAAGCGCAGCTCGGCCGCCGTGATCGCGGCTTCACGAATCGTCTTGCCCTGCTCTTTACGCTGCAGCTCGGCAAACTCGACGATCAGGATCGCGTTCTTGGCCGCCAGCCCCACGACCACCAGCATACCGATTTGCACGTAGACACTGGTATCCAGCCCGCGCAGCACGATACCGCCAATCCCCCCGAGGAAGGCAAACGGAGTGGCCGTCAAGACCGCCAGCGGCAAGGACCAGCTCTCGTACTGGGCCGCCAGGATCAGGAACACCATCAGGATACCGAACACGATGGCCAGCATGGCGGTATTGCCCAGGTTGGCCTCCTGATACGCGGTACCGGTCCAGCCCATGCCCCAGTTCGGCCCCAGCGTTTCCAGCACGACTTCTTCCATGGCCGCGATGGCTTGCGCCGAGCTGTAGCCCGGAGCCGCCCCGCCCTGGAACTGCGCCCCGATGTACACCCCGAAGCGTGACACCACCGAAGGCCCTACCTGGCGCTCCAGCGTCACGAACTCGGATAACGGGATGCGCTCACCGTTGCCGCCCCGCACGTAGACATTGTTGATGTCTTCGGGGGTCTTGCGGAACTCGTCCTCGTTCTGCAGATACACCTGGAAGTTACGGTTCTGGTAGCTGAAGAAGTTGACGAAGCCATTACCAAAGGTATTGGAAAGTGCCGAAGAGATATTCTCCAGGGCCACGCCGTAGCTCAACGCCTTCTGCTGGTCGATCTCCGCCCGGAACGAGGGAACGTTCATGTTGAACGTGGAGAATACTTGATTCAGCGCAGGGTGCTGGTTCGCCGCCCCCATGATCTGCAGCGATGCTTCATACAGCTCACGGGGCGATGCGCCGTCGAAGGATTGCAGGTAGCCGGTGAAGCCCCCAGTGGTCGACAGCCCCATGATGGGCGGCACGTTGAAGGCCATGGCCGAACCACCGTCGATGCTGGCACCCAGCTGCATGATACGGCCCACCAGCTCGTTGGCGGTCAGGTCGCGCTCCGACCAGGGCTGCATGTTGACGAAAATGATCCCGCGTGCGGTGTTCACCGCGCTGGAGAGAATGTCATACCCCGCCACCGCCGAGGAGTACTGCACGCCGGGGATATCTTCAATGGCAGCACTTAGCTCGGCCATGTAGTTCTGGGTACGATCCAGCGAGGCAGCGTCCGGCAGCGACACGCTGACCAGCACGATCCCCTGGTCCGTTTCGGGCACCAGCGTGGAGGGCGTATTGGCATACAGCCAGTAAGAGCCCGCCCCTACCGCCACGGTCAGCGCCAGCGCCAGCACCCAGAAGCGCACCAGCTTCTTCACGAACCACATGTAGAGCGCCGTGAAGCCTGCGAAGAAACGATCGAACAGGCGCAGCGGCGTGGTAATCGCACGCTTGAAAGCGGACTGACGGGTCTTGTGCAGGTTGTGCTTGATGAAGATCGCGGACAGCGCCGGGGTGAAGGTCAGTGCCATCAGCGCCGACAACGCCACCGAGATCGCCACAGTAATCGCGAACTGCTGGTAGATCTGGCCCGTGAAGCCGCCCATGAAGGCCACCGGCACGAACACCGCCGCCATGATCAGCGACGTGGCGATGACCGGCCCACCGACCTCTTTCATGGCGCGAATGGTGGCATCGCGAACGCTGATATCGTCCTCTTCGCTGAGCACCCGCTCGACGTTCTCCACCACCAGAATCGCGTCATCCACCACGATACCGATCGACAGCACCAGCGCGAACAGCGTCAACAGGTTGATCGAGAAGTCGAACAGGTAGAAGCCGGCAAAGGTACCAATCACCGAGACCGGCACCACCGACATGGCGATGACCGTAAAGCGCCAGTTCTGCAGGAAGATGAACAGAATCACGATAACGATCAGGAACGCTTCGATGAACGTCTTGAGCACCGTCTCGACAGACGCATCGATGAACAGCGTCGTATCGTAAGGCGTCACGTACTCGAGCCCCGGCGGGAAGCGTTCAGCCAGCTCTTCCATGGTCGCCCGAACCGAGTTGGCCGTTTCCAGCGCGTTGGCGCCCGGCTGCTGGTTGATGATGATGGGCGTCATGGTCGCGCCGTTCAATCGCGCATCCACACCGTAGAAAGAGGCGCCCAGCTCGATCCGTGCCACGTCTTCCAGGCGCAGCGAAGAACCATCAGCATTGGTGCGCAGGAAGATATTGCGGAAATCATCCGGGCTGGAAAGACGCCCGCCAGCGGTAATGGTGTAGGTATAAGCACGCGGCTCGCTCTGGGGCGTCGCGGCAAGACTACCGGCCGGAATTTCGGTGTTCTGAGCGCGAATGGCACTGGCCACTTCGCTCGGGGTCAGGTCGTACTGGGCCAGCTTGTCGGGATCCATCCAGATCCGCATGGCAAACTCGCCGCCCCCCAGCACCTCGGCATTGCCCACCCCAGGCACCTGGCGCAGCTCATCGAGAATGTTGAGGGTGGCATAGTTCTGCATGTAAACATTGTTGTAGTCACCGCTGGGCGAGGTCAGCGCGACCAGCATCAGAATGGAGTCGGAACGCAGCTCCACGGTGACACCCTGAGACTGAACGGCCTCTGGCAACTGGGACAAGGCCCCCTGCACGCGGTTGTTGACGTTGATGGTGTTGATATCACCATCGGTGCCGATGTTGAACGCCACGCTCAGGCTCATCAGGCCGTTGTCGGCGCTGTTGGAGGTCATGTACAGCATATCCTCCACGCCGTTGATGGCTTCCGCCAGGGGCGCGGCCACGGTCTGTGCCACGGTCTCCGCATCGGCACCGGGGAACTGCGCCTGTACCGAGACCGTGGGCGGCACCACGCTGGGATACTGCTCGATGGGCAGTATCCGCATCGCCATCGCACCTACCAGCGTCAGGATAATCGCCAGCACCGTGGCGAATATCGGACGACTGATAAAGAAGTTAGAGAAATTCATTATTGAGCACCCTCTTCCCCTTCCGCGGGCGCATCACCGGCGCCTTCGGACATCTCGGCAGCCGCTTCGGCCTGCTCCTGCTGCTCCTGCGCTTCGGCTTCTTCCACGTCATCGACCAGCTGTTCTGCATCGCCATCGAAACGCACCGGGTCGATCACCATGCCCGGCTCGAGACCCGCCGGGTCGCCCACCACGACGCGCTCGCCAGGTTCCAGGCCATCCACGATGATCTGCCAGGGGCCAGCCACATCGCCCAGTTGAACCGTCCGCTCACGCGCCTTGCTCTCGTCATCCAGTACGAAGACACGAGGGCCCATCAGCCCTTGGGTAACGGCAATTTCAGGCACCGCGATGACGTCGAACCGCTTGAGGCCTTCGAGGCGGACGCGCACGAACTGGCCAGGCAACACATCACCATTGGGGTTGTCGAACGTGGCCGAGGCTTGCACCGTACTGGTACCGGTATCCACGCGGGAACCGAGGTAGTTCAAGCGTCCCGCCAGCTCACCCCCAGCGCTACCCGCTAACCCGGGCACGCTGAGATGGGCGGTAATGGAGGACATGTCACCGGCGCTTGCGGCCAACTGGCGACGCAGCTCGAAGGCATCGCGCTGGGGTAGCTGAAAGCGCACTTCCAGCGGATCCAGAGGCGTGATGGTGGCCAGCTCAGTGCCTGACGTGACCAGGTTGCCCACGTTGACTTGGCTCAAGCTGATCATGCCCGAAACGGGCGCGGTGACGTTGGAGTAGCCCAGGTCCAGATTGGCACTGGTGAGCGCGGCTTCCGCTTGTGCCACGCTGGCCTGCGCGACCCGCTGCTCTGCCAGCGCCTGGTCGTACTGCTGGCGGCTGACCGAGTTCTGGCTCAGCAGCTGCTCGAAACGCTGCGCATCCCGCTGGGCGCGTGCCAGCTCTGCCCGGGCGCTCTGCAGGTCTGCTTCACGCTGGTTCACCGTGGCCTGGTACAAGTCCGGCTCGATGGTGTAGAGGCGATCTCCCTCCTCGACCATTTGCCCGGGTTCGAAATGCCGCTCTTCCAGAAAGCCGTTGACCCGCGCCACCAGCGTGACTTCACTATCGCTACGCAGCAGTGAAGGGTAGGACTTGTTGAGCGGAATGTCCTGACGGCTTACTTCAGCGACTTCCACCGCGTGGGGCCGCGCTTCCTGCTGCTGGCCCTGCGGCTCCTGGGATGGCTGTTCCTGGCCACAGGCGGTCAGCGCCAGCACGGCGATCAGCGTCACCAGGCTCGCCCGGGTGGAGTGCATCACTCTTTTCATGCGTCGAATTCCCATTCATTTTTTCTGTACGTTGACGGATCGCAGGCGTGCCCCCACTGGCCGCGCTCAGGCGCCTGGGGTAGGAGGAGCACCAATGTCCATCGCGCGCTGGTAAGTATCAGGCGCGTTGCTTTCAGGCAGGGTGAAGTTGACGCTGTCACCGGTCAGCCAGGCATTGACTTCCTCGATGGCCGCCACGTCCAGCATGCCCGACTGCTGGCGCAGCGACATCAGATTCACCACGTAGTCGTAGCGCGCCTCGGCGTAGCTGGCGATGGCGTTATAGAGGTTCTGCTCGGCATTCAGCACATCGACGATATTGCGGGTACCCACCTCGTAGCCTGCGCGCGTCGCTTCAAGAGCGCTGCGGGTAGACACGATGGCCTGGCGGCGAGCATCCACGGTTTCCACGTTATTGCTGACCTGGGTGTACAGCGAGCGCACCTGTTGGATCGTGGTGCGACGCTGAGACTCGAAGTCGTACTGGCTACTTTCGAGCTGGAAGGTACCCTGGCGAATACGCGCACTGGTGCTGCCACCGGTGTAAATCGGCAGGTTGGCGGAAACGCCTACCTGGCTAGAAGAGTTGTAGCCACTGACCACATCGCTGTCGCTGTCCGAGTATTGATAGTTGGCGAACGCCTGCACGGTGGGTAGACGCCCTGCTCGGGCGACTTCCACACCGGCCCGCGACAGCTCGATGCCTGCCCGCTGGGCCAGCACCTGCGGGTTGCGCTCCAGTGCCTGGTCGACCCAATAGTCACGGTCGGTGGGCGCAGGTAGCGCAATCGGCATGGCGTCGCCCAAGGCATCGATGTTGGCGTAACGCTGCCCGGTCAACTGCTCCAGCGCTTCGAACGCCACTTGCAGGCTGCTCTCGGCGGCAATGCGGTCGGCCCGAGACTGGTCGAAGCTGGCCCGCGCCTCCTCCACTCCGGTAATCGCAATCAGCCCGACCTCGAACTGCTCGCGAGCCTGCTCCAGCTGGCGGCCAATGGCGCGCTCTTGCGCCTGACGCGCTTCCAGAACCTCATGGGCACGCAGAATATCGAAGTAGGCGCTGACCACGTCGATGAGCAGCTGCTGTTCCGTCGCGGCCAGCAGGTAAACCTGCTGATCGATCTGGCGCTCGGCCTGGTTGAGTTCCTGGCGCGTCACGGCATTGAACAGCGCCTGGGTCGCTTCCAACGACAGCGATGCGGTGTTGTAACGGTCATCGCTGACCCCCACCGCGGCCTGGTCGGCACCCACGCCGACGCCCGCTCCCCGCGCAGAACCCTGGCTTTCGTACTGCTGGTTGTGCACGACGCTCCCGGAAGCATTCACTTGGGGCAGCAAGCCGCCGCGCGCTACGTCCCGGCCCGCCTCTACGCCAGAAAATTCGGCGCGTGACGAGGCAAGGGCGGCGTTGTTGTTCAACGCATCACGGGTGATGGTGACCAGGTCAGCCGCCTGGGCAGGCAGAATGAAGGAGGAGGTCAGCACGGCCATTAGCAAGGGGCGTAAAGGGGCATTGACTGCCCAGTGTGCTAGTCGCATGGGATTGCCTCTAGGTGTCAACGTTGGAAGACGCGCGGCGCCAGCCTGAAAGAGTGGGCATTATAGTTACATTCATGTATGTATGCCAGCCTTGAACTTGGCGAATTTGTGTGTACAAAGCGCCTACCCAGCCCAAGCCCTTTTACCTTAGTCCAATGCACCGTTGGTGGGGGGCTTTTTACGCTCACGGCGCTTGAATTGCCGAGGGTCGATGCCCCATTTTTGCAGCCGGGAGGCCAGCGTCGTGGGCTTGATCCCCAATAGCTCCGCCGCCCCACCCGCGCCAGAGATCTTGCCCTGTGTCGCTGCCAGCGCCTTCAGCGCATTGTCCCGCTGGCGCTGCTGTAGCGCCTGTTCGGTCATCGGCGTTTCGGCAAGGGGCTCGGCGCCCTTGTCACGCTCCGCCATGACCTGCCCCGGCACACTGGGCTCCGGCGGCAACAGGTCGTCGAAGCAGAGGCGGCGGTCCTGGGTCACGATCACCTGTCGTTCGATGACGTTTTCGAGCTCGCGGATATTGCCAGGCCATGGGTAGAGAGTCAGCAGCTCCAATTGGGCGGGAGGAATACGCACGCCCGGCTTGTTGAACTTCAAGCAGGCACGGTGCAGAAAATGTCGCGCCAGCAAAGGCACATCCTCAATGCGCTTGCGCAGCGGCACTGAATCGATGGGAAACACGTTGAGCCGGAAATAGAGATCCTCTCGGAAATGCCCGGCGTCGATCATCTCTTTCAAATCACGGTTGGTGGCCGCAATCACGCGCACGTCCACCTCGCGGGTGCGGTTGTCCCCCACTCGCTCGAACTGCTGATCCTGCAATACGCGCAGCAGCTTGCTCTGCAGCTCCAGCGGAATTTCTCCTACCTCGTCAAGAAATAGCGTGCCGCCGTGGGCCAGTTCGAAACGCCCCGGACGGTCCTGCATCGCCCCGGTAAAGGCCCCTTTGACATGGCCAAAGAACTCGCTTTCGAACAGATCTCGCGGTATGGCGGCACAGTTGACCCGAATCAGCGGCCGGTCGCTGCGCCCACTCCCGGCATGAATGGCCCTGGCAATCAGCTCCTTGCCCGTGCCGGACTCACCGCTGATCAAGACGTTGGCCCCGGTCGGTGCCACCATGGCAATCTGCTGGATCAATTTGGCCACCGCCGGGCTGTTGCCCACGATATTGCGGTGATTGACCTCTGCCTTGATCTCCTCCTGTAGGTATTCGTTCTCCAGCTCCAGCCGCCGCTTCAGCGACTCGACCTCCTCCAGGGCATCGCGCAGCTGCTGCTCTGCCCGCTTGCGTTCGCGGATATCGCGAAACAGCACCACGGCCCCCACCAGCCGCCCCATCTCGAAAATGGGGGTGCTCGTATACTCGACGGGAATCGCCTCACCGTTCTTGTGCCAAAACACTTCATCGTCGACGTGGTGCACCTGGCCATCGCTGAACGAGGCATGAATGGGGCACTGCTGCACTGGGAAATGCGAGCCATCGGCATGGGTATGGTGAAACATCAAATGCGCATCGTGGCCCACCATATCCTCGGTGCTCCAGCCCAGAATGCGCTCGGCCGCTGGATTGACGAAAGTGGTTCTGCCCTGCGCATCCAGCCCGTAAATGCCCTCTCCCGCGGCGCTGAGAATCAGCTGGTTCTGCCTTTCGATTCGCTCGAACACCTGCTCGACGCGCTGCCACCCTACATCCCCCTGGCGATGCTGACGCCCCAGCTCGGCCCGGGCGCGCCGCTGCTCGGCCTTCTGCCGGTCGATCAGGGTCAACAACAGCCGCGGGGTGTCCGGCAAACGCTCACCGAAGACTTCTACCCGGCGTGGCTGACGCACGCTGTCCAGCACCACCAGGTCATCCGACCACGCCTGCCCGGTAGTCAACACCTCATCGGTAAAGCTGACCCACAGCGGCAAGGAGGCGCTCAACCGATGGCTGAACGGCGACGCCCGCCAATCGCCCTCTTCCAGCATCAACAGTTGGCAGGCCGCCGCATTGGCAGCCACCAGCTCATCGGCCAGCGGGTCGACCACTAGCATGGCCAGCGGGGCATGGCTGGCCATGAGCTTGAGCGACGGCTCGCTCATCAACGGCTCGGTCGTCATGGGCATGGGGGGCATCTGCATCTCCTGGCGATGGCGGCGACATACCCACTACCCATACAAACAACGGGCCAATAACGATATTTCGTCATTTAAACAACGAAATATCGTTATTAACGAAAAATCGTTGTTTTCAAGCATGGCCTCCAAGATTCCACCAAACACCACAACTTATTGAATTTATGAATCTTTAAACAAAACGAACGGTTGTGGCACACAAGTCGCACTACCGAAACAGTGCCGCAACGCTCTGTTTCGCACCAAGACGGCGCAGCTAGAAGCCCATTTGCTCCTGAGAGGTGAACGCCCATGAAAGAGAACAATGACCACAGCAGTCTCGGCAACCCTTTCGATCACCGTCAATCGCTGATCCATGGCCGCCAGTGTGATTGCCACCAGTGCCACCCTGCCCGCCCCAGCGTACCTTCCCATCAGGCCACCCTGGCCGGTGGCGAAGCGCCGCCCAGCAATGCCGAACAGATCATGGATCGGGTGGTGGAGAGCGCGCTGGTTCGTGGCATCTTTGGCCATAGCGACATGCACCGCCGGCAATTCATGAAGCTGGTGGGTGGCGGCACCGCGGCGGCTGCCCTGGCCACGCTGCTGCCCATGGAGTCGATCAAGGCGGCGGTCAAGGAGAACCTCGGCCCGCTGGAGAAAACCGAGCTGGACATCGGCTTCATTCCGATCACCTGCGCCACGCCCATCATCATGGCCCACCCCATGGGGTTCTATGAGCGTTACGGCCTGAACGTCAATGTGATCAAGACCGCTGGCTGGGCGCTGATTCGCGATAACTCGCTGAACGACCGGTACGATGCCGCTCACATGCTCTCCCCCATGCCGTTGGCCATGAGCCTGGGGGCAGGTTCGACCCAGCGGGCCTTCGTGACGCCTGCCATCGAGAACGTCAATGGGCAAGCCATCGTGCTGCACAACGACCACCAGGACAAGCGTGACCCGCAGCAGTGGAAAGGCTTCACCTTCGGCGTGCCCTTCGAGTACTCCATGCACAACTTCCTGCTGCGCTACTACGTGGCCGAGCATGGCCTGGACCCGGATCAGGACATTCAGATTCGCGTCATTCCGCCCCCCGAAATGGTCGCCAACCTGCGCGCGGGCAACATCGATGGGTTTCTCTCCCCCGACCCGTTCAATCAGCGCGCCGTGTTCGAGCGCATCGGCTTCATCCACCTGCTCACCAAGGAGATCTGGGACGGCCACCCGTGCTGCGCCTTTGCCACCAGCGCTCGCTTTGCCCAGCAAAACCCCAACACCTACGGCGCGCTGCTGCGGGCGATCATCGATGCCACCCAATACTCGTCCGACCCGGCCAACCGTTCGGAAATCGCCGAGGCCATTGCCCCGACCAACTACCTGAACCAGCCGGTCACGGTGATCGAGCAGGTGCTGACAGGGCGCTTTGCCGATGGCCTGGGCAATGTTCAGAACGTGCCGGACCGGATCGACTTCGACCCCTTCCCCTGGCACTCCATGGCCGTCTGGATCCTGACCCAGATGAAGCGCTGGGGCTACATCGAGGGCAGCGTCGATTATCAGCAGATTGCCCGGGATGTCTTTTTGGCCAGCGAAGCACGCACGGTGATGAACGAGCTGGGCTACGACGCCCCCGAAGAGACCTCGCGCAACTACCAGATCATGGGCAAGACCTTCGACTACACCGACCCCGAAGGGTATCTGGCCAGCTTTGATATCCGCAGGAGCTAATCATGGACCGCACCACTACCGACTGGAACATCAGCCTGAACGTGCGCGCTGGCTTGTTAGCCTTCGTCCTGCTTGCCGTGCTGCTGGGGCTATGGGAAGGACTCGACCGCTCGCCGCTGCTGGGCGGCACGGAAGAGCTGAGCGAGTACGAACTGCTGCTGGGCGGGGCCGATGAAACGGCCCGCGTTCCCCCGCCGTCGGCGATTTTCGAGCGGGCATGGGAGCAGCTTTCCAACCCTTTCTATGATGCAGGCCCCAACGACAAGGGGATCGGCATCCAACTGGGTTACTCCCTTTACCGCGTGCTCAGCGGCTATCTCATGGCCGCCGTGGTAGCGATCCCCATCGGCTTTCTGATTGGCATGTCACCGCTGGCGTATAAAGCGCTCAACCCGTTTATTCAGGTCTTGCGGCCGATTTCTCCCTTGGCCTGGATGCCTCTGGCGCTGTTCATCATTCGGGATGCCGAAGCGTCAGCCATCTTCGTGATCTTTATCTGTTCCATTTGGCCGATGCTGCTCAATACCGCCTTTGGCGTGGCCGGTGTGCGCAGCGACTGGGTGAACGTGGCACGCACCCATGAACTGTCGCCGCTGCAAACGGCCTTCAAGGTCATTTTGCCCGCCGCGGCCCCGACCATTCTGACCGGCATGCGTATCTCCATCGGTATTGCCTGGCTGGTCATCGTCGCCGCAGAAATGCTCGTGGGTGGTACCGGCATCGGCTACTACGTCTGGAACGAGTGGAACAACCTGGACCTGACCAGCGTGATCTTTTCCATCCTGATGATTGGCGTCGTCGGCATGCTGCTGGATATGTCGCTGGGCTATGTCGCCCGTTTCGTCACCTACGCCGAATAAGGAGCCTGTCATGAGTCATGCCTTTGTAGAGGTGCAGAAGGCCGCCAAACGCTTCCCCGGCGCTGGCAAGGACGCTGCACCGCTCACGGTCTTCGAAGACATCAGCTTTCAGCTCAAGAAGGGCGAGTTCGTCTGCATCATCGGCCACTCCGGCTGTGGCAAATCCACCATCATGAATGCGCTGGCCGGGCTGGATCAGTTCTCCGAAGGCTCCATGGTCATGGATGGCAAGGAGATCCATGGGCCGAGCCTCGAACGTGGCGTGGTATTTCAAAACTACAGCCTGCTGCCCTGGCTCACTGCGCTGGACAACGTGCGCTTTGGCGTACGTGCCCGCTGGCCCGCCTGGAGCGAGCACGAAATCACCGAGCACAGCATGAAATACCTGACCCTGGTGGGCTTGAAAGAAGTGGTCGGCCGCAAGCCCGCCCAGCTCTCTGGCGGCATGCGCCAGCGGGTCAGCATCGCGCGTGCGTTTGCCACCAAGCCCAAGTTGCTGCTGCTGGATGAGCCCTTTGGGGCCCTGGATGCCCTCACCCGCGGCGTCATCCAGGACGAACTGGTCAAGATCTGGAGCCAGGACCAGCAGACCGTGTTCATGATCACCCACGACGTGGACGAAGCCATTCTGCTGGCCGACCGTATCTTCCTGATGACCAACGGCCCCCAGGCGCGGATTGCCGAAGCGGTCGAAATCGACCTGCCACGGCCGCGCCAGCGGGCGGAGATCGTCAAGCATCCCCACTTTTATACGATTCGCAACTACCTCGTCGACTTCCTGGTAAACCGCTCCAGTGAGCTACGCACCCAGGAGTCCGACGGCAAGGGCCTGCGCTACCCCACACCGGTCAACCCCGTGACCCTGGCAGAAGGCAGCGCCTCGCCCGACTCCACCCCGGCACCCAAGAGCGTGCCGCCCCAGGAAAAGCTGGTCACATTTACTCCCAAGGAGATCCGTCATGGATAAGCTTGAAATGCGTCACACCCTTCTCGCCGCCAAGGCACGCAAGCAAATGAGCTGGGACGAGATTGCCAGCGCGGTCGGCATGTCACCGGTCTGGGTGGCGTCAGCCTGCTACGGCATGAACAGCGCCAGTGCCGATGTCGCCCATAAACTGTGCGACGTGCTGGAAGTCGATGGCGACGTGGCCACCGCGCTGACCGCCTTCCCCACCAAGGCATGGGATGAGGCCATTCCTCAGGACCCCTTCATCTACCGCCTGTACGAAGTGGTCGGCGTTTACGGTGAAACCCTCAAGGATGTCGTGCAGGAGAAGTTTGGCGACGGCATCATGAGCGCCATCGACTTCACCATGGAGATGGAAAAGATCGAAGACCCCAAGGGCGACCGCGTGCTGCTCACCCTGAACGGCAAGTTCCTGCCTTATAAGTCCTGGTAAGCCGCCTGGGGACACCCCGCCCTGCTGCCACGCCAGCGCCTGTCGATGAGACAGGCGCTGGCGTTATGGTGCATAGAGTGAGCGGCATTTGAAGCAATGGGTATTAAAGCGAGTGACGCTGCGCCAACAGCGCCAGGTAGCGCCGATACGCCTCATGGTACGCGGCCACACGCTGGGGATCCGGCTCTGCCAGTGAGGCAGCGTCCAGGTGAACCAACCGCTCGCAGAGCGAGGCCAGGCTCACGCCCTCGGGGCCCAGGTCGCACCAGGCCGCCTGAATGGCGGCGCCCAGAGCGGCGGCATCGGTGATCTCAGGGCAGATCACTTGGGTATTGGTCATGTCGGCCACCATTTGCCGCCACACGGGGCTGTTCGCACCGCCGCCGATCAGCCGAATCTGGCGGGTACCTGCGGCCAGTTCTCCCAACAGTTCCAGCCCGTAGCGCAGGCCAAAGGTAGCGCCTTCCATCACCCCACGACACAGGTTGGCCTGGGTCATGTTCACGCTGGTCAAGCCCAGAAAGTCGCCAGAGGCATCCGGCAACATGGGTACCCGTTCCCCGTTGAAGAACGGCAGTACCGTCACGCCTTCGGCGCCAATCGGGGCGCTGGCCACCCGCTCGCCAAAGGCCGCCAGATCCAGCCCGAACAACTCGCGCACGCGGGTCGTTGCCGACGTGACGTTCATGGTACAGATCAGCGGCAGCCAGCCACCGTGGCTGGCGCAGAAGTTGGCCACCATGGCGCTATCGCAGACCACGGGCTCGGGTGAGTAGGCACATACCGTGCCGGAGGTTCCCAGGCTCAAGGTAATCAAGCCACGGGTAATATTGCCGGTGCCAATCGCCCCCATCATGTTGTCGCCACCGCCGGAAGAGACGATCACGCTATCGCTCAGCCCCAGCTCTTGCGCTACCAATGGGCGGACTCGACCAACGGGCTCCCGGGGCTCGATGAGGCGTGGCAGCACGCGCTCAGGGTCGAGTTCTGGCGCAATGGCGGCGAACACCTCTTTTTGCCAACGCTGGGTACGGGTGTCGAAATAGCCAGTGCCCGAGGCATCGCCTGCCTCGGTGACCCGCTCACCGGTCAGCCAGAAATTCAGGTAGTCATGGGGCAGCAGCAGCGTGGCGATACGCTGATAGGCGTCCGGATGGTGCTCGCGAAGCCAAGCCACTTTCGAGGCGGTATAACCGGTTTGCAGCACCAGGCCAAGCTTCGCCAGGCAGCCCGCTTCCCCGCCTAACGCCTCGACCAGCGCACTGTTTTGCGCGCTGGTTTCGGTATCACACCACAGCTTGGCGGGATACACCGGCACGCCGTCGGCATCGAGGGCCACCATGCCATGCTGTTGACCGGAAACGCCAATGCCGCGTACCTGTCGGGCATCGATGCCCGACCGCTGAATGGCCTCGGAAAACGCCCCCTTGAGCGCCGCCAACCACTCGGCGGGCGCCTGCTCGCGGCGGCCGTGTTCGCCTTCGTCCAGGCGGTGCGGGCGGCTGCCTTCCCCCAGGATGACGCCACGCTCCACATCCACCACCACGACCTTGGTACTCTGCGTACCGCAATCCACCCCGATATACATCACACGGTTCCTTTCGACGCGACCAGAGCTTCAAGGGTAGCCCGTGCGCCCCGCTCATGCAGCGACTTCAGCGCCTCCAGGTAGGCATCAAGGAAGCGGGGCTGCTCTGCCAGGTCGCCAAACAGCTCGCGGTTTTCCACGAAGGCCGCCGGGTGGGTGCGGTTATTGGCGGCAATGGCCATCAACGGCTCCCGCAGGCGGTCCACGATCTCGATGGGGTTGCCCTGCTCGTCGACGCCCTCGGCATAGCGTGCCCAGCTGGCCACCACGGCAGCGCTGCGCTGGATCTCGCCGCCCTGAGCAAGCTGCTGGCGAATCACCGGCACCAACCACTTAGGAATACGATCCGAGCTTTCCGCGCACAGCCGCGCCAGGGTGTCTCTGATTTGAGGATTGGCAAAGCGCTCGATCAGCGTCAACTGATAGCTTGCCAGGTCCACCCCCGGCACGGGGGCCAGCGTCGGCGTGCCCTCTTCGCGCATGTACCCCAGCAAGAACTCCACGAACAGCGGGTCCTGGCACACCTCATGGGCGTAGCGATAGCCCGCCAAATAACCAAAATAAGTGAGCGCCTGGTGGCTGGCATTGAGCAGGCGCAGCTTCATCAGTTCGTAGGGCTCGACATCATCGACGACCTGAACGCCAACGTTCTCGAACGCCGGGCGACCCAAGGGGAAGTGGTCTTCCAGCACCCATTGGGTAAAGGGCTCGCACACCACGGGCCAGGCGTCTTCAACACCAAAGCGCTGGGCGAGCTCTTCGATATCCGTAGGCGCGGTCACCGGTGTGATACGGTCCACCATGGCGTTGGGAAACGCCACCTCGGTAGCCAGCCAGTCACCCAGCTCTGCACTTCGGGCGCGGGCGTAGGCGCTGAACATGCGCTTGGCCACGTCGCCGTTGCCCTGAATGTTGTCGCAGGACATCACCGTAAACGGCGCAATGCCCCGTGCCCGGCGGCGCACCAGGGCTTCCACCACAAGGCCAAAGCTGGTGGAGGGGCGCTCTGGATGGGCGAGATCGTCGCGCACCTGAGGAGCGTCCAGATTGAATTCTCCGGTGACCGGATGAAAGTTGTAGCCACCCTCCGTGACCGTGAGCGACACGATTTTGATGGCGGGGTCCGCCATTGTTTCGATCACCGCGTCGGGGTTCTCCGGGGCAAACAGGTAATCCACCATGCTGCCAATCACCCGGGGCCGATACTCGCCATCGGGGTATTTCACCACTAGGGTGTAGAGGAAATCCTGAGCTGCCAGCACCTGCTGCATGCGCTTGTCGCCGGGCATGACCCCGACCCCCACGATCCCCCACTCCAGCGCTTCGCCCTGGTTCATCAGAGCATCCACGTACATCGCCTGATGAGCACGATGAAAGCCCCCGACCCCTATATGCACGATGCCGGGGGTCAGTGCCTGTCGGTCGTAAGCAGGTCTCTGTACGGCCTGGCCGAAGGCCGCCAGCGTATGGTTATTCAACGAGATCATGGTCACTCTCCGATAAGGCGGACAGGGATGGTCGCCAGCGCTGGTCAGGTGATACGCTGCGCGTTTTCACCAGAGCCGCGTTGAGCATGTCTTTCTGGTGGGTTCGCTCCATGGCACCCGCGAGGTCCTGCCCCATGCACAACCAGCGCTGTATCAGCCGCTCGGCCAGCACGGTATCCTCCACGTCGATGAACAGCGTCCAGTCGAACAGAGAACGCAGCGCTCGCCAGGGCTCCTGGTCGAGCAGCAGATAATTGCCCTCCACGATCACGATGCGATGCTCGAGCGTGATCAAGCGCCCCCCGGCCCTCGCCAGGTCCAGCGGGCGATCGAAAATGGGCACGGCCACCGGACGGTCAGCGCGACGAATACGCGCCAGGTCGTGGCGAAGGCCGTCCACGTCGAACGTATGCGGCGCTCCCTTGAGCGGGAGCTGCTCTTCCCCCAGGACAGCGTTATCGAAGTGATAGCCATCCATGGGCACGACCGCTGCCACCCTTGGCTGGCGCTGATTGAGCGCATCGCACAGCAGGGCACTCCCGTAAGACTTGCCAGCACCGGGCGGCCCGGCCAGGGCAACCATGTAGCGCGCTTGGCCTTGCGCGGCATCCAGCAGTTGGTGGCTCAACGAAACAACATCAGGGCTCATTGGCATCTCAGCTCATCCAGTTGCCGCCATCGACGTTGAGGGTCTGGGCCACAACATAGTCGCTGTCCTGGCTGGCCAGAAAGACGGCAGCACCGGTGTGGTCCTCCGGCAGCCCCATCCGCCCGTAGGGCACGGCCTCGCCCACCAGGCGCTTTTTCTCGCCCAGCGGGCGGTGCTCGTAGCGGGCAAACAGCGCATCGACCTCTTCCCACATCGGCGTATCCACCACGCCAGGGGCAATGCCGTTGACGTTGATGCGATGTTTGATCAAATCGAGCCCGCAGGATTGGGTCAGGCTGATCACGGCGGCTTTGCTGGCACAGTAAACGCTCACCAGGGGCTCGCCTCGTCTGCCCGCCTGCGAGGCCATGTTGATGATCTTTCCACCCTGCCCCTGGGCCACCATGGCGCGAGCCACGGCCTGCAGGGTGAAAAACATGCCTTTGGTATTCACCGCGAACTGTTTGTCGAAGCTGGCTTCGGTGACCTCCAGCACGGGCGCCATGTCGAAGACCGCGGCGTTGTTGACCAGAATGTCGATACCGCCAAAGCGCTCGGAGACCTTGCTCACCATGGCGTCGATGGACGCCTGGTCGCATACGTTCAGCACCACGCCCATCACCCGTTCGGCGTCGGCATCCTGCTGGAGCGTGATGAGCGCTTCGTCGACGGCTCGGGCATCGATGTCGGCCACCGCGACGCTGGCTCCTTCCAGAAGATAGCGCCGAGCGATGGCCAGCCCTATCCCCCGGGCGCCGCCGGTAATCACGGCCCGTTTATCGCGTAGTTTCATTGTGATCGTGTCCTTGCAGGTAGAGTTGCCACTCATCGACCAAGGCATGCAGCCCACGCATGTGTAGCAGGATTCGCCAGGCGCCAGCGGCCAGCAGTCGCGCATGTTGGCGGTCATCCACATGGCTGGCACCGACAAAGCCAATCACCTGCATGCCTGCCGCCCGGGCAGCCGTCACTCCGGCCACGCTATCCTCCACCACCAGGCACTGCTCAGGAGGGCAGCCAAGCCTGCTCGCGGCCAGGTGATAAATGGCCGGGTCTGGTTTCGGGTGGTCGACCTGCTCGGCGGTGAAGATGGGCACGTCTCCCAATACGTCGGCCAATCGCGTGGTCGCCAGGGAGGCCTCCACACGGCGACGACGGCTGTTGGAAACGATGGCCTTGGGCAGACTGATGCCACTTACCGCTCGGTGCACACCCTCGATGGCGGTCAGCTCACGCAGCAGCCGCGACTCGATGGCTTCATCCACCTGCTCAGATGCATCCGCTGGCAGCGCATGGCGGCTCTGCTGCTCGAGATGGTGCAGAATATCGGCCGTCGTCATGCCCAGGGCTTGCCCCAGCAGCGTCGGTATATCCAGGTCTGGCAGCCAGTGGGTCAGGTAGGTTTCCAGGGTCTGCTCGGCGAGAAACTCGCTGTCCACCAGAACACCGTCACAATCAAAGATCAGTGTCTTCATGCGTGCCCTCCGGGTAGCTCTGGCTCGCTGGCGGCACGGTTGTCCTGGCGTGTCAGGCTGGCCAACGGATGGCGAGAAAGGCTCTCCAGTGCCAGGCCTTGGGCGTCGAAGAGATGCGCGCGCTGCGCATCGAAACCGAACGTCACGGTATCGTTCACACGGTAGGCCACGTCACCGTCGGCCATGATCGTGATCAGCAGCTCGCCCATTTGCACGTACAGCGAGGTTTGCCCGCCCAGCCGCTCCAGCACCTTGATTTGGCCACTCAAAGGGCCGTTTTCATCCAACTGCAGATGCTCCGGGCGAATGCCCAGCTCCAGCGCTTCGTCGCTGGCGAGCCGTTCACCTGCTACCGGAATGGTGCAGAGTCGCCCACCGGGCAGGCGCACGGTGACACCATCATCGCCAAGGGAGCGCTGCTCGACGCTGAAGAAATTCATCTTGGGCGAACCAATGAAACCTGCCACGAACCGGTTACGCGGGTGGTGGTAGAGCGCCATGGGCGAGCCTACCTGCTCTACCACGCCATCGTGGAGCACGACGATTTTATCGGCCATGGTCATGGCCTCTATCTGGTCGTGGGTGACGTAAATCATCGTCGCGTCCAGCTCTTCGTGCAGCCGCGCCAGCTCGATACGCATCTGCACCCGCAGCGCCGCATCCAGATTGGAGAGCGGCTCGTCGAACAGGAAGATGCTGGGATTGCGCACGATGGCGCGACCAATGGCGACCCGCTGGCGCTGGCCGCCCGAGAGTGCTTTGGGCTTGCGGTCCAGCAGCGGTTCTAGCTGCAGGATCCGGGCGGCTTCCAGCACCTTGGCGCGGCGCTCCTCTTTGGGCACCCCGGCCAGGCGCATGCTGAAGCCCATGTTGCCCTCGACGGTCATGTGCGGGTACAGCGCATAGCTTTGAAACACCATGGCCAGCCCTCGGTCGGCGGGGCCCACCTCGTTCATGCGCTGGCCATCGATGAGAATATCGCCGTCACTGGCGCTTTCCAGCCCGGCGATCATGCGCATCAGCGTGGATTTGCCGCAGCCGGAAGGCCCCACGAACACGACGAACTCACGATCGTTGACGTCGAGGTCGATGCCCTTGATGACCTGGGTGTCGCCAAACTGCTTGGTGATGTTTTTCAGTTGCAAGGTTGCCATGGAAAATTCCTTTACTTGACGGCACCAAAGGTCAGGCCGCGCACCATTTGTTTTTGGGTCATCCAGCCGAGCATCAGGATGGGCGCAATGGCCATGGTGGACGCCGCCGACAGCTTGGCCCAGAACAACCCTTCAGGGCTCGAGAAGGAGGCAATGTAAGCGGTCAACGGTGCCGCTTTCGACGAGGTGAGATTGAGACTCCAGAACGCCTCGTTCCAGCTCAGGATCACCGACAGCAGCCCGGTAGAAGCAATGCCCGGCAAGGTCAGCGGCAGCAGCAGGAAAAATACCTCTTGCAGGGTAGAGGCGCCGTCCATACGGCCCGCTTCGAGGATGTCCTTGGGCATGTCCTTGAAGAAGGTGTAGAGCATCCACACCACGATGGGCAGGTTCATCAAGGTGTAGATGATGATCAGCCCGGTACGGGTATCCAGCAGTCCGACATCGCGGAAAATCAGGTAGATAGGTACCAGAACTCCCACCGGCGGCAGCATCTTGGTAGAGAGCATCCACAGCAGCGTGCCTTTGGTGCGTTTGGTGGGCAAGAAGGCCATGGCGTAAGCCGAGGGAATGGCAATCAGCAAGGCTAAAAACGTGGAGCCAAACGCGACGGCCACGCTGTTCAAGGCAAAGCGGGCATAGCCCGAGCGGGCCTGAACGGCCTGGTAACTTTCGAGGGTAGGCGAAAAAATAAAGCTGGGGTCGGCGATCGCCGCCGTTTCGGTTTTGAATCCGGTCAGCACCATCCACAGGATGGGAAAAAAGATCACCAAGGCCACGGACCAGCCCAGCAGGGTCAGCAGTAGCTGCCGCAGCGGTAACGAACGTGCGTTGGCGGAGGCGTTACGATGCAGGGTCATACAGAGACTCCCAAGGCCCAAAGAGCCGACGTTAATCTTCCAGGTTTCTGGCAACCATTCGGACGAGGAAGATGGCGACGATATTGGCGAGAATGATGGCGATCACCCCACCCGCCGAGGCCATGCCCACATCGAAATCCAACAGCGCCTGGATGTAGATCAAATACGCCAGGTTGGTGGTAGCAAGTCCTGGCCCACCGGAAGTGGTGACAAATATCTCGGCAAAAATCGTCAGCAGGAAGATCATCTCGATCATGATCACCACGCTGATGGCACGCTTGAGGTGCGGCAGCGTGATGAAGAAGAAAATCGCCAGCGGCCCCGCTCCGTCCATGCGTGCGGCTTCCACCTGATCTTCGTCCAGCGACTGCATGGCGGTCAGCAGAATCAGCAGCGCAAACGGCAGCCACTGCCATGAGACGATGATGATGATGGACGTCAGCGGTAGCGCCGAGAACCAGTCCACGACGGGAAGCCCCAGCGATTGCGACAGCCAGGCCAACACCCCATTGGAGGGGTGCATCATCATGTTTTTCCAGACCAGGGCACTGACCGTGGGCATGACGAAGAAAGGCGAAATCGCCAGCACCCGGGCAATGCCCCGCCCGGCAAACTCTTGCTGGAACAGCACCGCCAGCAGCGTGCCGCCCACCACTGTGATGACCAGTACCCAGCCCACCAGCAGCAGCGTGTTGGCCATGGCTTTCCACAGCGCGGGGTCGGTGAGCAGATACTCATAGTTTTCCAGCCCCGCGAAGCCGGTCATCTCCGGCATCAACAGGTTGTAGCGCTGAAAAGAGAACCAGACCGTCATGCCCAACGGCACGATCATCCAGAGCAGCAGAAGAGTCACTGCGGGCGCCTGAAGCGATAGCGTCCTCAGCCCGCCGACCGTTCGGCCAGAAGCACGTGTTCTATTCATGACAATACCTGCAAAAAACGGTCCCGCCAGGAGCCTGGGCAGCGCCTCCCCCTGGCGGGGCAAGCGCTGCCACCTTCAGGGCTCAGCGTTGGATATAGCCCGCACGCTGCATGGCGCGCTCGGTAGTCCGCTGAGCGTTATCGAGGGCTTGCGCCACGGAGGTTCCGCCGGTGAGCGCTGACGCGATGGTCTGGCCCACCTGAGTACCAATCGACTGGAACTCGGGAATGCCGACAAACTGGACGCCGATATAGGGGTTGGGCTCCAGGCTGGAGTCGGTGGGGTCGGCGTCCTTGATGGCATTCACCACGAAGTCGGCAAAAGGAGCCGCCTCGATGTACTGCGCATTGGCGTAGGTGGACTCACGGGTACCCGGGGGCACGTTGGTCCAGCCGTTGGTCTCACCCACCAGCGCTATGTACTCTTGTGACGTGGCCCAGGTGATGAACGACTGCGCCGCCTCCTTGTGCTCGGAAGAGGCAGGGATAGCCAGAGCCCAGGACCACAGCCAATGCGAGCCCTTGGGCGTTTCGGCAATGGGCGCAGGGGCAAAACCCAGCACGTCGGCGACGTCTGATTCATTCGCGTCATAGAGCTTGCCAGCAGCCGAGGTGGCATCGACCCACATGGCACAGTTGCCCCGGGAGAAGAGCGCCAGATTTTCGTTGAAGCCGTTGGAGCTGGCGCCAGGCGGCCCGTAATTGCCCAGCAGGTCGACATAAAACGCGATGGCGTCGTTCCAGGCTTCGGAATTGATTTCAGGGTTCCACTGCTCATCGAACCAGCGGCCACCGAAGGTGTTCACCAGCGTCGAGACGAAGGCCATGTTTTCACCCCAGCCCGGCTTGCCACGCAGGCAGATGCCCGCCAACCCCGGCTCGCTGCCGTGCAGTTGCTCGGCCCAGTCGTGCACCTGCTCCCAGGTGGGCTGATCAGGCATGTCGATACCGGCCTGCTCGAACAGGTCGGTGCGGTAATACATCATCGAGCTTTCGGCATAGAACGGCAGCGCATGCAGTGTGCCCTCCAGGCTCAGGCCATCACGCACCGATGCCAGCAAATCGTCTTCGTGGTAGTCGTCGGGCAGGTCCATCAGGGGTTCGAGCCAACCCCGCTCTGCCCAGATCGGCACTTCATAGGTGCCAATGGTCATCACGTCGAACTGCCCGCCACCGGTGGCAATATCCGTCGTCATGCGCTGGCGCAGCACGTTCTCCTCCAGCACCACCCAGTCCAGAGAGATATCCGGATGAGCCTCCTCGAAGGCACTGGTCAGGCTCTGCATGATGACCATGTCGTTATTGTTCACCGTCGCCACGGTGAGCGTTGTCTGAGCATGGGCGTGCCCCGCTACCGCGATGGCGGCTGCCAGGGTCGTAATGGGCAAGTGACGTGCAAGACGCATGAGGTTCTCCTTGTGGCAGGTATTGGCATTATTGTTACCTTGATCACATTGATCATTAACCGAACAAATGATCGTACGCAGACCAAAAAAAAGCAAAGCCTGACCTCTTAGACTTTACGCTAATTCATTCAATGGCTTGCATATTGCACCTGCACACTCAGCCAGCATCGGATACCGCAAGGATGTGCCTGGCGGCACGCTCATCGGTGATCAGCCCCTTCAGCCAGCCGCCCCGCAGCGCCGCTAGAATAGCAGGCGCTTTGTCCTGGCCACCGGCAATGCCCACCATCAGGTGCTTGCCGAACCGTTCCAGAGGCAGGCTGGTCACCCGCCGTGTGATGGAGCAGTCGATCACCTGCCCGTCGCGGTCCAGGGGCCAGCCCAGCAGCTCACCCACGGCTTCACGTCCCAGCAGCTCGTCCAGCTCGCTCTCGCTGATGAAGTGGTCCTGGAACAGGGTAGCTTGCCGGTCGATGCGCCCGATCCCGATGAAGGCCGCTTCCGACTCCCGGGCCACGTCGGCAATGGCCCTGAACAGCCGCTGGGACAGCATGGCCTCTTTTTCGGCCAACGACTCCGCCACGACCGGGGCAGGCAGTAGAAAACGTTCGCCGCCGGTTTTGTCCGCCAGCACCATGACCGCGTCATAGCGGTTTGCCGAGCCATCACGCGCGACGTTGCCCACCAGCGAGACGAAACGGTGCTGAGGACGCTCCACACGACTCAGCGCCTCCACCGCCGCCCGCACCGAACGGCCCGTGCCCAACGAGAGTGTCAGCGGTTCGCTGCGCTCGACCAACCGCGCGATGCGCTCTGCGCCTGCCACGGCCAGGTAATAGGCAGCCCCTTCCGGCGCCTGCGCATCGGCCGGCACCACATCACAGTAGGTCAGGCCAAACCGTGATCTCAACGCACTGCCCAAGGCCATACAGGTCGAAATAGGGTGATCGATATGCACTTTCACCAGCCCTTCCTGGCGAGCCAACGCCAACAAGCGCTGCACGCCTGGCCTGGAGACTCCCAGCTGGATGGCAATGTCGTCCTGGGTCATGCCGCCGACGTAAGACATCCAGGCCGCCCTGGCGGCCTGGTCGAGCTTCACCTCGAATTTATCCATGGAATGCTCGCTACCTCATGCTCAAAAACGCCATCATACAAAGCTCAAGACAAGACCAGTAGTGTCCTATCCGCTAACATGGGCACCTTGTCAGGCTCCCCGAATAGAGGCTTATTGTCATGTATAAACTCGCTTTTTTTGTTCCTGTTGACCATGTGGAGAGCGTCAAGCGCGCCGTGTTCGACGCGGGTGCGGGGCGTATCGGTGATTATGAGCACGTCTGTTTCCAGACCCGCGGCACCGGCCAGTTTCGGCCGATGGAGGGCGCCGAACCGCATATCGGTCAGGTAGGCACCCTGGAAAGGGTGGAAGAGTTCAAGGTGGAGCTGGTTTGTGACGACGCGCACATCCAGGCGGCCATTGCCGCCCTCAAGCTGGCCCACCCCTACGAGGAAGTGGCCTACGACGTGTGGCAGCTGGCCAACCTGTAGGCGCTCCCCCCTGCCCCATCAGGCACTGCCGAAGTAGCGCTCGCGGTCTTCGGGGGTGATCTTGCTGATGTGCAGCGAAAATTCCGCCTGCTGGCGATCTTCGAAGTAGTGCCGCAGGGTCCGTTCGATGGTGGGGAAGGCCAGCGCGTCCCAGGGGATTTCGTGCTCTTCGAAAAGCGCCACCTCCAGGCTTTCTGGTCCGGCACTGAAGCCACCCACCAGGTCGGCACGAAAAATCATGTAGACTTGATTGATGTGCGGCAGGTCGATCAAGGTGTACAGGTCTCCCAGCGCGACTTCGGCGAAGGCCTCTTCCCAGGTCTCCCGGGATGCGGCCTGCTGCGTGGTTTCAGCGTTTTCCATATAGCCTGCCGGCAGCGTCCAATACCCTTTGCGCGGTGCAATGGCGCGTTTGCACAGCAAGACCTTCGAGCCGCTCACCGGCAGCGTACCCGCCACAATGCGCGGATTCTGGTAGTGAATGGTACCGCAGGCATCGCACAGGTAGCGGGGGCGGTCATCTCCTTCAGGCACCGCAAAGCGGACTTTTTCACCACACTGACTACAAAAGTTCATCGCGTTTTCTCTATGGCTGGAAGGGCGAGCTATCAACGCGCTTGACGCTGATCGTCATGGCTGGGTAAAAGAGAACAAAGTCACGGGAATCCCCTATGTTAGAGAAACTGCGCAAACAGCTGCAACTGCATACGCCTCAACGGCTGGACCACGTTACTCTGCCTGAGGCCGCCGTCTTGATGCCCATCGTCGAGCGGCCGTCGCCGACGCTACTGTTTACCCGCCGCGCGGGCCACTTGAATACCCACAGCGGCCAGGTCGCGTTCCCCGGCGGCAAGCGCGAAGCTACCGATGCAGACCTCTACGCCACCGCACTGCGGGAGGCTCAGGAAGAGATTGCGCTAGCACCGCAGGCAGTGCAACCGCTGGGGCGCCTGTCCGATGTGATTTCGCTGCACGGGATACGGGTCACCCCCTGGGTAGGCCTGATCCCCCCCGACCTGCCATTGGTGGCAGACCCGGCGGAGCTGGATGCCATTTTCGAAGTGCCGCTCAGCCATTTTCTGGAGGACCAGCGCACCCATACCGATGTCATCACCGTGGATGGCGTCGCTCACTACGTGCCCAGCTACCGAGTAGACAGCCACGTGATCTGGGGGCTCTCGGCCATGATGCTGGTGGAGCTGCTGGCCGAAGGGTTTGGCATGGACATCGACCTTTACCGCCGCCCGGTCGGCGCCTTGCGCCACTACCCCGAACGGCGCTCTCCTCAGCGCCCAGCCACCGTCAATCGCAACGACAAGCCAGTCACGAGACACACCACATGATCGCTTCCATGGACACCCGCCCCCATGCTCTTGCCCCCGATGCCCACGTGGCTCTGGTCGACGCCCTGGTGGAACAGGGCTGGTACGTGGGCCAAGGGGTCATCGACCCGGCCCTGTGCCAGGCGCTGCAAGGCGAGCTGCTGCACCTGGCAGCCCACGATGCGCTCGATGAAGCAGGCATTGGGCGTGGTCAGCAGCACCTGCTGCGCAAGGATATTCGCGGCGACGCCATCCACTGGCTGGACCGTGAAAGCGAAGCCCAGCGGCACTATCTCGACGCCATGGCCGAGCTGCAACGCTCGTTGAATCAGGCGCTGTTTCTTGGTCTATTCGAGTACGAGGCACATTTTGCCCACTACCCTGCCGGGGCGTTTTACCAACGCCATCTGGACAGCTTTCGCGGGCGGGCCAATCGTGTCATCTCGACCGTCGGCTACCTCACCCCCGACTGGCCCGCCGACGGCGGAGGCGAAATGGTCATCTACGACCCCGAAGACCCCAGCCGGGAAGTGGCCCGGGTCGTACCCGAAGCGGGAACGTTTGCCTGCTTTTTATCGGAAACCATCCCTCACGAAGTGCTGCCCACGCGCCTGCCGCGCACCAGCATTGCTGGCTGGTTCCGCCGCAATGCCTCGCTGGGTGGCGTACTGGACCCCGCGCGATAATGCCATGACCACGCCGCTGGAAGCCCGCCTGCAAGCAGAAATCGCCTCGTTACAGGCGCGCAATGCCGCCCTGGAAGAGGAGAAGCGCCACTACCAGTGGCTGGCGGAAAGCACCACCGACCTGATCTCTCGGCATGCCCGCGACGGCACGTTTTTGTATGCCTCCCAAGCCGCCCGCGACCTGCTGGGGTACGCGCCCGAGGAGTTGATTGGCGTCTCGGCTTATCAGCTCTTTCATCCCGCCGACCTGAGCGCGCTGCTCAACAAGTCACCACGGGTTTATTACCATGATGGGTTCTACCAGCAGACCTATCGCTTTCGCGCCAAGGCGGGCCATTACGTGTGGTTTGAAACCACCAGCCGGACCCGACGAGACGCCAACACGGGGGAGCTGCTGGACATTCTCTGTGTCTCACGGGACGTGGGGCGGCGCATCGAAGCCGAAGCCACCCGAGAACGCCTGGCGCAGGTGGTCGAGTCCACCACCGACTACGTGCTGTTTCTGGGGCCCGACCAGCGGGTATTCAGCGCCAATGAAGCCGCTCGGCGCTGCCTGGCACTGCCCGACGAGGCCCTGCAAGCTCCCCTGGAGACCGTATACTCCTGCGAGTCGCTGCGGCTGCTCCGGCAGGTGGTCTTTCCTGCCGTCGAGCGTTACGGTTCATGGAGCGGCGAGCTGGAGATACGCGCACCAGATGCCCTGCTGCCCGTGCTCAGCGTCGTGTTGGCCCACCGTGCTCAGGGCGCCGAACCCGGCCACTTCGCGCTCATCAACCGCGATATCAGCGCGCGCAAGCAGGCCGAAGCGCAGGCGCGCCGCCATCAGGAGCACATTGCCCATGCCAACCGGCTAGCGGCCGCGGGTGAGCTGGCGTCCAACATTGCCCACGAATTGAACCAACCGCTGGGCGCCATCGCCAACTACGCCAGCGGCGCGCTGATGCAGTGCCAGCAGCAACCTGCCCCCTCTGCCGAAGAACTGCGCCTGCCGCTGGAACGTATCAACCAGCAGGTCGAACGCCTGGCGCAACGCTTGCGACATCTGCGCAGCTTCGTACGCAAACGCAGCCATCGAGTGCATCCGGTCGCGCTGGCTCCGGTGATCGAGGCGGCCTGCCAACTCTGCGAGTGGCAGTATCAGCAGGCTGCCATTCCTTTGCAGCGCCAGCTACCCGACGAACTCCCCAGGGTCTATGGCGACCCCATCGCGCTGGAGCAGGTGCTGGTCAACCTGCTACTGAATGCACTGGCCGCCAGCCGTGAGATGCCCGACCGCCCCGCCGTGGTCATCACGGTTCGACCCAGCGGGCATCGCCAGCTGACCCTGAGCGTTGAAGACCAAGGGCCAGGCGTGCCCGATACCCAGCGCCCACACATCTTCGATGCCTTCTACACCACTCGGGACGATGGGCTGGGCATGGGTCTAGCCATCAGCCGAACCCTGCTGGAAAGCATGGGCGGCGCCCTGACGCTTCGCGACTGCCCCCAGGGGGCTTGTTTTGAAGTACTGCTACGTACGGAGACAGACGTTTGATGGAACCGCCCCTTTCCACCATTGCCGTGGTCGATGACGACACCGACCTGCGCGAATCGCTGGTATGGCTGCTGTCGTCGGTCGGCCTGACTGCCCAGCCCTTTGCCAGTGGAGACGCGTTTCTGGCGGCCCAGCGCGATCACATAGCCGTCCTGCTACTGGATGTTCGTATGCCCGGCCTCAGCGGCCTCCAGGTACAGCAAGCGCTGCTGGATCAACAGGACACCCTGCCGATCATCATGATGACCGGCCACGGCGATGTTCCCATGGCGGTGGCCGCCCTGAAAGCCGGGGCGTTCGAGTTCATCGAGAAGCCCTTCAACCACCAGCAGATCATCGAAATCGTGCAGCGAGCCCTGGAACACGCTCGCCAACGGCATCAGGCACAGGCGCAAGTGGCTAGCCTGAAGGCGCGCTACAGGTCGCTCAAGCCGAAGGAGCAGCAGATCATGACCCATGTGGCTCGCGGGTTGACCAACCGGGAAATTGCCGAACACATGGAGGTGAGCCCTAAAACCGTGGAGGTCTATCGGCTGAGGGCCATGAAAACGATGCAGGCGGGCAATGTGGCAGACTGGGTGCGTCAGGCGGTAGCGCTGGGCCTGGTGGCCGCGCTACCGCCCTGAGCATTAGCTGAGGGGGACGATTTGACCATTGGCCTCTTCGAGCACACGACTGACCTGCTCGTAGTTGGCACTGCCCTGGCCGTTATGCTCTTCGATCAGGCCAATCACATTCAGCAGGGTGTCCATGCCGAAAGCCTTCTCGTCGGTAGAGGAAAATGCCTGAATATAGGCATTGCCCTGCTCGCTCCAGCCCAGCTTGATGGGAGCATCGATGATATTGACCTGAGTACCGACAGGCACGCGCCAGAAAATCGACTCGATATCGTCCCCGTGCATCCGGATACAGCCCCGGCTAGCGCGCATACCGATGCCGTCCGGCTGGTTGGTCCCATGAATCAAGTAGCCCGGTATATCGAGCAGAATGGCGAACTGCCCCAGCGGGTTATCAGGGCCTGGGGGCACGACAGCAGGTGGCGGGTCGCCCCGCTCGGCGGCCTCACGACGAATGGACGCCGGCGGATACCAGGCAGGATTTTCGAGCCGCATGGTGGTCTTGGTAATCCCCAGAGGCGTGTTGTAGGCATCGCGCCCAATGCCGATGGGGTAGGTCTCGACCACGGCAGGCTCGCCAGCCGCCGCCTCGGGATAGTAGTAGAGGCGCAGTTCAGCGACGTTGATCACAATGCCGGTACGCGGCTCGTCAGGCAGAATGAACTGGCCGGGAATGGTCACCTCGGTACCTTCGCCAGGCACCCAGATACTGACATCCGGGTTGGCCATGCGGATTTCCTCGTAGCCCACGTTGTGTGCCTGGGCGATATCCAGCAGCGTATCTTCGTTACTGGCCGTGACCGTGTAGTTCTCGCCAATCATGTTGCCTGTTTCGGGCAGCAAAAAGTGCCCTTTGGGAAGCTCGCTGGCATTGGCCAACGCGCTGGTCGCCAGCAGCCAGGCGCTGACCGCCAGACTGCCTAAACAGGAGCGCTTGAGCCGTCTGCTGGCAGGATAATGCGTCATGGTCGTCATGGGTTCTCCTTTTTTACAGCTAATATGCCGACTGGCTAGCGGTGGGTCAATCCGACAGACTGTCGCATGGGCAGGCGTTCTCACCTCTTTAATACCAACACTTGAACCGCTGATCAATTCGTCTCTGAGCGGCTAAAGCACTCAGGGCGGCATATTCACCGCGTCAACGGTCACTTTCTGGCCACGGAAGGTGGCCTTTTTACCCTGGCAGCCTGGTTATCCAGCTGCCAGGCCAGATTCAAGACACACTGGCCCCGTCAGCATGCCCCTGGCATCGTCCAGCCAGCACCAAATTGCCGAGGGCGAACAGGGTGAACAGCTGCGCCTGGTTCCTGGCCAGTCCCTTGTAGCGAACCTTCCGGTAGCCGAATAGGTTCTTGATGACATGAAATGGGTGCTCGACCTTGGCGCGGATGCTGGCCTTGGCCTTCTCGATCGCCAGCAGCAGCGCTTTCATGGGACTGTCTTCCATCTTCTTGATGGGGCCGCGCTTGGCGGCAACACAGCAGCGGGAGTCCGGGGCATCCTTCTCTTCGTCCAGGTACTTCCACATGCCGGTGTAGCCCGCGTCGCCGTATACCCGCTTGTCATCCTCCCGGACCAGAGCGCCGGCCATGGTGACATCGGCGACGTTGGCCGACGTGGCGGCGACACTGTGGGTCAGTCCGGTGACCGCATCGACACCGATATGGGCCTTCATACCGAAGTAATACTGCTTGCCCTTCCGGGTCTGCTTCATCTCCGGATCGCGCTGCCTGGCCTTGTTCCTGGTGGAGGGGGCCGCCGCCACAATGGTGGCGTCGACGATGGTGCCCTCGCGCATGAACAGGCCCTGCTCGGCCAGGTGGGCGTTGATTTCCTCGAAGATCCGCTGGGTCAGGGCATGCTGCTCCAGCAGGTGACGGAAGCGCAGCAGCGTGGTCGCATCCGGCACACTCGATACCAGATCGATACCGATGAAGTCACGCATGGCCTGGCTGTCGTAGATGGCATCCTCCAGCGCTTCATCGGCCAGGGCATACCACTGCTGCAGAAAGTAAATGCGCAGCATGCGCTCCAGGCCAATGGGTGGTCGGCCTCGCTTGCCCGCTGAATTCGGGAAGTAGGACGGCGACAGTGCTGCGATCAGCCGTTGCCACGGCACCAGCTTCTCCATCCTGGCAAGAAACCGCTCGCGGCGGGTGACCTTCTTCTTGTTCTGGTGCTCAGCCTGGGCGAATGAGATCTGTTTCATCGGAGTGGCTCTGTCAGCGGGTGTTGGACGACAGGTCAGATTTTACCTCGTCGGTGGCTATGAGGCAGCTCCGACGGGATTTATGCAGCGTTTCCCTAGGATTCAATCCATGACAAAAAAATGGCCATTCATCTTGCAAAACATTATGGAGCGTCTACCTTGATAAGTGTCTTGACGCAGTGACGCGCAAGACAAGACGTTGCTTTCCCTTAATACCAGTTTCTGTTAGCCCACCCGTAATACGGGTTATTGATAGAATCGTTGGCATGAGAGGAATCGCCTCAGGAGTAACGTAAATGGTGGACGCTATAGGAATAGCGCTAGGCAATTAAACACTGCCTTTATCAAATCACACTGTTTGATGAGCCATGACCGTTAATTTGTTTAGACACCGGTGCAACCACACCCTGTCCTAATGCAAGCGCAAGGAGCAATAGCCATGAAAATGATTAAACCTGCTTTCCTCGGTACGTTGATGGTGCCTGCTTTCATGTTTGCCGCTGGCTCGGTCAGCGCTCAGGAAACAGTGGCAGCTGAAGCTACCTACCTCACCACGCAGCCTGAAAACACGTTCCATGCTGATTCGCTGATCGGCAACAACGTGAAAAGCACCGTAGAAGAAGATGAGGATATCGGTACCATTTCTGACCTGGTCATCGATGAAGATGGTCAGATCCAGGCTGTCGTCATGGGTATCGGTGGGTTCCTCGGCATGGGCGAGAAAGACGTTGCCGTCGAGTGGGACTCTCTGGAACTGACGAAAGATGATGACGGCGATGACTACGTGATTCGCGTCAATGCATCACAGGATGCACTGGAAGCTGCCGAAGAGTATGAGCGTGACTAAACGCTGATAACGGTAAGCGTTAAAAAAGGCCTTGGCAATTGCCAAGGCCTTTTAGCATCTAGACAGCAATACTTTAAGGCGCCAAGTTAACACTTCCATTAAGCTTTAAAGCCAGCTCAACTAAAAGTCAAAAGAAGCACTTGACGCCTTTTCCATAACACAAGTTATTAAATCAACCTTTTAACTTTGCGGTCATGGTAATCTCAGCATTCAATACTTTTGAAACAGGACAATTTGCTTTGGCCGTCTCTGCGGCTTCTTTAAAAGCGGCTTCATCCGCTCCGCTCACGCTAGCTTCTACTTCAAGATGAATTTTCGAAATATCGAAACCATTCGAGCCCTGTGACAGCGTTACGCTGGCCTGTGTATCAATGGACTCCGCCGTGTAGCCTTTTTCGCCAAGAATCATGGAGAGCGCCATGGAAAAACAGCCCGCATGGGCAGCACCAATCAGCTCTTCTGGATTGGTGCCCGGCGCGCCTTCGAAGCGCTGCTTGAACGAGTAGTTGGCGTCCAGCGCTCCACTTTCGGTAGATACATGCCCTTGGCCGTCCTTCAAACCACCTTCCCAACGTGCGCTTGCTTTGCTATCCATTCTGTTCTCCTTTCCCAGGGTAGTTCGCTAATGGCGAACTGAGCGCAAGAGAGCGTTCAGCCCTCTTCAGGGTAGCTGATTCTCTTTGGCTTGCCGAATGTGACGGGGCGATATCACCCGACGACTCGCTGCTCAGCGCCGCCAACTCGACGGGTGCACTGGCAGCACAAAGGGCCGCTACTTCTGCTGGGCGTGGTCAGCCATGTGCTGCCCTTTTCCCTGCTGGCACTGGCAACCACGCGCCTGGAAGCAGGGTTCACCTCGCTGCTCAACGCCACCACGCCTATTTTTACCGCGCTGCTGGGGGCGGCTTTTTTTGCCACGCCCGTGAAACGTCAGCAATACCTGGGGCTGACGTTGGCGCTGGTGGGAGTTTATGTGCTGTCGGCACATCGTCTGGACTTCAGTTTGGGGGGAGACGGCTGGTTCATCGTGGCCGTGCTGGGAGCCACCCTCTGCTATGGGGTCGCGGGCAATTATTCGAAAACCCGGCTAGGCCATTTACCCACGCGGGTACTGGCCGCGGGCAGCAGCGCCATGTCGGCGCTCGTGCTGCTGATCCCCGGCCTGCTGCTATGGCCCAGCGAGCCCATCAGCACGCTGGCCTGGGGTAACGCCTTGGCCCTGGCGGTGCTGAGCACCGCCGTGGCCTTTCTACTTTATTTCGGACTGCTGGCCAGCGCCGGGGCCACCGCCACATCCACGGTCACCTTTCTGGTGCCGGTGAGCGCGCTGCTGTGGGGCTATCTGCTGCTGGAAGAAACGCTCTCGCTGCAGGTAGTGCTCGGCATGGTGATTACATTGATGGGCACCGCCGTGGCCACGGGGCTGCTGCGCTTCAAACCTCGCGTGGTAATGCCTCTACGGCGTCCCCCACACGAATAGTCGCGCCCTGCCCCTTGGTCAGCGTGGCATTCTGGCCAAAAAAAGCGCCCTTCAGATGCGGCTGGGTATTAAGTGACAGCAGCGTCTTGAGTGGCTCGCCTTGGGCAGGGACCGCACCGGTCTGCTGATCCACAGTGGTGATCTTGCAGCGCTGGCAAGGCTTGCGCAGGGTGAGTTCGATACCACCAGTGGGTACTCGCAGCCCGGCCCAGCGGTCTTCCGCCCAAGCGGTGGCACACTCCACCACGATGTTGGGCCGAAACCGGTTCATGGGGATGGGAGATTGCCCAGCAGCCACCAGCGCCTGATTGAGCGCATCCAGCGAACCGGTGGTGGTAACCAGGAAAGGGTAGCCGTCCGAGAAGAAAGTATCCGCGCTGTCGCCCGCCAGGAAGTCCGCTTCCACGGGCCGTGGAAAGTCGCTGGCAAAGCGCACCAGACTCAAGCCCCGGGCCGTATCCCCCAAGGCAGCCTCCAGCCATCGTGACACCTCTGCACCTTCCGGATAGGCCTGGCAGTGATCTTTCCAGACGGTCACCTGGCGTAGCTCCCCCTCGGGCTCATCCAGTGAAATGGCGATAGGCGCCAGTGACGGATGCGAGAGCACCAGCGAGCGCTCATCGAGAGCCACGCCTATGGTGGCCAGGGCGGGCAGCTGACGCTGAGTGACGAAACGCTGCTGCGCATCGACCAGCATCCAGCGCCGATCACAGGCCAACCCGTGGGTGTAGAGCTCGCTCTGTTGCAGGTCGATCCCCTTGAGCGACTTGACCGGATAGACCGTCAGTTGAGTGATATTCACGGCAGCCTCATTTGAAGATTGACATCCTCCCCTCCCTCAGCTTGCGCTGCCGCCTCGCGGCGGAAAGGAAGGGGATTCCCAGGTTGTTGCCTTCCTGGTTCCTGCTTCGCTGTCCGTTGCCCTCAATGCCTTGGCATTGCCGGTCTTACACAAACTCCACAGGCGTTAATTCCCGAGTGCCCCTCGGTAGTTACTTCAACGCTCGGCACCCGCTAATAGCGCGGTGCCAGCTTGTAGGATGTTGCGGGCGGCATTGAGGTCACGGTCAATGCCTTCGGTGCCACAGCCTGGGCAATCCCACATGCGAATATTTAGTGGCAGCGATTCCATGACAAATCCACAGCCATGGCAGCGTTTTGAGCTTGGGTACCAGCGGTCGATCTGGACGAACTGGCGTCCGGCCCAAGCCGCTTTGTAGTCAAGCTGGCGCACCAGCTCCCCCCAGCCAACATCACTGATGGCGTTAGAGAGATGGGGATTTTTGACCATGTTCTTCACCTGCAAACTCTCCGCTGCGATCACTTGGTTCTCGTTAACGATCTGGCGAGTGAGTTTATGCAGGCGGTCTAGCCGAGTGTCAGCGATCCTGGCGTGACAGCGAGCGACCTTTAACCGTGCCCTGGCACGGTTGTTGGAGCCTTTTTGCTTACGACTTAGCTGCCGTTGCGCCCGCGCTAACTTGCGCGCATAGCGCGCCGTATGACGCGGGTTGTTAACCCGTTGACCCTCGCTGGTCACGAATAGGTCTTTTAATCCAAGATCAATTCCTACCATCTTCGGCGTAATTGGCAGCGCCTCAGTATCTACCTTGCACAGACAGCTAATGAAGTAGCGGCCTGCTGCGTCCTTTGACACGGTGACGGTGCTAGGCGCTGACGGTAGCTCGCGGCTCCAGCGTATGTTCAACGGCTCGCGGCACTTGGCGAGCGTGATCTGACCATCACGGTACGAAAATGCCGAACTGGCAAAGGTGGCTGACTGCCGGTGCTTTTTGGATTTAAAGTTGGGATACCGCGCACGCTTGGCAAAGAAATTCTTGAAAGCGGTTTGTTGGTGGCGCAGGCATTGTTGCAGTGGCACCGAACTGACCTCGGCCAGAAAGGCGGTGTCAGGCTGCTTTTTTAACTGTGTCAAAAACGCGCTGGCGTCGGTGTAACCGATTTTTTCCTGACGCTGATAGAACGCATCGGTGCGATAGCGCAGCACCGCGTTCCAGACAAACCGCACGCACCCAAACGTTCGCGCCAGCAGGGTTGCCTGTTCTGGCGTGGGGTAGAAGCGGTATTTGAAAGCGCGTTCGGTTATCATACCTTACAAATTATCGTGTTTTATGTAAGATTACAAGGCACAAGGCGTCCTGCCGGACGCCGCGCTATCCATCCTCGCACTCAAAGTACGAGGTTTTACGCGCTGACTGATAAAAAAACAGCGGTGACTGGACACAGCCCACCTCACACAGACTAGCTCACACAGACTACCTATAGCGTATCGCCTGCTTCGATACGGTAGCCCAAGTCAATGACGGGCTGGCCCACTCCTTCGCCACGGATACGTGCCAGCAGGGCCTGAGCCGCCCTTTCACCGATGGCCTCGCGAGGGGTCACGACGCTGGCCAGACGCGGCGTCATGGCCTGCCCCACATCATGACCGTGAAAACCGGCAATGGCCATCTGCTGGGGGACGGCAACTCCCTGGCGCAGGCATTCGAAATACGCCCCCACCGCCACGTCATCGTTGGTGCAGAACACCCCATCCGCCTGAGGGTAATCCTGCTGAATCTGTTGCATCAATGCAGCGCCCACGGTGTAAGAGGAGCGCTGGCTACGCTGCAAGGTGACGGGGGAAAGCCCATGCGCCTGCATGGCCTGTCGATAGCCTTGCTCACGCTGGCGCGTCCGCTCATCGAGACGCACCGCCAGATAGAGAATGTGGCGGCGGCCACGCCGGATCATCTTGCTGACCATTTCGTAGGCGGCACTCACGTTGTCGTACCCGACGGCCTGCTGAAGCGGGGGGCGATGGGTGTCCATGATCTCCACGATAGGAATACCCGCGGTTTCCAGCATGCGCAAGCTGCGCGGCGTATGGTCTCGATCCGAGAGAATCACGCCATCGACATTATAAGAGAGCAGCGAGGCCAGGCTACGCTCTTCGAGCTCGGGGCTGTAGCCGTAGTGGGAAAGCATCAGATGATAGCCCGCAGGCTCGGTATACGCTTCGATGCCCACGATCACGTCGGCAAATACCTGGTTGGTCAAGGAAGGAACCAGCACGCCAATGGAGTGGCTCGTGGCCCGCGACAGCAGGTCCGGCGCCCGGTTGGGAATGTAGCCAATCTGCTCCGCGGCACTGAAAATACGCTCGCGCAGCCCTTCCGAGACCGCTTCCGGGTCGCGCAGGCAGCGACTCACGGTCATTTTGGTGGCGCCAACGCGGTCGGCGATGTCTTGCAAGGTGGGGCGTTTTTTCTTCAATGGCGTCACTGCCTGATATCGTGGATGGGCACGGGTCTTACCATAACGAATCCTGCGACCCGTCGCCTATCCCTTCCTTTAGCTTGACGAGCGCTGCGGCTGCCGGGACAGCGTGGCACAAAAGCGCTCGACAATCACGCGAGGCGGCAGCTCAATCGACAGCGTGACGGCCTCATCGGCCAGCGGCGGTTCCAGGTCCGCCAGCTGGCTGGCCAGCATGTCATCCCCCTTGAAGAAGTGGCCGGCGCGAGTGGCCAGCCGCTCGCGCAGCACATCGGGCGTCCCCTCCAAGTAGAGGATACGCAGCTCACCATCGCCCTGCCGCAAGCGGTCGCGATAACGCCGTTTGAGCCCGGAACAGGCAACCACTACCGAGGCATCCCGGGTGCGATAGCTTTCCAGCAGGGCCGATAGCGTTGCCAGCCACGCCTGGCGGTCGTCGTCGTTGAGCGGCGTACCGCTGGCCATCTTGGCCACGTTCGCGGCACTGTGATGGTCATCGCCATCGATGAACGTGGCCCCCAGCGAAGACGCCAACTGCTGGCCAATATGAGTCTTGCCGGAGCCCGAAACCCCCATGACAAGAATACGCTGTGAAGTGCTCGTCACACTGCTCTCCTGTCAGTTGCCGCGCACGGCGGTCAAGTTGGGTAACCATGTCACGATCCCGGGGAAGGCAATCAACAGCACCAGCACCACCAGCAGCGCCGCGTAATACGGCAACATGGCCTTGACCAGCGACTCCATCGACACCTTGCCCACGCCACATCCCACGTACAGGCAGGTGCCTACCGGCGGTGTCAGCAACCCGATACCCAGAACGAAGGCCATCAGAACGCCAAAGTAAGCCGCGTCCACCCCCACCGAGGTCACGATGGGCGCCAGCATCGGTGCCATGATCACCATGGCGGGCGTGAGATCCATGACGAACCCGACCAGCAACAGCAGCGCCGCCACGATCAGCAGCAGCAGGAAAGGCTCCTGGGTAATCGCCTGAACCTGACGCACCAGCGTCTGGGGCACCATGTTGATGGTCAGGAACCACGCGATCACGGTGGCAAACGCCAGCAACATCATGACCATGCCAGTCAATCGGGCAGTGCGAATCAGCATGCCGCCAAGCGCTGCCAGCTTGAACTCCCGATAGACCAGCAGGGAAATGGCCAGCGAATAGAGCAGCGCCGCCACGGCCGCTTCCGTGGCCGTAAAGACGCCGCCAATGATGCCGCCAATCACGATCACCGGCAGCACCAGGGCAAGCCAGGCCGCCTTGAACGCCTGCCACAGCACGTCCCAGCGGAACTGGCGCACGCCACCGCCCTGTCGGGAAGCCAGCAGAAACGTCGTCATCATCAGCGCACCGCCAATCAGCAGCCCCGGGACGATACCGGAAATGAACAGGCGACTGATCGAGGTTTCCGTGACGATACCGTAGAGAATCAGCGGAATGGAGGGCGGGATGATGATCCCGATCACCGACGAGACCGTATTGATCGCCGTGGCATCCGCTGCGCTATAGCCCTGCTGCTTCATGGAAGGAATCATCATGGAGCCGGTCGCCGCCGTGTCCGCCACCGCCGAGCCACTGATTCCGCCGAAGAACATCGAGCCGGTGATGGCCACTTGGCCCAGCCCACCACGCATGAAGCCGACGAGCGCCCCCGCCAGCTCCATCAGACGCCGCGCAATCCCCCCTTGGCTCATCACTTCGCCCACCAGAATGAAGAACGGAATGGCCAGCAGGGGAAAGCTGTTCACGCCCCGGATGGACTGCTCGATCATGATCGACAGCGGAATGTCCGACAGTATGGCCATGACCAGTGCCGCCACTCCCAGCCCAAAAGCAATAGGCAGGCCAATCACGATGGATGCGAACAGGATCGCCAGAAAAATCCATAACATAGTGGTTACTCCCCCACAGAATTGGTGGATGGGCCGCGCGGCGCGAGCACCAGGCGCAGGCTGACCCATAGCCGCCACAGCGATACGGCAGCGATGAAGATCACACACAGCACCAGAGACAGGCTGACCCAACTGAGCGGCACGCCCAGAATGGCAGAACGACCACTGGAGCGAGACAGCACCTGATACCCGCCCCACACCATCACCAGCATGAGCCCCGTGATGATCAGGTGCTGAAGCGCATACAGCAGATGCGCCAGGCGCAGCGGCAGGCGGCGCACCAGGGCATCCACCGCAATATGCTCATAGCGCGCAAAGGCCGCCGCCGCGCCAATGAAGACCAGCCAGATGAACAGCATGCGCGCCAGCTCATCGACCCAGGGAAGCGAGTGATTGAACAGCGAGCGCCCCACCACGTTGCTGGATACCGAGACGATCAGCGCGACCAGAATGGCGCCGATCAGATACTCCATGCCCAGCGTGAGCCAGCGAAACAGGGCGGGCCCCTGAGCCGAATCGGTGTCGATTTCCAGGCACCGTCGGTTAGGGTCGTCCAGATAGGTCGAAGGGTCTGTCGGGTCAGGCGTTGCCAGCACAGGCTCGGCCTGGGGAGTATGCGAGGGGGATGTCATAAAAGCTCCTGGGGCACTATCGAATCGGGCAGGCCACTGGCCTGCCCGAAAACCCACGGCAATGGCTTACTGAGACGTATGGTCTGCCACGATCTGCTGAATTTCAGCAATCAGGTCTTCCCCGATACGCGGCGCCCACTGGGTGTAGACGGGCTGAACGGCTTCCTGGAAAGCGGCCAGCTGCTCATCGTCCAACCGAGTGATCTGCATGCCCCGCGCTTCCAACTGCTCACGAGACCAGTCGTCGTATTCGGCAGAGAGCTGAATTTCATACTCGGCAGACTGGCGGGCAGCTTCCAGCACCAGTGCCTGATACTCCGGCGCCATGCGGTTCCAGGTGCGCTCGGAGAGCATCATGATGAATGGCGTATAGACGTGGCGCGTTTCCGTACCGTAATCCTGCACTTCGTTGAAGTTCGAGGTCAGGATGGTGCTCCAGGGGTTCTCCTGGCCATCCACGACGCCCTGCTCCAGCGCCGAGAACAGTTCACCAAAGGCCATGGGTGTCGGGTTGGCGCCCAGCGCTTCCCAGATGGCCAGATGCACCGGGTTCTGCATGGTGCGCACGCTCAAACCGCGCACGTTGAGGCCCGCCACGTCGTCAGGGGTCGCCACCGGGCGGGCGCTGTTCGACAGCTGGCGGTAGCCATTCTCGGAAAACGTCAGCGCTTTCAAGCCAGTGCCTTCAAAAGCATCCAGCATGTTCTGGGCCGCATCGCTCTGCATGACGGCAATGGCGGCTTCACGGCTGGGCAACAGGAACGGCAAATCGAACACCGACAGCGCCTGCACGTAGCCGGTCGTAGCCGAGCTGGAAGGGTAAGTCATGTCCAGCGTTCCGGTCTGCAGCATCTCCATCATCTGCACGTCATCCCCCAATTGGCTATTGGGGAAGACATTGACGGTAATCCGACCATCGGTACGCTGCGCCAGAATCTCGCCGAAATATTGGCTGGACAAGAACTGCGGGGAGGTTTCGGACAACCCGATACCCATGCGCAGCGTATGGCTACCATGGTCTGCCAGAACCTCGCCCTCGATGGCGGGCGGCGCGGAAAGCTCCGGGCCTTGTGCATGCGCCATGCCAAAGGTCAGAGTGGTGGCACCCAAAAGGGTCAATGTGCTACGCCAAATCGTTGTCATCGTTGTTTCTCCACGCAGAATTGTTGTTAGTGGCCGGGTTGTGCATGGCCAGTTTTGAAGGACCAGTGCTTGAATGACCAGGCTGCCGAGCGATGCGGTAGCTCGATGGCTTGCCGATAACGTATGTCAGGCCATAGGCTATTTGTTACCGGTAACATCGAGTATATGAAGGCTAGCGGCGGCCTCTGAGCGTGTCAAAACAAATATGGTGATTTGCGACCAACGTCCAGGGTTGTCTAAAAAGTCAGATAGTAAGTAGACGCTGGGCACGATACATTACCTTTCACGTCAACACCTCGGAGAAGACATGACAGAACTTGAGCCCTGCAACGAACTGGAGCTGGACCAGCAGCTCTGCTTCGCGCTGTACTCAACGTCGCTGATAATGACCAAAACCTACAAGCCACTGCTCAAGGAGCTAGGGCTCACTTACCCGCAATACCTGGCCATGCTGGTGCTATGGGAAAACGATGGGATTACCGTAGGTACATTGAGCAAGTGCTTGCTTACCGATCCGGGTTCGCTCACTCCGCTGCTCAAACGGCTGGAAAACGAGGCGTTGATCAAACGCCAGCGCAGCACCCAGGATGAGCGTGTGGTCGAGCTGTTGCTGACCGACAAGGGCCGCGCGCTACGCGCCCAGGCGCAACATATTCCGGGCTGCATCATCAAGGCCAGCGAACACTCTGCCGACGCCTTGCGTGAGCTGAAAGACGACTTGATTGCGCTTCGTCAGCGCCTGCAGTCGAACCAGTAAACGCGAATGACACTGTCTTTTGAGTGACTCCATATTTATCTTGTGCGCAAGTTAAAATAACACTAAATTAAAGTCTCTTTTTCCAAACTCGCTCATACCCTTGGAGACGCCCATGTCTATCGAAACCATTGCTTATCGCGCCCATGCCCACGCTACTGGCGGCCGCGAAGGCCACGCCAAGTCTTCTGACGGCGCTCTGGATGTCAAGCTGAGCACGCCGAAGGAACTGGGGGGCGCTGGCGGTGCTGGCACCAACCCGGAACAGCTGTTTGCCGCAGGCTACTCTGCCTGCTTCCTGGGTGCCTTGAAGCACGTTGCCAACCAGGAGAAGGTAAAGCTGCCTGCAGACACACAGATCGATGGCAGCGTGGGTATTGGTGCCATTCCTACCGGGTTTGGCATCGAAGTGGAGCTCAAGATCAGCCTGCCGGGCCTGGAAAAAGATATTGCGCAGTCGCTGGTCGATAAAGCCCACATCGTGTGCCCATACTCCAATGCCACCCGTGGCAACATCGACGTCACTCTGACATTGGTGTAAATGCTTGAAACGCCTCTGACCTGTCTTTCGCAGGTCAGAAACAGCCTGCCCCCTTCTGCCAGCGTTGCCTTTGTTCTGCCCTTGCCATTTAATTAACTCGCTAACGACACACCCTTGTAGCCAGGCTCAAGCGCCCCAATCGATTCACTACGACAACGCATGACCGCTAAACGCGAGGACCTCATG
Organism: Halomonas sp. 18071143; assembly: GCF_019211725.1. Taxonomy (NCBI): domain Bacteria; kingdom Pseudomonadati; phylum Pseudomonadota; class Gammaproteobacteria; order Oceanospirillales; family Halomonadaceae; genus Halomonas; species Halomonas sp. 18071143. The sequence continues at coordinate 2,762,553 of NZ_CP078120.1, forward strand.
AGCGATCCAACCTATACGCCGCCCAAGGTATGGCAATGGGAACCCGGCAACGGTGGCAAATTTGCCAACATCAACCGCCCCGTCGCAGGTGCCACCCACGATAAACCTCTACCCGTCGGCAAGCATCCGCTGCAGCTTTACTCGCTGGCCACGCCTAACGGCGTCAAGGTCACCGTGATGCTCGAAGAGCTGCTGGAAAAAGGCATCACCGACGCCGAGTACGATGCCCACCTGATTCAGATCGGTGAAGGCGACCAGTTTGGTAGCGGGTTCGTGGAGGTGAACCCCAATTCGAAGATCCCGGCACTGATGGACCACAGCGTTCAGCCACCCCAGCGGGTCTTCGAGTCAGGGGCCATCCTGCTCTATCTGGCCGAAAAATTTGCTGCCTTTCTGCCCAGCGACCCCGCCAAGCGTACCGAATGCCTTTCCTGGCTGTTCTGGCAGATGGGCAGCGCACCGATGCTGGGCGGCGGCTTTGGGCATTTTTATGCCTATGCGCCGGAAAAGTATCAGTACCCTATCGACCGCTACACCATGGAAGTGAAGCGCCAACTGGACGTACTCGACCGCCACCTGGCAGACAACCGTTATATGGCGGGCGACGAATACACGATTGCCGACATGGCGATCCACCCCTGGTATGGCGCACTGCTCAAGAACCGTGTGTATGAGGCAGCCGAATTTCTGGAGGCCCACACCTACACCCACGTGCTGCGCTGGACCGAAGAGATCGATGCCCGCCCCGCCGTGCAACGGGGCCGCATGGTCAACCGTACCTGGGGGGAACCCCATGAGCAGCTTCATGAACGCCACGATGCCAGCGACTTTACTGAAAAAACCGAAGACAAGCGTTAATTCGCGTATCAGGAAAACGTACGATGTTCGATCCGAAATACGCCCAGCTGATATTTTCATGCCTCATGGCGCTGTTCATGTCATGCATCATGTCGCTGGTGATTACGCTATATAACGTGGGACTCGTGGATGGGATTGTGATGATTTGGCTCAAAGCGTCGACCCACGAAGAGACCCAAAAAGGCAACGGGGCCTGCTCATCGCAGGCCCCGTTGTTCATGTAGCGAACTCATGTAGCAAGTTCATGTGGCGGTATGCCGCCGTATCTCACGCGGCACGTATATCAAAACTGATAGCGTACGTTGGCCGTGACGCTGCGACGATCACCGTAGCCACAGTCGCCTCCGTCATAGCGGCACCAGGAGATGTACTCTTCGTAACGTGCACCGATGAAAGAGAGTGCCCGCTGACAGGCAGCGGGCGGAGGAACCAGTAGAACTACAGCACGCGTGAGTTGTTCAACGCGTAGTTCCAGACGCGGTAAAAGTAGAAGATGTAGCCAATCCCCAAGGTGAGAAACGAAATCACCATCCACAGGATGATATGGCCGATATTGCTGAAGATATTGATATCGCAGACCATTTTTCGCTCTACCCCACTGGCATGGTCGACCACGCTAGTACGATTGATGACAAAGCGAGCAAAGGAGTAAGGAAAGAAAAACAGCGCGATCCCCAGCGTAAAAATCGTCAGTAACAGCCACACCAGCAGGTGGCCCACGATATCCAGAATGGACAGATTGGCTTTGATGGTCACAGGGTGCCTATCGATGCAGTAAGAGTGGCGTGCAGATTACCACACACCAGGCTTCAGGAGCGCGAGGCCCACCAGTCGGCATAGGAGCTGTTGTGGGGAGCGAGACCGCCTTCGTCCGGTGCTCCATCCTGCCACCAGACAGGCCCCCGCTCACCCAGTGCTTCCTTGGCTTCCTGCACGGCCTGACGTGCCTGGCGAAGCGCGTGCTCATCGTCATGCTGCTGGGCACTGCGCACCGCACGCCGCGCCTTCATCAACGCCTTGACATGAAGACGCCGGGTGTCTTCCGAGAGACGCGGGTCGGTGCAGCGCCACAGCCGGTTCCTGGCAACGAAGTAGCGTCCATCCGGTGTCTGTGGGTACTTGCTGCTCATGCTGCCCCTCTCGGTCGTTTGCGCGTCGGCCTACTACACTAGAAACGCTTGGTCAGCGTCATGGCGCCAAACACATCCTGCTCATCCTGCCCTTCGAACTCGCGGGTGCGCTGTACGACGGCGTAGGTCACCTGCCAGTCTTCCCAGGCCAGCGCCAAGCCCGTGGAGGCATCGGCGACCCACTCCTTGCGGTCTACCGAATGGCTATCGCGCACGGTATTACCGTCCAGGGTCAGATTATGGGCCATGTAATAGCCTTCGACGCTGGCAAACAGATACCACTGCCAGCCACGGCTCTCGCTCATCAGATGGCGCGTACCGGGGTTGGGGGTCAGGGTGGGAATACCTTGAGCGTCGTCTCCCCAGCGCACGCTGTAGCCAGCGCTGGCGTAGGTGTACAGGTTGCCCAACGCCGCGCCGACACTGGGGCCGTGAGCAAACTGTTTGCCCGCCAGCGGAGTGTCATGCCACCACTGGCGGCGCAGCGTCAGATTGATCAGCGCTTCGTCACCCAGCTGATGACGCCAGCCCCGCGGGCGGTCGCTATTGGTGACGCGGTGTACCTCACGCTGGATGCTGTCAGCCAAGGAAGAGGGCCCCACCAAGCCCACATCCAGGTGCAGATCGGTGGCCCGCTGCCACTGCCCCACCGGCACATCTTCATATAGCGACACACCGCCGTATACCAGCCCTGCATAGGGGCGGTCATCTTCGATCAGGGAGCGCCGTTCGATGTTATCGGGTGTATAAATCTGGTGCACGAAGCGATACGCCACCCGGTCAGCCTGCCCCATCAACCCCGCTGGCAACGCCACGGCAAGCCGCTGCAGCCAGTTCTGTTCGGAGGGCGTCGTCATCCAGTTCAGCTCGAAGCCACTGGTGAAGTGGCCGTCATCACTGCTGGCCAGGCCATCGTTTTCGAGCTTGAGGGTCAAGGCGCTGTCGCTGGCCATGGCTAGCGCAGGCAGCAGGCTAAACGGCAATACCAGGGCACGTAATACAGCAAAGGGTTTCATGGCTCGTTCCTTGAGTAACAAACATTGCTGATTGTATGTAATCTTGCAAAAAGATAGCAAGCTACTTTTATAGTCGCCTATGGCTCGCTCAACGCGGTTTCCACTTGCGCGGAGTCTGGCGGTTATCCCTCACCGCCAGTACCCTCGATCAGCGTTCGCGCAGCAGCCATTCAGGGGTGATTTCGTGCTGGCCGTTTTCATCGGTAATGAACAGCGCACCATCACTGATCATCACGGCCCAGTTGATGGCCCTGGGCAAGTTCGTCGCCACCGTAGACAGCGCATCGGCGGGTAACCCGGCCACGTGAACGTTCTTCAGCGATGCGACCGCAGGCAGCACTTTGCTCTCCCACAGGTCGACACGGCCATAGGCCAGCAGGGAAACCCGCTCGGCACGCCGAGAACACCAGGTCATGCGTTCGGCATCGGGAAGGCCTACTTCAATCCAGTGTAGCACTCGCCCGTCCAGGCTCTTCTCCCACAAGGCTGGCTCGTCCACGTCCGAGAGCCCGCGTCCAAAGGCCAGCGCTTCGCTGTACCACAGCAGATAAGCGATCAGCCGTGTGCACAGGCGCTCTTCGGTTTCGGAAGGGTGGCGCGCCACCGTGAACCGCAGCGTTTCGTAGACGTTGCGGTCCAGGTCGGTCAGGTTCACATCCACTTTGTAGGGGGTAGCACTTAGCGCCATCTGATGACTCTCAGTCGTGTTGCGAAATATTAGAGGCGTCAGTGTAACGGATTTACGCCCTCTCCGCGCCGTCCTCCCTCCAGCCCGGAACTTCCTGCACAGTACTAGGCGGTCGCCCGCTCGTCGCTCAGCAGCGTGGCCTGTTTCAGGGTCTCTTGTTCATGCATGGGCTCCCGCCAGGTCTCTTTTAGCGCCGCCGCATACCACGCCTGCATGGCAGGCAGAGCCAACAGGCGCTGCACGTAGGCCAGCGAGGCATCGCCCAGCGGAAGGCCGAAGGTTTGCACGCGAAACGCCACCGGGGCATAAAACGCGTCCACGGCGGTAAAGTGCTCACCCGCCAGAAAAGGGCCACCAAAACGCTCAAGCCCCTCCTGCCATAGCGCATCCAGCCGGGCCAGGTTGCTTTTCAGCCCAGGGGACATCGCGTTCATCGCTACCCGTACACCACAGTTCATCGAACACTCATCGCGCAGCGCTGCAAAGCCACTATGCATCTCGGCACTGGCGGAGCGTGCCCAGGCCCGTGCGGCAAGCTGCTGTGGCCATACGTCAGGATGCGCTTCGGCCACGTACTCGACAATCGCCAGCGAGTCCCACACGGCCACCTCGTGTTCGCGATCGACCAGGCACGGCACCAGCCCCGAAGGAGAAAAACGCTTGAAGGTCGCGAGGCTCTCCCCAAAGCCCCCTTCGAACGGCATCAAATGCTCGTTGAAGGGAATATCCAGCGTTTTCAGCAGCACCCAAGGGCGCAGCGACCAGGAAGAGTAGTTCTTGTTGGCGATGTACAGGTCAAACATGGTGCGCTCCTTGTGGTGAACACTTCATTGATCGCTTTAGCGATTGATAGCCTTGCGATTGATCGTTTTAGCGTGCCGCCTGAACCAGCGTATTCCCGCCCAACCCCATCAGTACGCCGCCGCCCATCCGCTGAACCCAACGGGTGGAACTATTGGACTTTTGCAGCCAAGCGCGCAGCGGGCTGGCCAGCAACACCACGACCACGTCCGCCGACGAAAACAGTACGTTGGTGGCGACCCCCAGCCACAGCAGTTGCCATGCCACCGGCAGAGCGCTGTCGGGCTGCACGAACTGGGGCAGGAACGCCACGAAGAACAGCGCCGTTTTAGGGTTAAGCACTTCCACCAGAAAGCTATCGCGCAGTACCCGTTTGGTAGAGGCTAGCGGAAGTTCGTCACTGCTCGTGCGAATGCCTTGTTGCCATAAGCGCACGCCCATCCAGAGCAAATAGAGTCCGCCGATGATTTTCATCGCCAGATAGGCAGGCGGAATGGCCGCAAATAGCAGTGCTAACCCCAATGCAGCGGCGATAACATGCACATAGCAACCAAGATGCACCCCAGCCACCGCCAGCCATCCTGCTCGCCGACCACGCCCCAGCGTTTGTGCTGCGGTGTATAACATCGCAGGCCCGGGTAAATAGGCAAACCCCAGCGCGGCAAGAAGAAAGGCGGCCCACTGCATCGCGGTCACTCCGGCATAGTAAGAAATAGTAAGCCTGAGAATAAAATAAGGGGTGACGCGTGCGCCACCCCTCAAATAAGTAAAACTCGAAAAAAGAGAGCTTAGAAAAAAAGAGAGCTTAGAAGTTGGGTTTGCGCTTCTCGACAAAGGCACTCATGCCCTCTTTCTGCTCCTGGCCTGCAAAGCAGAAAGCGAACAGGCTGGTTTCCAGCGCCAGGGCACTATCCAGATCTTGGTCCATGCCGTCATGAACGGCTTGTTTGGCACCGCGGACCGACTGCGGCCCGTTGCCCTTCAGCTGCTTGGTAAGCTCTTCAACATAGTTCTCAAGCTCGGCCTGGGGCATTACCCGGTTGACGAGGCCAATGCGCAGCGCTTCGTGGGCATCGATTTTGCGCCCGGTAGTGACCAAATCAATCGCCATGGCGGGACCGACTCGGCGCGGCAAACGCTGGGTGCCGCCAAAGCCGGGAATGACGCCTAGCAGGACTTCCGGCTGGCCGAAGATGGCGTTGTCGCTGGCGACGGCCCAGTCGCAGGCCAGCGCCAGTTCGCAGCCGCCGCCAAGGCAAAACCCGTTGACCAGCGCGACCACCGGCACGGGCAAGGTTTCCAGGCGTTTGATGGTGCGCAGTGCCTGGCTGGCAAAGGCGCGCGCTTCTTCCGGGGTTTTATCACGCATCTCGGTGATGTCTGCCCCGGCCACGAAGGATTTTTCCCCGGCCCCCGTAATCAATACCGCCCGCAGGCTGGGGTGAGCTTCCAATTCGACCAGATGCGCTTCCAAAGCGCTGAGCACTTCGCTGTTCAGCGCGTTCAAGGCTTTGGGACGATTAATGGTCAGGCGTACCACGCCATCGTTATCAACCTTCTCGATCACTGCGTCGCTCATGGCGGCTCCTTAATTGTTATTGCGCGTAGAAGTGGTTACCACTCAACCCTAGCGAACGCTTGGTTGGGTGGCAATCACTTCTTTTGTCGCCCCCTAAGCTTTTTGTCGCCCCCTAAGCTCGCTGCCTGCTATTCGTAGATATAGAACCCACGGCCACTTTTGCGGCCCAGATAGCCTGCGGCCACCATGCGCTTGAGCAGCGGGCAGGGGCGGTACTTGGGATCGCCAAAACCTTCCTGCAGCACCTCCATGATCGCCAAGCACACATCCAGGCCAATCAAATCCGCCAGCGCCAGCGGCCCCATGGGGTGGGCGGCACCCAGCTTCATGGCGTCATCGATGGCTTCCGGCGTGGCGGTGCCTTCCTGCACGATAAACGCGGCTTCGTTGATCATCGGCACCAGCAAACGGTTCACGGCAAAGCCCGGCGCATCGCCCACCGGCACAGCGGTTTTGCCCAGCGCTTTGGTCAGCGCTTCGATGCGCTCTACGGTGGCATCCGAGGTCTGCTCGGCGCGGATCACCTCGACCAACTTGAGTACCGGCACCGGGTTGAAGAAGTGCATGCCTACCACCCGCTCAGGGCGCTCGCAGACCGCCGCCAGCCGAGTCAGTGATAGAGACGACGTGTTCGACGCCAGAATCGCGTCGCTGCTCAAATGGCTGAGATCCCGAAACAGCTTCTCTTTCAATGCGGGCTGCTCGGGGGCAGCCTCGATGATCACGCTGCAGTCGCTGAGCGCATCCAGCGCCGTGGTGGTCGAAAGCCGAGCCAGCGCTTCCTGCTTGCCCTCTGCCGTCATCTTCTCTTTGGCAACGAGCTTCTCGAGCCCTTTATCGATTGCATTTTTGGCGCGGGTGAGCTGCTCATCGGCGACATCGTAGAGCCTCACGTTAAAGCCACTCGCGGCCACCACTTGAGCAATCCCCTGCCCCATGGTGCCTGCGCCTACCACGCCAATCCGCTGTTCGCTCATTGCTGTTCCCCTGACTGGTGCTGTCTGGCTTCTTCGCGCAGCACGAATTTTTGAATTTTGCCCGTGGACGTTTTGGGCAGTTCGCTAAAAACCACCGTTTTCGGCACTTTAAAGCTCGCAAGATGCTTACGGCAGTGGGCAATGATATCCGCCTCGGTGACTTCGCCGTAGCCTATTTTCAGTTTGACGAACGCGCAGGGCGTTTCGCCCCACTTTTCATCCGGCTTCGCGACCACGGCGGCCTCTTCCACCGCTGGATGGCTGTAAATGGCATCTTCGACTTCAATGGTGGAGATGTTTTCACCGCCCGAGATGATGATATCTTTCGAGCGGTCTTTAATCTCGATATAGCCGTCGGCGTGCCATACCGCCAAGTCACCCGTGTGGTACCAGCCGCCCTCCAGCGCTTTTTCCGTGGCCTCGGCGTTTTTGAGATATCCCTTCATCACGTTGTTGCCGCGCATCAGGATTTCGCCGATGGTTTGGCCATCCTTGGCAACGGGTTCCAGCGTGACCGGATCGGCGACGCAGAGCGCTTCCAGCATGTGGTAGCGCACGCCCTGGCGTGACTTGAGTTTGGCCCGCGACTCCAGCGGCAGTTCGTCCCAGGCCGCGTGCCAGGCACATACCGTGACCGGGCCATACACTTCCGTCAGGCCATAAACGTGGGTCACTTCAATGCCCAGCTTTTCCACCCCGGCTATCACCGAGGCAGGCGGCGCGGCCCCGGCGGTGGTCACCTTCACCGGATGATCGAACACCCGCTTCTGTTCGGCGGGCAGGTTCACCAGCCCATTGAGCACGATCGGCGCACCGCTAAAGTGAGTGACGCCCTCTGCAGCGATCAAATCGGTAATGCGTTTGGGGTCTACCTTGCGTAAGCAAACGCTGACGCCTGCATTGGCGGCAATGGTCCAGGGGAAACACCAGCCGTTGCAGTGGAACATCGGTAGCGTCCACAGGTAGACAGGATGGTGCGGCATGGCCCACTCGAGAATGTTGCTCACCGCGTTCAGGTAGGCACCGCGATGGTGATATACCACCCCTTTGGGTTTTCCCGTGGTCCCAGACGTGTAATTCAATGAAATCGCCTGCCACTCGTCGCTGGGCAGTTGATAAGCGTACTCCGGGTCGCCCTCGGCCAGCAGCGCCTCGTACTCCAACTCGCCAATGCCTTGGGTCTCACCCAAAAACTCCGGGTCAGCCACGTCGATGATCAGAGGCTTGCTCTCCAACGTGGCCACTGCCGCTTGAATCACCTCGGCAAACTCAGGATCCACCAGAATCGCCCTGGCTTCGCCATGGGCCAGCATATAGCCGATGGCATCGGCATCGAGGCGGATATTCAGCGTATTCAGCACGCAGCCCGCCAGCGGCACACCGAAGTGGGCCTCGAACATTGCGGGTACATTGGGCAGCATGGCCGCCACTGTCTGGCCCGGCTGAATACCGCGTTTTTCCAGCGCGGAGGCGAGCCTACGGCAGCGTGCCCAGGTCTCAGCCCAAGTGCGGCGCGTCTGGCCATGCACCACGGCCGGGTAATCGGGATACACCGCCGCCGAACGCTCGATGAACGTTAGAGGGGAAAGCGCCACGTGATTGGCGGCTGTCGGTGGTAGATCTTGTTCAAAGATGGAGGTCATGATCGGTTTTGCACTCTTGGTTTTATTATTGAAGGTTTTATGACTGAGGGTTTTATTGGGCGCGAGGCTCGCCATGGGCGATGCCTGATGAACACCGCCGCCTGGAAGGCGGCGGCAGTGGGATCAGTAGGCGACGCGGCTGTCAAACTGGCTAAAACACTGCATGCCGGCCTCGATCACCGCGCGCTGGGCACGCCCGACCGGCAGCCACTGGTGGATGACGAACTCGGCGCTGCACAGCTTGGTGCGGTAAAACGGGTCGTCGCTGCCCTGGGTAATGGCTTGCTGGGCATGCAGCGCCGCCTGGCCCATTTGCCAGGCGCACAGCACGTGGCCCGCCAGGTTCAAGAGAGGCGTGGCGTAGGCTTGCACAGCATCCGGCCCCTGTTCAGGGTGGCTACCCTGCTCCAGCACGATTTCCATGGCGGCCTGCAGGTCGTCAGCGGCATCGCTCAGCAGCGGCCCCATGGCATTCAGCCGCGTACTCTTGCTCAGGTCGTCAGCGGTGTTGCGTACCTCGGCCAACAGGGCCAGCAAGGCGGCACCACCATCGCGCTGCAGTTTGCGGCCTGCCAGGTCCAGCGCCTGAATGCCGTTGGTGCCTTCATAGATGGGCGCGATGCGGGCATCTCGGAGCAGCTGGGCAGCGCCGGTCTCTTCCACATAGCCCATGCCGCCGTGCACCTGAACCCCCATGGAAGCAATGTCCACGGCCTGGTCGGTAGAGAAACTCTTGACGATAGGAATCAGTACATCCACACAGGCCTGGGCCGACTGGCGCTCGGCGTCATCGGCCGCATGACGGGCAACATCCAGCTGGCCAGCGCAGTAGAGGGCCAGCGCACGCAGCGCATCGGTACGGGCACGCATGGACAGCAGCATACGGCGCACATCGAAGTGGTCGCTGATGGTGCAGTCGCTGCCGCCACGCTGCTTGGGTGAACGCCCCTGGGTGCGGTCATTGGCGTAGGCAAACGCGTGCTGGCAGGCGCGCTCGGCCACGCCAATGCCCTGAATACCGACCTTATGACGTGCCTCGTTCATCATGGTGAACATATGGTTGAGCCCGCGCCCCTCCTCCCCCACCAGATAGCCCACGGCACCGCCGGCTTCACCAAAGCTGAGAGTACAGGTGGGCGACCCGTGAATGCCGAGCTTGTGCTCGATGGAGGCGCAGGTGACATCGTTACGCTCGCCCAGCGAGCCATCGTCGTTGACCAGGAACTTAGGCACCAAAAAGAGAGAGATACCCTTATTGCCTTCCGGGGCATCGGGCTTACGGGCAAGAACGAGGTGAATGATGTTGTCGGCAGCGTCGTGCTCGCCCCAGGTGATGTAGATCTTTTGACCGCTGATGCGGTAGTGATCGCCTTCTGGAACGGCTTTGGTACGCACCTTGGAAAGATCCGACCCCGCCTGGGGTTCGGTGAGGTTCATGGTGCCGGTCCAGGAGCCCTCGACCAATTTGGGCAGGTAGGTCGCTTTTAAGGCATCGCTGCCGTGATGGGCCAGCGCCTCGATGGCACCGGCGGTGAGCATCGGGCACAGCCCTAACGCCATGTTCGCGCCGTGGAGCATCTCCTGCACCGCACTGGCCACCACTTCGGGCAGGTTCTGACCGCCCAGTGCTTCAGACACGCCAATGCCGTTCCAACCACCCTCTACATACGCCAGGTAAGCGGCCGCGAAGCCTTCGGGGGTAGTGACGCTGCCATCGGTGTGACGTTGGGCTCCCTGACGGTCTCCCGTACTATTGAGCGGCCCCCAGACGTCACCTGCCAACTTCGCAGCTTCTTCCAGTACGGCTTCAACGAGATCCGGGGTGGCTTCTGCGAAGCCTGGCAGCGACAGCGAGCGATGCGCCAGCATCTCTTCCAGCACAAAGCGCAGGTCGCGTACCGGCGCGGCGTAGTAATTCATGGCAATACCTCGGGCAAAAGGATCGGTGTAGCAAAAACACTATCTTCGATAGTAGTTTCACTACTCCCGACATACCATTAGCCCAAGGTCTCACCTGATAGCCGCCTCAGCGGCTTATTTGCGCACCTCGGTTTCTACGTCGTCGTAATAAGTGATGTGGCTTTCGTCTTCCTGGGGCGGCCCCACTACCGGCTCGGCGACCTCCACTTCCGGCACGACATCGGAAAGGTCTTCCAGATGCTCATGCTCAAGCGCCCCCTGCACCAGCTCTTCGGTGACCACCAGTTCAGCACCGGCAGCGGTCATGGGCGTCGTGGCGGTAAACGGCGCCACGGGGACCGGGGCCGGGCGCACGCTGCGGCGCCACGTGAAGAACAGCACGAAGAACAGGCTGAGCGAGCCAAACGCCCAGAATAGTCCGGCATCGCCCATGGCGGTCATTACCGGCGAAATCATCAGCGGGCTGATGGTGGCCCCGATGGAGTTGATCAGCAACAGGCCCTGGCTCATGCGCACCAGCGCCCCTGCTGGCGCACGGTCGGCGGCGTGGCTCACGGCCACCGGGTAAAGCGCAAATACGCCCCCACCCAGCAGGAACAGCAGCGCGACCAACAAAGGAGTAGAGAGCGGTAGCCACAGCATGGCTGCCGAGATCACCACGCAGAACGCGCTGATGCCGATCAGCACCATCTGGCGGTCGTGGCGGTCCGACCAGCGGCCAATGGGGTATTGCAGCAGCATGGCGCCAAGAATCACCACCGCCATCAGTTGCCCCACCTGATTGACACTCATGCCAATGCGCTGGAGATAGAGCGGCAGCAGCGTATAAGCCGCCGCCACCACCATGCCCGACCCCAGGCTGCCCATCACACCGGTGGGGGTCATGGTGATCAGCCGGTGCGGAGGTAGCGGCTCGGCGTGTTCGATGAGCGGCGATACGCGGGGGATCATGGCCATCGGCAGTACCGACAGCGACGCCAGCAGGCCGATCACCATGAAGGGCGCGGTGTCACCCATGGCGCTGGTCACGCCCAGCATCAGCTGGCCCAGTACGCCCGCGGCATAGAGCGCGATCATGTACAGTGCCAGCAGGCGGCCACGCACTTTCTGGTCGCCCGCGGTCAACAGCCAGCTCTCGATGACCAGATAGACGCCTACCGTGGCCCAACCGCCCACCAGGCGCAGGGCAAACCACGCCCAAGGGTCGAAGAACAACCCCTGCAACAGCACGGTGACGGCCACCAGCGATGCAAAACTGCCGTAAGCACGAATATGGCCAATGCGCAGCAACAGGCGATCATTGAAGATGGCCCCCAAGGCCAGGCCAATGAAATAGGCAGACGACACGATACCGATCACCGTGGCCGACTCGCCCGCAGCGTCCAGTCGAACGGTGATCAAGGTGGCGAGAAAACCGTTGCCAATGCCCAGAATGAACAGCCCGAGTAGGGGCGCCAGCGCCATGGCCAGCAGTTGCCGCGACATGCGTACCTCACATTGCATTGAGTGTGAATCGATGGCCGTTTATACGCCTATCGCACCGGCAGGCAGAAAACGGGCGCGCAATTATTGCTGCCAGTGGCATAAAGTCAATGCTTTTTCAGCCCCATGCCCAGCAGTCTGGTGTTTTTGTTGACGTCCTCCCCGCCCTAAAGGACAGGGATTCCAACTTCTTGAGGGCAACGTCCTGCCCCGAGGCTGAGGATATTCCGGGCCGCATTCACGTCCCGGTCGTGGAGTACACCACACTCCACGCACTCCCAGACCCTTACTCGCAACCCGTTGACGCCCTGCGGCCCGCTAAGCGAGCCGCACGACGAACAGGCGCGGGTGGTGTTGGTTTCGCGAACGACCTTGAAGACAATGCCTGCGTGAGCGCATTTATATTCCAGCATCGTTTTCAGTTGTGACCAGCCAGCGTCGTAGACGCTTTTGGCCATCCTGGTCTTCGCGAGCCTGGTTGAGGAAACATCGCCCACGACGATTTCGCCGTACTGGTTGACGAGTTTCCGGGAAAACTTGTGCTGCGCGTCCTGGCGACGGTTCTTGATCTTGGCGTGAATAGCTTTTACCCGCCGCTTGTTGCGGGCACGTTGGGCTGTCGCCAACTGGTCTTCCATGCGGCGGTAGAAGCGGCTGTTTTCCAGCCTTCCTCCATCGCTACAGGTGGCCACATCCTTGAGCCCAAGGTCGATGCCAACGGCGCCCTGCCCAAGCGTCGGCTGCACGTCCACCTCGACCGCAACATTGAAATACCACCGGCCCCGGCTATCTTCGTTGAAACTGCCGGCACGGAACTTGTATGTCGACAGGCCGTAGCTATCCCACACCTTGAAGTAGGTGCCGTTGTGAAATACCTGCCCGTTCTTCCACTTGGCCGCGCCGGTATTGACCGGAATCCAGCCAAGTGAGCGGCGTACACCGCCGGACTTGCGCCAATTCAAGCGGGGCTTTTTGAACTGCTTGCGGCGGGCAACGTATTCAGCAGCGATGCATTGCAGCGTTTGGCTGTGCAGACCGAGGTCCTTGCCAGCACCCTTGGTATAGGGGTGCATGTCGTAGGCAGACAGAAACAGACCTTTCTCCCGAATGGCTCGGGAAGACAGTTCGTTGAGGTAGTTCCAAACAAAATTCACGCTGCGGGCCATGCGGTTAAGCTCGGCGGCGTATTTGTCCTTCACTCGAACCTTGAGGGTCCTGGTCTGCTTCATGGCTTCGAATATACTTGGTCTATGGAAACCAAACAAGCTATCAGAACAGGAAGACACTGCGTTTTTAAACTCCATGCCCATTTGGTATTTGTCACCAGGTATCGGGGCAAGGTGTTCACCGGCGCGCATCTCAACTCCCTCGAATTGCTTTTCGACCGAGTGTGTCGGGACTTCGAGGCGGAGCTACAGGAGTTCAACGGTGAAACCGATCACGTCCATTTGCTTGTCAACTTTCCACCCAAAGTGGCGGTATCCAGGCTGGTGAATAGTTTGAAGGGGGTATCCAGCCGGCGGATGAAGTTACTACACCCTGAACTGGTGCAGCCCGCCTACCGGAAGAACTCGCTGTGGAGTCCAAGCTACTTTGCGGGAAGTGTCGGAGGCGCCCCCCTGAGCATGGTCAAGCAGTATATTGAGCAACAATCGAGGCCGGACTAGGGGCGCTCTCGCGCCCCTCGCTATCCATCCTCGCACTAGAAGTACGAGGTTTTTCGCGATGTTCGATAACTGAATGCTTCCTTGGCAGGAAACTCATCTGCTCCAAGCCATTGAATGACGTTTGGTGCCCTTCCCAAAATAGCTGCCCGGCGCCCATCGCGCGACCCATATGTCCCTTAAACCCCACATAGCCATGCAACCGTGGCAAACTGATGACATTATCGATGACCCAGTCATGGCCTTGCGACGGCGCGATGGTCGTGCGACTGCCGCTGACATGGCGGGCAGCGTCGCATCATCGTATTCTCTGGTTTTACGTTCGTATTTAAGGAAAGAGGCATGCTTTCAGGTCTGGACCATCTTGTTGTAACCGTGACCGATATGGGTCGCGCTGTGGATTTTTATTCCCGTGTGCTGGGTCTGGATGTGCGTTATCGGGATGCCCAACGGGTCGACCTGTTGCTGGGTGATACGGCCCTGCGCCTGCATCAAACCGACACTGACATTGCCCCGGTGTCGGCCACCCCAACGCCTGGCAGTCTGGACTTGTGCCTGCGCTGCCAACTGCCGCTGGATGAGTTCAAGCAGCATCTGGACGCGCTCGAAGTCGATGTGGAGCTAGGTCCGGTGGCCCGCCAGGGCGCCAATGGCCCCATCGAATCCCTCTACCTGCGCGACCCCGACGGCAACCTGCTCGAAATCTGTCGGCCAGCCGCACGCCAGCCCTGAACCAGACCGCCATACTGGGCGGGCCGACGGGTGATAAGTCGCCCTGCCCACGCTATCATGGCGGGCTAACAGGGTATCCGCTGGATGCTATCGTCGAATCGAAAAGAAGGAACGCCCATGCGCGACGACACCCCCATCGAAGGTGAAGTGGTCAACCGCACCGACACATCTGAAACGCCCTCACCGGCTCCCGACACCACCATGGCCATGGTGATCTATGCTCTTTATCTGGCCAGTTTCGTGGTGGGCTTCACCTCAGTCATCGGGGTGATCATTGCCTACGTGTATCGCGGCAAGGGCCCTGTCTGGCTGGACGAACACTACCGTTATCAAATTCGTACGTTCTGGATCGGGCTACTGTACGGCAGTATCGCCACGCTGCTGACGCTCATCCTCATCGGCTTTCCGCTGCTGCTGGCCTTTGCCGTGTGGTTTATCGTGCGCTGCGTCAAAGGCTTCAAAGGGCTGCAAGAGAAGCGCGCGCCCTCCAACGTCGACAGTTGGTTGCTGTGATCCATGAGTGAACCGTTACACACCCGCCGGGCGCAGTATCAGGCCCGTGCCATCGCCGGGCTTTGGCGCATGCTCTCCCGCTGGCCCGTCACTCGGCTATGGCGCACTGCAGCCTTCATGGGGCCTCAGATCTACCGCTTCAGCAAGCGTGAGCGACGCGTGACCGAGCTGAACCTGGCGCGGGTTTTTCCAGACCAGTCCGCTCAGCAGCGCAAGGCGTTTGCGATTCAGAGCCTGCAGCACTCCACGGCCACCATGCTGGAGCTGGGCCACGCCTGGATGGCGCCTCCCGAGAAGGTGGAAGCCAGCATTCTGGCCGTGCACGGGCGCGACAAGCTGGACAGCGCACGGGCCGAAGGGCGCGGCGTCATCGTACTCGCGCCCCACTTTGGCAACTGGGAAGTGCTCAACTTCTGGCTCTCCAGCCACTTCCCGTTCACGGCCATGTACGAACCGCCCAAGATCGCTGACCTGGAAGCCATTACGCGCCACGGCCGGGAGCGCATGGGCGCACAGCTGGTGCCGACCAACCCACGTGGCGTCGCCGCCCTGCTGAAAGCCTTGAAGCGCAGCGAAGCCATCGGCATCCTGCCCGACCAGGAACCCGCCTGGGGCAGTGGCGTATTCGCGCCGTTCTACGGGCACGAGGCCTACACGGCCACCTTGCTACCCAAGCTGGTCGCTCGGACCCAGGCTCGCGTGGTCACGGGAGTGGCACGACGTATTCCCGGCAAGGGGTTCGAGATTCACTTTCTGGATGCCGACGAACGGGTCTACAGCGAGGACGACACGCTGTCAGCCACCGGCGTCAACGCCAGCGTGGAAGCTTCGATTGCCCTGGACCCACCCCAGTACCAATGGGAATACAAGCGCTACCGCAAGGTCGTGGAGGAGCAGCAAGGGCTCGCCAACGCCAACGATTTCCGCCTTTATTGAACGAGAGTGGCATGACCGAATCTTCTCCCCACCCGCCTAACCCGCCACAGGATACGCGCCCGCCGCAGATCGTCTATGCGCTGTACCTGGCCGGGCTGGTCACCGCCAACATCACCCTGCTGATAGGTGTGATCGTGGCGTATGTGTACCGTCGAGAGGCAGCGCCTTGGCTGCAGGCCCACTACCGCTACCTGATCCGTACGTTCTGGATCGGCAGCCTCTATTTCCTGGTCACGTTCACCTTGACCCTGCTGTTTCTCGGCGCGCTGCTGTGGCCGCTGCTGGCCCTTTGGCTGGGCGTGCGCTGCACGCTTGGCTGGCTGGCGGTACGCAAGGGCCAGCCCCCGGCCAGGCCAGCCAGTTGGCTGTGGTAAAGAAGCTTCTGGCTGTGGTGAAGAAGGCGGCGGGCTCAGTCGTCGCTGTGGCGCGCGTAAACATCGTCCAGCCGTTCGATGTCATCTTCGCCCAGGTAGCTGCCGGACTGCACTTCGATCAGCTCCAGCGGAATCTTGCCCGGGTTCTCCAGGCGATGCAGCGCCCCTATCGGGATGTAGGTCGATTGGTTCTCGCTGACCAGAAAGGTGCGCTCCTCCACGGTGACCTTGGCAGTGCCGCTCACCACCACCCAGTGCTCGGCGCGATGATGATGGCGCTGCAACGACAGCCGTGCACCGGGGCGCACGGTAATGTGCTTGACCTGATAGCGCTGGCCGCTGTCCATGGCCTGAAAACTGCCCCAGGGGCGGTGCACCAGCGGTGACGAGCAGGGCTCACGCCGCCCTGCCTCGCTCAAGGCCGCCACCAGCTGCTTGACCCCCTGCACATGATCGCGGCGAGCCACCAGCACGCTGTCCGACGTTTCCACTACCACCAGGTCTTCGACGCCCAGGGTCGCCACTAGGCGATGATTGGCCACTACCAGTGAGCGCTGGGTATCCCGCAACACGCCGTCACCGGTCACCACGTTGCCAGCCGCATCAGGGGTGTGCGTGGCCATCAGCGCATCGAAGCTACCGATGTCGCTCCATCGCGCGTCCAGCGGCACGACGGCGGCCCTGGCACAGTGCTCCATCACCGCATAGTCGATGGACTCGCTGGGGCAGCGCTTGAAGGAGGCCTCGTGCAAGCGCAGGAAATCGAGATCGTGGTGCGCCTCGTCTACCGCTACCTGACAGGCCGCCAGCATGTCAGACTGTAGCCGTGCCAGCTCGGCGAGATAATCCGATGCCCGCAGCAGGAACATGCCGCTGTTCCACAGCGTATTGCCTTCGGCCAGCAGGGCCTTGGCTTTTTCAAGAGGGGGCTTTTCGATGAAGGCATCCAGATGGTGGCCATCTCCCAACGCCGCGCCGCAAGCAATGTAACCGTAACCGGTTTCCGGATGAGTCGGCACGACGCCAAAGGTCACCAGATAACCTTGCTCAGCCAACGGCGTGGCCCGCCGCACACTGTCGGTGAACGCGGCCACATCGCCAATCACATGGTCGGCGGGCAGCACCAGTAAAAGCGGGTCGTCCCCCGTCTGGCGTGCCAGCAGCGCGGCACAGGCGATGGCCGGGGCCGTATTGCGCCCTTCCGGTTCCAGCACTACCTGCCCCTGCTGGCCAGCTTCGCGAAGCTGCTCGGCCATCAAAAAGCGATGCGCATGATGGCCCATCAACATGGCGGGCTGTGCGGTGATGTCCGCAAGCCGAGCCAGTGTTTGCTGTAACAGGCTTTGCTCGCCGGTCAGGCGCAAAAACTGCTTGGGCATCTGTTCCCGGGAAAGCGGCCACAGCCGTGTACCGCTACCGCCGCTGAGAATGACGGGTTGAATCATGGTGTCGTCCTTGGTTGCGTACCCGGTAACGGTTCCACTGCGCCAAAATCTTCTTGCAGCCAGTGGCGTAACTGGCTCATCGGTGGGGCATCGAAGGTGGCTGACAGGTCGGGCAACATACCGTTCACGAAGCCACGCGCCATGAAAGGGACCAATAGTTCAGGGTCGCCGCTGACGATGTGCACTGGCACCGCCGCGCTGGCATTTTCTCCGGTAATCAAAGGCGCCGCCTGGTGGTCACCCAGGGCAATCAGCAGGGTCTGTTCGTCGGCCACCCTCTCTGCCCAGCGCCCGGTGACTTTCACAGCGTAGTCCACAGACCAGGCATAGTGGTCACGAATACGCTCGATATCGCGCCAGATCACCTCGGGCGGGTCGGCCGCGTTCTCCCAAGGGGCGAAAATCGACCCATCCCCCACCATCGACCAGTTCTCCAGCACGGGCAGGATGGGCGTCCAGGGGGCATGGCTGGAGATCAGCGCGATTTGGGCAAACACCGGGGAGCCGCCCAGCAAGTGGCGCTGGGTATAGTCCAGCGTAAACTGGTCGGGCATGGTGACCCAGTTGAGCGGCGGCCCTGCGTAAGGCATGTCTCTGGCAGCGACGATCTGGTCGAAACCGTAGGCTTCGCCTTCGGGCCAGGCCAGGGTGATGGCTGGCATCACGGTCAGCGTGTGCTGGCCCGTGGCGCGAAAATCATCGATCAGCGTGGGGTGGTCGCTATCGAGCATCAGCCGATACCACAGCTGGTTGTCGATCCAACGGCCGCTGAGCGTGGTGGCATGGGCCAGCCACGACTGCCCGCCGCGAATCGGCGCATCCATCAACCCGGACACCACCGATAGCCCGCGTTGCTCCAGCCGCGACTCGATCTCGGCCAGGGTGGCCAGAATCTGCCGGTTGTAGCGCGGGTCATCCAGCGCCGTGACGCCGTAAGACTCAATGAAGGTCAGCAGCACATCGCGCCCTTCCAGCCCAGGCAACGCCCGGGTGGCCATGGGTGAAGCCTGCAGCTGTTCGGTGAAGGCCAGCCGTGCCTGATGGGTCGAAACCACCTGCTGCCACTGAAAACGCGCCGTGTTCACCACCGGCAGCGTAGAATGGGGCACCCAGCGGTAGCGGTTTGCCTCCAGCAGCAGCAGGCCCGCAGCCACCACCAGAACCCCCAGAGCAAGCTTGCCCTGACCGCGCGCCAGCGAAAGCGGCACCCTGGGAAGCAGCAAGCGCAACAACCCCCATACACCCCCCAACAGCACCACCAATGCCAGTAGCATCAAGCAAATAGCCGCAAGTTGGCCTACATTACCTACAAGCAGGTGGTAAACGGAGCGCATCAGCGGCACGTCGAGATACAGGTTCAACGAACGGCCAAAAGCGCTGTGGGTGGCGGCATCCCCAAGATTGATGAGCGTGAACAAGGCCAGCGCACTGACCACCAGTAGGCCAGCGGCACTTCGCCATGGCCGGGCAGGGAGCAACCACAAGGTGGGCACCAGCACCCAAGCCTCCCAGGCCAACAGCGGCACCCCCCAGGTGCCAAAGCGCCACCACAGCGGCATGACCAGTAATGTATTGACCACCAGGATAGCGAGCAGGAGACGAAACATTCACACCTCTTGGGCAATTGACAGGCCGTTGACAAGGCCATGGAACAAGCCAGACCTGCCCATTTTGGCTGGTCAGAACGCATTGCGGTGCCACAATCAATAAACAGGACTTGTTAAGCGTACAGCTTTTGTTTAATTATTTCATATCACATTGTGCTGTCGTCTTTGGGTTGACCACGAAAGGAACTCGATCATGGGCCGTCGTACCGCTGCAAGCTGGATGATGTCGTTGAGCTGGTTGTGCTCTGCCTCAGCCATGGCCAGCCAGGAACAAGTACTTTTCGAGGCTATCATAGCGCAGGCCCAGCAGCTGGCCGATGCGCCCTATCAGGCACCCAAAGCCACCCTGCCGGAGGCGCTGCAATCACTGGACTACGACGGATATCGGCAGATTCGCTTCAACCCGGAGCGCGCCTACTGGAAAGACGAAAGCCCGTTCAGCCTACAGCTTTTTCATAGCGGCTTTCTGTTTCAAACGCCGGTTACCCTGAATGTGCTGGATGGTGAGACCTTGTCTCCCCTGGCCTTCAACAAACAGGACTTCACCTACGACGGTGCGGCCAGTGAACTGCTGGAGCACGACCTGAGCAGCAGCGGTCATGCCGGTTTCAGGCTCCACTACCCTATCAACGACCCGGACTACGCGGACGAATTTGCGGTGTTTCTCGGCGCCAGCTACTTCAGGCTGGTAGGCCAGGGGCAAGCCTACGGGCTCTCCACACGGGGCCTGGCAATCGATACCGCCTCCGAGCGGGGGGAGGAGTTTCCGGCGTTTCGTGAATTCTGGCTGGTCAAGCCCGAGCAGGATGACGAGAGTGTTACGCTCATGGCGCTACTGGATAGCCCATCGCTGAACGGCGCCTATCGCATCACGCTGACACCCGGTGAACAGACCGAAGCCGAGGTGGAAGCCGAACTGTTTGCTCGCAGCGACGTGGCCAAGCTGGGGGTTGCCCCACTGACCAGCATGTTCACCTTTGGGGAGGCAACGGCTCAACGACCCGACGACTTTCGCCCTCAGGTACACGACTCGGATGGGCTACTGGTTCACACCGGCCAGGATGAGTGGATATGGCGCCCGCTGCAAAACCCCTCGGCCCTGCGTATCTCCGCGTTCATGGACCATGATCCACAAGGGTTTGGCCTGATGCAGCGAGAGCGCCACTTCGATCGTTATCTGGATCTGGAAGCTCACTATCATCGTCGCCCCAGCCAATGGGTCGAACCGATTGGCGAATGGGGGGAGGGCCATGTCGAGCTGGTCGAGATCCCCACGCCGGATGAAACCCACGACAATATCGTTGCCTACTGGGTAGCCGATGCGCCACTGAAGGCGGGTGAATCACGCAGGCTTCACTACCGCACCTATACGCTGAACACTCAGCCCGAGCAGCATGCTCTGGGCCGCGTGATTCGCACGCGCCAAGGCAGTGCTGCCGTCCCTGGCGAAGCCGATTCTGCGTCTGCCGACCAGCGCCAGCTGGTGGTCGACTTCATGGGCGGCCCCCTGGAAACGCTGGCCGAGGATGTCGTACCGGAGCTGGACATCAGCGTACTGGACGGCGAAGCCCAGCTTCCCCAAGTGAAGCGGCTACCCGACCATGGCTGGCGGGCCACCTTCCGCTTGCCCTCCGATCGCCCCAGCGATATACGCCTGCGCCTGACCCACGACGGGGAGCCACTGACCGAGAGCTGGAACTACGTATGGTATCCCGATGCCTAGTTCGACGTCTCTTGGCCCCCTCATTCCCTGGCTGAATGCCCGCCGTACGCTGCTGGCCACGCTGGTCATCGGCACCAGCGTGGTTGGCTGCATGGTCATGGCCAACGTGGTCGCCAACCTGGCGCTCGGTTGGCGCATCGTCATGCTGGTGCTGTTTGGGCTGACCTTCAGCTGGATTGCGCTGGCCTTCTGGGGAGCGGTATGCGGCTTCATCTTGTGTAGCCTGCGGCTGGATCCTCTGACCTTGAAACGGCAGTCTCATGGGCCAGCCCTCAATGCGCTATCCAGCAAAACGGCTTTGATCATGCCGATTTATGCCGAGCCCCCCATCCCCACCCTGGCCGGTCTCGAAGCCACCTGTCGCTCGCTGCTCCAGGAAATGAGCAGCAACCCTCGCTATGCAGCCACCCCGTTACAGGCGCATTTCGAGGTGTTCATCCTCAGCGACACGCAGCAGGCTGACCAGGCGGCCGAAGAGGCCGCCCATGTGGCCGCCCTGCAGCAGCGGCTGGCTGGCCAGGTAGCCGTGCACTATCGGCGGCGCCCCAACAATCGCGGCCGCAAGGCGGGCAATATTGCCGAGTTTTGCCGTCGCTGGGGGCGGCGCTACGACTACATGGTCGTGCTGGATGCCGACAGTCTGATGAGCGGCACCACCATGCTGCATCTGGTGCATCAGATGCAGCGCTACGCGGGCGTAGGACTGATCCAGACCGTCCCCTTGCCGGTAGGTCAGCGCACCCTGTTCGGGCGCTTCATTCAGTTTGCGTCGGCGCTGTACAGCCCCATGCTGGCGGCAGGTCAAAGTTTCTGGCAGGGCGACGCCGCCAACTACTGGGGGCACAACGCCATTATCCGCACCCATGCCTTCATGGCCCATGCCGGGTTGCCGACCCTGCCTGGCAAACCCCCGTTGGGCGGTGAATTATTGAGCCACGACTTTGTCGAGGCCGCCCTCCTCAAGCGGGGCGGCTGGCAAGTGCTGCTGGATACCTCGGCCACGGCCTCCACCGCCTCGCCCCTGCCCTTGGCAGGCAATCACAGCCTCGAAGCGATGCCCAGCAACCTGCTGGATTTTGCCAAGCGTGATCGGCGCTGGCTGCAGGGCAACCTCCAGCACCTTCGGCTGCTGACCGGTGCCGGGTTTCACCCGATTAGCCGATTGCACTTTCTGTTTGGTGCCTTCGCTTATCTCTCATCGCTGGTATGGCTTGGGCTCTTGCTGTGCACAAGCTTCATGGTGGGTTATCAGGCCATCGACAACGGCGCGCCTCCGCTCTTGCCGCACAGTCTCTCCCTTGGCCTGCTCAGCGTGACGCTCGGCATGCTGCTGGCGCCCAAGATACTCGGCCTTGTGCTGGCGCTGTGGCAAGCCCCCCGCGCCTTCAATGGCCGCCTGGCTCTCATCACCAGGACGCTGCTGGAAATGCTCTTCGCCGCCCTGATCGCACCGTTGATGATGGCGTGGCATAGCCTGTTCATCATCAATGTGTTGATCGGGCGCGCCATCGATTGGCAGACCCAGCATCGGGGCGAGCGCTCGCTGAGCTGGCGGGAAAGCTGGCGGCACACTGGCTGGATGACGCTGTGCGGCAGCCTCTGGGCAGGCTTGATGATCCTTTTTTCACCCTCGGCCTTTGGCTGGCTGACACCAGCCTGGCTTGGCCTGGTCGCGGCAGCCCCGCTGGTGAAGTACTCCAGCAGCGGCACCTGGGGCGGGATGGCCAGCCAACGGCTGGGGTTGCTGCATATCCCCACCGGCTGCC
This sequence comes from Halomonas sp. 18071143, assembly GCF_019211725.1. Classification (NCBI taxonomy): domain Bacteria; kingdom Pseudomonadati; phylum Pseudomonadota; class Gammaproteobacteria; order Oceanospirillales; family Halomonadaceae; genus Halomonas; species Halomonas sp. 18071143. The sequence continues at coordinate 2,785,407 of NZ_CP078120.1, forward strand.
CGACCCCACCCCTGCTGCAAGACTTCGCCGACCTGTGCGCACGTCATTCCCAACGTCTGATCGTCAGTGGCTCGGCCACCCCCAACCAGCCGCCACGGGAGCAGTTCGGTGACATGCCCAGCCAACCGTTGAAGGCCTTGTCCTCGCGCCGAAACGCCGCTTCCCGTGCCAAGGAGCCTCATTAAATGCCTTCATTGACCCTGGCACCGCTGCGCCGCGCAGGCGGCATGGCTCGCTCGCTGTTCATTTACTGGCGGCCGGGGCGGCAGCGCAGCCTGCAACGCCTTTATCGCCCCTTCATCGCGCCTGGCGACATTGCCTTCGATGTGGGTGCACACCTAGGAGATCGCAGTGCAGCATTTCAAGCTCTGGGGGCCAGGGTCATTGCTCTGGAGCCCCAGCCAGCGTTAGCCAAGTGGTTTCAGCGCTTGCTGAAACGCCCTGACATCACCCTGCTGCCGCTGGCCGTGGGGCCTCGGCTCGGCGTCGCCGAGATCGCCATCAGCGAAGGCAACCCCACCCTGTCCACGCTGGCCAACGACTGGCGCCATCAGGTAGGCGAGCGCAACCCCGGCTTTCATCACGTGCGCTGGGAGCAGACTCTGCAGGTCGACATGACCACTCTGGACGCACTGATCGAACGTTATGGCACCCCGCGCTTTATCAAGATCGACGTGGAAGGCTTCGAGGCCGAGGTACTGCAGGGGCTCCATCACCCCGTTGCGGCCCTCTCCGTGGAGTTCGTTGCGGGCATGCTGGAGGTCAGCCATGCCTGCCTGGCAGAGATACAGCGGCTGGGGGAGTATCGCTTCAACGCCATTGCAGGCGAGCGCCGCCGATTCCTCTTCGAGCAGTGGCTAACCCCAGAGGCCATGCAACAATGGCTCGCCCAGGGAGCGGGACAGTTGGCGTCGGGGGATATCTACGCCTGCCGCCACGACCATCCGATACTGACCGACGCCTAGCACTCAGCCGTACTGATCACCCTTGAAGAGACTGTTATGGTTCATGAATGGCAACACCTGACCGCGCCCAAACTTCAGGCCCTGGCCCAGCGCCAGCCCATCGCCCTTATCACGCTGGGCGCCATCGAGCAGCACGGCACCCACCTGCCCCTGGGCACCGACCTGATAATCGGCGAGGGCCTGCAGGCGGCCATGCTGGCGCAGCTCCCCGACGACATCGAGGTGCTTTGCCTGCCCCCCATGGCCATCGGAGCCAGCGATGAGCACGCCAGCTTTTCAGGCACCCTGAGCCTGCCCGCCAGGCTGGCCATCGAGGCGTTGGAAGCCTACGGCGACAGCGTTGCCCGGGCGGGCATCCACAAGCTGATGATGATCAACAGCCATGGCGGCAACAAAGCCGTGATGGACCTGGCGGCCCTGACCCTGCGCCAGCGCCACGCCATGCGCGTGGTCAAGGCGACCTATACTCGGCTGCCGCCGCTGGAAGGTGCCCTGGCCGCCGATGAGCTGCGCCATGGGCTGCACGGAGGGCTGCTGGAGACCTCGATGATGCTGCACCTGGCCCCTCAGTGGGTAGACACCGAAGGGTATACGCCCACGCCCCCCGCCACGCCTCCCGAAGGTGGCCTGCTGGGCGCCGAAGGCAGCGCGGCCTATGCCTGGTTGGCAGAGGACCTGAGCCCCCACGGAGTGGCGGGCGATGCCCATGGCGCCAGCGCCGACCTGGGCGAACGATTGGTGCGCCACTATGCGGGCCTGCTGGCCCGCGTGGTGGAAGAAACCACTCGACTGCCCGCCCTGAACTGACTCTCTTGACCATAAAATGCCGCTGGCCGGATGCTGGCTCAGCGGCAACGATTAAGTGTTCAGCGGTTGACGCCTGATATTTCAGTGGCCACGGCTCTCCAGCACGTCGTCCAGAAAATGTCCGGCCCGGTTGGCCTTGGCACTCAGGTAGCGATGGTTGTGGTCGGTCACGCTGCCATACAGGGCCTGACGCGAGACGACCTCGATCCCCCCTTCCCGCAGGGCCGACATTTTCAGCGGGTTGTTGGTCAATAGCTGTACCTGATGAATCGACAGCGCATTGAGCATATCCACCGCCACCGCGTACTGCCGCTCATCGTCGCCAAACCCCAGCACCTGGTCGGCGTCCACGGTATCCAGGCCACTGTCTTGCAGGGTATAGGCGCGCAGCTTGTTGGCCAGGCCGATGCCCCGCCCTTCCTGGGCCAAATACAGCAGCACGCCACCGCCCATCCCCTGGATATCGGCCACGGCATTACGCAACTGCTCACCGCAGTCACAGCGCAAGCTACCGAACAGGTCACCGGTCAAACAGGCAGAGTGCATGCGTAGCGGCACGGGGCCTTGCTGGGCTTCGGGCTGGCCGATCACCACTGCCACGTGCTCACGCAGGCCATCGGGCTCGCGAAACAGCACGAAGCGGCTATGCGGCGTGTCTTCCAGCGGTATGTTGGCTTCACTGACCCGCTTGAGCATGCCCGGCGCACCGGCCAGACACTGCAGGGCTTCTTCGGCACTGACTTCCAGCAGCTGCCCCTGGCGCACCTGCTCGGCCACAGCATGGCTGGCCTGCTCGCTCACCTCGGCGGTGAGGGCCGCAGGCACCAGCAGCGCCCGGCGCATCAGGGTGACGGCACCGCGCTCGGCCGCGCCTGCAGGCTTCAAGCCGCTCAGCAGCGCGCTCGAACGCGCCTGGCCAGGCGCCAGGGCCAGCTGGTGCAGCTCATGCTCGCCGATCTGTTCGGCCAGTGGCAGGCAGGCAGCGTCGGCCTTGAGCGACAACCCCATGGCCTCCAGCCGATGGCGGGTCAGCACCATGGCCGGACGTGAGCCCGATAGCGCCGCCAGCGCCGCCAGCGCCGCCACCGAGCGGCTACCCTCCAGCGCCTGCACCAGCAAGCGCTGCTCACCACTGCGAATCACGACAGGTAAACCACGGCGAATATCAAAAATGGCGCGTTCAATGTGATACATGTAGGCCTCCGGATTGCCTGGTCGTCTGAACAAAGGTCACTTGCGTTGCGCTACCTGGCCCCGCATGATCAGTGGGTGTATCCAATAGGGAAGCGTTATGCCCGACTCCAGTTCTTCTGCTCGATACTCCCCGGCCCTCGATGATGAGGCTGCCTGGGAATGGTTGATCGCGTTGAGTGCCACGGCACAGCGCATGACCGAGGCGTCTACTCTTCCCCCTGAGGCCCAGACGCCACAGGCCGCTGGGCCGGACGTTCAGCAGTGGCTCGATTGCCTGACCCCGCTGGCCGCCAGGCCCCAATGGGTGGTCGCGCAGCTGGGCCAGAGTTTGGATGGGCGTATGGCCACGGAAAGCGGCCATTCCCACTACATCAACGGCCCTGAAAGCCTGGTGCACCTGCACCGGCTGCGCGCCCTGGCCGATGCCGTGGTGGTGGGCGCCGGCACCGCTGTGGCCGACAACCCCCAGCTCACCGTGCGCCATGTCGATGGGCCCAACCCGGTTCGCGTGGTGCTGGACCCGCGCGGTCGCGTGCCCACCACATTGGCGCTGTTTCAACCAGGCGACGTGGCGACGCTGCACATCACCGGACCTCAGGTAGCCCCGCTGAACAGCGCTGCCGAGCAGTGCTGCCTGCCGCTGAATGCCCATGGGCAATTTCAACCCCACGATGTCATTGCACTGCTGGCAGAGCGCGGATTACACCGCGTTCTGGTGGAAGGTGGCGGCATCACCATTTCTCAGTTCATCGAAGCCCAGGCCGTGGATCGCCTGCACCTGCTGGTGGCCCCGCTGTTGATTGGTTCGGGGCGGCCCGGGCTGGTGATGACCCCCATCGACACCCTGGAGCAGGCGCTGCGCCCCACGATGCGCTCGTTCCGATGCGGCGCCGACACGCTGTTCGACGTCGAGCTGCGCCGCTCCTGACTCGGCAGCCCCCATGACCCCACCACCCGAAGCCGAAGAGGCCGGAGGGCCTGCCGGGCTCGCTTGACCGCGCCGAGCCAGTGCCACGGGGATCCCCGGCAGGCTGGACAGCAGCACCAGCACGCCATACGCCAGCGAAATGGCCACACCCTGCGCAGGCGGCATGCCCACCAGCATCCATAAACCTGCTGCGGCGCCTTCGCGTACGCCCCACCCGGCTACCGAGAGCGGCACCAGCATGGAAAGCAGCAGTACCGGTGCCAACGCCAGCAGTTCAAAGGCAGGTATCGGACTACCGATGGCCCTGGCCGCGCACAGCATGACCAGGCCATAGCTGATCACGATGGTCAGCGACGAGCCCAGTTGCAGGGGCCATACGCGACGCTGAAACAGCCCCCGGCGCAGATCGCGCCCCAGCGTTTGGCACCAGCGCGGTAGCGCCAGCCGTTGGCGACGCGTCCAATGTATCAGCAGCGCCAGTCCTGCCAGGCCAAATAGGGCGCCAGCCGCCAATGACATCAACACCGTAGGGCCCAGCGCAGCGTGCCACAGCGGCGATGCCAGCAGCGCTGCCAGCGTGAGCAGCGCCACGGCCACCTGACCAGACGCGCGCTCGATCACCACCGCCCGCCAGGCGCTGCCACGAGAAGTGGCCTGGCCCGCATGGCGGTGCGCGCGCCCGGCATCTCCAAGCACCCCGCCTGGCAGCAGCTGATTGACCAACAGCGCCAGGTAGTATTCACGCAGGGCGTAGCCAAAACGCAGCGGCACGCCGATCAGCCCCGCCGTGAGCTGCCAGCGCCACGCACTGAGCATGACTTGCAGCACGCTGATGGCCAGCGCCAGAGCCATCCAGCCCAGCGAGAAGCGCTGCACTTCGGCCATGATATCGGCAGGTTCGACCCACAAGGCGAGCGCCAGCAGCAGCATGCCGCTGACCAGGCAACGTCGTACCCAGGGCGCACGCCAGCCACGCGCGAGCACTCTGCTACCCCGCCACCGCTGGCAGTGCCAGCAGATCGTGATGGCCTACCCACACACCCCATTGGCCACGCTCCACGGCGTCCAGCCTGGCCGTGCGCCATTCGGCAATACGCGTGGCCGCTTCCGGCGCCTGCTCCGTGGCGGCGGCGGCCCAGCCCTCTATGAGCGAGCGAATCAGCGGCTCATGGGTGGTGTCTCCTGCGGCCAGTTGCCAAGGCGTGGCAGCCTCTTCAAGGCTATACCCCCGGCGCTTGAGCGCCTCCGCGAGCGCCGCATGGGCGTGGCCTCCTAGCGCCTCGCCCAGCCCCTTGTCACGCTGCTGGTGGGCATTGAACAGGCCCCGTACGAAGCGATCTTCGGGGTGATCGAGTGGCTGGTGCTCCGCATCGATGAAGCACCACTCCCCCGTCACGCTGAGACTGACCAGCAGCGCCTGCCGCTGCTCGGCGCACTGGGCGGCCAGCGCATCGATCCACGGCTGGGAGACCAGATCGATGAGCGCCGAGGCACTGACCACATCGGCTTCCAGCAAGGCAGAGTGCGCCAGCGTCGCCAGCGAGGTGCAGTGGGTTGCCACCTGGACGGGCTGGCCACGGGCATCGTGGAGCTGCATGGCACGGCCACGGGCTTCCTTGAGCAATTCAGGGTCGTGGTCGAACAACGCCCAGCGCTGAGGAATGCTCAGCCGGGGCACCAAAAACTGTACGTTGCTGCCCCGCCCACAGCCCAAATCTGCCAGGGTGACGCTGTCACGGTTGGCTAGCCAGGCATTCAAACCTGCTACCAGCGCGCTGCTGCGCGACTGGCTATCCACGCGCTCGCGCTGGCTGAGCCAACTGGCCGCAAACTGGCTGCCTGCGGTCATGTTCGGCGCGACCCCCATGTTCAGCGCGCTGGCAAACTGCGCACCCGCCGCCTGCCAGTCATTGAGTTCTCCGCGTGCGACCGCAGCGCCTGCCCGCAGCGCCGTGCGTAGGGCCTGGTCACTGCAGAACTGCTCCAGCGCCGCCTGCAATGCGGGCACATCGCCAGGCGCAACGCTCAAGCCAGCGCCTTCGGGTAGCGTATCGCGCAAGGCGCCACCGGTGGTGGTGATCACGGGCAGGCCATGGGCCAAAGCTTCGGTCACCACCATGCCGTAACCTTCGTACCAGGAGGGCAGTACCAGCGCGTGAGCCCGGTGATAGGCAGCTTCCAGGGTGGCGGCATCACACTCACCGTGCAGCGCGATGCGCTCGCCCAGGTGATGCTCTTCCACGCGCTGGCGAACGCTGGCGCTGAACTCGGCGTCTCGCTCGGCACCATAGCAGTCACACTGCCAGGACAGATGGGTCAGCCCTGCCAGCGCCTTCACCAGCACGTCCTGCCCCTTGCGTGGCGTCAGGGTGGCAACGCACAGCAAGCGCAGGGGTTCACCCTCACGCGGCGCCGGGCTGATAGGGGCATGCGCCACGCCAGGCTCCACCACGCTGATCGGCGCAGTGATCGGCACGGCGTACTGCTCGGCCAGCGCCTTCAAGCGCCGCGCGGTGAAACGGCTGGTCACGATGATACGCGCCACGCCGCCAAGCCCCGTCAGCTCACTGCGGTGCAGATGCTGCTGCTCATCGCTGGACAGCCCCTGCTCATCCCCCAGCGGGTGATGCAGCAGCGCGGTCAGGTCTAGCCTGTTGGCATGTCGTGCGACCACGTCGGGCAGCGCACCTACGGCCAGGCCATCGAGTATCACTCGGGCGCCTGACGCCTGCTGCTCCAGCGCGTGGGCCAGGGCGCTCGCCGCGACCTCATCGGCCAACGGGAAGCACCCTTCCAGGCCCACCACCGTCACCTGGTGGCCCTGCTCGCGCAGCGCCTCCACGATGCGGGCATCATAGAGATAGCCGCCAGTACGCTGGCCAGGGTCGCCGGCCACGATCAGGGTAAATCGTTGGCTCATAGCTCGCCTTCGTAGCTTGCCCAGGCCACATGGGATTCATGCAGCTTGATTTCCATGCGAGTCAGCCCCTTGGCAGTCTCCCCCATCCTGCCGCCACGAATCGCTTCGGCCAGCTGGTCGAAAATCACCTTGGCCATGAATTCGGTGGTGGTGTTCTGGCCGGTAAACTCGCTCACCTCGTCCAGATTGCGGTAGTTGTATCCCGCCAACACTTCCTTGACGGTTTCACTGGCCAGCCCGATATCGATGACCAGGCCATCTTCATCCAGCGCGGGGCGCTGAAAGATGACATCCACCACATACGTTGCCCCATGGGTACGCTGCGCAGGGCCGAATATCTCCCCTTTGAAGCTATGGGCAATCATGAAATGGTCACGAACACATAAACGGTACATGGCAACTCCTTGGGTTATTCAGGTTCATCCTGAACGGGGTAACGAATGCGATGGCACAATGCCTTGCTGCCCGGGCCAAACAACGCCGGCGCCAGGGCAGGCAAGTCCATGAAATTGCTCTCACCGCTGATCAAGACATCCAGCGTCGGGTCGGCCAGCAGGCGCAACGCCAGGGCCAGGCGACGCTGGTAGTTCCAGCGAGGTTGCAGCTTGGCAGGCAGTTGGCCCACCTGGCTGGCGCGCAGGGTCAAGCGTTGGGAATGGAACGCGCCGCCCAGGGGCAGCGCCACGTCACCCTCCCCGAACCAGCTCATTTCGATCACGCGCCCTTCCTGGCCCACCAATGACATGGCCAGGCGCAGGCCCTCAGGATGACCGCTGGCATGAATCACGCAATCCTGATCCGTAGGGGCCTGCTCCGGCAGGGCAAACGGCACCCTCAGGGCATCGGCCAACGCCTCACGCTCGCCATTGATATCGATGAGCTGCACCTGCACCCCAGCAATACGCGCGCACAGGTAAGCCACCAGCGCACCCACGACGCCGCCGCCCACGACACATACCCGTTCACCCAGCATGGGGTTGGCATCCCACACGCCGTTGATGGCGGTTTCCATGTTGGCGGCCAGCACCGCCCGGTAAGCCGGTACGTCAGCGGGCACCGGCACCACCATGGTGCCCGGGACGATATAGCGGTCCTGGTGAGGGTGAAGACAAAATACGGTCTGGTCGACCAGCGCCTGAGGGCCATGGGTCACGCGGCCTACGCTGCAATACCCATATTTGACAGGGCCAGGGAACTCCCCCACCTGAAAGGGCGCGCGCATACGCTGGGTCTCGCTGCTCGGCACACGGCCATGAAACACCAGCGACTCGGTGCCTCGACTGACGCCGCTGTAAAGCGCACGCACACGCACATCGTTCTGGCCCATGGCAGGGAGAGATTCGGACTGGATTGCACCGTGGCCTGGGCGAGTGACCCAAAAGGCCTGAGCGGTATCAGGCACTGACATGACATTTCCTTATCGTTGAAGCGCAAGTTCCCTGCGTTGACCCAAGCCTTTGCAAGAGTTGGCGACTTTTCAAGGGCTAACCTATAGCTTAGCTTAGAAAAGAAAACGGTCTATTAACGTTTATTAACCTTCGTGACGCGGCTCGACAGCTCACCAGCAAAGCACAAGCAGCGCGCCATATCTATACAACAATGATACATTGATAAATTATTGCACCACTAATTTCAACTGCGGATGACGATGCCGCTTCGAGAGCCTTCATGCCCCCAGCCTCACACACTTCGGAATCGCCACGCTTCAATCGGCTTCATAGCGGCCTGGAGCTGCTGCTGGGGGGCCTGTTACTGGGCGGTTTGGGATGGCTCATGGGTCCGCTCATGGCGAGTGCCGCCAACTGGTGGTTAGCCGCCGGCTTATATGCCGTGATGAGCGCGCTAGTGCTGTTGTTTTGGCCCTACGGTGCGCTGGGCTGGGCGAATAGAGTCACCCTCGGGCGTGGCGTACTGGTGTCGCTGGTGGCTGGCGCCCTGGTGGGCGGCGCCTTTCAACAGGCCATTGGGCTATGGCTGGGTGTCGCCGTGATTGCCCTGCTGCTGGACGGCGTGGACGGCTGGATTGCCCGCCGCACCCACAGCCACTCGCCCTTTGGCGCACGCTTTGACATGGAGCTGGATGCCCTGCTGATCCTGCTATTATGCCTGGCCCTGATGCGCGCAGAAGCCCTGGGCCCCTGGGTATTGCTGATTGGCGCAATGCGCTATGGCTTCGTGGCGGCAGGATGGCTGCTGCCCTGGCTAGAGGCGCCGTTGTACGACAGCTTCCGCCGCAAACTGATCTGTGTCTGGCAGGTCACGGCACTCCTGTTGGCACTGACTCCCTTCACCTCCCCCCTTTACGCCAGCCTGCTGGCCCTGGGAGCCCTGCTCAGCCTGGCTTACTCCTTTGGGGTAGACGTATGGTGGCTGTATCAACGGCGCCGCACGACCACGGGCTGATTGCCCTGCGGCGCCATTCCGCTGCGAGCGATAAAGATATCGCAAAATATAATTATGGAATAAGAGCATTGATTTAATATTCTTTTCACGAATATCAAATCACATATGGACTGGGTAACGCTCGCTATGAACTTACAGCAACTGCGCATCGTGCGTGAGACGGTACGCCAGCATTTCAACCTGACCGAGGCTTCCAACGCCCTTTTCACCTCGCAATCTGGTGCCAGTAAACATATTCGGGATCTGGAAGAAGAGCTCGGCGTCGAGCTTTTCGAGCGCCGTGGCAAACGCATTCTTGGGCTTACCATTGCGGGCAGTACGCTGATGGACTTCATCGAGCGTATCCTACTCGATGTCGAAAACCTCAAGCGCTCGGCCCATCAGCTCACCCACGAAGACCAGGGCAGCCTGGCCATTGCCACGACCCACACCCAGGCACGCTATGCGTTGCCACCGATCATTGCCCGTTTCAAACAGGCCTTTCCCAAAGTGCATCTCGAGCTTCATCAGTGCAGTCCGGAAGAGATCGTCTCGCTGCTCAAAGCGGGCAAGGTGGATATCGGTATCGCCACAGAGGCACTGCACGAGGAGGGGCAGCTGTTTGCCTGTTTCCCGTTCTACCATTGGTACCATGGAGTCGTGGTGCCTGAGGAACACCCCCTCAACGATGGCCTGCCGCTCACCCTGGCACGCATTACCGAGCACCCGATCGTGACCTACCACGAAGGCTTCACTGGCCGAGCACGCATTGATACCGCCTTTTCTGCAGCGGATGTGTACCCGGACATCGTGCTTACCGCGCTGGATGCAGACGTCATCAAAACTTACGTAGAGCTGGGAATGGGCGTTGGGCTCATTGCCTCCATGGCGTACCACGAGCAGCGCGATCAAGGATTGAAACTCCTGGATGCAAGCGCCCTCTTCCCTCGCAACACCACCTACCTTGCCCTGCGCCGTGGCCACTTCCTGCGTGGATATGCCTATCAGTTCTTGAAACTCTGCCGCGAAAACCTGGACGAAGAGACGGTTCAGCGCGTGTTGGCAGGGCGGCCCCTTTAATCACAAAAGAATATAAGCAATCCTTTTTTTATTGGTTAATTTGCATAACGACTCTCCCTTACGCTGTGTTCATCAACACCATTGATCGACACAACAAACGATCATCATGATCATCCTGGGAGCCGCAAACATGCCAACCTTGTCATTCCGTCAAACGCTTTCCAACGCACACCCGCTGACCAAACTGGCCGCCGCTGTACTGTTCAGCAGTGCAGTGGTCGCCGACGTGATGGTCAGCAGCCCCAGCCATGCGCAAAGCGACCGCGTCGAGCTGCTCAACGTCTCTTATGACCCTACCCGCGAGTTTTACCGCGAGTACAACACGATTTTCGCTGAGCACTGGCAAGCCGAGCATGGCCAGACGGTCAACGTTCGCCAATCTCATGGCGGCTCAGGTTCGCAAGGTCGTGCGGTGATCGATGGCCTGGATGCCGATGTGGTGACGCTGGCATTGGCCTACGATGTCGATGCTCTCCACCAGCGCGGTGAGCTGATCCCGGAAGACTGGCAATCACGCCTTCCCAACAACAGCTCTCCTTATACGTCTACCATCGTGCTGCTGGTGCGTGACGGTAACCCCAAGAATATTCAAGACTGGGATGACCTGGTACGTGACGACGTAGAAGTGATTACGCCAAACCCCAAAACGTCTGGAGGCGCCCGCTGGAACTACCTGGCACTGTGGGGCTATGGACTGGACAAGTTTGACGGCGATGAAGAGCAAACCTACGAATTCGTTCGTCAAGTATACGAAAACGTACCCGTTCTGGACCCAGCAGCGCGCGGTGCAACGAACACCTTTGTACAGCGTCGCATCGGGGACGTTTTCATTGCCTGGGAAAACGAAGCTTTCCTATCGGTGGAGCAGTTGGGGCAAGGCGAATATGAAATCATCGTGCCTTCCCAGAGTATCCTGGCAGAACCCCCGGTCACCGTCGTGGATGCGAACGTGGATCGTAAAGGCACCCGAGAGGTGGCAGAAGCCTACCTGGAGTTTCTCTACACCGATGACGCTCAGCATCTGGCAGCCAAGCACTACTATCGTCCCAGCAATCCGGACATTTTGGCTGAGTACAGCGATAGCTTCCCTGAACTGACGCTCTTCACCATCGATGAAGCGTTGGGGGGATGGCAGCACGCCCAGGAAACCCACTTCAACGATGGCGGCATTTTTGACCGTATTCTGGAAGACATCAACGCGCGTTGATCTTTCGTTCTGGCCTTTGGCAAGGAGCCCACGGTGGCTCCTTGCTGGCGTTACATCAAGGGGGGATTATGGCGGCTACGCTGGTCAAACGACGGGTAATACCCGGCTTTGGGCTCACCATGGGCTTCACGCTGTTATACATGGGGCTGGTGTTTTTCATTCCCGTGGGCGCGTTTCTTCTTTACACCACGACCATGAGCTGGGACACCTTCTGGAGCGCCATTACCCAGCGCCAGGTCGTGGCCTCCTACAAACTTTCGTTTGGTGGATCACTCATTGCCGCGACCATCAATCTGGTCTTCGGGGCGCTTCTTGCCTGGGTATTGGTACGCTACCGCTTTCCAGGCAAACGGCTCATCGATGCCCTGGTCGACCTGCCTTTCGCTCTGCCGACGGCGGTTGCAGGCATCGCACTCGTCACCCTCTATGCCAGTACCGGCTGGGTGGGCCAATACCTGGACGTGTTCGGTATTCGCGTTGCCTACACGCAGCTGGGGGTCATCATTGCATTGACCTATATCGGCTTGCCCTTCGTGGTGCGTACGGTGCAGCCCGTGCTGGAGGACCTGGAAGCCGAGTTGGAAGAAGCATCAGCGAGCCTGGGGGCCGACCGGCTCACCACGATTCGTCGCGTGATCTTCCCCGCGCTGTTTCCAGCCCTGTTGACCGGCTACGCGCTGGCGTTTGCACGCGCCTTGGGAGAGTACGGTTCCGTTGTGTTCATTTCGGGGAACATCCCCTTTCGCACTGAAATCACACCGCTTCTCATCGTCGCGAAAACCGAACAGTACGACTACCACGGCGCTGCTGCCATCGGCACGGTAATGCTGGTGGCCGCTTTTCTAATGCTGCTGGTGATCAACGGCCTGCAGTGGTGGACAAGCCGACGCCATGGATAAAGGAGCCTACGACGTGGCCACATCAAGCACTGTAATAGATACCAACGACACCATAGCCAAACGCTGGCGCAGGGCCACCGAAGAGCCTGCCTGGATACGTGTCACCTTGATCACGATCTCGCTGATCTTCGTGGCGCTATTTCTGTTGCTGCCTCTCTCGGTCGTGCTTTATGGCGCCTTCGAGCGAGGCATCAGCGTGTGGTACGACGCCATTCGCGATCCCGATGCCATGTCAGCCATCCGCCTGACCCTGTTGATCGTCGCGATCGTGGTGCCCCTCAATACGCTGTTTGGCGTGGCGGCCGCTTGGGCCATTGCCAAATTCGAGTTCAGAGGCAAGCCCATCCTGATCTCGCTGATCGATATGCCTTTTGCCATTTCACCCGTGGTGGTCGGGTTGATCTTCGTCATCCTGTTTGGTTCACAGGGCTGGCTGGGACCGTGGCTGTCAGCCCATGACCTGCGCATCATCTTTGCCGTCCCCGGCATCGTGATCGTGATTGCCTTTGGCACCCTGCCCTTCATCGCACGCGAGCTGATTCCGCTCATGCAACAGCAAGGAAAAGAGGAAGAAGAAGCCTCCCTGACGCTGGGAGCCAACGGTTGGCAAACCTTCTGGCACGTGACACTGCCCAATATCAAATGGGGCCTTATTTATGGCGTGATTCTGTGTAATGCACGCGCCATGGGCGAATTTGGCGCTGTCGCGGTGGTGTCGGGACGCATCCGTGGTGAAACCAACACCATGCCGCTGCATATCGAAGTGCTTTACAACGAATACATGTTCACCGCGGCCTTTGCCGTCTCTTCTCTGCTCACGGGCCTGGCCCTGGTCACCATTGCGATCAAGAGCGTGGTGGAGTGGCAAGAAGAGCGTCGGCAGCGGCTTTCCGCCGCCTGAACCACGAACGCTTACGTTACAAGAGACGACACATGAGCATAGAGATCGATCACGTCAACAAGCACTTTCGCGACTTCGTGGCCGTGGACAACGTCAGCCTGACCTTTCGCGATGGTGAGCTGACCGCCCTGCTGGGCCCTTCGGGTTCGGGCAAGACCACCCTGCTGCGGATCATTGCAGGACTGGAGCAGCCAGACACCGGCAGAATCCGCTTTCACGGCGAAGACACCACAGACCTGCACGTCAGTGAACGAGGCGTAGGCTTTGTTTTCCAGCACTACGCCCTGTTCAAGCACATGACCGTGTTTCAAAACGTTGCCTATGGCTTGACGGTACGCCCTCGGAAAACGCGACCCAACAAAGCCGAGATCAAACAGAAAGTCATGCGGTTGCTTGAGCTGGTACAGCTCGATTGGACGGCACACCGCTATCCTCATCAGCTCTCGGGTGGCCAGCGCCAGCGGATTGCACTGGCGCGTGCTCTGGCGGTAGAGCCTAAAGTACTGCTACTCGATGAACCGTTTGGCGCCCTGGATGCCAAAGTGCGTGCCGAGCTGCGCCGCTGGCTGCGTCGATTACACGACGATATCCACGTGACCAGCGTGTTCGTGACCCATGACCAGGAAGAGGCGCTGGAAGTCTCAGACCGGGTTGTTGTAATGAACAAAGGCCGCGTAGAACAGGATGGTTCACCAGAAGACGTGTACGACCACCCGGCCAATCCGTTCGTCTATCAGTTCCTGGGCAACGTCAACTTGTTCCATGCACGTGTGCATGATGGCATCGCCAAGATCGGGGAGGTACACCTGCCCGCTCCAGAGTTCGAAGGGTACAAAAACGAGCAGGGGCAAGCCTACGTTCGGCCACACGAAATCGAGGTGTTCGCGGGATCGGAACATGCAGACGCCCTGCATGCCAGGATAGAACTGGTATCGGTCGTGGGGCCCACCGTGCGGCTTGAACTACGCACGGATAACAGCGAAACCCTCGTACATGCCGAACTCAGCAAACACCGCTACCGCTCGCTGGGCCTTCAACAGGGGGGCGATGCCTGGATCCGTCCTACTTACAGCCGCGTGTTCCTGCCTGATGAACGTGTTTCAAACGGTTAAGCGCCTAGCACATCAGTGCGTTCGCGGGTGGCTCAAGCCCCCGCGAACGACACTTCGCGTGTCAGCCCACTCGCGGCCTCCCAAGCCACCGCGTGCATCATGGTTCGGTCCACGGGACATCATGGACTGGATCGATGGGCCATAACGGCGTCAGGCAGTGCGTTCGCTCAAGCGACGAAGCACCATTTTGCGCCCCCACTCCGTCACTCCCCCCGCAAGCAGCCCCCAGAAAGGATTGACCCACACCGTCAGTGCAGCCGTCACCACGATGACCGGCACACACGACGCTCTACAGTCAAACAAACGCTTTGTGATGGCCAACTGCCAGGCAGTCACCAGCAGCAATGCCCCCAAACCTGCCATCGGTATGGAAGACAGTAATGTCAGGCCCACATTGCCCGGCAGCACCACCAACCCCAACAGCAGCAAACCAAGCATCAATGGCGCTCCCCCACTGCGCGCCCCAAAACGGTAATGCGCAGTTACGCCGCCAGCACCGTGGCACATGGGAAAAGCACCCAGTGGCGTCAACAGTGTATTGGCCAACCCACTGGTCACCGACAAACGTGCAGGGGTCACATGAGCAGCACGATCACCAAAATGATCGCTAGCCAACAAGGCCGTCAACAGAATGGCATTTGTAAACGTCAGGGATAGCTGCGGCAGTACGAGGCTAAAGAGCGCTTCGTGCAACTCCGACATGGAAGGCAGTGAAGGTACAGCCACCCAGCCCATGCCACCAGGCTCGATCATGACTCCCGATTCCCCCAGCAGGTATGCCAACCCCGTAGCGGCCAAAAGCGCGATGAACACGGCTGGCCAACGGGTGAACGTCATCAGCCCGACGAGTAACACTAGCGTGGCCCCAGCCACCCAGGGTGCTGACGCCATCAAGCCCAGACTCATCATGCCCAACATGATCCCAAGGCCCAGCTGCAAACCCGCCAACACAGATTGAGGCACCAGGCGAGCCACTTTGCTGATCCAGCCCGTCACCCCTAACACCAATAGCGTTATGCCCATGATGACACCGGCAGCCGCCAGGCTGGACGGCGCCAAGCCTGCCGTCAACAGGGCCGCCGCCACTGCTTTCATGGGCTGAACAGGGATAGGAAGCCGATAATAACCGGCAGTGAACAGGTAAAAGAGAGCAAAGCCCAGCAGCACTGGCCCAGGGGCCATGCCCGCAATCGCAATCGCACCCAACATCAGCGGCAGCAGCGTTCCCATGTCCCCCAAGGCGCCACTGAACTCGCGAAGCGTCAATACGACGTTCTCACTGCGCGATGGCATGCTGTTGCTGCTATCTTTCATGAATCACCATCTGTTTTGAAAAGCTGCATCCTCGCAACCCAACCATCTTCGACACCCATCACTATCCAAACGCGACAAAGTATAGTAAATACGCAATACCCCGCAGTCGGCGGGGTAACGAAAGACTTTCATCAGCGCGGAAGATTCTGAGCAGGATATTGCTACTCTTGGCCCGAACATCTACCAGGCCAAGAGTACTCACGGTTGAAGTGAACGTTACAAAAGCCTCTTAAAACGCTTTCGGAAACATCATTTGCGGCAGGAAAAGAAAGACACTGGGCAGGAGAATCATCGCCAGAATGACGGACATGATCAGGGCAATCAGTGGCAATACGGCAATGAACGCCCGTGGCATGGACACTTCACCAATCTGGCTGGCGATGAGTAGGCAGATCCCATACGGAGGCGTAATCAGCCCCAGGGTGAGCGAAAGCACCACGACCAGAGCCATATGGACCTGATTGATACCGGCTGCAATACAAATTCCCTGAATGATCGGCAGGAAGATGATCACTGCCGTTACCGGGCTTAATACCGTGCCGATGACCACCATGAAAAACATCACCAACAGCATGATGCCAACACGGGACTGCGTCACCGAGAGAATGAAATTGGCGACTTCCTGGGCAATACCCAGATAGGAAATGAGCCAACCCATGATACCCGCCGACGCCACAGCAAACATGGGTAGTGAAAAAGCCACGACGGAGTCAGCGAGAATGCCCGGTAATTGACGCAAGCGGATGGCGCGATAAAACACAAACGCCAGCAGCATGCCCACCAACACGGCAACCGACGCAGCTTCTGTGGCTGTAAACACCCCGGCGGTAATCCCCCCCAACACCACGAGCGGCAATACCATCGGCGGCGCTGCCGTCACGGCAGTACGTCCCATCTGGCCAAAAGAGAACTTACCCGTTGCCTTGATACCGTGTTTGCGCGCCACGTAATAGACGTAGCCCATCTGCATCAGGCCCACGAGAATCCCGGGTAATACACCTCCCATGAAGAGGGCACCAACGGACACATTTCCAAACGCACCGTAGATCACCATGAGAATGGAAGGTGGAATGATACCTCCCAGTACAGATGAAGCCGCCGTGAGAGCTACGGCGAAAGGGGCGGGATAGCCGGACTTTTTCATTGCCGGTATCAACACCGCCCCTACGCTGGCGGTATCGGCAGCCGCCGAACCCGACAGGCTGGCGAACATCATCGAGACCATGACGTTGATATGGCCCAAGCCGCCACGGATATGCCCTACGGTACTGTCTGCGAAACGCAATAGACGATCGGTAATGCCGCCGTCATTCATCAAGCGTCCCAGCAAAAGAAAAAAGGGAACGGCCAGCAAGGGAAAGGAGTTGATGCTGGCAAACATCTGGTTGACCACCGAGGTCAGGGGCAGCCCCAACTGCATGATGGTAACAATGGATGCCAAACCAATAGCGAATGCAATGGGTACACTCAAGCCTATCAGAATCAGAAAACTGCCAATCAGGGTAACCAATGGACTCATGATTCAGAGGCCTCTGTGCTCTCTACCCGCTTGCCCGACCGCAGCATGGCAATGTCATCGCGAATAGTCTCAATAGAAAACAGCAGCATGGCAACGCCAGCCACCGGGATAGCGGCAAACACATAAGCCATGGGAGTGCCCAGGGCCACCGAACGACGGTTCCACCCCATATCCACCAGCACATGGCCATGCACGATCAGGACATAGATCACCGGAAGGCATGCCACACTACCGAACAGCCTCAATACGCGCTGGGTCACCACGAACCGAGACGGAAAAGCATCGACGACGTAGTGTTTACGCTTACGCAGCGCAACAGCCGCGCCAATGAACACCGACCAGATAAAGCAGGCCATGGCCACTTCATCGGTCCATGACACAGAAATCTTCAGGTAATTACGCGCAACCACCTGATATAGCACCGTTAGAATAAAGGCCGCGAACAGCGAGCCGGCCATGCATGTCAGCAGCCACTCGAGCACGTCATTGATTTTCCGCATGGTTCTTCCCTTTGGTTAGTGCGTGGCAAGCGCCAGCCAGGCTTTCCTGGCGAGCCGCCTGCCATGCACCAAAACAGCAATGGATCGCGGTTTACAGATTACGAATGGTTTCAAGCAGCTCGGTCAGACCGCGCTCTTCAGCAAAGGAGTTATGCAGTGGCACAACGGCGTCGATGAAGGCCTGCTTGTCGACCTCGGTAACGGTCACGCCCAGGTCTTCGAACTCCTGAATCAACTCTGCATCGTATTCGACCCCTTTATCGGTACCCAATACGCCTGCCTGTTGCGCGGCTTCCAGAATGATCGCCTGATCCTCCTCGGAGAAGCGGTTAAACCGATTCTCGCTGATGGAAATATGGCTCATCATTACCTGGTGTTCGGTTTTAGCGTGATAGGGCGCTACTTCGTAAAGGCGGCTTGAGTAGTAGCCGCTGATGGTGCTTTCAAAAGCGCCCACCACGCCGGTTTGCAGGCCAGTGTAGATCTCCGTCCAGGGCAGGGACGTGGTCAATGCACCCACGGATTGCCATGTCTCCGCATCCAGACGTGAGCCGGTGACACGCATCCTGACACCATTCATATCAGAGGGCTCAGTCACGGGCCCCGTATTGGTGCTGAGGTTACGCGTGCCGCCTCCCGTCAGGCTGAGTAGCTTCAAGCCAACACCAGCGTCACTGACCGCGTTATCGAAATACTCGAAAACCGCAGAGTCAGGCGCAGTGGCCGCCTTGAAGTCATCCATGTCTTCGAACAAATAGTTGAGACTGAAAATCTCGAAGTCGGATACGTACGGAGAAATGTTCATGACGCCGCCGATCAGCATGTCGGTGGTGCCAATGCGGATTTCATCCACCATGGTCTGGTCGTTGCCTAACTGGCCGCCGGGAAAAATCTGTACGTTCACCCGGC
This sequence comes from Halomonas sp. 18071143, assembly GCF_019211725.1. Lineage (NCBI taxonomy): Bacteria > Pseudomonadati > Pseudomonadota > Gammaproteobacteria > Oceanospirillales > Halomonadaceae > Halomonas > Halomonas sp. 18071143. The sequence continues at coordinate 2,804,044 of NZ_CP078120.1, forward strand.
CATCGGTCGCTTCTTCCACGCTTGCCTTAAAGGCTTCAGCAGCGTCGATCCAGGGGTGGGGAGCACTCACTACGGTACCCAGGCGCAACGTTTCTGCCAGGGCAGGTGTTACCAACAGGAAAGAGGTCGCTGCAACCAAAGCCAGCCGAGAGAAATGTCGTGTTGTCATGGGGATCATCCTTTTTTTGGAGCCAAAATCGTACGTATCGTTTTTGTCGGAACCCAGCATGGTCAAGAACCTGAGACAGGCTCACCCAAGGTGTGCATCAAGCGATTTGCCCAACCAAACAATGTAGTGGATAAGGTCAGGTCCAGAATTTCCTGATCATCGAGCCCCACAGCGCGCAAGCTGGCAATATCGTCTTCTGTCACCTTGGGTGGGCACTCAGAGAGCTGCATGCCAAACTTCAGAATGGCACGTTGCCGAGCATCGATATCGGCCTGCTCCCCCTTGAAGAATATTTCCTGCATGACCCGTTCATCATGGGTCAGGTTGTTGTAGCGCTGAGCATGCACTGCGGCACAGTAGATACACCGGTTTACTACCGAGGCAGCCACGGCGCCCAGCTCACGCTCCTCGCGTGAAAGTCCGCCCTTGTCGTACATGATGCCATTGAACAGTGACGTGCGAACCCGCAGGGACTCCGGGTCGTGGGCCAACACCAGCACGTAATCGGAAATTTTGGTATTGGAGGGCGTTTCCTTCAGCGCCTCGCGTTGTGCAGGCGTCGCCTGCTCAAAATCGATGGGCGTGACATGGGGGCGCCAAGTGGGAACACGGGTGGTGAATTTATGAATGACACGACTCATGCGCCTTTCCCCATGACATGTAATACCGCCGCAACGCGCAGCTGATAGTTGATGAAGGCAACCAGGCCAGCAAGACGCACGATATCGGCTTCTTCGATGCCTGCCTCACGCAGCGATGCAATGGTGTGCTCACTGGCATCCTTGGGGCGCTGGGTAACCAGGTCCACGTAATTCACGATAGCGGTCAGTCGGACATTATCAGCCGGAGGGGTACGGCCAGGCTCTGCCAGCCCGTAAGGGTCTGCCTCTTCGTCGTAGCTGGTCAGCAAGGAGGCATAGTGCTGGGTCAGGCCTTCCTGCTGGCATAGGCGAGCCATACGACAAGCCAGCACCGCACGGAGGCTGGCAGGCAGGTTGCCTGCATCTTGCGGCAACAGAGCCGCTTCATAAGACCCTTGAGTCAAGTCCATCAGCTTGCCGCGCATTTGCAAGGCATCTGCCAATGGCCCGCTGCTCGGCACACCGGCAGCCAATTCCAGAACATTAGACATTTGAATTCCTTAACGTATTTAGACAGAACCGCGACAACCGAGCGGCCCTTACGGCAGGGGCGATGGCGCCCACTCGTCACCGAGCAGCTCCGGAGAGTCATACTGCTGAAGTGACTGCCAATGATGCTCGATGTCTTCACGGTACAGGCTCGCCGCAATGGCGCCTGCCAACCAGCTAGCGCCTTCGCTGATGCCCGGAATGTCACCACTCACCTTACCCAGGCTGACAGAAGCGCCATAATTGAAGCAGTGGATATTACTCAGCCATGGTGCGGTTCCCGGCTCCCGCTCCTGGAATGCGAAATCACGATCAACGTACGGGAAATTGCCCAGTTCGGTGTGCTGCAGCTCCGCAGGCGGGGCATAACGATCTCGCCATAGCAGAATACGGTCGGCATATCCGGCAAGCTCGGTGCGCGCCAACGGGTCGATTTCGAATCCGGTGCCCAGGATGACGAAGTCACAGCGCACCTTTTTACCGGCTTGGGTGGTTATCACCACCTCATCGCCTTCCATGCGCATGCCCTCAATGCCGCATCCAAAATGGAAGTAGGCATTGTCATGGCGGCTAACCCGTAACGTGGAGCCCCTGGGCGGCGGCGTTTGGGTAATGAATGAGTAGTGCATGATGCGCCAGCGCCAGGCATCTGGCAGAGTGGCATAGCCGTGGGTAAACCCATACGAGCCAATGCCCATCATCTTGTTGATGGTAGGCATCTGCTGGCGACGAATGAGGAAGCGGACCTCGCGTGCACCTTGCTCCAGGGCCTCCGCCGCGTTATCGATGGCGGATGCCCCGACGCCGATCACCACGACTCGCTTGCCCTTGAGCGCAGTAAAATCGATCTCATCCGAGGTATGCGCCCAGGCTTGCGGAGGCAGGCTATTCACAAAGCCGGGAATCTTGGGCGCACCGGTGCCCTCGCGACCAGTGGCCATGATCAGCTTACGCGTCAGAATACGCTGGGCAGGAGCCCCCGAGCCCGACAGCGAGAGGCTTAACAGCTCCCCTTCAGGTTGAACGTGATCGACCTCGACACAGTTCTCTACTGGCAGGTTGAGCACTTCACGATACCAGCATAAGTACGCCATCCAGGTGGGCCGCGGAATCTTGTCCAACGCTTCCCAGGCCGCCTCGCCAAACTGGGCCTCATACCAGGCACGGAAAGTCAGCGAGGCAAACCCATAGCTCGGGCCTGGCAGTGTCTTGGGCGAACGCAGGGTTTCCATGCGCGCATAATTCAACCAGGGCCCTTCGAGACCAGCAGGGTTACGATCAAAGATACGAATATTCGAAATACCACCAGACAGCAGAGCAAACGCAGCCACTAACCCGCACTGCCCTCCCCCCACAATCACGACGTCATGTACATGCTGGGCATCGTTCGCCAACGGGGCAGGCACCCAGTTGGCGGGGGGGAGGTTCAGGCATGCCAGGTCGTATTTGACCCGTTCATTCAGGGCAGCGAGGCCAGCACCGGCCAAAGAGGGAGTGAGGGTCATGGCATCATCTCTACATGGGTTTGCATCGCCTGTTCAGCCTCGTCTGGCCACCAGAACCAACGTATTGGTACATCGTCGCCAGCATGACGGGTAGGCAAGGGAAGCGTCGTGGCAAGTTCAACCAACTCCAGCCCCTTGGCAAAACAGTCCAGCGTGGTCGTAGCACGTGTTTCGCTCACCGATATCTCATGAGCCAGGAGCGCATCCAGCAGGCAAGGTGAAGCAGCGGCATCCGGCGCTTCCCCAACAGCGATACGCTGGGCGACCCAAACGCCGCTGCGCTCATCAACGGAATAAAGCTTCATCAATATCGGGGCATAACGCGCAATAAACTCGACAGCAGATATTACATAGTTAGCCGTCTCATTGCTAAAAAAGAAGTTAAAACCGAGCCTTACCCAACCTGGACGATATATGCTTCTGCCTTTTTGAACTAAACCCTCATGAATTTCAGCTCTGTGCTTATCAATCGACAGCAGCTCATGACCATAAGGCCCGGCACAAGAACAGCCGCCTCTTGCCTGAATGCCAAACAAATCATTCAGCATGGCCACGACCAGGTTGTGATGAATGGCTTTTTCACCCGCCATGATATTGAATGAGAAAATAGCCAGCTTGGGTGCATCCTGAGGGCCCAGCAACTGAATGTTATCGACTTGCCCCCACCGAGCCAGCGCCAGTTCCACCAGCTCCTGCTCTCGCTGCTCGATGGACTCCGCGCCCACCATGTCCTTGATTCGGAATGCCAGGCCGGCCCGAATATCGCCCAGGATATTGGGCGTCCCTGCCTCTTCTCTGCGCTCGATATGGGATACGTAGCGGTGATGCTCCGACGTCACATAAGAGACCGTGCCCCCGCCTGCAATGGAAGGCCGTGGGTTCACGCACAAGGCCTTGCGTATCACCAATACTCCCGAGCTGCCGGGGCCACCGACACACTTGTGAGGGGAAAGAAAAATGGCATCCAGGTAGTCAGACTCTCCTGTTCCAGCCACATTGATCGACACGTAAGGGCCACTGGCGGCGTAATCAAATAGCACGATGCCACCATGCCGATGCGCCACCCTCGCCACCTCAGCCACCGGCACCTTGAGACCGGTGACATTGGAAGCCGCAGAGAACGCGACGATCTTGGTATGGCGGTGAGCATTTTCTTGCAACCGTTGTTCGAGTACCGCCAGATCCGGCAAGCCATCGTTAGCCAAGGGAATGCGTACCACATCAGCATCGCACTCACGCCATACCAAATCGTTCGAATGGTGTTCGAAGGGGCCTACGAAGATGATGGGTCTCGCGGAGGGTTCAGATACGGGCTTTCCTGACAGCTCCAGAATACGGCAACACCGATCAATCGCTGCCGTAGCGCCAGCGCCCGCGAAAATCACGGCATATTGATCATCGGCCCCCACCGATTGAGCAACGGCTTGCCGCGCAGCCTCACGCAGGCGCGTGGTCATTTTGCCGGTAAACGACGTTTCGGTATGGGTATTGGCATAGAGGGGCAGCACCTGTTCCTGTATCGCACTTTCCACCATGCCCAGCGCTCTGCCTGAGGCGGTGTAATCGGCATACAGCAAAGGGCGCTCACCAAATGGCCCTGGTATCCAGCGCCCCTCGCCAATCACATCCTGTTGTAGCGTCGCTCTGGCATCAGGAGAGGTCGCCAAGTGGCAGCTCGGTCGTTTTCTTGACTTGTTCCATTGAAAAGCACGATGTGACATTACTAAGCTCTATTCTGGCAATCAGCCTTTTATAAAAAGCGTCATAAGACTGGTTATTGCGCGTAATCACCTTGAGCAAGTAATCATATTCACCGGCCAAGCGATTTACTTCGATAATTTCAGGAAAGGCTTTGACCGTTTCCTGAAACTCACTCAGCCAGGCCTGATTATGTTTATCCGTTTTAATCATCACAAAAACGGTCAGCCCAAGATCCAACTTCTCAGGGTTGAGTACGGCAATTCTTTTTTCGATGACTCCGTCTTTTTCCAGCCTTTGTATGCGCCGCCAGCATGGCGTTACAGAGAGCCCTACCCCCTCTGCAAGCTGTGCAATAGAAAGACTATCATCGCGCTGAAGCTGTTCAAGAATTTTCAAATCAAACCGATCAATAAGCAATTTATTTCCCCTGTAACGCCTTTATAGGAATTTTATTTCATATCGATTTTCTTCTTCATCGTCAAGAGAAATATTATTTCATGGTCGCCGCCACGCCAGCAGTAACACTCACTTATAGCGTTTCAAATAGCGCTCCACGGCAGTGCAAGCATTTGGCTATTTGCACCAAATAAAATGAAACATAGTCGCCACTAGCCATCATATTCACATGAACACACTCAAAGTGTTTAGATCACACGCGCATTGACAGAAGCTACAAAAGAGGCAAGCTGCTGGCCACTTATCAATGTCGGCTCCAATTGGGTCATAACGCCTAAATCTCCAGGACGATCAATGCCAGGCCACCAAGTCGTCAGACCTGCCCGCCGAGCATCTCGGCTCCATTGCGCCAGGCGGGGAAAATGCTCTCGACTCTGGCGTGCCAAGGTTAGTGCATCGCTGGTAGGTGTCACCCAATCAATACCAGCTCTGACAAGGCGCTGCCATTCTTGGGAGGATGCCCCCAAAGGAATGCCATGGGCCAAAAGCGGATAACCCCGCTGGTGAAAGCTTTGGGCTGCGACCCAAGCATGCTCTTCTTGCAGTACCACTGAGCCATCAAGTCGCAACACCACTTGGCGTGGGTGCAAGCCTAGATGAGCCAACAACCTTTCAAAAACGATTCCATGTGACAGCTCCACAGCCTGGATATGTCGCCAATGCACATCCACAATCAGCGGCGTGTTACTGGCACCATGCAAAGCCAAATGATTGAGTGCATGCAAAACCCGTAAAAATCGATCTAAAAAAATCACATCCTCCTGGTTCCATGAAAGAAAATACAGCCACTCCGCCTGGCGCTCTTGCTTATGCTGATCACGTATCTCAACACTGGCTTCCCAAGCAGCAATGTCCTGCCGCTCCAATGAGAAGATAGGCTGCTGATAGGGGTAGAGACCAAGGTTGGAAAGCTGCCCCCATAGCCGTCCGTTCTCCCAATGAAACGCCGCGTGGTGCCGCAAACTGGCTTTAGGATTAAAGGCATATAAGCGCTCATTAAGATAATGGGTAACCTGTTGCAATGGCATAACTCGACCTCCTGAAAATCTCTAACGCACCATGCCCCAGCGCTTCACCGTCAGGCGCTCGACGTTATCGAAGAAGATGTTTTCCACCAGCAGGCCAATCACAATGACGACGACCAAACCTGCGAAGACGTTATCGGTGTAAAGCTCGTTACGGTTCTGGAAAATGTACCAGCCAAGGCCACCTTTGCCTGACGACGCACCAAACACCAGCTCGGCGGCGATCAGGGTACGCCAGGCAAACGCCCAGCCAATTTTCAACCCCGCCAGCAAGGCAGGCAGCGCCGCGGGAATCAGAATGAACGCCACATAGCGCAATCCCTTGAGACCATAATTGCGCCCGGCCATGCGTAGCGTTTCTGACACACCTTGAAAGCCTGCGTGAATATTGATCGCCATGGCCCACAGCACCGAGTGCACCAACACGAAAATCAAGCTGGCCTCGCCCAGGCCGAACCACAGCAGCGCCAGCGGCAACAGGGCAATGGCGGGCAGCGGGCTAAACATGGACGTCAAGGTGGTCAGCAAGTCGCGACCAATACGGGTGGACACCGCCAATGTCGTCAACGCCAAGGCCAAAAATGCGCCTAGCGCAAAGCCTTTCAGCAGTACGCTCAGCGATGCCCCCACCCTTGCCAGCAACACGCCTGATGCCAATCCATGCCAAAGGGCACTCGCGGTTTCCATGGCACTGGGAAGCATCAGCGGATTGTTCTGCACCCTGGCCACCACCTCCCAAGCGGCCACCAATAACAGCAGAATGACGGTTTTACGCACCACGCTCTGATCCCATAGTCGTTGACCAGCGCTGCGCGTGACTTTCAAATCGCGTTCATCGACAGGCGGCAAGTCAAAGAAGCGATCAGCACGTGGGTCGATGGAACCACGCAGGTCATGTACGCTCATGTGAATCTCCTGAGGCCGTCGTCTCTCCCAGAACGGGAATAGCACTTTCTTTACCCAGTACGTCGACTTGAAACGATTGGCTATCGGGGTATTTGATGCCCGCGCCCGTATTCAGCGCCACCACGCGTTCATGAGTGCCGATTTCGCCGAGCGTGCTCAACTCCCTGGCAGCGGCAAGCACGGCAGCGCCCTCGGGACATACGAAGGTGCCCTCCAATTGGGCTGCTCGGGTTTGCTCCCAGCGAATGGCCGTTTCACTCACCGCAATGGCACGCCCGCCAGTGGCATACAGCGCATCCAACACCAGAAAATCCCCCAACGCCTTCGGTACGTTGATACCAAACGCATGGGTATGGCTGCGCTCCCAAAACTCGGATACCCGAGCGCCTTCTTGCCACGCCTTGACGATGGGCGCACAGCCACTGGCTTGCACGGCAATCAAGCGCGGCAGCTTGCCGGTCACCCAACCCAGTGCTTGAAGCTCCTGCAAGGCTTTATAAATACCGATGAGCCCAACGCCACCGCCCGTGGGGTACAGAATTACATCGGGCAGTTGCCAACCGAGCTGCTCGGCCAACTCCAGGCCCATGGTTTTCTTGCCCTCGATGCGATACGGCTCTTTGAGAGTGGAAGCATCGTAATGACCGGTGGCGTTTACCCACTCCGCAATTTGTTTGCCCGAATCACTGATCACGCCATCGACCAGCGTCAGACGGGCGCCTGCTGCAGCGCACTCCTGGCGCGTAATAAAGGGGGCATCCAGCGGCATGCTGATGGTGGCCTTGATGCCTGCCCGAGCGGCATATAACGACCACGCGGCACCCGCATTGCCATTGGTTGGCATGGCCAGGTGCGTCACCCCCAATTCTTTGGCGCGGGAAATGCCCACCGCCGCCCCTCGCGCCTTGAACGATCCCGTGGGTAACAGGCCTTCGTCTTTCATGACCAGATTATTCAGGCGCATGTCGGCACCCAGTGAAGGCAACTCGATCAGCGGTGTGACCACTTCCCCCAAACTGACGATGGCACTTGGTGTCGTCACGGGCAGCAGCTCGTGATAACGCCACAGGTTCCAGGGGCGCAGGGCAAGCGCCTCCTTCGGCCATGAACGCCCAAGCGCCTCGAGGTCATAGCGCACCAGTAGCGGCGAGCCACACTGGCAAAGCTGTTGAACGTGCTGATGGGCGTACTCGGCCGCGCAGCGCGGGCAGTAAAGCCCTTCCACATAGCTGTAACGCGCGGTCGTAGAAGACGTGACCTGGGTCTCTTCCACAGGATTGGCTAACACACTCATGGCGCCACCTCATGTTCGAATAGCAGCCGATGAATGGTTTGCGTGCGCGCTTTCGTGGCTTCGCTGCCCAGGCTGTGCAAGCTATCGTCAGCGCAGCCCAGCTCGGCGCGCACTCGTCCGGGATGGGGCGACAACAGCAACACTCGGTTGCCAATGACCTGTGCCTCTTCGATGGAGTGGGTCACGAACAGCAGCGTAAAGCCCTCTTGCTCCCACAGGGCCAGCAACTCCTCCTGCATCTTGCGCCGAGTGAGCGCATCGAGCGCTGCAAAGGGTTCATCCATCAGCAATATCCGTGGCCGCATGGCCAGCGCTCGGGCAATGGCCACGCGCTGTTTCATGCCACCGGAAAGCGTGTGCGGGTAGGCATCGGCAAACTGCCTCAGTCCGACTTTATCCAGTGTTTCCAGCGCACGTGACTCCGCCGCCTTGCGGCCCAACGTGCGAGAGGCCAGCAGTGGGAACATGACGTTCTGTTTGACGGTCTTCCAGGGCGGTAGCTGATCAAACTCCTGAAACACCACGATGCGGTCGGGGCCAGGGCCATGCAAGGTATGACCATCCAGGCGAATACTGCCCTCCACAGGGGTAAGAAAGCCCGCGATGGCCTTGAGCAGCGTAGACTTGCCACAGCCCGAAGGCCCCAGCAGTACGAACCGGTCACCTTCCTGCACGTTGAAGCTCACCTGCTGTGTGGCTTTCACGACATGCTGACGCGTGCGGTATTCCAAAGTGACGTTGTCGACTTCCAGCCTGGGGGCTGCAGCGGCAACGGGTGTTTTCGTTGGGGAGTAAGCCTCACGATCCAGCGAGGCCTCACCCAGCACATGGCGTTTACGCAGTGCAATCGACATCAGCTCCCCTCCCAAGCGTGGATATCATCGAAGAAGTAGTCCTGCCATGAGGTGGGCTCATTACGTATCGCGCCGACCTCAAACAGAAACTCTGCCAGAGGGAAGGTGTTGTGGGGCACCAGCGAGAAACTCACTTGCTCATCGGTAATGATCGATTCCAGAAAGTCGATATCCAGCTGCGTGCCGCTCAAGCGCTGATAGATGTGAGCCGCTTCGCGAGGGTCTTCTTCTATGAAGGTTCTGGCCTCTTCCAGGGCCTCCAGAAACGCTGCGTAGACCTCAGGGTTGTCAGCGCGGAATGCCTCTGTGGCATACAGAACGGTAGGTGAAATCGGCCCGCCCATGATCTCGTACGAATCGGTGATCTTGTGCACGCCTTCATGTTCGAGCGCTTGATACTGGAAAGGGATCGCTGAGAAGTGGGTGTTGATTTCAGTGCCACCGCTAATCAAGGCAGCCGTGGCATCGGGATTGGGTAACGCCACGGTGTTGCCTTCCAACCGATCGAACTGATCATTGCCGAAGGCATCCGCCACCGCCTTTTGCAAAAAGCGTGACTGCACCGATACGCCAACGGCAGGCACGGCAATACGGTCTCGCTCGCTGATGTCGGCCAGCGTGCGTATCTCAGGGTTGTTGGTGATCAGGAAATTGGGAAACTCGCCCAGCGACGCCACGCCTTTGACATTCTGATTGCCATGGGTCCGGTCCCACACGGTCAACAGCGGCCCAACGCCCGCCCCGGCAATATCGATACTGCCCGACAACAGCGCATCGTTGACCGCGGCCCCCCCTGACAGCTGCAGCCACTCAACGTCTACGTCTACCCCTCGCTCGGCAGCGTATTTTTCGATCAGCGACTGGTCACGGGCAACATGCAGCAAGAGATAGGTAATGCCGAACTGCTCGGCAATACGCAGCGGTTCGTCGGCAAACACCGGAGACGCCGTTGCCAAGGAGGCGGCCAATAGGGTGCCTGATACGCCAACGGTAGAAAACAGTCGTTGTTTCATGAAAGTGCTCCAAGCCAAGTGATGGATGGCACCACCTTAACGAGCGGCTGGCATCATCAGAAATGACTCTTTTAAGCACGCTTATCACTCCTTGGCTGAAAACGTTATTCAAAAAAACGCCATGTGCATCGTATAAAAACGTTAGCCGATTTTGTTATTTGGAAAACTCTTCAAGGGTCTTCAATAGTGTCACGACAGCAACGCAACTCTTTTCAAAATGACGCTTTTCAAAATGACGCTTTTCAAAACGATGCTTTTCAAAAAAAGGCTCGGCCACCTACGCCAGGAGACTAACCACATGCTGACTACGCGAAATAAAAACACTGTCCTGTCGGTACGCCCACTCAGTGGTCATATTGGCGCAGAAGTCGAAGGGCTCGACGCAGCACACCTCGACCAAGAGGGATTTTCCACACTCAAAGCGCTGTTTCTGGAGTACCAGGTCTTGATACTGCGCAATCAAGTGCTTACCCGAGACCAGCATATTGCCTTGGGCAAGCGCTTTGGCGAGTTGCATATTCACCCCATGGCCAAGGCTCCCGAGGGATACCCAGAGATATTCCCCATCGAAGCCGATGCCAACTCCTCGAATGACCCCAAAGCCATTCGAAGCGGCAAGCGTGCTGTCAACGGCGGGCACTGGCACTCGGATGTTTCCTGCGACGAAGAGCCACCGCTGGGCAGTTTGTTATACCTGCGTGAGGTTCCCGCACGAGGTGGAGACACTCTGTTCAGCAGTGGCTATGCTGCTTACGAAGCGCTTTCTCCCGCCCTGCAGCGTTTTCTGGAGGGCCTCACCGCTGTTCACTCAGGAGAGGCAACCTACCGCCTGCACTATGGCAATCAAGCGGCCAAAGACCGCAGCCAGTTTGGCTTCAACAATGGGGCCACCTACCCGGAGGCCATTCACCCCGTGGTACGCACACACCCGGAAACAGGCCGCAAAAGCCTGTTCGTCAACCGTGGCTTCACCCGGGAAATCGTGGAGCTTGGCCATGCCGAAAGCCAAGCCTTGCTGGCGTTTCTCTACCAGCATCAAGAGGCCCCCGAATGGACCGTGCGTTTGAACTGGACACCCAACAGCCTGGCCATCTGGGATAATCGTTGCACTCAGCACCGCGCTATTTTCGACTACGCTGGGCAAGCACGTCGCGGTGAGCGAGTGACGATAAAAGGTGATCGCCCCTTCTTTTCCTCTGCACTTCCCACCATTGAATGGGGGTTAGCGGGCTAATCTGACACGCTCAGCCCTGAACCAAGCACGATGAGAGCGGCCTGTTCATCGTGCTTGGCCTTTTCTTCGTTTCAACCTGCCTGCAAGATTAATAAACACCAACAAAATAAGCTGACATTCATATTCTTAGCCAAGGCTATATTTATTACTTAACGCAAACTTTATTTTTTTAATAACGCGCTTGTTATCACTCTAAAACCTGATAGGATTCCGTCCATTCAAATACCCGACCCACATACTCGGGTATAGGTATTCACTGGTTCTTCAGATAACGTGAGCCGTTTGCGATGACACCTGTAGCCCTGCTCTTTTTAGCGGTTTCCATGTCGGCGGATGCCTTTGCTGCATCACTCAGCAAAGGGGCCGAACTGACCAAACCACGCTGGCGACATGCCTTGGGCATTGGCCTGATATTCGGCACCATCGAAGCGATCACCCCAGTACTGGGCTGGGTAGCAGGCAAGGCTTCTCAACAGTACGTGGAAGCCTGGGACCACTGGGTCGCGTTTGTACTGCTGACCGCCATTGGCCTGCACATGATCTGCGAAGGGCTCAAAAAAGAAGAGCAGGTAGCCCACCGCAAGCAAACGCTATGGCTGCTGGTACTGACCGCCATTGCCACCAGCCTGGATGCCATGGCCGTCGGCGCCAGCCTAGCGTTTATCGACGTGGATATCATTACCACCAGCCTGGCCATCGGCCTGGCGACCACCGTCATGGCCTCGATGGGCACCTTGCTTGGCCACAAACTGGGGCGCTACGTAGGCCACTGGGCAGAACTGATAGGCGGGGTAGTATTGATCGGGATTGGGGTGATGGTACTGATAGAGCATACCGGCGGTGGCGTTACCGGTATGCTACAGGCACTGTAACCTGCGTAGCCTCATGTACATCACCCGCAGGGTAGCCCATGAGCCACCCTGCGGGTAATCAGGAGCGATGTTTAGCGCTCATCCAGATACGCTTGCACCACCTTCCCCAACGACGCAATGGCTTCGTTGCGTGCCTCGAACGATGCGTCTGTTTCGGTGAGGTAGAACACGACCACGGTGGGCGCCTGTTCAGGAGGCCAGATGATGGCCGTGATGGAACGAGAGCCATAGCCACCTGCGCCGGTTCTATCGGCGATCACCCAATCGAAAGGCATGGCGGCACGAAACAGCCCATCGGCCACGGCGTTGCCCTTCATCCAGTCTTGTAACTGCTGCCGAGATTCCGGGGTGAGCACATCGCCCAGCACCAGCGTTTCCAGCGTGGCCAACATGGCATTAGGCGTGGTGGTGTCGCGCTCATCCCCGGGCGTGGCTTCGTTCAGCTCGGTCTCGAAACGGTCGAGCCGCGTGACGGAATCGTCCAGGCGGCGCGCAAAAGCCGTGATGGCTTCCGGCCCGCCCAGGGCTTCCAGTATCAGGTTGGCCGCCGTGTTGTCGCTGGTGGTCATGGTGGCATCGCACAGCTCGAACAGCGTTATTGGCTGGTGCCCCGCATACTGCTCGGTCACCGGCGAGTAAGTCACCAGCGCCGATTCATCGAAACTGACCTCGGTATCCAGCGCTAGCCGCCCTTCATCCACCTGCTCCAGCAGCGCGCCACACGCCAGCGTTTTGAACGTGCTGGACATGGCAAAGCGCTCATCCGCGTTCACCTCCCAGCGCTGGCCCGTGGCCAGATCATGCGCCGCAAAGCCAATGCGCGCGTCCAGCGCCTGTTCGATACGCGCCAGCTCGGCGGTAATGGGGTCGTCTTGTGCCATTGCAACAGACGAAGCGAACAGCACGCACGCCGATAGCGTGGCACGCATCCAGCGTGGTTGGCGGTGATTCATGGGTAACCTTCCTGGGCAGTAAGGGAAAATAGACAACATGAGTGTAGCGCTATTCTTACGAGGGGCTAAAACGCATCAGCAGCTCCGGCGCTCCCGTGTGTTCATCCTGCTGTTCGCCCATGCGCACAAAGCCGCGCGCTTCGTAAAAACGAATGCTGGGCGTATTCTGGGCATAGACGGTCAGTTCCAGCCATGCTCGACGGCGTTTGGCATCTTCCAGTAGCGCACTACCCAGGCCACGGCCTTGCCCCTCTGGCTGCACGAAAATCGCGGCCAGGGTGTTCTCGTAAAGGCTATAGAAGCCCACCACCTGGCCTGAGGTTTCGGCTACGTAGGTTTCTGAGGCGGGAAGGTATCGCTCCCGCATGGCATCGCGCTGGGCGTGCCAAAAGTCAGGCTCGATAAAATCATGCGCTTGGATAGACGCCGCCAGCCAAATAGCCAGCACGGGGTCCATGTCGTCCGCCTGAAAGGCACGAATACAACGGTGATGTGAGTGAGCGTGCATGACATGCCTACTGAAGCAGAGCGTGAAGTGCCTACTGAAGCAGAGCGTGAAGTGCCTGAAGGCTCTCGGGCGAGCCCTGGATACGCTGGCAGTGGTTGGTTTCTTGCTCCCAGATAGCCGCCGAGGCCACATGCAAATGCACCGCCACCCTGGCATCGGTCTCGCCTTCCAACAGCCCAGCAGGCACCCACATCCAGTCGCTGCCGCGCAGTTGATTCGGCACCGGACTACCGCAGGTGGCGCAAAAGTCGCTGCGATAGCCGCTTTCCCGCTGATACGAGCGGACATTCTCCTGCCCCGAGCGCCACTGAAACTGCTCCCCCGGCACGAAGGTGGCCGCATTGGCCGCCGCGCCGGTGGCCTTGCGACATAACGAACAGTGGCACTGGTACAGGTGAAGCAGCTCACCCTCGATCGTGAACGCCACTTCCCCACACAGGCACTCGCCCTTCATGTTCTGCTCCTTGAAAATTCTCCGCACGCCATCGCTGGCTACGCCATGCTGGGGTTATACAGAATCACCTCATCCCCGGCGCCATAACCGCTGACCACCGCCGCGCGGGAAACCCCCAGGGTCGATTGATACAGTTTTTCCGCGAAGTTGCCTTCCGAGGTGGTCACCATCACCGCCCCGACACCGCAGCCCAGGCCACGCACGTGGGCCTTGAACGGAGCCAATGACTCCACGATGAGCCGCTTACCCAGCCCCTGGCCCGCCGCGTCGGGATGAATGCCGATCTGCTCCAGCTCGATGATGCTTTTTTCCCGAAAGCCATTCTTTACGCACCACAGGATATAGCCACGCACCACGCCCGCTACTTCTACCACGTAGTACACGCCCCGCGGGTAGGCGTTAAACGATGCCTCGATCCACTGGGCATGGTTCTTCTCGCGGGGGAAACAGGCCTGATACACCTCGGCCATGGCGGCAATATCACTTCTTTCTGCTGCTCTTACGGTCACTTTAAAATCCTTTTCTTGCGGGCTTACATCATGACTTTTTCAAAACCAAAAAACTCTAGCCTGTGTGCCTTGCTGCCCCGCGCCTCGTCGCCTGGGGCGGGGTAGTCACGGTGGTAAAAAGAGACGATCTTGAAATCACACTTGTTGACATAAAAGTGGATGTTGCGCTTTTCGAAGTACGGCGTGTGGGTCACCCATACCCGCGTGGCGGGGTACGCCTGCTCGATAGCCTGCCAGGCACGATAGCCCACCCCACGCCCGAGGGAGTTGGGCAAGAGGTAGAACAGATCCAGAGTATTGCGCTGGGTCGATGCCTCCAGGGTGACAATCGCACCGCCCACTTTCTCGCCATCCAAAAGGATGTGATGCACCACGGCATCGGGGGCGGTCAGGGATTGGTCGATATCATCATCCGATGGAATCAGACCCGGCTCTACCGCACCAAAGGCCTCTTCCACGGCCACGCTGAACGAGGCCTTGAGTTCTTGCTTGAATGCATCGAATGTCGAAGCGTCGGCCAGCGCCAACGTGACGTTAGAGGAGTATTCCATGGCAGTGCCTATCCGCTTACCGAGAGTATCCATCAACCACTTAGGCTAACCGCTGCCAGAACGTTTTGCCATCCTGCGCAGCCCCTACAGCCCCGCTTCAACGCTAAATCTCGGTCACGACCTCGGTCTTGACGGAGTTGGCGATAAAGCACTTTTCATGGGCGGCGTGATGAAGCTGTTCGAGCGTCTCGACAGAAGGTGCTTGCGCTGCAAACAGCGCTTTGGGCCGCAGTGTCACCCTGGTCATGGCAATTTTCCCGTCGCTGCCCTTCTCCATCACCCCCACGGCGTGGTCCACGTAGCTTTCCACCACCAAGCCCTGCTGCGCGGCAAGGGCCAGGAAGAACAGCATGTGGCAGCTGGAAAGCGAAGCCACGAACGCCTCTTCCGGGTCGACGTTGGCCTCCACCGAGTAGGGCAACGGCACCACATGGGGCGATGACGACGCCGCCACGCGTACGCCCCCATCGAACACCCACTCGTGCCCACGGCTATAGCGCTGATCTATAAAGGCTTCATCGGCCCCACGGACCCACTGGATGGAAGCGGTGTATTCGGCCACGGGGGTTCCTTTAGCTCAATCGCTGGGTGCGAATACCTTCAATGCATAAACGCAGAATACAGCTTAAATGGAAGACTCGTTGATACTGACAGCACGCTCTTGCGCGAGCTCAATCACTGCGTGCCCCAGTTGAACCAACGTATCAAAATTGGGCCTGGTTTCAGGTTTTAAGGAACGATAAGCACTGGTGCGACTTTTGATACCTGCTTTCGCAATCACTTGACTATGACCAAATTGTTCCACATAAGAGCGAATGGCGGCTTGCAAAATATCGGCGCGTCCCTCTTTCATCGACTCCCAGGAAGCCTGCTTAATGACGGCTTCCATTTCTTGAACGTTAACAAAAACGTCTGCGGATTTTTGCTCACCTTTGGTAATAGCACGCAGTGTTGCCGCAGAAAGCTCGTTGCCGCTCCAATTGAGGGATCCTTCTGGTGTTAAGGAAAAACGCTTGAAATCCTTGATCTCAGAAAAGGGAGGCTTACTGAAGTAAGCTGTCAGATCAGCGCGGCCGAAGTAGCCATCGCTGAACGTTAGCGCCAAGGCATGACCTGAAATGACATCAACATCCACGATTTTTAGCATACGTCACCTAGCTTACCCGGGTTTTCGCCATTCACTGCTTTGTGCCACATCACCATCAACTGTTCACGGTGATCGAAAATATGGCTCTCCGCTCTCTTACGCTGCTTGTTAGGTAGATAGCCCTCCAGGCACTCACCCGTTTCAATCGCAATGATCAGTTCGTAGCTACCATACTTCACATGAAGGTGGGGTAGCTTATGTTGCTTGTTATCAAAAAAATACAAGCAAAAAGAAAGGCCGAGCAACGCATCAATTTCCGGCATGGTATCTCTAACGCCTGTTACTTCAATAGACTATAGCAACGTATCCTTGAAGAGACAAAATAGAAAATTTTCGAGGCACGGATAGTCTACGCTGGGTGCATGAACGGCGATGGCCTCGGGCAGCCAGAACCACATTGCAACAGGAATGCCACCAGGAGAGCAAGATATGCAGACGATTGAGCTAGGCGGCACCAGCGTACCCCGTATTGGTCAGGGCACCTGGCACATGGGCGAGGATGCCAGGCAGCGGCAGGCTGAGGTCAGGGCGCTGCGTGAAGGCCTGGATTTGGGGATGACGCTGATCGATACCGCCGAGATGTATGCCGAGGGCGGTGCTGAAGAAATCGTGGGTGAAGCCATTCGTGGGCGGCGCGAGCAGGCGTATCTGGTCAGCAAGGTTTACCCCCACAATGCCAGCACCGAAGGTGTTCAAGCCGCCTGCGAACGCAGCCTGCGCCGATTGGGCACCGATACGATTGATCTCTACCTGCTGCACTGGCGCGGCCAGTACCCGCTGAGCGACACCGTGGAAGCGTTTGAGCGGCTACGCGAGCAGGGCAAGATCCTGCGTTGGGGCGTATCGAACTTCGACGTTGACGACCTGGAAGAGCTAAACGCGCCCGCGTGCGCCACCAACCAAGTGCTCTACAACCCCGAAGCACGGGGCATCGAGTACGACCTGCTGCCCTGGCAAGCCCAGCAAAACATGCCCCTTATGGCCTACTGCCCCATCGGGCAAGGCGGCGCGCTACTTCGAGACGGCACCCTGCAACGCATCGCTGACAAACACAGCGCCACTCCCGCGCAAATCGCGCTTGCCTGGGCACTGCGCCACCCCGGCGTGATCGCCATTCCGAAAGCCGTGAGCCTGGACCACCTCAAACAGAACGCTGATGCGGATAAGGTCCGGCTCGATGATGAGGACTTGGCACAGATGGATGCCGCCTATCCGCCGCCAACACGCAAGCAGGGCTTGATGATGGTGTGAGCAAACGCCTATCAACGGCTTAGCGTGGGATACGATTCGTGGGCATCACCGGCTCAACCGCTGTTATAAAGCGGAGAAAACCGAACGAGGCGAAGCCAATTGGCAAACCCAACCCTGTACGCTATTCTGTACATTAACAAGATCGCGTACAGGAGTACCCTTTATGGATGCCATCAGCTACACCGCCGCTAGAACCAACCTAGCAAAAACCATGGAGCAGGTCTGTGAAGACCACTCTCCTGTGATCATCACCCGCAATAAGGCGCAATCCGTGGTCATGATCTCTCTCGAAGACTATGAAGCACTGCAAGAGACAGCCTACCTCCTGCGCGCGCCCAAAAACGCCCGCCGTTTACTGGAATCCGTTGCCGAGTTGGAGCAAGGGGGCGGTCAGGAAAAGGAGCTTCTTGAATGAAGCTCATCTTTTCCGAGAACGCCTGGGAAGACTATTTATACTGGCAGAAAACTGACAAAAAGATTCTCAACCGAATCAACAAGCTAGTCAAAGAAATCAAGCGAGAGCCATTTGAAGGAGTCGGCAAGCCAGAACCCCTTAAACACAGCCTCGCGGGTTACTGGTCTCGGCGAATCAACGAAGAACACCGCATCGTTTACAAGGTCACGGACGACGCTTTGCTTGTTGCCCAACTGCGGTATCACTACTGATTTAACGCTGAGCTTTCCCTCAATGTGGATAGGCCCTCGTAAGATCACCAACCAGTTTTTCAAACAGATGCTGTTAGGATAAGCCACTTAAGGCCTAACATATCAGCCCCCAGCGGCCCAGGGCAGGAGCGCCTGAATGGCGATAAGGCTGGTTGGGCTTCTAAGGTAGACGCTGCACACGGTCGGTGAATTCGACGATGCGCTCCACCAACAGTGGGGCTACAGGCAGCGATGCCCGAGCAGGGTGATCGTGCCAAAGCGAGGATCCGTTCGAAGCTGACGAACCCATGCGGCGGCATCCTCTACGTAGGTGTCGAAGCGAAGCTCATTCTCCAAAGGTGCAGCGGCTGCACTGGCCGCCACTCCCCGCTTGTCATAGCGGACCGAGGCGATCCCCCGCACAGCAAGCGCCTCGGCAAGCAGCTTCAGGCTGTCGTTTGCTCCCGGTAAAATAGCACTGTTGCCATTGCGATCCGTGGGACCGGAACCGGCATGCAGCAACACAAGCGGATGTGGCCCGGTAGAGGGCGGCAGGAGCAGAGAACCAAAAAGGGTGCCGGTGGCGGTTTCCAAACGAACATCCGATTCGCTGGGCTGCGCCGGGGCAGGCGGCTCGCTTGCCGAGCCAGATGCCGAGAACAAGATCAAGAAACCAACAGCGATGCGCAATATCACGAGAACCCAACCCTCAATGTGATGGGCCTAACGCCAAAGTGCACCCGTGACCAGGACGCAGCGAAGAGAAGACAAGGGCGTCCAAGTGCCGCGTTTGGTTAAATTGCTATCGTTCGCCCTCAAGGCCATGCCACACCCGGAGAATAATGATGGCACTGGTATGAACTGAATATCGAACAACGTATTTTCCGAAAACCATGTCTCGAACAGAGTCAGGCACCGGTGCCATTTCAACTGGTGTGCCCATTCTGGGGAAGTCGGGAAGTAATTCGATTTTGCCAACCAGTTCGGTAGCAATCCTGGCTGCCGCCGACGGGTTGTGCACTGCAACGCACTCCCTGAGGCGTTTCAAATCATCAATGGCTTCATCCGTGTAAACCAGCTTCACTTACCTGACCTCGGCGCATCCTGCTCGTTTTCGGTTCCCCAGCTATTAAGCCAACTGTGAACCTCGCTGGCATCAACGACCTTGCCTTGGGCAGCAGACTCCATTGCCTCTAGCGTTTGTTTCCAACGCTCTTGCTCAAGCTGCTGCTTTTCTATGTATTCCGACAATGCCTGGTTGATCACCCAGCTTTTGCTACGGTGCAGCCTGCTGGCGATTGCTTCCAAACGCTGTTCAACTTCTGCCTGAAGGCGAACCGTGGTGACGCTCATGATTATGCCCCTCATACTGGGTGACTACAATGTATTACAGCATAGTCTGCGAGGGTAGGCAAAAAATTTAACGCCGGGTCAAGGGGCAACCAACACTACTGCCAAGCTTCCGCACAACACCTTAACCACACAAACCAACGCATAATAAAAATGCCTCACGTTGGCTGTCCCTCTTTAACGCCTTGTTAGCCGGCGGTTCTTTGCATTATGTGTTGAGGACCAACTGGACCGCCTAAATACAGACTCCCTGTATCTTCAAAACCACATTTAAGATAACAATTGTACGCAGCTTTATTGCGACAATTTACTGTCAACTGCAACCGCTCAAAATCTGGATAGTTTGAAGCAACATAGCTTGGTAACAAATTCAATGTTTTACTCGCAATACCTAAACCTTGATGATTCTGATCAATCAGCAAAGCTCGAACACCTAGCGCCTTTGGATCACTAAAGCTGTAAGTATCAGAATAAGACAAATCCAAGACAAAAAAGCCAACTACCTGATCATTTTCCATGATCACATGAGGATGCTCATCTTCTTTTAAAGATAAGATGAACTCACCAAGCCTATCGACTGTAAACTGAGCTTGCTCAGGTTTTACTCGTAATTTTTCAACTTCAGCATCACGACTTTTATTATATTTCTCAATGATTAACATGTTACCTCGATCTCAAATGACGTCTAACGCCCGAGCACAGCAGCACGAGCTAAGTGAGTGTACGGTGCCGCAGACACCAACTGCTGCGACTTGCTAACTGTACTTGTCATCTATCTGGCTGCCACTCTTGATAGAGTGGAACATCCTCGTACTCCAACCAGCAAACGTCATGTGATGACCAAATATGCGCTTCTGGTTTAACTCCCGGATCTTCGTTCAATGTAGCCACACGCAATATTACATGAGGTTGGCTAGGTCTTTCAGCTACCAAATGCGTTCCGCATACTGAACAGAAATGCCTCAACTTTCCTTGACTAGATTCAAAGCTAGAAAGTTTTTCTTCACCACGAATCCAACGGAAATTTTCTCTCAGAACACCCGCTGTGGGTACGAAAGGAGCAGCATGTGCCTTGCGGCAATTTTTGCAGTGACAAAAAATAATCGGCATGTCCAGTGAGGCAATCTCATACTCAATGGATCCACACAAACAACTCCCTTTCACGGATACCTCCTTGGTACAGTTAACGCCAGGCTCACAGGAGACAAAAGCGAAGCTTTTGGCTTCCTGTGCAGCCTTTTGTTAGGCTTTTAGTTAATTCTCGTCCAGAAAGTCATGTTCACAGATTCTTTGTCAAGAAGCTCTAAGTATTCCAGTGCCACTGCGTTACCTAGCCATTGCTGACAATACTCTTCAGCTTTTTCCTGCGAGCTGGCAATGGCCACATCTGCATAGACACCATCAGTTCCACGAACTAGGAAATGGAGGATGAGCTCCTCTTGTCGGCTAAGAAACTCGGACTCTACTTGATTCGACAGCTCTACTAATCTGGCTTCTGTCACGCCTTCTTTAAGTCTGAAGGTCGCAAACTCCATGCCGCCAATGCTATCAATATTGCCATTCTTTATCATGTCAGTGCCTCTGTTGTTGGGTTGAACACCAACTGTAAGGCCTTACTACTGACACCACCGTGTCAGTCAATAGCCGCACTTCTGTATGCAATGTATGCTGACAGAGAAACGTCTTCAGGCAAAACAGCATCCTCTTCACTAAGCTCTATTTTGGTTATGCGGTCAACTCTGAAGTCTCTGTACCCGCCACGTAGTTCGCACCAGCAGCCTAGTGTCCATTTACCACCCCAATAGAATAGCCCCAGCGGAAATACTGTTCTATCCGTCACAGCCTCCGAGAGCGATTTATAGGTGATCCTCAGCCAACATCCAGATGCTATAGCTGTATGGACTTTTCCCCACAACAGATATGCTTCGGATTGACGGTGGCTTGCCAACACTCTAACCACCCTGTCTTCATGGGCAATCATCTGTGACTCATTCGGTAATGCCGCTTCAATTTTGGACAAGAGAGAATGCGCTGCAGCAGCAAATTTCTCTCCAGTCAAAGATGCAGTGAGGCTCACCCCCACAATCAGGGCTTCCAACTCACCCGACGACAATTGTAAAGGAGGCAATTCGAATCCTTCTGACAGGCGGTATCCAACACCAGGCTCACCATAGATGGGAATTCCAGCTAGAGATAAATCGTCAACATAGCGATAAATAGTTCTCTCAGATACCGTCAACCTCTCAGCCAATTGTTTTGCGGTAATTGGTTGGTGCCTACGCAGAATATTGGTTAGCTGAAAAAGTCTATCTGATTTCCGCACAATCTATCCTTGCCAACTTTGGCAGCCTAACGTTGCGCACAGAGGCGCGAGCTTGCGAGCGTCCTGTGCCCGAAGGGCACGAACTGATGCGCCTGGTTAGGCCTGAACACGCAGACTGGCCTTGATGCAATTGTTTCTCAGGTCTGCGATACGTTCGGCGTGCCTAGGCAAGGTAGTGGCAGGAAGGTGATTCTGGTGAAACCACTGGATGTCGTCAGCTTCATCGCTTAAGCGGATGCATCCCCCAGCTTGTACACACAAAAAGGTAAAGGCAATGGTTTCGGTGCTAGGGATGGCGTACACGCCTAGAAGCTTCTCAACCTGAACCTCAAGACCCACTTCTTCAGACACCTCCCTTCTTGCAGCATCCCATGGCGCCTCCATAGGCTCAACCGCTCCACCAGGCAAGTTCCAAGCATCCATGTCGGTTCTGTGGCAGAGCAGGACGCGATCATCAGCGTCTAGGATAATTGCGAAAGCACCGACTTTTTGCATACCTCCCTCTTCTAGCCTAACGCCAGCCATCACGCGCTTGTCGCGTGCATGGCATTGTTATGCAATGTTTCCCATTGCTCCGAGGTCAGTCGGTACAGCCTCACCGTACGACCATGGAATTCCAGGACAGCGAAGCTGGAAAACCCTGCTTTCTCGGCGACCTTCAGCGATGCCACATGCTCAGGCTCTATGATTACTACCACCGAATGAAACGATTTCTTTCCAAAAGCGTAATTCAGAACCGCTCTGGCCGCTTCAGACGCCAGACCTTTATTCCAATAACGCGTGGCAAGTCGATAGCCAAGGTTGATTTCCTCGACATCCGCGACCATTTCTGGCCCAACACCGCAGAAGCCAACAAGTGCAGAATCTTTTTTATCGATCAGTGCCCATGGCCCTACGCCGTGTGACTCGTAACAGGCTAAACACCACTCAATGAATTTGCGAGTAGCTGCCTCATCACAAATGCCACGGACCGAGTGTTTCATCACTTCAGGATCGCTAAGAATTTCGGTCAATGCAGGAGCGTCCCCGAGGGACAAAGACCGTACAATCAACCTCTCCGTCTCACAAATTTGCACCATCGCCTCCCTGTGCATAACGTCTAAGCTAAGCGGCGCGGCGTTAGCCGCGTCCGGTGGAGGCCGAAGGCCGGAACGAACTTGAGCGCCTTGTTATGCGCCGAGCTATTGGCCGAGTAGCATGCTCTTCTGGTCGACATACGCTCTGTCTTCAGCATGTAAAGATTCAATCATATCTCGCATTGCTCTTTCCATTGCGTTAAGAGCAAAATGTAGTTGCTCTGGATTTGTAGCTGCTATAGCTGAGCTAATGCGATCCACGGCACTGATGGCGTCAAAAGTCATTTGAGGGGATGAATATGGAGCCATTTCAAAAGCGGCGCGTCGGACGGCGCCTAAACGTGATAATGCTTGTTCCTTTTCATATCGCGAATTTCTCTCAAAGAATGAGATTAGGTCACTAACTTCTCCTAGCAAGCTCTCGGCCTTTTCTTGATGCCTCCTCCGGTCCTCCGAAAGGGAATATACCTGTAACTTGGTTTGGTCCAAATCAAGATGCATTTTGGTGGTAAGAATGGATGCCAATGCACCAATGAATGCACCAACGAGGCTTGCAACTGCGGCAATGAATGCGATTAGAATTTTTGAGCGCACTTATCTTTCCTCTATAATAGCATAATAGTGATTATACGCCCTGCCATGAAACCTCAATGAACGTGACATCACAATGACTGAGGTTTCATAGCTACCAAATCGAATCTACCTCATTGATTCTACAGCGTGCAAAGAGAATTTTGGCGATGTAGCCAAAATTCGCGGGCTTGCGCGTTTTGCTCACCTCAATAATACTGTTTTTATGAACAGCATTGCTGAGGCATTCTCCCATGAAACTGATGGAACGCGTCAAGGCAACCATGAGGGTCAAGCGCTATAGCTTACGCACCGAAAAAACCTATTGTTACTGGATTCGATTTTACATTTGGTTCAATAATTTACGTCACCCTGCCACCCTAACAGGTCATGAAGTACGTCAATGTTTGGAGTATCTGGCAATCGAAAGGCACATGGCGGCGGCTACACAGAATCAAGCACTCAATGCCATCGTCTTTCTCTCCACTACAGGTGTCGTGTTGCATTTGGTATGGGGTTTGCCATAACACTTTCTGCGTAATCGCACACCGCCGGTGAAAAAACGAGGCCATACAAGTACTAACGACATCATGTCGCAGGCGCTCCAGCGGAACCGGCAAGAATGCCGCCATCAATATTTATCTCAGTTCCTGTTAGGTAGCCAGATTCATCTGAAGCTAACATCACGGCCACACAGGCTACCTCTTCAGGCAAACCGAAGCGCCTAAGCGGTGTATCCTGGACAAAAGCAGCCATATTCGCCTCGCGCTCGGGCCCGTTACCCAGCATCGGCTCCCACATAGGCGTCAAAATGGCAGCGGGGTGGATGGAATTACAGCGCACCTTCAAATTTTGCTGTGCACAGCACAAGGCAACACTTTTAGTATGATTTCGCACAGCTGCTTTACTTGAGGCGTATGCAGCGGCAGTAGGGATACCCACGATGCCAGAACGAGAGGATATATTGATGATGGCTCCCTGTTCCGTGGCGCGCATGGCCTTGATGGCGTATTTGCATCCCAGAAAAACACCATCGAGGTTTGTCTCATGTACCTTGCGCCAAGCGTCTAAGGTTGCGTTCTCAGGATCATGCGTAACGAAGCCATCTTCAAAACCCGTAATACCAGCGTTGTTGACGACGATATCAAGTCGACCGTGTGCGTCGATTATTTTACTGGTAAGCGTTTGCCAGGCAGCTTCATTGCGAACATCCAACAAAGAAAATCGAGCAGACTGACCAATGGATAGCGCTACTTCCTAGCTGTCGGGTCCCGTGTGATTGACCACCCGTTTGGTAAATAACTCAGGCCGCTTGGCCTGCCATTCCTTCATCGCCGTGATCGGCGATTGATGATGCAGCGCTTTCTGCGGTATGTGGTGATTGTACAGCCAGCAGTATCGCTTAAGCGTCTGCTCGAGGTCTTCGCCTGAGGTATAGCGCCGGGTCGCTAGCACGTCGCTGATACGGCCGTTGAAGCGCTCCACCATTCCATTCGTTTGCGGCCTTCCCGGCTTGATCAGGCGGTGCTCAATCCCGTGGGCCAGGCACTCCTGATCGAAGGGATGGCGCCCGCTGGGCTTGCGCTCACCTGCCCGCGTGAAGCGATCCGTAAACGACTTGCCGTTGTCGGTCAGCACCGTCTGAATCTTGAAGGGCACCTTTTTCTCCACCTGATTCATAAACGCCCGAGCATCCTTCGCGGACTGGCTGCCTCGGACCTCCAGGTAGACCCAGCGTGTCGCACGGTCGATGGCAACGTACAAGTAGCGCTTCTGCTCCTCGTCGGGCATTTGAGGCAGGTGCTTAATGTCGATATGCACGTAGCCCGGCTCATAGTCCTTGAAGGGCTTGTGCCGGGGCTTCTCGTCGCCACCGGCATCTTGCCGCGCCAGTTCCGCCAACGTCGGCACCTCACGCCGCTTGAGCATGCGATGCAAGGCAGAGCGCGACAAGCCTTGGCTCAGGAACTCACGCGCCACGACGAGAAGGTCATCCAAGCCGAGGCGCAGGAACTCACGAGCCGTGATCAGCACCTCCTCCTGCTCAGCTGTGAGCGTGGCCAGGAGGTTGTGACGGGTATGCGGTCGGTCATGGACATCGTCGCGGTAACGCCATCGCCGGATGGTCGCAGTAGCGACACCATACTGCCGGGCCAGTTCGCTATCCGTGATGCTGGAAGGCGCTGCCTGGATCTCGGCACGGATCTTCGGTGTCGTCGTCGCTTGTTTATGCAGCTTGATGTTCATGAACCTGTTCCCGGATGAATTGCTGAAGAAGCTCCCTGGCGGCTAGCAGAGGATAACTCTTATAGGCGATTTGATCATCCGGGACCCTACACCTAGCCATTATCCCGATCAATATCCGTGACGTATACGAAAGCACCTTCTGCCGCGAAATGCCGAGCAATCGACTCGCCAATACCCTTGGCTGCTCCCGTGATTAAAGCAATTTTCCCTTCTAGCCTCAAAACCAGATCCTCTTGATATCTAACGTGGCTACTGAAAGCCCGTTTCTGCACCCGTCAGCCATTTACTCATCCCCTATCGACAGATGTCGTCAGAATTGGTGCGGAATATCGTCGAAAAGGCCGCGTCGACCTCTGGCCACTCGATCTTCCAGCGTGGCCAAGAGTCGAACCAGCGCGGGCATTGGGTGAATGGCTCGATCAAGTCGTCCTGCTCAGGACCTCCCGAATGAAATCACCCTTCGCCGCTGTATAGGCCTCCCTATCCGAGCTGAACTCAGCCGCCCATGCCCACTTATTCCGCTCATACTGCTGCGCTATGTCGATATTGCCACGGAGCGCGTCGCGAAACGCCAGTCGCTTTTGCCACTCGTTGCTTTCGTAAACCATCAGGTGCAAGTGGTGGGTACGGCGCCCGTTCGCCCAACGCATAAGCCAGCGCCGCCCCACCAGTGAAGCGTTGTACTCCATGGAGGTGGTGTATTTTGCCTGACACAGCGGCTCCATCAACGCATCAGCGCGCGGCATTGCTTCCACCCCCGCCATGATGTCGATAACAGGCTTGGCAGAAAGGCCAGGCACAGCGGTACTCCCAATATGCTCGATTGCTAAAAAATCGCCAGGGAACAAACGAAGCAGCCGGGAACATTCTTGCTCAAACAGCAACGGCCAAGCATCGTCGTACGGATAAATAGCGACCGGCTCGTTGATGGCACGATTAAGTGACTCTTCTTCGTTCATCGCTCCCCCACCTGTTTATTGGATTTGTAGCGTAATAGAGTATCCACTCAGTTGGTCGACACTGATGATATGCTTGAATGCGCATGAGCAGACCCAAAGAACCATACATGACACATCATCAACGTAGAGGCTACTTTGGACGAGCACAGCGTATTACTTTATCTGTTGCGTTGCTTCTCTCGGTTGAGCCCAACCGGCCACCAACGACCCCAGCACAATGAGCACGCTGGCGCTCACCACGGCGATAGTCGCCTCGCCGTAGCCCGCCAGAATCAGCAGCACCACGGAGATCAGCGGCGCGCTATAGGCCAGGGTGCCCAGTAGCTGGATGTTGCCGTGCTTGACGCCATAGTCCCAGGTGAAGAAGGCAATTCCCACGGGGCCGAGCCCCAACCCCACGACACCCACCCATTGCCGCCAGCCGCTCGGCCATACCGTCTCTTCCCACAGCACATGGCAGCCCAACGCCAGCAGCGCCGTCACGCCGCAGAACCAGCCCACGGCATCGGTCGGCACGCTGCGCACCCACCGGCTGAGCACTGAGTAAGACGACCAGATCAACGCACACGCCAAGGCGACCAGATAGCCAGGCAGGTACCCCCACGCGAATCCACCGGCCTGGCGGCTGATCAACAGCCAGCAGCCCAGCAGAGCCAGCAACGCCCCTACAATAGACTGAACCCGCAACCGCTCGCCCGGCAACAGCGCAGACAGCAGCACGATCAGCAGCGGCCAGAGATAAGCCAACAGGCTGACATCCACCGCTGGCGCCAGTGTCATCGCCTTGAAATAGGCGAAGTGATAACCGAACAAACCACCAACCCCGATACACCAGGCCGCCAACGGCTGTCGGGTATAACGAATGCCCGTATGCCCAGCCAACCCCCAGCGCCCCATCATCAGCAAAAACGCGATGCCGAAGGTCATGGCCATGAGCTGGAACTCAGGAATCTCGCCGCCGGATAGTTTGGTCAACAACGCCAGCGTGCCCCAAAGCAGCACGGAAATGGCCCCGATCCAGGTAGCCGCGTTTACGTTTGGCATGTGGCTATCTCCCCTTACATTCTCTTGATCGCCGTGTCGAAAGAGCGTAATGGAGAGTGCTAACGGGAGCTTTTGCGTTCTAGCGGTATTATGTCGAGAGACGGCGGAAATGGCTGGGCGGTTGACCAAAGTGACGCCGGAAGCGGTCGCTGAACGCCGACAACGATGAGTAGCCCACCGCTTCCGCCACCCGCTGAATACTGAGATCGGACTGCTCCAGCAGCCGCCACGCCTCGTTCATGCGCAGCTCTAGAAGGTACTGATGAGGCGTCGCTCCTACCTGCTGGCTAAAAAGGTCGTTCAACTGGCGAATGCTCAGATGCGCGGCGCTGGCCACCTCGGCCATGGAAACCGGACGATGGAAGTGGTCTTGCAGAAACTGTTGCGCGGCATACACCCTTCGGTCCAACTGCAATCGGCTACCATGGCGCTCCTGCAACAGCTGTATCAGCAATAGCAGCATGTGATGCTGAGTCGCCTGCACGCCCGCCCCGCCCACGGCCTGGGCATGCAGAAAATGAACGTAATGGCGCAGCGCCGCATCCAGCTCCACGAAATTCGGTAGCCTATCCAGGGAAGGAGCCAACCGCTCGGGCACATCGACCACCAAAAACCGATTGCCCGCCGTGGCCGCAAACCCATGGCTGCTACCTGACGGAATGATCGCCGCTCGCTGTTGCGACACCTCTCCTGCCTTGGCATCGATAGTAAGAAACAGCGTACCGGCCAAGGGCAGCACCAGCTGATGATGATCGTGGGCATGCCGCGTCACTTCATCATCGTAAGTGCGTATGTGCAGAGCGGTATCGGGATGTCTCATGGTCTTACTCAAGAGTGGTGGGCACTTCGGACGGTACCTTACCATCGGTTCTTATCGTCTTCCGCTACCAGCGCCAATAATGCCTGGGCGTTTAATTCGAGACCGCTGGGGGCCAAACACCGAGTACGGACAGCAGGTAAAGTGTAAGCGTTCATTCCACGACGTTCTGCCACCCTGCTGAAAATCGCCCTACAGTAACCTCACACTTTCCAACACGAGGTTACCCCCATGAGAAAGCACCGTACACCCGAACAGTGGCAGGCCCTGGTTGATCAGCAGCGTGACAGTGGTCTGTCAGCTTCGAAGTTTTGCAAACAAGAGAGCATCGGTTACGCCAGTTTCTGCAACTGGCGCAAGCGTCTGTCCGATCCGTCGACCAATGATTCGGCAGGATCCAGTGAGGCCAGTTTTCTGGATTTGTCGTCACTGATGGGCTCGTCGCACTCCTCCGTCCCAGGCTGGCACATTGTGCTCAGCCTGGGTAATGGCGTTGAACTCCGGCTGAGCCAGCACGGATGATCGGACTCGATAGCCAGGCCCGGATCTGGCTGTGCACCGAGCCCACCGATATGCGCAAATCGTTCCGGGGCCTGAGTGCCCTGGTTCGGAATCAGTTGAAGCACGACCCGCTCAGCGGCCAGTATTTCGTCTTCGTTAATCGTCGCAAGACTCAGATGAAGATGCTGTATTTTACGACCACCGGTTACTGCCTGTGGGCCAAGCGCTTGGAGCAGGGGCAGTTCCGGGTGCCATTATCTGCCTCGGGGCAGCGAGCCCTGACCCTGACGGATCTGCAACTGCTGATCGATGGCATTGAGGTGCAGAAATACCGCCAGTTCAAGCGTTTTCGAGGGGTATAGAAGACGGACTTCCGGTATAATATCGGCCATGAATTCAACGGCTTCCACTACCTCTTCCAACACGCCTTCTTACTCGGCTCTGGCCGAGGAGAATGCATTGCTGCGTGAACAACTTCAGGTCATGCAGCGGCAGTTGGACTGGTTCAAGAAGCAGCTGTTCGGTCCCAAGTCCGAGAAGCAGGTGTTTGACCTGCCTGGGCAGGATAGCCTGTTCGCGTCGGATGACGCCCCGGTTCCGGCGCAGCCGCCGAAAAATGAGAAGCGCACGGTTAAAGCCTATCAGCGTGGCACTGGCAAGAAACAGCGGGACGACGACTGCCTGAACGACACCGGCCTGCGCTTTACTGCCGATGTGCCAGTGGAAGTCATTGAGCACCTGCCGCCAGAGCTGACCGGGCCGGAGGCCGACCAGTACGAAGTGATCGGTAGCAAGACCACCTACCGGCTGGCCCAGCGGGCCTCCAGTTATGTGGTGCTTAAGTGCGAACGCCCGGTGTTCCGACGAAAGGGGGCGGAGAAGCCGGTGACGACTCTGGCTCCGTTCAACGTGCTGGACAACAGCCTGGCCGACGTCAGCCTGCTGGCCGGGCTGCTGGTGGACAAGTTCCAGTTCCACCTGCCGCTGTATCGTCAACACCAGCGCATCCAGCAGGCCGGTATCACCGTCAGCCGCAGCACCCTGACGAACCTGGTCAAGCGTGCCATCGACCTGCTGCGCCCCATCGTGGATGCCCAGACCGACAACGTGTTGCGCAGCCGGGTGCTGGCGATGGATGAAACGCCCATCAAAGCCGGTCATCAGGGCCGGGCTGGCCCGCAAAAGGGCAAGATGAAAACCGGCTGGTTCTGGCCGTTATACGGCGATGCCGACGAGGTGGTGTTCACCTACTCGAACAGCCGTGGGCGTGCCCATATCGAAGAAGTACTCAGCGAATCGTTCAGCGGCACCCTGATCAGTGACGGCTACGCGGCCTATGCCCGCTACGCTGCCGCTCAGGAGAGCGTCACCCATGCCCAATGTTGGGTGCATGGTCGTCGTTATTTTATCGAAGCACAGAAAGATCACCCGGAGACCGTCACCGACGCGCTGCAACAGATCGCCAAGGTGTACCGGAATGAAGAGATCATCAAAACCTGAGGAATCCCCACGAACTTTGCTATCCATCGCATAAGGCCTGCTCTTTGACTTCCCCTTGGAGGCTCGTCAGAACTGTCTTCCAAGAGGGCCATGGGACAGCACCGACACAATGACGTCGCAGCCACTCCAGTCCCAAACGCCACACGGAGAGAACGTTCCGATGACGGATCGTGTTGCTCTGGTAGCGTCGCTGTTGCCCGCTGTCTCGGACTTGAAGACCGGCAACCATCACCACGACATTGGCCAGCATCGCGATCAGCAGCAGGATTTCGATCCGCTTGCCTTGGCGAGACTGATGCATGCCGAAGCCCAGCCCGAACTGGGGACTCTTGACGTCGCGGAAGCCCTCTTCAATCTGCATGCGCTGCCGGTAAATGGCCACCAACTTGTCCGCCAGCGTTGAGCGCGCCGGTAGGTTACTGACCAGCACCCAGGGCTCCTTCTGGCGCTGGGCAATCGCCCGGCTGCGGCTGTCCTGGGAGACCTGTCCGCGCTTGTTGCGATGCTTGCGCCCCTGCGGCGGCCGATGGTAGAGCACCATGCGGGTGGTCAGTGGATTGCTCTCAGCAATTTGCACGGAACCCAGCGCCCGCGGTACCGATGTCGCTTGCGGAAACAGGTCTGACACAGGTTGCCACGCCTGCCCTGGCAGCTGGCAGCGAACCGGGCTACGCACCCGGCCGACGTAGTACCAACCACGTGCCTCAACCGCCTCGAACCAGGGATTACGAAAGCCCGCATCGGTGACCAAGATCGGCGTGGCGTTGTCAGGCAGTATCTCGGCCAGAGCGGCCAACAAGTATGCCTCACAGTGTTGGCAGCCATCCTTGTGGTGGACTTTCTCGAAGATTGGCAGCGAGCGCCCGGCAAAGGGCACCGCGGCGCGCAGCAAGAACCGTTTGCCACGGTCATCAATCGGCGACCAGTCCACCAGAATCAGCGGGCGGGTCATGTGGCCAATCAGCAGGCTGGCCACGAGCCAATAGAACAGGGGACGCTCCTGATGCAGGTGAGGGTTGCCCAGCAACCGATCGACTCGCTTGATGGTGTGCTTGGTAGCCACTGGCCCTGGCAAGGCACGCCCCAGGGCGGTCAAGCCCAGGCGGCGCTCGCCCAGCAGGGCACCCACCGTGTCGAGCAGCGCCTGCAGGCGCTTGGCATGGACCAGGGGGAGTGATGAGGTCAGCAGAGTATGTAAGAATCGAGGGGCCTGCATGGGTCTCCTTAGGCATATTGTTGGTTTGGCGATTAACAACATGCCGACCCATGCAGGCCTTTTCAATCATATCATCCTGATTTTCTTATCTATTTCGTGGGGATCCGTCAGCATCAAAACCCAGGGGCTAACTGGCGAGAAGAAACGCCAGTACCGGTTGGATCACTCGAAGCCGGTGGTCAGCGACTTCTTCCAGTGGTGCCGGGATCAGTTGGCACAAGGCGGCCTCGTGCCCAGCGACCCGCTGACCAAGGCCCTGAACTACGTGCTCAGCCGGGAAGCCAGCCTGACCGTATTCCTGGAAAACCCGGACGTCCAGCCAGACACCAACCACCTGGAGCGGGCGCTACGCCCCATTCCAATGGGCAAGAAAAACTGGATGTTCTGCTGGACCGAGCTGGGCGCCGAACACCTGGGCATCATCCAAAGCCTGATCAGCACCTGCAAGCTGCACGGTATTACCCCGTACACATATCTGGTGGACGTGCTGCAACGCATCAGCCAGCACCCGGCCCTTGAAGTCAGCGACCTGACGCCCCGACTCTGGAAAACCCGGTTCGCCGAGAACCCGTTACGGGCGCTGATCGACCCACGTCATCCTGATCGCCAGAACCCACAGCCGGAGGCCACCGTTCATGCGCATTGATGACATGAGCATCGACCAGTTGCTGGAACTGAATCAGTATATCTGCCGACGCATTGATGAGCTCCGGGATCAGGCAAATCTCCAGGCGCTGAGTCAGTTGCGGGTTGGCCTGAAGGTGACCTTCGAGGTCCGGGAAGGCCCGGTATTGGGGATCGTCACCAAGATCAACCGCAAGAGTGTGATCGTGCTGGGCGAGGATGGCAGGAAGCAATACAAGGTCTCGCCGGAGTTATTAAGGCCCCTCCGTGACGTGAAGTAGGTCAACTACGTCTTGGAATGAACGCTTACGGTAAAGTGTTTCCTGAAGGGCAGCCCCATCTTCCTCGGAAACCAGGGCAGCCTTGTGGCGCTTACCCATGATAACGATGGATTGGTGGGATTTGGCAGTCTCGTCGATCAACCGATATAGGTTGCTGCGCGCCGCAGTGGCTGTGACTCCAGTTATGACGCACCTCTTGCGTGTTCAACTTTTCACCGAGTGTACGCGAACGCCAAAATGAACGCTCCGCATAACGCCTAGCTCACCGGAAAAATTCAAGAACAGCGAGTATTTTGTCCGGTGCAGCTATTTGTTAGGTGCATTAAATAGATTCTCTTCTATTTTCTAGGGCAACAAAAACTCTTGGGACATTGACAATGCCACATACATCACTTTCTTCCAATGATTGGCAAATGCTCCCCCCTCAATTAGTGGTTTAAACAGAACCTCAACTAGATCTACTGTTAATTCCTCTAGTGGAATTTTTCTTCCCATCACCTTATAAAAAGAATTTCTTTGATCAATTATCTCGCTTAGGTGTTTACCCGCTTCGATACCATATCTACGAGCTAAATCGAAATCCCTAAAGTGCTTGTTAACTCGAGCTTTATCAACCTCCTGCCACTCAGCTGGAGGTTGGACATAATACTCCACTACTCCATCACCATCATTGACATATCGGGCATGCACCCACTGCTGAGTATAAAATATATTTTTGTCTAAATAAGGATGTATTATTTGATCTTCGGCTTGACCAGCAAAGTCATCCCCTTTTTCTCCCATATTGCAATCGCGACAAGCTGGTATTAAGTTTACTGGCATGACGGAGAACTGAGGGTAATGGGCCAAAGGCAAAAAATGGTCTAGATTTTTAGGGCGCCCAATATCTCCACAAAAAGGGCACTTTTCATTTGCAGATGCTAATAGATACTCATATAAACTTCTTGCGGGCTTTTCTTTATTTCGAAGATTATTTGCATACAAATTAACCAATTTGGATTTTGTTAATGGAGGCACAACGACAGTTTTTCTTTTAATGTTTTCAATTCTGGGAAACTTATATAGCTCTCCTTTTTTCACCAACTGCTCGTATTGCAAGCCTAGATAAACAAGATCGGGGACGGCAGTTAGGAATGTATTCCTTACATTCACTTGCTCCATACCTTTAGCACAAGTGTTCAGGACATCCTTAAAATCACATAAAGGGTAGTCTAACTTTTTCACTTACTTAACCCTTTATCGCGATGAATTATCATTGCTTTTAGAATGGACCGAGCCTCTAACCCTAATTTATTTTCGTAATCTATGATGATATCTTCGTATGTTCTTCCTGAATCTACTGCTTTTGACATCAAGCCATGATAACCCGAAGTTACCACTTCTAAACCGAACACCTCTCTCGTTAACACTCCTACATCTTCACCAAACGTTTCTATTTCTGGCCTGTAAGGTTTTAAAGTGTCACCTACTCGATTAATCTTCCAAACGCATGATTTTGGCACTTCTTGCAAAAGCACAGGGGAGTGTGTGGCAATGATAGCGACGCCATTTAGATCGAAAAGCAATTCACTAAGCGTTCTTACAAAAGCTGACAATAATGGTGGGTGCAAATGACTTTCTGGCTCATCGATCAAAACAAGCGTCTTTTCTTCTATAACTGAAACTATCTTAGTAATTGTAAACAAAACAATAGAATGCCCAGAGCTCAAGCTTGTTAAATAACTCTCTATCTCAGAAAGAAATAAGTTACGAAACTCAGTACTATCGACTTGCTCCAGCTTATTTATTTCTCTCAACTGCTTGTAAATTTCCTCCAAATCGATTAATCCTACAGACTCAAAATTTTCATCCGTTCCTAATTTTCTAATCGCTTCACGCCACAGAACCAACTTGTCTTTTTTTCTAAAGCAATCAACTAAATGCCGAACAAAATCAGCCCTAAGCTCAGGTATTGTCCTAAGGCTATCCTTTTTTTCTCTGTTTTTTAACCCTACATA
Source organism: Halomonas sp. 18071143 (assembly GCF_019211725.1). Lineage (NCBI taxonomy): Bacteria > Pseudomonadati > Pseudomonadota > Gammaproteobacteria > Oceanospirillales > Halomonadaceae > Halomonas > Halomonas sp. 18071143. The sequence goes on from NZ_CP078120.1 coordinate 2,838,726, forward strand.
AAAGTAACACGCACCTTTACTTGGGTCAGGTTGCTCTTCTGGAGGATCAAAGGGGTCAAAAGCGCTGAAAGAAACAGAAATCAAGCTGCTAAAATAGTCACTTTCTATCTCTCTTTCTAATCGGTACCCCGTATCGATAAATTTCCCAATGGTATTATCTGGGTTAGTTACTGCTTGAATCATGCCATTTAAAATGGTCGTTTTACCGCATCCATTCCTTCCAATTAAAGCATGAATATTTGTGCTTGGTGTCGAGCTCTCTATCACATCAAAATCTAGCCTAATAGATGCCATAGCTTCACATCTTGGTCGCTCAAATGCAAAATTAAAATTCGTCAATTCAGCCTTTCCATAAAGAACCCTATTAAACTGTCCTTTAATAGATGTTAAGCTATTATCTCTCAGAAGAGAGGTTCTAAAAACATCCTCCTCTTGAATATCATCAATTAGCCCTGGATTAAAAACTATATCATTTAAAGAACAAAGCAGTTCTTCTCTCAAATTTTCAGGCAATTTAGATATTACTTTATAGAAATCTAAACTTTCACCAACCGAAAAAAAATCATCATTGAGCTCAATGAATTCGCTCTCTAATTTTTCGTATGTTGAAATAGAGGTATCTTGCCCCTTAAACCCTATTTTAACGTTTCCAATGTTATGCAAATTCCCTTCATGGTCATACACTGACAAGTAGAACATTGTGACGAATGAAAAATCATTCCAGCGATCTATCTTTAAATACGCTTGATTAACACCTTTATCCGGAATGCGTTTTTCACGTGGAATAATTTTGAACTTCACTAACACTTTCATCCATTAAATTAGTTTTTTAAATAGACAACACCGAGCGGTTTTGAGGCGCACCTAACGCTTGGCTTTGCGGCGTGCTGTAGCGCAGCGTAGGCACGTCCGCCAACAGCCACTTGTTATGAGATGGCTGCCTGTAATCTATGCAGTGCCGGTATTGCTGTAGTTGCAATTTTTGAGAACAGATCAATATGCGAAGATGTCAAGCCGACGAACTCCTGATATCGTTTTAAGAATGAGGGCTTGTCTTTTGCATCAAGAGCCATCTTTAGTTCATCAAGCTTGGTTATGAGGCCAGAACGATCAGCTTCGTTAGAAACAGACTTAGTGATCTCTTTATGCAACTCTCTAAAAAGTACAGTGCTGCTTTTTGTGTTGTGAATAGCCACGTTTGCTGATGAACTGCCGCTTGTTGTTGTGTTGGTGATAACGCCTGAATTATCGCCATGAACTACGGTATTGTTCGTCACTGGGCGCTGAATCTCATTGTGCGGTATGTCGTTTTCGATAACCTTCATTCCTTGCGGGGCGATCTGAACGAATCCGTGCCATGCATTATCTATGGAGGCCCACGTTTCACCCTCAGCCAGACGCTCTGTAATCAGATAGCGCGCGATCAAGGCACTCTGTGTTTTTTCAATGCCCAGGACGGACGCGATTTTTGCGCAGTCCTGCTCTCCGGGATTCTGATAGAGCCAAAGTAGATATTGCTGTCTCAGTGCTGGACTCATTTGCTATCTCCCAGAATCTCATAACAGTGATTATACGCCCTGCCATGAAACCTCAATGAACGTGACATCACAATGACTGAGGTTTCATAGCTACCAAATCGAATCTACCTCATTGATTCTACACCGTGCAAAGAGAATTTTGGCGATGTAGCCAAAATTCGCGGGCTTGCGCGTTTTGCTCACCTCAATAATACTGTTTTTATATACATAATTATTGAGGCATTCTCCCATGAAACTGATGGAACGCGTCAAGGTAACCATGGGGGCCAAGCACTCAACGCCATCGTCTTTTCTTGTCGTTCATTGCTTTCACAGCAGGCCACCTCTGTACGCCCAATAAAATTGCCTACCCTTGCATCTCCCCCACCCGCCTCCTACACTGCGCTGAATACTGCTTGACGGGGTGCCGGTGGAACCGGCTGAGATCGCTATACGGCTGGCTGCTGCAGCAAGTCGTCACGGCGGGGCCCGTTGAACCTGATCCGGCTAGTACCGGCGTAGGAATCAAGCGGTGGTTGGGGTTCGCCGTGTTCACCTGATTCCTTACCCCAACTCACTCTCCCTTCGCCCGTGCGCCGGTTCGCTGTACCACCGGAGGCATCCAATATGGGCTACCGCTTTACCGATCTCACCACCGCTTGCCAGCAAGATTGGCGCGCCTACATCGAGCACGATTTCGTGCGCCAGCTGGGCAACGCCACGCTGCCTGAGGCGTCGTTTCGTCACTACCTGAAGCAGGATTACCTGTTCTTGATCCACTTCGCACGCGCCTACGCGCTGGCCGCTTACAAAAGCCCTACCCTGGCGGATTTGCGCCAAGCGCATGAAGGCTTAAAAGCCATCGTGGATGTGGAGCTGGGCCTGCACGTGGGCTTTTGCCAGGAGTGGGGCATCAGCGAGCAGGAGCTTGCCGAACTCCCCGAAGCCCGCGCCACGCTGGCCTACACCCGCTATGTGCTGGATACCGGCAACCGCGGCGACCTGCTGGATTTGCACGTGGCGCTGGCCCCGTGCCTGGTGGGCTACGGCGAAATCGCCAACTGGCTGAACGCGCAGCCCTCTACGCTGCGCGGCGCGCAAAACCCGTTCGATGCCTGGATCGCCATGTACGAAGGCGAGGAGTTCCAGGCCGCCATGCAGGCAGAGCTTGCGTGGCTCGATGCCCGCCTGGCGGATGTCACCCCTGCCCGTTTTGCTGAGCTGAGCAAGATCTTCCGCGATGCCACCCGCCTGGAAATCGACTTCTGGCAGATGGGTTTAGACCTTTCTGAATAACCTCCTACAACACAGAGCAACCATCATGACCAAGACCGCCAAAAGCAAAACCGCACACTTTTTAGCCGAAACCGCCCAGGTCGATGCCGCCGCCGTGGCGCCGCTGCCCGGCTCACGCAAGGTGTACGTGGAAGGCTCACGGCCAGATATTCGCGTGCCGTTTCGGGAAATCACTCTCTCGCCCACCAGAACCAGCGGCGTGGATGAGCAGAACCCGCCGCTGCTGGTGTACGATACTTCCGGCCCCTACACCGACCCCAACGCCCGCATCGATTTGCGCCAAGGCCTGCCGGAGCTGCGCCGGGCCTGGATCGAAGAGCGCAACGACACCGAGTTTTTGGATGGCCCGACCTCGGAATACGGCAATCGCCGCGCCAACGACCCCACCCTTGCCCAGCTGCGCTTTGATTTGACCCGCACACCCCGCCGGGCGAAAGCGGGCAAGAACGTGACCCAGCTGCACTACGCCCGCCAGGGCATCATCACGCCGGAAATGGAGTTCATCGCCCTGCGGGAAAACCAGCGCCGCCAAGCGTTGGGAACGGCAGAAGTAGAGCGCATTCTGGGTCATCAGCATGCGGGCCAGAGCTTCGGCGCCAGCCTGCCCAAGGAGATCACGCCGGAGTTCGTGCGCGATGAGGTGGCCCGTGGCCGGGCGATCATTCCCAACAACATCAACCACCCGGAAAGCGAGCCGATGATCATTGGCCGCAACTTCCTGGTGAAGATCAACGGCAACCTGGGCAACTCGGCGGTCACCTCTTCCATCGAAGAGGAAGTGGACAAGATGACCTGGGGCATCCGCTGGGGCGCGGATACCATCATGGATCTCTCCACCGGTCAGAACATCCATGAAACCCGCGAGTGGATCATCCGCAACTCGCCGGTGCCGATTGGCACGGTGCCCATCTATCAGGCGCTGGAGAAGGTCAACGGCATTGCCGAAAACCTCACCTGGGAGATCTTCCGCGATACGCTGATCGAGCAGGCGGAGCAGGGAGTGGATTACTTCACCATCCACGCGGGGGTGCTGCTGCGCTACGTGCCGCTCACCGCCAACCGCGTCACCGGTATTGTGAGCCGTGGCGGTTCCATCATGGCGAAGTGGTGCTTGTATCACCATCGGGAGAGCTTCCTGTACACCCACTTCGAGGAGATCTGCGAGATCTGCAAGCAGTACGATGTGGCGTTTTCGCTGGGCGACGGCCTGCGCCCCGGCTCCATTGCGGATGCCAACGACGAAGCGCAAATGGCGGAGCTGAAAACCCTGGGCGAACTCACCCACATTGCCTGGAAGCACGACGTGCAGGTGATGATCGAAGGCCCCGGCCACGTGCCCATGCACCTGGTGAAAGAGAACATGGACAAGCAGCTGGAGTACTGCGACGAAGCGCCCTTCTATACCCTCGGCCCGCTGGTGACGGATATCGCCCCCGGCTACGACCACATTACCTCTGGCATTGGGGCGGCGATGATTGGCTGGTTTGGCTGCGCCATGCTCTGCTACGTAACGCCGAAAGAGCACCTGGGCCTGCCCAACAAGGATGACGTGAAAACCGGCATCATCACCTACAAGATTGCTGCCCACGCGGCGGATTTGGCCAAGGGCCACCCGGCGTCGCAGCGGCGCGACAACGCCCTTTCCAAGGCGCGCTTCGAGTTCCGCTGGGAAGACCAGTTCAACCTGGGCCTGGACCCGGACACCGCCCGAGAATTCCACGATGAAACCCTGCCGAAGGATTCCGCCAAGGTGGCCCACTTCTGCTCCATGTGCGGGCCGAAGTTCTGCTCGATGAAGATCAGCCAGGAAGTGCGCGACACCTACCGCGACCGCACCCCGGAAAACGCCAGCGAAAGCGATGCCGAGGCGGTGAAACGCGGCATGCAGGAGCAAGCGGAGAAATTCCGCCGGGAAGGCAGCGAGCTGTACCAGGAGGTCTGACCCGCTATCGGTGGCGTTTAGCCAGTGCTAAGCGCCACCGATAGCACGACATCGTGCTGTAGGTAACGCCACCCATTTTTATTAGTAACCGAGTTTAGAGTCAGAAGTCACTTTTATCGTGTTTTTACCACCAGTTGTTCGGCATCAGCGGAAGGCATCACCCCGCCAAGACTCTTCTTCGGTCTTTCTTCGCTATACTCCCAGCGCCACGCCTCATGATCATCCTCGCGTGATGTAGGCTGGTGAACCAGCAACGTCACCCCATCTTCAGTAGCAGCCGAGTTTAGAGTCAGACATCACTGTATCGTGTTTTACTGCCAGTTGCTTGGCATAGGCTGAAGGGGTCAACCCACCAAGACTCTTCTTCGGTCTTTCCTCGTTGTACTCACGCCGCCATGCCTCGATGAGCACCTTGGCGTGATGAAGGCTGGTGAACCAATGCTCATTCAGACACTCATCTCGAAAGCGCCCGTTAAACGATTCGATGTAGGCGTTTTGATTGGGCTTTCCAGGTTCGATTAAAAACAGGGCAACACCACGTTGATGAGCCCACGTCAGCATGGCGCGTCCGCAGAACTCCTTTCCATTATCCGTACGAAGGGCGCCTGGTAGGCCGCGCTGTAGCGCTAGATGATCCAGCATGCGTGTTAACGACAGCCCGTCAATGGCACGGGCAGGCACGATAGCCACGGCTTCATGGGTGGCATTGTCGACAATGGTGAGGTTCTTGATCACGCGTCCATCTGCCGTGCGATCAAACACAAAATCCATGGACCAGACCTGATTGGCGGCACCAGGGCGGCCAAGGGCGGTAACTGTCAAGGTATCTGTCGCCCTGTTTGATTTTTATGCAGCTATTTTCTCTACCTCCCTAACTACTCGGCGCTCTGGGTTTAGCGATACTAATGTCACAGGATGCCAGTTGCGGGTGTCCCCACTCCAGCGCTCAGGATGCACAGCTCTGGCTGCAAGGTTGAGGGCATGTCTCTTGGCCAATATGACTTTGTCTTCTCCTGTGTGGCGCTGCATCGGCGTCACGAAGCGGATAGCACTGTGGCGGTGCTCATAGTTGTACCACTGGACGAAGCCGTGCACCCAACGCTGGGCAGCTGATAGGTCAGCGAAGCCACTGACAGGGTAGTTCGGCACATACTTGCAGGTGCGGAACAGAGCCTCGGAGAAGGCGTTATCGTTGCTCACACGCGGTCGACTGAACGAAGGCTGGATCTGCAGATCTCTCAGCTTCTCAAGCAAGGTAATGCCTTTGAAGGGGCTGCCGTTATCTGCGTGCAGCACCAGAGGCTGGCCTACCATGTTTTCGGCCAGCACGGCTCGCTCAATGACACGGCGTGAGTTAGCTGCAGACTCCCCCAGAAAGGCTTCCCAGCCCACGACTTTACGGCTGAAGATGTCGAGGATCATCACCAGATAGTAGTAGGTACCCTTGGCTGGCCAGAAGCGTGTGCAGTCCCGTGACCACACCGGTTGGGGGCGGTTGCTGTATGTGTAGTCGGCGCTGGCTGTGATTTGCGGGCTTTGGCGCGTCCCCGGTGTGCCAGCTGGTACCATGTTTACGCAGCACTCGATAAAAGCTCGATACGGAGGCAATGTAACGCTGCTCTTCATCCATCAGCCGAATAACAATTTGATCCGGCGGTAAAGCAGCAAACTCGTCACGGTGGCATTGCCTCAAGATCTCGGCCTCTTCTTCTGGGGTCAGCGCATTAGCGGGGGCTGGGCGTTCGGCTAAAGGGCGTTTGTCGCCTGTTAGCTTTCCCGCCTGCATCCAGCGTTGGTGAGTCCGGATAGAAATCCCGACAACTTCACAGGCAGCCGCCAAGGTGGCGCCCTCGTTGCAGGCAACAGCAATCAGCTCTACGGCATGTTGGCGATCCTCGATGCTGATCATGACTCCTCGTCCCCCCAGATCGCCCGTGCTTTTTTTGACAGCGTCAGCAGTGCAGCTGTCTCCGCGAGTGCTGTGTTCTTGCGCTGTAGCTCTCGTTCCAGCTCTTTGATCCGCTTGCGCTGCTGCTTGGCTTCATCCGCTTCTCGACGGCGGTCCTCATGGGACAAGCTGGCGGCTTGTTCGCAGTCATGACGCCAGCGTTGCAGCTGCTCGGGATACAGTCCCCGTTGACGACAATAGGCAGCAACGTCTTCGGTGTTCATCGCTGCGGTCTCAACCACCGCTGCAAACTTGTCTCGGGACGACCAGCCGGTCGTACCCTGGTCACTTGCATCGGGCAGGCAGCGTCCCTCCGCACGGGCTTCTTTACGCCACTTGTAAACAGTTGCTGGCGAGATCCCCTCCTGCCGAGCGACCTCTTCTACGCTTTGGTTATAAGGCGGTAACAGCTTGGCCACAGCGGCCTGACGTCGCTCATCGGAATAGCGAGGCATACAGATCTCCAAACGCCCCTGAATATTTAAGAGAGTGTAACAAGGGACACGACATCAATCCTGACAGAGGGGGGGAGCAAGTTCATGGACATCAAGCTACACAAGTAGGCCACCACGACACTGAAGATTTGTGCCGAGATCCAGGCAGCGCCCGCCAGCATCAGTGATAGTGAGTTGGTCAGGCAGTTCGGCGTGCCCGACTCGACCATTCGCCGTTGGCGCTACCGGGACTATGTCCATGATCGACCGCACACGCTCCACAATCTGCTGGCCACACTCACATCCGACCAAGAGGACGTGCTGATTGCTGCCCGAGAGCTCCTGCGGCTCGGCCTGGATGACCTGCTGGTCGTGGCACGCGAGTTCCTGAATCCTCGGCTGTCTCGATCCGGCTCAAGCGGCGCGAAGTGCCAACGCTGGCAGAGCTGGCTCGGCAGGATGCCGGCGGTGACGAGAAGCCACGGCACAAGCCTTTCAAAGACTATGAGCCGGGGTACGCGCACATCGACATAAAGCACCTGCCTCAGATGCCCGACGAGCAACAGAAGCGCTACCTGTACGTCGCCATCGACCGTGCAACCCACTGGGTATATCTGGAAATCAGGAGCAGCCAGTCCGCGAAGGATACTCGAGCGTTCATGAAACGAGCGGAAGAGAAGGCCCCTTCAAAATTCAGACCGTACTGACCGACAACGGCAAGTCCTTTACGGATAGCTTTACACGGACCGGTGAGCGCAAGCCCAGTGGTCGACATCCTTTCGATCAGGAATGCCAGGCCCAGGGCATCGAGCACCGCCTGATCAAGCCGGGACGGCCACAGACGAACGGCATGGTGGAACGCTTCAATGGCCGCATCAGCGATGCACTGGCGACTCGGCTATGAATCAGGCGAAGACCTGGAGCAGACTCTCAAACGCTATTGTTGGCTGTACAATCACCATATCCCGCGGAAGGCGCTGCCCCATCAATCACCGATTGCAGCGATGAAAGAATGGCAGATCAAACGGTCTGAGCTATTTATCAAACGGGTAATTAATCATACGGGACTCGACAAATAGGGAGCCTCCTAGTTCGACTATCCAACACTGGATACACCTAACTGTGAAGCCAATTATTTTCTTTTCCTCTTTTTCGATCTCTCAAAATATTGAAATAAGTGCCTCTAAAATATAGAGCACTGCATTAAAGTTTGAATCTGAAATTAAAAGCTATCAGCTTGTTAACTGTTGCTCAAATACACCCCCAAAATTTCACTAGCTTCTTCTTCACAGACACCCTCAATAACCTCAATCCCTGCTTGCCGGAGCTTTTCCAGTCCTCGACCGTTGTTTCTTGGATCGGGATCAATCAACGCAACCACCACACATTCTATTCCATGAGCAATCAATGCGTCCGCACATGCGGGTGTTCTACCATGGAAAGAACATGGTTCTAGTGTTACATAAGCTGTCAGCTCCGATAATGGGCCTGAGTAATTCGCCAGAGCATCAGCCTCAGCATGACATTTACCAGGGGCTCTTGTGTGCCCTACAGATACAGTTACACCGTCTCTAATCAATACACACCCAACAGGCGGATTAGGTAAACATTCCGGCAGAGCCTTTTTGGATTCGCATAGAGCAAGCTTCATGAAAGTTTCGTGTGTTGACAAATTATCACCTAAAATAAATGCCCGGCTTTCCAAGCATAAAATGAACAGTAGCTTTTATACATATATTTTGTATAAAAATGACTATATAAAATTTTCCTGCGCGACTTTTCTTTTGTTAAACATCGATCTGGCGCACGAAACCAACTTCGTCTCTTATTCCAACTCGATTGCCATCTGGATCACTTATATTGATAGTTCTTCCCCAAGCGTTATAGATTATTACAGTTTGAATCCCCCAAGCCCTAATTTCCGCCAGAGCCTTTTCCAAGTCATCAACATTGAATCGCAATTTAAAACCACACTCTTCTGGTGATTTGGTAACATTTTTAGCCTTACCACCCTGTTCAATCATAAGATACCCATGACCAAACTCTAAACAGGTAAGATTAAAACCGTCATCGACTCTCTCGAAGAGCTGGCGCAAACCAAATAAATCCCGGTAGAAAGCCACACACTCGTTATAATGCTCGGTATTTAAAATAACACCATAGCGGGCTACATTAGTTTTCATAAACCTCCCTGCAATTTAGCATTTCTTACTTTCAAAAAAGCTTCATGCACTAAAGCCTATTCACAAGACTGCTTTTAATAATGATTCATATTAACCATTCATGACCATAGTACTCAGGCCGTGTGTTTTCGCATCTGCTTTGTTACTATCTTTTGAATATAACCTGAATCCGTGAAGCCGGCGCCGACACTTTCCCTATCACCGCCAGCGAGCACTTTTTGATCATTCGCCCCGTGCAAGTTGGCTTTCGCAAGCCCGTTATTGCCAAAACCCACCGTGCTGATCGGTGCTGACGGCCCGTTTTGTCATGCCTTTCCACCCGCCAGGCACGACATATCTGGCGATCACGTGTCGCCTGGAACTGCTTGTGGATAGAGTGTCGCCGATTGACGGTCAGCATGGCGTTCCTCGTGGATAACGCAGTCGGCTCCGCAGCGTCTTGAGCACCGTCATGCGCCCGATATCCTGCCCGAAGTCGAGGATGATCTGCCGTGCCTTGTGAATCACGAGAGCCGCACGGTGCACCAACTCTTGTAGCACGGTGCGCAGCCGGCGCCGCTTGGCCGGGTGGCGAACCGGGCTCAGCTCGCCGGTCATGCCCAGCTGTCCCATCAGGCGCAGGATGTTGTAGGCCAACTGGGCGAGATGCAGGATCAGATCGTTGGTGGCGAACTTGCCGGACGGCAAGCGCTCCAGGTCGAGATCGGTCTTGATCTCGCTGTGAAACTGCTCATGGGTGGCATGCGCCTGGTAGCGCTTGATCACCGCCTCCGGCGCCTCGTCCGAGCTGGTCCACCAGCCTTCCAACTCATAGTCCGGTTCGAGCAGCAACTGGTACCATCGCGATCGGCGGTGCGCTCTACCGTGCGCATCACGCGTTGGACGACGTATTCGGTCTTGTTGTCGTCGTGGATCGAGACGGTCTGCGTCCACAGCGCCGGCGCTTGCCGACGCAGCTCTTCCCAGTAGTCCGCCGCCACCGCCAGCCGTATCTCGATCAGCCGTGGCCGAGCCGCGCGGGTTCCATTTGACGACATAGTCGAGCCGGCGCCCCTCGTCGGCAAAGACCGGCGTTGCTGTTCGAGAAGCGCCGTGCGCCGGCTGTCGAAGCCGCTGTCCTCGCGTAACAGGATCGGTTGCTGGTCAGGCATTGGGCGCGAGGCAGTACCCGCTCGAGAAGGCGTTGCTCTCCTTCATGGTGTGCTGCTTGCCGTGCCGCAGTTCCAGACCCGTGCACCACCCTTCGTTGCCCAGATAGGCGGCGATCGGGGTGTAGCCATCGACCTTCTGGTAGGTCCGCGAGACGCCTTCCTTCTTCGAGTTGCTGTTGTCCATGACGAAGGTGTCGATGTCCGTGCAGACGTGCGTCGTCTCGGCGGTGATCGGTGCTTCGATCAGTGACAGCAGGGTCGTGGACCAGGTGGCGGTGCGCGCCTGCAGGTCGTTGGCGGCAAGTTTCTCCAGCCGCTGTCGCAGCGTCGCCGCGCTCGGCACCTTCTGCAGGGTCAGCAGTTGTTGGAAGGGCTTGTCGCGGCGGAAGTTCTCGACAGCGTCATAGTCGCTCATGCCCAGACACAGCAGGCCCAGGTAGCTCTTGATCACGTCACTGGTGCGCATGCCCAGCGTGGTGGGGAAGCGGCTGTCGATGCTGTCGACGCCAGCGATCTCGAAGCATTGCCCGATGATGGACAGCCCGGCGTGGCTGGTGAGGGTGCGGCGACTGGCGCGGAACTTTATGTTGGGCATGGCACTGTCTGGGTGAATGGCGATAATGGCTATATTGCCATGCAGGTCAGTGGGTTAGAAGTGCTTCTGAGGGCCGGTCTCACGGATTCAGGTATAAAATAACGCTAACTTTCGTTTAATTCAATATAGCGTATTTCATCATTAAAATCTATCTCCTATGAGCCAGCAGTACGATGTGGCGTTCTCGCTGGGCGACGGCCTGCGCCCCGGCTCCATTGCCGATGCCAACGACGAAGCGCAAATGGCGGAGCTGAAAACCCTCGGCGAACTCACCCACATTGCCTGGAAGCACGATGTGCAGGTGATGATCGAAGGCCCCGGCCACGTGCCCATGCACCTGGTGAAAGAGAACATGGACAAGCAGCTGGAGTACTGCGACGAAGCGCCCTTCTATACCCTCGGCCCGCTGGTGACGGATATCGCCCCCGGCTACGACCACATTACTTCGGGCATTGGGGCGGCGATGATTGGCTGGTTTGGCTGCGCCATGCTCTGCTACGTGACGCCGAAAGAGCACCTTGGCCTACCCAACAAGGATGACGTGAAAACCGGCATCATCACCTACAAGATTGCCGCCCACGCGGCGGATTTGGCCAAGGGCCACCCAGCAGCCCAGCGGCGCGATAACGCCCTTTCCAAGGCGCGCTTCGAGTTCCGCTGGGAAGACCAGTTCAACCTGGGCCTGGACCCGGACACCGCCCGGGAATTCCACGATGAAACCCTGCCGAAGGATTCCGCCAAGGTGGCCCACTTCTGCTCCATGTGCGGGCCGAAGTTCTGCTCCATGAAGATCAGCCAGGAAGTGCGCGACACCTACCGCGACCGCACCCCGGAAAACGCCAGCGAAAGCGACGCCGAGGCGGTGAAGCGCGGCATGCAGGAGCAGGCGGAGAAATTCCGCCGGGAAGGCAGCGAGCTGTACCAGGAGGTCTGACCGCTCTCCCCCGCCTGCGGGCGGGGGGAGCAACCCTCTGGATGTTCGGCCCCTTTGATGTTCGGCCCGATTTTGTTATGTTATAACATACACCTTCAATTAAGGAGCCTCACCGTGGGTCTGTTGAAACGCGTACCTTCTCTGCTGGCGGCGGGCATGATGGCGCTGGGCAGCCTGAACGCCATGGCCGATGAGCCCGCCCTGAACGTGGTGGCCTCGTTCTCGATCATCGAAGACCTGGCCCGCCAGGTCGGCGGCGAACGCATCGCGCTGACCAGCATCGTGGGCGCCAACGACGACGCCCACGTTTACGAGCCCACCCCCGCCGACGTTCGCCAGGTGGCGCAGGCAGACGTGGTGCTCATCAATGGCCTGATGTTCGAGGGCTTTCTTACCCGCCTGATCGAGGCCAGCGGTACCGAGGCCAGCGTGGTCACCGTCTCGGAGCACGCGGTGCATCTCGAAGACCCCATGGGCGGGCACTACCACTTTTATGGCGAGCGGGCGGTGTTCCATGAAGCGCCCTACGACCCCCACGCGTGGCAGTCGGTGCCCAATGCCAAGGCGTATGTCGTGCGCATTGCCGACGCCTTCTGCGAGGCGGACCCGGAAGGCTGCGACACCTACCGCACCAACCAGCAGCGCTACGCACAGGACCTGGAAGCGCTGGAGCAGGAAATCCATGAGCGCATCGCCACGATTCCCGAATCCCGGCGTACCGTGGTGGTGGCACACCATGCCTTTCGCTACTTCGAAGAGGCCTACGGCGTGCGCTTTCTGGCCCCACAGGGGGTCTCCACCGAGTCCGAAGCCACGGCCGCCCATGTGGCGCAGCTGATCGATGCCATCGAGCAGCAGAGCGCCGTGGCGGTATTTGCCGAAAACATTTCCAACCCCCGGCTGGTCGAGCAAATCGCTCAGGAGGCCGGTCTGTCGCTCAGCGGCACCCTCTACTCGGACGCGCTATCGCGGGAGGATGGCCCGGCGGCCAGCTACCTCGACATGATGCGCCATAACGTCGACACCCTTGTGACGGCGCTGCAGTAGCCACCCAGGTGATTAACCACGCCCCTTCTGGGCTCAAGGAGAGAGAAACGATGACCCCGATGTTTGTAGGCAAAGCGTTGACCGCGCTCGCTTTCGCAGTAGGCAGTGCCGCCGTGCAGGCCCACGACCACTCCCATAGCCATAGCCATGGCGACGATGAAAACGTCACGGCCTGGCGGCTGGTGGTCGCCGACCAGCAGGATGCCGTGGTCCACGTCATCGACGCCAAGGAGAAGTCGCTGCTGGACACCTTCGAGCTGGAAGGCCCGGCGGCGCTGCATCGCACCCGTAGCGGCGAGGCGGTATTTGCCGTGCAAGGGGCGGCAAACACGGTGTCGGTGATCAATACCGGCATCGCTTTCCATGACCACGGCGACCACGCCGATATCGAGGTGGCCGACCCGGCGCTGCTGAGCACGGTTCTGGAAGGAGAGCGCCCCGCCCACTTCGTCGAGCGCCAGGGCTACATTGCCCAGTGGTTCGATGGTGAAGACGAAGCCCGCCTGTTCACCGAAAGCAGCCTGTTGGCAGACTCCCCCGAGATTCGTACAGTGCCGGTGGAGGCAGCGCACCACGGGGTGGCCGTGCCATTCCACCAGCATGCGGTGGTGACGGTGGTCAACCCGGAAGATGCGTCCCAGCGCCCGGTCGGTGCGAAGGTGCTGGATAGCGATGGCCACCTGGTCGGCGACGAAGTGGCCTGCCCTGGGCTGCACGGCTCGGCGGGCTCTGGCAGCCTCTATGCGTTGGCCTGCCACACCGGCCTGCTTCTGATCGCCACGGAAGACGGCACGCCCCAGATCACCCATCTGCCCTACCCGAGTTCCCTGCCGGAAGGCAGTGCTTCCACGCTATTAGGTGGCACCGGGCTACAGTACTTCCTGGGTAACTACGGGCCAGACCGGGTGCTGCTGGTCGACCCCACCGAGGGTGAAGAAGGCTTCCAGCTGGTGCAACTGCCTACCCGTCGCGTGCATTTTGCGGTGGACCCGATTCGCGCCCGCTACGCCTATGTGTTCACCGAAGATGGCCAGCTGCATCAACTGGATGTGCTGAACGGCGAGCTGACCCAGTCGCTGCGCCTGACCGAGCCCTACTCCATGGATGGCCACTGGAACGACCCGCGCCCACGCATTGCCGTGGCGGGTGAGCATGTCGTGGTCACCGACCCCGCTACCGAAACGCTGCACTTCGTCAGTGCGGAAACCTTCGAAAAGGTCGATGAGATGGCCCTTGAAGGCAAGCCGTTCAATATCGTGGCGGTGGGCGGCACCGGCGTCTCTCACGGGCACTAAGCCTGCTGGCCCCTTTGACGGCTCGCACAAAACAACACCGGAGCCTTCGGGCTCCGGTGTTGTTATTGAGAGGGTATTGGCCGCCGGATCGATAACCTGAACGGTTTGGCCCCATGGGGCGGGCTAGCGATCCGGCAACGAATACGAACGCTGCTTACTTATCGAGCTTGTCCTTCACATCTCCCTTGCCTTTTTGCAGTTCGCCCTTGGCCTGCTGCGCTTTGCCTTTGGCTTCGGTTTCAGTGCTACCCGTTACCTTGCCAGCCGCTTCTTTCACTTTGCCTGCTGCCTTGTTGGCCGTGCCTTTTGCTTTATCTGAAGTACCTGCCATGACGAACACCTCTAATCCGTTAGTAGGGAATCGGCCGCTGTGCTACGGGTCTACCTGACCGTGCGGCCTGTTATCAGCGTAGCGGGTATTGCCAAAGTTGCCCATTTTCTTTTTTGCAAAGGCTTGGCTCCTGTTCAAGCAGCCTTCACGCAATCCGAGTGGCCACAAAGCGGTTCAGCACCCGTTGCACGCACGCCATCACTACCAGCGTTGCCACCAGCGCCACGCTCATGGAAGAGAAGCGGTACAGCGCGCTGTACACCAGGTCCTGCTGTGGCCCCAGCGACTGCCCGAACAGAATGCCTAGCGTGGTCAAGCCGCCAAACCCGATGCCAGAGCCGCCGCCTTCCAGAATGTGCTCGCGGGCGAACAGCATTAGCCCCAGCCAATAGAGCAGTATCACCAGCAGGAAATGGTGGCTTTGGGTATAGAGGACGAGCTGCATGGCCAGCGCCAGGTTGCATCCCAGCAAGGTGCCCACGGCGCGCTTGGCTGCCGATACCCGAGCGCCCTGATACCCCAGCGTGAACAGAATCAGGATAGTGGCCATTTGCGCCGACAATGAACCTTGCAGGTCGAACACCTGGAACACCACGAACGACAGCGTGGCTGTGATCCCGCCCAGCAGGGTTTCATGGCGCACCTGGGCAAGCGGCTTGGTCGCCCTGGGCGGCGGCTGGCGGGGCTCGGTATCGGGGAACAGGGTATGCATCAACATGGCGATGAACACCGCCAGCACGCTGGCCATCAGGTTGCTGGCCAGCAAATCGCCCAGGTCTACGCTGGGGTAGCTGGCAAAGTGCAGCAGTATGCTCAGCGTCAAGACGCCGTTGGCACCGAACAGAAACAGCGGCCCTCTGGCCATCAAGGAGAAGCGCAGCAGAAACAGCCCCAGCACCACCAGCGTCATCACCACCGGCATGTGCTTCAACAGCCCCACCACCACACTGACCTCCAGCGCGTTGAGGCTGCCATTGGCCAGAAACTGACGGATGATGCCCGCATTCAATACAGGTACCATGCCCAGCAGGAACATCGGGAACACGGTGAAAAACACCCCGTAGTTCCAGCCCATCAACTGGCTGACCACGAACCCCAGCAGTCCTCCCCCCGCCACTCGCACGCACTGGCGCAGGCCGTTCTGGTCCAGGCGGCTCGCGGGCCGCGCCTTGGGCGGATGACGGAAACGCTGTTTGAATCGGTGAGTCAGCCGCCTGGCAAACCGACCCATAGACCTATCCGTAGGCATATCAGTGGGCGTATCAATAGACATAGTGCAGCCAGCTCACCAGGTGCGCCTGCAGCCAAGCGAAGGGCGCCGCCAGGGCATGCTGGCCCGGCCATAGCTGCACGGTGGCACGTGCCCCGCTGGGGGGTAGTGAGGCCAGGGCAGTGGTCAAGGGATCGTCCAGCGCGATGTGCAGGCGCATGCGCTGGGCATCTCTTACCCAGCGGTCGGAGGTCGGAATGCTGGTCAACTGACCATCGGCTGCCAGCTGCCCTTCGCGCACGCCCGCCTCCAGGGCGGTAACGTGCCCCTTGGCAATGTGCCCTGGCAAGGCATCGAACACGACCTGGGCCTCGTCGCCCACGTTCACATGTCGCAGGCTCTTTTCACGGAAGTCCGCGACGATCTCTGCTCGGTCGGCCACCAGCGCAATCACCGGCTGCCCCGCTGGCACATAATCTCCCGGCTGAAGCTGCAGGTTGGCCACCACGCCCGCCTCGCGGGCGCGTACCTGGGTTCTTTCCAGATCCAGTTCGGCGCGGGCCAGCGCATTGTTGGCCTGGCGCAGGCGAAGATTGGCCTCGCCCTCCTCCCCCAGCTGCACCTCCAGGCTATCGATTTGCGCGCGGGCGGAAGTCACGGCCGCCTGGGCGGTATGTTCGGCGGCCACCTGCTGGTCGTACTGCTGTCGGGAGATGCCCTGCCGCCCCAGCAGCGCCTCGGCGCGGCGACGCTCACCACTACGCTCCTCCAGGGTGGCCTGGGCAGACACCAGCGATGCCCTGGCCGCCGCCAGCTCTGCCCGCAGCCGCGCATTCTCCTGCTCGGCCTGCTCGCGGTTCAGCAAGGCCTGCTGCCGGGCCAGCTCGAACGGCGCGGGCTCCAGCCGGAACAGCACCTCCCCTGCGGCTACCCGCTGGTGGTCGTTCACCAGTACCGCCTGCACGGGCGCGCCCAGCTCCGGGGCTATCTGGGTCACCGGCCGCATCACCCGCGCCTCTGGGGTCATCGGCATGAAGCTGTCAGCCACCAGAAAATAGACGAACAGCACCGCAAACGCCGCCAGCGCAATACGTACCCAGCGGCTGAAACGTTGATCAGGAGTCATTGGCGTACTCACTCACTGCCCTCGGGTAGCCCCGGGGATAGCATCAGAAGGAATACTTTAGTCTAACAAATTTATTAGCAGGCTAACAATATTATTATGCATGTAATAATGCAAAGCTCAACAAAACGCCCCCAGGTCACCATGATGGCGGCCTGGGGGCGAGTCGTTTTACTGAGAGGTGTCTAAAGACTTAGAAGCGGTAGCGTAAGCCGATACTGTAGGCGTCCAGGTCGTAATCTGAGTTACTGATGTAGCGGGTAATATCCCCGGTCAAGGATACGGCTTCCGATACATCGAACTCAGCGCCTGCGCCGAACGAGATATCATCGTCTCGGCCGCTGCTGCTTTCCCCCAAGGCACTCACGGTCATTTTGACTTCTGAATATCCCAGAAGGCCAAACAAGCGTGCGCGGTCACCCATAGGCACGATGCCTTTTAGAAAGCCACCGACCAGGTAATCCAGCTCCAGCTTGGCGCCGTAATTCGTGTCGGATCCCCCCGCCGCCAAGTGGAACTCGACCGCTAGATACTGATCCAGCTTGACACCGCCGACTAACCGCAGGGCCTCCGAGCGAAACTCATCGTTCAGACCATCGACATTAAGATTCCATACCATGGCATCGGCACCCATATACCCTTGCGGGTAACCGGGATCATAAGTTTGTGCCTGTACACTACCCGCTACCACTAGTGCAGCCACTGCCGCCAAGCCTTTTACTGTTGATTTCATTCTGTTCCCTTCGTTTTCGTTATGATCGAGCATCTGTAAAGGGCAACAAGGTTAACCAGAATTAGGCATACCTGCAATGCACATTGCCGTGGTTTACCTGCCAAACAAAAAGCCCCGCTGTCTGCCTGTATCGGCAGATCAGCGGGGCGGTATTCCCTTGAAACGATCTTGTCAGGTCGTTACCTGAAAGCGATGACCTTAGAAACGATGACCTTAGAAACGATGACCTTAGAAACGGTAGCGTAGGCCAACGCTGGCGGCATCGAAGTTATAGGCAGATTTGTCCAGGTAGCGCATGTAGTCGGCGCCCAGTGACAAGTTATGGGCAATATCTACTTCCGCGCCAGCGCCATAGGAGAAGCCGCTTTCACGGTCACGGTCGAAATCGACCTCAGTGACACCGGCCAAGCCGTAGAGGCGGACATCCGGCGAGACGGGCAGGATACCTTTGGCATAAGCGCCCACCAGGTAATCGAGCTCTACGTTGCCATCAGAGCCGCCTGTGCCCAGGTGGCCTTCCAGGGCGAAAAACTCGTTGAACTGAGCACCACCGCGCAGGCGCAGGCCGACATCGTCGCGGGAGGAGCCGCGGTCGGGGTCCAGGCTCCAGAACATGGCATCGCCACCCACGTATCCTTGTGGGTATTGGAAAGATTGTTGGGCCTGAGCTGATGCCGCAAAAGTACCGGCGCCTACCAGCAGTGCCGCAGAGGCAAGGGAAAGAACGGACGTTTTCATGGGGTTCACCTCAGTTAAAAAACAGTGTTTCCTTACGCTGAGCAAGTGTGGCTCAACCCCCGAGATAACGCAAATGCTGCCCCACGCTTTGCATATAATTTCCTTTTTTCGGCGCCCGGTGGCGTAGCCTAGCGGCCTTTCGACAGGCTGAGCACCACGATGCCCCCCACCACTACCGCGCCGCCCAGCAGCTGGCTGGGGCTGAGCATTTGTCCCAGCACCAGGTAGCCGATCAGCAGCGAAGCCACTGGCTCGAAGTTCATCACGGGGGCGTTGCGCGCCATGTCCAGGCGGGGCACGAAGATGAACAGCACCGAAAACGCACTGCCGTAAAGCAGTGCCAGCATGATGAGCCCTGCCCAGCCGCTACTGTTGTCGGGCAGGCTCATGCCGCCAGGCACTGCCCCCAGTAGCCCGCCAAGAATCATGGCCACGAATACGGTCTGCATGGTGAGCAGGCTACGCAGGGTACTGCCTACGCCTGCCAGGCGGTGCTCAGTGATCCACAGCGCACAGGCAAACGCAAAGGCGGCCAGCAGCCCAAAGCCAATGCCTGCCAACCACTCGGGACCCATGGCATCGGCGTTGGCCAACCAGCTGGGAATATCCAGCACCACCAGCAGGCCAATCAGTATGGTGCCCATGATCAGACAGCTGCGCAGCGAAGGCCTGGGGCCACCCAGCGCCCAGCTAAGCAGCGCCAGTTGAATGGGAAAGGTATTGACCAGCAGCAGGGCAATGACCACCGGCAGGCGAGCCACGGCAGAATACAGGCTGACGCTTTGCAGGGTGATCAACAGCCCCACCACCAGCTGCCAACGCCAGGCACCGGGCGGCAGCCAGAAGCGCTTTTTCTGCAGCACGAACAGGCTCAGAAGGATCACGCAGGCCACCCCTGAACGCATCAATACCGCCAGCAGCAGCCCCGTACCGTTATCGAAGGCCAGCCTCGCCGACACGTGGTTGGCGGCGAACATGGTGGCCACACACATCATCAGCAGAATGGCGAGATGACGGGGCAAAAGCGCGGGGCTGGAAATCGACGACATAGGAACAAAACGGCTCACGTTAGGTTATATAAGGAACAGGATGACGACATTTTACATAGAAGGCTAACTAAATTCTTCGCTGATTTTCTCAGTCTCTGCATGTTAAACTAAAGTCTATCCCCCTTTCCTCCTGACTACTTTACAAAGGTTGTTATGAACGCACCGGTGCTGGTTATCAACTGTGGCTCTTCTTCCATTAAATACGCTTTGATCGATTCAGACCCTCAGGCACCGCGTCTAGCCGGTTTGGCAGAACGCTTGGGCAGCAGCGACGCTCGCCTGAAAGGCAAGAACAGCGCCGGTGAGAGCTTCACCCAGCCGCTGCCCGGCGCCGACCACGGCGAAGCGCTAAGCGCCATTCTGGAGCGCCTGGAAGGCCGCGTTCCCGGTGCCGTGGGCCACCGTATCGTGCATGGAGGAGAGCACTTCACCCAAGCGGCGCTGATCGACGACAGCGTGATTGCCGCCATCGAAACCACCGCAGCCCTGGCCCCGTTGCACAACCCTGCCAATCTGGCGGGTATTGCCGCCACGCGCAAGGTGTTTCCCGAGCTGCCCCAGGTGGCCGTCTTCGACACTGCCTTCCATCAGACACTGCCGCCCCGCGCTTACCGCTACGCGCTGCCGGAAGCGCTGTACACCGAACATGGCATTCGCCGCTACGGCTTTCACGGCACCAGCCATGCGTTCGTCAGCCAGCGCGCCGGGGAACTGAGCAGCCGTGGTGCAGGCGGCTGGCTGACCGCCCACTTGGGCAACGGCTGCTCCACCAGCGCCGTGTGGAACAACCAGAGCCTGGATACCAGCATGGGCCTTACCCCGCTGGAAGGCCTGGTAATGGGCACCCGCAGCGGTGACGTCGACCCCGGCCTGCATGCCCACCTGCATCGCCAACTGGGCTGGTCGGTGGAAGAGATCGATAACGTCCTGAACAAGCAAAGCGGCCTACTGGGCCTTTCCGGCCTGACCAACGACATGCGTGAAGTGGAAGACCAGGCCGTGGCTGGCCACCCCGGTGCCAAGCTGGCGCTGGACGTGTTCTGCTACCGCATCGCCAAGTCGCTGGCGGCGCTGTCCTGTGCATTACCCAGGTTAGACGGCGTGATCTTCACTGGCGGTATTGGCGAAAACTCGTCTATCGTACGTCGTGAAGTGCTGGCGCTGCTGCCCCACTTCGGTTTCAGTATGGACGAAGCCGCCAACGAAGCGACCATTCGCGGCAAAGAAGGCAAATTGGACACCGCGAGCCATAACGGCCCTGAAGTGTGGGTGATCCCCACCGATGAAGAGGGCCGCATTGCCATGGAAACCCGCTACTGTGTGGAGACCCCTTGAATGAACAGCTCTTCCGAGCAACCCCAAGCCATTCTGCTTGTCCCCACCAGCATGGGGGCAGGCTTGACCTCGGCCTGTCTGGGCCTGATTCAAGCGCTGGATACCATTGGCCTGAAAGCTGGCTTTCTGAAGCCGTTCATGCAGAACGAGCTGAACGGCCCGGGCCTTGACCGCTCGACGGCGCTGGTCTCGCGGACGCTGAACCAGCGCCCGCCCTCGCCTATTTCCCAGGCACGCCTGGAGCGGCTGCTGCGCGACGACCAGACCGACGAGCTGATGGAAAACGTCGTCGAGCTTTACGAGCAGGTCACCCAGCAGGCGTACCGCGACGGCAGCGCTCTGGACCTGGTGGTGGTGGAAGGCGTCGTGCCGACCCAGCACACCACCTACGCGACCCAGACCAACGCGCAGTTGGCGCATGCCCTGAACGCCCGCATCATCCTGGTGGGCACCGGCGACTTGAACGAGCCCCAGCACCTGGCGGAAGAGCTGGACATGCACGCCCGCAGCTTTGGCGGCGTCAGCTCCAGCCGCACCCTGGGCGGCATTCTGATGCGCATGAAGAACCTGCCCTATGGGCAGGAGGACGACCTTTCCGCCGCCCCCGGCACCATCAAGCCGCAGCTGGAAGAGCCGGTACTCAACGAGCTGCGCCGCTACTCCCCGGCGCTAGCCACCGACCGCTTCCACCTGATTGGTGTGGTGCCCTACAGCAAGACCCTGAGCGCCCCGCGCACGCTGGACGTCGCGCGGGCACTGAACGCCAAGGTGCTCAACGAAGGCGACGCCGCACAGCGCCGCGTGCTGTCGACCAGCCTGTGTGCCCGCCGCGCCGCCAACGCACTGCATATTTTCACGCCCGGCAGCCTGGTGGTGGCTTCCGGCGACCGTGACGACGTGGTGCTGGCCTCGGCGCTGGCCACCATGAACGGCACCCAGCTGGCGGGCGTGCTGCTCACCAACGGGTTCCTTCCCAACGACGGCATGATCGAGATGTGTCGCCCGGCGCTGAAGACCGGCCTGCCGGTGCTGGCGGTGGAAACCGACAGCCTGACCACGGCCCAGAACCTCAGCCAGCTCAGCAGCGAAATTCCCATGGACGACTTCGAGCGCGCCGAGCAGGTGGCACGCTACGTGGCGGCACACATGGACCTGGAGTGGCTGAAAGCCAAACTGAGCCGTGGCTACCCCCGCCGCCTGTCGCCGTCGGCGTTCCGCCATCAGTTGGTGAAGCTGGCCCAACAGGCCAAAAAGCGCATCGTGCTGCCGGAAGGCGACGAGCCGCGCACCATCGAAGCCGCCATCATCTGCCAGCGCCGTGGTATTGCCGACTGCGTTCTGCTGGGCAAGCGGGAGGACATCGAAAGCGTGGCCCACCACCGTGGCCTGACGCTGCCCGACACGCTGACCATCATCGACCCGGAAAGCACCCGCGCCAACTATATCGGCCCCATGGTCGAACGCCGCCGAGGCAAGCTCAACGAGCTGACCGCCGAAGCGCAACTTCAGGACAACGTGGTGCTGGGCACCATGATGCTGCAGCTGGATGAGGTGGACGGCCTGGTGTCGGGCGCGGTACACACCACCGCCAACACGGTTCGCCCGGCGTTTCAGCTGATCAAGACGGCCCCGGAGTACAACCAGGTCTCGTCGATCTTCTTCATGCTGCTGCCCGAGCAAGTGGTGGTGTACGGCGACTGCGCGGTGAACCCGGACCCGGACGCCGAAACCCTGGCGGAAATCGCCCTGCAGAGCGCGCGCTCTGCCGAGGCCTTCGGTATCGAGCCCCGGGTGGCGATGATCAGCTACTCCACCGGCGACTCCGGCACCGGCGCCGACGTGGATAAAGTCCGCGAAGCGACCCGCATCGCCAAGGAGCGCGCGCCGCACCTGGCCATCGACGGCCCGCTGCAGTACGACGCCGCCGCCATCGAAAGCGTGGGCAAGCAGAAAGCTCCCGACTCCCCCGTGGCGGGCAAGGCCACCGTGTTCGTGTTCCCCGACCTCAATACCGGCAACACGACCTACAAGGCCGTTCAGCGTAGCGCCCGAGTGGTCAGCGTGGGCCCGATGCTGCAAGGTTTGAACAAGCCGGTGAACGACCTGTCCCGCGGGGCACTGGTGGATGACATCGTCTACACCATCGCCCTCACCGCAATCCAAGCCAGCCAGCGGCAAGGCTAGGCACTCGCCGAGCCCTGTATACGTATCCGCTGAAAGCCACGCTAAAAAGAACGCCCCGAACAGTTCACTGTTCGGGGCGTTTCAGGTTTTGCGTCAGGTTCAATCGTTGTTAGGCATTACACCCACATGGGCACCATGGCTTCCAGCACCATCACCAAACTCATCGCGGTGATCGTCAGGATCGAGACGCCAAACACTTTCCTGGCCCAGCGAACATCGTCATCTAACCGATAGCCGCGTAGTGCCAGGTAGAGCCAGTAGCCGCCCATGACCAGCGCCACACACAGATACCCCATCCCCGCCTGACTGGCCAGGACCAGCGCCAGCGAGGCGGGAATAAACGCCACGATATAGCCCAGGATGTGATGCTTGGCCATTTTGATCCCGTGCACCACCGGCAGTACCGGGATTGATGCCCGCTGATAATCCGCATAGCGGAAAATCGCAATGGCATAGGAGTGCGGCATCTGCCACAGGCAGAAAATCACCAGTAGCATCAGCGCACCGCTATCGAACTGCCCCGTGACGGCACAGTAGCCCACCACCGGGGGCATGGCCCCGGAAAGGCTGCCCACCAGCGTACCGTACTCGGAGTGGCGCTTCATGTAGAGGCTGTAGACCCCGACATACACGCCCCAGCCAATCACCGCCAGCGCCACCGTCAAGCCATTGGTGCCCAACGCCAGGCACACGACCCCCGCCACGCCCAGCAGCGCCGAAATACCCAGTGCCTGGGTAATCGAGATACGCCCCTTGGCGAGCGGGCGATGGCGCGTACGCGCCATCAGTGCATCGATATCCCGGTCGATGACGTTGTTGCAGGCACAGCCCGAGGCAATCACCAGCGCAATGCCCAGCATCACCGAGGCAAACGTGACGACATCGAAGGTGCCGTGGGCGGCTAGAAAATAGCCCCCCAGCGTGGCGATCAAGTTACCGCCAATGATGCCCGGCTTGGTGAGCGCCAGCAGGTCTCGCCAGCGGCTCGGTGCCACGTTCAGCCGATCATCATGTTGAGATGCAGATGCTGCATGATCCATAAAGAGCCCCCTACCACCAGGACGAGTATCGTCAGTGTGAAAACGAAGGACATCAGATTCCACCCCTCGTCGGCTTTGGTATTCATATGCATGAACATGACCAGCTGGACCAGAATCTGCAGCACGGCTGTTACAGCGATGACCACCACCGTCGCGGCGGTGCTTAGCACACCGCTCATGACAACCGCAAACGGAATCACGGTTAGCACTAAAGATAGCAGAAGCCCGACAACATACGACTTAACGCTTCCATGGGAAGTCGTTGAATGCGCTGCTGAATGTGAAGACGATTGGCTCATGTCAAAGCACCCCCATCAGGTAGACGAACGAGAACACACAGATCCACACGATATCCAGGAAGTGCCAGAACAGGCTGAGACACAGGATACGCGGGCGCGTCATGGGCGTCAGGCCCTTGGTGGAAAGCTGCACCAGCATCACCAGAATCCATACCAGCCCCACCGTGACGTGCAGGCCATGGGTGCCCACCAGGGTAAAGAAAGACGACAGAAACGCGCTCTGGTCTGGCCCATACCCTTGATGAATCAGGTGATGAAACTCATACACTTCCATGCCGACGAAGGCAGCCCCCAGGGCAAAGGTGACCGCCAGCCACGCCTTGACCTGACCCACCCGCTCGGCATTCATGGCCAAAACGCCCATGCCAAAAGTGAAACTGCTGAACAGCAGCAGAAAGGTTTCGACCAGCACGAACGGCAGCTCGAAAATATCGGCAGCCGTAGGCCCCCCCGCCGTGCCCTTCATGAGCACGGCATAAGTGGCAAACAGTGACCCGAAGATCACCAGATCGCTCATCAGGTAGACCCAGAAGCCGAAGACCTTGGTGCCTGCGGCATCGTGATGTTCGTGGGGCTCTACGATGGCCCCGTGATGTAAGGTATCCGTGGCCATTACGCTCGCGCCTCCACATAGTTGGTTTGTTCACGATCCGCTGCGCTGCTGGGTGCCGAGGCTTTGCGGCGCTGATGTTCACGCTCGATACGCTCCACTTCGGCAGCGGGCACGTAGTAGTCGATGTCATCGTTGAACACACGGGCGAGGAAACTCACCACCACGCCCAACGCACCGACGCCCGCCAGCCACCAGATGTGCCACACCAGCGCAAAACCCAGCACCAGTGCGAACAGGCTGATCACCGGGCCGGCTACGGTATTACGGGGCATATGGATATCGGTGTAGGGCGCGTCTTCGAGCTGTTCGTTACTGCGCTGTTTTTGCGTCCAGAAGCTGTCGATGTCGCCCACTTCCGGCAAACGGGCAAAGTTGTAGAACGGCGCGGGGGAAGACGTGGACCACTCCAGCGTACGGCCATCCCAGGGGTCGCCGGTCAGGTCGGCATTGAGCTTGCGGTCGCGCACGCTGACCCAGAACTGAATCACGGTGCAGGCAATGCCCATCATGATGATCACGGCACCCACCCAGGCCAGAATCATCCAGGGCTGCCATTCAGGGTTGGCGTAGGACTGCATGCGACGCACGGCACCGAAGAAGCTCAGCACGTAAAGCGGCATGAAGGCGACGTAGAAACCGATGAACCAGCACCAGAACGAGCGCTTGCCCCACTTTTCGCTCAGCGTGAAGCCGAACGCTTTGGGGAACCAGTAGGTCAGGCCCGCCATCATGCCGAACACCACGCCGCCGATGATGACGTTGTGGAAGTGGGCAATCACGAACAGGCTGTTGTGCAGGACGAAGTTGGCTGCTGGCAGCGCCAGCATCACGCCGGTCATGCCGCCCAGGGTAAAGGTGATGATGAACCCCAAGGTCCATAGCACCGGCGAGGTCAGCTCCAGGCTGCCACGGAAGATGGTGAACAGCCAGTTGAACACTTTCACCCCGGTGGGGATGGCGATGACCATGGTCATGATGCCGAAGAAGGCGTTGACGTTGGCCCCGGCACCCATGGTGAAGAAGTGGTGCAACCAGACGATGAACGACAGCAGCGTGATGGCCACGGTGGCCCACACCATGGTCTTGTAACCGAACAGGCGCTTACGGGCGAAGGTCGCGATGACTTCCGAGAACACGCCAAAGGCGGGCAGGATCAGAATGTACACTTCCGGGTGGCCCCAGGCCCAGATGAGGTTGACGTACATCATCATGTTGCCGCCAAAGTCATTGGTGAAGAAGTGCATGCCGAAGTAGCGATCCAGCGTCAGCAGGGCAATGGTCGCGGTCAGAATGGGAAACGAGGCAATGATCAGGATATTGGCGCACAGCGATGTCCAGGTGAAGATTGGCATGCGGAACAGCGTCATGCCTTTGGTGCGCATTTTCAGGATCGTGACGAAGAAGTTGATGCCGGTGAGCGTCGTGCCTATCCCGGATATCTGCAAGGCCCATATCCAGTAATCGACCCCCACCCCAGGGCTGAACTCTATCCCCGATAAAGGCGCATACGCGAGCCAGCCGGTCTTGGCGAACTCCCCCACCACCAGTGAAATGTTCACCAGCACGGCAGAGACCGCAAACAGCCAGAAGCTCAAATTGTTGAGAAACGGAAAAGCCACGTCGCGGGCGCCGATCTGGAGTGGCACCACCAGGTTCATCAGGCCGATGACCATGGGCATCGCAACGAAGAAGATCATGATCACGCCGTGGGCGGTAAAGATCTGATCGTAATGTTCAGGAGGGAGATAACCTGCGGCACCCCCGGCCGCCATGGCCAGTTGGGTACGCATCATGATGGCATCGGCAAAGCCACGCAGCAGCATGACCAGGGCCACCACAAAATACATGATACCGAGCTTCTTGTGGTCGACGGAGGTGAACCACTCGTTCCACAGCCAGCCCCACTTGCGGTAATAGGTGAGCGCGCCAAGCAGCGCCGCACCGCCAATCGCCATGAACACCGCCACGACCATGATGATCGGTTCGTGATACGGAATGGCGTCGAGCGTCAATTTTCCAAACATGTTCAACCCCCGGCTTCTACGCTGTCAGGATGGCCGCCCATGGCGTGCTCATCGCTAGCGTGCTGATTGGTAACGTGGCCATAGGCAGCGTGATGGGAGGCCACCTGGGCACTCTCGAGTTCACCGCTTTCGCCATGGCTGTCGTGGGCTTCACCTACGGCGTCGCTATGTGCCGCATGGTCACTGTGGCCACCATGGCCGCCGTGGCCTTCGCCACCCCCGTGGAAGCTGGTCAGAATCGTTTCGTACAGGGCGGGTGCCACTGCCGAGTAGTGTTCGACCGGGTGGTATTCACTGGGTGTCGCCAGGGCGTTGTAGCCCTCGGGGTAGGTCAGGGTCTGGTCTGCTTCACGCACGTTGGCCACCCAGGCATCGAAGTCGGCTGGCGAGGTCACGTGGGCGTCGAAGGTCATGCCGGAGAAACCGGCTCCGCTGTAGTTGGTGGAGCGGCCTGGGTAGACGCCCTCTTCATCGGCGATCAGGTGCACGTCGTTGTCCATGCCCGCCATGGCGTAGATCTGGCTGCCCAAGTGGGGAATGAAGAACGCATTCATCACCGAACCAGAGCTGACCCTGAAGCGCACCGGCGTATCCACCGGGAAAGCCACTTCATTGACACTGGCAATGCCCTGCTCGGGGTAGATGAACAGCCATTTCCAGTCCAGCGCCACCGCCTGTATTTCCATGGGCGCTACGCTGCTTTCGATGGGTTTATGGGGATCAAGGGAGTGCGAGGTTTTCCAGGTAAGAAAGGCGAGAACGGCGATGATCACGCAAGGCACGCTCCACACCGCTGCCTCGATGGCATTGGAGTGGGCCCAGTCAGGCAGGTACTTGGCAACGCTGTTGCTGCGCCGGTAACGCCAGCCAAACAGCAGCGTCATGACGATCACCGGGATCACCACAATCAGCATCAGCCCAAAGGAGGTCAGAATCAGCGAGCGCTGCTCAACGCCAATCTGCCCCTTTGGGTCCAGCAATGCAGAACTGCAGCCCGCCAACAGCAGGCACAGCACAACGAGCACAAGAATGCCTCGTCTGCGCCAAAGGGTAGGTAATTGCATGGGTGTAGTCTCGTGAGAGAGTGGCTGATACAGCCTGCTGCTGGCTGGCTAACTAGCCAGCTAAGTAGCAAGCTAACTATTACCCCATACATTTCCCAAAACCGTCGAGGGTTGACGTGCTCCGGGAAAGGTATGCGCTACCGGGAGGGGTAGGTAGCGAGTCTTAACCACACGTTGCGTGTATAAATTAAGACTAAAGTATTTTCCATTGATCTCCGTCAATCAGAAAGAGGCGCTTTGCCGCACCCCAGGGGCGGCCAAATGTGTTAGGCAACGCTGATGCTGAGGGAGCTGGCGGGATGGTTTTCCAGCAGGCCAGGGGCGCGCTCGTCGTCAGTGATCACCACGTCGAAATCGGCCAGCGAGGCAAAATAGGCGGGCCGTACGACGCCGAACTTGCTGGCATCGACCACCAGCAATCGCTGCATGGCGGTAGCAATCGCTGCTTGTTTGGGGGCCACTTCATGGAAGTGAAAACAGCTCACTCCGCGTTCCCAGTCCACCCCTGCCGCTGAAATCAGCGCCTTGTTGATGCCCAGCCGTTCGATGGCATCCCGCATGCCGTCGCTGCCGAAAGACTGCGACGAGGCGTGAAACAGCCCCCCCAGCAGCACCAGCCGCACGTTGGGCAACGCGGCGACCGTGTTGGCCACGTTCAGCGCGTAGGTCACCACGGTCAGCTCGCGGAAATGGCTGAGTTGGCCCAGCAAGGGAATCAGCGTGGAGCCACAGTCGATGAACAGCGTGTCGCCTTCGTCGATGAAACTGGCGGCACGCTGGCACAGGCGATGTTTGACATGGTAGTGGCTGGCCTGCTGCTCGGTGAGGTCGTAGACCGGCGTCACGCCGGGGTAGCTGGCCATCACCAGCCGCCCCCCCAGCAGGCTCAAGGGAGATGGCTGCGTGGCGAGGTCTCGGCGAATGGTCATTTCCGACACTCCGCACAGCTCGGCGGCATCGCGCAGGTGCAGGGTTCCCCCACTTGCCAGGGCTTCTTGCAGCATGGCCAGGCGCTGGGCACTCCGGTCATTCACAGGCATCTCCTTGTGATTCATCTTGTTATCGGGTTTCAGCGCTCAGGTAACGCTTATGCTGAGCCAGCGCCCCGCGAATTTCCACTCCCCTACCACTCTGTTTACCGCCATGAGGCGCATGGAACACTCGGGTAGCGTTGATGTGACAATACTTGCAAATCAACGTTAAAAAAATAACACTCGATGTTATAATTTTAACATCAACGCCAGCCCGCACGACCCACAACGTCGGTATGCCACCTCTCGTGGCACCGTAATAACCCTTGTTGAGGCTTTCATGACCGCTTTATCCCCCTCTTACGTTTCTTCGCTCGTCACGCTTGGCGCTGGCGTTTTCATGGCTGGTGCGCTGGCCGCTGCTCCGGCCGTTGCCAATGATGCAGCAAGTGGCCCAATGACCCCGCACTGGTCATTTGCCAACGTTTCCCTGAACTACCTGGACTGGTCCAACGGTACCGAAGCGCGCACGGCGAGCAATGCCGCCAAGAGCGACTTCACGTTCGTTGAAATCGAAGGCGGCGTCGGCTTTAGCTGGGGCGAGTTCTACGGCTTCTTCGATTTCGAGAACCCGACCAACGACCAGTTCGACGAAGCCAGTGGCGGTAAGGACAACTTCCGCACCGCAGGCAAAGTGACCTCGCACATTTACCTGGGCGACAGCCCGCTGTCGATTTACGCTCACGTCTATGACTTCCGCGACTACGGTTTCAATGCCCGCGAGCAGGATCAGATTCTCGGCCTGGGCTACCGCACGACGTTCGCCAACGGCCTGTGGTTCAAGCCCTTCATCGGTGCTGCCAGGGTGCAAAGTGATGGTTACACGGGCATGAATGGCTACATGGCAGGCTGGGTCGCGGGCTACGACTTCACCGCGTTGGACCAGAATTTCAGCGTGACCAACTGGCACGAGCAGACCTTTGGTCGCGACAGCGACTACCTTTCCCAAAACTTCGTCAACGGTACCGCAGGGAGCGTGGGTACCAACGGTGCATTGAGCCTTTGGTGGCACCCGTCTGACTTGATCACCACCGGCGTGCAGTATCGCTACTCAGAGAACAAGCTGGGTACACCCGACGCCTATCAGAACGCGATGATTTACTCAGTCAAGCTAAACTTGCTGTAATCGCTCCCACTTCTCACGCTCCGAAGGTACTCCCATGACCCTCATCATGAGCCTGGTTGGCATGGTCACTCTGGTGGCCATTGCGCTTGTTTTCTCCTATGACCGCAAGGCGATTCGCCTGCGTACCGTGCTGGGTGCCTTCGCGATCCAGGCGGGTATCGGTGCGTTCGTGCTCTACGTACCGTTTGGCCAGGCCGTTCTGCAGGCCATTTCGGCAGGCGTCAGCCAGGTGCTGGTCTACGCCAACGACGGCATCGGCTTTTTGTTTGGCGGTCTGGCTGACGTGGACAACGTCGGCTTCGTCTTCGCCATCAAAGTCCTGCCGGTCATCATCTTTTTCTCCTCGCTGATTGCCGTGCTCTACTATGTCGGCATCATGCAGTGGGTCATCCGGATTCTGGGTGGCGCATTGCAGAAAGCACTGGGCACCTCGCGCACCGAGTCGCTTTCGGCCACGGCCAACATCTTCGTGGGCCAGACCGAGGCACCGCTGGTGGTGCGTCCGTTCATTGCCCGCATGACCCCTTCGCAGCTGTTTGCGGTGATGTGTGGTGGCTTGGCTTCCGTGGCGGGTTCAGTGCTGGCGGGCTATGCCGCGCTGGGCATTCCCATGGAGTATCTGGTGGCGGCCTCGTTCATGGCGGCACCTGGCGGCCTGCTGTTCGCCAAGCTGATCATGCCGGAAACCCAGAACGTGGAAGATAGCGACAGCGTTTCCAAAGTCGATGAAGAGCTGAAAGAGCAGGACGACAAGCCCGCTAACGTGCTGGATGCCGCCGCCGCCGGTGCTACGTCGGGCATGAAGCTGGCAGCCAACGTGGGTGCGATGCTGCTGGCCTTCATCGCCCTGATTGCGCTGGTCAACGGTATTCTGGGCGGCGTGGGCGGCTGGTTCGGTTTCGAGGCATTGAGCCTGGAGCTGATTCTGGGTTGGCTGTTCGCTCCGCTGGCCTTCCTGCTGGGCGTGCCCTGGGAAGAAGCCACCCTGGCGGGCTCGTTCATCGGCCAGAAGCTGGTGGTCAACGAGTTCGTGGCCTTTATCAACCTGGCTCCCTACATTGAAGGGGAACAGGTGGTGGCTGCCACGGGTCAATTGATGACGCCCCACACCGTGGCCATCCTGTCATTTGCCTTGTGTGGTTTTGCCAACCTGTCGTCGATTGCCATTCTGCTCGGTGGCCTGGGCAGCATCGCCCCGACCCGCCGCAAGGAGATTGCCCGGTTTGGTGTGAAAGCCGTGCTGGCAGGCACGCTCTCCAACCTGATGTCTGCCTCGATTGCCGGTTTCTTCCTGGCGTTGAGCAGCCTCACCACCTGACGCAGCGAGTACGCGATAACGCAACGGGCGCTGCTGTGTGAACGCAGTGCCCGTTTTGTCTTTTACCGATCGATGAGAACTTCATGACTGCCACCGCTTCCCCCCAGCTTACCCAGGCCGCCCGTCACGCCCTGACGTTAATGGACCTCACCAGCCTGAACGACAGCGACACCGACAGCGTGATCGAAGCGCTGTGCCAGCAGGTCAAGACCCCCTACGGCCACCCGGCAGCGGTGTGCGTTTACCCCTCGTTCATCGTCACGGCAGCCCGTGCGCTGAGCGCCCACAAGCTGGATGACCAGGTCAAGATCGCCACGGTCACCAACTTTCCCCATGGGGGCGATGACATCATGGGCGCGGCCCGTGAAACCCGCGAAGCCGTGGCATCGGGTGCCCATGAAGTCGACGTGGTGTTCCCCTACCGCGCCTTGATGGCAGGCGATGAAGAGACTGGCCGCGAGCTGGTGGAAATGTGCAAGGCCGCCTGTGGTGGCCAGGCATTGCTGAAAGTCATCATCGAATCCGGCGAACTCAAGGACCCTGCGCTGATCCAACGTGCCAGTGAGCTGGCCATCGAAGGCGGCGCGGATTTCATCAAGACCTCGACCGGAAAAGTGCCGGTCAATGCCACGCTGGAAGCCGCCGAGATCATGCTCAAGGCCATCAAGGCCAGCGGCAAAGACGTTGGCTTCAAAGCCGCCGGCGGCGTACGCAGCGCAGAAGAAGCCGCTGAGTACCTGGCGCTGGCAGCCGACATCATGGGGCCGCAGTGGGTCACCCCGGCACACTTCCGGTTTGGTGCCTCCAGCCTGCTAGGCAACTTGTTGAACACACTCGACGGTGGCGCTGACGCGGCGCTGCTCTCCACCACCAACGGAGGCTACTAAATGTCGTCCAACGCTTCTCACCACGCGCTGCTCCCTCAAGAACTGATTCGCCTGAAGCGCGACGGCCAGCCGCTGCCCGCTGAAGAGATCAAGGCGTTCGTGCAGGGCATCGCCGATGACCGCATCAGCGATGCGCAGATCGGCGCCTTCACCATGTCGGTCTTTTTGAATGGCATGAGCCGCGAAGAAGTCGTGGCGCTGACCACCGCCACGCGCGATTCTGGCCACGTGATGCAGTGGGATTCGCTCAACCTGCCCGGCCCCATCGTGGACAAGCACTCCACCGGCGGCGTGGGCGATCTGGTGTCGCTGGTGCTGGGCCCGTGGGTCGCGGCCTGCGGCGCCTTCGTGCCGATGATTTCCGGCCGTGGCCTGGGCCACACCGGCGGCACCCTGGACAAGCTGGAATCGATCCCCGGCTATGACCCCTACCCCGCCCCCGAGCGCTTCAGTGAGGTGGTTAAATCCACCGGCGTGGCGATCATCGGCCAAACCGGCAACCTCGCCCCGGCCGACAAGCGCATCTACGGCGTGCGTGATGTCACCGCCACCGTGGAATCCATCCCGTTGATCACGGCCTCGATTCTGGGCAAAAAGCTGGCCTCTGGCCTGGACGCCCTGGTAATGGACGTCAAAGTGGGCAGCGGCGCGTTCATGCCCACCCCGGAAAAGTCCCGCGAACTGGCCAAAAGCATCGCCAACGTGGCCACCCAGGCAGGCACACCCACCACCGCCCTGCTCACCGACATGAGCCAGCCGCTGGCCCCGTGTGCCGGTAACGCGGTAGAAATCGTCGAAACCCTGGCGCTGCTGCGCGGCGAGCGAGCCAACAGCCGCGTGATGCAGGTCACCCGCGAACTGGCCGTTGAAATGCTGATTGCGGGCAAGCTGGTGGCCAACCGCGAAGAAGCCCTCGCCAAGCTGGACAAAGCGCTGACCTCTGGCGCGGCGGCAGAAGTGTTTGCCCGTATGGTGCGCGAACTGGGCGGCCCCGCCGACTTCATGGAGCGCTCGGACAGCTACCTGGCCACCGCCCCGGTCGTTCAAGCGGTCTACCCCGAGCAGAGCGGTATCGTGCAGCGTTTCGATACCCGCGCCGTGGGCATGAGCGTGGTAGAGCTGGGCGGCGGCCGCCTGCGTAACGACGCCAGCGTCGATCACAGCGTGGGCTTCAGCGACATCGTCGAAATCGGCGACCGTGTCGACAGCCAGCGCCCGCTGGCCATCGTCCACGCCCGCACGGAAGACGCCGCGGCCCGTGCCGCTGCTCAGCTTCGTGCGGCGGTCACCATTGGCGATGCCGACGCCACCGCCGACACCCTGTTGCAAGAGACCTTCCGAGGAGAAGCCTGATGCGCCGCGCCATCGTCCTGGTACTCGACTCTTTCGGGATCGGTAGCGCCCCCGATGCCGCCACCTTTGGCGACCAGGGGTCAGATACTCTGGGCCACATCGCCGCCGCCTGTGCCCGTGGCGAAGCAGACACTGCCGAGCGCTCCGGCCCATTGTCGCTGCCCAACATGGCCGCGCTAGGCCTGTTCCACGCCCACCGCGACGCCACTGGCAGCGTGGCGGAAGGCGTCAGTTTGCCCGACCAACTGACGGGCGCTTACGCCCACGCCAAAGAGATCTCCAGCGGCAAGGACACCCCTTCCGGCCACTGGGAAATTGCCGGTGTGCCGGTGCGTTTCGACTGGGGCTACTTCCTCGATAAAACCGACAGTTTCCCACTCGAACTGCTGGACGCCATCATTCGTGACGCCAAGCTGACCGGAGTGATCGGCAACTGCCACGCCTCAGGCACCGAGATCATCGCTCGCCTGGGCGAAGAGCATATCGCCACCGGCAAACCGATCATGTACACCTCGGCCGACTCCGTGTTCCAGATTGCCGCCCATGAAGAGCATTTCGGCCTGGAGCGCCTCTACGCGCTGTGCGAAACCGTCCGCGAGCTGCTGGAGCCCTACAACATTGGCCGCGTCATCGCCCGACCGTTCATTGGCGAAGACCGCGCAAGCTTTGCGCGCACCGGCAACCGCCGCGACTACAGCGTCGAGCCGCCCAGCCCCACCGTGCTGCAAAAGCTCGCCGATGCCGGGGGCGAAGTGGTGTCGATTGGCAAGATCGCCGACATCTACGCCCACTGCGGCATCACCCACAAGGTCAAGGCCAGCGGCCACGATGCCCTGATGGATGCCACCCTGGCGGAAGTCGCGCGCACCGCCAACGAAACCAGCGACCGCCCGACCATGATCATGACCAACTTCGTGGATTTCGATTCGGTCTACGGCCATCGCCGGGACGTACCGGGCTACGCCGCCGCGCTGGAGCACTTCGATGCCCGCCTGCCGGAGCTGCTGGCAGCCCTCGATGACGACGACCTGCTGCTGCTCACCGCCGACCACGGCTGCGACCCCAGTTGGGAAGGCACCGAGCATACCCGCGAATACGTGCCGATCATGGTACGCGGCGCAGGCTTCGCCCCCGGCCCGCTGGGCGAGCGCGGCACCTTTGCCGACATTGGCCAAACCCTTGCGGCGTTCTTCGCCGTAGGCGCCATGGCCGACGGCGAGAGCTTTTTACCTGACGCTGCTTAAAGGCAAATAACCAACCTCTAGCAAAAAATCGAGCAAGGTCTGAATCAGCCCGTAGCGGGGGTCTTTCGCCAAGGCCGGAAAATGTTCCCAACAATTCCGGCATTTCCGCCATCCATGGCGGTCAGATGGCGAAAGTAGCGCCCAGGGAAGGGTTCACAGCGCCCCCGCGAAGGGCTGATTCAGACCGTTAAATTATATGGGAGCGTGACATGGCTACACCGCATATTAATGCCGAAATGGGCGATTTCGCCGATACCGTCCTGATGCCTGGCGACCCGCTGCGCGCCAAGTACATCGCCGACACCTACCTGGAGAACGTGCGCCAGGTCAACGACGTGCGCAGCATGTTCGGCTACACCGGCACCTACAAAGGCCGCGAGATTTCCGTCATGGGCCACGGTATGGGCATCCCCTCCGTGTCCATTTACGCCAAAGAGCTGATTACCGATTACGGCGTGAAGTCGATCATCCGCGTGGGCTCCTGCGGCGCGGTACGTGACGATGTCAACGTGCGCGACGTGGTGATCGGGCTGGGTGCCAGCACCGACTCCAAAGTGAACCGCATGCGCTTCAATGACCACGACCTGGCCGCCATTGCCGACTTCGAGCTGGCCAGCCACGCAGTGGCAGCCGCCAAAGCGCAGAACGTCGCCGTGAAAGTCGGCAACATCTTCTCGGCGGACCTGTTCTACAACCCGCAGACCGACATGGCCGAGCTGATGAAGCGCTACGGCATCGTCGGCGTCGAGATGGAAGCCGCAGGCCTGTATGGCGTGGCCGCCGAGTTTGGTGCCCGTGCACTGACCATCTGCACCGTCTCCGACCACATTCTGAAAGGTGACTCGCTCTCCAGCGCCGACCGCCAAACCACCTTCAACGACATGATGGTGATTGCCCTCGACACCGTTCTGCGCGATGACGCCGCCAAGGCGTAATGCCCGGCATCTTTAGCCCATAGACATCCTGAACACATAGACATCCTGAACACAGAGAGAATAGCGCCATGAGCCACGCGGATCAGGCATTGGTCGACACGCTGCTGACCACCTTGGGCAACGCCTACGCACCCTACTCCAACCACCCCGTGGCGGCGGTGATGGAGTGCCCCGACGGCCAGCAGTTTGCCGGTAGCAACGTGGAAGTCGCCCACTACAAAGGGCTGTGTGCCGAAGCCTCGGCCATTTCTGCCATGGTTACCGCTGGCCAGCGCGAGCTGGCCAGGGTCTACGTGATGGGCCCCGGCGAGCACCTCTGCACGCCCTGCGGCGACTGCCGCCAGCGCATCCGCGAATTTGCCACCCCTGGCACGCAAATCATGGTGCTCTCCAAACAGGGCGAGGTGTTGAAAACCTACACCATGGACAGCCTGCTGCCCGACGCTTTTGGGCCGGAGCAGCTGCCGGGGCGTTAAGCTGTCTCCCGCAGCACTAGCGCCACCGGCAGCGACACGTGCCGGGGCGCTTTTCCTGCCAACGCATCGCCCAGCAGCTCCACGCTCATTGCCGCAATGGCGGCAATGTCCTGGCGTACCGTGGTCAACCCCGTGGCCAGAGTGGGCAGGTCGTCAAAGCCGGTGACGGCTACCTCGCTGGGCACACGAATACCGCTGTCTTCCAGGGCGGCCACGCAGCCCAGCGCCAGCTCGTCGGTGGCACAGACCAGCGCGTCGAAGAGCAAGGATGCGTCTGCGCGCTCCTTGAGCAGGCGGTTGAGCTGGCGATAACTGGTCAGGGAGTCCGAGGTCAGCCGATGCGGCAGGCTGATCAACTGTTCGCTGAGCCCCGCTTCGGTGACGGCACGCTGATATCCGGAAAGGCGGCTGAGAGGCCGCGGCACGTCCAGCTCTCCCCCCACAAACGCAATCCGCGTTCGCCCCTGCTCGATCAGGTGCTGCGTCATCTGGTAAATGCCCGAGACATCGTCCGGGGCCACCGAAAAGCCGTCTCCTGCGTTGCCAATTCGTACGAAGGGAACGCCCGCTGCCTGCAGAAGGCCTGGTCTGGCATCTTCTGCCGTTTCGCCCAGCAAGATCGCGGCTCCTGCCCGCTCGGGCAGCTCATGGGTCTGATCGTGATGAAAAAACACCGGTACCATGCCTTGCTGGTGCAGCGCCACGGTCAGGTGCTGGTAGAGCAGAATGTAGTAGGGCCGCAGCTCGATATCCTGTCGCCCAAGGGAGATTCCCACCACCGCCGCCTTACCGCTGATCAGTTGGCGGGCGGCGGCGCTGGGTTGATAGGCCAGCTCACGGCTGATGGTCAGAATCCGCTCGCGCAGCGCGTCGCTCAGCCCGGGCTTGCCGTTCAAGGCTCGGCTGACCGACGCGATGGATACCTCGGCACGCCGGGCAATTTCGCGGATGGTCGCCGCCGGTGCGCTCGATGTGTGCTGTTTCATGCCTGGCCTCAGCCGCCGTTGGGGGGCTTGATTGTACAAAAAGCGGGGCGGAAAATCGCCGCCCCCTGAGCAAGCAACCCCGTGCCAGCCAAGCCCTTGCGTTACCAGCCGCGTCTTCCCAGGCGCGAGAGTTCTCCCTCCAGCTGCTGCACGGCCTGCTCCGCCGTCATGTTGCCCGATAGCGCATCGTGCATCCGGTTGAACACGGCATTCGACACCCGTGGGTAAGCGCTGCCGGTCACGCTGGCGGGGCGCGGCACGCCCTTCATGACCGTCTCGTAGAGCTCGCCAATGAACGGCTGCGCGGCCAGCACCTCGTCATCCTCATACAGTGCCGGGCGCGTGGGGTTACGGCCAAACTCGATGGCGTGGGCTTTCTGCTGGGCTTCGGCGGTCAGATAGGCCACCAGCTCAGCGGCCACGTCAGGGTGCGCCGAGTAGCGAGACACCGCCCAGTTCCAACCGCCCAGGGTGGCCACCGACTGGCCTTCAGGCCCACTGGGCAGCGGCGCCACGCTGAATTTGTGCTGGATCGGCGTTCCGTCCGCCTGGCCCAGCGACCACGCGTAGGGCCAGTTGCGCATGAACACCGCGTTGCCCGCCTGGAATACGCCTCGCGCTTCCTCTTCCATGTAGTTGCGTACACCTTCCGGGCTGATATCACCTATCCAGGAAGCCGCCAGCGCCAGCGCTTCCACGGCCTGAGGGTTATTGACGGTGACCTGTCCGTCGGCATCCACAAAGGTGCCACCGCCGTAGCTGGCCACCCACTCCAAGGCGTTGGTGGTGAGCCCTTCGTAGGCCCGCCCCTGGAAGACGAAGCCATGCATGCGCTCATTACCAGCCTCCCGCTCGGCGTTTTGAATACGCCGAGCGGTGTCGGTGAGCGCTTGCCAAGAGTGCGGCACCTCTTCACCGTACTGCTCCAGCAGGTCATGGCGGTAGTAGAGCAGCCCGGCATCGGTAAACCACGGCAGGGCCACCAGCTTGCCTTGCACGGTATTGTTGTCCATCAGCGAGGGAATGAACCCCTCGGTGGCGCCTTCCGGCAGGTACTCGTTCAAATCCACCAGGTGCTCTGCCAGCAGCCCCGGCCAGACGATATCCACCATCAGCACATCGACATCTCGGGACTGGCTGCCCAGCAGCTGTTGATACAGCGAAAGCTTTTCCGTGGGCGAGGCTGGCGTGGTGACGATATTGACCTGATGGCCGTTGGCTTCTGCCCAGCGCTGGGCAAGCGCCGGGCAGAAATCCGCCGCCCCGCCATCGCCACAGGCCACGGTGATCTCGGCGGCCAGAGCAGGCAGTGCCACAGGCAGTAACGTCATCAGCAGCAACGGTGTTTTCAATGTTGAGCGCATCGTGGAATCCTCATCTTGTTATTGGGTGTCTTGCGGTCAGAGATGCTCGATGAAATCTGCTGATCAACTGGCAATTGCCAGGCTGCGGTCCTCCAGGCTGGAAACGAAACAGGCGTCCAGCACGGTTTGAATGGCCGCGCCTCGGGCAAAGTCGGGCTGGTCGTTTTTCCCAGTGCGAATGCTCTCGATAAAGCGCTGGTAGATGCTGGGCGTGGGCGGCGCCTTGACGGTGCTCCAGCGAGCGGGATGCACGTCATCGTTCAGGCACACCTGAACTTCATCCTTGGAGGCGTCGAGATCCACGCGGATCGCACCCTTGTCGCCATGAACGCTCAGCGTCAGTGAGTTGTGGTGCCCGGTTGCCCAGCGGGTTGCCTGAATCGTACCCA
Organism: Halomonas sp. 18071143; assembly: GCF_019211725.1. Taxonomy (NCBI): domain Bacteria; kingdom Pseudomonadati; phylum Pseudomonadota; class Gammaproteobacteria; order Oceanospirillales; family Halomonadaceae; genus Halomonas; species Halomonas sp. 18071143. The sequence continues at coordinate 2,877,920 of NZ_CP078120.1, forward strand.
TGGCGCCGTTGGCAAAGCGCACGCGCATCAGCGCCGTGTCGTTGGCATCCAGCAGGTAGTCGCCGATGCGGTTGTCCGGGGCTTTGTCGAAGCAGGTGAGTTCGCAGTTGACGCGGGTGATATCGCCCACCGGGAAGCTGGCAAAATCGACGATATGCACGCCCACATCGCCCAGTACGCCTTTGCTGCCGTGGGCTTCCGAGAGCCGCCAGAGCCACTGGCTATCCTCATCCCAGCGCCCCCAGGCGTTGCTCACCAGCCAGCTCTGGCGATAGCTGGCATCCACGTGGCGAACGGTGCCGATGGCGCCGCCGGTAATCAGCGCTCGGGCGTGCTGAATGGCGGGGGCGTCACGGTAGCTCAGGTTGACCATGTTGATGACCTTGGCGGCCTGGGCGGCAGCGACCATCTCGTGGGCATCCTCGGCATTGGTGGCCAGGGGCTTTTCACACAGGATGTGTTTACCCGCCGCAATGGCCGCCAGCGACGTGGCCTTGTGCACGCCATCCGGAGTGACATTGCTCACCGCGTGAATATCGTCGCGGGCCAGCATGTCGTCCAGCGACTGGTACACATCGGCAATGCCATGGCGCTCGGCGAAGGCCTGCGCCTTGGTGAAATCACGGTCGCATACGGCAACTACTTCGACGCCTTCGAGTCGACCATAGTGCTTGGCGTGCTCCCCCGCCATGCTGCCCGCGCCAATAATCGCAATACGGATCATTTGAAGCCCTCCTCACCGGGTTTGTGCAGGCTTTCGCCCTTGATCTCGACCGGGTTGGGCGCCTGGTCGGCGGGGACGTTGGGGCAGCTGTCGATCCACCGGGAGCCTTCCGGCTGTGCCCAGACCACGGCGTTCTTGAGCACCCGCTTTACCTGCTCGTCGTAGTAGATCGGGTAGGTTTCGTGGCCGGGACGGAAGTAGAAAATCTTGCCGTTACCGCGCTTGTAGGTCAGGCCGGAGCGGAACACTTCGCCGCCTTCGAAGGCACTGATGAAAATCACCTCGTCCGGGTTGGGCACCGCAAAGGGTTCGCCGTACATTTCGGTATGGGGCAGTTCGATGTAATCTCCGAGCCCTTGCACGATGGGGTGGCCAGGATTCACCACCCAGAGCCGCTCACGCTCGCCGGCTTCTCGCCACTTCAGTGAGCAGGTAGTGCCCATCAAGCGTTTGAAGATTTTCGAGTAGTGGCCGGAGTGCAGCACGATCAAGCCCATGCCCTGCAGCACGCGCGTTTGCACGCGGTCGACGGTCTCTTCCAGCACGTCGCCGTGGGCGGCGTGGCCCCACCACAGCAGCACGTCGGTATTCTCCAGCGTCTCTTCGTCAAGCCCCTGCGCCGGGTCTTGCAGCGTGACCGCCGTGGCCGTTAGCGCTTCCGCTTCATTCAACCCATCGGCGATGCACTGGTGCATGCCGGTGGGGTAAATACGCGCCACTACGTCGTTGGTTTGTTCGTGGACGTTTTCGCCCCATACGGTGACTCGGAGTGTCATGTCGTTCTCCTCAGCGTTGAGAGGTGCTTGCTCACGAATGTGAGCGCTGAGGAGAAAAGTAAACGTTTACTCAAGAAGAGTAAACGTTTACTTATTGGATTTTAGTCGAACACCACCGGCGCACTGGCGTCAGGTTCTATTGCTGTTCAGACTGGAGCTTCGTCGGGGCGGTTCTCGGCGACGCGCTCGACATCCACGATGCCCGAGCGGCTGACCACGACTTTCCAGCGCGCCAGGTAAGGGGCATCTTCGCTGCCCGTTTCGCGCACCACCAGGTTGAACAGGTGGCGGCGCTCGACGCTTTCCCGCACCGCCTGCCCCTCTTTCAGGCGATAGATATGGTGCTTATCCTTGCTCATCAGTCGGGTCAGCATGGAGAGGTCAATGCTCAGGGTTTCGCGGGTATGCTCATAGCCGCTCAAGAAGCGCGTGGGGGACATGCGCGAGCTGGAACGATAGTGCATGACCACCTCTTCGCGCTGGGCCACCGTGCGCCGCCGCATCTGCTGTATGTCCTGGTCGAGGGCGGTATAGCGCTTGTAGTCGAACCATTCGAGCTGCCGACCGACCAGCGCATTGCGGGTAGGGTCGATGTATTGTCGCCGCCACTTGGGTCGGCCTCTTCTCAGCCATCGCCATAGGGTATTGCGCAGGTCGTCCTTGAACACTTCGCGCATGGCGTAGAGCAGCGCCATGGCCAGCACGAACAGTGCGGTGATGTCGCCAATCACGTCGCGCAGGTGCAGTACCCCCAGCGACACGAAGGCCATGACCACCGCGGTGGCCAGGGCCTTGACGGCTTTCTGTTCGCCGCTACCCAGCTCCAGCGCACGCTGCTTGAGCGTGATCGGGTACTCGATCAGCCGTCGCAGCAGGCGCATCTTGTTGGACATGCGGGTGGGGTCATCGCGTACGCGCTCGGCGTTGTACTCCTGCTGCTCGCGGTATTCACCTTCACGGTGGCAGATGGTCACCAGGCGTCGTTTGACCTCGCTGAAAGACCCTCCTTTCGGCATATGCGCCACCAGCGCCAGCAGCTGCTGCTCGGTGAACCAGGAAAGATAGTTGTCGATGTTGGCAAAGTACTTGTATAGCCGCTCATCGGTGGGCGGGTTACGCCGCAGGCGTTTGAGAATGCCGTCGCTCAGGTCGCTCATCTCGACCAGCTGGTCGTAAAGCTCGCTCGCCTTGTCGTGGGTATTGCTCTTCTCCTCACCCTGCAGGCGGCGCAGTTTACGGGCAGTGGAAAGCATGCCCTGGGTGGTGCGCTCCAGCGCCACCACGTACTGGTAGGCGTAGAGACTGAGGCTCAAGCGGTAGGAGTCGCTGCCCAGCTGGTTACGACTGGCCAGGCGGCTATGCACCAGCGGCAGATGGTACTCGTCGCTGTAGTAAGTGCGCGAGACGTTGATGGCGGCGTGATAAAATGCTTCTTCGGAGATGATGTGCGTACTCAGCCCCAGCTCTTGAGGCACGAACAAGTACACATCCAGCGTATGTGAGGTCTCTTCCTTCAGCCGTCGAGACAAGCGCAGTTGGAAGCTGTTTTTACGTTCAACGTTGATCACCCTCACTTATCTCCTGCTTTCATGACAGACTCGATGATATACCATGGTGAGCTCGCGAGTACGGCTGGCTGGCAGAGCGTCGTCTGCCAGCGCACCTCGATTAAAGACCGTACCATGAAGGTCGCGCCATGCAGCGCATATCATGGATCAGCGCTTTACTTCTTCGCCTTGGAGCCCAGGGATGCCCATCGCCCGTTTTTCACCCTTTGAGCTGCTGCTGCTAAAAAGTCGTAGCCAAGTGGATACGGCCACGCTACTGCTGCTTGGCTGGGTGCTCGTGCATCGCCAGCACGTTTCCGAGGGGCAACGCCGACGTCGGCTGGCCCAGGTCAGCGCGCAGTTTCGCCATGGGCACGAACTGGGGCCGATCATGAGCATTGCCCATAGCCAGGACCTTCACGCCATTCAATTGGCCGCCGAAGTCGTGCGCAAGGAGTGCTCCAGGGAGCGTAGCCTCAGCGTAATGCACCAGGCCATCACGGTGGCTACCGACGATGGCGAGCTATCGCTGGCCAACCACTATATTCTGCGCTTTCTGGCCGACCTGCTGAACGTGGTGCCCACGACCCTGAACACCCTGTTTCAGGAACTGACCGGCAAGCCGCTGCGAGCCCCGGAAGACCCTAGCCGCGATGCCTATTGGCAGGTGCACGACCCGGCGTATTACGCCCACAAGGCCGAGCAGGAAGCCCAGGCTGCCGAGCGAGAACAAGCCGCCCAGGCACAGGCCGAACAGCAGCAGCGCGCCAAGGCCGACAAGCAGCACGCACGCGCGCAGCGTCAGCAGCAAAAACAGCAGCGTAAGGAGGAAGCGCGCCAGGCTAGGCAGCGTGCCGAGCAAGCCCAGGAACACGCACGTGCAGAGCAACAGCGCCAGGAGCAGGCTCGCGCCGAACAGGCGCGTCGTGAACACGCCCGCCAACAGCAGGAGCAAGCCCGGGCGGAACAGGCCCGCCGCGAACGTTATCAGCGCGCCCCTCATCCTCCCCCGCCACCCGACCGTACCACCCGGGCACTGGCCGTGCTGGGGCTGACGCCCGGCGCCAGCAAGACAGAGGTGCGCAAGGCCTATCGACGCATGGCGCAGCTGCATCACCCCGACCGCTTCTATTCGGAAAGCGAACATCAGGTGGCGCTGGCCTCGGCACGTTTTCAGCGCATCAAAAACGCGTATGATTATCTGATGCAAACTTACCAGGCATGATGGATCGGCAAGCCTGCCGACCAATAGCCTGTCACCATGCTTTTTCACTGTGCTCACTGCTACGAGACCGACGCCGGATTATGCGCGACCTTTACCAACGCCTGACCCTGCCCCCCAATGCCAATGAGCAGCAGATCGACACCGCCGTGGCGCGCTGCCCCAATAGCGCCCTGCGCCAGGACGCCACCTCGGTGCTGACGGTGGCCCCGCACCGTGAAACCTACGATGCGCTGCACGGCACCTTGAGCGACATCGGCCGCCTCCGCGCGCGCCTTGGATTGACCCACGGAGCACACTGGCAAGGTGACGTGGCCAATGACTTCTCGCTGCCCCCTGACCACGCCATCTCGCGCCATGACGAACTGGTCGACCGAGTCAGCCACGCCGTTTCGCTATATAACCGCTGGCGAGGGCTGCGCGGGCCCTGGCTGCTGGTCACGCTGTTTGCGCTGGGCACAGGCCTGGGGCTAGCCACTGGCATTGCCCTAAGTCTGGGACTTGGGCTGGGGTTGCGCTAGCGGCGGCACGGCTGTTGAGCCCTCGGGGCGCTGCCGCTCGTCACGGCGAGTTTCGGCCTCGGTGGGCCTGGGCGCAGGCCTGGGTGGTTCGGGGGCATGCTGGGGCGAATCGACGTCGCCCTGCTGGCGATGCTGCAGCGTCATGTCGGTGCCATGGGGCTCGTCGCCACGGGCCTCAGAGCGTGCCTCCATACGCACGCTGAGCCGCGGTACACCCAGGTCAATTTCCTGGGCTTCCATGCGCTGCTTCAGCAGCAGATTGAAGGCCCGTGACACGTCCCACTGCATTTCGGGGGCGGTGCGAAAGCGCATCCGTAATATCGGGCAGCCATCTTCGAAGGCCTGCACCCCCTGCATCTCCAGCGGCGACCAGATGTAGTGACGCATCATCGGGTCCTTGCGCAATTCCTGAGCCGTTTCCTGCATCAGCGTGATGGCGTCATCGATTTTCATGTCATAGGGAATGCGAATCCGCATCAAGGCAATGCCGAATTGGCGCGACATGTTGTGGATCGATTCGATACGGCTAAAGGTAATGATGTGTAGCACGCCGTCCAAGTCGCGCAGTCTGACCGTCCGCAGCGTCAGCCCTTCGACGGTGCCCATGTGCGTATTGATGGTGACGAAATCATCCACCGCCAGCGAGTCTTCGATGAGAATGAAGATGCCGGTGATCAAATCCTGCACCAAGGTTTGCGCGCCAAACCCCACCGCCAGACCGATCACACCAGCACCGGCCAGCAGCGGCGTGACGTTGACCCCAAGGTTGGCCAGCCCAGCAATCACCGCAATGATCAGGATGGTGACGAAAATCACGTTACGGATCATCGGCGTGATGGTTTGCGCGCGGGCCTGGTTGACGCGCCGACCCCGTGACCGCGCGGAGGAGGTCAGCGCCCGCTGAATGGCGGTATCGGCAAAAATCCACACCAGCCATGCCAACAGCACGGTGGCCCCCAGGCTGACCAGCGCCTGACCAATACGCGCACTGGCCACTCCCTGTTGCCCCAAACCAAACAAAGAACCGCCCCACACCTGCATCGAAAGCTCGGCAAAAACCATCCAGACGCTCAGGTGCGCCAGTACGAAGCCAAAGCGCTCCAGTCGCTTGCGATATTGGCTAAAGCGGCGGCGATGGCGCCGCTTGCCCAAACGCTCTTCCTGACGACGCAGCAGCCCGGTAATCACCAGGGTCAACACCAGCAGGCTAGCCGACACGATCGAACGAGCCAGCGCGGTCCCCACGTCGCCCACGGTAACGAACATCGCCAGCAGCGAGCCGCCCACCATCAGCAGGGCAGGAATGTGCCATAGCCCGCCCAGCGCACGAACCAACTCCACGGCCGTGCTGGCGTCACGGCGCTGTTTGTAAGGCCGATTACAGATGAGATGACGAATAGGGCGCTGGTACTTGAAGATGAAGCGCGCCGACAGCAGCGCTGCCAGCATGTTGGCCAGCACGGACACCAGCCCCGACAGCTCGGTCCCCAGCAGCTCCATCAGGCGGGTAGAGTTGACGGCGTCTCCCAGGGCAATCAGCGCGCCGATGACGAACAGCCCCCGCAACGCTTTGTGCTGTAATACTTGCACGGCGGTAAAACGGTGCCCGCGGCTAAAGAACGCCACCACCGTTTCGAACACCACCGACAGCGCCCGGCCACACAGGCAGATATAGGCCACCACCAGCACCAGGGCGCGGCCGGGGCTGTAAGGCAGCAGCTGGCCGACTCCTAGTGTAATGACGAAAGCCAGAGCCCAGGGCAACATGCGCCGCAAGAAGTGGACCGCCAACAGCCAGGCCTTGGGGTCCCGGGGCAGGTCCAGCGGCCAATGACGCCGCTTGGCCACGACGCGACCAAAGGCAATCATCGCCACCAGCAGGCCACTCCAGATAACGGCCAGCAGGGCACCTTCTGCCACGGCTCGGACAGCATCCCGCTGGTCGGCCCCGGCATTCAGAGCGCGCAGATCCTCGACCCCCTGCACCAGCTGTCGAGACCACTCGTCGATAGGCGAATCCCCGGCCTGGGCCTGTTCACCGATATCGGAAAGCGTATCGGCCAGAGCGCCCAACAATCCTTGGCGCACCACGCCTTCTTCTTCCACGGCTTCGGCACTCAGCTGCAGCTCGCGCAGCGAATCCAGCAGTGCGCGGCGCTGATCTTCGCTCTCCAGCATGTTAATGACATCATTCAACGAACTCTGGAAGTTCTCGCTGGCGACGTCCGGCTGTTCTTCGCTCTCACTACCCACCAACGCAGGGAGCGAGACGCTCTGGGCGTGTGCGGTGACGCTGATCATCAGGCTGAGTAGCGCCCCTAGAACGATGCTAATTATCCACTGCTGTCGCACGCATGACTCCCGTGGAAAGTGACTGTTGAATCGTGGCTCTTCTCTTACTCAGCCTAAGCGTGTGATTATGATAGGCTAAACGCACTAACGTTCACCTCCAGGATATCGAGATGACGCTGCAGGCTCCTCCCCAACGCTTGAACCCGGACGGCCAGACTCGACGCGTGGGCGTCGAAATCGAGTTTGCCGGGCTCCCCCCTCGCGAGACGGCCGAGGTGGTGCAGGCACTGTTTGGTGGTGAGCTTAACGTGGTCAGCCCCCATCGGCTACAGGTGGCCGACACACGCTGGGGAGCGTTCGAGATCGAACTGGATACTCAATACGCCCATCCAGACCAGACGTTGTTGGACGCACAGCAGGACAATGACAGCGAGTGGGCCCGCCAACAGCATCAGCGGCGGCTGGAATTCCACCAAAAGACCCGTGAACTGATCGGTGACATGGTGACCGGGCTGGTGCCCACCGAAATCGTCTGCCCTCCCATCCCTTGGGAAGAGCTCGAAGCGTTGGACACTCTGTTCGACACCTTGCGGGAAAAAGGCGCCAAGGGCACCGATGCCAGCCTGCTGTACGGTTTCGGCCTGCACCTGAACCCGGAAATCGAGCGTAACGAGGTCGATTATCTGCTCGCCATGCTGCGCGCCTACCTGCTGCTGGCCAGCTGGCTACGTCAGGAAATCAAGGTGGACATTACCCGAGAGGTGCTGCCACACGCCAACCCGTTCCCCAAGGAGTACGCCCGCAAGGTGCTGGACCTGCGTTACCAGCCGGATCTCGACACCTTCATCGACGACTACCTGGCCGATAACCCTACCCGCAACCGCGAGCTGGACCTGCTGCCGCTGTTCGCCCACCTGCGCCCGGAACACCCTCACGAGCTGCTGCACGGCCAGTTGACCAAGCCACGGCCCACTTTTCATTACCGGCTGCCCAATGCGCAGCTGTCGCAGCCGGGCTGGGGCAGCGTGATGGAGTGGAACCGCTGGGTGGAGGTAGAGAAGCTGGCCCACGACCAGGACATCCTTCACGCCCGCTGCCAGGAGTACATGGCCGAACAGAACCAACCCTGGTGGCGGCGCCTCAAGCGCAGACTGTTTGGCCATGCCTAGACCTCTAATCGGCATCACGACCTCGGATTACAAAAGCCAGCTTGCCTGGTGCTTCGACTGGTTTGCCGTCTGGCGACACGGCGGCAGGCCGCTACGCCTTTCTCCTTCTCGCCCGTTGCCGGAGCACCTGGACGGCCTGATCATTGGCGGCGGAGACGACATTCAAGCCCACCTGTACGGCGGTGAAGTGCAGCTGGACGTACGCCTGGACCCAGCCCGTGACGAGCTGGAACTCCACCTGCTGAAGCGTTTCATTCCTCGCCATACGCCAGTGCTGGGCATCTGCCGAGGTGCGCAGCTGATCAACGTGCATCTGGGCGGCAGCCTGGACCCCGATATTTACACCACCCACGAAGGCTTGAAGCGGCGCCGCACGGTACTGCCCCGCAAAACCGTCGACATCGTGGGCGACAGCCAGCTCTATCGTTTGTTGGGGGTGACCTGGTGTCGTGTGAACAGCCTTCATCATCAGGCGGTCAACCGGGCAGGCAAGGGCATTCGGATCGTGGCGCGTGACCGCGATGGGCTGGTGCAGGGCATCGAGTCCACGGACCATGCGTTCCTGATAGGCGTTCAATGGCACCCGGAGTGGCTGATCTTCAACCGCCCCCAGCAGCGTTTGATACGTGCGCTGGTGGAGGCAGCCAAGGCGTCCCGCTAGCCTTTCAGCGCCGCCAGCGCCGTGTCGTAATCAGGCTCGTTCTTCAACTCGCTGACCAGCTCGCTGTGCAGCACCCGATCCTCGGCATCCAGCACCACCACGGCACGGGCGCAGAGCCCTTCCATGTTGCTGTTGCATAGCGCCACGCCCCAGTCCTGCTGAAATTCGCGGTGGCGGAACGTCGAGAGCGTCTCCACGTTGTCCAGCCCTTCGGCACCGCAAAAACGCTTGGCCGCAAACGGCAGGTCGGCAGACACCACCAGTACCACGGTGTTGTCCAGCGACGAGGCCAGCTCATTGAAGCGTCGCGTGGACGTTGCACAGGTGGGCGTATCGACGCTGGGGATGATGTTCAGCACCTTGCGCTTGCCTGCATAGGTCGCCAGGGTGACGTCTTCCAGGCTGCCGTTGGTGAGCGTCATGGCCGGTGCATCCTGCCCCACCGCCGGTAAGGTGCCCGCCACATCCATGGGTTGACCTGCCCGCGTAATCTGTTGCATATCAAGCTCCTAATGTATGGTAAAAGGGGAATGACGATCAGTGGCCCAGCTTACCGTGGAACTCCCTGATTCGGCTATCCCTCATCCATCGCGACACGCTAGCGAGAACACCATGGCCTCTGTAGTCATTATCAAAACCGGCGACGCCTTCCCCGAAGTGGTGGATCAGCACGGGGATTTCGAACAGCTGTTCATCGACCAGGTGCAGGACGCCCTGCCCGACCACCTGACCTTGGACGTATGGGATGCACGCCTCACCAGCCAGCCGCCGGAGGATATCGTGGCAGCCATCATTACCGGCTCCCACAGCATGGTCAGTGAGCAGCTCCCCTGGAGCGAGGCGCTGAAGCCCTGGTTACAGCAGGCACTGGCGGACGACCTGCCGCTGCTGGGCGTATGCTACGGCCACCAGCTGATGGCCGCTGCGTTTGGCGGTGTGAGTGATTACCACCCGGCGGGGCGTGAATCCGGCACACGCAGCGTACGCCTGACCCAGGCAGGCCGCCAGGATCCGCTGTTCGGGCAACTCCCGGAGTGTTTCGTGGCCCACTTGACCCATGCCCAGGCGGTCATGCAGCTTCCCCCCGGCACCAGCATCCTGGCGCACAACTGCCACGATGCCCACCAGGCGCTGCGCTATGGGCCACGCCAGTGGAGCGTCCAGTTCCATCCCGAGTTTTCACCGCCGGTGATGCGCGCTTATATCGAACGCCAGCGCGCTGCCTTGCGCGACCAGGGCGAAGACCCGGATCAACTGCTGCAAGGCGTCGCGGAGACCCCCGACGCCACGCGCCTGCTGACCCGGTTCATCGCGATGCTGTAGTGTGCGTTTGCGATGCTGTAGCGCGCTTTTGGTCGCGCCGCGATATGACGTTCAGGATGGCCAAAAAAAAAATCCCCCCATGCCCTTGGCATGGGGGGATGGTAGCCAGGGCGACATCAGTCGCCCGGCAGGCGTTTACGCACGTTCGCGACGACGAACCGGCGCATCGCCATCGTCACGACGACGGCGCGGTGCACGCTCGGGCGCACGGTCTTCGCTGATTTCCAGCGGGCGACCGGCCACACGGGCACGTGCCATCTTGGCCAGAATGGTAGACGGCAGGCCGCTGGGCAGCTCGACCACCGAGAAGGCGTTGCGAATATCGATGCGGCCGATACGGGCACCTTCGATACCGCCTTCGTTGGCCAACGCGCCAACCAACTGGCCAGGCTTGACGCCATCTTTATGGCCTACCGATACACGGTAGCGGGTCATGCCTTCGCTGGGCGCACTGGAGCGCTCGCGACGAGCACCAGCTGGTTTGCCGGGTGCACCCTCACGCGGAGCACGCTCTTTGCGCGGTGCTTGCAGACGGCCAATCGGCGCTTCGTCAGCACGGGCCATGGCAGCAAAGGCACAGGCCAGATCGACGGCGTCGTGACCTTCTTCCACCAGACGCTCGACCAGCGCGCGCTGCTCTTCGGCACCCTTGGTCAGGGCTGCCACGACGCGATGGTGGAATACTTCATCACGGTGCGCACGGATAGCGGCTTCGTCAGGCAGCGGCATTTCGGTCATTTTCTGACCCGTTGCCTGCTCCATCCAGCCTACCTTGCGGCCTTCACGGAAGCCCGCGAAGGTGATCGCGATACCGCTGCGGCCCGCACGGCCAGTACGACCGATACGGTGCGTATAGGCTTCGGCGTCCTGGGGAAGGTCGTAGTTCACCACGTGGGTGATACGCGGAACGTCCAGACCACGAGCGGCGACGTCGGTCGCGATCAGGACATCGACCTTGCCACGCTTCAGGCGAGTGATGGTGCGCTCACGCAGGCTCTGGTCCAGGTCACCCGACAGGCCAGCGGCGTTGACACCGCGCGCCGTCAGCTGCTCTACCAGCGTGGTACAGGCAGCACGTGTACGTACGAACACGATGGCCGCATCCACCGGCTCCACTTCCAGAATACGCGCCAGCGCTTCCAGCTTGGCACCACCGTCCACACGCACCAGGCGCTGTTCGATGTTTTCTCCCGTCGTGGTGCGCGATTCGATCGCCACCTTGACCGGGTTGACCAGATAGCGATTGACGATGCGCTCGATTTCAGACGGCAGCGTGGCCGAGAAGAACACGCGCTGGGCATCTTTCGGGGTATCGGCAACCACGCGTTTTACGTCGTCGATAAAGCCCATGCGCAGCATTTCGTCGGCTTCGTCCAGCACTAGAGCAGACAAACCGTCCAGCTTCAGGCTGCCGCGATCCAGGTGGTCGATGATACGACCGGGCGTACCGACCACGACCTGAGCGCCGCGCTTCAAGGCGCCCAGCTGCTCACGATACTCTTGACCACCACACAGGGTCGCCACTTCGAGCCCCTGCAGGTTTTGACCATACTTACTAAAGGAAACCGCAACCTGCTGAGCAAGTTCGCGGGTAGGCGCCAGCACCAGTACCTGGGGCTCGCGACGCTGCATGTCGAGACGCGACAACAGCGGCAGTGCAAAGGCAGCCGTTTTACCGGTACCCGTTTGTGCCTGACCCAGCATATCGCGACCTTCCAGCAGGGCTGGAATGGTCTGCGCCTGGATGGGCGAAGGAGTTTCGTAGCCCTGCGCTTCTACAGCAGACAGAACGGCAGGCAAAAGAGCCAGATCACCGAAGCTCGGCGAGGTGACAGAAATCGAGGTCATTAATCACACCTTGGTAGGCCGGTATCACCGGCAAAAAACATCGTAAGCGTCTCTGACTCTGTCATATGCCGCACGTCACGGTGCGCAGCAAAAGAACAAGGCTCCGCATAGCGGATATCGTCATCAGTGGAGTCGGAGACGCCGGTCGCACCTGGCATTCGGCTGGCAGTACCGCACGCTGCGGGCCAACCGCTGTGGCGACCTTACTGCGCCGATTTCACCCGTCTGGTGAAATGCTGGAGGCGCGCCATCTTCACAGCAATGAACATCCAGTCGAGGGGATGTTCCTGCAAACGTTTCGGCTTGGTGCCATGAGGCGACCGAATCAACGCTTGCCGTCGTGATGGAGGGGTCAACACATGCGAGGAGCGCGCATCCTACCACCTCACTGGTAAGCTGACCAGCTTTTTTACTTTAACCGATATCATCCTGAAACTTGCACTTGTTCACTATTGGTCTAACCTGAGAGGTGCCTCACGTTGTTCACGAACTTCAAGGAGTGATGCATATGAACTGGGATCAGATCGAAGGCAAATGGACCGAGGTAAAAGGCAAGGCGCGTTCTAGCTGGGGCGAATTGACCGACGACGAGCTGACGCAAATCGGCGGCAAGAAAGATCAGCTGGTAGGTAAGCTTCAGCAGAAATACGGGCTGGCCCGTGAAGAAGCCGAGCGCCGTGCAGACGAGTGGGCCAACGGCCTCTAATCGTCTCGGCATTGGCGCCGTAAAGGCAGGCCAATGCATATCCATTTTCCAATAGATGACTATTTGGCTGATTCAATAGCAACATGGAGAGAAGCTATGCGTAAATCACTACTGACAACGGCTATCGGCACGGTACTTCTGGGCAGTATGGCAATGGGCGCCCACGCACAGACCGAGCCACAGGGCATGTATTCAGCCGAAGACATTCTGGATGCTGATGTCTACTTCGCGGGCGGTTCCGGCGAAGAGATCGGTGAGGTGGAAAACATTCTCTTCGATGAGGAGATGCGCATTACTGCACTGGTCATAGAGAGCGGCTCTGTACTGGGGCTGGGCGGACGTGAAATCGTTGTCGGCACCGACCACTTCACGCTGGAAACCCACACCGAAGCGGATGGCGATACCGAGCACCGGATCATGCTCCAAGCCACGTCTGAAGAAGTGGAAGCCTTTCCTACTTACAACCACGACTGGTGGGAACAAACCAAGGCAGGCGCACGCGATGCCTGGGAAACCACGCGTGATGGCGCGCAAAGTGCCTGGCAGTCCGCCCGTGACGCCGTCAGCTCCGACTGATACGTTTGCTGTTTAGCGACACACAGGTACGCAATGGCCACCCAACCGGGTGGCCATTTTCATGGATGGCCGCATTGATTCAGCGACGGCGCACTCCTTGCCCCGGTAGACGTTCACGGTCATGCGGGCGCTGAAAGTCCAACGCTGGCCCGGCGGGGACGATACGGGTCGGGTTGATGGTGTCGTGACTGTAATAGTAGTGGCGCTTGATGTGGTCCAGGTTGACGGTGTCGGCAATGCCCGGCCACTGATAGAGCTCACGCACGTAGTTGGACAGGTTGGGATAATCCTCGATGCGTTTGAAATTGCACTTGAAGTGGCCGTAGTAGACCGCGTCGAAACGCACCAGCGTGGTAAACAGACGAATATCGGCTTCGGTCAGCCATTCTCCCGCCAGGTAACGCTGCTCTCCCAGGCGCTTCTCCATGCGCTCCAGCGCGTCGAACAGCGCAGTGACATGCTTCTCGTACACCTTCTGCTCAGTGGCAAAGCCCGACTTGTAAACCCCGTTGTTGATGTGGTCGTACACATCGGCGTTGACCTCATCGATGACATCACGCAGGTCGGAGGGATAGAAATCCAGCGTATTGCCGGTCAGCTCGTCAAAGGCATGGTTGAAGATGCGCAGGAGTTCAGCCGACTCATTGTTGACGATGGCATTACGCTGCTTGTCCCACAGCACCGGCACCGTCACGCGCCCCGTGTACTGCGGGTCGGTCATGGTATAGAGCTGGTGGTGAAACTCGACGTGGTTGATCGGGTCGCCGCTGGAACCCTCGTCCTGGTGATAGGTCCAGCCCTTGTCCAGCATGAGCGGGCTGACATGGGAGACGCCGATCAAGGGCTCCAGGCCTTTCAGTTGACGCATGATCAACACGCGGTGCGCCCAGGGGCATGCCAGGGAGATATAAAGGTGGTAACGATCTGCCTCGGCAGGATAGCGCTGGGCATCGCCCTCCAACACGCTACCGCTGTCGGCAGGATCCCCTACCCAATCACGCAGCTGTGCCGACTCACGAACGAATTCGCCGCCGTGCTTTTTGGTGTCGTACCACTGATCGACCCACTCGCCGTTGACCAATAACCCCATGGTGCCTCTCCCGTTGCGAACGTATGAAATAGCCTGTCTACAGGATACGCTCGACAAGAGAGGGCTCAAGCGGATGTTTTACCGACTTTCATTCGAGGGAATCGAATGTTGGCTGCACGTCTCCTTGACGGACTGCCGCAACGCAGCGGCCATGGCATGAGCCGCAGGGCCAGCCCGGTCACGGTCACGAAATATAAGCTGTACCGGTACTTCCCGCACGCCTCCTGCGCTCAGCGGCAGCGGCTTCAGCGCCCCACTGGCCAGCTCGTCAAGGATACGGGTTTCAGGTATCCAGGCGAACCCCAGACCACGCTTGAGCATGTCCAATGAGGTGCCCACATGGCTGACCGTCCAGCGCTGCTCGGCCTTTAGCCAGCCTGCATTGGTCGATTGGCGCAACGCCGAGTCACGCATCACCAGTTGGCGATGCTGGGCCAGGTCACGCAGATCCAACGCGCGCCCTAATTGATGCAGCGGGTGGCGTGGATGAGCGACCGCCACAAAGCGCACATTGACCAGCGGCTCACCAAGAAACCCCTGGGCTTCGATGGCCGTGACCACCAGGTCGGCACGTCCGTCATAGAGCATTTCGGTGCCGCCATTGAGTACGCTCTCATGCAGCTGTACCCGCACCTGGGGATAGGTTTCCGAAAAGCGCTCTAGCGCCCTGGCCTGAGCCGCCGCAGGAAAGATTTGATCGATGGCGACGACGATTTCAGCCTCCAGGCCCGCTGCCAAGCGCGAGGCCACGTCCTCCAGCGACGCCGCACTCTCGATCAGTTGACGCGCACGGCGCAGCAACAGCTCACCGGCTTCCGTTAGTCGTACCTGACGCCCCACGGGCTCCAGTACCTGGATACCCAACTGTTCTTCCAATTTATGTACCGCATGGTTGAGCGTAGAGGGACTTTTATGGATCGCCTCTGCCGCCCTTGCAAAGCCACCGTGGTCGACCACGGCGGCGAGCATCTGCCACTGTGCAAGTGTTACCCGAGACATTTCGATTTCCTCGACGCTAAACAGCGAAACAAACCGCTTCACCTTCGAAAAAACAACACATAGGATGCCAGTAAAACGTCGAGAGTACGTGGCCTGACAGCAAATTTTGCACCAAGGGCTAATACGCGGGCTCACAGGAACATCGCCGTGTTTCAAAAAACAAACATACAGAAACAAAAAAACACATTCTAAATATTAGCAATTACCCTCAAAAAGCCACGTTTGCGAGGTCGGAGGGCGTTTTGGGCGATGCGCTTTCCTGGCCCGTGAAAAACGTCCGTTTCAAGCGCTCATTTTGGTCGGTAAGTGCTTAAAATGCCGTTTTAATTAGACACAACTTACGCACATCTTTAATAACCCTTCATTTGCGTCTATGGTTAAGAAGATGATCACGCCATGCGGCGGTCATCGAAGGCAGTTTACGCCGTTACTTTTGTTAGCGAACGGCGTTCGAGAGCGGTTCTCATTGTCGAATATTTGCATATTTCGACAGAAGTATGTTTTGTGTATGGATATACAGTCTATTCACCCCTGCCTCCTTGGGGTATGGTTCCCGAGTTTGCTCACTTTCTTGTTACGTTTACTTCACAAATTCGGCGGTCCATTTACCCATGTTGCGAATCCTCCATTCGCTGCCCCGCACGCATAAATTGTTACTATTACCAGTGGCCACCATGGTCACTGTGCTGGGCGCACAAAAGCTGGTGACGACGTATAACGACCTGAATCAACCTCACACACCGCTGGAGAGCGTACTTGTTCCTCTCCCCAGCGACTCTGCTCCTGGTGTCCCCTCGCTGCGGCAAGAGCGAACGCCTGTTGCAGAAGCGATCGATCGCGCCTCCCGCGCCCTCGACGCCACCCGTGACCATATTCCCCTCAGCGAATTGGCAGCAACCGAGATCGTCGACCTCGACGTGATCACCAGCGCCGAAGCCTCCATGGCCAGCGTGCCTCCCCTGGCCGTTGCGCTCGATGACGGCGCGCTGCACATGGCCGTGATCGTGGGCACTCTTGCAAGCGGCATGCTCAATACCGACCCCACCGTCGACATTGCTGATGCTACTTCCTACGAAGATTACGATATCGAGCTGTTCGACGATATTTCCTTTCTCGAGCGCGAGCTGGCCGCTGAAGAGCCCTTCGTGCCCGAGTGGCAGACGCATATCGTCGTGTCTGGTGAAACCTTTGCCGTGGTTGCTCAGAACGAGCTGGGGCTAGGCTACAGCGAAGTACTGGCGCTGCTGGAAGACATGCCCGACCAGCGCCTGCTGACCAACTGGCGCGCCGGCAACAGCTTCGATTACCAGCTGGATGAAGAAGGCCGACTGCTGTCGCTGCGCATGATGCGCAACACCCGCGACGGCATTTTGCTGGAACGAGACAGCGAACACTTTGCTATCACCACCATCGAACGCCAGGGCGAGCCGGTACAGCGGCTTTACGCGGGTAGCGTGAGCGGCAGCTTTGCACGCTCTGCCCAGGCTACCGGCCTGAGCAGCAGCTCGGTCACCGAGCTGACCCGCCTGTTGGAGAAGAAACTCGATTTCCGTCGCGACAGCCGCCGGGGGGATCAGTTTCAGGTATTGGTCGAGTCTGACATGATCGATGGCGAAACGCTGGATTCACGGGTGCTGGCGGTCAAATATGACGGCGAGCGCATGGATCTGACCGTGGTGCGCAACCCTTCCGACGACAACTTCTACACCCCGGAAGGCAACAGCCTGGACCCGGCCTTTGCCCGCCGTCCGTTCGAAGGCAACTATCGCCTGAGCTCTCACTTCAACCCGCGCCGCCTTCACCCGGTGACAGGCCGGGTCAGCCCGCACAACGGCACCGACTTTGCCATGCCGATCGGCACGCCTATCATCGCGCCGGCCAACGGCCGCGTGGAGCGCGTGGGCAATCACCACGCGGCAGGGCGCTATATCGTCATCCGCCATGATAACGGCTACCGCACGCGCTACCTGCACCTTTCGCAGCCGATGGTCAGCCAAGGTCAGCGTGTCGACATGGGTGAACGCATTGCCCTATCCGGTAACACCGGCCGCAGCACTGGCCCTCACTTGCATTATGAAGTCATCGTCAACAATACGCCGGTCAATGCCATGACCGTCGAGCTGCCTGAAAACACCAGCCTGAGTGGCGATACTCTGATCGCCTTCCAACGTCAGGCCGAACCGGTCCTGGCGGTACTGGAGAGTGGCGAGACAGGCATCATCAGCGTGGCCAGCAACCAGAGCAGTGACAACGATAGCGACACCGTTCAGTAGCTCATCGTGATACGTCGTTCGACAGGCCGCCCCAAGGGGCGGCCTGTCGCATAGGTAGCATACGTGGAAGAGGGAATCAGGCGTCGCGTGCGGATAGCGCCGATAGCAGTGCCGGGTCTCGGCGGTAGATATCATCTCGAAACTCTACCTCCCCCTGGGCATTGGGCCACGCGGTGAGGTAGTGCAGTGCTACGGGAATGCGCTGGGGCAGGTTGACGTTCTGATCGCTGCGCCCACTGTTCATCAGCGCATTGAGCTGATGACGACTGCCGCTATCCTGTAGCAGCATCTGAGCGAACTCCGCCACGCCTTCCACCCTGACGCAGCCGGAGCTCAAGGCCCGTTGCTCCCGCTGAAATAATCCGCGCGCCGGGGTGTCGTGCAAGTAAATCATGTCGTTATTGGGAAAGCGTACCACGACCCTCCCGAGAGGGTTACGGCTCCCCGCCACCTGACGCAGCATAACGCCTCCAGGGCGCTGCCAATCGATGCTCTGCGCATCCAGCGCCTCCCCTGTGGGGCTCAACACCTGAATGTTCTGCTGGGCCAGATAACCGATATCCTCACGTACCCGTGGCAGAACGTCTTCCCGCATAATGGTGGGCGGTATGGTCCAGCTGGGGTTGATGGTCAGGTGGCTGATCGTGGAATGAATGACCGGCGTTTCACGCCGCGGCGTGCCAACGACCACTCGCGCATCCCACTGCTGACCGTTAGGCCGCAAGTAATGCAGCCGGTAGCCCGCAATATCGACCCACACCCGAGGTTCACGCTGCAAGGCGGGGCGTATCCAGCGCGCACGCTCCAGGTTGACCCGCAGCTGGTCGACCCGTGAAGCCACCGGCATGTTCAGCGCCAGCCGGGTGCGCTCCCCGACGATGCCATCTTCCTGCAACTGGTGGCGGCGTTGAAAATGCTTCACTGCTTGCACCAGGGTGTCATCGAACAGCTGCTGGTCGCGCTGCGGCCCCTGTACGCCAATCATTGGATAGGCGCTGCTGTCGGCACCCAACAGCCCCGAGGCGCCCCACAGGGTCAGCCGTTGGCGCAGCGTGACCACATCAGCGTCGCGGTCGCCAGGCCGCAGCGAGGCTTCTCTACCGGGCAGGTAAGGAACGCTGCCTTGCTCGGCCAATTGACGGTAGGCACTCAATGCCTGGCGCAACTGGGCATACTCGGGAGAGCTGGGCCGGGCCATGGCCAGCGCCGATTCCACATCGTGACGCTCCACGGCGCTCAGCACACGAGGCAGCGCGTAACTGCGCTCTGGGCGTGAAGCGTCCCAGCCAGGTTCCACCTGACGAGGATCGACCTTGCCTGACGATAGATGCTCCAGCGCCAGCAGCAGAGCCCGAGTGGCATCGACATCGAAGCGTGCCTGGGCGGCAGCATCCCATGCGCGGCTGACCCGGTACTCTTCCAGCAGCGTCGTCGCGCGGTAATCTTCGGGTCTTAGGCCATCATCCAGCAGGCCATTCAACCCCTCCACCAGGGCCTTCACACGGGCTTCATCCTGCCAAACCGGTTGCCCGCCATTGAGCTGATAAAACGCTGCCACCGGCAGTGACTCCCCTGCCCGCTCGACCTGCTGTGACAAGGCTTGTTGCATGCCAGGAGGAGCAGGCTCCGCAGCCACCGCCAACAAGGAGCCGGGCAGGACAAGGCCAAGCAGGGCGCCTATCGCCCATTGTCTTAGTCGCGGATGATCGTTCATCGCCTCTCCTTGCGTTATGATGCAGCGCTGTATGGCGCTGATGCCCAATGATATCGGCAGTTCCCGTTACCGACCGAATAGCCGGACACTTTACTTCAGCATAGCTGCTTGCGCCTGTTCATGGTCATTTCTAGTGGGGACTTATCGCACTTTTGGCAGGATGACTCTCGATGCTCTCACGCTTGTATACCCGTTTTCGCTCTGATACCCCCCGTTTTTTGACCCTGATGACCGCCACGAGCCTGTTACTTGGCGCCTCTCCACTCCAGGCTGCCAGCTTTTATGCCCAGGTATCTTCCCAGCCCCCCATCGGCGTGTCGCCCCTTCATCATCAGTTACAACAACTGGCGCCTGGCGCCTCCGGTGAGGCGCTCCGCCTGGCCGCGCAAGCCATCGCTTGTGCCGACCCCTACGCCGAGCGCCTGGCGGTCATTGACTACTCGCTGCCCTCCACGGAGCCTCGCCTGTGGGTCTTTGACCTGCACCAGCACGCCTTGCTGTTCGAAGAGCTGGTGTCCCATGGCCGAGGGTCGGGTGATGCCGTGGCTGAGGTGTTTTCGAACGTCCCCGAAAGCTTTCAATCCAGCATTGGACTGTTTCGCACCATGAACAGCTATTACGGGCGCAATGGCTACTCACTGCGCCTGGAGGGCCTGGAGCCAGAGGTGAACGACCTCGCTTTCCAACGCGCGATCGTGATTCACGGGGCAGAGTATGTGAGCGAAGAGTTCATCGCCCAGACGGGGCGACTGGGGCGTAGCCATGGCTGCCCTGCCGTTCGCGAAGACATCACCTACCCGCTTATCGACAGCCTCAAGGAAGAGCAGTACGTGTTTGCCTACTACCCCGATGAAGAGTGGCTAGCGACCTCTTCCTTCCTGCGCTGTGGCCAAGATGACCACCTGCAACTCGCGCAGATGAGATAATAGCGTGATAGTGATCACCGCCAGCACCGCCACCATACCCGTGTGCATACCCAGGCTACCGAACGTGCTCATTTATGCCATGCTTAGGGGCAGGTTATTAGCCACTATGGGAAGGATCACATGGCATCAGCAAAAAAGCTCGACCTGGCGCTTCAAGGCGGCGGTGCTCACGGCGCTTATACATGGGGCGTGCTGGACCGCCTGCTGGAAGATGACCGCATCGACATCGAGGGCATCAGCGGCACCAGCGCGGGGGCCATGAATGGCGTCGTCATGGCCGACGCGCTGACTCGGGGCGGCAAGGAGACGGCTCGGCAAGCGTTGCGGGATTTCTGGAAAGCCGTCAGCCGGGCGGGCATGGCGAGCCCCATCCGCCGTTCCCCCATGGACGTACTGACCGGCAACTGGAGCCTGGATAATTCACCGGGCTATGTCGCCATGGACCTGATGACTCGCCTGGTCTCCCCTTATCAGCTCAACCCACTGAACCTGAACCCCTTGCGAGATATCGTGGCGTCGCATATCGACTTCGACCGCGTGCGCCAGTGCGACCAGCTGAAACTCTTCATTGCGGCAACCAACGTCCGCACCGGCAAACAGCGCGTGTTTCGTCGTGAAGAGATGAGCGTCGATGCCGTCATGGCGTCGGCATGCCTGCCGTTCATGTTTCAGGCCGTCGAAATAGACGGCGAAGCCTTTTGGGATGGCGGCTACATGGGTAACCCCGCACTATTTCCCTTGATGGAAGAGTGCAGTGCCCGGGACATCCTGCTGGTACAAATCAACCCCATCCGCCGTGACGAGCTGCCCACCACGGCCTCGGCCATCATGAACCGGCTGAACGAGATCACCTTCAACGCGGCGCTGATTAAGGAAGTCCGCATGATCGCCCTGCTCAAGCATGCGCTGGAGGAGCAAGGCATCGAAAACTGCTACCAGCAGGCTCTGTTTCACCGCATTAGTGGTGACAAGGCGCTGGAGGGTCTGTCGGTATCCAGCAAGATGAACGCCGAGTGGCCGTTCCTGTGTCATCTATTCGACCAGGGAAGAGCGGCTGCAGAGCTGTGGCTCAACGAGCACTTCGAGGCGCTTGGTGAGCGCTCGACGCTGGATATCGATGCCGTATACCTGCATGGCTAACCCCTCAATACCCGGCATCGCCTGATATTGCTTCAATTTGGCGCACTCGACCCATCGGTACCGCCCCAATCGAGTGCGCCCCCGCCCATCAGATCTGCCAACACGTCCCCACCCCACCCACAGTTATTCATTAAAATGATGATTTATATTCAAAAAATGGCTAGTGGCGAATTATTTGCTTGGTGATTTCCAGTGTTGCAGGCGTGGACCAGGCCCAGTGGGTACGAGTGCGTCGAACCTGACCTTCAACGATGAAGGCATGTTCCCGTCTCTGTGCAGCGCCCTTGGCGTTGTGCGTTGACGAACTCGTTCCATGCTCATCGAGGCCACCCATGAATATCCGCCACAAAGCCAATCGTATTCGGCTGCTCAATTTCTCCACGCCGCAGATGCGGGCATTCCACATGTCCTGGTTTGCCTTTCATATCTGTTTTTTTGGCTGGTTCGGCATTGCCCCGCTGATGGCTGTCGTGCGTGAAGACCTGTCGCTGACCCAAACCCAAATTGGCAACACCATCATTGCGTCCGTGGCGATCACTGTGGTGGTCAGGCTGCTGATTGGGGTGCTCTGTGACCGCATCGGGCCGCGCAAGACCTATACGGGTTTGCTGCTGCTGGGCTCCATTCCCGTCATGGGGATCAGCCTGGCCAACAGCTTTGAAACCTTTCTGCTGGCTCGTCTGGCCATTGGTGCCATTGGCGCGTCGTTCGTGATCACCCAGTACCACACCACCATGATGTTCGCCCCCAATGTGGTAGGCACCGCCAACGCCACCAGCGCCGGATGGGGTAACCTGGGGGGCGGTACGACGCAAATCCTGATGCCGCTCATTTTCTCCGGAATACTCATGCTGGGCGTCAACGAAGCGCTGGGCTGGCGGCTTGCCATGCTGGTGCCAGGGGTCGTGCTGTTTTTGACGGGTATCGCTTATTGGTACTTTACCCAGGATGCCCCGGATGGCAATTTCAGCGAGCTGCGCGCCCGCGGCGAGCTACCGGAAGCCAGCGGCGAGTATGGCGCCGCGCAGAGCTTCATGGCTGCCGCCAAGGATATTCGTGTCTGGGCGCTGTTTGTAGTGTACGGGCTCTGCTTCGGGGTAGAGCTGACCATCAACAACATCGCCGCCATCTATTTTTTCGATACCTTTGATCTCACTCTGGCCACGGCAGGGCTCATTGCGGGCCTGTTCGGGCTGATGAATATCTTTGCCCGCACCCTGGGCGGCGTCTTTTCCGATCTGTTCGCCAAACAGGCGGGCCTCAAGGGGCGTGTGCGCTGGCTCTTCATTGCTCTGATCTGCGAAGGCATCGCGCTGATTGCGTTTTCGCAGATGCACGTGCTCAGCATGGCGATTGGCATCATGCTGGTGTTCAGCCTGTTCGTGCAGATGGCGGAAGGTGCCACTTACGGGGTCGTCCCCTTCATCAACAAGAAAGCGCTGGGAGCCGTGGCAGGCATCGTTGGCGCTGGGGGCAACATTGGTGCCGTCTCCGCCGCGTTCTTGTTTCGTAATGAAAGCCTCAGCTACCAGCAAGGGCTCTTTTATCTAGGCATTACCGTACTGCTGCTGGCTTCTTGCGTGTTGGTGGTACGCTTCAGCGATGCCACCGAGGCCGAGGAAGCCAAGGCCTACCGTGAGGCCGCCGGTGATCGTCATGAACAGGGCGCTCTCTCTTTACGCTAGCAGTTAAGCAGGCGCGTCTCTGGTCATCCAGTGAGGCGCCGTCTTTTCAGGCGGCGAGTAACAAGGAACTACTATGTCTTCTGCCCAACAGCTACTCTTGACCGCGCTGCGCTGTGATATCGACAACCTTCATCATTTGGCCACCACCGCCGATATCGTCAGCGATATCAGTCAGTTCATTCACGTTCTGCAGCGCGAACGGGGCGCTTCGACCATTTATCTGGCTTCCCAGGGGAAGCGCTTCAAGGCACGCCGCGCCACCTACCTCGAACATAGCCAAAGTGCCGAGGCGGCCATGCGCCAGCGGCTGGAAGCGCTGGGCCAGGAAGTTCGCTCACAGGCAGCCGCCAGGCTGCTTCGCCGCATAGCGGGTGTGTGGCAAGCCCTGGATGAACTTCCGGCGCTGCGCCGCGCCATCGATCAGTTCACGATTTCGCCTGATGCGGCCACGCAGGCGTTCAACCACTTGATCAGCGGGTTGCTGGCCATCGTTTTCGAAGCCGCCGACACCGCCATAGACCCCGATATTACGCGGGCACTGGTAGCTATCTTCCACCTGATGCAGGGCAAGGAGCTGGCCGGGCAAGAGCGCGCCTGCGGCGCCTTTGGGTTTACGCTGGGGCACTTCGATGACGCGCACCGTGAACTGCTCAACCAGCTGATGGCCGCGCAGCAGCGCTGTTTCGACACCTTTGCCGAATTTGCCGCCGCCGAGGCGCTGGCCGCCTGGCAGCAGGCGCTTTCGCCCAGGACCTTGGCGGGCATCCGCGAGCTTCGCGATATCGCCTGCCAGCGTGCCAACGCGCCCATGGGCGTCAGCGACTCGCTGGGCGAAACCTGGTACGAACTCACCACGCTGCGGCTGGATACCATCAAGGCGGTGGAAGATACGCTCAACACGCAGCTGACCGCCCTGTGCCATCTCAAAATCGCCGAGGCCCGCAGGGCCCTGGAACACGCCACCAGCACCCCGGGCCATCCGCTGCCTGCCCCCTGCGAACAGCTGCTCATGCTGGCACCTTCGCACCCCTTGGGCGACCTGACGGCCAGCGCGCTTCACTCGCCGCTCAGCCGGTCGCTGATCGAGCTGGCGCAAGCTCAGTCCAGCCGACTGCAGGGCTTGAGCGACGAGCTGGAAAATACCCGCAAGGCCCTGCGAGAACGAAAGCTGATCGAGCGTGCCAAGGGGCTGATCATGGCCCACCAGGGCATGAGCGAAGAGGAGGCGTACCGCTTTCTACGCAAGACCTCCATGGACCAGAGCCGTAGCATGGCCGACATGGCCCAGTCGATTCTCGACCTTTCCGCGATGCTGCAGCGTAAAGATGATAAGCGCCAACGCCATTGATGGCCGTCTGGCCCCTTGCAATTTGCCAGGGGCACCCGCATAAACGGTGTATTCGAAAGCGTGCTAATAAATCAAGCTGCTTGACCATGACCGTTTAAACAGGTGTCACCATGAGCCAACTTGCCCACACTGCGCTGTCTGTTCTGGACCTGGCGCCCATTCGTCAAGGCGGCAGTGTCGCCGAGACCTTTCAAGACAGCGTGGCCCTGGCCCAGCACACGGAGCGGCTGGGCTACCAGCGCTACTGGCTGGCCGAGCATCACAATATTGCGGGTATCGCCAGCGCTGCCACGGCCGTGCTGATTGGCCACGTGGCAGGGCAAACGTCCACCATTCGCGTTGGCAGCGGCGGCATCATGCTGCCCAACCACCCTCCACTGGTGGTGGCCGAGCAGTTCGGCACCCTGGAGACGCTCTACCCCGGCCGGATCGACCTGGGGCTGGGCCGTGCCCCTGGCTCGGATGGCGCGACCATGCGTGCCCTGCGGCGGCACGCCCAGTCAGGTGTCGATGACTTTCCAGAACAGCTGGAAGAGCTGCGCCGCTACCTGGGCGAAGCCCAGCCCCAGCAAACCGTCAAGGCCGTGCCGGGCCAGGGCACCCATGTGCCCATCTGGCTGCTCGGGTCCAGTGGCTACAGCGCCCAATTGGCCGCCAGGCTAGGGCTCCCCTTCGCCTTTGCTGCGCAGTTTGCGCCGGGCTATCTCTTCGAAGCGCTGCGCCTGTACCGCGACCAATTCCAGCCCTCCGAGCATCTGGCGGAACCCTATGCCATGGTAGGATTACCCGTGATAGCGGCCGACAGCGACGACCTGGCCCTCTATCTGGCCACGACTGCCCAGCAGAAGTTTCTCAATTTGATTCGCGGCCGTCCGACGCAGTCACAACCCCCGGTCGATCATCTGGACTGGAGCCCCATGGAGCGCGCCCAGGTCGCCCAGTTTCTTGGCGCGGCCATCATCGGTGGCCCTGAAACGGTCAAGGAGCAGCTGGCCGACTTCCAGGCACGTACCGAGGCCAACGAGCTGATGATCAACAGTGACTTCTATCAGCACGCGGACCGCCTGCGCAGTTATGAGATCGTCGCGTCAGTCGTCAAGGACGCCTGACACGTTCACCTGGTGACCTTCAGCCTTTGGCAATCAAGAAAGCACCTGCCGCCAGCATCAAGGAACCTGCTGTGCGGTTGGTGCCCTTCTGGGCGCGTTCGGACTGGAAAAAGCGCCGTGCCGACGAGGCAAACGACGCCACCAGCATCAGCCCCATCATCAAGCCCACTAGGGTAAGCCCAACCACCAGCAGCATGTCGCCATGGTTCAGCGTGGTCAGGTCAATGAAGGTGGGTAGAAACGCGACATAAAACAGGATGACCTTCGGGTTGGAGGCCGAGATCAGGACCCCTTGGGTAAGCCCCTTGAGGGCCTCACGAGCGGATGTGGCCGCCACGGGCGTACCGCCTTCCAGGCGCGGGGGCGTGACGCTGGCCGTCCACATTTTCCAGCCCAGATAAAACAGGTAAGCCGCGCCCACATAGCGCAACACGGTGAAGGCTTCACCCCAGTTTTCTGCCAAGGCAGCCAGCCCATAGAAGGCCAGCATCAGATAGATGACATCACTCACGGTCATGCCCACAGCCAGCGGCCAGCAGGCGCGCACGCCTTGGGACATCCCCTTGGCCAGCAGCGCAAAGATACCGGGGCCAGGAGTAATGGCGAAGACGAAGATCGCCACGAAATAGGTCAGGGCACTCTCGAGGGTCATGTGACGGCTCCCCATCTTTCGGTTGACGCTTTCAGGCATCCGCTTATGCTAGCGTATGCCATGTCTTGTATGCAGGAATACTCATGCAGCGTTTTGCATTTACCCCGATGACCCGCGACGATTTCGCCCTGTTCTGGCCAACGTTCCAGAGTATTGTAGCGGCACAGGAAACGTACGCGATAGACCCCGACATCACCTTTGATGATGCCTACCATCTATGGTGTACGCTGCCGCTGCACAGCCTGGCCGTCAAGGACGAGCAAGGTCAACTGCTGGGGGCTTATTACCTCAAGGCCAATGCCGCAGGCCCCGGCAAGCATGTCTGCAACTGCGGCTATATGGTGACACCCCATGCACGCGGCAAAGGCGTGGCCCGCGCCATGTGCGAACACTCTCAGGTGCTGGCCGGTGACGCTGGCTTCGAGGCGATGCAGTTCAATGCCGTCGTGGCCAGCAATCACGTTGCGGTCACCCTGTGGCAGCGGCTGGGATTTGCCATTGTCGGCACCGTACCCCAGGCGTTTCGCCATCCGTCGCTGGGACTGGTGGACACCTACGTCATGCACAAATCTCTCAACAAGTGACTCGTAGTGAATGCTTACATAGCGCATTGAGGCCATGACCGGCAGACATCACTACTCACGGCTGATTACCGATACGTTTCGTAATGCTCTCGCTGTGGTCGCCAGGCTGGGCGGCGATGAGTTCCTCATGGTTATCAAGAGCACGCCAGAAAATAGTCACTCTCTAGCCGAGGAAGTAAGCCAGCGCTTACTCACTCAAATCGCACTGCCTATCGAATTGCCCGGCAACATGACCGCCCAAGTCGGTTGCAGCCTGGGCGCTGCGGTGTGGCCCGAGCATGGCATGGACATGCAACAGATCCTACGCCATGCCGACAGCGCGCTGTATCAGGCCAAGCATCAGGGCAAACATCGCCTGGTCATTTATCGACCTGACCAGTAAAACAGCGCTGCCACTGCTGCTCCAGCGCATCCTGGCCCATCTCGGTGAGGTAAGTGATATTGCGTTCCGGAATGGCCGCCGTATCGCCGTGGAACTCGATGGCTTTTTCCACACTGGCTTCGCGTAATACGTGGATCATCGGGTGCGGCGAACGGTTGGAGTAGTTGGCGGCCTCGTCGGGGTCGGCATCGGCGAAGCAGTAATCGGGGTGAAACGTCGCCAATTGATACACGCCCTCATAGCCCAGCTGTTCCAATAGCTGTTCCGCCAGTTCCACGAAGTCCAGGTAGTGGTCGAAGCTTTTGAACAACGTGGGAAACACCAGCAGGCTGGTTTCTGCCTCTGGATGGGCATCCAGCCACTCGAACTCGGCGACCAGCTCCTCCAGCGCAATATCCACCTTTTTGGAGCGCACGACTTCCACACGCACCGCCTCGCGCTCCAATTCACGCTTGGCAAAGGGGCAGATATTGTGCCCGACGATGAAGTTGGCCACCCAAGTGAGCGTCTGGGCAACGACCAGGGCATCGTCAGCGTGATGCGAAGCAGAGGAAGCGGTATCCATAAAGCTATTCCTAAAAACGATTACTAAAAACGATTACTAAAAACGATCCTTAACACTCTTTTGGAACCCAGCCATCAGGCATGCTGGTGGTACCGCGCCAGCGCGACTTCGTAGGATTTTTGGATATGGTCGTCCATTAATGCCCGCGCAGCAACCGCATCTCGTTTCAGGGCAAGCTCTACCAGCTGATGGTGCTGATCGTCCAGTTCCTGACGAACGGTGGGCATTTTCGGGCCTAGCCGACGGTAGCGATCGAACTGGTCGTGCAACTGCTCGATGAAGCGCAGCAGCCACACCGAGCCGCAGGGCGCCACCAGCGTACGATGAAACTGGATGTGCAGCCGTTCCCACTCTTCTACCTTGTCCAGTGTAAGGTCGGCCCGCTTGAGGCGGTGTGCCGCCGCCAGTAGATCGGCTTCCCATACCGCATCTCCGTGGGCAATGGCACGCTCCAGCGCCATGCCTTCGAGCTCGGTGCGCATCCGAGCAATGTCGTCCAGCTCTTCTCGGGAGAGCTTGGGCACTCTGAAACCACGCTGATTCTCCTGAATCAGCAGGCCATAGGCTGCCAGCTTGTTCAAGGCTTCACGTAGTGGGCTCAGCCCCACCTGATACTGCTCCTTGAGCGCATTGATGGCCAGCTTCTCCCCTGCCGCAAAACGCCCCGCGACCAAATCACGGCGCAAAACGTCGTAAATGGAGCCAGGCACTTTCTCTGCGGAGAGCTGAATATGTTTGTTCATTACCGAGTCCTCAGGCAGGTTTTTCTCTGCATCGGTTGGCGGAGATGAAGAGACCAAGTGTTGACGCCCCTCGACAGGCTCGCCTATATTCTATTTTAGACAAGATAATCGATTTTTTAACCCACAAACGATCAAAGAGTCATCCGCATGCCATTCACCCCCGCTTCGGCCTTTGCCACGCCGTCCTCGAAGACGTTTACACAGGCGTTCGACACATGAAACAAACCGCGCTCTTCTGGGCTTTTTTCAGGGTGGGCATTTTTGGCTTTGGCGGTGGCCCTGCCATGATACCGCTGGTACGGGCGGAAGTCGTGACACGTCATCAGTGGCTCACCGACGAGGAGTTTGCCGATGTGCTGGCGATTGGCAATACCCTGCCGGGGCCCATCGCCACCAAAATGCCAGGCTACATTGGCTACCGCGTGGCGGGTATCAGTGGGTGCGTGCTCTCCGTGCTGGCGGTGGTGTTGCCCATGCTGATCGCCATGGTCGTGATGCTGGGTGCTTTCAGTCGCTATCGCGACATTGGCTGGATACAGGGCATGGGGCAGGCCGTGATCCCGGTGGTGATGGTCATGATGGGCCAGCTCACCTGGGATTTCTTCGATAAATCACGCGCCGCGCTGGGCTGGCTGGTCAGTATTGTCATGGCCGTTGTCGCGGGTGGCGTCATCTACTGGCTTGGCGTTCACCCAGGCTTTGTCATCGGCGCCATTCTGCTGGCAGCGCTGCTGCGGCCAAACCGCCAAGCGCGCTCGAAGGAGGCCGCATGATCTACTGGGAGCTGTTTCTGGCGTTCTTTATTCCCAACATCGTGGGTTACGGTGGCGGGCCGGCCATCATCCCGCTCATCGAGGCAGAAGTGGTTGGCCGCTACGGCTGGATGAGTTCGCAGGCATTTGCCGAAACCCTGGCCCTGGGGAACGCGCTTCCCAGCCCTATCGCCACCAAGATGGCGGGCTATATCGGCTATGAAGTCGCTGGCCTGGGAGGTGCCGCCGTTGCCGTGGCCGCGACGGTGGTTCCTTCCCTGCTGCTGATGATCGGGGCACTGGGGCTGCTCTACCGCCACCGTGAATCGCCCAGGGTCAAGCGCATGAGCCAGTGGGTACGCCCGGTCATTGCCATCATGATGGCGTGGCTCACGCTCAGTTTCCTGCTGGAAAGTACCGCCAGCAGCGGCATCGTTCACACCCTGATCATCGGCATCGTCGCGGCCATCGCCCTCGTGCGATTCAACACCCACCCCGCGTTCGTTGTCATCGGCGCACTGGTTTATGGAGGGTTCTTTCTGGGCTGATCTTGACGTTTCACTGCATACAACAAGAACCCGAAATGGGACCACGCGCTCACCCTGTCACTGCTGAAAAGCAGTGGCCCACCGCACCAACTCAATCAAAAAAGGTGTATCACATGACGCGTTCGACATTTGCTCTCAGCACTACCCTGGCAGCCATTGGCCTCAGCGCCAGCATGGCATTCACTTCCAATGCCTTCGCCGACTACCCGGAGCAGGACATCCGGTTGGTCATTCCCTATGGCCCTGGCGGCGCCACGGACATCATTTTCCGGTTGATTTCCCAGGAGGCTGAACAGCACCTGGGCACATCCATCGTCCCCATGAACATGGCTGGCGCAGGCGCGACACTGGGTTCGCGTAACGTCAAGGATGCCACGCCTAACGGCTATACCCTGCTGGGTAGCCATGACACCATTGCCCTTTCCAAGCTGGCAGGAATGGTCGACTACTCTTACGATGCCTTCGAACCGATTGCCCTGCTGACGCAAACCATCAATATCCCCACGACCTATGCCGGGCACCCGGTGGAAAGCGCTGCCGACATCGCCGAATACGTGCGTGAGAACCCGGGCCAAGTGCGTTTCAGCATGATCCCCAGTTCGACGGACCACTTCTTCTGGGCGCAATTTTTCCAGGAGGCTGGGATCGATATGGCCGATATCCGCCTGGTGGGCTACCCGGATACCGGCGAGCAGGTCTCTGCACTGATGGCCCAAGAGATCGACTTTGCCATGTTCAATCTTCCGTCCGGGGGCGCCTTCTACCAGGACGGCACCTTTGTGCCGCTAGGCATCGCTCACCCCGAGCGGCTGGACAGCTTGCCTGACGTCGCCACCCTGCGAGAACAGGGCATCGACATGGACCACTCCACCAGCCGCGGCATTTTTGCGCCCAAAGGCACCCCTCAGGAAATCCTCGACACGGTGGCTGCCGCGTACGGCCAAGCGCTGGAAAACGAACAAGTGCAGAGCCGTATCGAGAATGAATTCGGGTCTGTGGTTCGCTTCCTGGCAGGCGACGACTATCAAGCGTTTTTGACGGAAAACGAGGCAGCACTATCTGCGGCAGCTGAAAACATAGATTTTCAGAACTGATCGATTCGCAGAGAGCTGCTTCATCACGTACTGACGCTTTATAGGTCTCACTCTGTCATTGGCCCCTGCGGCAAGCACCCCAGGGGCCTGTGGAGGTATCGCTAATGCTAACGCTTACCAAAGACCGCGCACTGGCGCTGGCGCTGCTCTTGATCGTGGCTGTCATGTGGGTGGAGTCGAGTTCCATCAGGCCCCCCACCAGTTGGCAGCCCTATGGCTCAGCGCTCTTTCCGCGCATATTGCTGGTCACCATTGCCCTGCTGTCACTGGTGCTTCTGGTGCGCACCTTTTTTTCCCCTGCCACGCCGCCCCCTTCGTGGTCGGCAGCGGTCTCTCACTGGTTCAACCGGCGGAAATCGGTACTGGCACTTTTTGGGATCTTCGGGCTGTACGCCGCCCTGCTTCCCGTACTTGGGTACATCGTTGCCACGATGGGGTTCATGGTGGCCTCGCTGGCGCTGCTGCTAGGTATGGACTCGCGACGCAAGTGGCTGATCAATCTGGGGATCAGCGGCACGCTGGTACCGTTGGTCTATATCATTTTCCGCTATGGCCTCAAGGTCTGGCTCCCCTAACGGCGAGGCGTTCACATGAGTCACTTTTTTCTTCAGGCACTCGCCGAGGTCAGCAGCCCTTCCGTATTGGGGCTCATCGTACTTGGCGTTCTGTTTGGTATCGTCGGGGGAAGCATTCCCGGCTTTACAGTTACCATGGCCATCCTGGTGGTCTTTCCCTTCACGTTCGCCATGGACCCGGTCAGCGGGGTGTCATTGATGGTGGGCGTCTTCGTGGGAGGTTACTCAGGCGGCATCGTCTCGGGAGTCATGCTGGGCATTCCCGGTACGCCCTCCTCCATTACCACGGTTTACGATGGCTACCCCATGGCTCAGAAGGGGGAGCCTGGGCGGGCGCTGGGCATCGGGGTCATGGCCTCGTTTCTGGGTACCTTGATCAGTGTTGCCGTGCTGGTGTTCTTTGGCCCCTTGATTGCCAGCTTCAGCATGAATTTCCGCCCCTGGGAGATCACGGCACTGATCGTGTTCGCCCTGACGCTGGTGGCAGGGCTCTCCAACGGCGCGCTATTGAAAGGCTTGCTGGCCGCGGCCATCGGGCTCTTGATCACGACCGTGGGCTATGACCGCAACAGCAATCTGCGTTTTGACTTCGGCATACCCGCCCTGGGGTCTGGCTTTGAAATGCTGCCGGTGATGATTGGCATCTTTGCCTTTTCTCAGTTGCTCGGCAATATCGAAAAAATGCGTGACTCTGGCAGCAGCGGGAAAAGCGTCGATACCAACGTCGCCATCCCCTATGGTCAGATCATGCGTGACATGGCGGGCCAGAAACTGAACACCCTGCGCTCGTCACTGATCGGCAGCCTGATTGGCGCGCTGCCGGGAACCGGTGGCACCGTGGCAAACTTCGTCAGCTATGATCAGGCCAAGAAATTTTCCCGCCAACCCGAAACCTTCGGCACCGGCACGCCTAGCGGAATTGTCGCGTCCGAAGCCTCCAACAGCGCCGTCGCCGGCGGCGCTTTCGTGCCTACCCTGGCGTTAGGCATTCCAGGCGACCTGCCCATGGCCATCATGATGGGCGTGCTCATTTTGCATGGCATAACGCCCGGCCCCATGATGTTCGAACAGAACCCGGTATTGGTCGGCGCCATTTACGCGGGGCTGTTGATCAGCGCCGTCGTCATGGTGCTGTGCAACCTGCTGCTGGTGCGTTGGTTCGCCAAGATTTCACTGATTCCCCAGCAAATTCTGGTGCCCGTCGTACTGATGCTATGCGCCATTGGCGCTTATGCCCTCAATAACAATCTGTTCGATATCTGGGTGCTGTTCATCTTTGGCGTGATTGGCTATCTGCTATGGAAAGCCGAGGTGCCGCTGACGCCCTTGATCCTCGGTGTCGTGCTGGGCAATAACCTGGAACGACAGCTGTTCAGAGCGCTGGAACTCGACCCTAACTGGCTGACGTTTTTGACACGCCCACTGTCGGCGCTGTTTCTTGCGCTGGCCGTTGCGTCAGTGGTGTTTTCGCTCTACCAGGACCGCAAGGCCAAGCGCCTGAAACAGGCACCTGCATCTCATTGACTCTGATATCACTGACCCTGATCTCGATAACCCTTGTTCACTGCACAGGAAACCAACAATGCATAACGATGCTCTTTACTACCCGAGCGCCTCGCGCCGCATGACCACTTATGGCAAACGTGGCATGGTTGCCACGTCTCAACCCCTGGCTGCCCAGGTCGGGGCCACCATCCTGCAGCAGGGTGGCAATGCCATCGATGCTGCCATTGCCACGGCGGCAGCGCTCACCGTGGTGGAGCCGACCTCTAACGGCATCGGTGGTGATGCCTTTGCCATCGTGTGGGTCGATGGCAAGTTGCACGGCCTGAATGCCAGTGGTCCTGCCCCTCAGGCGGCCACCATCGATGCCCTGAAAGCGCTGGGCCACGATGTCATGCCCAACCATGGCTTGCTACCGGTCACGGTGCCCGGTACGCCGGCCGCCTGGGCGGCGCTCTCGGAACGCTTTGGCAAACTGCCTTTTGCCGACCTGATCGCCCCTGCCATCGCCTTGGCAGAAGAGGGCTTTGCGGTCACCCCTATCATTCATCAGATGTGGCAAGATGCCTTCAACACCTACGCCGTTTACCCTGAAGCAGCCTTCAAACCGTGGTTTGACACCTTCGCTCCCAAAGGGCGGGCACCTCGTCCTGGCGAGCTATGGGCGTCTCCAGACCACGCCAGAAGCCTTACCGCCATTGCCAACACCCATGCCAAAGCATTTTACGAAGGCGAATTGGCCGATGCCATCGATGCCTTCTCGCGGGAGCACGGGGGCCTGCTGCGCAAGGAGGATCTGGCGGCTTACCAGCCCGAGTGGGTAGACCCGATCAGCGTCCGCTACCAAGGGCATGATATCTGGGAGATCCCACCCAATGGCAGCGGCTTGATCGTGCTCCAGGCCCTCGGCATGCTGGAGCACCTGGGCGCGGCTGCCCATGATCCTGTGGAAACCCTACACCGTCGCATCGAGGCCACCAAACTGGCCTATGTGGATGGCTTCAAGCACATCACCGAAGGTGAAGCCATGCAGCCATCGGTCGCACAGATGCTCGACGATGGCTACTTGAAGGCTCGTGCAGCTCTCATCAACGAGCAAGCCCTGGACCCTCAGCATGGCAACCCGTTGCAAGGCGGCACCGTCTACCTGGCGACAGCCGATGGCGAAGGCAACATGGTGTCGTTCATCCAGAGCAACTTCAAAGGCTTCGGGTCTGGCATCGTCGTGCCGGGTACGGGGATCAGTCTGCAGAACCGCGGCTGGTCCTTCTCGCTGGACCCCGAGCATGCCAATGCACTGGCGCCGGGCAAGCGCACCTATCACACCATCATTCCCGGGTTCATCACCAAGGGTGATCAGGCGGTAGGACCGTTTGGCGTGATGGGTGGCTACATGCAGCCTCAGGGCCATGTTCAGGTCGTCACGGCCATGCTGGAAGACCACTTGAACCCGCAGGCAGCGCTGGATATGCCGCGCTGGAAATGGACCTCCGGCAAGACCGTCGAAGTCGAAGCCGACTTCCCCAACCACCTGGCCCTGGCGCTGGCACGACGAGGGCACCACATCGTCAAGGTCGCTGATTCACTCAGCTTTGGCCGTGGCCAGATCATCCTGCGCAACCCAGGCACTGGGGTGCTTCAAGGGGGCACAGAGCCTCGTACCGACGGCGCCGTGCTGCCGCTCTAACGCATTTCCGCATTGGCGCTGCTTGCCCACCCGCCCTTCCCAGGGCGGGCTGGCTCTTGCAGGCAATTGACCTCCTCCCCTCCCTCAGCTTGCGCTGCCGTCTGACAACGGAAAGGAAGGGGACTCCCTGGTTGCTGCCTTCCAGGTTCCTGCTTCGCAGCCCGTTGCCTTTGGTGATAGCACCTCAGGTCTTACACAAGCTCCACAGGCTTAACCTCCCGTGAGCCCCACGGTAGTTTTCTCATGCTGGCGAAGCTTGTCAGCCCCGGCCAGAATGGCTTTGCCCGATTGCAGTATGTTGCGGGCAGCGTTTACGTCGCGGTCAATGCCTTGCGTGCCCGCGTGGGCGTCATTTTCCAGGACTTCGTGCGCTATCAGCTCTCGGTAGGCGAAAAAAGCCGACCGACACCCCAAGGTGCCTGGGTCGGCGAAGCTGATGAGAGTCTGCAATCACGCGTCAGCGTGTGCAGTGATGCCTGGGGAAAGCATCGCAAAACTGCCTGCGTCAAGCGGCTTGGCGATGCCCTCTGTCGGCTGATCGAGTCAACCTCCCCCGTCCTTTGCGCGAGTAGCTGCCCTTGCCCTTCCTGGGCGTTTGCTGCTGCAGTTTGAACATGGGTGTTCGCAGCTGTGCTTTCAAGGCATTGTCCTTGATACCGTGCCGCTTTTTCATACGTTTACCTATGTAAATTCCTTCGGACTTTCAAATGAGCATTGGCCCGCTTCTGGACAGAGAATCGGCAGGTTGGTTCCCTGGAGCGGCAATCGCTACTGGAAATGGCTGCTGGAAATGGCCGCTAAAGATGCGCCCCCCACCACCATGCTGACCACGCTGCCGACCATGATCAAGCAAGGCGATGGTAGCGGCTGGTCCCTCAATTGGTCTGGCATGCTCGCCAGGGTGCCGGTCAGCGATTGCTGGTCGGGCTGGCTGGCATTGGCGACCAACATGATGGGCCAGGAGTCTGGCAGTCCTGCCTGGCGCAAGCCGTGGCAAATGGTCTCCACCTTGGATAACCCCATATAGAACACCAGTGTTTCATCCTGTCGGGCCAGCGCTGCCCAGTCCGGGGTGCCACCTTCTCGGCACAGCTGCGCGGTAATGAAGCGCAGTTGCTGGGCATGACTGCGGTCGGTCAAAGGAATTCCCATCCCCGCTGCGGCTGCCGACGCGGCGGTAATGCCCGGTACGATGTGTGCCGGTAACGCGGCTTGCGCCAGCGCTGCCAGCTCTTCGCCCATGCGCCCGAACACGCCCGGGTCACCGCCTTTCAGGCGCACCACCGACTTGCCCGCCAGGGCCAGTGACACCAGCAAATGACCGATGTCGGCCTGTGGCACGCTGTGGTGGCCTCGGGCTTTCCCGACGTAGTAGCGCTCGGTGCCGGGGGGAATCAGCGCCAGCACGTCATCCCCGACCAGACGGTCGTAGACCACGGCATCGGCCTGCATCAATAACCGTGCCGCCTTCAGCGTCAACAGCTCGACGTCCCCGCTGCCAGCGCCCACCAGGTAGACCGTACCTGCCCGGCACTCGCCGCTGAGCGACAAGCGAACGTTCGTCATCGCGTCGTCTTGCAGCGGCGCCAAGGCCCGCAGGCCAAAACGCATGAGGGCCTCAGGCCATTTCTGGGTTAACTGCTTGGCGAGTGTGCGCATTCGGCCGCTCCTGTTCGAGTAACGCGTTTAATTCAGGGATACAGCTCCCGCACTG
This sequence comes from Halomonas sp. 18071143, assembly GCF_019211725.1. Lineage (NCBI taxonomy): Bacteria > Pseudomonadati > Pseudomonadota > Gammaproteobacteria > Oceanospirillales > Halomonadaceae > Halomonas > Halomonas sp. 18071143. The sequence continues at coordinate 2,914,368 of NZ_CP078120.1, forward strand.
GGTGCCGCAGGCCAGCCGTGCGCCCAGCGCCTCGAGGCTGGTATCCCCTTGATGAATAGCCTTGACGATGCTGGCCTGCCCCACCTGATGGCAACTGCACACCACTGGGCCAGCATCCGCTGCGCCATCGTCACAGCCGGCCAGCAGGCGTCGCCGCTGAGCGTTGGAGAGGGCCGCATCGGTGAACCGTTCAGCCAACCAGGCAAGCCCTGGCAGCTCGTCAGGCGGCCCGACCATCAGCCACCAGCGCAGCTGCCCATTGATCACGCTGGCTGCTCGCAAGCGCCCCGTGGCGGCGTCTTCACACCATAGCGAGGCCGGGGTTCCACACCAGTGGGCGAGCGTGGCCAGCCAATCCTCCCTCGGCTGGCAGCCCGCCAGTTGCCAGCGCGTACAGCCTGGCAAGGGAATACGCGCCCAGTAATCGCTGTCGCACCACGCGGGCGACTCGTCTGCCTGGGCCACCAGTAAGGTGGCCTGCCAGGCGATGGGTAACCGACGCAGGGCCACGGCGCCCTGCTTGGATTCTGGCTGGCCCGAGACCGGGTCGGTGATGCCTTGCAGCAAGGCGCCACTGCGCCCCTGGCCCGTAAAGCAGTCGGTCCAGTGCATGGGCACGAACACCTCCCCCCGCCGCTGCCCGTGGGCAAGGCGCACACGCCCCCGGTACTCCCCCGTGGCCGCGCTCAACTGAGCCAGCGACTGCGCTTCGAGCCCATGCTCGGCGGCGTCCTCGGGATGCAGCTCGATGAAGGGTTCGGCGCGATGGTTCATCAAGCGAGGCGCACGGGCCGTGCGGGTCATGGTGTGCCACTGGTCGCGCATGCGGCCAGTGTTGAGGCGCAGCGGGTAGCGCTCGCAAAGCGCCTGCTGGGGCAAACGCGGATCGATCGGCAGCAGCCGTGCACGACCGTTGGGCGTGGCAAACTGGCCATCCACGAACAGCCGCGGCGTGCCGTGGGGCGCTTGCCGAGTGACCGGCCACTGAATGGGGGCCAGCGCATCATACGCCGCCTGGCCCAGGCCGCTCAGGCCTGAGATGTCGAACAGCCGCGCAGAGGCACCGCTATTTTCATAGCCGGAAAGCCGCGCATGCTCATCGAAGATTTCCCAGGGGTGGGCATAATCGAACGCTTCTGCGAACCCCAACCGCTTGGCCACCTCGCAGATGATCCACCAGTCGTGCTGCGCCTCGCCCGGCGGAGGCAGCATTCCCCGCTGGCGGGAAATGCGCCGCTCGGAGTTGGTGACCGTGCCATCCTTTTCCGACCAACCCGACGCGGGCAGCACGATATCGGCAAAGGGCAGCAGGTCGGTGTGGGCCACACACTCCGAAACGATGACCAGCGGGCACTTGGCCAGGGCGCGACGCACCTGTTCACCGTTCGGCAGACTCACTGCCGGGTTGGTGGCCATGACCCACAGCGCCGTGACTTCGCCACGCTCGATGGCCTCGAACAGCGCCACCGCCTTGTGGCCCGGCCCGTCAGGCAACGAAGCTGACAGGTGCTCCGTGGACCAGAAGCGGCTGACACGCTGGCGTGCCCCGGGCGTGTGGTAATCCATATGCGCCGCCAGCTGGTTCGCCAACCCGCCCACTTCGCGCCCGCCCATGGCATTGGGCTGGCCGGTGATCGAAAAGGGCCCAGCCCACGGCAGGCCAATCTTGCCGCCCGCCAGGTGGCAATTGATGATCGCATTGCACTTGTCGGTACCACTGGAGGATTGGTTGACGCCCTGAGAGTAGAGAGTGACCACATGCAGCTGGCTGGCAAACCAGTAGTAGAAGGTCTCCAGCCGCTCTTCATCGACGTCGCAGGCCTTCGCGACCGCTTGCAGGCTACCGGCGCTCTGCTGGGCGGCGGCCAGTGCCTGCTCGATACCTTCGGTGTGCCGCTGCAAATAGACGTCGTCCAGCTTCTGCTGGGCTGCCATCCAGGCCAGCAGCCCGTTGAACAGAAAGGCGTCGCTGCCTGGCGCGATGCCCAGGTACAGATCGGCGATATCACAGGTGTCCGTGACTCGCGGGTCCACCACCACCACACGCATCAGTGGATTACGCTCCTTGGCGACTTTCAGACGCTGATACAGCACAGGGTGATTCCAGGCCAGATTGGAGCCTACCAGCACCACCAGCTCGGCCTCTTCCAGGTCTTCATACTGGCAGGGCACGGCATCCGCCCCGAAGGCACGCTTGTAGCCCGCTACGGCCGACGCCATGCATAGCCGTGAGTTGGTATCCAGATGCGGGGTGCCGAGGAAGCCTTTGAACAGCTTGTTGGCGACATAGTAGTCTTCGGTCAGCAGCTGTCCTGACAGGTAGGCCGCCACGCAGCCATTGCCATGGGCACTGCGCTGGGCCTGCAGCCGCTCGGCCGTGGCGGTCAATGCCTGCTCCCAACTCACCTCACGGCCATCTACCCGAGGGCGCAGCAGTCGCCCATGGTGGCCCAGGGTTTCATGCAGCGCCGTGCCCTTGACGCATAACCGACCATGGTTGGCAGGGTGCCCGCGATCCCCTTCTACCGCCACAACGCGGCCGTTTTCCAGAGTAGCCGTCACTCCGCAGCCCACGCCACAGTAGGGGCAGGTGGTGTTGACCTGAGCGGTCGTTGGCATGGCATTTCCTCCCGCGCTAAAAAGCAAAAAGCGCCCAAGCCAGCCTCTCTCAAGAGGCTTGCCTGGACGCCGTTGTCACAGGGGCACGTCACGTGCCGTACTCATCAGTGGTTTGCTGCGTTTAGCGTTATTCGACGCGATTCGTCATTGTGCTGATTATGGGCAAATGTGCTGCAATGAGCCGTTGTTGGTTGTTACCTGGAGTACTGCAAGTATTGGCCCTATATTCCAAAAAACTCATAAATATCAGCAAAAACATAAACCTAAAGAAACCGCCTCTCACATTCTGTGCCTCCACAACACGCCAGCGAGCCTTTCGCTGGTGCAGAACCACTCCACAAGGCACCAAACCAGTGCAGCCATGGCCCATATCACGGTTAATGGGGCCGCTATTGATGACGTCAAGCAGTTGATTTTAAAAAACTATACTGCTCCAGCCATCGGCTGGCCGATTTTTTGCTGCTGCTAGCCATACGAGTTTACATCGCGCAGCCAATGGCGGTTGCGGCATGTAATTGAATCTGCCCATGGGCAACGACGCCCCTGACACCCTTCCTCGTGAAGGTCGTGTCAGGGGCGTTTTTAATTCACAGGAGCCACCATGGAAACGGTCTCTCGATGCACACCCAACGCGCATCTGGTGGTCATTGGCAACGGCATGGCCAGCCATCGACTGGTCGAAACGCTGCTGCGTCACCCGTCGCGCCCAACACGCATCACCGTGATCGGCGAGGAGCCGGTGCCTGCCTACAACCGCATCCTGCTGTCACCTCGGTTAGCCGGTGAACTGGAGCAGCAGGCCCTGACCCTGCAAGACCCAGAGGCCCTTGCCCGGCAAGGCGTGACCCTGCGCCTTGGCCAGCGCGTTGCGCAGATCGACCGTCAACGTCAGCGGGTCATCACTCACTCGGGGGATGCACTCTCCTATGACCGCCTGGTGATAGCCACCGGCTCCCGCTCGGCCATGCCCGACCTGCCGGGGGTCGCCCTGCGCGGCGTACACGGTTTTCGCACCCTCGAGGACGTCGCCACCCTGGAAGCCATTGCCCAGCGCGGTGGCCACGTGGTGGTGGTGGGCGGCGGCCTGCTGGGCCTGGAAGCCGCCGACGGCCTGCGCAAGCGCGGCGGCCCGGCACTGCGTGTCAGCCTGCTGCAGCGCAGTGAACGGCTGATGAACCGCCAACTGGATACCACCGCCGCCAAATTGCTGGAAACCACCTTGCGGGAACGGGGTATGACCTTTCATACCGGCGTGACGCTAACCGGCCTGCAAGATGACGGCCAGGGCCAGGTCTGTGCCGTAACGCTGGCCGACGGGCGCCAGCTGCCCGCCGATCACGTCATCATGGCAGCGGGGGTTTGCCCCAACAGCGCCCTTGGCCAGCAGGCGGGGCTGGCCTGCCAGCGGGCCATCCTCGTCGATGGCCACCTGACCACTTCCGACCCGCACATCTTTGCGCTGGGCGAGTGCTGCCAGTTCGAACAGCACACGTACGGGCTGGTGGAACCGATCTGGCGGCAGGTCGAGGTTCTGGCCGCCGTACTGTGCGGCGAAACGCCAGCCCATTATGCAGAAGCCCCCACGGCCACCAAGCTGAAGATCAGCGGCGTGCAGCTCTACGCGTTCGGGCCCACAGAGGCGGAACCACACCACGACACGCTGCACTACCTGGATCCTGAAAACGGCGACTACTGCCGCCTGCTGATGCATCAGGGACGCCTGGAGGGCGCCATTTTATACGGTGATACCCGGCACGGGCCCTGGTACTTCGAACAGGCGCTGGCCGCCACCGATCTCACTGCATGCCGCCACCTGCTGCTGTTTGGCGCAGCGGATGCCCAGGCCGTGCTGGCATCCCACGCATCTTCTTCATTCTCACACCGCGAGGCGGCTTAGCCATGTCTACTCAACATCCCCCACAGAAACTGATCATCGTCGGTAATGGCATGGTCGGTCACCATGTCGTCGAGCAGCTCGTCGACAGCGGTGCGCTGGCCACCTTCGAGGTGACGATCTTTGGCGAAGAGCGCCACCGTGCCTACGACCGGGTTCACCTTTCCGAGTACTTCAGCGGCCGAGATGCGCAGTCCCTCGCCCTGTGCGATGCCGATTATTACGCCACTCACGGCATTACCTTGCGCAGCGGCGAAGCCGTCACCGCCATCGACCGCGAGCAGCAAACGGTGCGCACCGCCCAGGGCGCCTACCCTTATGACCAGCTGATCCTGGCCACCGGCTCGTTTCCCTTCGTCCCCCCCATTCCCGGCAACGATCAGCCCGGCTGCCTGGTCTACCGTACTCTGGATGATCTGGACGCCATTCGCGCCGCCGCCCAGGACGCCACCAATGGCGTAGTGGTGGGCGGCGGCCTGCTGGGCCTGGAGGCCGCCAACGCGCTGCGCGGCCTGAATCTGGACACCGCCGTGGTGGAGTTTGCGCCCCGCCTGATGCCCATGCAGGTCGATAGCGAAGGCGGCGAGCTGCTGCGTGAAAAAATCGAGGCACTGGGGGTTCAGGTACTCACCGAACGGGCCACGCAGCGCATCGAGCCCGGCGACACCAGCCGCCTGCGCATGGTGTTTCAGGATGACAAGGTGCTGGAAACCGACCTCATCGTCTTCTCGGCCGGTATTCGCCCCCAGGATACGCTGGCCCGTGAGTGCGGCCTGCGTATCGGGGAGCGCGGCGGCGTGGTGATCGATGACCAGTGCCGCACCAGCGATCCCAACATTCTCGCCGTTGGCGAGGTGGCGCTGTGGAACCAGAGTATTTTTGGCCTCGTGGCGCCGGGCTACCAAATGGCCAAAACGGCGGTCTCGACGCTGACAGGCGGGGACGCCTGCTTTGGGGGCGCCGACATGAGCACCAAGCTCAAGCTGTTGGGCGTGGATGTCGGCTCTATCGGCGATGCCCACGGCACCCAGAATCCGGGAGCCCGCATGTTCCGCTACCTGGATCCCCTCACCCAGGTCTACCGCAAGCTGGTGGTCAGCAGCGATGGCAAGAAGCTGCTGGGGGCGATGCTGGTAGGCGATAACAGCGTGTACGACACCTTGCTGCAGTATTACGCCAACGGCATCCCGCTGCCCAAAGAGCCCGCTGCGCTGATTCTTCCTCAGCAAAGCGGCGCTGCCCCGGTACTTGGCCCGGATGCGCTGCCGGAAACGGCGATGATCTGCTCTTGCCATAACGTCACCAAAGGCCGTATTTGCAGCGCCATCGACGAGGGTGCCAGCGACCTGGCCAGCGTGAAAGGGGCCACCAAGGCCAGCACGGGCTGTGGCGGCTGCACTTCCCTGCTGAAAAGTGTCGTGGACCACGAGCTGACCGCCCGCGGTGTCGAGGTAGACACCTCGATCTGCGAACACTTCGCCCACACGCGCCAGGAGCTTTACGACCTCGTGCGCGTGGAAGGCATCAAGACGTTCAGCGAGCTGATGGCAAGGCACGGTAACGCCGATACCCACGGGTTGGGCTGCGACATATGCAAACCCGCCGTGGCGTCGATCCTCGCGTCCTGCTTCAACGAACCGATTACCGACGCTGCCCACGTGCCGCTGCAAGATACCAACGACACTTTCATGGCCAATATGCAGAAAAACGGTACCTATTCGGTGGTGCCGCGCATTGCGGGCGGTGAAATCACGCCTGACAAGCTGGTGGTATTGGGTCAAGTGGCCCAGAAATATCAGCTCTACACCAAAATCACCGGCGGCCAGCGTATCGACCTGTTCGGCGCCCGGCTGGAGGATCTGCCCGCCATCTGGGGTGAACTGATCGAAGCAGGGTTCGAGACCGGCCACGCGTACGGCAAATCCCTGCGAACCGTGAAGTCTTGCGTGGGCAGCACCTGGTGCCGCTACGGCGTTCAGGACAGCGTCGGCATGGCGATTCAGCTGGAGAACCGCTACAAGGGCCTACGCGCGCCGCACAAGATCAAGTTCGGCGTCTCCGGCTGCACCCGGGAGTGTGCGGAAGCCCAGAGCAAGGACATCGGTATCATCGCCACCGAGAACGGCTGGAACCTCTACGTGTGCGGCAATGGCGGCATGCGCCCACGTCACGCGGAACTCTTCGCCACGGACCTGGATGACGAACAGCTCTACCGCACCATCGACCGCTTGCTGATGTTCTACGTCCGCACAGCTGACCGCTTGCAGCGCACTTCGGTATGGCGTGAAAACCTGGAGGGCGGCCTGGACTACCTGAAAGACGTGATTCTGGAAGACAGCCTCGGCATCGGTGCTGAGCTGGAGCGCCAGATGCAGCACGTGGTGGACAGCTACCAGTGCGAGTGGGCCAACGCCATCAGCGACCCGGAAAAGCTCAAGCGCTTCCGCAGTTTCGTCAACGACCAGCGTCCCGACCCGTCGATCATCATGACTTCCGAGCGTGGCCAGCTGCGCCCCGTATAACTTCGCCCATCCGCCATGAGAATCGCCATGACCCCGACTGCACAGCACACAATGTCGAGTCCAGACACCATGTCGAATACAGACACCAGCACTGATATCAGCACCACTGCCAGCGCGAATACCTGGCAGCCATTGTGCACCAGGGCCGACCTGGTCGCTTTTTCAGGCGTGGCCGCCTGGCTGGACACGCCGGAAGGCCCCGCCCAGGTGGCGCTTTTCTACGTACCTGGCCACGAGCACGAACTCTACGCCCTGGACCACCGCGACCCCTTCTCAGGCGCCTATGTCATCGCCCGAGGTATCGTCGGCGACCTGCAGGGCAAGCCCGTCGTGGCCTCCCCGCTGTATAAACAGCACTTCCGCCTGGAGGATGGCCTGTGCGTGGAAGATGACACCATCAGGCTGCGTACCTGGCAGGTACGCTTCCAAGGGGAGGAGGTGTGGATAAAGGGGTAAGGTGAGCCACACGCTTCACCAACGGCGGCAAAACACCTGGCAATCCCGAGGGCTGCCCAATACGGTCGAGTAAGCCGTCAAACGCTGTTCCGCACGGAAACCCGTCTTCTCCAGCGCCCGCCTGGAGGCCGCGTTCTCCTCCGCCACGATGGCCTCCAGGCGGGTGATGCCATACAGGCAGCGGGCATCCTCGATCAGGCGGTGGAGCGCTTTATGGGCCAGCCCCTGACCGCAGGCCGCTTGCGCAATGCGATACCCGACGCGGGCTTGGCCGTTGTCGATATCTCGCAGATTTGCACGGCCCACGATTCTGCCGCGCCAACGGACGATCAAGGGGCTCATCCGCCGCTGAGCATGGAGCGCCAGACACTCGACGATGTGCTGAGCCACGCCTTGCGGCGTGTAAAAGCGCTCTGGACGCGCTTCGATATGCTGCTCGAACCAGACGCGCTCGGCTAGCTCGAAATGCAGCAAGTCGATTGCATCTTCTGGGGTGAGCAGATCAAAGGCCACGTCATGGGCATGTTGCATGAGTATCACCTTCCCTGGGGGCGTACGGGCAATTCCGCAAGAAATCGCTGACATTGCCGGCCAACCTGTTGCTATGCTTGCCAGCCTCTTGATTAGGTAGGCATGGGAGCCATCAGTTCATGAAAACAGAAGCCTCGACCCTGGCTTTTTCCGCCTTCATGGCCCTCTTGATCGGCTGTGCGGGCATCATCGCCACGCTGGCCTCGAATTCTCAAGCCATTCTGTTGGACGGCCTGTTCAACCTTATCTACTTTAGCGTAGCGCTGGTGACCATCAAGGTCAGTAAACTCGCCAGCCGTCCGGATAGCGAGTCGTACCCGTTCGGCTACAGCTACTTCGAGTCATTGGTTAATCTTTGCAAAGGTTTGCTGATTCTGGGCGTTTCCATCTTTGCCTTGGTCGATGCGGTGGCAGCACTGCTGACCGGGGGACGCGCCATTTCAGCAGGGCTGGCAGTTCTGTATGCCCTGTTTGCCACCGCGGCGTGCTCTTTGACGGCCTGGGTCATGCACCGCAGTCAAAAGCGTGTCAGCAGCCCGCTGGTGGCCGCCGACAAGCTCAACTGGGTGGTCAACAGCGTGATTTCAGGCGCCGTATTGGCTGCCTTTTGCCTGGTTCTGGTATTTGACCACCTGGGTTGGCAAACCCTGCTCCCGTATGTGGATTCGGTACTGGTCATTGCCGTTGTGGTGCTTTGCCTAGGCGTGCCGGTACGCATGGCCTCACAAGCGCTGGCCGAGCTACTAAACAAGACACCCGAGGAAAGCGTTGCTGCCCCCGTGCGCCAGGCGGTGGCCCGTGGCCTGGCAGACGTGGATACCGAGGAGGTTCGCGTGCGGATGGTACGCCCAGGTCGATTGCTGTACGTGATCGTGCACGTGGTGCTGCCAGAGCACCTGCCCAACCTGTCCTTGAAAACGCAGGACGCCCTGCGCCAACGCATCGACCAGGAGGTGCGTCGGCACTACTCCCCGGTGGTCTGCGATGTGGTCTTTACTTCCGATCACCGCTGGGCGGCGCCCTCCTGCGGCATGCTGATAGAAAAAGCGCGTTGAAGCACTCGCTCCATACCATGAAAGGCACCCGAGGGTGCCTTTCATGTACTTCTTCACTGTTTTAGCTTATCCGTATCAGGATTCGGGTTCGATGCGATACAGGCCGCCATCTTCCTCGTCGGTCAGCACGTAGAGGTAGCCGTCCGGCCCCTGGCGTACATCGCGAATACGGCCCAGCGTGTCCGCCAGCAATACTTCTTCATGGGTGACTTCGTTGTTGTCGTCCAGCACCAGCCGGTGCAGCTGCTCACGCTTGAGCGACCCTACGAACAGGCTATTCTGCCACTCACTGACGTCATCAGCGGTGTAGAACACCATGCCGGAAGGCGCCATCGACTCTTCCCACACGTGGGTGGGCGCGGTCACACCGGGCGCTTCGGTGCCCAGACCGATATGGGCATCGGTCGTATACTCAGTGCCGAAGGCCACCATGGGCCAACCGTAGTTGGCGCCCGCTTCGACACGGTAGAGCAAGTCGCCGCCGTTCGGGCCATGGTCTACCGCCCATAGCTCGCCCGTCTCAGGGTGCAAGGTGAGCCCCTGATTGTTGCGGTGGCCATAGGAGTAGATTTCAGGACGCAGGTTGCCGGGCTCGACCCCGATGAAGGGGTTATCCGGATGGGCGCCCCCCTCTTCCAGCAGGCGGATCATCTTGCCGCCCGGGTTGGTCAGGTCTTGCGGCAGGTTCTGCACGTTGCGGTCGCCGATGGGGAAAATGATCTCGCCGTTGCCCGGAAACGCGATGCGCGAGCCATAGTGAGCGCCCGGATGGGTGCGCGGCACTTGGGTATAGAGGGTTTCGAGATCGACCAGCTCGGCGCTGTCCGCATCGATACGCGCTCGGGCCACCGCCAAGCCGGTGCCGTAATCCGGCTCGTAGGTACTGAAGGCGCGGGGGTCACCAGGGCTGGAGAAGGTAAAATAGACCCAGCCATTCTCGTCATAATCAGGATGCACGGCCACGTCCAGCAAGCCGCCTTGATTGCCGCCCTCCGTGGCAGACTCCTCATCCTCGTCGATGTCCATCTTGGGCAAGTTACCCAGCTCGGTCACGCTGTCGCCATCGACCAGGTGCAGGCGTCCGGGACGCTCCGTCACCAGCATCCGTCCATCCGGCAGCCATGCCACCGCCCAAGGATGCTCCAGCCCACTCAACACCTGCGTGATGGTGAAGCGGGTCTCTTCACTTTCTACGCCGCTGGCGACTTCTTCATTGACCGCCCGGACATCGGCGTGCAGGGCGCTCGCGCTGCCCAGCAGCGCAAATGCGGCCGTCCAATGGGGTAGTTTGCCAACGGAAAGCGGAAATCGTCTCTGAGTCTTCATGCGGTGCTCCTTGCTTGAACCCAAAAAAGTTAAACATTAGCGTTATCACCGGTTCAGCCTAGAAGACCCTGGTAGAGGCAGCAACAATAGTTAGCAAGCGAATCTAAGAAGCACTATCCGCTATCGTGACCACCCACGCTGGCCGAAAAAGCGCCGGCAAAAACTCGTCGGGGTAACCGCCCGGATTGGCGATCACCCGCGTACCGGCGCACATCGTGTCTACTGGCTCATGCACATGCCCATGAATCCACAGATCCATCTTTCCCATCAAATGGGGAAGGTGGGAGGCAAAGGCAGGAGAGAGCGCATCCCCGAGATAGCGCTCTGGAATGCAGCGATGCAGAGGCGCGTGATGGCTAATGACTACGCGGCGCCCTTCAAAGGGTATGGCAAGCTCTTTCTCCAACCATGCCACAGCAGCAGCGTGCAACCGCTGACTGTCCTGGGGGGTGAACACCTCCTCTTCATCAAGTGTGATCACGCTAAAATCTGGCATATAGCGCTGAGCCTTGGTGTACGTCTCATGGGGGTCACGGGTAGGGTCATCGGCGTAAAGCGCAAAATCTGTCCATAATGTCGTGCCGTAAAAGCGTACGCCGCCCAGGTCGACACTGCGGTTATCCAGCAGCTCGATACCCTGGTTAGCTGCCTCTACCACAAGCGCTTCTGTCAACGTCGGCATGCAGGCACCATAAAATTCATGGTTACCCGGTACGTACAAAATGGGGAGGTCAGGAAACTGACTTCTGGCCCATGCAAGCCCTTCGGTATGACGATGAATATCGCCCGCCAACACCACTATGTCGGCCGCTACCTCCGGCAGTTCGCGCTGCCCTGCAAAGTGCTCCAGGTGTAAATCTGACAAGACTCTCAAGCGCATCCGTCTGCTCCTTTGTTGAATGCTCGCTCACGCATTCGTAACGGTTACTTCAAGCGTCAGGCGGGCGACAAACTCCTCGATCAAGGCCACTACCGTGGATTCTGCCTCACGATGGGGAACGTGGCCGACGCCTGGCAGGATGTCACAGTGGGCTGGGCCGTGGGTGTAGCGCGCAATGCGCTCTGGCTGGCGGTGGGAACCATATTCGTCTCGCTCGCCGTGCAGTACCAGGGTCGGGCACTGCACGCGCTCGAGTGCGGGCACCAGCGTCCACTCTGCAAAGTCGGGGTGCAGCCATGTGTCGATCCAGGCATCGAGCACCCAGCGCGCGTTGTCGCCATGGTACCTGGCTAGCCTGGCAAACTGGTCGGGCTGTTGAAACGCTTCCTTGGCCGCTTCGATACCCTGACGAGTGCGCGGTTCGTTGAACGCCTGCGCGGCGATCGTGATCAAGCCTCGGCAACGCTCCGGCTGTTGGCCTGCACAGTGAACGGCCATGCAGCCTCCTACGCTGTGCCCCAGGGCGATGAAGTGGGTAATTGCCAGCGCCTCCAGCAGTGCTGCAACCGCTTGCCGGTATTCGTCCTCGATGAAGGTATGGGGCGGTTTCGCCAATCGAGCGTCAGAACGCCCGAAACCCGCACGGTCGTAGGCAACGACTGGGTGCTGCGTGGCCTGGCAAAGGGCGGCGGGAAAGCTGCGCCATAGTTCCACACAGCCAAGCGAGTCGTGAAACAGCAGAATCGGCACCGCCGAGCGTGCATGGCGCGGCTGCCAGGTGCGGGTAAACAGACGACCGCTGGGGGTATCTACCCAGCGGTCATGAACGGTCACTGCATCCGAGTGTGAGGTCATGGCATGGCTCTTTGTGTTGTCAGTGTTGTGTGAGCTGCTGACAACATAGCATGCCACTGCCGTGCTAGCGCTTCAGGAAATTGCTTTTGACCAGATGCACCACATCATCCATCCGTCCGCTCAACACCGCCTTGGCCGAGTACAGCGCGGTCGAGGCGACCTGCCCTGCTTCTACCTTGGGCGGCATGACCAGCTCCATGGGGTTGACCACTACGTCCAGCAGCGCGGGGCCAGGTTGAGCCAGCCACTGGCTGATGGCCACGTCCAGCTCCGACTGCTGCTCTACCCGGCGCCCCCACAGCCCCATGGCCTTGGCTACTTCTCCAAAGTCGGGGTTCTGCAGCTCTGTGTAGCTATCCAACAGCCCCTCCACTTTCTGCTCCAGCTCCACGAAGCTCAGGGAGCTGTTGTTGTACACCACGATCTTGAGCGGGATTCGTTGCTGGACCAGGGTGAGTAAATCGCCCATGAGCATCGTCAGGCCACCATCGCCACACATGGCAATCACCTGGCGATGGGGGTAGGCCAACTGAATCCCCAAGGCCTGCGGGTAAGCGTTCGCCATGGTGCCATGCTGAAGGCTGGAGTGGGTGCGGCGGCCCTCCAGGGCACGGATATGGCGCAGCATCCACACGTTGACACTGCCGGTGTCTGCGGTCAGCACGGCGTTGTCGGCCGCGTGCCGGTCGATGGCCAGGGTCAGCTCTTGTGGGTGGATCGTATCGTTATCCCTGGTTTGATGAGCCGACTTTTCCAGCGACTTGGCATAACGCTTGCGGCATTTTTCCAGCCACCGGGTGTGCGTATTGGGTTGCACCACCTGGCACAGCGCTTCACAGGTGTCCCGAGTGCTGCCGACGATGCCCACATCCACCGGGTAACGTTTGCCTATCTGGGCGGGGTCCACATCTACCTGAAGAATACAGGCGCGCTCCGGGTAGAACTGGCTGAAGGCAAAATTGCATCCCAGCAGCAACAGCGTGTCGCACTCCGCGACGGCATGGTAGCCACCTTCCAGACCATATACGCCGGTCATGCCTACCTGATGAGGGTTATCGTACTCCATGAAGTCCTTGGCACGGGAGGTCCAGGCAATCGGCGCCTGGAGCTTTTCTGCCAGCGCCATGACCTGCTCGCGGGCGTCTTCACAGCCTGCGCCTGCAAAGATGGTGATATTGCCCCCCTTGTTGAGCTGCTCGACGGCGGGCACCAGCGCCTCGGCACTGGGGCGCACGGAGTAGCTGAAGCGGTGGGTACGGTAGCCCAGGGTGCTGTCGGGCGTTTGCGTCATGATATCGCCGGGCACGATCAACACCGCCACGCCGCGCTTGGTAAGAGCGGCCTGGGCCGCCAAGGCAGCCATGCGGCGCGCCTGCTCCGGCGATACCACGGTTTCACAAAACACGCTGTACTGCTGAAAAATGGCGCTCTGATCGACTTCCTGAGGAAACTGGCTGCCGGTTTCACCCAGTGATATCTGCGAGGCAATCAATACCACGGGGGAGCCATTACGGTGGGCATCGAACAGGCCATTGACAAAGTGCAGGCTGCCAGGCCCACAGGAACCGGCACATAGCGCCAGCTCCTGAGTGATATAAGCCTCTCCTCCTGCTGCAAAGCCGCCCGTTTCCTCATGGCGAACGCCTATCCATTCGATATCGCTCTGCCGGAGGGCATCGGTAAAGTGATTCAGCGTATCCCCTACCACGCCATAACAACGTTTGGCACCGGCGTCTTGCAGTGTTTCGACAATGATTTCAGCTACATTTGCGCTCATTTGCGACTCCTTTCGCGACGATGACATTTAGGCACTCCTTTCAGCCTAGCTGCTGTGACGTGGCTTTGCCGAATGGATGAACGCAAAGCAAATGCTGCATTGCAGCAAAAGCCGTCTATAATGAATAGGCGGTATCCCAAGAGGAGTACGCAATGACACTATCAACGGATCTAACGAACGAGGATACGGAAGTAGTCAACTTCTGGTGCCAATACGCACAGTGGCAGCAGGCCGCCAATGAAGCCGTCAGTGCTTATGTCGATCAGCGTCAGTCCGATCAGTAGCACGCGGCCTCCCGGCTTTTCTGTATTTCTCTCCCTCCCTTAGACGAAAAGATAACACCCCAAGCCGACATGACCTGTCGGCTTCTTTTTCTATGAAAACCTTTTCCATTCAGTAAAATAGGAGCATTTCAGACTGACATGTAAGCAATCGCTTACGGGCTATGGCAAAACACCTACACCCTTTGGACTAGCCAGCTCGTTCAAAAGCGAATAATATTCATATCACAGCTAACTTGCTGCAACGCACAACGTAGGCTGTGTATAACAAAAACGACTCATTAACCTCTGCTCCAGGAGTAAGTGCCATGCCGACTACCCGTAGCCAAGCCAACCCCGATGTCATGGAAGTATGGGCAACCCGCGCACTGCAACAGCGTGCCGCCTTCGATGCCCTGGCCGACTATATGCGCCAGCAATAACCCTTGCCATACGGCTACCCAAAACGCTCCGCCAGTGCGTATATATAGATACGTCGCACGGGAGCGTTTTCTTTTTATCGAACACTCCTTTTTCTTATCATCAGCACGTTGCTCGTGACACCTCTTTATTCATTGTGAACGTTTGATCGTCAGGTTCATTGACCTGTTATGAATTCGCACAGAGCAAAATAAAGATGGCTTTGGGTAGAGACACATCAAAAATTCATTTAACATTACCTCGCTTTAAACAGCAGTAAGCATTATGCAAACTGGAATAGTCATATAAAAGAAGGAACGACAGGCCACCATGTCGGATCAGCAAATGCAGCAAATCGGCGATCAAACGATTGCGCAATTGGATGCTGAAAACCAGGTGGCTCCTGGCGATAGTGAGTACGCGCAGCGTTTGGCTAATCTCACTCAAGGTTGGGAAACCGTCGATGGCAGCACGCTGGAATATGACGTTTACTTGCGTGATGAAATCAACGCCTTTGCGGTGCCCAACGGCGCTATCCGGCTTTACAGCGGTTTGATGGATGAAATGAGCGACGAAGAAGTACAGTACGTGATTGCTCATGAAATTGGCCATGTGGTGCTCGGCCACTCCAGGCGCGCCTTTCAAGTCGCCTATGCCGCCTCAGCCGCGCGTGAAGCAGCTGCCGCAAGCGGCAGCACCACCGCAGCGGCACTCTCCAGTTCCGAGCTGGGTGCGCTGGGTGAGAAACTCGTCAATGCTCAGTTCTCCCAGCGCCAGGAAAACGAAGCCGATGACTTCGCCCTGGAACTCATGCGCCGCCACGACCTGAATACAGAAGCCTCCGTTTCAGCGCTGCGCAAGCTCGAGGCCAAGTATGGCAATAGCCGTAGCGTCTTCTCCAGCCACCCCGCTGCCGGTGATCGCGCCGACCGCCTGGAAGCCCAGCTCTAATGTAGCTTGGCCACGAGACGCGGCAAATTTGATCGTTACTGGTTTGATCGTTACTGGGCAGCCTATGCCTGGTAACGATCATGGAGGCCGAGTTCTGGCTCAATCCTTCGGTTGTTGCGCTTCGAGTTCGGCCAGATAGCGCTCTTGCAAGATATACATACGCTTTACATCGCGATATTTGCCATTGATGAAAAACTCCTGCACCAAATGCCCCTCTTCTATAAAACCGCTTTCCTCGTATAAGTGAATGGCCTTGACATTCTCTACCGCGACGATCAGATAGACCTTGTGCAAGTTCAATATGGTGAAAGAGTAGTGTAGCGCTTGCCGTATCAGCGAACGTGCGAACCCTTTGCCCTGATGCTCTGGCGTAATGATGATCTGAAACTCGGCGCTACGGTGGATGTAATCGATTTCGATCAACTCCACCAGGCCAATCGCACTACCACTACTGTCTTCGGCAACGAAACGGCGCTCTGCGTTATCGTGAATATGCTTGTTATAGAGCTCTTCCAGCTCATCGAAGGACTCGTAGGGCTCTTCGAACCAGTACGACATGATGCTCTGGTTATTATTCAACTCATGCACGAAACGCAGGTCGTTGCGCTCCAGCGCCCTTAGATACAGTACGGGGCTCATGATAAGTGTCTCATTCAATCGCATTGACTCAGTGGGTTACCGGGCTTTGTCTGGTGGGTGAGCGATAAGTTCAGCGTGCCCGCTGGCGCCGTTCGAAAGAAAACAGGTCGCTCAGCGGATGCCGCTTGCCTTCGAGATGGGCTCTCAAGAGATGTGCACCTATCATGCTGTACGTAATACCATTTCCGCCATAGGCCATGGCAAAGTGCACGTTCGGCCCCAGCGCCTCATGGGTCCCGAAATAAGGCAGCCCGTCCTCGGTTTCAGCAAAGGTACCCCCCCAACTGAAGGCAGGCGTCATACGCAGAGAAGGCCATAACGAGAAGACCCTTTCAGCCAGCGATGCCGCTTTTTCAAGCACCCGCGCGTCCCTGCGCTCAGGAAGATCCTCCTCGTCATCTTCACCGCCCACCAGCAAACGCCCATCATGGGTGGAGCGCAAATAGAGGTAGGGGCGCGCTGATTCCCAGACCATGGTATCGCGAAGCTTGCCGAGCATGCCGACTGGCAAAGGGTCGGTGACGAACGCGTAACTGCTGCGGTTGCTGGCGACCGACTCTGGCAGCCATGTCTGGCTTTCATAACCGGCCGCAATGATCACCTGCTGACAGCCTACCAGGGCGCCGTTGCGCAAACGAACCCCCATGGTCGCCCCGTCTGCCTCCAACGACTCTACCGCGGTTCGATCGTATACGTGCCCACCTCTGGCAACGACCTCATCAAGCAGTTGGTAAGCCATGCGGTAAGGGTCCACGGTAGCCGCCAGATGCGAGAGGATACCGCCGGATGCGCTAAAGCCATACGCTTCCTGCAACTGCTCGGGCGAACACCACTGCACATCGAACCCCCACCGCTTGCGAATGGCAAACTCGTCCCGAAGAGAAGAGAGATGGCCCGCTTCACTGGCAAAATAAAGGCTCTGTTGGCGACGAAAGGCGATATCGCCCAGCTCTGCCGCACGGGCGGCCAATGCATGAACCGCCTCGGCACACCCTTGATAGGCCATGACGGCACTCGCTTCACCGTATTGCTGCGCCAGGTGGTACAAGTGTGTATCGATTTCGTACTGCAACAGCGCCGTACTGGCCGCCGTGCTGCCCCACCCCACGTCACGACGCTCGAGGACGGCCACGTCATGCCCATGGCGTGTCAGCTCGTCGGCGATCAACGCCCCGGTGATACCGCCGCCGATGATGGCTATGTTTACCTGAAGATCATGGGTAAGCTGAGGATAACGGGTCAACAAGCCATTGCTGACCGTCCAGAAGGGGTAGCCACTTTTAAGATCCATTTTTTCGCCTATGCTGGGTGATCCTGTCACCCATTAACCATAGTGGTTTATCGGTGATCTGCCCGACAGCCACGCTGTGAACAAGGAGTCACGATGATCGATTTACGTAGCGATACGGTCACTCGCCCCACCTCCGCGATGCGGGCAGCCATGCTGGCAGCGCCTCTGGGCGACGATGTCTGGGGCGACGACCCGACGGTCAACGCCTTTCAAGCGACGCTTGCCGAGCGCACGGGCAAGGAGGCTGCCCTGCTGTTCCCCAGTGGCACCCAAAGCAATCTGGTGGCGCTCATGGCGCACTGCGAACGCGGCGATGAGTACATCGTGGGCCAGAATGCTCATACTTACCGCTACGAAGGCGGCGGCGCCGCCGTGTTGGGCAGCATCCAGCCACAGCCAATAGAACACGCCGCAGACGGCAGCCTGCCACTCGACAAAATCGCTGCCGCCGTCAAAGCCGACGACGTTCACTTTGCCCGTACGCGGCTCCTGGCGCTGGAAAACACCATCGGTGGAAAAGTGCTGCCCGCCGAGTACGTTCAGCAGGCCACCGAGCTGGCGCGCGCTCACGGGCTGGCAACGCACCTGGACGGTGCTCGGCTCTTCAATGCCGCCGTCGCCACGGATACCTCGCTGAAGCAGCTGTGCCAGCCGTTCGACAGCGTGTCACTCTGCTTTTCGAAAGGGCTGGGCACGCCCATGGGTTCGGCGCTGGTAGGGTCGCACGCGTTGATCGAGCGCGCACGGCGCTGGCGCAAGATGGTAGGGGGCGGCATGCGCCAGGCGGGCATCATCGCCGCGGCCTGCCAGCATGCCCTCGACCATCACGTGGCCGACCTGGCCCATGATCATCGCCGCGCGGCGCGTTTGGCAGAAGGGTTGGCAGCGCTGCCCGGGCTCGAGGTCACCTCTCACGCCACCAACATGGTGTTCTTGCGCGTCGATCAGGCCCACGTGGCCCCGCTAGCTGCCTGGCTGAAAGAGCACGACATTCTGATCCAACTGCTTTACGCCACGCGACTGGTGATCCATCGCGATATCGATGACGCCGCTGTCGAGCGTGTGCTGGAGGTCATGGGGCGCTACTTCGACGCGGCGGCATCACGATAGCAGTGTCGACCCCAAGGCCAGGTGCACAGCAATCACCAGCATCATCACGCCAATGGCGCCATCGATGACGCGCCAGGCGCCGGGGCGAGAGAGCCAGGGGGAAAGCGCCGAGCCACCCCAGGCCAGCAAGCTGAACCAGAGAACCGAGGCCGTCGCGGCGCCCGCTACGAACACCCCGGCGCTCTCCTGCTGGGCCCCGACGGCAGGAATCAACAGCAGCGTATCCAGATACACTTGTGGATTGAGCACCGTGACAGCCAGGGTCGCCAACAGCACGCCGCGTAAACTGCGTGTGCGCGCGTGGTTGGCGGTCAGCCCCTCTCGGCCACTACCTGCACGCCACAAGGCCTGGGCGGCCAGCCAGCCCAGAAACAGCACCCCTACCCAGCGCAGGACTTCCATGGCATTGGGCATGGTCAGCAGAAACGCACTGACGCCAAACATGCCCGCGGTCAACAGCACTATGTCCGCACTCATGCACACACCCGCCGACCACCAGTGGTACTCCCGACGAATGGCCAACCCCAGCACATAGGCGTTCTGTGCACCAATGGCCATGATGATCCCGCCGCATACCACGAGCCCCGTTATATAGCTTTGCCACATGACCTATCCCTATCGCTGCTGCAAGAAGTGAAGCGCTACGATAGGCGGCAACGTCAATAAATAAAAATCATACTGTGAATAGGCCATTAGCTTTTCTTATAGGTGTGATGTCTCGCTTGCCACGCAGGAGCAACACCACACTGCTGATCAAGGCACCTCATGCGTGCCGGGGTCTCAAGAAAAGAGGCGACAAACCGAGTGCCCGACGGCGGGAGAGACCGTCATGGTGCTTTCATCCGCTCACTCGGGCCACCGCGTCGCGGCTGGCCGCTGCGCGCTGCTCACCGGAGAGCTCGACGAGCTGCCCGCCGCGCATTTCCAGCAGTCGGTCGGCCTGGTCGAAATAGTGGTCATCGTGGCTGATCACGACCAGCGTTTTGCCCAGCGCCCTGAGCTGCGGCAGTAGCTCGCGGTAGAAGACGCGCCGGAACTGAGGGTCCTGATCGGCGGCCCACTCATCCAACAACAATAGGTCGCGCTGCTCCGCAACGGCTAACAGCATCGCTAGGCGTTTGCGCTGACCCTGGGAGAGGTTGGCATTAGTGACGCGGTCGCCGTCGAAATCGAGCTTGTTCTGCATGGCCAAGGCGGCCAGCCACTGTTCCACCAAGGCCGGGTCGGGTGCCTCGCCCCTTGGCCCCATCAACCGGCCAAACAAGTGCAGGTCCGTGTAAATGGCCGAAAAGTGCTGTCGATAGCGTGTCCAGTCTTGGTCGCGCAGCGGCTTGCCATCGACGCGGACACAGCCACGCTGAGGGTGGTAAAGCCCGGTCAGTAGCCTCGCCAGGGTCGATTTTCCGCTGCCGTTTCCGCCAATCAGAAAGACCACTTCGCCACGCTTCAAGGTCAAATCGATAGGACCAATGGCAAAGCCCGAGCGCGATTTCTCATCCGGATAGCGATAGCAGACCTGCTCCAGGGTCAGTTCCTGCCAATCGTGGCGCAGGGCCGCGTGGCCGAAGGTCTCACTGTGCTCGGCCAGCTCCAGACTACGAATCTTTTCAAACGCGACTCGGGCGTTGATCAGCGTCGGGAAAGCGCCTATCGCCTGTATCAGCGGCGCGCGCAGAAACAGCAGCGTCAGCGAAAAGGTGGTGGCCACCTGCACCGATGCCCAGCCAAGGCCATTGGCCAAAAAAAAGGTGATGCCAATCGCCCCTAGCATCATGATGTTGAACCAGTTCACGGCGCTGAGATGATAGGTATCGCCCAGAATGTAATGACGGCGACAATCCTTGGCGTTGGGCGTATAGACATCGCGGTACAGCCATTCGGCGCGGTCGCGGTTGAGCGCCAGCTCTTTGCGCCCCTCGATCACGGCCTGGTAATCCGCGTAGAGACGATCCTGTATCTCGCGCAGCTTGGCCATGTGCCCATAGACTCGCGCCACCAGACGCATACCGATGACCACCGTCACGATCACCCACAATGCGGAGATCCCCAGCATGGCAGGCGAAAGCCACCACAGGTAAAGCGTGGCACCCACCGTCAGCACCCCGCCTTGCACCAGCTCCGGCAAACGTATGAAGGCAACGGTGACCGAGTTCACATCGGTGGAGAGGCTCGCCAGCAGGCGCGCACTGCCGATTTGCTCGGCACGCTCGAGATGGGTATCCAGAATACGCTTGATCAACTGCCCCCGCAGCCGATAAACGAACTGGTGGCCCAGTGTGGTCAGCGCCAATTGCGATGCCAGGGTAATCACCAGCAGCAGCGCGATAAGCCCCAGAAACTCGGGCAGAATACGCCAGGGATCAACGAAGGAACCCAGCAGCCGCTGATTGATAAACGCGATGACGCCAATGCCCAGGCCTGCACTGGCCAGACTCAGTAGCAATACGGCGACGAACGGCCAGCGATAATCACGCCATACGATCTTCAACAGCTCCATCACCACGACTCCTGGGCTTTTTTTATATCACCACCAATAGAGAGGGCAATCACAACCGCCGCAGCCCCCACATGAAATAGGCGCCGCCGATCAAGGACGCCACCAGGCCCGCCGGTATCTCATAGGGAAAAATAATCTGGCGCCCTACCCAGTCCGCCAGCACCATCAGCAGCATGCCGATCAATGCCGCGCCCAGCAGATGCTGCCCTGCCCGAGAGAAGCCGACCAGGCGCGCCATATGCGGTGCCAACAAACCAATGAACGACAGCGGCCCAACCACCAGGGTGGCGCAGGCAGTGAGTAGCGCCACCAGCAGTAGCAGCGCCAGGCGGGCACGGTTAAGCGTTACTCCCAGCGCTCTGGCCGTCGCTGCGCCTAATGGCAAGATATCCAACCAGCGGGTAAAGGGTCGCGTGACCAGCGCCAGTGCCGAGGCAATCCCCCCGACCACCACCGCATGGGTGACATCTACGTAGTAGGTAGAGCCCGCCAGCCAGGCGATCACCTGCTGGCCACGCGGGTCGCCGCCTGCCAGCATCACGCTGCGCACGGCGTCAAACAGCGCACTCACCGCCACCCCGGTGAGCAGCAAACGTTCAGGGAGATAGCCGCTATTACGGTTGATGCCCACCAACACCACCAGCGTTGCGAAAGCGCCCAGGGTACCCACGCCAATCAGCATCATATTGGTGGGTGCGGGCAGCAGGAAAATCCCCAGAATCAGCGCAATGGCACAGCCACCGCTAATGCCTAGCACTTCGGGGCTGGCCATGGGGTTGGCGGAAAGGCGTTGGAGAATCGTCCCGGCAATGGCCAGCATCAACCCGCTGGCAGCGGCCGCCATCGCCCGCGGCAAGCGCCACTGCATCACGTTCCAGCTCTCTGGCGAGAGCAGGTACCAGCCATCGACCCCCTGACCTACGAGCAGCCCCAGCAACGTGGCCGCCAAGAGTGCGAAGATCAATCCGGTGACCAAGCGTGACGGCGCAGCATGGCGGCGGGCAACGACACTCGCCCCTCTGGGCGGCTGATCGCCCTGAAGTTTCAGGCGCGGAATCAGCCACATCAGTAGCGGTGCCCCCAGGGCACCGGTAACCGCCCCGGTGGGAATGAAGGCTGCCCCCATACCACCGAACTGCTGCAGCAGCAGGTCCGTGGTCGCCAGCAGCACCGCGCCCAGTAGCGTGGACCATATTAGTCGTGGACCTAACCGACGTGCCCCGGCCATGCGCACGATATTGGGTGCCGCCAGGCCGATAAAGCCAATGATGCCCACCACGCTGACGATACTGCCGGTAATGAATACCGCCAATCCCATCCCCGCAAAGCGTAGATAGGCAAGCGACACCCCTAGGCTCTTGGCGCTGGCATCGTCCAGTTCCAGCACTGCTAGCGGGCGCAGCAAGAACCAGGCAGCAACGCAGCTAATCGCCAACCGAGGCCAGAGCACGGCCACGCCGTCCCAGCCATTTTGCGCCAGCGACCCCGCCCCCCAGATCAGCAGCCCCGACAGCGCCTCGTGGTTAAACAGCAGCAACGCTGTCGAGAGCGCGCCCAGGTACAAATTGACGACCAGGCCCGCCAACACCACCACGATAGGCGCCAAACCGCGTCGCCAGGAGAGCAGAAAAACCAGCCCCACGGCCAGCGCGCCGCCCAGCAGAGCCACCCATTCGCGCCCCACCACTAATAAGCCAGGAGCCATTAACGTGGCGGTCATCAACGCCAAATTAGCACCCGACGCCACGCCCAACGTTGTCGGCGACGCCAGAGGGTTGCGCAGCACCTGCTGCATGAGCACGCCTGCCAACCCCAAACCGGCCCCGGCAAGCAGCGCAATCGATAAACGCGGCCACCAGGCGTAGTGCAGCAGCAGCTCATCGACGGTGTCGAAAGAGGGGGCTACCAACGCTTTCCAGCCCAGCGCCATTCCCCCCTGACTCTCCAGGCCTACCCAAAACAGCACCATCATGGGCAGGCTAAGCAATAGGCAGGCCTTGGCAGGTGACACTCCGCCCAGGCGCCCCGCGGTACTTAACATGGCGAGGCCTCTTTGGCGGGACTCATGCCGCTCGCAACACTGGACGTGATAGCCAACACCCTCATGGTCTTACCCTTACCTGCATGAAAACGCGTGGACGAAAATTGCTGCATAGATCATTAACAGCGATTCTAAATGATAATAATTAGCACTACAATTGACCTTTCATACACAGGAGACCTTCCGATGGCGGCTAAACCAAATTACCGGCTTTTCGATATCACCCTCGCCCGGCGCACCCATGTCAGTGCCTCGTTAGTCCGATTCACTTTTACCGGCCCAGAGGTTGGCCACATGGCAACCTACGCTCCTGACCAACGCGTCAAACTGTTCTTCCCCAAGGGGGGCGGCAGTCTCGACCCACTGTTCGAGATCGCCAAGCTGGAAGAGCACGACTGGTACGGCGCTTATCGCGCGCTGCCAGACGCCCAACGGCCCGCTGCACGCACCCACACCATCCGTGCCCTGCGCCCAGAACAAGCTGAAGTGGATGTTGAGTTCGTGCTGCATGGCGACAACGGCCCTGCCTCACGCTGGGCCATGCATGCCCAGCCAGGCGACCGGCTTGCCATGACCGCCCCCGACGCCAATGCAGAAGGCCCAAAGCAGGGCTACGAGTGGAAGCCGCCTCAAGGCGTACGCCGTATTTTGATCATTGCCGACGAAACCGCTCTCCCCGCTGCCGCCGGTATTCTGGAAACCCTCGATGGCCTGCCGCTCAAACCCAGGGTCGAAGCGCTGCTCGAAGTGCCCCGCAGTGACGACGTTCAGCCGCTGCCTCAGGCCGCCAAACTGCACTGGCTGCCCCGCGATGCCGAACCCGACTACCAACACGGTGAACTACTGATGAGAGCGCTGCGCGATATCGATTTGCATAAGGAAATTCAAGCGCTGGGCGGCACTGGCATGCCCGGCGTTACCAACGACGAATACGACGATGAGGACGGTCCTCTCTGGGAACCCGCCACACTGGACGATAGCGCGCCCTTCTACGCCTGGATCGCTGCTGAAACCAAAGTCGCCATGCGGCTACGCCGCTATCTGGTGAACGAACTCGGGCTACCCAAACAGTATGTCACCAGCATGGGCTACTGGAGGCAGGGAAAGGCCAATGGTTAAAGGAATGGCTCACAACGAAGCACTGAATAACGGCGGCACGAGCGCGCCAGATCGAACACCCATTGGCTGGCGAGACAGCCCCAGCCGCTATGGGAGGGTCAGCCGTACACTTCACTGGCTGACCGCTGTGCTCGTCACGCTGCAATTTACCGTGCTGCTGGCCTGGCGGGGAACAGGCGAAAACGCTATCACGCTGTTGTTGGCGAGCATCGGGCCGCACGGCTCATTAGGCTTTATGCTACTGATCGTGACGCTGATTCGTCTTGGTTGGGCGTGGGTCAACCGTAAGCAGCGCCCTCCGCAGCCGCTCGGATGGAGTGGCCGCATAGCGCGTCTGGTACATATCACCTTTTATGCGCTCCTGCTGTGGCTACCTGCTTTCGCCATGTTGCGCCAATACGGCCGTGGCGGGGCGCTGCGTTTTTATGGCATGGAGCTACTGCCTTCCGCCGAGCGCAACATTTCCTGGATGATTGCCCCTGCCGACCTTCTGCATGGTCCGCTTTCATGGCTATTATGCGGACTCGTCGTCGGCCATATCGCGATGGCACTGATCCACCGCTACTGGCTGAAAGACAACGTATTGGCGCGAATGGTGGAGGCAAGAGACCGGTAGCAGCTGTGTCCACGCGTTCCATGTTGGCAACCATGTACAGATCATGTGTACGAAGTGCATGGGCGTGATCGTAAAATCTTTTCACCCTCCCTATTAAAATGAGAACCATTAGCACTAGAATGGCACCTTCCGGTCTATTCATCGTCAGGAGTCATTCATGTTCGAGGTCAAAGGCGCCACCTTTGAAATCAATGGTAAGCGCATTCTTGCTCCCATTGAGCACACCTTTCATGAGGGCAAGGTATACGGTCTGATAGGCCACAACGGTTCGGGCAAGTCGACACTGATCAAACTGATGGCGCAGCAGCAGCCCATCACCGAAGGCGATATTTACTTCGACCAGCGCCCCTTGAGCGCCTGGGGTAGCCGCGAATTTGCACGCCAGGTGGCCTACCTGCCGCAGCATTTGCCCAGCGCGGAAAACCTCACAGGCCGTGAGCTGGTGGCCTTTGGCCGCTACCCGTGGCACGGGCTGCTGGGGCGTCACAACCAGCAGGACAAGGAAGCCATCGAGCGTGCCATTGCCCTGACGCATACGGAAGCCTTTGCCGACCGCCTGGTAGACACGCTCTCCGGCGGCGAGCGCCAGCGCGTATGGCTCGCCATGCTGATTGCCCAAGGCAGCCGCTTTTTATTGCTGGACGAGCCACTGGCCGCCCTGGACATTGCCCACCAGGTGGAAGTGCTGGCACTGGTGCGCCAGCTGTGCGACGAGCTGAACCTGGGCGTTATCATCGTGCTCCATGATATCAACATGGCCTCGCGTTACTGCGATGACCTCATGGCGCTGCACAGCGGGCGCCTGCTGGCCCATGGCGCCCCCGAAGCACTGATGCAAAATGCCACTCTGGAAGCTATTTACGGGCTCCCCATGCAGGTGATGCCCCACCCCAATGGGGAGCACCGGATTGCCGTCGCCCAGTAGGGGCGGCCAGGCCAGTCAGCCACATTGAGTGCTGGCAAGTCCGCCGTACATTGAGGGAAGATAGGCTGGTTACCTTACCCCCAATAGAGCGGCCATGGTGGACTACAAATCTCTTCAAGCACTGGCAGCGGTCATGGAAGGCGGCGGGTTCGAGCGCGCAGGCGATCTTCTCGGCCTGTCCCAATCTGCCGTGTCACAACGCATAAAATCGTTGGAAACCCGCCTGGGTCAACCGGTACTGATACGCCACCCTGAGCTGGCCCCTACCCCCGCAGGGCAGCGCCTGCTGACCCACTATCAGCAGGTACGGCTGCTCGAACGCGACCTCCGACAAACCCTCCCGACACTGGATCAACAAGCCTCCCGATTGAGAATCGCCGTCAATGCCGATAGCGTCGGTACCTGGTGGGCCGATGCCGTCGCTCCCATCTGCCTTGCCGAAGGTATACTGCTGGATCTGGTGATCGAAGATCAGGAAATCGGCTTGAAACGCCTGAAGGATGGCGATGTGGCGGCCTGCCTGTGTTCAACGCCTACGCCCATGGCAGGTGCGCGCTGCATCAAAGTGGGCGAGATGGTGTACCTACCGCTGGCCTCCCCGGGCTATGTGGCACGTTTCTTCCCGGATGGCCCAACGGCCACGGCCTTTCAACACGCACCGGCCATCGTGTTTGGCCCGCACGACCAGCTGCAGCATCGCTTTCTGGCGCAGTGTGGCTACCATGGGCATTTTCCCTATCACTTGTGCCCTTCTTCCGAAGGTTTCGTGCAGCTGGCCACGGCAGGCATGGGGTATGGCATGGTGCCCCAATTACAGGCCGCTGCTCAGCTGACCAGTGGGCAACTGGTGAGTATTGCACCAGACAGTTCGCTCTCGGTACCGCTTTACTGGCACTTCTGGCGGCACAGTGGCGACCTGCTGCATCGACTAACCGAAAGACTGAACCATTTCACGCTTTAGCACCAATCTGGCTTTACCTTCATGCCTGCATCTTCAAAGCTGGCTACACTCACGTGTGTATCGTTGGATGATCAAACGTAGCCAACGGGGCAAAGCACTGGTCGCGACGTGATTAATTTGCTACTACTGTCATCGACACACCCAGTGACAACGTATAGCGCTCGCCCGGGCCAAGGGAACCCTACAGAGGCCTGTCGAGAAAAGAAGAAAAATCAAAAAAGCGATGCTTATGGGTCCTCTCTGTTGGGTAAAGCGCCTGCTGGCCGTCCTGCTGCTGTGCCTCCTGAGCACAAGCTCGTGGGCGGTCGCGGCACCGGCACTGTCTGTTTCACCGGACCAGCCGTTTTACTCGCTCAATAGCAACACTCGCTACTGGCACACACCGGAGTCGTTGACGCTGCGCGAACTGCTGGCACTCGACCCATCTTTCACGCCCGTGTCACAGACCTCCGACCTGCATTTTGGCTATACCGCCGAAGAGACCTGGCTGACCACTCGTCTGCACAACGCCTCGCCACGACCCGCCCAATGGATGCTCAAGTTCGAGTATCCGTTCATCGACAGGATTGCGCTCTATACGCTGCGCGACCAGTTCAGCGAAGTACAGCTCGGGGGCAGTACTCTGCCCGTGGATGAGCGTGCCCTGGCCCATCGCCAGATCGTCTTTCCCATTCATCTGGAAGGAGGAGAAAGCGTCACGCTGTACCTGCAGGCCAATACCTCCGGCAGCAAGTTCTTGAGCTACAGCCTGATGACCCCTGATGCGTTCCATGCGCAGAACGATCGTTACAACTTCTGGCTGGCCACCTACTTTGGCATGCTGCTCGCCTTGGGGCTTTACAACTTTTTGCTGTTCTTTGGCCTGAAAGAACGGGTCTTTTTGCACTACGCCCTGTTTGCATTCGGCTTCACCCTGGCCATTCTGACCTTCAACGGCCTTGGCACACTGATGTTCTGGAGCTTTCTGGCCGAACAGACACCGCGGCTGGTGGCCATTGGTTTTACCTTTGCCTCCGCCATGGCGACGCTGTTTGCCCAGAGCTTTTTGAACACGGCGCACTATACCCCTCGCTGGCATCGCGTCATTTCACTGTTTCGGGTCTACTGCTGGTTGGCCTTGGCAGCGTCACTGGTGTTACCCATCCCACTGGCTTTGGTATTGACTGATGTCACGGGCCTGAGCGCCTCGCTGTTGCTATTGATATGCGGCATCTACGGCAGTTGGCGGCGTGTGCCCAGTGCCCGTCTCTTCGTGTTGGCGTGGAGCATTTTTCTGCTGGGTGCGGCGGTGTTTGCACTACGCAACATGGGCGTTCTGCCCGCCAACTTCATTACTTTGCACGGCATTCAAATCGGCTCGGCACTGGAAATGCTGCTGCTATCGTTTGCCCTGGCCGCCCGCTTCAACAAGCTCAAACGCCAGAAGGAGCAGGCACAGGCCGATACGGTGGCCATGCTCAAAAAGCAGGAGGCCATCCTGGAAGCCAAAGTAGCCTTACGCACTCAGGCGCTGGAACAGCTTGCCAACCATGACATGCTGACGGGCCTGTTGAACCGCAACGGGCTGACACGCTGCGCAGCGGCTGCCTTGAATCAGAGCTATCGCACCCACGAGCCAGTGGCACTGATCATGTGCGATCTCGACCGGTTCAAGCCCATCAATGACCAGTACGGCCACGATGCCGGGGATTTCGTGCTGCAACAGGTGGCCAAGCGGCTCGCCCATGCAGCGCGACTGGGCGACCACTGCGCTCGGTTCGGGGGCGATGAGTTCATCGTCCTGCTGAAAAGTGTCCAGCAACCGGACATCCTGGACAGCGTATGCCAACGCATCGAGCACTCCATCCGCTCCCCCATCAAACTGCCTTGTGGGGTCAGCGTCTGCGTCGGCATCAGCCTTGGCGTTAGCGGGCTGCATTGCTATCAGCGCAGCGACGAACAGGGCCACGACGCGCTGCTGGAGCGCATGATTCACGAGGCCGACCAGCATATGTACGCTGCCAAGGCACGCACTGACGCTGCCGCTTATCGCTACTCTGCCAGAGGTTAGCCACGCTCAGGCAAACATCAATAACCCCGCGCATACCGCCGCCCCACCGGCGAAGGGTAAAAAACGGCTGTGACGATCTTCCGGCAGCTCCTCTTTCAGCACATTCAACACCAGCCCCCCCGCCACGAAGGCGTACAGCAGGCTGATCAGGGCATCCGTGAGCTGAATGGCATGGCCAATCAGCCAACCCGCGAACACCGCCGCCGCCAATACCCACCGGCCCTTCATCAGGTAGCGCTGACGATGGTGCTGAACCAGCCCGTGGTCGTTGACCAGAAAGTGAAACCCCATGGCCAGGAAGAAGAACAGGGCTTCCGGCAGCTGGTTGTCGCGGTACACCAGCAGATAACCGATCAACAGGTTATAGAGCGCAAAGGAGCCAATATGGATCCAGAACACGCCCCGCAGCTTGCCCAATGACACCCGCTTCTGCGGCGTATCACGATGGGAGTAAACCTTGGCCAACTGTTCCAGCCCATAGAACACGCCCAGCCCCACCAGGGCCGTCAGGTAAGCATTGTGCTCGAGAATGAACAGCGGCCCATGCTCGGTGATGGTGTCGTGAGCGTCACTCAAGGCGGGAAAGATATGGATAAAGACATAGCCTACCGACACACCGCCCGCAAACGAGAGCCAGGCGCTGCGCGGCAGGGCATTGAGCCGCTGCAGCTTGCCAGCGTATAGATGGATGGCCGCCAATCCCAGGGCGAAAGCAAGCTGCTGGGCCATGGTGATCACACTCCTTGTGACGCGGTGAGAACTCGTTTAGTCGAATAGACTCATGCGCTTCATCACGTTGTCGCGCTTGATACGCCAGTGGAACAGCGCCCCAGCCACGTGCAGCGTAATCAGCACGACCAGCGCCCAGCCCACCCGCTCGTGCCACATGAACAGCATTTGCGAGAGCGCTTCGTGGCGCCCCAGAAGGCCCGGCAAGTGCCAGTGGAAAAACTCCACCGGGAAGCCGCCCGTGGCCGTGGCAGCCCAGCCCAGCAGCGGCATGACGACCAGCGCCGCATACAGCAGATGATGTACGCTGGTACTCACTAAACGCTCGAAGGTCGACAGCGGCGGATCATGGTCGGGCACGACGAATGCCAGTCGCGTCACGATACGCAGTGTCATCAGCAGCAGGACGGCCACGCCTAGCGTCTTGTGGCTGGTATACAGCAGGTTGGTCAGCGTATTGCCCAGCAGGCCCAGCGTTCGCTCGTAGCCCAGAAAGCCCAGCGTCAGCCCGGTGGCCAGTCCCAGCAGAACGGCCCCCGCCACCAGCCAATGCAGCACACGGTGGGGGTAGATATAGTGATCAAGCTCGTGCATTCATGACTCCCTGCCCCGTCTCATCGTTATCATCAGCCTGCCGCCTTCGCGGCACGACGTTAAATTACTATAGTCATGGAATAGCGTACTGCATGAAATAGCCTACCGCCTGTTTCTCACGTCAAATCAACCCTCACTGGGCACGGCCAGCTGTTCTCGAATCAGCTCTGCCAACCGCCGGGCAGGCTCGGTGGGCCGGTGCGGCGCTCGGTGCAGCGCCAGTTCGATCATCGGCAAGGCGGGCAGCCCGCTGCTTTCATCCAGCGGGCGCAGCGAGGGCGTCAGCATGCTGCGGGTGACCACCACCACGGCAAGCCCAGCGGTCACGATGGGCGCCAGCCCGGCCATGGACTGGCTGGTATACGCCACACGCCAGTGGCGCCCTGCGGCCTGAAGCGCCTGTTCCGCCACTTCCCTGAACACATCGGCCCCCGGGGTATAAAGTGCCAAAGGTACCGGGTCGCTGAGCAGCGGTTGTTGATTCACCCCCACGGCCCACACCAGCGGTTCTCGACGAATGACCTCCCCACCCGGCGAATGGCGCTGGCGCGTCACCAGCGCCAAGTCCAGCTCCGCCGTTTTCACCTGCTCCACCAGGTGGGCGCTGGTACCACACTGCACGGTCAGCCCCACGGCGGGATAGAGCTGGTGGAAATAGGCGAATACCGACGGCAGCAACGACGCATAATCCTCGGGAATCCCCAGCGTCAAATCGCCCGTCACCTGACGGGCCTGCATGTCGCTCCACGCCTCGTCATTGACGGTCAACAAGTGCCGTGCATGGGCCAGCAGACGCTCTCCTTCCGCCGTAAAGCGCAGCCGCCGCCCATCACGCTCATGCAGGCGCATCTCCAGCTGGGCCTCAAGACGCTGCAACTGCATGCTGACCGTCGACTGAGTGTAGGCGAGCCGCGTCGCCGTCGCGGTGACGCTTCCGGTGTCGGCAATGGCCACCAGCGTTCGCAGTAGCGTCAGGTCAAATGTGGGCGCACGCATACATCACCATCCTTGATGAAAACCATCATAAAAGATCGTTATCTTGATGAGTGAGCCATGAGTATGCTGCGCACAAGAGGTCAATTTCAAGGTTCAAGGAGACGCGTGATGCAGCCCCTTCACTCCCCGGTCGTGGTTTCCCCCAAATACAGTGTTGCCGCCGCGCTGGTGGCCGTCGCGCTATGGAGCATCGCCCCGTTACTGGCGGAACTGGCACGCACGGTCGCTCCGCTGCAGCTCACCGCTCTGACCCTGCTGGCAGGTGCGCTAGCCACCCTGCCCTTGAGCCGTAAGGTGCCGCTGAGCCACTGCCCGCGGCGCTGGCAGGCCGGTATCTGGCTGGGCGTTCCACTGCTGATCGTCGGGGCGGTAAGCAGTTACTTCATCGGCATGCGTTGGGCCCCAGCGGCAGAAGCCGCCTTGATTACCTATACCTGGCCGGTGCTGTTCGTCCTGTTGAGCCAGTGGTACCGCACGGGCCGCTTGACGTTGGCCAGCGTATCGGGAGCGCTGATCGCCTTCATGGGGGCCGCGCTACTGCTGGTGCCACAAGCGCTGGGTAGCGGTGTTGGCGGGGCCGCATCGGGCTACGCCTTGGCCCTACTGGCTGCCTGCTGCTGGGCACTCTACTCCTGGACAGGCCAGGCAGCGCCGGTCTCGCTGACGCCGCTACTGCCCCGCCTGCTGTTGATTGCCTGCGCCATGACCTTCACCGCCAGCATGCTGTTGGAAGGCAGCACGGCGCTGCCCCAGCAAGAAGCGCTGCTTGCGGGTATTGCCCTGGGCCTCGGGCCTTACGGCATCGCCATGGTGGCCTGGGATAGAGCGCTGCGCTTCGGCCATGCCAGCCTGGTGGGCAGCCTGGCCTATGGGGTACCCATTCTGGCGGCCCTGTTACTGGTCATGGCTGGCGTCAGCGTGTTGGACTGGCGGCTGCCCAGCGCCGCCCTACTGGTGGTGGTCGGCTGTTTGAAAGCAGGCCGCTAGCAGCCCTTACTCTGCGCCGATAAAACGCGGCTTGGCCACGCCGTCGAGGGCTTCAACGGGGATCGTCAAGGTGGGCTGACCTACGGCGTAAGGTGCGATGTCGTATACGTTGTACTTGACCTCCCATGCCTCCTCCAGCGGGGCAATGTTGCGACTGGGGGATAGCGGCCAGTTCGCCAGGAACTGTTCATCCTGCCCCATCTCGCTTGCCCAGCGCTGGTGAGCCTCCGTCAGCAACGTATCGAAGGCCGCCTCCTGCCCATCCAGCAGCATATCCTCGGCTTCGACCACTGCTCGGCGGCGCTCATCGATCACCATGAACGCCGTCATGGGCAATCCATGGGCTTGCCCGGCATGGTAGACATAGCTGTTCAGCTCCAACACCAGCAGGTCGTCGTGATGGGCATGAACCGTGGCTTCGAGCATGGCCTCACTGGTCATTTCCGGGGGCGTCAAGCGGTTGCCCTCTTCGGCCAGTTCGAAAAAGTGCTGGGCATACGCCTCCCAGGATGCAGCAGGCTCGGCCTGTTCTTCGGTAATCCCCATGCCCAGCGTCAGCAGACGCTCCTGCAACTGCTGCGTCAGTGCTTCATCCTGGGGGAACTCCAGTGCTGAAATACGCACTGTCGAGCAGCGCTCTCCCTCACAGCCGGGCGCCACGAACTGCTGCTCTACGGCCAGCGTCGCCAGGGCCAGTGGCTCCTCCTGTTCATGGGAGGGCGATGAAGTGTGGCAGCCACTTAGCCAGACACTGCCCGCGATCATCGCGCCCGCGCTCATTACCGTTGTCAGACGTACCATATCAACCTCCTTGTGAATGCGATGCTGTTCATGTCAGCACAAAAATGCCCCTGCACAGAGCAGAGGCATAATCATTGCGTTACCTACTGGCCCACTTATGTATCAGGCTGCATTTCCGTAGGCTCTGCGCTTACCTCCAGCTCGAACATGCCGCTGCCACTGGCGCTGAAACCACGGGCGCTCACGGTGTAAGTCCCCGGTAGCAGTGCCTGCTCCAGCAGGGCGTTGGTTCCCTGACCGCCGTCGTCGTCACTGTAGGAGACGCCTTCGCCGTACAGCTCGAGATAGGTATCGAAGTCAGTGGAGTTCATTGCCAGCGTAACCCGCGAACTCTCCGTCAAGGTTAGCTGATAGGTCAACGGTTCGCCGCCGTACCAACCATTGATGGTTTCATCGGGAGTCAATTCGCCTTCGTTGCGCAGTTCTACGTCTTCAGGCAGCTCACGTGACGCCACGGAGAGGGTAAACAGGCCGCTGTCGGTGCCATACGCCGTACGAGCCGTGATCTGATAGTTGCCGGGCGCAAGGAAGTCAGCAATACGGGCGTCCAGATTACCGGCACTGTCGTCATCTTCGCGGTAATAGCCGCTGTCGCCTTCCAGCACCAGGTACGCATCCACATCGCTGGAATTCATCTCGATCTGGTACATGCCGGCTTCTTCGATCTCCAGCTCGTAGCTCAAGGGCTGCCCGCTGAACCAGCCATTCAACGACTCACCTGGCTGAATGGCACCGTCATTGCGCAGCTCGCCCTCGCCTGGCAGCTCACGCGGTTCTGCGACCAGCGTGAACAGGCCACTGCCATCACCAAAGGCGCTTCTTGCGGTCACGGTGTAATCACCCGGCTCCAGAAAATCGGCAATGCGGGCATTCAGGTTACCGGCGCTGTCATCGTCTTCCCGGTAATAGCCGTTGGGGCCGCGTAGCTCCAGGTAAGCATCGAACTCATCGGCACGCATCTCGATCTGGTACATGCCTGCTTCTTCGATGGTCCAGGTTACTTCGCGGGGGGTGCTTTCCAGCCAGCTATCCATGGGCGTACCCACGGCCAGCGTGTCAGAATCGCTCAGCTCGATGGTGCGGGCCTCGACGCTGTAAGGGCCATAGCTCTGGGCATCGGCACCGCTAACCACCACCATGTAGTCGCCGCTCTCTTTCACCCGATAGCGTACGGTATCGGCACTGGACAGCAGCTCCAACTGATCATCGTACAGCGCCACGATGCCCTGCAAAGCGCCGCGCAGCGACACTTCCACCAGGGCATCTTCATCCAGTTGGATGACGTAGCGGGCAAAGCGGCTACCGTCATTGCCATTCAGCTCATTGGCGGAGGTAATTTCGCCTCGGCCACGCTCGCCAAGCGTCAGGGTCTCCAGCCCATCGAAGACGCTGCCTGAACTACTGGCCGCCTCATCCGACACTTCCACCGTGTCCGGCGTGGCGGGCGCTTGCGAAAAAGATTGAGCTGCGAAGTACCCCACGGCAACGCCGCCGACAGCAACCAGCAGCAGGGTAAAAGAAGAGGACTTGGCCATAGGTGCATCCTTGATCGTAGGCAAAAACGCCGATATAGCGAAACCAGATTATAAGGCGGTTCATCGGTGTAAAGGGCACTTTTCCACAAAAATAACGCGCTTTCCCGGGCGGCGCTCCATGGCACACCGCCCGGGTTAACTTACTGAAACGCAAAGGCATAATGATTCGTTACAAAAAGCGCAATTATGGAGCTATCTGCGCCGATCTTCTTAAAGCTTGCCGACGCTCCATACGCGGGCTACTATCAGCAAGCCAATCTGGCGCCTCATCGATGAAAGCGGAGTCCGCGACACGAACCTCTGAGGTACTCCAATGGGAGCCCTAAAACACCTGGTACGAACGACTTGCCTGGCCACACTGCTGGTATTTTCTACCGCTCACCAAGCAGTTGCCAGTCAATCAGCAGTAAACCCGAAGCTCGAAGAAGGCGTTGCCTCTTTCTATAGTGATCGCTTTCAGGGTGCCATCACCGCTAGCGGTGAAACCTTTGATCAGCAAGCTCTCACGGCGGCTCACCCAAGCCTCCCGTTTGGCACCAAAGTGCTGGTCACTCGCCCCGACACAGGGCAGGAAGTAGAAGTGATGATCAATGATCGTGGTCCCTTCGTTCAAGGGCGTGTCATCGATCTTTCAAAGCGAGCGGCGCGCGCACTAGGCATGGTACGCCGAGGCACCGCCCCAGTGATGATCACTCTGGTAGATTAACGGATAACACACCCGCGAGCGTGTGCTACCCCTTAAGCGATCCTGCTAACTAAAAGCGGCCCTCTCGGGGGCCGCTTTTTTATAGCGTAATGAACCTGAAAGCAGGCTAATGGTCTTTATGAGGCAAGGATTACCGCGTTCCCTGACAGCAGGAGGCTATGATGATTTCTCGTTTCTATACGCTCACGACCTACCCCGAAGGTTTACCCGACCTCTCTACGTTCGCGCTGGAAAGTGCCGAGCTGCCGGAACTGGAAGAGGGCGAGGTTCGCATCCAGAATCGCTGGCTCTCGGTAGACCCTTACATGCGCGGCAGAATGACGGGCATGCGCACTTACATTGCCCCTTTCGAGCTGGGCAAGCCCATGGAAGGCGGCGCCATTGGTGACGTCATCGCGTCAAGGCATCCCGATATCAAGGAAGGCCAGCGCGTCAGCCACATGGGCGGCTGGCGAGACATTGCCCAACTGCCGGGCGAAAGCGTCACCCCGCTGCCGGAAGGCGACGCCCCCGAGCAGGCTTACCTCGGCGTGCTGGGCATGCCGGGCATGACCGCCTGGACAGGCCTGAACCTGATTGCCGAATGCAAACCCAGCGATAACGTGCTGGTCAGTGCCGCCAGCGGTGCCGTGGGGTCACTGGCGGTACAGCTGGCCAAGGCCAAAGGCTGCCATGTGGTGGGCATTGCCGGGGCAGCCCATAAGCTGGCCTGGCTGGAGTCCATCGGCGTCGAGCCAGTCACCTACCAGGACCGCACTGCGCAGGAGCTCAGCGACGCCATCAAGCTTGCCAGCCCGAACGGCATCGACGTCTATTTCGAAAACGTGGGGGGCATCTGCCTGGAAGCCGCGTTGGCTCAGCTCAACGAAGGGGCGCGTATCGCCGTTTGCGGCATGATCGAAGGCTACAATGCCGAGACACCTGCGCCAGGCCCCCGCAACCTGTCACAACTGGTGGTCCGCAAGGCCAGGATGCAAGGTTTCATCGTGGCAGATCACTGGGCCAGCTATCGCTACTTCCTGAATGAAGTGACGCCCCAGGTGGCCGATGGTCGCATCGTCTATCAGGAGACCATCAAGGAAGGCCTGGAAAGTACCCCGGAGGCGTTTCTGGCGCTCTTCTCAGGCGCCAATACGGGCAAGATGCTGGTGAAGCTGTAACTCACCAGGCATTCTCTACCACCCCCTCTTATGCTCAAGGGGCAGCCCAGGCTGCCCTTTGCCGTTTCCAAGGCTTTAAAAGCTCAGCTCGACGCCCCCATAAACACTGCGCCCCGGCGCAGGCTCGTAAAAGCGTCCAAAGGTGCCGTTGATGCGCACGTTGTCGTTGTACTCCTCGTCGAACAGGTTACGCAGCCCCAGATAAGCGCTCAGCCGCGTATCACCACTGAGCTGCCACTCATCGCCTACACGCAGGTTGACCAGCCAATAGCTGTCGACCTGCGTGGCGTTGGCGTTGTCGGCCATCAGGCTGCCGATATATTCGGTTTCCAGCGTGGCAAAACGTTCCTGTTGCTGCCAGGTCAACTGGTTGATCCAGGTCTGCTCGGGCAAGCCGGGGAGCCGATTGCCATCAAGGTTCGCCCCTGAGTCGTCAAAGTTATCGAACTCGTAGCGCGCCAGCGTTAAGGCACTGTTCACCCGCCATGCATCGGCCAGCTGCCAGCCCAGCGCCAACTCTATTCCGTCACGCCGGGTATCACTGGCGTTCTCGTAGAAGGTGCGCCCGCCTTCATCGAAAGGCACCAGCTCATCGCGCACCCGCACGGAAAACAGCGCCAGATCATAATCCATGGCCAGCGGCTCGACATACCCACGCAGCCCGACTTCCCGATTCCAGGCTTTTTGCGGTTCGATGGCCGGATTGAAGCCCCCGCCCGCTGGGTTGGCGAATTCGGCAAAGGTCGGGGTCTCGAACGCGGTGCCGGTATTCAAATAGAGCTGATGCTGAGGCAGGTAACGGTAGCTCAACCCCGCCGAGCCGCTCCATTCGCTGAAAGAGCGACGGCCACTCTGGTCGCCATCTGCCAGAAAGTCATCGTCTACCCTGAGCGCCACGCGGTCGAAGCGCGCGCCCAGCGAAAACGTCACTTGCTCGGAAAGCGCCAGGTCCCCCTGAGCAAAGACGCCGCTGGAGGTGGCGCGCTGGGTTTCGTCAGCCGAGGTCTCCCCCACCGCGCCCAGGGCATTGACCCGATTGCGATAGCGGTCATCCTGCTGGCGTGCAAGGTCGACGCCGACCACGTAATCGAGGGGCAGCTCGCCCAGCATGGCCGCCTGGTGATACTCGGCGCTGGCCCCCATGTAATCACGGCGATAGCCCAAACGGCTGTCACCGACAAACGGCAGCTGCTGTTCGAAATCACGACGAGCCACAAAGCCGCGCAGGTACAAGGCACCGCCCCCCAGCGCCAAATCTTCGTATTGCAGCCCCAGCACCTGCTGTTCGGCCTGCTGCCGGGCATCCAGCGCCAGGGCGTTGGGCGCAGCCTGATCGCGCCCCTGCGCAACCTCAGTGGCCGTCAGGGCACCGGGGTCTTCCGAGCGCGGGTTATCCAGCACGTTGATAATGGCCGTCAGTGCCCGTTCACTGCCCAACTCACGGCGCAGCTTGGCATTCAGCAGGTACTTTTCCGTGGCGCTCTGCTCGCGATAACCATCCACGTTGAGGGCCGTCAAGCTGACATGATGCGACCAATCCCCCTGCGCGCCACCGTGCTGCAGCGCTACTTTCTGATAGCCGTGGCTGCCCGCCCCCAGGCGGATGCGTGTGCCAGGGTTGTCGCGCCCATCGGCCGTGGTCACGTCAATCACGCCCCCTGCAGCATTACCGTAGAGCACCGATGAGGGGCCGCGAATCACCTCGATCCGTTCGGCGCTGTCCAGGTCGATGGCATCCAGCTGCGCTTGACCATCCGGCAAGGTATACGGAATGCCATCCACCATCACCGTAATCCCCCGTACGCCAAACGGCGCCCGGGCACCAAAACCACGAATGGCGATACGCTGGCCCTGGGCAAAATTATCGCGGTTCTGCAGCGATACCCCGGGCACCCTGTTCAGCGACTCATCCAGCCGCACCCGCTGCTGCCCCTGCTGGATCTCCTGAGCGTCGAGGGTCGAAACAGCCGCTGGCGTGGCATAAAGTTCACGGGCCAAACGGGGAGCGCTGACCTCCACGGCAGGCAGTACGGTACTGGCCTCGGGCGCAGTTTGCGCCGCCGCCGGGGTCATCACCACCGACCCTAACAACAGCGCCAGCGGTGTACGTGAAAACGGTAATTGAAAACGATGCATGGATTCCCTTCCCAATGATTGGCGCTCAGCCTAAGCTGAACGATAGTGTAAGTGGTTGGTCTTATAGGGTAGCTAAAAAAGCAAAGGAGGCTTTATGGCGTTGACAGCGACAGACCCGATCAAGATGATTTTTGCGGTGATCTTCCCCCCTCTCGGGGTGTTTCTCGAAGTCGGGCTAAAAGGACATTTCTGGCTCAATATCCTGCTGACCCTGTTTGGTTTCATACCGGGCATCCTTCATGCGTTCTATGTCATCTTGAAACACTAGGGTCATTTTGAAGCACTAGGCCTCTCGTATCCACTCGGTCCAGCAAACGCCGTTTTGCCTCGCGCACAGCGGCGTTTCTCCACCCGCCCTATCCCTGCCGGGCTGTGTATCTATCAGAGTACCCTCATCCTCCTGACATGCGCACTTGCCGGAGCATCAATGAACCGTATCAACCCCAACAAGCTACACCACAGCAAATGGACAGCCGCCACGCCCCGCAACAAGGAAAAACATTTCATCGTGACCCAGCTGCTGCGCGACGAGGAAGAGCAGGTCGTCGATATTGTGCTGGAAGCCGTGCACTCCCACCGTGAAACCACGCTGCCCTGGCAGGCGCTCAAGGATGACCAGACGTGGAAAATGGGCTGGAAATAGGCCATTCCATGGCAATACTCAAAAAATAATCACGAAAGGCTTTGACCCGGCAGCGCAAGCATGACACTGTAGCGTCAGTTGGTTAGTAAGCAAGCAGCATGGTTTCAGTTGCGTACGATCTTTTTCGTTAGCCTGAATATTGTATTCCTTGTTTCACCCGCTACTTCATCTGGGTCATACCAGGAATTTTATTAAGGCGCATCAGCGCAAAGGATCTACACAATGGCAACTGGCACAGTTAAATGGTTTAACGACACCAAAGGCTTCGGTTTCATCGCTCCTTCTGACGGTGGCGACGATCTGTTTGCACACTTCTCCGAAATCCAGTCTGACGGCTTCAAAACCCTGCAAGAAGGCGCTAACGTCTCTTTCGACGTTACCCAGGGTAAAAAAGGCCTGCAGGCTTCTAACATCAAGCAAATCTCCTAAGTCTTCGGACTTGAGCATTTGCTGGAACCCACGCCCTGTGTGATGGGTTCCACCAGAAAGGCCCGCTTCGGCGGGCCTTTTTGCGTTTGAGCGTTATACCCTGGACTACACTCGCTCCCAGACGATGAGCCGTGCATCCACGGTCAACGACAGCGCCTCCAGATTCGCCGCTCGCTCGCGGCCTTCGGCACTGGCGCGGTAAAGGTGAGGCGTCATGGCCATCAAATCGCCTATCGGCTCGGCCCCCTTCAAAGTGACCACATAGCGCAGCTCATGCGCTGAATGCGCCACAAAGCCTGCGGGCACCTCGGGGGACTTATCACGGGCGGGCTTCAGGGTCGGGTAGATGACCTCACGCAGCTCTCGCAAATGCTCAGCCCCCGCTTCCACCTGCAGCAGCTGCCCACCCGGCTTGAGCACCCGCGCAAACTCCGCATGCACCGGAAAGCCGAACAGGCACAACACGCTGTCCAGCGTGGCCGACTGTACCGGCAGCTGCGCATTGCTTCCCACCACCCAACGGCACGTCTCGGCCCCCTGCCTGGCAGCCGCCAACACCGCCCACTTGGAAATATCCAACCCCATCAGCGCCAGCGACTGTTCGGCAGGCCATCGCCCCGCCAGTTCACGCAGGTAGTACCCCTCGCCACACCCCGCATCCAGGCAGTGGTACGCCTCCTGCCCATGCGCATGGCGCTGGAGGATCTCGCTCACCGACTCGGCAATCGGCCGATAATGCCCCGCCGCCAAAAAACGCTGGCGGGCAGCCACCATGGGCTTGCTATCGCCAGGGTCCGTCGAGCGCTTCTGCTGCACCGGCAGCAGGTTCACATACCCCTGTCTGGCCACATCGAAAGCGTGGCGGGCGGCACATCGCCACGTATTGCCTTCCAGATAGAGCGGTTCGCCATCGAGCGGGCAGGCCAACGCCTGAAAGGGGGTGCTATTCATCAATGGGGATTCTCTTGGCAGCCTTGTCGAGCGTATACGCAAGCACGCTATACTGCATCACCCTGCAAGACGATCAGTTTCAAAACCGACCACGATACCGGAAAGCCCGCACAACACAATGCGCGCAGGTGTATCAAGCATCCGGCAAACAAGGCGAGACACCATGCAAGCATTGCTGCGCAGCGCGGGCGCTTGGCCCTACCTGATGGCCATTTTCCTCAATGCGTTTGTGGATCTAGGGCACAAGATCGTTATCCAGAACACGATTTTCAAAAGCTACGACGGTACACAACAGGTGGTGCTGACGGCGCTGGTGAATGGCCTGATTCTGCTGCCGTTCATTCTGCTGTTCAGCCCTGCGGGCCATCTTTCCGACCGGATCCCCCGCGTCAGCGTGCTGCGCGTCTCGGCCTGGGCGGCCGTGGCGGTGTCGCTCGGTATCACGGCGGCTTACTTCCAGGGCTGGTTCTGGCTGGCGTTTGCCATGACGCTGCTGCTGGCCATTCAGTCGGCCTTCTACTCCCCTGCCAAGTACGGGTTGGTGAAAGGGCTGTTTGGCAAGCCACGTTTGGCCGAGGCCAATGGTCTGGTGCAAGCCGTCACCATCGCCGCGATACTGGCAGGCACCGTGGCCTTTACCGCGCTGTTCGAATACTGGGTGCCTGCGGGCGGCGGCTCCCCTGACGAGCTGCTGCGCCACATTGCCCCGTTGGGTTGGCTGCTGGTCCTCAACAGCGTCCTGCAGGTGGTCGCTCTGTACCGCTTGCCGCTGGACCCACCGCGCCCCGCGCCCACCCTCTTGACCTGGGCGCGCTACCGCAGCGGCACCGCCCTCAGGGAAAACCTGCGACTGATTGCCCAGCAGCCCGTACTGCGGTTGTCGATCATCGGCCTGGCCACGTTCTGGTCGGTGGGCCAGGTGCTGCTGGCCGCCTTTCCGTCCTATGCCAAGGATGCACTTTCCATCGATAACACGCTGGTGCTGCAAGCCATCCTGGCCGCCAGCGGGATCGGGATTGCGCTGGGGTCGCTGCTGGCCAGCTCGCTGTCCCGCAACCGCATCGAAACCGGGCTGATTCCGGTGGGAGCCATTGGGGTCGCCATCGGCCTGTGGTGCCTTCCCCTGTTCACGACGCCCACCAGCCAGGCGTTGAACTTCGTGTTCATCGGCATCATGGGTGGGCTGTTCATCGTGCCGCTGAACGCACTGATTCAGTTCCATGCGGCCGACCACCAGTTGGGCACCGTGATGGCCGCCAATAACTGGATCCAGAACCTGGCCATGCTGGGCTTTCTGGCGCTCACCGCGCTGTTCGCTCTGGCAGGGGTCGATAGCCACTATCTGCTGCTGTTGATTGCCAGCGTTGCCATGGCGGGCGGCGCTTACACTATCTTGAAGCTGCCGCAGAGCCTGGTGCGCTTCGTATTGGGGTTTCTACTCACCCGCCGCTACCGAGTAGAAGTGCATGGCCTGGAGAATCTGCCTGCCCAGGGGGGCGTGCTGCTGCTGGGCAACCATATCAGCTGGATCGACTGGGCCATGGTGCAGATCGCCAGCCCACGCCCCGTGCGCTTCGTGATGCTGCGCTCCATTTATCAACGCTGGTACCTGCGCTGGTTTTTCAAGGCCCTGGGCTGCATCCCCATCGAACGCGGCGAGCAGGCCGACATTGCGCTGGCCAAAGTGGCCAACATGCTCAATGCAGGCGAGGTCGTGTGCCTGTTTCCAGAGGGTGCCATCAGCTATAACGGCCAACTGGGCGAGCTGCGCCGAGGCTACCAGCGCGCCTGCCAGCAAGCCGACCCGAGTGTGTGCATCGTGCCCTTCTATCTGCGTGGGCTGTGGGGCAGTCAGTTCTCCCGCTCCTCCAGCAAGCTGAAGGAGCTGCGCAACGCGCCGCTGCACCGCGCCGTGGTGGTCGCCTTTGGCAAGCCGCTGCCGAAAGACACCTCCGCCGATGTGCTCAAGCGGCGCATTTTCGAACAGGCCACCCACTCCTGGCTGCACGCCATGGATACCTTGCCCAGCCTGCCCTGCGCCTGGATCAAAAGCGTCAAACGCCGCCCCGGCGCGCCTGCCGTGGCAGATACGTTGGGTAGCGCATTGAGTGCCGGCCAGGCGCTCACGGGCAGCCTGTTGATCGCCAAGCGTCTGATGCGCCACAGTGCCCAGGAGCCCGTCGTCGGGGTGTTGCTGCCCACCAGCTCGGCGGGAGTATTGGCCAATATGGCGACGCTGTTGGCGGGTAAAACGCTGGTCAACCTGAACTATACGGCCAGCCAGGAGGCCCTGGCCTTTGCACTTCAGCAGGCAGAGGTACGCACGCTGCTCACCTCCCGGCGCTTTGTCACCAGGCTGGAGCAGCGCGGCCTCGACGTCACACCGCTGTTGGCCAGCCTTCGCGTTCTTTACCTGGAAGACCTGCAGGCCAGCATGACGCGCCGGGAGCGGCTGATGACCTGGCTAGCCGTTCGCTGCCTCCCCGGTTGGCTGCTGCAAACACTCTTCTGCCGCGCACAGGATGCCCGCGCCACGGCGGCCATCCTGTTCTCCAGCGGCAGCGAAGGGATGCCCAAGGGGGTCATGCTCAGCCACCGCAACCTGATGGCCAATATCAAGCAAACCTCCGACTTACTGAACACCCAACACGACGATGTGGTAATGGCCTCGCTGCCGACATTTCATGCGTTTGGGTTCACGGTGACTCAGCTGCTGCCACTGGTGGAAGGGCTGCCCCTGGTCTGCCACGCCGACCCGACCG
Organism: Halomonas sp. 18071143; assembly: GCF_019211725.1. Lineage (NCBI taxonomy): Bacteria > Pseudomonadati > Pseudomonadota > Gammaproteobacteria > Oceanospirillales > Halomonadaceae > Halomonas > Halomonas sp. 18071143. The sequence goes on from NZ_CP078120.1 coordinate 2,957,592, forward strand.
ACGTATCCGGGGTTGCCAAGGCCGTCAGCCAGCACCAGGCCACCGTCATGTTCAGCACCTCCAGCCTGCTGCGGCTGTTCAACCGTCACCCCAAAGTGCAAGCCGAGCAGTTGCACAGCCTGCGCATCGTGGTCGCCGGTGCCGAGAAGCTGGATGAGCGCGTGCGAGAAGGCTTCATGGCCAGATTCGGCAAGCCCATTTATGAAGGTTACGGGGCCACTGAAACCGCTCCGGTGGTCTCGGTCAACTTGCCCGACACGCTGGGCTCCCGTTCTCAGCCGCTGCAAAAGGGGCATCAGCCGGGCACGGTGGGCATGCCGCTGCCGGGCACCAGCGTGAAAGTGGTCGACCCGGAAAGCCTGGAGGAACTGCCCACCGGGCAAGCCGGTATGGTGATCGTCAGTGGCCCTCAGGTCATGCAAGGCTACCTCCATGATCCCGAACGCACTGCCTCGGCGCTCAAGACACTGGATGGGCAACGGTGGTACGTCACGGGCGATAAAGGATACATGGACGAAGACGGCTTCTTGACCCTCATCGACCGCTACACGCGCTTTGCCAAGAAAGCCGACTTCGCGGGCGCCAAGCGGTTGGCAGAGCAGCAGCTCAGGGAGCCTTGATACTCAGTAGCGCGGCCGACAGAGGGCAAACGGCAAGGACTTTCACAGGCACGGACACAGACACAAACACAGGCAAATGCGCCCCTAGTCGGGGGCGCTGTTGCCTCCGGTTTCTGAGCTGCTTTCGCTGCTGGCGTCTCCGCGGTTGTCGCTGCTGCCTTCGCCGGGCCCGCGGGGGGTGCGTTCATGCGTTTCCTGGCGGGCGCTCGACGTGGTTCCCGAGCGCTGGCCGTGGCCCTTGGCCACGTCGTGGTGGCTGATGACCATGACCTCGCGGGGCCACCATTCGGGGTGCTCATCGCGGATGTAGGCCATGAGCTGCTCGCGGATGTTCATTTCGGCGGTCCAGCCCGATAGCGGGTCGGAGGTCATCAGGTAGCAGGTGACGGTCTGCGCATGTGCCGTTTGACCTGTGACGTAGCACAGCAGCTTGTGGTGCTCGACTACGGACTCTTCGGCCTCGGCAAATTCGATAAACTTTTCACGAATTTTGGAGATGTCGGCACTCAAGTGCAGCGTCAGCTCCAGAAAGCGATACATCTTGGCACTTTTGACCGACAGGTTCTCGAAGGGCTTCGAGATGAAGTAGGTCACCGGCACGATCAAGCGACGCTCATCCCAGGAGCGCAGGCGGATGAAGGTATAGAAGATACCCTCTACGTAGCACCACTGGCCTTCGAAGATCACCAGGTCACCGATGCGCACCGGCTTGGCCAGCGAAAGCTGAAAAGAGGAAAGAATGTTGCCCAGCACTGCCTGGCCCGCAATGCCCACCAGCACGGCCAGTACGCTGGCAGAGGCCAACAGCGAAAGGCCCAGGGATTCGAACAGCTTGATCTGCCCCAGCACGTACACCGATACCGACACCACCGTGACCAGGATGATGCCACGCCGCAAGGCGTACAGGCTGGTCAGCAGACGGCGCTTGTCGCGGGGTTTGGTATCGTCGATTTCCCCCACCAGGTGACGCGTCATGCGCAGCATGATGGTATCCACCAGGCGTAGCGCGATGGTGCCCCCGCCCCAGGCCATCACGGCAATCAGCAATACCCGGAAGGTGGTAGTGGCTACGGCGGAAAACGACACCACGTAATCCAGCAGTGCCTGAGTGAACAGCGCCATCACGATCAGCGCAACGGGCACCCCGATCTGGTCGGCGAAGATGGTCGACACGCCGGAGGGCAACAGGCGCGCCACGAGCCTCACGGCATAATAGGCCACGACGCCCACTCCGCTCACCGTCAGCAGGAACAGCGGAATGGCCAGCCACTCCCATACCTTCAACATGCCGAAAGAGGTCTTGAACCGCTCGGGGATATACTGGTCGATCACCGAAGGCCCGTACTCTTCGTACAGCTCGGGAATCGCTGACACACTTTCTGGCATCACCAGCCACACGGGGTCTTCGTCGGGGATCCGGTAACGGCCCAGGCGCACATCGTACGCATCGCCATTGATCTGCAACGAGGCCAGCTCGATATTACGTCGGGGTTGGCCGGTCATCGGGTTCTGGCCGGACGGGTCTTCAATGGCCGCATCCTGGCGCCCGGACAAGTTGGAGGCGTTGAGCCACTCGCCGCGCCGCAATACTTCGGCCAGCTGTTCGGCCAGTTCGGCCCCCCGGCCGGGCTGCTCACCCGAATCGATATCCGCCAGGTTGAGCAGATGCGCGGCGGCCGCGTAGTCCCCCTCCTCGGTGAGCGTCAGGAAGCTGCGAATCGCTTCCCTGGGCGATAGCCGCTTGACCTCTTCCGGGACTTCGCCCAGTCCGGCATTCAGCGTGTCTGCGGTGAACCAGCGCTCATCTTCGCTTTCATCGCCCTGGCTCTGCGCCAGGCCCATGTGCGAGAAACATAGCCCTACCAGCAGTACTAGCCAGTATCGCCATCCGTGTGCTTTCGTCATTCTCGCCTCTATCCGTGCTTATGGTTGGACCAAGTACAGACCACGATAGCCCGTGAGGCAAGTCACACCCCGACGGGCTGGTCACGGAGCCAACCCTCCCAGGCGCTGCAACGCCTCATCATAAAGCCCCGTCAGCAGTAGCGTCCCAGTGCCACCAGCCACAGCACCACGCCTGCGCCCAACACCAGCCACTGGCCAAGGGCGTATCCGAGCAACAGCAGCGCCAGCCAGGTGCCATATACGGCCACAGGCAGAAAAGCGTGGGTCAACGCGCCCGACAGCCAGTGCATCATCAGCAGGGTCACCGGCACCCCGCTGCCCAACGCCAGCACGCGCAGCGCCCAGCCCGCTGGCCAGCCCCGCCGCTGCACGCCCCACTCCCAACCGGCCAGCGCCGCGCTATTGACCACCGCCAGCCCCCACAGGCCCGCCACCTGAGGCCATCCCAACGCCCCCCATAACCCCCAAACGCTGGCATAGAGCCAGACGGCCATGTTCACCAGCCCCCACCACAGCAGCCACAGCCCGTTCAGGCGGGCCATGACGACCCAGTGGTAGGCCACGAAAAACAGCAGCGCACCAGCAAGGGCCTGGCAGCCCAGCCAAGGCAGCAGCCGCATGAACAGCTGGTGCCAGTCCGCGCTCGTTGGGTAGCTCAGGGGGTTCTGCTCATCAACTCTTGAAGGCATACGCATGGAGTCCACAGGGGCCAAGGCCTTGGCCAGTAAGACATGACGCCAGTCAGCGTCAAAGCGATATAAAGGTTGTACACTGAAACAGAAGTGGAGAACTTCTCCTGCCATCCATCGTCAAAGGTGACGCTCTTCCTGCACCTTGGACATGCTCTTCTACGCAGAGGCTCCCCCATGCTGATAAAAATTGCCAAGCCCAGTGATTTGAAAGAATCGGATGTCACCCCGGAATCCATCTATCTGTCGCGCCGACAATTCATGGGCGGCATGGCGGGGCTGGGGGCTGGGCTTGCGCTGTCGGGGCACGCCCGCGCCAATGCGGACTATTCGGATGTGCCAGCAGGCAGCGGCCCAGAGTGGCTGCAGCAAAAGATCGGCGATACCCAATGGGGAGCCGTGACTCCCAGCGACCCCGATACAGACACCCTCACCCCCTTCGACGATGCCAGCGGCTATAACAACTTTTATGAGTTCGGCACCGGAAAAACCGACCCCGCCCGCCGGGCTGGCAGTTTAAAAACCGAGCCCTGGAGCGTGGTGGTCGATGGCGAAGTGAACAACGGCGGTCGCTTCGCGCTGGAAGACCTCGTCAGCCCTACCCGGTTCGAAGAGCGCATCTACCGCTTGCGCTGCGTGGAGGCGTGGTCGATGGTCATTCCCTGGCTGGGCATTCCGCTGGCCGATATCATCACCCGCGCCGAGCCCACCAGCAAAGCCAAGTACGTGCGCTTCGAAACCCTGGTGGACCCAGAGCAGATGCCTGGCCAGCGCTCGTCGTTTTCGCTGATCGACTGGCCTTACGTGGAGGGCCTGCGCATGGATGAAGCCATGCACCCGCTGACCCTGATGGCGCAGGGCATGTATGGCCGCGAACTGCCCAACCAGAACGGCGCACCGCTGCGCCTGGTGGTGCCCTGGAAGTACGGGTTCAAGAGCATCAAGTCGATCGTGCGCATTTCGCTGGTCGAAGAGCAGCCGATGAACTCCTGGCAGCTGATTGCCCCCAACGAGTACGGCTTCTATGCCAACGTCAACCCGGAAGTGGATCACCCCCGCTGGAGCCAGGCCACCGAACGCCGCCTGCCCAACAGCTTGTTCAGCCCCAATACCATGGACACCCTGATGTTCAACGGCTACGCCGACGAAGTGGCCGAGCTGTATGCCGGCCTGGACTTGAGAGCCAACTACTGATGGCCACACCACGCACCTGGTGGCTATGGCGCGGCGGCGTGTTCCTGGCCGCGCTGACCCCCCTGCTGTACTGGAGCGGTCAGGTGGCCAGCAACGCCGCAGGCCCCGAACCCGGGCGCTACCTGCTACTGAACCTGGGCATTGGCGCGCTTTGGCTATTGCTGATGACCCTGAGCCTGACCCCGCTGACCAAGCTCACCCGCTGGAAAGGCTTCAACCTGATCCGGCGGCAGTTGGGGCTGTGGACCCTCGCTTACGCGACCCTTCACCTACTGAGCTATGCCCTGTTCATTCTGGGGCTGAACTGGGCCCTGCTGGGCAGTGAGCTGGTCAAGCGGCCCTACATCGTGGTGGGCATGATCGCCCTGCTGGGGCTGGCCGTGCTGGGGGCAACCTCCAACCGCTGGTCGATGCAGCGGCTGGGCAAACGCTGGAAGCCCCTGCACAAGTTTGCCTACGTCATCCTCGCCCTGGTACTGCTGCACTTCTTCTGGGTGGTACGCGCCGACCTGCGAGAATGGGCCGTGTATGCCGCCGTTTCCGCCCTGATCATGGCGACCCGCCTACCGCCGGTGGCACGCACGCTGCCCAAGCTGCGACAGCGTGCCAGTCAGCTCAGGTAGCACTAACCGAACACGCGACGCAAATGGCGACGATACTCCGCCTTGTCGCGCTCGACGTCCGGTGCCTTGATGACATCGTTGGCGATGAACGTGGGCTGGGCGGCCAGCCCGACGAACTGCTGGGATTTGTGGAACGCAAAGTAGACGCCATCGACCCCGCGCCCTTCAAAGAAGTTGCCCGGCTCATCGAAAGCTTCGGCGGGGGCATTCCAGGTCAACGACAGCATGTAGTGGCGGCCCTGCAGCAGCCCGCCGCTGCCGTACTGCTTGGAAGGGTCCTGACGCGAACGGCCATCGCTTGCGTACAGCGCGCCATGCCCCTCGGTAAAGACTTCATCGATATAGCGCTTGACCGTCCAGGGCGCGCCCATCCACCAGCCGGGCATCTGGTACACGATGGTGTCGGCCCACAGGTAGTGCTGTACTTCGGCAGCAGTCTCGTAGCCTTGCTCGATGACCGTCTCGCGCACGTCATGCCCCAGTTCCAGCAGGGTTTCCTTTGCGACGGCATGCAGCGTATTGTTGAGTTCACCACCAGAGTGGGCAAACGCTTTACCGCCATTGATCAACAGTATCTTCATGGCTGACACCTCACTGTGTTGTCGATTGGCTCGCTTGACGTTTCACTGCGAGCCATTGAGTGGGCGATATTGTGCAGTGAACAATGCCTTGGAAACAGCGCTCATCCCGCAAGAGACTCTTGCACAAAAATCAACTATCACTTGCCACGACCAGGCCTGGTAGCCATGAAAAGTACTCTGGAAGAGCAGCAAGCCTTCATTACCGTCGTGGACTGTGGCTCGATCACCGCCGCCGCCGAGCAGTTGGACATGACGGTCTCCGGCGTCAGCCGCGCCCTGCACCGGCTGGAGCAGAAGCTGGGCACCACGCTCCTGCGCCGCACCACCCGGCGGCTGGAGCTGACGGAGGAAGGCGATACCTTTCTGGCCCACTGCCGCAGCATCCTGGCCGCCGTGGAAGCGGCCGAAGAGGCCGTGCAAGATCGCCATCAGCAGCCCAGTGGGCGGCTGCGCATCAATGCCGCGCCCAGCTTCATGCAATTCGTGGTGGTGCCGCTGATCGAGGAGTTTCGCGCCCGCTACCCGCAAATCACCCTGGAGCTGGATACCCATGACCGCTTTGTAGACCTGCTGGAACAGCGGGTCGACCTGGCCATTCGCATTGGCGCGCTGGAAGATTCGTCGCTCCATGCGCGCCCCCTGGGCCACAGCGCCCTGCGCGTGCTGGCCAGCCCCGCCTACCTGGCGCGCCATGGCACCCCCTCTCAGGTAGCGGAACTGGCCCAGCACACCCTGCTCGGCTTCAGCCAGTTGGACCACCTCAACCGCTGGCCGTTGAACGGCGCCAATGGCCAGCCGCTGCACATCGCGCCCACCCTGGCGGCATCCAGCGGCACCACCCTGCTGGAGCTGGCAATCTCAGGCGTTGGTATCGTTTGCCTGGCCGATTTCATGACCCAGGCACCCCGCCAGCGTGGCGCGCTGGTGGAAGTGTTGCCCGACCACACCACGCTGATCACACAGCCCATCCATGCCGTCTACTACCGGCAGGCCACGCTTTCCCATCGCACACGGCTGTTCATGGAGTTTCTGGCCGAGCGGTTGCCACCGCGGCTTGCGGTGCCGTGATGTCAGTACAGCCATCCACCGCCAGCCCTTGCATACGCACGCCTATCGACGTGATGCTGGTGGTAACCCGCCTGTTCTATTTCTCTGCCAGGTGGTCACGTTTCTGCTGAAACGCATCGCTGAATGCGGCCGCCAAGGCTGCCCACGCTTGGCTGAAGCGGCCCAGACGGGCAAGTCGCAGCATTCGCGCCAAGCGTAGAAGGCGCAACAGGAAAGCGTTGTTGTGGACCATGAAGCCCAGACAGATAATACGGTTAGTGACCGACAAGCCCTGCTGAAGGCGAGCTTCAGGAGCTAACTGCCGATGTAGCGCGGCTCTGAATGAGGTCATGTGATAAAAGCGTTCAGCCAGTGAGGGGAAAGAGACGTCACTATAGCGCTAAAATCTGCCAAGCTGCTTACCCGCCAGTGGCTGCATGGCGGCAAAGCGATTAGCATTCTTTTTGGCCGAGCCGACTGGCCACGAGACAACGCCCAGCAGACAACGTGTCGCGAAAGCCAACATCGACTAAGGTGATGACACTCCATCGCCAAAAGGGATTGCGCAATGATCGAAACAAGGGAAGAACTCGACGCCATCAAGAAGTCCTGCCATGCCATGGTGACACGCAGCGCCAGCCTCTCCGCAGGTACGGCGATGATTCCTGTGCCGGGGCTGGACATTGGCTCGGACGTGGCGATCCTGATGCGCATCATCCCCAAGATCAACAGCCAGTTTGGGCTAACGCCGGAGCAGATCGACCGTCTGGATACCGAAAGCAAGCTGTTCGTCATGACCGCCATCTCCAATACCGGCAGCAAGATGGCAGGCAGGTACATCACCAAAAACCTGATCGTGACCCTGCTTGGCAAGATGGGCATCAAAGTTGCCGCCAAAGGCACCAGCAAATTCGTCCCGCTGATTGGCAGCGCCGTGGCGGGCGGCATCAGTTTTACCGCCATGAAATACATGGGCAACAGCCACATCGAAGACTGCTACAAGGTCGCGTTGGCCGCCCTGGAAAACCGTCAAATCGAACCGATGACCAACGCCGACCCCGAAGCGCCAGCCGATGACTCCCACCCGACCGAGACGCCGTAGCGTCGACCAACAAGGAAATCCAATGCCTGCTTATGTCGTTTTGACCCGTGAACACACCCACAACAGCGAAGAAATGCAGCGCTACAGCGAAAAGGCCAAAGCCGCTCGGGAAGGCCACGACCCGCAGCCGCTAGCCTTCTACGGAGACTTCGAAGTGCTGGAAGGCAGCGCGATGGAAGGCGCCGTGATCCTGCGCTTCCCCGACATGGCCGCCGCCCGCGCCTGGTACCAAAGCCCCGCCTACCAGGAAGCCCGTCAGCACCGCTTCCTGGGCGCCGATTACCGCGTCTTTTTGGTAGAGGGTATGGAAGAGGTGTGATAAGCAAACACTCTCCTGCTGTCATCAGCGGGGGAGTATCATCAAGGGACAGCTGCTATAATGAGTTCAACAGAACGACTCAAGGAGCGCGATAATGGTTCGCAGGCCCCCCACAGATAAAGTAATCGTTTCTCGTGAGCGTATTGTGCGAGCCGTCGCCAGCTCGAGTGCAATCGAGACAGGCGAGCGTACAGAGGTGATTGAAAAACGCCTGATGTCTCGCCCAAGGCTTTTCAACAAGTTGACCTTATCTTCCTGAGGCGATGCCTTGGACGTTACTGCGCCGACAAAACATCACGAACTAAACGTTCGACAAATTGGTAGTCGCCCTCCAGACCAGCCTGAATCGCTTTGAAATAGTAATCCTTGTGCTCATTCCATAAGCTATAGTCCAGTGGTTGAGCCCCCGCCTTGACAGCCATCACATCCAACAGCAAACGTGAGATCCGGCCATTTCCCTCACGGAATGGATGAATCAGTATGAACTCGACATGCATTTCAGCAAGAAAGCTGACCAGTTGCTCGTCTCCCATCTCAGGTAACGTAGCAAAACGAGCGAGATACTGGTTCTCGAACGCTTGAGCCAACCTATGAATTTGCAGAGGCGATGCAAACCGAATATCGGGCTTAGACATATCAACGGTTCGGTATTGGCCCGCCCAATCGTAAACATTACCTAGCCAAGCTCTATGCCAATGGCGAATTCTTTTGAAATCAACCGTTTCTGGGAAAGTATCAAACACCTGTATGTAGAGCGCTGCAAGCAGCTCCGTCTCTGCAATATTCATATCTGCCGGATCATCAATACCAGCAAGATTCTTCAGCACCTTACCTTCTGATCCCGGCTGATACTCACTTTCACTACCAGAAACTTCATAACGACTCATAGGAATAGCCTTGCTTCACTGCGCATGCAGCCCCAATTGAGCACACGTTAGCAACCGATACACAACCAAGAGTACACGTTCCGCTGCGAGCGAACACCAAGCCTATGCAAACCAGCCCATCAGCTCAGCATTCTGTATCACCCCAGCAACAAGTCACCCTCGATGGGGATGAACTGGCTGGCGGCGTTGATCAGGGAAGCGGCGGTGAGCTGGGGCACGCCGTAGACTTCCACCCGTTTGCCGTGGGCCTCACGGATCTTCTGCGCCAACAGGTCGAAGTCGCCATCGCCGGAGACCAGCACCACCACATCCGCCTTCTCGGCGTATTCGATGGCATCGAGGGTGATGCCTACGTCCCAATCACCCTTGGCGGAGCCGTCCGCTCGCTGAATGAACGGCTTTAACCTGACCTCGAAGCCAATCGAACGGAGGATATTCTGGAACTCACGCTGCTTGGCATCGCCCTTGTCGATGGCATAGCAGCGGGCGGCCAGCACCTCCCGGTTCGCCGTTGCCTTGGCCCAGAAACGACGGTAATCGAAGTGCCTGCCGTAGGCGTCGCGTACGGTGTACTGACACTCCCCGCCCGCCGCGCTTCGCGCTTTGGGCGAGGGTTCTGAGATCACCCCCAGAACCTTCCTGCTTCCACACGCCTTCACTAGATAGCAGCCAGGCCGCTGCCCTCCGCTCCGGTCGCTCCACAGGCTAACCCCGCCAGCCCGGCGGTTTGTATATTCCTGGCCGCGTTGATGTCGCGGTCAATGGGATAGCCGCAGCTTTCGCAGTGCCAGTGACGTTGCGACAGCGGCAGCTTCTCAACCTTGTAGCCACAGCCATGACACCGCTTGCTGCTGGGGAACCACTGGCTCACTTTCACCAGTTGGCGCCCCGCCCAGGCGGCCTTGTATTCCAGTTGCCGGACGAACTCACCCCACCCGGCATCGCTAATGGATTTAGAAAGCCGTCTATTCTTGATCATACCAATGATATTAAGTGACTCGACGCACAGGACTTGGTTTTCGTTAATGAGTGCGCGGGTCGCTTTGTGGGTAGCGTCACGGCGACAGTCGGCGATCTTGGCATGTAGCCGTGCCACTTTCCGGCGGTGTTTGTTGCGGTTGTTTGAACCTGTCTGTTTTTTCGCCAACCGGCGCTGCAAGCAGGCCAGCTTCGCCTCGTAGCGTTTCAGATGACGCGGATTGCCCGATTTTGCGCCGTCACTGGTAATGAACAAATCGCTCAAGCCGAGGTCAATGCCGACCGTTTTGCGCGTGACCGGAAGCGCTTTTGGCACGAAATCACACAGGCAACTGATGAAGTAGCGTCCAGCACGATCGCGTGAAATCGTGATGGTAGAGGGTGCAGAGGGTAGTGACCGGCTCCATCGGATGGGTAACGGCGTCTTCGCTTTTGCGATAGTGATCTCACCATCCCGATAGCGGAACGCGGCCTTGGTCAGCCGGATCGACTGCCGGCAATCCTTGCGCTTGAAACGTGGGTAGCGCGCCTTGAGCTTTGGGTTGAAGAAGTTGTCGAAGGCGGCTTTCTGGTCGCGGAGCGTTTGCTGCAGGATCACGCTGGAAACATCCCGCAACCACGGAAACTCCGCCTTTAAGCCCACCAGTCGCTTTTCCGCCGATGAGTGCGAGACCGATTCACCGCGCTGCTGATACGCCTCGGTGCGATAGGCCAGGGTATTATTCCAGACAAAACGGGCACACCCGAACGACTGCGCCAGCAGCTCAGCCTGTTCGGAGGTGGGGTAGAACCGTTCTTTGTAGGCACGCTTTTTCATACTGTATAAATATCAGGGCAATGAGGCGAAGTCAATCTGGCACCGCTACGCGGTGCGCGCTTGTATCACCGCCCGACTGGGCGATGCATTACGCGCTGTTTGGTAAACGTTCTGAGTGTCTACGAAGATGGCAACGCGGGGCATGGCATGGGGGCCTCGGCAGTGAGTGTGCCCCCCATGGTACGCGATATATCTTGGCCCAGTGTTTTTGGCCGCTACAAGGATACTCCCCCGCCATTGCCTGGCCATGGGCAAATCACGTAACTGAGCGCCGGATGCTCGCCTGCAAATATCGCCGTCCGTTCGGGAAAGCGCTGCGCATTGACTGCTAGATAATTAGCCACATTCAAAGTGGGTAGTCTCCATGTTGTCATTGTTATCACCTAATCAGGCTAGGCGGAGAAGCTACTGATACCTATACGTAGTAATACGCAGCTCACTAACCTAAACGTCTAGTAAGGGCCAAAAAACCCCGCAGTGAGAGCTCTCACCCGGGGCCTTGGAACTAAAAACAGCTTAGTAAAGTGAAGGCTACTCCGCCTGCTTGATACCCAGGCAGAGGTACTTCATCTCGGTATATTCATCGATCCCGTAACGCGAGCCTTCGCGGCCGATGCCTGAAGACTTGACCCCACCGAACGGAGCCGCCGCCGTTGAAATCAAACCGGTATTGATGCCCACCATGCCGTACTCCAGCGCCTCGGAAACGCGCCAGATGCGCGAGACACTTTCAGCATAGAAATAGGCCGCCAGCCCGAACTCCGTATCGTTTGCCAGGCGAATTACTTCAGCCTCGTCTTCGAAGCGGAATACCGGTGCCAGAGGGCCGAATGTCTCCTCGCGGGCACATGCCATGTCCGCTGTCGCCTCGGCCACCACCGTGGGTGCGTACCAGGTCCCCCCTAGCGCATGGCGCTGCCCTCCAGCCAGCACTCGCCCTCCTTTGGCCAAGGCATCCTGAAGGTGCTCTTCCACCTTGGCCACCGCCTTCTCGGAAATCAGCGGCCCGATATCCACCCCCTCCTCGCTGCCAGCGCCCACCTTCAAGGCCTGAGTTCGCTGCGCCAGCCGCTCCACAAAGGTGTCGTAAACACCACTTTGCACATAGATACGGTTCGCGCATACGCAAGTCTGCCCGGCATTGCGGAACTTGCTATCGATTGCCCCGGCCACCGCCTCGTCGATATCGGCATCATCGAACACAATGAACGGGGCATTGCCTCCCAGCTCCAGCGACACTTTCTTCACCGTCGGCGCACAGGCTGCCATCAGCTTGGCACCCACCGCCGTAGAACCGGTGAAACTCAGCTTGCGCACTACTGGGCTTTCGGTCAGCACCTGGCCAATGGTCTGTGCATCCCCAGTGACGATATTGATCACCCCGGCAGGTACTCCCGCCTGCTCGGCCAGTGCCGCCAAGGCCAGCGCGGTCAGCGGCGTCTCCATGGCAGGTTTCACCACGATGGTACAGCCTGCGGCCAGCGCAGGAGCCACCTTGCGAGTAATCATCGCCGCCGGAAAATTCCACGGCGTAATGGCCGCACAGACCCCCACCGGCTCACGGGTGACAATGATGCGCTTATCTGCCGCGTGGCCCGGAATGGTATCGCCATAAATCCGCTTGGCCTCCTCGGCAAACCACTCGATAAAACTGGCGGCATAGCCGATTTCACCCCGCGCCTCCCTCAGCGGCTTGCCCTGTTCCAGCGTCATCAGCTCGCCCAGCACCGCCTCGTTCTCCATGATCAGCGCATGCCAGCGGCTCAAAACAGCCGCCCGCTGCGCAGCGGTTTTGCTCTTCCAGGCGGGCAGCGCCACGTTGGCCGCCTCGATGGCACTTGCCACTTGCTGGGCGCTCAGGGCAGGCACATGCCCAAGCGTCGCACCGTCTGCCGGGTTGGTCACCGCCACCTGCTCGCCACTCTCCGACGTCACCCACTCGCCGTTGATATAAGCCGCCTCATGAATCCACGACTGAATCTGCATCACCTACTCCTGTATTGTCATTGATAGAATTGAAACCGTGGGATAGGACCTGGCGTAGAACCTGGCGTGTCAGCGCTGCCTTACCCCAACGGTGAATCGCGCCAGCGGCGCTGCTTTTTCACTAACGTGGATTGGTCCACGCCCAATACTGCCGCTGCCGCGCGAGTAGACCCGTGCAAGGCCAGCGCATGCTCGATCACTTGCCGCTCGAATCGGCTCACCTGATGGCGCAAGGAATGTTGCTCGCAAAGTGCACGCGGCCCTTCCGGTGCCGCGGCTTGGCCGGGGCTGGGAAATAGCTCACGGGGCAAATCTGCCGAGGTCACCTCTTCCTGTTCCAGGGTCACGACCAGGCGCTCGGTGAGGTTCATCAGCTCGCGTATATTGCCCGGCCACGCATACCCCGCCAGCAGCTCCAACGCCTCGGGTGACCAGCGGTGCGACATACCGTGCAACTGATTGAAGTGCACTAAATAATGCTGCAGCAAAGGAATCACTTCCTCGCGCCGCTCCCGCAACGGTGGCAACCGCAGCGGCACCACACTCAGCCGATAGAAGAGATCCTCTCGAAAAGCCCCTTGTTGTACACGCTCCAACAACTCCTGATGCGTCGCCGTAATCAACCGCACGTTGGCTTGCCGAAACGCGGTATCACCCACAGGCAAATAGCGGTTTTCTTCCACCACCTTCAATAGCTTTACCTGCAAGGCCATGGGCAAGTCACCGATCTCATCCAGAAACAGCGTTCCCCCATGGGCCACATCCAGCAGCCCCTGCTTACCCTTGGGCGCAGCACCGGTAAATGCCCCGGCGGCATAGCCAAACAGCTCGGCCTCCAGTAGCCCTTCCGGAAACGCCGTACAGTTCAACTCCATGAACGGGCCATCCGAACGGTCACTGTGCTGATGGATATAACGCGCCAACAAGGTCTTTCCGGTACCGGTTTCGCCCTGAATCAGAACCTTGGCCGTCGATTTTGCCACCCGGCGCGCCAGGTCGAAGCAAGGCTCCGTGCTCGGGCTGGTAATCACCCCGGGAGCACTCAGCGCCGATACTTCTCGCACCTGATACGCCTCACGGATACGCTCGATCTGCTCAAGCTGCTCCTGGGCATGCTTGGCCAGCAGCAGCTCCGTGATATCGCGAACGCTGGTCACCACATAGGCTAACCTGCCGTCCTGACCAAACAGCGGGGTCCCCGTGACCACAATCTTGCGGCTACCATGGATCGTCTGCGCCAGCGTGATCGGGCGCAGCTCACGAATCACCTCCAGCGACGCCGATTTGGAAATGAACCCCGCCTTGACCAGATCCGCCATGTGGAAGCCCACCACCTCCTCCCGCTGAATACCGGTGATGCGCTCATAAGCCTGATTGATTGTCACCGTGATACCGTTGGCATCGGTGATATAGACCCCATCGTGCAAGGCATCCAGCAAAGAACGCATGGGCTCCTCATCGAACCCGAACGCCTCCACCTCTGCCGCCTCAAGGGCTGGCTTCGCACCGGTGACCCGGTAGCGCAAATGTGCCTCCACCGGCTGGTCGAGTGCCCCTTCCCGCTGAGCCTGCTCGATATCGGTACGGGTCAACACCCCAATCACCTGGCCCTGGCGATGAAACACCTCCACCGCATCCGTACCGTGCTGCTCAAACAAGGGCAATGCCGCCGCCAATGAAAGGCACGCCTCTATTCGCTGCATGATCTCCCTCCAGGGATAACTGCGAACCATCCCGCCATGGCTGGCCGAACCGCACGATTGGCCAGCACACGGCGCCGAACCCCAGCGTAACCCGGCGGCTCGGCCTGCACAGCGTCATGTCGACTACTTTTGCAGCGGGACCCGAGGTTCAGGGTCAGCAGAAGGCACGGACGCTTCCTCCCAATCCTTCACGAAGGTCTTGTCCACCTCGCCCGAGAAGAAACGGCGACCGTAAATCAGCGCGCACAGCAGAATCCCCACGGCAAAGGCCCAGGTAGCGCCCTTGATGACCAGCATTGCCGCAATAATTCCGGCAATGCCCAGATCACGCTGGCTACGCGCCTCCATGATGCCGATGCGTACGCTGACATAGCCCTGAATCAATAGCGTCAGCGCCAGCGCAATGCCCAGAATAGGCTCTACCAGACTCACGATGGGCAGCAGCAGCAACCCCGTGTTGGTTCCCCAACGGAACGACCCAGAACCCCCGAAGATAGAGTTCATCGCCGCCTTGCCCTGCTTGTAACGCTCAACCGTGACCACATGCATTGCCGCCCACAGCGGGCCACACATCACCACGTCCGGACCAAAAATGCTCATGCCGAAATTACGGCCACCAAAGATCATGTGGGCACGGTTGGGGTTATAGTCGATCTTCTCGTCGCGGCGCTTCTCATCGGCCTCCTCCAGCAGCGCCTTGCTCTGCAACACATCGCCAAACAACACGATATACGCCGCCAACACCGTAGGAATCGCCGTCAGAAACATCATCAGCGGCGGCATGCCCACGCCGAACACCGTGTACTCACTGAACATCAACGCGAAGTCAGGCTGGCTGAACCCCCATTCCACATCGGGCCATGGCGCTTCCCCAAACAGCGGAGCCACCACGATAGCCAGCACGATGATCGGAAAGATCCCCAATTTGCCTACCGCACCCCACACACCACCCTGGGCTTTCAGCTTATTGAAATGGCGGGAAAAAATAAGATAAAAGGCCACACCCACGGCAATCGTGATGGTAAAGGGGTACTGCTCGAAGCGGCCACCCTCATCGAATACCACCACGATGGCCGCCAGACCAGCGCCCATGATCACCCCCGCCTTGATGGCCGAAGGAATCAGCCGCACCACCTTGCTGGCCATGCCCGTGACCCCCAGACCGATGGCCAGCACCCCCAGCATCATCTGGAAAGCAATCAACGCATGCACCCTATCGACCCCCTCGGGGAAGGTCGCCACATACGCCATCAACAGCGGAATGGCCGGCGTAATCCAGCCAGGGATCACCGGGTCCCCCAGCAGATGGTGCAGCAGATACAGCAAACCGTTCAAAATCACGATGGCCAGCGCCGCCTCGAAAGGCATCCCCAGCAACTGCATCATGAGCGGAATCGCCGCCAGATCGACGGCACACATCAATAGCCCCTGCAAATAGTCAGGCAGCTCGAAGCGATAGTGATAGAAAGGCAAGCGAAGCTTGAACGGACCTAACGGCGTGTACGGGCTCTCCTCACCGTCAACGCGATGTTTCCAAGCGCTCATGGCATGAACTCCTGATCAATTTTATTGGTATTGTTAGTAACGCGTCACCGCGTCAGTAGGCAGCGCGATAGATGGCCTCGATATCCTCCAGGCTCAAGACCCTGGGATTATTGCGCAGCAGCCGCTCCACCTTGATAGCTTCGGCAGCCAGCTCGGGAATCGCTGACTCAGGGATATCGAACGAGCGCAAGCCAGACGGAATTTCCACCTCGGCACACAAGCGATGCATACGCGCAATCACGGCATCGGCCACCGCATGGTCGGAAAGCCCCGCCACCGGCTCGCCAAAAGCCTGGGCGATGCCCCGGAAACGCTCCACACACGCCAGCTTGTTCCACTCCATCACGAAGGGCAGCAGCAGCGCATTGGTCACCCCATGGGCCAACTGATAACGCCCGCCCAACGGATACGCCAACGCATGCACTGCCCCGACCCCCGCATTGCCGAACGCCAGCCCCGCTAGCAGGCTACCGGTCGCCATGTCCTCGCGGGCCTGAAGATGCTGAGGATTGGCAAACGCCTTCGGCAACGCCGAAACGATCAACCCCATGGCCTTGACCGCCAAGGCGTCCGTGATAGGCGTCGCAAAATTGGAAAGATACGCCTCCACCGCGTGCACCAGCGCGTCCACACCGCTGGCAGCCGTAACGCTGCGCGGGCAGCTCAGCGTCAGCTCGGGCGCCACGATCGCCACATCCGGCAGCAGGCAATCGCTCACGATGCCCTTTTTCATCTGCTGGACCTTGTCGGACAGAATGGCGATGTTAGTCACCTCCGACCCAGTCCCTGCGGTAGTGGGCATGGCAATCAAGGGCACCTCACGCTGGCGCACCTGCTGCTCGCCAAACAGCGCTTCCAGCGGCCCCTCATGGCGCGCATACACCGCCACGCATTTGGCGATATCCATGGCACTGCCGCCGCCCACGGCAATCACGCTATCGTGCTGGTCCGACACGAACACCTCCGTGCAGGTTTCCACGATAGCCACTTCCGGCTCTGGGGTTACACCATCGAACACACCACAGGAAAGCCCCAAGGCCTGCAACTGCCTGGTAACCCCCTCCAGCGTGCCTGAGGCCACCACCCCGGCATCCGTCACGATCAAGGGATTCTGCATGCCCAGTGCCTGTACATGCAGGCCCAACTGTTCACTGGCCCCCTGTCCGGTAATCAACTTACCCGCACTCTTGAAACTGCTCACCCGATTCAACTGCATAACGTGCTTCCTATTCTCTATTGTTAATTGTTGGAACGCGCCAAAGCGCCTTGGCTATCGTTTACGCATTGGCACGCTATCTTTAGCGCACTACTTGTAGCTAACCACGCTTACGGCAGAACACTTGTAGCAAACCATGTAGCAAACCGCGTGCCAACAACAAAAAACCCCGCAAGCACATGAATTAAAAGGGATATAGAAAAACTAAAGAAGACCAACGTTCGTTTTTAGCAAAGTCGTCAGGAAAAAAATCATCGCCATGCAGCTAGCACGATGAATTTTGTCATCGAGAAAAATCCAACACCAATATCCGATACACAACGGGCATGGCCTGGTCTGCGCTTTTTGTCTCTGATACGCTAACAACGCCAAAGGCACCGCAACGTCACCTCCCGGAAAGCACCCATGGGTTCCAAAAAAGCAGACCGCTAGGCCGCAACAACCCTGCTTCACTCGTTGTTGCGGCAGCCTGACCATCCCATCGATGCCCTGCAGGCCGCCGTCGAATACGCTGATTCGTACGGAGCTTTTCCTGTGCCTATTCAAAACCCAAGCTCTTGGGCTTATCGCCTCCCCCTGGCGCTGGCGTTGCTGGCCCCTTTCAACTTGCTTGCCTCACTCGGCATGGATATCTACCTGCCGGTGGTGCCCGCCATGCCGGGCATTCTCAATACCACGCCCGAGGTCGTTCAGCTCACGCTGACGCTCTACATGATCATGCTGGGCGTGGGCCAGATCCTCTTTGGCCCGCTTTCAGACCGCCTGGGTCGTCGCCCCATCCTGATAGGCGGCACCCTCGTTTTTGCGGCGGCCTCCTTCTTCCTGGCGTTCACCACGGAAGCCTGGCTATTCGTGCTGCTCAGGCTGGTGCAGGCCATGGGGGCCGCCGCCATGCTGGTCGCGATGTTCGCCACGGTGCGCGATGTGTACGCCAACACGCCGGAAAGCGCGGTCATCTACAGCCTGATGAATGCCATGCTGGCGGTGGTGCCTGCGCTGGGGCCTATCGCGGGCGCGCTGATAGCCCATTACCTGGGCTGGAGCGCCCTGTTCATCACCCTGGGCATTCTGGCCCTGCTGACCCTCGGCTACGCCTTCCCGAGATGGCATGAAACACGCAAGGCATACGCCCCCACCCGCCTGGCGGATATGGGGCGCGTGCTCAACAGCGCTCATTTCTGGGTTTATACGGTCGCGTTCGGGACCGCCATGGGGGCGTTTTTCGTGTTCTTCTCGACGGCCCCCCGAGTGCTCATCGAAGGGGCGGGCTTTAGCGAGTTGGGGTTCAGCGTGGCCTTTGCGACGGTAACCTTGGTCATGATCGTGACGGCGCGCTTTGCCAAACGTTTCGTGACGCGCTGGGGCATTCCCGGCTGCGCCCTGCGTGGCGCGCTGATTCTGCTGGCCAGCGCAGGCCTGCTGGGGCTGGGGGAAGTGTTCTTCACGCCAAGCCTGTGGTCGTTTGTCTTACCGATGTGGCTCGCCGCCGTGGGCATCGTGTTGATCACCTCCGTGACCGCCAACGGCGCGCTGCACGCCTTCAACGACATGGCTGGCACCGCCGTGGCGCTGCACTTCTGAGTGCAGAGCCTGATCGTGGGTGGCGTAGGCACTGCGGTGGTGGTCATGCTGGATGGCAGCACGGCGTGGCCGCTGATCGCCTACACCGGCGGCATGGCAGCGCTCACGCTGGGGCTGCTCACCGGCTTAGCCTGGCGGAGGCGGTAACGATAGGGTAATGCGTGTGCAGGGGTGGCTGCGCTCAATCGCGCGTCGTCAAGCGCTGAGCCCTTCTCCGCCGAGTGGCCACCACGGCCGCGACCGCGACGCAAAGCACGGCGGCCACCCCTGCCAACACCACATGGGAAAGGCTGCTCAATCGCTCAAACAGTGGCGCGAGCGCCTGACCAAACAGATAACCGAGCGTGACCCAGGCGGCCGACCAGATCAGCGCCGACAGCGCATTGAGCACGATGAAACGGGGCCAGGGAAAGTTGGTCGTGCCAATGGTCACCGCACCGGCCATGCGCAGCCCATAAAGGAACCGCAAGGAGAACGCGAACGTATTCGGGTGGGCGTTGAACGTCGTCAGTACCCGCTCACCCGCCACGCTACGCTGAACCGAGCGAACGATGGCGCTATTGCGCCACCCATGCCCGAGCAGGAAGAACACCTGGTCTGCCAGGAAAGCGCCCAAGGCAAGCGAGACCACCGCTTCACCAAACCCGATCAGGTGCCGATGCATCATGATGCCGCCCAGCATCGCGACGGCTTCACCCTCCAGGCTCGCCCCCACGAACAAGCCGAGGCTGCCATAGTTCGCCACGAAATAATCAAGCGTCATGTGCATTCATCCATCAAGTAACCCCGCCAGGTGGGTGCCACGTAAACGCAATCTCTATCACGATTCAGGATGATGCTGATATGCCCATCGCCACACGTATACCGGGACGCCACGTCAGCCAGATGAAAGCCGACATCTCGTCTTCAAAGCACGTCAACAAGGGCGATGGCGTGTGCAGCGATTATACGTCTGCCAGCGTCGAGCTGGGTCATTTTTACTATGACACTTCTATGGCTTTCTGGGTTCGGGGTGGCCCACCGGGCAGTGACTCCTGGCCATCAGTATTCACCGGGCAGCCCTTTGCCATGCTCCACCAAGGCATAACGTGTGCTCCGCCCGCCGCCAGGCAGCCTGAAAAGGCAGCCTTTCTCTACCAGTTCAGCCAAATCCCGCGTGGCGGTCGCTTTGCTCACCTTGGCCAACGATTGGTACTTGCGGGCATTAATGCCCTGCGCAAACTCCTCTCCTGCGGTATCCAACAAACGGTTCAGCACCTTGATTTGTCGTTCGTTCAGTACCGTAGTGGCATGGTGCTGCCAAAAGGAAGCCTTGACCAATACACGGTCGATTCTTAACAACGCCTGCTCAAGCGCCTCTTTCAGCGTATCGAGGAACCACAACAACCAAGGCGTAATATCGAGACTGCCCTTCTGGGTACTTTCGAGGTAGTCGTAGTAAGCGCTTCGCCGCGCCATGATTGCCGCACTCAGAGAGTAGAAGCGCACCGACTGCCGTTCTGCCTGCGCAAGCGCCCGGTCGGTAACGGCGCGTGTGACCCGCCCATTGCCATCATCAAAGGGGTGCAAGGTGATCAACCATAGATGTGCAATACCCGCCCGCACCAGCCCATCCAGTCCCTCTAGCGGTTGGTTGAACCACGTTAGAAACGCATCCAATTCGGCTTCCAGCTGTTCACGGGGAGGCGCTTCAAAATGAACGGTAGGTCGATCCAGCCGCCCCGACACCACCTGCATGGGGTGGTCACCGCGTAGCTCGCCCACACGCACTTGTCCCATCAGGCCAGGGCCTTTCACAAACAGCATGGACTGCCACAGGCACAGCCGCCCATGGGTCAACGGCTCATCCAGCTGACGCGTGGATTGCAGCAATAGATCGACCAATGCCTCGGACTCAGGGGTTGTTCTACCAGATATACCAGCCCGCTCGATGCCCAGCTGGCGAGCCACGGAAGACCTCACGGAGCCAACATCCAGACGCTCGCCTTCGATTTCGCTAGTACGAATGGCGTTCTGTATCAGCGCATCCATCTCCACCTCCAGATCCAGATCCGCCTGCCCAGGCGCCGCCTCGGTTTTACCCAACACGCGCCCCTGAAGCAGCCGCACGGCATCCAGGGTAGGCCGCAGTGCGGACTCATCCCACTCAAAATGCGGCCAATGTGGCTGTTCCCAGATATACATGAGCCGATTGCCCCGCCTATTCGGATCAGATGATGAGCCAATTATGGTTGATATTCGGCTCATGGGCTAGTGGATGGGCTTGCCTCGGCGACATCCCCCACTCTTTTCTCTGATGGTCCAAGAGTGCATCGAGATAGTCGCTATTCATCACACGAAGATGGATCTGCTCGCCTATTGCTTGCCTGGTTAAGCACCGCACGCCTGCAGCAACTGCTGCCCGACGGGCCCAAGCGGCTTCTTTTTGGGCCAGAAGGCGATCAGTTGGCGAACGCCACAAGGCGACAACGAGCGTGTCACCAGGTCGGCGTTGAGCTTATTCACCAACGCCAGCGTGGGCACCAGGCTGACGCCCACACCGTTAGCCACCATCTGTAGCAACGTGCGTGTATCGCGCACCCAAAAATCGACCTGCACCACGCCTTCCGATGCTTCCAAGGAGTTTGCAAAAATTTGCTGAATCAACGCCTCACAGCCCCCGGATGACATGACCAACGGGTGCTCGGCCAGCGCTGAGACGCTTACGCTGGCGTGCTGGCTCAACGGATGGCTGCTGGGCAGCACAGCAACGATCTCGTCCTGTCTGATCAACTGCCAATCAAAGTGCTCACGCCAATAGCCTAGGTTGAGCCGCGTGGTATCCGTCGTGATGCCAACATCCACCACGCCGCTTTCTACCCACTCCTTGATTTCCTCCTCTACACCTTCCAGCACCAACCCCATGGCTTCTGGGTATCGGCTCGAAAAGACTGACAGCACCGAGGCTAACCAACCATGCAGCGCACTGGGTATCGCGGCAATCTTGAGCGTCGTATCGGTTTCATGATGGTGGTGCGATACCTGATGACTAAGCACCTGCAGCTCACCCATGATCTTTCTCGCGCTAGCGAGCACTAACTCACCCAGCGCCGTCGGCTCGACTCCCTGCGGCGTTTTCACCATCAAGGCACCACCGACACGCTGCTCCAATGACTGCATGGCATGGCTGACCCCTGATTGGCTAACACCCAAACGTTCAGCTGCACGGGTATACGACTGCGCTTCCTCAACGGCTAACAGTGCCCGTAACTGAGCAATGGTGATATCTGCGCCCCGAATCATGACCTCTCCTCATGGCTGGGATGAGCTAATCGAATTTCTCACCGCGCCCTTTCGCTTTTTAAGCTGGTGCCTCCATCGATCATCCTGACGGGGAGCCACCATGTCTATCGCCCTTGCCCTTTTTGCCATGTTGCTGCTTGGCAGTACGCACTTCATCAACGGCCTGCTTTCACGTCACTATCCAGCGCTGAATATTGGGTTATTCACACACCTGGGCGGCGCATTCGTTGCCCTTCCTGGTGCGATGATGCTCGCCACCTGGGCACCCGGCGTTTGGACATGGGGCGCCCTGGCGGGTATTGGCTCAGCATTAGGCGCGTTGCTGCTCTACCGGAGCCTTTCTCAGGCAGCCTTCGCCCTGGTGGTGCCAGTCAGCTCGGTGGCCATGGTAGTCATCGCACTGGCGCTTTCACTGCTGTTTCTGGATGAGCGCCCCGGCAAATGGGTATGGTTTGGCGTGATGGTGGCTCTACCCGCCATCTGGCTAACAGCCGGAGGGAGAACGCCCAAGGCCATGCACGGCACTTGCAAAAACCACAGCGGTTTATGGCTTGGTTTGGGCGCAGGGGCAGGCTTTGCCCTCCAGCTATTCGCACTCGCGCAAGTACCGGATCCAGCCGCCGAATACGGCATTGCCGTGTGTATGCTGGCAGGGGCTGCCCTTCTGCTTCCCTTCTATCGGCGCACCCAGCCAGCCAGTAGACAACACCCACTGTTCGCTACCGCTGCGGGCGGCATTAGCGCCCTTGGCCTAACGCTATATGCGCTATCTCGGGAAGGGCAACTGGCCATGATCAGCATCCTGATAGTATCGCTCTACCCACTCATTCCCGTGATACTAGGCTCGATGGTGCGCCAGGAGCCAATCGGTGGCTACGCCAAGCTGGGGATCGCTTTATCCATGATGGCGATGATGCTGGTCACGGTGGGCAGTGACTGATTTTAGGGCAGCGCTAACACTGGTGTTATCCAGGTCGTGTCATGGACTAAGATACAAGTGGGTACGTTATGAGTGACATAATTCGTTGCCATGGCGGCATACAGTAAAGGGGCAGGCATGCAGTTATATCGAGTCATTACCGAAAAAAACTGGCAGGAGGCCTTACGATTAGGCTACGTGCCACGATGCGGAAACGATAAAAAGGAGGACGGCATTCATCTAAATTTGGCAGAGGCTGTCGAGTACACCGCTAACCGCTATTTCACCGCAGATGAAAAGCCACTGGTCCTGGTCGTTAATACCGAAAGTTTTTCTAAGCGAATAGAGTGGCGTGACGCAACCACGACCGAACCCTGGCAAAGGCCGCTAGCCAAAATCGACAACCTTCCGTTGAACGTCGTGCTGGATACTAACGCACTAGTGGCCATGGAAGATGGCAGTGGCATGATGTTCAAGTGGGATCAGCCTTAATGAAAACTCTTCACAATGTAGTTACCAAGTATAGTCTTTGACCTCTGAGCCGGTGAGGTCGTGCGCCCGAACAACTTCAACAACCGTAAAATTGCCTTTGAAGGTGCAAATGGATACGGCAGTTTTTCGCTTGGCAGTGCAGCATGTTACGGCAGATTCATTGCTCGTATCGCTCTCCTGACAGCTGCACTATAGCCTGCAGTATAGGCACAGGGATTTTATATCGACTATACTCTAGTCATGAATAATAAGCCCAAGAAGGAAACGGGCAACACAGCCAGGAACACACGATGCCTACAAACTCAGTCATTCTCAATCCAGCATGTATCAAAACGCTTGCGGCAGTTGAAGCCCGACCTGAACGATCGAACCAACACGAATTTAATGGAGTGACCGCACTAAAAAGTCTATTTGGTCACGAAAAGACAGATCTCCAGGCACTTTTTTCTGTACGAGGAGAGAGCGCTCATCATACAGCCAAGGTGACTTGGTACGACTCTCGAGAAAACCACCCTACTCGTTCAGAATACAGACTTTATTTCCAAAACAACCCTGTAATGGAAAGAGCCCAGGCAGGTGACAATATGCTAATTGGGTTCATTCAAGGCCAACTACACTGCATTCTGATTCCTAACGACCCAGCAAGCTACCCTGGCTGGACTCCAATAGCATAAAAGGCCCAATACTCATTACCCCCCCTGTAGGTCGCAACACAGGCTCAAACTAAAGCCAGCGTGATTGCACCCGGAGGAGCAAAAGCCGACTGCCCTGCCTATGCAGACCCTTTTGTGAGCCGATCATGTTGATATTCGGCTCATGGGCCAGTCAGGGAGTTGTTTCAGCTGAAATAAGGAATACAGAAGAGCACACCCGCAACCGGGGCAAGTTGAAAAACGTTTTGCTAAACATCCGATAACCTTTCGTCTTGAATGGCTTTCAGAGTTTTGCCATCAGCATCCTTCCAAGCCAAACGGCCATTGGCGCTACCGCCCACCAATACGCCCGCTGCTGTTGAAGGAGAGGAAAAGCGAAAATCCTGGGTAAATATCAGCTTTCCATTTTGCGGCGCTAGTACGCCACGCGCTTGCAGAAGTTGCCGCTGCTCGCGCATGTAGTCATGGATGGAAAGCGTCTCCTCAACACGTGCCAATGAGCCTTTGAGTACCACAAAGCCATCGGCAACTTCTCTACCCGTGCCTTCGGCCCCACGCTCGTTGAGGTAAAGCGTCAGCGGTGGCTCGACTGGCTCTGAAGATGACGCGGCGGCTTGGCTGCTAGCTGCTTCAAACGCATCGATACCCAATAGCGGAAAAATCACCAGCATCTCGGCTAAAAACCACTCGGCATCGGCACGGTCGGCTTCATTGAGTGGTGGGGCGGAGGGATACGCCGTGTTATCCACCGCCCACTGATTGGCCGTCTTCGCCATGCTCAGCAGCCGCGACTCCAGGTAGCGCACGTTGGCCTTATTCAAACCTTCGTTGGTGCTGGTAAAGGCGATGGCCCGCGTCCAAAACTCCTTACCCGACACATGCTGCTTGATACGATCTCCGAGCGAATCGGCTTCGCCTACGTACAACTTGGCCGCCCCCTCTTCCGTTTGCCCCGTGAGCACATACACACCCGGCTGCGCCATTTCGCTGCGCTTCATCGCCCCTTCGAGCTGAGAGCGGTTGGCCACCACCGCCCGCCCCGTCCAGTTGGATTTTTCCACGATGCGCAGGCCCTCGGGCGTGCCGTCGGCGAGGAAGATGCGGATGGAGGTTGGGCGTGGGTGACTGGATGTCATTAGTCTCTCTCCTGATCGCGATACGGCGCGCGATTTTTTAGGCAAACTCGCTTTTATACATTGCTACCCAGCCCGGGGTTTTGCAGCGCATTCTTGAGGCTTTGATAAAACGCCGCCTTGAACGTCGGGTCCTGAGCGTGGAGCTTGTATAACTCCATCTCCTCCTTGCGCCGCTTCAACATCACTTCTTTCATGATTTTATCGAAGGCGATTTCACGCGAGTAGGGGTCCGGGTTATCGCTGAATTTCTGCTCGAAATCCGGGTGTGCTCTTACGCTATCCAAAATATTCAGGAACTTGACGCGCTGCTCATCCGGCGTAGCGCTCCAGCCTTGAAACCAGCGTTCGTTAAAGGTCTTGATGATTTCCTCGAGCGGGTCCTTCTGGCTCTCTTCTTCACGGTACCCACGCGGATTGGGGTTTTGCGGATCGAGCGTGGCCTCCTCGGCATCCAGTGTAATGGCATGGTTGAGCTTCGTTCTGCCCAATCCGTAGGAGGAAAGATCGACGGCCTCAAGCAGCTCGTCGAGCTCATCCTGGTTCGGGTCCTGAATCTTCAGCTTCGGAATGAGAAACTTCATAAACCAGAACAGCTTTTCCCATGCCACGACTTCGAACGGCATGATCGATGCCATTTGACCGTAGATCTTGACGAACTGCTTGGCCTTGATCTTGAAGTCGATCTTGTCTTTATCCTCGAGCCCCAGCTCCGCGTTGAATCGCTCGGCGGCTGTATCGATGAGTGGGCTCAGCTTCTGGGCATCCTCCTGGTTGAAGAAACGCTGGCAGAACTCGTCAACTTCCTCCCACTCGTAAACACCGGTCTCATCGAGTGCATCTTTCAAGTCATGCAGAACGTTAACATCTGTCGCCTGCGACAGCGTCGTCACGGTGAAGAAGGGATCGAACGCCTTTTTGATATCGTCGACTTCGTTGAAAAAATCGAGCACGAACAGGTCTTCGGTCCGCTTACCCAGTTTGGGCGCCGAGCGATTCAAGCGGGATAGCGCCTGAACGGCCAGCACCGACTGCAGCTTTTTGTCTACATACATGGCGCAAAGCTTGGGTTGATCAAAGCCGGTCAGATACTTATTGGCCACCACCAGTAACCGAAAGGTGTTCTCGACGCTCTGGCCGTTCAGCAGCATCGGCTTGCCCTTATCGTCGTAGCCATCAAAATAGAAGCGCGTCTTCTCCTCGGGGAAACCATTCATCTCGGCTTCCGTGTACTTGATGCCGTCAACCTCCTTATCACCCGAAAAGGCAATCAGCGCCTTGAACGGATTACCGCGCTTCTCCAGCTCCTTCTGTACCGCGCGATAGTAGCGAATGGCCATCTCGATATTCTGGGTGATGATCATTCCCCGCGCCTTGCCGCGCAGCTTCTTCTTGTTGACCACGTTATCGACGAAGTCTTCCACCATGACCTCGGCCTTGATGTCGATGGTTTGCTGGCGGTGTTCGACGAAGGCGCGCAGCTTCTTCTGCGCCTTGGCGGTATCGAACAGCGGGTTGTCCTCAATGGACTTCTGAATCTCGTAATAGCCCTTGTAGGTGGTGTAATTGGCCAGTACATCGAGTATGAAGCCCTCTTCGATCGCCTGTTTCATGCTGTAAAGATGAAATGGCTTGTAGCCGCCCTCAGGCTGCACCACCCCGAACATCTCCAGCGTGCTGTTCTTGGGGGTCGCCGTGAATGCAAAGTAAGAAGCGTTGTCCCGCTGCTTGCGCGCCCGTATGGATGTGAGAATTTTGTCCTGGTTGTCCTCGTCGTCCGTCTCCGCACTTCCCCCCATGGCCTTGTTCATATTGCCTTGAGAGTGGCTGGTTTGGCCGCTGTGGGCTTCGTCGATAATCACGGCAAAACGCTTATCAGAGAGGTCCGCGATGCCATCGATGATGAAGGGAAACTTCTGAATCGTGGTGATGATGATCTTCTTACCGTTCTCCAGCGCCGCTCGGAGATCCGAAGAGCGCATCGCCGGGGCGACGATGTTCTTCACCTCGGAGAAGTCCTTGATGTTCTCGCGCAGCTGCTTGTCCAGCAGGCGGCGGTCGGTCACGACGATCACACTATCGAACAGCGGCGCATCCAGCGCCTTCGCGCCGGGCAGGTCGGCCTGCTCGGGGTAGCTTTCGATCAGTTGGTAGGCGGCCCAGGTAATCGAATTGGATTTTCCCGATCCGGCGGAGTGCTGAATCAGGTAACTCTGGCCCACCCCATGCGCCGCGGTATGGGCCAACAGTTTGCGTACCACGTTGAGCTGGTGATAGCGCGGAAAGATCAGGTTTTTCTTCGCCAGCGGGTCGGTGCTTTTACCTTCCAGCAGCACAAAGTGCTGGATGATACCGGCGAGACTGCCAGGCTTGAACACCTCTTCCCATAGATAAGCGGTACGGTGGCCGTTCGGGTTGGGCGGGTTGCCCGCACCTTCGTTATGCCCTTTGTTGAACGGCAGAAACCAGGTGGCATCCCCGGCGAGCTTGGTGGCCATCCAAACCTCGTCGGTATCGGCGGTCATATGCACCAGCACGCGGCCAAACTGCAGCAGTGGCTGGCTGGCATCCCGGTTGCGGTACTGCTTTTTCCCGTGATAGCTGGCGGTCTCGGTCCGAGCGTTTTTCAACTCTAGCGTGACGATGGGCAGGCCGTTAACGAACAGCACCATATCGATGGACTCGTTCGAGTTCGCCAACGAGTGATGCACCTGGCGCGTCACGCTCCACACGTTAGCGGCGAAGTTGTCGTGCACCGTCTTGGCGGAACTGGCCAGCGGCGCGGGGTACATGAGGGTAAAGTGCGCATCCTCGACCGGCAGGCCTTTTTTCAACAGGTGCAGTACGCCCTTTCGTTTGATCAGTTTGTCGTACTGGCCAAGAATGCGCGCCTGCCAATCGGCGGGGTGGCGGGTCTTGAGCTTTTCCAAGGCCTTGCTTTGCGTGGCTTCCAGAAAGGCCCAGAATCGGGCAGTGTCCAGCGCCAGCGCGGCATCGAAGTCGCTGCCATGGCCAAGGCGGTAAGCACCACTCACGCCGTAAGTCGCAGGCTCGGTAATGCCCTGCGCCTGTGCTTCGCTGGTAGTGCCGGTCAGGCTGCGTTCGATGGCCTGTTCCAGCGCTTTCTCCGTGGTGTCGCTTACCGCGTAACTCATGACTGCCCCTTAACTGACCTTGATTTTGCCCGTCACCGCCGCGTTGATCAGGCTCGTTTTGTATTCCTTGAGCGTAGCAATCTGATCTTGCTTGATTGAAATGGCGTAGCTGACTTTCTCTGAAATCTGCTCAGAATACTGAATGATTTCTTTCTGCTCCGCCAGCGGCGGGAGGGTAGTCATCAAGTCTCGAAAATCATCCCAGTAGAGGCGTTTTCGGAAATCTGCGATACCCTTGGAGGCAGCATCCATTTGCCGGATAAAGTTTGGAGTTCGGTATAGGAGTTCAAAGTAATCGCCTGCTAGGTAATCCACCGGGCGTGCAACCACGTAAGCAGGACTGACCATACCGTGAGTATGCACCGCTCCAATGCCGCCCTGCCATGCACGCATCATGTTGTAGGCGATATCGCCTGGCAGAACTTCCATATAAGAGCTGCGGTTTTCGATCTTCACAATAGATCGGATGTTCTCTTCCTCAGAC
This sequence comes from Halomonas sp. 18071143, assembly GCF_019211725.1. Classification (NCBI taxonomy): domain Bacteria; kingdom Pseudomonadati; phylum Pseudomonadota; class Gammaproteobacteria; order Oceanospirillales; family Halomonadaceae; genus Halomonas; species Halomonas sp. 18071143. The sequence goes on from NZ_CP078120.1 coordinate 2,986,503, forward strand.
AGCTCCTCCTTCGAAACGCCGCTGTGGATTGAGACGGAAAGCACCGGAAGATCAGCATTGCCTGGCTGTTTGATTTCCCGAAAGAGCGCAAAGTTACGGTGTACCTTCCAGTGAGCAGGAATCTCCCCAATCCAATCGATGCCGCTGTCTTTCATGGGCACGTCAGGGTTAAGGCCACGAGTGACGGCCTGCTGAATCAGGATCTGCCGACGCTCGCGCAAGAGCTTGATTTGCGCTTCCTTGATTCGTACTGCCTGGTCGATTTTGGCGGATTTGTTATCCAGAAATGCGGCGATGGCGCGTTGCTCGGGGAGTGGCGGCAATATTAACGGAATTTGCCGCATACGGGGTTGGTTTAGATCCCACTGTCCGATGCGAACGCCATCTGAGGCTGAGCCGAAGTAAGAGACGTAGAGCTTGCTACGAATCGCAATGTTAAAGAAATGCGGATCGACTTCGCGAGTAAAGTCAAAAATGAAATAAGCAGGGCTGACAATTCCAGTATGCGCGGACACACCATAGGAGCCCTGCCACGCCTTCATCTTGTTCATGCCGAACTGCCCCTTGCGCAACACCTTGTAGCCGCTCAGGTCATCCGGAATAAAATTGTGGTTGCTGTCCTGATCTTCGATGTCGCGTTTGATGACCCCCTGTTCTCGGGTGATTGAGAGGAGAGGCAACTCGGGCTGGTTTTTCTCCGATACCGCATTCAGCATGGAGCCCAGCTTCTCAACATTCCAGTGGACCGGGATATAGCCGACCCAGTTGAAGCCCGAGTATTTGAAGCTGTCGTATTTAGAGTAAGCCGCTATGTTCATTCTGCTAATTCCAGCTTGGTCGCGATCTCAACGCCGAGAATATCAGCAATCAGCCCATCGGCCTGCTTTTCCAGTGCCAAAATATCCCGCGTTACCTCTTCCAGACTCCGCAGTGGCTTGTGGCGATAGAAATACTTGTTGAAGCTGATCTCATAGCCGATCTTCACGGAGTCGAGGTTGATCCAGGCTTCTTTAACGTGCGGCTTCACCTCGGCTTGAAAATAGCGGTGGATGCTGTCCTTCAGCGGCACGCTTTCCGCATCGCGCAAGTCGGTGGCGCTTTCATAGGTCAGGTAGCTGCCATCGCCCTGACGGTAGTAGCCGAAGTCCGAAAGTGCTTCCTCTGTACAGCCGTAGCGCTCGGTCAGGCCTCTCACACCCTCTTTCGAGAGCGAGTAGCGCTTGTCGATCACCTTGTGCGCCTGTTCGTCGTACCAGCTTACGGCGTTCAGCAGCGCGGTTTTCTCTCCAGCGGTTAGCTTGATCTTCTGCGCCTTGAGCGTTTTGCTGACGGCCTCGCGGAAGGCGTTGAAGTCATCGGCCTCTTGCGTGCCGATCTGCTCCATCAAGGCGGTGGCGGCATCATGCAGATCGCGCAGCTTGAGCCAGTAGCGGGTATCGGTCAGTTTGCCGCGCTGCTTGGCGTTCAGGGTCATGCCCTGCTCCTCGCACCAGGCGGCAATGGCTTTGGCTTCGCCTTTCAAAAAGCCTGGTTCGTAAACCTTGTCGCCGTGGGTTTCCCACAGCCACTCCATCGGCTCGCGCAGTGATTTATCGAAGCGTAGCGGTGCGATGCGCTCGGCGCTGAAACCGGCGCGTCGGCGGTCGGGGCGCTCGATAGTGACCTTGTAGTAACCGAAGTCGTCGTTATCGAACACCTGCACGGCGATGCCCTGCGGGTCGTTGTTGGCGTCGATTTCCCGCTCGATGGGGGCGAAGTCTAGGTAGGCGTTAGTGATCGTTTCTATATGCTCGGGCGCAAATTCGCAGTTCTTGTCGCCCAGGTTCTTGCGCAACTTGCGGTAGAGCAGGTTGGCGTCGATCAGTTGGACACGCCCTTTTCGGGCTTCCGGCTTGGCGTTGGTCAACAGCCAGATATAGGTGGTGATACCGGTGTTGTAAAACAGGTTGTTCGGCAGCTGGATGATGGTATCCAGCATGTCGTTTTCGATGATGTAGCGGCGGATGTTGGATTCGCCGCTACCCGCGTCGCCGGTAAACAGGCTGGAGCCGTTGTGAACGGAGGCGATGCGCGAACCAAGCGGGCTGGTGCCCGCAGGCTTCATCTTGTTGACCATCTCCATCAGGAACAGCAGCTGGCCATCCGAGGAGCGCGGGGTGGCGTCTACGGTCTCTTTATTTCCCCAATAATCCGCCAACTCCACCTGAAAGCGAGGATCGATGACATCCTTGCCGTCCTTGATGTACTTGACCTCGCTGCTCCAACTCTTGCCGTAGGGCGGGTTGGAGAGCATGAAATCAAAGCGTTCGGCGGAAAACTCATCGCTGGAGAGCGTGGAGCCAACGCGGATGTTCTCGGGGTTGTTACCCTTGATCATCATGTCCGATTTACAGATCGCGTAGGTCTCGTCGTTGATCTCCTTGCCGTAGAGATAGACGTCGCCGCTGGCCTTGATCAGGCCTTCCGGGTTCTTGATGTAGTTCTGCGCCTCGGTCAGCATGCCGCCCGAGCCACAGGCCGGATCATAAATCGTCATGAGCGGGGGAAGCCGATCCTTGATCGGGTCGAACATCAGGTGCGTCATGAGGTGGATCACCTCGCGCGGCGTGAAGTGCTCCCCCGCTTCTTCGTTGTTCTCTTCGTTGAACTTGCGAATCAGCTCTTCGAACACGTAGCCCATGCCGAGATTCGAGAGCCCCGGCAGGGTGTTACCTTCGGGGTCTTCCTTGTCGTGGGGCGTCAGATTGATATAGGGCGAGACGAAGTTCTCGATGACCTCCAGCAGCACCTGCTTGTCGGCCATGTGGCGCATCTGATCGAAAAGCTTGAAGCGGCGGATGATCTCCTTGACGTTATCGGAGAAACCATCGAGGTAGTCCTCGATATTCGCCAACAGAATCTGCTGGTTGTTGGTGGCCGTGCCGTGAAGCTTCTTTAGCGTCCAATGGCTGGTGTTGTAAAACACGTAGCCGGAGGCTTCCTTCAAGGGCTCCTCATCCAGCTCTAGCGCGCCTTCGTCTTCTTTCTGGTAGCGAACCTCTTCGAGCACCGCGTCCTTGGTCGGCTCCAGCAGGGTGTCCAGGCGGCGCAACACCACCATGGGCAGGATGACATCACGGTATTTGCCGCGGACATAAATATCGCGCAGGCAGTCATCGGCAATTTTCCAAATAAAAGAGACAAGGCTGTTATGAGAAACCTGATTCATTGATGAAATGTAACCTTATGATATTTAACGCTAGCCCGATTTTTAGGGCGCATGAACTGCTGTTCGCAAGCCACTAAAAAACAGGCAGAAACAGAAAGCCCGCTCATCGGCGGGCCAAGGAAATGCGACTGCTCAACCGCTAAGCTAGCAATTCAGCTCTTTAGCCTGGTCGAGAACACGCTTCTGACGAGCGATGGCGTTATGGATGACCTTGTTACGCACGGCTTGTTTCTGCTCAGCGCTCGCATGACGCGCAAAATGCGTTAGCGGGGTAGATTTCGACACTTTATCTTTCATGACTCATCCTCGCCTGATAATAGGCTTTTCAGCTGTTCATGAGTGTAGCGCTCGGGCAGGAATGGATCAATCGAATCGATATCCGATTCCCAGTGCTGATTTGTGTGGTCGGTGTCCTTGATGACGAGGTCGAGACAGACCCTTGAGCCGAATTCTCGTTTTACTCGATTCACCACCTCTTGAACGCTGAGGAACTGCTCAATGAAGTTTTCGAGCGGAATATTACGGCCCTTAGGTATATGCGAATCATACAACAAGGCCGCTCAATCGTTGAGCGGCCTTGTTGAGTCTAGCTAACCATTACCCTAATTGGACGTAGGATCACTCCCACTCAATCGTAGCAGGCGGCTTACTGCTCACATCATAAGTCACCCGCGAAACGCCTTCCAACTCGTTGATAATCCGGTTGGAAACCTTCTCCAGCAGCTCGTAGGGCAGGTGCGCCCAGCGGGCGGTCATGAAGTCGATGGTTTCGACGGCGCGGAGCGCGATGACCCATTCGTAGCGGCGGCCGTCGCCAACCACGCCTACGGATTTCACCGGCAGGAACACGGCGAAGGCTTGGCTGGTTTTTTCGTACCAACCGGCGGCGCGCAGTTCTTCGATGTAGATGGCATCCGCATCGCGCAGAATGTCGGCGTACTCTTTCTTCACTTCACCCAGAATGCGCACGCCCAGGCCGGGGCCAGGGAATGGGTGGCGGTAGACCATATCGTAGGGCAGGCCGAGTTCGAGGCCGAGTTTGCGCACTTCGTCTTTGAACAGTTCGCGCAGCGGCTCGACGAGCTTGAGCTTCATGGTTTCCGGCAGGCCACCCACGTTGTGGTGGGATTTGATCACGTGCGCTTTGCCGGTTTTGGAGGCGGCGGATTCGATCACGTCCGGGTAGATGGTGCCCTGGGCCAGGAATTCCACGCCTTCGATCTTGCTGGCTTCGTCATCGAACACGTCGATGAAGGTGTTGCCGATGATCTTGCGCTTGGCTTCCGGGTCTTTTTCGCCGTGCAACTTCTCCAGGAACAGCTCTTCGGCGTCCACGCGGATCACTTTCACGCCCATGTGCTTGGCGAAGGTTTCCATGACCTGGTCGCCTTCGTTCTTGCGCAGCAGGCCGTTATCGACGAATACGCAGGTGAGCTGATCGCCAATCGCCTTGTGCAGCAGCGCGGCTACTACGGAGGAGTCTACGCCGCCGGAAAGGCCCAGCAGTACGTGGCGGTCGCCGACTTGCTCGCGTACGCGCTGTACCTGGTCTTCGATGATCTGGGCGGGGGTCCACAGCTTTTCGGCTTTACAGATATCCAGCACGAAGTGCTCGAGAATCCGCTGGCCTTGCAGGGTGTGGGTCACTTCCGGGTGGAACTGTACGCCGTAGAACTGCTTCTCTTCCCAGGCCATGGCCGCAATCGGGCAGCTCGGAGTAGAGGCGGTCACGGTGAAGGTGTCCGGGGCCTTGGCGACCTTGTCACCGTGGCTCATCCACACGTCCAGCAGGGCGTTGCCGGTGGCCGGGTCTACGTGGTCCTTGATGTCTTTGAACAGGGCAGTTTCGGCGTCCAGACGAATCTGGGCGTAGCCGAACTCGCGCTGGTTGGAGCCTTCCACCTTGCCGCCCAGCTGCTCGGCCATGGTTTGCATGCCGTAGCAGATACCAAACACCGGCAGGCCCATTTCGAACACGCACTCGGGGGCGCGGGGGGAGTCCAGCTCGGTGACGGATTCCGGGCCACCGGCCAGGATGATGCCGTTGGGGTTGTATTCGCGGATCTCTTCTTCGGTGATGTCGAAGGCGCGGATTTCAGAGAATACGCCGATCTCGCGCACGCGGCGGGCAATCAGTTGGGTGTACTGGGAGCCGAAGTCGAGAATCAGAATCTTGTGGGCGTGAATGTCACTCATGGCGAAGCCTCTATAACGCGGAATGCCCGCATTGGCTAAAAAGCAGACGGCGGGGCAATGCCCGCCGCCGTGTCACTAACTGCGCTGGTTAGCTCACCCGGTAGTTGGGTGCTTCCTTGGTGATCTGCACGTCGTGAACGTGAGACTCGTTGAAGCCAGCGCCGGTAATCTGTACGAACTCGGGCTTGGTGCGCATTTCCTGAATGTCGCGGCAGCCGGTGTAACCCATGGAGGCGCGCAGGCCGCCCATCAGCTGGTGAACGATGGCGCTCATCATGCCCTTGTAGGGTACGCGACCTTCGATGCCTTCCGGCACCAGCTTCTCGGCACCGGCGTCCTTGTCCTGGAAGTAGCGGTCGGCGCTGCCCTGGCTCTGCGACATGGCACCCATGGAGCCCATGCCACGGTAGGCCTTGTAGGTACGACCCTGGTACAGCTCCACTTCGCCCGGTGCTTCTTCGGTACCGGCCAGCAGGCCGCCTACCATCACGGCGCTTGCGCCAGCAGCAATGGCCTTGGCCAAATCGCCCGAGAAGCGCACGCCGCCGTCGGCAATCAGCGGAATATCGAACTCTTTCAGCGCTTCGGCTACGTTGGAAACGGCGGTGATTTGCGGCACGCCCACGCCTGCCACGATACGCGTGGTGCAGATGGAGCCGGGGCCAATACCCACTTTCACGGCATCGGCACCCGCTTCGGCCAGCGCAGTGGCGGCGGCGGCGGTGGCGATGTTGCCGCCGATCACTTGAATCTGCGGGAAGTGTTCCTTGATCCAGCGAACACGATCGATCACGCCTTGAGAGTGGCCGTGGGCGGTGTCGACGATGACCACATCGACGCCTGCTTCGGCCAGGGCCGCCACGCGGTCAGGGGTTTCCGGGCCGGTGCCCACCGCGGCGCCTACCAGCAGGCGGCCATCGCTGTCTTTGGCGGCCATGGGGTAGGTGCGGGCTTTTTCGATATCCTGGAAGGTCACCAGGCCGCGCAGGTGGAAAGCGTCATCGACGATGAGCATTTTTTCGATGCGGTGTTCGCGCATCTTGGCTTTGCTGACTTCAAGCTCGGTACCTTCCGGTACGGTGACCAGGCGCTCGCGGGGCGTCATGATATCGGCCACGCTGTCGCCCACGTTGGGCTGGAAGCGCATGTCACGCTCGGTGACGATGCCCACCAGGGTTGCGCCTTCCACCACCGGGAAGCCGGAGAAGCCGTATTCGCGGGCCATGGCCAGCAGGTCTTCCAGCTTGGCCTTGGGGCTCACGGTGACCGGGTCTTTGACGATCACGCTTTCGTGCTTCTTCACCTTGCGCACTTCCGCGGCCTGCTGGGCCATGGTCATGTTCTTGTGGATGATGCCGATGCCGCCTTCCTGGGCCATTGCAATTGCCAGTCGTGCTTCGGTCACGGTGTCCATGGCGGCAGACAGCAGGGGAATATTCAGCGAGAGGTTACGAGTCAGGCGGGTTTTGAGGCTGACATCCTTGGGCAGAATGTCGGAGAAGCCAGGAACGAGAAGTACGTCATCGAACGTAAGCGCTTCTTGGGCCATACGTAGCATAGCGGCAACACCCAATGTAAAGTGGGAAGATGGGGCGTGAAAGGTTAATCGCCCATTGTAACGTTTCGAGGGCCACCCCAGCAAACCATCCTGCGATGATCTGCTGAAGGTGGCCCTCTGCGTTGGCCTGGGCGAAGCCCACTGCGGTGTGGCGCGGGCGGTTTAGTCCAGCGCGCGGTCGTCGGCTTCGCTGGGGAAGTCGAGGTCTTCCAGGCGGCCCGTCACCGCCGTGGCGATGTTAGCCAGGTGCGAGGCCACGCGCTTGTAGTGGCGCGCCAGCAGCGAGTAGGCCACAGCTTCGTGGAACTCGATGCTGTCCTCTTCCCGCAGCAGGGATTCGATCAGCTCGTCGCTAATGTGACGAATCTCCCGGGTGGCGGTGATGATGCCGTGGGCCTTTTTCTCGTCGGAGTTGCGCGTGGCCGCAATCAGCTCGCTGAACAGCCCCCGCAAGCGCTCGGAGATGCTGTCCAGGGGCTTCTGGTAACGGTCTACATGGAAGCCTTCGGTGTAGAACGCGCCCACCTCGAAGACGTTCTTGCAGTAGTCGCCGATACGCTCGGCGTCCTTGGCCACGCTCATCAACGCCAGGCAAATGGCCACGTCGTGGCCTGGGTTGACGGTCAGGTGGCGCAGCACCTTGCGGCGAATCGAGCGTTCCAGCTCGTTGACCGCCACGTCGCGCTCATACAGGGGCGTGCGTACGTCCTCGGCGGCCACGGTGCTGTACAGCACCTCGTTGGCCCGTGAGAACATCCAGGCGCCATGCTCCAGCATTTGGGTCAGGTCCGCGTAGGCCTGGTCGATGCTGGTTTCCGAGGTAAGCGCACTAAAAAGCTGTTTGAACATGGGGAAACCTCTCAACTGGCCGCGCTTAGCGCAGGCGGATAAAGAATTCGGTCAGCGTGATGCCCACCAGCGGCACGATCAGGAACACACCGATCAGGAACAGGAACGCATAGCGAATGTGCTGCCCTGCCAGGCGTCCATACCAGGTGGCAATACGCAGCGGAATGACCCGCAGCGGCCACCAGATCGCGGTGCCGGTAAGATTGAAGATAACGTGAAACAGCGCCACCGTCATCGCCGCCGCAATCGGGTTGGCGGTCGCCGCCAGTACGCTGGTCACGGTGGTGCCCAGGTTGGCCCCCATCATGAACGGCAGCACGCGGCGCAGGCGCACCACCCCGGCCCCCGCCAGCGGCACCATCAGGCTGCTGGTGATCGAGCTGGACTGCACGAGTACGGTCGAGACCACACCCACGCCGTAGGCCCGCGCATCGGTACGGAAGAAGTAGGTACGGAACAGGCCATCCATATGGCGCAGCAGCGCGCCGCGCAGGTTCTGCACCATGAACACCAGGGCAGTGAACATCAGCAGCAGGCCGATGCCTGCCACCATCAGCCCAGCGGCGGCGGTGGTGGGCATCAGCGCCGCGCCCAGCCAGTTGGCGGCATCTACCACCGGGGCGGTAATGATCTTGATAGGGCTGTTGGGGCGGGCGACTTCTTCCAGGCCAATCAGGTCCGCCAGCCAGGCGGCCAGGCGGGTGAAAATGCCGTAGCCACGCTCGTGGAACATGCCGGTCAGCCACTCCACCGGGAAGATCAGCAGTACCGTGAGGATGTTGAACAGGTCGTGCATCAGCGCCGCGGTGAACGAGCGGCGGAAGTTACGCTTGATACGCACGTTGGCCAGCGCCACGATGACGCCCGTGACGGCCGTGCCGATATTGGCCCCCATGATGGCGAACACCGCCGTGCCCAGGGTCATTTCGCCACTGGCCACCAGGGTCACGATCAGCGCCGAGGTGAACGAGGAGCTCTGCACGATCATGGTGACCAGCACGCCCGCCATCAAGGCAATGAAGGGGTTCTGGCCATAGGCGAAGGCGCGGGTCAAAAAGTCGCTGTCGCTGCCGAAGGTGCCTAACCCCGCACCCAGAACGTTCAGAGCAGCCAGGAACAGATACAAGCACAAGCCAGCGTAGATACCTCTTAGCCAGGCGGGCACTTCGTGAGGCGCTTGGCGAGCCAGCGCAGGACGATCTTGTGAAGGTCCGAGATTCGACATGAGCAATCTGCCCTGTTGGTGAACATCTAATGTGACGCTTTCGTGACACTTTTGTGTCGGCGGGCACCCTAGCATTGTTTTGTGACACTTTGATGACGTTTATCTTGCAGCGCCGCCTTCCGCGCGCATGGTACGCCAGAGAGCCCGTCAAGGCCATTGCTGTGCGCCCTGCACGTATTGTCTAATGAGCGGCCGCATCCCCGCTTTCACCCGCGACTGGAAACTCCCATGAGCGCTCCCAACGCCCCCCTGCTATCGGTCAGTCAACTCAATCTCAAGGCGCGCAAGGCGCTGGAGAACGACCTGGGCGATGTGTGGGTGGAAGGCGAGCTTTCCAACGTGTCGCGCCCGGCGTCCGGGCATATCTACTTCACGCTGAAAGATGACCGCGCCCAGGTGCGCTGCGCGCTGTTTCGCCAGCGGGCGCGGTTCGTATCGGCCCCCATGCGCGATGGCGACCAGGTCAAGCTGCGCGGCCGGGTCTCGCTGTTCGAACCCCGCGGCGATTACCAGCTGATCGCCGACGCCGTGCAGGCCGCGGGGCTGGGCGAACTGCTGGCAGCCTACGAGCGCCTGAAGGCGCAGCTGGAAGGCGAAGGGGTATTTGCCAACGCCCGCCCACTGCCCTTTCCGCCACGCAAGCTGCTGATTCTGAGCTCCGCCAGCGGCGCCGCCATCCGCGATGTGCTGGCGGTGTTGGCAGCGCGCTGGCCATTGGCCGACGTGACGCTGATTCCCGTGCCGGTACAGGGCGCAGAAGCGGCCCCGGCGATGATCTCTGCCCTGGCGCTGCTCAACCGCCAGACGCGGCTCGACCCCGCCCAGGATGCGGTGCTGATCACCCGAGGCGGCGGCAGCCTGGAAGACCTGTGGGCGTTCAACAACGAGCACTTGGCCCGGGCCATCTTCCACTCCCGGTTGCCGGTGATGTCTGCCGTGGGCCATGAAGTGGATGTCACCCTGGCGGATTTCGCCGCCGACATGCGCGCCCCCACCCCTTCCGCCGCCGCCGAGCGGCTGGTGCCCGACCAGCACGCCCTCAAGCGCCAGCTTCGGCAAGTCGAACAGCGCCTGCAGCGCGCCCTGCAAACCCGCCTGGAGCGCGATAGCCAGCGGCTGGACGCCCTGCACGCTCGGCTCCGCCACCCGGGAGAGCGGCTGGCCCACCAGCGCCAGCACCTGCAAGCCCTTACCCAGCGGCTAGGGCGCGCCATGCAGTTCACGCTAAGCCAACAGCAGCGCCAGCTTGGCCAGCTCGGCCGTCGGCTGGCCAGCCAGGACATGGCCCGGCTGCACCGGGCAGAAAGCGAGCGCATCGAACGCCTGCAACGCCGCTTGGCCAGCGCCATGCAGCGCCAGCTCGAAGCGCGCCAGGCACGCCTACACAGCGCCGCCCGGGCACTCAACGCGGTCAGCCCGCTGGCAGTACTAGGCCGTGGCTATGCCATCGCCCAGGACGAACAAGGCCAGATCGTGCGCCGCGCCCAGGATACTCAGCCAGGCCAGCTGCTCAAATTGAAGCTGGGTGAGGGGCGATTGAACGTGGAAGTAAAACGGCGCTATCAGAAATAGCGCCGCACTGGTGATTACTTTTTGTCCGATGACTCGTCCGGGGAAGGATTGACGTGATGGGTATCCGGCATCGGGTTGGCGTCGTCGTGATGATCGTCGCGCTGGTCTTTTTTCTGCTCTTGCTTCTGGTCGTGTTTATCCGGGGACATGCTACCTCCTGATCCTTGGTGGTGTGTGTTGCCTCCCTCACTATAGCCGCTCCCCACCCGCTTGCCATGAAGGCCGCACCGCAGGGCCGTGCAATGCCCAGCCTGGTTTTCAGGCTTCTCTTTCCAAAGCAGCGAGTTACCCCCTTCCAGGCCCGTTTGGCATCCACTCATGCAGTGTTTAAATAGCATTTATTAATTGTCGCTATCGGAAGTGAATGGACTTCTTCGGCATTTGCCCCGGCCTGCGCCTTTGGTCTACGTTCTGACACTCCCCGCCCGCCGCGCTTCGCGCTTTGGGCGAGGGTTCTGAGATCACCCCCAGAACCTTCCTGCTTCCACACGCCTTCACTAGATAGCAGCTAGGCCGCTGCCCTCCGCTCCGGTCGCTCCACAGGCTAACCCCGCCAGCCCGGCGGTTTGTATATTCCTGGCCGCGTTGATGTCGCGGTCAATGGGATAGCCGCAGCTTTCGCAGTGCCAGTGACGTTGCGACAGCGGCAGCTTCTCAACCTTGTAGCCACAGCCATGACACCGCTTGCTGCTGGGGAACCACTGGCTCACTTTCACCAGTTGGCGCCCCGCCCAGGCGGCCTTGTATTCCAGTTGCCGGACGAACTCACCCCACCCGGCATCGCTAATGGATTTAGAAAGCCGTCTATTCTTGATCATACCAATGATATTAAGTGACTCGACGCACAGGACTTGGTTTTCGTTAATGAGTGCGCGGGTCGCTTTGTGGGTAGCGTCACGGCGACAGTCGGCGATCTTGGCATGTAGCCGTGCCACTTTCCAACGGTGTTTGTTGCGGTTGTTTGAACCTGCCTGTTTTTTCGCCAACCGGCGCTGCAAGCAGGCCAGCTTCGCCTCGTAGCGTTTCAGATGACGCGGATTGCCCGATTTTGCGCCGTCACTGGTAATGAACAAATCGCTCAAGCCGAGGTCAATGCCGACCGTTTTGCGCGTGACCGGAAGCGCTTTTGGCACGAAATCACACAGGCAACTGATGAAGTAGCGTCCAGCACGATCGCGTGAAATCGTGATGGTAGAGGGTGCAGAGGGTAGTGACCGGCTCCATCGGATGGGTAACGGCGTCTTCGCTTTTGCGATAGTGATCTCACCATCCCGATAGCGGAACGCGGCCTTGGTCAGCCGGATCGACTGCCGGCAATCCTTGCGCTTGAAACGTGGGTAGCGCGCCTTGAGCGTTGGGTTGAAGAAGTTGTCGAAGGCGGCTTTCTGGTCGCGGAGCGTTTGCTGCAGGATCACGCTGGAAACATCCCGCAACCACGGAAACTCCGCCTTTAAGCCCACCAGTCGCTTTTCCGCCGATGAGTGCGAGACCGATTCACCGCGCTGCTGATACGCCTCGGTGCGATAGGCCAGGGTATTATTCCAGACAAAACGGGCACACCCGAACGACTGCGCCAGCAGCTCAGCCTGTTCGGAGGTGGGGTAGAACCGTTCTTTGTAGGCACGCTTTGTCATGCTGTATAAATATCAGGGTAATGAGGCGAAGTCAATCTGGCACCGCTACGCGGTGCGCGCTTGTATCACCGCCCGACTGGGCGATGCTTTACGCGCTGTTTGGTAAGCACGGCGCTGGAGCGCTCTGCACCTCAGGATGCGGGTGGTAGCGCTCACCGCAGCGTCGTGTGTACTTGCCTTCATGGAAGGAGTTACGTGTCTGTGCCTAAAAAGGAGTGACCGCACATGAGCGACCAACAGCAACCCCCACAGCATCAGCAAAAACAGCCGGGCGATGAGCATGCCATGCGCCCCGAGCCCGAGTACATTCGCGACAGCTATCGCGGTGCCGAGAAGTTGTTGGACAAAGTGGCGATCATCACCGGTGGCGACAGCGGCATCGGCCGAGCCATTGCGGTGCACTACGCCCGTGAAGGGGCCGACAGTGTGATCGTGCACCTCAAGGAGAGCCGCGACGCCGAAGAGACCAAGCGGCTGGTAGAGGCCGAAGGCCGCCGCTGCCTGGTGCTGAAAGGCGATGTGGCCGCGCCCAGCTTCTGCCGAGAAATCGTCAACCGCACCCGGCAGGAATTCGGCAAGATCAATATCGTGATCCATAACGCAGCCGAGCAGTACGACTGGGACGACATCACCGATATCCCGGACGACCAGTTACAGCGCACCTTCCAGACCAACGTGTTCAGCCACTTCTATCTGACCAAAGCGGCGCTGCCCCATCTGAGCGAAGGCGACACCATCATCGCCACCTCCTCCATCAATGCCTTCAAGGGCAATGACACGCTGATCGACTACACCGCCACCAAGGGCGCTATTCAGGGGCTGATACGCTCGCTGGCGATGTCGCTGATGGACCGAGGCATCCGTGTCAACGCCGTGGCTCCCGGCCCCATCTGGACACCGCTGATTCCGGCCAGCTTCGATGAAGAGAAAGTCGCGGAGTTCGGCAATCAGGTGCCGATGAAACGTGCCGGACAGCCCAGTGAAATCGGCCCGGCCTACGTGTACCTGGCCTGTGAAGAGTCATCCTACATGAGCGGCCAAACGCTGCACCTGAACGGTGGCGTGATTCTGAATACCTAGCAACCATCTGAGGCGGCGATGCCGCCTCTAAGATGAATCACGAGTGTGAGAGCTTGGGGAGTCGGTCATATTGCTCCATCGCCTTTTGCATATCTTTTCCAACCTTCAGAAAATCGCTGCTCAATGCCTCTGCATCGCTCTCGTGCACGACAAACTCGACAGGTTGGATTGCCTGCCGCTTTTGCGGAAAGATCGTAGTGACACTGGCAATGTGTGCGACACGTTTGAGGTTCATTGCGGCATCCCTCGGTTAGTTTCTTTTACCATAGCGCAAAGTGACTCTCGTTAGGTAGTCGATAGCGCGCATGGTGCCGGTTTTCCCCACTAACCCGCCAGATTCTTCACCAGCACCTTGGATTTACGGGCGTGGTTGTAGGCCTCGCGTTTGAGGGGGGGCAGGTCTTCCAGGCTGGCGGCGCGGAAGCCTCGCTCCACGAACCAGTGGGCGGTATGGGTGGTGAGCACGAACATATCGGAAAGCCCCCGCTGGCGGGCGCGTCGCTCCAGTGCTTCGACCAGACGCTCGCCGCGCTCGCCGCCCCGGTAGTTGCCATGCACGGCCACGCAGGCCAGCTCGCCCACGGTGGTCTCGGGGAAGACGTGCAGCGCCGCGCAGCCGATCACCATACCGTCGCGCTCGATGACCATGTAGTCGTCGATTTCATGCTCCAGACGCTCCCGGGAGCGGGCCACCAGCATGCCGCGCCGCTCCAGAGGTTCCAGCAGCTCCAGCAGGCCCGCCACGTCATTGAGCGTGGCCGGGCGAAGCTGCTCGTAGCGGTGCTGGGTGATCATGGTACCCACACCGTCGCGGGTGAACAGCTCCCCCAGCAGCGCATCATGGTTGCGCCAGGAGAGCAGATGCGTGCGGGCCACGCCTTCCCGGGCAGCGGTGCAGGCGGCATTAAGATGGCGCGCCAGCTCGCTGCCGGGCGCGGCCTGCTGCAAGCGCGGTTCGGCTTCGAAAGGTGAAAGCTGGCGCAACAGCGCGCCCTGCTCGTCTTCCAGGCCTTCGGATTCGCCCAGCAGAATCAGCTTGTCTGCCTTGAGCGCCACGGCGGCGTGTTGGGCCACTTCCGAGGCGTCCAGGTCGAATACTTCTCCGGTGCTGGAGAACCCCAGCGGCGGCAGCAGCACCAGCGAGCCCTTCTCCAGCAGCCCTTCGATGGCGCTGGCGCGCACCCGGCGCACCTCTCCACTGTGATCGAAGTCCACGCCTTCGCGCACGCCCAGCGGCTTGGCGGTGACCAGATTGCCGGAAATCACGCTCAGCTCCACGCCGTGCAGCGGCGTGCTGGGCAGCCCCAACGAGAGCCGCGCTTCCAGCCAGAGTCGCTGGTGCGCCGCTACCTGCTCCACATGGGCCATCACGGCGCGGTCGGCGACCCAGCGGCCATCCACCCGAGTGGGCTCCACACCGGCGGCCGTCAACGACTCATGCACCTGGGGGCGAATGCCGAATACCACCACCAGGCGCACGCCCAGGGTGTGCAGCAAGGCCAGGTCCTGAATCAGCTGCTCTCCTCGGCCCGACGCCATGGCTTCGCCTTCAATCAGGATGACAAAGGTTCGCCCCCGGTGGGCATTGATGTACGGGGAGGCATTACGAAACCAGTCGACAAAGGGGAAACGTGTGTCCAAGGGCCGCTCTCCGGCAGCAGGTGAATGAAAGTGATCACGCTTACTTTAACAGAGCATAAAAAACAGCGGCACCTTCTATTGCAGCGATCTCCTGTCGAGACCGGCTGCCGAAGATGCCGCCGTATACCCGCCAAGCGTTAGCCTGGGGAGAGGTGTATCAGCCGAACATGCCCTTGAACATGAAGAAGAACACGATGGCCAACCCCGCCCCGGCGGGCAGGGTAATCAGCCAGGACATGACGATGGTGCCGATCACCCGCAGGTTCAGCGCCGCCATGCCACGGGCCAGGCCCACGCCGAGGATCGCCCCGACCAGCGTGTGGGTGGTCGAGATGGGCAACCCGGTGCCCGAGGCCAGCACCACGGTGGTGGCTGCCGCCAGCGTGGCGGCAAAGCCACGGCTGGGGGTCAGTTCGGTAATGCCGGTGCCCACGGTGGCAATCACCTTATGGCCGTAGGTCACCAGGCCCACCACGATGCCGCCACCGCCCAGCACCAGCACCCACCAGGGCACCAGCGCGGCACTGTCGATCACGCCGTCGCTGCGCACCACGCTGATCACCGCCGCCAGCGGGCCAACGGCATTGGCCACGTCGTTGGAGCCATGGGCAAACGCCATGGCACAGGCAGTGAAGATCATCAACACGCCGAACACCCGCTCCACGTTGGCATAGCCGAAGTGGTCACTGGCGCTCTGCACGTACTTGATACGCCGCTGCATGACCACCCCGACGCCCATGATCACGATGCCGATCAGAATCGACAGCAGGAAGCTCTGGCCAAAGCCCAGGTCGAGCCCCACGTGGGTCAGCCCCTTGGTGAGAGTGACCATGGAGACGATGAAGCCTACCAGAAACACATAGCCCGGCACGTAGCGCTTGGCGGCGGCAAACGGGTCCTTGTTCTCGAAAATCAGGTACTGCACCGATTTGAACAGCACGAAGCCGATGGTGCCCGCCAGCAGCGGCGAAATGACCCAGCTGGAAGCAATGGTGCCCACGCGGCTCCAGGCCACGGCTTCCACGCCCAGGCCCACGGCACCAAAGCCCACGATGGCGCCCACGATCGAGTGAGTGGTCGACACCGGCCAGCCTCGGGCCGAGGCAATCATCAGCCAGATACCCGCCGCCAGCAGGGCCGACAACATGCCGTATACCAGCAGCTGCGGGTTGGCTTCCAGCAGTGCCGGGTCCAGCATGCCGCCACGAATGGTGGCGGTGACTTCGCCCCCGGCCAGCCAGGCCCCCAGGAACTCGAAGATGACCGCAATGATGATGGCTTGCTTGATGGTGATCGCTTTCGATCCCACCGAGGTGCCCATGGCGTTCGCCACGTCGTTGGCACCTACGCCCCAGGCCATGAAGAAGCCAAACAGGCAGGCCAGAATGATAAAGATGTCACCGTGCTGAGCAATAATCTGCATGGGAGCCCCTTAGCGTGCGGTCAGGATCTGCAGGCGGCTGCCCACGCGTTCGGCGCGGTCGGAAACTTCGCCGACCCAGTCGATGATCTTGTAGAGAAAGATCACATCCACGGGGGGAAGCTGGCTTTCCAGCTCGAAAAGACGGCGGCGAATCGCCACCTGCTGATCATCCGCCTGGTGCTCCAGCACGTGCAGCTCGCGGATCATGTTCTGCATCACGTCCGAGACGTTGCGCCCAAAGCCGGACTCCAGCAGGTCCTTCAACTCTTCCAGCGCCTGGCGCGCCTGGGCCACGCAAGCCACACTGGTGGCCATGTACTCGCGCATCAAATCGGCCAGCTCGTCGGGCACGCGCATTTTACGGCCCAGCATGATGCCGGTAATGTCACGCACCTTGTTGGCGATCTTGTCCTGTACGCTGATCAAGTCGAGCAGGTCCGAGCGCGAGACCGGCAGGAACATGCTGTTGGGCAGGTTGAGCCGCAGCTCGGTCTTGAGGGTGTCGGCTTCGTGCTCCAGCGAGGTCACCTGCTCGCGCAGCTCGGCGGCGGCGTCCCAGTCACCGGCAAGGGTCGCTTCGAAGAACGGCAGGAGGAGGTCGGCGCATTCATTGGCCTTGACGATGTGGGCCAGCAGCGGCTGGAATGGCGAGCGGCCAAACATCGCGGAAAAAGGGTTGGAGGTTACCATAGAGCCTTTAGCCTGTTTTCGGGGAGCCTGGAAATGGCGGGCGACAGTATAAAGAGTGCGCTCGGCTTCGTCATAAAAAGTTCATTTAACCGTCATCAATACGCAACATAGACCACTTGGCAGGAAGCGTCATGACCCAACACCCTCATCCGGCGGCCCCTCAGGAAGTCGAACTGAAGCTGGCCCTGGGGCCCGGCGCGCTCGACGCGCTGCTGGCCCATCCGCTCTTGGCAGAGCCGCCCCAGCAGCAGGCCTTGACCAACACCTATTTCGATACTCCACAGGGCCATCTGGCCGCTGGCCGGGTCGCCGTTCGGCTGCGCCGACTGGGCCAGCGCGTGCTGCAAACGGTCAAGACCGCAGGCCAGGGCGGCGGCGGGTTATCGCGTCGTGAAGAGTGGGAGTGGCCACTGGACGAGCACGCTCTCGACCAGGCTGGGCTGGCCAAGCTGCCGCCGTTTCAAGGGCCGTTGGCCGAGCAGATAGCGGCGCTGCAACCCACGCTGAGCACCGATTTCCACCGCCGTACCTGGCCGTTGGCATGGCAAGGCAGCGCCATCGAGCTGGTGGTGGACGAAGGGGAGATCGTGGCGGGCAGCGCCCACGCCCCTATTGGCGAGGTCGAACTGGAGCTGAAAGAGGGCAGCGCCGATGCGCTATGGGGGTTGGCCCTGGCACTGGCAGAGCGGGTGGCACTGCGCCCTTCCGACAGCAGCAAGGCCGCCCGAGGCAATGCCCTGGGCCAGCAGCAGTGGATGCTGCCCGAGGCCAGCACCCCCAGCGCATGGCTGCACCGCGCCACCGTGGCGCTGGACGCCTTCCATGACAGTGGCCACCCCGAGCACCTGGCGGCGGCCCAACAGGCGCTGAGTGAACTGGCCCAGCACCCGGCGCTGGATAACGCCGCACGGCGCGAGGCCATCATACTGACGGCCGAGCTGGATGCCACCGGCCAGCCCACGGCGGCGTACGGCGTTGCAGCGTTGACGCTGGCCCGTCGCCTTGGTCAGCAAACCGCGCTACGCTGAAACGCATCCCCCTTGGCCGCTTATTTCAGGACGAAACCATGAGCTTTGACCTCAGCCCCGGTGCCGAAGGATTGCGCACGCGGTTATTCCACGTGATTTTCGAGTCGGATACCCCGGGGGCCAAAGCGTTCGATATCGCCTTGATCATCGCCATCCTGCTGAGCGTGGCGGTGATTCTGCTGGGCAGCGTAGAGCAGTACGCCCAGCGCTACGACACGCTGTTTTTCTACATGGAGTGGATGTTCACGCTGCTGTTCAGCCTTGAGTTGCTGGTGCGCCTTTACTGCCTGGAGCGGCCCACCGTCTATCTCAAGAGCTTTTACGGGGTGGTCGATGTGATTGCGATCATCCCCACCTGGCTGGTGCTGCTGTTGCCCGGCGCCCATGCGCTGGTGATCGTGCGGATTCTGCGCGTGCTGCGCATTTTCCGCATCCTGCGCCTGATGGAGTTCGTCGGCGAAGCCCGGCTGCTGCTGGATGCCCTGAAGCGCAGCCTGCGCCAGATTTTGCTGTTCTTTTTCAGCATTCTGATGCTGGTGACGCTGTTTGCCGCGCTGATGTACACCATCGAGTCCGACGAGGCAGGTTTCACCAGCATCCCGATCTCCATTTACTGGGCCATCGTCAGCATGACCACGGTGGGCTACGGCGACATTGTGCCCGCCACCCCGCTGGGCAAGGCCATCACCGTTATCCTGATGCTGATTGGTTACTCGATCATTGCCGTGCCCACCGGGGTATTCTCGGCCCAGGTGATCCGCTCCATCCGCGAAGACCGCTACTCGGAAGAAGCCTGCCCCGGCTGCGGCCACGACCGCCACGAAAAGCGCGCCCGCTA
The DNA here is from genome assembly GCF_019211725.1 of Halomonas sp. 18071143. Taxonomy (NCBI): domain Bacteria; kingdom Pseudomonadati; phylum Pseudomonadota; class Gammaproteobacteria; order Oceanospirillales; family Halomonadaceae; genus Halomonas; species Halomonas sp. 18071143. Next base: position 3,005,445 of record NZ_CP078120.1, read on the forward strand.
CTGCCTGCGCTGTGGCACCTGGCTGGACGAAGAGAGCGAAGACCCGCGCAAGCCCAAGGAAGAACCGCCCGAGGAAGCCCCCCAACAATGACGCCAGCGCCGGGAGGCGCTGGCGTCATGGCTAGCAGGAAAGAGGGCTTGTGAAAGAGAGCGAGTGAAACGCTACTGGAAAGGCGTGGTGTCGCCGCGCCCTTCCCGCACGATGGTCGGCGGCAGTTCGCGCAGGTCGATGACGCTGGTTGGGTCCAGGTGGCAAGCGCCGCCGTCGATGATCAGATCCAGATGCGCCCCAAAGCGCTCGCGGATCTCTTCCGGGTCGCTCATGGGCAGCGTTTCCCCCACCGGAATCAGCGTCACGCTCATCAGCGGTTCACCCAGCGCTTCCAGCAAGGCGTGGGTAATCCGGTGGTCCGGCACGCGTACGCCTATCGAGCGGCGCTTGGGGTGCAGCAGCAGACGCGGTACTTCCGTGGTGGCATCCAGAATGTAGGTGTAAGGCCCCGGCGTGTGGGCTTTCAGCAGCCGGAACACGGCGTTGTCTACCTTGGCGTAGGTACCGATCTCGGAAAGGTCCGAACACATCAGGGTAAAGTTGTGCTTGTCGTCCAGCGAGCGCAGCCATTTGATCTTCTCGATGGCCTTCTTTTCGCCCAGGTGGCAGCCCAACGCATAGCCGGAGTCGGTGGGGTACGCCACCACGCCCCCTTTGCGAATGATCTCGGTGGCCTGATCGATCAGCCGTTTCTGCGGGTTCTCGGGGTGAATCTGGAAATATTGGCTCATCGCTTGCTCCTGCCGTTCGGCGGTCCGTTCGTTGCACATTGGTTAGCGCGATACCGACAGCTTAGCCGATACGGCGCGTGATCACCCAGCCGCCAGCATGCCCGGCGCGGCATCGCGCATGTGCGCCAGCCGAGGGTGTTCCCAGATGGGCGGCGCGGCGGTACGTGGCACCACGCTCATGCTGCCCGGGGCGGCGTGGCTGCCGGGAAAGTGAAAATCGCTGCCCAGCGAGGCGTACAGCGAGCGCTCCACCAGCTGACGCGCCAGGTCACGGGTGCTGTCCGGGTTCTGCTGGCCGCTGACCAGCTCGACCGCCTCGCCCCCTGCGGCGGTGAAAGCATCCAGCAACAGGCCACGCTTGCGCCGGGTCAGCCCGTAGCGCAGCGGGTGGGCCAGCACCGCGACGCCGCCGGACGCCACCACCCAGCCCACGGCATCGGCAATTTCAGGCCAGTGGGCTTTCACATCGCCCTTCTTGCCGCTGCCCAGGTAGCGCTTGAAGGCTCCGGCCCAGTCGGCCACCACGCCTTCCGCCACCAAGGCACGGGCAAAATCCGGGCGCCCCAACGGGCGGTCGCTGCCTGCCTGGGCGCGGGCCTTGGCCAACGCATCGGGCAGGCCCATTTTCTCCAGCCGCTCGGCAATCACTTCAGCCCGCTGGATACGCGCCTGGCGCTGCTGCTCCAGGCCCTCCACCAGCGCTCCCTGCAAGCCGCCTGGCATCAACGCCACCACGTGAATACCGATGCCCTGCCAGCGCGTGGATAACTCGCAGCCGGGCACCAGACACAGGCCCGCCTGCTCGGCGGCCAGGCTGGCTTCTGCCGTGCCGTCCATGGTGTCGTGGTCGGTGAGGGCAATGTGCGTCATGCCTCGGGCGGCACATAGCGCCACCAGCTCGTCAGGCGGCAGCGCCCCATCCGAGGCGGTAGAGTGCATGTGCAAATCGACCGGGTAGCGCTGATCGGCATCGAACACACGGGGCAGTGCAGGGGGAAAAGCTTCAGGAAGTCGTGGCATTAGCATGACGCCGTGTGGCGAGTTTGTCAGAATAGGCGTGTGGTACAACAGCTCGCCATGGTGCGCGTTAACCAGCACGCGGTCAATGCCGGGAGCGATTGCAAGGCTTCCCCAACCGCACTGCCTTCAAGGAGTTATCCCCATGCTGTATGCAATTATCAGTGAAGATGTGGCCAATAGCCTAGAGCGCCGACTGGCCGCCCGCCCGGACCACCTGGCACGGCTGGAAGCGCTGCGTGACGAAGGCCGTCTGGTATTGGCTGGCCCCCACCCGGCCATCGACACCGACAACCCCGGCGAAGCGGGCTTTAGCGGCAGCCTGGTGGTGGCCGAATTCGACAGCCTGGAAGCGGCCAAGGCGTGGGCGGATGCCGACCCTTACATCATTGCCGGGGTCTATGCCAAGGTAATTGTTAAGCCGTTCAAGAAAGTTTTGCCTTGACCCACAAGGGCGACTGTGGAGGGTCCGCCTGCTTTTTCACAGAGCCTGTGGAAAACTCTGTGAAAACACGGCGGACGCTTTTCTATAAGCCAGAGATAGCGCCCTGCCGAACAAATTGATCACTTTTTGACCACCTTCGTTCACCCTTCGACCACCACGGATATTCGCGTGACCCAGCGCCCCACTGACCTGCCCCCGCTGGCGGCCATGACCGCCCCGACGCTCTCCTGGAACGACGATGCCCCGCACTCTGATGCCTTCGGTGACGTCTATTTTTCCCGGGAGGACGGTCGCGCGGAAACCGAACACGTCTTTCTGGCGGCCAACCACCTGCCCCAGCGGTTTGCCGAGTGGCAGGCACCCCGGGCATTCGTGATTGGAGAAACCGGCTTTGGCACCGGGCTGAACATGCTGTGTGCCTGGGCCTGCTTCGAACGCCACGCCCCACCAGGGGCACGGCTGCACCTGCTCTCTACCGAAAAATTCCCGTTAGGCCACACAGCCCTGGCGCGTGCCCTGAGCGCCTGGCCATCGTTGGCCAGTTATTCACAGGCGCTCTGCGCCCTGTGGCCCGATCCCGTCAGCGGCGTTCACCGTTTGCACCTGAGCGAACGCGTCACCCTGGACCTGCACTTTGGCGACACCACCGAACGGCTGGAAGCCTTGCAAGGCCAGGTGGATGCCTGGTTCCTGGATGGCTTTGCTCCTTCCAAAAACCCTGAGATGTGGCAGCCCGAGCTGTTTGCTGCCATGGCGGCCCGTTCGCGGCCCGGGGCCACCTTTGCCACCTTCACCTGCGCGGGGATCGTCAAGCGCGGCCTGAAAGCTGCAGGCTTCGCCTGGCAGAAGGTGCCTGGCTTCGGTCGCAAGCGGGAAATGCTGGCCGGCAGTATTGCCACACCGCCTGTGGACAACCGCCGCCAGCGGACGCCGTGGTTTACGCCACCGCCCACCCTTCGCTCACAGCACATCGTGGTGATTGGCGCAGGCATGGCCGGGAGCAGCGTGGCGGCAGCCTTGGCACGGCGCGGCCGCCAGGTAACGGTGCTGGAGCGTGAGCAGCCCGGCGCGGGCGGGTCGGGTAATCGGCAGGGGGCGCTGTACGTGAAGCTTGCGGTGGAAACCAACTTGCAGAGCCGCTTCTACTTGGCGGGGCTGCTCTACAGCCAGCGCTGGCTGGGCCAACTCGCGGCCGCGGGGCCACAGCAGCCGCCGCTCTGGCAGCCCTGCGGCGTGGTGCAGCTGGCCTTGAGCGAGAAAGAGGCCAGCCGCCAGCAGCGCTTCATGGCCCACCACCCGCTGCCGGAAACGCTGGTCGCGGCCAGCGAGGCCCCCGACGCGCTGGCCGGAGTGCCCACGGCAGCGGCACAGGGCCTTTTTTACCCACAGGCGGGATGGGTACAGCCCAAACGGCTGTGCGAGCAACTGCTGCAACACCCCGGCATTACCCTGCGCCACGGGGAAGCCACGGCGCTGCACGCCACGCCAGCGGGCTGGCAGATTACCCTGGCCAACGGCGACACCCTGGCCGCCGACCAAGTGGTAATTGCCACGGCGTCATTGGCCAACGGTTTCGCCCAGACGGCGGAGCTGCCGCTGCAGCAGGTGCGTGGCCAGGTGAGCGAACTGCCGCTGCCGGAGGGCACGGCGGCTCCGCAGCGCGTGGTGTGTGCGGGGGGCTATGTCTCGCCGCCGCTGGAGGGCGTGCTCACCTTCGGCGCCAGCTTCGTGCCCAACGATGCCACCACCCACACCGCCGACGCAGACCATCAGCGCAATCTCGACGAGTTGCGCCAGGCCTTGCCTGACTGGGTCGCGGCGCTGGAGGCCGCCACAGGCCCGCTGACACCCAGCGCCTTGACGGGCCGAGCCGCCGTGCGCGCCGCCAGCCCCGACAAGACACCCTATGCCGGGCCAGTGCCCGACGCGGCGGCGTGGCGCACGGCCTACGCGGCGCTGGCCAAGGATGCCTCGAAGGTGCCGAAGACCCAAGGCCAACACCATGGCGGGCTGTGGATCTCCACTGCCCACGGCTCTCGTGGGCTGGCCAGCGCGCCGCTGTGCGCCGAAGTGCTGGCTTCCAGCCTGTGCGATGAGCCGCTCCCTCTGGAGCAGCCGCTGGTGGACCACCTGCACCCGGGAAGGCGCCTGATCAGTGCGCTGATCCGCGCTCAGTAATCGCCTTCTTCCTCGTCATCGGCCAGCTCTCGCCCAAAGGCACGCCATTGGGCGAGCGTCATCACTTCAGTCATTTCCAGCTCCAGGTCATGGGCGATGATCAGCTCGTGACGCTCCAGCTGCCGCTTGACCTCGGCGACCCAGCCGCGCATGCCTTCGCCGGTATCGGTGGTGTCGTAGCCCTGGCGGGTCACGAACGCTTCCAGCAGCGCATCCAGCGTCTCGGGCGGCAGCATGCGGGCGGGGACTTCTATGAAACGGCTCATTCGCTCTGCTCCCACGCGTTCAAACGCTCGATAAAGGTGGCTTCGTCGATCACTTCGACGCCTAGTTCCTCGGCTTTGGTGAGCTTGCTGCCCGCGGCCTCACCGGCCACCAGGCAGGTGGTCTTTTTGGACACGCTGCCCGCCACTTTGGCCCCCAGCGCCTGCAAACGCGCCTTGCCCTCATCACGGGTCATGCTCTCCATGGCGCCGGTTAGCACCCAGGACTGGCCTTCCAGCGGCCTGGGCCCCTGGGCCACCTCGGTTTCCTGCCAGACGACCCCCGCCGCAATCAGCGCATCCAGGGTGTCGAGGTTGTGCGGCTGCCGGAAAAAGGTATGGATGTGTTTCGCCACGATGGGCCCTACGTCGTTGACCGCTTCCAGCGCGGGCGTGTCGGCCTCCTGAAGGGCTTGCAGCGTGCCAAAGTGGTTGGCCACGTTGGCAGCGGTGGCTTCGCCCACTTCACGAATGCCCAGTGCGTAAATGAACCGTGGCAGCGTGGTCTGCTTGGCTTTTTCCAGCGCATTGACCAGGTTGGTGGCGGACTTTTCCCCCATGCGCGGCAGGCTTTTGAGCTGCTCGACGGTCAGGTGGAACAGCTCGGCGGGGGTCTTGACCCAATCCTGCTCGACCAGTTGCTCGATCAGTTTCTCCCCCAGGCCGTCGATGTCCATGGCCTTGCGGCTGGCAAAGTGCTTGAGCGCTTCCTTGCGCTGGGCTGCGCAGTAGAGGCCGCCGGAACAGCGGGCCACCGCCTCGCCTTCCAGGCGCTCGACTTCTGAGCCGCACACCGGGCACTGGTCAGGGAATACAATGGCGCGGGCTTCGGCTGGGCGCTTCTCGACATCGACACGCACCACTTGAGGAATCACGTCCCCCGCCCGGCGAATGGCCACGGTGTCGCCAATCATGACGCCCAGGCGCTCGATCTCATCGGCATTGTGCAGCGTGGCGTTGGACACCGTCACCCCCGCCACCGTGACCGGCTCCAGCCGTGCCACCGGGGTAATCGCGCCGGTACGGCCTACCTGAAACTCCACGTCGTTGAGCAGCGTGACTTCTTCCTGGGCAGGGAACTTGAAGGCCACCGCCCAGCGTGGCGCGCGGGCCACGAAGCCCAGCTCCCGCTGGTGGCGCAGGTCGTTGACCTTGATCACCACGCCGTCGATGTCGTAGCCCAGCTGGTCACGCTTTTCGCCCAGCCGTTCACAGTAGTCGGCCACGGCGTCTGGCCCTTGCAACACGCTCAGCTCGGTGCTGGTTTTGAACCCCAGCTGGGAGAGCCTGACCATCAAGGCGCTGTGGGTGGTATCGCCCATATCGGGCTCCAACCGCGCGGCCTGATAGGCGTGGAACTCCAGCGGTCGCGTTGCAGTGATGCGCGGGTCGAGTTGGCGCAGGCTGCCTGCTGCCGCGTTACGCGGGTTGGCAAACACCTTGCTGCCCTCGTCTCGGGCACGCTGGTTCAGCGCTTCGAACCCGGCGTGGCGCATGATGACCTCGCCACGCACCTCCACCAGCTCGGGCAACGTGCCGCCCATCAGCTTGAGCGGCACCGAGCGCAAGGTGCGCAGGTTGGAGGTAATACCCTCGCCCGTACGCCCATCGCCACGCGTTGCCCCGCTGACCAGCACACCCTGTTCGTACACCAGCGAGACCGCTGCGCCATCCAGCTTGGGTTCGCAGCTGAACTCGATCTCCTCGGGCTGGCACTCCAGGCGCTCGGCCACCCGCTGGGCGAAGGCCACGATGTCTTCCCGGCTGAAGGCGTTGTCCAGCGACAGCATGGGAATGGCATGGGCCACTTCCGAAAAGCCTTCCGCTGGGGCCGCGCCCACTCGCTGGGTGGGCGAATCTGGTGATATCAGGTCAGGGTGTTCTGCCTCGATCTGCTGCAAACGTTGCAGCTTGCGGTCGTAGTCGGCATCGGTCAGCGTTGGCTCGTCCAGCACATAGTAGCGATAATTGGCGTCATCCAGATCAGCGCGCAGTTGGCCAATCTCTTCCAGCAGGGCGGGGTCTAGCGAACTCATGCGGACATTCCGAAACAAATGAAAAAGGGGTCAGTGAATCATCAATGCGGTCGTAACAAAAACACCCGCCTTCGGGTGGAAGGCGGGTGTGGGTATGACAAAAACGTTTAGCGTGCCTGTAGCTGGCGATGCAGCCGATGGCGCCGCTCGAAATCGCGCACCCGCTGGCGGGCAAACTCGATGGTTTGTGCCGTCATGACGCTGCGGTTCTCGTCTTTCAATTCGCCGCCCATGTGGCGCACCACCACCATGGCGGTTTCCACCATGGCTTCGAAGGCGGCGGCGCTATCCAGCGCACCGGGCAGCGGCATCAGGAAGGTGATGCCCGGGGTGACGAACTCGTCCATCTCTTCGATGGGGAAAGTGCCGGGCTTCAGCACGTTCACCATGGAGAACTGCAGCTCGCTTTCCTCGCTTTCGGTTTCAAACCGGTGGAAGACACCCATGGTACGGCTGTAACGCAGGCCACACGCCATCATCAGTTCCAGCAGCTTGCTGCCATCGAACCCTTCCGGGTCGCGAGACAGCACGCTGATGACGATCATCTCTTCGGCATCTGCCAGAGTTTCTCGTGCGTGCTCGCCGTTGACGTCGTGACGCAGCGCCTTCTCCAGCGTCGGGTGGGCGCGTACCACGCTGTCCCGAGCCTCGTAGGACTCATCGTAGCCCGCGTCGATATCCGCGTAAGCAGCGTCGTAACCTGTCTCGGCGGCGCTATCGGCATAATGAGCATCGTCGGCATAATGAGCATCATAGCGCGGCGAGGCATCATCATGGGCGCTAAGCGGTGCATCGAAGCGCTCGGCAGCCTCGTAGCTGTCCAGAGCCGGAGCCTTGCCACGCGTAGTGCGTTTGGCGGCAGCTTCCGTCGCCGCTAACTCGCGGGCCTGGGCTTTTTCCTGTGCGATGCGCGCTTTCTCTGCTTCTGCCGCTTCCCTGGCCACGCGGCGCTGCTCGGCTTCCAACGCTTTGCGCTCGGCTTTCTGCTTGGCCAGCGCTTCGGCGCGCTTGGCTTTTTCGGCTTTCTTGATCGCTTTCTGTTTGCGACGCTCGATAATACGGCGCTTGAAGGAGCGGCCAATGCCTTCGAAATCGACCAAGCGGTAACGATCTACCTCGTCGTCGTCCAGCTCGTCCACATCACCTACGATATCCGAGCGCAGCTGGCGGCGTCTCGGCGTCTCGGAGGTCTTGGCAAAGACGGCATCTTCCGGCTCGGCGCGCAGCACCGGCTCGGCATCGGGCTCTGGCTCCACGGCGCTCAGCGGCGTGCTTTCTGTCGTGTCACCGGCTGACAGAACGGGCTCGTCGCTTTCAGGGTTCGCCGCGACTGTCTGATCGGCCGTGGCTTTCTGGTTCGTCACGTCGTTCTGATTCGTCACGTCTTTGGCAGCCACGCGCTCACTGGAAGGTGCGGATACGGTGACGTCGTCGCTGGCCGCTGACTGGTCGGGTGCATCCATACTAGCGGCTGCGTCACTGGCAGGTGCTTCACTGGCAGGTGCTTCGCTAACCGCTGCTTTACTTACGGCAGACGCCGCGGGGGCTTCCACGCGAGCGGTTGGCACGGATGCGGCAGCAGGCTCGGAAACCGTGGGAGCCGCCGTTTCCGGTGAAGGCTGCTGCTGAGTGGCTGGTTCAGTGGCTGGCTCAACGGGGGCAGCAGCGGAAACGGTGGTGTCCTGCGGGGCCACAGGCTGAGCCGCAAACAGGCTGGGTTCACGACGGGGCTCACTATGTGGGGTCTCTTGAGAAACAGTGTCGGCGGCCTCGGGCATGGCACTCTGTGCAGCAGATGCAGTAACGGACGATGGAGCCATCGGCGGCTCGGCCCGAGACGGCATTTTCAGGGGCTCACTGTGCCTGGCTGTCTCACCCGTTGTCGGTTCGGATTGGGCCACGGCAGGTTTGGCAGACTTCGAAGTAAACGACCTGGCGTTTGCAGTAACGGATTGGGCAAACGAGCGGCGGAAGTCAGAAAGGACTTTTGAAGGCCCGGGGTGCTCCTGACGCTTTAATTTGGGCTTTTGGCCCAGGCCGCTGTAATCGGCAGGTTTGACCACCCGCGCACCGCCGTTGGGCAGCTCCCAGTTGATTTCAGCTTCTCTGGCCTCGTCACTCAACTCTTCCGGCTTGACGGCGGGCAGATCCTTGCCAGCCTGATCCAGCTGCGGAACACGACGTTGACGTTGAAGCCTTCGCACACCATCAACGACGATGAGCGATACCAGAGCCAGTCCTAGAATGATTAACCACTCTCTTAATTCCATGTCGAGCATTCCATGGGTCAACTAACCGGTTACAAGATGCAGCGCATGCGCAGCACCCAAATATGGGGGACCTTCTGATCAATATACGTTTAATGCCTAGCATAGCGCGATTATTACAAAAAGGGCCACTTTTTGCAGGCATTTGCACTTTTAAACTGGCATATACGTTTTTTAAGCCAATCCACAGACCTTATCAAGCTCATAAAGTGCCGCTATGAGGCTGTCGTGTTCTTGCCTGTCTGAGTAGCCACCAGCGTTTGCCAAAACGAGCTGGCAAAGGTACTGGCCAACTGGCGTGGTCGTGTTAGCTGGATAGCCACCGGCACATCCCATTCCGGGGGCAGCGCACGCACCAAGCGCCCTTCCGCAACTTCTTGTTCGGAAAGACTTTCAGGCAGCCAGGCCAACCCCTTGTTCTCGATGGCCATGGACATCAGCACGGCGGCCAGATGGCTGCTGAAATGGGCCTGGGAAGAGAGTGTGGCTGGCTGCCGCTGACCCAGACGATGGCGCAAAATGCGCCCTAGCCCCGAGGCGTCAGTGTACGCTAAATAAGGAAAAAACGAGGAAGCCGCGCCAAGCCCCAGCTCGCGCCCCACCAGAGGAATCAATCGATCCTGACCGACGGTGAGACTCTCGAAGTGCTTCGCTTCCAGAGGCGAGTCGACGGCGGGGTCTCGATGGCTCAATAAAAACTGTGCCGTTCCGCGCAGTAAGAGCTGCTCGCAGTTGGCCATGCTATCGGAGTGAAGTTGTACGGCATGCAGCGCGGCACTTTGCTCTTGTTGGCGTATCCAACGCGGAAAGAAAGTAAACGAGAGTGAATGAGTGGCCGCAAACTGGAGCGCCGCCGTCGCGCGCTGGGCAACTTCCTGGGCTTCACTGCGTAAACGATAGAGTCGCCCTGCGGCATCGATGACACTAGCCTGAATATGCTGGCCCGCCTCGGTCAACGTGGTGCCTTGGGGCGTGCGCACGAAAAGAGCCACCCCCATCCACTGCTCCAGCGCTCTGATTCGGCGGCTGAACGCGGGTTGCGTCACATGGCGCGCCTGGGCGGCACGGATGAAACTGCCGTGTTCGGCCAGGGCATTGAAGTCTTCCAACCAGTTCAGTTCCATCTCGGGCAATGCCATTTCAGCATGGGGTAGCTGACTAATAGCATTAGTCAGCCGCCACTGTCACCCCCTATGGTGAGGCGACCACTGTTTGAGGAGCCAGCCATGCGTATTCTGGAAATTCGTGAGAAAACCGTCTCTATCGCCTCCCCCATCGCCAATGCATACATCGACTTTTCCAGGATGACCTGTTCGGTGGTGGCGGTCGTCACCGACGTCATCCGTGACGGTAAGCCTGTGATTGGCTACGGATTCAACTCCAACGGACGCTATGGCCAGGGTGCACTGATGCGCGACCGTTTCCTGGATCGCATCAAGGAGGCCGACCCGGACAGCCTGATCGACCATGCGAACGACAACCTGGACCCGTTCGCGATCTGGAAAACCCTGATGACCAACGAGAAGCCAGGCGGCCACGGCGAGCGTTCCGTGGCGGTAGGCACGATCGACATGGCCATCTGGGATGCCGTCGCGAAAATCGAGGGCAAGCCGCTATATCGTCTGCTGGCCGAACGGTATCGCGGCGGGCAGGCCGATGACAATGTGTGGGTCTATGCAGCAGGAGGCTATTACTACCCCGGCAAAGACCATTCCAAACTGCAAGATGAGATGCGTAGCTACCTGGACCGCGGTTACGAGGTAGTGAAGATGAAAATTGGCGCGGCCTCTCTGGATGAAGACCTGCGCCGTATCGAGGCCGTGCTGGAGGTGGTGGGCGATGGCAGCCGCTTGGCGGTCGATGCCAACGGGCGCTTCGACCAGCCAACGGCCATTGCCTACGCCGAGGCAATGAAGCCTTACCGACTGTTCTGGTACGAAGAGGCCGGAGACCCGCTGGATTACGCGCTGCAGGCGGAACTGGCCAACCATTACAGCCTGCCCATGGCCACCGGCGAAAACCTGTTCTCCCATCAAGATGCGCGCAACCTGCTCCGTCATGGCGGCATGCGCCCAGACCGAGATTTCGTGCAGTTCGACTGCGCGCTTTCTTATGGCTTGGTGGAGTACATGCGCACGCTGCAAGTCATGGATGAGCTTGGCTGGTCCTCACGCCGTGTGGTGCCTCACGGTGGCCACCAAATGTCGCTGAATATCGCGGCGGGGCTGCACCTGGGAGGCAACGAGTCCTACCCGGATGTTTTCCAGCCCTTCGGTGGCTTTGCCGACGGCATTCGCGTCGAGAATGGCTACGTGGGGTTACCGGACATTCCCGGCGTGGGTTTCGAAGCAAAATCGGCGCTGTACGCGGTGATGCGGGAGCTGGGCGAAGGCTAATCCACCAGCGCGGCGGCTTCGTCGATGCCCACCGACACCAGCCGCGAGACGCCGGGCTCCTGCATGGTCACCCCCATCAGGCGCTCGGCGGCTTCCATGGCAATCTTGTTGTGGGTGATGTAGATGAACTGGACGTTCTCCGACATCTCCTTGACCAGCTTGGCGTAGCGCCCCACGTTGGCATCGTCCAGCGGCGCGTCTACCTCGTCGAGCATACAGAACGGCGCGGGGTTGAGTTGGAAGATGGCAAACACCAGCGACAGCGCCGTGAGCGCTTTTTCGCCACCGGACAGCAGATGAATGGTGCTGTTCTTCTTGCCCGGTGGGCGTGCCATGATCGCCACACCGGTTTCCAGCAGGTCATCTCCTGTCAGGGTCAGCCAGGCAGCCCCGCCACCGAACACGCGGGGGAACAGGGTTTGCAGCCCGGTATTGACCTGTTCGAAGGTTTCCTTGAAGCGCACCCGGGTTTCCTGGTCGATGCGCTTGATGGCGCGCTCCAGGGTCTCCAGCGCTTCGCTGAGCTCTGCATGCTGGGCTTCCAGGTAGTTACGCCGCTCCGCCTGCTGGTCATACTCTTCGATGGCCGCCAGGTTGATGGCGCCCAGGCGACGAATCTTCTCGGAGGTATTCTCCAGCCGCTCCTGCCAGGTGGGTTCGCTGGCGTCCTGGGGCAGCGTCTCGGCCAGTTCATCGGCATTGTGTCCCAGCTCCGCCAGCTGCTCGTCCTGGGTGGCCGCCTTGAGCGCCAGCGCCTGCACATCCATGCGCCGCTGCTGTAGCTGTTCGCGACTCTGCTCCAGATTGCGCTCGTGCTGTTGGCGGGCCAGCTCGTCATTGCGCAGCTGCTCGGCCAGGGCCTGGGCCTGCTGGCGCGTCTCGTTCAGGCGGCGCTCCTGCTGCTCGCGCTGATGCAGCAGCTCTTCCAACTCTTCGCTGGCGAGTTCATCCGGCTCTACCAGCATTTCCCGGGACTCTTCCAGCTCGGCAATGCGCAGGGTCAGCCGCGCCTCGCTATCGCTGGAGCGGGCCTGCTGGGCTTGAAGGCTGTCACGCTCGGCCTTCAACCTTTCTCGCTCTAGCGCCAGCGCCTGTTGCCGTGCCTTGAGCGGGGCGTGCTGCTGATTGAGCCGCTCGCGCTGCTCACGCTGTTGATGGCGCTGCTCGGCGCTGGTTTCTCGGGCTTCGGAGGCGGCTTCCAGCTGCTCCATGGCGGTGTGCCAGCGGGCACGCTGCTCTTCCAAAGTAAGCGTTAACTCCGCCTCATCCTCTTGCAGCCGGGCCAGCTCATCGTCCAGCTCGGCGGCACGGCCTTGCAGATGCTCCAGCCGCTGGGCCAGGCGCTGCTCCTGGATGGCCAGCTGTTGGCGGGCGCTGGCGTGATCACGCTCCTGCTCGGCCTGCTGCTCGCGCTGCTCCTCCAGCGCGTCCAGCGCCTCGCTGGCCGTGTCGCACTGCGCATCGAGCAGCGCCAGCGCCTCTTCGGCCTGGGCGCGCTGCTCGGCCAGCTCGGTGAAGCGGCGGCGGGTCACCAGCAGAGCATCCACGCCTTCACCGTTGGCCTGCTGATGCAGCCACCCCCGCCCACGCCAGACGCCATCGCGGCTGACCACGCTTTCACCCTTGGCCAGGCTGGGTAGCAGCGCCTCAATGTCATCCGCGCTGTCGACGAAGTGAATGCTCGCCAACCACTCGCTCAAGGCCCCTGCCCCAGTGACCAGTGTGTGCAGCCGCTGGCCCGTATTGGGCAGCCCGGCGGGCAGCGCCTGGTCGATCAGGCACCAGTCGGTGGCCAGTGCTTCGGGTAGCGCCTGCAGCTGTTGGGTAGCCACCAGCCGCGCGTTGAGCCAGGGGGCCAACAGCCAGGAGATCACTCGCTCCCAGCCCGCCGACACGTCGATGGCCTCGCCCAACCGCGGTGCCTCGGCCAAACCGTATGCTGCCAGCGCCTCACCAGATTGAGGGTCGTGGTCCGCCAGGGCGGCATCGATCAATGCTTGCAGCGATGCCAACTCGCCCTGCTGCTGGCTGAGCGCCTGACGCTGCTGGTCTCGCGCTTGCTGGGCCTGCTGGTAAGCCGCCTTGGCATCGCTGAAGCGCTGCTGCCACTGCTCGCGCTGGCTCTGGAACGTGGCGGCGCGCTGGTCGGCCTCGGTCAACCGAGCGTGATGCTCGGCGTGCTCCTGGCGCAGGGCGGCCATGTCGGCCAGCTCGCCGCGCTGCTGGCGGCGGCGCTGGCCTTCGGCCTGAAGGCGGGCAATTCGCTGCTCCAGATCACGCAGCTGATCCTGGCGGCGGTCGGCATCGCGGCTGGCTTCGCGCCAGCGATTTTCGGCATCGCTCCACTGCTGCTCGGCGGCCTCCAGGGCGGGGCTGGCCGACGCCAGGGTCTCTTCCAGCTCCGCCAGCTGCTCTTCGAGGGCTTCGTATTCGGGCAGTACGTCTTCCAGGCGTTCGTCGATGGCGAACAGTCGCTCGCGGTCGCCTTCGCTGACCAGCCGCTGCTCATCCAGGTCGCGGCGGGCCGTGGCGATGTCGCTGGCCAGCTGCGCTTCACGGCTGCGACGGTGGGCCTGGTCCTGTTCCAGCCGGGCGATGCGGGTGGTGGTCTCGAAAAACTGCTGCTGGTGACGCTCCAGCACATCGGCCAGCTCGTCATGCTGTTCGCGGGCCTGCTCCAGCCGGGTCTCGCACTGGCGCACGCCGAACACGTCTTTCTCGACGGCAATTTCCAGCTCGCGCACCCGGCTTTCCTGATGCGACTGCTCGGCACGCAGGGTGCGCCCACGCAGCAGCGCCAGCTCGCCTTTGAGGCGATACTCCTGCTGTTTGAGTTCCTGATAGCGTTTGGCGGCTTCGGCCTGGCGTTTGAGGCGCTCCAGCTGCTTGTCCAGCTCGTCGCGGATGTCGTCCAGTCGCTCCAGGTTCTCCTGGGTCCGGCGCATGCGGTTTTCGGTTTCCCGGCGACGCTCCTTGTACTTGGAGATACCGGCAGCCTCTTCGAGGGTGGCACGCAGGTCGTCGGGGCGCGCTTCGATGAGCCGCGAAATCATGCCCTGGCCGATGATGGCGTACGAACGCGGGCCGAGGCCGGTCCCCATGAACAGGTCGGCGATGTCCCGGCGGCGGCACTTCTGGCCGTTGAAGAAGTAGTTGGACTGCCCGTCTCGGGTGACCAGGCGCTTGACGGCAATTTCAGCGTACTGGGCATAGACACCGCCCATGCCGCCGTCGCGGTTGTCGAACTTGAGTTCGATAGAGGCCTGCCCGACGGGCTTGCGCCCCGTCGAGCCGTTGAAGATCACGTCGGCCATGGATTCGCCGCGCAGGGTCTTGGCAGACGACTCGCCCATGACCCAGCGCACGGCGTCGATGATATTGGACTTGCCGCACCCGTTGGGCCCCACGATGGCGGTCATATTGCCATCGAAGGGGACGGTGACCGGATCGACAAAGGACTTGAACCCGACAAGACGAATGGAGGTTAAGCGCATTGTGATCCTTTCCTGCAGCGAAAGTCGCGGAGGTTACTCAAAAACGCGGTTGATGACCACCTCGGCTGCTTGATCATCGCTGATCGGGCCTACGGTGACGCTCTCCAGGTCACCGAACAGGTCCCCGGGTTGCGGTGTAGCCTGGCCCGAGGGCGATACGCGCACCATCAGGCGCGCTTCACGCACCTGGGAGATCTGGGCGTCCGCCGACATGGCCGCCGTATCATCCAGCACTACCGTCATCGGCAGCTCCGCGACCTGGGCACGAATCACCGCCAGCGGTGGCAGCTCGCCATCCATATCGCGAGCGGTAATGAACACCGTGGCGTCATCACTGACACTGCCTTCCAGCTCGGCGTCCAGCGAGACATTCACCCGTATACCCTGGCTCTGTGCAGCCTCGGCATCGGCGCTTTCCGGCACGACACCCATCCGCTCCTGAGCTACACGGATACCGTCGCGCAGGGAGGCCGCCGTTTCCGGATTTTCGATGTTGGCCACGGCTCGGCGCCAGCGGTCGATGGCCGTTTCGTAATCACCACTATCGAAGGCGTGAATGCCCAGCAGGCCCAGCACCGTGGGCTGGCGTGGGTCGAGCGCCAGCGTTTCATCTACCAGCGCCTGCACTTCCGGCGTCAACTGACGCTCGGCCATGAAGAACTGCAGCTGTGCCATTTGTGCCAACAGCGGCGGGATACGCCCATCGATATCCAGCAAACGTTCCAGCGCATCCACGGCCTTATCGGTCTGGCCGGTGTCGCGATAAATGGGAAACAGCGCGCTCCACACGTTGGGGTTGTTGGGCTGGCGCTCGGCTTCGGCTTCCATCCGCTCGGTGAACATGCTCAGCGAGCCTTCAGGGTGCTGACGCACTTCCTGCTGGATGGCGTACAGCGTCAGGTCGCCTTCGGCACCATACTGCTGGTACCAGAACGTGCTGGCACCGACCACGGCCACCATCACCAGCGGCACCATCAGGCGGCCAGCACTGGCAGACTTCAGCGGCCGACGGGTCTCGACGACGGTGTCTTCCAGCAGGCTACGCTCCAGCTCCAGGCGATCTTCCTGATAGCGAGCGTCGTCGATGTCTCCCCGATCCCGGGCGGCATCCAGCGAGGCCAGACGGCGCTGAAAAATCGCCACGTTCTGCTCGGCCGTGGTGTCGTTGGCCTCGAAGGTTTCCAACTGGTCACGCAGCGTGCGAGCGCCGCGCATGGGTGCCACCAGCAGCCACAGCGCAGGTATCAGCAGTAAAGCAATCGCAATCCAGACCGGTGTCATGACGACCTCTCGCGGTTAATCAGGGCATTCAGGCGGGCGCGTTCTTCTGCGCTCAGGGCCTTGGCAGAGGCGTTGCGGCGGGCACGCACCACCATGATGACGACCACCAGGCCAATCACCACCAGAACGATGGGCAACCCCCACAGCAAATAGGTGCGGTTCTCCAAGCGCGGGTTGTAGAGAATGTAATCGCCGAAACGCTGCACCATGTGGTTAATGATTTCGATATCGGCGCGGCCTTCGTTCAGCAGCACGTAGACGCGCTCGCGCATGTCCGCCGAAATGGGCGCATCGGAGTCGTCGATGGCCTGGTTTTCACACAGCGGGCAGCGCATGGAGGCGGTCAGGTCGCGGTAGCGCTTTTCCAGTACCGGATCATCGAACTCGCGCACTTCGATTCCGCCGGCCATGACGCTACCGGCGGTGGCCAGCAGCATGGCCGTCACTATCCAACGAATTATCGCCATTTTTCTACCTCCGGCAGGATACGGTCACGGACATCTTCCGGGGAGACATAGCCCTTGTGGTGATAGCGGATCACGCCCTCGGCATCCACCAGAAAGGTTTCCGGCGCGCCGTACACGCCCAGGTCGAAACCAAGGCTGCCATCCGGGTCAAAGATGTTGATCTCGAAGGGGTCGCCGAATTCGGTCAAAAACTCCAGGCCTTTCTCGCGGGTATCCCGATAGTTGATGCCCACCATGCGGATACCCTGATCCGCCAGTGACAGCAGCTGCGGCATCTCTTGCTTGCAGGCCGGGCACCACTCACCCCAGACGTTGACCAGCGTCACTTCGCCGATGAACAGCGACTGGTCGACCTGGCGTTCGGCGTCACGCAAGGTAGTGGCCTGAAACTCAGGAAACTCCCGCGCCATGAGGGCCGAATCCCGCTGGGAAGGGTCCTGCCCCAACCCTTGATAGAGAAACAGCGCAATGCCCAGGAAACCGATGGGCAGCAGTAACAGTAGCAAACGTCGCGTCATACCGGCGCCTCCTGAGCGGGCTGGGCTCGGGCAGTCTCAGGTTGGCGTACGCTGACTCGGCGGTAGCGCTTGTCGATGACGGCCAGCAGACCGCCGAAGGCCATCAGCAGGCCACCCAGCCATAGCCAGCGCACGAAGGGCTTGTATTGCACGCGCATGGCGTAGCTGCCATCGCCCAGGTCTTCGCCCATGGCCACGTAGAGGTCACGGAAGAAACCGGGGCGCAGCGCTACCTGGGTCATGGGCATGCCGGTGGCCAGGTAGAGGCGTTTTTCCGGCCGCATGACGAAGCTGCGTCCTTCTTCACCGCGCTGAACCTGAATGATCGAGGTATCGGCCAGGAAGTTGGGGCCACGACGATTGGTCAGTTCGGTCATGGTGAACTGGTACCCGGCAACTTCCACCGTCGTACCCGGCGACATGCGCACGTTACGCTCGATGTTGTAGTTCGACACCACGGCCACGCCCACGATGGTGACCGCCACGCCCAGATGGCCCAGCACCATGCCCCAATAGGAGAGCGACAGCTTGCGCAGGCCCGCCACGAACGAACTGGCGTGGCGTGTCTTGTCGAACAGGTCGCGCACCATGGGCAGCACGATCCACAGCGCCGAAATGATGCCCAGCGCTACCCACAGGTTCCATTCACGGCCATACACCAGCGGCATGGCGATGCCCAGCGCCAGCGAAGCTGCGCCCGCCAGCCACAGTTTGCGCCACAGCTCCTTGCCGCTCATGCTCTTCCAGCGGGCCAGCGGGCCAAGGCCCATGAAGATACACATCACCACGGTCAGCGGAACGAACAGGGCATTGAAGTAGGGAGGCCCGACGCTGATCTTGCCCAGCCCCAGCGAATCCAGAATCAGCGGATACACGGTGCCCAGCAGTACCGTCACGGTCATGATGACCAGCAGGATATTGTTGATCAGCAGCAAGGAGTCCCGAGAAAGCCAGTTGAAGCCCACCTTGTGGCTGACCCGCGGAGCACGCAGGGCAAATACCAGCAGCGACAGGGTGACCGTGATGGCCAGCAACATCAGGATGAAGAAGCCACGGGACGGGTCGTTGGCAAATGCGTGGACCGAGGTGAGCACGCCCGAACGCACCAGGAACGTACCCAGCAAGGAGAGCGAGAAGGTCGAGATGGCCAGCAGCACGGTCCAGCTCTTGAACGAGCCGCGCTTCTCGGTCACCGCCAGCGAGTGCACCAGCGCCGTGCCCGTCAGCCAGGGCAGCAGCGAAGCGTTCTCCACCGGGTCCCAGAACCACCAGCCGCCCCAGCCAAGCTCGTAATAGGCCCACCAGCTACCCAGCGCGATGCCCACGGTCAAAAACGCCCAGGCAATGTTGGTCCAGGGGCGCGCCCAGCGGGTCCAGGCGGCATCCAGACGCCCCCCCAGCAGCGCCGCAATGGCAAACGCAAACACCACCGAAAAGCCCACGTAGCCCATGTAAAGCATCGGCGGGTGGACGATCAGGCCGAAGTCCTGCAGCAGCGGATTCAGGTCAGCGCCGTCGGCGGGCATGTTGGGCAGCAGCCGCTCGAAGGGGTTGGAGGTCATCAGGATGAACAACAGGAAGCCGACACACACCATGCCCATGACGCTCTGCACCCGAGCCACCATGTCCCGAGGCAACTCCTTGGAGAACACCGAAGCCGCATAGCCCCAGCCTGCCAGCATCAGGCTCCAGAGCAGGACCGAACCTTCATGGTTGCCCCAGACGGCGCTGAACTTGTAGTACCAGGGCAGCAGGGAGTTGGAGTTGTTGGCCACGTTGGCCACGCTGAAATCATCCAGCATGTAGCTGGTGGTCAAGCACAGGTAGGCAATGGCCACGAACAGGAACTGGCCGGTTGCCATGGGGTAACCATAGGCCATCCACAGGGGGCGGCGGGTAGCGGCTCCCAGCAGCGGCATCACGGCCTGCACGATCGCCATCAATAGCGCGATAACCAGCGCAAAGTGGCCAATTTCAGGAATCATTTTAATCAGCATGAGCGCTCCGCATTGGCATTAGGCATTACCGAATGTTGCAGGGGTAAGCCGTTAGTAATCGCTTGCTTGTGAAACGCCCTGCTGCTCCAGGCGCTTACCCACTTCGGCAGCCTTGGCCTGGAAATCAGCGGGCGAGTAGCCCGCTTCTTTCAGTGCCTGGGCGACTTCCGGCGGCATGTAGTTTTCGTCGTGACGCGCCAGCACTTTATCGGCGTAGAGTCGTCCATCGGCCTGCAGCTGGCCCACCACTACCACGCCCTGCCCTTCACGGAACAGGTCGGGCAGGATGCCGCTGTAGTAGACCTCGACATCGTCCACGTAGTCGGTCACCGTGAACGCTACGTCGAGGCTGTCGGGGTCACGCAGTACCGAGCCTTCTCGGACCATGCCACCGGCACGAATCTGGCGGTCCAGAGGGGCATCCCCCTGGGCGATTTGTACCGGGCTGAAGAACAGGTTGATGTTGGCGCGCAGCGCATACAGCGTGAGCCCCACGGCGATGGCGGTCAGCGAGACCAGGCCCAGAAAGATAAACAGCTTTTGCTTGCGTTTAGGCGTCATTGCGAACATCCCCTTGAGCAGAGTTAACCGGGTTCTGCGCAGCCGTAGCGCCGTAGGGGGAAGCCGTGCGCTGCGCTTTTTCACGACGCATGCGGCGTTTGACTCCCTTGATCAACTGGCGCCGCTCCAGGCGAGCATGCAGCAGGATCCCTAACATCAGAAGCGCAGTTACGCCCCAGGCGGCCCACACATAGAGACCGTGGCCGCCCATGGCAAAGAATTCGTTCAGCGAGGCAAAGGTCACTGGCTCACCTCCTCGGCGAGTTCACGCACCCAGCGCTTGTTGGCTTCCCTGCGCAGAATTTCACTGCGGGTACGCATCAAGGCAAGCGCGATAAAAAAGCTGTAGAAGCCCAGCACCATGATCAGCAGCGGTGCCCACATTTCCATGGGCATGGCCGCGCGCCCGGTGATGGTGAACGTAGCGGGCTGGTGCAGGGTGTACCACCAATCGACGGAGTATTTGATGATCGGAATATTGATCACACCCACCATGGCCAGCACGGAAGCTGCCCGCGACCCGCTGTCACGGCTGGTGAAGGCGCCACGCAGGGCGATGACCCCAAGATAGAGGAACAGCAGGATCAGCATCGAGGTGAGCCGAGCATCCCACATCCACCAGGTGCCCCAGGTGGGCACGCCCCAGACGGCGCCGGAAAACAGCGCGATGAAGGTCATGGCGGCACCCAGCGGCGCAATCACGGTGGCCAACATGTCGGCGACCTTGATTTTCCAGACCATGAACACCAGCCCGGAGATAGCCATGGAGACAAAGATGGACTGGGCCAGAAACGCAGCAGGCACATGCACATAGATGATGCGAAAACTGTTGCCCTGCTGGTAGTCGGCCGGGGCGAACACCAGTCCCCATACGGTGCCCACGGCCAGCAACAGCGCGGCTGCCACCCAGAACCAGGGCTGTAGCTTGGCACTGATCGCATAAAACCACTTGGGAGATCGCAGTTTATTTATAAAGCCCCACATGGTCTTCCCATCCTTTAACCGTTAATACTGATGCGTAGCGACGCGGCAATCGCCCAAGGTGCCAGCATGAGCGACACCGCCAGCAGCGCCCCCAGTATGGCCAGGTGAGCGGCCATCCCATCACCCAGAATGGCGGCCTGTACCGCGCCCGCCCCAAAAATCAGAACCGGGATATACAGCGGCAGTACCAGCAGGGACAGCAGTACCCCGCCCTTGGCCAGCCCCACGGTCAACGCCGCGCCAATGGCCCCTATCAGGCTCAAGCTCGCGGTGCCCAGCGCCAACGACAGCGCCAGCACCCCGTAGCTGCCTGCTGGTAGCGACAGCATGATGCCCAACACCGGCGCCATGAGCGCTAGCGGCAGCCCGGTCAACAGCCAGTGCACGGCCACCTTGGCAAGCCCCAGCGCCGCCAGCGGCTGGGGGGCCAACAGCAGCTGCTCCAGGCTGCCGTCTTCGAAATCGCTGCGAAACAGACCATCCAGTGACAGCAGGGCCGCCAGCAACGCCGCTACCCACAGCAGTCCCGGCGCAATGCTGGCCAGCAAGACAGGGTCTGGCGAGATGCCAATGGGAAACAGCGTGATGACCAGTGCAAAAAACACCAGCGGGTTGAGCACCTCACCCTTGCGCCGCAACATCAGCGTCAGGTCGCGCTTGAGCGTGGCATGAATGGCCACTCCAAGCCCCCCCTGCGGGGTATGCAGGACCACCTCAGGGGCACTCGATAGAGCGTGTGAACGTTGCAACGCTGACTCCTTTTTACCCCAGCTGAATACGTCTCAGCACCGATGATTCGGTCAGTGCATGGTGGGTCGTCACCAGAACACAGCCGCCAGACTGAGCATGTGCGACCAGCTGCGCTTCCAACGCCATGACACCGTGGCGGTCAATCGCCGTGAAAGGCTCATCCAGGACCCATAGCGCGCGCGGCGTCAGCGTCAGCCTGGCCAGGGCAATACGCCGCTGCTGACCAGCGGAAAGCTGTCCTGCCGGGACATCTTCAAAGCCCGCCAGACCAACCTCGAACAGCGCTTGCTCACGCTGTTGATCGCTGCCCTTTTCGCCATTGAGCGCTTGATACCACGCCAAATTTTCCAATGGCGTGAGGCCCGCTTTAACGCCGGGGGCGTGCCCTAGATAGAGTAGGTTTGCGAGAAAATGTTCACGGGTCTGGTGCATGGGGGCACCGTTCCAGAATAGCTCGCCACGGTAGTCGGTCAGTTGGCCGGAGAGGATCTTCAACAACGTGGTTTTACCACTGCCGTTGGGGCCTTCGATACGGACGATCTCGCCGCCCTTGATGTCGAGGTCAAGTCCTTCAAATAGCCAACGATCATCGCGTTCACAGGCCAGTTGTCGGGCTTGCAGGCACAGGCTCAAGAGACTCTCCAGACGCATTAATTTTGGGTCGAACTCTACACGGAAAGGCGCTTTCTCGCCAGTCACGCTCTGCGGCCTGGGGTCGCAGCATGACACAGCTCAAGCCCTCGCCACAAAACCCACGCTTCAAACAGTACTAGCACTGTATGCAAAAACAGGATTATACTGTAACCACTGTATGGATAGACACCTCTTCAGCCACGCCTATCCATTCGCTCACTCGACCGCCTTGGCACAGGCGCTGCATGGGAGAACACACAATGACGATCTGCCTCGCCCCCCAGATAACGTCTCACGTACCTTCTCAACCGCTGCCACCGTCTAACGTGCGTCAGCGCCTTGCCTCTCCCCACCGCCAGGTAAACCAGGACGGTCAAGTGACCCGGCACAACACCTATGCCCTACGCATTCGCGGCGACCGCTTGCAGGCCAGCCAGCTCTTCGACGGTGATCTGCTCATCATTCATCGCCATCAGCACGACACCCAGCAGGAAACGGCCACCCTGACCATCAACGACCACCAGTTTCCCTTGAAGCATTTATCCATTACTCGCCTGGGGGTTCACTTGTGCCCGGAAGATGCAGCAATGCCCGCGCTATTCCTGCATAATGGTGATATCCAGGTGCTGGGCATGGTCATGGGCGTGGCGCACCACACCCGGCAGACTCGGCATCACTGATTCGTCCTTATGTTGGCGAGGAGCTCTGTTTGCGTTACCACATTCCTGACATCGCCCCCGAGGCGTGGCACTCTACCGAGATTGAAGTAGAGAAAAGTCAGTTTCTGACCTGGCTATGCCATGCCCCCAGCACCAGCGCCTTCGATGCCCTGCTCCAGGCCGCCAAAATCGCCCACCCCAATGCCAGCCACCACTGCACCGCCTTTATCGCTGGCCCACCGGGGGAGCAGACCCGCATTGGCTTTTCGGATGACGGCGAGCCCGGCGGCACGGCGGGTCGCCCCATGTTTCAGGCGCTGCAAGGTAGCCAGCTAGGGGAAGTGGGTTGCGTGGTCATTCGCTACTTTGGCGGTACCAAGCTGGGCACCGGTGGGTTGGCCAGAGCCTACGCCCAGGCCGTCAACGCGGCGCTGGAAACACTGCCTACCCGGGAGGTGATCGAGCGCGACAGCTACCGGTTACGTGTAGGCTTCGCCCATGAAGCGCAGGCCCGAGCCTGGTGTGAAGAGCAGGAACTGCCTGTGGAACAGGCTGAGTACGATGGGCATGGCGTGTGCCTGACCATCGGCTGGCCCAGCGACGTGGCGCTGGATATCAGCGGTCTGGAGAATCGCCTGAAAACGGCCGTGGCATTCGAAGCACTGTAAGTTCACGGCCTGCCTATGAAGGCTCGGCAAGCCGTGACACAGCTCAGACTCGGGTTCAGCCCAGTTCTATCGCCAAGTACCCGTTCTATCTATAAGTACCAGCTCTATCCCAGGTACTTGATCATGACCCCGGCGGCCACCGCCGAGCCAATCACCCCGGCCACGTTCGGCCCCATGGCGTGCATCAGCAGGAAGTTATGCGGATTTGCCTCCAGGCCTACCTTGTTGGCGACCCGTGCGGCCATCGGCACCGCCGACACCCCTGCTGCCCCAATCAACGGGTTGATGGGCATCCTGCTGACCATGTTCATGAGCTTTGCCATCAACACGCCTGCTGCCGTGCCGATAGCGAAGGCAACCATGCCCAGCCCTAGAATGCCCAGCGTTTCGAAGCTCAAGAAGCTCTCGGCCATGAGCTTGGAACCCACGGACAGGCCGAGAATGATGGTCACGATATTGATCAGCGCATTCTGCGCAGTATCCGACAGTCGCTCCACCACGCCACACTCACGCATCAGGTTACCAAAGCAGAACATGCCCAGCAGTGGCGCAGCGTCAGGCAGGAACAGCGCCACGGCAATCAGCAGCATCAGCGGGAAGATCACCTTCTCCAGCTTGGAGACCGGACGCAGTTGCGTCATGGCAATCTTGCGCTCTTTTTCGGTGGTCAACAGCCGCATGATGGGTGGCTGGATGAGCGGCACCAGTGCCATGTAGGCATAGGCCGCCACGGCAATGGCACCCAGCAGTTCTGGCGCCAACATGCTGGACACATAGATCGACGTCGGCCCGTCCGCCCCGCCGATGATGCCGATGGCGGCCGCCTGATTGAGCGAAAAGTCCATGACGCCCAGCGAGGAGAGCAGCACCGCCCCAAACAGCGTAGCAAAAATCCCGAACTGGGCCGCCGCGCCCAAAAACAGCGTACGCGGATTGGCCAGCAGGGGACCAAAATCGGTCATGGCCCCCACGCCCATGAAAATGAGCAGCGGCGCAATACCCGAGGCAATGGCAACGCTATAGAAGCTATACAGCACACCATCGCTGTAGCCTGCCCCCAAGGCAATGTCCTTGGCGGCGCGTAGCTGGTCGTAGGCTGCCGTGTCGTGAGCGACGGCTTTCAGCACTTCGCGCCACCCCTCGACACCTGACAACGGGTCCAGCGTGACGCCCAGTGCAGCCGCCATCTGCTGTAGCACGGCGGGCCTGGCCACTTCGATGGCTTGATCGAGCGCTGAAATGGCCAATCCCGCTTCCGGGATATTGGCCAGAATGCCGCCAAAGCCGATGGGTACCAGCAGCAAAGGCTCGAACTTCTTGTAGATCGCCAGGTAAAGAAGACCCAGCCCTACCAGTACCATGACCGCCTGGCCAGGCTGCAGGTTATAAAGCCCGGAGCCTTCCCATAAGGTGATTAGTTTTTCCATGCCGGTGCCCTTAAAGCTCGATCAGCGCATCGCCAACGGCGACGCTATCGCCCTCGCTGACATTGACTTTGGACACCGTTCCGGAGCTGCTGGCACGCACCTCGGTCTCCATCTTCATGGCTTCGAGAATGATCACCACATCGCCCTCGGCCACCTGATCGCCAGGGCGTACGTTGACCTTGAAGATGTTGCCTGCCAGCGGCGCATCGATACTTTCACCGCTTCCTCCAGCGCTTTCTGCCGCACCCGCTCCAGCACTAGCGCCTCCACTGGCGGCAGCCTGCTCCTTGATCTCGCCAATATCGCCGCCCTGGGCCACCTCGACCACATAGGCCTTGCCGTTGAGCTTGACGGTATAGGTTTCCGGGCCGCTGTTGACCACGGTGGCAGGTACCGCCGGTTCTGCCTTGGCAGGCACGGCCGCGTTTGTTGCTGCTTGTGGCGCGGGCTCGAAGGCTTCCTTGTTGTCACGGTTCTTGAGGAACTTCAGGCCAATCTGCGGGAAGAGCGCGTAGGTCAGCACGTCATCCACCTGCCGCTCGCCTTCTGCCAGGCGCAGCTTGTCGGCACTGGCTTTCTCTTTCAGTTCCGAGGCCAGGCGCTCCATTTCCGGTGACAGGTTGTCCGCAGGGCGGCAAGTGATCGGCTCGCCACCTTCCAGCACGCGCTTTTGCAGCTCCACATTGAAGGGGGCAGGCGCTGAGCCGTATTCACCTTTCAACAGCGCCTGGACCTCCTTGGAAATCGACTTGTAGCGCTCGCCCATCATGACGTTCATCACAGCCTGGGTGCCCACGATCTGCGAGGTCGGCGTTACCAGCGGGATGAATCCCAGGTCTTCACGCACACGCGGAATTTCACTCAGCACGTCATCGAGCTTGTCGCCAGCACCCTGCTCTTTCAGCTGGCTCTCCATGTTGGTCAGCATGCCGCCCGGCACCTGCGCCACCAGAATGCGTGAGTCGATCCCCCGCAGCGAGCCCTCGAACGCCGCATACTTTTTGCGTACCTCACGGAAATAACCGGCGATGTCCTCCAGCAACTCCAGGTCCAGCCCCGTGTCACGGTCTGTATCCTTGAGCATTGCCACCACGGATTCAGTAGGGCTGTGCCCATAGGTCATCGACATCGAGGAGATAGCCGTGTCCACGTTATCGATCCCGGCTTCCACAGCCTTCAAAATGGTGGATGTCGAGAGCCCTGTCGTCGCGTGGCAGTGCAGGTGAACAGGAATGGAAAGCTCTTTCTTCAGACGCGTCACCAGCTCGAACGCCGTGTAGGGCGTCAGCAGCCCCGCCATATCCTTGATAGCCAGAGAGTCCGCGCCCATGTTGGCAATGGTTTTCGCAAGATCTACCCAGCTATCCAGGGTATGTACCGGACTGACGGTATAGGAAATGGTCCCCTGGGCATGACCACCCACAGCGCGCACCGCCTTGATGGCACGCTCCAGATTGCGCGGGTCATTCATGGCGTCGAACACGCGGAATACATCCACGCCGTTGGTTTTGGCACGCTCGACGAACTTGTCGACTACATCGTCGGCATAGTGACGGTAGCCCAGCAGGTTCTGCCCGCGCAGCAACATTGCCTGCGGCGTGTTGGGCATTGCCTCTTTCAGGGCACGAATGCGCTCCCAAGGGTCTTCACCCAGATAACGAATACAGGCATCGAAGGTGGCGCCGCCCCAGGTCTCCAGCGACCAGTACCCGACCTTATCGAGCTTTTCGGCGATAGGCAGCATGTCGTCGAGCCGCAGCCGGGTCGCGAATAGCGACTGGTGGGCATCGCGCAACACAACATCAGTGATTCCTAGCGGACGTTTTACATCGTTCATGGTCGTGACTCACCGTTTAGCTTTATTGACTTGTAGTAAATTTAGCAAAATTCATTCTTGAAGAGGGAGTGTATTCGTTATCCATTCCGCCGTTAACGGCGATGCGCAGCCCGATAACGGTGCACTGCAGCACTGATCACGGCCACCACCTCATCGTCAAGGCCTGCCTGAGCAGCGGTCTGACGGCCTTTCCGCTTGGCAGCCGGTGCCACCGGTGCGGGCTGAAAACGCCCAACCAGCTTCGACATCAGCGTGACACTGATCACCAAAACCGTAAGAAAAACAAAAACAAACCCCATACCAAGCCCCATCAGGGCGAGCCCCTCCTGGAGCAACTCCGACCCTTGCATAGCGCGCTCTCCTTGTTGTGTAAGGTGGTTGGCACACCAAACGCCTCCAGCGGCGCTTGGCGGAGTAAGGGTAATACACTAACCTGCCACATCCAGCATAGAATGCAATCGCGCCATAGTGGAAGTCATGGTTGTTAATTTACTACATAAAGGCAAGATTGGCCTTGCGCCAATGGAAGGGGTCATCGACGCACTCACCCGCGACCTGCTCACCCGCCAGCCCGGTTTCGACTGGACGGTGACAGAGTTCGTGCGGGTGGTGGATACCCGCCTTCCCCCCAGGGTGTTTTACAAGCACTGCCCTGAGCTCCAACAGCGCCCTGTGGCTACTCCCAGCGGCATCCCGGTGCACCTGCAGCTACTCGGCTCCGACCCCAGCGCGCTGGCCGAGAATGCTCGTCAGGCGCTTGCACTGGGCGCCATCAGCGTCGACCTCAACTTTGGCTGCCCGGCCAAGCTGGTCAACCGTCACGACGGCGGCGCCTCCTTGCTGCGCCAGCCCGAGCGTGTCTACCAGGCTGTCAGGGCGGTTGCTGATGCCCTGGCCGGCGAGATTCCGGTCACCGCCAAGATACGTCTGGGCTTCGCCAATCGACGCATGGCGGTAACCTGCGCCCAGGCGACCCAGGCAGGCGGCGCCGCACGGCTGGTGGTGCATGGACGAACCCGAGACGAGGGCTACCGCCCGCCCGCGCACTGGGAGTGGATCGGCAGAGTTCGTCACCACGTGGACATCCCCGTGGTGGCCAACGGCGATATCTGGACGCTGGAAGACTACTGGAAGGCGCGCACGCTGTCGGGCTGCCATGACGTCATGCTGGGCCGCAGCGCCCTGGCTGACCCTTGGCTGGCACCCCGCATTCGCCACTGGCAGGAAACCGGCGAGCGGCTGCCGGATACCACCTGGGCAATGCGTGCCAGCGTGCTACAAGAGTACGCCGAGCATCAACGCCAACAGCTACCCGATCGCGTCGTGGTTTCTCTGGTGAAACAGTGGCTGGCGCAGATGCGTCAGGGCAATGGCGAAGCCGAGCAGCACTTTCAGCGCCTGAAGCGGGTCACGGACCTGGACATACTGCTCGACAACCTGGTGCCGTAACGCTTCGCCCTCTGACTCAGACCCCAACGCTTACGAACCAAAAAAAAGCGCCCTTCCGCAAGATGCGGGGGCGCTTTACACGATCGCAAGAGCAACGTGCGAGCTACGTTGGTCAGGCTAGAAGCAGAAAACCCGCTCTCTAATAAGAGAGCGGGTTTTGAAATCTGGCGCGCCCGGGAGGATTCGAACCTCCGACCACCTGATTCGTAGTCAGGTACTCTATCCAGCTGAGCTACGGGCGCTTGACAGTCATGCTTTTCTCGAAAAGCAATGAATCCACTGTAACATCAAAACCTTACGTTTGCAACTTGGCGCGCCCGGGAGGATTCGAACCTCCGACCACCTGATTCGTAGTCAGGTACTCTATCCAGCTGAGCTACGGGCGCATAGCTAACGATGCTACGTGTCTAACGATGTTACATGGTGCGGTTGGCGGAGAGAGAGGGATTCGAACCCTCGATAGGGCTATAAACCCTATACTCCCTTAGCAGGGGAGCGCCTTCAGCCACTCGGCCACCTCTCCTCAACAGCACGGCGCGAATGTTACCGATTATGGGGACTGGTGTCCACCCCTGTGCCGATTTTTTTTCACGCCGCCCTGATAGTTACCGCTACAGCGCCCTTTTTGAGCACAACACTGGTGGCCATTTATTCCACTTCGCTTTCGCTATTGCGTTCACGCTGAATGCGCTGATAGATCTCTTCACGGTGTACCGCGACATCTTTTGGTGCGTTGACACCAATGCGCACTTGATTACCTTTCACACCTAACACTGTGACGGTGACTTCATCACCGATCATCAGCGTTTCGCCAACGCGGCGGGTTAGGATGAGCATGGCTGATCTCCTTCTCAGACGTTTGATACAACGGGATGTGTCCGCCGGTAGCGCCACCACGCCATTATGCGGCATGGTGACCCCTGCTACCAATGGCTTTAACCCTATGACACCTTAACCTCCCGTTGAATGGAAGCCCACCACCACACGGCAGCGAGTACCCTCAGCGTAGAAGGTTTGAGGGACAAGTGTTATTCAGATTCGCTATCGGCCTTATCCAAGCCAAATGCCTTGTGCAAGGCATTGACCGCAAGTTCCATGTGTTTTTCGTCGATCACCACGGAAATCTTGATTTCAGACGTCGATACCATACGAATATTCACGTTCTCTTCGGCCAGCACGCGAAACATCTTCGATGCTACGCCGGCATGTGAACGCATACCGACACCTACCAGCGACACTTTGGCAATGTTGTCGTCGCCGCGCAGTTCACCGCCGCCCAGATCGGGAATGACGGTCTCTTCCAGCAGCTTCTTGGTGGCCTTGTAGTCACCTTTTGCCACCGTGAAGGTGAAATCGGTGTAATCACCTGCCGGTGCTACATTTTGGACAATCATGTCCACTTCAATGTTGGCGTCGGCAATCGGACCTAAAATACGCGAGGCAACGCCCGGCACATCGGGGGTATTCAGCAGCGTCAGCTTGGCTTCGTTCTTGGTAAACGCGATACCGGAGATTAGCGGTTCTTCCATAGAGTCCTCGTCTTGGTCAGAGTCTGCAACAATCAGGGTGCCAGGGCCATCTTCAAAGCTCGACAGAACCCGCAGCGGTACGTTGTACTTGCCAGCGAATTCCACCGCGCGAATCTGCAGCACTTTGGAGCCCAGGCTGGCCAGTTCCAGCATTTCCTCTACCGTGATGCTCTCCAGGCGCTGAGCCTTGGAGCAGACACGCGGGTCGGTGGTGTAAACACCGTCCACATCAGTATAGATCTGGCACTCATCAGCCCCCAGGGCCGCTGCCAGCGCCACGCCAGTGGTGTCCGAGCCGCCACGCCCCAGCGTGGTGATGTTGCCGTTTTCGTCCACCCCCTGGAAACCGGCGACCACCACGACCTTGCCAGCGTCCAGATCGGCTTTCAGATCGTCGGTTTCGATACGCTGGATACGCGCTTTGGTATACGCGCTATCGGTATGAATGCCTACCTGTGCGCCGGTGTGCGAGGTTGCCGAGACGCCAATGTGCTGCAGCGCCATAGCCAGCAGAGAGATGGTGACCTGCTCGCCTGTCGAGAGCAGCATATCCATTTCACGCGGGGCGGGGTCTTCGTTCAGGGCATGCGCCATATCGGTCAGGCGGTTGGTTTCGCCACTCATCGCAGAGACGACGACGACGACCTGGTGCCCCTGATCACGAAAGCCTTTGACCTTTTCCGCCACGGCTTTGATACGGTCGACAGAGCCCACCGAAGTGCCGCCGAACTTCTGTACGTATAGTGCCATATGCCGTTTTTCCTTTACGTTCGGGAATGGAGGGTGAATGTTGTTATTGCCAATTTTCCTGACGTACAAAAAGGCCGGTAGCAAATAATGCCACCGGCCTTCTCATTTAGCTAAGCGTGTTTTCCAACCAGGCCGGAACGCTATTCAACGCTCCGGGCAGCGCATCGGGCTGGCTACCACCCGCCTGAGCCATGTCGGCGCGACCGCCTCCTTTGCCGCCAACCTGCGATGCCACATGGTTGACCAGCTCGCCAGCCTTCACACGGCCGGTCAGATCAGCCGTGACACCTGCAATAAGACTGACCTTGCCAGCATCGGCATCGGCTACGCCCAGCATGATGACGCCCGAGCCAAGCTTGTTCTTGAGCTGATCCAACACGCCGCGCAGGTCCTTGCCAGAGACGCCTTCGAGCTGGGTGACCAGCAGCTTCACACCCGCCACTTCCTGCACCTGGCTGAGCATGTCGCTACCTGCCGCGCTGGCCAGCTTGGCCTTCAGCTGCTCCAGTTCTTTCTCCAGGCTGCGGTTGCGCTCGACCAGCGATTCCACGCGTGCTTCCACCTGCTCGGGCTTGGTTTTCAGACGCTCGCCCAAGCGCTGTACGCGGGCCTCCTGCTCGCGGAAATAGGCTAGCGCGTTTTCCCCGGTAATCGCTTCGATACGGCGCACGCCAGAAGCGATGCCCACTTCACTGATCACGTGGCAGCAGCCGATGTCGCCACTGCGGCTCACGTGAGTACCGCCACACAGTTCGATGGAGAAGTCATCGGCACCAATGGTCAGTACGCGCACGTTATCGGCGTATTTCGCTTCGAACAGCGCCGCCGCGCCTTTGGCCTTGGCCTCAGCCAGGCTCATCTGTTCGATTTTCGTTGGCGCATTGGCCAGAATCTGGGCGTTGACGATGCGCTCCACTTCGGCAATCTGTTCAGCGGTCATCGGTTCGAAGTGGCTGAAGTCGAAGCGCAGGCGCTCGGCGTTGACCAGCGAGCCCTTCTGCTGAACGTGATCCCCCAGCACCATGCGCAGTGCTTCGTGCAGCAGGTGGGTCGCCGAGTGGTTGCGCAGCGTGGCAGTACGCAGGCTGGCATCCACCTCGCCGCGCACGCTGGCACCCACGCTCAGCGAGCCTTCCACCATCACACCCTGATGCAGGTGATGGCCGCGCTGCTTCTGGGTATCGGTGACCTGGAAGCGGCCACCGTCGACGTGCAGGTAGCCTGTGTCGCCTACCTGGCCGCCGGACTCGCCATAGAACGGCGTGCGATCCAGCACCACGGTGCCCTTCTGGCCCGCTTCCAGGGCCGCCAGTGCATTGCCTTCGCTATCCACGAGTGCCATCACGGTGGCCTTATCGACCAGCTGATCGTAGCCGGTAAACTGCGTCTCGCCTTCCAGGTCGATGGAGGCGGTGTAGTCGGCACCGAACTGGCTGGCGGCGCGGGCACGTTCACGCTGCGCCTCCAGCTCACGCTGGAAGCCCTCTTCATCCAGGGTGACTTCCCGCTCGCGGCACACGTCGGCGGTCAAATCGAAGGGGAAACCGTAGGTATCGTACAGCTTAAACACAGTCTCACCGGGCAGCACGTCGCCTTGCAGCTCTTCCAGCGCAGCATTCAGCAGCCCCATGCCGTGATCCAGCGTACGGGCGAACTGCTCCTCCTCTTTCAGCAGCACGCGGGCAATCTGCTCGCTGGCCTCGCGCAGCTCGGGGTAGGCGTCGCCCATTTCGGCATCCAGTGCACTCACCAGCTTGTGGAAGAACGGCTCGGCCGCGCCCAGCTTGTGGCCATGACGAATGGCGCGACGGATGATACGACGCAGTACGTAGCCGCGCCCTTCGTTGGAAGGCAGGACGCCGTCGGCAATCAGGAAGGCGCAAGAGCGAATATGGTCGGCAATCACACGCAGCGAGGGCGTCGTCGTGTCCGGATGCCCGGTGGCCTTGGCAGCGGCTTGCAGCAGGTTCTGGAACAGGTCGATCTCGTAGTTGGAGTGAACGCCCTGCATCACCGCCGCCACGCGCTCCAGCCCCATGCCGGTATCGATCGACGGTTTGGGCAGCGGGTGCAGCGTGCCATCCGCTGAACGGTCGTACTGCATGAAGACCAGGTTCCAGATTTCGATGAAACGGTCACCGTCTTCCTCAGGCGTTCCGGGCGGGCCACCCCAGACTTCCGGGCCGTGATCGAAGAATATCTCGGAACACGGGCCACAGGGGCCGGTGTCACCCATCTGCCAGAAGTTGTCCTTGGCACCAATGCGCGCAATGCGATCATGCGGCACGCCAATCTCATCGGCCCAGATGGCGTAGGCCTCCTCATCTTCGGTGAACACCGTGACCCACAGCTTTTCGGCAGGCAGCCCCAGACGCTCGGTCAGGAACGTCCAGGCAAAGCGAATGGCATCACGCTTGAAATAGTCGCCAAAGCTGAAATTGCCGAGCATTTCGAAGAAGGTGTGGTGGCGCGCGGTGTAGCCAACGTTATCCAGGTCGTTGTGCTTGCCGCCAGCACGCACGCAGCGCTGCGCAGATGCCGCACGAACGTAGGGACGCGGATCTCGGCCTAGAAAAACGTCCTTGAAGGGCACCATGCCCGCATTGGTGAAGAGCAGCGTCGCGTCGTTGCCCGGCACCAGTGAGCCGGTGGGCACGACGGTGTGCCCCTGCTGTTCGAAATAATCGAGAAAGGCCTGTCTGAGTTCTGCGCTTTTCATAGGGTATCCGTGACAAGAAAGCGTGATGCCCCAGGGCGCTGTCGCCGCTACCCGCTGGGGTCGCAAAACGCCCATTATAACGCAGTTGTCAAACGACTAAAGCCGCAGATAGTGGCAGAGCCCCTAATGACACAATAAATAGAGGGCGGGTGGCACGATAAATAGAGGACGGGAACCGCGTGGTGAACAGCCTTGAGCGGGCTTATAAACAGCCCTGAGCGGGGTTATAGACAGCCCTGAGCGGGCTTATAAACAATCCTGAGCAGGCAGATGCCCTCCCTGAACGGGTTAAGAAGAGGGCGACAAACAGGAGATGGCATAGCGGATTTGCTCAAAATCGAAGCCACGCCCAGCCAGAAAACGTTCTCGCTTGGCGCGCTCCTTGGGCGTCTTGCCCGGCGAGCTGAAGCGTCGCTCCAGCGTTTGGCGGGCCAGCTCGAACCAGTCTACGGCTTCGCGCTCTTCTACCACTGCCAGCGCAGCGGCACAGGTTTGCGCGTCGACACCGCGCTGACGCAGCTCGCCCTTGATGCGAATCACTCCCTGCCCGCGGGCGATGCGTGAACGGATGAAGCTTTCGGCAAAGCGCTCATCCGACTGCAGCGCCTGCTCGGCCAACCCATCGAGGCAGGCGCTGATCTCGTCGGCATCGAAGGCCTTTTGCTCGAGCTTGCGGGCCAGCTCGGCGCGGGAGTACTCACGCCGAGCCAGCCACTGAATGGCCCACTCTCTGGGCGAAGCGTCGGCGTTAGTAGAGAACACTCACGCCTCCTGCTCGACGGCCTGGTTCAAAGCAGATCGTCATCGCCTTCGGCGGCCACATCTGCTGCAGGGGCTTCTTCTTTCTTCGGCTCTACCTTGGCCAGCAGTTGCTCACGGATTTGCGACTCGATCTCTTCCATGATCGCAGGATGCTCTTCCAGGTACTGGGCCGCATTGGCCTTGCCCTGGCCAATCTTGCTGCCCTTGTAGCTGTACCAGGCGCCCGCCTTGTCCACCAGGCTGCACTGCACGCCCAGGTCGACGACCTCGCCTGCGTGATAAATGCCCTTGCCGTAGAGGATCTGGAACTCGGCCTGACGGAACGGCGGTGCCACCTTGTTCTTCACGACCTTGACGCGGGTTTCGTTGCCCGTGACTTCGTCGCCGGACTTCACGGAGCCCGTGCGGCGGATATCCAGACGCACGCTGGAGTAGAACTTCAGGGCATTACCCCCGGTGGTCGTTTCGGGGCTGCCGAACATCACGCCGATCTTCATGCGGATCTGGTTGATGAAAATCACCAGACAGTTGGCGTTCTTGATGTTACCGGTGATTTTACGCAGCGCCTGGGACATCAAGCGGGCCTGCAGGCCTACGTGGGAATCGCCCATTTCGCCTTCGATCTCGGCACGGGGCGTCAGGGCCGCCACGGAGTCGATGATGATCACGTCCACGCCGCCCGAACGGACCAGCATGTCGGTGATTTCCAGCGCCTGCTCACCCGTATCGGGTTGCGAAACCAGCAGGTCGTCCAGATTGACGCCGAGTTTTTCGGCGTAGCTGGGGTCCAGCGCGTGCTCGGCGTCGACGAAGGCACACACTTTGCCCTGCTTTTGCGCCTGGGCAATGACCGACAGGGTCAGCGTGGTTTTACCGGAGGACTCTGGGCCAAAGATTTCGACCACACGACCAAACGGCAGCCCGCCAATGCCGAGCGCAATGTCCAGTCCCAGCGAACCGGTGGAGACAGACGGCATGACGACACGGGGCGCATCGCCCAGACGCATGACGGTGCCTTTGCCGAACTGACGATCGATCTGACTGAGTGCCGCATTCAGCGCTTTGGTGCGGTTGTCTTCCTGAGCCATGCAGAGATTCCTCATAACAAGCTGTATAATTAGCCAGTAGTATGCCAAAGATCGGCGATGAAACAAATCCTCGGCGGCAACTTTAACGATTATTTCCTGGTGGCCTGCGCGGAAAGCCGAGCGACCAACCCTGCCAGGGCTTCACGTACCGCCTGCTCGCGCACCGCCTGCCGGTCACCCGGAAAATGAAAGCATTCGGCCTGCTGGCTCTCGGCATCGCCCCAGGCCAGCCATACGGTGCCCACCGGCTTCTCCTCGCTACCGCCTTCCGGCCCGGCCACACCACTGACGGCCACGGCCAGGTCGGCACCGCTGTCACGACAGGCGCCCGCTACCATGGCACCCACGACCGCTTCACTGACCGCGCCGTGGGCTTCCAGCAGGGCAGGTTCGACCCCCAGCAGGCGGGTCTTGGCGGCATTGGAGTAGGTCACATAGCCTGCGGTGAAGTACGCCGAGCTGCCAGCCACGGAGGTAATGGCGCTGGCAATGCCACCTCCCGTGCATGACTCGGCGGTGGTCACTTCGACATGCAACTGCTGGCACAGCCGTCCAAGTCGTTGAGCCAACAGTGATAAATCGAGGTTCTTGAGACTGGAAACACTGGGGGCCATGGTGACTCCTTCATGTAAGACCTTAGGGTAGCGTAGAATACTGCGTTTAGCTTTCTCAACGAAATTGCCCAACGAACATGCCGCATGCCGTTCAGGTCTGCGCCACGCTCAATCAGGACGCTCATGTCACAGGCCAGCCCCGCCCATACGCCGATGATGGCGCAGTATTTGAAAATCAAACGCGAGCACCCCGAGGTATTGCTGTTCTACCGCATGGGGGACTTCTACGAACTGTTTTTTGACGACGCCAAACGGGCAGCAGCGCTGCTGGATATCACCTTGACCCAGCGCGGCCAGTCGGGCGGCAAGCCGATCCCCATGGCGGGCGTGCCTTATCACAGCGCCGAGGGCTACCTTGCCAGGCTGGTAGCGGGTGGCGAGTCGGTGGCCATTTGCGAGCAAATTGGCGACCCCGCCACCAGCAAAGGCCCTGTCGAGCGCCAGGTGGTGCGCATCGTGACCCCCGGGACGCTGCACGACGAGGCGCTGCTGGATGCCCGCCGCGACAACGTGCTGGTGGCCGTGGCCCCGGGCAAGGAAGGCTGGGGGCTTGCCTGGCTGGAGCTTTCCAGCGGGCGCTTCAACGTGCTGGAGGTAGAGAGCGAGGCCGAAATGCTGGCCGAGCTGACCCGCCTGTCACCTGCCGAACTGCTGGTGCCTGAAAGCCTTTCACTGCCCGATGCCTGGTCGCAAAAGCGCAGCCTGCGCCGCCAGGGTGAATGGCTATTCGACCTGGAAAGCGCCACGCGCAGCCTGTGCGACCAGTTCGAAGTCAGCGACTTGCGCGGGTTTGGTTGCGCGCATCTCTCTACCGCTTTGGTGGCCGCAGGCGTCTTGATCGACTATGCCCGGGACACCCAGCGCTCACGGCTGCCCCATGTCACGTCCATCAGCGTGGAGAATCGCGACGACGCGGTGGTGATCGACGCGGCCAGTCGCCGCAATCTGGAAATCGACATCAACCTCGGCGGCAACGGCGACAACACCCTGGCCAGCGTACTGGATACCTGCGCCACCGCCATGGGCTCACGGTTGCTCAAACGCTGGTTGAACCGCCCCCTGCGCCAACGGGAGATCGTCGAAGGACGCCAAGCGGGCGTTGCCCTGCTCTCCATCGATGCCGCTTACATGAGCCTGCGCGAGACGCTGAGCGATGTAGGCGACGTGGAGCGGATTCTCGCCCGGGTTGCCCTGTACAGCGCTCGCCCACGTGACCTGGCAAGACTGCGTGACGCCCTCGCCACGCTGCCTACCCTGGAAGCGCTGCTGGCCGATATCGATACCGGCAGCGCTCTGGACGGCCTGACACCGAACATCCGCCCCTACCCGACGCTGGCCGATACGCTGAACCGAGCCCTGGTCGACAACCCACCGGTGGTGATTCGTGACGGCGGCGTGATTGCCGATGGCTTCGATGCCGAGCTGGATGAACACCGGGGCATGGCCGAGAACGCGGGCGATTACCTGGTCCAGCTCGAACTGCGCGAACGCGAGCGCACCGGCCTGGCCAACCTCAAAGTGGGTTACAACCGCGTCCATGGCTACTTCATCGAGCTGCCCCGCTCCCAGGCCCAACAGGCGCCCGCAGACTACATTCGTCGCCAGACGCTGAAAAACGCCGAACGCTTCATCATTCCCGAGCTGAAAGAGTTCGAAGACAAGGCACTGTCCGCCAAGTCACGCGCACTGACTCGAGAGAAATGGCTCTACGACCAGCTGTTGGCCACCCTGAATGAGCAGCTGCATGCCCTGCAAGCCACCTCGCGGGCCTTGGCCGAGCTGGACGTGCTGTGCGCCTTTGCCGAACGTGCCGAGGCGCTCAACTGGGTGCGCCCACAGTTGGTCGCGACTACGGGCATTACCATTACCGCGGGCCGACACCCGGTCGTGGAGCAGGTCAGCGACAAACCGTTCGTACCCAACGACGTCATGCTGACGCCTGAACAACACATGCTGATCATCACCGGCCCCAACATGGGGGGTAAATCGACCTACATGCGCCAGACGGCCCTCATTGCCCTCCTGGCGCACAGCGGCAGTTTCGTGCCTGCCGATGCCGCCGAGGTTGGCCCGGTCGATCGTATTTTCACCCGTATCGGCTCCTCCGATGATTTGGCAGGCGGGCGCTCCACCTTCATGGTGGAAATGACCGAAACCGCCAATATCCTGCACAATGCCACCGAGCACAGCCTGGTGCTGATGGACGAGATCGGGCGCGGCACCAGCACCTTCGACGGCTTGTCGCTGGCCTGGGCCAGCGCCGAACATTTGGCCCGGGCCCGTGCACTGACGCTGTTCGCGACGCACTACTTCGAAATGACCGCGCTGCCCGAGCAGGCCGAGGGGGTGGCCAACATTCACCTGACGGCTACCGAGCACGGAGATGGCATCGTCTTCATGCACCGCATCGAAGCCGGCCCCGCCAGCCAGAGCTACGGGCTACAGGTAGCGCAACTGGCAGGCGTACCGGGGCCGGTGATTCGTCGCGCACGGGAGAAACTGATGACGCTGGAACAGCGCGACGTGGACACCCAGCAGCGGCCCTTGTCAGGCTCCCAGGCCCCTCAGCAGAACGACCTGTTTGCCAGCGCGCCACATCCGGTGGTGGACGCACTGACCGGCACCGACATCGACGACTTATCACCCCGCGAGGCGCTGGATCTGCTCTACCAGTGGCGCTCGATGCTGTAAACACGGGTGAGATTGATGCCTGGCGCTTGCCGCCATGGGGCAGCACTACTAAAATGGCGCCACATTTAGCTTATAAAAAACGGCTAATATATAACCATTCGCGATTAAACACGACCGGAGCACGCTCCGGTCCCGCAAGAGGGATAGTGAGATGACGTTTGTCGTTACCGAGAACTGCATCCAATGCAAGTACACCGACTGCGTGGAAGTTTGCCCGGTCGACTGTTTCTATGAAGGCCCCAACTTCCTGGTCATCCACCCGGATGAGTGCATCGATTGCGCCCTCTGCGAGCCGGAATGCCCCGCCGAGGCCATTTTCTCGGAAGACGAGCTACCGGATGGGCAAGAGCAGTTCATCGAGATCAACGCCGAGCTGGCCGATGTGTGGCCCAACATTGCCGAGAAGAAAGACCCGCTGCCCGATGCAGAAGAGTGGGACGGCAAGCCTGGCAAGCTCGAAAAGCTGGAGCGCTGATCGCAGCGACACGGTATTGTCTGAGAACCAGCGTTCGCGCTGGTTTTTTTGGACCTGACTGATGCGCAGGCAAAAAAAAGGCGGCCCGTAGGCCGCCCGCTCCAAGCACTTCCTCTGACCACTCCCTGGGTCAACCTCCTCAGGTGACTTCCTTGCCAAGGCTCACATCACTGTGTCACCCGGCGCACCTGCATACATCCCGTTGCATCCTGCCTGAAGCATCCTTGCCTCCCCTTGTCCTGAATACATTGTGGCAGAACGTCGAAACTTCTCAAGCGGACCCAATACGCAAAAGGCGAGCCCACCGGGCTCGCCTTACTTTCACAAAATCCAATTAATACAATCACTTAAAGTTGGATTAGTGAAAAATTTCGCTTTTTCTTACAAGGTTTCGAGCGAATGTCGTCGGCATTTGTAAGAGATCTCTTACAAATTTTTGAGAGATCTCTTACACGCCATCGCTGGTTTTTCGCTTATTGGCCCTTGATGGCCTTCAAACCGGGGTAGGTCACTTCCCCCAGCTCTGCTTCGATGACCAGCAGACGGTTGTATTTGGCCACACGGTCAGAACGACACAGCGAGCCGGTCTTGATCTGTCCTGCACAAGTGCCCACGGCCAGGTCGGCAATGGTGGTGTCTTCGGTCTCACCACTGCGGTGAGAGATGACCGCCGTGAAGCCAGCGTCCTGGGCCATCTTGATCGCATCGAGGGTTTCGGAGAGCGAGCCAATCTGGTTGAACTTGATCAGGATCGAGTTACCGATCTGCTCGTCGATGCCACGCTTGAGGATCCTGGTGTTGGTCACGAACAGGTCATCGCCCACCAGCTGCACCTTGTCGCCCAGCTTGTCGGTCAAGGCTTTCCAGCCCGCCCAATCGGATTCGTCCATGCCGTCTTCGATAGAGACGATGGGGTAGTCCGCACACAGGCCCGCCAGGTAGTCGGCAAACCCTGCGGAGTCGTAACGCTTGCCTTCTCCGGCCAGGTCGTACTGACCTTCCTTGTAGAATTCGGAGGCAGCACAGTCCAGCGCCAGGGTGACATCGCTGCCCAGGGTATAACCGGCATCGGCCACCGCCTGCTTGATGACGGCCAGTGCCTCGGCGTTGGATGTCAGGTTGGGCGCGAAGCCACCCTCATCCCCTACCGAGGTAGACAGCCCCTTGGCAGACAACACTTTCTTCAGCGCGTGGAAAATTTCCGCGCCCATGCGCAGGCCTTCACGGAAGTTGGCAGCACCGACCGGCTGCACCATGAACTCCTGAATATCCACGTTATTGTCGGCGTGCTCACCGCCGTTGAGGATGTTCATCATCGGTACCGGCATGCTGTACTGGCCAGGCTGACCGTAAAGCTCGGCAATGTGCGCATAAAGCGGTACGCCCTTGGCGTTGGCAGCGGCTTTGGCAGCGGCCAGCGACACGGCCAGAATGGCGTTGGCGCCCAGAGTGGCCTTGTTGTCGGTGCCGTCCAGCGCCAGCATGGCGTCATCCAGACCGCGCTGGTCCCGTGCATCCATCCCCAACAACGCATCACGGATCTTGCCATTCACGGCGTCCACGGCTTTCAACACGCCTTTGCCGAGGTAACGCGCCTTGTCGCCATCACGCAGCTCGAGTGCTTCGCGGGAGCCGGTAGAGGCACCGCTGGGCGCGCAGGCGCTGCCTACGGCGCCGCTTTCCAGACGCACGGTGGCCTGAACGGTCGGGTTGCCGCGCGAATCGAGCACTTCCAGCGCACTGATTTCAACAATTTTGGTCATGACAGTGTCCTTTGGTTGTCGGTCTGATGGAGGTTAGGTCCAATGTATACCACGAATTTCCGCAGCGATTAACGGATGGTCAAAGGGTCAAACCCCTTCACCAGGCCATCCAACTGCGCCAGCTGAGTCAGAAACGGTTCCAACTGGTCCAGCGGCAGCGCACACGGGCCGTCGCATTTGGCGTTGTCCGGGTCCGGGTGGGCTTCCAGGAACAGCCCCGCCAGGCCTACCGCCACGCCTGCACGGGCCAGCTCGGCCACCTGGGCACGGCGGCCGTCGGCGCTGTCGGCGCGGCCACCGGGGCGCTGCAGGGCGTGGGTGACGTCGAAAAACACCGGATAGCCGGTGTGCTTCATATCGCCAAAGCCCAGCATGTCCACCACCAGGTTGTTGTAGCCAAAGCTGGTGCCGCGCTCGCAGAGCATCAGGCGGTCATTGCCCGCTTCCTGAAACTTGCTGAGGATATGGCGCATTTCATGGGGTGCCAGAAACTGCGGCTTCTTGATGTTGATGGCAGCGCCCGTTTTGGCCATGGCCACTACCAGATCGGTCTGGCGTGCCAAAAACGCCGGTAGCTGGATGATATCGGCCACCTCGGCCGCAGGCGCTGCCTGCCAGGGCTCGTGCACATCGGTGATGATGGGCACGTTGTAGCGCGCCTTGATATCGGCCAGGATCTGCAGCCCTTTTTCCAGCCCAGGGCCACGATATGAGTGAATCGAGCTGCGGTTGGCCTTGTCGAAACTGGCCTTGAAAACATACGGCATGCCCAGCTTTTGCGTCACGGCCACGTAAGCCTGCGCGACTTCATCGGCCAGTTCCGCCGACTCCAGCACGTTCATGCCACCCAGCAGCATGAGAGGCAAAGAATTGCCGGCGGTTAAGCCGGCAACGTGGATGTGATGCTCTGGGAACGGGGATTGAGAAGACATGCTTCCCCCTTTATTCCTGAGGTGTGGCGTGGGCACGGGTACGTGCCGTCTTGTACTCGAGCGCGGCGTTGACGAACCCGGAGAACAGTGGGTGGCCATCGCGCGGCGTGGAGGTGAATTCCGGATGGAACTGACACGCCACGTACCAGGGGTGGTCGGCAAGCTCGACCATCTCCACCAGCGACTGGTCCACGCTCTTGCCTGAAATCACCAGACCTGCGCGCTCCAGCTCGTCGATGAACTGATTGTTGACTTCGAAGCGATGGCGATGACGCTCGACGATCTCATCAGAGCCGTACGCCTCGCGCGCCTTGCTGCCTGACGCCAGGTGGCATACCTGGCCACCCAGACGCATGGTACCGCCCAGATCCGAGGCCGCATCGCGCAGCTCGATCTTGCCTTCGGCGTTGATCCACTCGGTAATCAGACCCACCACCGGGTGCTTGGTGTCGTGGGTGAACTCGGTGGAGTTGGCGTCTTTCCAGCCTGCCACGTTACGCGCGAACTCGATCACCGCCACCTGCATGCCCAGGCA
Organism: Halomonas sp. 18071143; assembly: GCF_019211725.1. NCBI lineage: Bacteria > Pseudomonadati > Pseudomonadota > Gammaproteobacteria > Oceanospirillales > Halomonadaceae > Halomonas > Halomonas sp. 18071143. Next base: position 3,047,413 of record NZ_CP078120.1, read on the forward strand.
GATCCCCAGGTAAGGGATGTTGTTTTCACGGGCGAACTGAGCGGTCAGAATCTTGCCTTCGACGCCACGCTCACCAAAGCCACCCGGTACCAGAATAGCGTCCTTGCCAGCCAGACGCTCGGTACCGTGACGCTCGATATCTTCGGAGTCGATGTAGTCCACGTTGACCTTGATACGCCCCTGGATACCGGCGTGGATCAGCGCTTCGTTCAGTGACTTGTAAGCATCCAGCAGCTCCATGTACTTACCGACCATGGCGATGCTGATGGATTTCAGCGGGTTGAGCTTGGCATCGAGTACCTTGACCCACTCGGACAGATCGGCCGGCGCCGCTTCCAGGCGCAGCTTGTCGCAGACGATATCGTCCAGACCGTGCTCGTGGAGCATCAGCGGAATGCGGTAGATGGTGTCGGCGTCTTGCAGCGGCACCACCGCACGCTCTTCCACGTTGGTGAACAGCGCGATCTTGCGACGCTCGCTCTCTTCCAGCTCGACTTCGCTGCGGCAAATCAGAATGTCCGGCTGGATACCGATGGAGCGCAGCTCCTTGACGCTGTGCTGGGTCGGCTTGGTCTTGGTCTCGCCAGCGGTCTTGATATAGGGCACCAGGGTCAGGTGCATGTAGATGGCGCGGCTGGCGCCCAACTCGCTGCGAATCTGACGAATGGATTCCAGGAAGGGCAGCGACTCGATATCGCCGACCGTGCCACCAATCTCCACCAGCGCCACGTCGAAACCTTCGCCACCAGCGTAGACACGCTGCTTGATCTCATCGGTGATATGGGGAATGACCTGTACCGTGCCGCCCAGGTAGTCACCACGGCGCTCCTTGCGCAGCACGTGCTCGTACACTCGGCCGGTGGTGAAGTTGTTGCGCTGGGTCATCTTGGTACGGATGAAGCGCTCGTAGTGCCCCAGGTCCAGATCCGTCTCGGCGCCATCCTCGGTGACGAACACCTCGCCGTGCTGGAAAGGACTCATGGTGCCCGGGTCCACGTTGATGTACGGGTCGAGCTTGAGCATGGTGACCTTAAGGCCGCGAGCCTCGAGAATCGCCGCCAGCGAGGCCGACGCGATGCCCTTGCCAAGAGAGGACACAACGCCGCCGGTCACGAAGATATATCGTGTCATGGAAAACCTGTCGAAACGTGATCAAAAGGCGTAACAGAAAGCCACACCAGGATGGGACGACAGAATAGCAGATTACACCCTTCGGCTCAATTTGAACTGACATGGCCGCCGTGCCGGGTCGCGAGCTAAAGCTGCCTCCCACACTAACCACTGGCTACCCATAAGCAGTGGGAGGCCGATTTATCGGGCAAAGGGGTGCCTCAGGCACCCCTTATCAGCCACCTCGTTACACGCTTAAACGTTCAGGTAGTCCAGAATGCCTTCGGCGGCCTGGCGGCCTTCATAAATGGCCGTCACCACGAGGTCCGAACCGCGCACCATATCGCCACCGGCAAAGATTTTCTCGTTGCTGGTCTGGAACGCATACTGGCCATGCTCGGGTGCCTTGACCAGATCCCAGTCGTTGACCTCGATATTGGCGCTTTTGAACCATGGGGCCGGGCTTGCCTGGAAGCCAAAGGCCACCACCACCGCATCGGCGGCAATGATCTCTTCGGAGCCGGGCACCACTTCCGGGCGACGGCGACCGTTTTCATCCGGCTCGCCCAGGCGCGTCCGCACGACCTTCACGCCCTCGACCTTGTCGTCCCCCACCACCGCCACCGGCTGGCGGTTGAACAGGAACTCGACGCCCTCTTCCCGGGCGTTGGCCACTTCACGGCGCGAACCCGGCATGTTCTCTTCGTCGCGGCGATAGGCACAGGTCACGCTGGCAGCACGCTGACGAATCGAGGTGCGGTTACAGTCCATGGCGGTATCGCCGCCACCCAGCACCACGACCCGCTTGCCTTCCATGGAGATGAAGTCGCTGGGGTCTTTTTCGAAGCCCAGGCGGCGGTTGACGTTGGCAATCAGAAAATCCAGCGCCTTGTAGACACCGGGCAGGTCTTCGCCGGGGAAGCCACCCTGCATGTACTTGTAGGTGCCCATGCCCAGGAACACGGCATCGTACTCCTGCAGCAGCGTCTCGAACTCGATGTCGGTGCCGATTTCGGTATTCAGGCGGAACTCGACGCCCATCTCCTCGAAGACCGCGCGGCGGCGCTCCATGACATTCTTTTCCAGCTTGAACTCCGGGATACCGAAGGTCAGCAGGCCACCAATTTCCGGGTACTTGTCGAACACCACGGGTTTGACGCCGTTACGCGCCAGAATGTCGGCACAGCCAAGGCCCGCAGGCCCCGCCCCTACAATGGCGACCTTCTTGTCGGTCCAGACCACCTTGGACATGTCCGGGCGCCAGCCCATGGCAAAGGCGGTATCGGTAATGTACTTCTCTACGGAGCCGATGGTGACGGCACCAAAGCCATCGTTCAGGGTGCAGTCGCCCTCGCACAGGCGATCCTGCGGGCACACGCGGCCACACACTTCCGGCAGCGAGTTGGTCTTGTGGGACAGCTCGGCGGCTTCGATGATGTTGCCTTCCACCACCAGCTGCAGCCAGTTGGGAATATAGTTATGTACCGGGCATTTCCATTCGCAGTACGGGTTGCCACAGTGCAAGCAGCGATGCGCCTGACTGGCCGCATCGGTGGGCTTGAAGGGCTCGTAGATTTCCGCGAACTCTTTGGCACGGGTATGTGCCGGTTTTTTCTCGGGGTCTTTACGACCCACGTCGACGAACTGAAAATCGTTATTCAAACGGTTGGCCATGATCTCTCTCCTCGAAGCGTAGGCGCGGACGGTTATTGCGGCTGACGCCGGGATTGATCCAGCAGACTGCCCAGGCTAGCGGCCTTGGGCTTCACCAGCCAGAAGTGGCGTGCGTAGTCGCTGAAGTCTTCCAGAATCGCCGCACCACGCGCAGAGCCGGTCGCCGCCACGTAGGCTTCGATCATTTCGCGCAGGTGACGACGATAGGCTTCCATCGCTTCGGTATTCACCCGGTGGATTTCGACCAGCTCGTGGTTGTACTTGTCCACGAAGGTACGATCTTCATCCAGTACGTAGGCAAAACCACCGGTCATGCCTGCCCCAAAGTTGACGCCCGTCTCACCCAGCACACAGACCAGACCGCCGGTCATGTATTCGCAGCAGTGGTCACCGGCACCTTCGATCACCGCCGTGGCGCCAGAGTTACGCACGCCAAAGCGCTCGCCTGCCGTGCCCGCCGCAAACAGCGTGCCGCCGGTGGCGCCATACAGGCAGGTGTTGCCGATGATGGCGGTCTTGTGGCTTTCGAACTGGCTGACCCTGGGCGGCACGATCACGATGCTGCCACCGTTCATCCCCTTGCCCACGTAGTCGTTGGCGTCGCCTTCCAGGTAGAGATTCAAACCTCGCGCGTTCCAGACACCAAAGCTCTGGCCCGCCACCCCTTTGAAGCGCGCGGTGACCGGCGCCGCTTCCAGGCCATCCTCACCGTAGCGCTTGGCAATCGCCCCCGAAGTGAGCGCGCCCACGCTGCGGTCGCAGTTGGTGATGATGAAGTCGAAGGTGCCGCCGGACTGGGTGTCGATGGCCTCTTTCAGCGCCGCCAGCACTTCCTGGTTCTTGGCACCGGGGTCGTGGGGCACGTTGCGGCTGACCACGCAGAACTGCGGCGCGTCGGCGGGCACGAAATCGTTGGACAGCAGCGGCGTCAGGTCCAGCTTGCGCTGTGACGCGGTGTTGCCTTCCAGCACTTCCAGCAGGTCGGTACGGCCAATCAGGTCGGTGAGCTTGCTCACGCCCAGCATGGCCATCAGCTCGCGCACTTCCTCGGCAATGAAGCGGAAGTAGTTCTTCACCATGTCCACGGTGCCGCGGAAATGTTCACCGCGCAGGAAGTCGTCCTGAGTAGCGACACCGGTGGCACAGTTGTTGAGATGGCAAATGCGCAGGAACTTGCAGCCCAGCGCCACCATGGGCGCCGTGCCAAAGCCGAAGCTTTCGGCCCCTAGAATGGCCGCCTTGACCACGTCCAGCCCGGTTTTCAGGCCGCCGTCGGTCTGGAGACGAATCTTGTCGCGCAGGCCGTTGATCCGCAGCGCCTGATGCACTTCCGGCAGGCCCAGCTCCCAGGGGGAACCGGCGTGCTTGATGGAGGTGAGCGGGCTCGCCGCCGTGCCGCCATCGTAGCCCGAGACGGTGATCAGGTCCGCGTAGGCCTTGGCAACGCCGGTGGCAATGGTACCGATGCCGGGCTCGGAGACCAGCTTCACCGACACCTGGGCATCAGGGTTGACCTGCTTCAGGTCGAAGATCAGCTGCGCCAGGTCTTCGATGGAGTAGATGTCGTGGTGCGGCGGCGGCGAAATGAGCGTCACGCCGGGCACCGAGTAACGCAGGCGGGCAATCAGTTGATTGACCTTGCCGCCCGGTAGCTGGCCGCCTTCGCCAGGCTTGGCCCCTTGGGCAACCTTGATCTGCAGTACGTCTGCATTGACCAGATAGGCCGGCGTCACGCCGAAACGGCCAGAGGCGATCTGCTTGATCTTCGAGCTGCGGATGGTGCCGTAACGGGCAGGATCTTCACCGCCTTCCCCGGAGTTGGAGCGACCTCCGGCCTCGTTCATGGCCTGGGCCAGCGCTTCATGGGCCTCAGGGGAGAGTGCGCCCAGCGACATGCCTGCGCTGTCGAAGCGTGGAATCAGCGCTTCGATGGGCTCGACCTCTTCCAGCGGAATCGGCGTAGCCGCAGGCTTGAGCGTCAGCAGGTCACGAATGGTGGCCACGGGGCGCTCGTTCACCAACTGCGCGAACTTCTTCCACTTGGCGTAGCTGCCCTCTTGTACCGCCGCCTGCAGTGCCTTGACCACATCCGGGTTATAGGCGTGATACTCGTGGCCGTGCACGTACTTGAGCATACCGCCCTGGGAAATGCCCTTGCGCGGAATCCAGGCGTCCTTGGCCAGCAGCTCCTGTTGCAGCTGCAGCTCGGCAAAGCCGGTGCCCTGAATGCGCGACGCCATGCCGACGAAACAGGTATCCATCACTTCATCGGCCAAGCCCACAGCTTCGAACAGCATGGAGCCACGGTAGGACGCCAGCGTCGAGATGCCCATCTTCGAAAGAATCTTGAACAGCCCCTTCTGCAGGCCCTTGCGGTAGTTCTCGCGGGCATCTGCCGGGTTACCGGTGAGTTCGCCAGTGCGGTGCATGTCGGCCATCACCTGATAGGCCAGCCACGGGTAGACCGCCGTGGCGCCCACGCCGAACAGTACGGCCATCTGGTGGGCGTCGCGGGCATAGCCGGTCTCGACCACGATGTTGGCATTCGGGCGCAGCGCCAGACGCCCCAGGTGCGAGTGCACGGCACCCACGGCCAGGGCTGCCTGGATGGGCAGTTGGCCCTTGGGCAGTTCGGCATCGCTCAGTACCAGAATTACCTTGCCCGCCTTGACCTGCGCTTCGGCTTCCTGGCACAGCGCCACAATGGCTTGCTGGAGGCTGGTGCTTTCCGGGTCGTAACCCAGCGGCAGCAGATGGCTGGCAAATGCCGGGTCGTCCTGACTCACCAGCGCAGTGAACTTGCGTGGCGACAGCACCGGCGTGGTCAGGATCAAGCGGTGCGCGTGCTCCGGCGTGGCCTTGAAGACGTTCAGCTCGGCACCGCAGCAGGTTTCCAGCGACATGACGATCGCTTCGCGCAGCGGGTCGATGGGCGGGTTGGTGACCTGAGCAAACTTCTGACGGAAGAAGTCGGTCAGCAGGCGCGGACGGCTCGACAGGACCGCCATGGGCGTATCGTCGCCCATGGACCCGACGGCTTCCTGGCCGCTTTCTGCCAGCGGACGCAGCACCTGGTCGCGCTCTTCGAAGGTCACCTGGAACATCTTCTGCTGCACGTTCAAGGCATCGGTATCCATGGTCTGGAATCGCGCCAGCTCGGTCAGCGCCGACTCCAGGTAGCTGGCTTCCTGCTTCAGCCAACGCTTGTAGGGGTAGGCAGATTTCAGGCGGTCATCGATGTCCTGGGTGTGCAGCACTTCGCCGGTGTGGGTATCCACGGCCAGCATCTGACCAGGGCCGACTCGACCTTTGGCCACCACGTCTTCCGGCTGATAGCCGTAGGTGCCGATTTCCGACGCCAGCGTGATGTAGCCATTCCTGGTGATCACCCAGCGCGCCGGGCGCAGCCCGTTACGGTCGAGCATACACACGGCCTGACGGCCGTCGGTCATGACCACGCCAGCGGGGCCATCCCAAGGCTCCATGTGCATGGAGTTGTACTCGTAGAACGCCCGCAGCTCGGCATCCATGGTTTCCACGTTCTGCCAGGCAGGTGGCACCATCATGCGCACGGCGCGGTGCAGCTCCATCCCCCCGGTCAGCAGTACTTCCAGCATGTTGTCCATGCTGGAGGAGTCGGAGCCGGTGGTGTTGACGATTTCATCCAGCTTGGCAATATCGGGCAGACGCTCGTTGACGAAGTTCGCCTTGCGCGAGTTCGCCCAGCCGCGGTTGGCTTCGATGGTGTTGATTTCACCGTTATGTGCCAGCAGGCGGAACGGCTGCGCCAGCGGCCAGCGCGGCGCCGTGTTGGTCGAGAAGCGCTGGTGGAAAACACAAATGGCGGTTTCCAGGCGCGGGTCGTTCAGGTCCTTGTAGAAGGCTGGCAGGTCTTCCGGCATCACCAGGCCTTTATAGGAGACCACTTCGCTGGAAAGCGACGCCACGTAGAAGTCTTCATCGCCACGCAGGGCCTGCTCGGCATAGCGGCGCGCCATGAACAGGTCGACATCGAAGTTGTCGCTGCTGCCGGGCGCCACGAACAGCTGCTCGATACGCGGCAGGCAGTCCAGTGCCATGGGGCCACAGACGCTTGAGTCGATGGGCACCACTCGCCAGCCCAGCACGTCCAGGCCGCGGGCGCTCAGCTCGCCGACCAGGGTTTCCCTGGCCTTGCTGGCACGCGCATCGTCGTCAGGCAGGAATACCACGCCCACGGCAAAGCGCTCGCCCAGCGCCACACCGAGCGCCTCTTGAGCTGCCGCACGCATGAACTGCGCTGGCATCTTGAGCAGCAGACCACAGCCGTCGCCGGTTTTGCCGTCTGCCGCGATACCACCACGATGCGTCATGCAGGTAAGTGATTCAATGGCCGTTTTCAGCAAGTCGTGACTGGCCTGCCCTTCCATATGGGCAATCAGGCCAAAACCACAGTTATCGCGAAACTCGCCAGGCTGGTGAAGACCTCTATTCATTGGGCGTGCCTCTAGTCAGCGTATTTTACCAGCAGCGTTTTTATGGTATTATTTTGGGTTTTTCTTTTTTTATAGCTCTTATTACCCGCCTACAATAAGGGCTTTCCCGCATCCGCTGCTGCAAGAAAATGGTTGCTCAGCATAGCGATTTGCAGTCGCGTAGCGCAATCACCCAGAACTCGCCAACCGCAAAAAAACCTTGTCAAATCCTGTAGTTGCATGCTCAAACTACAAAAAAATACATACACTTCAAGCACTTGCACAGTCATTGCACGATTTTTAAACGCTGCCTACAAAGCATTAGACTTTGGTCTAAAATAAAGCAAAAAACCCATGCCGATAGCGCATAAGCCATGCTGATTGGATACTGGGAGCCAATAAAAAGCCCGCCGTGGCGTGGGCGGGCTTTGCCAATATCATGACTGACGCATGATCAGCATCCGACGCTACCTCGTTAGGCGCGAGGGTAGCCGGTCAGCAGCTCGGTCAGCAGTTCCGGGGGCGTGGCATCGCTGACGCAGGCATCCCCCAGCGCCTTGAGCAGCACCAAGCGCAGGCGCGCATCGACGTTTTTCTTGTCCAGGCGCATGCGCACCAGAAAATCATCGGCGCTCATATCGCGCGGCGCGGCCAGCGGCAGTCCGGCACTTTCGATCACCGAGCGAGTGCGCGCCAGCGCATCCTCCGTGATCCAGCCTAGCTGGCATGACAGCGTGGCCGCCATGGCCATGCCCGCCCCCACCGCCTCACCGTGCAGCCAGTTGCCATACCCTTGATGTGCTTCGATGGCATGGCCAAAGGTGTGCCCCAGGTTCAATAGCGCGCGAACCCCCTGCTCGGTTTCGTCTTCGGCCACGATGTCGGCCTTGATCTGGCAGCTTTTGGCAATCGCCTCGGCCACGATGCCTGGCTCCACCTGACGCAGGGCATCCATGTGCGCTTCCAGCCAGCCCAAAAAATCTTCGTCACGAATGAAGCCATACTTCACCACTTCGGCCAGGCCCGCCGACAGTTCCCGGGGCGGCAGCGTGGCCAGGGTATCGATATCGACGATGACGGCTTTGGGCTGCCAGAAGGCGCCTATCATGTTCTTGCCCAGCGGATGGTTCACCCCGGTCTTCCCGCCCACCGAGGAGTCCACCTGCGAGAGCAGGGTGGTGGGCACTTGAATGAACGCGACGCCACGCTGATAGGAGGCCGCCGCATAGCCCACCATGTCGCCAATCACGCCACCACCCAACGCAATGAGCGTACAGCGGCGATTGAACCCAGCTTCCAGCAAGGCATCCCAGATGCGGCTGACCTGTTCGATACTCTTGTATTGCTCGCCGTCGGGCAGCACCAGCGTGCGTACGTCAAGGTGGTCAGGCAAGCTTTGGCACAGCGCGTCGAGATAGTGCGGCGCAACGGTCTCGTTGGTGACCACCATGACTTGCTCACCCGCCAGGTAAGGCACGAACCGCTCAGGGCGATTCAACAGCCCCACGCCGATATGAATGGGGTAGCTTCGCTCACCCAGATCCACGTTCAGAGTGCGTTCTATGCCTGAGGGCTGTGTCATGACGATACCTTTGTTTGCGTTGTGCCGGTTGCTTCCAGCGGGTCGACCAGCCGGTGGACTCGGCGCAGAATTTCATTGACCACGGCGCGCGGGCTGCGACGATCCGTGCGCACGGTAATATCGGACGTAGCACGATAGAGCGGGTCACGGGTGGCGAACATGTCGTTGAGCACCTGCTCCCGGTCGGCGCACTGGAGTAGCGGACGATTACGGTCCTTGGCCGTGCGCTTGAGCTGTTGCTCCACGGTGGTCATCAGGTATACCACGGTGCCGCGCTCACGCAACGCACGGCGATTCTCTTCGCGCAGTACCGCCCCCCCCCCGGTAGCCACCACGACGCCGGAAAGCCGCGTCAGCTCGTCGATCATCTGGGTTTCGCGCTGACGAAAGCCGGGCTCGCCTTCGACATCGAAGATCCACGGAATATCAGCACCGCAACGATTCTGGATGGCATGGTCGCTATCATGGAAGGTGCGCGACAGCTCCGCCGCCAGCAGGCGGCCTATCGTGCTCTTGCCAGCCCCCATGGGGCCGATCAAAAAAATATTGGGTAAATCCTGCATCAGCGAACCGCCAAACCATCATCAAGTAAACGAGGAGTAATAAAGACCAGTAACTCTACCTTTTCATTGCTCTCTTCGGTATAGCGAAACAGCCGACCGATAAAGGGCAAATCACCCAGCAGCGGGGTCTTGGCCATCTGGCTCAGCTGCTCGGTGGTCAGAATCCCACCCAGCACTACCGTCTGACCGTTGTCTACCAACACCTGAGTTTCGATCTGATTGGTGTCGATGGGCGGCTCGCCGCCAAACTCGCTTTCCCGGAAACTATCGTTCTTGATCACCAGATCCATGATGATGCGGTTGTCCGGGGTAATTTGCGGCGTGACTTCCAGCGACAGCTCCGCCTCCTTGAACTCGGTATCCGGGTTACCCTGTGCATCGACGCTCTGGAAAGCACGCTCTTCACCTTGGCGAATGGTGGCCGTGCGCTGGTTGGCGGTAATCACCCGTGGCTGCGAGATGGTCTGACTCTTGCCTTCGCTTTCCAGGGCACGCAGCTCCAGGTCGAGCAGAATATCCCCGGAGAGATAACCAAAGCTGAAACCGGTACTGGCCGCGGAGGCAGAGCCCAGGTCCACCGCCAGCCCGCCCTGGGCACGGTTGAGCCCTCCTGGGTTGATGTTACGCGGCACGAACTGCCCAGCCTCGTTTTCCATGAAGCCTCGCGTGCTGGAGACGCCCCAGTTCACGCCCAACTCCCGGGAAGCGGTGTCTCGGGCTATCACGATACGCGCCTCGATCTGCACCTGGCGCACGGCCACATCTAGCCTGTCCAGAGTACGCATGATGTCGCGTACCTGTTCCGCGGTATCCTGAATGAGCAGCGTATTGGTGCGCTGGTCTACGCTGACGCGGCCGCGGTCGGTCAGCAAGCCAAACCCGTCACCGCCACGCAACAGCTGCGCCAGGTTCTCTGCCCGCGCATACTTGACTTCGACGAATTCGGTAATCAACGGGGCCAGGGTCTGCTGCTGGTTGCGCGCCTCAATCTCCTGCCGCTCCAGATCGGCCAGCTCGCTGGCAGGGGCTACCACGATGACATTGCCCTGCTCACGGCTGGAGAGCCCCTGGCTTTGCAGAATCAGCGCCAACGCTTGATCCCAGGGCACGTCATTCAGGTTCAAGGTGACGCGCCCCGTCACGCTGTCGCTGGCCACCAGGTTCAGGCCGGTAAACTCGGCCAGCGTCGCCAGCACGGCACGCACTTCGATATCCTGGAAGTTGAGACTCAAGCGCTCGCCAGTGAACGCTTGCCCTTCGCGCTCGCGCTGCTGCTGGGGCGCCTGACTGACCGGCTGGACCTCGATGGTCAACGTGCGGCCACTCTGCGAGGACAGCATGGCGTATGGGCCATCCATGCTTAGCTCCAGCTGCGTATCGCGCTGGCCAGCGCGGGGCGTGATGCGGCTAACCGGGGTGGCAAAATCGGTGACATCGTAAATCTGGTTCAAGGCATCGGGGATATCCACGTCTCGCAATTCGGCAATCACGCGCCCCCCGCTGCCTTCACGCACCTGCGTGACGACACCGTCACGGTCGAAGGTCACCAGCAAGCGCCCCGAGCCATCCGCCCCCCGGCGGAAGTCGATGTTACTGACCTGAGGGCCTTGAGCGGTTGCCAGGCCTCCTTGGGGCGCGGTATCAGGCGAGAGCGTAATCCTCAACCGATCACCGTCGACCCGCGAGGTGTACTCCAACGGCTGACTCAGGTCGATCACCAGCCGCGTGCGGCCATTGCCCTCTAACGCGGTGATTTGCTCGACGCCCGCATTGCCGACATTGATGCGGCGCTGCGCCAGCCCACTTTGCGTATCGGCAAGATCCAGCGCCAGACGCGGCGGCGCATCCAGGCGATAACCGCTCAGCTCCGCCACCCCGCCGCTGAACTGCAGCAACAGCTCCACATCACCCCGTGAGGTCTCGCGAACATCCAGCGCCGTGAGCACGGAGCCCCAGGCCAGCGCAGGCATCATGGCAAACAGGGAAAGCGTTATTTGGCGGAGCGTGATGGCCATAAAAGTCATCCAGTAACTGAAAAAGGTCGACACTATTGCAAGGGCGAAACTATTGGGCAGCAGACGCGGGGCGGTTTACTCCAACGTCAGCGCCGCCGGGCGCTCCTGCCAGCCTTGCTGCTGATTGAAAACGCGCTCGGTCAGACGCACTTCCTGCGGCGCTATGGCCGTAATGCGGCCATGGTCAGTGCCCAGGTAGTTGCCCACCCTGACACTGGTCACGCTGCCATCCGGAGCAGCGATCATGCCCACCTGCTGACCGCCCATGCGCAGCGTACCCACCAGGCGCAGCGATGACAGAGGAAACTGCTCCAGCGGCTCGGGAGAACGCTGCTGGTCGGGGGCCAACGCACTTTCCAACAGGGCCGTCGCGGCCTGGGTACGAATGCTCTCGGGCGCTAAAAAAGGGCTTCGCGCGTCACTATAACGGTAATCGACGGCTCGGTAATCGGGAATCGTCGGTATTTCTACCGGCGGCTGCCCCGCTGGGCTGCGCCGAATGTCGCTGAGCTGTTCGTCCAGCTCGCCAAGGTTGGCTTCTCCACACCCGGCCAGCAGCAAAAGCCCACCTACCATGCCTGGCCACCGCCTCATGGCGTGCCCCCCTGCTGTGCATCTTCTATATAGCTATACGTACGCGCCAGTAACGACATACGCAGCGTATCGCTGCCCTGTTCGACCGGCACCAGCGTGACATCCTGCTGGGTAATGATCCGCGCCTGCTGGCTGATATCTGCCGCAAAGCGCGCCAATTCGTGATACCCGCCCCTGACCTGAATATCGAACGGATGCTCTACATAGTGGGTATTACGCACCGTAGGCCGTAGGCGAATGGTCTCGATGGTCAGGTTATTGCTCACTGCGGCATCGCTGATGCCGTCCAGCAGCGTCGGGATTTCCGCGCTGGTGGGCAGCATGGCGCGCATCGAGGCAATCTGCTCTTCCAGCAGCATCAACTGGTCGCGTACTTCCGGCAAGAACGCGGCCTCGCCGACCTTGCCACGATACTCCCCCAGCAGGCGCACTTCCTGGCGCTGCGCCGCCTCCAGCGCAGCGCGTTTCTCACCAAGCAGCCACCAGCTCAAACCACCGAGCACGATGGCAAAGACCAGCAGACCGGATAACGCTTTTAGCAAGGCCGGCCATTCGCCAGCCTCTTTGACATCGAGCGCCTGCCACTCGACGTCCCGCAGGCGCTGCCATTCGTTGCGCCAACGCTCTCGGCTCCAGATCATGGCGTCGCCTCCTCACTACCGGGCAACAGCTGCACGACCTCGAACTGGAAGACCCGGCTGGTACCGTCCGACCCACTGGCGACTTCCGACAACAGCGGCACCCCCAGGCCTGGCATGTCCGCTATTTGGCGCAACTGCTCGGATACCTGACGCTCATTGCCGGCCATGGCCGATACACTGACGCGGTCGCCACTGCGCGACAGACGCTGATACACCACGCCATCGACCACGCTGGCCGCGATGTCATTGAATAGTTTGACCGTGCTGGCGCGCTCGCCCTGCAGCGTTTGAAACAGTGCCAGCTGCTCACCCAGCCGGGCCACTGAGGCCTGATAGCGCTGCACATCGGCAATTTCACTGTTCAGGCGCTCGATCTGCTGCGCAATATGAGCGTTGCGCTGTTGCTGCGCCGTCAGCATCTGCTGATAGAGCTGTGACGCGCCCAGCCCCAGGCCCACCGCCAGCAGCACCATCATGATCAACAGTTTGTAAAAGCGCTGTGTGCGGCGCTGGCGGCGCGCCTCACGCCAAGGCAGCAGGTTGATGGTAATACTCATAGCCCGGCCCTCATGGCCAGCCCACCCGCGGTCAGCATGGCAGGCGCATCATTAGTGAGGCCTTCGATGTTGAGCCGTTTGTTGATCCGCATGCGCTGAAAGGGGTTGGCGATGGTCACCGACATGCCGCTATCGTCGGCGATGCGTTCTGCCAGCCCGGGAATCACGCTGGACCCGCCAGCCAGAACGATATGCTGCACTTCGTGCTGGCGGCCAGCGGTGTAGTAAAGCTGCAGGGAGCGCCCTACCTGTTGCACGACCGTATCGAGAAACGGGTTGAGCACTCTCTCCTGATAGTCATCGGGCAAGCCGCCGCGTTTCTTGGCAAACCCGGCCTCTTCGATACTGAGCGAATAGTGATCGCGGATGGCGTCGGTCAACTGCTTTCCGCCAAAGACCGTGTCGCGGCTATAGACGATATGACCACCGCGCACCACATGGAACGCATTCATATTGGCGCCGATATCCACCAGCCCCACGCAGGCGTTGGGGTCACTATCCACCTTCAACTGACGGCGCAGCTCGGCCAGCGAGCGCTCCATGGCAAAGGTTTCCACGTCCACCACGGCGGGTTCGAGCCCCGCACGCTCCAGGGTTTCGGTGAGCTGAGAGACGTCCTGCTGGCGGCAAGCGACCAGGATGACCTGCTGCTGCTCTTCATCGAAAGGCGCAGGGCCCAGGCAGTGAAAATCGAACGCCACTTCATTGAACGGAAAGGGGATATGGCGGTCAGACTCGGCGATGATCCGCTCTTCTATTTCGTCTTCGCTGAGCGAGATGGGAAATTGAAGTGTTTTGGTAATCGCGGCGCTGGCGGGAACGGCAACGGCCGCCTTACGGGTCGAAGGCTTGGCATGCTCTACTGCCCGACTCAACACGCTGGCCACATCGTTGATATCCCGGATACGCCGCTCGACCACTGCACCTTCACGCAGGGGTCGCACGGCGTAGCTTTCTACCTGAAAATTGTCATTGCTCTGCTTGAGTTCGAGCAGCTTGACGGTCGCCGAGGTAATATCGACACCAATCAACCCTTTACTGGGTGTTAGTAAGCGCATGTTGAGTTCGGCTCCGCCTGCCTATCGTGCAAGTTTCGAGGTTACATGATTTTTGCTTAAGGCACACGCCAATGCCTCTACGCCATATCAACACTGGTGGCCGCTGCTTCCCCTTCCTATAATGGCAGCCATTGCGCGCTATGGCGGTTACACCACCATACCTACTCTCTTTTCATGGGTGCCCACTGTTCATGACGTTTTTACGAACTCTAGTGCTGTCGCTATTTTCGCTGGTCGTTGCGCTGATGGGCGCCACGGTACTAGCGGTCATCGGCGCGGCGATCTATTTCTCTCCGGGTCTGCCCGACGTTCGGCAACTGCAGAATTTCGAGCTGCACACGCCGCTACGCATCTACACCAATGACGGCAAGCTGATTGGCGAGTTTGGTGAAGAGCGCCGCATGGCGATCGACTTCGATGAAATCCCGGACGACATGGTCAACGCGCTGATTGCCGCCGAGGATGCCAGCTTCTTCAACCATGCCGGTGTCGACCCTCGTGGCCTGGCCCGGGCAGCGGTCGAGCTGGTACAGAGCGGTGGTGCCATTCAGTCCGGTGGTTCCACCATCACCATGCAGGTGGCACGTAACTACATGCTGACGCTGGATCAGACGTTCACGCGTAAAATACGCGAGATCCTGCTGGCCCTGCAGATGGAAAAAGTGCTCAGCAAAGAGGAGATCTTCGAGCTCTATGTCAACAAGATCTTCCTTGGCAACCGCGCCTACGGTATCGCCGCGGCAGCGGAAACCTACTACAACAAGCCGCTGGCCGAGCTGAGTCTGGCCGAAACCGCCATGATTGCAGGCCTGCCCAAGGCGCCGTCTGCCTTCAACCCGCTGGCCAACTCCGAGCGCTCGCTGATTCGCCGTAACTGGATCCTGTTCCGGATGCGCGAACTGGGCTATATCGATAACGAAGCGTACCAGGCCTCGGTGCAGGCCCCGGTCACCGCCCGTCGTCACTTCACCCAAACCGAGGTGGATGCCGCCTACGTCTCGGAGATGGCGCGCCAGTACGCTATCGAGCGCTTTGGTGATACGGCATACACCGGTGGCTATCGCATTTACACTACTATCGACAGCACCATGCAGCCCTTCGCCCGTCAGGCGCTGGCCAACGGCCTGATTGCCTATGACCTGCGTCATGGCTGGCGTGGTGCCGAGCAGCGTGAAATTGCGTCCAGTCTGGTCGAAGCCCAGGAACAGACCAACACCCAGGGCCTTGAAGAAGAGCTCTCGGAGTCTCCTGAAATTCGCCAGACCGCCCGCCAGGCCGCCCAGCGCAGCCAGACGGAAGTGGACGGTGTCGATGGCGACGTGAGTAACTGGCTGCAGGTACTCGAGCGTACGCCCAACTACGGCCTGCTGCGCCCCGCCATCGTGGTCGAAAGCAGTGGCCGTGAAATGCAGGTACTTACCCGTGGCGGTGAACTGCACACCATCGCCTGGAGCGGCTTGAGCTGGGCGCGCCCCTACCTCAGCCCGCGCAGCCGCGGTGCCGAACCCAGCAGCGCCAGCCAGATTGCCGAGCGTGGCGACCTGATTCGCGTCATCGAGAACGACGACGGCTCCCTGCGCCTTTCCCAGCGCCCGGACGCCGAAGGCTCACTGGTAGCTCAGGATCCGACTACCGGCGCGATTCTGGCCCTGCAAGGTGGCTTCGACTTCAACGCCAGCAAGTTCAACCGAGCCGTGCAGGCGCAGCGCCAGTCGGGTTCCATCTTCAAGCCATTCATCTATCTGGCGGCCCTGGAAGATGGTGAAATGAACGCCGCCAGCGTCGTCAATGACGCGCCGGTCGTGCTGGACGACGGCAGCAATGCCCTGTGGCGCCCGGTGAACTCCAGCCGTGACTTCCAGGGCCCCATGCGCCTACGCCCGGCGCTGGCTCGCTCACGCAACCTGGTCACCATTCGTGTGCTGCAAACCATGGGACTGGATCACACGATCCAGTATCTGGAAGGGTTTGGATTTGCCCCCCAACGCCTGCCGCGCGGCCTGTCGCTGGCGCTGGGAAGTGCCGACCTCACCCCGCTGGAAATGACCAATGCCTACGCCGTGATTGCCAACGGCGGCTTCCAGGTCTCCCCCTGGTTCATCGACCGGATTACCCGCGACGATGACAACGAGGTGATCGACGAAGCCACCCCGCAAGTGGCCTGTGCCAGCTGTGCCGAAGGCCAGGAAACCGTGGAAATCGATGGCAAGACCTACCCGATTGCGCCCCGCGTGGCCGATGCGGCGGCGGTGTATATCCTGCGTGACATGCTGCGCGACGTCATTACCTCGGGCACTGGCCGTGCAGCGCTCAGCCTGAACCGCGATGACATCGTGGGCAAGACGGGCACCACCAACAGCCAACGGGATGCCTGGTTCGCGGGCTTCAACGGCGACCTGGTGACCACCGTTTGGGTGGGCAAGGACAGCAATGAAACCATCGCCGAGTACGGTGCCAATGCCGCCCTGCCCATCTGGATAGAGTTCATGGGGGATGCCCTGGCAGGCTCGCCCTCAGCGATCCCCGAGCGGCCTTCCACAGTCATATCGGCACGCGTGGACGCCTCCACTGGGCGACGCTTGCACGATGACCAGTCAGGCGGTATTTCCGAGCTGTTCCACCGTGACCACTTGCCGGACTATCAGGCCCGAGGCATCAGCCAGGAACTGGAAGAAGCCAGCGGCTCGCAGGGGTCAGGCGCGGCAGAGTCGATCTTCTAACCGCCCGTCAGGACCGCGCTGCGGGATAGCCTGGCCTGAACCGCAGGCATGAAAAAGCCCGGGAACCTCTCAAGGTTTCCGGGCTTTCTTTTGGGGATGGCCGTTAGCTCGGTACGCTCAGATTTTCACGACGGCTGGCCTGCCAGTTGGCTGCGATGACCACGCTCATGACCACCACGCCGACGATTTCTGTCCACAGACTGGGGTAGAACACCGCGAAGATCGCGCCGCCAATGGCCAGACGCGGCAACCACGACATGCGCGTAAACAGGTAGCCCTCCAGCGAAGCGGCAAACGCCCCCAGTGCCAGGATGGCAATGACCCCGTTCCAGATCACCACCGGTACCGGGCCACCCACGATGATTTCCGGGTTGAACACCATGAACAGCGGAATCAGGTAGAGGCCCTTGGCAAACTTCCACGCCTGCACGCCGGTCTCCATGGGTTTACTGCCCGCAATCGCTGCCCCGGCAAAGCCTGCCAGGGCGATGGGAGGCGTCACGTTGGAGTCCTGGGAGTACCAGAACACCACCAGGTGAGCGATCAGCAGCGGCACGCCGAACTCGGCGGTCAAGGCCGGACCAACCAGTACGATCAGCACGATATAGCTGGCCGTTACGGGCAGCCCCATGCCCAGAATCAAGCTCGCCAGCAGGACCATCACCAGCGCCAGCACCAGGTTACCGCCAGAGAAGGCCAGCATCATGGAGGAGAACTTGAGCCCCAGGCCGGTCAGCCCTACGACGCCTACAATGATGCCCGCCACGGCACAGGCCATGGAAACCGCCACGGCATTGCGCGCGCCCAGCTCCAGCCCTTGCACAAGCTTCACCAACCCTGCCCACAGCACGCCCCTGGTACGCTCCAGGGTCACGGGCTGGCCCTGTTTGGGAGCCACGAAGAAGTACCACAGCGCGTAGCGAATCACCGCCACGGCAATCATGGTCACCACCGCGTAGTAGCCCACTCGCATGGGCGACATGCTCATGGCCAACAGCCATACCAGCACCGCCAGCGGCAGCAGAAAATGCCAGCCATCCTTCATCACCTGGCGCATCTGCGGCAGCTCGCTTTTGGCCATGCCCTGCATGCCTTGCTTCAAGGCAATGATATGCACGAACAGATACACCGTGGCAAAGTACATGATGGCCGGCAGAATACTGATCTTGACGATTTCCAGGTACGGCGTATTGGTATACTCGGCAATCAGGAACGCCCCGGCCCCCATCAGCGGCGGCATGATCTGCCCACCGGTAGAGGCCGCCGCCTCGATGCCGCCCGCCTGCTTCGGCTTATAGCCCAGCTTTTTCATCAGCGGAATGGTGAACGCTCCGGTGGTCACCACGTTGGCGATGGCACTGCCAGAAATCGACCCCATGCCCGCAGATGCCAGCACCGCCGCCTTCGCCGGGCCACCACGCTGCCTGCCCGTGGCTGCGTACGCCATATCGATGAAAAACTTGCCCGCCCCCGTGCTTTCCAGGAACGCGCCAAACAGGACGAAAATGAAGATATAGGTTGCCGCCACGCCCAGCGGTAGGCCGAAGATACCTTCCTGCCCCAGATAAAGCTGGCCCGCCACGCGGTCGAGGCTGTAGCCACGGTGGGCCAGAATGCCGGGCATCCACTCGCCCAGCCAAGGCAGCTCGCCCCTTGGCCCGGCAAAGGCATAGATGATCGCCAGAAGGCCAATGATCGTCATGCCCAGGCCCACCGCACGGCGACTGGCTTCCAGTACGGTCACCGTGGCAATACAGGCCACCAGAATGTCCGTCTCGTTCCAGAACCCGGCGCGGCTGAAAATGGCGTCCAGGTTGAGCACCAGATACCCCCCGGTGATCAGCGCCCCGGCAAAAAAGATAAAATCGATCCCCCAGCCCAGCACACCGCGTTTACGGTGAGGGCCAAAGGCAGGAAACATCAGAAACGCCAACAGCATGATCAGCGCAAGGTGGATACTGCGCTGATAGAAGAGACCCAGGGGTTGAATGCCCGCAGAATAGAGTTGGAATAACGAAAGCCCCACGGCAACAATGGTGATACACCACAGCACGATGCGGGGTTGAATCGCATTCCCGCCCGGCATGATGACCGGCGGTGGAGTGGATTCGTTCATGAAGTCCTCGGAAGCGTTAGCAAACTTATACGTTATGTAATAGCGCCAGGCGTGGTACACCCGGCTTTATATGATGTGCTTGGCATCAGGCTGTCATTGACAGATATCGTCATGGGGTAAAACGTCGCGAGCCTCCATCAGTTGAATCGTGACACGCTGCCCGGCCACCCGCTCGCTCAAGCTGCACACGGCATGCTCACCATCGGGCCAGACCACCTGATGGTTTACCGCGAGAGCCCCCACCCGTAGCGCGTAGCGGTTATTGGGCACCGATTCGTTAATCTCATTGATCCAGTAGCCACCCTCCCCATCCGACACTTGCTCGCCACGTCCAAGGACATGCCCGAGCCCAGCGGCAAAATCCGGCTGATGGCTGCGCTCCAGCTGCAGCGTTCCTGCCGCATTACGGTAGCAGTCCAGAACCGTGAAATGCTTTACCGAGTGCTGCCACTGGATGCACCAGCGGCTACCGCTGGGTGCCGCGACATCCAGCAGCGCCTGATGATCTGCGGTCGTAACGATCAGACGCTGCGACGCCGAAGCAGGGGCAGCCCCCGCTTCGGCGCACATGCCGCTCATCGTGAAAAGCGCCACCAGTGGAAAACACCACCGCATAGCGACTACGCGATTAGGGGCGCAGGTTGTCAGGGATATCCGCACCGACTTCTTCGAAGTAACGGATAGCACCCGGATGCAGCGGCACCGGCGTAGAGCCCATGGTGAACTCGACGGTAGTGTCATTGGCGGCCGGGTGAACGGCGATCAATTCATCGATGTTTTCGAACAGCAGGTGGGTCAGTTGGTAGGCCAGCTCTTCGTCCAAATCGGCGTTGACGACCAGTACGTTAGGAATACCAATGGTCTGGACCGCTTCGTCCATGCCGTCGTACATGCCCGCGGCCAGTTCATAAGGGGCGAACACCGCTTCCACTTCCTGGGCGTTGGCAATCTCTTCGTCGGACAGGCCGATCAGGCGAATGTCGCGCGTGGCAGCAAGGTTGAGAATCGAGCTGGTGGGCGGACCAACGCTCCAGAAACCGGCGTCGATATCGCCATCACGGATGGCATCAGCGGTTTCGTTGAAGTTCAGGCGCTGGGGAGTGAAGTCGCTGTAGCTGACGCCGTTGGCTTCCAGCAGGGCACGCGCGTTCAGCTCGGTACCACTGCCCGGCGCACCGACGGAAACACGCTTGCCCGCCAGGTCCGCAATGCTGTGAATGTCGGAATCGGCTAGGGTCACAAGCTGTACCGCGTTCGGGTAGACCGAGGCCAGCGCACGGGTATTCTCGATCTGACGACCTTCAAAATCACCCGTGCCGGTATAGGCCTGGTAGGCGGTATCGGCCAGCACCAAGGCCAGGTCGGCATCACCGCGCATGATCAGCCCCATGTTCTCGACGGAAGCACCTGTCACTTCGGCGGTCGCCTGAGCGCCATCGATATGGTTGTTGATCATTTCGGCAAAGCCACCACCGATCGGGTAGTAAACGCCGCCGGTACCGCCGGTCGCGATGGAGAGCTGCTGAGCGCTGGCGGGCAGAGCAGCCGCCATCATGGTCGCTGCAACGGCATATTTTAGTTTTTTCATTGGAATTGCCTCCGTCCTGCTTGGACTTATTGATTATGGTTGACGTAAAGGAGGTAAGGAGCCAGTTTCTCGCCGCCGTCAGCAGCGCCGAGAACGGTATTTAAACGTTAGCACGGCAGTTGCGTTAGATACTAATCCAACAACGTTTTCACCTGCTCCACGATATGCGCACCAATGGGTAGCGCCGAGGTCGCCGCAGGCGATGGCGCATTGCCCACGTTGACCGTGCGCGGAGTATTTACGAACAGGAAGTCATCCACCAGCCGACCATCGTTGGAGACCGCCTGAGCGCGTACGCCCGCCGGGTAAGGGGTCAAATCCTCCAGGGTCAGGCTCGGGCAGTACTTGCGTACCAGCTCCAGATAGCCGCGCTTGTAGAGCGAGTTTTTCATCTCCACCAGCCCAGGCTTGAGATGCTTGCCCAGCACTTTCAGGATGCCTGGGTGGCTGAACATCTGCCCCATATCGCGTAGCGACATGTCCTGCTTGCGATACCCTTCGCGCTTGAGCGCCAGCACCGCATTGGGCCCAACGGTGACCGTCCCGTCGATCATGCGGGTCAGGTGAACACCCAAAAAAGGCATGGCAGGGTCGGGAATCGGGTAGATCAGGTGGTTGACGATGCGGTTGTGGCGCTCGGGAAGCAGGTAGTATTCGCCACGGAAGGGGCAAATCGTGAAGCCGGGGTCCTTGCCCAGCATGCGGATCACCCTGTCGGCCATCAACCCCGAGCAGGAGACCAGGTAGCGGCTGGTGAAGGTCTCATGCTCGGTGGTCACCACGACCTCATCGGCCCGCTCGTCAAGGCCCGTCACGCAGTGCTCGAAGCGAATCTCGCCGCCCAGCCGGGTGAACTCGGCGGCCATCGCCTGGGTGACTTCGGCATAGTTCACGATGCCGCTGGAAGGCACGAAAATGCCCGCCACACCGGTAATGTTGGGCTCTCGCTCCTTGAGCGCCGCAGCCTCCAGCCACTCCCGCTCCAGACCGTTGGCCGCCGTGCGCTCCCAGAGCGCTTCCATACGCTGCTTTTCCAGCGGGTTGGTGGCCACCAGCAGCTTGCCGCAGATGTCGTAACCCACGCCATGCTGGTCACAGAACTCGCGGGTCGCACGGTTCCCCTCCAGGCAAAACTTCGCTTTCAGGCTTCCCGGCGTGTAATACACCCCGGCATGAATCACGCCGCTGTTATGGCCGGTTTGATGCTGAGCGGGGCCTGCTTCCTTTTCCAACACCAGCAAGCGTTTGTCCGGGTAGGCCTGTTGCAGCTGCATGGCGGTGGAAAACCCCAGTATGCCGCCGCCGACAATGATGAAATCCCACATGAATGTCGTTACCTGTGCCAAATTTTCAAAATTTATTGATAATAGCCGTTATTCTACGTTGACCGCCATGCCCCTACATTGGTCTAAGCCACACTGATCCAAGGAGTCCCCATGGAGCACGATGCACCGCGCCAGAACCTGGCAATTAGCGCTTACCACGCGCTCAAGCAGGACATCATTCGTGGCCGCTATGCCCCCGAAGAGAAGCTCTTGATGAGCCGTTTGAAAGAGTATTACGGCGTGAGCACCGGCCCCCTGCGTGAAGCGCTGTCACAGTTGGTCGCCGACCGACTGGTCGTGGCCATCAGCCAACGGGGCTACCGGGTGGCGGCCATGTCGCTGGCCGAACTGAACGATATCTACGACGCTCGCGCTCAGTTGGAAGGGCTGATTTTGCGCCTCGCCATCGAACGTGGCGACGACGACTGGGAAGCCAACGTGCTGGCCACGGCGCACCGCCTGGCCAAAGTCACCGACGTCAGCTCCCCCGACGAACTGCTGGACGGCTGGGATTTACGCCACAAGGCGTTCCATACCGCCATTGCCAGCGGCTGCAACTCCCCTCACCTGCTGCAGATGCGCAATACCCTGTTCGATCAGGTAGAGCGCTATCGCCACCTGTGGCTGCAAGAGACCGTCATGTCGCCCCAGGCGCTGGACATCAAGCGTCAGGAACACGCGGCGCTGGTCGACGTCATTCTCGCCCGCAACACCGAGCAGGCGGCCGATCTGATGCGCGACCACCTGATGACCCCGGTGCCTATCATTACACGGGTACTGCAAGCCCGCGGCATCGATTGAATGCCGGGCGATTAAATTCTGCGTTTTAAAAAAATGTAGATATTTTTAAATAACGGCGATACATTGAGCTCAACAAGATCATCTTTCGGAGTTCAACGCCATGACACGCTTCAACTGGGACGACCCGCTGCTTCTCGAACACCAGCTCACCGATGAAGAGCGCCAGATTCGTGACGCCGCCCACGACTACTGCCAGGAAAACCTGCAGCCACGTGTGCTGAGCGCTTTCCGCGAAGAGCGTTTCGATCGTGACATCATGTCCGAGATGGGCGAGCTGGGCCTGTTGGGCGCCACGGTTTCCCCGGAATACGGCGGCGCGGGCGTCAACCACGTGGCTTATGGCCTTATCGCCCGTGAAGTGGAGCGTGTCGATTCCGGCTACCGCTCGGCCATGAGCGTGCAGTCATCGCTGGTGATGTACCCCATCGAAGCGTATGGCTCCGAAGAGCAGAAACACAAATACCTGCCCAAGCTGGCCAGTGGCGAGATGGTGGGCTGCTTCGGCCTGACCGAACCCGACCATGGCTCCGACCCGGGCTCCATGATCACCCGTGCGGAAAAAGTCGATGGTGGCTACCGCCTGACCGGCGCGAAAATGTGGATCACCAACAGCCCGATTGCCGATATCGCGGTGGTCTGGGCCAAGTCCGCTGCCCACGATAACCAGATCAAAGGCTTCATCGTCGAGCGTGGCACCGAAGGCTTCTCCACCCCGAAAATCGAAGGCAAGGTCTCTCTGCGTGCATCGATCACCGGCGAAATCGTCCTCGACAACGCCTTCGTGCCTGAAGAGAACCTGCTGCCCAACGTTAGCGGTCTGAAAGGTCCTTTCGGCTGTTTGAACAAGGCACGCTACGGCATCGCCTGGGGCGTGATGGGCACCGCTGAGTTCTGCTGGCACGCTGCCCGTCAGTACACCCTGGACCGCAAGCAGTTTGGCCGCCCGCTGGCCGCCAACCAGCTGATCCAGAAGAAGCTGGCCGACATGCAGACCGAAATCACGCTGGGCCTGCAAGCCGCCCTGCAGGTGGGCCGCCTGATGGACAGCGGCAACTGGGCGCCGGAAATGATCTCGCTAATCAAACGCAACAACTGTGGCAAAGCGCTGGACATCGCCCGGGTGGCCCGCGACATGCACGGTGGCAATGGCGTCTCCGACGAGTACGGCGTGATCCGCCACATGGTGAACCTGGAGTCCGTGAATACCTATGAAGGTACCCACGATGTGCACGCCCTGATTCTGGGCCGCGCACAAACCGGCATTCAGTCGTTCTTTTAACGTCGTCATCACTCAGCGAGGCACCCCATGAGCACAGTCGCAAAGCCCCTGGCAGGCATCAAGGTACTCGATATCTCTCGGGTGCTGGCAGGCCCCTGGTGCGGGCAGATGCTGGCCGACATGGGTGCCGAGGTGATCAAGGTAGAGCGCCCCCAAAGCGGCGATGACACGCGCCACTGGGGGCCACCCTGGCTCTCCGGCAGCAACGAGTCGGCCTACTACCTGTGCGCCAATCGCGGCAAACGCTCGGTGACGGTCGATATGGCCAAGCCCGAAGGCCAGGCACTGATCAAGCAGTTGGCGGCCCAATCGGACGTGGTGCTGGAAAACTTCAAGGTCGGCGGGCTGAAAAAGTACGGCCTGGACTACGCGAGCCTGAAGGCACTCAACCCTGGCCTGGTCTACTGCTCCATTACCGGCTTTGGCCAGCAGAGCCCCTACGCCCACCGGGCGGGCTACGACTTCATGATTCAGGCCATGGGCGGCCTCATGAGCCTGACCGGCCAACCCGACGGTGAACCTGGTGGTGGCCCAGTCAAGGTGGGGGTCGCCATTACCGATATTTTCACGGGCCTGTATGCCGCCAATGCGGTGCTGGCAGCGCTATACCAGCGCCGCGACAGTGGCGAAGGCTGCCATATCGACCTGGCGCTCATGGACGTACAGGTAGGTGTGCTGGCCAACCAGGCACTCAATTACCTGACCTCCGGCCAGGTACCCCAGCGGCTGGGCAATGCGCACCCGAACATCGTGCCCTATCAGGCGTTTGCTACCGCCGATGGTCACATGATCGTGGCCGTCGGCAACGACGAACAGTTCAAGCGCTTCTGCCAGGTCATCGACCAGCCGCAGCTGGCACAGGACGGACGCTTTGCCACCAACGGCAGTCGTGTACAGCATCGCGAAGCGCTGGTGCCGACCCTGGCGCTCGCCCTGGCAGCACAGCCTACCGACACCTGGCTGGCAGCCTGCGAAGCGGTCGGTGTGCCCTGCGGGCCTATCAATACCCTGGATCGCGTGTTTGACGATCCTCATGTCAAGGCACGCGGGCTCAAGCAGACGCTGCCCCATGCACTGGCAGGCGAGGTCAATCTCGTCGCCAACCCGATTCGTATCAACGGGCAGTCACTGAGTGCCCAGAGCGCCCCCCCGACCCTGGGCGAGCACACCGATAGCGTGCTGGATGCCATCGGTATTAGTGATGAGCAGCGCGCGGCGCTTCGCGCGGCAGGCATCATCTAATTGCTCTCTTGCGAATATGACCCACTTCAACTATTACCCACTTTAACCATGAACCCATGTCGATGTAGTACCCCTTGAAACGCCCAGCCGGGCGTTTTTTTTGCCTGCCATCACAACTCTATACAAAACCTATACAGACAGTGTCGTTATCGCTAGACTAAGCTTATCTCTTGGCAGCTCGTGGCCAACCCGAGCACGTGCTTTGCGACGATTTCCAATCCAGGCGACATGACCCGTTGGCCGAATGAAAGACGACATGGGGTAACGGCATGGCCAACTGTGCGCGAGTGAACGGAGTGTGTAAGCGCTGTGAGGGCGAGCTGCCCTTTGAGTTCACCATGGCCTTCCAACCCATCGTCGAGCTTTCAAAGGCCCGCGTGGTAACCCATGAAGCACTGGTGCGCGGCCCGAATGGTGAATCGGCATGGAGCATCCTGTCCCAGGTGACCGATGACCTGTTGTATCGCTTCGATCAGGCGTGCCGGGTTCGTGCCATCGAACTGGCCAGCGAGCTGGGCATGGAGACTGATCTCTCCATCAACTTCCTGCCTAACGCCGTATATGAACCCGAGGCCTGCATTCAAGCCACGCTGGAGGTATCGCAACGGGTGGGCTGGCCCACCAACAAACTGATCTTCGAGATCACCGAAACCGAGCGGGTACGCGACCGCCAACACTTGTGCAACATCATCGATGCTTACCGCAGCATGGGATTCAAGACAGCCCTGGACGACTTTGGCAACGGCTATGCCAATCTGGACCTGTTGACCGTTCTGGCACCGGACAAGCTCAAGATCGACCGTGAGCTGGTCATGCACTGTGATCAGCACCCACGTCGTCAGGCCCTGCTCAACGCGATCATCCTGCTGGCCAGGGAACTGGACATGACGCTGATTGCCGAAGGCGTGGAAACGCGCCAGGAAGCGCTGTGGCTTGCCCGGGCCGGCATCACCCGGCAGCAAGGGTTCTTTTATGCCAAACCCCGAATTGGCGAGCTGGCAACGGAACTAACGCCTATACTGGAAGCGCTAGGTCACGAGATATCGTCAGGCATGGAGCGCTGAATGAACGCAATCGGCACCGATTATCTGTATCAACTGATACACCGCTCGAAGCGCAATACGGAGAACGTTATCAAGACCGCCCCCTTGGGCATCTGTATCACCGACCCCCATGGTCATTTCGAGATGGTCAACCCGGCCTACTGCCAGTTCTACGGCTATCAAGAGGAAGAGTTGATCGGCCAGCACTTCACCATCGTGGTGCCCGAAGCGTATCGACAGCAAATCAGCCAGCTGCACGATGTGTTCATCCAGGGCAACGACACTCACGAGCTGCGCCAGGAGTGGGAAGTGCGCTGCAAGAACGGAGAAGTACGCACCATCATCACCGAAGCCGCCCGTATAGAGGGCGATGATGGGCTGGTCCGCAAGGTCACGTTCATCGTCGATATCACCCAACGCAAGCGGCTGGAAGAGCGCTTGAAGCAAGCCAACGAGCGCCTAAAGTATCTGGCGCACCACGATGAGCTGACCGGCCTGCTCAACCGCCGACAGGGGCTTGCCAAACTGGATGAGGCCATCGAGCGCTGCCAGCGCTACGGCAACCCGCTGAGCATTGCGCTTTTCGACCTGGACGACTTCAAGCAGATCAACGATACCTATGGGCATGGCGCAGGCGACGGCGTGCTCCAGGAGCTGACACGGGTGGTCGACCAACAGCTGCGCACCACGGATGTCCAGATACGTCTGGGAGGCGAAGAGTTCCTGATCATCATGCCGGAGATCGACGCCGAAGGGGCTCAAACCGCCCTGGAGCGCATCCGCCAAGAGGTGGCACAAACGCCCTATACCCAGCACCAGCTCACCGTGACGCTGTCGGCGGGCATCGCATGTTACAGTAAAGGCTCCAGCACCCGCATGCTGGATCAGGCAGACAAGGCCATGTATCAGGCCAAGCAGGCAGGACGCAATCGCATCGTCATCGCATCGTCATCTGTGTGATCTAATGAACACTATGCTGAGATGCACACTATGCTTACAAGATGCTGACAAGCACACCCCAACCCAAAGGAGTTGAGCCATGAGCAATGCCGAGCTAAACGAACTAAAGCAGAAATACGTCGCGGCGGGCGCTGCAAGCCCCGCCACCGCCTTTGCGGACCGCGCCGAAAACGCTGAGATCTGGGACGCCGACGGCAACCGCTTCATCGACTTCGCGGGCGGTATCGGTGTCTTGAACGTGGGGCATCGCCACCCGAAGGTCGTCGCGGCGGTAAAAGCCCAGCTCGACAAGGTCATGCACACCTGCCAAACGGTCATGCCCTATGAAGGCTACGTCAAGGTCGCCGAAAAGCTCAGCCATCTCGTGCCCGTACGCGGCCACGCCAAGGTGATGCTGGCCAACTCCGGTGCCGAAGCGCTGGAAAACGCGGTGAAGATCGCTCGCGCCGCCACTGGCCGCTCCAACGTGATCTGCTTCGATGGCGGCTACCATGGCCGTACCTTCTACACCATGGCCATGAACGGCAAGGTCGCGCCCTACCAGACCGATTTCGGCCCGATGCCCGGCACCGTATTCCGCGCGCCCTACCCGGTGCCCTACCACGGCGTCAGCGAAGACGAAGCAATTCGCGGCCTGAAGATGACGCTGAAAACCGACGCCAACCCCAAAGACACTGCCGCCATCATTCTTGAGCCGGTACTGGGTGAAGGCGGCTTCTACCCCGCCCCGACCAGCTTCCTGAAGAAGATTCGCGAAATTTGCGATGAGCATGGCATGCTGATGATCATCGACGAAGTGCAGTCGGGCTTTGGCCGCACCGGCAAGATGTTCGCCATCGAGCACAGCGGCGTCGAGCCAGACATGATGACCATGGCCAAGAGCATGGCCGACGGCATGCCGATCTCGGCCATCGTCGGTACCGACAAGGTGATGGACGCCTCTGGCCCCAACTCCCTGGGCGGCACCTACACCGGCAGCCCCACTGCCTGTGCCGCAGCGCTGGCCGTCATGGAA
The DNA here is from genome assembly GCF_019211725.1 of Halomonas sp. 18071143. Lineage (NCBI taxonomy): Bacteria > Pseudomonadati > Pseudomonadota > Gammaproteobacteria > Oceanospirillales > Halomonadaceae > Halomonas > Halomonas sp. 18071143. The sequence continues at coordinate 3,075,750 of NZ_CP078120.1, forward strand.
GTCTTCGAAGAGGAGAACATCCTCGAGAAGAGCCAGGCGCTGGGCGAGAAGCTGGCGTCTCGCTTCAACGAGTGGCAAGGCAAGTTCGATTGCATCGACCACGTGCGCAACATGGGCGCCATGGCCGCCTTCGAACTGGTGAACAACAAGACCGACCGCACCCCGAACCCGGAGCTGGCAGCAGCGCTGTGCAAAAAAGCCCGTGAAGAGGGTCTGATCCTGCTCTCCTGCGGCATGTACGGCAACACCATCCGCTTCCTGATGCCCGTCACCATCGAAGACGACGTGCTGAACGAAGGCCTGGACATCATCGAGTCCTGCCTGGAATCGCTGATCTAAACTCTCATCCCCACGCAGTTGAGGAGCGTTACCGGGGCCGCCGATCACCTTCCAAAAAGTTGGCGGTAAACACGGCTTTGCCGTGGGTCTCGAACGACCACTTCATCACCTCGCCGAGTGCCGCCATCACCTCATCGAACTCACCGAATACCTGGGTACTCATGCGGTTAGGATGAACCTCCAGCCCGGTGGCCTCCAGGCGTTTGACCACTTCTTTCACCACGGGCTTGAAATCCTCGGCCAGCGGGTAGTAACTCAGCTGTACGGAAAGGTACATATCGACTCCTTGAGCGCCCTATGACGGCGCTGTTTGAAACTGCTGCCACGCGACCAGGATCGCCGAGCGGGTCTCCTCCGGGTGCTCCATGGGGAACATGTGGGTGCCCGGCACCGTACTGACCGGCAACCCCCGGCGGGCGATGCGCTTGACCCGCGATGGCGTCATCAAGTGCGACTCCAGCCCAGCCACTAGCTGTACGGGTACGCCTACCCGTTGGGGCAAGCCGGAGAGGTGATCCGGCAAGTGGCGGAAAATTTCCAGCTCGATGCGCGGGTCGAAGGTCAGCTCGGCGCTGCCATCGTCCAGCAGCCGTGTGCCTGCTTCAATGTAGTCGTTGAGTGCCTCGGGGGTAAAGCGACGAAACAGCCCTCGCCGCCGCAGCGAGGTCGCCATGGCCTCACGGCTGGGCCACACCGTGCGCCGCCCCTTGGTTTTACCCGCGGGGGTGATACGGTCCATGAACCCAAACCGTTTGGCCGCTTTCATGGCCCAGGCGTCTGGCCCCAGCATCAGCGGCGGGTCGAGCATAATCACACCGCGAAAACGCTCCGGCTGTTTGTCGGCAGCCATGGCCATCAGCGTGCCGCCCAGTGAATGCCCCACCCCCAAGAGCGGTGCATCGGTGTCGGGCAGGTAGCTCAACAGCTCCTCTACCAGGTTGCCCCAGTTGTGGTTCACCGGGTAATCCGGGTGGTGGCCCAAGCGGTCCAGCGGGTGAACATCGAACGATTCCGCCAGCGGGTCTAACAGGCTGCGGTAACTCAAGCCGGGAAAGCCGTTGGCATGGGCAAACACTAAGCGGGGGCGTTGGGTGGCATCGGCAGGCATGGCGGGCTCGTGGGTCATCTGGCGGTTCGGGGGCTATCACATAAGGACTATCACGTAAGCCCTATCATACAACTGTTTTAACGCGAGCCCGAGTACCCGTCAATCCACCCAAGGATTAACCTGCTAATTAAAACAGCGAGAGCTGCTGGGCAGCCGTCTCTTCCGCCAACCGATACCCCACCCCCAACAGGCGCACGGGGCGTTCACCTCTGGCCCAGCCCACGTTCAGTAAGGTTTCGAACTGCTCCAGATCGGGCGCCGGGTCGGCGTGTTCGACAGTGGTTTGAGTGAAGTCGTTGAACTTCACTTTCACCATCAGCCCGCGCACGGCGGGGGCCGGGTCGAGGCGTGCGTAGCGGCGCTCCAGATCGCTGATCAGCTCTGGCAGCTCATGGCGGCAGGCGTCGAGGGTCGGCAAGTCCCGAGAGTAGGTTTGTTCGGTGCTGATCGACTTGCGCTCGCGGTGGGTCTTGACCGGTCGCTCATCTCGCCCGTGGCTAAGCTCGTGCAGCCGATGGCCGAAGCGACCAAAGCGCTCCACCAGCTCGGTCAGCGGCCGGGCGCGCAGATCCGCCCCCGTTTGAATCCCCAGTTCGGCCAGCTTTTCAGCGGTGCGCGGCCCCACCCCATGAATTTTTTTCACCGGCAACTGCTGCACGAAGGCGTCGATGTCGTCTGGCGTGATGACAAACAGCCCATCGGGCTTGCGCCAGTCGCTGGCGATCTTGGCGAGAAACTTGTTGGGTGCCACCCCCGCCGACACGGTAATGCCGACTTGCTCTTTCACCCGCTGGCGAATGGCTTCTGCCATGCGGGTGGCGCTGCCGTGATACTGCGTGACGTCCGAGACGTCCAGAAAGGCTTCGTCCAGCGAGAGCGGCTCAATCAGTTCGGTGACATCGCGATAGATGGCAAACACCTGGCGTGCCACGGCCTTGTACTTAGCCATATCGCCACGAATCACCGTGAGGTGGGGGCAGCGTTTGAGCGCCTGAGCCATGGGCATGGCGGAGTGGATGCCAAACGCGCGGGCAGGATAGTTACAGGTGGCCACCACCCCGCGCTGCTCGACACTGCCGCCAATGGCAATGGGGATCTCCGCCAGCGCGGGGTTGTCGCGCATCTCGACCGCCGCATAGAAGCAGTCACAGTCGCAGTGAATGATTTTGCGCACAGGCCGACCTTGCCTCCGCCCTTACCTGTAAAAAAGCACAGTTTATCACAGGGTGTGCCGCCGTCACGTACCACAAAAAGTGCGCAGCACCTGCTCACTGGCCGTGGCAGGGGCTGCCAGTTGGCGCGCGGCTTCAGATTCATCGAAGGGCTGAGTGACCGCCGCGAGCAGCGTGTGGAAAGGCTCGAAATCACCTTCTGTTGCCGCGTCGATCACCGCTTGAATGCGGTGGTTACGGGGGATCACCACCGGGTTGGCGCGGCGCATGGCCTCCAGGCGCTCATTCTTTCGGCTGGCTTGCTGGGCGTTCTCCCAGTCGGCCAGCCAAGCCGCAAGGCCATCTGGCTGAGTGGTCAGCGCCAGCAGCGCCTCTTTTTGGGAGTGGGCTGGCGTGTCCGTGCTCAAGGCTTGGGCACCCAGCGTTTTGGCATAGTGCGTCAGCGCGTCGAACGTCGCGGTCATGTCCATGCGGCCCTGATGCATCTGGGTTTCCAATGCCTCCATCAGCGCCACGGCGTGATCGCTTTCCGGGGCAAGGCCCAGCTTGTCGGCATGCAGGCGGCGCTGTTCGGCGCCAAAACGAGCGGTAAAGCCGCGAAGCACCTCGGTGGCCTGCTCTACAACGGCCTCGCCCTCTTCCCCCATCAGCGGCAGCAGGGTTTCGGCAAAGCGGGCCAGGTTCCACTGGGCGATGCCCGGCTGGTGGTTAAAAGCGTAGCGCCCGCCCTGATCGATGGAGCTGAAGACCTTTTGCGGGTCGAACTGTTCCATAAACGCGCAGGGGCCGTAATCGATGGTGTCGCCAGCAATGCTGCAGTTGTCGGTATTCATCACGCCATGAATAAAGCCCAGGCTCATCCAGCGTGCCACCAGCGCCGCCTGACGGGCGGTAACGGCTTCCAGCAGGGCAAGGTACGGATCGTCAGCATTGGCCGTTTCTGGGTAGTGGCGAGCAATCACATGGTCGGCCAGCGCTTTCAGCGCGGCTTCATCGCGACGCACGGCAGCAAACTGGAACGTGCCCACGCGGATATGGCTGCGAGCCACGCGGGTCAGGATGGCCCCCGGCTCGGCCATCTGGCGTACCACGCGCTCCCCCGTGGTCACGGCCGCCAGCGCCCGAGTGGTGGGCACGCCCACGGCGGCCATGAACTCACTCACCAGATATTCCCGCAGCACCGGGCCAAGCGGCGAGCGTCCATCCCCGCCCCGTGAAAACGGCGTGCGGCCACTGCCCTTGAGCTGCACGTCCTGCCGCTGGCCCTGCTGATCCACCACTTCCCCCAGCAGCAGCGCCCGACCATCTCCCAACTGAGGCACGAAATTACCGAATTGATGCCCGGCATAGCCCAGCGCTCTAGGCTCGGCCCCTGGCGGTAGCCGATTACCGCTGAACCATTGGGCCAGCGTGGCATCGTCGGGCCGCGTTTGCATGCCTAGCGCCACGGCCAAGGGTTCGTTGAATGCGATCAGGGTGGGTTGCGCCACGGGCGTGGGCTGGCAGGCCGCCCAGAGCGGTTCTGGCAAGGTGGCGAACTGGTGTTCGAAAGTCAGCACGGGCAACTCCGCTGTTCAATGAATGGCCTACAGAATACCCTAGCAGCTTACTCAAGTAATGGGCGATAGCATGCCGCATAAAGACGCTTTAACCCGTATTAAATTACCGATGGAACAAGAGGCTTTCACGCCCCTGCCCCAGGCCTTCTACAATCGCGATACGCTGGAGGTCGCCCGCGATTTGCTGGGCTGTTTGCTGGTGCGCCAGCTCGATGGCGAACTCATGGCAGCACGCATCGTGGAAACCGAGGCTTACCGGGGCTCGGAAGATTCCGCCTGCCATGCCCATCGGCGCCGAACCCCGCGCACCGAGGCAATGTTTGGCCCACCCGGCCACGCCTACGTGTATCTGGTGTACGGCATGCACTGGCTGCTGAACGTGGTGACACAGCCGGAAGGCAACCCCTGCGCGGTACTGATTCGAGCGGTAGAGCCGGTGATCGGCGAGCCTGCCATGCGGGCATGGCGCAGCGTGGCGGGGCGCAATCTCAGCAACGGCCCCGGCAAACTCACCCGTGCACTGCGTATCGACAACGCCCTCTACGGCCACGACATGACGCAACGCGACGACCCCACGGACGGGCTATGGATTTCACCGGGCGAACCACCCGGCGCCGTTGCCAGCGGCCCACGCGTGGGCATCGATTACGCCCAGCCCGCCGACCGCGACGCCCCCTGGCGGCTGTGGAGCGAGGGTAACCCTTGGGTATCTAAAGCGCGTTAAGCGTTCTGCAAGCAGGCCACTGCCTGCTCCAATACCGGCGTCAGCGGTGCGCGCCACTGGTGGGTCAGCAATGCATCGGCGCGGGTCACGCCCAACGACAGCGAAGCCACGGGCAAGCCCATGGCGTGGGCATCGCGACAGAACCGGTAGCCGGAATAGACCATCAAGGACGTACCCACTGCCAGCACCGCGTCGGCACGTTGCAGCGCCTCCTGAGCTGCCAGGCGCCGCGCCGGAGGAACCACATCGCCGTAGTAGACCACCTGCGGTTTGAGGATGCCCCGGCAGCGCGGGCAGTCCAATACTTTAAAGTTGGAGAAATCGGTTTCCAGATCCGCATCGCCGTCCGGCGCGTGGCGGGCCTCCAGCGCGGCGAAGGCGGGGTTCATGCGGGCCATTTCACTGTGCATGGCGTGGCGCATCATCTGGTAGCCACAGGCCATACAGGCGACCACGTCTGCCCTGCCGTGCAGATCGATCACCTTTTTCGAGCCCGCCCGCTGGTGCAGCCGGTCAACGTTTTGTGTGACGAGAAACTCCACATGGCCCATGGCCTCGAGCTTCGCCAACGCCCGATGCGCGCCGCTCACCTGGGCTTCACGCATGGCCTTGAAGCCTACCAGCGCTCGCGCCCAGTAGCGCTGACGAACGGCGAAGGAACTCATGAAATCGCCGTGCTGCACCGGCGGCGGGCGCTTCCACTGGCCATCGGCATCGCGGTAATCGGGGATGCCGCTGTCGGTACTGACGCCCGCCCCGGTAATCACCCAGAGTTTGGGGTAGCGCTTGATAAAGGCGGCCAGTGCTTCCCCGGCCACCTGGCTGCTCTCTCGTTTTTCGACACTTTCCACGGCCTGCGTCAATGGATCACCCTAGGCAATACTGCGACAAGTCAACGATACTGTAGGACAATATAAGCACATGCAATGTGCCCTCGATAGCGGATTAAGGAGCCTCTCATGCAGTGGGATCACGAGATTGTCATTGTTGGCGGCGGCATGGTGGGCGCGGCCCTGGCGGCCAGGCTGGGCCAGGCGGGCATGTCGGTTGGCCTGGTCGAGCGCGCCAGCGCTCCCACGCCCCCCAGCGGCGATTACGACCTGCGTATTTCATCACTCAACGCCCGCTCGCTGGCGTTCGTGAAAGCCAGCGGTGCGGTCCTGCCGGGAGAGCGCTGCTGCCCGTTCCGGCACATCGATGTCTCCAACCTGGATGGCAGCGGTCACTCGCTGTTCTCGGCCCACGACAGCGGCATGAACGATTTCGGTATTTTCATCGAAAACCGCGCCCTGCAGTACGCCCTTTGGCAACGCCTGGAGCAGCTTCCCAGCGTCACCTGCTACACCCAGTGTGCCCCGGTGAGTACGCTGGCCGCCAGCACCCATCGGCTGCTGGAGCTGGACAACGGCAAGACCCTCAGCGCCCGGTTGATGGTGGCCGCAGATGGCGCACGCTCAACCCTGCGTGAGCTGGCAGGCATCTCCACCAGCAGCTACGACTACCACCAGCGGGCGATGATCATCAACGTCGAGACCGAGCTGCCCCAGCAGGATGTCAGCTGGCAGTACTTTACCCCCAAAGGCCCGCTGGCCATGCTGCCGCTGCCCGGCCACCGCGCCTCGTTGGTGTGGTACGACAGCGATGAGGCCACCAAGGCCCGCGAACAGCTTTCCAACGACGCCCTGCAACACGCCATTGAAACCACCTTCCCCAAACGGCTGGGCAAATTGACCCGGGTGGTGGCACGGGCCAGTTTCCCCATCAAGCGCCAGCACGCCAAGCGCTACATCGGCAAACGCCTCGCGCTGATCGGCGACGCCGCCCACGTGGTGCACCCGCTGGCCGGGCAAGGCTTGAACATCGGCCTGCACGACGCCGACACCCTGGCCGAGCTGATCATCAAAGGCCGTGACCCCGGCGACCACATCAGCCTGCACCGCTTCGAGTGCCAGCGCCGCCTCGCCAACCAAGCGATGATTGCCGCCACCGACAGCTTCCACCACCTCTTCACCGGCGCAAAACCGCTGCGCCAGCTGGGCGATCTCAGCCTGCACCTCGCCGAGCGAGTGCCGTTTGCCAAACGCATGATGATGCAGCAGGCCAATGGGTTGAATCCGTTCAAGGTGGGCTGAAGCTGACTATGCTGAGGGAGTGGCTGCGGAAAGCAGCCCTACAACAATCACAATAACCCCTCAAAAAAGGAAAGCGCATGCGATGCAAGCAACCCGATACGCTCGTGGCGGCCGCCTCGTTTACCGGCCTTGGCCTACTGTTGGCCATGCCCTTATGGGCATGGGATGGCGTGGTCGAGAAGCAGCGGTTCGAGATCGAGAGCTTTACCACCCAGGGCGGCGAGACGATTCCCAACGTGACGGTAGGCTGGGAAGCCTACGGCGAGCTGAACGAAGCGCGTGATAACGCCATTCTGATTACCCACTTTTTTCTCCGGCACCAGCCATGCGGCAGGCCGCTATGGGGCTGATGGTGAGCCGCCCACCGAGGGGCTAAAAGAGGCGTTGAAACTGGTCACGCTCAACGCCAACCACTGGCAATGGGCCAACGAGGCGTTCAACCGAGATTGGGCCGACGGCGCGCGCGACCCTGCCCAGGACATCACCGCCCGCTATGCCATCGAACAAACCCTGGATGACATCGCCGCCGCCCGTGCGGCGCTTTCCGATGCCAACCACCTGCTCTACCTGGTGCGCGCCAACCAGACCTTCATGGCTGGCTACGGTGACTCGCTGGAAGCGGGGCTGGCCGCCATCGAAGCCCCCACATTGATGCTGTATAGCGAGAACGACTTGGTCTTCGCCCCCGAGGGCGTACGCCGCACCGCCGAGCTGATCGAAGCCGACGGCACTGAGGTGACGCTAGAAACGCTGGAAGGCAACCGAGGTCACCTGGATGGCGTGGTGGCCATCGAGCAAGCCAGCGATACGCTGCGGGCGTTTTTGGAGTAAGCGGTGGAGCGCTGGCCTCCAAGAGGCCAGCGCTAGTGAGGTCCCCCTACTGAGTTATGGCCATGAGGTTTATGAGCCGCTTCAGCTTGCAGACGCTCCACTAACCAAACCTTGATAATCGACTGGCGGGTAACACCCATTCTCGCAGCCTCACGGTCTAGTGACTCCACTACCCATGCAGGAAAATCTACGTTAATCCGCTTTTGCTCCTGATTCACCCGTCGAGCAGTGGAAAAGTCTAGATCATCGAGAACATCATCTTGATTTTCATCGAATTTTTTATCGAACTCTTTAGCTTTCATAGATGTCTACCTCCTTCTTGCGGGAGCGTCTAACAGAAATCAGCCGAATACGCTCTTCTCGGTAGGTGACGACTGCCGACCAATGTTTTTCACTGATCATACCGATTAGTAAAAACCTTGGTTCGCCCTCGGATTTTGCGCGAATTTCTAGCAGATATGGATCCTTCCACAGCGCTTGTGCCGCTTCAAAATCAATACCGTGCTTTGTCAGGTTGGCCTGACTTTTGTTGACGTCAAACTCGAACTCGTTCATGAGTATAAATTATTCCTTTTTTACTCACTCAACAAGATTCTAAAGCCGAAAGCAACGCCGTTACTGCAGCAGGCTTTATACAAAACCATGCCCCAGCGCCCACTGCACCGCCTGCTCTGCATGGATCTCGGTCGTATCGAAGAGCGGCACGGGAGTGTCGGCCTGTTGAACCAGCAGGCCGATTTCGGTGCAGCCTAGAATCACCCCCTGCGCGCCGCGCTCGGCAAGCGCCTCGATGATCTCCAGGTAGTCGGCTTTGGCCTCTGCTTTCACCACACCCAGGCACAGCTCCTGGTAGATCACCGTGTGCACACGCTCGCGCTGTGGTTCGGTGGGCACCACCACCTCGATACCGTGGCGCTGCAGCACCTGGGCCGTGGCATCGGCGATATGCAACAGCGGAATGGAGACCGCCGCTGCCAATATCTCGGCAGTCGCCTCCCAGTTACCCTGATGCTGCAGCGCCTCTATCTCGGCAAAATCCACGCTGTACACACCACCCTGGCAGAGTGCAGCCCGCCCAGCGCCGTGCGCACATGCTGGTTGACGAGGCGGTAGTAGGTTTGAGTGGACTCCCAGCTCATGCCGCCGATCAAGCCGATGGTTTTCATGGATGCACTTCCACCTTTTGGTTACAAGAAAGAGAGTGTATTGCGAAGGCAGCAGACAAGGCTTCGGACTCTATCAGAGGCTCACATGCTTACCGCCATCCAGCACTTCGCAGTTTTAACAGTAGCGCCCATAACCGGCTGCCCCCCGCTGAGCTTAAAAGCAAAACGGCTCCCACGACCACGGAGGTCCCCCCACGCCCTAATAAGTAAGCGCTAGCGTTTGGCCGCTGTTGCGCGAGAAACTCCCCCAACAGCACCGTGCCAGCAGCGATAAAATAAATACCCATGAGCACTGTCCCCACCGCCATGCAGGCTCGGGGGCTTACCAATACACCTGACCCTTGCGGCACCAGCCATCGGCTTAATGCCTCACGCCACAGAATAAGGCTCAGTCCGATCAGAGTATTGCTAAAAAAATGCACAAATTGAGCCATCAATACGCTTGAAGAAATGTCCTCTTGACCAGCCAGAGCGATCGACAGAGAAACGGCGGCATCCGGTAATGGACGTAGCGCCATCCATAGCCCCAAGAGCGCCAACAAGCTGGCCATCAGCGGGCGCATTTGCATCCTTGGCATCATGACTCCCTTACTCGTTGCATTGTTGGTTGTGAAAGCTCAACCTGGCTACTCCAGATCTCCGGTAAACACGACGGTCAGCCAGCGGCGCAGACCTTCGTCGTCCACAAGATTCCGATGCCACATACTTCAGGCAGCGCTTCCCACACATTAGCCGCTGGCGTTTTCCTCGGCCACCTGACGCAGCGCATCGACCAGCACATCGGTGGGCTGGGCGCCGGAAATCAGGTAGCGTCCATCGAGAATGAAGCCCGGCACGGCACTGACGCCCATGTCCATGAAGCGCTGCTCGGCTTCACGCACTTCTTCGGCGTATTGGTCAGAACGGGCGATGGCCTCGGCGGTGTCGCCATCCAGCCCCACCTCCATGGCTTTTTCGCGAAGCACCAAGGGGTCGGCGGGATTTCTCGCCTCGCCGAAGTAGGCCTCGAACAGCGCCAGTTGCAGCGCCGTTTCCTGGTGCTGCGTGCCGGCCCAGGCCAGCACACGGTGCGCGGCGAAGGTGTTGTTCGCTCGGCGCTCCAGCGCACCACGGAAATTCAGGCCAAGCGCTTCGGCGGCGGCCATGATCTCGCGCTGGGACTGTACCATGGTGGCCGCATCCTTGCCGTACTTGCGGCACAGGTGCTCCAGAATCGGCTCGCCCTCGGGCGGCATGTCCCGGTTCAGTTCGAAGGGCTGCCAGACCAGCTCGACCTCGATCTCGCCAGCGAGCACCTCCAACGCCTGCTCCAGGCGCCGATAGCCAATCGCACACCACGGGCAGGCCACATCGGATACCAGATCGATTCTTACCTTTTGCATGGGGTGTCTCCTTTGGGGGCATTCATCAGGGTAGCATCCGGCAGTGGTGGCCATGCCACTGCCTCAGTCCGCCCACTCCAGGTCTCCGGTAAACACGACCGTCAGCCAACGGTGCGGCCCTTCGTCGCCCAGCAAGTCACTGACTTCGTTACGAAGGGCATCCCATTCGCCAATGGTGCGCGGGGGCGCATCGGCGGGGACGATAAAATAGAGCTCGATTTCCCTGGAGCGACCCACTCGCGCAATATAGGCGCGGTAGGTGGTAAACCCGTGCTGTTGCACGAAGGCCTGTGCCACCTGATCCACATGCTGCTTCAATGCGCTCGGGGTGACCAGGAAGATATCCGCCAGCGCGCGGCGCACGGTAGAAACCGGCAGCGGAATGATGATGACGCACACCACCGCCAGCACCGCCGGGTCGATGTAGGGCGACACCCACTCCCACGACGTGCCCTGCACCAGATAGCCCAGCGAGAACGCCACCAGCAGCGCCGCCGTGATGCCTGCCGACATGATCCAGCCCCGCACGTCCAGGCGCACGAAGTCAGAGCCGATACGGCGATTGGCGCGAGCCTCCACGATAGCGGTGGCAACACACGCCACCAGGGTAATCACCGCATAAACGATTGCCCAGCCAAACTCCAGCTCGCGCCCGCCTTCCAGCAGGCTGCTGATGGCGTTGATCAGGGCATACACCGCCACGCCAATCAGCAGCGTGCCGTTGACCCCCAGCACCATGGGCTCCAGGTGCCAGAAGCCCACGGAAAAGCGCTCCCTCAGCTTGCGCGACAGCCCTTTCGACGACACGAACGAGGTAATCAGGTTCACCACCAGCAACGAGAGCAGGCTCATGCTGGCATCCACCAGGGCATAGATGCCGTCGAACATGATCGAAAACGACCCGGACATCAGGCCAAAGCCGATGCCCAGCCCCGCAATCACCAGCGTGACGGCGATAGACGTTCTCAGTACACCGCTCTCGTCGCTCAGATCGAAACTACGCATGACGGTATCCCTTTCAGTGCGAAAATCCGCTCATCCTTCCGTTCTCTCAACCCTGCAGCTCTCTCAATTGCTTCATCAATCCCGTAATCACTTTTGCCGAGCTGCTGGTGTCATCCGCCAGGCGGCGCACGTGTTCGGCAACCACCGCGAAGCCTTTGCCAGCCTCGCCTGCCCGCCCTGCCTCGATCCCCGCGTTGATGCTGAGCAGTTGCAGCATCTTCAGTGAATGGGCAATTTTCTCGGTTTCGGTGGCAATGTCTCGGCTGATGGCACTCAGCTGCTCCTCGCTTTGCCGCCGCTGCTGGATGTCGGTGACCACCCCTTCCAGGCAGATGACGTTGCCCTGGTCATCTTTCACGGCACCGCCGTACTCGCTCACCCAGCGCAGGCGGCCATCTTTACAGCGCACCCGATAATCGGCGTGCCAGTTCTTGTCGGCGGCGATGGCCTGCTCGATGGCCTGATCCAGCCCCGGCGCATCCTCAGCATGAATCAACGCCACGTAAGATTGCTGGCGGTTGCCGATCAAGTCATGGCTGGTATAGCCGGTCAGCTCCTGAACCCTGCCGCTCAGGTTCAGCATGGTGTAGTGCTCATCGTTGCGGCAGCGGTACAGAAACCCGTTCATGCGCGACGCGATGCTTTCATAGATACTGTCTTGCTCAGACATGCTGGTCATGGCCCTTCATGGTGGAATGCATCGGTACGTCAGCCCTTTACCCAGCGACTTAAGTCGTACTCTTCGAGGGGCACTATGCCGAGACCGCACCGCCAAGTCCAACGCCAAACTCACTTGCAAGCAACGATTAACCAGGCGGCTCCTGGGTTTGCTCGCTGACATGGCCCGCTTTATCCAGGTGGTACTCGCTAAAGTCCTGCGCCAGGAAGAGCGCGCCTGAGTAAACGCTTTGTGCCTCGCGTTGGATATCCTCGATGGAGGGCACGGTATGGGAAATGAGCGGGTAGCGGGGGCTGAAGTGGGTCAGCACCAGGTGGGGCAAGCCGACCTGCTCGGCAAACGCCGCCACCTGCCTGCCGTAGCTATGCCCTACCTCACCGGCTTTCTCGGCCATTGCTTCGGTGTAAGTGGCTTCATGCACCAGCACCTGCGCCCCGGCACAGGCTTGCGCCAACAGCTCGGGTTGGTCGTTGTCTCCGGCAATCACCACTTTTCTGGCGGCGTGTTTGAACAGCAGGTAATCCTGGCTGCGCAGTTGCTTGCCCTCAAACGCTACCTCCCTCCCCTGCTTCAACTGCCCCCACAACGGCCCTCTGGGAATGCCGTGCCGATCCAATTTATCCACATCCAGGGCGGCCTCCACGTTGCGCTCGGTGAACGCATAGGCGTAGCACGACACGCGATGGGAAAGCTCGCACGTTTCAACCGCCATGTTCTCGAACTCGATGCTGGGCAGGTCATCGGCGCAGATGAACTCCAGCGCGAAGAGCAGGCAGAGTTGGGTGACCGCACAGGTGGCTTCCAGCCAGGTTTGGATACCCTTGGGTGCCACAAGGGTCAGCGGCGCCGTGCGCCCACCCATGGCCGCACTGGCCAGAATGCCCGGCAGCCCGTAGCAGTGGTCGCCGTGCACATGGGTAATCAAAATGGCCTTCAGCGAATGAAACGACAGCCTGGTGTGCAAAACCTGGTGCTGAGTGCCCTCCCCGCAATCGACCAGATACCAGCCCTTGCCCTTGCTCTCTTGCAAGGCGATGGCGGAGACGTTGCGTTGTTTGGTGGGCACACCGGCGGAAGTGCCGAGGAAGAGTAGATTCATATCTTATTGGCGAGTCAACAATGAGCGTGAAGGGATGACGTTCGAAGCAACGAGGCATGCTTGAATGCGCATTACCATGCGCATAAAATCAGACGATACATCAAGAGCCACCAGGAGACGACGATGGCCGAACTCTACGATGCAGCCGCACCCAAAAAAGCAGCGAATCTCTCCATCAATAGCGACCTGCTGCGCAGGACACGTGAATTGAACATTAACTTGTCTGCCACCCTGGAGCGAGCGCTGAAAGAAGAGCTTGCCAAATGCGAAGCACAACGATGGGTCGAAGAAAATCGAGCTGCGATAAAAAGTTATAACAATTTTGTCGAACAACACGGATGCTTTGGCGACGAATTCAGGGAATTTTAATGGCACAGTTCGATGTATACCCCAATCCAAGCAAAACCAGCAAAGCGCACTACCCCTACCTTGTGGATGTGCAAAGCAGTTTGCTAAGCGAACTGACCACTCGCATCGTCATCCCGCTGGGCAACCGTTCCACCTTCGGCAACGACACCCTGCAAGGACTCACTCCAGAAATCAGCTTTGGCGATCAGGCGCTATTGCTGTTAACGCCACAGATTTCGTCGGTACCTGAAAAACATCTACAGAATCCCATCGGCTCTCTCTCGCATGTTAGAGACCAAATTGTCGGGGCTCTGGACCTGGCGATCACCGGCTTTTAACACTGGTAGGGTGCGGCAACCTCATGGAGGCAAAGCCGCCATGTCAAACGCTTATCAAGCGGCGTTAAATTCCAGTGGATGGAGGCCATCCAGATTGACCGTACTCCGCGCCACCCAAAGATCATGCATATCCTGCATCGCCAACCAGCTCTCAGGGCTACGCCCCAGCACTTTGGAAAGGCGCAGCGACATTTCCGGGCTAATGCCACTTTCTCCTTTGAGCAGCCGGGACAACGTGGACGGTGAAACGCCCAGACTCGAAGCAAGCTGACGCGAGCTAATGCCAAAGGGTTCCAGATACACTTCCCGAATAAATTCACCAGGATGCGGCGGATTATGCATCGTCATTAGTGATAATCCTCATAATCAAGAATGTAGGCGTTGCCGTCCTGAAATTCGAACGTCATACGCCAATTTCCGTTCACCCAAATCGACCATCGCCCTTTGTCTTTCTCTTTCAATGAGTGAAGCCTAAAGCCAGGGATGTCAATGATTCGCCCAGACTCTGACTTGAAGGTCTACCTGTACCGCGAAGCCGTGGACATACTGAAAATGATCACTTTCTTGCATCAAAAGCCCAAAAACAGCATGTCCAACGCTGCGGAGATTTCGTCCTGCTGCTCAGCAAGGGTACCAACACGAGAACGCAATTCGCTCTTGGGTACAGCAGCCATGTATTGAGTGGCCATGACGAAACCCTGACCTTCAATGCTAAAGACGGGATTCAGCCGCTGGGCTGGGGACGGCGCAGAAGATTGGGGCAACAGAGGCACAACAACCCGAGTATTCAAGCCGCTGAGAAGGTCGGATTGAACGTCCAGCAGATAGCCGCCCCCACCCTCATTATCGAAGATGTCGAAGCGGGCCATCAGAATTGACGGTGCCGCGCGAGAGGCAAACCGTTAGCTTCAACGTATGCGTTCGAGCTTGCCAGAGCTTTGGCATTCTCTGTCAGCCACTTCTCCTGTTTATGCCGTTTCACAGCCTCCGCAATCCCCGCCTCTGCGGACCGTGAGACATTGATACCCAAAGCTTTTGCCTCTTTGAGAAGGGCACTATCTAGCGACAGGTTGGTTGGCTTTCGGAGGGATTTCGTCACTTCAGGAGCAGGCATGGCTCAGTCCTCTTGGAGAACAATGCATCTACAATATGCGCATACCACTTGCACATCAAGCCTGAGCGACGGTAAGACTTTTCGCGCTATAGGGCCCATGATACGGCGGCGGCATAACGCTCGGCTCATGCGCCGGTTTGGAGCCGCGAAGCGGCGGAAAATCGGTCGCTGTGCAGCCGATTGTTAACTGTTGATGCTCAACGTCAACGGCACATGGTCACTTATTGAAATCCACTCGTCGTGCTGGCCAACCTGCAAATTACATTCTTCGGCAAAGTCTGACGAGGTAAAAACATAATCAATGTGATAAGCCTTCTCGCGGTTCCGCTGCAAGAAAAATGTCGGGCTGGTCTCATTGCCCTGGTCTTCCTCGAAAACTCGATGATACTGGCTCTTGAAGCCCATCTCACTAAGCTCGGCAACTACGTCTGAATGATTCCACCAGCGGTCCG
Source organism: Halomonas sp. 18071143 (assembly GCF_019211725.1). Taxonomy (NCBI): domain Bacteria; kingdom Pseudomonadati; phylum Pseudomonadota; class Gammaproteobacteria; order Oceanospirillales; family Halomonadaceae; genus Halomonas; species Halomonas sp. 18071143. The sequence continues at coordinate 3,091,198 of NZ_CP078120.1, forward strand.
GCTTATCCCAGCGCACATTGCTATTAAAATCGCCGAGAATAATTGTCTTTGGCCCGCCAAGATCGTCACGGTGAATCTGGAGGTACTTCCAGAACTGCCCTATGTAACCAAAGGATTCTTCGTTGCGCCCCTTAGTCCAGACGGCCAGCACAGTGAAATCCCTGTTGATGATGAAAGGGAGGAAAAGCCTAAGATTTTCCGTGCTCCAATTCAGCGCTTCACTTTTGCTGGACAGCCCAGGGACCGAAAAGCTGCCACTCCAATCTAACTTTTCAACTCGATGACCGTTTCGTGGAAAAATGCCGATGCCACGATTTTTTGTCTCGCCCACCCACAGGTAAGAGCCAGCCCACTCTCTATATGCGGGGGTCGATAGCGCAGGATCTTCACACTCCTGAACCACCAAGACATCAGCTTGCAAACTATCTGCTTCTGCAAGCTTTCGCCTAAGTGCTCCATTACAGTTCCAAGTTACAAGTTTCATAGATACAGGAAGTTAACGCCCGCAGCACGGAAAAATTTGTAGCGCAGCGGAAAATTTGTCTCTGTGCCTGCGCTTGTTAAATGCCGACAATCGCCAGAACCAAGTAAATGCTGGTGGCGCAAATGGCGACCCCGAGAGTGACGTAAGAGGCATGTATGAGCCAGTACCGTTTAGACTTGTACCTTTCATTCTCTTCCCAACGCTGATCCTCTTCGGTCTTCTCAAGCTCCTTTGCTAACGTGAAGAATCGCTTAGCATCTATGCGCAACTCATACAGGCATAGACCGACAGTAGTAACGAAAGCCAACAATGCTAGAACAAGCAACCACTTTTCAGGCGCAGACAAAGCTCGCTCACCGCCAGCAGTCAAGGCAATAAAGAACACACCTGTAGCACCAGATGAAACCGACAAAATATATGAACGAAGCCGATTCCCAGCATCCTTGGCCAGTTCATGGTACTTGAAGATCTCGTCACGCTTACTCATAGGCATTTAACGTCCGCAATAAACGGCGCGAGGAACGAGCGTCCGGCGACCGATGGGAGCGAATTTAATTGCTTTGTTAGAAGCCATTAGCCACCGACCTTGTTATACGCCATTGCGATAAATTCCTTGACTGGCTCAAACTCGGATTCAGATGATACTGTAAACTCAACATCGCCCGTACCATAGTGGCCAATTGAGGTCACATCCCGGTAATTCGGTGTTCCGGCTGGAATATCAGAAGGTTTCAGCTTGAGAAAGAGTTTTATATTCTTGCCCTTGACCTCCATGCAGGCGATGTTTTGAGAGACTTTGTAGGCGACATAGAACTTCTTCGGCACCTCCTCGATTGACTCATCCAAGCCGAGAATGAACTCACGTATCGTTGCCGTTAACTCCCTAATTTCGTCACTCTTGCCTTCAAGCCTTTCATCAAATGTATAGGTCGCAGTGGCGCGAGTCAGGGCTGCCTTCTTACCTGCTTCAACCATGACAGGATTTTTGTATCCATTCTCAGTCGGTATGGCCGTAGCAGATGTAGCCGCTGACTTTGAGGCGTGGAAGACCTCCTCAAGATATATTGAGTCATTGGAGAACAATCGATATTTCCATAATTCGATATTGGCACCCATGACTTGCACAGCGTGCAAGTCATATTTCTTATAATTGGGAGCTATGCAAATTACCCTCACATCCGACCAATCAACTTTTACGCCACTACCGAGTTTCTTTTGTACGGCGATCTCGAAATCACCTTTGTGGTCTTGAATCCAGTGAAGGTAGAAAAGACTTTGGTTGATCAGTTCCGATGATTCAACTTTCTTGTATTCGATGATGACGGGATTATCTTCTTCAGATAGTGCAAGGCTGTCAATCCGACCTGCGTGCTGGGCGCCAGTTGAAAACTCACTGGCAACAAACCGACAATTGAAAACGGTTTCGAGATTATTCTCAATTAATGTCTGCAAGTCCTTTTCCAAGGCAAAGTTCTTCTGCTCTACGGCAGATAGTTTTTCCCCTGAAATATCAAATATCGGCACTTAATGATTACTCCGTAGTTTCTTTTGCTTCTAACCAGTGTGACTAAACGCCCTGCCATGAAACCTCAATGAACGCGACATCACAATGACTGAGGTTTCATAGCCACCCAATCGAATCTACCTCATTGATTCTACAGCGTGCAAAGAGAATTTTGGCGATGTAGCCAAAATCGCATGCTAACGCGTTTCACTCTGCCCTTCATACCGCCAAAAACGCACTGCACGGCGGATGCGTCACACAAAGCCCAGGCAGAAGGCAAGCCACTAACCAACCCCCACCGCCACCAATTCCCCCTCAAACCACTGCTGTTTGAGGCCGCGCTGTTTTTCCAGCAGCGTGAGGTAGGGCCTGAGCGGGTGTTGGGGCGGTAGGCTGACGTGGAGTTGGCGCAGGCGCCGTTGATAGGGGAGCTGCCCGGCGGGCTGGTGCAGGGGGGTGGCGTGTTGGCTGAGCCACGCGATTTCGGGGAGCAGCAGGTGCGTGGCGCCGCTGTCCAGCGCGAGGGTGACGCCCTTGGCGTCGAAGTCGCCTGCGTAGAGGTGCGGCCTGCGGGTTTTGCGCCATACTTGGGCAAGATGGGCGAAGCCGCCGCCGTAGTGGCTGTCGCCTCGGTAGGCGATGAGCGGCTGGGCATAGCCGCTGAGGGCGCTGATGTTCGGGTTGAAAGCGTAGAAGCTGTCGAGGTTTTCCACCTGCACCAGCGCGCCGAAGGCTCCTAGCGTGAGGTGGCGAACGTCCACGTCGCGCATGCAGCGCGGCTCGTGGGAAAGCCCCGGAGTGGGCTGGGGCGGCAGGCTGAGCAGTACTCGCCAGGCGCGGGGGCCTTCGCGAGTGGCTTTGTCCTCCTCTACGCCCTCTTTGGCCTGGGCGGCGCTGCTCAGGCCGCTGAGCGAGCGGCCCAGCGGGGCGAGGTGGGCGCTGGCCAGAACGTTATCGATCTGCGCCAGCAGCTCGGCATCGAAGCGCAGGGCCTGGCTGGAAAGCCGCATGCCGAGATCGATATCCTGCTGGCGGCACCAGGCCACCACGTCTTCCACCCACTGGCGGCGGGGCTTCTCCACCGTGGGCTGGCGGTTGAGTTCCCGGGCCACGCCGTTGAGCCCTGCCCGTGCGCGGCTGGGCAAGTTCATACCGCCACCGCCAGGGCCACATCATGAATCAACCGCAGGTCGTTATAGGCGCTGGCCCTGCTCTCTTCCTGGTGAAGGCGAAAGGCCTGCTGCTCGCGGCGCGGCAGGCCCTGGTATTCGGCGATCACCTGGAACAGCCAGATTTCATCTGCCCACTCCAGGCCGCTCTGTTGCAGGTAGGCCAGGGCGCTGACGGGCTCGGCAGGCGGCTGGTCGAGCACGGCGAGGTAGAAACGCTCGACGTCCAGCTTGAGGGCCTGCTGGCGGGCGGCGGCCAGGCTCTCTTCGGCGAGCTGCACGGGGTTGGCCACGGCCACGTTTTGTGCGGCGTGGCGTGGGGCGGGCAGCTCGTGCAGCAGTTCGGCCAGTACCCGGGTGTCCAGGGGGCGGTCCAGCGCTGGGGCGGCGGCGGGGTTGAGCGGTGCGGCGCGGTTGAACAGCGCGGGCACCTCGCTGCGCTGGGCGTAGTTGCCGGGCACGAAGCCCGGGTGTTCGCGCATGAAGGCGGCCATGCCGGTCATCAGGCGGCTGCGGGCCTGCTGCTTGCGGAAGCGGGCCATGAGTTCGATCAGCCGCCGCTGCACTTCCCGCAGGCTGGTGTAGTGGTGGCTCAGGCGGTTCTGGAGCTGGCTGATGAGCAGCTTGCGCAGGCTGCCGTCGCTGCCCACCAGGGCGATCAGCTCGTCGAAGTCGATCAGTGCGAGGCCGTCGAGCAGGCGCACGATCTGCTTCTGGGCGCGGTCGTTCTCGCGGATCTTGTCGTTGAGCTGGCTGACGAAGCCGAAATCGCTGTTGAGCCGCTGCCACAGGCTGTCGATGGCGTCGGCAAAGCGGCCGTTGAGGTCGTCTACCTCCTGGCGCAGGCGCAGTAGCTGCTGCTCCTGGCGCCAGTGTTCGCCCTTGCTGCGGGCTTCCCGGTAGCTATCTACCTGGGTACGAATCAGCTCCAGGGTTTCGGCCACATCGGCATTGACGTGGCGGCGGGTTTCGTCGGCGAGCATTTCGGCGATCAGGTCGCGCACTTTGGGCGAGAGTTTGACGCCGCTCTGCTCGTCGGGCCGCCACAGCACCCGGGCGGCCAGCAGCTTGCGCAGCGCGCCGTCACTCAGGCCTTCCAGCGGTACGTCGTCGCGGGTGTAGGCCTGCATCAGCCGTTCGGCGTGCTTGCCCAGCAGTGCCAGGCGTTCCGCGCCGGTCTTGAGCAGGCGGCTCTCCAGCTCGCTCAAGCCACTGCCCGCAACGCTGCCCTCACGCCGACTCACAGCAGGGCCTCCTGCGTGCCCGTGTCCTCGTCGGCATCGATGGGCAGGTTCTCTTCGTCGCGGATGAAGCGCACCACGTCCACCAGGTAGTCCATCTTGCCGGTCACCACGAACACCTGGCGTTCACTGTGGGGCTGCATCAGGTAGCCGTGCTCTTTCAGCCGTTTGAAGATCTGCTTCACCTGGGCATCCAGCTGGTCGCTCTGGGAGCCAAAGAAGCTGTCTGTGGCCAGCCGCTCCAGGCGCTCGCGCAGGCTCTGGTTGTCTTCGCACTTGGCGCTGAACTCGGCGGGTTTGAGCACATCGCCAGGGGCGGCCAGGGCGTCGCGGCCCAGCGCTTCCTGCACCAGTTGCAGCCACTCCAGCATGGGCAGCAGGCTGTTGAGGGTGTCGGCGAGCTGGCGGGAGAGCTGCTCCCGTGCGGTGTCGTTGAGCTGCCGCCAGGCCAGGAAGTAGACGCTGGCATCCTCGTTGCTGGCCAGCCGCCGATTGAGCGGGCGCAGGTAGGCGTCGATGGCCTCGCGGGTCTCTTCGTTGGCCAGGTGGCGGTAGGCGTTGTCGTCGCTGACGGCGCAGATGAAGTCGCCTGCCAGCAGGCGTTCGAGCAGGGGGCCGTGTTCGATCATGCGCTCACCTCCTGTTGGCGCTGCTTGATTTTCTGCGCCAGCGCGCTGAGACGCGGCTCGATACGCTTGAGCTGACGCTGTTGCTGGGCGTCCCGCTCGATGAGGTAGCGGTTGGCGAACAGCAGCAGTACGTCGGATTCCGGGTTGGGGAAGGCCCCGACGATATGGATGCGGTTGCTGTCGCAGGCATCGAACAGTTTTTCGACGTTGTGGTAGGCCAGGGTGCCGATCTCATCGATGGGCCAGTGGATGGCGATGTGCGCATCGCCCCGCAGCAGGCGGGTAAACGCCAGCAGGAACTTGCACAGAATCAGATACGCCATGCCGTGGCTGGAGGACTCCAGCAACTGGCGGTCGTTCTTGATCACCAGGTCCGTGCCGCCTTCGTTCAGGTGCAGCTCCAGGCGCAGCAGGCTTTCGAAGCTGTACTGCTGGTCGCTGCGCAGCAAATCGACCACGTCGGCCAGGGCGTTGAGGTAGTCGTCGCTGGGCAGCGTCTGGCCGGACTCCCGCCACGCCTTGTAGCGCTGGGCGAACAGTTTGAGCGGCTCCCAGAAGCCCAGCTCGTCGATGGTGGATTGAATGCGCACTTCCGCCTTGGTGATGCCTTCCAGGCGCAGGTCGTCGGCGACCTCTTCCGAAAGCCGACGGCTCTGGGCGCTGATGCGCCGGTTCAGGTCGCGGAAGACGATGAAGAACTTGTCCAGGTCGTCGCTGAGGTTGCGGCCTTCCTGAATCAGCTGCTGCTGTTGGTCTTCCAGCAGCTTGAGCATGCCGCGCAGCAGCGGCAGCAGTAGCCGGGGGCTGTCGCTGGGCAGCTTGTCGCGCTCGCTTTGCAGGGCATCGGCAAAGCCGCTGCTGGCGTCCTTGATCAGTTGGCTTTCGACGTCCAGGCAGCCTCGGCGCAGTTGCTCCAACTGCTGGTGGCGGCTGGCCAGGGCCTGGCGGGTGCGTTCGATGCGTTCGTCCACATCGCCCAGGCTGGCTTCCGCTGGCGCGCCTTCGGCCACCAGCTCCAGGCTCTCCAGCTGGTTGAGCAGCGGCGTCAGGGCTTCCAGGGTGCCACGGGCGCTGTCGCGCTGGGCCTTCAGGCCGTTCACTGCCTGCTGGTGGGCCTCTCTGGCGGCGTGGAAGGCGTTTTTCAGATGCGCTTTATCGCGCTTGAGCTGCTGGTCGCGCTGGGCCAGCTCGGCCTCTTCCGCTACCAGCTGGGGTTTGTGCTGGCCCCACTCGATACGCATGAAGCGCTGGTACTCGGCCAGCTCCTCCTGGCGGGCAGCGGTTTTGCGAATGCGCTCGTTCTGCGCTTCCAGGCGAGTTCGCGTGGCCTTGAGCTGGGCGGGGTCGACGCCCTGTTCGGCCAGCTCCTGGCTGAAGGCCTCTTCCAGCTCGGCGCGCTGGCGCTGGTGTTCGGCGTTGGCATCGCTGAGCTGCTGTTTGTAGGTGCGTAGCTGGGCGTCGAGGCTGTCGAGCTGGCTCTGGGCGTCGGCCTTGAGCTCCAGCAGTTGGCCTTGGTGGGTTTCGGCCAGCTCGGCCAGGGCGTCGCGCTTCTCGTCGCGCAGCTCGGTTTGGGCCTGCTCCTGGCGGGCCAGGGCGGCTTCGATATGGGCACGGCGGGCTTTCTGGCTTTCCGTGTGGCGGGCCTGCTGTTGGCGGCGCGCTTCCAGGGCGTACTCCACCTCCTGCTCGGCGCGCTGGTGGGCCAGGCGGGCGGTGTCCTGGGCTTCATCGGCCTGCTGTACCCGCTCGTTGTGCTGCTTGAGGGCCTTTTCAGCGGCGGTGCAGGCGGTGTGGGCTCGGGCCTTGGCGCTCTCGGCTTCCTCGATGGCGGCCAGCAGGCTGGCTTCGTCCTGGGCGTAGTCGGGCAGCGCGATGGCGGAAAGGTCCAGCGCCAGCCCGAACAGGTCGTCGCTGGCGTGGTCGGCCAGTTGGGGGGCGAGGTCGCGGCGCTCCAGCAGTTCCGGGGCGATCACCTTGCCGAGCTGCTGTTCCCAGCCGGGGCGGTGGTAGCGCAGGAAGTGGCGCAGGCTGCCCTGTTCGGGGGTCTGCTGCTGATAAAGGGTGTAGCAGTGCTGCTCAGCGCGCTCCCGCTGCTGGCGGCACTGCACGAGATGCTGCTCGGCGGTGTCGCGCTCGCGCTTGTGGGCTTCCAGCTCGCGGCGCAGCGCTTCCAGGGTGGCCCCGGCCGCGCTGCGGGCCTGCTGGGCGTCGTCCAGCCGCGCCTGGGCCAGCTCGGCTTCCTGAGCTTCTTCGCGGGTTTGGCTGGGCATGGCCAGCTGGGCCTTCAGCTCGGCCAACTGCTCGACGCCTAGCTCCAGCTGGGCCTGATACTCGCTCTCCAGCCGCTGGCGGGCCTGCTGGTAGCGCTCGCTGTGCTGCTGTTCGGTTTGCCACTGCTGCTCGCGGCGCTCGGCTTTCTCCTCCACCAGCGCGTCGATCAGTTCCTGGTTCTCCTGGGTCTGGCGGGCGAGGTTTTCAGAGAGTTCGCGCAGTCGGCCATCCAGGCGCGCCTGGCTTTCCTTTACTGCGTCCTGCATCACTTGCAGGTGTTGCTGCAGCTGGTCGCGCTGTTCGCGCCACTGGGGCAGCGCGTTGATGTCCCGCTCCAGGCCGGGCATGTCGGCATCGGCATACTGCTCGAAGCGGGTTTGCAGGTCGTTGAGGCGGTGCTGGGCGTGCTGCAGCTGGCTTGCCACTTCGCTGTGCTGGTCGTTGAGCGCATCCCGCCGTTCGCCGTAGGCCTGCTCTTCGGCCTGAAACTCCCGCTGGTGGCGGTTGAGCTCGCCTTCCAGGTCGGCGACCTGCCGCTGGGCCTGTTCGCGGTCGGCGGCCAGCTGGGGTTTGAGTTGCCACAGGGTGGTATCAAGCTCGGCCAGTTCACGGTCGATGCCGGAGAGCTTGGCCAACGCGGCCTGCAGCGGCTCCAGGCGCATGGATTGGCGCATCTGGTGAATCCACTCGCGGGCCTTGGCACTGCGAATGCGAGTAACCGGCAGCTCGACGCCGTCCTCTTCGAAAATCGCCGCCAGCATGGTCTTGAGGGTGTCCATCTTGCCCTCTTTGGCGTGCACCGCCGAGACCAGCTTTTCGATATGGCGAATGCGCCGCTCGGGATTGACCAGGCTGAACTGGGCGGCGATCTGGCGCAGCTTCAGGCCATCGCGGCTGTTGCCGTGGAGCTGGGTAAAGTCGTTCTGGATCACCGAGCGGAACTCAGAGGTGGCCCCCAGCTTGGGCGACACCGGCGTGCCGCTGCGGCGCAGCCCGCTGGCCCACTGGGTGTAGTCCAGCGCCAGCGGGCCCTGCTCGGTCTCGACCAGGTAGTCTTCCGGGCGGTAAGGCGCACCGACGAAGCGATACTCCACGCCGCCTTCCTGCTTGCGGGTCAGCACCGCCTGGCACACGTTGCCCGCTTCGCGGCGGTATTCGTACACCAGGTAGCTGTTGCGATGGGGCAGATAGAACGCATCGAATTTCATGCGGGTTTTCGGCACCACCTTATTGGGCAGCTCGCCGTAAAACACCGGCACCAGCCGCTGGAGCGTGGTTTTACCCGACGCGTTGGTGCCGCAAATATTGGTGTGACCGTCCACACTGAGTTCGACCACGCCGTTCAGGTGGCCGTGAATCATCACGATGCGTAGCAGATGCGCCATGCCGTGTCCTTGATCGTTTAACGTCCGAAAACGCTATCTTGCCAGACACCTCCAGCGCTTGTCTTACTCTTCTCGGTGAAGCGGGTGGAATGTGGCGGTACGATCAGCGGCGCATCAGCAATCCTTCAAAAAAGCTCACCGCGTTGGCTTCCAGCCCTGCCAGGTAGTAGCCGCCTTCCTGTACCACCAGGGTGGGCACATCGAGGCTTGCGATGGTGCGTCCCAACTCGCCAAAGCCTGGTGTCGATACCGCTACTTTGGCCTGAGGGTCGCGCTCATGAATATCGAACCCCAGCGCCAGCACCAGCGCATCGGGCTCGAACAGGCGAATGGCCTGGCAGGCTTGGGCCAGGCGGTCGAAGAACACCGCTTCTGCCGAGCCGTGGGGCATGGGCAGGTTGAGGTTGTAGCCCAGCCCGGCCCCTTCTCCGCGCTCCTCTTCGAAGCCGGAGACCGCCGGATAGAAGTTGGTGGTATCGCCATGAATGGAGATATAGAGCACATCGTCGCGCTGGTAGAAGATCTCCTGTATGCCCTGACCGTGGTGCATATCCGGGTCGAGCACGACGATGCGCGGAAACCGCGCGGTGAGGTGCTGGGCAGCAATGGCAGCATTGTTAAGAAAGCAGAAACCACCGGCGGAGTCGATGCCCGCATGGTGGCCCGGCGGGCGCGACAGCGCATACGCGAAGCGCTCCCCGGCCAATAACGCCTCCGCCCCAGACACGGCACTTTGCGCCGACCAGTACGCCGAGTGCCAGGTGTGCTGGCCCACGGGCGCGCTGCCATCGGCAAGGTAACGTGCCGCTTCGGCCAGGATACCGCGCAGGGCGTTGGGCGAGCGCACGAAGATATTGGAGATCACTTCGTCCCCCCAGTCTTCGTCCAGCGCATGCCAGCGCCGATAAGCACTTTCCAGAAAACGCAGGTAGGCCAGCGAGTGCACGGCCCGCAACGGCGCGACGCCGTGGTCGATGGGAGCCTGCACCTCAAACCCCAGCCGGTGCACGGCCGCCAGCAGCGCCGTGGCGCGTTCGGGTACTTCCTGCGGGGCGCGCATCTTGCCCCGCGAGAAGTAGGTGCGCGGATGGTGCAGGCGCTGTTCAGCGTGAAAGAAGGTCTTCATTGGCCGGGGCTCCACTCTCACTCTCACTTTCGCTCTCGCCCACCCCCTTCACCACAAAGTCTCTGGCCACCCCGATGTGAAAATCGATGGCCTCGCGGCAGGTTTCCGGGCGGCCCGTGGCCAGGGCGTCGAGCAACTTGAAATGGCTGGTGGCGATGGTTTCGGGGGCTTCATGGGTTTTGGTGATCAGCGCAATACAGAGGCGTAATTCATGGGCCAGGTCATCGAAGGCCCGCAGCAGACGCTCGTTGCCTGCGTAGTGCAGCATCAGGCGGTGGAACGTCAGGTCTTCTTCGATGCGGCGCGTGCCGTCGTTTCCAGCGGCGGCCTCGCACAGCACGGCTACTTGCTGCTGCAAGGCCTGTTCGGCCTCGGGCGTGTAACGCTGGCACAGGCGCTGAATGGCGTGCCGCTCCATGCACAGCCGCAGGTCGAAAACGTCCTCCAGTTCAACGGTATTCAACGCACGGACGAAGAAGCCCTTGCGCGGCTTCGAAATCAGCAAACCGCGGCTTTCCAGCAAGCGCGCCGCCTCCCGGACCGGCGCACGGCTCACCCCCAGCGCGCGGGAAAGCTGCACTTCAGAAAGCCGTTCGCCGGGTAAAAAGTGTTGCTGAATAATTGCTTGGGTCAGGTAGTCCGCCACCTGCTCGACCAGATTGTGCTGCTGGATAACCGCCTGCGGCGCCGTTGGCAAAGGGGCCATAAAGTCTACTCGTGGTCGCCATGACATGGCTTGAGTATGACAAAAAAACCACACTTGTCGACGGACGATTGACGACTGTCGACAGTTTTACCAGCCGCTGCTATGGTCAAAAAGGGCCGCCAACAAACACCACAACCTGGCCTGAACACGTCACGCCTCGCTCGACTAACGACGACGTAAAGCTTTTACGTACCAATAAACCGAGGAGCAGGAAACATGAAAACACCTTTGGCTTTGGCACTCTCTGCCGTCACGCTTGCGCTGGGTTCCACATCCGTGCTGGCCGCAGACCCGCAATCCGGTGGAACGGTCAACACCATCATTCAACCCGAGCCGCCGGGGCTGGTGCTGGGCATGATTCAGAACGCCCCCACGCGCACCGTGGCGGGCAATATCTATGAAGGCCTGCTGCGCTACACCACCGACCTGGAGCCCATGCCCCAGTTGGCCGAGTCCTGGGAGGTCAGCGACGATGGCCGGGTCTATACCTTCCATTTGCGCGATAACGTCACCTGGCACGATGGAGAGCCCTTCACCGCCGACGACGTGGTGTTTTCTGCCGATGTTTTCCACCGTGAGTTGAACCCCAGCGCACGGGCCGTGTTACAGCATGTGGAAAGCATCGAGGCCAGCGACGACCACACGGTGGTATTTACCCTGACCGAGCCCTTCGGCCCCTTCCTGATCTCGTTCGAGGCGGGCACCTTCACCATGGTGCCCAAGCACTTGTACGAAGGCACCGACTTCCGCAATAACGAGCACAATGACCACCCGATTGGCACGGGGCCGTTCAAGTTCGCCAACTGGGAGCGCGGCACGGTCATCGAGCTGGTCAGAAACGACGACTACTACGAAGAGGGCCTGCCTTACCTGGATGGGGTCAACTGGCACGTGATTCCCGATGGCGGCTCCCGGGCCGTGGCCTTCGAGAATGGCACCATCGATGTCCTGCCCAGCGGCACCGTGGAAAACTTCGATATTCCGCGCCTTTCGGCCATGGATAACGTCTGCATGACCGAACAGGGTCATGAGTATTTCAGCCCCTTTGCCATGCTGTGGATGAACAACCGGGAAGGCCCCACCGCCGACAAGCGCTTCCGCCAGGCCGTGATGTACGCCATGGACCGCGAATTTGCCCGCGACGTGCTCTGGAATGGGCTGGGCAATGTACCGCTGTCGGCCTTTGGTTCGAATGCCAGCTTCCAGTATGACGGCCTGGAGCCCTATGACCACAACCCCGAGCGCGCTCGGGAGCTGCTGGCAGAAATGGAGTACGACGGCGAAGAGATCACCATTCTGCCGCTGCCTTACGGCGAGACCTGGACCCGCTGGGCAGAAGCCGTGCAGCAAAACCTGCGTGAAGTGGGCATCAACGCCCGCACCCAGGCCACCGACGTGGGCGGCTGGAACCAGCGCCTGGGTGACTGGGATTACGACCTGGCCTTTACCTATCTTTTCCAGTACGGCGACCCTGCGCTGGGCATTTCACGTACCTATCTATCTGACAACATCGCCAAGGGCTCCCCCTGGAATAACGTTCAGGGTTATGAGAACGAGCGGGTAGATGAGCTGTTCAATGCCGCCGCCACGGCGTTTCCTGATGAGGAGCGCGAAGCCCTCTACCGTGAAGTGCAGGAAATCCTGCATGAGGATGTCCCGGTTGGCTGGCTGATGGAGCTTGGCTTCCCCACCCTTTACCGCTGTGATGTTCAGGACCTGGTGACCTCCGGGGTCGGCGTGAACGATGGCTTCAAGGATGCCTGGCTGGACCGCTAGGTAGGTGCCACCCGGGCCGCCATGGCGACCCGGGTGTTTCAGCTATGTCAGGAATATGCTCATGTTATATGCCCGATTGATCGTCATGCGGCTATTCAAAGCCGTGATCGTCCTGTTTTTGATCGTGATCTTCAACTTCTTCCTGATTCAGATGGCCCCCGGCGACCCAGCGGCCATTCTGGCCGGGGAAGCCGGTGCCGCCGACCAGGAGTTTCTCGACCAGCTGCGCGTGCGCTTCGGCCTCGACCAGCCTATCTACGTGCAGCTATGGCGCTACGTCTCCGGCATTGCCATGCTGGATTTTGGCTACTCCTACCGGCTGGGCACGCCCGTCTTCGACCTGATCATGGCGCGCTTGCCCGCCACGCTGCTGCTCACCGGCACCGCCTTTGTGCTCTCGCTGGTGCTGGGCATCATTGCCGGTTCCATGGCAGCGGCCAGAGCCAAGAAGCCGTCGGGCTCGCTGATCATGGCGCTGGCACTGGTGTTCTACGCAACGCCGCTGTTCTGGGTGGCGCTGATGTCCGTGGTGGTGTTCTCGGTGTACCTGGGCTGGCTGCCTGCCTATGGGTTGTACACCGTGGGCGCTGGCCATACCGGGCTGGCCCTGGCGCTGGACGTGGCGAAACATCTGGTGCTGCCTGCCACGACCCTGGCGCTCTTTTTCATGGCGATTTACACCCGCATGACGCGCACCTCCATGCTGGATGCCGCTCAGCAGGACTATGTCAAAACGGCCCGGGCCAAGGGGCTCAAGCCGGGCGTCATCCAGCGCCGCCATGTGCTGCGCAACGCTCTGCTTCCCATCATCACGCTGGCGGGCCTGCAGGCCGGGCAAATGGTGGGCGGCGCGATCCTAACCGAAACCGTGTTCGCCTGGCCCGGCATCGGCAGGCTGATGTTCGAAGCGCTGCAACAGCGTGACTACAACCTCTTGCTGGGTATTTTCTTCTTCTCTGCGGCGCTGGTGATCGTGTTCAACATTCTCACCGATCTGGTGTATCGCCTGGCAGACCCGCGCATCAAGGGGGCCTCATGAGCTTTTTTGCACGTTTCGCCCAGAACCGCGGGGCGCTGGTGGGGCTGGTCATCCTGCTGGTGATCATCGCCATGGCCCTTCTTGCCCCGCTGCTGTTTCCCGAATCGCCCTGGCGCATGGTGCAGCGCCCCTTCCTGCCGCCGTTCTCGCAGGAGGGGTTTCCCCTGGGCACCGACACCATGGGCCGCAACGTGGCGGCAGGCCTGATGCATGGCGCCTGGGTATCGCTGCTGATTGGCCTGGTGTCCACCAGCGTGGCCCTGCTGATTGGCGTGCCGCTGGGGGCCATTGCCGGGTATTACGGTGGCTGGATCGATGACGTGCTGATGCGCATCACCGAGTTTTTCCAGACCATCCCCAACTTTGCCCTGGCCATCGTGCTGGTGGCCATCATGCAGCCCAGCGTGACCTCCATCGTGCTGGCCATTGCCCTGGTAAGCTGGCCGCCCGTGGCCCGCCTGGTGCGGGCGGAGTTCATGTCGCTGCGCCACCGGGAGTACGTCGAGGCCGCTCGGCTGGTCGGCCAGTCCAATACCACCATCATCCTGCGCCAGATCCTGCCCAATACGCTCTCGCCCATCATCGTGCTGGCCTCGCTCATGGTGGCCACGGCGATTCTGCTGGAGTCGTCGCTCTCGTTTCTGGGGCTGGGCGACCCGAACGTCATGTCCTGGGGCTACATGATCGGTGCCGCGCGAACCGTGATTCGCCAGGCATGGTGGCTGAGCTTCTTCCCTGGCGTGGCCATTCTGCTGACCGTTCTGGCACTCAACCTGGTCGGTGAAGGGCTGGACGATGCGCTGAACCCCAAACTTTCCCGTGAGCGTTAGGAGCCTGCCATGAACGATGTCGTGCAACCCGCTGGCCAGGACGAGGCGCCCGCCGTACTACAGATCGAAGGCTTGAGCGTGGCGTTGCCCAAAGGCGCAGACCGGCCGCTGGCGGTGGAGAATGTCAGCTATAGCGTCAACCGTGGCGAGATCATGTGCGTGGTCGGGGAGTCCGGGTCGGGCAAGTCCATGGCCGCCAACACGGTCATGGGCCTGCTGCCCAAGGGCGTTCGCCCCGTGCAAGGCAGCGTCACGTTCGAAGGCCAGAACCTGCTGGCCCTGAGCGAAAAGCAGCACCGAACGCTGCGCGGCCTGAAGATCGGCATGATCTTCCAGGAACCAATGACAGCACTGAACCCCTTGATGCGCGTGGGCGCACAGATTGCCGAAGTGTTCGAGGCCCATGGCCAGCTCAGCCCCCGGCAGCGCCAGGCGCGGGCGCTGGAACTGCTGGTGGAAGTGGGTATCCCGCAGCCAGAGAAGGCCATCAGCGCCTACCCCTTCGAGCTTTCCGGCGGGCAGCGGCAGCGGGTGATGATTGCCATGGCGCTGGCGCTCGAACCGGTGCTGTTGATTGCCGATGAGCCCACCACGGCGCTGGATGTGACCACCCAGGCGCAGATTCTGGCGCTGATTCGTGACCTGCAACAGCGGCGTGGCATGGCCGTCATGTTCATCACCCACGATTTTGGCGTGGTGGCGGAAATCGCCAACCGTGTCTGCGTCATGCGCCATGGCCGCATCGTCGAAATCGGCAACGCCCGTGATGTGCTGGAGAACCCGCAGGATGCGTATACCCAGGCCTTGATCGCCGCCATTCCCAGCAACGCCCTTCCCCCGCACCGGGCACCTGCCACCTCGGCGCCCCTGCTGGAGATCAAGGGGCTCAACAAGGTGTTTCGTTCACGCGGTGGCTGGTTCAAGGCCACTCGGGAAGTGCGCGCGCTGGATGACGTATCGCTGACGCTGGCCAAAGGCGAGACGGTGGGTATCGTGGGCGAGTCCGGCTCGGGCAAATCGACCCTTGGCCGCTGCGTGGTGCGCCTGGAGCACCCGGATAATGGCGAGCTGCTGCTGGATGGGGTCAATTTTTCGCAGTTGAACGGCAGCGCGCTGCGCCGCGAACGCCACCGGGTGCAGATGATTTTTCAAGACCCTTATGCGTCCTTGAACCCGCGCACCCGGGTCGGCATGGCCATCGCTCAAGGCCCCATGGCCAACGGCACTCCGAAGGCCGACGCGCTCCGCCAGGCCGGTGAGCTGTTGGAACTGGTGGGGCTGGGTGCCAGTGCCGTGACGCGTTTCCCCCATGAGTTTTCAGGCGGCCAACGCCAGCGCATCGGCATTGCCAGAGCGCTAGCGCTCAACCCTGAATTGATCGTGGCCGATGAGGCGGTCTCTGCGCTGGACGTCTCCATTCAGGCGCAGGTGTTGGAGCTGCTGGAATCGCTGAAACAGCGGCTGTCGCTGTCACTGCTGTTCATCACCCACGACTTGCGGGTGGCCGCCCAGATTTGTGATCGCATCGTCGTCATGCAGCATGGGCGCATCGTCGAGCAAGGCAGCGCCGAGCAGATATTTATGGCCCCCCAGGCGGCCTATACCCGTTCGCTGCTCGATGCGATTCCGGGGCGCGAAGCGCCTGCCGCCGCGTCTGCCTGATTAGCCTTTGATGCGTCACACGCTGGTTCATCGGCGTTGATTTATACGTCTTGATTCACACCACTGTCTTCAAACAACTGTCTTCAAACACTTTATTCACACAACGATGGAACGTCACGTAAGGAAACAGGCATGCAGATTACCCTGGAGGCGCTTCGCGCCATCGTCGGCCCTGCGCACGTACTCACCGGAGACGATGTGCGTAGCCGCCGCGTCGACTGGATGACCGGCGCTCCCTGCCTTGCCGGTGCCATCGTGCGCCCGGCCAGCACCCAAGCGTTGGCCGAGGTGATGCGCGCTTGCCACGAGGTCCGGCAGCCGGTGGTGACCCACGGCGGGCTGACCGGGCTGGTGCACGGCGCCGACGCCAGCGAAGAGGAGCTGGTGATTTCACTGGAGCGCATGACCGCCATCGAAGAGATCGACCACGTTGGCGGTACGCTGACCGTCCAGGCCGGTGCCCCTTTGCAGCGGGTACAGGAGGCCGCCAGCGACGCGGGCTTGCAGTTCCCGCTGGATTTGGGTGCCCGGGGCAGTTGCACGATTGGTGGTAATATCGCCACCAACGCTGGGGGCGTGCGGGTGATCCGCTATGGCATGATGCGCCAGCAGGTGCTGGGGCTGGAAGCCGTGATGGCCGATGGCCGTATCATGAGCTCCATGAACCGCATGCTGAAAAACAATGCTGGGTTCGATCTCAAGCAGCTGTTCATTGGCAGTGAAGGCACGCTGGGTATCGTGACCCGCGCGGTGCTGCGCTTGCAGCCGCCCACGCCCAGCGAACAAACCGCGCTGGTGGCCTGCCCTTCGTTCGAGGCCTTGACGGCCCTGCTCCGCCACATGGGCAAGGCGCTGGGCGGTAGCCTGGGGGCTTTCGAGGTCATGTGGCAGAACCATTACCGCCTGCTGACGGAAACCTCGGGACGCCACACGCCCCCCATTGCCACCAGCCATCCGTTTTATGTCATCATCGAATCCCTGGGCAGCGATGCCGAGCGCAATACGACCCAGTTCCGTGAGGCCCTGGAGAGCGCGCTGGAGAACGAGCTGATCGTCGATGCGGTGCTGGCTCAATCAGCGGCGCAGCGAGACGGCCTGTGGGCCATTCGTGAAGACATCGAAGGCCTGGTCAAGGCCATGACCCCGGTATTGACGTTCGATGTCAGCCTGCCGATTGCCGATATGCAGCGCTACACCGATGCCCTGGAGCACCAGTTGACCCAGCGCTGGCCCGATGCCCGGCTCGTGGTCTTTGGCCACCTGGGCGATGGCAACCTGCATATTTCGGTGTGCGTGGGCAGTCATGAATTAGCGGTACGCCGGGAAGTCGAGACCCTGGTGTACCAACCCCTGGCGGCGCTGGGCGGCTCGGTGTCTGCCGAACATGGGATCGGCCTGGAAAAGCGCCCATGGCTGGAGACCTGCCGCTCGGCAGAGGAGGTTGCGCTGATGCATACCCTCAAGCAGGCACTCGACCCTCATAAGCTGCTGAACCGTGACAAAATATTGCGTTGAACATTGAACTGATCAGGACCTGATTATGCCCCGCTATCCCGACCACCTGACGGGCGTTGGCCCCGTGAACCCTTTCCCCGGCATCAAGGTGCTGGAGCGGCGGCTCGGCCGTGAGATCCCTCACCGCCTGGGCTCCAACGAGGGGCTGGACATGCCCCACCGTGCGCTGCGGGAACACTTCGGCGATGCCGTGGCACAACACGTGTATTGCTATGGCGATGCCGAAGCGCTGGGCGTTCGCCAGCGCATCAGCGCCCAGCAAGACATTCCCCTTGACCACCTGCTGGTGGACGCCGGTGCCGACAGCCTGATCGCCCTGGCGCTGCGCACCACCTGCAGCGTGGGCGAGGCCGTGGTGAGTACCGCAGGCACCTACCCCACCTTCGGGTACTTTGCCCAGGGCCAGGGCTGCCGGTTGGTCGAGCCCAGCTACCATGAAGCGCCTGGCGTGCTCGCCCCCGATCTGGAAGCGCTGGCGGCAGCGGCCCATCAGGAGCAAGCGCGGCTGGTGTACCTGGCCAACCCGGACAACCCCAGCGGCCACCTGCACAGCGATAGCGCCATTCTCAAGTTTCGCCAGGCGCTCCCCAACGACTGCTGGCTGCTGCTGGATGAGGCCTACGGGGATTTTCGTGACGATGCGGGAAGTGAGTTCCTGGGCCAGGCGCTGCCGGGGGTGATTCGCCTGCGCACGCTCTCCAAGGCCCATGGCCTGGCGGGCATGCGGATTGGCTACGCAATTGCCGAGCCCGACGTGCTGGCGATGATGATGAAAGTGCGTATTCACTACGCGGTCTCTTCCTTCACCCAGGCCGCCGCCGAGGTCGTGCTCGACCACCCCGAGGAAGTGCAGCAGCATATTGCGGATGTCAAAGCGCGCCGTGAACAGCTGGCGCTGCACTTCACGGCGCTGGGGGCAGACGTGCTGCCCAGCGCCACCAACTTCGTCGGCATCCGCCTATCCAGCGCCGAGCTGGCCGCCGCCGTGCATCAGGAGCTGCTGGACGATGGCGTGCTGGTGGCCCGCCTTGCTCACCCGCAACTGGCCAACGTGATTCGCATCACGGCGGTAGAAGAGGCACTGCAGCCGGGCAGGTTGGCGGCGCTGGAAAAGGCGCTTCGACAGCACGGCTAGCCGCGCAGGCCCCGGCGCCATTCCCCTCTCATGCCGGGGTCAGCCAGTGCTGGTAGGCCTCCAGCTCGCCGCGTACCACCTGGCGATAGAGCTGCTGCAGCTGCGCCGTGACGCTGTGGGCAGGTATCGGCTCGCTGGGCGGCGGTGCTTCGGCACGATGGCCGATGCGTCGTCCATCCAGCTCCCTGAGCGGCAGAATTTCGGCAGCAGTGCCGGTCAGGAAGGCTTCGTCGGCGGTGTACAGCTCATCGCGGGTGATACGCCGCTCTTTCACTTCGATGCCCAGCACGTCGCGGGCCAGCTGTATGACGCTGTCTCGGGTGATGCCCTGCAGGCAAGAGGTGACTTCCGGGGTGTGCAGCACGCCATCGCGCAGCAGGAAGACATTCGCCGCCGAGGCCTCGGCCACGTACCCTTCGGGGTCGAGCATGATGGTCTCATCGAACCCGGCCTTGACCGCCGTGTTGAGCGCCAGCATCGAATTCACGTAGTGGCCGCTGGTCTTGGCGCGGCACAGGCTGATGTTGACATGGTGGCGCGCCCAGGAAGAGGTCAAGGCACGCAATCCATGGGTCGCGGCCTGCGGTGAAAGGTATGGCCCCAAATCCCAGGCGGCGATCATCACATGGGTGGTCAGCCCTTGGGCGCGCAGCCCGAGGCCTTCTGAACCAAGAAACACGGTGGGCTTCAGGTAGGCATCCAGCAAGCCGTTTTTGGTAATGCTTTTGCACTGAGCATCGATCAGCTCGGCTTCACGAAACGGCAGCGGAATATCCAGCGCGTGGGCACTGTCCACGAGCCTGCGGGTGTGCTCCTCCACCCGGAACAGGCACGGGCCTTGCGCACCGGCGTAGGCCCGCACGCCCTCGAAGCAGCCCATCCCGTAATGTAGCGTATGGGTGAACACATGAACCCTGGCATCTCGCCAGGCAAGCCACTGGCCGTCCTGCCAGATCCAGCCGTCTCGATCATGAAGAGGTGTCATCGGGTGGTTTGCTCCCACTGTCGTTGCCAGTTATCGATCAATGCCTGCTGGTGCGGCTGCAGCGCCTGATAACCCCAAGCGGCGATTTCGTCATTTTGCGGGTCGAACACGGTGGTCGTGCTGCCCGCCAGCGTCTGGATCACCGCATGGCCGCAGAGCGGCACGTAGCCTTCGGAGTAGCCGCCTTCGTGCACGATCACCAGCTTGCCAGCGCAGCAGCGCTCCGCCACGGCCTTTACTTGCGCCGTCATGGTGGCGAAGGCCTGACTGTTGAGCAGCATCTTGCCCAGCGGGTCCTTGGCACAGGCGTCGTAGCCACAGGCAACGATGATGAGATCGGGCTGGAAGGCTTCCAGCGCAGGCAGCACCAGCCTTTCCATGGCATACGCATAGGCCCCCAGGCCACACCCGGGGGGCAGCGGCAGGTTGAGATTCGCCCCGGTTCCAGCGCCCTCCCCCTGCTCTTCGAAAGCGCCGCTCTCCAGCGGGTAGTTGGCTGCCTGATGTATTGAGATGGTGAAGGTGTTCGGGTCGCGATAGAACGCAGCCTGCTGGCCGTTACCGTGGTGTACGTCCCAGTCGAGTATCGCCACGCGACTGGCCTGGCCCAGCGCCTGAGCACGCATCACCGCCACGGGAATATTGCCTAACAGGCAGAACCCACGGCCCTGATCGGCTTCGGCATGGTGGCCCGGCGGGCGGCACAGCGCGTAGGCGTTGCGTACTTCGCCCCGGGCGACGGCGTCTACGGCGGCGATGGCCAAGCCCGCCGAGTGGGTCGCGGCGGCCCAGCTGCCCGGCATGTAGGGCGCGCAGTCGCCGCCGTTACCGCCCCTTGCCGCATCGCCTGCCTGAAGTTCTTCCAGGTAGCGCGGCGTGTGAAAGCGCAGCAGGTCTTCCAGCGTGGCGGCGGGCGGCTTGACCACGTAAAGCTCGTCGATCAGCCCGCTGACTTCCAGAATGTTTTTCAGCCGCCGCTTGCTTTCGGGGCTTTCCGAGGCGGCCTGGGGCTGCAAGAACTCACCCGGCGCCGAGAACACGCCGATGGCCCCCTGGTCGTGCCAGAAGCAGCGTTCGTGCCAGTAGAAGCCGGTACCGCTCATGCGTTAAACCCCTCCATGAAGGCCGCCAGGTTGGCGCTGAGCTGTTCGGTGGGGTAGCCGCCTTCCTGCACGATCACCATGGGGAGCGACAGCGCGGCCAGACGCTTGCCTACCTCGATAAACGCTTCGGTTTCCACGTTCAAACCGGCCAGCGGGTCTTCCTTATGGGCATCCAGCCCCAGAGCGACCACCACCGCATCCGGTTCGAAACGCTGCAAGTGATCGATCAAAATCGCCAGCGCGTCCAGATAGACCTCACCGTCGCTGCCCACCGGCAGGGGGAGGTTCACGTTGGCGCCCACGCCGTCATCGCTGCCTTCTTCGTCAGCCCCGCCCCAGAAAAAGGGGTAGAAGTCGTTGGGGTCGGCGTGCAGGGAACCGGTC
Source organism: Halomonas sp. 18071143 (assembly GCF_019211725.1). NCBI lineage: Bacteria > Pseudomonadati > Pseudomonadota > Gammaproteobacteria > Oceanospirillales > Halomonadaceae > Halomonas > Halomonas sp. 18071143. The sequence goes on from NZ_CP078120.1 coordinate 3,112,142, forward strand.
CATACATCGTTTCTGGCGTAGAAAATGTCCTGGGTGCCGTTGCCGTGGTGCAAATCCACATCGATGATCGCCACTCTGGCAAAGCGTTCGCGCAGCACGGTCGCGGCCAGCGCCGAGTTGTTCAGCAGGCAAAAGCCGCCTGCCCGCTCAGGCCCGGCATGGTGGCCGGGTGGGCGGCACAGTGCATAGGTCACCGTCTCCCGTGCCAACACGGCTTCCGCGGCTGCTTCTGCGGTGGCCGCCGAGGCCAATGCGCCCTGGAAACTGGTGGCGCTGAGCGGGCAAGCCATGTCGTGCAGGTGCCAGCCCGCCTGGCCGATGGGGTGGCGGGGGTAGTGGTGGCCGCCGCCGCAGGGGTGAATGTTGGGCGCCACCAGCGCGGCGGCGTTGGGCAACGCCTGCCAGCGGGCATGGATCGTTTCCAGAAAGGTCAGATAGCGCGGCGTATGAATCTGCGCCAGCCGCTGGCGCAGCTGGGGCGAGTCCGACGCGCCCGGGGCCACCAGCGCCAGGCCCACCTTTGCCAACCCTTGGGTGAGCAGCTCGGCCCGCACCGGCCCTTCCGGGGAAGGCGCCGGCTGGCCACGCAGCAGGAAAGTGGGCGGCGCATGCAGCGCCTGATCAGGATGATAAAAACACTTCATGGTCACCGTCCTTTGGCCATTTGGAGCTAGCAAGCGCTACTTCAGCGTAGCGGGTAACGACTCCCAGAGCTCGATCGCCGCGGCTAAATCTTCCAGAGAGGCGCCCACCGACTTGAACAGCGTGATGGCCTGCGGGCTGGTGCGCCCGGGCTTCTCGCCACGCAAGACGTCGGCCAGCTCCGCCTGGATCTCCTCGAACTGGAAGGCACCTTCTTCGATGGCCTGCAGGATGTCCCCCGCCTCGCCTTGTGCCCCCGCGTAGGTATCCACGAATACCTGGGCACGGCGCAGGCACTCGGCATCGGTTTCGCGCATTTGTGGACGAAAAGCGCCAATCAGGTCCAGGTGCGTGCCTGGGGTCAGCCACTCGCCCCGGATGATGGGCTGGGTGGAGAGCGTCACGCAGCTGACGATGTCGGCCTCTGCCACGGCGGTGGCCAAGGTGTCGACGACCTGGGTATCGAAGCGGTCTGCATACTCTTCGGCAATGGCGGCTGCCTTGTGGGGGTTACGCCCCCAGACCAGCACGCGCTTGATGGGCCTGACGCTTGCGTGGGCTTCGATCACCATGGGGGCCAGCTTGCCGGTACCCACCACCAGCAGCGTTTCGGCGTCTTCCCGGGCCAGCACCTGAGCCGCCAGCGCAGAAGCAGCGGCGGTGCGGCGGCGGGTCAGTTCGCTGCCATCGATGCACGCCAGCGGCTGGCCGTGTTGGCCTTCGCTGAGCAGGTAAAGGCCGGAAATGGCCGGCAGGCCGTGTTCGGCATTTTGCGGAAACACGTTGACCATCTTCACCCCGATATAGCCTGCGGCTTCCCAGGCGGGCATCAGCAGCATGGTGGCTTCGCCATCCGGCCGATGCATGGCGTGATGGTGGCGCGGTGGCGACTCCACCCCGTTCACGAAGGTGTGGCGCAGGCGCTCGATCAGGCCTGGCCAGGCTAAACACTGCTCGACTTCCTTGGCAGAAATGACCTTCATGCCCACTCCCCCTGCAGGTGACAGGCGACGAGGCCTTGCACAATGACCCGATGGGTAGCAAAGGCCAACGCGCGCGTGTGGGTATGGGGATAAAACGAGGGTGGTAGCATCAGCGCTCTCCAGAGTCATCGAACTTCTCTTGAGACTACGACGATGCAGCAACGGTTGCTTGCCCGAGACTCTGGCAAGTTTGCCCGTAAGTCAGGTAGGCCGAGGTTTCAGACGCTAGCGATCCGACGAAGGGGAAATGTCGAAGTAACGACGGTAGGCGCGGGAAAAGCTGCCCTGATCGCGAAAACCCACCAACATGGCGATATGGCCAAGGCTCATGGCGCTATGGCGTACCAGGGTGCGCGCATGCTCCAGCCGCCTGCGCTGCACATAGGCCAGCGGCGTCACCCCGGTCAGCTCACGAAAGCAGCTATGAAAGTGGCCGGGACTCAAGGCGCATAGTGCGGCCATCTGCTCGACACGAATGTCATCGGCCAGGTGCTGATCGAGCCAGGCATCCAGGCGCTCCAAGTCCAGCCGCTCACTGATGCAGCGCGCGCCCATTTGGGCTGCCGTCTGGAGCGGTGCATCCTGCAGGTACATGTAGAGCGCCCGCAGTAACAGTGCGGCAATTTCGTTTTGCAGGGCTGGACACTGATCCAACTGATGGGCCAGCGCATGGGTGAGCTGGTTCAAAGCGGGGGGAACGGTAAAGAAGCGCGGTTTATCGAATAGCCGCTCGATCTCACTGCCCTTTTCCAGCGTGGCCAGGTGCTGCACGGGGATATCCAGCACCAGGGTACGGTTGCTGCCATCGCCCTGATACTCGTGATGGCGTGACGAAGGGATCAAGCAGCCCCGGCGAGCGGTCACCCGCTCCCCCTGGCCTTCCATGGACAGTTCCGTCACGCCACACGTGGCCAGTATCAACTGGTGAAAATCGTGGGTGTGCGCCACCTGCTCTTGCGCCAGATTGCGGCTATGCAGCTCGAACTGGACCATGACCGTACCGTTCGGGAAGTGTGAGAAGGAAGCTTCACTATAAAACGATCACGAAAGAAAAATCGAGGGGGCGTTAACGCTCGGTTAACGCCCCCTCGTGACAGCCTTGAAGCAACCGATCAGGCGTCGGGCAGTGCCGCGATGACCATGATTTCCACTTTCCACTCGGGCTTGGCCAGCTTGGCTTCCAGCGCAGCGCGCACCGGCGGACGACCCGGTACTACCCAGGCTTCCCACGCTTCGTTCATTTCTGCGAACTCGGCCATGTCGGTGACCCATACCTGCGCAGAGATCAGGTGCTCTTTGGAAGTGCCCGCCTGCGCCAGCAGCTCATCGATACGCGCCAGCACCTGCTCGGTTTGGCCACGCATGCCCACCGTGGCATCGGCCGGCACCTGGCCCGCGAGGTAGACGGTTCCGTTATGAACAGCCACTTGGCTCATACGCGCATTGCTTTCGTGATAGGTCACGCCCATGGGGTTGTCTCCCGCGACATTGGGGGCTATTACTCTGCCCTATGATGGTTTCTAACGTTTCAAAACAATATATTTACCATAAAGAGCTGACGAGTTGCCCTATGCATAAAATTAAATTTCAGCTGCAAGCCGCGTACCAAACCAAAAAGGGCCTGACGTTGAACGTCAGGCCCTTCATGTTTGGTGCCGGTAGCCAGACTCGAACTGGCACACCCGTAAAGGCGGCGGATTTTGAATCCGCTGCGTCTACCAATTCCGCCATACCGGCAATGGAGGCGAATTATACAGACACTATTCCTCGCGTCAATAAAAGCATGTGGTTATCAGCTAGATCCGTAAAAATTCATGCACCGGGCGACAGCCGTTTTTCAATCAGTCTTGAAAATAGGCTGGCCCCAATCGGCAGAATATCGTCGCCGAGTACGAAGGCCGGGTTATGCACCGGGATATTGCCGCTGTGGCCCACCCAGCAGTAGGCACCAGGGACAACCTTGAGCATGTCGGCGAAGTCTTCGCTGCCCATCAATGGTTTGTTATCAGTGCTGACATTCTCATGCCCGACCACTTCGCGGGCAGCCTCAGCGAGTAGCTCTGTCTGCAGGGGTGCGTTATCCAGCACGCTGAACACATCGCGAATGTCGATATCGATATCAACTTCATAGCTCGCCGCAATGCCTGCAACCAGCGTACGCATGCGCTCACGGGTTTGCTCGCGCACGCTGTCGGAAAAGGTTCTTACGGTGCCTGCCAAGGTGGCTGTCTGGGGAATAACATTATAAGCCGAGCCAGAGTGCACCTGGGTGATTGAGAGCACCACTGGGTCGTGGGGGTTGATATTACGGCTGACGATGCTTTGCAGCGCTTGAATCAAAGTGCCGCTGACTATCACAGGGTCGCGGGAGTAGTGCGGCATCGCCCCATGGCTGCCGCGTCCGGTCACGGTGATATCAAAGAAATCGGCACCAGCCATGGCGGGGCCAGGGCATAGCGCGATTTCGCCAGGCCCATGCAGAGGAGAATTATGCAGGCCATAGATTTCATCACAGGGGAAGCGCTCAAAAAGCCCTTCGGCAATCATTCGACGAGCGCCGCCCAGTCCCTCTTCCGCGGGCTGAAAAATAAGCACGACGGTGCCCGCAAAGTTGCGGGTTTCGGCAAGATAGCGGGCGGTGCCGAGTAACATGGTGGTGTGCCCATCATGGCCACAGCCATGAAAACGTCCAGGTGTTTGTGAGCTAAACGAGAGCCCACTCTCTTCCTCCATGGGCAGTGCATCCATGTCGGCGCGAAGCCCGATGCGTTTACCTTGCCCATGGCGGCCGTGTATCAAGCCAACCACGCCAGTGACGGCAATCCCGGTGTGAACTTCATCGACACCATACTCTTTCAGCAAACGAGCGACGATGGATGAGGTGCGTTGCTCTTCAAAGCCAATTTCAGGATGTGCGTGCAGATCGTGACGGATGGCGCGCAGCTCATCGCCATACTCTTCAATGCGAGCAATCGTGGTCATCGTATTCTCCATAGTCTATTCAAGCGTTATGAAAAGGCGTTAATGGGCTGCGCCATAGGTACTCCAGCTGCGAAATCCCAACCTCGCCCTGGGGCCGCCTCCATCAGCTGTTTTGTATACTCAGCCTGGGGCTTACCAAGCACCTGTGCCGCCGGGCCGTACTCGACTAGGCGGCCACGCTGCATCACCAGTACATCGTCACAAATCTGCGCGGCAACACGTAAATCGTGGGTTATAAATAGCACAGCTATACCAAGACGAGCCTGTATCTCATTGAGTAGCGCCAGCACTTGGGCTTGCACCGAAACATCCAGCGCCGAGACTGCCTCATCAGCGACGATCACCTCAGGCTCCATGGCCAGTGCCCGAGCAATGGCAATACGTTGGCGCTGACCGCCAGAGAACTGGTGAGGGTAGCGGTCAATGGCATCAACCGGCAGCCCCACCAGCTCGAGCAGTTCGCGCCCGCGAGCCAGGGCCTCGCGGCGCGGCGTACCGTAATTGGTCGGCCCTTCAATTAGGCTCTGCCCCACCGTCATACGCGGGTTTAGCGAGCGGTTAGGGTCCTGGAAGATCATTTGGATGCGCTTGCGGTGCGGCTTGAGCATCGATTTAGGCAGTTCAGTAATCTGCTTACCGCTGACCCTGATATTGCCGCCCGTGGGGGTAATCAGGCGCATCACACAGCGCGCCAGGGTCGACTTGCCGGAGCCCGATTCCCCGACAATACCTAACGTACGCCCACGTTTAAGCACAAAGCTGACATCATCCACGGCACGGGTCGGCGGTGTGGGTTTACGCAGCCAGCGCAACATACCCTGATTAGCGTTGAACACTTTCTCCAGCGACTGTACTTCCAGAACCGTTTTATTGCTGACAGCTTCCCTGGGCTCACGTGGCACCAAGCTGGGCACGGCGGCAAGCAGGCGTTGGGTATAAGCCTCTTGTGGACTACCAAGTACCTGGCCTACGGGCCCACTCTCAACCAACTGGCCGCGATGCATCACGCATACCCGGTCAGCGATATCCACCACCACGCCCATGTCGTGGGTGATAAACAACACCGCGGTACCATGCTCGCGCTGGAGCTCCTTAATCAATGCCAGAATCTGGTGCTGGGTAGTCACATCCAGCGCAGTGGTAGGCTCGTCAGCAATTAACAACTTCGGCTTAAGCAGCAGCGCCATAGCGATCATGATGCGCTGACGCTGACCACCAGAGAGCTGATGCGGATAACTGGTATAGATACGCTCAACGTCAGGAAGGTGAACCTGTTCAAACACTTCGAGAACTCGGGCGCGGCGCTGCTGAGCAGTTTTCGAGGTGTGCTGGCACAGCACTTCGTCAAGCTGGCGCCCGACACTGAGCACCGGATTAAGCGCGGTCATCGGCTCTTGAAAGATCATCGCCATATGCCGCCCGCGCAGGTCTCGTAACTGTGCGGGAGAAGCAGCAAGCACATCCTCCCCGGCAAGCCGAATACGCCCGCTGCGAGTGACCAGCGCGCCGGGGGGCAGCAGTCCCATGGTGGCCAGTGACGTGACCGACTTACCCGAACCGCTCTCCCCCACCAGGCACAGTGTCTCGCCTGCACCGATGGTGAATGAGATAGTATCCAGAATACGCGTGGGTTTGCGCCCGCTGGTCTCCACCACCAGCTCTTCAACCTCAAGTATCGGGGCGTCAGTCATCATGACATCCTCCGCTTCATCTTCGGGTCAAGCGCGTCGCGGGCACTATCACCCAGCAGGTTGACTGACAAGATACAGGCCGAGAGCAGCAATCCAGCCCAGAAGATCAGTGAGGGCTTTAACTGAAAGTAAACCCGCCCTTCGGACATGATATTGCCCCAAGAAGGTGTTTCCGTACCGATACCGGCCCCCAAGAAAGAGAGGATGGCTTCGGTTAGGATGGCTGATGCGCATATATAGGTGCCCTGCACAATCAGCGGGGCAAGGGTGCTAGGCATTAAATGTCGCCATAACAGCTTTGGGGTGGAGGTCCCCATCAGTATGGCGGCTTCGACAAATGCCTCCTCTCGCGTAGCCAGCACCCGCGACCGTACCAAGCGGACTACCTGGGGGATCTCAGGCACCATAATGGCGATCATCACTGTCCATAGTGTGGCGCTGGTCAGTGAGACAATGGCAATCGCTAGTAAGATGCCAGGGATTGCCATCAACCCATCCATAATGCGCATGAGTATTGCGTCCAGGGCACGGAAATAACCCGCCAGCAAACCTAGTGGCAAGCCTATAGCGACACTCGTGACGGCCACCCCGAGCCCAACCACCAGAGACACACGGGCACCGTAAATAATGCGCGAGTAGAGATCACGGCCATAGGCATCAGTGCCAAGCCAGAACTCACTACCCATGGGCTTCAGGCGATTAGCCGGTGATAACGTCAGCGGGTCATGATTAGCAAGCCACGGAGCAAACAGGGCAATAGCGATGATAACTATCAGTACACCGCCAGCGACCAGAGTAACTCCCCGCGGACGAGTCTGGCTTAGCCGCGACAGCAGTCGACTAACGCCGCGACCTTCGGGGACTAAGATAGGATTGGAGTGCGAGGCGTACATCAGTAGCGAATCCTCGGGTCGGTGATCGCGTAGGAGAGATCGATCAGTAGATTGATAATCACGTAGACGCCGGCAGTCAGCAGAATCAGCGCCTGAATCACCGGATAGTCCCGGGCCAGCACAGCATCCACAATCAGCCGCCCCAAGCCGGGAATATTGAACACGCTCTCAGTGACCACTACCCCGGAAATCATTAGCGCAAAGCCAGTACCGATCACGGTGATGATCGGTACCGCAGCATTACGCAACGCATGGCGGAAGAGCACCGCACGCTCGGTAAGCCCTTTGGCGCGGGCGGTTCGGATATAATCCTCGTCGAGCACCTCAAGCATACTGGCACGGGTCATGCGCGCGATCAGCGCAATATAGATTGAAGAGAGTGTTAGCGCTGGCAGCACAATGCGGCTAGCGAAAGGACCGAGGCCATCGCCAAGGCTTCGGAAGCCCTGTACCGGCAGCCAGCGCAGTTCAAGGGCAAACAGCTGAATCAATAAATAGCCAATAACGAATACGGGTACCGAAAATCCCACCACCGAAGCCGACATCACGAAGTTGTCGACAAAGCGCCCATGGCGCCAGGCGGCGATGACCCCGAGCGGAATCGCAATAACCACAGTCAACAACATCGCCACCACCGCCAGACTTAAGGTCGGTTCGAGGCGCTGCCCGATCATGGTTAGCACCGGGGTCTGTGAAATCAACGAGGTACCGAAATTGCCGCGCACCAGCTCGCCAAGCCAAACGAAGAACTGGATATGCAGCGGCTGGTCGAGCCCTAATGCAGCGCGAATATTGGCTAGCTGTGCAGGACTCGCCATATCCCCAGCAATAATGGCTGCCGGGTCGCCCGGCGAGAGGCGTAGCAGCAAGAAGACAAACAGTGCCACCACCAGCATTACTGGGATCGAGGCTAAAATACGACGGATAAAGTAAGCGAACATGCGGCGCCTGCTATGTGTTGTGGATAGACATGGTCGAATAACAAGGCCAGTGCGCAGGCTTAATTACGAACTTAACAACCGCACACTGGCAAAATCTTATTCGCTCTTAGTCAGGTTCCAAAACACGGGCACCGGCCCCTTGAGTACGCCGTCGAGTTGGTTAGACCAGGAAGAGACCGAGCGATAGTCGCCTAACGGCACATAGATGACCTGTTCAAGCGCATGGACTTGGATAGCTTCTGCGATGCGCTCCCGCTCTTCGTCACTTCCCGCCATGGCGAAATCCAGGCGCATGGCATCCAACTCTGCATCTTCAGGCCAACCAAAGAAACCTCCTTCACGCCCTTGACCGTTCAGCATTGGATTGACAATAGGGTTCCACACTTCAGGAATGATCCAGTTAGTAAAGAACATATTCCAGCCCCCATCCGCTGGCTCACTTTGGCTGGCACGCCGCGTTACCAGTGTCTGCCAGTCCATTGGCTGCAACTCAACATTGAAACCGGCCTGACGCAGAGCCTGGGCAGCCACCACCGGCTGGGGCGAAACGGTGGCCACATCGGTAGGCTGTAACATCACCACTGGGGTGCCGTCATAGCCCGCCTCTTCCAGCAGCTCTCGAGCCCGTTCAAGATTGCCAGTGGCCATCCAAGTATCGGTACCCGCGTCGCTACCCAAGGGGGTTTGGCAGCCGAAGAAGGAGCCGCAGGCTTCGTAGTAGTCGGGGTTGCCAATCAGCGCAGCCAGAACATCCTCTTGATTCATTGCCAGCATCGCCGCCTGACGAATGCGTACATCATCGAAAGGAGGGTAAAGGAAGTTCATCCGCCCCATGGTTTGGCTGCCCATCACGCTCAGTGTTTCAAGGGTTAGATCGTCATTGGTTTCAAGCAGCGGCAGCAAATCGAGTGGCACTTGTTCAATGAAGTCGATATCCCCACTTCCTAGCGCGTTGATAGCAGTTTGCTGGTCAGGCATGGTGATCCATTCAACGCGATCCACATTGACCACTTTGCCGCCCGCCGTCCAACTTGGCGGCTCATCACGGGGCACGTACTCCTCGAATTTGGCATAAACTACCCGATTGCCGGGCTGAAACTCGTCAGCGACGAAACGGAACGGCCCGGAACCAATCTGCTCGGGTATCGCCTCTTCGGGGCTCGTACTGGCTAACCTTTCAGGCATCATAAAGGCCGGTACAGAGGAGGGTTTGGCAAGCAGTTCGAGCACGTAGCTGAACGGCGAAGATAAGGTCAGGGTGATGGTACGTTCATCGCTGGCTTCAAGCGATTCGACATGATTCATTAACATCAATCCACCGGAATCGCGCTTTGCCCAACGCTCAAGCGAAGCTACACAATCGGCAGCGGTGACTGCCTCGCCATCGTGCCAAGTGAGCCCGTCGCGCAGCGTGAAGGTGTACACCATGCCATCGTCGGATATTTCCCAATCGGCCATCTGAGGCTGCGGCTGAAACTCTTCATCCATGCCAAGCAGGGTATCGAACACCATATAGCCGTGATTACGGGTGATATGCGCCGTGGTGAGGATTGGATCAATAATTCTTACCCCCGAGTGCATCACCGCGTTGACGGTTTGCGCCTGTGTCTCGGCGGCCAGGGTAATAGCGCCCAATCCAAGCAGCGCCGTGCTAAGCAGAGTACGCGCCATACCAGACGTTGATTTCGTTATTGCCTTGGGTTGCATTGCGACACCTCTTTTTCTTTTTAGTGGAACCACTCTTCGTGGCCAATAAGGACGAAGTTCACTGCACAGGAGAAACAAAAGGCTCCCCCATCGGGCGAGTACGCATACCTGGAGCCAGGTTGCGCCAGGGCAACTCGCTGGGGTCGGCCGCCATTGGGCCAGGGGATTTTGCGATCAAGATGGCCGAAGCAATCGGCTGAAAATCGGCGCGGAAATGGACAGAGCTTTTTAATACCAATATTTTTTTTGTCTCTGGTTCAATGCCCACCATGCGCAGCAGATTGCGATCAAGCAGCTGTGTCTTGCGGCTGGTTACCAGGATCGAAACGCCACCGACTCTTAACTGCACGCTGGGGCCAAGTTCGACCTGATTACCGTGCATCATGGGACCGTCGTAACGGCAGCGACCATCGCTTAGCCGAACCACCTCAAACTCAGCGTCTACGGATGCATCGCCAACGCTCGGCTCACCGCCTAAGGCAAGCAAAATGCGCGCGCCCTCACCTGCTGCATGCGCCTTGGCTGCCGCCTCAGGGTCACAGATCAAGCCCAAGGCAGCCCCTTGTGCATCAGCTTCCACCAGCGCACGAAGCATACCGGTGGTGGTTGCATCGCCCCCGGCACCCGGGTTGTCCTGAGTATCAGCAATAACCACTGGTCGGCTTTCACCACTCGCAAGCTGCATCGCTTCAGCAACGGCCTCTTTAGGCGTCAGGAAAGGGACTTGCCAGCGCGCTTCAAGAGCGACGATTTCATCAGCAAGCTGCGCCACTTGAGTCTCTAATAGCTCACGATCAGGCCCAACCCCCCAAACTACTGGCCCGCATTCAGCAAAGTCCGCTGCGGGAAAGCCAGCAGCAAATGAACACACGCCGTTACTGCGCTGGTCATGTTCGCCAAGCCCGTGATAGACACTCTGAGCGGGTTCAAGAAAGGTACTGCCAGCAGAGATAGGAATAAGGAAAGGAATTCGCCGCGACGCGAGGTGTAATTGCTCGCCATCGAAGATGCGTTTAAGCAGCCCCATTGTAAGGGCGCCCGTTTCAGCCATATCCACATGTGGATAAGTGCGAAAGGCCACCAGGCCGGTCGCGGCTTCAAGCATGCGCTGGGTAACATTGGCGTGCAGGTCAAGGCTAGCCACTATCGGCAATTCGCTGCCCACGATCTCCCGCAGTCTAGCCAACAGTTCGCCCTCGCCATCAGCGAGATGTTCACAAACCATTGCGCCGTGTAGGTCGAGATAAATAGCGTCAAAAGTAGCTGACGACGCGGCGGCGGTTATTTCGCCAGCGATTCGCTCGAAGGCCTCTTGAGTAACATGTGCCGAAGGGCTTGCTGCGGCCCATATCACAGGTAACACCCGATGCCCCTCCGCTAAGGCTGCCGTGATAAATCCACCAATCGGTATATTTACCTTTTCAAGCTCAAGTAAAGCTTCATCTCGACATAGCGCGGGAAAACCTCCCCCTTGAACAAAGCTCGCATAGTCAGCTTTGGTAGGTGCGAAAGTATTGGTTTCATGCTGGAAACCCGCGATCAGAATGTTCATCCCTTCTCCTAGACTTAAGTATATGACGCAGTGCAGCAGTCACATATTTTTCACTCTAGGCGTGGCATAGACAGACAAGCAATGACCGATGCATTATGAAACCGTTGCCCTTTGAGCAACACTGCTTCCCAACCACCGGTATCTGGCATGTCATCTCACGCACCGCTGAATAATGAAGGGTTTAATTCGCGTCGAATGCGCTACGCCTTTGAGGCGATGACGCAAGGCTCAATCCGCCGGGCAGCGGACAAACTGGATATCGAAGCCTCCGTCATCAGCCGTCAAATCGCACGCCTGGAAGCGGAGCTGGGGGTAAGGCTGTTGGAACGGCATGGGCGAGGTGTACGTGCCACCGAAGCGGGGGAGTTACTGCTTGATTTTTATCGAGAGCGCCAAGCAGCAGAATCTGCCTTGTTGAGTGATTTTTCCGAGCTCGACAACCTCAGCCGAGGATCGCTTCGATTAGCGATTAGCGAGGGCTACAGCGCCACGCTGATGAGCGAAGTAGTCAATCATTTTTCCCAGCAACACCCGAAACTGCATTTTGAAGTGACACACGCGAGCGTCAATCAGGTCGTCACACGCGTGCTGGAAGGCGATGCGCATATAGGGTTCGCCTACTCTCCGCGCCTACTACCTGGGGTTAAATCGATCGCCTCGGCTCGCCAACCGGTATGCGCGGTCATGCACCCTGACCACCCCCTGAATCAGCTGCCTTCACCACTCTCACTGGACGATATTCTCCAATACCCACTGGGGTTAATATCCAAGGGATATGGTCTGCGTCAGCTAGTCGATACCGTGGAAATAATCGATAAACGCCACTTTACGCCTAGCCTAGTCAGCAACTCGCTAGCCACCCTTAAGCAGTATGTGAGCGCAGGCCACGCCGTCACCTTTATGCCAGCAGTGGCGCTCATTCATGAACTTGCACGCGGCCAGCTCGTCGCCATCCCCATCGCCCACCCGGTATTTATAGAGGCCGAATCGCATTTGATTGTACGGCAGCACCGCCCGCTATCGCTCGCAGCCTCTCGATTAATCAACGAAATCTGCCGGATTTACCCATTTTCGAGCACCACGCTATGAATCCCTGAGTGATACGCCTGACTTCAAACCAGTAGTCGCGTATCCTATGTTGAATTTTTCACCGGGTATGATGCTCGGTTCTCTTCACTCTCCTGGCGAAACATTTCCACCCCCCATGCAACGCTCTGATTTCTATTATCAACTACCCGATGAGTTAATTGCTCGCTACCCCTCTGAACAGCGTAGTGACTGCCGTCTGCTGTGCGTGGATGGCCAGAGCGGCGCGCTTGAGCATCGTCGTTTCCCTGATTTGCTTGCGCTTTTGGAGCCGGGCGATCTACTGGTGTTTAACGACACCCGTGTGATTCCCGCACGCCTGCACGGCCACAAAGCCAGCGGCGGCAAAGTAGAGATGCTGCTTGAGCGCCCGCTGGATGCCCACCGTGGCTTGGCGCATATCCGTTCCAGCAAATCACCCAAGCCAGGCACCGAGCTAATTTTCGAAGGTGATATTCACACCATTGTAGAAGGCCGTCGTGACGCGCTGTTTGAGCTGCGTTTTTTAGGCGATACGCCGATGATTGCGCTGCTTGAAAAGCACGGTCATATGCCGTTGCCGCCCTATATTACCCGCGAAGATGAGCTGAGCGACCGTGAGCGCTACCAAACCGTGTATGCACGGCGTGACGGCGCAGTAGCGGCGCCTACCGCGGGGCTGCACTTTGATCAACCGCTACTGGATGCGCTGGCGGATAAAGGGATTAATCGCGCCTTTGTGACGCTGCATGTCGGAGCCGGTACCTTTCAGCCGGTGCGCGTCGACAATATCCTTGAACACCATATGCACAGCGAATGGATTGAAGTGACCGAGGAGACCTGCCAGCAAGTGCGCGAGACGCTAGCGGCCGGCAAGCGCGTGGTGGCGGTAGGCACCACCAGCGTGCGCTGCCTGGAGAGTGCCTGCATGAAAAGCAGCGACGGTAAGATCGCCCCGTTCAGCGGCGATACCGATATCTTTATCTACCCTGGCTACCAGTGGCGCTGTGTCGATGCACTGATCACCAACTTTCACCTGCCCGAGTCGACGCTGCTGATGCTGGTGTCGTCCTTTGCAGGCTATGACCACATCATGCACGCCTACCGCACGGCGGTAGAAGAGCGCTACGCCTTCTTCAGCTATGGCGATGCCATGCTGCTCACCCGCTAGCGCTGTGCCACCCGATAGATCAACGAGCGACTGTGATGCGAAACGAATGCTTTATGCGCTTTGAGCGCCTTGCGGAAGACGGCCGTGCGCGCCGGGGCCGCCTTCACTTCCCACGGGGAACGGTAGAGACGCCAGCCTTCATGCCGGTGGGTACCTACGGCACCGTCAAGGGCATGACGCCCGAGTCGGTGAAAGAGATTGGCGCGGAAATCATCCTGGGCAACACCTTCCACCTCTGGCTGCGCCCGGGCACCGATGTCATCGAAGCCCACGGCGACTTGCACGACTTCGCCCAGTGGGACAAGCCGATCCTCACCGACTCAGGCGGCTTTCAGGTCTTCTCGCTGGGCGAGATGCGCAAGATCACCGAGCAGGGCGTGCACTTCCGCTCGCCGGTGGACGGCAGCAAAGTGTTCATGGGACCGGAAGAGTCCATGGCCGTGCAGCGCTCGCTGGGCTCTGACGTGGTGATGATCTTCGATGAGTGCACCCCCTACCCAGCCACTTTCGAAGAGGCCGAGAAGTCGATGGAGCTGTCGCTGCGCTGGGCCAAGCGCTCACGCACGGCACACGGTGATTCGCCTTCGGCGCTGTTCGGCATCATTCAGGGCGGCATGTACCCCGAACTGCGCGAACGCTCACTCAAGGGGCTGCTGGACATTGGCTTCGACGGCCTGGCCATCGGCGGCCTGTCGGTGGGTGAGCCCAAGGAAGAGATGATCAAGGTCCTCGACTACCTGCCCACCTGGATGCCCGACGACACCCCGCGTTATCTGATGGGGGTCGGCAAGCCCGAGGATCTGGTCGAGGGCGTGCGCCGCGGCGTGGACATGTTCGACTGCGTCATGCCGACCCGCAATGCGCGTAACGGGCACCTGTTCACCTCGGACGGCATCGTCAAGATCCGCAATGCCAAGCACCGCTTCGACACGCGTCCGCTGGATGAAGAGTGCGACTGCTACACCTGCCAGAATTTTTCCCGTGGCTACCTGCACCACCTGGACCGCTGCAACGAAATGCTCGGCTCGATGCTCAACACCATCCATAACTTGCGCTACTACCAGCGCGTCATGGCTGATTTGCGCGCGGCAATCGAAGCGGGTACATTGACGACCTTTGTGGAAGGCTTCTATGCACGGCGCGGCTTGCCGGTGCCTCCCCTTGCGGGACCTGAAACCTGATAACTAACCGCCACCGGCCATGCTGAGTGGCGTCAACCGGTTCACCCATTGTTCTAACTCAGGAGTTCTCTGCAATGCTGGATTTCTTCATCTCACCAGCCCATGCCCAGGAAGCCGCCGCTGGCGGTGGTATTGCGCAAATCGTCATGCTCGTCGGCTTTGTGCTGATTTTCTACTTCCTGCTGTGGCGCCCCCAGGCAAAACGTGCCAAGCAGCACCGTCAGCTGGTCTCCAGCCTGGCCAAGGGTGATGAAGTGGTCATCGGTGGTGGCCTGGTAGGCCGCGTGACCAAAGTCAGCGATGAGTTCCTGACCCTGGAAGTATCGGAAGGTACCGAAGTCAACGTGCAGAAGAATGCCGTGGCTGCCGTACTGCCCAAGGGCACCATTAAGTCCATCTAACGCTCGCACCTCCCCCCTGCCGACTCCGTGCCAGCCACCCCGGCAGGGGTGACATGGTAGCGTCGATGGTGAACGTTGCTGTGCACAACTTGTCTGTGCACAGCGATTCCGTTTGTAATTGAAGGCAGGGCTTGCATGCTCAACCGTTACCCCCTGTGGAAGTATCTGCTGATACTGGTCGTCCTGGTGGTTGGCCTTATCTATTCACTTCCCAATCTATTTCCCGCCGATCCCGCCATTCAGGTGAGCGATGCCCAAGGCAACATGCTCGATGAGCGGCAAATCAATCGCGTCGAACAAGCGCTGACCGACAACGACATTGCCATCAAGGCCGTGGAAGAGGTCGACGGGCAGTGGTTGATTCGCTTGCAGAGCAACGATGACCAGCTGAATGCGCGGGATATCGCGACTGACGTGCTGGGTAGCGGCGCCACCGTTGCCTTGAACCTGGCGGAAGCCACGCCTGGTTGGCTGCAGGCCTTCTCCGCCACACCCATGACGCTGGGTCTGGACCTGCGCGGCGGCGTTCACTTCCTGCTGGAAGTCGACATGGAAGCAGCCCTGACCCAGCGCCTGGAAGTCAATGCCAGCGCCATCCGTGAACTGCTGCGTGGCGAGCGCATCCGTTACCGCAATACGGAGATCGCCGAGCGTTCGCTGTCCATCGATTTTGCCAGCAGCGAAGATCGCGACGCTGCTCGCCGATTGATCAGCCGCGACTTCCCCAACTTCGATTACAGCAACCAGGGCGATGGCCGAGCCTCCCGTCTGGTCATGTCGCTGAGCGACGCAACGGTCAGCGAGATTCAGGACTATGCGGTCAACCAGAACCTGACCACCCTGCGTAACCGTGTCGACGAGCTGGGCGTAGCCGAGCCAATGGTACAGCGCCAGGGCCCCAGCCAGATCGTGGTCGAGCTGCCCGGCATTCAGGACACGGTGGCAGCCAAGCGCATCGTCGGCGCCACGGCCAACCTGGAGTTCCGCCTGGAAGCGCGTAACGACACGCCCGACATGGAAACCGAGCGCTTCACCTTCCGTAACGACAGCGGCCGTTCTGCAGACCTGATGCGGGACGTGATCATTACCGGTGACAGCGTTTCCAGCGCTAGCCACAGCTTCGATGAAAATGGCCGCCCACAGGTCAACATCAACCTGGATGGCACCGGCGGTACATTGATGAACCGCGCCACGCGCACCAACATCGGGCGCAACATGGCGGTGCTGTTCATCGAGCACAAGAGCGAAGACCGCGTCGAGACCGACCCGGAGACTGGCGAGCAGACCATCATTCGCGAGCCCTACACGGAGCGCGGCTTGATCAGCCTGGCGACCATCCAAAGCGCTCTGGGCAACAGCTTCCGCATTACCGGGCTCGACTCGCCCACCGAAGCCGCCGAACTGGCCCTGCTGCTGCGCTCAGGCTCTCTGGCAGCGCCCATCTACTTCGTACAGGAACGTACCATCGGCCCAAGCCTGGGTCAGGAGAACATCGAACGCGGCCTGCTCTCGGTTCAGATTGGCCTGCTGCTTGTAGTGATGTTCATGCTGATCCGCTACAAGGTGTTCGGCATATTCGCCAACGTGGCGCTGGCGCTCAACCTGACCCTGCTGATTGCCGTGATGTCGATACTGGGGGCCACTCTCACCCTGCCGGGCATTGCCGGTATCGTGCTGACCCTGGGTATGGCGGTAGATGCCAACGTACTGATCTTCGAACGTATACGCGAAGAGTTGCGCAACGGCCTGTCGATTCAACAAGCCATTCATGCGGGTTACGAGCGTGCCTTCACCTCGATCGTGGATGCCAACATCACCACCCTGCTGGTGGCCATCATCCTGTTCTCGATTGGTACTGGCCCGGTCAAAGGCTTCGCGGTCACGCTCTCCATCGGTATCCTGACCTCGATGTTCACGGCCCTGCTGGTCACGCGCGCCATGGTCAACCTCACCTATGGCAGCAAGCCCGTCAAGAAGCTCTGGATCTGATCTCGTGAAGCAGACATACGCGCTCCGCACAGAATTGAAGAGGTGGTAATGAAACCCCTATCGCAGCTACGCATCGACTTCATGGGACGACGCAACCTTGCGTTCATCGTCTCGGCGGTGATGCTGATCGTCTCTATCGGTGCCATCGTTTTTCAGCAGCTCAACCTGGGGCTGGACTTTACGGGCGGCACCCTGGTCGAAGTACGTTACGGTGCCGCACCGTCACTGGATGCCATCCGCCAACTGCTGGAAAACAGCGGTTTTCAGGATGTGTCCGTGCAAACCTTCGGTGCTTCCACCGAAATCCTGATTCGCCTGCAGCAGGCCTTTGACCCCGACATCGGCAGCGAGATCGTCGGACTGCTGCGCGCCGAAGGCGCTGACGTCAACCTGGTCCGCGCAGAGTTCGTGGGTGCTCAGGTAGGCGAGCAACTGCGCGACCAGAGCGGCATGGGCATGCTGGTAGCCCTCGGCGTCGTGATGGTTTACGTGGCCTTGCGCTTTCAGTACAAGTTCGCCATCGGCGCCCTGCTGGCATTGATGCACGACGTGATCATCGTGGTGGGCATCTTCGCGCTGTTCCAGCTCGACTTCAACCTGACGGTACTGGCGGCCCTGCTCGCGGTTATCGGCTACTCCCTCAACGATACCATCGTGGTATACGACCGTATCCGGGAAGCCATTCGTACGTCGCGTATCGATGACATGCCACAAATCATCAACGAAGCGATCAATGCCACCCTATCCCGTACGCTGGCAACGTCCGGCACCACCATCCTGGTACTGCTGGCCCTGCTGATGTTGGGCGGCGACATGATCAACAATTTCGCCATCGCATTGCTGATAGGCGTGGGTGTGGGTACGTTCTCCTCCATCTACATCTCTGGCGCCCTGCTGATTCCGCTCAAGCTCTCTCGGGAAGACCTGATCCCGACCAGGAAAGAGAGCGATGAAGAGGAAGAAGAGCTGCCGTAAGGCACGAATGCTCTCTTCAGCAAAAGGCCTTGCCGCTTACGCGACAAGGCCTTTTTCATATCACCAGGGAACTGACATCACGCTCAGAAATGCGGCGCCAGCTGTTTGATCAGTGCTTTATAGAGGCGCGGACCAGCGGCCATCAGTTGGCCTTCTGCGGTCACGGTGGGCTGGCCGTCGGGCGTGCCCATCAGCGCGCCGGCTTCTTTCAGCAGCAGCGTACCGACCTGCATGTCCTGCTCTTCCAGGCCTAGAACGAACACGCTGTCGACGCGGCCAGCGGCCAGTTCGCAGATGTCCAGCAGGCCTGAGCCGGTGGCGACCAGGGTTTCCACCTGGGGGGCCAGTTGCTGCGTCACGGTCAGATAGGCAGGCAGATGGCTGGGGCGCAGCCAGGCTTCCGGCAGGCTCATGGCCATGCGGGTGCCGGGAATAGCCGTAGGCTTGCTCACGCGCATACGTTTGTCGTTGTGCTGGGCACCACGGCCGCGGCTGGCGATGTATTCGTCATCGCCAAAGGGAGAGACCACCACCGCGTGTTCGGGGCGACCCTTGATGAGACACACCACTGAGAGTGCAAAGCCCTTGCCTGCCACGGCCAGATTGGAGTAGCCGTGAAGGGGTTCGATCTTCCAAACGATCTCTTCGCCTTCGCCTTTACCCGCCTGATGGGGGGTGTAGCGGCCGGAGAAGCCATGCTGCGGATAGCCGCGCTGCAGTTGCTGAACGATGGTGGCTTCGGCCTTGCGGGCCGTGTCTTCCAGCAGGCGGTCAAGATTGAATTCTTCGTGGGCGTTTTCGATACGCTCACGGACACGCAAAAAATGTTCAACCGCGCTACGCGCAGCGCGCAGCGTAAATTGGACCATTGGATTCATGATCGGGCCTTGTCACAGTGATGTTAAAGAACGGGGCAGGCGCAGGACACCTTAATGGCGGGCAATTCTATCAGAGGCCCCTCGGGCATGCCATCGACTCGTGCTAAACTGCGCCTTTTACGTCGTGAACCGGGCTTATCATGCTTGACCGCATTCGAATTGTTCTTATTGGCACCAGCCATCCTGGCAACATTGGTGGCGTGGCGCGCGCCATGCACAACATGGGCCTGGCGGATCTGGCGCTCGTCGCCCCCCGCTGCGACGTGCTCACCCAGGAGAGCATCTCCCGGGCGTCAGGGGCCGACCATCTGCTCCATCGAGCGGCCATTCATGCCACGCTGGAAGATGCCGTGGCCGACTGCACCCTGGCCGTGGGTGCCAGCGCTCGCTCACGTACGCTGCCCTGGCCAATGATCTCCCCCCGTGAGCTGGCCGAGCGGCTGCCCACGGAGTGCCGCCCTGCCAATGCGCGCATCGCGCTGGTGTTTGGGCGCGAGGACAGCGGCTTGACCAATGCCGAGCTGCAGCGCTGCCATGCCCACGTACACATTCCCACCAATGCGGATTTCAGCTCGCTGAACCTGGCGGCGGCGGTACAGGTACTCGCCTACGAGTGTCGCATGGCCTGGCTGACGCAAGCCGATGCGCCCCCCGCTCAAGAGGATGACGAAGAGGCCGCGCTGGCGTCCCACGAAGAGCTGGAGCGGTACTTCGAGCACCTGGAGCGCACGCTGATCGCCATCGAGTTTCATGATCCCGCACAGCCGCGCCAGTTGATGGCACGCCTGCGCCGCCTGTACCTGCGTGCTCGCCCCGAAAAAATGGAGATGAACATTCTGCGCGGCATCCTGTCGGCCACGGAAAAGGCCTCCCAGCAGAACACAACGCCGCGCTGAGAGGCGTTATCGTCGCCCCATGGCCTAAACTTGAAGTTATCCAGTGGCGCCCCCACATTTGGGGGCCGACTCATACACAGCCTGCCCCGCTGCCGCTTTTACGCCCAAGGACACTCCCATGTTTCAACGCCTGCGCGAAGACATCAACAGCGTATTCGACCGCGACCCAGCGGCACGCAACTTTCTCGAGGTCTTGACCAACTACCCGGGCCTGCATGCCCTGCTGCTGCACCGTTGTGGCCACTGGCTATGGAAGAAGAACTTCAAGTGGCTGGCGCGCACGCTGTCGACGTTCTCCCGCTGGATGACCGGCATCGAGATTCACCCCGGCGCCACCATTGGTCGGCGTTTCTTTATCGATCACGGCATGGGCGTGGTGATCGGCGAAACCGCCCAGGTCGGCGACAACGTGACGCTCTATCAGGGGGTTACCTTAGGCGGCACCAGCTGGAATAAGGGCAAACGCCACCCCACCCTGGAAGATGGCGTGATCGTCGGGGCTGGTGCCAAAATCCTGGGGCCGTTCACGGTTGGGGCCGGTGCCAAGATTGGCTCCAACGCCGTGGTCACCAAAGAGGTGCCTGCCGGTGCAACGGTGGTCGGTATTCCTGGCAAAATCGTCAAGCGCGCCGAGCCCGATATCGAGGAAGCACTGGATATCGACCCGGCCCGACGCGAAGCCATCTGCCAGAAATTCGGCTTCGATGCCTATGGCGTCAGCCAGGACATGCCCGACCCAGTGGCACGCTCCATGCAGGCCATGCTGGACCATATGCACGCGGTGGACGAGCGTATCGAGCGCATGTGCTCTACCCTGCGCAAGCTGGATGCCAGCTACCGTGACGGCCAACTGCCCGAACTGAGGGATGAGGACTTCGCCGACATTCTGGATGAGACCGATACCGGCTGTCCCGGGCTGGGCAAGACGCGCAGTGAAGCAGTGGATACCGCTGACGACGCCAACCGCCGTCCCAATAGTTGACCAAAGCACTCAGGATTTCCATAATGTCGCTACACTTGCCGCCAGTGCGCTGAGGCTCAGCGACGAGGTACCTGTTATGCGCTTGACGACCAAAGGCCGATACGCCGTTACCGCCATGCTGGATCTGGCGATCAATACGCCGCAAGGCCCCACCAGCCTTGGCGATATATCCCAGCGCCAGGAGATTTCGCTCTCGTACCTGGAGCAGCTGTTTGCGCGGCTGCGGCGCAGCGGGCTGGTCACCAGCGTGCGTGGCCCTGGCGGTGGCTATCTACTGGCCAAGCCTGCCGCCGAGATCAGCGTGTCCCAGGTCATCGATGCGGTCAATGAAACCGTCGATGCCACCCGCTGCCAGGGGCTGTCCGACTGCCAGCAGGGCGACACCTGCCTGACCCATCACTTGTGGTGCGAACTTTCGGGTCAGATACGCCATTTTCTGGATGACGTGACGCTGGCGCAGCTGATGCAGCGCCCGGACGTCATTCGTATTGCCGCTCGACAGAAGCAGCGCGCCGACGCCGGGATTCTTGTTTCTTCCCCCTGACGCCATTCACTGCCCGTTGGAACTCAAACTCATGACAGCCACGCCCTCACTGCCCATTTACCTCGACTATGCCGCCACTACGCCGGTAGATGAGCGTGTGGCCGAGGTGATGACGCGCTACCTGACCGTCGACCAGCTGTTTGCCAACCCGGCATCGCGCAGCCACATGCTGGGCTGGCAGGCAGAGCAAGTCGTGGAGCAGGCACGGCGCCAGGTGGCCGACCTGATTCATGCCGACCCTCGCGAGATCGTGTGGACCAGCGGTGCTACCGAAGCCAACAATCTGGCGCTGATCGGCTTCATGCGCGCCAACCGCCAGCGCGGCATGCACCTGGTCACTTCGTCCATCGAACACAAGGCCGTGGTGGATACCGCCAGGGCGCTGGAAAGCGAAGGTTTCGAGGTCACCTGGCTCAAGCCCCAGCGGGACGGGCGCATCACCCCCGAACAGCTGCGCGAGGTCATGCGGGATGACACCGCCCTGGTCTCCCTGATGGCAGTGAACAACGAGCTGGGCAGCATCAACGACATCGCAGCGCTGGCAGCCGTGGCCCACGACTTTGGCGCGGCCTTCCATACCGATGCCGCTCAGGCGGTAGGACGCATCCCGCTGGACGTGGTCGAACAGCACATCGACCTGATGTCGCTCTCTGCCCATAAAGCCTATGGCCCCAAAGGTGTAGGCGCTCTGTACGTGAAACGCCACCCGGACATACGTGTCGAAGCGCTGATTCACGGCGGCGGGCACGAGCGTGGTATGCGTTCCGGCACCCTGCCCACCCATCAGATTGCGGGTATGGGAGAAGCCTTTGCCGTCATGCAACAGCAGCAGGCCCAGGATCAGGCCCATGTTGCCGCCCTTCGCGAGCAGTTGCTGAATGGCCTGAGCACGCTGGACGGCGTCATCCCCAACTCGCCCCAGCAGCACGGGGTGCCCAATATTCTCAATCTCGCTTTCGAGGGCGTCGATGGCGAAGCGCTGTTGATGGCTCTGCGCGACGTCGCCGTGTCCACTGGCTCCGCCTGCAACTCGGCCAGCGTCGATCCCTCTTACGTCCTGCTGGGCATCGGTACGCCTCGTCGGCTGGCGCTCTCCTCGCTGCGCTTGAGCTTTGGGCGGTTTACCCAGCCAGCCGATATCGACCACGCACTGACATTATTGCACCACGCCGTCAGCGGCCTGCGTGCTTCGGCGCGCCAGACCACTACGCCTGGCCGCTGACCGACCGACTTTTCAAGGAGAGTGCTCCATGGCAACGCTTAACATTTCCCCCGCCGCCGCCGAGCAGATCCACCGCGTCCTCGAAGAGCGCGGCAAGGGGCTTGGCCTTCGGGTATCCGTCAAACCCAGCGGCTGTTCGGGCTACAGCTACGTGCTCGACTTTGCCGACGAGGCTCAGCCGGATGACGTGCACTTCGAGTCCCACGGGGCCAGCGTCTATGTAGCCACCGATGCCGTCGAGATGCTGGACGGCAGCGAAGTGGATTACGTCAGCGAAGGACTCAATCGCTTCTTCCGCTTCAACAACCCCAACGTCAAGGATCAGTGCGGCTGCGGTGAAAGCTTTACCGTTTAAGCACCCCATGAGGCAACTCATCGGTATTCATCCCCGGCGTGAAACGCTATAATCGCGGCCACTCGGCCTGCGGCATAGCCTATGGACGCAGCCGGACATACTTCTCTGTGCCGCCCTGGCTTGCCGGGGCGGCAATTTCTGCTTTATCCCTTTCCAGGAGATTTCTGCATGGCGACTGAACGTACTCTTTCCATCATCAAGCCCGATGCCGTAGCCAAGAATGCCATCGGTGACATCATCGCACGCTTCGAAAAGGCAGGCCTGCAAGTGGTCGCGGCCAAGATGCTGCACCTCTCCGAAGAGAAAGCCGGTGGTTTCTACGCCGAGCACAAAGAGCGCCCCTTCTTCAAGGATCTGGTCGGTTTCATGACCTCTGGCCCGGTCGTCGTACAAGTGCTGGAAGGTGAAGGCGCCATCGCCAAGAACCGTGAGCTGATGGGTGCTACCAACCCGAAAGAAGCCGCTCCGGGCACCATCCGCGCCGACTTCGCGGAAACAATCGACGCCAACGCTGTCCATGGTTCCGACTCTGCCGAAAGCGC
Organism: Halomonas sp. 18071143; assembly: GCF_019211725.1. Taxonomy (NCBI): domain Bacteria; kingdom Pseudomonadati; phylum Pseudomonadota; class Gammaproteobacteria; order Oceanospirillales; family Halomonadaceae; genus Halomonas; species Halomonas sp. 18071143. Next base: position 3,135,734 of record NZ_CP078120.1, read on the forward strand.
TGCACGCGAAATTAGCTACTTCTTCGGTAACGACGAAATCTGCCCGCGCTAAACCAGCGCTGCCGTTTCAACATTCGTTGCCGGCCATTTTTGCGGGGGCCTGGCCCCCGCCTCTTTCTGAACGCTGACCGCCATGACTACCACTGCCGCCCCATCATCACCGTCTTCCCTCGCCACGCCTGACCTTGCCTCGCAGGCGGAGCCCGCACGCCAGAACCTGCTGGGGCTTTCCCGTGAGCAAATGGAAGCCTTCTTTGCATCCATTGGTGAAAAGAAATTCCGTGCCACTCAGGTCATGAAGTGGATTCATCAGGAGGGCGTCGATGACTTTGCCGTGATGACCAACCTGTCCAAGCCGCTGCGCGACAAGCTCGCCCGGGTGGCCGAGATTCGCGGCCCAGGCGTCGTGTATGAAGGCACCTCCAGCGACGGCACGCGCAAGTGGGTGCTCGAAGTGGAAGATGGCAGCTATGTCGAGACGGTTCTGATCCCGGCAGAGAACGGTAAACGACGCACCCTGTGCGTATCGTCACAGGTCGGCTGTTCGCTGGATTGCAGCTTCTGCTCCACGGGCAAACAGGGCTTCCAGCGTAACCTGACGGCTGCAGAGATCATTGGCCAGGTGTGGGTAGCGCAACGCAGCGTCGGCCCTCGGCGGGATACCGCCAACCGCCCGGTGACCAACGTGGTCATGATGGGCATGGGCGAACCGCTGTTGAATTTCGACAACGTCGTGCCCGCCATGAAGCTGATGCTCGACGACAACGGCTATGGCCTCTCCAAGCGCCGCGTCACCCTGTCCACCTCGGGCGTCGTGCCGATGATGGATAAACTCGGCGATGAGATCGACGTCAGCCTGGCGATTTCGCTGCACGCCTCCACCGATGAGCTGCGTAACGAACTCGTCCCGATCAACCGCAAGTACAACATTCGTGCCTTGCTGGATGCCTGTCATCGCTATTTGTCCAAATGCCCGGACAATCGTCAGGTGACCATTGAGTACACCTTGATCAAGGACGTGAATGATCAGCAGGAACACGCCGAACAGCTGGCCGCGCTCCTCAAGGAGCTGCCCTGCAAGATCAACCTGATTCCCTTTAACCCGTTTCCCAATTCGGGTTATGAAAAGCCCTCGCGCAACCAGGTCATGCGTTTTCAGCAATGGCTTTATGACCTGGAGTACAACGCCACTGTCCGTACCACCCGTGGGGATGACATCGATGCCGCCTGCGGGCAGCTGGTCGGACGCGTAAAGGACCGCACCAAGCGCAGTGCGCGCTATATTCAATCGGTTCAACTGGATGCAGACTAAGGCCGCTGTCTTGACTTCCACACAACACAGCGCTTTGATGGACACGTTTTTTTACTAACGTCATTAGTGTGAGCAAGGCCGCACTGTTCAAGAGGACATACATGATCGGTCATCGCAGGTGCTTCTCCTTTTTCAGAGTGCCCATGCTGTCCGTCCTTGCTGGCAGCCTGCTGCTGGCAGGCTGTGCAACCTCGACGCCCACGTTCAATGAAAGCAATCCCGACGCCGCCGATGCCTATGCCCAGCTGGGAGTGGCCTACCTGGAGCGTGACAATCTGCCCCGCGCCCTGAACGCGCTGGATCGTGCGCTGGAACTGGATGCCCGCCACCCAGAGGCACTTCAGGCGATTGCGCTGGTCTATCAGCAGCAGGGGGAGCGTGAGCTGGCCAACCGCCATTTCCAGCAGGCCCTGAACGTCTCGCCCTCGTTCACGCGAGGACGTAACAACTACGCCGCATTCCTGTATCAACAGGGGCGTTACCCGGAGGCCTGCGAGCAGTTGGAAATCGCCTCCGAAGATGCACAATACGCCAGTCGTGCCCAGCTATTCACCAACCTGGGACAGTGCTACCTGGCGACTGACGAATTTGACAAGGCGCGCGACCGTTTGCAGCGCGCCCAGAGTATCGACCCGCGCAATACACGCGGGTATTTAATGTTAGCCGAACTGGAAGTTTCGCAGGGCCGCTACGATCAGGCCTGGGAGCCACTGCAAAGCTACCTGCAGCTGGCAGGCCCCGACCCGGCAGCGTTGGAAATGGCGGTGGATATCGCCCTCGCCCGTGGCGACACAGCCACGGCAGACGAATACCAACGCCTGCTGGCCCCTTGATCACTGCCCTGACCACCTAATTTTTGAAGGATGCTCAGCCATGAGCGAGACACCGTTACACGATAGCGTTACCCCCACCAGCACCGCTGGCGAACTGCTCTCACGCCAACGCGAAGCGCTGGGTGTGCCCATCAGTGATGCTGCCCGTGCGCTCAACCTGCGCAGCGCGGTGGTCGAAGGTCTGGAAAAAGACAACTACGAAGAAATTCCCGTCACGGCCTATCGCCGCGGCTACCTACGCTCCTATGCAAAATATCTGGGGCTGGATGAACGGCTGGTACTGGAGGCGTATCAAGCGCGCCACGGGGGCAGTGAGCCCGAACGCAAGGTCACGCCCGTTGCCGTTACCCGGCCCCCGTCGAAGGTCGGTGCCTGGCTATTCAAGCTGGTCACCCTGTTGGTGATCGTGGGCCTGATTGGCGTTACCGTCGCCTGGTGGCAGAGCCGTGGTGGCAGCGAACCCCCGAGCATGGGTACGTCTTCCACGCTGGAAGAGGATGCCGCCGACACTACGACGCCCCCTCCCGCCGAACCGGTGGTCGAACCTACGCCGGTGGTGATTCCGCCCATGATCGACGAACCCCAGGTCAGCATGGATGACGAAGTCGCCGACACCGACGCCACCGATGCCCCAGCCGAGCCCGCGACCGATGTCGCCGAGGTACAAGCGCCGGAAGCAGCGGCAGAAGACACCGCGCCGGAGCCCGTCGCCAACCCCAACCTGCTGGAGTTGACGTTCAACGAGCAGTCCTGGACCGAAATTTTCGATGCCAACAACCAGCGCGTTTTCGTTGGCCTGCAAGCGCCTGGCACCACGGCCAGCGTCGAGGGTACACCGCCTTTTCGTTTGACGATCGGTAATGCCACCGGTGTCGAGCTGCGTTATCAAGGCGATACCGTCAACCTGGCGCAACGTGCGGGTGCCAACAATGTTGCCCGCTTTACCCTGGGAGAGTGACCCGTCCTATGCACGCCCCTTCTCCGATCAAACGTCGCCCCTCGCGCCAGATACAGGTTGGTAGCGTTGCCGTGGGCGGCGACGCCCCGATTGCCGTTCAGAGCATGACCAACACCAACACCCTGGATGTGGATGCCACGGTGGGCCAGATCCAGCAGTTGGAAAAAGCCGGTGCCGACATCGTCCGCGTGTCGGTTCCCGACATGGACGCCGCCGAAGCCTTCGGCAAGATCAAGCAGCGGGTCGACGTACCGCTGGTGGCCGACATCCACTTCGACTACAAGATTGCCCTGCGAGTCGCCGAGCTGGGCGTGGACTGCCTGCGCATCAACCCCGGCAATATTGGCCGCGAAGACCGCGTCCGTGCGGTGGTCAGCGCGGCCCGCGAACACGGCATTCCGCTTCGCATTGGCGTCAATGCCGGCTCGCTGGAAAAGGACCTGCAAAAGAAGTACAGCGAGCCTACGCCCGCCGCGCTGGTCGAATCGGCCATGCGCCATATCGACTACCTGGATCGGCTCGACTTCCAGGAGTTCAAGGTCAGCGTCAAAGCCTCGGACGTGTTCATGGCCGTGGCTGCCTACCGCGACCTGGCCACCCGTATCGAGCAGCCGCTGCACCTGGGCATTACCGAAGCGGGTGGCCTGCGCTCGGGCACGGTCAAGTCATCGATTGGTCTCGGCATGCTGTTGATGGATGGCATCGGCGATACCATTCGCGTCTCGCTGGCCGCCGACCCGGTGGAAGAGATCAAGGTCGGCTTCGACATGCTCAAGAGCCTGAAGCTGCGTGCCAAGGGCATCAACTTCATCGCCTGCCCCAGCTGCTCACGGCAGAATTTCGATGTCATCAGCACCATGAACCAGTTGGAAGAGCGCCTGGAAGACATCATGACTCCGCTGGATGTCTCGGTGATTGGCTGCGTGGTCAACGGTCCCGGCGAAGCCAAGGAGACCGATATCGGGCTGACCGGTGGTTCGCCCGCCAACCTGGTCTACATCGACGGCAAACCTGCCAGCAAGCTGCGTAACGACCATCTGGTGGATGACCTGGAAAAGCTGATCCGCGACAAGGTACGCCAGAAAGAGCAGCAGCAAGAGAACATGATTGCACGCAGCGTTTGACACCTGCGTTGCCTGCAACAGGCGGCACGCCTTGCGCCTCGCGCTGCCGCCCAGACAAGGAGTTTTCATTGAGCAAGTCCGCCGCTAAAAAGATTCAAGCCATCCGTGGAATGAACGACCTATTGCCCAGCGACAGCCCTCGCTGGCAATTTTTTGAGGCCAAGGTACGCCACTTGATGCAGCGCTACGGCTTTGATGAGATCCGTACGCCAATCGTGGAGCAAACCGCCCTGTTTGCCCGTTCCATCGGGGAAGTCACCGATATCGTCGAAAAAGAGATGTACACCTTCGACGACCGCAACGGCGACAGCCTGACCCTGCGCCCGGAAGGCACCGCCAGCTGCGTACGCGCTGCCATGGAGCATGGCCTGCTGCACAACCAGACCCAGCGGATTTGGTATCAGGGTCCGATGTTCCGCCACGAGCGGCCCCAGAAAGGACGCTACCGTCAGTTTCATCAGGTGGGCGTGGAAACCTATGGCTTCGACGGCCCGGACATTGATGCCGAAGTAATTCTGCTCTCTGCCCGCTTATGGCAAGAGCTGGGCCTTCTCGAACATGTCACTCTGGAACTCAACTCTCTGGGCTCCAGCGACGCCCGCGCAGCCTACCGCGACAAGTTGGTGGCGTACTTCGAGCAGCACCATGCGCTACTGGATGAAGACTCCAAGCGTCGCCTGACCAGCAATCCGCTGCGCATTCTGGATTCCAAGAATCCCGACATGGCCGAGATGCTGAACGCCGCGCCACAGCTGATGGATCACCTGGACGACGCCTCCCGGGAGCACTTCGAGCAGCTCAAGGCCATGCTCGACGCGGCCAACATTCCCTACGTGGTCAACCCGCGCCTGGTGCGGGGCCTGGACTACTACTGCCGTACGGTGTTCGAGTGGACCACCACGGCGCTGGGCAGCCAGGGCACCGTCTGTGCCGGTGGCCGCTACGATGGGCTGGTCGAACAGCTGGGCGGCAAGCCCACACCTGCCGTGGGCTTTGCCATGGGGATCGAGCGGCTGATTCTGCTGCTGGAAACCCTCGACCTGGTGCCGGAAGAAGCGCTGGGCGGCTGCGACGTCTACCTGGTGCCGATGGATGACAGCGCCACCGTGGCAGCTCTCACCCTGGCAGAGCAGCTGCGCAGCGCGCTGCCCGACCTGCGCCTGCAGCTGCACTGCGGTGGCGGCAGCTTCAAGAGCCGCATGAAAAAGGCCGACAAAAGCGCCGCGCCCATCGCCATCCTGCTGGGTGAAGACGAGCTGGCGCAGCAAACGGCGACTGTGAAGTTCCTGCGCGACGACCGTGAGCAGCAGCAGGTAGCCCAGGAGGGTTTGGCCAGCACGCTGAGCGACCTGCTGGCCGCTACGCCAGGCAACGCGACCCACTAAATGCTGCCCACCCAGCGTCTCGGGTGGGTAAATGAATACCTGTCAGCCGCTACGGCGGCTGGGTGATTGAATAGGAGGCCGCCCGTGGCGGATCTGAGAAGCGAAGAAGAACAGCTGGACGTCGTCAAGCGCTGGTGGAAAGAGAACGGCACCTCGCTGATTGCTGGAGCGGTGCTGGCTGCCGCCGGTGTGTTCGGCTGGAATGCCTGGCAGAACTACCAGGAAGGCCAGTCGGAAGCGGCCTCTGCCCGCTATCAGCAGCTGGTGACCATCACGGCCGCCAACTCGCTGGAAGAGGAGCAGCGCGCGGCGGCGAGAGAGCTGATCAGCGAGCTGACCGACCAGCATGGCCGCACCCTGTATGCCGAACTTGCCCAGCTGCTGGAGGCCCGCCTGGCCGTGCAGGAAGGCGATCTGACCGCGGCCAAAGCAGCCCTCGAAAGGGTCGCCGACAGCTCATCACGCCGCTACGTCCAGAGCCTGGCCTGGCTGCGTCTGGCACGTATCGAAATCGCTGAAGGCAACCCGGAAGCGGCCCTGGCACTGCTGGACCAACCGATCACCGACACCCTGGCCGCCCAACAGGCCAACGTACGCGGCGATGCCTATCTGGCTCTGAACCAGCCCGAGCAAGCGCGCGAGGCGTGGCAAGCCGCGCTGGAAATTGCCCAAACGCAGAACCAGCCGCTTTATGGCGTGCAGTTCAAGCTCGACGATATCGGCGCCGAGGAGGCGAATCAGTGATGACCCACAGCCTGTTAAAACCGCTTTTTTCCACCTCGCTGATGCGTGCCACGTTGGGCGCCGTTGCACTGGCGCTGTTGGCCGGCTGCGCCAGCAAGGGAGAGCCTGCCTACACGCCCAAGGAGCTGCGTAGCTTCGATGAAACCTCGTCGCTGGATAGCCTGTGGCGGCGCAATGTCGGCGACGGTTTTGGTCGTGCCCGCTACCCGATTGCCCCGGCGCGCGAGGGTAATACCGTGTTTGCCGCCGATGCCAATGGCCTGGTCGCCGCCTTCAATGCCCAGAGCGGTGAGCGTGAGTGGCAAATCGAACTGGATACCCCCATCTCCAGTGCACTCAACGCCATTGCCGACCAGGTTTATCTGGGCACCCGCAACGGTGAAGTGATTGCGCTGAGCCAGCGTGACGGCAGCGTGAGCTGGCGTTCGCGCGTGTCCAGCGAAGTGCTGGCCGCCCCCCAGGCCAACCAGCAACTGCTGCTGGTACAGAGCATCGACGGCCAGATAACGGCCCTCGATCGCGCCAGCGGCGAAGAGCGCTGGGTCTACACCAGCTCTCAGCCTGCGCTGACCCTGCGCGGCACGGGCACGCCCATGGTCATCGACCCGGTTACCTTCGTCGGTCTGGCCAATGGTCGCCTGGCGACACTGGATAACCGCAGCGGCCAGCCGCTCTGGGAAATGCAAATCGCCACGCCCCGTGGTCATAGCGATGTCGAACGTCTGGTGGACCTCTCTGGCCAGCCGGTACTGAGCCCGGATGGTCGCCTGTTCGTCACCAGCTACAATGGCCGGGTGGTGGCGCTGGAAGCTACTCAGGGCGGTACGCTGTGGGAAGCCAACATTTCCAGTCGCCACACGCCCGTTCTGGTCGGCAACCTGCTGCTGGTGGTGAGCGACAATAGCCACGTCATTGCCCTGGATGCCAATAGCGGCCAGGAAGTATGGCGTAATACGGATCTGGAAGATCGCTGGCTGACAGCGCCCGCTTTTGCGGATGGCCGTCTTGTGGTGGGTGACTTCGAAGGTTATCTGCACCTGCTGGATGCCCGTGAAGGCAACCTGGTAGGCCGGACTCGCATCCACAGCTCCGGTATCAGCGTGCGCCCGGTCACTGAAGGCAGCACCATTCATGTCCAGGCCAACAATGGTCGCCTGGAAACCCTGGAAGTTTCTCCATGACACCCGTCATTGCTTTAGTGGGTCGCCCCAATGTGGGTAAATCGACCCTGTTCAACCGCCTTACCCGCTCGCGCGACGCGCTGGTGGCGGATTTTCCCGGCCTGACCCGCGACCGTAAATACGGCAACGGCATGCTGGGCAACAAGGCCTATACCGTGATTGACACGGGCGGCATCAGCGGCGACGAGGAAGGCATCGACGCCGCCATGGCAGAGCAGTCACTGGCCGCCATCGACGAAGCAGACATCGTGCTGTTTCTGGTGGATGCCCGAGCGGGGCTCAACGTGGCCGACGAGGCCATCGCCAATCACCTGCGTGTCAATCAGAAGAAAACCTGGCTGGTAGTCAACAAGACCGATGGGCTCGAAGAGCACTCTGCCATGGCCGACTTCTGGAAGCTGGGCCTGGGCGACCCGTGGCCCATCGCCGCCGCCCACGGGCGCAACGTGTCGCTGCTCATCGATACCGTGCTGGAACCCTTCCCCGAGCGCGACCCGACCATTCCTGCGGACACCGGCAGCAAAGGCGTTCGTATTGGTGTGGTTGGGCGTCCTAACGTGGGCAAATCAACGCTGGTCAATCGCCTGCTGGGTGAAGAGCGTGTGGTGGTATTTGATGAAGCGGGCACTACCCGTGACTCCATTGAGATCCCCTTTGAGCGCCGCGGCAAGCCCTACGTACTGATTGACACCGCCGGTATTCGGCGGCGCAAAAATGTCCGCGAAATTACCGAAAAATTCTCTATTATCAAGACCCTTGATGCGATCAAAGAGTCCCATGTGGTGATCATGGTCCTTGATGGTTCCAGCGGTTTGGTCGAGCAGGATATGCACCTTCTTGATTATATATTAACCTCAGGCCGCGCCCTGGTACTGGCGGTGAATAAATGGGACGGCCTGGAGAGTGAAGCTAAGGACAAAATGCGCACCGAGATCAAGCGCCGCCTGGGCTTTGCTGATTACGCCGAGCTGCATTTTATCTCCGCACTACATGGTACGGCGGTGGGTGACCTTTACCCCTCTATTGACCGTGCCTTTGACGCCGCCAACGCTCACTGGTCGACTAACCGTCTAACTACCCTACTTCAGGATGCGGTCAGCCAAAACCCGCCGCCGATGGTACATGGTCGTCGGATTAAGCTGCGCATGGCTCACCAGGGCGGCAGTAACCCGCCAATTATTGTTGTTCACGGAAACCAAACCGAGTCACTGCCAGAAGCGTACCGTCGTTATTTGACCAATACCTTCCGCAAGGTATTAAAGGTCCGTGGCACGCCGATTCGCTTTGAGTTCCGATCAGGTAGCAATCCGTTCGATACCATGGCCGGGGCCAGTGATAAAGAGAAGGCTAAAAAACGCGAGCTTAACCGTACCAAAGAAGCGCGTAAAAGCCGTCGTTAATTGTTGTCTTGCTCCTTTTGCCCTTCTTAGGGGGATTGTATGCGTTTAATTGCTCGTCGTTGGCGGTGGCTCACCCTATTTGGCTTTGCTAGCTTGCTTACCGGCTGTCTCGCCCTGCCACAAACTGGTCTGTTTGCGTTTCGCTTAGCAGTTACTTCACTGGGCGTTGAGGATGTCCGCATTGGCCCTTACAGCATTAATGCCGGGCTGGACACCAGTGACTTAACCAGCCTGATTGCCTCCAGCCTGGGCGCGGGCAGTTTGCCAGTGCAGGCTACCATTGCGATGGGGCTTGGCCTGCCTGCTGGTATGCCCCCCGTGGAAATGTCAGGCTTTCGCTGGATGCTCGACATGCCGGGCGTTGACCCTGTTCAGGGCGAGTATGAGCAGGACGTCACGCTGACCTCTGGCGACGATGCTAATTTACGCCTACCGGTCGCCTTTGATGTCATGGCGACCGACTCTCAACGTATGGCGCCTATGGTAGAGCTTGCCCGTCAGCTAGCCTCTCAGGGCGAGCTACCTGCCGGTAGCCAGTTGGCGATCACCCCAGGCGACCTACGTGGCTTGGGTATGCGCCTTCCTGCTGGGCTGTTGACACCGACTATCCGTCTAAACGTGGGTGCCGACGGACAGTTAGTACCACAGGGTTAATTACCCCTCTTCCTAAGCGTTTTTCCCCAAGCGTTTGCGGCCTAACCATTGGGCCGCAAACGCTTAAACAAATAAACTACATGATTTAATAAACCACTCGTCTAATAAGTGCATTAAACGGTTGCTCAGTTCAGCATCCATACTCATCCTCTAGGTGGGTTATGATAGAAAGGATTGAATTACTGTTATCAGTGGTTATCTTGTAAGCAAGTAACCCATTCGTCGATAAGGAAACCGTCCCATGCGCTGGCTTCGCCCTTTTGCTATTACCGCTTTGTGTGCGTCTATCGCCGCTTGTACCACCTCTCCCACAGGACGTTCGCAGCTATTGCTACTCTCGGATGGCGAACTCAACGAGATGGGGCGGCAAGCATTTTCTCAATACCAGCAAGACCTGCCTTCTGCCGGGCAAGCCAGCCAACGCTATGTACAGTGTATTGCTGACGCTATCGTTGCGGAGCTTCCTGCACAGCAGCAACAGCTAGACTGGCAAATCCGCGTATTTCAATCGGAACAGCCCAACGCCTTTGCGCTACCCGGCGGCTACATGGGCGTAAATACCGGCATGCTTGATATTGCTACCAGCCAAGACCAACTAGCTTCCGTTATTGGTCACGAAATTGGTCACGTATTGGCCAACCACGCCAATGAACGCGCCTCTACCCAAAGCGCTACATCGCTCGGCTTATCGGTTGTTTCCAGCGCCTCCGGCATGCAGGGTGCGGGTGGTCAGCAACTGATGGGCGTACTGGGTATGGGGGCTCAATACGGTATTGTGTTGCCTTTCTCTCGTGCGCATGAAAGCGAAGCCGACGTCATTGGTCTGGATCTAATGGCACAAGCGGGTTTTGATCCACGTGAGAGCGTCACGCTTTGGGAAAATATGCAGGCGGTATCCGGCGGCGGCGCCCCCCCAGAGTGGATGTCGACTCACCCAGGCCAAGGGCAGCGTATCCAAGGTTTGCAAGCCAATATGGATCAAGCCCTCGCTCGTTATGAGCAAGCCCGAAGCGGTGGTCGTACACCTAACTGCCCACGCCCTTAATGGCTCTTTTGAGGTTTAAATGATTAAGCTAGGCTTACTGATGTTGGTACTTCCCGTATGCATATTAATGGGCATCTATTTCTGGGAGCTAAGCGACATACGTGAATGCCAGCTAGACGGCGGGCATTGGGACTATATTGAGAGTACCTGCTCGGATACCCCCCAGCCATTTGTCTCCTGGCTGGAGCGCTACCCCTTACTGGTGAATGGTGGGATGCTGCTCTCGGTAGTGGGAATGGTGATGTGCATGGTGGGGCTGTACGTAAAACGTAGGTAAGCATTACGGCAGCCTTTCAACAACACCGCCTGCGGGCTTAGGCGCAAACAGGCGGTGTGTTAAGCCATAAAATGGTCTGGTAGCCAGCCTTATGCGGTCACTTCCTGCATCATCAGAGTACGTGCTACCTGAAGCAACTGCTGGTCCTGCCAACGGTTTGCTACTAGCTGCACGCCCACGGGCATACCTGCGGTACCGTCGCTGAGCGGAAGATTGAGACACGGTACGCCGAGCAGGGTCCAGGCACGATTATAAAGCGGGTCGCCGGTGGGCTCGCCCACAGGGGCCACACCGGGGGCACTGGCTGCAAGAATCACATCAACCTCACTCTCAAACACTCGACTCAATGCCTGCTGCTGAGTATCAGCAGCACGTTTTGACTGTAGATAACCCATGTAGCTGATCGCTTTACCCTCTTCGATAAGCTCGACCAGTTTGGGGCCCATCTTATCGGCGAAGCGTGCGTACTCGCTGGCCAGACTCTGAGCAGCCTCATAGGCCAATATCACTTTCTGATGCTCAACCAGCGCCTCATATTGCTCATCCAGGGCCAGCGGTACCAGCTTGGCGCCAGCCTGTTCAAAGCGCGCTTGAGCATGGGCAAGGGCCTGCTCAACATCGGCATCAAGTGGTATATTTCCGGGTAGGCTGTGAACCCCCACCCGCACGCCAGCAAGGCTCTCCAGAGGTGTGATAATCGGCGCCCGCGTCAGCGCAGAGAAGGTGGTGCAAATATCCTCAATATGCCGCGCGAACCAGCCCAGGGTATCCAATGAAGACGCGAAAGACTTCACGCCATCAGCACTCACTGTATTAAAGGTCGGCTTAAAGCCAAAAACCCCGCAATAACTCGCCGGGCGTATTATGCTACCCGCCGTTTGTGTTCCGAAGGCAAGCGGCACCATGCCAGCCGCCACCGCCGCTGCGGAACCGCTGGAAGAGCCGCCAGGTGTACGTGATGTGTCATGAGGGTTACGGGTTTTACCGGGCGTGAAGTAGGCAAACTCGGTAGAAACCGTCTTCCCCATAATCAATGCGCCCTGCTCTTTTAGCAGTGTCACTAGGGCAGCATCGACCACCGACCCTGCGGAGTGAAGGTAACCACGGGTACCCCAGCGGGTTGGCAGGTCAACGGTATCGATAATGTCTTTAATGCCGACCGGCACTCCGTAGAGAGGACGTTTGGCAAGGCGAGCATCCGGTATGGCAGGCTCTGACGCCAGAGCTTCCCAGGCCTGTACTTCAGGCTCACGCTGATCGATACGCGCCGCGCAGGCGTGCCACCAGTCAAGAGGCTCGGCCTGCCCATCCGCTAGGGCGATTTGATAGGCATCAATGGTCATCGTTGAATCATGGTTCACATTACGTCTCCACTTAAGCGCAGCGGCTAAATAAACCGCTCAGACAATCAATTTCAGGCCAACCAGCAGCATCAATAGCGCAAACAGACGTCTGAGCAGCCGCGGTGACAAGTGATGAGCGAGCCTGACGCCGTATCTAGCGCATGGCACGCTGAATAGTGCGATACCTGCAAAGGCGGGCCAATAAAGATACCCCGTACTGTAGGAAGGCAGAGCCGCCTGACCGTAACCGGTCATCATAAAAGTAACGGCACCCACTAGGGCAATCGGCAGTCCACAGGCCGCTGACGTGCCAATGGCCTGAGCCAAATGGGCTCCGCTGCGCGCTAACCAGGGCACACTAAGCACCCCACCACCAACGCCAAACAGCGCCGAAAAGGTACCGATAAACGTTCCTGCCGCGAACATCGCTGGGTGGCCAGCGGGGCTCTGGCCTGGGGTAGGCGGTTTAGCGAGCAACATGCGTAGCGCCAACAACAGCATAAACACGCCAAAGTAGCGCTCCAGCAGGTCGGCGCGCAGTTGGCCTGCAATCACCCCGCCGAGTACCGCGCCGAGCATCAGCCCTGGCAGCATGCGTTTTAATAGCTCAACCACCACCGCCCCTTGCTTCCAGTGGCCTAAAGCGGAAGAGGCACCCGTTACTGTAATAATCGCCAGCGAAGTGCCAATAGCCAAATGAATGACAACCGCAGAATCAATGCCCTGCTGATTGAAAGCCACCATCAGCGCGGGCACGATGACCACGCCTCCACCAATGCCAAACAAACCGGCGATAACGCCAGCCACGCTGCCCACAAAGCAGAAAAAAAGTAGCGCTGACAGCATGCAGGCCTTGCTCCAATAACAGTGCCGGGTAGGGTTGTTACCCCACCCGAGCATTAAGCTGCTGATAAATTTATTCAACAACCTCGCTAGCAAAAGAGGCGTCTACAATATCGTCATAGTACATCTCGCCCATACACACTGCCTCCTGACTTACAGGCAAGCAGTATGAAGGCTGACGTTTAAATTAAAGGAATGAGTAGCTAAGTAATGGCCTCATCATAAAGATAACAAGCAACCGTATGCTCCTTGGCAATCAGCCGCCGCTGAGGAGAGGGCTGTTGAGGAAAACTCACCGTGAGCTGAGTATCCTCATGCCTTACATTTGCCGCTTGTGCAAAGGCGGGGTGTTTGGCAGTTAATATCGCTAGTAATTCACGCTCCGCTTGGTCTACATCCCGTCCTTCCACAGACAATTGTACGTTGGTCTCCTGCACCTTCGGATCACCCAGCCATTGAATAGTTTTGCCAGCAATACGCCACTCACTCATCGCTGTGGCTACATCTCGCCCTTCCCAACCACAGTGTGGCATGGCCTTGGGGCATCGGGTGTGAAAGTGGCAGCCATTAGGCGGCTCAACGGCGCTGGGGATTTCACCCGCACTTTCCAACGGCGGTTTTATCACCGTTGGGTTAGGTTCAGGGCTCGCATCCAACAGTAACTGGGTATAAGGGTGCTTACGCTCGCGTATCACCTGCTCCGTGGGTCCCACTTCAACGATTTCACCCAAGTACATAATTGCAGTACGGTCAGCTACGTAGCGGATTGTAGGCAAGTCGTGGCTCACGTACACAAAGGAGATGCCAAGCTCATTGCGGAATCGATGCATTAGATTTAGCACCCCCGCACGAATCGACACATCGAGCATGGAGACCGGCTCATCGGCAATAATGATGCGCGGTTCCAGCACAATCGCCCGGGCAATCGCGACACGCTGACGCTGCCCGCCCGACAGCTCATGGGGAAAACGATCACGATAGAGCTCGGCGGGTTTTAATCCCGCCCGTTCGAGCGCTTGAACCACTTGCTGCTCCAGCGCCTCGCCCTCTGCCAGGCGATGAATAATCAGCGGCTCACCGACAATATCGAAGATGGTAAAACGTGGGTTTAATGTTTGGTAAGGGTCTTGAAAGATCATCTGCGCGCTGCGTCGAAAGGCCTTTAGCTCAGCGCCTTTCAGTTGCGCGATATTGTTCCCTTCAAAGCGTATTTCCCCTTCAGTGACATCTTGCAGGCGCACCAACATCTCGCCCGTGGTGGTTTTACCCGACCCCGACTCGCCCGCCAAGCCCAGGATTTCCCCTTCACGAAGATCAAAATTGATGCCGTCGACGGCGTGTACCTTACGGTCTTGATGGCGCCCTCGCAGCCCATCCATAAAACCTTGTTCAACCGGGAAGTGCTTTTTCAACCCCGCGACTTCCAACAATGTGGCAGCGTCAGTGGCGACCGGATGAAGATTACCCGCCCCTTGCACCGGCTCGTTCAAACGCTCCCCAACCACTGCCCAGGTATCATTAAGCGCCGCCTGAACGCGAAAGACATCAGCTTTTTCGGGGTAGTGGCAGGCCGCTTGGCGATCATCACCTACGTCTTGCAGCGTAGGCACTTCTTGTTGGCAGCGTGAGGTGGCAAATGGGCAGCGCTCGGCGAACCGGCAGCCCGGGGGAGGATTCAGCAGGTCAGGCGGACTACCGGGAATCGAAATTAGCTCACGCTGGGCGCCTTCCAAGGTAGGAAAAGCATTGGTTAAGCCCATAGTGTAAGGGTGGAATGGAGTACCAAACACCTCGCGTACCGGGCCCGTTTCCATGATTTGGCCGCCATACATCACCGCTACCCGGTCACAGGTTTGCACCACTACGGAAATATCGTGGGTAATAAATAGCAACCCCATGCCCCGCTCACGGCGCAGCTTGGAAAGCCGTGCCAAGATTTGCGCCTGGGTGACCACATCCAGTGCAGTGGTGGGCTCATCGGCAACGATCAGCTTGGGGTCTAACGCCAGCGCCATGGCAATGACTGCACGCTGCTTCATCCCGCCGCTCATCTCATGCGGGTAAGCCGTTAACCGTCCAGGGTCAATGCCCACCGAGCGAAACAGCTCTTCGGCATGAGCCCACGCCGCTTTCTTATCGATACTAATATGAGCATTCATCGCTTCCAGGATCTGGTCGCCCACGGTATAGACCGGGTCTAACGCATTCATGGCGGCTTGGGATATCCAGGCAATCTCTTTCCAGCGCACTTTACGCATCGACTCTGCGTCAAGCTCAATAAGATTACGACCATCAAACTGAATACGACCGCGGGGCACTTCGCCATTGGGTGGCAGCAAACGCAGCATGGCTTTTGCCGCAGTGGTCTTGCCACAGCCCGACTCGCCCACCAGCCCCAACGCTTCACCAGGTCGAAGGTTGAAGCTAATGCCATCCACCGCTTTGACCGGCCCGGCTCCTGTCCGGTAATGAATGGCTAAATCATCGACGGTTAACAAATGTTCATGACTCATCGACGGGCCCTCAAGCGTGGATTGGCAACTAGCTCAAGTGAGCGCGAAATAAAGAACACCGACAGCACGGTAATCATGATGAATAGCCCTGGCGGCAGGTTCCACCACCAAGCTTCACGCCAAGCCCCCGACAAACGCGCATTGTGCAGAATGCCGCCCCAGGAGATTGACTGCGGCGGCCCTAGGCCCAAAAACGACAAGGTAGCCTCGGCAATAATCGAGACACCCACGATGATCGCCAGCTCCAGAAACACCAGTGGCATCACATTGGGAAAGATATGTAGATACATAATGCGCAGGTCAGAAGCACCGGCTACCCGGGCGGCTTTTACAAATGGTCGTTCGCGCAAGCTAAGCACCTGGGAACGAATCAGTCGCGCCACCGTGCGCCATGTGAGCAAGGAAACCGCCAGTATTACGATAAACAGACTAGGCTCGAAGAGCAGTACCAGAATAAGAGCAAACGGCTCAAATGGTATGCCGTACATTACATCCACCGTGCGCATTAACACCGTCTCGGTGCGACCACGGAAGTAACCGGCTACCAGCCCTACGTTGGCGCCAATCAGCACCACCAGCACCGCACCCAAAAAGCCTACTAATAGCGCTATGCGCGAACCATGCACATTCTGGCTAAACAGATCACGCCCTAAGTGATCAGTACCAAACCAGTGTTCCCGTGAGGGCGGTGCCAAGCGATTCACAAAACGGTCGGAGCCAATGGCGTAATAGCCATCATCGGTCACCATCATGGCGCGCAAATGGCGCTCTTCATCAGTATCAGCTAATGTCCAACCATCGTCTTGGCGCTCTAAAATGATTCCGCTACGCCCTACCGCAAAGGCTTCGCCCTCTTCGGTTATCCAACCCGCGCGCATGGCGCGGGAGTCTGGCGAAGTGGCGGCGACCCAGTCACTGTCGATGGCTTCACGGGTGAGCAAGGTACCCCGTTCACCGACGATTAAGCCCGCGCCATTAGTGGCTAAATGAATGTGGTTAAGCCCGCGGTTGGTCGGTAAACGCTCACGTAGTACATCGCCCTCTGGAGTGAGACGCAAAACGAGCCCACGTTCACCTACCACCCAAACACTTTCATCAGCATCTACGGCAGCGGCATTAAGCGTCACGCCACGGTTGACCGGACTTTCCAGCACCTCAATATCGAGAACATCGTCCTGCCAAGTGAGTTGCCAGAGCGTTTCTGACTCGCCGACGACCATCGCCACATCAGGATTGCTCCAGGCAACCCCCAGTAGGTTAACGGCAGTAGGGGTTTCAAGGGCATGCCACTGTTGCTCACGCCACAGCGCCATTGCACCATTTTCGCCAACCGCCAGGGCATCGCCTTGGGCATTAATTGCCACGGCATTCAGCGTTTCGGTGAGGGTGTTTTCCTGGGGTGTCCACTCGCCCTCTTCAAACCGCCAAACCACCCCTTGATTGCCGACCGCCATGCCTACTCCGTTAAAGTAGTAGGCATCATTTAAGGTGTGTTCACCTAGGGCGGGCGCGAGGTTCCAGCGTACTTGCCCCTCTTCCACACTACGCACCATCAATGAGCCCTCTTCACGCTCATTAACTGCAAGGGGTGCATGGGTTGAGAGAAAAGGCGCAAACAGCGCCATGGCGACGATCGAAAGCAATACGGCCAAGCCGATTAGAGCTAAACGATCACCCAGAATGGCGCGCAGAGGCTCCTGTAACCCTTTGATTAGTTTTTTCATCATCATTTGAAGCTCACCCGCGGATCTAACAAGGTGTAGAGAACGTCAACCAGCAAGTTGAGGGTGATCACGAACGCCGCCATGACCAGAAAGCTCGCTTGGGCAAGGGGGAAGTCAGAGGTGCGTACCGAGTTGAGTATCTCGCGCCCTAACCCTGGCCACGAGAACACGACTTCAACCACCACCTGGCCACCTGCGGCCAAACCGATGGTAACCGCCAACTGGGTGACCACCGGTAGCAAGGCATTGCGCGCCGCATGGGCATACAAAATGCGACGCTCGGGTAAGCCCTTGGCACGGGCCATTTCAATAAAATCCTCGCCGTACACTTCCAGCATGGTGTTGCGCATGATCAGCAGCGGCGAGCCAAGGTAATAGAGCGCTACAATCAAGGCGGGGAGGATTAAGTGGTGGAGAAAATCGAGGGTAAATATCTTGTCGAAAAATCCACTGGCGTTATAAGGCAGGGTGCGCATACCGCTGGTGGGTAGCCAACCAAGCCCTATGCTGAATACCAGTATCGCAATCATGCCGGTCCAAAACATCGGTGCCGAACGAAACATTAAACCGACAAAAATACCGCTGGTATCTGCTCGGCTGCCGCGCCGCCAGGAGAGCCAGGCCCCCAGCGGGGCGCCAACGGCATAGGCCAGCACAATGGCAGGCAGCATTAAAATCATCGTGTTGCCAAGCCGTTCCCAGATGATATCGGCCACCGGCGCACGATAATGAAACGAATACCCAAAATCGCCCTGGAGCACATTGCCCAAATAGATAAAGTATTGAACCCAAATAGGACGATCAAGCCCGAAACTGGCGCGAATACGCTCGCGCTCTTCAGGGTTTAGCCCTTCGGTTATCAGCGCTGCTGTGGGGTCGGGAAGACCTAAACGAAACAGAAAAAACAGCAAGGTGGCGATAATAAACAGCGCCATGACGCCGTGGATCACACGGCGAATCAGGTAGCTTCTGCGTGATGACATGAGAGCTTCTCTTGAAAGGTATCAGGCCGTCGCCAAAACAAGTAAAAGTACAGAACAAGTAGGCGGACGGCCTGTTGCTAAGCTAGTAACGACTGCTGTTATTGAACGTGTTTAACGAACAATCCGGCCGTCGCTATCCCAGGAGTAGCCGGCTTCTTCAAGTTCAGCGCGTGCAGCCTCCATGTCAAAATCAAAGCGCTCGACAAAAGACTCATGCCAGAAGGTATTCACGGGGGCAATAATGCTAGAACCCACTTCACCACGGCCATCAAGTAGTACATTCACCATGCGCTCGCGATCCGTTGCCATGGTGAGCGCCCGGCGTACAGCTCGGTCATCAAACGGCTCTCGCAGGGTGTTATAGGTCATGTGGAAGTAACCAAAGTCAGGCACGTTGACGACGGTTAAGTGCTCTTCGCCCTCTGCTAAGCTGATCTGACCCGGCTCCATACGCCAAGCTGTCACATCAATTTGGCCTGTTTGCAAGCCGGTATAGACCCCTTCCATATCGGCATAAATAATAAACTCAACGCCATCTATATCGATTTCATCGGCATGGAAGTGATCTTCAAACTTACTGATCGCCATAAATTCACCGCGATCAAAACGCTCATACTTAAATGGGCCGGAACCAATGGTGGGCGTATCCGAAGGCGATAGCGACGAGGCATCTTCGATTTCAGACCAAATGTGTTCGGGCAGAATGGGAATTTGTGACAGCGAAATACTGGCAAACGAAGCGGAAGGCTCTTTCAGGTGAAAATGAACGGTAAGCTCATCGATCTGCTCAGCGTTATCCAGCACCGACAGGTAGCTACTGAAATAACCGTACTGCTGATCCAAATAGTAATTATAGGTAAAGGCGACATCTTCAGCGGTGACGGCTTCGCCATCATGGAAGGTCATGCCATCACGGAGCGTTATGGCAATGGTGGTATCGTCGACTTGATCAACCGACTCAGCGGCCCAGGGCAGTGGCTCAACATCCGCGGAAAGACGCACTAACCTGTCATAGTAGAGACGCATCCACTTCCAACCCCACACCGAGGTTGAAGAGAGTGGGTTCAGGTTATCCGGTTCTTGAGGGCCACCAATTCGCAGTGTTTTACGTTCTCCCTCGGCGACGGCTTCCATGGGCCCCCACTCACTATAGAGACCTTCACCAGCCATGGGGTTAAAACCGCCAAACGCCTCATGATTAAAGGCCACGACTTCATCTCGGTGAAAGAGCACGACAACCGGAATATCAGATTTATATAGCTCCTGCATTTGCATCACGATCTGCTGGCGCTCGTCTAAATCAAACTCCTGGGATTGCGCATCAAACAGTTCATCGAAATCGCTATTTGCATAACCGCCAGGGTTATTCCCCCCCAGGTAGGCTTCTCGAGAATCGAGCGTACTTAAAAAGAACTGGGGGTCTAACCGGTCTGTGCGCCCACTCCAACCGAGAATGGTGACGTCAAAATCCTGTTGGTCGTAAAAGCGCTCTAATGCCGTACTGAACTCAGTAGGTGCGACGTTCACATCAAAGCCAAGCTCCCGCCAACGTTCCGCCACAATAAAGGCTGCTTCATAGCGGATTGGGTCGTAGGATTCAGTAGTGGTGGTTAAGGTGATTGAGGGAAGCGGCTCTTGGGCCGCAGCAGAGAGGGGAATGGAGGCAAGCCCCACGCTTGCCATCGTTAACCACAGTTTCTTTGCAACAAGACCTTTGGCAGTACGGTTTTTTCTTCGGTAGATCACGGCCATTCCCTCTCTGCTGTATTGAGTTTTATATAAGCGCAGGATGAGTACTTACCTACTTAACTCAGACAACTTAGAGGGAGCGTTTCAACGCTGTCAAGAGTTATTGGTCGGGTAGACCGGACGATTGCTCGTTCCGGCCCCCCACAGATCCGAGCGTGCGCGATTGACGCACTCGGCTCCTCAACCGTCAGGTTCACACGAAGGACGCTCGGTGCACGATTCTCGCTCGCGGTAACGGGAGTGTCAGCAACAGTTGCCTTGCCTTCTCCCACGGGAACCATCCTCTCTGCGATCGCCTCCTGAGCCACTTGATCCAGGTTGTCTGAACCCTGTATTGGAAGCGTTGCAGAGACTCGATGTTGTGGGTTATCCCGTAGTACGCATAGTGCCCCATAACCTTTCGACAGAGTTGGCGGTGCTGATCACGCAGGGGCAGGTGGCGGTTGGCTCGGCACCACAGCGAAATTCGCTTCAGGCCTCGCTTGAACCGGTCCTTGGCCGTTTTCTGCTTGATGATCCAGCGTCCACGCAGGGACTTCCCCCAGTAATAGGTAAAGCCCAGGAAGTCGAAGGTCTCGGCCCGTAGCTCGCGATGTGGCCGAAACCGTACCAGCCGAGTCTTGGTCGGGTGCAGGGTAAGGCCGAAGCGCGCAAAGCGCTTGGCCAGTACCTCCAGCACCTTGCGGGCATCAGCTTCGTTGCTGAAGGCGAGCACGGCATCATCGGCGAAGCGCACCGAGAATGCCCGTCCGCGCAGGCGTGGTTTGACGTCTTGCTCAAACCACTCATCCAGCACGTAGTGGAGGTAGACATTCGCCAGCAAGGGAAATCACACCCCCTTGTGGGCTGCCTATCTCGCCCTTCTGCCATTGCCCGGCGTCCAATACCCCGGCCTTGAGCCACTTGCCGATCAGGCGGAGGATCACGCCGTCCTTCACTCGTTGCTGCAGAAACGCACGCAGGTGCTGGTGGTCGATCGTGTCGAAGAAGGCTTTGATGTCCAGATCAATGACCCAGCCTCCGCCCATCGACATCAGGCCATTCCTCACCGTTCCGATGGCCTGATGCGCCGAGCGCCCCGGCCGGAAACCATACGAGCACTCGTGAAAATCATGCTCATAGAGCGGCTCCAGCAGGGCCACCACGGCACGTTGCAGGACCTTGTCTTCGAAGGTAGGAATGCCAATCGGCCGTGTGGAGCGCCCGTCTCCCTTGGGAATATTGACGCGCCGCACCGGCGGCGCCCGGTAGCGACCGCTCTTGGCCGCTTCCAGCAGACGCTGGACGTTAGCCTCGAAGTCGCGCGCGAAGTCGTCCGCCGTCTGGCCGTCGATCCCGACGGCGCCGTCACGGCGCGTCATCAGGTAGGCCGTCCTCAGCCACTGGGCGTCGATATGATGCGCCAGTGACGTGAAGGCACGCTGCGGGAAGCGCTCTGCCAGCGCTGCTATCCGCACTTGTTTCGTGGACATGACCTCAGGTTCCTGTGCACCTGTCATGTTGCCCTCGTGCAGTTCTGATGATTGGCCGCCCCTTCCCTCCAGCGGGTCCCGTCGAGTAGGTTCCCCGCCTTCTTCGGTACTATGAGCGACTCCGACTCCCGCCCTTCCATCCGGCTGGCTCCTTATGGTCGCCTGGCCGTACCCCCTGAGTGCCTGTTGTTTGCTTCCGGTACCGTCAGGCACGACAGCACCGACCGGGAGCTTTCGCCGCAGGCAGCCCCATGCCTGTACCTTTGTCGTTCAGAGGAGAAGGACGGGCCTCCCAGGTTCCTGGGAAACCCCTGTATGGACATGCCCTGCTCTTCGACCCCGGCGGCCCTTCCCTGCCAAGCCATACGGCAGGGTCGTGTTGCCTTCCAGCATTTGAAAACTGTCGGCGACTGCCACTACCACAATTTCGGGGCTCTATCACACGGCCTATCCACTCGCTGTGTACGCTTCGCAGCGGCGGTTACCCGACACCACGCAACACTCGCTGCCGGCTGGTGGCTAGCCTTGGCCGGGTGGGACTTTCACCCACTGGGTTTCACGACATCCTTTCCACCTTCTCGGTTTCCCGGATGTCCAGGCTTTGCCTGGCGCACTCAAATTCTGTGTATGGCCGGTCAGGCGGCAGTCCTGTCTGACTGATCGGTCAAGGGTTCGCCGTCCTTGAACTGGACGTTGTTCACGACCAGCTCCAGCTTGTTGAACCCCTTGATCCGCTTCCAGCGCTTCTGGGCGCTCTGAAGCAGCTTGAAGACCATCGCCAGGGTCGTCGCTCTGGAGCCGCAGTTCCGGCTGCGCTTGCTCCGCAGGCGGACCGTGGCGAAGGTCGACTCGATCGGGTTGGTGGTGCGGATATGCACCCAGTGTTCTGCCGGGTAGTCATAGAACGCCAGCAGCTCCTCCCGATCCTTGGCCAGGCACTCCATGGCTCTGGGGTACTTGGCCTCGAAGCGTTTCACCGTGCGATCGAAAGCCTTGTGCGCCTCATCGCGGGTCTCGGCCATCCAGATCTCATGGAGGTCGGCCTTGACCTTGGGCTGCACGGATTTCGGCAGTTTATTCAATACGTTGGCAGTCTTGTGGACCCAGCAGCGCTGGTGCTCGGTCTCTGGATAGACCTTGCTCAACGCCGCCCAGAAGCCCATGGCGCCGTCGCCAACCGCTAGCTTGGGGGCCGTCGTCAGCCCGCGCTCGCGTAGCCCCGTGAGCAGCTCTTTCCAGCTGGCCTCTGACTCACGCTGCCCATCCTCGACGACGACCAACTCCTTGCGGCCCTGCTCAGTGACGCCGATGATCACCAGCAGACACAGACGGTCATCCATGCGCACGTTGCTGTACACGCCGTCAGCCCACCAGTAGACGTAACGCTGGTCTGCGGTCGCGCTTCTGCCAGTCGGTATGCTCGTCCTCCCACTGCTTCTTGAGACGCGACACGGTGTTGGCCGAGAGTCCCTTGGCACGGTCACCCAGCAGGGCCGACAGGGCCTCCGGTAGTCGCCGGTAGAGACTCCCTTCAGGTAGAGCCAGGGGATCAGCTCCTCGATGCTGCGGGCCCGCTTCAGGTAGGGCGGCAACAGCGCGCTGCTGAAGGTCACCCCGTCGCCACTGCGGTCACGGACGCGGGGCACCTTGATCTCGACGTCGCCGATACCGGTTTGCACGGTGCGCTCCGGCAGGTAGCCGTTGCGGACGACGACACGGCGGCCGTCTTCCAGCGTCTTGTCGGCATATTGCTCCAGAAACGTGCTCAACTCCGCCTCCACGGCCTTGGCGATCAGGTCTCGGGCCCCTTTGCGCAGCAGCTCATGCAACGGATCAGTAGCGCCGGTGTCTGGCTGCGTCACGGCTTGGAGAGTAGAATTGCTCATGGCGTATCCGTCCTATGTTGGTTGTGATCTGGCGAGATCAATCAACAGGATACGCCACCCTCTCTACTGCCCTCCATACACAAGAACTGAGCTTAACTCCGCTGTCAAACGCTTACTTCAACGCTAAATGCCATCAAATTCCAGCGAATGGCGCAGCATTTCACGTACTGGTGCCGTCTCTGGTCGCACATTACGCCATAAAAAAAACGACTCCGCGGCTTGTTCAACCAACATACCCAAGCCATCGAGAAGCTTCGCACCGCGCGGCCCAGCCCACTGTAAAAACACCGTTGGCTCCGAGCCATACATCATGTCGTAAGCCCAAGCATTCGCGGCAAAGAGTTCATCTGGCAGCGGTGGCAAATCGCCCGAAAGACTAGCACTGGTGCCATTAATGACCACATCAAATAGACCGCTGACGGTTTCAAAACCACCGCCCTGGATATTTCCCAGGTCAGCAAAATCGCTGGCCAGCTGCTCGGCTTTGGCGGCGGTGCGGTTCACCACGACGACCTCGCAGGGCTGCTCGGCAAGCAATGGTTCTAGGATGCCCCGCACGGCGCCACCGGCCCCTACCACTAACACTCGCTTTCCAGTCAACGCAACGCGGTGATAGGCCAAGTCACGCACCAGGCCTACACCATCAGTATTATCGCCATAGGTGCGACCATTGCCGCCGACAATGAGCGTATTTACTGCCCCTGCCCTACGGGCACGATGGCTCAATGTATCGCACAGCGCGAAAGCCTCACCTTTGAACGGCACGGTCACATTCGCCCCACGCCCACCGGCATCTACAAACGCATGCCACGCGCCAGCAAAGCCATCTAGTGGTGCTTCCTGGGCAGTATACTCAATGGTTTGCTGCACTTGATGGGCAAATTCCGCTTGAATGAGCGGTGACTTGGAGTGTTTGATTGGATTGCCAAACACACAGTAGCGATCGGTCATGATGGCTCTCCTTTATTTTCAGAAACCGTTTTAGAAAATGGTTCAGAGGAAGTTTTAGAAAACGGTTCAGCAGACTTTTTAGCAGCCGCTTCAGAAAATTCACCCAGCCAGTCGCGAGCATGTAGAAAATCATTTAAGCGCGCTTCAGCGCTGCCTGGCTCTGGTTCAAAGGCATATTCCCAGCGTGCTAATGGCGGCATCGACATCAAAATCGATTCGGTGCGTCCGCCGCTCTGCAGGCCAAACAGGGTGCCGCGGTCCCATACCAGATTAAACTCCACGTAGCGACCACGGCGGTAAAGCTGAAAATCACGCTCTCGCTCACTCCAGGCATCATGCTTACGGCGCTCAACAATCGGCAGGTAGGCTTCTAAAAAACTATCACCTACCGCCCGCTGAACGGCAAAGCAGTCGGCAAATTCGCCCTCGTTTAAGTCATCGAAAAACAGCCCACCCACGCCGCGGGTTTCATCGCGGTGCTTAAGGTAGAAGTACTCATCGCACCAGCTTTTATAGCGCGCGTAAACCTCCTCTCCAAAGGGGTCGCAGGCGGCTTTTGCCACTTTATGCCAGTGCACTACATCTTCCATGACGGGATAAAACGGCGTTAAGTCAAAGCCGCCGCCAAACCACCATACCGGCGGCTCACCGACTTTTTCAGCAATAAAAAAGCGTACGTTACCGTGGCTGGTGGGGACATGGGGGTTTTCAGGGTGCAGCACCCAGGACACACCCACCGCGTGAAAACTACGCCCGGTCAATTCAGGACGTGCAGCGGTGGCGGAAGGCGGCAGTTGTGTGCCATAAACGTGGGAGAAGTTGACGCCCCCCTTTTCAAATACGTTGCCATTGGTCATTACTCGCGAACGACCGCCGCCGCCCTCTTCACGCTCCCAGCTATCTTCTTTGAACTGAGCTGCTCCGTCAGCTTGCGCCAATCCAGCGCAGAGGCGTTCCTGCAGATCGAGAAGGTAGTGTTTGACGTCGTCGAGGTGTTCGTGGGCCACGGTAGCTCCTGGTGAGATGAATCGTGAGTCGTGAGTCGTGAGTCGTGAGTCGTGAGTCGTGAGTCGCTGACAGTGTGACGAAGCCGAGCGGCTAGTCACGCATCACTTTGCCGGTCACTAAATCGCGGATGGTGCTGGGTTTGGCATTGCCGCCCAATTCGCCCGCCACGATAGCTGCGACGTCATCGCTAAAGATCGTGGCGACTTCTTCCGCGCTCATGGCGGGCGGATCGCCTGCACGGTTAGCGGAAGTGGAGACGAGCGGCCCGCCAAAGGCTTCACAAAGCGCTTTCATCAGCGGGTGGTCGGTCACGCGCAGGGCCACGCTCTGGTGAGCGCCGCGCACGAGGCCATGGCTACGGCCATTATCGGGCACCAGCCACGTATTGGGGCCAGGCCAACTGGCGGCCAGCGGCGCATGCAGCGCCAAGGGTAGCTGGCTCAGCCAGGGCTGGAACTGTTGAATACTGGCCGCCACCAGAATAACGCCCTTGGCCGGGTCACGCTCTTTCATGCGCATCAGGTGCGCCAGCGCCTCGTCATTGTCCGGGTCACAGCTCAACCCCCACACGGCTTCGGTAGGGCAGGCAATCACTCCCCCTTCCCGTAGCGCCTGCACCGCTGCTTTCACGTCAACCGCCGTTTTCATGGACGCTCCTACTGGCTATCGAACCATCAGATCAAGAAAGCGCCATCTTACCATGCTGCCGTCAGCCGAACCCAGCCACCCGCACGCTGGGCCACCTGCCCTTCCAGCTCCAGCATCAACAGCCGCTGCTGACACTCACTGACCGACAGCCCCGTGCTCTGCACCAGCCAGTCGATGGGCGTGGGGGAAGGCCCCAGCGCGTGCAGCAGGCGGTCAGGCGGCTCTGTCTGGGCAGAGTCTGTCTGGGCAGAGGGCGTTGGCAACATCGGCGCGGGGGCCGCAGGCGAGGCCGTCTCGGCAGGCGCTGCCTCCGAGGGCGTGAGCATCGGCCAATAATGCGGTGCCCAGTGCTGCAGCTCGGCCAGAATGTCCTCCACGTGGCGCACCAGCGTCGCGCCATTGCGCAACAGCTGCAGGCAACCACGGGCTTGAACGTTATGCAGCGACCCCGGCAGGGCAAACAGCTCTCGTCCCTGCTCCAGCGCCAGCCGGGCACTCACCAGCGAGCCGCTTTTCTCGGTGGCTTCGACCACCAGGGTCCCCAACGAAAGCCCGGTGACGATGCGGTTGCGGCGTGGAAAAAAGGCCGGACGCGCCACGGTGCCCGGCGGGTGTTCGGAAAGCAGCAGCCCGCCGGGCTGGGTGCTCAGCTGCTCGTGCAGCTCGCGGTGGCGCGCCGGATAAATGACGTCCACCCCACACCCCAGCACGGCGATCGAATGCCCTCCGGCGGCCAGCGCGGCGCGCTGGGCAACGCCATCGACGCCCAGCGCCATACCGCTGACGATGCACCAGCCACGGCTGGCCAGCTCACGGGCAAACGCCTGGGCATGGCCACTGCCTTCGGCGGTCGGTTTGCGGGTACCCACCATGGCCAGGCCCGGGCCCTCCAGCGCCTGCAAATCCCCTTGTGCCCACAGCACCACGGGCGGGTCCGGCAATTGGTTCAGCAGCGCAGGCCAGGCCGGGTGGTCGCGGTGCAGCAGATGACGATGGGGCGCCTTATCAAGCCACGCCTCGGTCTCTTCCACCACCTTTTGAAGCGGGCTGCGCTGAGGCTGCGCCAGCCATAATCTGAGGGCATTGGCCGCCGCACTGGGCAGCGCCGCCAGCCAGCCCTGGGGCCACTGGGGCGAGCGGGCCACCAGCTGTGCAATACGGGTTGCGCCCATGCCGGGCAGTGCATTGATTACCAGCCACTCCCTGGCGTCCATCGCCACCTCCTTTTCATCGTTCGAGTACCCCTGCGGCTTACCGGGCTATGTACAAAAACCAAGCTATGTACAAAAACCAAGCTATGTACAAAAACCAGGTTATGTACGAAAACCAGGCTGAGTACGAAATGCACGAAAACTAGCGCTGAGGAGATCTCACCACGTCACCCACGGCCAACACATTGGAAGCCTGCATGACCAGCGCATAGCTCATGTGACTGTAGGGTTTGAAGATCATCACGAGGCCCGCCTCGGTGGCGGGCAACTGAATCAGCTCCTGGGTGCGCGGGTCGTTGACCACTTCGCCCTGCTGATCGACACGCAGGACATGGCCGGGCTGCAAGCCATCCTGGGTGCCTAGATCCAGCGCCACGACCTGCAGTCGGCCAATGAAGCGAACGCCGCCTGGCACGGCCACGATCCGCCCAGCCACCTGGTTCAGCGGCGCCCTGGGAGTAAAGGCCTCGCTGATCGGAATATCTTCCAGTGGCAGGAGGATGTCGTTGTTGCGCACTTCCTGGTTGGCATTCAGTACTTCGACACGTGAAATATCGCCTTCACTGCTGATGCGCCGCGCTTCGCCGATACTGATCAACTCGTCGCCCAGCAGGGTGCCGTCTGCTGCCAGGTAAGGCTCGCCAGGGCGATAGATGCCCAGCCGCTGGCGGGCGGGCAGCTCGCCACGCACATAGAGCGTATCCCCGGCACCGCTGATCAGCCGCTGGTTGTCGCCACCCACCACATAGGCCAACTCCTGAATGTCCTCACCCGGCTCGACCACCCGGTGGTCGCGCAAGAAAGAACGCACCACGTCCATGGGAATGGGCGTGATCGCTTCCCGCTCGGGAACGCTGCGCATTTGTGGCGATAGCCGCACCACACTCTGACCACGCTCCAGTGTCAGGCACGGCTGGCCATCACTGCGCAGCCGCTCCCAGGCGTGCGCCGCCGGGCTTAGCGCCAGCACCGCCAGCAGCACCCCAAACACGCTGTGATACAACGGCTTTCTAGCCACCATCCCGTTCTCCCCTCGTTATCCCCTGATGATTGTTTGAAGCAGTTGCGGGGGCGCCACGGCGCGGCGCGTGCCCAGGAACGCTTATGGCGTGATATAGTGGTCAATATAAAGCACTTAGGCCCGCCAACCCAGCGCGGCGCCTGCTCATCTTCAAGACTCTGCATAAACGGTGACGGTAACGCCATGGCCAAACTTCCTATTCTCGTATTTCCTGACGAGCGCCTGCGCACCAAGGCGGTCGCGGTGGAAACCGTGGACGACGAGGTCCGCCAGCTCGTGGATGACATGCTGGAGACCATGTACGACGCCCGTGGAATCGGCCTGGCCGCCACGCAAGTCGACGTGCACCGCCGGGTGGTGGTCATGGATGTCAGCGACGACAACTCCCAGCCGCTGGTGATGATCAACCCGCGCTATGAGCCTATCGGCGAAGAGCGCGAGCCGCTGTCGGAAGGCTGCCTGTCGATTCCTGAGTATTACGCCGAAGTACCGCGCTACCTGAAGGTCAAGCTGACGGCGCTGGACCGCCACGGCGAGCCCTACGAGCTGGAAGCCGACGGCTTGCTGGCCCACTGCATTCAGCATGAGTACGATCACCTGGAAGGCGTGCTGTTCGTGGATTATCTGTCCCCGCTCAAGCGCGACCGGGTCATGAAAAAAATGCAGAAACGCTACAAGCAGATGAACGACGCCTGACCCCGGTTGCGTCATCTGGCCCTGGGCCGAGCTGACAACGTTGCCCCACAAGCTTACCTGTGACGACAACGCTGCCTCTCGGCCCTCCTGCGTTTCATCGGCAGCACTTTCTCTTTTCACTCAAGGGCTCTCCACCATGTCACCGTTACGCGTTGTTTTTGCTGGCACGCCAGACTTCGCCGCCTCCAGCCTTGCTGCCCTTCTCGACAGCGAACACGAAGTGGTGGCGGTCTACACCCAGCCCGACCGCCCTGCCGGTCGGGGACGTAAACTCACTCCCAGCCCGGTCAAACAGCTGGCTCAAGCCCAGGCGCTGCCGGTGTATCAACCCGTCAGCCTGAAAGACGCCGAGGCCCAGGCCGAGCTGGCGGCCCTGAACGCCGATGTGATGGTCGTGGTGGCCTATGGGCTGCTGCTCCCCCAGGCAGTGCTGGATACGCCGCGCCTGGGCTGCATCAACGTACACGCCTCGCTGCTTCCCCGCTGGCGCGGCGCGGCGCCCATCCAGCGCGCCATCGAAGCGGGCGACAGCGCCTCGGGCGTCACCATCATGCAGATGGATGCGGGTCTGGATACCGGCGCCATGCTGCACGAAGTGCGCACCCCGATCACGCCGCGCACCACGGGCGGCGACCTGCACGACCGCCTGGCCATTCAAGGGGCCAATGCGCTGATCCACGTGCTGGACAACCTCGACAACGGCAGCCTTCAGGCCACCGCCCAGCCCGACGAAGGCGTCACCTACGCTGCCAAACTCAGCAAGGCCGAGGCCGAACTGGACTTCTCTCAGCCTGCCGAGCAGCTGGCGCGCAAGATTCGCGCCTTCAACCCCTGGCCCGTGGCCTGGTGCGCGCTGGGCAGCGACCGCCTGCGCCTGCTGATGGCCAGCGTCGAGCCCGGCGAGCAGCCCGCCTGCCCACCGGGCACGCTGCTGGCGCACGGTGAAGAGCACCTGCGCATTGCCTGCGGCGCCCAGGGCCAGGAGGTCTTGTGCGTCAGCCGAGCGCAACTGCCCGGCGGCAAGGCCATGGCCGTCCGTGACTTGTTGAACGCTCGCCAAACGCCGCTGACCGTGGGCCGTTGCCTGGGCCAGTCGCTGGAAGGACCCCAGCCACTGAAAGGAGCCGCCCAATGAACCTACCGCGCACACCCACGGGGAGCGGACTGGACGTGCGTGCGGCGGCGGCCAGAAGCCTGGTGCCGATCCTCACCGACAAGGGCTCCCTGGCGGGGCTGGACGAGCACAGCGTAGTAGCTAGGGACCGCGCGCTGCTCAAGGAGCTGTGCTATGGCACCTGCCGCCGCTTGCCGCGCCTTCAGGCGCTGGCCCAACGCCTGCTGAAGCAGCCGTTCAAGAAGCGCGACGCCGACGTTCAGGCCCTGCTCCTGATCGGTATTTATCAACTGCTCTACATGCGTACCCCGGCCCACGCCGCCGTGGGCGAAACCGCCGGCGCCGCCCGCCTGCTGGACAAGGAGTGGGCAACACGAGTGCTCAATGGCTGCCTGCGACGCCTGCAGCGCGAAGCCGACGCGCTGCAGGCCGAGGTGGACCGTGATGAAAGCGTCGCCCTGGAGCACCCCCAATGGCTGCTGGGCAAGCTGCGCAGCGCCTGGCCCGACCAGTGGCGGGCCATCGCCCAGGCCAACAACGAGCCCGGCCCGATGACACTGCGCGTCAACCAGCGGCACAACGACCGTGAAACCTACCTCACGCGGCTCACCGAGCAGGGGTTGGGCGGCGAGCTGTGCCTGCACGCCCCGGACGGTATTACGCTGCACACCCCCTGCGACGTAACCGTACTGCCCGGCTTTGCCCAGGGGCACGTCAGCGTACAGGACGAAGCCGCCCAGCTGTCGGCCGCTCTGCTGGGCCCGGCCCTGGCCCCCAGGCCCGGCGCCCATGTGCTGGATGCCTGCTGCGCCCCAGGCGGCAAGACGGCCCATTTGCTGGAGCAGTTCGATATCGCCCTGACAGCGCTGGACAGCGACAATCAGCGCCTGGCGCGTGTCGATGACACCCTCGCTCGGCTGGGGCTCGCTGCAGAGCTGAAACATGCCGATGCGACCACCCGCGACTGGTGGAGCGGGACGCCGTTCGATGCCATTTTGCTGGATGCCCCCTGCTCCGGCACGGGCGTGATTCGCCGCCATCCGGACATCAAGGCCCTGCGCCGCAAGGAGGACATTCGTCAGCTGGCCAGCCTGCAGCAGCGCCTGCTCGACAACCTGTGGCCGCTGCTCCGCCCCGGCGGTACGCTGCTCTACGCCACCTGCTCGGTGCTGCCGGAAGAGAACAGCGGCCAGATCGAGGCCTTCCTGGCCCGCACCCCCGACGCCCGGGCCACCACGCCGAACGATGTGGCCTGGGGCGAGCCCAGTGGGCCGGGCAGGCAACTGTTTCCCGCACAAAACAGTCACGATGGCTTTTTTTATGCCAGACTGGAGAAGCAGACTGCCTAAGGCAAGCGCCTGGCCTCAGGGGCATTAGGCAGTGAATTCATGACAAGGATGGAGAACACATGAGTCATCACACCTACAAGCACATCGAACTTACCGGCTCTTCCGAAAAAGGTATTGAGGAAGCCGTGCAGAACGCGTTGGCCAAAGCGTCCGAAAGCGTGCACAACATGCGTTGGCTGGAAGTGACCGATACGCGCGGTCACATCGAAGATGGGCGTGTTGCCCACTGGCAGGTCACGATCAAGGTCGGCTTCACGCTGGAGTAATCGTCACCTGCTTTTCGACGGCGGCTGGTTTACACTGGCCGCCGTCTTTGTTGCAGCGCACACCGCGTGCTGATAAAACGCTGGCGCTCATAACGGAACCGATGCTTAGCGATGAAAATCATCATTCTCGGCGCCGGCCAGGTCGGCGGCACCCTGGCGGAGCATCTTGCCCGCGAGGAAAACGACATCACCGTCGTCGACACCGACGGCGCCAGGCTACGCGAGCTGCACACCAAGCTGGATATCCGCACGGTCACCGGTGCGGGCTCCTATCCCATCGTGCTGCGCCAGGCAGGCTGCGAAGACGCCGACATGCTGATCGCGGTGACCAACACCGACGAGATCAACATGATCGCCTGTCAGGTGGCCCACACGCTGTTTCGCACCCCCACCAAGATCGCGCGGGTACGCTCCACGGCTTACCTCACCCGCAAGGGCCTGTTTGCCCACGAAGCCATTCCCATCGACGTCTTGATCAGCCCGGAACAGGTGGTGACCGACCACGTGCGCCGTTTGATCGAGCATCCCGGCGCCCTGCAGGTGCTGGAGTTTGCCGGAGGGCTGGTGCAGCTGGTGGCGGTGAAAGCCTTCTATGGCGGCCCGCTGGTGGGCCAGAATCTCGCTTTCCTGGGCAAGCACATGCCCAACGTGGAAACTCGCGTCGCCGCCATCTACCGGCGCAATCGACCGATCATCCCCCAGGGCGACACGGTCATCGAAGCCGACGACGAAGTGTTCTTCCTGGCGGCACGGCGGGATATCCGCGCGGTGATGAGCGAGCTGCGCAAGGTGGAGCGCGACTTCCGCCGGGTGGTGATTGCCGGGGGTGGCAACATCGGCGAACGCCTGGCGGAGCATCTGGAGCATAGCCATCAGGTCAAGATCATCGAGCACAGCCTGGAGCGCTGTACCACGCTCTCGGAACGGCTGGACCGCACCGTGGTGCTGCACGGCAGCGCCACCAGCAAGCGCCTGCTGGAAGAAGAGAACATCGAGGATTGCGACATCTTCTGCGCCCTGACCAACGACGACGAGGTGAACATCATGTCGTCGCTGCTGGCCAAGCGGCTGGGGGCCAAGAAGGTGCTCACGCTGATCAACAACGCCGCCTACGTGGACCTGGTCCAGGGTGGCGATATCGATATCGCCATTTCACCGCAGCAGGCCACCATCGGCAGCCTGCTGACCCACGTGCGCCGGGGCGATATCGTCAACGTGCACTCCCTGCGCCGGGGCGCGGCGGAAGCCATCGAGGCCATTGCCCACGGCGACAAGCAGTCTTCCAAGGTGGTGGGCCGCACCATCGATGAGATCGAGCTTCCCGAAGGCACCACCATCGGTGCCGTGGTGCGCGGCAAAGAGGTGATGATTGCCCACGGCGACGTGCGTGTGGAGAGCGGTGATCACCTGATTCTGTTCGTGATCGACAAACGGCGTATCCGCGACGTCGAGCGGCTTTTCCAGGTGGGATTGACGTTTTTCTAGGAACCAGCCAGCAATGAGACCCTCCCTGCCATGAGCCTGCGGATTATTCTACGTATCCTGGGGCTGCTGTTGATGCTGTTCAGCCTCACCATGCTGCCTCCCATGCTGATGTCGCTGTGGTTTCGCGACGGCGTTTGGCACGCGTTCATGAGCGGCATCGCGATTTCCGTCATCACCGGCCTGCTGATCTACCTGCCGAATCGCCGGGCGCGCAAGGAGCTGCGCATTCGGGACGGTTTCATCATCGCGGCCATGTTCTGGACCGTGCTGGCACTGTTTGGCTCGCTGCCGCTGATGCTGTTCGGCGAGGGCTCCCTGAGTATTACCGATGCCGTCTTCGAATCCTTTTCGGGCCTGACCACCACCGGGGCCACGGTCATTACCGGCATCGATTTCCTGCCCGAGTCGATCCGCTACTACCGCCAGCAGCTGCAGTGGCTGGGCGGCATGGGCATCGTGGTACTGGCGGTGGCCATCCTGCCGACCCTGGGGGTCGGGGGCATGGCCCTGTACCGCACGGAAATTCCGGGGCCGCTGAAAGACTCCAAGCTGACGCCGCGCATCACCGAAACCGCCAAGGCGCTGTGGTATATCTACGCCACCTTGACCTTTGCCTGCTTCGTGGCTTACATGATCGCGGGCATGGATTGGTTCGATGCGCTGGGCCACAGCTTTTCCACCGTGGCCATCGGCGGATTTTCGACCCATGACCTGAGCATCGGCTATTTCGATAGCGCCGCCATCGAGCTGATCTGCATCAGTTTCATGCTGATTTCGGCGGTGAGCTTCAGCCTCCACTTCGTGGCCTGGCGCGAGAAGCGCCTGACCCACTATTTTCAGGACCCGGAAGCCCGGTTTCTGCTGCTGTTCCTGGCGGGGCTGACCGTGATTACCGTCATTACCCTGTGGCTGACCAACACCTACCACGACATCACCGGCCTGCGGCATGCACTGTTCGAGGTCGTCTCCGTGGCTACCACGGCGGGGTTCGCCGTGGCCGACTTCTCCGGCTGGCCCGGGGCAATTCCGTTTCTGCTGTTCATTGCCGCCTTCGTAGGGGGCTGCTCGGGCTCCACCGCTGGCGGCATGAAAGTGATCCGCATCATCCTGATTCTCAAGCAGGGCATGCGCGAAGTCATGCGCCTGATTCACCCCAACGCGGTCATTGCGGTGAAGGTCGGCAAGGTCAGCGTTCCCGACAGCATCGCGCAGGCGGTATGGGGCTTTTTTTCGGCTTATGTCATGCTGTTCTTCCTGATGCTGGTGGGCGTGATGGCCACCGGCGTGGATCAAGTGACCGCCTGGTCGACGGTGGGCTCGGCGCTCAACAACCTGGGCCCCGCGCTAGGCGAAGCCAGCAGCCACTATGGCGACTTACCCAGCCTGGCCAAATGGATTCTGGTACTGGCCATGTTGATGGGGCGCCTGGAAATTTTCACCGTCCTGGTGCTCTTTACTCCGGCCTTCTGGCGGCGTTGATACACCACTGAGCCCCGGTACTGACGGCTTGTGTACGTTTTCACCTTTTTATACTTATATATCGAGACTGTTGAATGACCCACGATGACACTACGCGGCCACCGACGCCGCCCCTGCCCTCCACTAGCGGCCCGCTGAAAACCGTGACCGTGGGCGACACCTGCTACACCCTGCTGGGCACGGCCCATGTCTCGGCCGAAAGCGCCGATGACGTGCGCCAATTGATTGCTACCGGCCATTTCGATGCGGTGGCCATCGAGCTGTGTGACGCCCGCCATCACAGCATGGACAACCCCGATGCCATGGGCGAGCAGGACCTGTTTCAAGTGTTCAAGCAGGGCAAGGCCGGCATGGTCGCCGCCAGCCTGGCGCTGGGGGCCTTCCAGCAGCGTATCGCCGAGCAGTCAGGCATCCAGCCAGGGGCCGAAATGCGCGCGGCGGTGGATGAGTGCCGTGCTCGCCAACTGCCGCTGCTGCTGGTGGACCGCGATGTGGGCATCACGCTCAAGCGCATCTACAGCAACGTGCCCTGGTGGCAGCGCTTCTCGCTATTTTCCGGGCTGATTGGCAGCGTGCTCTCCCGTCAGGATGTCTCCAGGGAGGAGATCGAAAAGCTCAAGGAGGGCGATATGCTGGAAGCCACCTTCAGCGAATTCGCGGCGGAATCGGAAACGCTCTACACCCCGCTGATCCGCGAACGCGACCGCTACATGGCGCTACGCCTGGCCGAAGAGGCACCTCCCGGGCGCTACTCGAACGTGCTGGTCGTGCTCGGCGCAGGCCACCTGAAAGGCACCGGCGAGCACCTGGAAACACCGCTACCGGAAAACCCGACCCAGGAGCGGGAATCGCTGGAAGCTACTCCGCCGCCCTCCAAGCTATGGAAAGCCATGCCCTGGCTGGTCACCGCACTGGTGCTCACCGGCTTTGTGGTCGGTTTTTCGCGTAATACCGAGTTGGGCTGGCAGCTGGTGATGGAGTGGTTCTTGATCAATGGCCTGCTATCCGGGGGAGCGACCCTGATTGCCCTGGCGCATCCGCTCACCGTGATCGCGACCTTCTTTGCTGCGCCGCTAACGTCGCTCAACCCCACCATTGGCGCCGGTTTCGTGGCCGCCGGGGTCGAGCTGTACATGCGCAAACCCAAGGTGCGCGATTTCTCCACCCTGCGCCATGACGTGACGCAACTGAAAGGCTGGTGGAAAAACCGCGTGTCACGCACGCTGCTGGTGTTCATTCTCGCCACGGTAGGTTCGGCCATTGGCACCTGGGTGGCAGGCTTCAGAATTGCCGGGGCGCTGTTTGGCGGCGCCGCGTGAGCCATAGCACCATTCGGCAAGCTCCCTGGCAGGCCGATGCCCTGCTGCTGGTGACCACCCTGGCAGCAGGCGGGTGGATATTTTCCAAGGAAGCGCTGGCAGGCATGCCTCCGCTGCTGTTCATCGGCACCCGCTTTCTGCTCGCGGGGGTCATTCTGCTGGGCTTCGCCTGGCCGACGCTGCGCCATCTGCCGGCCCGGCGTATTCGCCGCGGCCTGCTGGTAGGCGTACTGTTCAGTGCGGCCATCGCCTTCTGGGTGCTGGGGTTGCATCACTCCCAGCATCTGGGAGAAAGCGCCTTCATCAACAGCCTGGGCATTCTGCTGGTGCCAGTGGTGGCTCGCCTGCTGTTTGGCGACCGTCCCGCCACCAGCACCTGGGTAGCCCTGCCCGTCGCGCTGACAGGCTTTGCGCTGTTATCGCTGAATGCCGGTTTTCGGGTAGAGGCCAGCCAGCTGCTGATGCTTTGCGCGGCCTTGTGCTTCGCGCTGCTGATCAACGTCAATGGGCGGGTGGTGCGCAATGTGCCTGCCCTGTCGTTGACCACGCTGCAGCTGCTTTCCGTGGGCATCGTGTTGACCGCTGTTTCATGGGTCATGGAAGAGCAGACGCTCTCCCTCGATGCCCCGATTCTGGGCTGGTTTCTGGCCAGCGTGCTGCTGGCCAGCTCGCTGCGGTTCTATCTTCAGATCAAGGCGCAGGGCATGACCACGCCGAGCCATGCCGCGGTCATTCTGATGCTGGAGGCCGTCTGGACAGCGCTGCTGGCCGCCTGGTGGTTCAACGAAACCATGTCGGTGCTTCAACTCACCGGCTGCACGCTGATTTTCGCGGCCCTGCTGATCAACCGCTGGTACTGGGTGCGCAAGCTGCTGTTGCGCTGGCTCCCCGCCGCCAGGCCTTGATCAGCACGGCGCATCCCCCGCTTTTCGGGCCAACAGCCGAGTCATGGCCGCCGTTGGCTCCTCGATCTTGCGGTAATAGCGGCTCTCGGCGTAGCTGTCGTTGAACACATCGAAGTAGTCGTCCAGCACGCTGGCGGCGTTTTCATCACCGCTCTGACGCAGCAGTTCGATGGCCACCTCGGCGGTGCACAGGTGGGCTTTCGAGGCGGGCTTGCGCAGCCGGTAGCGGGTTTCGCGCTCGGTACGCAGCGGCAATACCGGCAGCGTGTCCAGGTAAGGGCTCTTGCGGAACATACGCCGGGCCTGCCGCCAGGTGCCGTCCAGAATGATGAAGACTGGAATACGCGACTGCTGCTTGACCGCCTGGACGGCCTCCAGCCCCACCACCCGCTCCGCGTAATCCGGCTGGTCGTCAGGAAAAATCACGAACGGCGCGTAGCGCGGATCTTGCAGCAGCGCGGCCAGCGCCTCGTCCGGCGCCGTGCGATACCAGGTAAATACCCGAGTGTTGGTCAGCACATCGCCAATCAGGCGGCCGGTATTGGTCGGCTTGAAGTGCTCGATGGAGTGGGTCAGCAGCCACACCTGGGCGTCACTCTCTGCCTTGACCTGATAAGGGCACAGGCAGTTCAACTCGGGCAGATTGCACCCTTCGCAGCGCTTGACGAAGCTGCCGCGCGCTTTGAATTCGCGCCGCGGCGGTCGCGGGTGCCCCGTGGCCGGGTCGCGGTCGGTCAAGGCGTCATGCTCAGGGGGCAGCGAGGTCGCGTCAGGCATCTGCGCTCCAGTGGTGATCAAAGGGCGCAGAGTATAAAGCAGGCCGTGCACCGTGACGAATGTTCCCTTCCCCCGCCCTCCAGTAAACCAACCAATCATTAAAAGTTGACACCCTTGACATCTCACCGCTAGAGTCCTGTCAACTTTCAAATTAAAAAAGGTTTACCCGTGACCACTCACACGACGGCTTCTCACTCGGCTGACGCCGCTCCGCGCCATGACTGGACCCTCGAGGAAATCGACGCGCTATTTGCGTTGCCCTTCAACGACCTGCTGTTTCAGGCCCAGCAGGTGCATCGGGCACACTTCGATGCCAACGCGGTGCAGGTGTCTACCCTGCTGTCGATCAAGACCGGGGCCTGCCCGGAAGACTGCAAGTACTGCCCCCAGTCGGGTCACTACAACACTCAGTTGGAAAAAGAGAAGCTGCTGGAAATAGAGAAAGTGGTGGCCCAGGCCAAGGCCGCCAAAGAGGCAGGCGCCAGCCGCTTCTGCATGGGAGCGGCCTGGCGCAGCCCCCGGGACAAGGATCTGCTGGCGGTGGAAGAGATGGTGCGTCAAGTGAAAGCGCTGGGGCTCGAAACCTGCATGACGCTGGGCATGGTCGATGGTGAACAGGCCACCCGGCTGGCCGCTGCGGGGCTGGACTACTACAACCACAACCTCGACACCTCCCCCGACTACTACGGCGAGATCATCACCACGCGCACCTACAGCGACCGCCTGGAAACCCTGGCCACCGTGCGCGATGCCGGTATGAAGGTGTGTTCTGGCGGTATTCTCGGCATGGGCGAAGGCGCCCAGGATCGCAGCGCGCTGCTGCAACAGCTGGCCAGGCTCTCCCCGCATCCTGAGTCGGTGCCGATCAACATGCTGGTAAAGGTGCCGGGCACCCCGCTGGAAAACGCGGAGGACCTGGACCCGCTGACGTTCATCCGCGCCATTGCCGTGGCGCGCATCATGATGCCCCAGAGCCATGTGCGCCTCTCGGCAGGCCGCGAGCAGATGAGCGAATCCACCCAGGCGCTTGCCTTTCTGGCCGGTGCCAACTCGATCTTCTACGGCGACAAGCTGTTGACCACCGGCAACCCCCAGGCAGAGCGCGACCGCGCGCTGTTTGCCAAGCTGGGCCTGCACCCCGAGCGCCGCGATACCTGCGAAGACGACACGCAGCATAGCGAGCGGCTGGCCCAGCAGGCTCAGCGCAATGCCCAGGCCGAACGCGCTGCGGCGCTGGCGGTGGATGCCAGTGTCTGAGGCGTGGCAGCAGCGCTTGGCAACCGCTCGTAACGAGCGGGAGCGCCTGCAGCGCTGGCGCTCCCGCCGAGTCGCGTCTCACGCTGCGCTGGACTTTGCCGGCAACGACTACCTGGGCCTTGCCCAGGACCCACGGGTGCAAGCCGCCCAGGCAGAAGGCGCCAAGCGCTTTGGCGCCGGGGCCGGGGCGTCGCATCTGGTCAGCGGCCACCTGGGCATTCACGACGCCCTGGAAGCTGCGCTAGCCGAGTGGACCGGGCGCGAGTGGGCGCTGCTGTTCTCCACCGGCTATATGGCGAACCTGGGCGTGTTGCAAGCGCTGGCGGATTCCCACACCGCGATTTTTCAGGACCGCCTCAATCACGCCTCGCTACTCGACGGGGCCGCGCTGAGCGGCGCCCGCTCCCGACGCTACCACCACCGCGATGGCCAGGACCTGGCGCGTCTACTGGCGCGCAGCCGGGCCACCCATCAGCTGGTGGTGAGCGACGGCGTGTTCAGCATGGACGGTGATATCGCCGACATCGAACAGCTCGCCCACCTCAGCCAGCAACACGGCGCCTGGCTGATGATCGACGATGCCCACGGGCTTGGCGTGCTCGGCGAAAACGGCGCAGGCTGCGTGGCAGGCTTCAATAGCCAGCAGGTGCCGATTCTGGTCGGCACCCTGGGCAAAGCGCTGGGCACCGCGGGCGCTTTCGTGGCGGGGGATGCGGCACTGATCGAGCACTTGATTCAGTTTGCCCGCAGCTATGTGTACACCACCGCCCAACCGCCCGGCATTGCCGCCGCCACCCTGGAAGCGCTCACCATCGTCCAGCGGGAACCGGAGCACCGACAGCGGCTTGCGCGCCACATCGACTACTTTCGCCAGCAGGCCACGGCCCTGGGGCTTCCCCTGGGCCACTCCCACACGCCGATTCAGCCGCTGCTACTGGGCAGTGAGCAGCGCACCATGGCCTGGGCCACCCGTTTCGATAAACACGATATTCAAGTAGGCGCGATACGCCCGCCCACGGTGCCCAACGGCGAGGCGCGACTGCGTATCACGTTAAGCGCCCGCCATACCCAGAGCGATATCGACCGGCTGTTGGACGTGGCCGCGATCTGCCTGCACGAGGAGCGGCGATGAAGCTTGTCCTGCTCTCTGGCTGGGGCATCGATAGCCGTATCTGGCAGCCCCTGGAAGCGCACTGGCCCAACACCGTCGAGCCGATTACCGTCGAGTGGCCAGGGTACGGTGTTTCACCAGCGCTCCCCGCCCCTGCTCGCCTTGCCGCCCTGGCCGAGCGCATGGCCAGCCAACTCCCCAGCGATGCCGTCTGGGTAGGCTGGTCGCTGGGGGGATTGCTGGCCACGGCACTGCTGGACCATTTGCCACCCCCTCACGCCCTGCTATTGCTGGGTATTGGCCAGCGTTTTTACGACGACGCGGAAGACGGCGGCGTGACCCGTGACGAGCTTGCCAGCTTTCAGCGCGCCTTTCGCCGCGACGCCATGGCCACATGGCGCCACTTTCTACGCTGGCAGTGCCAGGGCGAACCCAACGCTCGCGAGGCTCACCGCCAACTCAGTGGGCTGCTGGGCGACGCGCCCTGCGCGGACTCTGCCACCCTGGCCCAAGGCCTGACATGGCTGGCCACGCTGGACAACCGCGCGCACTTCGTGGCACCGCCCTGTCCTATCCACCTGCTCGCAGGCGCTCAGGACCCGCTGCTGCCAAACCGCACTCGCCAACAGGCCTTGCGGCTGGAAGACACCGGGCACTGCCCGATGCTGTCACGCCCGGCCCAGCTCGCCGCTCAAGTGGCCGAGCAGGCGACACAGGTGCCGCGATGAACTCACCGTTGCTCTCTACCCCCGTACCCCACTGGCAGGCCCGCGTTGCTCGGGCCTTCTCCCGAGCGGCGCCGCGCTATGACGCGCTCGCCAGCGCCCAGCGCGATATCGGTGAAGCGCTCTGGCAAACGCTGCCGAAGAGCGCCCAGCAGGTGCTCGACCTGGGCTGCGGCACCGGCTACTGGACCCAGCGGCTGGCCACCCATTACCCGGAGGCCACCATCACCGGGCTCGACCTGGCCCCGGGCATGCTCGCCCACGCCCAGGCAACCTATGGCGATGCCATCCGCTGGCAGCTGGGGGACGCCGCCGCGCTGCCGCAAAACGATGCCAGCGTTGAGCTGGTGTTCTCCAATCTGGCGATTCAGTGGTGCCCAAGCATCGAGGATGTCATGCAGGAGCTGGCGCGGGTGCTTGCCCCTGGCGGGCAGGCGCGCATCACCACCCTGCTGCCCGGCACGCTTCATGAGGTGGCCACCGCCTGGCAGCGGCCCGAGGCCCTGCTGCAAACGCCGGACGCCAGCACCGTGCGACGGGCAATTGCACGAAGCGGCTTGCGGCTTTCCCACCACGTGTGCGAGCAGCGGCGCTTTTTCTACCCCGACCTGAATGCCGTCATGGCCTCTATCAAGGGCGTGGGCGCTCAGGTGGCAAGACCCCACGCGCAGCTCACCCGCCAGGCACTGAGCGATGCCCGGTTGCGCTATGAAACACTACGCACGCCGCGGGGGCTGCCGGTGAGCTACCACTGCCTGACGCTATGCCTGGAAAGCGCGAAATGAACAACACCTATTTCATCACCGGTACCGACACCGATGCGGGCAAGTCCCTGGCCGCCAGCGCGCTGCTGTGTGCTGCCCGTCAGCGCCAGTACACCACGCTGGGGTTGAAACCGATTGCCTCAGGTAGCGAGGCCACGCCCAACGGCCTGCGCAACCGCGATGCCCTGGCGCTACAGGCGCAAAGCTTCCCGCCAGTGGATTACCCAACGATCAACCCCTGGGCCTTTGCCCCCGCCATTGCGCCCCATTTGGCGGCCCTGGAGGCGGGCACGGTGCTGGGTGTGGCCAGCGTGACCCAAGCGCTGCGCGAAACCCTGAGCCAAACGCCACGCGACCTGACGCTGATCGAAGGCGCCGGCGGCTGGCGAGTGCCGCTCAATGAGGAGGAGGATTTTTCCGACCTGCCCCGCGCGCTGGGCCTGCCGGTGATTCTGGTCGTCGGACTGAAACTCGGCTGCCTCAACCATGCGCGGCTCACCGCCGAGGCCATCGCTGCCGATGGCGTGACGCTGGCGGGCTGGGTGGGCAGCGTGGTAGATCCTGCCTTTGCCAGCGATAGCGCACGCTTTGCGGCCAATGTGGCACTGCTCGAACGCGCCCTGCCTGCGCCCTGTTTAGGGCTCATTCCCTATTCGGTACAGGCAGATGCCGCTACCGCGCAGCGCTTTATCTTCCTGGATACACTGCTCACTCCCACGGCCCAGGAGGCTACGCCATGAACTCTCCCGTGTGGCACCCCTACGCCCACCTCAAGACCCAGACACCGGCCCCCAAGGTGGTGGGCGGTAGCGGCAGCCACTTTACGCTGGAAAGCGGTGAACGCCTGCTGGATGCCACCTGCTCCTGGTGGTGCATGATTCACGGCTACGGCCATCCGCGCCTGGTGGCCGCGATCCGCGAACAGGCCGGCGAGCTGTGCCATGTGATGCTGGGGGGCCTGACCCACGGCCCCGCCGACCAGCTGGCACGGGCGCTGGTGCGCATTACCCCGCCGGGGCTGAACCACGTGTTCTTCTCCGACAGCGGTTCGGTGGGCATGGAGGTGGCCATGAAGATGGCGCTGCAGTATCAGGTGCTCATCGGCCAGCCCGGCAAGCGCAAGATGCTCTCGCTGATGAAGGCGTACCATGGCGACACCACCGGCTGCATGGCGGTATGCGACCCCGAAGAGGGCATGCACGGCCTGTTCGCCAGCCTGCTGCCTCAGCACCACTTCGCCCCGGCCCCCACGGCACCGTTCGATGCCACGCCAGCCCAGGTAGAGCGTGACCTCGCTGCGCTCCGAAAGGTGCTGTCGCGCCACCACCAGGAGATCGCCGCACTGCTCATGGAGCCGCTGCTGCAAGCGGCGGGTGGGCTGAACATGACCTCGCCGCACTACCTGCGCGGCGCTCGGGCGCTGTGCGACGAGTTTGGCGTGCTGCTGATTTTCGACGAAGTGGCCACCGGCTTTGGCCGCACCGGCAGGCTGTTTGCCGCCGACCACGCGGGCGTCACGCCGGATATCATGGTGCTCTCCAAGGGGCTGACCGGCGGGTATCTGGGCCATGCGGCCACGCTGGCCACCGACCGGGTGCACGAGGCGTTCATTGGCGACAGTCAGCACCACGCCTTCATGCACGGCCCCACCTTCATGGGCAATCCACTGGCTTGCCGCGTGGCGCTGGAGAGCCTGCGGGTGTTCGAAGAGGAGCATTACCTGGAGAAAATCGCCGCGCTCAGCCAAGTGCTACAGCGCGAGCTGCTGGAGGACGCGGCGCTGCGCGCGCACCCGGCGGTGGCGGATGTCCGGGTGCTGGGCGCGACAGCGGTGATCGAGACCCATGGCAGCGAGGCGCTGGCGGGCGTGGCCGCGTTTGCCAGAGCACGGGGCGTGTGGCTGCGCCCCATTGGCCGCTGGCTCTACACCATGCCCGCCTATATTGCGACGAACGCCGAGATCACCCAGATTACCGGAGTCATGAAAGCGTGGTTTCTCGAAGCGCACCGGTAACCTGCCATCCATCGGTTCGCTCACTCCGCCCCGTCGTTGACTCAAGGCAAGAGCAAGTTGCCCTGCTTGCGCCACTGGTGAACCAGCGCTGGCACGCCTTCCCCCGCCGTGGTGTTGATCGCCAGCACGCCAGGCGGGCTGAGCGCATCGGCATCGGGGTCTATCAGTGCACAGGGGGTATCGTAGTCGATGTAGGTCAGCAGCGACGCGGCGGGCATCACCGCCAGCGAGGTGCCCACCACCAGCAGGAAATCGGCCTGGCTGACCAGCTCGCAGGCCTCTTCGAAGAGCGGCACGGCTTCACCGAACCACACCACGTCCGGGCGCAGCTGGCTGCCCTTGTCGCACACCTCCCCCAGGCGGATTCCTCCCTTGGGCAGCGGATAGCGCAGCCGGGCATCGACGGATGAGCGCGCCTTGAGAATCTCGCCGTGCAGGTGCATCACGTGGCGCGAACCGGCACGCTCGTGCAGGTCGTCGATATTCTGCGTCACCACGCTGACTCGAAAGCCTTCCTGCTCCAGTGCGGCCAGCGCCTTGTGGGCGGCATTGGGTTTGGCCCGGCGGATCTGCTCACGGCGCTGGTCGTAGAAGGCCAGCACCCGTTCGGGGTTGCGCCGCCAGCCCTCGGGCGTGGCGACGTCCTCCACAGGGTGATCTTCCCAAAGGCCGTCGCTGGCCCGAAACGTCTTGATGCCGCTTTCGGCGCTAATACCCGATCCGGTCAATACCACCAGGTGAGGAGGTTGAGTCATGACTAATGTACCAGTTGGCCGATGGTTCCAGAGAACCGTTGCTTGTTGCGGTAAGGGTAGACATCGATCACCCGCCCATTGCGAATGGCCTGCTGCAACCCTAGCCAATAGTCCGGGTCGAACAGCTCCGGGTGCTGCGCCATGAA
Source organism: Halomonas sp. 18071143 (assembly GCF_019211725.1). Classification (NCBI taxonomy): domain Bacteria; kingdom Pseudomonadati; phylum Pseudomonadota; class Gammaproteobacteria; order Oceanospirillales; family Halomonadaceae; genus Halomonas; species Halomonas sp. 18071143. The sequence continues at coordinate 3,180,161 of NZ_CP078120.1, forward strand.
CAGCGCGCGAAGTTCGGGGTTGGCAAACATGAACGGGCCGAACTCCTCGGGGAAGATATCGTGGGGGCCGATGGAGAGGCTAGCGCCGCCATCCATGTAGCTATCGCCTTGCTGGGCTTTGGGCATGTGGCGAAAGCGACACTCCGTAAGGTAGCTCACTTCGTCGTAGTCGTAAAAAATCACCCGCCCGTGACGGGTAACGCCAAAATTCTTCAGCAACATATCGCCCGGAAAGATATTGGCGGCTGCCATCTGTTTGATGGCATTGCCGTAATCCTTCAGCACCATCACTCGCTCATCGGCGCTGCACTGCTCCAGATAGAGGTTCAACGGCGTCATCATCCGCTCGGTGTAGCAGTGCTTGATGATCACCTTGTCGCCTTTCAGCGATACCGTGGAAGGGGCAACTTCCAGCAAATGGGCCAGACACTCCGGCGCGAAGTGATCCTGGCGCACGATGAAGTTGGAAAACTCCTGGGTATCGGCCATGCGTCCTACCCGGTCGTGACGCTTCACCAGCCGATACTTCTCTCGCACGATGGCTGGCGTGACCTCCTTGGCCGGGTCGAACTTGTCCTTGATGATCTTGAACACGGTGCGAAAGCTGGGCAGCACGAACACCGCCATTACCATGCCCCGCACGCCCGGGGCGATGATGAAGCGCTCTTCGCGCTTTGCCACCTGCTGGTTCAGGGCGCGAAAAAACTCGGTTTTGCCGTGTTTGAAAAAGCCGATGGCGGCGTACAGCTCGCCTTCCGGCTTGTGGGGCATGAGCTGTTTCAGGTAGCCCACGAATTCTCCGGGAACCGGCACATCGACCTGAAAGTAAGCGCGGGTGAACGAGAAGATGATCGACACTTCATCGGTTTCGGTGAGCACGGTATCCAAATGCAGGCAAGGGTCACCGCCCTGCTGCTCGCCGCACCCTTCGCCATGCAGAATCGGCAGCACCAGCGGCACCTGCTCACCATCGCCGAGTATACGGCCCACCAGGTAGGCCCCTTTGTTACGGTAGAAAACGCTGCTGAGCAGCTCCACCCGTGCATCCGCCGCCTGCCAGAGGCGGGCGGGCAGCTGGGCTTCCAGCAAGCCCGCCCCCAACTGGCTATCGCGTTCCAGATGGGCAAAGGGCGTCTCCAGCGGTGCCTCTTGCAGCGCCCAGGCCAGTGCCCCGGCCCAGTCGCCGTCGACCGCATGATGGCGGCACAGCTCGATGCCCGAACGGTGCGCGGCATCTTCACGGGAGCTGTAGACGAACATCCAGTCGTTGCGGATATGGCGATGCTCAAACACCGAACAGAACAGCGAGTTGAAAAAGGTCTCGGCCAGCTCGTAATCCAACCGCTGGCCGATCAAATTGGCGTAGTGCCCGCGGGCTTCTCGCCAGGTCTCGCAATAGGCCAGCACGTCCTGGGGAAACGTACGCTGCAAGCGCCCCAGCGTGTCCTGGACTTTTTCCCCGTACAGATTGATCCGCGCCGCCGAGGCTTGCTGCGCCTCGCGCCACGCCGCATCGCGAAAGCGGCGGCTGGCATCCTGAGTGATCTGCTGGAAGCGTGCACGGTACTCATCGAACCCATGCAGTACCGTCGCCGCCAGGCGGTAGGCCGGAGAGTGTTTCATCAGACTGGCTCACGTCGATAGAAGGCTTCCCAGACTCCTCGAACGGCAAACTACATACGAGACGACCTTAGTCCTGTGAAGAGTCGTCCTGTGAAGATAAGCCCTGTGAAGAGCCGTCCTGTGTACATCAGCCCTGTGAATACGTCGCGATAAAGGCAATTTCCAGCTGAAACGGTCCGGCGGTGCGATCGGCAATCAGAAAGCCCAGCTGGTGAACGGTGCCGGGCTCGAGCGGCGGCGCGTTGGACAGCAGCGTCCCCCGGCGCACGGCGTCGAACTGCGCCCAGCTGAAATGCAGCGTTTCCCACTGCTGGGCGCTGGGCGTGAACGCCACGCGGTAGGCACTCGCATCGTCCAGCGCGTGGCTTTTGAGGCGCAGTTGATAGCGACGGCCATCGCCGCGCACCCGCAGCATGATGCCCTTGGCCTTGGCCAGGCTTGGCTCAAACGTGCCGGGCTCACGGCGCACCGAGGCAAAGCCGCCGCCATTTTCCAGCGAGACCTCTCCATAAAAGCAGCCATGCCCCTCTTCCACACGAAAGCCACTGTGGGACACGCCGCCCATCACACCATCGTCCACGGCGTACCAGCGCACCTGTTCGGCATCGCCCAGGGCTGGGTCGGTAAAATCGAGCATCATCACGGTTTCCCTCTGTCGCTTGGCCAATGAGCCCGCCTTGGCACCAAGGCCAGAGGCGGGCTGCCGAGCTTCAGACTAGGTGATTCGCCGCGCTGATTAAAGCCTGGCGGAGTTTCAATCGGCCACGAGGAAATTCCGGGTCGAGTGGCTGCCCTCCAGCACGTTGTCTTCGCTGCGGTCCTTGAGCTTCACGCCGGAGAGCTTGCGCTCCCGCGCTTCGCTCAATAGCAGCAACAGACGCCTTGCCGCCTCTGCATAGGCCAGCCCAGCGGGGCGCACGTTGGAGATGCAGTTGCGTCGGTCATCCTTCAAGCCCACTTCGGGGGCCCAGGTCATGTAGAGTCCCAGGCTATCCGGCGAGCTGAGGCCGGGGCGCTCACCAATCATCACCAGCACGGCGTCGGCATTGAGCAGCGCGCCCACTTCATCGCCAATGGCCACGCGCCCCTGCTCGACGAGGGTCAGCGGCGCCAGCTGCCAGTCGTGGTGGTCGCGCTGCAGTGCGTCGTAAAGGGCGGCCAGAAACGGCGCGCTGTTCTGCTGCACCGCCAAGGCCGAGAGGCCATCCACCACCACCACCGCCAGGTCATAGCGCTGGCCGCTCGCCGCCGCTTGCTGCAGTGCCTGCCGGGATGGTTCGTCGAGCCGTCGGCCGTAGTCGGGGCGCTGCAGGTACATTGCCCGGTGTTCGGCGCGACTGTGTACCACCAGCGGCGCGTAGCCCAACGCCAGTTGCCGGGTGAGTTCATCGGCCAGTGCCTCGCACGCGAGCGGGCAGTGCACTGCGTCCTGGGCCTGGGCATGGGCCAGTTGAAATGCAAGCAGCTGATGGGTGGGCAGGCTCACCCCGGCACGCCCCAGCCCGATGCGCGCATCGGTAAAAGCGCGCAGGCGCTCCCAGGGGTTCTCGATGACGATGGGCGCCCTGGTGTCCTGCGAGGATGGCTTCGGCATCTTAGTCGCTCCCTTTCGGCAAGTGACGCAGGCTGTTGGCAAAGGCAGCGGGAAGCTGGTCGTTCAGGCGATGGGTGCTCACATCCTGGAAGATCTGCATCCTGGCCAGCCACTGTTCGAACTCCGGCGCGGCTTTCAGCCCCAGCACCCGGCGGGCATAGAGTGCGTCGTGAAACGAGGTGGTTTGATAGTTGAGCATGATGTCGTCGGAGCCGGGGATACCCATCACGAAATTGCAGCCCGCCACGCCCAGCAGCGTCAGCAGGTTATCCATATCGTTCTGATCGGCGTTGGCATGGTTGGTGTAGCACACGTCACACCCCATCGGCACGCCCAACAGCTTGCCGCAGAAGTGATCCTCGAGCCCCGCACGGGTGATCTCCTTGCCGTCGTACAGATACTCAGGGCCGATGAACCCGACCACCGTATTGACCAGCAGCGGGTTGAACTTGCGCGCCACGGCGTAGGCGCGGGCTTCGCAGGTTTGCTGGTCCAGCCCGTGATGGGCGTCGGCCGAGAGCGAGCTGCCCTGGCCGGTTTCGAAATACATCACGTTGCGACCTACGCTGCCTCTGTTCAGCGTTTGTGCGGCGGCTTCGGCTTCGGCCAGGGTGCTCAAATCGAACCCGAAGCTGCGGTTGGTGGCTTCGGTGCCGCCGATGGATTGAAACACCAGATCCACCGGCGCGCCCTGCTCGATGGCTTCCAGGGTATTGGTGACGTGAGTGAGCACGCAGGATTGGGTGGGAATCTCGTATTTCTGAATCACCTCATCCATCAGGCGCATCAGCTTGATGCTTTGGGCGACGTTATCGGTGGCGGGGTTGATGCCGATCACCGCGTCGCCACTGCCATACAGCAGGCCATCGAGAATGCTGGCCGCGATACCGGTCACGTCATCGGTGGGGTGATTGGGCTGCAGGCGAGTGGAAAGCCGCCCCGGCAGGCCGATGGTGTTACGAAACGCCGTGGTAACCTGACACTTCTTCGCCACCAGCATCAGGTCCTGGTTGCGCATCAGCTTACTCACTGCTGCGGCCATTTCCGGTGTGATGCCGGGGCGGGCAGCGGCCAGGGCCTCGCTGGTGGCGTGATCAGAGAGCAGCCAGTTGCGGAAGTCGCCCACGGTGAGATGCTGCAGCGGTGCAAAGGCCTGGGCATCGTGGTCATCGATGATCAGGCGAGTGATTTCATCCTGCTCGTAGGGAATCAGCGCTTCGTTCAAGAAGGTCGTGAGCGGCAGCTCCGCCAGTACCATCTGGGCCACCACCCGCTCTTCGGCAGTGTCTGCCATGACGCCGGCCAGTCGATCTCCCGAACGCGGCGGCGTAGCTTTGGCCATCAGTTCGGCCAGCCCCTTGAATCGATAATGGCGGCTGCCCACCGTCGAGTGATAGTGCGCCATAGGCCTCTCCTGCCCTGCCTCGTATTGGGCGGTGCTGTTTCATGCTTACAAACGGAACAAAACTTGCTTGTTGTCACAATAGCGCTATCACTTAACGGGGAGTATCGAGTTTTGGCAAACCACCTGAAAGGCTCGAAAAACAAACGAAAACAAAGCCTTGCCCGAAGCCCCATCGCAGAACAGCCACATGGCGACACCTTCAGGAGCAGGTCATGGAAATGACGTTGTCGAATAACGCACCACAAAAGTGCACACGAAAAGCCTGCGATGCCGACGAACACGCCCAGAACCTGACGCACTGGCAGCAGCAGTACGACCAGCTCAGCCCAGGCCGCTTTTACGGGCGGCTGGATGAAATCGCGCTGCCCGCCGTCCAGCTCTTCAAGGAGCATACCGAGCAGGCGCTGCGCCAGGATTGCCAGGTGTGGGAGGATTCGCTGTGGCTGGGAATCCCCGTTCGCCCCCAAGGCTCACGCATCAACGGTCAATCCTTGGCAGGCAACCAGATCATGTGCCGCCCGGGTGGCCAGGCCTTCGAGCTGGTGACCCCTGGCCACTTCGATATCTACGGGCTGGTCGTGCGACTGCCTGCACTCTACGCCGCCGCTCAGCAGCAGGGTATTGCTTTGGATGAACGCTGGCGGCGGGAACCAAGACGCATGGTTCACCCATCGACACGGCACGCCTTGATGTTCGTTCTGGAGCGGCTACTGGGAGAACAAGGTGCCCCCGTTGCCGAACGGCTGCACCAGGACATCGTCATGATGGGCCTGTTGGAGCTGTTGGGCACCTGGCAACCCAATGAAGAACTGCCCCCCAGCTACGCGCATCGGAAAGCGGTGGTAGACAGCGTCAAACGCTACGTGGAAGCGCATCTCGAAGGCCCCGTGACCATGGAAGCGCTATGCGATCTGGCCCATGTCAGCCGACGCACGCTGCAATACAGCTTTACCTCCATTCTGGGGATCAGCCCCCTGCAATTCTTGCGCTTATCGCGGTTGAACCATGTGCGCCGTGCCCTGCGCGCCGCCGAGCCGCCCCAGACGGTCACCGAGATCGCCACGTACTGGGGGTTTTGCCATCTGGGGCAGTTTGCCCACGACTATCGGCGTCAATTTGGCGAGTGCCCATCGGATACGCTGCGTACTCCCTTGGCAGGTCGCATCACTTGAGCCAGCGTTCGGCAAACTGCTGCGGGTCGAGCGGCCGATCATAAAAATAGCCTTGCGCCTGATAACAGCCCATTTCCAGCAGCGCATCTACCTGGGCCTGACACTCGATCCCCTCGGCAATGGTTTGCAGCCCCAATGTATCGGCCATGGCAATGATCGTCGCCACGATGGTGCGATCACTGTCACTGACCAGCATGTCCCGGATGAACGAAATATCGATCTTGATGCGGTCGGCGGCAAACCGTTTCAGGTAAGCCAACGACGAATAGCCCGTACCAAAATCGTCGATGGATAAACCCAGGCCATGACCCTTCAAGATCTCGGTGGTTGCAATGGCGTCCTCAGGGTGAGTCATGATGCCACTTTCCGTGATCTCGACGCTCAGCTGGTCGGGGGCGATACTATGCTGTCGGCAACTATTCAGTAAGGTGGCCACCAGTTCGCTATCTTCAAACTGGTCTGCGGCAATATTGATGGAGAGCTGGCCGCTCAATTGGCACCCTTGACGCTGCCAGGCAGCCAACTGCTGGCACGCCTGTTCGATGACACAGTTGCCTAGCGCCACGATCATGCCTCTGTCTTCCGCAATGGGCACGAACTGACTGGGCGACACCTCTCCCAGCTCATCGTCCCACCAGCGACAAAGCGCCTCGGCACCGATCAGTTCGCCGGTACGCATGTCGACCTGAGGCTGAAAGTGCAGGTAAAGAGAGTGGTTGGACAACGCCACTGCCAGACGCTTGGCAATACGTAGCTGATCGGCCACGGCGCGGCCCATCCAGTGTTCGAAGGTGCGCGCGGGGAGCTTGTGACGCTTCGCTTGGTACATGGCGATATCCGCATGCTTTAATAGTGCCTGCGCTGTTTGCCCATGTACCGGATAGAGCGAAATCCCTGCGCTAACCGACAGCTCGCAAGAGTGCTGCTCTATAACAACGGGAGTCTCTAAACTGTTGCATAACCGCTCGGCGGTGATCAAGGCACGACCTTTGTCGTTGGCGTTGTCGCACACCACGACAAACTCATCTCCGCCCAGCCTCGCCAGATACTCGCCGGCAGGCAATGCTTGACGAAAGCGTTGGGCGACTTCCTTCAACACCAGGTCTCCGATGTCATGTCCGGCAGTGTCATTGATCTCCTTGAAGTGGTTGAGATCCAGGAGCAGCAATGCAAATCGAGAGTCCGTCTTGCGAATCACGCGCTCTTCAAGGTGCTGAATGAAGTCTGCCCGATTGGGGAGCTGGGTATCGGCATCGCAGAATGCCAGCTGTCGAATGCGCGCTTCATCTTTTTGACGTCCCAACTCAGAGGCAGCCCGCGCCGCGAAGATTTGCAGCACGGTGCAGACGATATGGGCATCTTCCAAAGGTGCCTTGAACATGACCCCGATGATGCCCACGGGCCGTCCTTCGACATCGTCCAGCCGACGCCCCACATAAGCATTGACCCATTCCAATGCGCCGTTGGCTTCCTTGGGCAAGCGGATACCTGCTCCTTCAAGAACGACGCACTCCTGCTCGATGAGCACATCCTGACACGGCACCCCGTCCAGATGGTAGCTGAAAGGTGCCTGTGGCTGACCGTTCACGAACAGCGACAAGACGTTGGCGAGATTGGGGTCACGCTCATCTAGCGTGGCAATGAAGCCTACTTCGGCCGCCAACGCATTGGCCATGTGATCCGTCAGTTGGGTCAGAAAGGCCTGCCCATGCTGAGCCGAAACGGCTGTCGCCACCTGTGCCACTGCGTGCTGGATACGCGCTTCGGATCGCCGATGCAAGAGGTTGTCGACCCCGAAGGCAACATCGTCAGCCAGCTCACTCAATAGCCGCAGCTCTCTTGTGGTGATCGTCGCATTTTCTGCCTGGTAAAGGCACATGACACCCAGCCGTTGCCCTCGGTAGATCAGCGGCAGTGCAACGAAGGCATTGACACCAAGCTCTCGTAGCATGAAGGCCTGTTCAGGATATTCACCCGCCAGCGACGGGGCCCAGACCACGGCTTCTTGGGTTTCCAGCGCCGTCAGCGCCAGGGCACGGCTGCCCCCTTCGATCAACATCTGCCTGGGGCTCAACCACGCCAGGTCGCCACTTTCTTCATCAACGCTGGCCGTGACCGGCCCCAGCTCACATTGGGCAAACGACGGCGGGCGCTCGTGCACCCAGGCAGCACTGTAGCCACCGACTTCGACCATGGCTCGGCAGGCTGCCTGGAGCAACCCCTGCTCGTCCGTGGCGTGAAAACGTGCTTCGTTGACGCGATTCAACAGCCTCAGGGCACGCTGCTTGCTGGCGATTTGTTCATCGGCTCTCGCGCCAACCTGACGTCGAGACAACTCGAACCCTGCCAGGGAAGCCACGATACGCAGCACTTCAGTGGCATAGTCAGGCAATTCGAGAGGGGCCGAGTGCATCATGGCAATGATGCCCTGACACTGCCCAGATGCGTCCGACATGGGCACGCCAAGATAACCTTCGGCATCATACACCGCCAGCTTGGGGTCATGAGGAAAGCGGGCAGCTACCTGGGATGGCATGTGGAAACAGGTGTCTGACGACACTTGGGCACACGGGGTATGCTTCAAATCGTAACTCGGCGCATCGACAAAGCCGCTGCACGACCATGTGGCCAGTGGCAGCGCTCTTTTCTTGCGAGGCTCGATACGCGCAATCATGACATGGTCGATATCGAGCAGAGCAGCAAGGGACTCAGCAACGTGACAAAAAAAATCACCCTGGCTGACACGCGTCAAGCTGGCGGCGAGTTGCTGAAAAATTTCTGGAGCCGTCGTGGAAGCCATGATATTTAGCGCCTTCGGGTTCTATAGGTCAGCCACGATGGCAAGCCAGATGCTTTTTTAATAAGCCCTATTGACCGCTGTGTGATCATCCCTAAGCCATACAGTGGTGGTATGAACAGCGAACCACTTAACGAGTTCGCTACCTTGTTTCGATTCCTGATGCGGCTCAATCGTTGCCTATGCCTTATTTGGCTTAATACACCCAACAACACTCTTATCAAAAAATCTCAAACACACTTTATAACGGAGCATTAAAACCTAATGAAACTCACTTCACACTCCCTCACTCACATCCACATTTAAATTAAATGAACAATTTAAAAAAAGTTAACCCTCTGAACGCTACCCCTTGGCTGGAACGTAAAAAAAACACTCCAGGCTTTATCTCAACTCAACCTATTAGGATGATATTCAACCCAAACAGTCCTTCATGTCAATAGGCCGTTCCCCAACCATTCAGGGCTATATGGAGGAAAGTGTGAATAAACTTGAACAGGAACGGCTAGCTGGGAATATTGGTCGCGCCATCGCCAAACAGCGAGTACGTTGTCAACTCACTCAGGAGGAGGTTGCCGAGCGGTTGGGTGTAGGCAACGAAGCAGTATCTCGCATCGAGAGAGGCCGGGTCATACCCAACATTGTACGCTTACTTGAATTAGCCGAGATATTCAATTGTGAAGCCGCAGAATTACTCGGAGAAGCCAGTGTACATATTCCTGAATCCGTGAGACCGGCCCTCGGAAGCACTTCTAACCCACTGACCTGCATGGCAATATAGCCATTATCGCCATTCACCCAGACAGTGCCATGCCCAACATAAAGTTCCGCGCCAGTCGCCGCACCCTCACCAGCCACGCCGGGCTGTCCATCATCGGGCAATGCTTCGAGATCGCTGGCGTCGACAGCATCGACGGCCGCTTCCCCACCACGCTGGGCATGCGCACCAGTGACGTGATCAAGAGCTACCTGGGCCTGCTGTGTCTGGGCATGAGCGACTATGAGGCTGTCGAGAACTTCCGCCGCGACAAGCCCTTCCAACAACTGCTGACCCTGCAGAAGGTGCCGAGCGCGGCGACGTTGCGACAGCGGCTGGAGAAACTTGCCGCCAACGACCTGCAGGCACGCACCGCCACCTGGTCCACGACCCTGCTGTCACTGATCGAAGCACCGATCACCGCCGAGACGACGCACGTCTGCCTGGACATCGACACCTTCGTCATGGACAACAGCAACTCGAAGAAGGAAGGCGTCTCGCGGACCTACCAGAAGGTCGATGGCTACACCCCGATCGCCGCCTATCTGGGCAACGAAGGGTGGTGCCTGGGTCTGGAACTGCGGCCTGGCAAGCAGCACACCATGAAGGAGAGCAACGCCTTCCTGGAGCGGGTACTGCCTCGCGCCCAATGCCTGACCAGGCAACCGATCCTGTTACGCGAGGACAGCGGCTTCGACAGCCAGGCGCACCTGGCGCTTCTCGAACAGCAACGCCAGGTCTTTGCCGACGAGGGGCGCCGGCTCGACTATGTCGTCAAATGGAACCCGCGCGGCTCGGCCACGGCTGATCGAGATACCTGGCTGGCGGTGGCGGCGGACTACTGGGAAGAGCTGCGTCCTGGCAAGCGCCAGGCGCTGTGGACGCAGACCGTCTCGATCCACGACGACAACAAGACCGAATACGTCGTCCAACGCGTGATGCGCCTGGTAGAGCGCACCGCCGATCGCGATGGTAGTTGCTGCTCGAACCGGACTATGAGTTGGAAGGCTGGTGGACCAGCCTGGACGAGGCGCCGGAGGCGGTGATCAAGCGCTACCAGGCGCATGCCACCCATGAGCAGTTTCACAGCGAGATCAAGACCGATCTCGACCTGGAGCGCTTGCCGTCCGGCAAGTTCGCCACCAACGATCTGATCCTGCATCTCGCCCAGTTGGCCTACAACATCCTGCGCCTGATGGGACAGCTAGGCATGACCGGCGAGCTGAGCCCGGTTCGCCACCCGGCCAAGCGGCGCCGGCTGCGCACCGTGCTACAAGAGTTGGTGCACCGTGCGGCTCTCGTGATTCACAAGGCACGGCAGATCATCCTCGACGTCGGGCAGGATATCGGGCGCATGACGGTGCTCAAGACGCTGCGGAGCCGACTGCGTTATCCACGAGGAACGCCATGCTGACCGTCAATCGGCGACACTCTATCCACAAGCAGTTCCAGGCGACACGCGATCGCCAGATATGTCGTGCCTGGCGGGTGGAAAGGCATGACAAAACGGGCCGTCAGCACCGATCAGCACGGTGGGTTTTGGCAATAACGGGCTTGCGAAAGCCAACTTGCACGGGGCGAATGATCAAAAAGTGCTCGCTGGCGGTGATAGGGAAAGTGTCGGCGCCGGCTTCACGGATTCAGGATATTGATGACCAGACGCAACGCATCAAACTCTTATTAGCGCCATTAAAGCAACAAGATCGACAGCTGATCCTGGACATTACCGAAAGTCTTGCCCACCGCTTACAGCAACAGGCTTCCCTGGGTGAGTGATCGTCCCCCGCCGCACCACGTAACATCACCGCAAAGTGTATCCATTGGTAACAAAATAAATCCAAACCGTGTCCGGAATTCAATCGTACGGCTTGGTAGCCATGCGATATTCATGCTATAGGTGTCTATGCCTTCCGCGCCAACACGTTCGTCTATTCAATGCGCATCAAAAGGTCACGCTCATGCTGAATACCACTGCCTGGAATCGCCTGCGCTATAGCCTGTATGCACCTGTTTATGACGTTCTGATCTCACGAGCACTGCGCAAACCGCGCCAGGTGGCGCTGAGCCACGTGGATTGGGAGCCAGGCATGCGCGTATTGGTGGTGGGAGCCGGGACGGGGCTCGATCTTCCCTTTCTCCCCCGCGAGCTGGAAGTGCACCTGACCGATGTAACGCCCGCCATGTTGAAGCGCGCCGATGCCAGGGCCAGCCGCCACCAGCGCGACGTGCTGTGCAAGATCATGGATGCTGCGGCGCTGGAGTATGCCGAGGGGCATTTCGATGTGGTGGTCATGCATCTGATCCTGGCGGTCATGCCCCAACCCGAAAAAGGGCTGGCAGAAGCGTTTCGCGTCTTGAAGCCCGGCGGGCAGCTGTGCGTCCTGGACAAGTTTCAGCCTGACACCCACGCAGCGGGAAGGGGGCGACGGGCGTTGAATCTGCTGACCTCTTTTATCGCTACCGACATCACTCGCCAAGCAACCCCACTGCTGACGCAGGCAGGTTTTCGGATTCGTCATGATCGGCCAGTGCTGATGAACGGGCTTTTTCGAGCCCTGCTGGCAGCCAAAGACAAACCAGACAGTACCAATACAAGTTGCTCATAGCGTACAATGAACGTACCACTCTTTGCGCCATTGACCCCGCCATGCCCCATGCTGCTGTAAAACGCTTTCATCGTTTGCCACTCGACGAGCAGTCTCGCATCATCGAGATGGCTTGGGAGGATCGTACTCCTTTCGAAGCCATTGCATCACTGTTCGGGCTAGGCGAGCCTGAGGTGATCGCCATCATGCGTCACCAGCTCAAACCGACCTCTTTTCGCCTATGGCGCCAACGGGTATCAGGTAGAACCACCAAGCATGCTGCACTGCGCTCCCCAGAGGTTCTGCGCGGTTACTGCCCAACCCAATACAAGCGGTAAGCTCACGTCCTGATCAGCCAGTATTCAAGGTATCGTTTTCATCGGCAAATAAATGTTATATTATCACATAACATAAACCCGTTTAGAGGTACTGGCAATGTCTGCGTTCGCTCCTTTACCCGTGACCGTGCTTTCCGGCTTTCTGGGCGCGGGGAAAACCACCGTGCTCAATCATATTCTCGCCAATCGCGAGGGTCGTCGCGTGGCGGTGATCGTCAACGACATGAGCGAGGTCAATATCGATGGTGCACTGGTACGCGGCGGCCCCGGCGAGCCGATGCTGGACAGTGACGTCGCACTGAATCGTTCGGAAGAGCGGCTGGTCGAAATGAGCAACGGCTGCATCTGCTGCACGCTACGCGAAGATCTGCTGGTAGAGGTGAGCCAACTGGCTCGCGAGGGCAAATTCGATTACCTGGTCATCGAGTCCACCGGCATCTCCGAGCCGCTGCCCGTGGCAGAAACCTTTACCTTCGAAGACGAAAGCGGCCAGAGCCTTTCCCAGGTCGCAAGACTGGACACGCTGGTCACCGTGGTCGATGGCGCCAACTTCCTGGCTCAGTACCAGGAAGCGCAGAGCCTGGCCGAGGCAGGAGAAAGCCTGGGCGAGGACGATGAGCGCAACGTCGCCGACCTGCTGGTGGACCAGATCGAGTTTTGCGATGTGCTGCTGATCAGCAAGACGGACTTGATCAGTGAGACCGAACTGGCGTCACTGAAAGCGATCCTGTGCTCGCTCAACCCGGAGGCCGAGCTGGTGCCCATCACCCAGGGCGGCGTCCCGCTGGACAAGGTGCTGGATACCGGCAAGTTCGATTTCGAGCGCGCCCAGCAGGCGCCCGGCTGGCTCAAGGAGATGCGCGGAGAGCACGTGCCGGAAACCGAAGAGTACGGCATTGGCAGCTTCGCCTACCACGCCCGCCGCCCCTTCCACCCGCAAAAATTTCACGACCTGCTGAATGCCGAGTGGTTCGGCAAGGGTCTGCTGCGCTCCAAAGGCTTTTTCTGGCTGGCCACTCGCCCCCGCTACGCGGGCCAGTGGAGCCAGGCAGGCGGCATTGCCCATCACGGCCCCGCTGGGGTGTTCTGGAAGGCCATCCCGGAAGCCAACTGGCCGGAAGACCCGGAATACCGCCAGTTCATCCTGGAGAAATGGCAAGAGCCGTTTGGCGACATGCGCCAGGAGCTGGTGTTCATTGGCCAGAACATGGATCAATCCCGCATGCGTGCTGCGCTGGATGAGTGCCTGCTGAGCGAAGCAGAGTTGCTGGAAGGCATGGAAGCGTGGAAGCAGCTCCCGGACCCCTTCCCTGCCTGGGAATAAGCACACGCCGCCCACCCAACGTCATCCAAAGCAAAAGAGAGGCAGCGGCCTCTCTTTTGCGATGTTCCTACGCCCCCCTAATATCGTTCACTGCAACATGCTGGGTAGCCAGGTCGCCAGCCCCGGAAACACGATCAGCACGGCAACCAGCAGCATCGAACAGAGAATATAAGGGATTGCCGCCGAGTAGATTTCGCGCATGGTCGTCCCCGCTGGCGCCACGCCTTTCATCACGAACAGCAACAGCCCAAGCGGCGGTGTCGAGAAGCTGATCTCCAGCGCCAGCGTGCGCTTCATTGACCGCTTCGAATTAACCGATGGACTGATTACCCGCCAGGATGTCTGGAATGACCTGGCGCTGGCGCAACCCGCCCCCCACATGACGAGACCGCTATGACACGCCAACACAATATTTCCCATCAGGCTTCCTCTTCCCTGGCGCACCAGCCAGCCCAACTGAAGCAGCACTTGAACGACAGCAGGATCGTCGTGGCCCCCGGCGTCTTCGATGCCCTCGGCGCATCGCTTGCCGAGCAAGCAGGCTTCGACACCGTCTACCTGTCGGGTGCCAGCCTGGCCTACACCCAGTTGGGCCGCCCAGACATTGGCCTGCTCAGTATTACCGAAATTTGCACCGCCATGTCGCACATTCGCGAGCGCACGCAGCTTTCGGTGGTGGTGGACTGCGATACCGGCTTCGGCAACGCCATGAACGTCATGCGCAGCGTACGTTTGCTGGAGCGCGCAGGCGCCAATGCCATTCAGCTGGAAGACCAGACCTATCCTAAACGCTGCGGCCACCTGCGTGGCAAAACGCTGGTCTCCAAAGGTGAAATGGTCGGCAAATTGCATGCCGCATTGGACGCTCGGGAAAGCGACAGTACGCTGATCATCGGCCGTACCGACGCACTGGGTGTCGAAGGCACCGACAGCGCCATCGAGCGCGCCCAGGCCTACTATGAAGCGGGCGTCGACATGCTGTTCATCGAAGGCATTCGCAGCGACGAAGATATCGGCAAGATCATGGCACAGTTCAAAGGCAAGGTGCCCATCATGGCCAACATGGTGGAAGGCGGCGACACCCCGCTGAAAAATGCCAAAGCCCTGGAAGCACTGGGCTTTTCGATGGTGATTTTCCCAGGCGCCCTGGTCCGGGCCATCACCCACATGGCCAGCCGCTTTTTTGCCACGCTGAAAGAGGATGGCACCACCGATGCGTTTCGCGGGCAGATGCTCGATTTCAAACAGCTCAACGACTACCTGGGCACCCAGGCGATGCTGGAGCTGGGCGAACAGTACGACAATCGCTAGCGCTCGTTCATCGGTACGTTGCGATTAGTGACCCGTGCCGCCAACCAATAACGATTCAGGAGACGATAATGCAGACCACCGACAAAACGGCAAAAGAGATCTTTCACGAGGTCATGGCCAACCCGCAGCGAGTGCCCTTCGGCTTTGGCAAGAAAGCGGTGCTGGTCAATGTGGACCCGCAAAAGGCCTACACCCGCACCGACCTCTTCAAGACCGCCTACGAAACCGACCCCAAACAGCTGGAGTATACGAACCAGTTGGCGCGTGGCTTTCGGGAGAAGGGCTGGCCGGTGGTCTGGACCCATGTTGCCTTTCTGGACTCCGCCGAAGATGCGGGCGTGTGGGGCATCCGTACCGACACCCCCGACTCGCTGCAAAACATCAAGTACGGCTCCGAGCGCGCCGAGTTCGACGAGCGCTGCGAGATCGACCGCAGCCGCGACGTGATCTACACCAAGCGCATGCCCTCGGCATTTTTTGAAACGCCGCTGCAGTCACTGCTGGTATGGCACCAGGTCGACACGGTGATCATCACCGGTGGCTCCACGTCGGGCTGTATCCGCGCCACCGCCGTGGAGAGCCTCTCCCGAGGCTATCGCACCATCGTGCCCATGGAGTGCGTGGCCGACAAGCACGAGAGCTACCACTACGCCAACCTGACCGACCTGCACCTCAAGTACGCCGATGTCATGCCCGTGGCTGACGTGCTGGCGTGGCTCGAGGGCGATGCATAAGGCGAGGAGCCCACGATGAAAGAGTCACTTGGCGTTTACGACTACTGGGCCTACGACCAGCGCCCGAAAATCACCTGGCCCGGCGGCGCAAAGGTAGCCTTCTGGGTGGCCCCCAATATCGAGTATTACGAGATCGACCCGCCGCAGAACCCGAGCCGCAAGCCGTGGCCGCACCCCCACCCGTCGGTGCCCGGCTACAGCATTCGCGACTACGGCAACCGGGTGGGCCACCAACGCCAAATGGCCCTGCTGGACAAGTACGGCATCCGCGGCTCGGTATCGCTATCCACGGCACTCTGCGAGCATCATCCCGAAATCATCCAGATGTGCCAGGAGCGCGACTGGGAGTTCTTCAGCCACGGCATCTACAACACCCGCTACACCTATGGACTGAGCGAAGCCCAGGAGCGGGCGATGATCCGCGACAGCATGGAGACCATCCATCGCCACACTGGCCAGGCCTGCGCCGGGTATCTGGCGCCTGCGCTCTCCCATTCGGAGCGCACCCTGGACCTGTTTGCCGAAGTGGGCGAGGAGCTATTCGGCGAGCAAGGCGGTGTTTACACCTGCGACCTGTTCCACGATGACCAACCCACGCCGGTCAGCGTGCGTTCCGGCAAGCGGTTCATCTCGATGCCCTACTCGCTGGAGATGAACGACACCATCGTCTACGCGGTGAACAAGGTCGAGCCGCGCCAGTACGCCACCATGCTCAAGCGCCACTTTGACCGCCTGTACCTGGAGGGCGCAGAGTCCGGCACGGTGATGTGCATTCCCACCCACAACTATCAGGTGAGCTGCCCCCACCGCATCAAGGCATTCGAAGAAGCGCTGGAGTACATCACCGGCCACCCGGATGTGTGGGTCGCCACGGGCCGCGAGATTGCCGATTACTACCTGGCCCACTATTACGATGCCGCCCTCGACAGCATCCAGGCCCAGGCCGCCACCGCACGCAGGGAGGGCTAACCCTATGGCATCCAACGACATGGCGCTCAACGACGACTATCTCGTTTACCCCTTGCGCCGCCACGGCTACGACCACGAGCGTTTTGAGTGGTCGATGCTGGGCGAGCGCGCCCCCATTACCTGGCCCGGCGGCAAGACATTGGCGGTGTGGATCAACATATCGCTGCAGTGCTACCCGCTCGACCAGCGCGGCGTACCGTTCAAGGTGCCCAACGGTATGACCATGCCCTACCCGGACCTGCGCCACTTCTCGCTGCGGGATTACGGCAACCGCGTGGGTATCTATCGTGTGCTGAAAGCGCTGGCCGCGCACAACATCACACCGACCTTTGCGATCAACGCCCAGTTGGCGGAGCAGACGCCCTATCTGGTGCAGCGCTTGAAAGAGCACGGCGGCGAGTTCATTGCCCACGGCTGGAACATGGACCACCTGCACTACGGCGGCCAGCCCATTGAAGAAGAGGCCGAGCTGGTCCAGCGCTCCGTAGACACCCTGCGGCGGGTGACCGGCCAACCGGTACGCGGCTGGCTCAGCCCCGCCAAGCACCAGAGCTTCAACACCCTGGACCTGCTGGCAGAAAATGGCATCGAGTACTGCGCCGACTGGGTGAACGACGACCTGCCTTATGCCTGTGCCACCCACACCGGCCACTTGACCATGATGCCGCTGGCCACCGAGATCGAAGATCAGTTCGTGATGAGCCAGAACCTGCACTCGGAAGACTCATGGGCGACGCAGGTAAAGGACGCCTTCGACTTCCTGCTGGAAGAGTCCCGGGAACAGGGTGGGCGGCTGTTTGCGCTGAACCTGCACCCCTGGCTGGTGGGCCAACCTCACCGCATCGCCTGCCTGGAAGACGTGCTGGCACACATCAGCGGGCATGCCGACGTATGGCAGGCCCCGGCGGGCGAGATTCTGGATGCCTTCCACCAAGCTGAGGAGCAAGCGTAATGGCGATACTTCCTTATTCACCCGGTGGTTTTGATGCCCACCTGCCACTGCTGATCATCGGTGCGGGCGCCTGCGGGCTGGTGGCCGCCCTGGCAGCACAGGAAGCGGGTATCGAGCTGGCGGTACTGGAGCGCGATGCCCTGCCCCGTGGTAGTACGACGATGTCGTCGGGCTTTATCCCTGCCGCCAATACGCGCTTTCAGCATGAGCTGGGCGTCACCGACTCCGCCGAGGCCATGGCAGAAGATATTCAAAAGAAGAATGGCTTCGAGGCGGACCCGGCCATTGTCGACCTGCTGGCCAGCCAGTCCGGCTCCACCATCGAGTGGCTGGCAGACCGGCACGGTGTGCCTTTCGAACTGGTGGAAGGCTTTCTCTACCCTGGCCACCGCCACCTGCGCATGCACGCCACGCCTCGGCGCACCGGGGAAGAGCTGATGGGCGCGCTGCTCAACGCCGCCGAAGCCGCAGGGATCGACATCCTGACCCAGGCCCAGGTAGTGGATCTGCACGTGGACAGCTCCCAGCGCGTGCGTGGCGTCACCCTGGAGCGCCCAGACGGCAGCCGCGAAAGCATTGGTTGCGACGCGCTGATTCTGGCCTGCAACGGCTATGGCGGTAACCCTGAGCTGGTCGAGCGCTACCTGCCCACGCTGAAACACGCACTCTATTACGGCCACGAAGGCAACCAGGGCGATGCCTTGCTATGGGGCCAGGCAATGGGCGCGAGCACCAAGGATCTGGGCGCCTGCCAGGGCCATGGCTCCCTCGCCACGCCGCACCAAACGCTGATCAGCTGGGCGCTGATGATGCAAGGGGGTATTCAGGTCAATATCAAGGGCGAGCGCTTTTCCAATGAGCATGGCGGCTACTCCGAACAGGCGGCCAAGGTGCTGGCGCAGCCGGAGCAAGTGGCCTGGAACCTGTATGACGCGCGCATTCATGAGTCTGCGCAGGCGTTCGAAGATTATCGTAATGCCGAGGAGAGCGGCGCGGTACGCAGTTTCTCAAACCTGGAAGAGATGGCCACGGGCCTGAAGCTCCCCCTGGGCGCACTGCAAGCCACCTTCACCCAGATGCAGCAGCATGCCGAGCAGCAAACGGCCGATGCATTTGGCCGCCGCTTCGAACCTGCCAACCTGCTGAAAGCACCCTACTACGCCATTCGCGTCACCGGGGCGCTGTTCCATACCCAGGGCGGCCTGGAAGTGAACCGCAAGGCCCGCGTGCTCGATACCCAGGGCCAAGCGCTGCCCAACCTGTTTGCCGCAGGCGGCGCGGCGCGCGGGGTGTCGGGCTCCAACGACAGCGGCTACCTGTCCGGCAACGGGCTGCTGAGCGCCGTGGTGCTGGGAGCGGTAGCAGGCAAAAGCGCCGCCGAGCTGTTGCACTTGAAGCTCAGTTCTGCCGCGCTTCCTTGATATTCATAGATTGGTAGCACACCACCCCATGGTCAGGTGGTGTGCTTAATCCACTCGCAATATCCAGCAAAAGGCACACCCATTGCCATTGGGCAGCCAACGTTAATTTAACCTGCACTCCCCGCCAAATACCCCTGATAGAGGTCGTCAAACAAGCTATCTGTGTGCTGCAGCAAGACATCATCGTTGTCACAGCGCTCCCTGGCCCCGGCTAGCATAAGCTTTAATCCCACAGCCTCTGCGACAGGTGCGCCACCTACATCCAGATAGTGAACAAGCGCTGCCATCCTTTGCAAACCCATATCTTGCTCAAGGCCAAAGCTTGCGATCAGTACTTCAAAGGTCACCTTTTCACCAACATGAGTGAAATCTGCGCCATCAAAGTCAAACCCAAGCGCACCGACTGGGCATTGGCTTGGATGTGCAAGCCAGACAAAGTGGGCCTCTGGATCGATGAAACGCCGTATCAGCCAGGCAGAAGCGAGCCTATCCACCCAAGGGCGACGACGCGTTGCCCACACTTTGGCGCAAAATTTGGCACGCTCAAGCCGAGGGATGTCGGCCTGAATTGACCGTGGCTCGTCTGGTACAAAACAGCGATTGAAGAGGGTCTCAGCGTTTGCCAATTCCTGGACAGTTTGTTCGCCTTCTGGTCCAGGAAAAAAGTCGATCTCCACAATACTATGTAAACGGCGTTGCAACTGGGTCAGTTGGCGCTGTGCTTCTCGCGCCTCCAATTGAGAACATGCTTGCTGCCAGACGAGTACATCCGCCTGCAACGCTTGAAAATCTGATGTGCGATCAAAAAGTGAAGCCAGCACATCAGCACTATCGATGGCGGATTCGGCCACTTCGATTAGCAGTGCGTTTCCTTTCAATTCCCGAACAGCGACCATTTGCTCCTCCAGCGCTTTCCTGCGCGAGTGGCTGGCAGGCAGCAGATACACGCCATCTCTGAGCACCGCAGCACCCAAACCACGCAGTGCCCGCCAAATCCTCATCCGTGGGGTACCCGCCCGTCCCGCAAGACGCATGATCAGTATTAACCAACGCTGTGCATGATCAGCCATACCAGCTCCTTCGTTGTACGTATGACTAACTTGTTATACATTTTACAAAAACCCCCTCACTTCACCAAAGAGTGTTCCATGCATCCCATCAATGAGTCGCCCCACCACGTCCCATTTCGCGAGGCCGTCAAAGTATGGTTGAGAATAGCGCTATTGAGCTTTGGTGGCCCCGCAGGGCAAATAGCGGTGATGCATCGCATTCTTGTTGAAGAAAAAAAATGGATTGGAGAGCGCCGTTTTCTTCACGCACTGAACTATTGCATGATGCTTCCGGGACCAGAAGCGCAACAGCTGGCTATTTATATCGGGTGGCTGATGCATCGCACCAAAGGCGGCTTGGTCGCGGGCAGTCTTTTTGTGTTGCCTGGCTTCATCGCTATTCTTGCCTTGAGCTACCTTTATGCCACCTTGGGCAACGTGGGTGCCGTTGAAGGGCTCTTCTTTGGGCTCAAGGCCGCCGTGCTGGCCGTCGTACTCAATGCCGTCGTGCGCATCGGTAAGCGAGCCTTGAAAAACCGGGTCATGCTCAGCCTTGCTGCGGCCGCGTTTATTGCCATCTTCTTTTTCGAGGTGGCATTCCCACTGATCATTCTGAGCGCCGCTCTACTCGGTTATTGGGGAGGAAAACATGGCATCGCGGCCTTTCAAGCAGGAGGCGGCCATGGCAATGCCGACGCCTCGGTACTGAGCGACCGGGATTCTCTACTTGGCGAAGGGCTGCCTGCACATGCACGCCCCAGTCGCCAATGGTCTCTGCGCATGTCAGGTACGTTGCTCCTGTTATGGCTGACCCCCGTAGTACTGCTCCTGGCTCTATTCGGTAGCGACAATGTATTCAGCCAGATTGCGCTCTTCTTCAGTAAAATGGCGGTAGTGACGTTTGGCGGCGCTTACGCGGTACTGGGCTACGTCACTCAAGAAGCGGTGCAACATTACGGGTGGTTAGCGCCGGGTGAAATGCTGGATGGCCTGGGCATGGCGGAAACAACCCCAGGCCCACTGATTCAAGTCGTGCAGTTTGTCGGATTTATGGGCGCTTTTCGTGAGGCCACAGGCCTTGATCCCATGGTAGCGGCAATGCTGGCGGCATTGCTGACCACTTGGGTAACGTTCGTTCCCTGTTTTCTCTGGATATTTCTGGGCGCTCCCCATGTAGAGCGCCTACGCGACAATCGCGCCCTGAGCGCTGCGCTGTCCGCCATTACCGCTGCAGTCGTCGGGGTAATTCTCAACCTGGCCATCTGGTTCGGGCTTCACGTCATCTTCGCTGACGTAGGTGAATGGCACATCATGGGCGCTCGTTTGCTGATACCTGACGTAGCCACTCTGAACCTGTTGGCGCTATTGCTGTCGGCAAGCGCCATGATCGCAATTTTTCGTTTCAACGTAGGCATGCTCACAGTGCTGGCTAGCTGCGCTATTTTTGGTGTTTTGACATCTTTAGCAGGCTTTTAAACGATCAGAGATACACCATCACTCACTCATTGTGCGATGGTGTGTTACTTGAGCCAGCTCCTAAAACGCCTTCTCTAACGCAAAGCGCGGCTGGGTGTGGCCCTCTTTGGTAACGCTTTCGGTAAACATCGCCAGCGGACGCACCCAAAGGCCGTAGTCGCCGTAGAGGGCGCGGTAGACCACCAGCGGTTCTTCGCTTTCGCTGTGCTGGGCGGTGCCCATCACTTCGTAAAGGTTGCCTTTGTAGTGGCGGTAAATGCCAGGGGTGGGGGTGGTCATTCGCTTTCCTCTTCGGTTGTGTGTGTGGCGGCGGGCTGCTGCGCTTTTTTGGCCAGCCGCTCCAGCACTTTGGAGGCGGCCACGAAGCCAAAGGTGCCGGTCAGAAACGTCGCCGCGCCAAAGCCGGAAGCGCAGTCCAGCCGTGTAGCCTCGTTGCTGCCGGGCTTTTGCAGGCACACTTCGCCGTCGGCACTGGGGTAGATCAACTGCTCGTCGGAGTAGACGCACTCCACCGAGAAGCGCCGCTTGGGGTTGCGGGAGAAACCGTAATCCCGGCGCAATCTTGAGCGCACTTTGGAAAGCAGCGGGTCGTGCTCGGTGCGGGTCAAATCCGCCACTTGAATGCGCGTGGGGTCGGTCTGCCCGCCTGCCGCACCGGTGACGGTAATCGGGATCTTGCGCCGCTTGCACCAGGCAATCAGCGCGGCCTTGGCGATGACGCTGTCGATGGCATCCACCACGTGGTCGGCGTCGTCGGGAATGCGTTCGGCCAGATTGGTGGGCGTGACGAAGGCGGTATCCGCGATGATTTCGATCTCGGGGGCAATCAGGCGGCAGCGCTGGGCCAGTACGTCTACTTTGGGCTGGCCAATCGTGCCCTCCAGCGCGTGAAGCTGGCGGTTGACATTGGAGACGCACACGTCGTCCAGATCGATCAGCGTGAGCTTGCCGATGCCTGAGCGGGCTAGCGCCTCGACCGTCCAGCTACCCACACCACCGACCCCGACGACCACCACGTGGGCACGGCGGAATGCCTGCGCCGCACGCTGGCCGTAAAGGCGCCGAATACCGCCAAAGCGGAAGTCATAATCGCTGGAAGAGGTCGTGGATTCATTCAATGACATGGGCTGACTCACAGGGCTTGCAGGACAGAAGGCTTGGCAATGGGCGGCGTTCGCACGCTATCCAGGGGTAAATGCCCCTGCCAGCCAAACTGCTCGAACAGGTGCTTCATGGTGTCGTCCACGGCACAGCCAAGCTGAATGCGCTTATCCAGCAGCGGATGATCGAAGGCCAGGTAAGTCGCCGCCAGCAGCAGGCGTGGCGCTGCCAGCTGTTCGGCAAAAAAGCGGTTGTGGACACTCTTGCCGTGCTTGGCGTCGCCGATGATCGGGTAGCCGCGACGGGACAAGTGGCGGCGTATCTGGTGGCGTCGCCCGGTCAGGGGGCGTGCCTCCACCAGCGAGTAACGCGCCACCGGGTAGCGGTCTACCTGCACGGGTAGCTCGACGCTGTCCAGGCGGCGAATGTCGGTCATCGCGGGCATGGCGGGCATTTCCGCCTTGGGTCGGGTGCCGTCCTCCTCCCTGAGCGGGTAGTCCAGCCGCTCCTGCTCAGGTGCCTTGCCACGCACCACGGCCAGGTAACGCTTCTCCACCTGGCGTTCGCTGAACGCTTCGGCCAGCAGCGCCGCCGCTTCCGACGAGAGCCCCAGCACCATGACCCCGGAGGTGGGGCGGTCCAGCCGATGCACGGGATATACCCGCTTGCCCAGCTGGTCGCGCAGGCGCTGGAGCAGAAATTCGGTTTCTCCCCGCGCCAGGGCGGAGCGGTGCACCAGCAGCCCGGAAGGCTTATGCACGGCAACGAGGTGCTCATCCTGATAGAGGATGTTGAGTGGCGGCATGGAACTCCCTACTAACGGCATGAAACGACGACCCGGATGGCGATATGCCCGACGGGCTATTGTCGCGGCTACAGAGGTGAATGTCATCCGTTGCACAGACGAGAATGACTTTCATATCCACTCTGATATGTTATAAAATAACTCTTCCAATCTATCAGGAGTTTCTTATGAAGCGCGCCTTTGCTGCGGGAGGGAGCCACCTTTCATGACGGCAGCGCCGTGACCGCCGAGGCAGCGCTCCACAGCCTGGAAGTCGCCCGCGCCAAACCGGGCATACTCGACAGCGCACCGATTCAGCAGATGCGGGCCGACCAGGGTGCCGTGGTCATCGAGCTGAAAAGCCCCTTCTCGCCCCTGCCAGCCCTGTTGGCACACTCCACCACGCTGATTCTTGCCGATGCGGCGTTTGCCGATAATGGCGACGTCGTGGCGATGATCGGTAGCGGCCCTTATCAGGTGGAAGCGCTCTCGCCCCCGCAGCGCATGACCGTCACGCGGTTCGAGGATTACTGGGGAGAGCCCGCCAACATTGCCAGCGCCAGCTACCTGGCCGTTAGCCGAGGCGAAACCCGCGCCCTGATGGCCGAAAGCGGTGACGCCGATATCGTGTACACCCTGGACCCCGCCAGCCAGGCACGCCTGGCGCGTAACGCACGGCTAGCGCTGCACGCCGAGCCGCTGCCACGCACCATCATGCTGAAACTGAATGCAGGCCATGCGCTGCTGGAAGATGCGCGCGCTCGTCAGGCGCTGAGCATGGCCATCGACCGGCAGGGCATTGCGGCGGGCCTGCTGCGCACCCCGGAAGCCGCGGCCGCCGAACTCTTCCCGGATAGCCTTGGCCCCTGGCACCTGGGGCTTGACCCTGCGGATGCCCAGGATATCGAGGCCGCCAAGGCGCTGCTGGCCGAACTGGGCTGGGAAGCAGGGCGTGATGGCATGCTGGAGCGCGATGGCCAGCCGTTTGCCTTGACCCTGCGCACCTATGCGGATCGCCCCGAGCTTCCGGTCGTGGCCACTGCCCTGCAGGATCAGTGGCGCGATATTGGTGTCGCGCTGGAAGTCGCCGTGGGTAACGCCAGCGAGATCCCTTCCGGCCACCACGACAACAGCCTGGAAGTCGGCCTGGTAGGCCGCAACTACGGTCTGGTGCCCAACCCGCTGGGCTCGCTGATGGACGATATCGGCAGTGACGCCAACTCGATGGGCGGCGACTGGGGCACCATGAACTGGCGTGACGAAGAGGTGGCTCAGTGGCTGGACGCGCTGCGTCAAGCCACCGACGAGCAGACCCTCGATGACCTGGCACCGCTGGTCGCAGAGCGCCTTCACCAGCAGATGCCGCTGATTCCCGTGGCCTGGTATCAGCAAACTGCAGCGGTCAACAGCGCCTTGGAAGGGTTCTCCATCGATCCGCTGGAGCGCAGTTACCGCATCGACCAAATGGGGTGGGCAGAGTGATATCACGCTGGAACCATGGATTGGGCCGACTACTGTGGTCGCGGCTGTTGCAGGCAGGGCTGGTGGCCTGGCTGGTGGGCACGCTGACGTTCATCATTACCCGCACCCTGCCAGGCGATATGGCCTACCGCATTGCCGCCGGTCGCTATGGGCATGACATGGTGGATGGCGCCGCCGCCGAGGCCGTGCGGGCCGAGCTGGCGCTGGACCAGTCGGGCCTGGGCGCCTACCTGGGCTGGCTCTGGGATCTCGTCCAGTTCGATCTGGGCCGCTCGCTGGTGAGCGGGCGGCCCGTGCTGGAAGAGCTTTCCCACCAGTTGGGCCACTCCTTGAGCCTGGCCGTAGTGGCGGTGTTGCTCTCGCTGCTGATTGGCCCCCCGCTGGGGCTGGCGGCCGGGCGCCGCCCCGGCGGCCTGCTGGACCGCACCAGTGAAGTCGCCGCCAGCGTGTTGCGCGCACTGCCCGCCTTTGCCGTCGGGCTGCTGCTGATCATGCTGTTTGCCGTCACCCTGGGCTGGCTGCCGGTGGCAGGCCACGGTGGGCCGCGGCATACCGTGCTACCGGCCCTGACGCTGGCGCTGGGCCTGGCGGCGGTCTCCAGCCGCGTGGCTCGCAACGCCATGGCCGAGGTTTCCCAGTCGGCCTACTACGCCTTTTCTCACACCAAGGGCCTTGGGCCACGGCGCAGCTTCCTGCGCCACGGTCTGCGCAACGCATCGGTGCCCGTGGTGGCCTATCTGGGCGTCCAGTTCGTCTACCTGATCGAAGGTGTCGTGGTGGTCGAAACCCTGTTCGCCTGGCCCGGTATCGGCCACGCCCTGGTGCACGCCATCGTGGCCCGAGACGTGCCGATGATTCAAGGCACGGCGCTGGTCATGGGCCTGCTGTTCGTGCTGCTGAATACGGCGGTGGATATCGCCTGCCACCTACTCGACCCACGGAGACGCCAAGCATGATGGGCACTACCTCGTCACGGCTATCTACCTCCCGCCCCCTGCATGGCCATACGACGCTGCTATCGGCGCGCCAATGGTGGGGCGCGGGCCTGCTGGCCCTGCTGCTCGCGTTTGCCTGGCTGGTGCCCTGGCTGGTCGACGCCGACCCCGCCCGCCAGCAGCTCAGCCGCATCCTGCAGGCACCCTCGCTGGCCGAGCCTTTCGGTACCGACCACCTTGGCCGCAGCATGCTGGCGCGTATGGCGGCCGCCATCCGGCTCTCCTTAGGCATGGCACTGCTCAGCGTAGCCACCGCCGCCATTCCCGGCGTGCTGCTGGGCGTCGTGGCGGGCTGGCGGGGCGGCTGGACCGACCGCCTGCTGGGTAGCGTGTCCGATGCCTGCCTGGCGCTGCCGGGCCTGTTGCTGGTGCTGCTGCTGGCCGCCATCGCCCCCGGCAACTTCTGGACCCTCTACGTGGGGATCTCGCTGGTGCTGTGGATCGAGTATTTCCGGGTAGTACGAGCGCGCACCCAAGCGCTGGTCACCTCACCACAGATCGAAGCCAGCCGACTGCTGGGCTTTGGCCCGGTGATGCTGTTTCGTCGCCACTTATGGCCTGAGCTGGCGCCCCAGGTGTTCACGCTGGCCGCCTTCGGTGCCGCCAGCGCGATTCTCGCCATGGCCGCGCTGGGCTTTGTCAGCGTCGACCTGCGGCCGCCCACGGCGGAACTGGGCTTGATGATGATCGAGCTGTTGCCCTACTACCACGAAGCCCCCTGGGCCATGGCACAGCCGATTCTCGTGCTGTTCGTGGTGGTCTTGAGCTTGAACCTGCTGGCAGGGAAGGACCCACGATGACCTCCATGACGCTCACCACTCAACTGCTGGATGTCAGTGATCTGGAGATCACTGGCGACGGCGTCACCATCGCCCCGATCAGCTTTCGTCTGGCCGCTGGCCAGCGTCTGACCCTGCTGGGGGAAGCCGGTTCGGGCAAGAGCCTGATTGCCCAGGCCATCATGGGCACGCTACCGCCGGGTCTGGCGGCGCAAGGTTCGCTGGAAATTGCCGGTGTGACTTATCCTGCCAACGCCCCGCAAAGCCGGCAGGCGCTGTGGGGCCGCACTCTGGCGCTGCTGCCCCAGGAGCCCTGGAACGCGCTGGACCCCACCATGCGCGCCCTGCCACAAGTGGCAGAAACCCATCGTTTCGTCGCTGGCAAGACAGCAGCAGACGCCCAAGCCGCCGCCAAGGCCGAGTTGAGCCGCCTGGGTCTTGCCCATGCGCTGCATAAACTGCCGGGGGAGCTTTCCGGCGGCATGGCCCAGCGGGTGGCCTTCGCGGCCGCCAGCGCTGCGGGGGCTGCCATGGTGATTGCCGATGAGCCCACCAAAGGGCTGGATGCCCCGCGCCGGGATGACGTGGTCGAATTACTGGCCAGCACCCCCGAGCGTGGCGGCGCCCTGCTGACCATCACACACGATATCGAAGTCGCCCGGCGACTGGGGGGCGAAGTGATCATTCTGCGCAAGGGACAGGTGGTTGAACGCGGTCCTGCCGAAGTGCTGCTGAACCACCCGAATACCGAGTATGCCCAACGCCTGCTGGCCGCCGAACCCAGCCGCTGGCCCGATCCCCCCGCGTTTCGTGGCCACGACGAGGCCCCCGTGGTCAGCGCCCAGGGGCTTGCCATGACGCGCGGCGGTCGAGCGCTCTTCTCCCAGCTGGAGGTCAGCCTGCGCCCCGGCGAAATCGTCGGCGTGGTGGGCTCCTCCGGCTGCGGCAAGAGCACGCTGGGCGATATTCTGCTGGGCGTCACGCGGCCCAACCAGGGGCGCGTCGACTACCATCAAAGTATTCCCGTACTGGGCCGCCAGAAGCTCTACCAGGACCCTCCGGCCGCCTTTTCGCCCCACTGGACACTGGCGCAGCTGCTGGCCGACCTGCAGCGGCGTCACCGCTTCGACCCGGCACGGGTAGCACCGCTGCTGCAGCGCCTGGGGCTCGACGACCACCTGCTGGCCCGTCGGCCGGGGGAGATTTCCGGCGGTGAACTGCAGCGCTTCGCGATGCTGCGCGTGCTGCTGCTCGAGCCACGCTTCCTGTTCGCCGACGAACCCACGTCCAGGCTCGACCCCGTCACTCAGCAGCACACCCTCAGCCTGCTCATCGAGCTGGCCCGGGAGCAGGGCTGCGCGGTGATGCTGGTCAGCCATGACCCGGCCTTGATCGAGAAAGTGTGTGACCGGCAGATGGCCCTGACGTTGGCGGGTTAGCCCTTCGCCAACTACCTTGATAAGGTACCCCTTGGCACGCCACGCTGTGCCAGGGCTTCCATGGACAAGGAAAGGAGCCATCACATGCGCTATTCATTACCGCTGACCGGTATCGCTGCGGCCCTGCTGTTGGCAGGCGCGGCACAGGCCAATGAAGCATTGGACGTCGAGATACACAAGGTGAGCGCTGAAGGTACCGAAGAGTCGATTGGTACCATCGCCATCGAGCATACCGATCACGGCGTGCTCTTCACGCCCTCCTTGAGTGACCTGGAGCCAGGCGTGTACGGCTTTCACATGCATGAAAATGCCAGCTGCGACCCGGCTGAAAACGAAGATGGTGAGATGACCGCAGCGCAAGCGGCTGGTGGCCACTACGACCCCGAAGAGACCGACACCCACCAGGGCCCCTATGGCGATGGCCACTTGGGTGATTTGCCGGTGCTGACCGTCAATGAGGACGGGGAAGCCAACCTGCCGGTGCTGGCACCGCGCCTGAGCATGGAAGACGTGCTGGGCCGCAGCCTGATCATTCATGAAGGCGGCGACACCTACGATGACGAACCTCACTTGGGCGGCGGCGGTGCTCGCATGGCGTGTGGCGTGATCAGCTCGTCACTCCACTAAAATCGTCAGCCACTAAAGTCGTAAACCACTAAAGTTGTAAGGCATGACCTGACAGGTCTCTGTACATTCCTTCCGGCTAAATAAGCGTGGCCCGTCAATGGCCACGCACTCCCCCTGACCTGTTGAGTGCTTTAGATGATTACCTTCATTCTCTCGATACTACTGCTGATCGTGGGTTACTTTACCTACGGCAAGTTCGTCGAGCGCGTGTTTGTCGCTGATCGTAAGCGCCAGACCCCCGCTTTCAGCATGCGCGATAACATCGACTACGTGCCGATGAATACGACGCGCAACTCCTTGATTCAGTTGCTTAACATTGCGGGTGTAGGCCCCATTTTCGGCCCGATCCTGGGGGCGCTGTACGGCCCGGTGGCGTTCGTCTGGATCGTCATTGGCTGTATTTTCGCCGGTGCCGTCCACGACTACCTGACCGGCATGATCTCGATTCGTAACCACGGCGCGCACTTGCCCCAACTGGCAGGCAAGTTCTTGGGTAAAGCCATGAAGCACGTGGTCAACGGCTTTGCCATTTTGCTGCTGTTGCTGGTGGGTACGGTGTTCGTGACGTCGCCAGCCGCCCTGCTGGCCAACATGACCTCTTTCTCGGTCACGCTGATCATCCTGGTCATCTTTGCCTATTACCTGGTGGCCACGCTGCTGCCCATCGACAAGGTGATTGGCCGTATCTACCCCTACTTTGGAGCGCTGCTGCTGTTCAGTGCCGCCGGTATCGGCATCGGCCTGGTGGTCACTGGGGCGCCCATTCCCGAACTCTCTTTCCAGAACATGCACCCGGACAATGCGCCCATTTTCCCGCTGCTGTTTCTGACCATTTCCTGTGGTGCGCTTTCCGGCTTTCATGCCACCCAGACACCGATCATCTCGCGAACCACTGAAAACGAAACCAATGGCCGCAAGATCTTCTACGGCATGATGATTGCCGAAGGCGTGATTGCCATGATCTGGGCCGCCGCCGCCATGAGCCTGTTCTACGGCGACCAGACCCTATCCGACGTGCTGGCGTCCGGTGGCCCGGCCGCCGTGGTCAGCGAAGTCTCTACCACCATGCTGGGCGCCGTCGGTGGCACGCTGGCGGTACTGGGTGTCATTGTGCTGCCCATCACGTCCGGTGACACCGCCTTCCGCAGTGCGCGCATGATCATTGCCGACTATCTGAAAGTGGGCCAGAAACCGCTCGCCAAGCGCATCATGATCGCGCTGCCGCTGTTCGTGGCCTCTTATGCGCTCACCCACATGGACTTCACGCTGCTGTGGCGCTACTTCTCCTGGGCCAACCAGACCACCGCCGTCATCGCCCTGTGGACTGCGACGATGTACCTGGTACTCTCACGCAAGCCCTACCTGATCACCTCCATCCCGGCGGTCTTCATGACCATGGCAACGTTCACCTACCTCGCCTACGCCCCCATTGGCTTCAACCTGCCGCTGCAGGTCAGCTACGTGGTTGCCGCGTGCGGTACGCTGGTGTGCATCGCGCTGTTCATGAAGCGGGTACGTCGCCTGAGCCGGACGACCTTCAGCGTCGATGAACCCGTTCTCGAGGCCCCTGCAAACCCAACTGGCCAACTGGCGCCTCAGGGCCAGTGACCCGCCATCCATTCCGAAGCGATCGAGTAGGAGGGGGAGTCGCCTCCCCCGTCCTCTCACACCACCGGGCAAACGGATCCGTACCACGGCGGTTCCTGTCCCCCATTATCGGGCTGAGCTTCGTTCCGCTGAATTCGCTCGCCTGTGTGCTCTGAGCGCTTCGACAGTCTTTGGGCTTCCGGCCCGCCATACAGTTATCGAGAGCCCTCCGGGGAGGCTTCTGCTCGTACACATCAGAGAGTGGTCAACTATCCACTCGTGACAGGTTCAGCCCTTCAGCTCTTGGTTAGAGAGCCTAATATGGCCTCTGCTGACTCCTGTTCGCCCATCCCGACACCTCACGGTGTCGGTAGCCAGTGGCAGGCGAACAGGCCTCCCAGGGTAAGACGCGCGACCTTCCTCCCATCTACCCGCCGCATCTACTTCCACATCTTCTGGATAGCTATTGGGCTTCGAGTTTCATGGCCCTCTCGCCCAGATGTGGCTGCCTCATATGCGGTTCCTGTTCGTCGGGCCAGGAGTTTGCCTACAGCTTCCTTCAGATTCCGCCTCACGACGAACACCCTTGCTGTTCAGCTAACGGTTCCCGCTATCAGGGTCCGTAGGGGACTTTCACCCCCAAGTCATCCGGCCAACCACCACGGCGGACCGGATAGCGCCTAATTGGCGCTGCGCGCCATGCCTGGCGCACCATAAAAAACGGGCAGCCCCTTGGGGCTGCCCGTTTTGGTTAGCGGGGCAATGCAGTGCATGCCCGGCTTGACGCGTTACTCTTCGTCGGTCGCCAACGCCATGTGCTTTTGCAGGTAGTTCTGAATACCGACCTGCTCGATCAGCTTCAGCTGCGTTTCGATGTGGTCGATATGACCCTCTTCATCGGCCAGCAGGTCGCGCAGCAGGTCACGGGTCACGTAATCCTTGACGCTTTCGCAGTAGGTGATGGCTTCGATGTAGTCGTTGCGGCCGTCGTGCTCGATCTTGAGATCGGCTTCCAGCATTTCCTTGACGTTCTCGCCGATGTGCAGCTTGCCGAGGTCTTGCAGGTTGGGGATGCCTTCCAGGAACAGGATGCGCTCGATCAGCTTGTCAGCGTGCTGCATCTCTTCGATGGACTCGTCGTACTCCCACTTGGCCAGGGTTTTCAACCCCCAATCCTTGTACATCTTGGCGTGCAGGAAGTACTGGTTGATGGCGACCAGTTCGTTGCCGAGTGCGATGTTGAGATGCTGAATGACCTTCGGATCACCTTTCATGCCGTCACCTTCTTTTAGAGTATAGTGCTGTTGATTACAGCTGCGTCAAACAAGGAGTATAGGCCTTGACGCCCTCCCCGCCCTAAAGGACGGGGATTCCAACTTCTTGAGGGCAACGTCCTGCCCCGAGGCTGAGGATATTCCGGGCCGCATTCACGTCCCGGTCGTGGAGTACACCACACTCCACGCACTCCCAGACCCTTACTCGCAACCCGTTGACGCCCTGCGGCCCGCTAAGCGAGCCGCACGACGAACAGGCGCGGGTGGTGTTGGTTTCGCGAACGACCCTGAAGACGATGCCTGCGTGAGCGCATTTATATTCCAGCATCGTTTTCAGTTGTGACCAGCCAGCGTCGTAGACGCTTTTGGCCATCCTGGTCTTCGCGAGCCTGGTTGAGGAAACATCGCCCACGACGATTTCGCCGTACTGGTTGACGAGTTTCCGGGAAAACTTGTGCTGCGCGTCCTGGCGACGGTTCTTGATCTTGGCGTGAATAGCTTTTACCCGCCGCTTGTTGCGGGCACGTTGCTGTCGCCAACTGGTCTTCCATGCGGCGGTAGAAGCGGCTGTTTTCCAGCCTTCCTCCATCGCTACAGGTGGCCACATCCTTGAGCCCAAGGTCGATGCCAACGGCGCCCTGCCCAAGCGTCGGCTGCACGTCCACCTCGACCGCAACATTGAAATACCACCGGCCCCGGCTATCTTCGTTGAAACTGCCGGCACGGAACTTGTATGTCGACAGGCCGTAGCTATCCCACACCTTGAAGTAGGTGCCGTTGTGAAATACCTGCCCGTTCTTCCACTTGGCCGCGCCGGTATTGACCGGAATCCAGCCAAGTGAGCGGCGTACACCGCCGGACTTGCGCCAATTCAAGCGGGGCTTTTTGAACTGCTTGCGGCGGGCAACGTATTCAGCAGCGATGCATTGCAGCGTTTGGCTGTGCAGACCGAGGTCCTTGCCAGCACCCTTGGTATAGGGGTGCATGTCGTAGGCAGACAGAAACAGACCTTTCTCCCGAATGGCTCGGGAAGACAGTTCGTTGAGGTAGTTCCAAACAAAATTCACGCTGCGGGCCATGCGGTTAAGCTCGGCGGCGTGTTTGTCCTTCACTCGAACCTTGAGGGTCTTGGTCTGCTTCATGGCTTCGAATATACTTGGTCCATGGAAACCAAACAAGCTATCAGAACAGGAAGACACTGCGTTTTTAAACTCCATGCCCATTTGGTATTTGTCACCAGGTATCGGGGCAAGGTGTTCACCGGCGCGCATCTCAACTCCCTCGAATTGCTTTTCGACCGAGTGTGTCGGGACTTCGAGGCGGAGCTACAGGAGTTCAACGGTGAAACCGATCACGTCCATTTGCTTGTCAACTTTCCACCCAAAGTGGCGGTATCCAGGCTGGTGAATAGTTTGAAGGGGGTATCCAGCCGGCGGATGAAGTTACTACACCCTGAACTGGTGCAGCCCGCCTACCGGAAGAACTCGCTGTGGAGTCCAAGCTACTTTGCGGGAAGTGTCGGAGGCGCCCCCCCTGAGCATGGTCAAGCAGTATATTGAGCAACAATCGAGGCCGGGCTAGGGGCGCTCTCGCGCCCCTCGCTATCCATCCTCGCACTAGAAGTACGAGGTTTTTCGCGATGTTCGATAAAAAGGCTTACTCCCAACGTTGTCGGGAGTATAGACGGGAAAACAAAAATTTCAAATAAATCAATTATTTGCTAACGATAAGCCTAACAAGAGTGATTCGCGTCATACGGCGTAAGCGAGACTCATGTCGGCTTCGGCCCGCGCCACCTGAACCGCTTCACGGGTCAGCGACTTGGCATAGCAGGCGCATTTGCCGCACTGCGTGCCACAGCCGGTAGCTTCACGCACTTCTCGCCAGCTGCGCGCTCCGTCGCTCACTTGCTGACGAATCTGATGGTCGGTTACTCCTTTGCACACGCATACGTACATAGCGCCACCTCATACAAGACATGAGATGAATGTAAATGATTCGCATACATCTTTTCAAGTAGAAAACACTACTCTTTAGTAGCGATTCTTCTTGAGGCTCTGCTAATGGATAGCTAACCGATTGACGAAAAGCTATTTTTCATCCTTTTCGTCGCTCGAATTTTTTCATTATTTTTATCACTTCTTGGGCAGCACCACGGTTTCCGTGCGCGATACGATGTCGGGCCAGCTTCTGCTCTGCCGGTCGAACAGCACCCACCAGTAGCCCAGCCCCAGGGCGGCCAGCGACACCCAGGCCACCGCACAGCGAATCAGGCTCTGCTGCAAGGAGATGGCGTGCCCGTCCAGCGTTTGCACGCGAAGCCGCCAGGCCTGCATCCCCAGCGTCATGCCGCCACGTCGCCAGGCATAGACGAAAAACAGCGTCACGAAGAACACCAGTATCAGCCGTAAGCTCCAGATGTCCAGCGCCGTCGTGCCGATTTCATCCGCCGTCTGGCCCAGCACGAAACGAAAGAACGCCAGATGGGCAACGGTGGCCGCAATCCAGATGGCCAGCACCAGAAAACCGTCGTAAATCATGGCGCCCAGACGGCGTCCCAGCCCCGCAGGCCACACGCTGTCTAACTGGGTGAAGCGTCTTGTATGGGTCACTCTTTCCATCCTCTTTTCAATGCGTATACCCCGCTCAACCGTTGCGGCGCAGGAAGTAGATGCCCACCGCCGCACAGGCCAGGGTGGGCACTAGAACAGCCCAGACCGGCGAAAACCCGAACAGCGTGGAGGCCGGGGCCAGCAGGTCCTGTACGTACTTGAACAGCAGGCCGGTGACCACGCCATAGAAGACCCGCGTCCCTGCCGCCACGGTACGCAGCGGGCCAAACACGAAGGACGCCGCAATCAGTACCAGCGAGCCCATGGTGAGCGGCAGCAGCACCTTCTGCCAGAAGTAGAGCAGCGGCTGGTCGGCCTGAAGCCCCTGGCTCTTGAGGAATTGGGCATAGGCCCAGAGTTCGCTGGGTGCCTGGCTCTGGATATCGCGCAGCAAGCGTTCCAGCTGCGTCGGCGTCAGGTTCGTGTCCCAGGCAGTCGTTGGCTGGTAATCCGATTCGGTCCGCGCATCGTATATCCGGGTCGTGGTGACCTCTTCCAGCACCCAGGCACCCTCTTCCCAGTGCGCGCGCTGCGCATGGGTCGCCTCCACCAGCCGCCGCTCGTCGAAGCGGTAACGGGTCAAATCCAGCACCACGTTGTCGGCACGGATGGCGCCAAAACGGTAGACGCTGTCACCTTCGAACTGCCAGCCGCTGCGACTGGTCAGCATCGCGCCTTCGCCCTGGCGCTGCTCCAGCCGCCAGGCTTCGGCGTACTGTTCGGTGCGCGGGGTCACGAACTCGGCCACCAGCAGCACGACGACGACGACCAGCAGCACCGGCTTCATGACGCCCCATACGATACGCACCAGCGAGCGGCCCGCCGCCCGCATTACGGTCAGCTCGTTACTGGAGGCCATACTCCCCAGGCCAATCAGCGCGCCAATCAGCACCGCTACCGGCGCATACTGATAGAACCGCCAGGGCAGGCGCATGATCAGGTATAACAGCACATCCAGAGCAGTGTAGTCGCCCTGGGTGTCGCTCAAGTCACCGATGTAGGCAATCGTGATATCCAGCCCCAGCAAGACACACTGCACGACGATAATGGCCGCCAGCACGTTGCGGGCAATATAGCGATCCAGTCGGTCAGCCCCCATCAACCCATTCAGCATTAGCGCATTCCTTTCCGTTGCGAGTGCCATAGCAGCAAACAGCCCAAGGCCAGGAACAGGCCATGCACCGGCCACACGCCGATAGCCGCAGGCAGCGAGCCGCCGCCAATGGCATCCACCGCTGCCAGCAACAGGCTAAGATACGCGACATACAGAAACACTGCAGGCAGCAGCTTGGCAAATCGCCCCTGGCGCGGGTTCACCCGAGAAAGCGGCTGTGCCAGCAGGGCCAGCACGAAGACCATCAGCGGCAGGCCTACCCGCCACTGAAACTGCGCCTGGGCGCGGGGGCTTGCGTCGTTCCACAGCTCAAGGGTACTGGCATACTCAAGAGAATCCAGCTCCTGACGGTCTCGGCTCAAACCCAGCCGCAGGGTATAGCGCTCGAAGGTCAGACGTTCGGCATTCAGAAGGCCTGGGGTGACGCCGTAGCGTTCACCGTTTTCCAGCACCAGGAAGCGACTGCCGGTCTCGACGCTGGTTTCCTGGTAGCCCGACCCGGCCCGGGTCACGTAGCTGTGCGGCTGTTCGGCCCCCTGCCGCGCCTGTTCGTGCACCAGCACTTCCTGCATCTGTCGGCCATCGCTGCTGAAATCGGTGATGTACGCGGTACGCCCGCCGCCAAAATCCTGAAAACGTCCGGGGGCCAGTACCGAGACGTCCAGGCGGCTGCGCTGCTCTTCCAGCGTGGTTGCGGTTTGCAAGGCCCCGGTAGGCGTCAGCCACAGGCTACACAGCCCCACCAGCACGGCCACCACGGAGGCGGGCAGCAGCGTCACCCGCAGCAGCCGGGTCGGGCTCATGCCACAGGCCACCATGACGGTGATTTCACTGTTCATGTAGAGCTGGCCATACGCCAGCAGAATGCCGAGGAAAAACGACAGCGGCAGAATCAGCTCCATAAACCCGGGCAAATGGAACACCATCAGGCTGCCCAGAATCGTCACGGGAAAATCGCCCTCGGCCGCATCCGAGAAATAGCGGATGAACCGGCTACCCATGATCACCAGCAGCAGAATGCCTGCCACCGCAGACATGGTCAGTAATACTTCACGAGTTAAGTACCGAAATAATATCAACGTACTCTCCGGCTAGCGGTACAGGTTGCCATGCAATGCGCCCGTGGCTTGGGTACACTATTCATCGAATTGGATACACTGATCACACTGGTCGTAAATGACGGGGCATTATCCCGAATCACTCGTTGCTTGTCTTGTTGGAGACGTCATGGAATTTTCCGTTCAGACCGCAAACCCAGCCAAAGCCGAAACGGCTTGTCTCGTTCTGCCTGTCTACAAGGATAGCGACTTACTCCCCGCTGTCGCCAAACTCGACGATGCCAGCGAGCGGCTGATCGGCCAACTGCTGAGCCGCGGTGACTTCGACGCCGCCCTGGGCAATGTGCAGATGATTCCCTTTGCACCAGGGCTGGGCGCCGAGCGCCTGCTGCTGGTTGGGCTGGGAGAGCGCGGCAAATGCCAGGAAGCCGCTTTCCTCAAGGCACTGGACGCGGCCATGACAGCGCTGGTCAAGCTCCCCATCGATGAAGCCAGCGCCACCTTCACCGACGTGCCGCTGGAAGGCCGCGATGCCAGCTGGAAAGCGCGCAAGACCCTCGAAGCTGCCGAGCGTGCCCTCTACCGCTTCGATCACTTCAAGTTCGCGCCCGCCAAACCACCTACCCTGGCCAAGCTTCACCTGATCGTGACGGACGCCGCCGAAGGCCTGCTGGCCAAACAAGGCGCCGCGTTGGGCTGCGCGATTGGGCAAGGCATCAACGTCACTCGCACCCTGGGCAACCTGCCCGGCAACGTCTGCACGCCCCGCTACCTGGCCGAACAGGCCGAAGCGCTGGGTCGCGAGTCACAAGGTGCGCTGGCCGTCGACATCCTGGACGAGGAAGCGCTGGAAGCGCTGGGCGCTCACTCGCTACTTTCCGTGGGTCGCGGCAGCCGCGAACCCTCGCGCCTGATCGTGATGAAGTATCAAGGCGCCGAGGATGCCGACGAAGCGCCCCACGTGCTGATCGGTAAAGGCATTACCTTCGATACCGGCGGCATCTCGCTCAAGCCCGGCGAAGGCATGGACGAGATGAAGTTCGACATGGGCGGCGCCGCCAGCGTGTTCGGCACCGTCAAGGCCGTGCTGGCCATCAGGCCCAAACTCAATGTGGTGTTCATCGTCGCTGCGGCCGAGAACATGCCCGACGGCGCTGCCACCAAGCCGGGCGATATCATCAAGACCCTGAAGGGCTTGAGCGTCGAAGTGCTCAACACCGATGCCGAGGGCCGTCTGGTGCTGTGCGATGCACTCACCTACGCCGAGCGCTTCACGCCGGCCAGCGTCGTGGATATCGCCACGCTGACCGGTGCCTGCATCGTTGCCTTGGGCCATCACGCCACCGGCCTGCTGGCCAATGACGACGACCTGGCCCTCGACCTGCTGGACGCCGGGGAAACCGCCTGGGACCGCGCCTGGCACCTGCCGCTGTGGGACGAGTACCAGGAGCAGCTGGACTCCAACTTTGCCGACCTGGCCAACATTGGTGGCCGCCCAGCAGGCACCATCACGGCGGCCTGCTTCCTGTCGCGCTTCGCCGACCACTTCCCCTGGGCGCACCTGGACATCGCGGGCACAGCCTGGCACTCCGGCAAGCAGAAAGGCGCCACGGGTCGCCCAGTGGGTCTGCTGACCCAATACCTGCTGGACCGTGAAGCCGACGCCCAAGTGGAAAACAGCGGCGACTGACGCCAAAACAGGCCAACAATGGTTGCCTTTCCGTAGCGCAACCGTTAAACCTGACAGCATAAGCGTGTGCCGGGGCTACCTCGGCACACGCGATACCCCATACAACGCTTTTACGCCCTTCGGGGCCTGGCTCTAGCGGAGAGAACACGCCGTGCCCACAGCTTCAGATGCTCAGTTCGACTCACGTTTTGAAACGCTGCCCTCCAACCAGCCGGTAGCCGATGCGATTCGTGACAATATTCTGCAAAACCCAGGATTCGGTAAGTACTTCACCGACCACATGGCCCACGTACGCTGGACCATCGATGCCGACTGGCACGGCCATCAAGTGCGCCCCTACGGTCCGCTGACCCTGGACCCTGCCGCCTCGGTGCTGCACTACGGCCAGGAAATCTTCGAAGGCATCAAGGCGTACCGTCACGCGGATGGCTCGGTGTGGACCTTCCGTCCCGAGAAGAACGCCGAGCGTTTCCGCCGCAGTGCTCGCCGCCTGGCCCTGCCGGAACTCTCCGATGAAGACTTCCTCGGCTCGCTGAAAGCGCTGCTGGCCCAGGATCACGTCTGGGTGCCCACCCCCGCCAACGACGCCGACGAGTGCAGCCTCTACCTGCGTCCGTTCATGATCGCTTCGGAAGCGTTTCTGGGCGTGCGTCCGGCCCACGAAGTCGATTACTACGTGATTGCGTCGCCCGCGGCGGCCTACTTCAAAGGCGGCATCGAGCCGGTCTCCATCTGGCTCTCTTCCCACTACAAGCGCGCGGCCCCCGGCGGCACCGGCTTTGCCAAGTGTGGCGGCAACTACGCGGCCTCCCTGGCAGCTCAAAAAGAAGCGGCTGCCAATGGCTGTAGCCAGGTGGCGTTTCTGGATGCGGCCGAGAACAAGTGGATCGAAGAGCTGGGCGGCATGAACCTGTTCTTCGTTTACAAGGATGGCCGCATCGTCACACCGCGCCTGACCGACACCATTCTCGAAGGCGTGACCCGCAACTCGATCCTGACCCTGGCCAAGGATGCGGGCCTGACGCCCGAAGAGCGCGCCATCAGCATCGACGAATGGCGCGAAGGCGCGGCCTCCGGCGAGATCACCGAAGTCTTTGCCTGTGGCACCGCCGCCGTGATCACGCCAGTGGGGGAACTGGTGACCGAAAACGAGCGCATCCGCCTGCAGGGTGACGGCAACAACGAAGTAGCCAAGCGCATCCGCAAGACGCTGCTCGACCTTCAGTATGGCCGCAGCGAAGACAAGTACGGCTGGCTGACCCGCCTGGTCTAATCACACCGGGCTTTGCCCCCCCGGCCGCTGCTTGGCCGGGGGGAGCACCGCCAGACTGCTGGAGCCATCCGATGGCGCGTATCGATTTCTATATTCTTCCCGACACCACCCTCGACGCCCGCCTGCAGTTCGCCTGTAAACTGGCAGAGACCATCCATCGCAAAGGCTACCGCCTGCACCTGCACTGCGAAGACAAGGCGCTGGCCGAGCAGGCCGACGACGCCCTGTGGCACTTTCGCGACGACGCCTACCTGCCCCATGCGCTGGAAGACAGCGAGCTGGCGGCCAGCGTGCCCATCACGCTGGGCTGGCAGCGGTTGCCGGTGCCCACGGAAGCGACCGCGCTACTTAATCTGCACCCTGAGATCCCCGAGGGTTTCGAGCACTACGCCCGAGTCGCGGAAATCATCAACCAGCACCAGCAGGTGTTGCTGGCCAAGCGCGCCTGCTGGCAGCGCTACAAGGCGCTGGGGCACGAGGTGGTGCCGCACAAGTTAGGCTGAGGAGGCGCTCCGAGCAACTCACCCCCTGCCGTCCTCCCATCATCATTCAATAACAACAACTCCAAGGATAGGACACCCCATGCCGTCAACTGTCCTGGCCCGCTGGCCGCTTGCCGTCATTGTCATTGCTCAGCTCTTTGGCACCTCGCTGTGGTTCAGCATCAACGGCGTTGGCCTGGCGCTGCAGGAAGCGGCGGGACTCAGCGAGCGCGACCTGGGGCTGCTGACCATGGCCGTTCAAGCGGGCTTCATTACCGGCACGCTGGCCATCGCCACCACGGGCCTGGCGGACCGCGTACGGGCCAGCCAGCTGTTTGCCGTCTCGGCCGTGCTGGGCGCCGTGCTCAATGCCGCCTTCATTGGCGTGGTGGAGAGCCTCTCGCTGGCAGCCATGGTACGTTTCATGGTGGGGCTTTGCCTGGCAGGCATCTACCCGCTGGGCATGAAGCTGGTGGTCAGCTGGACACCCCGCCATGCAGGCTCGGCACTGGGGTGGCTGGTCGGCATGCTGACCCTCGGCATTGCCTCGCCGCACCTGCTGCGGGGCGTCACGCTGCATTTGCCCTGGCAGTGGCCGCTGCTGCTCTCCTCGGTGCTGGCGCTGCTGGCCGCGCTGCTGATTCTGCGGCTGGGCACAGGGCCCCACCTGCCTGCCAAGGCCTCGGCAGGCCGCCCTTGGGCAGGGCTTGCCGCCTTCAAACAGAAAGCTTTCCGCGCCGCCTCGCTGGGCTATTTTGGCCACTGCTGGGAACTCTACGCCCTGTGGGCGCTGGTCCCCTTGCTGGTGGCCAGAGAGCTGGAACGGCTCAGCGC
Source organism: Halomonas sp. 18071143 (assembly GCF_019211725.1). Lineage (NCBI taxonomy): Bacteria > Pseudomonadati > Pseudomonadota > Gammaproteobacteria > Oceanospirillales > Halomonadaceae > Halomonas > Halomonas sp. 18071143. The sequence continues at coordinate 3,220,799 of NZ_CP078120.1, forward strand.
CGCCGCCAGCCTTCAGCCGTGGCTCAGCTTTGCCGTGATCGCGCTGGGCCTGCCCGGGTGTGTGCTGGCAGGCCGCTGGAGCCGTCGCATAGGCAGCGCAAAGGTGGCCTTCGTAGCGCTGGCGGTATCCGGCACCCTATGCCTTCTATACCCGCTGCTGGCGGGCCTTTCGCCAGGGTTCCTGCTGGCCCTGCTGGCGCTCTGGGGCATCAGCGTGATTGCCGATTCGGCGCAGTTTTCGGCCCTGGCATCGGCCAGCGCGCCCCCCGAGCGGCTGGGTGCCGCCCTGGCCATGATGAATGCCATCGGCTTTGCGCTGACCATCCCATCCATCGCGCTGGTAACGTCGCTATGGGAAAGCCAGGGGCCCTGGGTGACCTGGTGGCTACTGCCCGGCCCCGTGGTTGGCCTGTTGACCATGCGGGGTTTAAGGACGCATTCTTGATCCGTCAATACACCCCTGACGCCCCCAGGCGAGTCGCGCTATACTTGTCGCCATTTTGCATCCTTGACCTATGAATTCGATACCTCGCTAGGCGGGGCGTCTCTGCTGTGAGTGACTCCATGGATAAGACCTACCAACCCGAACAGATCGAAACCCGCTGGTACGAGCGCTGGGAAGCCGACAATCGCTTCGCGCCATCGGGTCATGGCCAACCCTTCTCGATCATGATTCCGCCGCCCAACGTTACCGGCAGCCTGCACATGGGCCATGCGTTCCAGGACACCATCATGGATACCCTGACGCGCTGGAAACGAATGCAGGGCAACAACACCCTGTGGCAGGTAGGCACCGACCACGCGGGTATCGCCACGCAGATGCTGGTGGAGCGCAAGATTGCCGTAGAAGAAGGCAAGACCCGCCATGACCTTGGCCGGGATGCCTTCATCGACAAGGTGTGGGAGTGGAAGGAGGAGTCTGGCGGCCACATTACCCGCCAGCTGCGCCGCATGGGCGCCAGCGTTGACTGGAGCCGTGAGCGCTTCACCATGGACGATGGCTTCTACAAGGCGGTTCAGGAAGTCTTCGTGCGCCTGCATGAAGAGGGCCTGATCTATCGCGGCAAGCGGCTGGTGAACTGGGACCCCACCCTGCACACCGCCATTTCCGACCTGGAAGTCGAAAACAAGGAGCAGCAGGGCAGCTTCTGGCACTTCCGCTACCCGCTGGCCGATGGCGTCAAAACCGACGACGGCAAGGATTACGTGGTGGTCGCCACTACCCGCCCGGAAACCCTGCTGGGCGACACCGGCGTGGCCGTGAACCCGGAAGACCCGCGCTATGCATCGCTGGTCGGCAAGTTCATCGAACTGCCGCTGGTGGGCCGCCGCATTCCCATCGTGGCCGACGAGCACGCCGACATGGAGAAGGGCTCTGGCTGCGTGAAGATCACCCCGGCCCACGACTTCAACGACTACGAAGTCGGCAAGCGCCAGAACCACCTACTGATCAACGTCTTCACCAAGGATGCCGCCATTCTGGAGCAGGCGGAAATCTTCGACCTGAAAGGTCAACCGCAGCCCGATGAAGATGCCAGCCTGCCGGCCAAGTACGCGGGCCTGGACCGTTTCGAGGCACGCAAGCAGATCGTTGCGGACATGGACGCGCTCGGCCTGCTGGAGCAAGTGGAAAGCGTCAATAACACGCTGCCCTACGGCGACCGCTCCGGCGATGTCATCGAGCCGCTGCTCACCGACCAGTGGTTCGTGGCGGTGGAAAGCCTGGCCAAGCCCGCCATCGCGGCGGTAGAGAATGGCGACATCCAATTCGTGCCCAAAAACTACGAAAACATGTATTTCGCCTGGATGCGCGACCTGCAGGACTGGTGTATCTCCCGCCAGCTGTGGTGGGGCCACCGCATTCCTGCCTGGTACGACGCCGACGGCAATGTGTACGTGGCTCGAACTGAAGAGGAAGCCCGCGAGAAGCATGGCCTCGGCGCTGACGTCGTACTGACCCAGGACGAAGACGTGCTGGACACCTGGTTCAGCTCGGGCCTGTGGACTTTCGCCACCCTGGGCTGGCCGGAAAAAACCCCGGAGCTGGACACCTTCCACCCCTCCAGCGTGCTGGTCACCGGTTTCGACATCATCTTCTTCTGGGTCGCCCGGATGATCATGATGACGCTGAAATTCACCGGCGAAGTCCCCTTCAAGACCGTCTACGTCCACGGCCTGGTGCGCGACGGCCAGGGCCAGAAGATGTCCAAGTCCAAGGGCAACGTGCTCGACCCCATCGACCTGATCGACGGCATCACCCTGGAGGCGCTGCTGGAAAAACGCACCGGCAACATGATGCAGCCCCAGAAAGCCAAGGCGATTGCCAAAGCCACCAAAGAGGAATTTAAAGACGGCATCGAGCCCCACGGCACCGATGCGCTGCGCTTTACCTTCCTTTCACAGGCCACTACCGGGCGCGATATCAAGTTCGACATGAACCGCCTGGATGGCTACCGCAACTTCTGCAACAAGCTGTGGAACGCCTCGCGCTACGTGCTGATGAACGCCGAAGGCGAAGACTGCGGCAACCAGGGTGAGGAAGTGGAGCTCTCGCTGGCTGACCGCTGGATCATTTCCCAGCTGCAGAAAACCGAAGCGCAGGTCACCAAGGCGATGGACGAGTACCGCTTCGACCACGCCTCCCAGGCGCTTTACGAGTTCGTCTGGAACGAGTATTGCGATTGGTATCTCGAGCTTTCCAAGCCGGTGCTGTGGGAAGATGACGTACAGGGAAGTACCAATGCCGCGGGAGACAGGACGTCGGAAGCGGCAGCGCTAGTGAAGCGTAAGCGTGGCACGCGCCGCACCCTGGTGCGGGTGCTCGAAACCATCCTGCGCCTGGCCCACCCGATGATGCCTTACATCTCGGAAGAGATCTGGCAGCGGGTCGCCCCTCTGGCGGGCACCTATGTGGGCGAGGGCGCGTCCATCATGCACCAGGCCTGGCCAGAAGCCGACGAGAGCAAGATTGACGAGCAGGCCACTCGGGATATCGAGTGGCTGAAGGGCGTGATCATCGCGGTGCGCAACATCCGCGCCGAAATGAACATTGCCCCCGGCAAGCCGCTGGACGTGCTGCTGACCAAGGGCCAGCCGGAAGACGCCGAACGCCTGGACCAGAACCGTCGTTTCCTGGCCAAGCTGGCCAAACTGGAAAGCGTCACGTGGCTGGCCAACCCGGATGAAGCGCCGCTCTCGGCTACCCAGCTCGTCGGTGATATGGAAGTGCTGGTGCCCATGGCCGACCTGATCGACAAGGACGCCGAGCTTGCCCGCCTTGCCAAGGAGATCGACAAGCAGGACAAGCTGATTGGCGGCATCGAGAAGAAGCTGGGCAACGATGGCTTCATTGCCAAGGCCCCCGTGGCGGTGGTGGAAAAGGAGCGGGCAAAGCTCGCCGAATTCCAGGCCACCCGGCAGCTGCTGGAAGAGCAGCAGGCCAAGATTGCGGCCATGTAAGGCGACAGCGACGCAGCGGCACCCTCCGGGGTGCCGTTTTTGTTACAGTATCTGGCAACCACTTGGCACCCTGGTGAGCCCCTCTCCCATCAGCGCCACCACGGCTTTCATTGCGCGGAACAATCACGATGTCCACTCTTTCAGCGGCACGCCTGCAGGCGCTGGCAGCCACCTTGCAGCGCGAGGGGATCGACTATCGGTCGCTCTCCCCCATGGCTGACACCGGCCTGGCCCACGACCATGTCTGGATTCACCGCCAGCGGGAAGACTGGGTCGCCAGGCTGCCCAAGCAGAGCCAGATGAACCTGCCACCGCAGGCCAACCTGGACTACCAGGCCGCCTGCTATGCGCGTGCTAGCCAGGGCGGACATACGCCGTGCTTACACCATGTGCTCCCCGCCACCCCAGAGCTACCGCGGGGGGCGCTGCTGGTCGATGCGATTCACGGGCGTTTGGCAGAACTGCCCGGAGATTTATCGTCCATCGCCGATGCCCTTGCCAGCCTGCACTGCCAACCCCTGCCATGCACGACCGCTCGGGCACCGCTACTGGCCCCTGCCGACCCCTGGCAGGCCATGGTAGCGGAAGTGCATCAACAGGCGAGCTGGTTGGCGAAAGCACAGCTACCCGCCGGGATTGGCCAGCGCATTCAGCAGGAGCTGGATTTACTGCCCCGCACGCTGCCCAATGCCTCACCGACCCTGATCAGTTTTGATACCCATCCCGGCAACTTCCTGGTCACGGATACCGGGCGCGCGATCCTGGTCGATCTGGAAAAATGCCGCTATGGCCTGCCGGGCATCGACCTGGCGCACACGTCGCTCTACACCTCGACGACCTGGGACCTGAATAGCCAAGCGGTGCTCAGCCTGGACGAGGTGGTCGCTTTCTACCGCCGCTGGCAGACGCAGATGTCAACGCAGGGGCAAACCCTGCCGAATGTCGAGACGCTGATGGCCTGTCGACGCGCCACCTGGCTCTGGTCGCTCACCTGGTGTGCCAAGTGGCGCGCTCAGCATCTGCAACGCCAGGATGAACAGCGCCAGGGCGAAGACTGGTCGGCAGAGCTGACCAACGACGCCGTCATCACCCATGTCCGCGACAGGGTAGAGCACTATTTGTCGCCCGCGATCATTGACCACGTGCATGGTGAGCTTCAATGTTTACAAACCGCGCTATAACCGACTGACGTTACGAGGCATTCGATGAAATCACGCTCTGCTTTAGCCACCGCCGTGGCGCTTGCTTTAGCGACCCTGACAACGCCGGTGGTCGCACAGCCCGACCAACAGGAGTGGGAAAGCGTCCTGGCCGATGCCGAAGGCCAGACCGTGTACTGGAACGCCTGGGGTGGCGATGACCGCACCAATCGCTACATCGACTGGGTCGCCGGGCAGATGCGCACCACTTACGGCGTGCGCGTCGAGCACGTCAAGCTCGATGACACCAGCAGCGCCGTGGCTCGGGTGCTGGGAGAAAAGCAGGCGGGGAATCACGACGATGGCAGTATCGACCTGATCTGGATCAACGGTGAGAACTTTGCCGCCATGCGCGCCCAGGACCTGCTGTTCGGCCCTTTTGCCGACTCGCTGCCCCATTTCGCCCTCACCCACCCCGACGACAACCCCGAGGTAGTGACGGACTTCACGCTGCCCACCGAAGGCTATGAATCCCCCTGGGGCAAGGCGCAAATCACCTTCTTCTACGACAGCGCCCACATCGACACGCCTCCCCAGAGCATCGAAGCTTTGCTGGATTGGGCGCAGCAGAATCCCGGTCAGTTCAGCTACCCGCGCATCCCCGATTTCACCGGCAGTACCTTCCTGAAGCAGGCGCTGATCGAACTGACGGAACAAGACGAGGCGCTCTATCAGCCTGTCGAAGACGCGGATTTCGAGGCCATCACGGCTCCGCTGTGGGCCTACCTGGATGCGCTGCACCCCCACCTGTGGCGCAGCGGCCGCAGCTTCCCTGCATCCGGCCCCAATCTGCGCACGCTGATGAGCGATGGCGAGATCAGCCTGGCCTTCTCCTTCTACCCCACCGATGCCGCCGTGGCCGTGATGGAGTACGAGTTGCCGGACAGCGTGCGCAGTTATGTGCTGAAAGGGGGCACCCTGGGCAACGTCCACTTTGTAGCGATTCCCTATAACTCGCCCCACAAGGCGGGCGCCATGGCGTTGGCCAACTTCCTGCTCTCGCCGGAGGCGCAAGCGCAGAAGCAGTCGCTGAGCATGTGGGGCGACCGCAGCGTGCTGGCCATCGACCAGCTCAGCGATGCGCAACAGGCGCTGTTCGAGGAGGGCGACCACCATCCTTCGGCCCTGCCTGCCGACGCTCTCTCCAATACCCTCGCCGAGCCCCACCCCAGTTGGATGACCGCCCTGCAAGCCGCCTGGCTCGAGCGCTACGGCGTCAACTAAGCATGGCCTTTCGTTCATGATGCTGCGGCTGGCGCCCATTACCCTCGTGGCGCTGCTGGTCCTGCCGGTGACGGCAGGGCTGGCCATGGTGGTGCTGCCCGCCTTTGGCTATCTGCCGGTCATTGGTCGCGAGCAGCTGAGCCTCGCCCCCTGGCAGCAGCTAATGGCCCAGCCGGGGCTGGGCCGCTCGGTGCTGGTCAGCCTGTTCAGCGGCCTGGCCAGCACTGCCCTGGCGCTGCTGGTGGTGGTGCTGTTTCTGGCCGCCAGCCAGGGCACCTGGCTGGACCGCAGCCTGCGACGGTGTGTGTCGCCACTGCTGTCGATTCCCCATGCGGCGGTGGCCTTTGGTTTTGCCTTCCTGATCGCCCCGTCCGGCCTGACGGCGCGGCTCTTTTCGCCCTGGCTGACCGGCTGGGAGAGCCCGCCTGACGCGCTAGTGGTCAATGACCCCTGGGGGGTGGCCTTGACCCTTGGCCTGGTGCTCAAGGAAGCGCCCTTCCTACTACTGATGAGCCTGGCAGCGCTGCCCCAGCTGCAGCCCGAAAAGCGGCTTCGGCTTGCCCGGTCGCTGGGCTATACCCCGGTAATCGGCTGGCTGAAGGTGGTGCTGCCCTCGCTCTACCCGCTGATTCGGCTGCCGGTCTACGCGGTGATCGCCTACGCTACCTCGGTAGTGGATATGGCGCTGATTCTGGGCCCGCGCCTGCCGCCGACCCTCAGCGTGTCGATTCTGGGCTGGCTCAACGACCCGGACATCACCCGCCGCCTGATGGCCTCTGCCGCGGCCGTGCTGCAACTGGGGGTCACGGTGCTGGCCCTGCTGCTTTGGTGGCTCATGGAGCAGGGTGTGCGCTGGTCAAGCCGGGGCTGGCTCGTCAACGGCAGCCGCCAGCGCGGCGCCACGGCAGTGAAGATTGCGGGCCGAGGCGGCCTGACCCTGGTAACCGTCGCCGCCCTGGCGGCCCTGGCGGGGCTGGCGCTGTTTTCGGTGGCCGGTTTCTGGCGCTTTCCTGAGCTGTTTCCGCAAGTGTTGACCCTGGACCACTGGCAGCGCAGCGCCCCTCAGCTCGCAGGTCCCCTGCGGACGACCCTGGCCATTGCGGTGGTCTCCACGGGGGTGGCGGCGCTATTGGTGGTGGCGGCGCTGGAGCATGAGCAGCGCCAGCAGATTCGTCCTTCCCGTGCCCTGTGGCTGCTGTACTTGCCGTTACTGGTGCCGCAGATTGCGTTTCTGTTTGGCTTGATCGTAGCGGCGGAAAGCCTCGGGATTCGCCCGCAGCTGGCATTGGTGATGGCGGGCCATTTGCTGTTCGTGCTGCCCTATCTTTACCTGTCGTTGGCGGAAGCCTATCGCCAGCTCGACCCGCGCTGGATTCACATGGCACAGTCGCTGGGCGTCACGCCCAACCTCGCGTTTTGGCGGGTGCGGTTGCCGCTGCTGCTCGCCCCGCTGCTGACGTCGCTGGCCGTCGGGTTGGCCGTGAGCATCAGCCAGTACCTGCCCACGCAGCTGCTGGGGGCGGGCAGGGTTTCCACCGTGACCACTGAGGCGGTCGCCCTCGCATCCGGCGGCAATCGCCGTTTGATTGGCGTCTGGGCGCTGGTGCAGGCCGTTCTGCCGCTGGCGGGTTTCATGCTGGCGCTGGCGATCCCCCGCTGGCTGGGAGCGCCCCGCAGCGTCTCATCCAACGAAGGAGCCCGGTAATGAACACAGCTCGACATGCCCTGACCCTGGAGCAGGTGCGCATTTTCCTGGCTGAGCGCGAACTGCTCCACATCGAAGCCACCATCGCCCCCGGCGACGTGCTGACCGTCATGGGGCCTTCCGGCTCGGGCAAATCGACCCTGCTGGCCTTGCTGGCCGGTTTTCTCGCCGCCCCCTTTCGTGCCGAAGGCCGTCTATGGCTGGGCGAGCGCGAGCTCTCCCCCCTGCCAGCAGAGCGGCGTGGCATCGGCCTGCTGTTTCAGGACCCGCTGCTGTTCCCCCACCTTAGCGTGGCGGGCAACCTGCGCTTTGGCCTGCCCAAGCGCAGCCCGCAACCCCAGGCACAGGTGGCCCATGCGCTGGCTCAGGTCGGGCTGGCCGGTTACGAAGCGCGTGACCCGACCACCCTTTCCGGCGGGCAGCAAGCCCGGGTCGCGCTGATGCGCTTGCTGCTCTCCCAGCCCCGGGCCGTATTGCTGGACGAGCCGTTTTCCAAACTGGACACGGCGCTGCGCCAGGAAATGCGTGCGCTGGTGTTCGGGCAGCTCCGCGACGCCGGGCTACCAACCCTGCTGGTCACCCACGACGAGGCCGACGCCTCGGCAGCGGGAGGCGACGTGCTTGTCCTCGACTGACCACGGCCCCGGGCTTCCCAGGGTGACGCTCATCATCCCGATGCTTAATGAAGCGGTGAGCATTCACGCCACGCTGATGCGCCTGCAACCGCTACGCTCGCAAGGCGTCGAAGTGCTGGTGGTGGATGGCGGCAGTCGCGACGCCAGCGTGGCACTCGCCACCCCGCTGGCCGACGCGGTGCTCGAAAGCCCGCCGGGCAGAGCGCGGCAGATGAACCTGGGCGCCCGGCAGGCGCGAGCGCCCCTGCTACTGTTCCTGCACGCCGATACCCACCTGCCCTGGGGCCATGAAACCCGGGCCATCGATGCGCTTTGCCAGGCGCTGCTGCACCGCCACTGGGGGCGCTTTGACATTCGTCTGGCAGGGCAAAGCCGCTGGCTGCCGCTCGTCGCCGCGCTGATGAACCGACGCTCTCGGCTCAGCGGCATCGCCACCGGCGACCAGGGGCTGTTCGTGCGTCGTGAGACGTTTTTTGCGCTGGGCGGCTTTCCCGACCAGCCGCTGATGGAAGATATCGAACTCAGCAAGCGCCTGAAGGCGTACTCACCGCCCGCCTGTCTGCCCCATAAAGTGGTAAGCTCGGGCAGGCGCTGGGACCAGCAGGGCGCCTGGACAACCATCTGCCTGATGTGGCGGCTGCGCTACCGCTACTGGCGTGGCGTCAGTGCCACGCAACTGGCCAAGGAGTACCGTGATGCCCGTTGACTCACTGTCTGCCCACTTGCATCTGTTGGCCAAGGCCCCACTGCCCGGCCATGCCAAGACCCGGCTAATCCCTGCTCTGGGCCCTCAGGGGGCCGCCGATGCTCATGCCACCATGGTGCGCCACTGTGTGGCCACGGCCTGCGAGGCCCTGGGGGCGAGCCAGGTCACGCTCTGGACCTCGCTGGAGCATAATCACCCGCTGTTTCTGGAGCTGCAGGCGCAGCATGGCATTGCCCTGGCGGCCCAGCAGCCTGGCGACGTGGGCATGCGCGTTCGCCGGGCACTGAATCACACGTCAGGCTACCCGGCCATGGTCATGGGCACCGACTGTCCCAGCATCAGCGTGGCCATGCTGCGACGCTGCCGAGCAGCCCTGGCCACCTTTGATGTGGTCATTTTGCCCGCCGAAGATGGCGGCTACGGGCTGATTGGCAGCCACCAGGACTACCCCGAGCTGTTCACGGCGATTCCCTGGGGCTCCGAGCAGGTGCTGAGCGTAACCCGCGAACGCCTTGCCGCGTTGGGCCTGGAGGCCGCCTACCCCGACACCATGTGGGACATCGACCGCCCCGAAGACTGGTTTCGCTGGCAACAACTTCATCAAGCGAGTGTGTAAGGCATTCTCGCGTATCGTCACTGACCATCACCTCTTCCTCTCCCGGAGCCTGCCATGAATCGTCAGCGCCTGCTGCTCATCACCCTGCTGCTGTTGGCCATACTGGGCTTTTACGTCAGTGGCGCCCACACCTTCTTTACCCTAGAGACCTTGCAGGCCTACCGCAGCCAGTTTCAGGCCGCGTTCCAGCAGTCTCCCTGGCAAGTGGCGGGTCTGTTCTTCGCGGTGTATGTGGTGATGACGGCGCTCTCCTTGCCCGGTGCGGCCTTGTTGACGCTACTGGGCGGGGCACTGTTTGGCCTGGGCTGGGGGCTGCTGATCATCTCCTTTGCCAGCACCCTGGGGGCCACCCTGGCGTTCCTGCTCTCGCGCTTCTTGTTTCGTGGGCCGATTGAAAAGCGCTTTCCCCGCCAGTTCGAGACGGTCAACCGGGGCGTGGAGAAGGACGGCGCGTTCTATCTGTTCACGCTGCGCCTGGTGCCGATCTTCCCGTTTTTCATGATCAATCTGGTCATGGGACTCACGCGGATCAAGCTCACCACGTTTTACTGGGTGAGCCAGCTGGGCATGCTGCCGGGCACGGCCGTCTACGTCAACGCGGGCGGCCAGCTGGGTGAGCTGGAGAGCCTGGGGGGGATCGTCTCGCCGGGGCTGCTGGCTTCGTTTGCACTGCTGGCGGTGTTTCCTTGGCTGGCCCGGCGTATTGCCGCCGCCGTGCAAACACGCAAGGTTTACCAGGACTTTACCCGGCCTGCACGCTTCGATTACGACATCGTGGTGATCGGCGGTGGCTCGGCGGGGCTGGTCACCAGCTACATCGCCAGCGCCGTCAACGCCAAGGTAGCCCTCGTTGAAAAGCACAAGATGGGCGGCGACTGCCTGAATACCGGCTGCGTGCCTTCCAAAGCGTTGATACGGGCGGCACGGGCGGCCCACGAGATTCGCACCGCCCATCGGTTTGGCGTCAGCGCCAGTGCCCCCGAGGTGGACTTTGCCAAAGTGATGGGCCATGTCCATCAAGCCATTGCCGACATCGAGCCCCACGACAGCGTCGAGCGCTATACCGGGCTGGGGGTCACGGTGTATCAGGACCACGCCCAGCTCGTCACGCCCTGGCAAGTTCGCGTGGGGAATACCACGCTCACCGCGCGCCATATCGTGCTGGCCACGGGGGCTCGCCCACGGGTGCCGCCGCTGCCCGGCATCGAGCACGCGCCACTGCTCACCTCGGAAAACCTGTGGTCGCTCACCGAGCTGCCCAAGCGCCTGGTGGTGCTGGGCGGCGGCGCCATTGGCTGCGAACTCAGCCAAAGCTTTGCTCGGCTGGGCAGTCAGGTCACCCTGGTTGAAGGTGCGCCCCAGCTGTTGGGCCGTGAAGATAGCGAGGTAGGCGAGCATGTGGCAGGCACGCTCTCCGGGGAAGGCGTGACGGTGATGACGGGCGCCACTGCGCTGGAAGTCAGCCAGGCAGACGGTGCACACCAGCTCGTCATCGAGCACCAGGGGGAACGCTTGACGCTGGCGTTCGATTATTTGCTGGTCAGCGCGGGGCGTCAGGCCAACGTGGAAGGCCTGGGGCTGGAAACACTGGGCATCAGTACGACCCAGGTCGGCACCCTGGCCCTCAATGAGCGGCTGCAAACCCGGGTGCCCAACATCTGGGCCTGCGGTGATCTGGCAGGCCCCTATCAGCTGACCCATGCGGCGGCGCATCAGGCCTGGCACGCCGCCGTCAACGCCCTGTTTGGCGAGCTGAAAAGCTTCGCCGTGGATTACCGTTTCATGCCCGCCGTGACCTACGTACAGCCGGAGGTGGCGCGGGTGGGGCTGAATGAAAAAGAGGCCACCGCCAAAGGCATTGCCTACGAAGTGACCCGCTACGCCATGCGCGACAGCGACCGCGCCATTGCCGAAGGTGCCACCGACGGCTTCATCAAGGTGCTGACCGTGCCCGGCAAGGACAAGATTCTGGGCGCCACCATCGTGGCGGAAAACGCTGGCGAGTGGCTGGGCGAATTCACCCTGGCCATGAAACACGGGTTGGGGCTGAACAAGCTGCTCGGCACCATTCACCCCTACCCCACCCTGGGCGAAGCGGCCAAGGCCACCGCAGGCGTATGGAAGAACGCGCACAAACCCGAGCGTGTGCTGGCCTGGTTGAACCGCTACTTTCACTGGCGCCGTGGCGAATGACCACCGCGGGCAGGGGCGCTTGGGTGCGATGGATCAGGGGGGTTGTGGGTCGTTTACGAAGTTTTCCATGATGTCGCGCACCAGTTTCCGCTGTGCCTGGGGTAACTGGCGATACAGGGCCAACAGCCTCAGTTCATCGGCATCGGGGGATACCTGCCAGGCGGCGGCAGGCTCCTTGACACCCACCACCTCAGCCGCGCCGTAACGCAAATAGTGCGGAGAGACGGACAACCACTGGGCCAGAACCAGCAGCTTTTCCTGGCTTGGAAACGAGTCTCCCCGCAACCAGCGCCTGACCGCCTGGAAGGTGATGGGTTTTCCCCAATAGCGCAGATTGAATTCACGCTCCAGAACGGAGGGTCGGGCTTCGTACCCTGCCGCTTGCATGGCGGCTATCAAACGCTCGGCAAACATGCTTTTTTCATTCATGCCGCCAATGTGAAGTGATTCTTCAATAAGAGTTGAATAACGGTTAACCTTCTGATTGAATCATTACTTCAATTCCGAATTAAACTAAACCGTGCACACGCAAGACGGCCGCTAGCGCGCCAGGAGTCTGCCAGGATGAGCCAGACGCCTTATCTTCCCGAACCGAGTTATCTGCACCGGGCGTTATCGACCCTTGGTTCGGCACCCGACCCGGATACGCTGCTGAAGGGGCTGGCCAGCACGCTGTACCATATCAACCGTCAGCAGCCCATCGCCCTGTACCGTCTTCACGACGCCAAAGCCCTGCACCTGACCTACTATCTTTCGCCTGCTGGCCAACAGGCAGCCCCCCATGCGCTGCGGCTCATCACCTCGCTCGCCTCTTTGTCCACGCTCGGGCTGGACTATCGCGACATCCAAGGCGAGTTCGGCATTTGGGGCTATGTGGCTTATCCAACGCCGGATACTCATGAGCAAACCCAGTGGCTGACGCTCTTCATCGACCTTGCCAGCCAGCGCCTGCGTCTTTTGAAGGCCGCCAATGCAACGGAGAGGCGTATACGCCTGAGGCGGCGAAGACGCTCCATTCTCAAAGACATGCAGCACACATGCAGTATCGAGCATCTCGTTCAACGTCACGGACAAAGCTGGTGTCGCATCTTTCAAGCGGTCGGCATAGCGCTCTATTATCAGGAAGAGCTGGCCTGCTTTGGCCAGTGCCCCCCTGAGCGCCAGCTTCTAGCGGCCATCACGTCCCTGGCAGCACCGCTGGACGACACGGAGGCCATCGAGCTTGATGGCGAGTGCGCGGGCGGGATTGCCGTCAGTGTTCATGTTGCTGACGCACAGCCAGCGTGGCTGATGCTGTTTCGTCGTCGTCACGCCGTGCCACTGCTGCCCGAACTGAGCTGCCCGCATACTCCTGTCGGCTACTGGCTCGCATCCGAGATCAACAGCCTTGCCGAGCTGGCCGATGACTTGACCTCGGTCATCACGGCCATCGAAATCGCCAATCTCAACCAGCAGCTCGTCGCCACGAATCAATGGCTGGAAACCCTGGCGCACAAGGACGCCCTTACCCAGTGCTGGAACCGTTACTATACCGAACTGGTGCTCGACAGTATCGACCCGACCCACACCACCATGGCGCTCATTCTGTTCGACATCGACGATTTCAAGCGCATCAATGACACTCATGGGCATGCGGTAGGCGATGATGTGTTGCGCGATCTGGTCGGCGTGGTAGAGAGAGTCTTGCGCCAAGGAGACCACCTTGGCCGCTGGGGCGGCGAAGAGTTCATGATTCTGGCCAGGGAGCTCGACCATGAGGGCACCTTGCAGTTTGCCAACCGCGTACGGCTAGCCGTCGCAAACGTCCGCTTCGCCGTGGCGGCGCCGGTCTCGATCAGTATGGGAGCCACGCTGCTACACGCCCATGAATCGCCTCGGCAATGGCTTGAACGCGCCGACCAGGGCCTCTATCTTGCCAAGCAGGCTGGCAAGAACCGGTGCGTTCTTTGCCCTTGACGCTGCCCTGCAGCCTTCGACACAAGAGTATCCCCGATGCCCCCACCCAAGCGGCTATTGCTGGTCGGCGCAGGCCACGCCCACGCCTTCGTGCTGGAAGCGTTTGCCCAGCGCCCGGACCCGACGATATCGCTCACGGTGGTCAGCGATAGTCCACTGGCCGCCTATTCCGGTGGCGTGCCTGCCTGGCTTGCGGGGGAGTGCACGCTGCGCGACACCCAGCTGGACATCGCCGCGCTCTGCCAGCGGGCGGGGGCTCGTCTCATCACCTCACCGGCCGTGGCCCTGTGCCCCACGAAACGCCAGGTCACTCTGCAGGACGGCCATGTGGTGGCCTTCGACGTGGCCTCGCTCAACGTGGGCGCAACTCTCCAGCCGCCTCAGCACGCCGAAAACGCTGAGCGCACGCAGCCCGCCCTGCTGGCCATGCGGCCACTCGGTTCTCTGCACCATCGCTGGCAGGCGCTGTTGGAGGATATCGACCAGTTGCCTCCCGGCACACGGCAGAACGTGGTGAGCGTGGGGGGCGGTGCGGCGGGCTGTGAAACCCTGATGAGCGTACTGGCACAGCTGCGCCAACGGCGTCCCGACGTGGCATGGAAAGGCGCCATCATCAGCGCGTCCCCCTCGCTGCTGCCTGGCGCTGGCTGGCTACCGCGCAGGCTGGTACTGCGCGCACTTCAACGGGCCGATATTGCCGTACACGCGGGATTACGGGGCAGTGCATTAGTGGCGGGCGGCGTGCATACGCAAGCAGGCCAGCGTATCGACGCCGACATCGTGCTCTGGGCCACCGGCGCCGTGGGCCAGCCTTGGCTCGAGAAAACCGCGCTGCCACGCAACGAACGGGGGTTCATCAGCGTGAACACGACCCTCGAAGTCACAGGCCACTCGGGGATATTTGCGGCGGGAGACTGTGCAGCTTTCGGCCAGCACACGCCGCCACTGCCCAAGGCCGGCGTGTACGCAGTGCGTATGGGGCCCGTGTTGGCCGACAACCTGCGAGCCGCCTGCTACGGCGCCCCGCTGGCCACCTGGGAGCCCCCCAGGCGAGTGCTGGCACTGATTGGCACAGGGGACGGTCGCGCCATTGCCAGTCGAGGCGCCATCGGTTTTTCAGGCCGCTGGGTATGGGAATGGAAAAAGCGGATCGATGCGCGCTTCGTTGCCCGCTTCAATCCGCCTTTCACACATTAAAACCGTTCCTGCCGCTGCTAGCCGTTGGCTTTGCGCCAGCCGCCCAGCACCCGGCTATCCGGGCCGAAGAACACCAGCCGATCATGGTCGATCAGGTAGCGGTAGGCGGTATCCAGCATGTCCGTGACCCGCTTGGCATCTTCCATGTTCGGGCAGGCCATGCGGGTGGATGCCAACTCGCTGAACTCGATGCGCTGACTCTCCCCCAGACTAACGGTGCCGGTAAACTGGTTGCAGCCATCCGAACCACTCACCTTGCCATCGCGCCCAATGCGGAAAAATGGCGTACTGGGCATCGACAAACGCTCATCGGTCCCCACCAGCAGCAGGTTCCAGCGCTGCTCGACGACCGGCCCCGACAGTTCACCACGGGGGGGCGCATCCACTCGCTCCTGCTGCGGTGAGCTACCACAGGCCGCCACCAGTAGCGCCAGACTCAGCCCCATCAACGTATTACGATAGTGTGCTTTCACCTTGCGTGTGCTCCTGCTCATTCACCAGCTGCCGCTGTTTTCCATGGATGCCCAGGGCTCTTGCGGTGCCAGGGCATCGCCTTTTTGCAGCAGTTCGATGGAGATGCCATCCGGCGACTTCACGAACGCCATATAGCCGTCCCGAGGCGGACGATTGATGGTGACGCCATTGTCCTGTAGCTTCTGGCACAGGTCGTAGATGTTCTCGACACGGTAAGCCAGGTGACCGAAATTGCGCCCGCCGGTGTACTCCTCGGGATCCCAGTTGTAGGTCAGTTCCAGCTCGGGTGCCGTCAGGCGCTCCGAGCGAGCTTCATCGTCCGGCGCAACCAGGAATATCAGCGTAAAACGCCCTTTCTCATTCTCTTTACGGCGTACTTCCTTGAGGCCTAGCAGGTCGCAGTAGAAGTGCAGCGAGGCGTCCAGGTCATGGACGCGCACCATGGTATGTAGAAATTGCATTGAGTCGTCTCTCTCTGGTCAAGTGCAGCACCTGTGGGTCAGCGCTAACCCTTTGCTATGGTTGAAGATACTCGCTAAAGATAGCAGGCGGACGCGCATCGTGGGTGAATCCGAGCACCGCGTAGTCGTCTACCCTGCCGGTTTCCATGCCCGGTGAACCATGCGGCATTCCGGGTACGGCCAGGCCAGCAATGGCCGGGCGTTCCTCCAGCAGGCGCTGAATGTCAGCCGCTGGCACGTGGCCCTCGATGACATAGCCCTCTACCAGCGCCGTATGACAGGACGCCAGCTCAGGGGTAACGCCATGCTCTATCTTGATGGCGCGCACCCCATCATGGCGGTGGTGGTCGACCTCGAAGCCAGCCTCTTCCAGGTGGCTTACCCAGTCACTGCAACAGCCGCAGTGGGGGTCACTGTGTACCTCGATCACGGGAGCGGCCTGTGCAGACGACAACGATACCGCTAGTCCTGCTATCATCGACAGCGGCATTATTAGACACTTTTTCGACATTTCATCACCATCACTAAAGATCCATATAATACTAACACCATCACGCGATAGACGGGACGACCCCGGGAGGCATCAGTGGATTCGATTACACAGGCGGCGCTGGGTACCGCTGGAGAGCAGCGAGCAGGTCAGCGCCCCTCGCGGGCTGGAGCTGGAAACCCTGGCGCGCTTGGCGTCACGGGCAGGGGGCGATATTTCGGCACTCTGCGCCACTGACTTCGTCGACCCTCAATGGCGCACCGAGCCGTTTCTTTATCGCTGCTGACCCCGCATAAAGGGAAGTTCAGAGTTGTGGTCAGGGCGCAATGCCCTGGCCACACCCCTTGTACTGTTCGCCGCCGATACTGACCGTGACACGGGCAGGGTACGGCTGGCCTTTCATGTCGTCAAAACAGGCCCCTGATTCGATCCTTACCCGGAAAAACGACTCGGCATCGGCGTTTTCGATCACCACACGACCCGCGGCGTTATCCATGACGCTGACCATATAAGGCAGCGTGGTCGTTTCATTGCCGTACTGCGTGGTCCAGGTCATGACCGGTGCGTCATGGGCCAGCTCGATACTCCAGCCGGGCTCGTTGCCTCGCGCCAGGAACATAACGCCCGGATGTGCCGCACGGGTGGCCGCAGCGCGTGCCAACCCCTGCTGGCACTGCAACTGGCCCCGCGGCGTCTCTACCTGGGCCTGCTCGCCACGGTTCCAGAAGCTGATCTCGCCATCCTGATAACGCGCACCACTGGCCACCACGGCCTGCGGCAAACGCCAGGCACCGTGCAGCGACCACAAACGCAATTCGTCGCCATTCAAGGCGGTGACCAGATCCTGATGAGCCGGCTGGCAATGCCAGGCCTGGAACTGCTCCGCACTGCCAGGAAACAGCGCAGAAGGCAGCAAGGGCGCGGTGCTATGCACCGTGGTGCGGGTGGGGGTTTCCGCCACAGGTGGGGTGCTGGCACAGCCTGCCAGCAGGGTCACCGAGGCCATGGCCAACAGCGGACGAAAGGTAATGGGCTTGGCGATCATGAGTCAGGTTCCCGTTATGACGGTTTGAAGGCGCTGAGATCGTGCGGATCGAAAGACGTTACCTCTGCGGGCAAACCGAGCGCTTCGCGCCGGACCTTGACCTGCATCTTTTCGGCCAGCCGTTCGGCATCGTCATCGGTGGTGCGGCCGTTCAGCTCGGCCAGTTGCGACATGCCCTGGTGATAAAAGGCCAGGATATCCAGCGCCAGGCGATTGTCCTCTTCTACCCCACGACGCAGCGGCTGCAGATAGCTGCTGATGCGCGACAGGTGATGCTTGAGCTGCCAGACATAGCGCATCTCCACCATCCAGGGCCGCTCACGCAGGGCCGCAAACATGGCGCTGGTCGCCAGCAGACCCAGCAGCACCCCGAGGGCATTCAGCCAGAAGCTGCTGCCGAAAGTCGCGGTCAGCAGCATAGAGAACAGCAGGCCGAACACCACCAGCTGCCCTGCCATGATGATGCTGATGATGCGCGCCTTGCGCCGATAGGTATCTGGATCGTGGTGCTCAAGGGTAAAGGCCATGGCCAACCTCGTTATCGAAAGGAACCTCTTATGATACGGGGCTGACCAGGTCAGTCAACGCGCTCAGGCCAGCTGTTCGGCGGCGCTCTTCAGCAGCCGCTCGGTGGTCTCCCAACCCACGCAGGCATCGGTGACCGAGACGCCATAGCGCAGTTGGCCCGGGCTCAGCGGCTGCTTGCCTTCGAACAGATGGCTCTCCAGCATCAGCGCGACCAGGCGGGCCTCGCCTGCCTGGCGCTGCGCCAGCACCTCCCGCATGACCTCGCTTTGCCGACGATGATCCTTGCGAGCGTTGGCATGGCTGCAGTCCACCATCAGGCGCGGGTTCTGCCCCGCACGTTGCAGCGTATCGATGGCCGCCTGCACGTGGTGGGCCTGGTAATTGGGCTCGCCGTGCCCGCCGCGCAACACCACATGGGTGTGCGGGTTACCGGCGGTTTCCTGCATGATGGGGCGGCCCTGGCGGTCCATGGCAAACCGCTGATGGGCGTGCGCCGCAGCCTGCATGGCGTCGATGGCCACCTGCACATCACCACTGGTGGCGTTCTTGAAGCCTACCGCGGCGGTCAGGTCACTGGCCAGCTCCCGGTGCAGCTGGGACTCCGTGGTCCGCGCGCCAATCGCCACCCAGCTCAGCAGGTCATCCAGGTAAGGCGCCAGCATGGGCTGCAACAGCTCGGTCGCCACCGGCAAGCCGCGCGAGGCCACCGCATGCATCAACTCCCGCGACAGGGCAATTCCATGAGGCATGTCGCCGCTGCCATCCAGGTGCGGGTCGTAGGCCAGCCCCTTCCAGCCCACCGTGGTACGCGGCTTCTCCACGTAGACACGCATGACCGGCAGGATATGCTGGCCAATGTCGTCGCTGAGCGCCGCCAGGCGGTCGGCATACTCCAGTGCGGCATCCGGGTCGTGAATGGAGCAAGGCCCGACCACCACCAGTAGGCGGTCATCCTGGCCATTCAAAATACGCTGCACTGCACGCTGCTGCTCGGCAATCTGTGCAACCAAGGGGGCACTGATGGCAATACGCTGGCGCAGCTCAGCGGGCAACGGCAAGGGTGTGGAGGACAAGGAGACGTGGTCGTCTGCCAGGGGCGTGCATTGGGGGGCAATAGGGGCATTCATGGCTCAACTCTCCGAGATCGTGGGACACAGCGCTAAACATCGCAATCCTTCCTTGCCACCCAGGCAAGCACGATCGGAGGTGGCAGCTTGCACCGACCGCGCGTCACTAAATCGCCAGCCATAGCCATAACCGATATGACGGAAGGCCTAGGGGCTAACGATTGCGCGGTTGCGGTAAGACATGGTGCAGCTCCTGTGTTGCATTGAATGAAAACCCGTGGCCCGTTCAGGCCAGCCTGGCTGACCGCAGCGTAAAACGAAAAAAGCCTCGGGGGGTAACCCACCGAGGCTTTTTTGCATGCGGCAGGTCACCTGTGCGGTGTGCCTGCCGGCCCGACATCAGGCGTCGGCCAGCGGCACACCCTGGCTAAACCAATACGCTGCATAATAAACGGGCTGGAAAGACGCGACGCTCAGCGACGTATTCGCCCACGCGCTCGCCACCGTTTCCGGTTGGCGCTGGCGGCGGTCTGAACACGCAGCATGATGCATGGCGGCTTCCTCATGAAAAGTCATAACGACGATACTGCTTAATCCTGCCTGCCAAAACGCCAAATGGCAACCCGCCATTCGAGGTTCTTCATGCAAGATTTTCCGTTCAAGGGGCTGGCCTGCCCGCCAGGCCAGCAACAGCCTCAGTTACTGAAGGCCTGAATCCAGCCGATGGTGGCGGGCAGCGCACTCATGCTGACCAGCACGACGATGCCCAGCACGATAGGCAACAGTCCGGATTCATCTTTGAAGTCTTCATCATGATGGGCCATATAGCCTCCTCGTCAAGGGTCTACAGGCGGCTCTTGCCGCTCTATTGCTTACGTCGGTGAATTATTCTAGTGAGGGCGTGGAGCGTAGGCAAACACATCCGAGAACATACGCTCACTGCTCGCGCCCAGCCGCTCCAGCACATCGACGCAGGCGTACACCATGCCCGGCGAACCAGAGAGGTAAATATCACAGCCTTCCGGCGTGTCCAGCGTTTTTTCCAGCGCCTTCACCAATTGGCTCTCCAGCACCAGGTCTATCCGCCCCTGGTGGTGGTGAATACGCTCGCCAGCAGCGAGAGGTTCGGTCAGCGGAAATTCGGTCACCGCATGGAACGTCAGCTGCTCGGCCTGCTGAGCCCACTGGCATGCCAGATCTTCGGCATACAGGTCGCGGTGCTCGCGGTTTGCCCACCACAGCGATATCGGCCGCTGTGGCTGGTCACGCAGGGTCGCCTCAACGATGGCTTTCATCTGCGCGAACCCGGTTCCTGCGGCGATCAACAGCAGGGGGCGTTCACTCTGCCCATCCAGCACACAGACACCCTTGGGCAGGCGTACGGTCAGCTGGTTGGCCACCTGTAGCAACTGGCGTAAGCGGCGGGAGTTCTCGCGCTCGGGCCAGTGCTGGATCTGCAGTTCCAGGCTGCCGTCGCCGCGGTCGGCGCTGGCGATCGAGAAAGGCACCCAGGTATCGTCGTCCAGCTTGAGTTCCAGGTACTGGCCGGGCGCATGCTGCATTGCCTCTGCGCGTCCGGCAATCACCACCCTGAAGACATCGGGAGTGAGATCTTCAACGGCGGTCACCTGGCAGGTCAGCGTTTTACACGTTGACGTATTAACGCTCATGAAAGCCTCTTTTTGGCAAATCGTTCAGTCCCACGGCAGCACTAGCCGTGTCGCGGTGCGGGCAGGGGAATATCGATACCCAGCTCTTCCCAACGCTGGTCGACGCGGGTCTTGATGGCATCGTCCATCACGATGGGCGTTCCCCACTCTCGGTCGGTTTCCCCGGGCCACTTGTTGGTGGCGTCCAGGCCCATCTTGGAGCCCAGCCCGGAAACCGGCGAGGCAAAGTCCAGGTAGTCGATGGGGGTGTTCTCGACCATCACCGTGTCCCGGGCCGGGTCCATGCGGGTGGTGATTGCCCACATGACGTCTTCCCAGTTACGAGCATCCACATCGTCGTCCAGCACGATCACGAATTTGGTGTACATGAACTGACGCAAAAAGCTCCATACCCCCATCATCACCCGCTTGGCATGGCCCGGATACTGCTTCTTCATGGTGACCACCGCCATGCGGTAGGAGCAGCCTTCCGGCGGCAGGTAGAAATCGACGATTTCGGGGAACTGCTTGCACAGGATCGGCACGAACACCTCGTTGAGCGCCACGCCTAGAATGGCGGGCTCATCGGGCGGTCGCCCCGTGTACGTGGAGTGGTAAATTGCGTCGCGGCGCATGGTCATGCGCGTCACGGTAAACACCGGGAACCGGTCTACTTCGTTGTAGTAGCCGGTGTGGTCGCCGAAGGGGCCTTCCGGGGCCATGTCGTCGGGGTAGATAAACCCTTCCAGCATGATTTCAGCGGAGGCAGGCACGTCCAGCTCGGCATGGCCGCACCTGACCAGCTCGGTGCGCGACCCGCGCAGCAGCCCGGCAAACGCGTACTCCGAGAGCGAATCGGGCACCGGGGTGACCGCCCCGAGGATCGTGGCAGGGTCTGCCCCCAGGGCCACGGCCACGGGGAAGGGCTCGCCAGGATGGGCCTTCTGGAATTCCAGAAAGTCCAGCGCGCCCCCACGATGGGAGAGCCAACGCATGATCAGCCGATTCTTGCCGATCTTTTGCTGGCGGTAGATCCCCAGGTTCTGACGTTTCTTGTGCGGCCCTTTGGTGATCACCAGCGGCCAGGTCACCAGCGGCGCTGCATCACCCGGCCAGCAGTGCTGAATGGGCAGGCGGTCCAGGTCTACGTCGTCACCTTCATAGACCACTTCCTGGACCGGAGCGCGCTTGACGTTCTTCGGCCCCATGCTGAGCACCTGCTTGAAGATCGGCAGCTTCTCCCAGGCGTCCTTCAGCCCTTTGGGCGGGTCAGGCTCCTTCAGAAACGCCAGCAGTTTGCCGACTTCCCGCAGGGCTTCTACCGACTCCTGCCCCATGCCCAGCGCAACACGCTTGGGCGTACCAAACAGGTTGCCCAACAGGGGCATGTCGTGACCTTTGACATTTTCGAACAGCAGTGCCGGGCCACCAGCACGCAGCGTACGGTCACAGATTTCGGTAATTTCAAGGTAGGGGTCAACTTCGGCGGTAATGCGCTTGAGCTCACCTTGAGCTTCCAGCGCTGCTATGAAATCGCGCAAGTCGTTGTACTTCAAGGTCCTCTCCTCAACCCGGATATCGGTCGCCGCGTAGCGGGTGGCGCCACCATGCAGCGCCTTAACGGCGCTTCATTGCCTCGAAGAATTCCAGATTCGTCTTGGTATCTTTCAGACGGTCGATCAGGAACTCGGTCGCGGCCGTATCTTC
This sequence comes from Halomonas sp. 18071143, assembly GCF_019211725.1. Classification (NCBI taxonomy): domain Bacteria; kingdom Pseudomonadati; phylum Pseudomonadota; class Gammaproteobacteria; order Oceanospirillales; family Halomonadaceae; genus Halomonas; species Halomonas sp. 18071143. Next base: position 3,243,110 of record NZ_CP078120.1, read on the forward strand.
CATCGGGTTGAGCAGCTTGCGCAGAATCCACATGCGCTGCATTTCGTCTTCCGACGCCAGCAGGTCTTCGCGACGCGTGCCGCTGCGACGAATGTTGATGGCCGGGAAGACGCGCTTTTCGGCCAGCTTGCGGTCCAGGTGGGCTTCCATGTTGCCGGTACCCTTGAACTCTTCGAAGATGACTTCGTCCATCTTGGAGCCGGTGTCGACCAGCGCCGTGGCGATGATCGTCAGGCTGCCGCCCTCTTCGATGTTACGCGCCGCACCAAAGAACCGCTTGGGCTTCTCCAGCGCGTGGGCATCGACACCACCGGTCAGTACCTTGCCAGAGCTGGGCACCACGGTGTTGTAGGCCCGCGCCAGACGGGTGATGGAGTCGAGCAGAATCACCACGTCCTTCTTGTGCTCGACCAGCCGTTTGGCCTTCTCGATGACCATTTCGGCGACCTGAACGTGACGCGCCGGCGGCTCATCGAACGTCGAGGCCACGACTTCGCCACGCACGGTGCGCGACATCTCGGTGACTTCCTCCGGGCGCTCATCGATCAGCAGGACGATCAGATGACACTCGGGGTTGTTACGCGTGATGGACGTGGCGATGTTCTGCAGCATCAGTGTCTTACCCGCCTTGGGGGGCGACACCAGCAAACCACGCTGCCCTTTGCCGATGGGCGCGGTCAGGTCGATGATACGTGCGGTGAGGTCTTCCGTGGAGCCGTTGCCGATCTCCATACGCAGACGCTCGGTGGGAAACAGCGGCGTCAGGTTCTCGAAGAGAATCTTGTGCTTGGCGTTTTCCGGGCGGTCAAAGTTGATCTGACTCACCTTCAACAGGGCAAAGTAACGCTCACCCTCTTTCGGCGGACGGATCTTGCCAGAAATGGAGTCGCCCTTGCGCAGATTGAAACGACGAATCTGTGAAGGCGAGACGTAGATGTCGTCCGGTCCGGCGAGGTACGAGCTATCCGCGCTACGCAGGAAGCCAAAGCCGTCCTGAAGAATTTCCAGCACACCGTCGCCATAGATGTCCTCGCCACTTTTGGCGTGTTTCTTGAGGATGGCGAAAATGATGTCCTGCTTGCGCGAACGGGCGAGGTTGTCGATACCCATCTCGCGGGCAATATCGAGCAGCTCGGGAACGGTTTTTTGCTTGAGTTCAGTGAGATTCATCGGTGTGTTAGAAAATTGCTCATGAAAGCTGGGCGACGAGCGCCGGGAATAAGACAGGAGGCGAGGCCTAAGTCATTAGGGCAAAGCGCCGAGTGATGCGTTCAGACTCCATCCAGGCACACGCTCGATTGATAAGTATGGGCAGTCGCGTCGGCCATGATGTAGCCATTAGCCGCAATTGGTGACCGCTGGGCGTGAGGGTAGGTTATCTGACGACTTGGACATCTGGCTGATGCCATCGGAATACGTATTGCTCGGGGTGCCGAGTCAACACGCTTGTCTGGACGTACAAGCCAACTCGGATCAGGCCAGTTACCCGATGGTAGTCAAGCCCCGCGACAAACGCAAGCCTTTGGCAATTGACAATAGTCAGAGGGCGCCGCAACCTTGGCATAGCCAACTTGAAGGATAGCTCATGCCCATGGACATTTCGCTCCCCACCGATGCGCCCAATAGCGAAGTCGACAGCGCTGCTCCCCAGCGCCTGGCCGCCATTGACCTGGGCTCCAACAGCTTTCATTTACTGGTCGCCAACTACCAGAATGAAAGGCTACAAGTCGTTGCCCGACAGGGCGAGAAGGTGCAGCTTGCCGCTGGCCTGGATGGCAATGGCTACCTTAGCGAAGCCGCCATGCAGCGCGCGCTGGATTGCCTGAGCCGTTTTGCACCCTTCCTGACCGACATAGAGGGTGCCAACCTGCGGGTGGTGGGCACCAACGCGCTTCGTGACGCCCACAACAGCCAGGACTTCATCGAACGCGCCGAAGCCCAGCTGGGCCACGCCATTGAAATCATTGCGGGACGTGAAGAGGCCCGGCTGATCTATCTGGGTGCCGCCCACGCCTTGGCCGAGAACGGTCGCCGTTTGATCGTCGACATTGGCGGGGGCTCCACGGAGTTCATCATTGGTGAAGCCTTCGAGCCCAGGGCGCTGGAGAGCCTGCGCATGGGCTGCGTAACGTTCAGCCAGCGCTTTTTTGCCGATGGCGAGATTACCGAAAAACGCATGCGCCGTGCCGAACTGGCGGCACTCTCGGAACTGGCCAATATCCAGCGGCCTTACCTGCGCCTGGGCTGGGATGATCCGGTGGGCTCCAGCGGCACGATCAAGGCTGCCGCCAGCGTTCTGTTCGCCTACGGCGATGCGCCCCAGGAAGGGGTGATTACCCGCAGCGGCCTGCAAAAGCTCAGAGAGCGGCTGGTAAAGTGCAAGCACCTGGACAAGGTCGAGCTGGATGGCCTGAAAGCAGACCGCGCCCGGGTATTCCCGGCGGGCATCGCCATTCTCAATGCCGTGTTCGAAGCCTTCGACCTGCACCAGATGCGCTTTGCCGATGGCGCGCTGCGGGAAGGCGTGCTGTACGACATGGCCGGGCGCAACAGTGCCGAAGACACCCGCTCACGTACCCTGGAGCTGCTCAAGCGCACCTACGACGTGGATACCCGGCAAGCCGAGAACGTGGCCGACACCGCCAAGCGGCTGTTCGAACGTCTCCAATCGCCCTGGGGATTGAGCAACGAACAGGGGCATTTTCTGAACTGGGCCAGCCATGTCCACGAGATCGGGCTCGCCATTTCCCATAGCCAGTTCCATCGTCACGGCGCTTACTTACTGGAGCATTCGGATCTGGCCGGGTTTTCTCGCCCGGAACAGCGCCTGCTGGCTTTTCTGGTGCGCGCCCATCGACGCAAGTTTCCGCTCAAGGAGTGGCAGGCACTGCCCGCATCCCAACAGCCCGCGGCGGGCAAGCTGGCTCGCCTGCTGCGTCTGGCGGTGCTGCTCAATCACTCTCGGCCCGAAAGCCCTCTGGCGCTGCCACCCATCGTGGTCGATGACGGCGGCGAAGGTTTGGTGATCACGCTCCCCCAGAGCGATGAGCCTACCCTGCTGAGCACCGACCTGGAGCAGGAGCAGGGGCATATTGCGGGGGCGGGTTTCGTGCTGACGCTCGTCAGCTAGTCAGCACACCGCACCGCCACCCCCGCCGCCTGCCAGAGCACTCTGGCAGGCGGCTGCAATATGGCCAGGCAGCGCTCCCCTTCCATCACCAGCAGCAGCCGCTGACGCTCCCAGGGGGGGATCGACTGCTCCTGCAGCCAGCGTTTCAGGTCACGTCGGCCACGCCCTGGCAGCACCAGCGTTTCTCCGCCCTGACGCCCACGCAGCACGAATGAGGCGCTAGCCGCATCTTGTGCTCCCGTTTTCACCTCGAGCGCCAGCGTGCCCAGCGGCGTCGCCAGACCTGCCCGGCCATCCCACTCCGCCTGCCAGCCATCCAGCGGTGCCTGCGGAGCCATCACGTAAAGCCCGCCCCGCCATACCCGCGCTTCTGCCCCGGGCCATATGATGTGCACACGCGCCTGAGCGGCAGCACGCAACTGGTCCAGCAGGCTGACCAACCGCGCCTGTGGCGGCGTCGGTAACCCGTATTGCTGGCACAGCGTCCGCACCAGCAGCCGTTGGCGAGGAAGCGGCAGCGCGGCCAGGGCATGGGCGTCGATACAGCCGGGCGACAGCGCCAAACCGGCCAGCTCCTCGGCGGCGTAGCTGGCCAGTAACCCATCGGCCTCTCCCGCCCAGGCGGCACTGCGGGCCAACGCCTGAGCGGCCCCGGGCCAACGCTGGCCGAGCACGGGCAGCACGGCGTGGCGCAGGTAGTTGCGATTGTAGTAGATATCCTGATTGGTGGGGTCTTCGCACCACGCCAGCCCCTCCTGCCGAGCAGCCTCGCGCAATTGGTCTCGCCGAACGCTCAACCACGGGCGCAGCAGCACACGCCCCTGCCACTCGCGGCGCCCAGGCATGCCAGCCAACCCACGAATACCGCTTCCGCGCAGCGCTGCCAACAGCCAGGTCTCTGCCTGATCATCCTGATGCTGGCCCAGCCACAGCGTGTCGCCGGGGGCGAGGTGCTCGAGAAAAGCCTGATAGCGCGCACGCCGGGCAGCGCCTTCGATACCCTCCCCCTGCGGTTCGACGCTGACCCGCGCCACGCTAAGCGGGACGCCGAGCCGCTGGCAAAGCGCTGCACAGTGGGCTTCGAAGTCGGCGGCGGCAGGCTGCAAACCATGGTGAACGTGCAGCGCACGCAGGCTGCGTCCACGCCGCTGGCAGGCCCTTGCGGCCAGAGTCAGCAGCAGCGAGGAGTCCAGCCCGCCCGAGAGCGCTACCCAAACGCAACGCCCCGGCGGGGTCTCCGCCAGGGCGTCGTCGAGCAGCGCAAGCAGTGCGTCAGGCGGCAGGGGCGCCATAACTCATCAGGCGTGCGTAGCGGCGCTCCAGCAGCGCCTCATGGTCCAGCGCCTGGAGCCTTTCGAGGCTTGCGCTCAGCGCTTCCTTGACCCGCTCTGCGGTGGTCACGGGATGACGGTGGGCGCCGCCCAGCGGCTCCTTGATCAACGAGTCCACGAACCCCAGCTCCTTGAGGCGCTCGGCCGTGATGCCCATGGCCTGAGCCGCGTCGGAGGCTTTCTCGGCACTCTTCCACAAAATGGAGGCGCAGCCTTCCGGAGAGATGACCGAGTAGGTGGAGTACTGCAGCATGTGCAGCTCGTCACACACGCCTATCGCCAGGGCACCACCGGAGCCACCCTCCCCGACCACCGTGGAGATGATCGGCGTTTTCAACCGCGACATGACGGCCAGGTTATAGGCGATGGCTTCGGACTGGCCACGCTCTTCGGCATCGATGCCGGGGTAGGCGCCGGGAGTGTCGATGAAGGTGAGAATGGGCATCTTGAAGCGCTCGGCCATCTCCATCAAACGGCACGCCTTGCGGTAGCCTTCCGGGCGCGGCATGCCGAAGTTGCGGCGCACTTTCTCTTTGACGTCGCGGCCCTTCTGATGGCCAATGACCATGACCGGCGCATCGTTCAGACGAGCAACGCCACCGACCAGCGCCGCGTCGTCGGCGAAGTTGCGATCACCGTGCAGCTCGTCGAAGTCGGTAAAGATGTACTCCAGGTAATCCAGCGTATAGGGGCGCTGCGGGTGCCGCGATAGCTGGGAAACCTGCCAGGGGGTCAAGTCCTTGAAGATCGACTCCGTCAGCTTGCGGCTTTTCTCTTCCAGCCGGGCAATCTCGTCAGAGAGGTTCACTTGGCTGTCGGAGCTGACCAGACGCAGCTCTTCGATCTTTGCCTGGAGCTCGGCGACGGGCTGTTCAAAATCAAGATAATTTGGATTCATCGGCTCTGCCTGTAAGCTGCCTGTCATAAAAAGGCATTATCAAAACGCATCTCGGTTGGGGCCATTATCGCACCCTGACCCCGCCACGCAAGGGCTCAGCGATAGCGCAGCTGGACGCCCACCTGGCCCTGAACGTCACGCAGGGCCAATAGCAGGTCGTCGCTGGGGGCCACTTTCCACTCATCGGCCAGCTCCAGCCACCCTACGGCCTCGGGATGGCGGTACTGCAGCCTCACCGGCAGGCCTTCACTATCCCGGTAAGGCGAGAGGCTGTCACGCAGGCTATCCACCAGGCGGCCATTGATCTGCCCGGCATCCAGCGCCAGCTCCACGGCCTGGCCATAGCGCACCCGGGCGGTGACCATCGGAGTGACGTCCTTGCCGCGCAGGCGCAGCCCGCCCGAGAAGTCATCGCTGGAGACTTCCCCCTCGACGATGATGACCTGATCCGACTCGATCTGACCGCGCAACTGGTCGAACAGCTCACCGAACAGCGACGCTTCGATACGCCCGGTGCGGTCGTCCAGCGTGATGAAGGCCATGGTGTCGCCACGCTTGGACTTCATGGTGCGCATGGCCACCACCAGCCCTGCCACCCGCTGGGGCTCGCGGGACGGCTTGAGGTCGCTGATGCGCGTAGAGACGAAGCGCTTGAGCTCGCGCTCGTACTCATCGATGGGGTGGCCGGTAAGGTAAAGCCCCAGGGTGTCTTTTTCACCCGAGAGACGCTCGCGGTCGGTCCACTCCCGGGCATGGCGGTACTCGGCGTACACATCCCCGGCCTCTTCTTCGGCAGCAAACGCGTCACCGAACATGTCCAGCATGCCCAGGTTCTGGTTGGCATGGTTCTGGGCGGCGGCCTTGAGGGCGTCTTCCATGGCGGCAGCCAGCACAGCACGGTTGGGGCCCAGGGTGTCCAGCGCCCCGGAGCGAATCAGCGCTTCCAGGGTGCGCTTGTTCATGCGCTTGGGGTCGATACGGCGGCAGAAATCGAACAGGTCCTTGAAGGGGCCATCGGCATTGCGTGCCTCGACGATGGCGCCAATCGGGCCTTCGCCCACGCCCCGGATGGCCCCCAGGCCGTACACCACACGGCCTTCGGTATCCACGGTGAACTTGTAGCCACCCACGTTGACATCCGGGGGTGTCACGGTGAGCTTCAGATGGCGGCACTCTTCGATCAGCGGCACCACCTTGTCCAGGTTGTCCATCTCGGTGGACATGACCGCCGCCATGAACGGGCCTGGGTAGTGGGCCTTCAGCCATGCGGTTTGGTAGGAGACCAGCGCGTAGGCCGCCGAGTGCGACTTGTTGAAGCCATAACCGGCGAATTTCTCCACCAGGTCGAAGATGTTGCCCGCGAGGTCCTTGTCGATGCCGTTGGCGGCACAGCCCTCCATGAAACCGGAGCGCTGCTTGGCCATCTCTTCGGGCTTTTTCTTACCCATGGCCCGGCGCAGCATGTCCGCCTGACCCAGGGTGTAGCCCGCCATCACCTGGGCGATCTGCATGACCTGTTCCTGGTACAGGATGATGCCGTAGGTCGGCGTCAGCACCGGTTTCAACAGCTCATGCTGGTAATCCGGGTGTGGATAAGAGACTTCCGCCCGGCCATGCTTACGGTTGATGAAGTCATCCACCATGCCCGACTGCAGCGGGCCCGGACGGAACAGGGCCACCAGGGCGATCATGTCGTCCAGGGAGTCGGGCAGCAGCCGCTTGATCAGCTCCTTCATGCCGCGGGATTCGAGCTGAAACACCGCCGTGGTCTCTGCCCGCTTGAGCATCTCGAAGGTCTTGCCGTCGTCCAGCGGGATGGCATCGATATTGAGCGGGCCCTGGCCTGCGGCATCGCGTACCTTGTCCACCATCTCCAGCGCCCAGTCGATGATGGTGAGGGTCCGCAGCCCCAGGAAGTCGAACTTCACCAGTCCGGCGTCTTCGATGTCGTTCTTGTCGAACTGCACCACCAGCCCGGCGCCATCCTCGTCGCACAGCAGCGGCGAAAAATCGGTCAGCTTGGTGGGTGCGATGACCACGCCCCCCGCGTGCTTGCCGGTGCCCCGGGTGGTGCCCTCCAGCTTCAGGGCCATTTCCCAGATCTCTTCCGCCTCTTCGTCGTTGTCGATGAACTCCTTGAGGGCGGGCTCCTGCTCGATGGCCTTGGCCAGCGTCATGCCCACTTCGAACGGGATCAGCTTGGAGAGCTTGTCCCCCAGCGAGTACGGCTTGCCCTGGGCACGGGCCACGTCACGCACCACGGCCTTGGCGGCCATGGTTCCGAAGGTGACGATCTGGGAGACCGCGTTGCGGCCATAGCGGTCGGCAACATAGTCGATGACCCGGTCGCGCTTCTCCATGCAGAAGTCGACGTCGAAGTCGGGCATCGAGACACGCTCGGGGTTGAGGAAGCGCTCGAACAGCAGGTCGTAGCCAATCGGGTCCAGGTCGGTGATCTTCTGGGCGTAGGCCACCAGCGAGCCCGCGCCGGAACCCCGCCCAGGGCCAACGGGCACGCCGTTGTCCTTGGCCCACTGGATGAAGTCCATGACGATCAGGAAGTAGCCCGGAAAACCCATCTGGATGATGACGTTGAGCTCGAACTCCAGGCGGTCACGGTAGCGCTGCTCGATCTCACGGAAAGCATCGCCGTCGCGGGGGTACTCCTCGGCGGGAAACAGAAAGTCGAGCCGCTCGGTCAGGCCGTCATGGGAGACCTTGCGGAAGAACTCATCCTGGGTCATGCCTTCGGGGATGCCGAATTCCGGCAGGAATATCTCGCCCAGGCGCACATCCACGCTGCAGCGCTCGGCAATCATCACGCTGTTTTCCAGCGCTTCCGGAATGTCGGCAAACAGGGCCGCCATCTCTTCCGGGCTTTTCAGGTACTGCTCTTCGGTATAGCGGCGCTCGCGGCGCGGATCGTCCAGCGCCTTGCCTTCCCCGATGGCGACACGGGTTTCATGGGCCCAGTAATCGTCGCGGGCCAGAAAGCGTACGTCGTTGGTGGCCACCACCGGCGTGTTGGTCTCGATGGCCAGCTTGACGCTGGCGTGCACGCAGGCTTCTTCCAGCGGCCGCCCGGTGCGCACCAGCTCCAGGTAGAAACGGTCAGGAAAGGCCTGCTGCCACTCCTCCAGCAGTTGGCGCGCTTCACGCGCGTGTTCCGACAGCAAATGACGGCCAATATCGCCATCGCGGCCGCCGGACAGCGCAATCAGTCCGTCGCTCTGGGCCAGTACCCACTGCTTGTCGAGAATCGCCCGCCCTTGGCGCTGCCCGTGGGTCCACCCCTTGGAGATCAGCTCGGTGAGGTTGCGATAGCCGTCCTGATTCATGGCCAGCAGCGTAATGCGATACGGGTGCGCTTCATCGTGGGGATTGGCCAGCCACAAGTCGCTACCGATGATGGGCTTGAGCCCCGCGCCTTGGGCTGCCTTGTAGAACTTCACCAGGCCAAACAGGTTGGTCTCGTCCGTCAGCGCCAGCGCGGGCATCCCCCGTTCAGCGGTGGTACTGACCAGCGGCTTGAGCTTGACCAGACCATCGACCAGGGAGTATTCACTGTGCAAACGAAGATGAACGAACGGAACCGTCATGAGACTCTCAGCATAAAGCGCAAATGAAAAAAAGACCGCGCTACAGCAGCGCTAGCTGACGCTGTACCGGCGCAAAGCTTTTGCGGTGTTCGGCCAGCGGGCCATGGGCCACCAGAGCCGCCAGGTGCTCTTTGGTCGGATAGCCCTTGTGGCGCGCAAAACCATACTCAGGATAGCGCAAATCCAGCTCGGCCATCTGGGCGTCCCTGGCCACCTTGGCCAGAATCGAGGCAGCGGCAATGGCAGGGTGGCGCGCATCGCCTTTGACGACGGCCTGACCCGGCAAGGCGTGCCCAGGCAGCCGGTTGCCATCCACCAGCAGATATTCGGCGGCGGGCACCAGGGCATCGATGGCACGGCGCATGGCCAGGTGCGTGGCATGATAGATGTTGAGCGTGTCGATTTCGGCGGCGCTGGCCTCGGCCAACGCAAAGGCCAATGCCCGCTCCCGTATCTGCACGTCCAGCTGCTCCCGCTTGCGGGCCGTCAGCTTTTTCGAATCGGTCAAGCCTTCGATGGGCGCCTGGGGGTCGAGTATCACCGCTGCCGCCACCACGCTGCCGATCAGCGGGCCACGCCCTACTTCATCCACACCGGCCAGGTAGGGGCCGGTATAGGCCACTACCAGCGGAGGGTGATCACGGGAATCATTGGCCATCCGTTGCCGCCTCCAAGGGCTGACCCGCCGCCAGCGCCGCCACGGCCTGGGCAGCACGCTGGCTGGCATTGCGCTGTAGCGCGGCGTGCATCGCCGCAAAGCGCTCTTCCAGCGCCTGACGGGTGGAAGCTTCCTCCAGCAGCTCGCCCACCTGCTGGGCAATGGCCTCCGGCGAGGCGGCGTGCTGAATAAGCTCGGGAACCACACTCTCCTGGGCAATCAAGTTGGGCAGGGAGATCCAGGCCGTCTTGACCAGCCGCTGGGCCAGCCAGTGGGTTGCGGGCGCCATCTTGTAGGCCACCACCATGGCCCGGTGGCACAGCATCGCTTCCAGAGCGGCCGTACCAGAGGTGAGCAGTACGGCGTCGCTGGCCACCATGGCTTCTCTTGCCTGGCCGTTCAGCAGCGTTACCGATGGGTGCAGCGCAGGGTAGCCGGACAGCAGCTCGGTAAGCTCCCGATGCCGCTGGGCAGTCGCCGCAGGGATCACGACCTGCAGATCAGGGTGGCGCTGGCAGAGCAGCGTGACCGCCGCCAGGAAGGTCGCCCCCATGAAGCGGACTTCATTGCCACGGGAGCCCGGCAGCAGCGCCAATACCGGCCCGTCGAGCTTTAACCCCAACGCTTCACGGGCCGCCTGACGGTCGTTGACCAGGGGCAGCTCGTCCGCCAGGGGGTGGCCCACGAACGCCACCGGCACGCGATGCTGACGGTAGAAGTCGGCCTCGAAGGGCAGCAGCGTCAGCATGCCATCCACCGCCTTGGCGATTTTCTTGACCCGCCCCTGGCGCCAGGCCCATACCGAAGGGCTGACGTAATGGGCCGTGGTCACGCCCGCTTCACGCAGCTGTTTCTCCAGCCCCGTGTTGAAATCGGGCGCATCGATGCCAATCATGATGTCCGGCTGCCAGGCCAGCGCGTCTTCCCGCAGGGTACGGCGTACGCGGATCAGCTCGGGAAGGTGCTTGAGCACCTCGACCAGCCCCATTACCGACAGCGTTTCCAGTGGAAAGCGGCTTTGCAGGCCCTGCGCTTCCATGCGGGGCCCGCCCATCCCGCGAAACTCCACGTCAGGATAGCGGGCACGCAGCTCACGCATGAGCCCCGCGCCCAGAATATCGCCAGAGAGTTCGCCTGCCACAAGGTATACGCGTTGCAGTGTCATGGAGACAAGACAGCCAGTTGAGGTGTATTAGCGCACGATACCGCGCGTGGAGCGCTCGATGGAGTCGGCAAACTGCACGACTTCCGGCAGATCGAAGCGGCTGCGCATATCGCTGATGGCCTGCTCGACGGTGAGCCCCTGACGGTAGACCAGTTTGTAGGCAGTGGTCAGGGCGGCTATCGCCTCGCGGCTGAAGCCTCGGCGCTTGAGGCCGACCAGGTTCAGGCCACGCGCTTCGGCAGGGTTGCCGTTGATCATGACGAACGCCGGGGTATCCTTGGTGATGATCGAGCCACCACCCGCCATGGCATGGTCCCCAAAGTGGCAGAACTGATGCACCGCCGAGAGCCCGCCCAGAATGGCATGGTTGCCCAGCGTCACGTGCCCTGCCAGGGTGACCTGGTTGGCCAGGATACAGTCGTTGCCGATGACGCAGTCATGGCCAACGTGCACGTATGCCATGAACAGGTTACGCGACCCGATGGTGGTTTCGCTGCGATCCTGCACCGTACCACGGTGCAGCGTCACCCCTTCACGGATCACGTTATCGTCGCCCATGACCAGCCGCGTCGGCTCGCCGGCGTACTTCTTGTCCTGGCAATCTTCCCCCACCGAGGCAAACTGGAAAATACGCGTGCGCTCACCCAGCACGGTGGGCCCCTTGATCACCACATGGGGGCCAATGACGGAACCGGCACCGATGGTGACATAGGGCCCGATCACACTAAAAGGGCCGACCTCAACGTCATCGGCCAGTCGTGCCGTGGGGTCGACCAGTGCAGTAGGATGTATCAAGCCACCTTCCTCTCGGCACAAATGATTTCTGCTTCACACGCCAGCTCGCCGTCCACCGTGGCACGGCAGGCAAATTTCCAGATGCCGCGCTTGCCACGTATGACGTTGGCTTCCAGCGTCAGCTTGTCACCCGGCATGACCGGGCGCTTGAAACGTACGTTATCGCTGCCGACCAGATAGTAGACATAGCCATCTGCCGGAAGCTTGTTGACCGTCTTGAAGCCCAGAATGCCACACACTTGCGCCAGTGCTTCGACGACCAGCACGCCGGGCATGATGGGGTGATGCGGAAAATGACCATTGAAGAATGGCTCATTGATGCTTACGTTCTTGTACGCCACGATGGCTTCGCCCACGGTCAGTTCCGTGACTCGATCCACCAGCAGGAAGGGATAGCGGTGGGGCAAGTACTCGCGAATTTCGTTGATATCCATAACCATCGTAACGACCTCTAAATAGACATAGCGCCTGAACAGCGTCAGGCAGGCACCAGCACTCCTGCTGGCCAAAAGGCAGAGGATTATAACGCGCTGCTATCGAGCCTCAAGCCACACATCCTCAAAATCCTTGTTTACTTCACGATCAACGCTGGCTTTTTTCCAATCGCGCCAATCGTTTGGCAATATCATCCAGCTGCTTGAAGCGCACCGCGTTCTTGCGCCATTGAGTGTTGCTCATGGCGCCCGTGCCGGAGGAGTAGACACCTGGCTCATGAATCGAATTGGTCACCAGACTCATACCCGTCACCTGGACCCCATCGCACAAGGTCAAGTGGCCCGACAAGCCAACGCCGCCGCCCAGCATACAGTGCTTGCCCACTTTGGTAGAACCCGCAATGCCCACACAGCCCGCCAGGGCGCTGTGGTCGCCAATCGTGACGTTATGGGCAATCTGCACCTGGCTGTCGATCTTGACGTCATTACCAATGACCGTATCGCCCAATGCGCCGCGGTCGATACTCGAACAGCTGCCGACCTCGACATCATCGCCAAGGATGACGCCGCCCAACTGGGCGATCTTGTGCCAGCCTGCGCCATCGTGGGCAAACCCGAAGCCATCGCCACCGATTACACAGCCGCTTTGCAGAATGACCCGCTTACCGATGATGACGCCATGACACACCGTCACGTTGGCGTGCAGCCGAGTATCGTCACCCAGACGGCTGTCGGCCCCCACCACGCTGCCTGCCCCAACGATCACCCGATCCCCCAGCACAGCCCCCGATTCGATCACCGCATTGGCCTGAATCGAGACGCCCTCACCCAGTGTGACGCCTTCCGCCACCACGGCGCGGGGATGAATGCCCGGCACATCGCGGGCCGCCAAAGGGTCAAACAGCTGCGACAGCTTGGCGTAGCCAAGGTAGGGGTTGCTCATTTCCAGCCGTGGCACCGGGCAATTCTTGCCGTGCTCCGGGTGCAGCAGAACGGCGGCGGCACGCGTCGTAGCCAGATCCTTGAGATACGCGCGATTGGCAAGAAATGCTACCTGATCGGGCGCGGCTTCCTTGAGGGTGGCCAGGCCACGGATTGGCTGGTCGGCGTCGCCCTCAAAAGCAACGTCCAGATGACGAGCGATATCGGCCAGGGTGAGGTGTTGAGAAGCGTGCATCATGGGAGCCCAGGAAAGCAGCGGTGCGGCCAACGAGCGCCGCACCCACGGTCATGAATTAGTTCAGCGAATCAAAAATCTGCGTGACCTCATTGGTCACATTGGGAAGGTCCGTCGAGGAGTGCAGCACTCCCTGAGGCTCTACCAACACGTCGATGTTATGACGCTCCAGCACCTGCTCCACGGCCCGCTCGAGCTTGGACTCGGCGCTTTCCAGGAACTGCTGTTCGGAGGTTTGCTGCGCCTGCATCACTTCACGACGAAGCTGTTCGAAACGGCTGCCCTTCTGCTGTAGCTCGGCAATCAGCGCATCGCGCTCGGATTGCGACATGGTCTCGCCCTGCTGCTGCAGGCGAGTTTGCAGCTGTTGCAGCTCGTTACCCAGCGACTGCGCTTCACGCTGCTGGCCACCAATCTGGCTTTCGAGCTGGCTCAGCGATGATTGTGCCGACTGGGTGTTCATCAGCGCTGCGCGCCAATCCAGCACGGCCACTTCAGCCGCGTAGGCAGGTAGCGTCATGGCTCCGAAAAGGCACACAGCGGCGGTCAGTTTACGCATTATCATGACACTCCTTGAGTTAGAACGTTTGGCCAAGCGAGAACTGGAAGAACTGCGTGTCATCGCCACTCTCATCGTTTAACGGCTCTGCAATGCTGAAGGTCAAGGGACCCACGGGCGTCAGCCAGGAGAGACCAATACCCACACTGTAGCGTAAATCGCCCAGATCAACGCCAGAACTGCACTGCTGGCGGCCAGCATCCTCTTCCAGCACGTCGTAGCAGGAGCTCAGGAAGGTATTCCCCGCATCCAGGAACAGCGTAGGCTGTACCGAGCGCTGGTTCTCGACGAACGGCATCGGGAAGAGGACTTCGGCACTGCCTTGCACCAGCACGTTCCCCCCAAGGGTACGATCACGGCCACCCTCGCGGGCGGGCGTAGTGCGCTGCCCCAGGGTGTTGGACGTGAAACCACGCACCGAGCCCAGGCCCCCTGCATAGAAGTTCTCATAGAAGGGGTAAGGATCGTTGCTGGCCAGGGTATCGGCATAGCCCAGGTTACCGCTGAACTTGAATGCCCAGGTCTGATCGTCGTTGATCGGGAAGAGCTGTTGGGCGCGGGCCTGAACCTTGTAGTACTCCGCATCGCTGCCCGGCACCCCGGTTTCCAGCGAGAGACGCTGATAGTTGCCCGCCGTCGGCATGATACCGCGGTTCAGGTTGTTACGGGTCCAGCTGGCGGTCAGCTTCAGGCTCTGGGCATTGTCGCCTTCGTCTTCCACGTAACGGCGAATTTCAGAGGCCGTGTCGAAGTAGGTCTTGACGGTGATATCTTCGATGCTCGCCCCGAAGTTGAGCCGCGACAGCTCACTGACAGGGTAACCGAAGTTGATGCCCGCGCCGTAGGCGTCGGTGGAGAACGTAGAGATATCGGAGTCGGCGTAGTCCGTCTCGCGATAGAAAACGTTATAACCTCGGGAGATGCCGTCCAGGGTCCAGTAGGGGTCGGTAAAGGCAAAGTTCACGCTCGTGAAGGTGTCGCTGCGCTGCGCGCCGACGTTGACTCGGTTACCGGTGCCCAGGAAGTTGTTCTGGGCCAGGCCAACGCCGTAGATCACCCCGGCACTTTGCGAGAAACCGACACTGGCCGAGATGGAGCCGGAAGGCTGCTCTTCCACGTTGTAGGTGACATCCAGCAGGTCGGGCTGCCCCGGTACGGGCTGAGTGTCGACTTCCACCTGGCTGAAGAAGCCAAGCCGCTCCAGGCGCTGACGCGACTGGGTAATGGACTCCGTGGAGGCAGGCGCCCCCTCCAGCTGAATCATTTCACGGCGCAACACCTCGTCCTGAGTCGTGGTGTTGCCAAAGAATTCGATACGACGCACGTATGTCCGCTGGCCCGGATCAACCGCGATCACCAGGTCGACGGTCTCACCGTCGTCGGCCATTTCAGGGATACCGCGCACTTCGGCAAACGCGAAGCCTTCGGCCCCCAGGCGCTGACGCAACGCTTCCGTGGATGCGTTCAGGTCGCCACGAGAGAAAATCTCGCCACTGTTGATCTGCAGCAGGTTGCGCGCTTCGCTTTCGCTGATTTGCAGGTCGCCCGCGAAACGAATGTTACCAACCCGGTACTGGGTGCCCTCGTCGATGTTCAACGTCACGAAGATCTCGGACTTTTCAGGCCCAATCGAAACTTGCGTGGAGGTCACGTCGAAGTTGACATAGCCGCGATCCAGATAAAAAGAGCGCAGACGCTCGATGTCCCCAGAGAGCGCTTCCCGGGAGTACTCGTCCCGCGAGAACCAGCCAAAGAAACGTCCGGGACGGTCGTTCAGTTCGAAGACACCACGCAGCGTGTCGTCATCGAAATCACGGTTGCCCACGATATTGATCTGGCGAATCCTGGCCACTTCACCTTCGTTGATGTCGATGTTGACCTGAACCCGGCCTTCGTCGATTTCATCCACGCCGACATTGATGCTGGCGCTGTAGCGCCCCTGCGACTGATAAACCCCTTCCAGCTCACGCTCGATATCGTCGAGCGTGGAGAGCTGCAGCACTTGCCCTTCAGACAGGCCAGACTGACGCAGACCGTTACGCAGGTCGTCATCGGAAATCTGCCGATTGCCGGTAATGTTCAGACGCGCAATGGTGGGCCTTTCGACGACCTGAATGACCAGAACATCGCCTTCCCGGGCCAGCGAGACGTCTTCGAACAGGCCAGTGGCAAACAGGTCACGTGCGGCAGCGGCCAGCTGCTGCTCACTGACGCGGTCGTTGGCACTGACAGGAAACGCATTAAAGACCGAGGCGGCGGATACCCGCTGTAGTCCTTCCACACGAATGTCCGAAACATCAAAGGATTGTGCCTGGGCGCCGCTGGCGCCTGCCAGCAAGAGTGCCGCCATTCCAAGGGTCTTGATTTTCATGCAGTCAGTTCGCTCGCGTTGGTCTGCCTGTCGTTAAGACAGGCACCATATACATTTGTGCAGGCAGATGACAAGCCATCCGCGCGCTACACGCGTTATTACCACAGGCGCATCAAGTCGAAATAGAGCGCCATCAGCATCAGGGTGCCTACCATGGCCAGCCCAATGCGGAGGCCTATTGCCTGTGTCTGCTCAGATACTGGTCGCCCGCGCAGCACCTCGACGAAATAGTAAAGCAAATGACCACCGTCGAGCACGGGGATAGGCAGCAAATTTAGCACACCCAGGCTGATCGACAGATAGGCCAGAAAGCTAACGAAAGCTTCGGTACCTGCACGCGCTGAATCCCCAGAGATTTGCGCGATGGTAATGGGCCCCGACAGGTTGGAGGGCGAAATCAGCCCCACCAGCATTTTGCGAATGGCATCGACGGTGAGCAGCACCATATCACCGGTGCGTGACAGCGCCTGGCCCAGCGCCTCGATGGGCCCATAGCGAATATCGCGCAGCAGTTCGTCAGGCCAGTTGACCGGCTCGGCACCTGCTCCAATGTACCCAACCTCGACGCCACTCTCCAGCGTATTGCGCCCCGGCGTCATGGTCAGCGTACCGGCTTCGCCGTTGCGCTGGTAACCCACGCTGAGGGTCTGGCCTGCACTGTCACGAATGACTTCAACGAACTGCATCCAGTCGCGAACCGGCTCACCGTTCAGCGTGGTAATCCGGTCGCCTGCCTGAAGGCCAGCCTCGGCCGCTGCCTGGCCTTCCAACACCTGGCCCAGCACGGCAGGAACGTCGGGGCGCCAAGGCACGAAGCCCAGCGTTTCCAGCGGCTGCGGCGGGTCCTGGCGGACCATGTAGCGGCTGATCGGCAGCTGATATACCCGCGAAGCACTGCTGCCTTCCGGGCGCGCTTCGATGGCCAGCTCACCGTTGAAGCCGATCATCGATACCAGCTTCAAATTGATCTCTTCCCAGGAGCGCATGGCGTCGCCCTGGATGGCGGTGATTTCACTGCCCTGGGGCAAGCCCGCTTCGGCCGCCGGGGAGTTGGGCGTGACCGGCCCGACAATCGGCGCCACCGTAGTGGTACCGGCCACGAACAGTGCCCAATAGGCCACGATGGCCAGCAGGAAGTTGGCGATGGGGCCCGCCGCCACGATGGCGATACGCTGCCAGACAGTCTTGCGATTGAACGCCTGGTCCAGCTGCTCTTCGGGGACTGGCGCCTCGCGCTCGTCGAGCATTTTCACGTAGCCACCCAAAGGAATGGCGGCCACCGCAAATTCGGTCCCGTGGCGGTCCACCGTCGACCACAGCGGCTTGCCGAAACCGACCGAGAACCTCAGCACCTTCACACCGCACCGGCGCGCCACCCAAAAGTGGCCAAACTCGTGAAACGTGACCAGCAGGCCCAACACCACGATAACCGCTAGAATATTCTGTATCAGGCCCACGCCGTGCTCCTTTACATGACTCGCCGTTAGAGCGGAGAGGGCTCAGCCCTGCGCTGGCGTACGATGACGTCTGCCTGCTCACGCGCCCAGCGATCCGCATTCAATACTTGCTCAAGGGTCGCGGCAGCGCCTTGATAAGGCTGTGCCATGACCGCCGCCACCACCTCAGCAATCTCGCTAAAGCCGATGGTTTCCGACAGGAAGGCGTCCACCGCGACTTCATTGGCCGCATTGAGAATGGCCGGCGCCGCGCCCCCCTTCTGGATCGCCTCCCGCGCCAATCTCAGGCAGGGAAACAGCGCCTCGTCCGGCGCCTCGAACTCCAGTCGCGCTACCTGAAACAGGTCCAGCGCTTCGACCCCAGCATCGATGCGCTCCGGCCAAGCCAGGCCGTAGGCAATCGGGGTACGCATATCAGGGTTGCCCAGCTGCGCAATGACCGAGCCATCGTCGTAGGCTGCCATCGAATGAATGACGCTTTGGGGGTGCACGACCACCTGCACCTGCTCGGGCGTGGCATCGAACAGCCAGCAGGCCTCGATCAGCTCCAGGCCTTTGTTCATTAGCGTGGCGCTATCCACGGAGATCTTGCGCCCCATGGACCAGTTGGGGTGAGCACAGGCCTGCTCGGGGGTGACCCTGGCGATGTCGGCCGCCGCCCAGCCACGGAACGGACCGCCCGACGCGGTCAACAGCAGTTGACGCACGCCATGTCTGGCCAGCCCCCCACGATGCTCGCTGGGTAGACACTGGTAGATGGCATTATGTTCAGAATCGATCGGCAGCAGGATGGCACCAGAGCGCTCGACTGCCTCCATGAACAGCGCGCCGCTCATGACCAGCGCCTCTTTATTGGCCAACAGCACGCGCTTGCCTGCCTCTGCCGCCGCCAGCGCTGGTAGAAGGCCAGCGGCCCCGACGATGGCGGCCATGACGGTATCGACCTCTGCTGCGCTAGCCACGTCGCATAGCGACTCAGGGCCGGAGAGCACTCGGGTATCGATACCCGATTTTCCAAGCGCCTGCTGTAGCCACTGGGCATCGTTCGCGTCATCCAGCACCGCAAACCGAGGGCGGTGTACCTGACACTGCGCCAGCAAGGCTTCTTTTGAGGTATGAGCCGTCAATGCATAAACACGGTAGCGGTCAGGGTGACGGGCGATCACATCCAGGGTGCTGGTGCCAATCGAGCCCGTGGCCCCGAGCACCGTCACTTGCTGAACGGGTGCGGTGCTCATAGCGCGCTCACCTGAGCCTGCAGCACCAGCAGATAGCACAAGGCAAAAATCGGAATGGCGGCCGTCAGACTATCGATACGGTCCAGCACGCCCCCATGGCCGGGCAGCAGCTGGCTGGAGTCCTTGATATCACGGTAACGCTTGAGCATGCTTTCCAGCAGGTCGCCCAGCACCGAGATCAGCGTGACGACAGCCGTGATCAACAGCAGTGCGATGCCTCCAGCAACCCCCAGGGGCTGCCACAGCGCGAACAGCAGCGCTAGCAGGCACGTGGCCGCAAGACCGCCCAGCACGCCTTCCCAGGACTTGCCGGGGCTGACCCGCGGGGCCAGCTTTCGCTTGCCCCAGCGGCGACCGGCAAAGTACGCCCCGATGTCGGCACTCCACACCAGCAGCAGCACGAACAGCAGCCACACGGCGCCGCTATCACGCAGGACGTTGAACCCCACCCAGCAAGGCAGCAGCACCCAGACGCCCATCAACAGCCGCCGAGTGGTGCTCTGCCACTGCTGGCCCGCCGCCGGGTATTGAGTCACCCAGTACAGGTTCAGCAGCCAACCGGCAGCAGCCAGCCATAGCGGCCACACCGAATAGGCCGCCCCGCTAAACCACAGCAGCGCCATGAGCACCGCCATCCCGACGACGCCACCAAGCCGCTGGCTTGGTTGCGTCACGCCTGCGAGGTTGGTCCACTCCCAGGCACCCAGAAGCACCACAACGGCGGTAAACAGCGCAAACGCGCCGCCCTGTAATCCAAACAACCCGGCCAGCACCAGGGGTGCCAGCCAGGCAGCGGTGATGATTCGCTGTTTAAGCACCTTGCGCCTCTATTTGTTCGTCGGTCATGCCAAAGCGACGGCGTCTCATACAGAAATCGTCCACCGCCTCGTCGAAAGCCGCGCCGTTGAAATCGGGCCACAGCAAGGGAGAGAAATGCAGCTCTGCGTAGGCCAGTTGCCACAGCATGAAATTGGACAAGCGCTGCTCGCCACTGGTACGGATGCACAGATCCACCGGCGGCACCTGCGCCACTCCCATGGCGGCGTCCATCCGCGCCTCGTCAATGGCCTCGGGACTCAGCTCGCCTGCGACCACCTGTTCGGCCAACTGCCGTGCAGCCCGGGCGATGTCCCACTGGCCACCGTAGTTGGCGGCGATCACCAGGTGCATGCCCGTATTGTCGGCGGTCAGCGCCTGAGCACGCTGAATGTGTTTCTGAATGGCGTGGGAAAAACCACGCTGCTCACCAATGATGGAGAGCCGTATATTGCGCTCGTGAAGCTTCTTGACCTCACGCTTCAAGGCCATCAGGAAAAGCTCCATCAGCGCGTTGACCTCGGCCGCAGGGCGCTTCCAGTTCTCACTGGAAAACGCAAACAGGCTGAGGGTGTCGACGCCCCGCTCGGCGGCGCGCTCGATGACCGCACGCACGGCCTCGACGCCTGCTCGGTGGCCTCGCGCACCTGACAGCCCACGCGCCCGAGCCCAGCGATTGTTACCATCCATGATGATCGCAACATGGGACGGCAGCCCCCCCTCGGATCGAGAAGGCTCCGTGCCGCCCGGCTGCAGTGAGGGAAGCTGGGGGGAGGTCATGGGGTCTCGCACCAAAGATCAATCATATTAAAGCCAAGCGATGGCCCACGGGCAGCCAGGCTGCCCGTGGTGAAGTGAACGCAGTCTGCGATGTCGACGACATCGTTATACCTGCATGAGATCCTGCTCTTTTGCTGCCAACGCCTTGTCGATCTCGGCGATGTACTTGTCGGTCAGCTTCTGGATCTCGTCTTCGCCCTGGCGCTGATCATCTTCGGTGATCGCTTTCTCTTTCAGCAGCGACTTGAAGTCACCGTTGGCGTCACGACGCACGTTACGCACCGCCACGCGGGCGGTTTCGGCCTCGCCACGCGCCTGCTTGATGTAGCCTTTGCGCGTTTCTTCGGTGAGCATCGGCATGGGCACGCGAATCACGTTACCGGCACTGGAGGGGTTGAGGCCCAAATCAGAGGTCATGATCGCCTTTTCGATCTTCGGCACCATGCCCTGCTCCCAGGGGGCAACGGCCAGGGTGCGCGCGTCTTCGACGCTGACCGAAGCCACCTGATTCAGCGGCACCTGGCCACCGTAGTACTCGACGGTCACGGCATCCAGAATGCTGGGATGCGCACGCCCGGTGCGAATCTTGTTAAAGTTGACGTGCAGCGCCTCGACGCTCTTCTTCATGCGAGATTCTGCATCTTTCTTGATGTCGTTGATCACGTTGTTACCCTCTGTCTATCAGCGTGCCTTCCTTGCCCCCTACTACCAGATTCAGCAGGGCACCAGGCTTGTTCATATCGAATACCCGCACCGGCATATCATGGTCACGTACCAGGCAGATAGCGGTCAAATCCATGACGCCCAGCTTCTGCTCCAGAGCATCGTCGTAGGAGAGCTGGTCGTATTTTACGGCGTCGGGGTACTTCACCGGGTCCTTATTGTACACGCCGTCCACCTTGGTGGCTTTGATGACGACGTCCACGTCCACTTCGATACCGCGCAAGCAGGCGGCCGAGTCCGTGGTGAAGAAAGGGTTACCGGTGCCTGCAGAGAACAGCACCACGTCGCCGGAGGTCAGATAGCGAATGGCAGTACGGCGGTCATAATGTTCCACCACGCCGCTCATGGGAATCGCCGACATCACCCGTGAACGAATATTGGAACGCTCCAGCGCATCGCGCATGGCTAGCGCATTCATCACGGTGGCCAGCATTCCCATGTGGTCACCCGTCACTCGGTCCATGCCCGCTTCGTTCAACGCAGCGCCACGGAACAAGTTACCCCCTCCAATCACGATACCTACCTGCACACCGATCCCGACCAGCTGGCCGATCTCCAGTGCCATTCGGTCCAGTACTTTGGGGTCGATACCAAAATCATGCTCTCCCATCAGCGCTTCGCCCGACAGCTTCAGCAAAATACGCTTGTATTTCGACTTCGACTTGTCGATTTTCGTGGCAGCGGGGGCAGACTCTTGAATCTCACGTGACATGGCATCTCTCCTGAGGCAGACCTGGACACAGGTGGGCGAGACAGCACCTGTATTTCACAGGGGCCGGATACACGAAGGCGTGCGCTCGCGCGCACGCCATCATCTTACAGAAACCTCTGACCTTAGCGACGGCCAGCCTGTTCCATAACTTCTTTGGCAAAGTCGACTTCTTCTTTCTCGATGCCTTCACCCACTTCAAAGCGAATGAAGCTGACCACTTCGCCACCGGCTGCCTTGACGAACTCGGCAACGGACTGGTTCGGGTCCTTGACGAACGGCTGCTCGGTCAGGCTGTTCTCGGCCAGATACTTCTTCAGGCGGCCTTCGACCATCTTCTCGGCGATCTGCTCGGGCTTGCCCGCCATGTCCGGCTGCGCCAGGATGATGGCTTTTTCCTTGTCCAGCTCTTCCTGGGGCATGTCGGCCGGGTGGGCCACTGCCGGGTTGATGGCAGCCACGTGCATGGCAACGTCCTTGGCAACCTCGGCATTACCGCCTTTCAGCACGGTCAGTACGCCAATGCGGCCACCGTGAACGTACTCGCCAACCAGACCAGCGTCTACAGCGTTGACGACGACGGCACGACGCACGCCGATGTTCTCGCCGATTTTCTGAACCAGCTGCTCACGCGCAGACTCCAGATCACCCGCCATGACGGCCGCCACGTCTTCGCTCTTGGCAGCGAAGAAGGCATCCGCAATCTTGCCGGTGAAGGCAATGAAGTTATCGTCGCGGGCAACGAAATCGGTTTCAGAGTTGATTTCGACCATGACGCCGTAGCTGCCGTCTTCAGCGACACGCGTTACCACGGCGCCTTCTGCAGCGGTACGACCCGCTTTCTTAGCGGCTTTTAGGCCAGAGCTTTTACGCAGGTTTTCGATCGCCACGTCAATGTCGCCGCCGGCTTCGGTGAGTGCTTTTTTGCACTCCATCATGCCAAGACCGGTACGTTCGCGCAGTTCCTTAACCTGAGAGGCGCTGATAGCTGCCATGAGATTTCACCTCGGAAATGGTTCTAACTGAGAGTTAAACGCGCTACAGAGTATACCCACGATAGATGACCGTTGCGTATCACAGTGCAGAGCGCTTGCCGGCACCTGGTGTCCGGCGTGATCGGCCCGTTTGGGAGCACCCAAAGCGGGAAAAAGGGGGCATAAGGCCCCCTCTTGACGATGCGGCTCAACTGCCCGCCGCACCCACTGCCAGCGTTACTCGGCAGCAGCGTCAGCGTCGGCAGAAGCGGCTTCTTCCGTCACTTCGACAAACTCTTCGGGACGACCTTCTTTCGCACGGGTGCACGCGTCGGCAATCGCCTTCACGTAGATCTGGATCGCGCGGATGGAGTCATCGTTACCCGGGATCACGTAATCAACGCCATCCGGGTTAGAGTTGGTATCTACCACGCCAATGACCGGGATACCCAGCTTGTTGGCTTCGTTGATCGCGATGCGCTCGTGGTCAACGTCGATCACGAACAGTGCGTCCGGCAGGCCGCCCATGTTCTTGATACCACCGATAGAACGCTCGAGCTTCTCTTGCTCACGCGTGGCCATCAAGACTTCTTTCTTGGTCAGCTTTTCGAACGTGCCGTCTTCGCGCATGACTTCGAGGTCACGCAGACGCTTGATGGACTGACGAATGGTCTTGAAGTTGGTCAGCATGCCGCCCAACCAGCGATGGTTGACGAACGGCTGGCCAACACGGCTGGCTTCTTCCTTGATGATCTTGCTCGCGCTGCGCTTGGTACCAACAAACAGGATCTTGTTGTTGGAAGACGCCATCTTCTCGATCACGTCGATCGCTTCGTTCAGCGCCGGCAGAGTGTGCTCAAGGTTGATGATGTGAATCTTGTTGCGCGCGCCGAAGATGTATTTGCCCATCTTCGGATTCCAGTACTTGGTCTGGTGACCGAAGTGAGCGCCTGCCTTCAGCAGGTCACGCATATTGACGTGAGACATGGTAAAACTCCTGAAACTCGGGTTAGGCCTCCACGCACCCCATGGATCCGACCAGTAGCACCGCCAGGCGTTGCTAAAGGCACCCGGGACCATGTGCCGGTGCATGTGTGTTTTCAAGGCTTGCTATCTTGCAACCCAGCCATGCCGGGTTGCGCTCTTGTTGCTCTTGCCTGTCGCCTGCGCCAGCAAAAGAAGCTGCGGATGGCGATTGCAGGAAAGCGCGCGGCTTTATACCATAGATCATTGCCAAGATGAAGTCGCCGCTGCGTTATAGCTGCCGAAATGACCGCTCATCCCCTACTCTGAAGCCACATCGAGAATTCATGAACGTTCCCATCAAGACGCCTTCTGAAATCGAGAAAATGCGCGAAGCCGGACGCCAGGCCGCCAGCGTCATCGAAATGATCACGCCGCACATCCAGACAGGCATCAGCACTGGCGAGATCGACCGCCTTTGCCACGAGTACATCGTCAACGAACTGGGCTCGACCCCGGCGCCGCTGAACTATCACGGCTTCCCCAAGGCCACCTGCACCTCGATCAACCACGTGGTGTGTCACGGCATCCCGGATGACGCCAAGAAGCTGAAAAACGGCGACATCATGAATCTGGACATTACCGTGCGCACCCCCGACGGTTACCACGGCGACTCCAGCGTGATGTTCGTGATCGGCGAGACCATCCAGGGCGAGCGGCTATGCCGCATCACCCAGGAGTGCCTGTACAAGAGCATCGCCCTGGTCAAGCCCGGCGTGCGTCTTTCCGAGCTGGCCCGCGTGATCCAGCAGCACGCCGAAGCCAACGGCTACTCGGTGGTGCGTGACTTCTGCGGTCACGGCATCGGCGCCGAGTTCCACGAAGACCCTCAGTTCCTGCACTACGATGGCTACGCCCCGGATGCCGACATTCGTCTCGACACGGGCATGTGCTTCACCATCGAGCCGATGATCAACGTGGGCGGCTACAAGACCAAAGTGTTGCGCGACGGCTGGACCGCGGTGACCAAGGACCGCAGCCTGTCGGCGCAGTGGGAGCACACGCTACTGGTCACCGAGACCGGCGTGGAAGTGCTCACCGCACGCAGCAACGAAGACCTCGGCTTTTTGAACGCCTGATGCTACTACACCACTACCGGTTCGAGCCGGACACGTCGCTTTTCGACCTGGACCTGTTTCGCACCGAACTGTCCGGGGCGCGCTCACCTATCGCCCCGTTCAAGGCGGCGCTCAAGGAGATTCAGGCGCGCCTCGACGAACAGTTTCGCGCGGGTGCGGACATACGTGATCTGGTACGCGGCCGCGCGTGGTATCTCGACCAGCTGCTGGCAATTGCCTGGCAGCGCCACGCCTGGCCCGACGACGGCATTGCGCTGGTGGCGGTGGGCGGCTACGGGCGCGGGGAACTGCACCCCCACTCGGACATCGACCTGCTGCTGCTGCTCGAACACGATGACGACACCCCCTACCGGGAGCCGCTGAGCGCCTTCGTGACGTTCCTGTGGGACATTGGCCTGGAGATCGGCCATAGCGTGCGCTCGCTCAACGACTGCGAGCGGGAATCCGAAGCCGATGTGACGGTCATCACCAATCTTCTGGAGTCGCGATTGATCGCGGGCCCCGAGACCCTGCGCGAACAGATGCGTGAGCGCCTGAGCGCGCCCCACGTATGGCCCGCCAACCGCTTTTTCGAGGCCAAGTGGCAGGAGCAGATCTCCCGCCACTACCGCTACAACAACTCCGAGTACCACCTGGAGCCCAATCTGAAAAGCTCGCCCGGCGGCCTGCGGGACATTCAGATGATCGGCTGGGTCGCCAAGCGGCACTTCGGCACCGAGCAGTATACCGACATCGTCGCCAACGGGTTCATGAACGACGCCGAGCTGCGCATCCTCAGCCAAGGGCAGTCGTTTCTGTGGCAGGTTCGCTACGCCCTGCACATGCTCACCGGGCGCGCCGAAGACCGCCTGCTGTTCGACCACCAGCGCACCATCGCCGAGATGTTCGGCTTCAAGGACACGCCCGAGCGGCTGGCCGTCGAACAGTTCATGAAGCGCTACTACCGCCATGTGACGGCGCTGGCAGGCCTCAACGACATGCTCCTGCAGCACTTCGATGAAGTGATCCTGCGCGGCAAGGAGTCGCTGGAAACCGTCAAGCTCAACGACCGTTTCGAGATCAAGGGGGGCTACATTCAGGCCCGCTCGCGCAGTTTGTTTCGCGAACGCCCGGCCGCCATGCTGGAGCTGTTTCTGCTGATGGCCAAGCACCCGGAAATCGAAGGCGTGCGCGCCGACACCATTCGTTTGATCCGTGACCACCGCCACCAGATCGATGACCACTACCGGGAAGACCCGCGCCACCAGCGGCTCTTCATGGCGCTCATGCGGGCGCCGGGCAACGTGCCTCGTCAGCTCCGGCGCATGAACCGTTACGGCATTCTGGGCAAGTACCTGCCGGAGTTCGGCCGAGCGGTCGGGCTGATGCAGCACGACCTGTTCCATATCTACACCGTGGACGCCCACACCCTGCGCCTGCTGAAATTCCTGCACGGCTTCCGCAAGCCCGAGGCAAAAGACGACTTCCCGGTGGCCGCCAACCTGATCCACCAGCTACCCAAGCTGGACCTGCTGTGGATCGCTGGCCTGTTCCACGACATCGGCAAAGGGCGCGGCGGAGACCACTCGGAAATCGGCGCCCGTGACGTGGCGCAGTTCTGCCGTCGTCATCACGTCTCCCAGCACGATACGAACCTGGTCAGCTGGCTGGTCGAGCATCACCTGCTGATGTCGATGACCGCCCAGAAGCGCGACATCAGCGACCCGGACGTGATCCGCGACTTTGCGCTGGTCGTGCGCGACGAAACCCGCCTGGACTACCTCTACGTGCTCACCGTGGCGGACATCAATGCCACCAACCCCACGCTGTGGAACGGCTGGCGGGCCTCGCTGCTGCGCCAGCTGCATGCAGAGACCAAGCGCGCCCTGCGCCGAGGGCTGAAAAACCCGCCGGACAGAGATGACTGGGTGAGAGAAACACGCACCGAGGCCCGCTCACTGCTGCAGACCGTTGGAGTGGATAGCCAGCAGATCGATCAGCTATGGGAGTCCCTGGGGGAGGACTACTTCCTGCAGTACGCCCCCAGCGAGATCGTGTGGCAGACCCAGGGTATTCTGGCCCATCAGCCCTCCCCCCTGCCGCTGGTGCTGATCAGTGCCCCCACCGCCGACATGGCCGAGGGCGGCACCAAGGTGTTCATCCACACCCGCTCCGTGGATGATCTGTTTGCCGCCACGGCCGCGGCCATGGAGCAGTTGGGGCTGTCCATCCACGATGCGCGGATCGCCACGTCTCATAACGACTGGACGCTGAATACCTTCATCGTGCTGGATAGCCATAGCCAGCCAATCCGTGACCCACAGCGCATCGAAGAGATGCGCAGCCACCTGGTGGAAGAGCTGGACGACCCGGACGACTACCCCGAGATCGTCACCCGGCACACCCCGCGCCAGCTGAAGCACTTCAAGGTGCCCACGGAAGTCGTCATCGAGCAGGACCCGGCCAATGAGCGTACGCTGCTGGAGCTGACCGCCCCTGACCGCCCCGGCCTGCTGGCCCGAGTGGGGCGTATCTTCATGGAGCAGGATATCGCCCTGTCGGCCGCCAAGATCGCCACCCTGGGTGAGCGCGTCGAGGACGTCTTTTTCATCACCACCAAGGCCGGTGAACCGCTCACCGACCCCGCCCGTCAACAGCAGCTTCGTGAGCGGCTGATCGACGTGTTGAGCGTCTAGCCCAAGTGCCTGGCCGAGCAGCCCCTGGTCGTTGGGTTTGAGCCTGCCCCAGGGGTTGCCTATAATCGGCGGTTCGATAAACGGTACGGACTCGCCATGAACTCAGACCTGAACGCCCTGCACCCCTATCCGTTTGAAAAGCTGGCCGCCCTCAAGGCGACGCTCACGCCTCCGGCGGGGCTTGCGCATATTCCGCTGACCATTGGCGAGCCCCAGCATGCCCCTTACCAAGGCGCACTGGACGCACTCATTGCCCACCAGCTGGAGATGGCGCGCTACCCAGCCACCAACGGCCTGCCCGCCCTGCGCGAGACCATTGCCGCCTGGGCCACCCAGCGCTTTGGCCTGGAGGGGCTGGACGCCGAACGCCAGGTGCTGCCGGTGAACGGCACCCGTGAAGCCATCTTCGCCTTCGTGCAGGCGGCGCTGGACCGCACCCGCCCCGCCAAGGTAGCGGTACCCAACCCGTTTTATCAGATCTACGAAGGCGCCACGCTGCTGGCAGGCGGCGAGCCGCTCTACCTGGACTGTACCGCCGACAACGGCTTTCGCCCGGACTTTTCAGCCGTCAGCGCCGACACCTGGCGCGACGTGCAGATCGTCTTTCTCTGCTCACCGGGCAACCCCACCGGCGCGGTGACCCCGCTGGCCGAGTTCAAGCAGCTCATTGCCCTGGCCGACGAGCACGACTTCATCATTGCCTCCGACGAGTGCTACTCCGAGCTCTACCTGGACGAAGCCACTCCGCCGCCCGGGCTGCTGCAGGCCTGCGCCGAGCTGGGCCGCGATGACTACCGCCGCTGCGTGGTGTTTCATTCGCTCTCCAAACGCTCCAACCTGCCGGGGTTGCGCTCGGGTTTCGTGGCGGGCGACGCCGATCTCCTCGCCCCGTTCAAGCGCTACCGTACCTACCACGGCTGCGCGATGTCACTGCCCCTGCAGCACGCCTCCATCGCTGCCTGGCAGGACGAAGCCCACGTGTGCGCCAACCGTGACGCCTACCGCGAGAAATTCAGCGCTGTCACCGAGGTTCTTGCGCCGGTCATGTCGTTCCCGACGCCCGAAGCCAGCTTCTACCTGTGGCCCGCCGTGCCGGGGGGCGACGATATCGCCTTTGCTCAGCGGCTGTTCAGCGAACAGCATGTCAGCGTGCTGCCTGGCAGCCTGATGGGCCGCCCAAGCAAGGAGGGGCATAATCCAGGCGCAGGTCGTCTACGCTTAGCGTTGGTGGCAGAGCTCGAACCGACCCTGGAAGCAGCCAAGCGTCTGCGCCAGCTGATCGAGCGCAGCTAACGCCGCCGATACCCCACGACAAGGAGGCTTTTCCATGCTGACGCTATATATCATCAACACCTGCGACACCTGCCGCAAAGCCCGCAAGGCGCTGGAGGAGAGCGGTATTCCCTTCAAGACCCATGACCTGCGCAAGGATGGCCTGTCGGCCAGTCTGCTGGAGCATATTCTCGAGCGGGTGCCGCTGCTGGAAGCCATCAATAAACGCAGCACCACTTGGCGCAACCTGCCCCAGGAGGAAAAGGATCAGCTGGACGCCACGTCGGCCCGTCGGCTGCTGCTGGAACAACCCACGCTGCTCAAACGTCCGCTACTCGAAGTCGACAACAGCACCATCCTGGTCGGCTACCGCGACGGCGATTACGACAAACTGAGCGGCTGAACGCCCCCTCTTAGACACACAACCTTGAAGGAAGCCCCGTTATGCTGAGCTTTGCGCTTGGAATTGGTACCCAAAACACCCAGGGTGACTGGCTGGAAATCTACTACCCGGCCCCGCTGCTGAACCCCGACGAGCGCCTGGTGGCCGCCGCCAGGGAAGCGCTGGGCGCCGCTGCCGAGAACAGCCCTGTCAGCTTCCTGCCGGAAGACTGCACCCGCCTGGCCAAGGCACTGGAAGCCGCGGGTCATTCCGAGCAGGCAGCGCTGGCCGAGTCTTTCGCCACCAGCCAGCGCCCGCTGGTAGCAATGTTCCTGGACACCGACCAGGCGCCGCAAACCGTGCCGGAGGTCTACCTCAAGCTGCACCTGCTGTCCCACCGTCTGGTGAAGCCCCACGGCCTGGACCTGACCGGCATGTTCGGCCTGCTGCGCAACATCGCCTGGACCAACGAAGGCGCCATCGACATTGAAGAGCTGCCGGCTCGCCGCCTCAAGGCACGCCTGGCAGGCCGCGCGCTGTCCGTTGACTGCGTCGACAAGTTCCCCAAGATGACCGACTACGTCGTGCCCACCGGCATCCGCATTGGCGACACCGCCCGCGTACGCCTGGGCGCCTACCTGGGCGAAGGCACCACGGTCATGCATGAAGGCTTCGTCAACTTCAACGCGGGCACCGAAGGCCCGGGCATGATCGAAGGCCGCATTTCAGCGGGCGTCATGGTCGGCAAAGGCTCCGACCTGGGCGGCGGCTGCTCCACCATGGGCACCCTCTCCGGTGGTGGCAACATCATCATCAAGGTGGGCGAAGGCTGCCTGATCGGTGCCAACGCCGGTATCGGCATTCCGCTGGGCGACCGCTGCACCGTGGAAGCGGGCCTGTACATCACCGCTGGCTCCAAGGTGACCGTCCTCGACGACCAGGGCCAGGAGGCCAACACCGTGGCCGCCCGTGAGCTGGCTGGCCAGGACGACCTGCTGCTGCGCCGCAACTCGCAAAATGGCCGCATCGAGTGCCTCACCAACAAGAGTGCCATTGCGCTGAACGAGGCGCTGCATGCCCACAACTGAGTCTGCTGCCCTGTCACCGACGCTCACCCTGGCCTTTGACCTGCTGGGTCGCGCGTCGGTGACCCCGGACGACGAGGGCTGCCAGGACCTGATGATCGAGCGCCTCACGGCGCTCGGCTTCCATGTCGAGCAGCTGCCGTTCGGCGATGTGAAAAACTTCTGGGCCGTGCGCGGCCATCATGGCCCGGTGCTGGCCTTCGCCGGGCATACCGACGTGGTGCCCAGCGGGCCGCATACCAGCTGGGAGTTTCCGCCCTTCGAGCCATGCATCGACGAGCAGGGCATGCTCTGCGGGCGCGGTGCGGCCGACATGAAAGGCAGCCTGGCCGCCATGCTGACCGCCGTGGAGCGCTTCGTGGCCCGCTACCCCGACCACGACGGCCGTATCGCCTTCCTGATCACCTCCGATGAGGAAGGCCCCGCCGTGGACGGCACCCGAGCCGTGGTGGAGCACCTGCGCGAGCGCAACGAACGGCTGGACTACTGCATCGTCGGCGAGCCCTCTTCCACGGCGCGGCTGGGGGATGTGATCAAGAACGGCCGACGCGGCTCGCTGGGCGGCGTACTGCATGTCAAAGGGGTGCAGGGGCATGTGGCTTACCCCCACCTGGCACGCAACCCCATTCACCAGGCGCTGCCTGCGCTCGATGCCTTGGCACGCGAGCACTGGGATGCTGGCAACGACTTCTTTCCCGCCACCAGTTTCCAGATTTCCAACGTGCGCGCGGGCACCGGGGCGACCAACGTGATCCCTGGCGACATCGAAGTGGTGTTCAACTTCCGCTACTCCACGGAAGTGACCCACGAAGCGCTGAAAGCCCGCACCGAAGCGATTCTGGATCGCCATGGACTCGAGTACCATGTGGACTGGACCCTGAACGGCGAGCCCTTCCTGACCGCCGAAGGCGAACTGGTCGATGCGGCCATTCGCGGCGTGGAAGCCGTCACCGGCGCGCGCCCGCAGCTGTCGACCAGCGGCGGCACCTCCGATGGCCGTTTCATTGCCACCCTGGGGGCACAGGTGGTGGAGCTGGGCCCGCTCAACGACACCATTCACAAGGTGAACGAGCGCGTGCTGGCCAGCGACCTCGATGCGCTCAGCCGCATCTACGAAGCCACCCTGCAGGCGCTGCTCACTACTGACGAGGTATGCGTATGATGGAGCGGTTTCCGGATATCGAAGTGTACCTGGCCCGCGTGTCGCTGGACGATCTCAACGCCTGGCTCAGCGAGGCGCTCGCCGCCCCACCGCTGGGCCCGGCGGGCAAGGGCAAGTGGAAAACCCGTGGCCAGCATCAGGGGGAAAGCGTCCCGGTGCTGCTGGTGGACAACGCCGCCGACGGCTTTGCCAGCCTGTGGTTCGACAGCGCCCACACCCCCTGGCACACCGACCAGGAGTGCGCGCAGCACGCGGCCGAAGCGCTCAACGTGGAAGTCCGCTGTTCGCTGGGCGGCTGGCACCCTGGCGATGACCCGGACCGCTTCTGGCAAGTGCTGCCCGGCGGCCAGGAAAAAGCCATCGAATGGCCAGACTCCGGTCGCTAAACGCAAAAACCCCCGCACAAGGCGGGGGTTTTCCTGTCAGCAACCGCGCCGGAGCGCTTATTCGATAATGCTGACATCATCGGCCTGAAGGCCACGGTCGTTCTTGATCACGTGGTAACGCACGATTTGGCCTTCGGCCAGCATGCGTGGGCCACGACCGCGTATCGCCCGAAAATGCACGAAGACATCTTCGCCATTGTCCCGGGTGATGAAGCCGTAGCCCTTGTTGGTGTTGAACCACTTGACCTCGCCCTCTTCACGGCCATCGTTGGGGTCGATGATATCCTCTTCTTCATCGTCCACCACGGGTGCTGCCTGGGGCTGACGCGTGGCAGGTTTGACCCTGGCCACATCGGCCTTTACCACCATGGGTGGTGCCAGAGCCGCAGCCGCCAGCGTACCGACGAACAACATTGCAAAACAGCCAAGTGCCACAGCGGCATACACACTGAAAGCAGCCTCGGCCAACCACTGTTCAGCCAGCGGTGCATTGGTTAAATGAACAATCCCCGCCAGAAGAAGCGGCGTGGGGGCGGCCAGTAAGATACTGATAAAGAAACAGCGAAAAACAACTTTTGGGTTCATGGATGATAAAAGCTCTCTTGTTGTATGGGTAACAGAAGCAAGACAATACTCGGCCTACCAGGCCCTTTCCTAACAGTACCGAGCATACTACATACGGTGACGATGTTATCATGACAAACGACTCAACGCCTGCCGAGCTCACTCAACGTCTTGAATCGTTGGAAAGTCGGCTGGCTTATCAGGAACATTGGCTGGACACCCTCGACCAGGCCGTCGCCCAGCAGGAGCGCCGCCTCGAAAAGCTGGAACAGCTGAGCGCCCTGATGCGTGAACGGCTCCGCGAACAGCATCAGGCGCTGCAAGCCAGCGACTCACAGGGCGGCTTTCGCCCCGAAGACGACATCCCGCCCCACTACTAATGGACTAACCGCTTCCTCGGGTCACTTCACCACGCTGGCCGGTTCGATGCTTTCCAGGCCAAACGCCTGGGCGACGGCCCGGTAGGTAATCTGGCCATCGTGGACGTTCAGCCCGGGCAGAAAATGGGCATCGTCTGCCAGCGCCTGGCGCCACCCCTTGTCGGCAAGCGCCAGCACGAACGGCAGCGTCGCGTTGGTGAGCCCCAGGGTAGACGTGCGTGCCACGGCGCCGGGCATGTTGGCCACACAGTAGTGCACGATGCCGTCCACGAGATAGGTGGGCTCGGCGTGGGTCGTGGGCTTGCTGGTTTCGAAACAGCCGCCCTGGTCGATGGCCACGTCCACCAGCACACTGCCGGGTTTCATTTCGGCCAGCATGGCACGGGTGATCAATTTGGGAGCTGCCGCGCCGGGAATCAGCACCGCGCCCACGATCATGTCGGCAGTGCGTGCCGCATGGTCCAGCGCATCGGCGGTGGAGTAGACGGTTTTGATACGCCCCTGGTAGCGCGCATCCAACGCTTCCAGCCGGGCCACCGAGGTATCGAGAATCGTCACCTCTGCCCCTAGTCCCAGCGCCATCCGCGCTGCGTTTTCCCCCACCACGCCACCACCAATGACCGTTACCTGCCCCGGTGCCACACCGGGCACACCGGGCAGCAGCACCCCCGAGCCCCCCTGGGCCTTCTCCAACCCGTGGGCACCGGCCTGTATGGCCATGCGCCCCGCCACGGTGCTCATCGGGGCCAGCAGCGGCAACCCACCGCGAGCATCGGTGATGGTTTCATACGCGATGCAGGTGGCTCCGCTTTTCATCAGCCCTTCGGTCAGTGCCCGCTCGGCGGCCAGATGCAGATAGGTAAACAGCGTGTGCGCTGGCGTCAGGCGCGCCACCTCTTCCGGCTGGGGCTCCTTGACCTTCAGAATCAGCTCGGCGCGTTGCCACAGCGCCTCGACGTCGGCCTCCAATGTCGCGCCCGCGCTTTGGTAGGCATCATCCTGAAAGCCAGCGCCTTCGCCCGCGCCTACCTGGACACTGACGGAGTGACCACGTCCAACCAGCTCACGCACCCCCGTGGGCGTAAGCGCAACGCGGTACTCGTGGTTCTTGATCTCTTTGGGAACGGCAATGTGCATGGCGGACTCTCCTTGGGTCATCAACATCACTGGGTGCTCAATGCATTACAGCACAGCAGGCGTGAACCACCAGCCCAAGGGAGCAAAACGAAAAAAACGCCGGTAAAGGCGTTTTTCAACAGAAAATTATAGCGCATAAAGCCATCGAGTGGAAAAATCAACCTTTACACTAGAGGCTGAGCCACAACCAGGCATGCCCCCCCATTAGTGCTACCCAACCGTGCTGCACAGTGTTTTTCCTGATGTTAGGATGATAACCACAGTCTCACTCGATACCGGTCATCCCGGCGAGCCAAATGGACTGGGTGTTGACGGAGACGAACAATGCATATCGAAACGATTCGAATTAAAAATTTCAAGAGTTTTCGCCACGCAAGGATGGAAGGCTTGCCACGCTTCTGTGTTGTCGTCGGTGCTAACGGCTCAGGAAAATCAACCCTATTTGATGTTTTTGGTTTCCTCAAGGATTGCTTAACCTTCAATGTTAAGCAAGCACTGCAGGTCCGTGGCGGGTTTAAAGAAGTACTTAGCCGTGGTGTAGACAGTAATGAATCCATTGAGCTGGAAATAAAGTTTCGTATGGATATTGCTGGCGTCGAACGATTGATCTCATACTTGATCGAAATAGGAATGGAAAATCGACAGGTGACAGTTAGGCGTGAAGTGCTTCGTTACAAACGTGGTCGCTATGGTTCACCTTATCACTTCCTGGATTTTTCAGGCGGCGTGGGCTACGCCATCACGAATGAAGAAGATTTCGACAAGCAAGATGAAGAACTTCAAAGGGAGCAGCAAAATGTTGGCAAAGATGCATTGGCGATTAAAGGCTTAGGACAATTCGAACGATTTAAAGCAGCCAATGCATTTCGTCAACTAATAGAAAACTGGCATGTTTCAGATTTTCATATCAATTTGGCTCGTGGTAGCAAAGAAGCCATTGGAGAATTCGAGCACCTCTCTATATCAGGTGATAACTTGCAGTTAGTAGCAAGAAATATTTATGAAAATCACCCTGGCATTTTTGACCAAATGGTCGAAGCGATGAAACATCGGGTTCCAGGCATTAATAAAATAGAACCCATCCAGACGCAAGATGGACGGCTGATTCTAAACTTTCAAGACGACTCATTCATCGATCCATTTATCGACCGGTATGTATCTGACGGCACCATTAAAATGTTTGCTTATCTAGTACTACTCTACGATCCTGAGCCACACCCCTTGCTTTGTATCGAAGAACCGGAAAACCAGCTTTATCCTACCTTACTGTGGGAATTGGCAGAAGAATTTCGTGCTTACGCTGAGAGAGGAGGACAAGTTTTTGTATCGAGTCACTCTCCTGATTTCCTTAATGCCGTACAGGTGGAGGAAGTCTACTGGCTCGTGAAAGAGAAAGGCTATACAAACATATGTCGAGCCAAGGACAGTCGACAGCTTGTTGCCTTTATCGAGGAAGGGGATCAGATGGGTTATCTTTGGAAAGAAGGTTTTTTTGAAGGGGCAGGACCAGAATAATGGAACTAGTTTTCTTTTTGGAGGAGCCCTCAGCCAAGGCAATGTTGCAAGGGATAATACCTCGCCTCTTACCAGGCATCGAAACTCGCTATATTGTTTTTGAAGGGAAGCAGGATTTAGAAAAACGCCTGCCGATACGTTTACGAGCATGGCAAAACCCAGAGTCATGCTTCCTGGTCATGCGTGATCAGGACTCAGGTGACTGCCTGCAAATCAAGCAGCGTCTAATGACGCTATGCAGCGAGGCAGGCCACCCTGATGCCATCGTTCGCATTGCCTGCCATGAGCTTGAAAGCTTTTATCTTGGAGACCTCAAGGCGGTTGCACAAGCCCTTGGGCCTGCCAGCTTGGCAAAGCAGCAAACGAAAGCCAAATACCGCACCCCTGACCGTCTGAATAACGCAGCCCAAGAGTTGAAGCGCATTGCTCCAAAGTACCAAAAGCTATCCGGCTCTCGTGCGTTAGGCTTAGCGATAGCACTGGAGGGGAATCACTCACAAAGTTACAACCAGCTATTGGCAGGTATTAAAAAGGCATGCGGCATTCGGTAGTCAACACTACCAAAACACGGCTGTTTATTCCGCCACCACCGCAGCGCCATAAATGCGCTGGTACTCCTCCGGCAAGCGCTTGGGGCGACCGCTGGAAAGCGCGACACAGGCAAACCGCGTGCGCGCCTTCAGCAGCGTCTTGCCGTCTGCTGGCCGTATCAGTTGAAAGCGGCGCGTCAGGCTGAAGCGGCCGTCGCAGTCGACGATCCAGGTGGCCAGGCAGAGCGTGTCGTCTTGAAAAGCAGGGGCGAGGTAGTCCAGCTCGTGGCGGTGGACCACCATCGCCCGGTCCAGCGCCCGATAGCGTTCCAGCGACAGCCCCAACGCCTCGGAGTGGGCCCAGCTGATCTGCTCTACCCAGCGCAGGTACTCGCTGTTATTGACGTGCCGGTAAGCGTCGATGGCTTCCGGCGCGACCTGCAGCGTGAGTACGAACGGCTCTGGCAATGCCCACTCCATGTGGCCACCTCCTTTCCTATGACGACGGCGCTCGACAGCGGGCGATGCTCAGTCGCGGAAGACCCGCACGCCCAGCGCTTTCAAGTAAGCAGTTTCGGGAATCGCCGGGTGCACGGGGTGATCCGGCCCTTGATGGCCCTGGAAAATCACCTGGCCATGGCGGTCCTGATGGCGCACGGCACCGCGCACCACATCCACCAGCCGCTCGTGGGCCAGATGCATGGAGCAGGACGCCGACAGCAGCAGGCCATCGCGCCCCAGCAGGCGCATTGCCTCGCGGTTGAGTCGTGCATAGGCGCGCTCACCGTTGGGGATATCCTTGCGCTTCTTGATGAACGCAGGCGGGTCGAGAATCACCACGTCGAACTGCTCGCCATCGGCTTTCAATGCGGCCAGCGCTTCGAAGGCGTCGCCTTCCCCCACGGCCACCTGCTCCTGCACGCCGTTCAGCTCGGCATTGCGCGCCACTTGTTCCAGGGCAACGCCGGAGGCATCCACACACAGCACTTCGGAGGCGCCGCTGGCGGCAGCCTGAACGCCCCAGCCACCCACATAGCTGAAGACGTCCAGCACGCGCTTTCCAGCAACCTGACTGTTCAACCAGGCCCGGTTGACGCGGTGGTCGAAGAACCAGCCGGTCTTCTGGCCGTTGAGTACCGGCACCGCAAAGGTCACGCCGTTTTCCACCAGCAGCACTTCGTCGGGCAGGGTGCCCTTGACCACTTCCACGTGGGCTTCCAAGCCTTCCTGGCGGCGGCCCCCGGTATCGTTACGGAATACGATGACCTCAGGCTTGATGACCTTTTCCAGCGCATCGACGATCTCGTCGGCCAGCGCCTGCATGCCGGCGGTATTGAGCTGCACGACCAGCACATCGCCAAAGCGGTCGATGATCAGTCCTGGCAGCAGGTCGCCCTCGCCATGAATCAGACGATAGAAGGGCTGATCGAACAGGCGCTGGCGCAGCGCCAGCGCCTGATTGAAACGGTGCACGAACAGCGAGCGATCCAGGCGCATTTCCGGGTCGCGGGACATGATCCGCGCACAGATCAACGAGTGCGGGTTCACGTAGGCCACGCCCAGGGTCTTGCCGTTGGAGGCCTCTATCAAGGCAGGCTCGCCCGCCTCGAAGGTCTTCAGCGGCGTTTCCTTGATATCGACTTCGTTGGAGTAGATCCACAGATGGCCAGCCTTCAAGCGGCGATCGGCATTTTTATTCAGGCGCAGGCGTTGAGTCACAACATTCTCCAGATAAACAAAACAGTTAGCCGCCCAGGGCGGCGCTCAGCGCTGGCAACCGGGGCAGAATACGCTGGCCCGCTGCCCCAGGGTAATGCGCTTGAGTTCGCTGCCACAGCGCAGGCAAGGCTGGCCATGGCGACCATAGACATTCAATTGCTGGGCAAAGTAGCCCGGCTCCCCCTGGCCGCTGACGAAATCGCGCAGCGTGGTGCCACCTTGGGTAATGGCCGCCGCCAATACTTCCTTGACCGCCTGGGCCAGCGCTTCGTAGCGCGCCAGTGAAATGCGTCCGGCGGCCCGGCGCGGGTCGATGCCCGCCATGAACAGCGCCTCGGCGGCATAGATGTTGCCCGCTCCCACGACCACGCGGTTATCCATCAGGAAAGGCTTCACGGCGACGCGCTTGCCGCGCGACAGTGCGTGGAGCCATCGGCCCGTGAAGGCATCGTCGAGGGGTTCCGGGCCCAGGTGCGCCAGCCGCGTATCGAACTGTGCATCGGCGTGCTGCCAATCGACGAAGCCAAAGCGGCGCGGGTCGTGATAGCGCAATATATGCCCGCTGGCGGTGACGATATCCACATGGTCATGCTTTTTGGGCAGATCACCCAGCCGGGCAATCCGCAGGCTACCCGACATGCCCAGGTGCCACAGCAGCGTGGCGTGGCCGGTAGGCGTGGCCAGCGGGATCTGCAGGTATTTGGCGCGCCGGGCAAGCTCACCCACGCGAGCCCCGACCAGCCGCTCGGCCAGGTCATCCGGCACGGGAACGCGCAGGCGCGGCTGGCGTACCAGCACTTCGGTAATCTCCTGCCCTTCCAGGTAAGGCGCGATACCACGCCGCGTGGTTTCCACTTCAGGCAATTCGGGCATGATGAAAGCCTATGATGACAGCACAGTGACAGCGATGCTAACACGCGAAACGCAAACGTTAGACATGCAAAAACCCGGCTTGGGGCCGGGTTTTTCAACAGGCGCTCGCCTGCGGTGAAAGCCGATCATCGTAACCGAGGTTACTTGATCTTGGCTTCCTTGTAGATGACGTGCTTACGGACGACCGGGTCGTATTTCTTGAATTCGAACTTATCCGGGGTGTTCCGCTTGTTCTTGTCAGTGGTGTAGAAGTGGCCAGTACCGGCACTAGACACCAGCTTGATCTTATCGCGCATGGTTTAACTCTCCCAAAAATGCTGAGCCAGAAACTGGCTTAGATAGCGTCGCCGCGTTTGCGGATGTCGGCCAGAACCGAGTCGATACCTTTCTTGTCGATGATGCGCA
This sequence comes from Halomonas sp. 18071143, assembly GCF_019211725.1. Classification (NCBI taxonomy): domain Bacteria; kingdom Pseudomonadati; phylum Pseudomonadota; class Gammaproteobacteria; order Oceanospirillales; family Halomonadaceae; genus Halomonas; species Halomonas sp. 18071143. Next base: position 3,282,111 of record NZ_CP078120.1, read on the forward strand.
TGCCTTTAGAGGAAACGCGCAGCTTGACGAAGCGGTTTTCAGACTCCACCCAGAAGCGATGGGTGTGCAGGTTCGGCAAGAAACGACGACGAGTCTTGCGCTGGGAGTGAGAAACGTTATTACCAGTTACCGGACGCTTGCCGGTAACCTGACATACTTTGGACATGAGAGCCTCCAACCGCTTGGCGAGTTGTTCAAAACTGTCGGGCAAACCGGAGCAGGGAGGGAGTCGACGCAGTTAACCGCCTAGCTGTACCCAAATCCGTTATTCAACCCAAGTTCAAAGGTGGCACTTTATACCAGAGCACCCGGCCACCAGCAAGCGAAACCGCCCAAAAAGGCCAAAAAAGCACGTTTTTGGACAATTTTCGTCACGACAGCCGCAGCATCGAGCGGGCCAGCCTGCCTTTTCGATACTACTGGAGTGCGTGCGCATGACCTGCCCGCTAGAGCCAGCCGCGCTCGGCAAAGGACACCACGTCTCCGTCTCCCACCACAAAATGATCCAGCACTCGCACGTCAAAGAGAGCAAGGGCATCTTTCAAGCGTTCGGTGATACGTCGATCAGCGTCGCTGGGCTCAGCCACACCCGAAGGGTGATTGTGGGCCAGGATGACAGCGCCAGCGTGGAGTTCCAACGCACGCTTGGCAACTTCGCGGGGGTAAACGGATGCGCTGTCTAGGGTACCGCGAAACAGGGATTCATAGCGAATGATTCGGTGCTGAGTATCCAAAAAAAGTACCGCAAACTCTTCATGCCCCAGGTGGCGCAGCTGCGAACTCAGGTAGTGGCGCACCAGGGCAGGCGAGGTCAACGCGTTGCCGCGTGCCAGCTGGCTGGCCAAATGTCGCCGCGATAGCTCCAGCGTGGCCTGCAACTGGGAAAACTTGGCATCGCCCAATCCACGGGCGGCACAAAACTGCTCTCTGTCTGCCTCCAGCAGCTGCCGCAACCCGCCAAAGCTCGCCAGCAGGTCACGCGCCAGGTCCACTGCCGAACGCCCCTGAACCCCCACCCGCAGAAAGATCGCCAGCAGTTCGGCATCCGATAACGACTGCGCCCCCATGGTCAGCAGTTTTTCACGGGGTCGCTCACCCTCTGGCCAATGATTGATACCCATCCATGCCCCCCAACCTATGCCCTAGGCGTGTGGCTCACGCCCTCGCCTTCACCATTCCTCACTATACCTGGCGTTATAACACGTCCACCGAGCATGCCAAAATAAACCGCCAAATGGTATGGTAAGCCTCCTTACGACCGTCATACGGAATCGCCGACCATGGCATCACTCTCGCAAGCGTCCGAGTCCCCACGACCACTCTCAGAACCATCGCCGACCGCCCTGCTCGCAGGTAAACGCGTGCTGCTGGGCGTCAGCGCCGGTATTGCCGCGTATAAAAGCGCGCTGATCGTGAGACTGCTGAAGCAGGCAGGCTGTGAGGTGCGCGTGGTGATGACCGAGGGTGCTCAAGCCTTCATCACCCCCCTGACGCTGCAGGCTCTCTCTGGCGAGCCCGTGCGCACCTCGCTGCTGGACCCCGAGGCAGAAGCCGGGATGGGGCACATTGAACTGGCCCGCTGGGCCGATGCCCTGCTGGTGGCCCCGGCCACGGCCGATGTGATGGCGCGCCTGGCGCACGGCATGGCCGACGACCTGCTGACCACTCTGTGCCTTGCTTCGGAAGCGCCACGGCTGATGGCCCCCGCCATGAACCAGGCCATGTGGCGCCATCCCGCCACGCAGCGTAACCAGGCACAGCTGGCCGCCGACGGCTGGCAGTTGATCGGCCCTGCCGCTGGCGAGCAGGCCTGTGGCGACGTTGGCCCAGGGCGAATGAGCGAACCCGAGGATATCTTCGCAGCCCTTCAACAGCACTTCGCCAAAGCAGCCAAGGTTGCGTCGCCCGCCCAGGGCGCAACGCGCCCTCACGTGGTGATCACCGCGGGCCCCACCCGTGAAGCCCTGGACCCGGTGCGCTACCTGTCCAACCACAGCTCGGGCAAGATGGGCTTCGCTCTGGCCGCCGCCGCCGTGGCGCAAGGGGCTCGCGTGACCCTGATCAGCGGCCCGGTCAATTTGCCCACCCCAGCCGGGGTCGAGCGCCAAAACGTGGAAACCGCCCGGGAGATGCACCAGGCCGCGCTACAGCTGGCCCCCCAGGCCGCGCTGTTCATTGGCTGTGCCGCCGTGGCCGACTACCGCGCCGCCAGCGCCGCCGAGCACAAGCTCAAGAAAACCGACGATCAGGACACGCTGACCCTGACGCTGGTGAAAAACCCGGACATCATTGCCGACGTGGCGGCCTTGCCCAACAGGCAACGCCCCTTCGTGGTCGGCTTTGCCGCCGAAACCCAGGAGGTCGAGCGCTACGCCCGCCACAAGCTCGACCGCAAGGGCCTGGACATGGTCGTGGCCAACGACGTGGCCCAGCAAGGGCTGGGCTTTGGCAGCGACGACAACGCCGCCCTGCTGCTCTGGCGTACGCCTGACGGCACGCAGCAACACAGCGCGCCGCCCCAACCCAAGACCGCGCTGGCCACCCTGATCGTGCAGCAGGCGCTCTCCCTGCTGCCTCACACTTCTCACGGAGCTTCCTCATGAACCGCCCTCGCCTGCAGTGCAAGGTATTGGACGAGCGCTTGCGCGACTATCTGCCCTCTTACGCCACCGCTGGCTCGGCGGGCATGGACCTGCGCGCCCTGCTGGACGAACCGCTGACGCTGGCGCCAGGCGAATGCCAGCTGGTGCGCACCGGCCTGGCCATCTATATCGAAGACCCCAACCTTGCCGGCATGATCCTGCCGCGTTCGGGGCTGGGGCATAAGCACGGCATCGTGCTGGGCAACCTGGTGGGGCTGATCGACTCCGACTACCAGGGCGAATTGATGGTCTCGGTATGGAACCGCGGGCAGGCCAGCTTCACGGTCACGCCGTTCGAGCGCCTGGCACAATACGTGCTGGTGCCGGTGGTGCAGGCCGAACTGACCCTCGTCGACAGCTTCACCGATTCCACCCGTGGCAGTGGCGGCTTTGGCAGCACTGGCCGCCAGTAAGCACTCACTAGCGCGCTCTTTCAGGGATTGACCATGACCGTACCCGCTTCGATTTTTCGCGCCTACGATATTCGCGGCATCGTGGATGACACTCTCAGCGAAGCCACCGCCGAGCTGATTGGCCGGGCAGTGGGCTCGGAAGCCGCCGCCCGCGGTGAACACACCATGATCGTCGCACGGGACGGCAGAGTCTCGGGGCCACGCCTGCAGGCGGCGCTCATCAAAGGGCTCCAGGCCGCCGGGCGCGATGTGATCGACCTTGGCATGGTGCCTACGCCAGTGCTCTACTTTGCCACACACACCCTGCCCGAGAGCTGCTCCGGGGTAATGCTGACCGGCAGCCACAACCCGCCCGACTACAACGGCTTCAAAATCGTGCTGGCCGGAGAAACCCTGGCCAGCGACGCGATTACCGCCCTGTACGAGCGCATTCAGTCAGGCGACTTCACCGAGGGCCATGGCCGTGTGCGCGCCCACGACCTGCGGGCCACGTATCTGGCGCGTATTCTCGAGGATGTGCAGCTCGCAAGGCCGCTCAGTGCGGTGGTGGATTGCGGCAACGGCGTGGCGGGCGAGCTTGGCCCTCAGCTGGTCGAACGGTTGGGGGTGGCCACCACAGCGCTGTTCGCCGAGATCGATGGCCGCTTCCCCAACCACCACCCCGACCCCGGCAAACCGGAGAACCTGCAGGATCTGATGCGCAAGGTGCAGCAGGTAGGCGCAGACATCGGCCTGGCCTTCGACGGCGACGGCGACCGCCTGGGCGTGGTCACGCCGCGCGGGCGAATGATCTTTCCCGACCACCTGATGATGCTGTTCGCCACCGACATGCTCTCCCGCAACCCTGGTGCCAAAGTGGTGTTCGACATCAAGTGTACCGGGCACCTGGCACGGGTGGTGAGCGAGGCTGGCGGCGAGCCGGAGATGTGGCGCACCGGCCACTCGCTCATCAAGGCGCGCATGAAGGAAACCGGCGCCTTGCTGGGGGGCGAGATGAGCGGTCACATCTTCTTCAAGGAACGCTGGTACGGTTTCGATGACGGCCTGTATGCCGCCGCCCGGCTACTGGAAATACTGGCCCGCTACCCAGGCGATGCGGATGCCTTCTTCGACCAATTTCCCCAGGCAGTGAGCACGCCCGAAATCAACATCACCGTGGCGGATGCCGACAAATTTGCCATGGTCGAGACGCTTGCCAGAGAGGGCGACTTCGGCGAAGGTATCAAAACCACGCTGGATGGTATTCGCGTTGACTACCCCGACGGCTGGGGGTTGTGCCGAGCGTCCAACACGACGCCCGCGCTGGTGCTGCGCTTCGAGGGGGAAGACAGCGCGGCCCTGGAACGGATACGCGAGCGCTTCGCACGCGCCCTGCAAGGTGTTTCACCTACGTTGACGATCCCGGATACCCCCATCACATGATCATGCCACGGAGCGCCCACCACCCGCGCGACGATGAAGCAGACATTAAAAGCAGATATTACTAGAGCAAAGGGACAATCTCATGAGTTCAGCTAGCCGCGACCCCCAGGTCGTTGTGGAGGTGCTATCCGAAGCCCTTCCCTACATTCAGCAGTTTTCCGGCAAGACCGTGGTCGTGAAGTACGGCGGCAACGCCATGACCGAAGATACGCTGATCGACTCCTTTGCTCGTAACATCGTGCTGATGAAAGAAGTCGGCATCAACCCCGTGGTGGTGCACGGCGGCGGCCCGCAAATTGGCAGCCTGCTGGAAAAGCTCAATATCGAATCGCGCTTCGTCAACGGCATGCGGGTCACCGACTCGCAAACCATGGACGTGGTGGAAATGGTGCTGGGCGGCCTGGTCAACAAGAGCATCGTCAACCTGATCAACCAGAGCGGCGGCAAAGCAATTGGCCTGACCGGCAAGGATGGCGCCCAGATTCGTGCCCGCCAGTTGAAGGTGGAGCATCAAAGCCCGGAAATGACCGCCCCGGAGATCATCGACATCGGCCACGTGGGGGAAGTGGAAGCGATCTCCACCGACCTGATCGAGATGCTCGCGGCCCGCGACTTCATTCCGGTCATCGCCCCTATCGGCGTGGACGCCCAAGGCAACAGCTACAACATCAACGCCGACCTGGTGGCCGGTAAGCTGGCGGAAGCGCTGAACGCCGAAAAGCTGATGCTGCTGACCAACGTGGCGGGCCTGATGAACAGCGAAGGCCAGGTCATGACCGGCCTGACCACGGCCCAGGTAGATGCCCTGATTGCCGATGGCACCATCTACGGCGGCATGCTGCCGAAGATTCGCTGCGCCCTGGACGCCGTCAAGGGGGGCGTTAACAGCGCCCACATCATCGATGGCCGGGTGCCGCATGCCGTGCTGCTGGAAATCTTCACCAACGCTGGGGTAGGCACCCTGATCACCAACGCAGGCTAACTGCGACGGAGGGCAAGAGTCATGAGTAACGACCGCAAGCCTCGCCGTCGCGAGCAAATCCTGCAGGCCCTGGCCATCATGCTGGAAGAGGACAGCGGCAAGCGGATCACCACCGCCGCCCTGGCCCGCCAGGTGGGGGTTTCCGAAGCGGCGCTGTACCGCCACTTCCCCAGTAAGGCGCGCATGTTCGAAGGCTTGATCGACTTCATCGAAGAGAGCATTTTCGCGCGCATCACCCGGATACTGGAAGACATCCCCGACGCCACCACCCGCTGCAGCACGATACTCTCACTGCTGCTGGGCTTTGCCGAAAAAAACCCCGGCCTGGCCCGAGTACTGGGCGGCGACGCACTCACCGGCGAAACGGCACGCCTGCGCCTGCGCGTTCACCAGCTGTTCGAACGCCTGGAAACCCAGCTGAAACAAATCCTCCGCGAAGCCGAGCTGCGTGAAGGGCTGCGCCCCAGCATTCCCGCCTCCGCCGCTGCCAACCTGCTGATCGCGCAAGCCGAAGGGCGCATCGCCCAGTACGTGCGCAGCGACTTCAAACGGCTGCCCACCGAGTACTGGGAAGACCAGTGGGCGCTACTTTCCAGCCAACTGCTACAACCCAGCCCACAGCTCGCCTGACTACGGGCGCACTGCATACACGTACAGCCTACGCATACAACGCACACGCCCCCGGTGGCAGCCATGGCGGGGCGTTTGTTGATGATGGCTGCCAGGCCATACCCCTAGTGCTTTACAATGGGGCCGAACGTTGGACAGCACGCCAGGACATCTACGACATGGTGTACCCGGAACCACCCTCGTTTCTGCAGGTCTATCAGCCACACCTTCGCTACTACCTCATCGATGAAGGGCGCTACACTGATGAAGAGCTTGCCCTGCGCCCAACACCGCTAAGTGGGGTATTCGGCATCGAAAAAGCCTCAACCGACATGAAAGGTTTACAGCAAGCGGTGGACCGAATTGTCACGATCATACAAGCCGCCCCGGACAAAGAGCGGATCGACAAGATCGTTACCCGCTGGCTAAAGCGCTATTTGCAAAGGTTAGGCGCCAATGCAAACCTGGACCAGCTCAATAGTTTAGTGGAGGACAAAACCATGCTAGCAGAAAATCTTGCAAACTGGGCCCAGGAAGAACGCCAGGCCGGGCGTTTAGAGGGACGCCAGGAAGGACGCCAGGAAGGCATCGTCACCACAGCCCGCAATTTGTTAACGCTTGGTGCGCTGAGTGACGACCAAATTGCTGTCGCTACTGGGCTAACGGTGGAGGAGATCGCCAAGCTGCGTAACGAAAGCACGCACTGAGCTTACAACTCCCCACACGCCCGAGCAGGACAGCCACATCGGCCCCTAATCTATGTGGCATTTAAAGTATGCCCAGCATTAGCTGATGGCTGCCAAGCCCAATCCAGAGCGCCACACGATGCGGTGTATTACACCCTCGCTTGCCCTTGAATCACCGCCTCGAACCCAGCGGGGGTAATCGGTTGCTTCTCGGCATCCAACGCCGTGCCCCCCAACTTGGCCAGCTTTTTGGAAAGCGACACCAGTTTGGCCAACTGCAGCTTGCTGGGAGCCAGCATGCGCTGGGTCTTGGCAATCTTGATGCTGACGCCCTTCACCGGCGGATGACTGGCCTGGGATTCGGTCAAGGGTGGCAACTGGCCCGACCCCAGCGCATTTTCGATCAGAATCGGCGTGCGAGAAGAATCCCCCTCCACGGCAAAGGTCTTGGTGCGCTGTTCATACACCGCACCTGCCGAACTCAATACCGCACTCAAGCGGTCGTTCAGCGCAGGCGACGGCTCGTCGAACAGCACCTTTACCTCCCAGGCCGCACTTTCTGCACTCAGCAAGGCCGGGCCTTCTGGCACCACGACGGGCGGTGCCCCACCCAGCGCCCCTACTGCCACCGGCACCGCGCTTGCCCGCCGTACCAGCATCATGTACCCCGCCACACACCCGCAAGTCACGCTCAACCAAAGCGCACTAATCGCCACTACCAACACCAACGTTTGGGTATCCATCGCCCTGTTCTCGTTTTGTTAGCCAAGCACCAAACTGCTTACCAGAAAAGACCATAGTTCATGGCAGGCGGTTTGCAAGCTAACATTTGGTCTAGGGAGAGGAGTTTATTTCAGGGAAAGAGCAGCGTTAACGAGGCCACTCATCGCGCCTTTCTTCTGCTTTCAACATGGCCAGCGTATGGGCACGCTGCTGCTTGACGGCGGTATCCAGAATATCCAGCAGCGCCTGGTAATCTTTCGGCTGTGCTTCCTCCAGGCCGTGCTTTTCGACGTTTGCCAGCGTTTGGCGAGTATCATGTATCAGTGCTTCCAGGGCCAGAATCACTCGCTCGCGCTCGTCCGCCGTCATCACGTATTAATCCCCTTTCTGCAGCTGCTGCACCCGCTCATATAACTGCTTGGCGCTGGCAATGGCCGTGGCTTCGTAAGCATCCAGGGTCAATAGCTGGTCGTTGGCTGGGTCCTGCATTGCAGCCTCCAGCACTGCCTGATAGCGTTTCAGCAAATGTGCCAGATTCAAGCGAATCATGGTGAGCTCAAGCTGAAACTCCGCTTGTAGACGAGTCATTCGCTCAATGCCCATAGGCACGCTCTCGCGAGCGGTAGCGGACCCGATGGTCAGCTCGACGCGTTTTTCAACGGCGTTCAATTTGGGGATCAGTTCATTGACCACGTACAGCGCAGAAATGGTAGTGGAATTTGATTTCACAAGGCTCCCAAAGCGGTGCTCGAATAAAAATAGAGCACCATTTTATCACGCACTTAGCTTGGTCTAAGGCTGAATTAACCCCCGGTAGAGCGGGTATATTCCCAGCGTACTTTTGGTGTTAGCGCGCTACTTGCAAGGAAGCGCCCCCAGCTTGCCCCACTCCGGCGCGCACATGGTCACAGATGATGATCGACGCTATCGCTCGCCTCGGTCGAGAAGTGAAGATTGTGATTGGCCCCTCACGCTACCGCTCATCTCCCGGCCATGTCGAGCTTGAAATGGCCTGAGGGCATAACGCAGGAGCTGCTTGGGGCGACTCAGTGCCCAGGCTGCGCCGTGCAGCTCCTTCGTCTCATCGAGGCTTAATGCTTTGGCTCGTGGCGCAAGGCAGCGACTTCGGCCACGTCCAAATTAGTTGCTTCAGCAATTTGCGCATCGCTAAGCACGCTAAGCTTGATCAGGTTACGTGCTGTTGCGCGCCTACCCAAGTAAGTGCCGATATAGCAACTTGCTATTGATAGCAGATTGCTATATAGTGAGCGAAGCGAAGGCAGGGAAGGTCAGCATGCACATCATCACGCAGAAGCGCATATGGGAAGCCATGGAGAAGTGGCCACAAGCTGCCACAGCGCTTGAAGCGTGGTACCGCATCATGAAGGCCAGCGAGCCGAAGGATTTCGCTGCCATGAAAGGGATCTTCCCAGCAACGGACAAGGTGGGCAGCCACCACGTATTCGATATCGGTGGCAACAAGATCCGACTGATCGCTGTCGTCCACTATCGCGCCAGGCGCGTTTTCATCCGCGACATCCTTGATCACAATGAGTACGACAAGGGCAAGTGGAAGGAGTGAACATGAACGCTATCCTCGACCAAGCTGCCACTCACTGGCGCTACATCTCTCCACTGCTCGCTACACCCGAGACAGAGAATGAGTATGATGCCAAGGTAGAAGCCCTGGATGAACTGCTCGACCTCATCGGTGACGACGAGGACCACCCGCTGGCCAGCCTTGCCTCTCTCCTCGGCGATCTCATCGAAGCGTATGACGAAGAGCATCGACCCCTGCCACAGGCGTCAGGCGCTGAGGTACTGCGATACCTCATGCAGGAGCATGGCGTGACGCAGCGTGATCTGCCAGAAGTGGGAGCGCAGCCCGTAGTGTCAGCAATCTTGTCTGGTAAGCGCACCCTGAACTGGCGGCAGGTATGCGAACTGTCCGACCGCTTCAGCGTGCCTGCCGATGCTTTCAAGGGATCTCGCGCCTGATCGCTGTATGCCTCTCTCGGCATGCTGCCTCATCACTGCGCTTTGACGTCCTCCCCGCCCTAAAGGACGGGGATTCCAACTTCTTGAGGGCAACGTCCTGCCCCGAGGCTGAGGATATTCCGGGCCGCATTCACGTCCCGGTCGTGGAGTACACCACACTCCACGCACTCCCAGACCCTTACTCGCAACCCGTTGACGCCCTGCGGCCCGCTAAGCGAGCCGCACGACGAACAGGCGCGGGTGGTGTTGGTTTCGCGAACGACCTTGAAGACGATGCCTGCGTGAGCGCATTTATATTCCAGCATCGTTTTCAGTTGTGACCAGCCAGCGTCGTAGACGCTTTTGGCCATCCTGGTCTTCGCGAGCCTGGTTGAGGAAACATCGCCCACGACGATTTCGCCGTACTGGTTGACGAGTTTCCGGGAAAACTTGTGCTGCGCGTCCTGGCGACGGTTCTTGATCTTGGCGTGAATAGCTTTTATCCGCCGCTTGTTGCGGGCACGTTGGGCTGTCGCCAACTGGTCTTCCATGCGGCGGTAGAAGCGGCTGTTTTCCAGCCTTCCTCCATCGCTACAGGTGGCCACATCCTTGAGCCCAAGGTCGATGCCAACGGCGCCCTGCCCAAGCGTCGGCTGCACGTCCACCTCGACCGCAACATTGAAATACCACCGGCCCCGGCTATCTTCGTTGAAACTGCCGGCACGGAACTTGTATGTCGACAGACCGTAGCTATCCCACACCTTGAAGTAGGTGCCGTTGTGAAATACCTGCGCGTTCTTCCACTTGGCCGCGCCGGTATTGACCGGAATCCAGCCAAGTGAGCGGCGTACACCGCCGGACTTGCGCCAATTCAAGCGGGGCTTTTTGAACTGCTTGCGGCGGGCAACGTATTCAGCAGCGATGCATTGCAGCGTTTGGCTGTGCAGGCCGAGGTCCTTGCCAGCACCCTTGGTATAGGGGTGCATGTCGTAGGCAGACAGAAACAGACCTTTCTCCCGAATGGCTCGGGAAGACAGTTCGTTGAGGTAGTTCCAAACAAAATTCACGCTGCGGGCCATGCGGTTAAGCTCGGCGGCGTGTTTGTCCTTCACTCGAACCTTGAGGGTCTTGGTCTGCTTCATGGCTTCGAATATACTTGGTCTATGGAAACCAAACAAGCTATCAGAACAGGAAGACACTGCGTTTTTAAACTCCATGCCCATTTGGTCTTTGTCACCAGGTATCGGGGCGAGGTGTTCACCGGCGCGCATCTCAACTCCCTCGAATTGCTTTTCGACCGAGTGTGTCGGGACTTCGAGGCTGGGAGGGATCAAATACGCAACGTGGCGGCAGCAATCTTTGGGGGCTGGAACACAACCACGGCGAGCAAGACATGCTGGCGGTGCTTGGAACGTTAGTTAAGTGACTCAACGCGAGTAAACGGGTCTAAGACGAGCGTTTGTGGTGGAATGCAACCACGAAGCCATCTCATGCCCTGCACAGTAGCTTACGGCCCAGCGGTTGACACCTGAAAACAACCCCACTATATTAATAGTGGTGACAAAGGAGCGTGTTTATGGAGGATCCAGGGTTAGATGCTTTATTAGCCCTAAACGATATTCAGTACGGTATTCACGGTGATTTTTGGGTCAAATTTGAAGTACGGCGAGTCATCCCAACACCCAATATTCCCCATGGAATCAAATACAGCTTGACGCTGCATCATAAAAGTGGAACACGGCTACTTGGATACGACAACGCCCATGCACCAAACATTAAACGCAGAAAATTTGCGGGGCGACGTGACGAGTGGGATCACCGCCACTATCGCAGCGTGGTGAATGATTACTTCTTTGACTCTGCAGCGCAGTTAATTGAAGACTTTTGGAAACAGGTCGATGAAATACTTCGAGAGGAAGGCATATGACCACTGTCAAAATTGGTATCATGAACCGTGATGAATTCCGCCAGCGCACAATCTCGATTGCCAAAGGCCTCTATCAGCCTACTGCTGAAGAACCCAAGGTATGGTTCGATAGCGTGGAGTCCATGTCTCGCCTGTTGAATACAAAAAACCTTGAGCTACTTAAAACGATTCGCCAATGCAAGCCACAATCCTTGGGAGAGCTTGCTGAAATCACAGGGCGTCGTAAAGAGAGCCTGAGCCGCACCATTAAAAAGATGGGTGACTATGGCTTGGTAGAAATCAAAGAAGGTCCTCGGCATGCTAAAACGCCTGTTGTGACGGCTGACAGGTTTGAAGTCACGCTAATGTAAGGTGTTCCTGCATGGCAGCCTGCATATGCCGTTGCGAGGAGTGCAACGACGAAACCATCTTGTGCCAGAAGCAATTTCATACCAGCAGCATCACCATTACATGCTCACGCTGCTGCTTCACGGCATCGTCCAGAATATCCAGCAGCTTGTCGTAATCCTCCGGCATTTCATCATCCATGCCGGTTGTTTCAAAGCAGGTGAGCGTGGCTTGGGTGTCGTCGATAAGAGCTTGATGCTCCAGTCAGTCAAGAAACCTTGCGAGAAGCAGAAGAGCGTGTACAGGAAGCCGAGCAACGCGCTCAAGCGTAATACCGCCCGCAAGTTAATTGCCCGTATCGAAATGGACGATCAGCTGATCGCTGAGATCACAGAATTACCGGTTGAAGAAGTGCGTGCTGAAACGCAGCATTGATCCTCTTGTCGTTGTGAGGAATACAGCAACGCAGCAATCTCAAACCAACAGCAGTGCCTTGGTATGCTCACGCTGTTGTTTAATCGCCTCATCCAAAATCGTCAGCAGCTTGTAGTAATCCGCTGGCATCTGCTCATCCATACCAGTTGCTTCAAAGCGGATTAACGTTTGTTGCGTTTAGTCGATAAGTGCTTGAAGCTCGTTAATACCACGTTGTTGGTCGTCATCGTTCATACTGCTCCGCTTATTTTTTAAAAACAACAAGGGTGTTATAGTCACGGCTAAGAGTTAATGAAAATACACGCCCATCACCTACTCCCCAGCACTCATTAGTTATTTCGACAGGTCTCATCCCTTTACGAGTTTCCTCAACCATCCAGCCAGGAATATAGTATCTGGTATCGCAGACCCTATCAAAAACTTGAATCTTAATCTTCCCTCTCACACGAGTACCAAGAACCTTGAAGGCCATCATATACATTTAAAACACCTCAAAAAACTCTATCAGCACTATTGTCTACCTAAAAACTGCCAAACATAAACACCAGTCGAAAAGAATTTCCCATCTACCTCTTTAATATGAATAATTGGGAATTTTTAGCTTGCAAAAATTCCCAATTATTACACACCATAATACTTTAGCAACTCATCAAGCTCACTAAAATCTTTAACTTCTGACATTTTCTGTATCGGAAGAGAATAAACATCACTCATAACCAAACGGCGAACAATTTCTTTAGACACAAGATAACCAGGAATGAAACCAAGAGCCTCACCAGCATTTTCTACATTTTCACCCGAGAAAAGAATGTCATTAACACCATACCCAGCAACATCAAAAGATACTTTTAAATAAACGCCATCAATCCAGTGTGTTAAATAACTATAACTTACATTACTCATCTTCCTCTACTGGCGCAGCACTGCAGTCAGGAAGCTGATTGTAATCCGGCAAAATTTCTTTTTGGATGTAATCGTCGACGTCTATATCCATAATCAACCCTTACATTATTGACATCTCCATTTTCCAAATGATTAGCACAGATACCTTTTGCCATTTTATCTCTCCATTACAAAAACGGGGCCTTTCAGCCCCGTTATATATCGATCAATCAGCTTAAAAGCTAACCCATTAACCCAGCAGAGAAAGAACGTTCTGCAGAATCTGCGCGCGGGTCATGTTGGCCACTTCCACCGCGTAGTCGGCATCTTCGATGCGCGAACGAGCGGCAGCGAGGTTGGTCTCGTTGGTGATGGCGTCTTCGAAACGGTTCTGCACGGCACCCAATGCGCTACGCTGCTTGTCGACAGCCATCAGTGCAGCATCAAGTGTGGCCAGCGGATTATCTTCGTCAGTACGGGCGCTGAAAGCAGGGTCTTCTATTTTAATAGAAATAGTTTGACCATCATTCGCACCAACTTGGATATTATAGGTTTTATCCGAATCCAGCACGCTGATCCCGTTGAAGCTGATTAACCTCTTCTTGAATCGAGTCAATATCAGAAGCTGAGTTGGTACCGTTCTGCGCCTGAACGGTCAGCTCACGAATACGCTGAAGGTTGTCGTTGATCTGATTCAGCGCACCTTCTGCAGTCTGGGCCAAAGAAATACCGTCGTTGGCGTTACGCTGCGCCTGAGACAGACCGGCCGCATCATCCTTGGCACTGTTGATACGCAGGCCGGAGGAGAGACGCTCCATGGAGGTCTGCAGCGCGTTCTGGGACTTGGACAGATTGGACTGGCCAATCATGGAGGTAATGTTGGTATTGATCACGGACATGGTGATTCTCCTTGCGTGTGAACTGGCCGGAAGGCCCGCTGTTCGGCGACATGAAGCGCCGTTGTATTAATTAACGGCATGAGGAAAAAATTCTTTAGGGAGAAGTGCAGAGATTTGTGTAATTTTTGGTAACTGAAGGGGTGGGGCTATTTGAGGATGGGGGTAAATTGGTCGCGGGCTGAAGCCGCCTCCCACGGTGGCTCTCAGGCTGGTTCGTGCCCAGGTTGACTGTGTTATAGATGCGCCCCCACAAAGGGGGCTGGGCGTGTATTGGGATGGATCAGCGCTTGCGACCTAGCTGGAAATCCAAAGCGTCGAACTGCTGGGTCAGGTAGCTGCTCATGCTGTTCATCTGGGCAATCATGGCGTCCAGCTGGCTGAACTGGGTGCGGTAGCGGGCAATGGTGCCCTCAATGGATTTTTCCATGCGCTCGAAGCGCTCGCCCAGGCTTTTAATACGGTTTTCTGCGCCGCTAATGGCCAGCTTGACCACGCCATTGTTGCTTAGCATTTGGTCGATTGTCGTGGAAAGCTTGCCAGCCAGGCCGTTCTCTTTTTTATCACCCGCGAAGAAGTCGCTCAGCGCCTGGGGGTTATTGGCTACCAGGTCGGATAGCTTACCGTCGCGCTGCAGGGTAATGCCTAGCTGGTTCAGGGTGCCTAGCTCGCCACCTTCCACGCCACCGGTCAACACGCTGCGTAAGCGACTTTCAATGGTGCGCACGGTGCTGTCGCCTAGCAGCTCGCCTGCGGTTTCGCTGTCGCCGGTAAAGCTGGTGAGTTTGGCAATGGTGCCTTTCAGGTCGTTGAACGCTTTCACGAAGTCGTTGATGGCTTCGCGCTGCTTGAGGGTGTCGCGCTCGACGGTAATGGTACTGGTGGCCGTTTCGCCTTCGGCAATACTCAACTCGGCCAGGTTGAGCGTAACCCCTTGAATGGCCCCTTCAATCTGGTTTTTGGCACTGCTGATGGCAATGCCATTGACGGTTAGCGCGGCATTTTCGCCAGAACGCTTGGTGTCGGCATCTTCGCTAAAGGGCCCTGCTACCGTTGCCGCGGGGTCCTGGCTGGTATCTACAAAGCTGAAGCCTTCAATCGAAGCCTCTGCTCCCGTGGCCTTGGAGCTGAGCGCCAGACGGTAGCCTTCCCCATCGTTGATGATGGTGGCGTTAACACCGGCATCCTTGTGGGCGTTAATGGCGTTACGAATGGCTTCCAGGCTGCTGTTGGGGGCAATGGCAATATCGACCGAATTCGCGCCGCCAAAATTGAGCCGTATGGCCGTGGCCCCTTGCAGGTCTAGCGCGGCGTTTTTTTCACCCGTGATGCGGTTAGATGCCAAGGTGCCAGAGGTGGCCAGCTGAGATACCTCTACCCGGTAGCTGCCGGGCAGCGCGCTGGCGGTGGTGGTGGCTTTAATGGCATCGCCCCGCACGTTGGCGGAAAGGCTTTGGTAGAGCTTGGGGTCGTTGATTTTAGCCAGCGCATCCTGAAAACCGTTCAGCGACGTTTGCAGCTGGCCGAAAGCCGAAATTTTGGCCTGCTGCTGCTCTTTTTGGCGGGTAATGGGCACGAGCTTGCCGCGTTCCGCAGCCTGTAGCTGATCCAGCAAGCCGGTGAGATCCAGACCAGAGCCAACGCCTAGAGAGGTTATTGTCGCCATACCGTCATTCCTCGGTGCAAAAGGCTAAACCCATGCGCAATGAACGCGCTTGTGTCGTCGCTCCTGAAGGGAAATAAACAGAGCGATCAAATGTAACGTCATTATCGGCGCATCAGCGGAAAACTTGAATAGGGTAAGTGTTTTTTAAGCTTTACTTGCCCGTCATAGAATATGTCAGTCACAAAAACGCCTGCTGTTTCCAGCAGGCGTGGGGTAAGGCGGGTGAGCGCTTAGCGGCGGCCCAGTTGGGCGTCCAGCGCATCGAACTGCTGGGTCAGGTAGTCGCTGGTCTGGTTCATTTGGGCAATCATGCCATCCAATTGGCCAAATTGAGTGCGGTAACGGGCAATGGTTTGCTCGATTGACTGTTCCATGCGCACATAGCGTTCGCCCAGGGATTCTACGCGGTTTTCAGCCCCGCTGATGGCCCCCGAGACCGCGCCATTGGTGCCCAACAGCTGCGTTAGCGTCTGGTTGATTTGACCGGCCATGCCCGCGTCGCTGGCGTCGCCTGCAAAGAAGGTGGAAAGCGCCTCCTGGTTGTTGGCAATGGCATCATCTAACTTGTCGCTATCGACGGCCAAAGTGCCATCGCGCTGAAGGGTAATGCCAATATCGCTCAGCATGGAGAACTCGCCTTCCATGCCACCGCTTAACACGCTGCGTAAGCGCGATTCGACTGTGCGCACGGCACTGTCGCCGTTCAACTCGCCAGCCACGCCGCTTTCAGGGTTGAAACTGGTAAGTTCGCCAATGGTGCCTTTCAGGTCGTTGTAGGCGTCTACGAAGCTGGTGATCGCCTCTCGAACGGCGCGGGTGTCCTGTTCTACGGCCACGGTGCTGGTGCCTTCTTCTTGCAGGTTGAGCGTAACCCCTTGAATAGCGCCTTCTACCTGATTGGTGGGGCTGGTGATGTCAACGCCGTTGACATTGAGTACGGCATTTTGCCCAGCTTGCACCACATCGGTCGCCAATTCACTGCCAAAGGCGGTGCCAAAGGTCACGCCTTCAATGGAAGCTGCCTCCCCTGTTTGGGTAGAACTCAATGCCAGGCGGTACGCTTCACCGTCGAAAATAATCGACGCGGAGACGCCGCTGTCTTGCTGGGCATTGATGGCATCGCGCACGTCTTCCAGCGTGCTATTGGCGCTGATAGCCACGTTAACATCATCCTGGCCGGCGAAGGTCAGAGTCAGAGAGGTGTCTTCTTCGGTCAGGGCTACCGTGGCATCCGGCACGGAGGTGGTGGCCAGCGTGCCTGCGGTCGCGAGCCGGTCAACGGTAACGTTATAAGCACCGGGCTGGGCTTCGCCGTCAGCGGCGGCCGTAATGGCGCTGCCACCAACGTTGGTTGACAGGCTTTCGAACAGGGCGCTGTCGTTGAGCGCCGCCGCCGCCGTTTGAAACTGAGACATGGCGCTTTGCAGCTGGCCGTAGGCGGAAATTTTGGTCTGCTGGGTTTCCAGTTGCCGCTCGATGGGCTCCAGCTTGCCCCGCTCGGCTTCTTGCAGTTGGTCTAGCAAGCCGTTGAGATCAAGCCCTGAACCGATACCCAATGATGAAATGGAAGCCATACGCTAATGTCCTTTAGTTTATACGCCTCGCTATGTGCTCCGACGCCAATGAATCGTTTAACAGTGTGCTGTATTACTAATAACCTTCGGCCATTTAACCCCAGTCTTTAGGGTTCATCCAATTTTTCATTATTTTCTTGCTGAGCGCATTGTGTTGGCAAAGGCGAATTTCAGCGGCTCACAAGTGAAATCTACGGGCTTTACGTTGCAGACATGTGGCAACCACCCTGCGCGCCGCTCATGGCTCAACATAGACCTTGGTCTAACATCCCGGCTCATTTATAATGCACCGCAGCACATCCCCTTTTCCGTGCGATTGCAGGAGTCATCCATGCCCGCAGAAGCGTTACCTCAGGCCTCCAGCGCTGCCTTTCATCTGCAACGCAGCCTGCGCCATTGCCTTTCCCGTGCTGCCGAGCTGCTTTATGAAAGCGGCCATGTCCTTGAAACCATCACCTTGCCCCAACGGGGCTTGTCCCGTCATGAGCTGAACACGCTGCGCCAGCAGCAAACCGGCTGGGCCATGTGCCAACAGGTATTGGAAGAGAGCGGTGCCGCGACGTACAACAGCTATGGCCGTTGGGTGCTGACGGGCATGGGCCGCGAGCTGATGTTCGATATGTTTGGTCAAGGCGCCGCCGACTGCGCTTGAAGCCAAGCGAATGACGCGCTTGGACAAACAAGCGGCTTGAGCCAACTTGAAGGTGGGAGGGGGCTTTAGCCCGCGATGATGGTAGCACCGGTGCTTGCCCAGGCAGTCGCCCAATGAATTGGCCTCCCACAGGCAAGCTGGAGTGGCTACTCAAGCTATCCTGAATCCACTAGCCTTACTCCCGCCACTTTGCTGTTGTGGGAGGTGGGTTTAGCCCGCGATGATGGCGGCACCAGTGCTTGCCTAGGCAGTCGCCCAATGAATTGGCCTCCCACAGGCAGGCTAGAGTGGCTACTCAAGCTATCCTGAATCCACTGGCCTCACTCCCGCCACTTTGCTGTTGTGGGAGGGGGGCTTTAGCCCGCGATGATGGCGGCACCGGTGCTTGCCCAAGCAGTCGCCCAATGAATTGGCCTCCCACAGGCAGGCTAAAGTGGCTACTCAAGCTATCCTGAATCCACTGGCCTCACTCCCGCCACTTTGCTGTTGTGGGAGGAGGGCTTTAGCCCGCGATGATGGTGGCACCGGTGCTTGCCCAGGCAGTCGCCCAATGAATCCATGACGTGCTGATGTTCATGGCACTTTACTGGGAGTTGCTTCGCTGTCACGCCAGAATGCGAAGAGCTTAAAAAAACGCCCGCTGGGGGAAGCGGGCGCTTGGCGTGCTAACGGGGATGGTGGCCCCAGGCTGCTTAACGTAAGCCCAGCAGCGAAAGGATGAACAACACCACGACAACCAGACCCACGATATAGATAATGCTACGCATAACGGCACTCCTTGCTTTAGCGTTTCATGAAAATCAAAGGGTTGCTTCTCCCTTAACAGGCCCTTCTAGCGTAGCAGGCTTTTTTGATGTTTGCGTAATTTCCTGAAATTTGGCTGATCAGGGGCCGCTGGGGAACCTTTGGCCAGGCACTGCCTCGAAGTTTGGCCTCCCCTTTTCAAGGCGCTGCCAAGGTTCTGCGATGCGTTTTCCTCTGCTGGTCTCCTGCTGCTGTGTGCTCTCCTTCGTCTCGTTTTCTCTGCCGATGGCCTCTGCCAACGCGCCTGATGCCGCACGGCTTCAAGCGCTCGACGAGCGCACCGCCGAGCTGCCCCGGGTGCATGCGGTGGTGGTCGCTCATGACGGGGAGATCGTGCACGAAATTCATCAGGGCGGGCCTGGGGTGGCGGCACCTGCCAACGTGAAGTCGTTATCCAAAACCGTGCTGGCGGCCATTACGGGGGCGGCTATCGAAGCGGGCGTGATCGACTCGGTGGATCAGCCGTTGGCGAGCCTGCTGAACAGCCTGCCCAGCGATGCCGACCCACGGGTCAACGACATCACCGTGGCCCACTTGCTTGCCCAGCAGGCAGGATTGGAGCGCACCTCGGGAAGCCACTACGGCGCCTGGGTGGCCAGCGCCAACTGGGTCAACGATGCGCTTAGCCGTCCGTTCGTCGATGCCCCCGGCGGGCGCATGCTCTATTCCACGGGTACGAGCCATCTGCTCTCGGCGGCCCTCACCCATGCCAGCGGTGAAAGCACCCTAGCGCTCGCCCAACGACTGCTGGGCGAGCCTTTGAACATCACCATTCCTGCATGGCCACGGGACCCGCAGGGCATTTACTTTGGTGGCAACGATATGTTGCTATCGCCCCGAGCCCTGGTCGAGATTGGTGAACTGTACCGCAACGATGGCGTAGTGAACGGCCAGCGGGTCTTGCCCGAAGGCTGGGTGGAGGCTTCCTGGACTGCTCGGGGCAGCTCGCCCTGGACAGGCGATGGTTACGGCTATGGCTGGTTCATCACGACCCTGGCCGACACACCAGTGATGTATGGCCGAGGCTACGGTGGCCAAGCGCTGTTCGTGGTGCCTGAGCGGGCGATGACGGTCGTGATAACGTCCGACCCCAACCCGCCCTCCCCCGGTGGCCAGTTTCAGCAGCAGTTGAATGCGCTGGTGGCGGGACTGCTGGAGGAAGGCGAGGCCGCCGAACCGTAATCGGCTACGTTGGAGAGTTGCCCAATTTGCTGCGGATAAAATCACTGTGGCTGACGTGCAGGAGGTCGGCCAGGCGGCGAATGCGGTGCTCTTCCAGCGGGTCCAGCGCGCCATCGGCCCAGGCCACCTGCCACATCATGGCCACTACTTCCAGGCGCTGCTCATAGCCGTAGTGCTGTTTGATCAGGCTGACGAACTGGTAGTGGTCCACGGCGTCGTCCACTTCTGCCTCGGCCAGGCGCATCAGTTCGGCCACTGCCTGCTCATCGAGACGATAGCGCGTCATCAGCATGCGCTGCATGGCGGCGCGCTCGGCCTCGCTCTGTTCATAGTCGGCCCGCATCACTTCGCACAATAGCGCAGCACAGGCGAGTTCCAGGGTCAGGGCCTGGTCGTCGCGCTGCTCCGGGGCCGACAGCGTCCGCTGAAAGAAGCTTTGAATCGCGTCCAGCACGGCAATTACTCCTTGCGTTTGGCCAACTGCTCTTTGAGCTGTTTGGGCACCTGCTTGATGATAAGACGGTCCTGCGCGGCATCGTACTCGATGCTGGAACCCAGCAGGTGCGAGTCGAAGCTGATCGACACCCCACCCGCTCGGCCGGTAAACCGGCGGAACTGGTTGATGGTGCGCTTGTCCGGCGGAATCTCCGGAGAGAGGCCGTAATCGGCGTTGCGGATATGGTCGTAAAACGCCTGTGGCTGCTTCTCGTCCACCAGCTCGGAAAGCGCTTCCAGCGTCATGGGTTCGCCACGGCGCAGCTGCTCGTTGGCGTAATCCACCAGGGTGTCGGTTTTTTCACGGCTGGCGTCGTCGTCCAGGTCCTCTTGTTCGACGTAGTCGCTGAAGGCCTTGAGCAGGGTGCGGGTTTCTGCCGGGGCATCGATGCCCTCTTCCATGCCCAGCAGCGCCACCAGCCCATCGGATAGCTTTTTGGCACCACGGTCCTTGAGGAACGAGACGTACTGCGTCGTGGCATCCGCCCGTTGCCACTGGGTGAGGTTCACCCTGGCCGCCAGCGTCAGCTGGCTGGCGTTCAACTGGGCGGCTGGCACGGCCTGATGGGCCTCATTGAAGCCGATCCCTTCCCGCTGATGAATCAGTCCGAAGAACAGGGTATCCGTATCTCCCTGACGAAGGTGCGCCGTCACCAGATAACCACTGACCGACAGCTGCTCCTGCAGCGTTTGCGCAAGGCGCTCGGCCAAGGCGTTGGCCAGTTCGGCAAAACCTTGTTCGGTGCCCGAAGGGTCAGCGGCAAGATAGGCACTCAGCCAGGCTACCAGCGGCCCGGCCTGCTCCCCCTGCTCGGCAAACCGCCCCCACCCCTTGGCCTTGGTGTTGTAGGTATCGTTGAGGGTGTTGACCAGGCTGGCCATGACGGGGTTGTCGGCCTCGGCGGGTGCCGGGGGCGGCGTCACGGTCAGGCGCTCGCCATCCAACGAGGGCTCCAGGCGGTGCACGGCACTTTGCAGTAGCGGCATAAGCAGGCGTTACCTTTGCAGAAAAACGTGAAACGTCAGGGCTTCAGCCGGTATCCGGTGCGGAAAATCCAGGCAATGGTGGCCAGGCTGACGGCTAAAAAGAACAGGATCATCGCAATACTGGCGCCCACACTGACATCACTGATGCCATAAAAGCTCCAGCGAAATCCGCTCACCAGGTACACCACGGGGTTGGCCAGGGTCACGGTTTGCCAGAACGGAGGCAGCATATCGATGGAGTAGAAACTGCCGCCCAGAAACGTCAGCGGCGTAATCACCAGCAGCGGCACCAGCTGCAGTTTATCGAACCCGTCGGCCCAGATACCGATGATGAACCCCAGCAGGCTGAACGTGACGGCGGTGAGCACCAGGAAGGTGAGCATCCAGAAGGGATGGGCAATCTCCAGCGGCACGAACAAGCCCGAGGTGGCCAGGATGATCAAGCCCAGCAGAATCGATTTGGACGCCGCCGCCCCCACGTAGCCGATGACGATTTCCAGATACGACACCGGGGCCGACAATATCTCGTAGATACTGCCGGAGAATTTGGGAAAGAAGATGCCGAAGGAGGCGTTGGAGACGCTCTGGGTGAGCAGCATCAGCATGATCAGGCCCGGTACGATGAAGGCACCATAGCTCACCCCGCCGATCTCGCTGATGCGCGAACCAATCGCAGCCCCGAAGACCACGAAGTAGAGCGACGTGGAGATGACCGGCGAGACGATGCTCTGGAGCAGGGTTCGCCGAGTACGCGCCATTTCTGCCATGTAGATGGCCCGAATGGGATAGAGGTTCATGCGCGCTCCTTGACCAGATCCACGAAGATGTCCTCCAGAGAGCTCTGCCGAGTGTGCAGGTCCTTGTAGGTAATGCCCTCTTTTTCCAGCTGCGCCAGCAGTGACGAAATGCTGCGCCCCTCGGCCTGATGCTCTTCCTGGCGACCATCGTAGGTGTACACCAGCTCGTGCCCGTCGGCCGCCAGGCTCAGTGCTTCATTGGCCAGTGCTTCCGGCAGCGCTTGCAAGGGAGTGTGCAAGTGCAGGGTCAGCTGCTTGCTGCCGAGCTTTTTCATCAGCGCGGCTTTCTCTTCCACCAGCACGATCTGGCCACGATTGATGACCCCGATGCGGTCGGCCATCTCTTCGGCTTCTTCGATGTAGTGGGTAGTAAGGATGATCGTGACGCCGTCATCGCGCAGCCCGCGTACCACTTGCCACATGTCGCGCCGCAGCTCGACATCGACGCCTGCGGTGGGCTCATCCAGAAAGAGAATACGCGGCTCGTGAGACAGCGCCTTGGCAATCAGCACGCGGCGCTTCATGCCCCCCGAGAGGGTCATCAGCCGATTATGGCGCTTGTCCCAGAGGGCGAGTGACTTGAGCACCTTTTCGATATGCGCCGGGTTCGGTGCCTTGCCGAACAGGCCTCGGCTAAAGCTGACGGTGTTCCAGACGGTTTCGAAGGCTTCGTTGGTGAGTTCCTGGGGCACCAGGCCGATACGCTCGCGGGCTTGCCGATAGTGGCGAACGCTATCGAAGCCATCCACCAACACACGGCCTTCACTGGGATTCACCAGCCCGCATACCACGCTGATCAAGGTGGTCTTGCCGGCGCCGTTGGGGCCTAACAGGGCAAAGATTTCACCGCGTGCAATGGTCAGGTCGACACGGCTAAGCGCTTGAAAGCCCCCTGCGTAGGTTTTGTTCAGGCCTTCGATGGCAATGATTGGGTCGTTCAAGGCGTGCTGCTCCTTAAAGCTTGGCCATCATTGGCCAAAAAGGATTTATCCGCACCCGGTTGACATGCCGTGCTGGCAAACAACTCGGGCCTCTTGACGCTCAGTTGCGCCGGAGAAACGTCCCAACAATATTCGCTTGACCTCGCCGTGCGGCATGTACCGCGTAATGTCGGGGTCATCAAGCCTTGCCAGGACATTCCGCGCAGCATTGACATCCGCCTGGATCACGTCCCCGTTTGCACGGTAAAACTTGTCGCCACGGCGCTCACCTTCCAGGCGTCCCGTGATCGAGTCCATTTGCGACGTATAGGCGGCGTTCACGATGTCGTGACGGGTGCCACGCTGCTGCGATACTTCGTCGAGCGCCTGGGCCAGCACCCCCTTGGCCCAGTGGCTCATGCGGCGGTTGTAATCCCGCCACTGTACCTTGCCCGCGATGGGCTGAGTCAGGTCTTCCGAAGCGAGAAGCGCCGCCTCGTCCATGATGGTATGAGCCGCCTGATAGGCGATGGTGCGAAGGTGCTGCTGGGTGCGCTGGCGGCGAGCCACTTGCTTCTTCTTACCCAGATTATTGGCGCGGATGCGTTCGGCCTTGGCGATCCGTCCTGCCGCCCGATGCTTCTTTTCCAGGGCGTGCAGGCAATTGCGCGCCTTGCCAGTGGCGGATACCTGATGGCTGTACGCAGTGAGCACTTGACCGAACGACTCGCCATGATGCTGGCCTTGCGAGTCAGTGAAGGCCTCCGTGTAGCCCTTATCGACACCCATTACCTTGTCCCCATGAGGCCGCCCTGGCGGTTTCTCGTAGGCATAATGGATCTCGACCTTTCCCTCCCGAACGATGACGCGCAGATTCTTCTTTTCCAGGCTGACGTTCTTGCCTGACGTCGTGGTGTATAGCGTGATGCTGCCGCCCACCTTTTTGGACAGATGCAATGTAATAACCAGTTGGCCGTCGATGATTCGCTCACTGTGCTTGTCGGAACGGACGACGAACTGGTTACTACACTGGCTTTTGCCATGCCTGAAATGTTTGCGCATCATGCGATGCAGATAGGTATCTTCTAGCCATTTGTCCTGTTTCAGCAGCGTGTAGAGGCGTTTGCGTTCGGTTTCGTCCGTGGTGCGTGCGGCCACGGCCCGGCGCACCTTGTGCTTGGCAGCCGCCTTGTAGGTCAGGATGTCGTTGATCACATCCTTAGTGGATTCGGCGCGAACCGTGCCATCCAGTGGCAAGTCTGTATGCCAGCCACCCTGGGTTATTTCCTTGCGAACGGCGCTGGCGCTCTTGCCAACGGTACCAAGGGCACCGTACCGGCGCCAAAGGTCGGCCCGAATGAACCCCATCGTCCGGCACATCGCCAGCAAACGCGAAAGATCCGGACTCGTTGCATGAAGAATGCGTGTGACGGTGGTCATAACACTTCCTCTCTCGGCTCCCTGGCCGCGGGATAGTCTCCTTACATCGCGGGACAGCTCAGAACCAGCGCAGCGCGATGCCAATGGCACCGCGACATGGCTGCCGCGATGCATGACGGCCTTTAAAAGGTATTAAGTGCGGCTGGTGATTTCGAGCAAGTGATAGCCAAACTGAGTTTGAACCGGCCCGTGAACCTTGTTGAGTTCACCGCTGAAAACAACTTTGTCGAATTCCGGCACCATTTGGCCGGGGCCAAAGCTGCCCAGGTCGCCGCCCTGACGGCCAGAGGGGCAGCTGGAGTGCTGCTTGGCCACGTCGGCAAAGTCACGGCCGTTTTCAATCTCTTGTTTCAGTGCGTTGCACTGCTCTTCACTGCTTACCAGAATATGACGTGCGCTAGCGCGGGCCATGGTCAACTCCTTAATATTCAACCTGATAACGGTTCAACCCAAAACGGCGGGTCAGTTTATCACGCCGCTGTCGTGTAATGCTTCACCTACGCGGGTCAACGCCTGCTCGTGGGCACTCAGCGCCAGCGGGCCACGGCTACAGGCCACGATGACCCAGTGCTGCGCAGGTGCACCATCGCGGGTAGCAATGCCCGCATCGCAGCTGCGACGGTGCTGGGTGCCGGTCTTGTGAGCAAACGTCACCTCGCGGCCCATGCCACGCTTGAGCCGCTGTTCGCCAGAGCGGGTGCGCTGCATGACCTCCAGCAGGGTTTGCCGCTGCTCGCGGTCGAGGTCGTCCATGCCTCCGTGATGCAGGCTGGCCAGCAGGTCGCCATAGGCACGCAGCGTACCGACGTTTTCACCACTGGCTTCGTAGGCATCGAAGGCGCTGTCGTAGTCTGGCTGCGCGAAACTGCTGGACGATACCCCGAGCGTCCGGGCCAGCGCCGCAGGCCGCTGGCCAAGCCCATGCTGGCGAAGCGACATGAAATCGAGCCCGCCCAGCTGGCGGGCCTGCGGGTGCAGCTGGCCGTACACGCCCTGGCGCACACCCACCAGCAGGCTGATGGGCCCCAACTGCTCGGGGTGCCCGCCGCTGGCCGCAACCATGGCCCGAGCACGGGCGTTGACGTCGGCAAGCCCCACGCGGTTGATCAGCATGTCCGTGGCCGTGTTATCGCTGACCGTCACCATCTGTTCCAGCAGGTAGCGGATGGAAATGGGCGTGCCAGGGTCGTGCCAGTTGACCGGCCCGGCGCCATCCACGAAGTCGCTGCGCGAGAGCGTGATCCGTTCATCCAGCGACAGCGTGCCCGCCTGGCGCTGCGCCAATACTTCAGCGGCCACCGGGACTTTCACCAACGACGCAAGATACCAGGGGCCATCGGCACGCCATGAGTACGCTTCGCCGCTCGTCAGCTGTTGCACGTAGACGCCCAGCTCGCCACCGAATGCCTCTTCGATGGCCGCGATCCGGGCATCCAGGCGGCCCTGCCAAGGGCTCTGCTTGTCGACTTCGTAGTACCAGTTCGTCTCATAACCATGCGCCTGCCCGTGAGTCTCTGCCAGAACGATCGGCCCCATCGGCAGCAGCACGCCCAGCACCATACTCAACCACCAGCGTTTGAAACGTCTCAAACCTTGCCTCCCCATCTACGGCTTACCGTTGCTCTGCCTATTCTCGTACAGGCTATTTATGTCGAGCCACCCAGCGGGTCAGCCCTATCCACAAGGCGGCCCCCAGAATCAACAGCCCGCCCACGCCGAGCACCTGTGGATAAGAGAGGACATTTTCGGCCCCCAGCAAAAAGCGCAGCACCAGAAAAATCATCACGATGTGAAATATGAAGGCCTTGAGGGCATCGCTGCCCACCACGGTCAGCGGCAGCAGCACCTTGGCTGCCATGGCGCCACCGGCCAATGCCAGGCCCAGTAGCACCAGCGCTCCTCCCACACTGAACAGCATGAACTGCAGCCCTGGCGGGTGCTTGCCCGCATTGTTGGCAATCGCCAGCATGGCGGCATCGACATCTCCAGCGCTGATGGCCAGGCCATAAAAACCGGCCACCATCAGCACCCCTACCACGACCAATACGCCGACCAAACGGCGGCGCAGCGCCACATCGAAGTAGCAGCGCAGCAGGGCCTCACCCATCAGCAACCCCGCCAGCACCAGCGGTGCCCGGCTCAGTTGGCCCCAGGTGTAGTGGTCTTCATGATCCACCAACAGCGCCTTGAGAATATCGTTTCCACCGAAGCTCAGCCCTTGAAGCCAGGCCGAGAGCGCGGTCAGCCCCACAATGGCACCGAGTCGCGCCCACAGAGGCGTTCGTGCCCACAGAGGAAGCACCAGCGGCACCCATAACAGGGCAATGGCATAAAACCCGAGGATTTCGACCCAGATGGCAAAGCGGCCATACAGCAGAGTATCGACGATGTCGGCGGGAGAGTAGTAAGGCAGCATCTCGACGATGGTCAGGGCCTTGTACCAGAACCACACTTCCAGGGCGCGCACCCAGAGCTTGAGGCGCCTTTTGGGCCAATCCTCGCTTTGGGTGTGGGCCAAAAAGGCCACCGCTAGGGCAATACCGAACACCAGAATGAACAGCGACGATGAAAACTTGGTGATGAAGTGAACGGGGACCATGCCCCAGTCCGGTACGTTGCGTATGCCGACCAAACCACTCACCGCATGGCTGACGATCATCAGCCCGATGGCGATACCTCGTGCCAGGTCGATGGCTTCGATACGCCCTTCGGCGCGAGGCAGCTGGGGAAGCTCTTTCCAGTTCAACACGTTGGGCACGTCCTTGTGATTGTGGTCAGGGTCATAGCGAAGGGATTTTGTGAAAATGCGTCTTTTACCATAGCGCATTCACGCGCATTTCCCTTCCACGCTTCGCCCCTATGACACGATAGCCCCTATGACACGTTCGCCCCTATGACACGTTCGCCCCATGACACGATAGCCCAAACGCAACAGCGCCCCGCAATTGGCGGGGCGCTGCGTGGCTCATCCTTGAGCCGAAGTAGAAGTTACTCCCTTAAGCGGCCGTGGGATTACCAGCCAGAATCATCTTCCTCTTCAGTCTCCCACTGATCCTGCTCTTCTTCTTCCTCTTCATAAGTGAATTCTTGCTCTTCCTCTTCGTACTCGGTGGTCACACCGTCGTTGGTGGCACCGTGCTCTTGATCAGCATCGAAAGAGTTGAATGAGCCTTGATCGTCCTGCATGGTTTCTTCCTGCGGCGCAGTGGGGTGCTCTTCATGCTCCTCCATTGCGAATGCCAGCGGGCTGGCTACCAGGCCAAATGATACACCCAGAATACCGAGTTTCTTCAGAGCTTCCTTTTTCATGGTCGTGCCTCCTAATGGCGTTTCTTTCGTTCAGTTCGGCGTGTTACACATCTAACAACGTTTCATCTTCACGATCGATAAGAGCGGCGTGTCGTCCTGACATTCATGCTTGCCGTTCTTGCCTAGAACATTGCACCCCCCATGCCAGCCTGCGCCATAAATTTTTAAATCATTAAATTTCAGTGGCTTATAAAAATTTTCCGCATGCCAACGCGTATCTTCTATAACATTTAATTAGTTTTTTATTGTTTACCTCTGGCACATGGGCCCCTGATGCTCACGCCCCGCTGTAACACTGCTCACTTTACCTTGCCGATGAGCAGCCCGCCAAAGCGTTGGTAGCCGGGGTTGCAAGAGCGGAAAGGTTTATTTTAACCCACCATCACTGCTGGTATCGTTCAGATACCGATCACCGTGAAGAGACTACAAATGCCTACGCAACAAACATCCACGTTTCGTTTGGTTACCCGCAGCGATTTTGATGGGTTGGTATGCGGCGCACTGCTCAAGCATCTGGGGCTGATCGATGAGATCACCTTCGTGCACCCCAAGGACATGCAGGATGGCAAAATCGAGATCGATGCCAACGACATCACCACCAACCTGCCTTATGTGCCCGGCTGCCATCTGGCCTTCGATCATCACCTGAGCGAAACCGTGCGTAACGTCGAGCGGGCCGACAACCACATCATCAATGCCGACGCCCCTTCTGCAGCGCGCGTCGTGTGGGAGTACTACGGTGGCCACGAGGCCTTCCCTGCCCGCTGGGACGACATGATGGAGGCGGTCGATAAAGGTGATTCGGCACAGTTCGATCGCGACGAGATTCTCGACCCGCAAGGCTGGGTGCTGCTGAACTTCATCATGGACGCGCGCACGGGGCTGGGACGCTTCCGCGACTTCCGTATTTCCAACTACCAGTTGATGATGAAGCTGATCGATTACTGCCGTGAGCACACCATCGACGAAATCCTGGCCCTGGAAGACGTCCACGAGCGCACCGCGCTGTACCGTGAACACGCGCAACTAGCCAAACAGCAGATCGAACGCTGCGCCAGCGTACACGGCAATCTGGTGGTCCTGGACCTGCGCAACGAAGAGACCATCTACGCCACCAACCGCTTCGTGATCTACGCCATGTATCCCGAGTGCAACATCTCGATCCATGTGATGTGGGGCCTCAAGCAGCAGAACACCGTGCTGGCCATTGGCAAGTCGATCCTCAACCGCTCCAGCAACACCAATGTGGGCGAACTGTGCTTGAGCTACGGCGGCGGCGGCCACCTGAATGCGGGCACCTGCCAGGTCGATAATGACCAGGCGGAAAGTGCCCTGGCGGAGATTGTTGAGAAGATCAATGCCGATGGGTAATGGGCATCTGGCCTGATACCCATCCTGTTGCCCCCTCGGCATCTACCGCTTTACTTCGCCCCTTAACGCCCTATCCGCAAGGGGCGAAGCATTGGCGGACCAGGCTCAATACCCCATCACGCTCGGCAGCCAGGTCGCCAGCCCAGGCACAGCGATCAATAGTAGGATCGTGGCCAGGATGGGCAGCAGGAATGGCAGCACGGCTTTGACCACTTGGCCGTACCTCAACCGGGTAATCCCCACCATCAGGAACAGTACCGTGCCGAAGGGCGGCGTGATGACGCCCACCGAGAGCGTGATGACCATCACGATACCGAAGTGAACGGGGTCCAACCCCGCGCTGAGGGCGGCCGGTACGACGATGGGCGTGAAAATCAGGATGCTCTCGATCACCGACATGAAGCAGCCGATCAGCAGGAAAAACAGCGCAAAACAGAGCAGCAGCACGATGGTGGGCATATCGATGCTGGCAACCTGGCCTGCCAGCGCCTGGGGGATACCCATGCGGACCAGAATCCAGCCGTAGAAGCTCGATACCGCGATGATCAGCAGAATGACCGCGCTGAACATCAGGGTTCTACGAAACGCATGGAATAAATCCCGCCCGTTCAGGTCACGGTAGATCACCCCGCCCAGGATCACCGCGTACAGCGAGGCAATCGCACCCGCTTCCGTGGGGGTGAAAAAGCCTCCCCAAATACCGCCCACGATAATGGCGGGCATCATCAGGGGCAGGATGGCCCGTTTGCCCGTGCGCACGACTTCGCAGGCATCGAACGCGGTCGGTGTGGGCATCACCACCCGGCCAGTCATGCCCAGCACCACCGTCATGCCCATCAGTAACAGCGCCATCAGGATGCCCGGCAGCAACCCCGCCATGAACAGCCCACCGATACTGACATTGGCCAACCAGCCATACACCACCAGCGCAATGCTGGGCGGCAGGATGGGGCCAATGACGCTGGACGCCGCCGTAATGCCAGTGGAATAACCCAGCTCGTAGCCGCGCTCCTTCATGGCCTTGATTTCGATGCTGCCAAGCCCGGCGGCATCGGCGACTGCGGTGCCCGACATGGTGGCAAAAATCGAGCTGGCCACGACGTTGGCATGCCCCAGCCCGCCTTTGGTGAATCCCACCAGCGCCGTGGCGAAGTCGAAGATACGGGTGGTCGTGGAGCCCACGTTCATGATGTTGGCCGCCAGAATGAACAGCGGGATGGCCAACAGCGTGAAGTTGTTGAGGGTTTGCACCATGCGCAGCGGCAGCAGCTCCACCGGCAGCCCCCCCGCCCCGGTTACCGCCAGGGCAATGAACGAGGTCACGCCAATGGCCACCACCACGGGCAATCCAATGGCCATCAGGGCCAGCAAGCCCCCTACGAATACGAGCAATTCCATCATGGCTGCGCGTGCTCCTCTTCACGGGGCGCTTCCAACCAGGCCACGGGGCCACGCAGGGTCTGCCACGCGGCGATCAGCGCCATGCCCGAGAAACTGAACAATACGCCGTAATAGAGAAAACTGAAGCTGATACTCAGCGATACGGTCTTGTTGTTGGCACTCATGTCGGACATGATCCAGGCTCCCCAGGCCGCCAGCACGAAAAATCCGCAGGAGATCATGGCCGTCAAGCGATACTGAAGATGCCTGCCCACGTTAGATAGCCGATGACTGAACAGGTCCACGACCAGATGCTCACTACGCACCCACGCCGAAATGGAGCCAAAACCAATCGCATAAATGGCCAGCAGCGACGCGACTTCTTCTGTCCAGGGCATTCCCAGCCCCAGCAGGTCACGAGCCACCACGGCGGCCACCAGCAGCACCAGAATGGCCACCATCAAGGTCACGCCCACCACATCGCACAGGCTCGTAATGACACGCAGCACACTTTGGGCAGCTCTATCCAGCCCCTGCACGGGTGCCGCTTTCTCTTCCGAGGGAGCATTCATCAATAATTTCCTGAGGTGATCTCGCAATCCACGGCCACGGTGGTGTCGGGCACCCCCGTGGCTGAACCCAACGCGTTGGCGCTAGCGCGTCATTCGCCCTGATGCCCGAGGGCGTCTTCGCTCACGCCATCGGCCATATCGGCCATGACCCGCTCAATGGCAGGCAACGCAGCGGTTCTGAACGCTTCGATATCCGGTTCGATGATGGTCATGCCCTGCTCTTCCAGCGCGCCGAGGTAGTACTCGTCCAGCTCGCGCTCACGCTCGGAGCCATGGGCACGCGCCACGTGAATGGCCTCTTCGATCAGCGCTTGATCGTCTTCTTCCAGGCCGTTCCACCACCGCGAACTGGCCACCCAGTTCCACGGGAACTGCACGTGGCTGGTCAAAATGATGTGGTCCTGCACTTCCCATAAGCGCCGGGTATATGGCGAAGAGAGCGAGTTTTCATGGCCGTCTACCTGGCGCGTCTGCATGGCCAGATAGACCTCCGGAGCAGGCACGTTGACCACCTGAGCACCGATCTCTTCCCACACCGTTAGCCACACCGGCAACGAGGGCAGACGCATGCGGAAACCGCGCAAGTCTTCAGGGGTTTCGATGGCCTTGTTGGCGGTCATGTGGCGCGGCCCACGATGCTGGGTGCCAAAGTACTTGAGCCCGCCCTGGTTTTCGGCCTGCTCGATTAACGCCTGCCCAGAGGGGCTCTCCATGTACGCATCCACCTCTTCCCAAGTGGCAAACACGAATGGCACGGTAATGGCGTCGTACTCAGGCGCATACTGCTGGCGCCAATTCCCGCCGGTAATGGAAAGCTGGGTTTGTCCCAGGTTGAGCAATTCCAGAATGGCATCCTCGCCTCCCAGCGAGCCCGCCAGGAAAGGGCGAACGTTGAAGCGGCCCGGCGCCTGCTCTTCCAGGTACTCCGCAAAGCGCTCCACGGCGGCGCTTTCGGAACCGCCTTCGCTCATGGTGTTGTTGACTTGGATTTCAATCGGGTTAGCCAGAACGAACGGGGCTGTCGTCAGCATGCCCAGGGTCGCCAGCGTGGCAAGCAGTTGTTTCCGCATGGGAAGGCTCTCTACGGTTGTCGTTATTGGGTGTGGTGCTGATTCGATCTTGAAACAAGCCGCCAAACGGCTCAAATCGGCGTTCGAGAAGGCAGGCTTCGTCAATGACGATGGCTGTAATCGCCCTGAGAATGGCACCTTTTTCAGGGATACTGCGAAAGTCTGCGACTAAAGATGGATACTCAAGGGCTCGGGTTCGTTACCCAATGGCGCTTCCCCCGAGAGGTTCCATCACAATGCAGTATGGGAGTATTCTCCATGCACGAAACCGAGCAGGTCGTGTTCATCACCGGTGCGACGTCCGGCATCGGGCTGGCATGCGCGCATCTTTTTGCCGACGCGGGTTGGGCACTGGTATTGACCGGGCGGCGCCAGGACCGCCTGGCGCAGCTGCAGGCCACCTTCGAACAGCGCGTGCCTACCCATACGGCGGCTTTGGACGTCAGTGACGCCGAGGCGGTGGCCGAAGTCGTGGCGGCCTTGCCCGAGCGTTTTCAGCGCGTGCATACGCTGATCAACAATGCCGGGCTGGCGCTGGGCAAGGACCCGGCGCCGCAAGCATCGCTGGAAGACTGGCATCGCATGATCGACACCAATATCAAGGGGCTAGTCAACGTCACCAAGCACCTGCTGCCGCTGCTGAGCGCTTCCACACCAGGGGCCACGATCATCAACCTGGGCTCCATTGCCGCCAATACGCCCTACCCGGGCGGCCATGTTTACGGCGCCACCAAGGCCTTCGTGGAGCAGTTCAGCTATAACCTGCGCTGTGACGTGGGCCCGCTGGGCATTCGCGTCACGGACCTGGCCCCCGGCATGACGGCCAGCGAGTTCACCCTGGTGCGCATGAAGGGCGACCAGGGCGTCGCAGAGCGCTACTACGAAGGCGCTCAGCCGCTCCAGCCAGAAGACGTGGCCGCGCAGGCGCTGCATGTGGCCTCCCTGCCTGCCCACGTCAACATCACCCGCCTGGAAGTCATGCCCGTGTGTCAGCAGTGGTCAGCGCCGACCATTTTGCGCCACCAGACGTAAGCGTTGGCCCGGCGACTTACGCCGGGCTCCCTTCAGGCACGGCACTCAACAGCATTTACTCGACTAAAAAGCGACGTCCATCGTTGCAATGGCGACGTCTCGCTCAAGTTTCGCAGACTCTAGCCGATGCATCGTTTATCCATGGTTTTTGTTCAGCAGCGCTTCCCTCTTCCTGATACCTATATCAACGAGGACCCCCCTGTGTCGATTACTCACAAGATGGTGCTGACGTTCGGCTTGATCCTGGCGACAGCAGTCGCGGGGATTTCGGGGTTGGCGATCCTGCAGAGTCGGCAGGCGGCGGTCGACGCCTTCGCTGAGTCCAGCGGTCAATATCTTCGCCAAGTGGACTACTCGCTTACCACTTTCCTCGATCAAGTGGCACAGGATGCGGCCTTCCTGGCCACAGAGCCGCTGGTCCGTGAGGCTCACGGTAGTCTGACCCGGTATCTCGACAACCGCGACACCCAGCCCATGACTCCCTCCCGCAATGCCGGAACGGAAGCTGAGCTCTATGCGCTCTACGCGCGTTTCGCCGAGGCCAACCCCGGCCTGGCCTACGTCTATCTGGGCAGCGCCGATGGCGGCTATGTGCAGTGGCCCGAAGGCAATATCGGTGCTGGCTACGATCCGCGAGAACGCCCCTTCTACCAAGCAGCCCTGCGCCAGCCTGGGGAGGTGGTGCGCACCGAGGCTTACTATTTCGCTTCCGACGATGCCACCATCATCAGCTCTGTACGTACCGTGGAAGACGATAGTGGCCAAGTACTCGGGGTCCAGGGCGTTGACGTCTCGCTGGCCGGTCTGATGAGCATGATCAATGAGATCGCGTTCGGTGAGCAGGGGTACTTGGTCCTGCTGGAGGAGAACGGCACGGTGCTGGCCCATCCGGGGGATCCCTCCGCCGTCTTCCAGAACGTGGAATCACTCGATGACCCTTCGCTAGCCCAGCTCCAGGCATTCGCTCATGGTGGTGAAGCGATTAGCCAGACGATCCAGCACGACGGTGACGTCTTCCAGGCCACTGTCTATCGCTCTTCGGTGCTTGGCTGGTCTCTAATTGGCTTGATACCCAGGCACGAGATGTTGGCCGGTGCCAACCGCCTATCCTGGCAGTTGGGCCTACTCGGCCTGCTGTTCCTGCTGCTGGCGATCCTTGCCGCTGGGGCAGTGGCGCGTTACCTGACAGCGCCGATACGCGCGGTGTCGCAGCAGATGCAGGAGATCGCCTCCGGCGAAGCGGACCTGACCCAGCGCCTGGAAGTGAAATCCCGCGACGAGATCGGTGAGCTGGCGATCCAGTTCAACCGCTTCACCGACAATATCCACGATGTGCTGCTCGATGTACGTCGTGTTAGTCACACCGTGCGCGAAGCGGCGGTGGCGATCAGTAGCGGCAACGAGGATCTGGCACGCCGCAGCGAGGGAGCGTCCGCCAACCTGCAAGAGACCTCCGCTTCCATGGAGCAGATCTCAAGCACGGTGCAACACACCGCCGACGCCTCGCGTAAGGCTGACGAACTGGCTCAAGGCGCCGCCACGGCGGCACGCGAGTCAGGCTCAGCGGTGGTCAGAGCGGTCGACCTCATGCAAGATATCCAGACGACGTCCGAGCAGATCGCCAACATTATCACGGTGATCGATGGCATCGCCTTCCAAACCAATCTGCTGGCGCTCAATGCTTCGGTAGAAGCGGCCAGGGCGGGCCAGCATGGTCGGGGCTTCGCGGTCGTCGCCGAAGAGGTCCGCCTGCTAGCGAAGCGCAGCAGCGAGGCTTCGCAGGGAATACGCAGCCTGATTGCCGACTCCCGCGACAAAGTCTCTCGCGGTAGCAGTGAAGTGCGCGCCGTCGGTGAAGCGGTACAAGGATTGGTCGCCAACGTCGAGCGGGTAGCTGGAATGCTGGGTGAGATCAGCCTGGCCGCTGGCGAGCAGAGCGACGGCGTGGGTCAAGTCAATCAGGCAGTCAGCGAACTGGACCGGATGACCCAGCAGAACACCCAGCTTGTCGAAGCGTCCCGCACGGCGGCCTATCGGCTGACCGAACAGGCAGAGATGCTGGCCCAGCGGGTAGGCGGCTTCGTGTTAAGGGAAACGGCAGTGACGTCAGCTCATGATGAGCGCACCGGCTCCCGGTTACCCGCCCCAGCAGATGCTCAACACCGCTCGGGTGGCGCTGCCACCGTCTAATCGAGCAGGCAGAGCGCCTCTTCATCCCACTGACACGCAAGGGGCAGCCTCACGCCCCTCACGACATCAACCTGACATCCAGGCGTCATACAAACGCAACACCTTGCTCTCACTCTAGATTGTCGCCACGCATGACGGATGAGGGCCATGAACCAATCGCGCATTCGCCTGGCAGGCGTCTCCAAGCACTGGGGCGCGACCACGGCAGTCAACGACATTTCCTTCGATATTCAGCCCGGGCAGTTCGTCATTCTGCTGGGGCCGTCAGGCTGTGGAAAATCCACCACCCTGCGCATGCTGGCAGGGCTGGACGACGCCAGTAGTGGCCGCATCCATATCGGCGAACGGGACGTGACCCACCTGCCGCCCGGCGACCGTGGGCTGAGCATGGTGTTTCAGTCCTATGCGCTATTTCCGCACTTGAGCGTGGCCGACAACATCGTCTTTGGCCTGCGCAGCCGCAAGGTAGCGAAGGCAGAACGGCAGCAGCGCCTGGCCCAGGTGGCCGAGCTGGTGGACCTGACGGATTACCTGCACCGCAAACCGGCACAGCTTTCCGGCGGCCAGCGCCAGCGGGTGGCGTTGGCGCGCGCCATCATTTCCGAACACCCCATCTGTTTGATGGACGAGCCGCTGTCCAACCTGGATGCGCGGCTGCGCAGCGATATGCGCAGGGAGATCAAAGCCCTGCAATCACGACTCGATATGACGGTGGTTTACGTCACTCACGACCAGGTAGAGGCCATGAGCATGGGAGACCGTGTGATCTTGATGCAACAAGGACATATCGTGCAGGACGGCACACCCGACGAGCTTTATAACCAGCCCGCCAGCGCTTTTGCCGCCAGCTTCATCGGCAGCCCGGCCATGAACCTGCTGCCGCTGGTAGCCGGGGAACAGGGGGCGGTGATCGAAGGCGAACCCACCACCCCCGTTGCCCCGTTGCCCGCCGCAGGCGGCCAATTGGGCATTCGCCCCGAGGATATCGAACTGCGCGGGGCCTCGGCGGCTGGCCTGCCCGGCCAAGTGGAAAGCGAAGAGTATCTGGGCGCCGACACCATTGCCCATGTGAGCGTCGGGCAGCACACCCTGCGTGTGCGGCTAGGCGGCAAACACAGCCTGACGGGCCAGCCCTGCCGACTGTTCTGGTCGGCAGACAAGGCCCACCTGTTCGACCCCTCCGGCGCACGCCGGGACGACCTGTCGGCGCTGGAACTCACGCCGTATCGCACCATTCCGCGCCCGCCGACGGTGGGCTCTTTTCAGCACTGAGTTTGCTCACCACCCCACAACCCTTGCGACATCACCCACTCTTCGAGGAGTCAGCCATGCGAGTTTCTCATCCCTTGATGTCCGGCGCCCTGCTTGCCAGCGCACTGGGCGCCGCTCAGGTTCAGGCGGATACCATCGATTTGACGATGTACTACCCGGTGTCGGTGGGGGGCGCACTGACCGACGTGATCGATGGCCTGGTGGCTGAATTCGAAAGCGAATATCCGGACATCAACGTGGAAGCCATCTACGCAGGCAACTACGACGACACCCGCGTGCGCGCCATGTCCGCCATGGAAGCCGGGGATGCGCCTCAGCTCTCGGTGCTGTTCTCCATCGACCTGTACGAGCTGATCGAGCAGAACGCCATCGTGGCCTTTGATGACCTCATCGACACCGAGGAAGAGCAAGCGTGGCTGGATGGCTTCTACCCCGGCCTGATGGAAAACGGTCAGTTGGATGGCAAGACCTACGGCATTCCCTTCCAGCGCTCTACCATCGTGCTGTTCTGGAACAAGGACGCCTTTGCAGCCGCTGGCCTGGACCCGGAAACGCCGCCGGAAAACTGGGAAGAGATGGCCGAGATGGCCGCCACCGTGCGCGAAGCCTCGAACGGTGAGCAGTGGGGCGTGATGGTGCCGTCCACCGGCTACCCCTACTGGATGTTCCAGGCCTTTGCCTTCCAGAACGGCCATCGTCTGATGAACGACGATGGCACCGAGGTCTATTTTGACGACCCGGCCGCCATCGAAGCCCTCGAATACTGGGTGTCGCTGGCCACCGAGCACGACGCCATGCCCAGTGGCACCATCGAGTGGGGCACCCTGCGCCAGAACTTCCTCGAGCAGTCCACCGCCATGATGTGGCACACCACGGGTAACCTGACCGCGGTACGCAACGAGGCCAATTTCGATTTTGGCGTCGCCATGCTGCCCATGAAGACCCAGCGCGGCAGCCCCACCGGTGGCGGCAACTTCTACATCTTCGAAGATGCCAGTGAAGAGGAGCAGCGCGCAGCGATGACCTTCATCCGCTGGATGACCGCCCCCGAGCGTGCCGCCGCATGGTCCATCGAAACCGGCTACATGGGCGTCAGCCCCGCCGCCTATGACACCGAGGCATTGCAGCATTACGTGGAAGAATTCGCCCCTGCCGCCGTGGCTCGGGACCAGCTCGAACACGGCACTGCCGAACTCTCTACCTACCAGGGTGGCCGCGTGCGCCGTGCCCTGGATAACGCCGTGCAAGCCGCACTGACAGGGCAAATGAGCCCTGCCGACGCGCTGAGCCAGGCCCAGCGTGAGGCCGATGCGGCGCTGCGCCGCTATGCCCGGTAAGTGCCGATAGGCGGACGTTTCCATGCTCGCCGGGGTTCGCCCCGGCTTTTTCTCATCACGGCGGCCCCATGAACCTGAACGCCCATCGAACGATGCAGCTTTACGGCGCCCTGCTGCTTCTGCCCGCGGCGCTGCTGCTCACTGCGTTTGCCTACTTGCCCACGGTCACCACCGTGATCAACAGCCTTTTTTTGCCCGGCTTTCGCGGCGAGCCCGCCGCCTTCGTCGGGCTCGACAACTATCGCGTGCTGATGGACGACCCGACGTTCTGGAAAGTCGCCCGCAACAACCTGCTGTACGCGCTGGGCACGGTTCCCACTTCCATGGCGCTGGCACTGGGCATGGCGCTGCTGGTCAATGCCCGCCTGCCCGGGCGCGGGCTGGTTCGCATGGCCTATTTCACGCCCACCATTCTGCCCATGATCGCCGCCGCCAATATCTGGATGTTTTTCTACGCCCCGCAGATAGGGCTATTCAACAAGCTGCTCGGCGCCCTGGGGTTTGCCGGGGTGAACTGGCTGGGCGACCCCGGCGTGGCGCTGGGGTCGGTCATCGTCATGTCGGTGTGGAAAGAAGCGGGCTTTTTCATGATCTTCTACCTGGCCGCGCTACAGGCCATCCCCCCGGAGCTCAAGGAAGCCGCTGACCTGGAAGGCACGAGCCGCTGGAGCTTCTTTTGGCGAGTGACGTTTCCCCTGCTGATGCCCACCACGCTGTTCGTACTGATCAACGCGCTGATCAATGCGGTGCGGGTGGTCGACCACCTGTTCATCCTCACCAAGGGCGGGCCCAATAACGCCACCAACCTGCTGCTGTATTACGTCTACGAGAACGCCTTTTCGTTCTTCGACCGCACCATGGCGGCCACCATCACCGTGGTCATTCTGCTGGTGTTGGCGGTGGTGGCCACACTGAAGTTCACGATTCTGGACCGCAGGACGCACTACCAATGAGCACCTCCTCTCTTCCGGTGTCGCCACGGCGCACCTTGGCGCTGCCCCGCCTGGAAACCCTGGCGGCCTGGCTGCTGGCCGTGATCTGGATCTTTCCGCTGCTTTACGCGGTGTGGGCCGCGATTCATCCGCCCGCCTACATGGTACGTTTCGACCTGCTGGCGCCTTTGACGCTGGACAACTTCACGAACGCCTGGGTCCAGGCCCCCTTTGCGCGTTACTACCTGAACACCTTCGCGCTGGTGACCGGCGTGGTACTGGCCCAGTTCGTGGTCTGCACGCTGGCCGCCTTTGCCTTTGCCCGCTTTCCGATCCCCGGCAAGAACCTGCTGTTCATGCTGGTGCTGATTCAGCTGTTCGTGTTTCCCGAAGTGCTGATCGTCGAGAACTATCGTATCGCCAGCGAGCTGGGGCTGATCAATACCATCACCGGCATTGGCCTGCCCTACGTGGCCAGCGCCTTCGGCATTTTCCTGCTGCGTCAGACCTTCAAGACCATCC
Source organism: Halomonas sp. 18071143 (assembly GCF_019211725.1). Taxonomy (NCBI): domain Bacteria; kingdom Pseudomonadati; phylum Pseudomonadota; class Gammaproteobacteria; order Oceanospirillales; family Halomonadaceae; genus Halomonas; species Halomonas sp. 18071143. The sequence goes on from NZ_CP078120.1 coordinate 3,321,536, forward strand.
CCCGAGAGCTGGAGGACGCCGCCCGTATCGAGGGCTGTGGCTGGCTGGAAATCCTGTGGAAGGTCTACGTGCCGCTGGCCAAGCCCACCTATCTGGCCTACGGGCTGGTGTCGATCAGCCACCACTGGAACAACTTCCTGTGGCCACTGGTGGTGACCAACTCCGTGGAGAGCCGCCCGCTGACGGTAGGATTGGGCGTGTTCTCCGCGCCAGAAACCGGCGTCAATTGGGCCACCGTCAGCGCTGCCACGCTGCTGAGTATTGCGCCGCTGCTGGTGGCTTTTCTGCTGTTCCAGCGCCAGTTCGTGCAGTCGTTTTTACGCGCGGGGATTCGCTAGCCCAACTCACTCGGGTTTTCGTGCGACAATTCTCCTTCACGCACACGACAAGGAGAGCAGCGATGCACGGCGACCCGGCAGCCCTCAAGGTACTGCAAGAAGTCTTTGGCTTTGAGCGCTTTCGTGGCCCCCAGCAGGCCATCATCGAGCACGTGACGGGCGGCGGAGACGCGCTGGTGCTGATGCCCACCGGCGGCGGCAAATCGCTGTGCTATCAGATCCCGGCGCTGCTGCGCGCCGGCACCGCCATCGTGGTCTCGCCGCTCATCGCGCTGATGCAGGACCAGGTGGCCGCGCTGATCCAGAACGGGGTGCGCGCCGCCTACCTCAACTCCAGCCTCGAGATGCATGAGGCGATGGAGGTGGAGAACCACCTGCGCGCAGGCGAGCTGGACCTGCTCTACATCGCACCCGAGCGGCTGGCCACGGCGCGCATGCAGATGCTGCTGGAACAGACGCGCATTGCGCTGTTCGCCATCGACGAGGCCCACTGCGTTTCCCAGTGGGGGCACGATTTCCGCCCCGAGTATCGCCAGCTCTCCCACCTGCATCAGCGCTTTCCCGACGTGCCGCGCATCGCGCTCACCGCCACCGCCGACGTGCCCACCCGGCACGACATCATGGAGCACCTGCAGCTTCAGGACGCCGCGCTCTACAACAACGGCTTTGACCGACCCAATATTCGCTACCATATCGCTGAAAATCAGGGCAATGCCAAAGAGCAGTTGCTGAGTTTCATCCGTGAGCATCACGACGGCGAGTCGGGCATCGTCTACTGCCTCTCACGGCGCAAGGTGGAAGAAACCGCCGCCTGGTTGGCGCGCCAGGGGCTCACCGCGCTGCCCTACCATGCCGGGCTACCCGCCGAGCAGCGCCAGCAGCATCAAACCCGTTTTCTGCGCGAAGATGGCGTGGTGATCGTCGCCACCATCGCTTTTGGCATGGGCATCGACAAACCCGACGTGCGCTTTGTGGCGCACCTCAACCTGCCCAAAAGCATCGAAGCCTACTACCAGGAAACCGGCCGCGCCGGGCGCGATGGACTGCCCGCCGATGCCTGGATGGCCTATGGCCTGCAGGACGTGATCACCCTGCGCCAGATGCAGCAGGACTCCAGTGCCGCCGACCAGCAAAAGCGCATCGAACAACAGAAGCTCGATGCCATGTTGGGGCTCTGCGAGATCATCAGCTGCCGTCGCCAGGCGCTGCTCCACTACTTTGGCGATTCGCTAGATGAGCCCTGCGGCAACTGCGATAACTGCCTCACCCCGCCTGACACCTGGGAGGCCACCGTGGCCGCGCAGAAGGCGCTGTCGTGTGTCTATCGCACCGAACAGCGCTTTGGCGTCACTTATCTGGTGGATGTGCTGCTCGGCAAGCGCAACGAGCGTATCAGCCGCTTTGGTCACGACAGCCTGAGCACCTTCGGCATCGGCCAGGAGCTCACCGCCAGCGAGTGGAAAGCGCTGTTTCGTCAGCTGATCGCCAGCGGCTATCTGAGCGTGGACATGGAGGGCCATGGCGCGATCAAGCTCACCGCCAACGCCAGGCCCATACTGCGCGGCGAGCAACGTCTCACCCTGCGCAAACCCAGCAAGCCTGCGCGACGCGGAGCCAAAGGGGCATCTGCCGCCAAGGGCCACGGCGTACTGTGGGAAGCGCTGCGCCAGCATCGCAAAGCGCTGGCCGATGCCCAGGGCGTACCCGCCTACGTGATCTTCAACGACGCTACCCTGGCCGAGCTGGTAGCGCAAAAACCGCAAACGCTGCAGGCGCTGGGCACTATCTCGGGCATCGGCGCGCGCAAACTGGCCGATTACGGCGAAGGATTTCTGGCGGTGGTACTGGCGCACCCCAATGAGCCCGAAACGCCCACCGACATCGGCAATAGCGCCATGGAATCCGCCACGCTGCTGCGCCAGGGGCTAACCCCCGAACAAGTCGCCGAGCAGCGCGGGCTGGCCGCCAACACGGTCTACCGCCATTTGAGCGATGCCATTCAAGGCGGCGAACTGAGCCTGGAAGAGGTGGTCAACCTGGACCCAGCAACCCTGGCGCAGATTCACGCCGCCTTCGAGCAGTTTCCAGGCCAGGGGCTGAAAGTGGTGTTCGAGGCGCTGGAGGGGCGTGTGGATTATTCGATACTGCACTGCGTGCGGGCTTCCATGGCTGCCAAAGGTTAGGCTTTTTACGCAAAGTCGGCCAGCGTCGGCAGTTTTCGTAAAAGCCTAGCGCCATCCTCGCAGATGCTCGCCCTGGGCAATGGCGGCGGCGTCGAACACGCCGGTATCCAGAATCCAGGCGGTGACCAGTGAGGCCGGGGTCACATCAAACGCCGGGTTCCACACCGGTGCATCGCTGGGCGCCCACACCACCTCGCCAAACGCGCCGGCAGCACCGCGCACCTCCGCGCCATCGCGCTGCTCGATGGGAATCGCCGCGCCGGTGGCGCAGGCGGGGTCGACCGTGGTGTAAGGGGCCACCACGTAGAACGGTACCTGATGGTAATGCGCCGCCACCGCCAGCATGTAAGTGCCCACTTTGTTGGCAAAGTCGCCGTTGGCGCAGATGCGATCCGCCCCCACCATTACTTTATCCACCTTGCCCGCCGCCATCAGGCTGGCCGCCATGCTGTCGGTGATCAGCTGGTAGGGAATGCCTAAATCGGCCATTTCCCAGGCGGTCAAACGGCCACCCTGGAGCAGCGGGCGGGTCTCATCCACGTAGACATGCAGCGCCACGCCGCGCTGTTTGGCGATGGCCAGCGCGCCAATCGCGGTGCCTACGCCCGCCGTGGCCAGCGCGCCGGTGTTGCAGTGGGTCAGCACCCGGTCGCCGGAGGCCAACAGGTCAGCGCCCCGTTCGGCCATGCGCTGACACAGCGCACGGTCCTCTTCGAACAGCGCTTGGGCACGCTCGGCCAGGGCGTCCGCGCCCTGGGCAAAGCAGGCTTCCATGGCGTCCAGGCAGTACATCAGGTTCACCGCCGTGGGGCGCGTCGCCCGTAAGCGGTCACTCACCCACTGCCACTCACTTTGCGGATGGCGAGCCGCATACTGGGCCAGTACGAACGCCGCGCTCAAGCCAATCAACGGCGCCCCGCGAATGGCAAGATGCTTGACGGCGTGCTGCCACGCCTCGGGAGAGTCGCAGCGCACCCACTCTTCGGCCTGGGGGAGCCGGGTCTGGTCCAGGTATTCGAGGGCGTCGGCATGCACTCGTAAACTGCGTGACTGTAACGTAACCATGAAGGGCTCCTTGAGGTCTTGAACCGGTGAACTCAGCGCGCGGCTTATCAGGCGCGAAGCTTATCATATAGAATGATGCCCATTGGATGAGACGATACAGGCCTTATGACTACCTTACACACCGAACTGCTGGACGCCATTGCCTGGGCAGCGCAGCAAGGCTGGACCCCCGCCACCGGCGGCAATTTTTCCGCGCGTACCGAGGCTGGTTACTGGGTCACGGCATCCGGGCGGGATAAAACCCGCATCCAGGCCGATGACCTGCTGCTCTGCGACCTGGAAGGCCGCGTGCTGGAAGGTAGCGGCAAACCCAGCGCCGAAAGCGACCTGCACGCCGCGCTGTACCGGCTAGACCCGACCATTCACTGCGTGCTGCACACCCACACCGTGGCCAGCACCGTGCTGTCGCGACGCTTTCCCGACGGCATCGAACTGAGCGGTTTCGAGATGCAAAAGGCGTTGGCGGGTAACGTGACGCATGATGCAACGATTCGCCTGCCGGTGGTGCCCAACTCCCAGGACATGGAGGAGCTGGCCAGGCACGTTCGCCAGGGCTGGCCGATGCCCTGGGGCTTTCTCGTGGCGGGACACGGCATCTACGCCGTGGGCGACAGCATTGCCAGCTGCCGCCGCCACCTGGAAGCCATCGAATTCTTACTTGCCTGTGTACTGGAAGAGAGCCGGTGGTCCCAATGAATCAATCAACCGTTCGCGCTATCGTGACCGATATCGAAGGCACCACCACCGATATCAATTTCGTTCATAAAGTGCTGTTTCCCTACGCCTACGCCAAGCTGCCTGACTTTTTGCGCGAGAACGCCGCCACGCCTGCCGTAGCCGAGCAAATCGACGCCGTGCGCAGCGACATGCAGGACCCCGAGGCTACGCTGGAAGCGGTGATTGCGACGCTGCTGCACTGGATCGATACCGACCAGAAAGTGACGCCGCTGAAAGCCCTGCAGGGCATGGTATGGGCCGACGGCTACCAGCGTGGCGACTTCACCGGCCACTTATACGCCGATGTGGCTCCGGCGCTGCGCCAGTGGCAGGCTGAGGGCAAGGCGCTGTACGTGTACTCGTCTGGCTCGGTGCAGGCGCAGAAGCTGCTGTTTGGCTACAGTGACGAGGGAGATTTGACCCCGCTGTTCAGCGGCTACTTCGACACCCATATTGGCCATAAGCGCGAGGCTGCCTCTTATCAGCGTATCCTCGACACCCTTGACCTGCCGCCCGCATCGGTGCTGTTCTTGTCAGATGTCGTCGAAGAGCTGGATGCCGCTGAACAGACGGGCATGCAAACCCGGCAGTTGGTACGTGAAGGCACCCAGCCGGGAACACATCACGCCTGCGTCGCACGCTTCGACGAGATTGCCGTCTAGCGGCAACGGTTGACCATTGCTTATTTCAGGAGTCATTGATGTCACAACTGAAAGTCTTTGCCGATCAAAACCCTAACGATGCGCTTCTGGATACCACGGACGGCGCGCAAATCGCCGCCGAACTGAACCGCGTGGGCGTTCTGTTCGAGCGCTGGGCAGCGCCGGGTGAGATTGCCGACGATGCCACCCAGGAAGAGATCCTGGCGCTCTATCAGGAAGATATCGACCGGGTCAAAGCCAAGGGTGGCTACCAGACCGTCGACGTGCTGCACATGGTGCCCACCCACCCGGACAAGGAAGCGATGCGCCAGAAGTTCCTGAACGAGCACCGCCACCATGAAGACGAAGTTCGCTTCTTCGTCAAAGGCCAGGGGCTGTTCTGCCTGCACATCGACGACAAGGTTTACCAAGTGCTCTGCACCCGCAACGACCTGATCAGCGTGCCCGCCAACACCCCGCACTGGTTCGACATGGGCCCCGAGCCGGAATTCACCGCGCTGCGCTTCTTCGACAACGTGGAAGGCTGGGTACCCCACTGGACCGAAAGCGACATCGCCGGGAAGTTTGATCGTTTAGATCAGCTTTGAGCGATGAAGGGTGAAGGGTGAAGGGTGAAGGGTGAAGGGTGAAGGGTGAAGGGTGAAGGGTGAAGGGTGAAGGGTGAAGGGTGAAGGGTGAAGGGTGAAGGGTGAAGGGTGAAGGGTGAAGGGTGAAGGGTGAAGGGTGAAGGGTGAAGGGTGAAGGGTGAAGAATAAACCGTAGCGCGGCGTAAGCGATAGCGCACCCGCGAAGCACCGCACAGCGGTGCCGAAGATGCCACCGAGAGTTGATCGATCACTCTGGCCCCACCTAGGCGGCTACCGCCGCCCCCGCGGGTGCCTCATTTGCTCGTGCCGAGCAAGATTCGTTACGCCGCGCTACGGCGTTTCTCCAAGCTCAAAATGGGCACCCGTAGCGCGGCGTAAGCGATAGCGCACCCGCGAAGCACCGCACAGCGGTGCCAAAGATGCCACCGAGCGTTGATCGATCACTCTGGCCCCACCCAAGCGGCTACCGCCGCCCCCGCGGGTGCCTCATTTGCTCGTGCCGAGCAAGATTCATTACACCGCGCTACGGGGCTTCGCCAAACTCAAGCAGGGCACCCGTAGCGCGGCGTAAGCGATAGCGCACCCGCGAAGCACCGCACAGCGGTGCCAAAGATGCCACCGAGCGTTGATCGATCACTCTGGCCCCACCCAAGCGGCTACCGCCGCCCCCGCGGGTGCCTCATTTGCTCGTGCCGAGCAAGATTCGTTACGCCGCGCTACAAGGCTTCTCAAAACTCAAGCAGGGCACCCGTAGCGCGGCGTAAGCGATAGCGCACCCGCGAAGCACCGCACAGCGGTGCCAAAGATGCCACCGAGAGTTGATCATTCACTCTGGCCCCACAGGCGGCTGCCGCCGCCCCCGCGGGTGCCTCATTTGCTCGTGCCGAGCAAGATTCGTTACGCCGCGCTACGGCGTTTCTCCAAGCTCAAAATGGGCACCCGTAGCGCGGCGTAAGCGATAGCGCACCCGCGAAGCACCGCACAGCGGTGCCGAAGGTGCCACCGGGAGTTGATCCTCCACAGCGGCCCCACCCAAGCGGCGGCTGCCGCCCCCGCGGGTGCCTCATTTGCTCGTGCCGAGCAAGATTCGTTACGCCGCGCTACGGCGTTTCTCCAAGCTCAAAATGGGCACCCGTAGCGCGGCGTAAGCGATAGCGCACCCGCGAAGCACCGCACAGCGGTGCCAAAGGTGCCACCGAGCGTTGATCCTTCACTCTGGCCTATCCAGGCGGCTGCCGCCGCCCCCGCGGGTGCCTCATTTGCTCGTGCCGAGCAAGATTCGTTACGCCGCGCTACGGCGTTTCTCCAAGCTCAAAATGGGCACCCGTAGCGCGGCGTAAGCGATAGCGCACCCGCGAAGCACCGCACAGCGGTGCCGAAGGTGCCACCGAGCGTTGATCCTTCACTCTGGCCTATCCAGGCGGCTACCGCCGCCCCCGCGGGTGCCTCATTTGCTCGTGCCGAGCAAGATTCGTTACGCCGCGCTACGGGGCTTCTCAAAACTCAAGCAGGGCATCCGTAGCGCGGCGTAAGCGATAGCGCACCCGCGAAGCACCGCACAGCGGTGCCGAAGATGCCACCGAGCGTTGATCCTCCACAGCGGCCCCACCCAGGCGGCTACCGCCGCCCCCGCGGGTGCCTCATTTGCTCGTGCCGAGCAAGATTCGTTACGCCGCGCTACGGGGCTTCGCCAAACTCAAGAGGGGCACCCGTAGCGCGGCGTAAGCGGAGCGCACCCGCGAAGCACCGCACAGCGGTGCCGAAGATGCCACTGAATCAATGGAAAGACGCTTACAACACCGTTTTCTGATTGAACGTTTTGGCGAGATCCGTCAGCGCGTCGAGGTCTCGGTAGGCTTGCGGTTCCATGATCAGCGTTTGGCCCATCAGCACGTTGCGTGCTTCCAACTCGGCGCGCAGGGCAGTGTCTTCGATCTCTTCGAAATCGGCATTGTGGGCCAGCGACAGTACGCGGCGATGCATTTCGATGCCGCAGTAGGCCAGCGCATCTTCACGAATCTCATCCAGCAGGGCATCGCAGGCGTCGTCGGCGCTGTTGCCCTGCTCTTCGAATAGCGACCTGGGGAACAGAATACCGGTCCGCTCGGTTTGCCAGAGGTGACGAAACTCCTCATCGAAGCGGGTAAAACAGTCGCTGATCACCGAGAGAATCCAGGCTTGATACGCTTCCAGCTCGTCTGCCTGGCGGTGGGCTGGCTGGCTGAAGTAGGCCATGAAGAAATTGGCCACGGCCATGCCCAGGTCGAACGCCAAGGGGCCATACTGGGAAAACTCGGGGTCGATGACCCGCACGCTGGTGTCGGTGGCCATGATGGAGCCGGAGTGCAAATCACCGTGCAGCATGGTTTCGGTGTTGGCAGTGAACTTCATCAACAGCCGCTGCACTTTGGCTTTCAAAGGCGCATTGCGGCGCAGTGCGTCCACCACGGGCGAGAGCTCGGGCGTATGGCGGTTCATCTCGGCGCCGTAGTAGGGGTCGGTGAACACCAGTGATTCGGTAATCGCGGGGATCGCGACGTTGCCCGAGAACAGGCCCACATCGGCTTTTTTCGGTTCTTCGTCACTTCACGTGGATTTGGCCTGATCGAACAGGCGGCCCACCGGGCTGCCAATCAGGTAGATCATGGCAATGAAGTTGGCTTCGTTCCGGTAGCCGCGTGCGCGTGACCGAGCCGCCTGGAACAGGCCGTTCATGCCTTCCAGTCGTGCGTTCGTCAGCCCCGAGATCCAACGCCTGACCACTGCCTCTGCATGTCGCTCCAGCGTCGCCAGGGCCTTGCCCATTGGCTTCAGAAGTGGCTTCTCCGAGACCGCCGCTTTCATGACCTTGAGGTAGTTCGTGATGCGCCACCGAGCCGATCGCGGCGTCGGAGCCTTCTGGATCCAGCGCAGCTTCTCCTTGATCACCCAGGCATCAGACGTCGCGCTCTGATCGGCCACCAGTTCCTGGAGTGCCGCCAGCTGCTTGGGCGTCAGGTTCTCGTTGTCCAGGCTCTTCAGCAGGGCCCAGCGCAGCGGCAGGGTGGCCCTGCTCGCGGCGCTCTTTTTTGCGCACTTCGTCCAGTCGCTTGGTGAAGGTCTGCACGATATGGAACCAGTCGACCGTGACCTCGGCCTTGGGGAGGTTCTCGGCCACGCCGCTGAGGAAGGCTGGTGACATGTCGCAGACCACCTCGACCACGTTGTTGGGGTCGCCGCCATGAGCCGCCGGGGCGCTGAATGCCTCGATGGCCCCCTTGCCATGGCCTGGGACGGCGAAGATCACGGGCTCCTGCTTGCGCTGCATATCAAGGAACACCGTCACGTACCGCTGGCCACGCCGGGAGGCGGTTTCATCAACGCCGACAGTGGCCACACTGGACAGGTCCAGCTCCCCCAGCATGCGGCCTACGTAGTGGTGCACGATGCGCCACAGTCGCTTGTCGGTGATCTCCAACTGCCGAGAGACCGCCAGCACGGGCATCTCTTTGGCCAGCGACATGGCCGCTTGCTCGAACAGCAGGGTGAAGTCGCTGCCCGGGCGCGCCCAAGGCACTTCGATGCGCTTGACGCCATGCTCGGGGCACTTGGTGCGGGGCACTCGGGCGTGCAGGTAGCAGTGATGCTGGAAGAAGTTCAGGTGCCGCCAGGTCTTGTCGGCGAAGTCGTGAGCCGGACAGGCCTCGCTGCATTCAGGGCAGGGGTAGAGGCTGCCACGCTCGGCCTCGACGTAGAGGTCCAACCGGTGGGGCGATACGGAGGTATCCAGGTGCTGGTCCTTGAGAATCCAGGGCGCTTGCAGGCCCAGGCCGAGGGCCAGAATCTGGGTGCCATCCATGCCATACCTCCTATCGTCGTAGAGGTCATATCCTGGCCCAGCTCAGGGGGCGAATTCCACACCCAACGACGAAGAGCCCTTTTTTCTCTGGGCTGGCCATGGAAAGCTCCGAACCGCGAAACGCCGTGCGGGCGCAGAATTCACCGATGGCCTCCCCTAGCTGGGCCACCCGCTCGCCGCTGATCAGCTTGCGCCGCAAAATCACGTGCGGGTGAAGGTACTCCATCACGATCAGCGCCTGGGGCTTGTCGAAATGGTACACCTCTGGGGCCACGCCAGGCGCACGCTTGGCCTGGCGCACCAAGGCGTAGTATTCGAAATGGGCGCGATAGAGCGGCAGCGGCCAGCTCTCGCCGACCATGCGCACGTAGGGCAGCGCCTGCTTGACCACCACGCTACCGGTGCTGCCGGTGACGATGAATACCAGATTGAGGTTGCCATCGCCCACTTCACGGATCTGCCACTGTGTCGGGTCGCCACCCACGCGGCGGGCGACCGCTTCCACTCCCCCCAGCCGCTGGCCAAGGGTGTCCACTGCCAACGCCTGATAGCTTTGCTCGTCTGCCACGTTCAATCCCCCACCTGAAATGGTTGTGTGTTTGTCATACCGCGCGGTGGTTGTCAAATTCATGGCGGCTTCTTGGCATGACCGACTGTCCGGCCAGGAAAATGTTAAACAATGCAACACCTCTGGATAACTCTTGTAGCAGATTTATAGTAATACCTGACCAACCCAATCAGGTATTCCTCCCACAGGTACTCCATCATGAAAAACAACGGCCCTGTTACCCAAGTGGAACACCCTCTACGCGATGATGATGTGCTGATCTCCAAAACCGACCGAAGCAGCCACATCGCCTATGCCAACCATCGCTTCGTCGAGATTAGTGGCTTCGACTATGAGGAGCTGGTGGGTTCACCACACAACATGGTGCGCCACCCTGACATGCCTGCCCCGGTGTTTGCCGATATGTGGAGTGACCTCAAGGCGGGCCAGTACTGGACCGGGCTGGTCAAGAACCGGCGCAAGAACGGAGACCACTACTGGGTGCGTGCCAACGTGGTGCCCATCCGTGAAAACAATCAAATCACCGGGTTCGTGTCCATTCGGGTAAAACCGGAAAAAGCGGAAGTGGCCGAGGCGGAGCGTATTTATCAAGACATTCGTGAGCAGCAGGGTCGCTACACGGTCAAGCACGGTGAGATCATGGCGCGTAACCCGCTGAAGCGCTTGGCAAGTGCCGCCTGGTGGGCGCCGCGACTGGCCAGCATTTCCGGCGTTCTGATGACGCTGTTCACCACTGGGCTACTGATGGCGGGATGCGCCTGGTGGCTAAAGGGCCACGTGGCCACCTCGGTGACCCTGCCACTGGTGATGATGGTGCTGGCCAGCGGGCTGCTGCTGAGCGCGCTACAGTGGCGCCAGGCGCGTCGGTTGCGTCGCTTCCTGCACAAAGCCAACGACTTTGCACTGCAAATCGCGGCAGGCGACCTGAACGCTCAGGTCCCTACCGTGGGCAACAAAGCCATGGACAACACCCTGGCCACCATGAACTTCATGCGCCGTTCGCTGGATGCACTGATTGGCGACCTGGACCAGCGGATTGCCCGGGTCATGCCCTCGGTGGAGGAGCTGTCGCGGCATAACCAGGCCATGGGCCATCGAGTGGATCAGCAGGCCTCTGCGGTGCAGCAAACCGCTGCCAGCGCCGAGCAGATCGCGTCTACCGTTCGGCAAAGTTCGGAGAATGCCCAACTGGCCAGCCAGGCGTCGGTGGGTAACGTGGGCGAAGTGGACAAGGCCGTGGCCATCATGCAGGAACTGGATGATGCCATGGAGGGCATTACCAGCACGTCCCAGGACATGGCAGGCATCGTCAAGACCATCGACCATATTGCCTTCCAGACCAATATTCTGGCCCTGAACGCCTCCGTCGAAGCTGCCCGGGCCGGTGAACATGGCCGAGGCTTTGCGGTGGTGGCCGAAGAAGTACGCCGCCTGGCCCGTCAGTCAGCCGAGGCAGCCCATCAGGTGCAGACACTGATCGAAACGGCCCGCCAGCGCATCGAGGCAGGCCAGCACAAGGCAGGCTCTGCCGGGGATGCCATGGGCCGAATCCGTCAGGCGAGCCACAACGTCAACGACTTGATGGAAGAGATTCGCGCCGCCGCCCGCGAACAGAGCGAGGGCATCGCTCAGATCAGCCAGGCCATCGCTCAGATCGACCAGGGCACCCAGGAGAGCGCGACCAGCATGGATGCCTACATCAATGCCGTCGACCTCCTCTCCAGAGAAGTGTCTCACCTGGCCCACAGCGCCCACGCGTTCATGCCTATCGGCGAACGCCAACCCCCACTAACGACCCTTCAGGGCACGCAGCCACGCCAAAATAACGTGCTGGCTCTGCCGCCGCGCAAGCCTGCACCCAGCCCACTCGCCAGCGCGGCGTCGTTCTAGACGGTCAGCTTTCTGCCAGGGGAGTCATGCAGACGCGGTTACGCCCCTGGCGCTTGGCATCGTAAAGCGCCTGATCGGCTGCCATGAAGAGTGCCGTTTCCTCTTGCCCTGCGGTGGGCTGCATGGCGGCCACCCCGATGCTCACCGTCACGTTGGCATCAGGGCCACACCCAGCATGCGCAATGGCCAGCGCTTCGATACTCTCACGGATACGCTCTGCGGCCTGACGTGCCGTATGCGGCTCGGTGCGAGGCATCAGAATCACGAACTCTTCACCGCCATAGCGCACCACCAGATCGTCGGATCGGCTGTTGGCTTGTAACGCGGCGGCCACCTGACGAAGGCAAAGGTCTCCTTGCAGGTGGCCGTAATAGTCGTTGTAGGCTTTGAAGTGGTCGATATCGATCACCATGATGGCCAAATAACGCTGTTCCAATTGGGCCACCTGCCAGTGCGCGGGAAAAATGGCATCGAATTGGCGGCGGTTGGCGATGTCCGTCAGTGGGTCGGTCACCGAGAGTCGCGTCAACTGATGATTGGCACTCTGCATATTGCCGGCCTTGATTTTTTCACGCATCAGCAGCAGAAAAGAGATCCGCATGCTGTACTCCAGGCGGTAGTTGGCCATCAACGTAAACACCGCCTTGACCACGATAGCAAACATGGCCAAACGCTTGGCCTCGACCGGCATCAACTCATAGTGAAATACAAAGGCGCCCATGATGGCGATACTGATCACCGAGGAGACCAGGGCGTAAGGAAAGCGCAATGAAAAGACGATGTTTCCAGCCAACAGGATCAGACCAAACGAGAAGACGTCCAGGTAGGAGTACGGCGAGCTGGAAATGTAGAAAATGGTGCTGGAGCCGATCATGGCGATCACGACCAGCCCTGCCATCAGCGTTTCACGCAACCACGGCGGCACCCCACGGTAGACCCACCAGAAAATCGCCAGTGCCATGGGCAGTAAAATGACACCGCGAATCACCACGGAGGCCAGAAACGCTTCGGGTCGCAAGCTGTAGTCGTTAATCAGAAACAGGGTATAGATCAGTGCAGAAACCAGCCCCATGATCACCAGGTGCCGTTGGCGTGCCTGGTGTGTTTCCTGTTCGAAGAGTGCCTCCACCTCCTGCCTGAATCGTAAGCGGCAGCGTGGTCTAAGTTCATGCTCGATGGCGTCCAGCAACCTGTCGCTATTCATTATCATTGCTCCCGCGCTGCCCAAGGGTAATCGCTACCATTTTGGTGAGGCGTTCGTTTCATACGCTTGCTTGGCATTCGATTGAGTTTGCCATCTCTCGGTGGCTGCGTCGCCTGCAGGGCACGTTGGCGAATCCAACGCGTAGAGGTTTTCAGCACTGGTCAAGGGCGCTAAAATGCCGCCCTTTCTCAACTCGCCATGTTCTTTTCTGGGGCCTCTGCTCAAGGTGATCGCCCCTCAGCTCTCTTCCTCGAGGCCCATTATGTCCACACCCAAGGTCGGTTTTGTTTCGCTAGGCTGCCCTAAGGCACTGGTCGATTCCGAGCGCATCCTGACGCAGCTTCGTACCGATGGTTACGAGATCGTACCCACCTACGACGATGCCGATGTGGTGGTCGTCAATACCTGCGGTTTCATCGACAGCGCCAAGGCCGAGTCCCTGGACGCCATTGGCGAAGCCATTGCCGAAAACGGCAAGGTGATCGTGACTGGCTGCATGGGGGTGGATGAGTCCGTGATTCGCGACGTGCATCCCAACGTTCTGGCGGTGACGGGCCCACAGCAGTACGAGCAGGTGGTGAACGCCGTGCATAGCGCGGTGCCCTTCGTCAGCGAGTACGACCACCGCATCGACCTGGTGCCCGCCCAGGGCATCAAGCTGACGCCGCGCCACTATGCCTACCTGAAGATTTCCGAAGGCTGCAACCATACCTGCAGCTTCTGCATCATTCCCTCCATGCGGGGCAAGCTGGTCAGCCGCCCCGTGGGTGAGGTGCTGCGCGAAGCCGAAGCCCTGGCGCGGGCCGGAGTGAAAGAGCTGCTGGTGATCTCCCAGGACACCAGCGCCTATGGCGTCGATGTGCGCTACGTGGAGAACGAGTGGCACGGGCGCCAGGTCAAAACGCGCCTGACCGAACTGTGCGATGCGCTGTCCGAGCTGGGCATTCGCGTGCGCCTGCACTACGTCTACCCTTACCCTCATGTGGATGAGCTGATTCCGCTGATGGCCGAGGGCAAGATCCTGCCGTACCTGGATATTCCTTTCCAGCACGCCAGCCCCAAGGTGCTCAAGGCGATGAAACGCCCCGCCTTCGAAGACCGTACACTGGAGCGCATCAAACGCTGGCGCGAGCAGTGCCCCGAGCTGACCATCCGCTCGACCTTCATCGTCGGCTTCCCCGGTGAAACCGAAGAAGATTTCCAGTACCTGCTGGACTGGCTGAGCGAAGCGCAGCTGGATCGGGTGGGCTGCTTCCAGTACTCCCCGGTAGAAGGTGCCCCCGCCAATGAGCTGGGCCTGGCGCAGGTACCCGATGACGTGAAGCAGGACCGTTGGGAGCGCTTCATGGCCCACCAGCAGGAGATCTCGGCAGCTCGCCTGCAGGCCAAGATCGGCCGTGAGATCGAAGTGCTGGTCGACGAAGTGGACGACGAAGGCGCCATTGGCCGCAGCGAAGCCGACGCCCCGGAAATCGATGGCATGGTCTATCTGGAAAGCCGCCATGCGCTGCGCGCCGGCGACCTGGTCAGAGCACGCGTCACCCATGCCGACGAGTACGACCTGTGGGCCGAGGTGATCGATACCCCCCAGCCGCTGAACTTTGTCAATAACATCGTCAACGCGGGCTGATGCTATCCCAGTAGGGCGGGCTCCCAATGACCTGCTCCAGATGGGTCATGAACACCGAGACCTTTGACGAGCGAAGACGGTTGTCTGGATAAATCGCATAGATATTGTCCAGATGACCGTCGTCGGAGGCTTCCCACTGCGTCAGCAAAGGCACCAGCGTTTGCTGACGCAGTGGCTCAAACAGCAGCCACGAGGGAAACATCACCACGCCCTGCCCGGCGATGGCCGCTTCCACCAGGCTTTCGGCATTGTTGGCCACCAGATTTCCCGCCAAAACATGGCGCACCGCACGCGCCTCTTCAAACGCCCGAAAATGCCATGACTGCGTCCCTTTGCTGCCTTTGTAAAGCAGGCAGTTATGCTGCCCGAGCGCATGGGGTGTCGCTGGCACGCCCTTCTCCGCCAGATAACTCGGCGCAGCACACACGATGAAACGCTGGCGAGCAATGCCACGAGCCACCAGGCTGGAGTCTGCCAAGGCTCCCACGCGAATGACCACATCGGCCCCCTCCTGCACGGGATCGATGAAACGATCTTCCAGCGTCAAATCGACTTCGATTTCAGGGTAGCGCTGCTGAAACCGGGCCAAATGGGGGGCGATATGGCGCCGACCGAACGCCACGGGCGCATTGATTCGAAGCACCCCGCGAGGGTGCCGAGCCACTCCCATGACTTCCTCGGTGGCAAGCTCCAGTCGCGCCAGCGCCTCGTGCACTTCATGAAAGTAACGTTCCCCTGCCTCCGTCAGCTTGACGGCTCGCGTATGGCGATAAAGCAAACGCTGGCCCAGCGCTTGCTCCAGACTGGCGATGTGCCGCGACGCCGAGGACGTCGGCAACCCATAGTAGCGTGCGGCCTCTGAAAAACTGCCGCTGGTAGCCACGCGAACAAACAGCCGCAGTGCCAGCAGGCGAATCGAGTTGTCCAAAATGCAATAGTCCTTTGCCCGTTTAACGCATTGTAGCAACAAGCGTGTCTCTTTAGAGTGCGGCCTCTTTCTGAATCGGGGAACGACACATGCAACACGCGTTGATACTGCTCGGCGTATTGATCGCCGGGATGGGGTTATCGGTGGAGGCAGGGCTGCTAGGGCCTCTGGGGGAGCAGGTGGGATACTTTTCTGCCACGCTCTCCATCTTCCTGGTAGGTGCCCTGTTACTGTCGCTTGCGCTGCTATTCGCGCCCAAACGCCAGCTGGGTGCGCTGTTTCAGCAGCCTCGCTGGCTATTGACGGGCGGCTTGCTGGGGCCGATCTACGTCATTGTGTTGACCCTCGCTACGCCGCTGGTGGGTGTCGGCATGACCATGGTGGGTATCTTGTGCGGCCAGGTCGCGGCCAGCCTGGCCATTGACCACTTTGGCTGGCTCGGTAGCGAACGGCGGCGCGTCGATGGCTATCGCCTGGCGGCACTGGCCATGATTCTTGCTGCCCTTTGGTTGATGTAACAGGAGACCCACCATGCTATTACCCATTGTCTTTGCCCTGCTTCTGGCGGGCGGTGCAGTCCTGGCCGCCCAATCCTCCATCAATGGCCGTCTGGGCGCTCATACTGGCGTCATGGAGAGCGCTTGGCTGACGTTCGCCGTGGGTGCCGTGCTGACCTTTTTGCTGGTGCTCTTTTTCGAGCCCCCTCAGGAAGCAACGCTCATGAGCGTGCCCAAGTGGCAACTGACCGGGGCACTCTTCGGGGTGGTCTACATGCTGGCCATCGTCTTTGCGGTACCGCGTGTCGGGACGGCTGCTGCCACGGTCTCGGTGATTTCGGGCCAGCTGCTGATGAGCCTGCTGATTGACCACTTTGGCTGGCTCGATAACGCTCAGCGTGAACTGGATGGCTCACGCTACCTGGCCATGGCACTGTTGCTCGTGGCGATCGTACTGATCTACCTGAGCCATCGGCAGCAGCAACGCGACTGACGCTCAACATAGAAATCTCACCCCCTGGGCCGCCAGGGGGCTTCTGAGCCGGTCGGGCAAGGGGCTGTCAGTGATCACCGCATGATAGTCGGCCAGCGATCCTGCGGCGCAGCGCAGCGGCAGGTCGAACTTGGTCTTGTCCAGTACCAGAATACGGTACGCCGCGTGGGCCAGCAGCGCCTCTCGGGCCATGACTTCGTCATCGTTGTAGTCGTACAGCAGGCCCTGGCTATCCATCCCGCCCACCGAGACGATGCCCACATCGACCCGATAACGCTGAAAGAAGCGCCAGGCATCACCGCCTATCACGTCCTGGTCGCGGCGGCGCACGCGACCACCCGCCACGACCAGCTCGCACTCCAGGGCACACAGTTTGATCAGCGCGTGCAGGTTGTTGGTCATGATCTGCAGGCCCTGCTTGCCGTGCAGCGCATCGGCCAGCTGCTCCACCGTAGTGCCGGTGCCTAAAAACAGCGACTGGTGATCGGTAATCAGCGAGGCTGCCTGACGGGCAATGTGTCGTTTGCCGGCCTGATTGACGATCTGGCGCTGGTCATAGCCGACATTCTCCTGGTCAGGAAACGCCATCACCTCACCGTGTCGGCGTAGCAGCAGCCCTTGCTCGGCCAACGAGCGTATGTCGCTGCGCACGGTTTGCACCGAGACGCCAAACCGTCGCGCCAATGCCTCCAGGGTCTGCCGCCCCTCGTCCCGCACGCAGGCCAGTACCGCCCGCCGACGTTGATTGACGTCCATGCTTCCTCCCGGTTTTCCCTTCAAGGTTGCCGCCAGCAAAACGAAAACCGTTTTCTGCTCGACGAAAGCCATTCACTTTCAAACGAAAGCGTAGTGTCACGATGTTGTAAGGCGATGACAGTAGTGTGATCACTGTTCACCTACTGGAGGTTTCCCCGATGTTGAAGCGTTCGTTGTGTCGTGCCGTGACCCTTGCAAGCCTTGCCCTATCCACGCCTCTGTTGGCCAACCAAACGCTGGTGCTCTATACCAGCCAGCCCAACAGCGACGCCCAGCAAACCGTGGATGCCTTCCAGGCGGCCTATCCGGAGATCGAGGTGGAGTGGGTGCGCGACGGCACGACGCGCCTGATGACTCGCCTGCGTTCGGAGCTGGCCGCAGGAGTGAGCAACCCCGACGTGCTGCTGATCGCAGACAGCATGACCATGGAGTCGCTGAAGCAGGAGGGCCATCTGCAACCCTATCTGAGCCCCGAGCGCGACGCCTACGATGAGGCGCTCTACGACGCCGACGGCTACTTCTACGGCACCAAGCTCATTACCACCGGGATCGTTTACAACACGGGTGCCGAGCACCAGCCGCAACGCTGGGCCGACCTGATTGGCCCGGAGTATGAAGGCCTGGTCACCATGCCCAGCCCCCTCTACTCCGGCGCAGCGCTGATCCACATGGCCGCCATCGGTGAAACGTCGCTGGGCCTGGAGTACTACGACGCCCTGCACGCCAACCGTACGGAAGCCCAAAGCGGTAACGGTGGCGTCTTCAACGCCGTGGCAGCAGGCACCAAGCCCTACGGCATCGTGGTGGATTTCCTGCCTATCCGTGAAGCGGCCAAGGGCTCCCCCGTGGCGTTCGTCTTCCCCGAGGAAGGTGTCAGCGCCGTGACCGAACCCGTCGCCATCATGGCGGAAGCCCAGCACCCGGACGCTGCCCAGAAGTTCGTCGATTTCGTGCTCTCCCAAGCCGGGCAGGAATTGGTGAGCCAGCAGGGCTACCTGCCCGCGCACCCGGACGTTGCCCCACCGGAAGGCTTCCCCGAACGCGACTCGATTCAGCTGATGCCGGTCGATATCGAGCAAGCGCTGTCCGAGGAAGAGGCGCTCAAGCAGCGCTTCAATGAGCTGTTTGGCGGTTGATGATGAGCCCTTCGCTGAACGTTGGCAGCCAGCATCGCTGGCTGCTTACCCTGCTCACGCTGTTGGTGGTGTTGCTCAGCCTGGCGCCCAGCCTGCGGCTTTTGATGGAAGCCCTCAGCGACCTGGGCCAGGGCAGCAGTGCCCCGCTGTGGAAAGTGCTCAACGCGGCCAGCACCTGGCGCGCTTTGTGGCACAGCCTGTACACCTCGGGCCTGGGCATGCTGATTGCCCTGGTGCTGGGCAGCCTGTTCGCCTTCGTGATCACTCTGACGGACATTCGCGGCAAGGCCTGGCTGGTGTTCTGCTTCATGCTGCCCATGATGATCCCGCCCCAGGTCACCGCGCTGAGCTGGCTACAGCTGTTCGGCCCGGCCAGCCCTTTACTGAAAAGCATCGGCATGGCACCGCCGCTGGGCAGCCCCCAGCCGCTCTATTCCGCCGAAGGCATTGCGCTGTTGCTCGGCATTCAAAGTGCACCGCTGGTATTTCTGGCGCTGCGCACTTCACTCATGTCGCTCCCCCGTGAGCTGGTCGAAGCCGCCCGGATCAGCGGCGCCCGCCAGGGTCAGGTCTGGGGGCATATCATTCTGCCCGTGACCCGGCACGGCCTGATCGCCGGAGCGGCCATGGCCTTCATCTCCAGCCTGGGCAATTTTGGCATTCCCGCCATGCTGGGCATTCCCGCAGGCTATTACGTGCTGCCCACCTTGATCTACCAGCGCATGGCCAATTTTGGCACCGGCGTGCTGGCAGAAATGGCGGCGCTTTCCCTGTTGATCGGTGTGCTGGCCCTGGCCGGGGTAGCCCTGCAGCAGTACTGGATGAATCGCAGCCGCTTTGGCCTGGGTGGGCACAGCGGCCGCGCCCACGATTTTTCACTGGGGCGCTGGCGTACCGGCGTGACGACCCTGCTGATCATGGTGCTGCTCTTGATCCTGGTGGCGCCGCTGCTCGCGCTGGTGGTGAGCTCGCTGGTCCCGGCCATGGGCGTTCCCCTGAGCCTGGATACCATCACCCTCAACGCCTACCACGAGGTCATCGGCCGACAGGGCGCCACCTGGCGGGCCGTGCGCAACAGTTTCTGGCTGGCAGGCGGCGCCGCGCTGGTGCTGATGCTGTGCAGCCTGCCCCTGGCGTACCGTCTTCAGCGCCTGCCGCCTCGTCTACAGCAGCTCACCCTCAGCGTCATCGAGCTGCCCTATGCCCTGCCTGGCGTGGTGCTGGCGATTGCCTGCATTCTGCTGTTCGTGCGCCCGCTGCCACTGATCAATCTGGCGCTGTACGGCACCCTTGGGCTGATTTTCGTGGCCTACCTGGCGCGCTTTCTGGTGGTCTGCCTGAAGCCGGTCAGCGCCAGCCTTGCGCAGCTCGACCCCTCGCTGGAAGAAGCCGCCCAGCTGGCCGGTGCTGGCCCCTGGCGGCGGCTGGCCACCATCGTGATGCCGCTGATCGCGCCCTCCCTGTTTGCCGGTGGGCTGCTGGTATTCCTGCTGGCCGTCAACGAGCTCACCGTGTCGGCGCTGCTCTGGAGCGCCGGCAACGAAACCCTGGGCGTATTGATCTTCAACCTGGACGAAGGGGGCGAAAGCGTGCTGGCGTCGGCGGTGGCCGTGCTGGTCGTGGCCATGGTGGCCACCTTGATGCTGCTGCTGAGCCTGATGGCCCCTCGCTTACCCAAAGGAGTCGTGCCATGGCAAGGCTAATGCTCGACCGCGTCACCAAACAGTTTGGCCAACACACCGCGGTCAATGGCGTCACCCTCGATATCTCTCCCGGCGAATTCGTGGCGCTGCTGGGCCCCAGCGGCTGCGGCAAAACCACCATGCTCCGCATGCTGGCAGGGTTCGAGCAGGTGAGTAGCGGCACCATGACGCTCGGTGAGACGCTGCTGGCCAGCGCCCACCACCATGTGCCCCCCGAGCAGCGCAACATGGCCATGGTGTTTCAGTCCTACGCGCTATGGCCCCATATGAGCGTGGCCGACAACGTGGGCTACCCGCTGAAGCTGCGCCGCATTCAAGGCAGCGACTACCAGCGCCGAGTCGCCCAGGCGCTGGAGCAGGTGGCGTTGACCCCCTATGCCCAGCGCTCGCCCCAGGCCCTCAGCGGCGGCCAGCGCCAGCGGGTGGCACTGGCCCGCTGCCTGGTCACCGACCCCGACGTGGTGCTGCTGGACGAACCGCTCGCCAACCTGGACCGCAACCTGCGGGCCGCCATGGAGCACAGCTTCGTGGATTTCCACCGGCGGACCCAGGCCACCATGGTCTACGTCACCCATGACCAAAGCGAAGCCATGGCCATGGCAGACCGCATTGCCGTCATGCGGGAGGGCGAGCTGGTACAGTGGGCCACGCCCGAAACGCTCTACCGAGCGCCGCGCAGCGAATGGGTCGCGAGGTTTATCGGCCAGGGCAGCCTGCTTCACATTGCCAGCGGCGCGCCTGGCCAGCGTCTCACCGAAAGCGCTTTGATGAGCGGGCTGGCCGCGCCGCTCACCGCGCGTTCGCAGCCCGTGCTGGTGCGCCCGGAGCACGTGCATCTGGATGCCACGGCCCCCAATCCCCACGACCTGACCGCCCGCGTTGAACGGCTGACCTTTCGCGGTGAGCGCTACGAGCTACACCTGCGTCTGAGCACCGGCGATGCCCTGCTGGCGTATCATCCCCACGCCCTTGGCGAAGGCCAGCAGGTCGCGGTACGCCTGCGGGAAGGCTGGTGTCTGGAGCCCGACCAATGAGCGCCCGAGTGGAGATACTCAGCGGGCTGGGCGACAAGGGCCCGGCCGCCATCGTGGTCGAGGCCCAGGGCAAACGCCTGCTGCTGGATGCGGGCGGCGCGCTGCACCCCGGTGAGGCGATCACCTGGGCGGCGGGGCTCGCGGTAGACGCCGTGCTGATCAGCCACGATCATATCGATCATATTGGCGGGGTGGCCGAGCTGCCCGAGCAGCTGCCGCTCTACTGCACGCCGCTGGTCGCCAAGGCGCTGCCGCCCCACAGAGCGTGGCAGCCACTGCCCTATCGCGGCCGTCTCGAAGTGGAAGGCATTACCGTCACCACCGGCCAGGCGGGCCACTCGCTGGGGGGTGTCTGGCTGCACCTCGACGTGGCGGGCGGGCTTTTCTACAGCGGCGATGCCTGTTTCGAGTCGCGGCTGTTTCCCTTCGATACGCCGCCACCTGCCCGTACGGCGCTGCTGGACGCCTCCTACGGCAGCTACGACCAGCCCCAGGCACACTGCATCAATACCCTGGGCAGCGCCCTGGAAACACCACTGGTGCTGCCGGTACCGGAAACGGGACGGGCGCTGGAAATGGCGCTATGGCTGGCAGAGGAAGCAGACCGCCGACAGCTCCCCCTGGCCATCGACCCCATCATCCGCGACAACCTCGCCGCCCTATTGGCGCTGCCATGCGGTTTGCGGCGTGACGGGCTGGACGACGCCATCGGCACCCTGCTCCAGCGGCCCAACGCCAGCCATCCGACACTCTGGCTGGTCAGCGACCGTGACGACCAGCCCGCCGACTGGCCCGACCACCGCCTGCTGCACACCGGCTACCTGACGCCACAGCGCTGTGCGCAGCTGGCCGCCAACGAGGTGCTTTGGCAACGCTGGAACGTCCATCTGCGCGCCTCGCATCTGGTGGCACTGGCCCATCAGCTCCAGGCTGCTCAGGTCGTGCCTCTGTTTACGCGACTGGACGATGAAGCCATTGACCACTGGCGCGAACGTCTAGGCACGCGGCTGACGACCCAGGCACGGCTTGCCCTCAGCAGCCGCCCTCAAGGCTCGGCCGTTTCACTCTTTTCATCTCAGGAATCCATCTCATGACCGCAGTCATCGTTGACGTCGACGGCACGCTTGCCGAATTTCACCCCCAGCAAGTCCATGAGTGGGTGCTGGGCCCCGCCAAACAGTGGGACCCCTTCTTCGCCCATATGGCCCAAGCGCCGGTCATCGAACCCGTGGCCAAACTGGTCAAGCTGCTGAAGGCACAGGGCCAGCAAATCGTCATTTGCAGCGGCCGCCCGGACAGCCACCGCGAGCATACCCAGGCCTGGCTCGACCGCCATGCCATTCCCTTCGATGCCATGTACCTGCGCCCCGAGGGCGATGACCATGTAGACGATGAAGAGGTAAAAGCCGCACTACTCGATCAAATGCGCAGCGACGGTTTTGCGCCCTGGCTGGTGCTGGACGACCGCGACGCCGTGGTCGCCCAGTGGCGCGCCCTAGGGCTTACCTGCCTGCAGTGCGCGCCGGGGGATTTTTAAGCACTGGCGGGGGGCACATGCCGCTGCCAAAGCAGCAGTGCTACAGGCAGCAGCGCCACAGGCACCAACACCAGGTTAAGGGTTGCCCAACCCAGGCCATTGACCAGGGGACCTGCCAGCAGCGCGGTCAGGGCGGCGGTGCCAAACACCATGAACTCGTTGGCGGCCTGGGTGCGGGCCTTGTCCTCTGGTCGGTAGCTCTGGGTCAGCAGGCCGGTGGCGGGCAAGAACGTAAAATTCCACCCAAGCCCCAGCAGAATGAGGGCCACATTGAACCCCAGCAGGCCGCCCTCCCACTGAGCCACCAGCGCACTCATCACCAGCAGCAGGCATCCGGACACGATCATTTGCCTGGCGCCAAAACGCGTGACCAGATGCCCCGTCAAGAAAGAGGGTAAAAACATCGCCACCACGTGCCACTGAATGGTCATCGACACGTGATCGAAATGATGCCCCGCCCCCGCCATGGCAAGCGGTGTGGCGGTCATGGCCAGGTTCATGACCCCGTACCCCACCATCGCCGCACTCACCGCCACGATGAACCCGGGCTGGCGGAGTATGTGGCGCAACGGCATGGCATTGGCGGCACCATGCGTCTGGGAGACAGGCGGTAGCCGCGTCGCCATCAGCACCACCAGTGCGAGCAGGTAGAGCAAGGCCAGTCCTATGAAACTCCCCAGAAACGGCACCATGCTCAGCTCACGGCTCACCCTTGCCAACCAGGGCCCGGCAAACGCTGCCAGAACCCCGCCCCCCATGACCAGGCCAATCGCCCGGTCACGCAACGGTGCGGGAGTCGCTTCCACCGCAGCAAAGCGGTACAGCTGCCCAAAACCAATGCCAATGCCGATCAGCCAGGTCGCCACCAGGAAGAGCCCGAAGTGGGCGCTCACCAAGGCCTGCGCCGCGACGAGCGCGCCCAGCAGACCCACCCCATTGCCCAGCATGAAGCCTCGCTTACGGCCCACTTTGGCCATGATCAACGATGCAGGGATAGTGGCACACATCAGCCCCAACCACTGGGTAGCCACCGGGGCCGTTGACCAGCTCGCACTCGGGGCGAGCGCCGCGCCAATCAAGGGCGAGACGGCGATCAACAGGACGTTGCCCGTGACCAGCAGCGCTTGGCAAAGCGATAACAGCGTCACCGTGAATGGCATCAGAACTCCTCCTGAACAGGGACGGCATGGGATGAGGCAAAACGCTGGCGATACACCGAGGGGGATACCCCGTAGTAGCGCAGAAACTGGCGGCGCAGTTGTTCGGCACCGCCCAGCCGCCAGCGCTGCGCCAGACGCTCTAGAGAGAGCTGTTCGCATTCGCTGATCAGTGCCAGGCGTGCCTGTTCAAGGCGCAGTTGGGTCAGGTACGCGCAAGGCGTGGTGTTCAAATGCTGCTTGAACAGTCTCGTCAGATGGCGCGGGGAGACGGCCATCTGCTCGGCCATGCTCGCAAGCCCGAGCTCTTCACTGGGGTCGGCATGGAGCCGATCCAGCAACCGACGCAGCGGCCCCGCCGATTGCTGGCGGCGCAGCACTTCGCTGAATTGGGACTGCCCCCCTGGACGCTGTAAAAACACCACCAGCTCACGGGCCACACGACCGGCCAGTTCAGACCCGTGATCGTCCTCCAGCAGCGACAGCGCCAAATCGATCCCCGCCGTTACGCCCGCGCTGGTGTAGCGGCCATGGCTTTCGATATAGAGTGCATCGGGCTCGACGCTCAGGGCAGGGTACTCCGCCGCCAGCTGTGCGGCATGGCGCCAATGCGTGGTCACACGGCAGCCATCCAGCAAGCCCGCTGCGGCCAGCAAAAAGGCACCGGAACAAATCGAACCCAGCCGTCTCACGGAAGGCGCTACCTCCCGCAACCACTGTTTGACCTCGTGGATATCGCGCTGCTGCATCACGCCACTGCCGCCCGCCACCAACAGCGTATCCAAGGGAAATCGGGGAAGAGGCCGTTGGTAGGAGTGGGTCGCCTGCAGCGCCAACCCTCCGTTCGTCATGAGTGGGCCAACGCTGTCGGCCACCAGCGTCAGGTGATACAACGGCTGAGCACTCAACGCGTTGGCACTGGCAAACACTTGCCAAGGGCCACACACATCCAGCAGTTGGCAATCAGGATAGGCAAGCAGGGCAAGATGGCGGGTCACGGTTTCTCTCCTCGAGACCAAAGCAGTAAACAGAGTGTCTGCGCTACCCCGCTTGTCGGCAAGGACCATTACCCCACCGAAAACGACATCGAGCCAATGCCCTCACGCGCCGCTCAGGCTTTTTGAACGCTGACAAACGCCAACGCCCCGCAAGGCGGGGCGTTGGCGTTGGGGTTGGCGTTACTACACGTGGCCGATGATCAACCGCCTGCAAACGAGGCGTACATGATCACCACCAGCACCACCAGCACGATGCCGGTGGGCACGGCACCTTTCCACGGGGTGAGGTCGACATCGCCCGAGGCTTCCTGGACCCAGTCCGTGGCGCGGGGGCGCAGCTTGCCGATCACCAGCATCACCGCGACCAGCAGCACGAACACCGCGGCGACGAAGTGGAACTCGTGCATGACCAGCGGCAGTTTGTTGAACGGCGGCACGAAGTAGCCTGCCGCGATCAACAAGCAACCGCCCACCAGGGCCACTTTTGCAGCCATGGGCGGCACGCGCTTGGTCAACAGCCCCACCAGCACCACGGCCAGAATCGGAATGAAATAGATGGCGTTCATGCGCTGCAGGTAGCCGAACAGGCTATCCTGCCCCGCCAGCAGCGGCGCGATGATCATGGTGCTGATGGCCATGATCCAGCCAAACACCTTGCCGGATTTCACCACCTGCTCTTCCGTGGCGTCCTTTTTCAGCACGCCTTTATAGATCCCCAGGCTGAAGATCGTGGTGGTGCTGTTCAGCGCCGAATTGAACGAGGAGAGAATCGCCCCCACCATCACCGCCGCAAAAAAGCCCGTCAGATACGGCGGCAGCACGTTGAATACCAGGTGCCCATAGGCTTCATCGGCGCGCACGCCCTGGTCGGCATACAAGTGGTAGGCAATGATCCCCGGAAGCACCAGATAGAGCGGCCCCAGCAGCTTGAAGAAGCCGGTCAACAGCACCCCTTTTTGGCCTTCCGCCAGATTTTTCGCGGCGAAGGTGCGCTGGATGATTTGCTGGTTGGTGGTCCAGTAGAAGAGGTGCAGCAGCAGTACGCCGGTAAAGATGGTCGAGAACGGCACCTGCTGGTCGGGGCCACCCATGGAGTTGAACTTGCCAGGGTCGCTCTCCTTCAGGATGCTCCAGCCTTCTATGACGCCTGTGCCGCCACTCACCGCCTGAAGGCCGAAGTAAACGATCACGAAACCGCCAATCAGCAGCCCCACGCCGTTGAGGGTGTCGGACACCGCCACCGTGCGCAGACCACCGAACAGCGCATACACGGCGCCAATCAGGCCCACGACCCAGACGGTTGCCCACAGCAGGGCCGTGCTGGATTCGATGCCGGTCAAGCCCTGTAAATCCAGCATGCCCTGCAAGCCAATGGCGCCGGAATAGAGAATGATGGGCAGCAGCACCACCGCGTAGGCAATCAGGAAGATGACGTTGGCAATGAGCTGGGTACCGGCATCAAAACGTATCGCCAGCAGCTGCGGCAGCGTGGCAATCCCGCTTTTCAAGAAGCGCGGCAGGAAAAACAGCGCCAAAGCAACCAGCGCAATCACGGCGATGACCTCCCAGGCCATGACGCTCAGGCCGTCGGTAAACGCCGAGCCATTCAACCCCACCATCTGCTCGGTGGAGAGGTTGGTCATCAGCATCGATGCGGCAATCAACGGAAACGTCAGCGTGCGCCCCGCCAGAAAATAGCCGTTGGTGCTGCGATGGTCATCGCGGCGTGTAATACGCCAGGTGACGAAGGCCACCAGGCCCGTAAAAAATAGAAACGATGCCAGGGTAAGGGCATGCATGAGGGAGGTCCTTCGAAGCGGTCGCGTCCTGGGCAGTACCCGGTACGGGCACGTGGCACCGTCTTTACACGATACGACACGGTGAATGTTGGTAAAAATACCAGGCTTCGCGGGATTCTAAGGAGGTGACACGATTCATCTATTAGTCTTTAGTCTTACCTTAATGACACAAAAGCTGTTTCTTTACGTCATTCCACGCACTGTTGGCACCTCGCTGGGGAAAACGCGTCGCGGGTAACGCAGCCACGCCCAGCTATGTCACAATACCGACCCTCCATGGATCATAAGGGAAGCACATCACCATGTTGCACTACCTGCAGGGATTACCGCACTTCTTTGCCTATCTGCTCAGCGCGCTGGGGCTACTGGTCGCGTTCATGTATTGCTACAGCCGACTCACGCCGCATCACGAATGGACACTGATCCGTGAAGGCAATGCCGCTGCCGCCCGGGCCTACGGCGGTTCTATCCTTGGCTTCACGCTGCCGCTCTACAGCGCCATGGCCAACTCCATCAGCTACCTCGATTTCATTCTCTGGGGCATCGTCGCCTTTGGGGTGCAGATCGCTACGTTCTTCGGCTTGAAGCTGGTACTGCGCCGCCAGGGCGAGAGCCTTTCCCAGCACATCACCGAGGGGCACCAGGCTTATGGCACGCTGGTGGGCAGCGTTTCCATCGCGGTCGGCCTCATCAACGCCGCTTCCATGACCTGGTAAGGAGTTCGACATGGCAGATCAACATCTTCCTCGCCGCAAGCGTAGCGCACGGCTGTCGTTGGCCATGATGGGCACCGGCGCCTTTGGCCTGACCGCCTGTACCGAACCCGCCCAGGACGAACACATTACCGACGTGAATTTTGACGAACCGCGCAGCTTCCAGAGCGTCGACGACTGTGTGGCCGCCAATATCTATACCCGCAGCGCCTGTGAGGAGGCCCATACGGCAGCGCTGGAGTCGGTGCCGCGCTTCAATACGCTGGAAGCCTGCGAGGCCGAGCACGGCGAAGGCGCCTGTGCTGCCCCCAATGAAGAGCAGGCCCAGGCCAGTGGCGGCGGTAGCTGGTTCATGCCCGCCATGATGGGCTACATGATGGGGAGCATGATGTCGAACACCAACCGTGGGCGTTCCTTCGAGCGGGTTTACCAGGAGCCGGTCTATCGCAACCGCGCCAACCAGGGCAACTGGAATGCCGCCGCCAGCCAGGCGACCCAGCGGGTCAATCAACGCAACGACGCCATGCGCAACTCGGTGGTCCAAAGCCGTCAAACCACCACGCGCCGCGGCCTCGGCACGCGCTCTGCCTCCTGGGGCTCCTGACCTACACCCGGAGCCCTCATGCTAAGGATCACCGTTCCTGAACGACCACAGTGGCAAGCCCTGGCACAGCAGCTGGGCTTCCACTTTCACACCATCGACGGCGAGCCCTACTGGAAAGAGAGCGCTTACTACCAGTTCACGCTGGAGCAAGTTGAGCGCGACATAGAAACTCCCACCGAAACGCTGCACGAGATGTGCATGGCGCTGGTCGACCGCGTATGCCGCTCGGAGGCCCTACTGCAGCGGCTGGCGATCCCCGCACATATGTGGGAGACCATCCATCGCTCCTGGACCTCCGGCCAACCGCCGCTGTATGGGCGCATGGATTTTGCCTACTCAGGGGACGGCCCGGCCAAACTGCTGGAGCTGAACTACGATACGCCCACCTCGCTTTACGAGGCGGGGTTCTTCCAATGGGTATGGCTGGAACAGGCCATTGCCCAGGGCATCCTGCCTCGCCATGCCGACCAGTACAACTCCATCCAGGAGCGCCTGCTGAACGCCCTGGCACATCTGGGCGACCGGCTCCCCGACCGCACGCTGCATTTCTCTTGTGTGAAGGGCAGCGACGAAGAGCGAGCCACCGTCCGCTACCTGCAGGACATCGCGCTGCAAGCGGGGCTGCACGCGCCGTTCGTCTACATCGAGGATATTGGCGTGACGCCGGGGCAGTCCCACTTCGTGGACCTGGAAGACCAGCCGATGGCGGCGGTTTTCAAGCTGTACCCTTGGGAAGAAATGGCGGTGGAAGCGTTCAGCCAGCAGATCACCCAGCTGGACACCCACTGGTTCGAGCCGCCCTGGAAGGCGATTCTGTCCAACAAGGGTATCCTGCCGCTGCTGTGGGAACAGTTCGAAGGCCACCCCAATCTGCTGCCCGCCTATTTCGAGCCAACCGAGAACATCTCGCCCGCGCCGGGCTGGGTTCGCAAACCGTTTTTCTCCCGGGAGGGCAGCAACGTCAGCCTGACCACCCCCGATGGGCTGTCGGAAAGCGTCGCTGGGCCGTATATGGATAGCCCATGGATTCGTCAGGCGTACCACCCGCTCCCCAGATTTGGAGAGCGCCATGCCCTGGTCGGCAGTTGGGTGGTGGGCGACCGCGCCTGTGGTATCGGCATTCGCGAAGACGTGGGCAGAATCACCAAGGACACGTCCTGTTTCGTGCCCCACGCGATCGTGTAAAAGAGATGCCTCGTAGGAGAAGGCACCGCGCTTAAGCGGCGCTGCTACCTTGCTGGTGGCGCTCTGCCACCGGTTGCCACGCGGGGGACGCCCGAAGAGCAGCGCGGTCCACCTGCACGGTGTCGGTCCAGACATTCTCCTGGGGGCGAAAGTGGCGCGCCCCAACCCAACGCAGCGGCTGCGCCAGCTTCACTTCTTCGGGCGCGCCGCCCTTGATCAGCTTGAGCAGAAAATTGTCGCTTTCGGTGGGGTGCCAGTGTGGCAGCAGTTCGAACGGCGCATTCTGGGAACGGCGTGCTGCCAATACCCCCAGCCCCGGCTGGCAATGCAGCTCGATGATATGAGCCACGCCTTTGGCCAGCAGCGCGCGATAGGTTTTCTTGTCCAGTGGCGCGGTCGATACGGCAGTAATGCTCATGGGCAACGAAGGAAGGCGCTGGGCCAGCTGGCGCCATCGGTCTTCGCTGGTCACCATGATATCACCCGCATTGAGTTCCCAAAGCGCGTTGGCGTGATCGAACAGCGAACGAGGCTGCCACCCTGCCTGCTGGGGGAGTAGCGCCCCCAATACGAAGCCTGGCGCCGTTTGCTTGGAAAGCCAGCTGACCAGCGAGCGCTGAGGTTGGGTATCGACGGTCAGCAGCGTTTGCAGCGCGATGGCTTCCTGCTGCAAGAACGCAGCTTCGTAACGATGCTGACGCTGCAGCTGATGGCTGAACGCACCACCAATAGCGGTATCGAAAAGCTGGAGATGAGAAAAATCACCCTGTTCACTCAGCGCCGTGGCCCACTCTTCAAGCGTGATGCAAGTAGGTGACAGCAGCTCTCCATCAGAGAGACCAAAAAAGCGCGTAACAGCCTGTACCAAACTGTCACGCTCAGCAGTACCTGCCGAGGGCAGCATCTCTGAGTGCGTGATGCCGTGGCGAGACATAATGCCACGCAGTACGGCAAGCACGGTTGAAGAGGTGAGTGACAACATGATGCTTCCTTAGCAATTTGTCGTATCCATTTTGTTAACAGGCTACCTGCATGTATCATTTTTGTCAAAAAAACAGCCCGGTATTTATACAAAAAACAATGTTTGTATAGCAAAACCGCCGTATTTGGAAAAACACCTCATTAAACATGGCGGTCAGTCCTGTCAGCGCTGCGCAAATATCACAAAAAGCACTATTAATCGTTGCTATCATGCTGATGAGTGACGTACGCGTCGTGCGATATTCGTCCCATCAACGATTTGTCCTCATGATGAGGCCTTTGGGTTCACCTGGAGCAAGCCTGCCCATGACTGCGCGCTGGAAATCCTTGCCGTTACGGCTTCGACTGTTTGTCTCGTTCGGAACGGTGCTGGCACTGTCCATGCTGCTGGCCCTGTACCTGCAGGCCCGCACGAACAGCGAAGCGCGACTAGCACACTTGCTCAACAACGAGCTGCCGACCCAGGTCGAGAGCCTGGCAACGCGCATCACCCTGGGCTTGAGCCCTGCCCTGGCCATTTCGGAAAGCCTGGCCAACAGCTACTTTATCGAACAGTGGGTGGCCGAGGATCTGCCAGTTGAGCAGCAAGCCGATGTAGAGCGCTACCTGTCACGCTTGATGGGACAACTGGACACCGAACTGCTCTTTATCGCCGCGCAGACCCCCAGCCGTCAGGTTTATCTTCAATATCGTGATGGCACCTTCCAGCAGCGCCCGCTGCAAGGCCCGGACAGCAGCGACGCCTGGTACCACGAGTTCACCCAAAGCGGTGTCGATTACAACCTCAATCTCGATAGCGATACGTTCAACCCGGACGATGCGTTCGTCTTCCTGAACTTCCGTAGCCAGGCCTTGGCTGCCAACGGCCAGCCGAGGGTGGTCGCTGGCGCGGGGCTCAACCTTGCCCGCATGGCCCAGTTCATTGACGAGTACCGCCTGGGTGAAACCGGCCGCGCGGCCATTCTGAGTGCGGACGGCGATTTTCTGATGAGCAGTGAAGAAGCCACCCTTTCTGCACTGCGTGGCCAGGAGTCGTCAGGCCTGCTGCACGCCGATAGCCAACTCAGGGTGGATGAAGTCGAGCGCGATGGACGCGCCCTGTTTGTGGTGACCCGTTGGCTCCCGGAAGTACAGCGCTACCTGATGGTCGAAGTCGCCAAAGACGAGTACATCACTACCGTGAGGGAGCGTTTTTTCACCTCCATCAAGCTGGGGCTATTGATTCTGCTGGCGGGCCTGGTGCTTCTCTATCCGCTGACCGGCAGTCTGATTCGCCCGTTGACCCGCTTTCAGCGCCAGCTCAAGGAGATCACCCACAGCCTGGATCTTTCCAAGCGGGTAGACACCGATGACCGCGCCGAGCTTGGCGACCTGGCCGCTCAGACCAACGAACTGCTGGCCAGGCTTTCTCGCGCCATTCAGGCCGTGTCGAACAATGCCCTCGCCTTGACCCAAGTGGCGGATCGCTTGGCGCAAACTGCCGGGCTATCTGGCGTACAGGGGGGCGATGTTCGCCATGAGGCCAACCAGACCATGGCAGCAGCCGTGGAGGAGATGGCGTCGTCCGTGGCAGAGATCACGTCGACCATGGAGGAGCTATCGACTTCCTCGACTCAGATTGCTGACCACTCCCAGTCGGTAGTGGACGTGGCCAACCAGACCCTGGAGCGCAGCCGTAAAGGCAGCACGGCCATGCAGCTGCTGCAGGCCAGGATGCATGACATCCGCAGCGACAGCGAGCAGAGCCTAGCGGAAATCATGGCGCTGGGGGCCAAGTCAAAACAGATCAGCAAGGTCATGGAGCTGATCAACACCCTGGCCGCGCAGACCAAGCTGATTGCCTTCAACGCGGCGCTGGAGGCTTCCAGCGCGGGAGAGTCTGGCCGTCGGTTTTCGGTGGTTGCCAACGAGATACGTCGCCTGGCCGATAGCGTCACCGATTCGACCCATGAAATAGAGGGCCACACAGATGATATTCAGCAGGCCATCAACCGTCTGGTGGTCGCCTCGGAGAAAGGGGCCTCTTCTATCGAACAGGGTGTCGAGGCCAGCCAAAGCACTGCTCAGGACCTCGAAGCCCTGCTCAAGGCCGCTAGCCAAACCAGCAATGCGGCTCAGCAGATTTCGCTGTCGACCCAGCAGCAGAAGACCGCCAGCAACCAGGTGGTGATCGCCCTGCGCGATATCGATACCGCCAGCACGCGCAATGCGCAGTCCGTGCGCAGCATCACCGAGATCAGCCAGGACATGATCCAGATGTCCGCCGAGCTGAACGAGCTGGTTCAGGAATTTACGCTGGCCACGCAATCCGACGACCGCCAACAGAGTCGACCATAATCACCGGCATGGGAGGCGCCTGATGAGTGTAATCCGGGTGGTCATGGCTGACGATAGCCCGCTCGCCAGAGAGATATTGCGTGACCTTCTCACCTGCGAAGGCGATATCGATATTGTGGGCGAAGCCAGCAATGGCCAGCAAGCCGTCGAGCTGGCCAAGCGGCTGGCACCCCAGTTGATCACCATGGACCTCAACATGCCGGTCATGGATGGCTTGAGCGCCATCGAAGAGATCATGCACACCAAGGGCGTGCCGATTCTCGTCATCAGTGACCGTGCGGATGCCCAGAGTGCCTACAAGGCACTGGAAGTGGGGGCGCTGGAAGTGATGCCCAAGCCTACCCTGGATGACGCCACCGGGGAGTGGCTGCGCGCTCGAGTTCGCCTGCTGGCGGGGGTCGCGGTCATTACGCGGCTACGCCGTCGAGTGCCTGCAACACCCCCTCAAGCGCTCTTGATACAGAGCTCCCCGCCCCCTCAGGCCTGTGCCACACGCGACTTTCAGCGGGTCGTGGTCATTGCCTGCTCTACGGGCGGCCCCCAGGCACTGGCACGCCTGCTCAGCAAGCTGCCCAGCGACTTTCCCGTGCCGATTCTGATAGCTCAGCACATCAGCCATGGGTTCATCGAAGGCATGGCCACCTGGCTTGGCTCGCTGTGCCCCCTGCCGGTGAGCGTGGCCAAAGAGGGGGAACGTCTCGAATCGGGCCATGTTTACCTGTCACCGTCAGAGCGTAACCTGAGCGTGACGCCTGAACACTGTGTGCGACTGGTGCAGAGCCCACCCGATGCCTTGTATCACCCCAGCTGCGATGTGCTGATGCGCAGCGCCGCGGATGTCTATGGTGCGGATACCATCGGAGTGATTTTGACGGGCATGGGCAGAGACGGCGTCAGCGGTATGCGTGCCATCCAGCAAGCAGGCGGCATCACCCTGGCACAGGACGAAGCCAGCTCCGTGATTTATGGCATGAACCAGGAAGCCATCAATGCTGGCGCCATACAGCACATCATCGGCCTTGACGACCTCCCCGCACGCTTGCTGCGTTTGGTGAGCACGGCCACACCTCGGCAGATCTCCCCATGACCACCCTCGCCGCTTTCAAGCAGCTGGTGCACCAGCGCTGCGGGCTCTCTCTGGAAGGCCTGGCAGAGTCGCGTCTGGAGCGTGCCATCGAGCAGCTTTGCCGCGCTCAGGCAACCCAGGACCCCGCGACCCTGCTGGGCAGGCTCACCCGAGACTCAGCGCTGTTTGATCATTTCATCAGCCAGCTCACCGTCAACGAAACCTACTTCTTTCGTGAGGTAGAAGCCCTGCAGTGGCTCGTCGATGAACACCTGCCTCGTCAATTGGCCACTCAGGGTGGGCCACTGCGGCTACTGAGTGCAGGATGCTCTTCAGGAGAGGAGCCTTACAGCCTGGCCATGCTGTTGATGGAAGCGTACGGCGAACGTGCCAAGGCGCTGTTCCGCATCACCGGCGGCGACGTGGATCAACAGGTGCTGCACAAGGCCAGAGCCGGGAGCTACAGCGGCATGGCGTTTCGTGCTCTGCACCCCGCCCTCAAGGCCCGTTACTTCACCCCGGCGGGGCGCGCCCATCAACTGGTGCCCGCATTGACCGAATGGGTCACGTTCTGCCCCTTCAACTTGCTCGACGCAGACCACCAGGCACTGGGCGGCCCCTTCGATGTGATTCTGTTCCGTAACGTATCGATCTATTTCGATGAAGCCACCCGCCGCGACATCCAGCAGCGCTTGAAGCAGCTGCTGGCGCCACAGGGCATCTTGCTGTGCGGGGTCACGGAAACGCTGGGGAACGACTTGGGCATCCTGTCGTTACAAGAGGAGCAAGGGGTCTTTTATTTTCAGCCCCCTGGCGTCGAACGCGCAAACCATCCACTGCGTTTCACGAGTGCTCCAGAGCCCACTCCCATCACGAGGGAAGCCGCCCCCAGTGAGGCCATCGACATACCGCCTTCGCCACCTGTAGCGGCCGATACTCATGATAGCCCCCGCGAGCCTGCCAGGCGTGAAGAGACGCTGCAGCAGGCCCATGAGCTGCTCGATAACAACCAGTTCGAAGCGGCCTTGCAACTCATCCGCCCGCTGCTGGAGCAGGACCCGTGGTGTGTAGATGCCCTGCTGCTTTCCGGGCTAGCAGTGCGCTGGCTGCAGCGGCCTCAGCAGGCCTACGATTTCTTCAAGCGAGCGCTGTACGTCGCCCCGGAGTGCTGGCCGGCGCACTTCTATCAGGCGGAACTGCTGCGTCAGGGCGAGCTGCCGGACAACCCCGTTCAGCGCCAGCGAGGCTATGCCGCCGTGGTACGCCTGCTGGAAACCACGCCCCAGGCCAGCGGTGCGCTGCAGGTCATCCAGCCGCCGCTGGCCCCCGGCGATGCCTGTTTTCTGGCCAAACGCTATTTGGGTGAGCACACCGCCATACAGGGAGTTGGCTAATGGCACTGGATATGCGTCGTTTCATACAGCGGTTCGTGGAAGAAGCCGCCGACCACTTGCCGCGCCTGCGAGAGGGGGTCCATACCCTGGCGCAGGACGCCATCGGCAACGCGTCTGGTGCGGCGGGCAAGGAGCACGTCAATGAGCTGTTTCGGTCGGCGCACACGCTCAAGGGCTCTTCCAGAATGCTCAAGCTGGCGCCGATCACGGCCCTCGCCCATAGCATGGAAGAGCTGCTGAGTGCCTTTCGCGAGGGCAGCGTTGCGCCTACGGCTGCTTCCCTGGACCTGCTGAATCAGGCCATCGATGCGTTGGACGATCAGGTCGGCCAGCTGGCGCAGGGAGCAGCCCCCGACGCACTGGCCGACGCAGACCCCGCGCTCTGCCAGGCGCTGGAGTCGGCGGCAGGCGCCCCATCGGCAGACGCGCCCTCAGCAACGCCCGCGGTGCAGAAGGCGCTGCCTTCTACCACCGCTTCCGAACAGGCTCCAGCGGCCACGAAGCCCTCATCGGCGTCGTTGGCCTTGAGCGATACGGTGCGAGTTCGTCTCGACCGGCTGGACGACGTGATTCGCCTGATGGGCGAAGTACTGTCGGGCCATCACCACCTGCATGGTCTGGTCGAACAGGCACGCCAGCTCGGCCTGTCTCTGCCCGCCCAGCATCAAGCCGAGTTTCACGATTTTCAGCGCGAGTTCAAAGACAGCGTGCTGAGCCACGACGCCCTGATGAGCGACCTTCATGACCGTGCCTTGCAGATGCGCATGCTGCCCCTGAGCGTCGTCTTCGACCCACTGGCACAAATGACCCGTGAGCTGGCGCAATCACTGGGCAAGCAGGTGGAGTGCCGCGTTCGGGGGAGCGCCATCGAGCTGGACCGCCAGATGATCGACCGCCTCTCCGACCCTCTGATTCACCTGCTGCGCAACGCTCTGGATCATGGCCTCGAGCGCCCGGAGCAGCGCCAGGCTGCAGGTAAGCCACCGCGTGGCCAGCTCAGCCTGGAAGCCAGGCAGGATGGTGGCTGGGTCGTGGTGGAGATGCGTGACGACGGAGCCGGGATCGATCTGGCGGCCGTGCGCCAGAAAGCGCTTGCCAGGCAGTTGCTCGATGAAGGTCAGCTGGCCTTGCTGAGCGAGCAGGAAACGCTGGAACTGATCCTGCTGCCCGGCTTTTCCACCAAGAGCCTGATCACCGATTTTTCGGGTCGCGGTGTCGGTATGGACGTGGTCAAGCGGACGGTGGTCGATGAGCTCAATGGCGATCTGAACGTCACCAGCGCGCTAGGCAAAGGCACCCACTTTTCGCTTCGCCTTCCCCTTTCATTGGCGCTGATGCGGGTGTTACTGGTGGAGGTCAGTGGCGTAACACTGGGCGTCACCGCCCCCCATGTGGCTGAGTTGCTGGAGCGCTCCCCCGAGGAATTCATCGACGCAGCAGGCCAGACCACGCTGATTCTGCGCAACGAGTTCGTACCGGTGGTTGCCCTCGCCACCTTGCTCGACCTGCCCGCTGCGCCGCCCGCAGGGGACAAGGTGCTATTGCTGGTCGTGCATCAGCGTCAGCAAAAGCTGGCGCTGATCATCGATGCGCTGGTGGACGAGCGCGATATGGTCATCAAGCCGCTGCCCAACCACCTTCGCTATTTGCCGCTGGTGTCGGGCATGGTGTCGCTGGGGCGCAATACGCTGGCCAGCCTGCTGCATGTGCCCGCGCTACTGGAGCGCTCCCGCCACACGTCACTTCGCCAAGCCGCCCAGCTCCCCTCCGATGCAACACGCCATCACATTCTGGTGGTCGATGACTCGCTGAACACTCGCGAGATCGAAAAGGATGTGCTGGAGGCATGGGGCTATCAGGTCACCCTGGCCGAGAATGGCCGCGATGGCTTGAACAAGGCGTTGGCCGACACCTTTGACGCGGTCCTGACGGACGTTGAAATGCCCGTCATGGACGGCTTTGCGCTAACGGCCCGTCTGCGCGAAAATGACGCCTATCGTCACAAGCCGATCATCATCATCACGTCTCGCGAGAAAGAGGCCGACCGGCGGCGCGGCATCGAAGTAGGTGCTGATGCCTATATCGTCAAGGGCAGCTTTGACCAAAACAATTTAGTGGAAACCCTGAAGGCCCTGCTAGGCTAGGTTTCCCCACAAGATAGAGAATGATCATGCGAATACTGGTCGTAGACGACGACCCACTAGCTGGGGAAATGACCGCTGCGCTGCTGGAGTTTCAAGGCCATGAGACGGTACTGGCCGAGGACGCCATGGAGGCCATGCGCCAGCTGGAAGCGCACAAGGATGTCGCGCTGATCGTTAGCGACATGCACATGCCGCTGGTGAGCGGCGTCGAGTTACTGGAAATGCTCCGCGAGCAGCAGGTGCACCTGCCGTTCATCCTGCTCACCGGCGACACGCCAACAGCGGCCTTGATGCAGACACCCGGCCTGAGCGCCTGTCTGCAAAAAGATGCCGAGCTAGACACGACGCTGGGGCAGGCCGTTGCCCAGGCCTTCAACAGGTAGCCCGATGCCCTCATCGCTGCACGACAAGCTGAGCCAGCTGCGCCAACGGTTCATTAGCCAATTACCCGGCCGCCTCCAGCAAACTACGGAGCAGTGGCAACAGAGCCGAGCCTCCGCCGAGGCAGAAGCAAAGCTGGCCCCGGAGCTGCACCGCTTTTTCCATAGCCTGAAAGGGACGGGGCGCTCGTTGGGGTTCGAGCGCCTTGCGCTGCTGGCCGACCAGGGCGAGGCCGCGCTCAGCGAGGCACCATTGCAGGAAGCGCTGATCGTTCAGATACTCGCACAGCTGGCCGAAGAGCAGCAGCGTTTGCAATCACTGGCGGGTCAGCAGAAAGCCCTGGCAGCGCATCAAAGCGTGGAGTTCTCGCCGACGCCTGAGCAAACGCGTAGCAAGCGCCAGCGGCTGATTTACCTCTGCGATGACGAACCCGACCAGGTCAGCCAACTGCTGCACCATTTACGCTGTTTCGGGCACGAAGTAGTGCACTTCGACACCACCGATGCCTTTTTCAACGCCGTCATCACGCGCCGTCCGGATGCCATCATCATGGACGTGCAGTTCCCTCAGGGGCAAACCGCAGGTACCGAAACGCTCACCAGCTTGAACAAGCTCACCGGCGAACGCTTACCCTCCATCGTACTGTCGGCCCATGGCGATTTTCTATCGCGTCTGAGCGCCGTGCGCGCAGGCTGCAATGGCTATTTCACCAAGCCCGTGAAGCCCCTTGACCTGATGCTGGCCGTGGATGAGCTGACCACCCCTGTCGAAGACGAGCCGCTACGTGTCATGGTGGTCGATGACGAGCCGGAAGTGGCCGCTTACCATGCGCTACTGCTGGAAGAGGCGGGCATGGTGGTGCAACAGGTGAACCACCCCGCCGACGCACTGAGCGCGCTCGAACGCTTCAGCCCTGATCTGCTGCTGGTGGATGTCTACATGCCGGTGTGCTCCGGTGAAGAGCTGGCCAACATCATCCGCCAGCAGCCCGAGTACGTCGGCCTGCCGATCATCTATCTCTCCAGCGAGACTGACAGCCAGAAACAGCTGTCTGCCATGACCGCAGGCGTCGAGGCGTTCATCACCAAACCCGTGATACCCGATGAGCTGGTCTCGGCGGTAAAACTGCGCGCCGAGCGGCTGCGGCTGCTGCGCTCGCTGATGACCCGGGACAGCATGACCGGCCTCTACAACCACAGCACCACCACTGAAATGATCAGCAAGACACTGGCCCAGGCTTACCGGGACAAGACCCGGCATGCCATGGCCATGATCGACATCGACCACTTCAAGGCGGTCAACGATACCCACGGTCACCTGGCAGGGGATCAGGTCATCATCACCCTGGCACGGCTGCTGAAAACACGCTTACGCATGTCGGATATCATTGGCCGCTATGGCGGTGAGGAGTTCGTGGTGCTGCTCAAGGGAATCGACGACCAGCGGGCAGGCGAGCTGATCGACGAGCTGCGGCGTGACTTCGAACGCGTCGATTTTCACGCGGGCGGAGAACGCTTCCGCTGCACTTTCAGCGTCGGGATCAGCAGTTTCCCTGAACATCCCTCTACCGAATCGCTACGCCTCAGCGCCGATCAGGCGCTCTATCGTGCCAAGCACCAGGGGCGTAACCAGGTGGTCATCAGCACGGAGCAGAATCATGGCGGATTCGCGCCCCGCGGGGCATGAGGCAGCAAACCTATCCCTTGAAGATGCCATCCGCGAGGACGATGGCCGCATCGTCGATGTGGAAGAGCCCTGCCAGCAGGTGGTGCTGTTCACGCTGTCCGGCCAACCCTATGCGCTACCGGGCACGGCCGTGACGGAAATCCTCAAAGGCGATACGCCGGTCTATTTCGTGCCTGGCCTGCCCTCCTCGACCGAAGGCGTCATCCATCTGCGCGGCACCATCGAGTCGCTGATTCGGCT
The DNA here is from genome assembly GCF_019211725.1 of Halomonas sp. 18071143. NCBI lineage: Bacteria > Pseudomonadati > Pseudomonadota > Gammaproteobacteria > Oceanospirillales > Halomonadaceae > Halomonas > Halomonas sp. 18071143. The sequence continues at coordinate 3,360,987 of NZ_CP078120.1, forward strand.
ACAGCCGCTGTTGGGGCTGACCGAGAGCCACGCCGACGGCATGCTGCTGATGGTGCGCAGCGCCGGGATACGCACGGCCGTGCGTATCGACCAGTTGAGCGACGTGTGCGACTTACCCCTTAGCGCCTTCAAAGCGCCCCCCGAAACGCTGCCTGACGCACTGCGCCCTTTCGTCAGCGCGCTTTGGCAGCCCGAAGAGGCCCCTGTGGCCACGGCCCTGCTTGACCCCGATGCCCTGCTGAAAGCCTACCAGCAGGGGCTGGGCTGAGCCGTGAACAGCAAGCAAACAGGCCACGATGGCACTCGAACCGTGACCTGCGTGGTCTTTCAGGCAGGCGGTTATCAGGTGGCCATCGACGCGCGCTACGTTCAGCGCATCGATAGCCACTGTTGCCAGCCGCGCCACGCCAATGCCGACATGTTGTTATTCCAGCTTGCCAGCTCCCCAAGCCGCTGGCTGACCCTGCGCGACGCCGAAGGCTCGTGGCAGCTGGGCATTGGTTCGGAGAGTCGGCTGGCACGCCTGCCGGTCGCCCAGCTGCATTCGCTGCCTCCCCTGATCGCCGCCCGCTCGGGCATGCCCGCGCTGTGCGGGCTGATGCTGGAACAGCAGCGGCTGACCTTGCTGCTGGATGGCCAACGGCTGTCGCCGTTAGTGCTCCAGCCATAGGCAGCGCACGGCGTCCCCTGGGGCTATCTGCTGGTGAGCATCGATGACGGCCAGCGCATCGGCCTCGATACACGAAGAGAGCACCGCCGAGTTCTGGTCTTCAAACGCCACCGCGTAGATTCCCTGAGCGCTAAAGCGCAGCGCCACGCGCATGTAGTGTTGCCGTGGCCCCGTCTCGGTGGTGAACTGCGCCTTCGCGGTGATCTCTGGCAGTGACGCAAGCGCAGGGCGGCCCAACAACGCTCCCATCAGCGGGCGTAAAAAGAGCCAGGCGCCAACGAATCCGGACACCGGATTGCCTGGCAGGCCGACAAAGCGCGCCTCGCCCCCTGCCTCGGTCGGCAGACGTCCCAGCGCCAGCGGCTTACCGGGACGAATGGCCAGCTTCCACATATCCAGCTGCCCCAGCGACTCCAGCGCAGCCTTGACGTGGTCCTCTTCCCCCACGCTGACACCACCGGTGCTGACCACCACGTCGGCCACGGCCGCCGCCTGTTCGAGAATCTCGACGGTGCGGGCATAGTCGTCGGGAACGCTGACCCGCTGTACGACCTCGGCACCAAAGCGCTCCAGCAAACGCGTCAGCATCGGGCGATTGGAGTTATAGAGCTGGCCAGGCTGCAAGGGCATGCCCGGGTCGACGATCTCGTCGCCAGTGGAGAGCAGCGCCACCCGGGGACGACGGCGCACGCTGACCTCGGTCACCCCTTGCCCCGCCAAGTGCCCCAGCGCAGCCGCTTCCAGGCGCTGTCCCGCCTTGAGCAGCACGTCTCCACGCTGCACATCACGCCCCTTGAGCCTGACGTTGTCACCCGCGGGTACGTCATGGGGAATCACCGCGTGGCCGTCGTCCAGGGTGACGCGCTCCTGCATGACCACGCAATCCGCGCCTGCCGGGATCTGGCCCCCGGTAAAGATCCGCGCGCAGCTGCCTTCTGCCAGCGGTTGGGCCAGGCTTCCGGCAGCAATCCGCTGACTGACCGGCAGCCGCTTGCCCGCGTCGCTGGCGCGCAGCGCGTAACCATCCATGGCGCTGTTATCGAAGGGCGGCACGTCCAGCGTTGCCATCACCGGCTCGGCCAGCACCCGACCCGCCGCCTCTTCAAGCGGCACCTGCTCGGCGGTCAGCGGTACCAGCCCCGCCAGCAGCGCATCGAGAGCGGCGCTGATGGGTTGCAGTGGCGGTGGCTGATGCTCTGCGCGTTGCTCAGCCATGCTGCCCCCGGCCGGGAATGACCAGGTTGGCAAAGTTGCAGGGCTTGTGGCGGCTATCCAACTGCTCGGCCAGAATGCCGTCCCACCCGGTGCGGCAGGCACCGGTGGAGCCCGGCAGACAAAACACCACCGTGGCGTTGGCCAAACCGCCCAAGGCGCGGCTTTGAATGGTGGAGCTGCCGATTTCGTCGCCACTCAGCTGGCGAAAGCGCTCGCCGAACCCCTCGATGCGCTTGTCCAACAGCACCGAGACCGCTTCTGGAGTGGAGTCACGGCCGGTGAAGCCGGTACCGCCGGTGGTCAGCACCACCTGCACGCCGGGGTCGGCGATCCACTGGGCCACTACGGCACGAATCTGGTACACGTCGTCCGGCACGATACGCTTGTCGGCCAGCGTATGCCCGGCCTCGGTCAGCCGCTGAACCAGCGACTGACCCGAGCGGTCGGTCTCTTCGGTGCGGGTGTCCGAGACGGTGAGCACCGCAATATTCAGGGCTTCCATGGCCTCCATTGGCGCTACTCCTTTGGCTCGTTCTGTGAAGGGGACTCGTTCTGTGAAGGGGCTTTCTTGCGCGCCTGGCGAGCGTCGAGTGCCGCCAACTGCTCCGGGGTGGCCTCACCCTGGTGGTTGGCTTTCCATTCACTGTAGGGCATGCCATAGACATACTCGCGGGCAGCGTCCATTTCCAGAGGCGTGCCGCGCTCATCGGCTGCGCTGACCAGCCACTTGGAGAGACAGTTACGGCAGAAGTCCGCCAGAATCATCAGGTCGATGTTCTGCACGTCCTTGTTGTCATCCAGGTGCTTGAGCAAGCGACGAAATGCAGCGGCTTCCAGCTCCGTGCGGGTTGCGGTATCCAGTTCATCGAACGTAGCCATGCGGATTCCTTTTTCAAAACAGGGTTGATATGCAGCATAACAAAAGACACCGCCCGAGGGCGGTGTCATGGGGCGTTCTCTTGCAATGACAGGCAGAGGTGTCAGCTCGGCCTTGTCGATGGCTCGCTGCTGTCGCCCGCCTTCTGAGCAGCCACCTCTTCCTCGCTCAGCGACTGTCCCTTGACCTCTTCGTACCACAAGTTGTGGTGCTCCTTGGCCCAGGTTTCGTCCACGTAGCCGGTGGTCATGCCCTCCAGCGACCCTTCGGTCCCTACCGTACCGATGTAGATGTGCCCCAGCGCCACGGCGGTCAAGCCCAGCGCGCCCACGGCATGGATGATGTTGGCCCACTGCATGGTATCGCGGCTCTGCCCGTAGTTCGGGAAGTCGAGCACGAAGCCACTGGCCACGACCAACAGCCCTGCGGTAGCCAGCAGCCAGTACCAGGCTTTTTCACCGCCGTTGGCAAAGCCTGCATCCGGGTGGCCTTTACCGACCAGGCCGCCGCCCTGCTTGAACCACTGCAGGTCATGCTTCTTGGGGATATTGTCCTTCAGCAGCTTGACCAGCAGCACGATCAGCAGGATACCGAACAGTGGCCCCAGGTAGTTGTGGAGCACCTTGGAGGCCGCAATCATCCAGGCCCATACCGCGTCGCCAAACAGCGAGCGGAAGACGAACTTGCCATACAGCAGGTTGAGACCGGTCAGCGCCAGGGTGATGAACAGCGTCGCCACCGTCCAGTGCAGCGCGCGCATGAACAGCGGCCAGCGCAGCAGCTTGCGGCCGGTACGCGGCTCGTCCAGATGCTTGCGGCCAATCACCAGGTAGAACAGCGTGATCACGCTGGCCATGCCCAGAATGGCAATCAGGCCAAATGGCGAGACCCAGCGATTGCGCAGAATCCGCCACGTGTCACCGCTGGCGTTGATCAGGTTGTAGTTGCTGTCGTGACGCGAATCACGATAGTTCGGGCCGGTTTCACCGCTGCGTACCTGGCGCCACTGCTCGGCCGTAATGCCAGGAGCGGCGGTGGACATTTCCCGTTGCGGATCCGCCTGGGCCACGGCCAGCTGGCTCACGCCGAGGCTGGCCACCAGCAGTAGCAGCATCAGGCACAGGTGCCAGACACGCTTCAGCCCGCGGGCTACATGCCCGTTGGCCGATGCAGGCATTTCAACGGTGGTCATGGTCATTGGGGTCATGACACGCCTCCTTAGCCTTTACGGGCAGCATCGTAGGCAAGGTTGTCGGTGCTGGCCTGGGGATTGTTCGACCACGCTCCATCCGGGTGGCCACGATGGACGACACGCTGACGGAAGATGTCGGCGACGTCCTGCGCATCACCTGCCAGCAGCGCTTTGGTCGAGCACATCTCGGCGCACAGCGGCAGCTTGCCTTCGGCAATACGGTTGGAACCGTACTTCTGGTACTCCTCTTCCTTGCTTTCTGCCGGGCCGCCTGCGCAGAAGGTGCACTTGTCCATCTTGCCGCGCTCGCCAAAGGCGTTCTGCTTGGGGAACTGGGGTGCGCCGAAGGGGCAGGCATACAGGCAGTAGCCGCAGCCGATGCACAGGTCCTTGTCGTGCAGCACGATACCGTCGTCGGTCTTGTAGAAGCAGTCGGTGGGACAGACAGCCATGCAAGGGGCGTCGTCACAGTGCATGCAGGCCACCGAAATCGACATTTCGCTGGCTTCACCGTCGTTCAGTGTCACCACGCGGCGGCGCTGAATGCCCCACTCGACGTCGTTGGCATTTTTACAGGCGGTGACGCAGCCGTTGCATTCGATGCAGCGCTCGGCATCACACATGAATTTCATTTGAGCCATGGTGTTCTCCTCTTGCCGATGCGGACATTGCCGCATCGGCCTGCTGTCTGGTCGGGTCGCGCGTTATCGGTTCAAGCGCGCTCAATACGACAAATGGTGCACTTGGTCTCTTGCATCAGTGTCACCGGGTCGTAGCCGTAAGTGGTCGCCGTGTTGGCCGCCTCGCCCTGAACATAGGGCGCCGTGCCTTCCGGGTAGCGGTCATGCAGGTTCTCGCCCTGGAAGATGCCGCCAAAGTGGAACGGCATGAAGGCCACCTTGCGATCCACCCTGGGGGTGACCAGGGCTTTCACCTTGACCCGGCCACCCTCAGCGCCTTCGACCCAGACATCGTCACCGTCACGCACGCCGATATCGTTGGCGTCGGCGGGGTTCATCTCGACGAACATTTCCTGCTGCAGCTCCGCCAGCCAGGACATCGAGCGGGTTTCTTCACCCCCTCCCTCGTACTCGACCAAACGGCCCGACGTCAGAATGATCGGGTAATCCGCGCTGTTGTCACGATCCTGGATGGTCTTGTAGAGCGTGGGCAGACGCATGATGGAGTCGAAGTCGTCCCAAGTGGGATAACGTTCGACCAGATCACGCCGCGTGGTGTAGAGCGGTTCGCGGTGCTTGGGCACTTCATCGGGGAAGGTCCACACCACGGCGCGGGCCTTGGCGTTACCGTAGGGCGCACAGCCGTGTTCGATGGCCACCCGCTGGATACCGCCGGAGAAGTCGGTTTTCCAGTTCTGGCCGTCGGCGGCGGCTTTCTCTTCGTCGGTGAGGTCATCCCACCACCCCAGGTCCTTGAGCAGCTGATCGGTGAACTCGGGATAGCCGTCATCGATATCGCCGCCCACCGGGGCCGAGCCTTCGGCCAGCAGATTGACACCGTCGCGCTCGATACCAAAGCGGGCGCGGAAGCCCATGCCGCCTTCCATCACGGGCACGCTGGTATCGTAGAGGTTCGGGGAGCCCGGGTGACGGAACTCCGGGGTGCCCCAGCAGGGCCACGGCAGGCCATAGTAATCGCCATCGGCAGGGCCACCCTGGGCACGCAGATTTTCAAAGCTGAAGGTGTGCCAGTTTTTCTGGTGCTCTTTCAAACGCTCGGGGCTTTGACCGGTATAGCCAACGGTCCACATGCCGCGGTTGATTTCGCGCAGCACGTCTTCGATGAGCGGCTCGTTGCCGTTCATCTCGAAGTTCTTGACGAACTCGTTGCCAAACCCCAGCTTATTGGCAAACAGGGTCATGATCTCGTGGTCGGGCTTGGACTCGAACAGCGGCTCGATGACCTGATCGCGCCACTGAATCGAGCGGTTGGTGGCGGTGACACTGCCGGTGGTTTCGAACTGAGTGGCGGCAGGCAGCAGATAGACGCCATCGGTGCGGTCATGCATGACCGCCGCCACCGTGGGATACGGGTCGACGATGACCATCATCTCGAGCTTCTGCATGGCCTTCTGCATTTCCACGCCGCGGGTTTGCGAGTTGACCGCGTGCCCCCAGTAGAACATGGCTTTCAGCGCCGTACGCTGGGAGATGTTGTCGTCCTCTTCCAGCACGCCATCGACCCAGCGCGATACGGTGATACCGTTGGTGTACATGGGCTTGCCGTCGGCATACTCGGTGTCGTCGAAGCGACCTTTCAGCCAGTCGTACTCCACGTCCCACACCTTGGCCCAGTGCTGCCAGGCGCCTTCGGCCAGGCCGTAATAGCCAGGCAGCGAGTCGCAGCCCAGGCCCAGGTCAGTGGCGCCTTGTACGTTGTCGTGGCCGCGCAGGATGTTGGCTCCGCCGCCCGCTTTGCCGATGTTACCCAGTGCCAGCTCCAGAATGCAGTAGGCGCGGGTATTGTTATTGCCGGTGGTGTGCTGGGTGCCGCCCATGCACCAGACCACACAGCCCGGGCGGTTGTCGGAAAGCCGCTTGGCCACATCGAACATCTCGGCTTCCGGTACCCCGGTGATGTCTTCCACGACGCTGGGAGTGAATTGCGCCACTTCGGCACGCACGGCGTCCATCCCGTAGACGCGCTGGTTGATGTACTCGCGGTCTTCCCAGCCGTTTTCGAAAATGTGCCACAACAGGCCCCAGATGTAGGCCACATCGGAGCCGGGGCGGATGCGCACGTACTTGTTGGCTTTCGCCGCAGTACGCGTGAAGCGCGGGTCGGCGACGATGATGTCGCAGCTGTTGCGCTCCTTGGCAATCAGGATGTGCTGCATCGCCACCGGGTGGGCTTCACTGGGGTTGGAGCCGATGAACAGCATGGAGCGGCTGTTGTGCATATCGTTGAGCGAGTTGGTCATCGCCCCGTAGCCCCAGGTATTGGCCACCCCCGCTACCGTGGTGGAGTGGCAGATACGCGCCTGGTGGTCGGTGTTGTTGGTGCCCCACATGGAGGCGAGCTTGCGCATCAGATACGCCTGCTCGTTGTTGAACTTGGCCGACCCCAGCCAGTAGACGCTATCGGGGCCATAGGCGTCCCGCAGTTCCAGCAGCTTGTCGCCGATCTCATTGACGGCGTCGTCCCAGCTCAGGCGCTGCCATTCACCCGCGACCAGCTTCATCGGGTACTTCAGGCGACGCGTGGAGTGGCCGTGCTGGCGCAGAGAGGCGCCTTTCGCACAGTGGGCGCCACGGTTGATCGGGTGGTCGAAGGCTGGCTCCTGCTTGGTCCAGATGCCCTCCTGCACTTCTGCATACACGCCACAACCCACTGAACAGTGGGAGCAGATGGTGCGTTTGGTTTCGACGGGGGAATCGAGCACCGGGGTCTTGTTCGCCGCTTCGGTGCGCTGCATCATCGGCGCGCCCATGAAGCCGACCGCCGCAACACCGGCCGTACCCGCGCCGGTACGCTTGAGGAACTGACGACGAGAGATACCCAGCCCAGACGCGGCCGGAGCTTGAGTTTTACGAGTTAAGCGCATGGCAAATCTCCTGATGGTCGCCGTCAGTCACGCAGCGAGGCGTAGTAGGCACGAACGTGATCCGTCTCGCGGTAATTCACCGACTGGGCTTCACGTTGTCTGGGCGTCTTGTCGCTCGCCTGTACGAGGGTAACGTGACCGACCGCCGCTGCCGCACCTGCTGCTGCGGTGCCCAGGCCAACGGTCTTCATGAACCGACGCCGTTCAGGGTTATGTGACGTGTGCATAGGGTTCTCCACTGTCATGCTTGTTATGCGTGGGCCGCTGGCCCGGCTATTCACTGACCGCGAACCAGGGTCAGGTCACGAGTCGTACTGGCTGATGGGCGGCTCGGTCGCTGATACGCGCCTGCTCGCTCTCCATGAAGGCACTGCCCAGCGCGCCCAGCGCGGCATAGAAGGCAGTCTCCACGTCAGCCACATCGTCGAAGCAGCGCTTTGCCCAAGGGGCAAGATGCTGCTGAAAAAAAGCTACCTGCTCATCTGCCTGGGCTTCTACCAGCATGCCCATGACTTCACACACGGCGGCAAGGTGATCCTCGGGCTCATGGGTGCGTTCGCTGCGCTCGAAGCCCAACACCCTCAGGTCACGGCGCAGCGCCACCAGCGCGGCTTCCATGAGTTCACCCTGCTGATACCAGGAGGCATAGGGCACGATATCGCCCTGAATGACGCCCACCAGATGGCGAAAGTGGGCGCGCTGCAGTCGCTCGGGGTCAGCTTGGGCGGCGGCCTGAGCAAGGCCAACCCAGCACTCGGCCAGCCGCGTGCCGTCCTGTTCTACCTCCAGCTCGGCCAGCCAGGCCAGGAGCTCGACGTCGGGCGACTGGCGCAACAGCCGTGCCAGCAGTTGGTAGATATCCCCGCGCAGCGCGTCGACCTCGCTGAGCATCGCCTCGGTTTCACTCATGGCGTTACACCTTCAACTGCGCGTCAGGGTCGCGCATCATGGTTTTCCAGACGTCTTTCACGCGGCAGTCTTCACACATTTCCAGACGCGCCAGCGCATCGCCAGCAAAATAGGGGTGATTGGCCAGCTTGGTTTTCATCGCCGCCACCGTGCTGACCGTCGCGAACGGTTTGCCACAGCCGATGCACTCAAAGGCAGGCTCTTCATGGCACACGTGGCGCGTTTCACGGGCAGGCGCGGCCAGAAAGCCAGGCACCAGGGTGATGGCATTTTCCGGGCATGCTTTTTCGCACAGGCCACACTGCACGCAGTCGGCTTCCAGGAAGCTGAGCACCGGTGTATCGCCGCCTGCCTGCAACGCGGGTGTCGGGCAGTTGCTGACGCAGGCATAGCACAACGTACAGGCGCTACTGTCCACGTCGATGCCGCCGAAGGCCGCGCCTTCCGGCAACGCTTGACGCTCACCGCTGGGGGTTCCCAGCGCGGCCAGGCGTGCCAGTACCTGATTCAATCGCGTGCGCTTGTTGGGCTCGCGGAAGCTGACGGCAGTGTCACTCAACGGCAGCAGGCTGGGCAGAGCATCGCGCGCGTCAGTGGCGTTGGCCGCCACCAGTTGGATACGTTCGACGGCGTGGCCAAGCGCTGCCAGCAACCCCTGGGCCAGCGCCACCTGATGATTCAGAAAGGCGCTCAAACGGGGCGGCATGCCCTCGTGAAGCTGAATACGTACTTCAGAGGCGCCGCTGGCCAAGGCCGTCAGCCACTGGTCGTGGCCAGCCGCGCCCAGCTCTTCCAGCGGCACATCGATGAGATGGCCTGGCGTGACCACGCCCGCCTGGCGCTCTTGCTCCAGAGTATCGTGAGTAACGAAGCGCAGCACGGGCACCTCGCCTCCCGCCTCACGGTAGGCCTCGAGCCACGCTGCCAGCGTATCCTGCTGACGGCGCGTTTCGGGCAGCCTGAACTCGATGGCACCGGTGGGGCAGGCGCTGGTGCAACTACCGACGCCCTGGCACAGAAAGGGATCTATCTCGATGCGGGACTCGATACGCCCCTTGATGCTGGTGATGGCATCCGCCGGGCAGACGTCCAGGCAGCGGGTACACCCGACATTGCCACTGGCCGAATGCGCGCACAGGTCGGTATTGACCTGGAAGTAACGGGGCTTGTCGAACTCGCCTACCAGCTCGACGGCACTCTCCAGCACTTGCTGGCGCTGCTCATCGGCAGCCTCGGGAGCGAGTCGCAAATAGCCAGGCGGCGGCAGTTCCCATGGCATCGCGGGCAGCATGCCGGGGGCCGTCAGGTCCAGCACGACATCGAAGGCGTCACGCTCGACCAGCACTTGTGCCAGATCCAGCGTTTCACCCTGTGAAAACGGCACCTGAAGATGAAACGCGCCCAGGTGCCCGGTGATAGTGAGCTGCGCCAGCTGCTCGGCACTCAAGGGCTGCTCGATGACGGGCTCACTGCCCATCGGCAGCTCGGCGGCGTCGTTCAGGGTCAGTAGCGTCAGCGATGCCAACCCCTGATGCTGCAGCGCACGCGCGGCGGCTATCACAGGTTGAACGGCACCGATCAGCACCACGTGTCCACGACTATGGTAGGTAACGTTGGCGGGGGTCAGATTGACTGGCCAGGAGATACGCCGACGCACCGCTTCACGAGCGGCCGCGTTGCGCTGGTCGTCAATCGACGCCAGTTGGATTCGTTGATTCATGCACGCTCACGGTCAATGGGTCGTTCTTATTATTTTATTTGAATGGTCGTTTTAATGGTCATTTTGACACAAGTGCGGTGTAACGCCACCTCCCTTATGCCTTCAGCGTATGGTGCTATGCCGCCTTTTGCCACTTTCATTGGTCTTATCACTGTCAACGGCGGCCCGCTAGGCCAGCGCTAACTCTATGATAAACAAGACAACTATCGCTCAGGACGCTCGCTGTGAGCGTGATGAGGCAAATCAGACTGGTCGTCCAGATCGGGGCTTTGTACAAAACTGTCATCCCTTGTGCAAGTCGCCTCCTCCTGGGCAACGGACGTCGCTTGCGTTTCTTGCGCTCCTGCTGCACGCGCCTCGTCTTCCCGGGGCGCCTCGATGGCCTCTTCCGCCTGGTGAGCCCACCGCCTGAGCTTGTCCGCCAGCTCGCTGGCCATGGGCTTCAACTGCTGCGTGTAGTCGGCATCGTAATCATCCAACCCGTCACGCACGTTGTAGTTGCCGGTGGCCCACAGTCGGCGCAGGGCACGGCGGCGCAGCGCCGAGCTGACCCCCGCCGCCATGAAGACACTGAAGTCGCTGCCAGCGGGCAGGGTATCAGGGTCGGGGAGCGTATCGTCCAGGCTGCCGGGCGCAGGTGCCGGGGGCTCAGCGGGGTCGGCCGGGGCTTCCTGCTGCTGGTGCGCTTCAGGCAGCACAGACGCATCCTCGCTTGCCTGGGCAGGCTCGGGTGCCATGACGGCATCGCTCTCGAGGCCACGCTTTTTGCGCGACCAACGCTCTAATCGGCTCATCGGATCACTCCTTGTCGGGCAGCGTCTGGGCGCGGCCTGCCCCTTTGCGTTTTTTCTTGCGCTGCTCCACGGGGGCTTCTCCATGACGGGCCAGATAGCGTTCGATCCATACCTGAATGGCCAGCGGCATGGGAGCCTCCAGCACCTGCTGTTCGCCATCCAGCCAGCCCGCCGCGACATCCTGGCTCGCGGTAATGGCATCCGGCCTGGCTGGCTGCCCGGTAAACCCGGCGCGCACGAAGAGCCGCGGCGTCGCGGAGGTCAGATTGAAGCGGTAAGCCGCGCGTTCGGTCATGGAGAGCTGCAGACGCAGCACGTGGTCGCCCTGATCACCGGGCACCAGCTCGATGATACGCCACTGGGTCACGGTAAACGCCCCCATGGTCTTTCGTTCGGCCACCAGAGTGGCACTAATGGCACGCAAATTATCACTCATGAGTTGCCCCTTTAGACCTTGAACGGGTAGACAAGTAAGCCTTTTGAGCGCCATCATCGTCAACTCAGACTATTTTACTCAACTATTACGTTAAACGCCGCGCCCATCGGGCGAGGCAGTGACGCGGAGCAGTGAGGATTGCGCATGCCCGCCCTTCAGTTAAGCCGTGCCCGGCTGCCAGCCACCACCACCATCAGCGTGATGGATGCCTACGGGGCGACCTGCCAGCAGGCCATTGCCGCCGAACGCGCCCTGACGGTCTACCTCAACAAGCGTGAAATCGTGACGCTAATGACCCTGGGCGATGACCCCGAAGCGCTGGTGGTTGGCTACCTGCGTAACCAGGGGCTGCTGTACCGTTCAGAAGACCTTATGGCGGTACAGGTAGACTGGGAGGTAGAGGCCGCCGCCGTGGTCACGCGCCATTTGCCCGACGACCTGGAAGCACGCCTGGGGACCCGCACGGTGACCACGGGATGCGGGCAGGGCACGGTGTTTGGCAAGCTGCTGGAGCAGACATCGCTCACGGCGCTGCCCGCCACGCCGCTGGCCCAGTCGACCCTCTACCAGCTGCTGACCAACCTGAACCACTATAACGAAACATATCGTAGCGCAGGCGCCGTGCATGGCTGCGCGCTGTGCCAGCAGGCCCAGGTGCTCGATTTCGTCGAGGACGTAGGGCGGCACAACGCCGTGGATACCCTGGCAGGTCGCCAGTGGCTGAATCAGGCCAACAGCCAGCAGGCCGACATCTTCTACACCACCGGCAGGCTGACCTCCGAGATGGTGCTGAAAGTGGCACAAATGGGCATCAGCGTGCTGGTCTCACGCTCGGGGGTGACCCAGAAGGGTGTCGAGCTGGCCGAACGCTTCGGTGTGATGCTGATTGCCCGCGCCAAGGGCAAAAGCTTCCAGGCCATCAACGCCGAGGGGCGCTTGACGCTGGATGACATTCCCCCCAAACCGCCGAGCGCTCGCTCGTCCAGGGAGGCAGGCATATGATCGCGACACACGACCTTACCGGCATGATTCTCGCGGGGGGTGAGGGCCGCCGCATGGGCGGCCGTGACAAGGGCCTCGAGCCCTTCGCAGGCCTGCCGCTGGTGGCGCATACCGTCAAGCGCTTCGACGGCCACGTCCATGAGCTGATGATCAACGCCAACCGCAATGGCGATGCATACGCACTGTTTGCCGATCGAGTGATCGCCGATGCCGAAGGCGGCTTCAAGGGCCCGTTGATGGGCATTTACAGCGGCCTGCGCGCCGCCCGCACGCCGTGGCTGCTGGTTGCCCCCTGCGACTCCCCCGCGCTGCCCCATGACCTGGTGGCGCGCATGGTGGCAGGCATCGTCACGCAGGATGGCGCGCACGATATCGCCGTGGCCTTCGACGGCGAGCGCCTGCACCCCGTGGTGGCGCTGCTGCGCACCTCGCTGGCCGACGACCTGGCCGCCACTCTAGCCGAGGGCGAACGCAAGATCGACCGCTGGTACGCTCGCCACACCTGGTGCCGCGTGGACATGTCCGACTGCCCTGAGGCGTTCGCCAACCTCAATACCGAAGAGGAAAAAGCCCGCCTGGAACAGGCGCTGGCAACGTCCTCACGGGAGACCCCATGAGCCTGTCGTGTTTCGAGCTGGGCGAGCAGATGCTCAGCGTCGATGCTGCCCGCGAGGCGCTGATGACGCTGGTGGCGTCGCCGGTGGCCACCGAGCAGGTCGCCTTGAGCAGCGCTCATGGCCGTCGGCTGGCAGAGGACATCATTGCGCCCATCGATGTACCGCAAAACACCAACGCCGCCATGGATGGCGTGGCCCTGGCATGGCCCAAAGCGCCTCCCTACACCACCCATTTCCCCATCGTGGGGGATACCTTCGCCGGGCAGGCGTTTGCCGGCGAGGTGCCTGCGGGCCAGTGCGTGCGCATCACCACCGGTGCGCCGATCCCCCGCGGTACCGATACGGTGATCATGCGTGAACAGCTGATCGACGATGGCGTCAGCGCCACCGTCGATGCGCCCGAACGGGTGACGGCCGGGCAGCACGTGCGCCAGGCCGGGGAAGACATTGCCCAGGGCAGCGTGGCCCTTGCCGCAGGCGCGCGACTGGACGCCGCTCGCATGGGGCTGGTGGCCTCGCTGGGCCATGCCGTCGTCACGGTGTATCGGCGCCCCCGGGTGGCGATTTTCTCTACCGGCAACGAGGTGACGCCACCGGGCGGCCCACTCCCCAGCGCAGGCGTCTACGACACCAACCGATTTACCCTGATGGGCCTGCTCGCCGAGCAGGGGGCCGAGGTGCTGGATCTGGGCATTCTCCCTGACGACCTCGACGCCATCGAAACCGCACTGGCCAGCGCCGCCACCCAGAGCGATCTGGTGATCACCAGCGGTGGGGTTTCCGTGGGCAATGCCGACTACACTCGGGCGGCGCTGGAAAAGCTTGGCCGCCTGGCCTTCTGGCGGGTAGCGCTACGCCCCGGACGGCCCATGGCCTGTGGGCAACTGGGCGCTACACAAACGCCCCTGATCGGCCTGCCAGGCAACCCGGTAGCCGTCATGGTGACGTTCCTGCAATTCGTGGTACCGCTGCTGCGGCAGTTGCAGGGCCTGCCCCCGGCGCCGCCGCCCCGGCTCAAGGCAATTGCCCAAACCACGTTGAAGAGCCGCTTGCAGCGCACTGACTTCATCCGCGGTGTTTACCACTGCGATGCGCAGGGTACGCTGCATGCGCGCAGTACCGGAGCCCAGGGCTCGGGGATTCTGACCTCCATGGTGGCCGCCAACTGCCTGATCGAACTTGGCGATGACCAGGCAGGCGCCCAGCCAGGCGAGGTGGTCTGCATACAACCGATAACGAGCTGGCAATGACCGAACAACTGATCGACGATTTTGGCCGCCGAGTTCGCTATGTGCGGCTATCGGTGACCGACCGCTGCGATTTTCGCTGTGTCTACTGCATGAGCGAAGAGATGACCTTTCTGCCACGCGCCCAGGTGCTCACTCTGGAGGAGCTGGCCCTGGTGGCCCGTGCGTTTACCGAACTGGGCGTGGAGAAAATCCGCCTGACGGGCGGCGAGCCGCTGGTGCGCAAGGGCATCGAACAGCTGGTGGACGACATCGGCGCGCTGCCGGGGCTGGATGACTTCACCATGACCACCAACGGCGCGAGCCTGCGCAAGCATGCCAAGCGGCTTTACGCGGGCGGCTTGCGTCGGCTCAACATCAGCCTCGACTCACTGCACCCCGAACGCTTCAAGCAGCTGACCCGCACGGGCGAGCTGGCCCGCGTGCTGGACGGCATTCAGGCAGCCAAGGAGGCTGGTTTCACCCGTATCAAGCTCAACGCGGTGATTCTGAAAGGGCGCAACGAAGACGAGGTGCTCGACCTGGTGAGCTTTGCCCGCCGCGAGCAGCTGGACATCAGCTTCATCGAGGAGATGCCGCTGGGGGATGTATCGGACCACTCTCGAGCAGAGACCTTCTACTCCAGCGATGACGTGCAGGCGCTGATCGAAACCCGCTACCCGTTGACCCCCACCACCGAAAGCACGCCGGGGCCCTCGCGCTACTTCAGGATGGCCGACAGCGACAGCCGCGTGGGCTTCATCTCCCCCCACAGCCATAACTTCTGTGACAGCTGCAACCGGGTACGCGTCACCGTGGAGGGCCGCCTGCTGCTGTGCCTGGGCAATGAACACTCGGTGGACCTGCGCGCGGTGCTGCGCCGTCATCCCGGCGAGATCGCGCCGCTCAAGCAGGCCATCATCGACGCCCTGCCATTGAAGCCCGAGCGCCACCACTTCACCACCGATGGTGATATTCAGGTGGTGCGCTTCATGAACATGACCGGAGGTTGAGCCGTTGGCGCTTGAGGCACTCGTACCCGTGCATATCGTGACCGGCTTTTTGGGTAGCGGAAAAACCACGCTGATTCATCAGCTGATAGAGCAGAAACCCACCCATGAAAAATGGGCCATTCTGGTCAACGAGTTCGGTCAGATCGGCATCGACCAGACCATGTTCGCGGCCCGTGATGACGTGGTGGTCAAGGGCCTGCCTGGCGGCTGCCTGTGCTGCCAGCTGGCGTTCGTGCTGCAGGCGGCGCTGGTCAATCTGCTGGCACGCCAGAAACCCGACCGGGTGATCATCGAGCCCTCGGGGCTTGGGCACCCCGCCGGGCTGATGGATTTGCTGCAGGGTGAGGCTTTTCAGGACGTGGTGGCGGTGCAGGACATCATCGCCACCCTCGACCCGCGTCGGCTGGACGAAGCCCGCGTGCGAGCGCATGAGACTTTTCAAGACCAGTTGACCATGGCCGATGCCGTGGTCATCACTCTGGCCGACATGGCCAGCGACGAACAGCATGCACGGGCCGAGCAGTTCATCGACACGCTCTGGCCGCCGCGCAAATGGGTGCATAGCACTCAGCAAGGCCCCTTGCCCATCGCCCGCCTGCTGAGCCCCTCGGCCCCCCGCCCTGCGGCGCCAACCGCCATGCCCGCCGCGCACCGGGCTCTGGCCACCAGCGGCCCCAGCCTCGAAGGGGCATTCTTCGATCTCCCTCCGCCCCTCGGCAAGGCGCAGCAGCAGTCCGCCAGCGCTCTGGGCTACACCAGCACTGGGGTGCGCTGGCACCCCGCCGAACGTTTCGACCTGGACCGTTTGGCGCTATGGATGAGCGAACTACCCGCCACCGCCAGGGTGAAGGGCGTCTTTCATACGGACGATGGCTGGAAGCAGCTCAACCGCGCCGAAGGCACCCAGCGCGTGGCCGCCAGTGCCTGGCGACAAGACTCCCGGCTGGAAGTGATTACCCCTGACGGCACGCTGCCCCTGGCTGATGCTACGCTTCCTGATCAGCTACGCGCCCTGGGGGCCTGGCGGTGAGGGACGTTGCGCGCGCACGGCCTGCTCCATTTCCTCCACCGGCATGGGCCGCCCGAACAAGTACCCCTGAAACGCATGGCACCCATGGGCCATGAGCCATGCCTGATGCGCCGGGGTTTCGACCCCCTCGGCGATGACATCCAGGTTCAGGCTCTTGGCCAGGGCAATGGTACTTTCGACGATGGCGGCATTGGCACTGCTCTCGAGCACCTGCTGGACGAAGGACTGGTCGATCTTCAACTGATCCAACGGGAGCTGTGCCAGATACGCCAGCGACGAGTAGCCGGTGCCGAAGTCGTCCAGCGAGAAGCGAACACCGCGCGCCTTCAGGCTTAGCATCTTGTCACGGGCATCGTCTCGGGCGTCGACGAACAGCGTTTCGGTGACTTCCAGCTTCAACCGCTCGAGCGGGGCTCGGGTGCGCTGGAACACCTGCTCCACTCGATGTAGAAAATCGCTCTCGCGGAACTGCAGAGGGCTGATGTTGACTGAAATGGTCAGCTGCTCGAACCCCGGCTGGCGCTGCCACGAAGCCAACTGATGGCAGGCTGCCTCCAGCACCCACTCGCCTACGTCGTTGATCAAGCCAGTGCTTTCCAGTAGCGGAATGAACTCACCGGGCGACACCAGCCCGCGCTCAGGATGGTGCCAGCGCAACAGCGCTTCGACGCCCACGATGCGCCCCTGTTCATCCACCTGGGGCTGATAGTGCAGCAGCCACTGCTGGTGATCCAGCGCCAGACGCAGGTCAGACTCCAGCTTGACCCGTGCCAGCAGCGCGGCCTGCATGGAGGGGTCGAAAAAACGTAGGCCGCGCCGGCCACTGGCCTTGGCCTGGGAAAGCGCCATGTCCGCCTGCTGCAGATAATCATCGGCACTGCGTTGGCTGTCGGCCATGACGGTGATGCCCACGCTGGCCGTGACCGACGCCTGCTCATCCCCCACCTGGATCGGGGTATCCAGCGCTGCCATCAGCTTGCTGGCGATATGCTCGGCCAGCGCCTGCGTTTTACGCGAGCTGCCATCCACTCCCTCGACCAACACGGCAAATTCGTCGCCGCCCAGTCGCGCCAGAGTGTCCGTATCGCGCAGCATCTGGCCAAAACGGCGTGCCACGTTCTGCAACAGCCGATCACCGATATGATGCCCCAGCGTATCGTTGACATGATTGAAGCTATCCAGGTCCAGCAGAATCAGCGCTCCGCAGCGCTGGTGGCGGTTCAGCTCCTTGAGGGCCACGCCGATTCGGTCGATGAACAGGCGACGGTTGGCAAAGCCGGTCAGCGGATCGTAGAACGCCAGCTGATGAATTTCCTGCTCGGCCGCCTTGCGCTCGCTGATGTCACTCATGGTAGCCACATAGTGGGTCAAGCTGCCGTTGCGGTCGTGCACGGCACTGATGGTCAGCCACTCGGGAAACAGCTCGCCGTTCTTGCGCTGGTTCCAGATTTCTCCCTCCCAGCTTCCCGTGGAGAGTACGCTGCGCCACAAACACCGGTAGAAGGCGGCATTGTGGTGCCCAGAGCTGAACATGCGTGGGTTCCTGCCCACGACCTCTGCATCACTGTAGCCGGTGATGCGCTTGAAAGTGTCGTTCACTTTCAGGATCGTGCCCCGTGCATCGGTCACCATGATGCCCAAATGTGCCTGAAATGCAGCGGCAGCAATTTGCAGCTCCACCTCGGCGCGTTTTGCGTCAGTTACCTCACGGGTCACGGAAAGCACTCCTTCCAATTCGTCCGGTTGTTGGGTGCTGCTCACCAGAGGACTCAACGCCCCCTCGGCAGGGCCTGGCCGCCGCACATGGTGCAGATAGAAGCGCTGATCCAGGGCCGACCAATAAAGCGGCGTGACCACTTCGTCATACGCTGACTGGCTGAAACCTCGCAACGTGCCGTCTGGCTCAGATCCCTGCCCGCATGACGGTTGTCGCCGCTGCTTACCCAAGCGCGCCCGTCTGCATTCAACACGCCAAGCTCATCGATCAACGGCAGCTGGCACGGGCAGTAGCGCGGGCTTCAGCCGCCTGTAACTCCTGCTCATACTGCTCCTTCAACAGCCAGCCAAACAGTGCCAGGAGAGCCCATCACTCGGCGTGAGCGACATCATGCATACCTTAGTCAGGCATCCCGTGGGCGCACCTGATAGAGTGAAAAAAGACAGAGGAAGATACACCAGCCCGAGACATGGGGGGGATTGTTAAAGTGTGACGCGATGTTTTTTTGATGTATATCAATTTTTAGCACAATAGAGCATCAAAAACGGCATATCGGTATAGCAGGCAAGGCAACGAGGCAAGCATGGCATCTCTGGGTCAAATGAGTGATTACGACATACGCCTGGTGCGTATTTTCAAGACCGTGGTGGAGTGCGGTGGCTTCACCGCTGCAGAAACGACGCTGGGCATCAGCCGCTCGGCCATCAGCCAACACATGAGCGACCTGGAGAGCCGCCTGGGGTTTTCGCTTTGCCAGCGAGGTCGCGGTGGGTTCAGCCTGACCGAAGAAGGCAAGGAAATTTACCAGGCCGGCCTGACCCTGCTGACCGCCCTCGAAACCTTCAAAAGCGATGTCAATGCACTGCATCACACCATCAAGGGCGAGCTGAATATCGGCATCACCGATAACCTGGTGACGCTACCCGCCATGAACGTTACCCACGCCCTGGCGGCGCTGACGGCGCCCAACCATGCGGTGACCGTGAATATTCATATGGAACCCTCTGACGCGGTGATCCGGGGCGTCATGGATGGGCACCTGCACGTCGGGGTGGTGCCTGCCGTGAACCTGCCCACCAGCCTGGAGACGCGCTGGCTTTACGACGAGCCGTCCTACCTGTACTGCTCGGCCGAGCACCCCTTGTTTCCACAGACCGATGAGAGGCTCGAAGCAGGCGACATTGCCCAGTACCCCGCCATACAGCCCCGCTACCCGCTACCGGAAAAAGCCCGCCAGGCCCACGAAGCACTCAACCGGCGAGCCTCTGCGTCAGACCGGGAAGGCGCTGCCTTCCTGATCCTGACCGGGCGCTTCATTGGCTTTCTACCCGAACACGTGGCCGCCCAGTGGGTCAGCGCAGGCAAGATGCGTGCCCTGCTGCCCCAGCACTACGCCTATCGCATCCCGTTCGTGCTGATTACCCGCCACGACCGCCGCCCCAACCGCGTGGTGGATGCCTTCCTGGGGCTGGTGAAGGAAGCCAACTAGGCTTTGTACGAAAAGTCGGCGAGCGATGGCCAGACAAGGCAAAAATCGGCGAAAAGACGGAGTTTACAAGGTGTAAATGAGTACTTTGAGCCGATTTTTAACGCCGTATGGGCGAGCATAGGCAATTTTCGTACAAAGCCCAGCGGCGCAGCCCGCCAGGCTCTGCCCGACAGCTAGCTGCGCCATGCGCTACCGCATCAAGGCTGGCGAGCCGCCTCGCTGGCCATCAGCGGCACAGGGCCTGCCTGGGGAGACGACGCCAGCGTACGGCTGGCGACGTAGTACACCAGCGCCCCCAACGCCGAGCCCGTGAACCAGCCGTAGTCATAGAACCAGTTCATGGTACCGGTCAGCAGCGACAGCAGGGTCAGGCTCACCGGAATGCCGAAGGCAATGAATCCGGCGATATTGACCGCGGGGTAAGCCTGGTGGTCCATGTACAGGCTAGGCACATCCAGGCGCTGGCGTTTGATCAGGAAATAATCCACCGCCATGATGCCTGCAATCGGGCCCAGCAGGCTGGAGTAGCCCAGCAGCCAGTTGGAGTACATCTGCTCCAGTGAAACGCCCTGGCTCACCACCCCCGCCTTTTGCAGCAGGTCGTAGCCCATCAGCAGCACCCCCACGGCGCCGGTCATCAGCACGCCACGGGTTTGATTGATCAGCTTGGGGGCAATGTTCTGAAAGTCATTGGTGGGTGAGACGATATTGGAAGCGGTGTTGGTCGAGATGGTCGCCACGATGATCAGCAGCATGGCCATGATGACCCAGAAAGGGCTGTCGATATAGCCGATCAGGCGCACCGGGTCGGCCACGGTTTGGCCTACCAGAGTTTCCGAGGCGGCGGTCAATACCACGCCCAAGGCAGCAAAGAAGAACATGGTCAACGGCAAGCCCAGGATCTGCCCGACGATCTGGTCCTTCTGGCTCTTGGCGAAGCGGCTGAAATCAGGAATGTTCAGTGACAGCGTCGCCCAGAAGCCCACCATGGCCGTCAGGCCAGCAAAAAAATAGCCATATACCGAAGCCCCTTCCGGGCGCGACGGCGGCTGGGCCAGCAGTTCGGTCATCGACATGTGCGGCCACGCCCACATCATCAGTCCGATCCCCACGGCTAACAGCAGCGGTGCCGCCAGGGTTTCCAGCCACTTGATCGACTCGGCCCCGCGAATTACCACGTACAGGTTCATGGCGCCAAACACGAAGAAGCCAATTACTTCGCCGACGCCACCCAGCGCCGCCCAGGCGGGAAACAGCGCCGACAGCAGCAGGTGAATGGCCAGCCCGCCAAACATGGTTTGAATGCCAAACCAGCCGCAGCCTACCAGCGCCCTGACCAGGCAGGGCACGTTGGAACCCAAGATGCCAAACGAAGAGCGCAGCACCACCGGAAAGGGAATGCCGAATTTAGTGCCGGGAAAAGCGTTCAGCGTTAGCGGAATCAGCACGATCACATTGGCCAGCAGAATGGCCAGTAGCGCCTCGCCAACGCTCAGCCCAAAGTAGGCCGTGAGCACGCCGCCCAGGGTGTAGGTAGGCACGCAGATCGACATACCGACCCACAGCGCCGCAATGTTCCATTTACTCCAGGTACGCTCTTTTGCTTCGGTAGGCGCAATATCTTCATTGAAGCGAGCGCTTTCACGCACATCATCTTCCACTGCCAGTTCGACCAACCCCTGCTGATCGATCATTCGAGATTTAGCTGCCGTCATTGTTGTCTCCTCAGCCTCGCCATTGCCTTTTTATCTTCAAAGGTTCAGCAAGTTGTGCAGCAATAAACGTGCCTAAACGCACGCCCACGGCACTAACCCATTGAACACAAAGCTGACTTGATAGACATATATAATAGCGACGCCTTTCGTATCGTTGTTGTTATACGCGCGGGGATTAAAACCTCATAAAAAGGGTAGCGGCATCCCTATAAAACGCACCATCAAGATGCAAAAGAAATCAAAATCAACCAATAAAAAAACAACAAGATACTGATAAATATGAATAAAATATAAAAACCATAATAGTGCAACGCTTCACCATATTGACAAAAAAGCCAGGTTAAAAAATTAAAAAACTGCAAAAACAAACACTTAAAACCTCACATACTTTTCTATAAAAACTGCTTGCAAACAGCCTTCATCCAGCGCTATGTTCAAAAAGCTGTCCAATATGACAGCTTTGTAAACAATAATAATTCCCGACCGTGAGTCGCGTTCATGACACGCCCAGCACCGAGCGATACACGACTGACTTCCCATCCATTCGGAGGTCGGCGCGTTATGACAAAAAAGGGGTAGTCCATGCAGAAAATGAAGATTGGCCTGATCCAGATGGCCCTGAATACCAGCACCGATCAGGAACCCGGCGTCATTCGTGACGCGATGAACGAAGCGCACCTGCCCATGATTCAGCAAGCCGCCGAGCAAGGCGTGCAGGTGCTGTGCTTTCAGGAAGTGTTCAATCAGCCCTATTTTTGCCCCAGCCAGGACAGCAAGTGGTACGCCGCCGCCGAGCGAGTGCCGGAAGGTCCCACCTGCCAGATGATGCAAAAGCTCGCGGCCGAGCACCGCATGGTGATCATCGTCCCTATCTATGAAGAGACCGAGACCGGCGTTTACTACAACACCGCCGCCGTGTTCGATGCCGACGGCAGCTACCTGGGCAAATACCACAAGACACACATTCCCCAAGTGGCTGGCTTTTGGGAGAAATTCTTCTTCAAACCAGGCAAATCCAACTGGCCGGTTTTCGATACCGCCTACGGCAAGATCGGCGTGTATATCTGCTACGACCGCCACTTCCCGGAAGGCTGGCGGGCATTGGCGCTCAACGGCGCCGACGTGATTTTCAACCCTTCGGCCACGGTGGCCGGTCTTTCCCAATACCTCTGGGAGCTTGAACAACCCGCCTCTGCGGCTGCCAACGGCTGCTTTATCGCCGCCATCAACCGGGTTGGCACCGAGGCGCCCTGGAATATCGGCGACTTCTACGGCTCCAGCTACATCGTCAACCCACGCGGCAAGATCGAAGCCCAGGCCAGCGCCACGGAAGACGAGCTGCTGGTGCATGAGATCGACCTGGATATGGTGCGCGAGGTGCGCAACAACTGGCAGTTCTTCCGCGACCGACGCCCCGAGACCTACACCCGCCTCACCGACGGTGAATGATTCTGCTGGCTAAACACAACGACAGGAGCGAACCATGAGCTTATTGATCAAGGGCGGCACGGTGGTCACCCACGCCGACACTTACCGCGCCGATGTGCTGTGTGTCGACGGCAAAATCCACGCCATTGGCACCGACCTGGAGGTGCCGGAAGGCTGCGAGATCGTCGATGCCAGCAACCAATTGGTGATGCCTGGCGGCATCGACCCCCATACCCACATGCAGATGCCCTTCATGGGCGCGGTGGCCAGCGAAGACTTCTACACCGGCACCGCCGCCGCCATGGCGGGCGGCACCACCACGATCATCGACTTCGTGATTCCCAGCCCCGGTCAGTCGCTGCTGGAAGCCTTCGAAACCTGGCAGGGCTGGGCGGAAAAAGCCGCCACCGACTTCGCCTTCCACGTGGCGATCACCTGGTGGGATGAGAGCGTTAAAGAGGAAATGGGCACCCTGGTACGCGACCACGGGGTCAACAGCTTCAAGCACTTCATGGCCTACAAGGGCGCCATCATGGCCACCGATGACATTCTGGTGGAGAGCTTTTCCCGCTGCCTGGAGCTGGGCGCGGTGCCCACCGTGCATGCCGAAAACGGCGAGCTGGTCTACCACATGCAGCAAAAACTGCTGGCCCAGGGCATCACCGGGCCGGAAGCCCACCCGCTTTCCCGCCCACCGCAGGTGGAAGGCGAAGCCGCCAGCCGCGCGATTCGCATTGCCTCCACCTTGGGCGCGCCGGTCTACCTGGTGCACGTCTCCACCAAAGACGCGGTGGATGAAATCGCCTACGCCCGCCAGCAGGGCCACCCGGTGTTCGGCGAGTGCCTGGCGGGCCACCTGGTGATCGATGACAGTGTTTACCAGCACCCGGACTGGGCCACCGCCGCCGCCCATGTGATGAGCCCGCCTTTCCGGCCCAAAGGCCACCAGGAAGCGCTCTGGCACGGCCTGCAATCTGGCAATCTGCAAACCACCGCCACCGACCACTGCTGTTTCTGCGAAGAGCAGAAGGCCGCCGGGAAAGATGACTTCACCAAAATCCCCAACGGCACCGCAGGCGTGGAAGACCGCCTGGCCGTGCTGTGGGACGAAGGGGTCAATACCGGCAAGCTCTCGCCCCAGGAGTTCGTGGCGGTCACCTCCACCAACACCGCCAAGATCTTCAACCTCTACCCGCGCAAAGGGGCGATTCAGGTGGGTGCCGATGCCGACCTCGTGGTCTGGGACCCCAACGGCACCCGCACGATTTCCGCCAAGACCCATCATCAGAACGTCGATTTCAATATTTTCGAGGGCAAGACGGTGCGCGGCATTGCCCGCCATACCATCAGCCAGGGCAAATGGACCTGGCGGGATGGCGAGCTGCACGCCGAGCGCGGCGCAGGGCGCTACTTGGAACGCCCCGCCTACCCCGGTGTGTTCGAGCTGCTGGCCAAGCGTGCCGAGCTGAATGCCCCCGTGGCGGTTACTCGCTGAGCCTCGCCCCACGCAGAACAGAACGATCCAGAAGGACCAGGGAGAAACGACCGTGACCCATTCACTTGATCATCTGCCCAGCGCAAAAGAGGTCGGCACCTACGACCCAGCGACGCTGGCAAGCAACTTCAGCGACCTGCATCCGCCGCTGACGCCGCGCCAGGCCATCATCGAAAGCCAACGCTGCCTGTACTGCTATGACGCGCCCTGCGTCGAGGCCTGCCCGTCGGACATCGACATTCCCAGCTTCATCCGCCAAATCAGTGACAACAACATTAATGGCGCAGCAGAAACCATTCTGGAAGCCAATATCCTCGGCGGCAGCTGCGCCCGGGTGTGCCCCACGGAAATCCTTTGCGAACGCAGCTGCGTGCGTAACCACGACGCCGAGTGCCAGCCGGTACTGATTGGATTGCTCCAGCGTCACGCTACCGATCACATGCAGTTCGATAGCCACCCCTTCAAGCGGGCCGCCAGCACTGGCCGCCATGTTGCCGTGGTGGGCGCGGGGCCTGCGGGCCTCTCCTGCGCTCATCGCTTGGCCATGCTGGGCCACCAGGTCACCATCTTCGAGGCCGAGCAAAAGCCTGGCGGGCTCAACGAGTACGGCATTGCCCGCTACAAGATGACCGACGATTTTGCCCGCAAGGAAGTCGAGTTCCTGCTGGACATTGGCGGCATCGACCTCCAGTACGGCCAGCGTCTGGGCGACAACCTCACTCTCGATACCCTGCGCCAGCAGTACGACAGCGTGTTTCTGGGTTTAGGGCTGGGGGCCAGCCGCACGCTAGGGCTGACCGGCGAAGATGCACCGGGCCTGATGCCCGCCGTGGACTACATCAAGACCCTGCGCCAAACCGATGACCTGGGCAGCCTGGCCGTGGCCAAGCGCTGCATCGTGATTGGCGCTGGCAATACCGCCATCGACATGGCCACGCAAATGGCGCGTTTGGGGGCCAAGGAGGTCACTCTGGTGTATCGCCGTGGCACTGAGGCGATGTCCGCCACCGACCACGAACAGGAGATTGCCAAGGCCAACGGCGTGCGTATGGTGACCTGGGCCCAGCCGGACGAAATTCTGCTGGACGCCCAAGGGCGAGTGGCAGGCATGCGTTTTGCCCACACCGCAGAGCAGCAAGGCAGCCTCTCCACCACGGGTGAGACCTTCGAGATCGCGGCGGATGCCATTTTCACCGCCATCGGCCAGGGCTTCGAGGGCGACAGCCTACGCGATGCCACCGCCTCCGAACTGGCCCGAGATGGCGAGCGCATCCACGTCAATGAGCTGTTCCAGACCTCATTGCCCAACGTTTATGCCGGCGGCGACTGCGTCAAACCCGGCCAGGACCTCACCGTGCAGGCCGTGCAGCACGGCAAGCTGGCCGCCCACGCCATCCATCAAGCGCTCGCCGCCCAGCAGGAGGCCGCATGAACACCACACCTTTCAACACCCTCTCTTTTCCAGGCAAGAAACATAGCGGCGACAGCGTGGTGAACGGCGTCGATCTGTCGGTGAACTTTGCCGGTATCAAAGCCCCCAACCCCTTCTGGCTGGCCTCGGCCCCGCCTACCGACAAAGCCTACAACGTGGTGCGCGCCTATGAAGCGGGCTGGGGCGGCGTGGTATGGAAAACCCTTGGCGAAGAGCCCGCGGCGGTGAACGTCTCCTCCCGCTACTCGGCCCACTACGGCAAAAACCGCGAGGTGATCGGTTTCAACAATATCGAGCTGATTACCGACCGTTCGCTGGAGATCAACCTTCAAGAGATCACCCAGGTGAAGAAGGATTGGCCGGACCGGGCGCTGATCGTCTCCATCATGGTGCCCTGCAACGAGGAGGCCTGGGCGTATATCCTGCCGCGGGTGGAAGCCACCGGCGCAGACGGCATCGAGCTCAATCTGGGCTGCCCCCACGGCATGCCGGAACGCGGCATGGGCGCAGCGGTGGGCCAAAACCCGGATTTGATCGAAAAAGTCACCTACTGGTGTAAAAAGCACTACTCCAAACCGGTCATCGTCAAGCTCACCCCTAACATCACCGATATACGCGTGGGTGCCCAGGCGGCATTGCGGGGCGGCGCCGATGCAGTCTCGTTGATCAACACCATCAACTCCATTACCAGCATCGATCTGGACAACATGGTCGCCAAACCCACCGTAGGCCATCAGAGCACCCACGGCGGCTACTGCGGCAGTGCGGTGAAACCCATCGCCCTGAACATGGTGGCAGAAATTGCCCGAGACCCAGCCACGCCCACGCTGCCCATTTCCGGTATTGGCGGGATCTCCACTTGGCGGGATGCTGCGGAATTCATCGCCCTGGGCGCGGGCAGCGTGCAGGTGTGCACCGCGGCCATGCTCAATGGCTTCCGAATCGTGGAGGAAATGAAAGACGGCCTCTCCCGCTGGATGGCAGAGAAGGGCTACGACTCCATCGAAGCGTTTTCCCGCAAGGCGGTACCGCAAACCACCGACTGGAAGCACCTGGACATCAACTTCAAGACCATCGCCCATATCGACCAGGATCTGTGCATCGAGTGTGGCCGCTGCTATATCGCCTGCGAGGACACCTCTCACCAGTCGATTGCCAAGCTCACCGAGCAGGACGGCGCGCGCCGCTACGAGGTCATCGAAGACGAGTGCGTGGGCTGCAACCTGTGCCAGATCACCTGCCCGGTGGAAAACTGCATCACCATGGTGCCTCAGGAAACCGGCAAGCCCTTCCTCGCCTGGGACGACGACCCACGCAACCCCTTCCGCGTCGCCTCTTAAGTCGTCTGATTGCTTGATCACCATGCGCCACCACGGCCGCCTCTACGGAGGCGGTCGCATTTTCTGCAACGTGCCGTTCCCTTTTCAACACGCGACAACGCCGCTGCTTGCTGCGATGATGAGAAATTATTGCATATAGCTATATTTCTCAAAGAACAGCTGTGTTTCTCAAAGCTGTGTTCCTCAAAAAAGGGCCTCTCATGAAAGTCACCGCCATCGCCACTGCACTACTGCTGGCCAGCGCCGCCGCAAGCGCCGACCAGCGCATTGCCACGTTTGATCTAGGCAGCCTGGATACGCTGGACGCCCTGGGGGTGAGTGAGCAGGTGGTGGGCGTGCCCAAAGCCAGCTTGCCGAACTACCTCGAGCAGTATGCCGCCGACAGCTACACCGACATTGGCGGCCTGCGCTCCCCTGACATGGACGCACTGACAGAGGCCAACCCAACGCTGATCGTACACACCGGCCGCCAGGCAGAGTGGGCCGACGCGCTGGACGAGATCGCCCCGCTGTTCGATGCCAGCGTGACCGGTGAGGCGTATCTTGACTCCGTCGAGCGCAACGTGCGTGAACTGGCCAGCCAGCTGGACGTGGAAAACGCGGCCGAAGAGGCCCTGCAGACGCTGAATAGCGAAATCGAGCGCCAGCGGGAAGCCCTGCAGGACGCCCCGACGACGCTGGTGGTCACCCATAATGGCGGCAACCTGATGCTCAATCAGCACCCGGTGGTTCATGAAGTATTGGGCATTGTTGCTCTGGAGATGCCCGAGAGCGTCACCCCCGAAGTACGCGGCGAACGCACCTTTACACCGCTTTCCGCTGACGCCATTGCCGAGATCGACCCTGATATCGTGCTGGTGATCGACCGCAGCGCGGCCATTGGCAACGAGCCCGCAGACGCCGAGCAGCTTCGCCAGCAGTGGGCGGAAGCGGGCACAGACGCCCAACTGGTGATGCTCACCCCTGCGCTTTGGTACCTCTCTGGCGGCGGCCTGCAGAGCCTGGCCCTGCAAATCGAGGAAGTGGCCAGCGCGCTCAACTAGGCGCTGCCTGAAAAGTCGGCTTGCTGCTTAATCATACAGATGCAAAACACAGAGCCCCGCCACCGGTTTACGGTGGCGGGGCTCTGTGGCTCATAGAGATAACCTCAGCCTATCAAAACGCTTCCCACTCCTGCTCGGCACTGGCGGTCGCTTTGGACTTTGGCTTACTCGTAAGCTGGGGGCGCAGCAGCTCGCCGCGGGGCGGCGGGGTAGCCAGCGCGGGCTGACGACTTTCAGCCCCCTGTTCCAGGCGGAATGCCGCCACCACGCCCTCCAACCGCTCGGCCTGCTCCTCCAGAGAGCTGGCCGCCGCAGACGCCTCTTGCACCAGCGCCGCGTTCTGTTGGGTGACCTCATCCATCTGAGCGACGGCCTGATTGACCTGCTCGATGCCCGCGCTCTGCTCTTGGGAGGCTGCCGATATTTCGTCCATGATGTCGGTGACTCGGCGTACCGATCCGACGACTTCCCGCATGGTGGCACCGGCTTTTTCTACCAGTTGAGAGCCTTCATTGACCTGCGCCGTGGAAGCATCGATCAATCGCTTGATCTCCTTGGCCGCCTCGGCGCTGCGGCTAGCCAGGTTGCGTACTTCGCTGGCGACAACTGCGAAACCGCGCCCCTGCTCGCCTGCCCGGGCAGCCTCGACCGAGGCATTGAGTGCCAGGATATTGGTCTGGAACGCAATCGAGTCGATCACGTTGATGATATCGGCCACCTGCTGGGAGCTCGAGGAAATCCCGTGCATGGTCGAGATGACCTGCTCGACCACATCACCGCCTTCTACCGCTTTACCCGAAGCATCGTTGGCCAACGTGCTGGCCTGGCGTGCGTTATCAGCGTTCTGCCGCACGGTTTGGGTCAACTGCTCCATGCTGGCGGCAGTTTCCTGCAGGGAGGCCGCCTGCTGCTCGGTGCGCGACGACAAATCGGCGTTGCCCCCGGCAATTTCTCGTGCGCCGATGTAGATCGAGCCGCTGCTGTCACGCACGGTCGATATCGTGGCCAACAGGCCATTCTGCATGCGCTGCATGGCACTGAACAGCTTGCCGATTTCATTGCTTCCGCGCAGGTCCACGCGGGATGACAGGTCGTTTTCGGCAATGCGCTCGAAGTGCACCACGGCTTCATCCAGCGGCTTGACGATGGACCTCACCATGGCCATACGCACCAGCACGATGGTCAAAAGCGCAACGATGATCACGGCGATATCGATGTAACCGAACATTTGCATGTCGCGTTCATAGTTGGCCACCAATTGATCACCGTAATCCTCGAGGAAGTCATTGAACGCCATGCTCGATGAGATAAATTCCTGGTTAAGAGGGCTGATAGCTTGCCGTGCCCCCGCCAGTTGAACATCATTACCAGAGGTGACCGCCGCAGCGAGCGGCACAAGCCCTTGCTGCATGACCGCATGAAAGTCGGTAATGACGGCATCGGCCAATTCGCCATTGATGTCACGGGGGGACGAAGCCTCGAACTCGGCAAAGTAGCGCTGGGCTGATTGCAAGAAGCCGTCAGCTTCTGCCAGATAAGCCTGGGTTCGCTGTTGCTGTCCATTCTCAGCAGATACAACAGCGTTCATGTAAGCCAGTTGAGCAAACCCCACCGAGCGCTGAGCACGCACAAGCGGTAACATCTGATGCATCGCGATATCATCCAACGCCTCAAGAGACTCACCTCCTCTTTTTCCCGATTGGTGGCCAATAAAAGCGACCACCATGATCAATAAACCGAAGATGGCCAGTACAACGGTCAGGCCTGTTTTTACCGAGATATTTGCCAGTAGCTTGTTCATGCTCCCCCTCGCTGGCCAACCAAAATTAGTCAGCCCAGTCGAGAAATCCCTTTCCTTGAATGTGATGCCCGTTACCGAGCCTTAATGTGTTAACCACATTCTGTTGGGCGGTCACTATTCCGACAATAGGGTTTACATTGTTTGACGTTATAGATAACTTGCTAACAACCATGCTTCTTTTTCGTGCAGCTTCGCCAAAACTGCACCATTCCCACGCTGCAGCGCACCATGCCCACTCCCTTTAACCACAAGCTGGCCTTACCCTACTTCTGACTAACCTTTTGAAAAGCTGATGTTTCGCCAAAACGGCTCAGCCATTTGGCATGTTAGCTGCACAAGGCAAGAGGATAGCGAACTGGGTCAACGTGGACCCGGCGATAAAAAAGACGATCAACAGACAACGGCGTCTGCAACAGCTCCTCAACGGGGGCTGATTGCAGGCGCCGTTTTTGTCTCCAAAGGGCAGGAACCGTGTCATGCGCAAAAAAATCTCTTCGTCCCACTCACCGGAACGTCGCCACTTTCTCAAAAGCTCCGCCGCCGTGGTGGGAGGCTCTGCCGTGCTCAGCAGCCTGCCCATGAGCTGGGCTTTTGCCAACGGCGCTTTGGAAACCACGTCGGCCAAACTCGGCTTCATTGCGCTGACGGATGCAGCGCCGCTGTTCGTGGCCGATGAAAAAGGATTTTTTGCCAAGCACGGCATGACCGATGTGGAGGTCCTCAAGCAGTCTTCCTGGGGTACCACCCGAGACAATCTGGTGCTGGGTTCCCAGCGTAACGGGATCGATGGCGCGCACATCCTGACGCCCATGCCTTACCTGATCGCCAGCGGTGCCATGACCCCCAACAATATTCCCGTGCCGATGAGCATTCTGGCGCGCCTCAATCTCAACGGGCAGTGCATCTCGGTGGGCGATGAGTACGCCGACCTCAAGGTCGCGCTGGATACCCGTGAGTTTGCCCAGGCCCTGGCGGAAAAGCGCAGTGGAGGCAATGAAGTCAGCGCCGCCATGACCTTCCCCGGCGGCACCCACGACATGTGGATTCGCTACTGGATGGCCGCCGGGGGCATCGACCCCAACCGCGATATTTCCACCATAACCATTCCCCCCGCCCAGATGGTGGCCAATATGCGGGTGGGCAGTATGGACACCTTCTGCGTGTGCGAGCCCTGGAACCAGCAGTTGATCAACCAGGGCATCGGCTACACCGCCAATACCACTGGCGAGCTGTGGAACGATCACCCGGAAAAAGCCTTCGCCATGCGCAGCGACTACGTCGAAGCCCACCCCAACGCCACCAAAGCTCTGCTGATGGCCATCATGGAAGCGCAAATGTGGTGCGAAGACCCGGCCAACCACGAGGAGATGGCCCAGATCTGCTCACGCCGCCGCTGGATCCATGCGCCTTATGCCGACCTCATCGACCGTATTCAGGGCAACTTCGATTACGGCACCGGGCGCGTCGTGGAAAACCATCCACACATGATGCGCTACTGGGACAAGCACGCCTCCTACCCCTTCAAGAGCCACGACCTGTGGTTCCTGACCGAGAACAAGCGCTGGGGCTACTTGCCGCAGGACTTCGACAGCGCGGCCTTGATCGAGCAGGTCAACCGCGAAGACCTGTGGCGGGAAGCCGCTCACGCCCTTGGCGTGGCCTCGGCAGACATTCCGGACTCCACCTCTCGCGGCGTCGAAACGCTGTTCGACGGCAAGGTCTTCGACCCGGAAAACCCGCAAGCCTACCTCGATAGCCTGGAGATCAAGGCGCTGGCCTGAGCCAGGCAGCCTGGGAGAACCTCATGACGACTTCATCAAGAGCCAATACGCTGTCTACCTCCATGCCAGGCGTGCACCCTGTGCTGCTACGCCTGCGCGACACCCTGGTCAAGAACGTGCTGCCGCCGATGGTCGTGATGGCCATTCTGATCGGCCTGTGGGAAGCGCTGTGCTCCCATCCTGGCGCGGCGCTGCCGCCGCCCTCGCAGGTGCTCAACGATACCTGGGAGCTGATCATTCATCCCTTCTACGACTACGGCGGCAACGACAAGGGCATGGGCTGGCAGATTCTGGCCAGCCTGGAACGCGTGGCCTATGGCTACCTGCTGGCAGTGGTGGTAGGCATCAGCCTGGGCGTGCTGGTGGGCCAATCGACCTGGGCCCTGCGTGGCCTCGACCCCGTGTTTCAGGTGCTGCGCACCGTGCCTCCGCTGGCCTGGCTGCCGATTTCACTGGCCGGGTTTCAGGACAGCACCCCTTCGGCCATTTTCGTGATCTTCATCACCGCCATCTGGCCCATCATCATCAACACCTCAGTGGGGGTGCGTAATATCCCCGAGGATTACCGCAACGTGGCCCGAGTGATTCGCCTCAACGGCATGGAGTATTTCACCCGCATCATGCTGCCCGCCGCCGCACCCTATATCTTTTCGGGCCTGCGCATTGGGGTAGGGCTTTCCTGGCTGGCCATCGTGGCCGCCGAGATGCTGATTGGCGGCGTGGGCATCGGCTTTTTCATCTGGGACGCCTGGAATGCCTCCATGCTCAGCGACATCGTGCTGGCACTCATCTACGTGGGCATCGTGGGCTTCATTCTTGATCGCATCGTGGCCTTCATCGGCCAGTGCGTGACCCGTGGCACCACCCAAAGCTAACCCAGGAGATTGGATCATGGCTTCACACTATTTAAGCGTCGAGCAGGTGGACATGACCTTTGCCACCAAAGGTGCCACTACCAACGTGCTCAAGGAGATCGACCTGGGCGTCGCCAAGGGTGAGTACATCTCGATCATTGGCCATTCGGGCTGCGGCAAGTCGACCCTGCTCAACATCATCGCCGGACTCACCTCCTCGACCTCTGGCGCGGTCATTCTGGATGGCAAGGAGGTCAATGCGCCAGGCCCCGACCGTAGCGTGGTCTTCCAAAACCACTCGTTACTGCCCTGGCTCACGGTGTACGAGAACGTGGCGCTGGCAGTGAACAAGACCTTTGCCCGCCGCAAGACCAAGGCCGAACGCCACGCCTGGATCCTCAAGAATCTGGACATGGTCGGTATGTCCCATGCCCTCAACAAACGCCCTTCAGAGATTTCCGGCGGCATGAAGCAGCGGGTAGGGATCGCCCGCGCTCTGGCCATGGAGCCCAAGGTACTGCTGCTGGATGAGCCGTTTGGCGCCCTGGATGCGCTGACACGCGCCCACCTGCAAGAAGAGGTGATGCGCATTCAGGACGAGCTGGGGAACACCGTCATCATGATCACCCACGATGTGGATGAGGCCGTGCTGCTGTCTGATCGTATCGTCATGCTGACCAACGGCCCCTCGGCGCGCATTGGTGAAATTCTCGATATCGACCTGCCGCGCCCCCGCAACCGTATCACGCTGGCCGACGACCCTCGTTACAACCGCTACCGCCAGGAAGTGCTGCGCTTCCTGTACGAAAAGCAGCGCAAGGTAGAGCACCTGGCCCAGCGACGCGAGAAAGCCCCCAGTACTGCCACGGCTAAAAAAGCCCGCGCCTAGTTTCTTAAAATAGCCTGAGGGGTGGCCTGGGGATTGGAAAAGTGGTTTTTCAGCGTTTCGCTCAGCGGCACGTTCAGGGTAATCCCCTTGCCGGGCAACGGCTGCAGGAACCACCGCTCGTAAAGCGCCAGTATCTCATCACTTTGATAGATCTGGCGCAGCGCCTGGTTGACCTGCTCGACAAAGGCGTCATCGCCTCGGCGCATCAGTAGCCCCAACGGCTCCTCCGCCGTCACCGCCTCTTCCGACAGGCGATAGGCGTCGGGGTTGCCGGTTTCTGCCATCATCGTGCTCAGCAGAATGTCATCCATGGCAAACGCCGCCACCCGCTCATGGGTGACCAGGTCAAAAGCCTCCTGAAGCGTTTCCACCGGCACTACCGACAGGTTCAAACGCTGCTCGCGGTTGGCCAGATTGATCTGCCCCACGTTCACCGTTCCCCGCGCCACACTGACGCTGCGCCCCGCCAGATCCTGCAGCGTGGCAAACCCATGTTTGGCCAGCGCAACATAGCGCACGGAGACGAAAAAGTGGCTCAGCGAAAAATCCGCACTACGGCGGCGCTCTGCCGTATTCGTACTGGCATTGCATTCGATATCGATCACACCGCTATTCAATAATTGAACTCGGTTACCCGGGGTACGGAAGACGTACTCTATCTCCAGGTGGGGAAGTGCCAGTTGCTGCTGTAAATGCTCGGCCACCCGCTGACACAGCTCGATGGAATACCCCACCACGCGGCCCTGATCATCCGCATAGGAAAAAGGCGCCGTATCGCCATAGCCAACTCGCAGCGTGCCGGTTTCCCTAAGGCGTTCCAAGGTGTCGATCTCGGCAGCGAACGCCAACGCACTGGCGCCCAAGGAGGCCATCAACCCCACCCACCAGCGCCTGTATCTTCGTGACATGACTCACTCCTTACTCAGCGAATGCTTCCGGGTGTGCCAGAACGGCCTCCAGCTGAGGGCTCATGGGCAGCCCCACCACCTGCTGGTCGGGCGGAATGGGAGACAAGAACCACTTCTCATAAAGCGCCAGCATGTCGCCACTCTGATAGAGCGCGCGTAACGCTTCATTGACCCAGGCTAAAAATTCGGGGTCGTCACGGCGCAACATCAGGCCATACGGTTCGGGGTCACTCAGCGCTTCCGACGAGATATGAAAGCGCTCGGGAGAGGCATCGGACGCCACCAGGCCCGCCAGCAAGATATCGTCCATCACGAACGCAGACGCCTGCTCGGCAGCTACCATGGTGAACGCTTCGTCGTGGGAGCGACTCAGCATGACCGAGATATTGAGGCTTTGCTCCCGGTTCATGGCATTGAGCTGCTCGATATTGAGCGTCCCTGTGGTCGATACGACGCTGCGCCCTGTCAGGTCTTCGATGCGATCCAGCGCATTCTTCGCCAGCGACACATAGCGGGTAGTACTGAAGTAATGGGGGTAGGAAAATGCTGCCTGCCGACGCCGCTCTGCGGTATTGGTCGTCACACCACACTCAAGGTCGATATCGCCCTTGCTCAGCAGGATGAAGCGGTTGGCGGGCGTCACCGGCACGAAGGTGACTGCCAGCGCAGGCCCACCCAGCCGAGCGCTGATGCTGTCGACCACTGCTTGGCAAATATCGATGGAGTAGCCGATGGGCCGCCCTTCCACCACGTAGGAGAACGGCTCCTCGTGTTCTCGGTGCCCAATCAGAATGGTGTGATCCTGCTGAATGCGCGCAAGCGTCGGACCTGTCTGGGCGCTGGCCGTGCCCATGGCCAGCAGCAGCAAGCCCATCAACGCGATATACCGCCCAATCACGCTACACGTCATGGCTGGCTCCCATGGTCATGCCGCTACTGAACACCTGATAACGCCCTCGACCCATGGCCTTGGCGGCGTAAAGCGCCACATCGGCACTGCGCAACAGCGTATGGCTGCTTTCGCCATCCCGTGGGGCCAGGGCAATCCCGATGCTGACACCGATCTGGACGCGCTCTCCCTGCAGGTCAAAGGGTTCGCGCAGCGCAGCGACCAGCCGCCCTGCCCGCACACTGGCTTCGTCCAGCGCATGGTGATGAACAGGCTGGAGAATCGCGAACTCATCGCCCCCCAGGCGCGCCACCAGCTCACGCTCGGCCAACAGCCGCTGTACCCGTCGGCTGGCCTGGACCAGCAGTTCATCCCCGGCGGCATGCCCTAACGTATCGTTGACGGCCTTGAAGCGATCCAGGTCAAAAATCATCACATTGAAGCGCTCGCCTCCCGACAGCTGCGCGACGGCGACCTGCAAGGCCTCGTTGAACTGAACACGGTTAGGCAGCTTGGTCAGCGCATCGTGGTGCGCCAGGTGCTGGAACTTGAGCGCCTCCTCCTTGACCTCCAGCAGCAGCTCGCGCTCGACGACTTTTTTGCGTAACGCTTCAATGGCCTGGGCCATACAGCCAATCTCATCCTGGCGCTGTGTGTAGGGCGTTGTCTGCTCGGTTCGATTATGAGAAATATGCGTCAACGCCTTGATCAGACGCGGCACGGGCTTGAACAGCTGATGCATCAGCAGGCTCAACAGCAAGGCCGTGGCCAACAGCACGACGCCCAGTGAGGCGACGACTTTCAGCAGTAGCTCGCGGTGCATCTGGTACAGCGTCGCCTTGGTGCCAATGGTGGCAACCGACACCCCCCATAACTCCCCCTGAGGAGACACAATGGGCAATGCGCTGATGAAGTGCTCCTGCTTGCCAAGCCGGGCAAAGCCCACGTACAGCTCACTGCCAGAAGCAGCCAGCGGCAGCTCTGGGACGTGGGGGAGTTCGAGCGTGGTCTCTTCACCGTGGTGGGCATCGGCGACCATGGCGAAGCCGCCATCTGGCAAACGTGAAAACAGCCAGACGTTGTGGCGCGTTTGCGCACTCGCCAGCGCCAACACATCCACGGGGCTGAACCCCGTGCTGAGCACCGAGTCTTCATCCCCAATGGGCTGTTCGGACACCAGGTGCGTCACTTGGCCTGAGAGGTCCGTGCGTACCGCGACATTCGTGTAGATCCGCCGAATCGTGGCGCTCACGATCTGGGCATTGACCAGCGCTTCCCGGGCCCACTGTTCGCGTGCACTGCGCTCCACGATGGCAAAGCCCAGCAAGGCCCCCATAGAGTAGGCAAAGACTACCCCCAGCACCATGAATACCGCCACTTTACCGACCAGCGTCCGGTACCAGGGCAACCGGACGGCTGGCGACGGTGGCTCTTCCGAGCTTGATGGTTTCATATTGGCCGACTCCCCCTCAGCCACGTCTTGCCACATCGCCCATTGCTGATCATCGATCCTGTCAATGGCACGTTAGCGCCACGCCATGCAGAGCGCTCGTTACCTTGTGGTGCGCGTGCGCGCTCGTTATTCCTGTCTTCTTTTCGCAAACTACCATTAAAGACGCGCACGAGTAGCTAAAAATTTAAACGTTTCTTGTTACCTGACCACGCCTGATTGGCATGCGGCTTGCTGCATCTTTCTTGACCATGACACGCGACAACGTATCGAAGGGGAAAAAGATGCACCATTCAGACTACCCACTTAGCGAAGTACCCCTCCAGGCTCGGAAAGGGCTACTCTCTACCTCAGCGGTACTGCTTGGCTTTACCTTTTTCACCGCCACCATGTGGGCGGGTGGCTCCCTGGGCCAAGCCTTCCCGATTGGCCAGTTACTGTGGATTATCGTGGCAGGCAACCTGCTACTGGGTATCTACGCAGCAACGCTGGCTTATATCGCCTGCCAGAGCGGCCTGAATGCCGTCCTGATGGGACGGTTCTGCTTCGGCGAAAAAGGCAGCAAACTCTCTGACATCTTCCTCGGCTTCACGCAGATTGGCTGGTACGCCTGGGGAACCGCCACGATAGCTCTGGTACTGGTACGCACCACGGGGATGCCTGAATGGCTGGAAATCCCCTTGATGGTGCTGTTTGGCTTTGGATTCTGCGTGACCGCCATGATCGGCTATCGAGGCATGGACTGGCTATCGCGCTTCGCCGTACCCGCCATGATGCTCTTCATCCTGGTCAGCCTGTTCACCGGGCTGGTCGATGTGCGCGGCTTTGCAGGATTAAGCCAGCAAACGCCAACGGAAAGTATGAGTGTCGCAGCGGCGATCACCGTGATTATCGGTACCTTCATCAGCGGTGGCACCCAGGCGACCAACTGGAGTCGCTTTGCCAGGACGCCGAAAGTTGCGGTGATCGCAACGCTGGCCGCTTTTTTCATTGGCAATGGATTGATGGTGCTGACCGGTGCCTTGGGCACGATGATTTACCAGCAGGCAGATATCGTCGATGTTCTCATTGCCCAAGGCTTTCTCTCCCTCGCGGTATTGATGCTGTTCCTGAACATATGGACGACCCAGGACAACACGATTTACAACTTCGCCGTGGCGGGATGCAACTTGCTGCGCACCGAAAAGCGCCGCATGGTCACCGTCAGCGGCGCCGCCATTGGTACCATGCTGGCGGTAGGTGGCATGTACAACCTGCTCATTCCATTTCTGGTGCTGCTCGGCACGTTTATCCCTCCCATGGGCGGGGTGATCATGGCTGATTTTTGGCTCAGGCACCGAGGCCGCTACCCTGCTTTGGCCTCTGCGCAGCTACCCGATTTCAATCGGCGCGGCCTCGCCGCCTATGCCATTGGTGCCGGGGCTGCCTATTTTTCTCCGTTACTACCGCCGCTGGTGGGTGTCGCAGTCGCGGCAGGCAGCTACGCCGTACTGCTACGTCTGAAGCACGCTACGCTGGGTGATAGCTTCCCATCGACGGCCAAACAATAAGTGAGCACCTGTTTATGAACATGCAGATCATCAATGCCCGCCTTCGCCAGCACCCTGGGCTTTATCGGCTGGATATCGAGAACGGCGTCTTCACCGCAATCACCGCTCAGGATGCGCCGCAAACGGCAGGCGAAGGCCAGAGGGATGCCGGCGGCAAACTGCTGTGTGCGCCGTTTATCGAGCCGCATATCCACCTGGATGCGGCCCTGACCGCTGGCGAGCCTCACTGGAACCAGAGCGGCACGCTGTTCGAGGGCATCGAACGCTGGGGAGAGCGTAAGCCGTTGCTCGACGAGGCGGACATTCGGGAGCGCGTACTGAAGACCCTCAACCTGTTGATCGGCAACGGCGTGCAGTTCGTGCGCACCCATGCCGACACCAGCGACCCCAGCCTGGTAGGCCTGAAAACCCTTTGCACACTGCGAGACGAGCTGAAGGACAAAATCGACATTCAGGTGGTGGCCTTTCCACAGGATGGCCTGCTTTCATTCCCCGGCGGCGACAAGCTCATGGAAGAGGCGCTGGAGTTTGGCGCCGATGTGGTAGGCGGCATTCCTCACTTCGAGTACACGCGAGAGTTGGGCGTGGCGTCCATGAAGCGCGTCATCGAGCTGGCCATCAAGTACGACCGCCTGGTGGACGTGCACTGCGACGAAATCGATGATCCCAACTCGCGGTTTCTCGAAGTGCTCGCCTGTGAGGCACTGTTTCATGAGCTGGGCAGCCGCGTGACCGCCAGCCACACCACCGCCATGCACTCCTACGACAACGCCTACTGTTCGAAACTGTTTCTGCTGCTCAAGCGTTCGGGCATCAACTTCATTTCCTGCCCCACCGAAAGCATCCACCTGCAAGGGCGCTTCGACACCTATCCCAAACGGCGCGGCGTGACACGCGTCAAGGAACTCAACGAAGCCGGTATCAACGTCTGTTTTGCCGAAGACTCCATCTTCGACCCCTGGTACTCGCTGGGCAACGGCAAGCTGCTGCGAACGCTGGATTTTGGCCTGCATATCTGCCAGATGATGGGCTATCAGGACTTCAGCCAGGCGCTGTCGCTGATCACCGACAACAGCGCCCGCACGCTCAACATCGAGGCGCGTTACGGTATCGAGGTGGGCAAACCCGCCAGCTTCAACCTGCTGGATGGAGAAGACGACTACAGCGTGCTACGCAACCAGGGTGACGTACTGCTCTCCGTCCGCCACGGTGACATCATCATGCAGCGGGAGCCCGCACGCATCGTGACGCCACCGTGGCTTGGTTAGGGCTTGCGGCAAAAACCATCCACTAAATGGCCGTGTAAAAACGTTTATTTTATGTCGAGCAAATAGCCATAAAACGCCGTATTGCGCTGCCAGCCCAGTGACTCGTAAAGCGCCTGGGCGCGCTGATTCTCTACCTGAGTCATGAGGATCAAACGTGCGACTCCATGCTCCTGGGCCAGCCTGGCGGCGGCTTCCATCAACGCTC
This sequence comes from Halomonas sp. 18071143, assembly GCF_019211725.1. NCBI lineage: Bacteria > Pseudomonadati > Pseudomonadota > Gammaproteobacteria > Oceanospirillales > Halomonadaceae > Halomonas > Halomonas sp. 18071143. The sequence goes on from NZ_CP078120.1 coordinate 3,400,507, forward strand.
TGCCGGTGCCTTGCGTGCGCGACGCTGGCTGCACGAAGAGGTCATTGAGCGTCCACCGAGCATTCAGCCCCACGGTGGAAACACCCGGATAGAGCTGCACGAACCCCGTCAGTGAGCCATCGCTCGCCTCACTGACGAGAATGTAGGAGTCGCCCAACCCCATCCGCAATTCGAGAAACCTCCGTGCAGCCGGCAAGTCGCTGGGCTGTTGGTAAAATTGGCGATAGCCATCGAGCAGCTCACTCAAGGGAGCCAGGTCATCAAACACCGCTGGACGAATCTGGGTCATGTCATTGCCTCGATAGTCATGGAGTAATGCCCCAGTCTGCCGCTATAGTGGTTCCTTAAAAAGAGCCACTTTGCACCCTTTCAGGAGAACCAGTGAAACAGAGCGCCAGCGACAGTGACTGGATCATCGACGCATTGGCCTTGCGCATGCATCAACACGCAACGCGATCGCTCAGTCAGCGGCTATACCATCCGCTCAAGGAGTGGGTACGCCAGGGTAAACTTACGGCTGGCCAGCGGCTGCCTTCGTCACGTCACATGTCGGATGCGCTGGGCGTCAGCCGCAATACCGTCCTCGCGGCAACGGACAGGCTGCTGGCCGAGGGGCTGCTGGTGGCACGCCAAGGGGCGGGGCTTTACGTAGCGCAGTTGCCTCGCGTGCTGGATACCGAGACCGCACCGCCTCCAAAGGCCGTTCACTACTCTTCCCGAGGGCGCACCCTATTGGCGCTGAGCAAGACGCTCAGCAACGGCTACCGAGCGTTCTCACCCGGCGTACCCGCCCTGGACCTGTTTCCTGAAGCGCAGTGGCAACGGCTTGTGCGCCAGCATCAGCGCAACGCCGATGTGGCGTGGATGGATTATCAGACCGGCGGCGGGCTGGCAGCATTGAAAGTGGCGATCAGCGACTACCTGAGGCTCTCTCGGGCGGTACGCTGCCAGCCTGAACAGGTCATCATCACTCAAGGGGCACAGCAAGCCTTCGAGCTGATCACCCAGCTACTGACCGACCCTGACGACGCGGTCTGGATGGAAGAGCCTGGCTACGGCGGTGCCAAAGCCTGCTTTCTGGCAGCTGGGCTCGATGTCACACCCGTTCCTGTTGATGCCGACGGGCTCGACCCGGCTCTGGGCGAAAAAAGTGCTCCCGCCCCTCGACTGATCTATACCACCCCCTCCCATCAATACCCCACCGGCGTGACCATGCCCGTCACTCGTCGGTTGGCACTGCTGGACGTCGCCGAACGCTGCGGCGGATGGATCATCGAAGACGATTACGACAGTGAGTTTCGCTATGACACCCCACCGCTCCCATCACTCCAGGGGCTGACCGAACAGGCGCCGGTCATTTATGTGGGCACGTTCAGCAAAGTCCTGTATCCCGGTTTGCGTCTGGGCTATCTGGTCGCCCCGCCTGAACTCGCTCCCGATGTGTGCCGGGCCCAGGCCCGTTTACATCGAGAGGGTCACTACCCACTCCAGTCGGCACTGACCGCCTTCATGGCCAGTGGCCACTTCACCCGCCACATCACCCGCATGCGGACGGCCTACCGTCACCGCCAACGCTGTTTACGCGCCGCCCTGGCCCCCGCCGTTGCGGCAGGTTTACGGTTATCGGAGGGGCATGCTGGCATGCACTTGCTGGCCGAGCTGAGCAGTATCGAGGAGGAAACGGCGCTGGTCAGTCATGCTGCCCAGGCGGGCATTACACTGTCGCCACTGTCACATTACTACCTTTCCGCCAACAAGCGGTTCGGTTTGGTGCTTGGCTATGCCAGTGCCAACGAACAGACCCTGGCCTGGGCAGGAGAGTGGCTGAGCAACGCGTATCTGGCCCATCAAACCCGCACTCCCGACACGCCACTTTCCCGCGATGGTCACAAGACCAACGTATTCCAGGGGGGCACTCTTGTAGTAGTGTAGCGTTCTTTATACGCTCATTTATAAACCTGATAGAAAGGGAACGGCCGTTCCCCATGGGGTCAAGGTGGCTCAATTGCTCTCTTCACACACAGAATCGCGCGCCTCGGTCTACAAGGCCTGGAGCGTGCATGTCTTCACTGCCAGCGGTGTCTTGCTGGGCACCATGGCGCTGTTGGCGCTGATCGATAACAACCCCGTGGCCTGCCTGCTGTGGCTAGGCGCCGCCATGATGGTAGACGGCCTGGACGGCACCCTGGCGCGCAAGTATGAAGTGAAGACCATTCTGCCCCACTTCGATGGCTCCACGCTGGATATGGTGATCGACTATCTCACCTGGGCATTCATCCCGGCGCTGTTCATCTATTTTTTCGTCGAGCTGCCCACCCACTTCGAACTGCTCTCGGTCTTCATCATCCTGCTCTCCTCCATGTTCTGCTTTTGCAACGTGAACATGAAAAGCCAGGACAACTACTTTGTCGGTTTTCCTGCTGCCTGGAACATCATCGCCGCCTACTTCTACATTCTTGATTTTCCGCCATTTGTCACCTTCGCGATCATTCTGCTCATGGCGGCCCTCACCGTCACCCGCATGAAGTTTCTGCACCCTTTCCGGGTACGGCAATTCATGCCGCTGAACATCACGGTCACGCTGGTGTGGTGTGTGTGCACGACTTCGCTGATTCTCTCGCACCCCACCCATGCCTCCTGGGCCTTGTGGGGCTGGATGCTGACATCGGTCTACTTCACCGGCATGTGCCTGTGGCGCACCGCTCGGGAATGGTTTGCCTGATCCTCTGACCACCACGGTACACGACGGATGACGAACGGCTTTATCGCCCCGGATGGGCAACCCCGCTGCCAGTGGTGCGCAGGAGCGCCAGAATTCCTGCCGTACCACGACCAGGAGTGGGGGTTTCCGGTCGATAACGACCAGCGCCTGTTCGAAAAACTTTGTTTGGAAAGCTTTCAGTCGGGGCTCAGCTGGCGCACGATCCTCAATAAGCGCGACAACTTTCGCGCCGCTTTTCACCGCTTCGATTTTCATCAGGTAGCCCACTTTGGCGAACAGGACGTGGAGCGCTTACTGCAAGACGCGGGCATCATTCGTCATCGTGGCAAAATCGAAGCCACCATCAATAACGCCCAGCGCGCCCAGGAGATGGTCGAGCAGGAAGGGTCGCTGGCGGCGTTCTTCTGGCGCTATGAGCCCAGCGACACCGTGGCCCCCCAATCGCAGACCACCTCGCCAGAATCCATCGCCATGGCGAAGGAGCTGAAAAAACGCGGCTGGAAATTCTTCGGCCCCACCACGGCGTTCGCCTTTATGCAGGCCATGGGGCTGCTCAACGACCACTCGCTCCACTGCATCACACGCGAACAGGTGGAACAGGCGCGCAGGCAGTTTCAGCGCCCGGGCTGATTTTCTACGGTCATCATCGCCTACGCCAGGCGAGTAAAGTCCAATAGGCTTTTCTGGCTCTGTGGCTGCAGCACCGCCTCGACCGCTCGCTGCCAATCCTGCCATGCAAACACGCGATAATTCGGCATCTCTAGCTGGCTCAGCAGCTTCCAGATGGCCAGGAACTGATGCTGCCAGGTGTCTGCAGGCATCCTGGCCAAGCTATCGCGCAGATGAAACCTTCCGTAATGAGCGCGAGGTTTGCCATCCAATTGAGCAGCCTGCCCCGTCAATAACCCATAGGCGATAAACATCGCACCAGGCGCCATTGACTGCAGAATGTTCGAGGCTACTGGACCGCCCAAGGCGTCAAAGACCACATCGGACACGCGCGCCACATGGGTGATCTGCGACGTATCCTGAAGGGATAGGGGCCGAATACCCAGCTGTTCGAGGCGGGCGGCTCGGCTCTCGGAGCGGTATACCCCAATGACTTCACGAGCCCCATGCTGGTAGGCCCATGTTCCTAGGTATTCCGCGCAATTCGAACCCGCGCCAGTGAGCAGCACACGCTTGCCCCTGACAGGCCACATTTCCAGCATCGTCAAGGCTGCCAGGGGATTGATGTAGGCCCGTGCAGCCACAGCATCAGGAATGTCATCCGGGACAGGCACGGCAAGCGCAGAGTCACAATCCACAAGCGTCTGCCAAGTGCCTTCACCGCGTAGTGGAAGCACACGTTTTCCGATCAGCGAAGCATACGCTTGAGGTGCCTCCATCACGCGCCCTACGCCTTCGTAGCCCGCAACGGCGGGCAGTGCTATGCGATGCGAGTACGCTCCGTGGATGGGAATCAGGTCAGAGGGATTCACGGGAGCACACAGCATACTGACCCTGAGCTTATTCGCGCTCAGTTCAGGCATCTCAGCCGTTTCCATGTTCAATGTTTCAAGTGGATTACCGAAGGTCCGGTAGGTGAGAGCATGGCGATGCATAAGTACCTCGTGGATGAGGGGCACAGATGAAGTACTCTTCATCCGGCTGAAAGAGCATAATACTCAGAGGCTCAGTCACTTAAAGGCAATGCGTATCCCGACTTGACCGCGTCCATGGCAACCATCGTTGTGAACGAACGCACATTGGGGTGTTCCATCAGTGCTTCGCGGGTAAAATCTTCGTACTCCTGCAGCGTACGGGTCACTACGATCAGCACGAAGTCCATGCTCCCTGTGACGTAATAACACTGCTGCACATTGGGGTGCTCTCGCATCCGCTGCTTAAACTCATCGACATGTTGGTTGCGTTCATACTCGAGATCGACACCGACAATGCAGGTAGTTGGCCAGCCGAGTGCTTTGGCATCTAAACGCGCCGCCTCCTGGACAATAACACCCCGCGCTCTTAGCCGCTTGAGCCGCCGCTGAACAGCCGCCGCCGACAAGCCAACCGCTTGCCCGATACTCTCCCCCGTCACGCGCGTATCGTGCTGGTAAATAGCCAAAATCCGACGATCAAGATCACCCAGTTGCTCTGTGGGCCGCTCGCCCGCAGTTTGGTCACTCATTATGCAGTCTCCCCGCAATGGCCCGCCAGTATATGCGGCCAGTAAAAAGGTCTTGCCCGTTAAGCTAACGCAGCGCAAGCAAAGACTTAACCATACAGGCAGAGACAACACCATGAACCAAATACGCACGATCCTGACCGAAGGCGACCCACGCTTAAGGAACCGCTGATCAATTCGTCTCTGAGCGGCTAAAGCACTCTGGGCGGCATATTCACCGCGTCAACGGTCACTTTCTGGCCACGGAAGGTGGCCTTTTTACCCTGGCAGCCTGGTTATCCAGCTGCCAGGCCAGATTCAAGACACACTGGCCCCGTCAGCATGCCCCTGGCATCGTCCAGCCAGCACCAAATTGCCGAGGGCGAACAGGGTGAACAGCTGCGCCTGGTTCCTGGCCAGCCCCTTGTAGCGCACCTTCCGGTAGCCGAAGAGGTTCTTGATGACATGAAACGGGTGCTCGACCTTGGCGCGGATGCTGGCCTTGGCCTTCTCGATCGCCAGCAGCAGCGCTTTCATGGGACTGTCTTCCATCTTCTTGATGGGGCCGCGTTTGGCGGCGACACAGCAGCGGGAGTCCGGGGCATCCTTCTCTTCGTCCAGGTACTTCCACATGCCGGTGTAGCCCGCGTCGCCGTATACCCGCTTGTCATCCTCCCGGACCAGAGCGCCGGCCATGGTGACATCGGCGACGTTGGCCGACGTGGCGGCGACACTGTGGGTCAGTCCGGTGACCGCATCGACACCGATATGGGCCTTCATACCGAAGTAATACTGCTTGCCCTTCCGGGTCTGCTTCATCTCCGGATCGCGCTGCCTGGCCTTGTTCCTGGTGGAGGGGGCCGCCGCCACAATGGTGGCGTCGACGATGGTGCCCTCGCGCATGAACAGGCCCTGCTCGGCCAGGTGGGCGTTGATTTCCTCGAAGATCCGCTGGGTCAGGGCATGCTGCTCCAGCAGGTGACGGAAGCGCAGCAGCGTGGTCGCGTCCGGCACACTCTCAATGGCCAGATCGATACCGATGAAGTCACGCATCGCCTGGCTGTCGTAGATGGCATCCTCCAGCGCTTCATCGGCCAGGGCATACCACTGCTGCAGAAAGTAGATGCGCAGCATGCGCTCCAGGCCAATGGGTGGCCGGCCTCGCTTGCCCGCTGAATTCGGGAAGTAGGACGGCGACAGTGCTGCGATCAGCCGTTGCCACGGCACCAGCTTCTCCATCCTGGCAAGAAACCGCTCGCGGCGGGTGACCTTCTTCTTGTTCTGGTGCTCAGCCTGGGCGAATGAGATCTGTTTCATCGGAGTGGCTCTGTCAGCGGGTGTTGGACGACAGGTCAGATTTTACCTCGTCGGTGGCTATGAGGCAGCTCCGACGGGATTTATGCAGCGTTTCCTTAAGAGCCGTTTCACAGCCAGTAGAAGAAATCACCTCCGATATAGCAAAGGTAATTTCCGAACTACATGCCACACTTGCCGATTTCAAAGCGCGAAACGGTTTCGGCCGTGCCCTCTCTGCCCCGCAAATAGGCGAGCCGTTACATATCGTGGCAGTTCAATTGGGCGGCCGCCCCTTTACCTTGATCAATCCACTCATTGTCTGGCGAAGTGAAGAGACTCGGCCAGTTTGGGACGACTGCATGAGCGTGCCCGGCCATATTGCCAATGTCAGGCGCCACGCCAGTATCAGCCTGACGTACCAAAACGAAAACGGCAAAACCTGCCACTGGCATCACCTTTCAGCGTCATTGGCTGAACTGATCCAGCACGAGGTAGACCACCTTGATGGCCTGCTCATGGTGGATCGTATAGAGCATCCGGAAGATTTACAGCCGATCACTCGCCACGCCGAGCTAATTGCCCCTCAACGCAGCGAACACCGCATCAAGCTGGAGCATATTGCCGCTGCTGCCAGATGCATCACCCCTACCTTCCTGGCAACCCCGCAGTATCGTTCGCCCTCACTCGATGCTGCGTTAGGCGTCGCCATGACAGTGAAGGTCGAAACGCTCAACCCCCTGCGCAACTTCAAAGGGCGCGGTGCCGACCATTTTGTCTCCCACCATGTTCAGCAAGAACAACCTGCCCCGCTGGTTTGCGCCAGTGCAGGGAACTGGGGGCTAGCCATGGCGCATGCTTGCAAGCAACATGGGCTGCCCCTTAGCGTCTTTGTCGCTGACAATGCTAACCCACTTAAAGTTGCAGGTATCTGCGCACTAGGCGCGAAGGTTATTTGCATGGGAGCTGATTTTGATCAAGCCAAGCAGGCAGCGGCTCGCTTTGCTAAACAGAATGGTAGCCTGTTTGTAGAAGATGGCCGACAAGCCGCTATTACCGAAGGCGCAGGTACGATTGCGGTCGAAATGCTCGCAAACGGTGACACCTTCGATACGCTGCTGGTGCCCCTTGGTAATGGCGCGCTTATCAATGGCGTAGGCCGCTGGTTCAAAGCCTCTTCCCCCGCTACCCGAGTCATCGGCATCTGCCCTCAAGGCGCGGATGCCACCTGGCAAAGCTGGCGGCGCGGTACGCTCGTCACTAATGATCGCGTGGACACCATAGCCGATGGCGTGGCGGTTCGCGCTCCTATTACCGAGGCACTGGAGGATATGCGTGATGTAGTCGATGACATTTGGCTCGTGGACGAAGCCCGTATCGAAGAGGGCATGCGCCTTGGCCTGGAACATCTGGGGCTGCTGTTGGAACCCGCAGGGGCACTCGGCTTGGCAGCCGCCTATGCCATGCGTGACCAGTGGCCTCAGGGGGCTCATATCGCCACGATTCTGACCGGAGCTAATCCATCGCCAATACTGACCGCTTCATTACTGGCGGCCTTTTCGGATACTTGAAAGGAGCATCACTTACTCCGCCACTACCACATGCGCCTCTTTCACCATCTCTGTCGCCATATTCCCGACGGTGCGCATCACTTCTTCGATGGCAGGCACGAGCGTAAACGCATCGTTTAGGCGCTGGCGGAATTTTCCAGAAATAGAAAATAGTGTCAGCGCCAGCGGAAAGTAGAGCTGCATCAAGCCCACAATAGTAGCGCTCAACCGAGTACCAGGTTCATCCCCGCGCCTGCGGGGAACGGTGGACAGCCAGAAAGGCAAGGATAGGATCATCCGGTTCATCCCCACGCCTGTGGGGAACGGGCGAAGGCCCGGTCGTCTTGTTCACTTCACCAACGGTTCATCCCCACGCCTGTGGGGAACGGACTCCCAGATCCGCCCACGTTGTACGGGCCAGCGGTTCATCCCCACGCCTGTGGGGAACGGTTGCCCACCATGACCTCGAAGTCAGTGGCCGCCGGTTCATCCCCACGCCTGTGGGGAACGGGGGCAAGGGCGCGGCAGCGGCAGTTAAACCCGCGGTTCATCCCCACGCCTGTGGGGAACGGCAAGTTTTCAAAGTGCTGGCTGAATATGTCCCCGGTTCATCCCCACGCCTGTGGGGAACGGTGGCCGAAGATATCAAGGCCATGGCGACCGACCGGTTCATCCCCACGCCTGTGGGGAACGGGAGAAGACGCGGCGGCCTTCCTCCTCCTCGATCGGTTCATCCCCACGCCTGTGGGGAACGGTCTGGTCCTGAGTACCCGACCCGTGTTGTCGACGGTTCATCCCCACGCCTGTGGGGAACGGAGCGCTTGCGCGGCGAGGTCATCGCACTGACGCGGTTCATCCCCACGCCTGTGGGGAACGGCTGGCCAGCACGCGGCGCTCTTTGGGGCTGAGCGGTTCATCCCCACGCCTGTGGGGAACGGCTCAAACCCCGCGAGCTCTACCGCGCCCAAGGCGGTTCATCCCCACGCCTGTGGGGAACGGGTCATGATTGAGGCGGGCCCGAAAGATGACATGCGGTTCATCCCCACGCCTGTGGGGAACGGGGGCGGGATCTCTAACCCGGTTGCAGTGGTGGCGGTTCATCCCCACGCCTGTGGGGAACGGGTGCTAGCCACCGTGGTTTGGCTGCGTGTGGGCGGTTCATCCCCACGCCTGTGGGGAACGGGCTTTTAGTGCTTTTTTCTCTTCTTTTTTCTGCGGTTCATCCCCACGCCTGTGGGGAACGGATGCCATAAACGCCGATATCATCGCGGGCCAGCGGTTCATCCCCACGCCTGTGGGGAACGGGGAGGCCACCGGCATTCTGAGCGCCGGTGGCGGCGGTTCATCCCCACGCCTGTGGGGAACGGCTCGCCGCGCTGGATGGTGGCCCACAGCTCGCCGGTTCATCCCCACGCCTGTGGGGAACGGGATGTTGGCCGTTGTTGCATCTTCGTCGGCGCCGGTTCATCCCCACGCCTGTGGGGAACGGCGCGCGGTTGGCTAAGCGTAGATCCCGCGCGACGGTTCATCCCCACGCCTGTGGGGAACGGAGGTAAAGCACGTGCATAGCGATTAACTCACGCGGTTCATCCCCACGCCTGTGGGGAACGGCACAAGGCCACAATTCAGTGCGCCCGCTACGCCGGTTCATCCCCACGCCTGTGGGGAACGGTGGCAGGCGACCATCAACCCAGAGCGCGGCAGCGGTTCATCCCCACGCCTGTGGGGAACGGCCGCAGCAAAGCCACCGGCCACGGTGATTTGGCGGTTCATCCCCACGCCTGTGGGGAACGGAAGGTGGCGCTCGGGTCGTCGTTGGTCCACATCGGTTCATCCCCACGCCTGTGGGGAACGGCCCTCACTGCGGTAGCTACATGAAAGTGCGAACGGTTCATCCCCACGCCTGTGGGGAACGGTCAATATGCGAGAACTGGCTTTTACAGCCATGCGGTTCATCCCCACGCCTGTGGGGAACGGGCTCCTATTAGATAGACGGCATCACCGAGCTACGGTTCATCCCCACGCCTGTGGGGAACGGGTTATGCCTTCGGAGATTTCGACGCTGCCAGACTGGTTCATCCCCACGCCTGTGGGGAACGGTGATGGGTGATGCAAGCCTCTACCGGAACCGGCGGTTCATCCCCACGCCTGTGGGGAACGGTGGCTGCTGATTGCCATATCGTAATTATACGACGGTTCATCCCCACGCCTGTGGGGAACGGTCCTCAAGCTGCCACTGGCTCTTGGCCAGCATCGGTTCATCCCCACGCCTGTGGGGAACGGGGCGTGCCCCGTGGGTTAGCTCACCCAGAGCGCGGTTCATCCCCACGCCTGTGGGGAACGGCGAACAATAAGGTGGAAAACCTTGAATGGACTAGGTTCATCCCCACGCCTGTGGGGAACGGATGACGCGGGCCAGATTGAGATAGAGGCGCTGCGGTTCATCCCCACGCCTGTGGGGAACGGCGCTGCATGATCGTCGACCTGCCAAGCAAGGACGGTTCATCCCCACGCCTGTGGGGAACGGCTCCCTCGCCATGTGGGCAGAGCAAGAGATGCCGGTTCATCCCCACGCCTGTGGGGAACGGGTTTACGTGTTAAAGGCTGACATAAGCAAATACGGTTCATCCCCACGCCTGTGGGGAACGGTTCGAGGCCGAGCTGCTCCATGGCGTCGCGGCCGGTTCATCCCCACGCCTGTGGGGAACGGACAGTTAGTGACACGAGTCCAAGGGGACGCGGCGGTTCATCCCCACGCCTGTGGGGAACGGTTGGCCTCAGGCAGGCTGAGCGCGACCGTCATCGGTTCATCCCCACGCCTGTGGGGAACGGATATGGCCGCTGCCGTCCTCGGTCTGCCGACCCGGTTCATCCCCACGCCTGTGGGGAACGGGCGCCGGATACGCTCGACGGCCATGCCGATCTCGGTTCATCCCCACGCCTGTGGGGAACGGATAGCTAGTAAACGTGCGGCTATCTAGCAACACGGTTCATCCCCACGCCTGTGGGGAACGGCTGGCCAGCACGCGGCGCTCTTTGGGGCTGAGCGGTTCATCCCCACGCCTGTGGGGAACGGTTCTGCAATTTTGGCGTTAGTCAACGCGGCGGCGGTTCATCCCCACGCCTGTGGGGAACGGGGCGCATACGAAAAAGCCGCCTCAGTGGGCGGCGGTTCATCCCCACGCCTGTGGGGAACGGAGTGGTACGAGCCGCCGATCCCGTTGAGCATTCGGTTCATCCCCACGCCTGTGGGGAACGGTAATGGCGGTTCAGTCGAGTCGCCAACAAGCGCGGTTCATCCCCACGCCTGTGGGGAACGGCCGCAGCAAAGCCACCGGCCACGGTGATTTGGCGGTTCATCCCCACGCCTGTGGGGAACGGGGTAAATTCGATGGTCATTTTTTCACTCCATGCGGTTCATCCCCACGCCTGTGGGGAACGGATTGCCGATGTTCGTGTTCTGAATGATGACGGCGGTTCATCCCCACGCCTGTGGGGAACGGGCCCGAGATCATCGTGTCGTACAGGCTGGAGTCGGTTCATCCCCACGCCTGTGGGGAACGGGGTCTAACTGGCTCAGCGGCTGGGCGTTGACGCGGTTCATCCCCACGCCTGTGGGGAACGGGGGCGCACCACGTCGTCATTGCCGGGCAGGTACGGTTCATCCCCACGCCTGTGGGGAACGGGCCCGACTCTTTCGCCGGGGCCTCTTCGTGGGCGGTTCATCCCCACGCCTGTGGGGAACGGTAACATTCTCAAGAGCCGCCAGATTGGCGCTACGGTTCATCCCCACGCCTGTGGGGAACGGCTGGCATGGCCCAGGGCTACGCCGCGAGTCGTCGGTTCATCCCCACGCCTGTGGGGAACGGAACCTAAGAAAAGAGCTGCTGGGAAGCGTCATCGGTTCATCCCCACGCCTGTGGGGAACGGTTGCGCGTGCGCTTCATAGAGCCCAAGCATGACGGTTCATCCCCACGCCTGTGGGGAACGGACCCGAACTGCCTCAGCTCACCAGCGAAGTGGCGGTTCATCCCCACGCCTGTGGGGAGCGGGCTTGGGCTGATCTACAACGCATTCACCAGCACCGGTTCATCCCCACGCCTGTGGGGAACGGCATCGTCTTCCAATAACAAAACCACGCAGGTGCGGTTCATCCCCACGCCTGTGGGGAACGGGATCTCCACTTTCTCACGCGCCTGGCAGAGCGCGGTTCATCCCCACGCCTGTGGGGAACGGCACGGGGCCATGCACACCCGCCTCTGGACACACGGTTCATCCCCACGCCTGTGGGGAACGGCGGGTAATGTTCTTGATGGATGCAAACTCATCCGGTTCATCCCCACGCCTGTGGGGAACGGATGCAGGGTACGGCCATACTATTTCCAATGGCCGGTTCATCCCCACGCCTGTGGGGAACGGGTCATCACCAATGTAGCAGGTCAGCTGCTCGCCGGTTCATCCCCACGCCTGTGGGGAACGGCACAAAGCCGAAACCGACCCTCACGACCAGTACGGTTCATCCCCACGCCTGTGGGGAACGGGTTGTGGGCGCCCGCGATTCCCTCGGGCTTATCGGTTCATCCCCACGCCTGTGGGGAACGGGAGCTGCAGATGACCTTTACACAGCTAGACACCGGTTCATCCCCACGCCTGTGGGGAACGGTCCTTGCCCATCTCGGCCAGCTCGGCGTAGAGCGGTTCATCCCCACGCCTGTGGGGAACGGACCACGTACTACTCCCTGGGGCGCATCGACGACGGTTCATCCCCACGCCTGTGGGGAACGGCCTTCGCACGCTCATCAGCCTTGCGGTCCTCGCGGTTCATCCCCACGCCTGTGGGGAACGGATGGCGGCAGCCCGGGTCAGGCACTCCTCGTACGGTTCATCCCCACGCCTGTGGGGAACGGCCGGACAGGTCTTCGCGAATCTCCTCGACGATCGGTTCATCCCCACGCCTGTGGGGAACGGACAAAAGAAGAAGCCAGCATGTACCGGGAAAACGGTTCATCCCCACGCCTGTGGGGAACGGGCTCGGTCGAGGCATCGCCGTAGGGTTGGTCGCCGGTTCATCCCCACGCCTGTGGGGAACGGCAGGTCTAGCGTGTCTTCAATCTCTTCGCCATCGGTTCATCCCCACGCCTGTGGGGAACGGTCTCGCCACATATCTGAATTTGGCACAATGGGCGGTTCATCCCCACGCCTGTGGGGAACGGCCCTACAGCCAACACCGCGCAATAGCCGCGCGCGGTTCATCCCCACGCCTGTGGGGAACGGTCGCGGCGTCGCTGGAGATTCCGACCAAGGTGCGGTTCATCCCCACGCCTGTGGGGAACGGCCGACGGTTACGCGGGTGACCGGGCCGCCGAACGGTTCATCCCCACGCCTGTGGGGAACGGATCATCACCCCGGATGCCTTCACGCCTGCCGAACGGTTCATCCCCACGCCTGTGGGGAACGGATAGATAAGCAAAAGCACTAAAGCCGTGCTCGCGGTTCATCCCCACGCCTGTGGGGAACGGACCAGGTCCTCGCTGTCGGGTATCTTCAACAGCGGTTCATCCCCACGCCTGTGGGGAACGGGGTGGTCGGCTGTGCGTCGGTGGCTTCTACTGCGGTTCATCCCCACGCCTGTGGGGAACGGGCGTAGCTTTTTGCGCATGCGCAGCACCGAGTCGGTTCATCCCCACGCCTGTGGGGAACGGGCCGCTTTGGCGAATGTCGATGACGCTTTGCCCGGTTCATCCCCACGCCTGTGGGGAACGGACCGTCACCAAGGTGCGCCTGGGCCGTGACGCCGGTTCATCCCCACGCCTGTGGGGAACGGCCGGGCGTGTTCTCTATCAATGCTGGCAGGTTCGGTTCATCCCCACGCCTGTGGGGAACGGGAGGGCAGCCGCCGTCAGCGAGCCATCCAGGACGGTTCATCCCCACGCCTGTGGGGAACGGTGAACGTTCTGCGTTTGTAGAATATTATCCGTCGGTTCATCCCCACGCCTGTGGGGAACGGTGAAAGGACACGGCATCACGTTGCAGCAGTACCGGTTCATCCCCACGCCTGTGGGGAACGGATCGGCTGGGATGCGGAGCTGGACAGCCTGCGCGGTTCATCCCCACGCCTGTGGGGAACGGTGGCTGCCGATACCCGCCTGGTGGGCGCGGCGCGGTTCATCCCCACGCCTGTGGGGAACGGCTGGGTCGACAGCTCAAGCGCGACCGGGCAGTCGGTTCATCCCCACGCCTGTGGGGAACGGCCGCCGACCAGTGCGAGCGCTGGGCCATGGCGCGGTTCATCCCCACGCCTGTGGGGAACGGCGCTGGAGCCCGCTGGGCATGGTGATGGATGGCGGTTCATCCCCACGCCTGTGGGGAACGGCCGGGGATGTGATGCATGCCCGCCTGAGTGGCCGGTTCATCCCCACGCCTGTGGGGAACGGGGCATGAGCCAGGCGGAGTACGGCGGCATGGCCGGTTCATCCCCACGCCTGTGGGGAACGGTCTAACTGTAGATAATTGATCTAAAAAAGAAAAATCGACAGCAGAAATTCCACCAACGATTTTGCTTATTTTTTGTACAAACTGCATTTTTAAAGATCTAGGATTATCAGCTACTTAGCTTCGGCGGGCAGAAAGCGTACCAGACGCAACCCATCGTGATCCCAGGGCTCACGCCGATTAGCACCATAGGTCTGGAACTCGAAGCCGGACTCATGGTTGCTGGCCCAGGCCATGACGACATTGCCATCCTCGGCCAGGACGTTGACATGTTCCCAGATCATTTCTCGAATCCGCTTACTGACATCGCCCACATACACGCCAGCGCGAATCTCCAGTAGCCAGACGGCCAGCCGCCCGCGTAATCGAGGTGGCACGGCTTCGGTGACAACGACGAGCATGGCCATCTCATTGACTCCTATGGCCGCTATCGCCCACCGACGGCGGTTCGGGGATGGCGGGCGGTACGGCGTCGGCTGGCGGTGGTGGCGGTTCGATCTCGCCCGCCGCCAGCACCTCTTCGATCATGGGGATGATGCGTTGCAGTAGCCGGGTCTGCTTGAAGGCATCGCGGCAGGCAATGCGCACCTCGCGCTCCGGCATTGGCGGGTTCTTCGCGGCGATGCGAAACGCTGCCGGAACGACGGTCTCGAATTTGACGATATCGGCAATGTCGTAGACGAAGCTCAACGGCTTGCCGGTATGCAAAAAGCCGATGGCTGGGGCATAGCCAGCTGCCAGAATGGCCGCTTCGGTAATGCCGTAAAGACAGGCGGTCGCCGCCGAAAGGCATTGATTGGCCACATCCGAGGCGTCCCACTGCTTTGGATCGTAGCGCCGCCCTTGCCATTTCAGGCCATACTGTTTGGCCAGTACCTGGTAGGTCTTGCGCACTCGTGCGCCCTCGATGCCGCGAAGCTGTTCGACGCTGCGTCGGGAGGGTGGCTCCTCGCCAAAGCGCAGCTCGAACATCTTGCGCACGACCTTGAGCCGCAGACCTTCGTCCAGCGCCAGCTGGGCTTGGTAGAGCAGTTTGTCGGAGCGGGCTCCGCCGGGCTGCCCGGCGCTATAAAGCCTCACGCCCGCATCGCCCACCCAGATCAGCAGCGTACCCACGACCGAAGCCAGCTTGACCGCCGCATGGGAAACCCGGGTGCCGGGTTCGAGCAGCAAGCACGCCACCGAACCCACCGGGATATGCATACGCTCGCCGTTGACCTCATCAATGACGACAAAGGCCCCGTCGCGCACGTCGATCTGCCCCATGCCGACGAATATCATCGACATGCGATCCTTGATGGGGATGGGTTTGAGGGGAATGAAGCTCATGGGTCACTCCGGTACGCGGCGTAGTAACAGCAGGCCACAACCAAAGGCCTTGGCACGGCCAATGCCGTGTCGTAGCACCTCATTGAGCGCCACCGGGTCGGCCACCTCCAACAGACCTTCGTAATCCACGCTGGAGTAGCGGATGGGCTCCCCGCCCTCCTTCTTGCTCAGCGCGTGCTGACGGTATGCACCCACCTCCGGTGCGACCGGCAGGGTGAAGCCAAAGGCGTCCGCCCGATCAGTGAGCCACTGGCGTGCAGCGGCATCCATCGCATCGGTACATGCCTGGCTCGTCCGCTCTCCTTTCGGGAAGGGGTAACGCGCATCCATCAGCACGTCGGCTCGCATAGAACGACGCCCTTGGCCCATCGGTTTGGCAATGGTGGGGTTAGCACGCAGGCGAAAGGCCAGCCGTTCGCCCTTGGCAAGCTGAGGGGCAAACGGCTTGCACTGTACCTCGAAGCCCTCTACCGGCTCTGGAGCGCACACCGAACCAACGTAGAACCGGGGTAGTCCGGCGCCCTTGCCGTTGGCGTCTTCTTCCATCTCCTGGCGAAAGATAAACGGCCGCTCGCCTTCGGGCACACCGGGAAACAGCCGCCATAGCAACTGATGGGCGGTATAGGCGCCGCCCTCCAGCACATCGAACAGCTCGGCACGGGTCAAACGATTGAGGTCCAGCCTGACACTTGAAAGATACATTAGCGCTCTCCTTTCAGCGTTTCGGTGCGCCGGTTTTCCAAGCGAGGGCCGAACTGCCAGCGGCGTCGATGGAGTGGTTCATCCCAGACGTCGCTGGACTCACTGGCCGCAACGCCATCGAGCGCATCGGCTGACCCTTCCCAGGCATAAAGCACTTCATCGGGTAGGCGTAGCAGGCGCTTATCCTTCGCCTCATTCCCCACCAGCGCCAGCCAGGTGCGTTCCGGATCCAGCGCGCTTTCAAAACGGTGATCCAGTGCCTGGCGCCAGTGGCTGGCCTCGATCACGGTCGGCACCAGTGGCGCGGCCAAGGGGCACGCCTTGCGGCCGAGGTAGAGCGGGAAACGGGGCTTTTCCAGCCCCGCTTTCAGTTCTTCCAGGGTCCAGGCAGCGTTTGGGGCCAGCCGAACCGCTACACTCCACAGACCGTCGCAGCGATAATCTCTCGACGAGAGAATGGTGTTGAGCGCCTCCTTGGGCACCGCAAGCTCCTCGCGGCGGGTACGGTGGATCACTTTCGATTGCGACGACGGTACCTGGACGGTGTGGTAGTCGCGCATCAAAAGCCCCGGTGAGCGCTGTTTGATCGCCACCTGCAGGCCCTTGCGCAGTTGATGCTGGCCATCATCGTCATCGCGGCGGATGCCGAGAGCTGCGCCGATAAACCCGAGTATCGCGCTGCGGCTCGGGTAGGTCGCCGTCGGCCGCGTTTCGCCAACGGCGGCCTCGCCCCAGCTCGCCATGGGCGCGTAGAGGCGAAAAACCAGATGGTGTGGCATATCGCCTCCGCTTAATTATCGCTTTTGAGAAAGGCCAGCAGCGCTTGCAAGTTGCCGCGCTGAATCTCTCCCTTCAGGAAAGGCGTGTCGTACTCCGGCGTGGCCGAGAGGATAAAGCGCCGATCCGCCCCTGCGCCGTAAGCGTCATCGAAGGCCTGGGCCTGTCTTTCCAGTTTGTCGATGGCGCTGACCGCCTGGGCTTCGCCGTTGACCGGCTGCAGGAAAGACGCGGCCAATGAACGCGGCTGCTGGTCGCCTTTCTCTGCCAGCACATAGCTTGCCTGGGCGCGGGAACCGTAACTGTTCTGCTTACCCTTGGGCGAGATCTTGACGGCGGACTCCACCAACGCTTCGATGGCACGGTCGGCCAGCTCGGTATTGCCCTGCAGGTTCTCGACCAGCAGATCCCGGTCGATGCAGAGGTAGAGGTAGAACAGCCCGGCGGCGAACCCGGCTTCACCGATATGCGCGGCGCCGCGGTCGTCGTCGCCGGTATTGAGGTCATCGACGGCGGTAAAGTAATCGTCCTCGACCTCGGCGGCGTGCACGGTAATGGCATGGGCGACCTGACAGGCCGCTTCGACATTGTAGCTCGGCGCGGCCGCCAGCATGCGTCCGAACAGCGCCACATCGACGGCAGTGGGCCGCCGAGCGAGCAGCCCCTTGAGTTCGTCGTCGGTCGGCTCGCGGTTCTCGACGCCTAGCACATCGGCGAGTTCTTCAAGCGCGGCAATTTCTTCCGGCCCGACGTGAACCAGCTGCTCGATTTCGTACTCGTGCTTTTCGCCCTTGTCGACCTTGCGCAGCTTGCCGAAGACCCCGGCGATCTTCTCAGCGCTGCTACTCGCCACCTTCTCGTTGGCGCCCGCGTTGGTCATCCACTTGTAAACCTCTCCTCCCAGACACTTGGTGCGCGTGCCCTTGTGGCCATCGATCGCTGCTTCGAACAGATCGGAGGTGCGCCAGTTGCGCTTGAGACTCTGCGAGGAGACACGCAGCCGCCGGGCGCCGCCCATAAAGGCCGTCTTGGGGCGACCCAGATCGTCGCGGTTGAGGTTGGACGGTGGGTAGGAGGTGAGCAGGTGCAGCTGAATGAAGTGGCTCATGATGGGTTCCCTGAATAAAAAATGTGACGAATGCCGAAAAGTGGTTGTTGAAAAGCGACGACCGATATTCAGTCGCCCGCTGCCGTTTTCAACGCTCGCGCCTGGAAGTAGGCGTCGCTCATGACGAAGGCAAAGCGCTGGGGCGCCTTGGCGCGGTATTGTCCGCGCTGCTCGCGCTCCCATAGAGCGACCATATCGGCCAGGCGAACAACGCTGACACCGGTGCCATCCGCGAGCTTGAGCGCCCGGCGAAAGCGCCGGATCAGTTCCTCTGGCGTATGACAGTCGAGCAGTTGTTGAAAGCGTAAATCGCTCATGCGCGGGGTATCGACGGTATTGGGCCGCTTCTCGCCCAGCCGTTTGCCTAGGGGAGCGTCGAACGTCTCGGCGCGCAGCTCGCATACCACCGCGGCAATGACCGACCAAACTTCGAGACGTTGAGTGCGCTTACTCGATCCCTCATTAGCCGCCTCCGACCAAGCCCGTGATTCGAGCGCCTGCCAGAGATGGCGGAACGCTTCCGTCAGCATGACCGACTCGATAGCGTCGCAACGGCGCAGCGCGGCGCGCACACCACGGGGGTATGGCCACTGCTTTGTGTATCGCTTGAGTTCCGACTGATCCATGACCAGCCGCCGCCACCACTGGCGCAGCGCGATCGCCTCCTGCTTGTCGAGAGCATACAGATAGCCCTCTGCCGCAGCCGTCTTCTCACCAGACTCTGGCTGTTCTGACTGTTGTTCTACTTCACTCATACGGTCGTCCCCTCCGGATTGTTTTCAGGTGCCGGGGTGCTCAACTCGAAACCGCCCACTTGGGCAAAGGTCTGCACCGTTTTGCCGACTTTCTTGCCGCGGCCATTCAGATAGGCGTGCAAGTAGCGCCGCGCGCTGGTGATGCGCTCGAGCTGCTGCATCTTCATACCCTCCAAGGGGCCGCTGATCGCCTGGTCGTCGAACAGCGCCAGCGCCTCGCGCTTGAGCGCCAAATACCACTGGCGGTGGATTTCGGGCGAAAGCTCCGGCGTCTCCATTTCCTTGCGCAGCACCTCGCCCATCTCCCGCAGCGCAGAGAAAAACGCCAGTTGGGTCGCCTCGAAAAATTGGGCGTCGATCTGACTCATATCGCCCTTGGCGTCTTCCGGGCGCTTGAACCAGGCGCGCTTGAGCTGGTTGCGCAGGGTCCAGGTAATCTCCGAGGCCAGATCGACGAAGCGCTTGGCCCAGCTGCGCAGCGTCTCTTGATAAGCATCGGGCACGCCCACCAGCGGCATTTCC
The DNA here is from genome assembly GCF_019211725.1 of Halomonas sp. 18071143. Classification (NCBI taxonomy): domain Bacteria; kingdom Pseudomonadati; phylum Pseudomonadota; class Gammaproteobacteria; order Oceanospirillales; family Halomonadaceae; genus Halomonas; species Halomonas sp. 18071143. The sequence continues at coordinate 3,419,906 of NZ_CP078120.1, forward strand.
ACGCTGTACCAACCGCGCGGCTTCATGTTGTCCATGTCGTAGCCGAACACCCAGAGCCGAGTGCGCTTGAAAAGCGCCTCGAACGCTTCTCCATCGTCTCGCGCAGCCGCCACCATACGGTACTTGTGCAGATGGTGCGTCACCACGCGAGCGGGCAGCGCACCGCTTACGGCTTCATCTTCCAGCACCAGCCCAGGCCAGTGACGATAGCCCAGCCCGCCGGGCTGGCCCTTGCTGGAAAGCGGCAATTCGTCGTTTTTCTTGGGGTTGAGCTTGCGATAGGGCGTCAGCGGGTGCCGCCAGGGTCCGTCGTAGTTGGCACCCTGCTTCTTGGCGCGCAAACGGCGTACCGGGCGCGCGGCCTCACAACCGCAGAGGTCGCAAGTTCCCGGCGTGTCGTCAAACAAAAGCCGGTAGCGCCTGGGCATCGACCAGAAGGCGTGCAGCGGGTGAACCTGCTCGGGCAGCACCTCTTTGCCCTTCTTGTCGCTGATGCGCGTCTCGGCCATCCAGAAGAACAGATCGCTATCATCAACCCTGGGGGCGCGCCAGGTCTGCCCCCGCTGGCCCACCGCGTCGGCGGGCATCACATTGGGCCAGAGCCGCGCCCACAGCGATTTGCTCTCGTCTTCCGGCAGAATTAGCGTGGTCAGTGGTCCGCCACCGCGCAGGCCAACGCGAATCCCGGCCCCACCGGCGGGCGCGTTGATCTGCATGGTAAAAAGTGCCAGCGCCGCGCACTCCGGACAGACGGTTTCCACCCGGCCGCGCTTGACGAAGAAATCGGTATTGTTCTTGATGCCGTTGGCGCCGGGCGAGTCGATCAGAAGACCGGCAACAGGCGCTTCCTTCACGTCCTCCAGCGGATCCAGGTCCTGCATAAAGCGCGGGCCGTCGCCATCCAGCTCGAAGGCGGAGGCAAAGGGCACCAACAGCTCATCAAGTTCGGTCACGCTGGGCGGCGTCTGGTAATGATCCAGCCAGGCATCGGTATCATCCGGCGTCATCGCTGTCTGCAACAGCGCAATCAGAAATTGCCAGGCCGCGCCCTGAAAATCGGCGCGAGAGAGTGCAAGATCAAGCACTTTCGGATCGGCCAAGGCCGAAGGTGGGCGGTAGCAAACGCTTCCGTCTACAAAACGGAAAGGTAGCCACGGATCAGTCAGGAGATTCATGGGCGTTCCTCAAATTAAAAAAGGGCTGACTCCTTACAGAGTCAGCCCCACGCCTAGCCCAGTTCTTTCAACTGGCTGCTGCTTGTAGAAACTGTCGACTCGACAACGCGAAAGCTCTTGATATCGATGACTCGGCCATTACCGAGGTGCAGATAGATGCGGAAAAACATAATGCCTCCTATGGCATTTGCTGCATTAGGAGACGACAGGTACTTGTGTACTAACACCAAAAACTTTAGCCTGCTGGTGCGAGCAACATGCATAGTTCGGTGATCTGTCGCCGTTCTATGCTTCTCTAAAAATATTAAGGTGCTCAGTGCAAAATAATGCAAGCCCAATAAATCTCGAAAAGCTAAAACTGTTCTACAGATCCATGGCATCCTTGTCAAGCTTCGTGCATCCTATATGCGACGTTCGCTGCACCAGCAGTGATAAACCTGTGCTTAGCGCCAAATAGGCAAGGCCAAGGCGTCGTTCCCCGCGTCAGCGGGGATTTTCTTTTTCAAAACTCACGCCCCACTGCTCGTCGTAACCACAGGTATCGTCCTCTTCCGGCAGCCAGGGCTGGACGAAGCGCAGCCCGCGGTGGCGCTGCTGCAGCGCTTCCCACTGTTCGGTATGGTGCTCCGGTAGCGCGGCGAGCTTCTTGACCTGGCTCTCCCTTAAGCGGCATCGGCTCAGCCGGTCGGCGTGGCGGTGATCTTCTACCCAGAGCACCAGTTCATCTCCACGGAGCTTGAGCAGTACGACCTCGACGCTTGGCTCGTCGCTGAGCCGGGTGCCAAACTCGCGCTCCTCCTGCCACGGATCGAAATCGCCATCGAGGTGGTAGCCGTCCTCCAGACTCAGTGCATTATGGGTAGCCATTGAGGTTGCAAACTTATCCATTCCGGTACGCTCGAAACGTGCCTGGTCCAACGCCTCGGGAATGTCGTCTACCGGGAAGGCGTAGACGCTTTCGATCAGCCTACGTGCTCCATTGTGTTTCTCTCCCGGCATGGTAATAGCACCCAACTCACACAGAATGCGCTGAGTGAGCCAGATCAGCGAGGTGTCCTTATAGACCGCCTGTGTGCCGCGGTGTGCTTGACTTAGCCAATCCGCTTTGGGCGCTTCATCCCATTTTGGAGCAAGCACCTGTAGCACCGGGTCAGGACGCTTCCCCCGCTGGTGACGCTGAAGACGACCGGCCCGCTGGATCAAGAGGTCTATGGGCGCGACATCACTAACCATTTGGTCAGCATCGCAATCGAGGCTTTCCTGAAAAACCTGGGTGGTGACTAGCACCTGACCCCACCTCAGCGAGGCATTGGAGGTCTTGCCGAAGCGGCGAATCACCTCGGACTCAATCCGTTGGCGGTCTACCATGGCAAAACGGGCGTGAAAGAGCAGACAGCGCGCCGGGTCGGGGTGGCGCTCGCGCAGTTGCTGGAAGGCAGAGACGGCATCGTCGACGGTGTTGCGAACCCAAACGATGCACTCGCCCGCGTCTACGGCTATCAACACGTTTTCAATGGCCTGTTCTTCGCTCTGCAGCCACTCGATGGCTACGCTGCGTGCTACCTCCGGGCGCGTCTCTATATGTATTTCTTCACAAGAATCTTGGCCACAGTGTGTTAGTAGCGGATACGCCGTATTTTCCAAAGAACGAGGCAAGTAACCCAATCCATGCTGCCAGGCCGCTACCAGTGACTCGCGCATAGCGTGTGGCAATGTAGCGGTCAATAGAATCGCGCTGCCGCCTTGGCGGGCGTGGTGCGCCAGCAATTGGTGTAGCAGAGTCTGCATGTAGTGATCGAAAGCGTGAACTTCATCGATGATCAGCACCTTGCGCGCCAGCCCTAATAGGCGCAGCGACTGATGATGAAACGGCAGCACGCCTATTAGTGCCTGGTCGATGGTGCCAACGCCCACGTCCGCCAATAGCGCCTTTTTGTTCGAGTCGGACAGCCAGCGGTTGCATTGGGTCGAGGCGCTGGCGTCTTCTGCATCGTAGTCGTCGTTCTCCGGCTGGGCGATAGCGCGTTCGAACTCCTCGTTGAGTGCGCGAGCCCCGTGGGCAAGCACCAGCGAAGGCCGAGAAGCGCTGCTATAAAAATGGTAGTGCAGGTTGCCTAAACGGCTATACATGGCATTGGATGTCGCCATGGTGGGGAGCGCAAAGTAGAGCCCTTCGCCGTGCCCTGCGGACAACAGGCGCTGAGCCAGAATACAGGCGGCTTCGGTTTTGCCCGCTCCGGTCACGTCTTCCAGAATGAACAGCTGCGGCCCAGCCTGAAGCGGCAGATCTTCTGCCTTCTTCTGCAGCGGGGTCGGTGTCACCTTTCCTGCAAACCACTGGTCAAGCCCAGCGTAAGGCACTGGCTCCGGCGGGCGGGTAAAGCCGGTGGCGCCCAGTACCGCTTCGGCTTGCTCGAGCGCTCGCGGCCAGTAATCGGCCAGCGCCATGGGCTGCTGGCAGTAAGGAAAATAGTCCCGATTCGAGCCCAACCAGTCGCTGAGCGTCGCCCAGCCCGCTATCGTCCAACTCAGCGTCTTGAAACTCTCGAGCCATGCTTCGTCCAGCAGTTGTTCGACGGGCCAGTATGGCTCGACCAGCGCGGCCCAGTCGGCGACGAAATCGCCAGCGGCGGCGGCATCATCAAGCTCGCCATCGTCGATGAAGAAGTCCGCAAGAGTGAGCTGACCGGTCGCCACGGGTTGGCCATGGTGGCCGAAGAATGGCGCCAACAGATGGCCCATGGGCATCAACAGCTTGCGTTTGGTCGCCGTACTGTCTCCAGGCCAGCGCAATGCGCCGTCCTTGCGCCAGCTGTTCCAGCATGCGTCCCAGAGCAATACGCCCAAACGGTCGTGTCGCTGCTTGTAGGGTTTGCCTTGCGGCGTTGCCATGCCGTCGAGCGAGAGTTTAAGTACCTCCTGAAAGGCTCGGGAGAACTTGCCTAGGTCGTGAAGCCCCAATAAAAAAACCATCAGCCGTCGTAATGACTCGGGCTCGATACTCAGACGCGCAGCCAGCTGTTGGGTCAAAGGGCGCTCAGGGGCCAGCAGGTGCCAGCCAACGGCCGCTACATCCAGACTATGCCAAGCAAGCAAATGACAGGCATCCTCTGACTGTCGCGGTAGGGCCTTGCCAGCATAACGATGATAGGCCGGTAGGCGTGGGGGTCTGCTCGGCATGATCAAAATGTTCTCCCTTCATCTGGATGGCTACCACATCCACCTGGTTACCAACGCAGAGCATTGGCGACTCCACCGACAGCCATATCAACTCATTAAAATTAGCCATCTCACCAAAACTGACGATAGCGTGTCTGGAGGTCGAAAGGAAGGTCCAAAACGACCGATGATGGAACGCATTGCGTCATCATAAAAAAACCCCGCGCTCGGTAGAGTGCGGGGTTTCCATTCGGACTGTGGCTTCAGCCTCGCTATATAAATACGTCTTTCGCTTCGAGCCAGCCTGTTCGTTACGCGTGGTTCAGCTTTTCCAATGCCGCCGAGGCAATGAACGCAGAACGACTTTTAATACCGTGGGTGGTCACGTATTGGTCGATCTGACGAATGACGTGACCTGGCAGCGTCACATTCACCTTTTCGGTTTTGCCGAGGTAGGGCGTGATATCAATATCAATAATCCCCCAGCCGCACCCTTCAAATTCTGGATTTTGGCGATGCTCCGCAATGCTGCGCGGCATGGGAATATCTTTATTCTCGTTGGCTAATTCTTCCAACTGGATATGAGCCACTTCCACTGCCATTTCATAAGCATGTTCGGTCGTGTCACCCGCTGTCACAGCACCGGGAATGTCCGGAATGACGATACCGGTGGCGGTGTGTTCATCGCCCCATTCGATAGCAACCGGATATTGCATGAGTTACCTCCTGAACGGCCGAGCTACCTGAGCCCCGCAAGTTTTCTGATATTGTGGATGGTGCCCTTAGGCAAATCCTTTTTCGGATGAGGCACGGGCACACTGCCGAGCTTGGTAGGGTGCTTGAATACGTGATGGCTCCCACTAACACGATCTAGATACCATCCATCAGCTTCCATCTCCTTGATGACATCCTTGCTTTTCACCCTTCCTCCTTGTTCTTTTGGTCAATTAAAAAATAACCCCAGAGTTATAAATTTGCAAGAATTCATACCTCCAGACGCACTTCTAGCTCCACACCAGCCTTAGATATGAATATTCAGTCGATGATCCTGGAGGCACTAGCCTGATCGCCGTCCACAGTGTATTCCTATGTTTACAATGGACCACTTCAGCCAGAAAACGCTCCCTTCAACTTGGTTCATCCCCGCGCCTGCGGGGAACGGTCAGCACCGTATAACGGCCCCCTCTGGTCTCTCGGTTCATCCCCGCGCCTGCGGGGAACGGATGTAATTAGCGACGCCAGCAGCAATCACCGACGGTTCATCCCCGCGCCTGCGGGGAACGGACTGCCCAGGAGACACATCGCTAAAATCGTGACGGTTCATCCCCGCGCCTGCGGGGAACGGCTCTCTCGTGAACCTGAGTCTGGCTCTGTGCGCGGTTCATCCCCGCGCCTGCGGGGAATGGCAAAAAGCCCACCCCCTCAGAGAGTACAGTGCCGATTCATCCCCGCGCCTGCGGGGAACGGGAGATCGGCAGGGCGCTCACCGTTTTCCAGCACGGTTCATCCCCGCGCCTGCGGGGAACGGGTTGGATAAGGTCGAGGATACGCTGGTAACCGCCGGTTCATCCCCGCGCCTGCGGGGAACGGAGAGGCCGAAGACCTGGACAGCGGCGGCGCGCCGGTTCATCCCCGCGCCTGCGGGGAACGGCGGGACTGGCCGTCTGCTCAGTGAGGTTAATACGGTTCATCCCCGCGCCTGCGGGGAACGGAATGGCGTCGCTATTTCAATAATCGGAATATCCGGTTCATCCCCGCGCCTGCGGGGAACGGATGGATGGCATCCTCTATAGCCCGCACCACGCCGGTTCATCCCCGCGCCTGCGGGGAACGGCACCGAATCGATACGCTGGCCCAACGCCTCATCGGTTCATCCCCGCGCCTGCGGGGAACGGCGCATCATCCATTGCACAGACAACGACCACGGCGGTTCATCCCCGCGCCTGCGGGGAACGGCGAGTTGGCGCTGGTGTCGATGGCCATGGCCACGGTTCATCCCCGCGCCTGCGGGGAACGGCGCGACAAGCTGGTCGAGTACCAGTCAGAGTGCGGTTCATCCCCGCGCCTGCGGGGAACGGCCACGGCTACACGATCCGCATTAGCCCGCCGCCGGTTCATCCCCGCGCCTGCGGGGAACGGCATCCCAGAGCGCCTCAAGGCTGCCGTGCGTGCGGTTCATCCCCGCGCCTGCGGGGAACGGCAGCTCAGACGTCAGGTCGGCAACGCCATACGCGGTTCATCCCCGCGCCTGCGGGGAACGGGCCGTTGGCCGCTTCGGTGCCGACGATGAACGCGGTTCATCCCCGCGCCTGCGGGGAACGGGACGGCACGCTGACTGCGGGCGGGCTCAAGGCCGGTTCATCCCCGCGCCTGCGGGGAACGGCCGGGTGTCGCGCAGCCGCTCGATGATATTGGCGGTTCATCCCCGCGCCTGCGGGGAACGGGCCCCTCTGTGTATGCTCGCTTGGTATCCTGACGGTTCATCCCCGCGCCTGCGGGGAACGGGTGGTGGCTTTCCCCTACATGGGTTCGCAGGGCGGTTCATCCCCGCGCCTGCGGGGAACGGGACGACTGCTCAGTCGATCACTGTCATTTCGTCGGTTCATCCCCGCGCCTGCGGGGAACGGTTGCGGATAAGGGTTCTTCGTCACTTCACGTGGATTTGGCCTGATCGAACAGGCGGCCCACCGGGCTGCCAATCAGGTAGATCATGGCAATGAAGTTGGCTTCGTTCCGGTAGCCGCGTGCGCGTGACCGAGCCGCCTGGAACAGGCCGTTCATGCCTTCCAGTCGTGCGTTCGTCAGCCCCGAGATCCAACGCCTGACCACTGCCTCTGCATGTCGCTCCAGCGTCGCCAGGGCCTTGCCCATTGGCTTCAGAAGTGGCTTCTCCGAGACCGCCGCTTTCATGACCTTGAGGTAGTTCGTGATGCGCCACCGAGCCGATCGCGGCGTCGGAGCCTTCTGGATCCAGCGCAGCTTCTCCTTGATCACCCAGGCATCAGACGTCGCGCTCTGATCGGCCACCAGTTCCTGGAGTGCCGCCAGCTGCTTGGGCGTCAGGTTCTCGTTGTCCAGGCTCTTCAGCAGGGCCCAGCGCAGCGACTTGGGGTGGCCCTGCTCGCGGCGCTCTTTTTTGCGCACTTCGTCCAGTCGCTTGGTGAAGGTCTGCACGATATGGAACCAGTCGACCGTGACCTCGGCCTTGGGGAGGTTCTCGGCCACGCCGCTGAGGAAGGCTGGTGACATGTCGCAGACCACCTCGACCACGTTGTTGGGGTCGCCGCCATGAGCCGCCAGGAAGGCGCTGAATGCCTCGATGGCCCCCTTGCCATGGCCTGGGACGGCGAAGATCACGGGCTCCTGCTTGCGCTGCATATCAAGGAACACCGTCACGTACCGCTGGCCACGCCGGGAGGCGGTTTCATCAACGCCGACAGTGGCCACACTGGACAGGTCCAGCTCCCCCAGCATGCGGCCTACGTAGTGGTGCACGATGCGCCACAGTCGCTTGTCGGTGATCTCCAACTGCCGAGAGACCGCCAGCACGGGCATCTCTTTGGCCAGCGACATGGCCGCTTGCTCGAACAGCAGGGTGAAGTCGCTGCCCGGGCGCGCCCAAGGCACTTCGATGCGCTTGACGCCATGCTCGGGGCACTTGGTGCGGGGCACTCGGGCGTGCAGGTAGCAGTGATGCTGGAAGAAGTTCAGGTGCCGCCAGGTCTTGTCGGCGAAGTCGTGAGCCGGACAGGCCTCGCTGCATTCAGGGCAGGGGTAGAGGCTGCCACGCTCGGCCTCGACGTAGAGGTCCAACCGGTGGGGCGATACGGAGGTATCCAGGTGCTGGTCCTTGAGAATCCAGGGCGCTTGCAGGCCCAGGCCGAGGGCCAGAATCTGGGTGCCATCCATGCCATACCTCCTATCGTCGTAGAGGTCATATCCTGGCCCAGCTCAGGGGGCGAATTCCACACCCAACGACGAAGAGCCCGGATAAGGCTATTAAGGGTTTCGGAACACGGTTCATCCCCGCGCCTGCGGGGAACGGCAACGTAAACGGCCATTAGAGAACGGGCCTCCCGGTTCATCCCCGCGCCTGCGGGGAACGGCGAAAGGCACGTTGGTGACCACGGCGTCATAGCGGTTCATCCCCGCGCCTGCGGGGAACGGGGTGTCGTCATTGCTTTCTAGGCGGCGCTCGCTGGTTCATCCCCGCGCCTGCGGGGAACGGATCGCCATGACCAAGCAAGACCTGGCTGATCACGGTTCATCCCCGCGCCTGCGGGGAACGGGTTCTTTCATGGGGTCTGACATGTGGGTGTAGCGGTTCATCCCCGCGCCTGCGGGGAACGGAACATCACCATCGAAGCCCCGGCGCTGGTCGACGGTTCATCCCCGCGCCTGCGGGGAACGGAACGGCGTGTCGCTGGACAGCGCGCGCCAGAACGGTTCATCCCCGCGCCTGCGGGGAACGGAGGCCATCGCGCCGGGTGGGTGCGGGCGGCAACGGTTCATCCCCGCGCCTGCGGGGAACGGACTGCTCGAGGACTCGGGCGAGTTCTCGGAGACGGTTCATCCCCGCGCCTGCGGGGAACGGAGGATGTTGGGTAGCATTCGTGGCTCCTATGGCGGTTCATCCCCGCGCCTGCGGGGAACGGTTCGCCATGCAGGTCCGATCGCAGAAGACCCTCGGTTCATCCCCGCGCCTGCGGGGAACGGGCGCCTTATGCCCTTGGCAGGCTACTCGCTGTCGGTTCATCCCCGCGCCTGCGGGGAACGGCGAAAGGCACGTTGGTGACCACGGCGTCATAGCGGTTCATCCCCGCGCCTGCGGGGAACGGGGTGTCGTCATTGCTTTCTAGGCGGCGCTCGCTGGTTCATCCCCGCGCCTGCGGGGAACGGATCGCCATGACCAAGCAAGACCTGGCTGATCACGGTTCATCCCCGCGCCTGCGGGGAACGGTTTTGAAGATGACGCTACCCAGCAGCTCTCTTCGGTTCATCCCCGCGCCTGCGGGGAACGGACTAATTGTAGATGGCTGTTCTGCAAGATAAAAATGTTCAGTAGAAAGTTCACCAGCGGTTTAGATCGATTTTTGACCAGAACAATATTATTAAAGAACAGTAAAATCAGTATGTTGCAGAAACCTATAAAAATCGCACCAAGCCTCGCGCAATCGTATACGTATGCAGCGTTTTCAAGAAGTGAGGTCTCTCTTATGGCATTCGCATTCACTCATGGGAGACGACTCGTGCAGGGCGCTATTGGATGTGCTTACTGACTGATTCTGTCGTTTTTATACGAGCGACGCCTGCGCCTCCTCCACCATCTCAGTGGCAAACTCACCTACCGTTCGCACCGCGTCTTCGATGGCGGGGGTGAGCGTAAACGCATAGTTCAGCCGCAGGCACTGGCGGAACTTGCCGGAGGCGGAGAACAGCGAGCCCGGCGCCACGTGGATGGCATGCTGCGCCAGACGCTGATTGAGCTTCACGCAATCCACCGCGGCGGGTAACTCTACCCATAGCAGGAAGCTGCCCTGGGGGTAGCTGATGCCCGAACCAGGCGGGAAATAGCGCTGCACCCAACCGATCATGACGTCTCGCTGGCGCTGGTATTGCCGGGTCACGTGACGCAGGTGCCGCTCGTAATGCCCTTTGGCAACGAACTCCGCCACGGCCAGTTGGGGCAGCGTGGCTGAAGCACCGGTGGAGACGTACTTCATATGCAGCGCCTGATCGCGATAACGCCCCGGCGCCAGCCAGCCCACCCGTAGCCCCGGCCCCACCGTTTTGGAAAAGCCGCTGCACAGCATCACGCGGCCATCGTCATCGAAGGATTTCACGGTGCGCGGCCTTGGCAGGCTAAAGGACAAGTCACCGTAAATATCGTCTTCGATAATCGCCACATCGAAACGCTGGGCAAGCTGAAACAGCGCCCGCTTGCGCGCCTCCGGCATGGTGTACCCCAACGGGTTATTGTAGGTGGGCGTGACCTGTATGGCGCGGATCGGCCACTGCTCCAACGCCAGCTCCAGCGCCTCAAGGCTGATGCCCGTTTGCGGATCAGTGGGGATTTCCAATGCCTTCAGACCATTGGCTTTCAAGATCTGCATGGTGCCGTAAAAACTGGGCGAGTCGACGGCCACCACATCGCCGGGCTGTGTCAGCGTGCGCAAGGCAATAGCCAGCGCTTCCTGACAGCCCGTGGTGATCAGAAGATCATCTGGATGCAGCAGGCAGCCAGACGCGACCGCGAGCCTGGCGACTTGCTGGCGCAGCTCGGGACTGCCGCTCAGCTTGTCATAGTTGAAACCATGCAGATCATTGCGACGGTGAAGACCCGCCAATATTCTGGAGAGCGGACGCAGCGTCTCGTACTCCAGGTTAGGCACTCCCCGCCCCAACAGCAGCCGCTGATCATCGCGCTGGGTAGCCACGAGCTCCAGCACCTGATCCCATTGAGAGATGTCCAGCGGCCGTTGGGCAGGCCGCGACATGGACGGCAGCACCGAGGGTGCTCGGCTCGGCAGCACGAAGTAACCCGACTTGGGCCGCGACTCGATCAACGCCACATCCATCAGTTGCCGGTAGGCTTCCTGGGCCGTCGAGATACTCACGTCCAGCTCCTGGCACACCGCTCGAATGGAGGGCAGGCGGTCGCCCACACGGTAGATACCGTGCTCGATACGCTCGCGCAGGATAGCGGCGACTTCTTCATAGCGCGTCATGACAATCCCCTCCTTATAGCCCACCCCACCATACAGATGGCGTGCCCAACTGCCATACAGAGGTATAACACGCCCATCTGTATCTTAAAAATAAAAAAACCTATGTCTGTATCAAAAAAACGGCGCCGAATAATCTAGTCCTGCAGCCCACCGTCATACCCCTGGAGGATTCGCCATGCCACGCTTCAGTCTTGCCCAGCTCCGCTGTCAGCTACGTCTCCAACTGCATCAGTACCGCCACTACCGCCGTAGCCGCCGCCAGCTACTGACCCTGGATGACCGGCTACTCGAGGATATTGGTATCACCCGCGCCCAGGCAGCCCAAGAGGGCCATAAAGCGTTCTGGAAACATACGCCCCTTGAGGAGACTCCCCATGAAAAGTGCTGACTACTACCTGCTGGACGTCTTTACCGAGCAGCCATTTACCGGCAACCCGCTCGCGGTTTTTCTGGCGTCCGATGAATTGGACACCTCCACCATGCAGGCCTTGGCCAATGAATTGAATCTGGCAGAAACGGTTTTTTTGAGTGCCGCCACGCAACCGAACCACTATCCAATGCGGATTTTCACGCCGACGAGAGAACTCCCGTTTGCAGGCCACCCGACGGTAGGTACCGCACACTTGCTGGCAGCATTGGAACTCGCCAACCCCGCGCACCCCCTGGTGCTTCACCCGCCCATTGGTGCGCTGACGGTTCGCTACGAAAACGGCCAGGCCATGTTCACGACGTCGCAACCAGCCCTACTGGCCGCCAGTACGATCGACCGGCTGACGGCCGTTGAGCTGCTGGGGCTCGATATCCATCAGGTAATAGGCGACCCCGTCATGGCCTCCCTGGGGCTGCCCTTTCATTTGATCGAGCTGGCCGATGTGAAGGCGCTGGAGAGCGTCCACATTTCATCGGCGCTTTGGGCCAGTGCGGTGATGACCAGTGAGGCCCCCCAGGTTTATCTTTACGTCATCGAACAACACGAGGCCACCCGCACGGTGGTTCGTAGCCGCATGTTCTGCATGCATGCCAGCCTTTGCGAAGACCCCGCAACCGGCAGTGCCGCCGCCGCCCTGACCCACTATCTGGCATCGCTCACCAGCGACGCACTGCATTGCACGATTCATCAGGGCATTGAAATGGGTCGTCCCAGCGTCATCGAAACGGCTGCTAATGGCCATCTCGAAGCTGGGCATGTGCAAGTGGGAGGGCACGCCGTTCTGGTGGGCAAGGGAACCATGACGCTCAATGCCCATTAGGGGGAGGTTTGTCGGCAGGTTGAGCCAGCAGCTCATTGCCCTATACGCTTCAACGACGCTGTCGCAGGCAACCGAGCAAACCATCACTACGTGAGCACTACAAACAATGTTGGGATCACGGAACATCACACCCGAACATCGTGACGCACTCCTCAAGCCGTCAACCCAATCCCTCTCAAAATCACCGAGGTCACCGACTGCACGGCTTTTTCGAACTGCAGGTCGTCCAGCGGTTTGTCGTCGTTGAGCAGGTAAATCTGGTAGTCGAAATCGGCGTAGTGCTGGGTAGAGGCCCAGATCATGTAGAGCAGGTACGAAGGCTCGACAGGGTTGATTTGGCCGGAGTCGATCCACTCGCGGATTTTCGACTCTTTCAACTTGGCCCATTCATAGAGGTTGTCGCGCAGCCGCTCCTTGAGAATCGGGGCGCCCTGCATCACTTCGGCCGCCCATATCTTGGAACCGTGGGCGCGGTAGCGAGAATGATTCATTTTGGCGCGAATGTAGGTGGAGAGAACCACCCGTGGGTCGTCGTACAGCTCGAAGCAGAGCGCGTCCTGCTTCCACACCTCCAGCAGCGCCAGCAGCACCTCCTGGTAGAGCGCCTTCTTGGTCGAGAAATAGTAGTGCACGTTGGACTTTGGCAGGTCGGCCAACTGGGCAATGTCGCCCATGGAGGCACCGGCGTAGCCTTTTTCGGCAAACAGCTGCTCCGCCGCTTGAAGGATTTTCTTGACGTTGGTTTGCCGTATTTCGTCCTGTGTTCTTGCCACGCTGATGTCCCTTTGCAACCGTCCGCTCACAATACGCACCAAAAACTGCACCACCGCCCCACGAGGATGCAAGGCGGTGGTGCAGAGAAGATGGCGTAGTTAGCGCATCGCGTCAACGCTGGTTGGTGGGAAACGAGAACTCCGCCCGGGTGGCTTCGCTGACGGAGGGCCAGCGTTGGGAAACCGCTTTGCGGCGGGTGTAGAAGCGCACCGAGTCTGGGCCGTAGGCGTGGAGGTCGCCAAACAGCGAGCGCTTCCAGCCGCCAAAGCTGTGGTAGGCCACCGGCACGGGCAGCGGTACGTTCACCCCCACCATGCCCACTTCGATACCGTCGGTGAAGCGGCGGGCGGCTTCGCCATCGCGAGTGAACAGGCAGGTGCCGTTGCCGTATTCGTGGTCGTTGATCAGCTGCATGGCGTCGTCCAGGCTGCCGACCCGCACCACACAGAGTACCGGCCCGAAGATCTCTTCCTGATAAATGCGCATCTCCGCAGTGACGTGATCGAACAGGCAGCCACCAACGAAATAGCCCTCTTCATGGCCAGCCACGCTCAGGCCGCGCCCATCCGCCACGAGCGAAGCGCCAGCGTTAACGCCGTCTTCGATAAACCCAAGCACTTTATCGCGATGTTCGGCGGTGACCAGCGGGCCCATGTCCAGGCCTTTATCGGTACCGGGGCCCACCTTCAACTGGGCGATCTTGGGCAGCATGGTGTCGACCAGACGGTCGGCGGTTTCATCACCGACGCACACCGCCACCGAGATCGCCATGCAGCGCTCGCCGCAGCTGCCGTAGGCGGCGCCCATCAGCGTGTTGGCGGCGTTTTCCAGGTCGGCGTCCGGCAGAATCACCGCGTGGTTTTTCGCGCCACCAAGCGCCTGAACGCGCTTGCCTGCGGCCGAGCCACGGGAGTAGATCGCCTCTGCCACGGGGGTAGAGCCCACGAACGAAATGGCTTTCACGGCCTTGGCATCCAGCAGGGTTTCTACCGCTTCGCGACCGCCATGCACCACGTTCATCACGCCTTTGGGCAGCCCGGCCTCTTGCAACAGCTCGGCCACGGCCATGGCGGCCGACGGGTCTTTTTCGGAGGGCTTGAGGATAAAGGTATTACCGCAGGCAATCGCCATGGGGTACATCCACAGCGGCACCATGGCGGGGAAGTTGAACGGCGTAATGCCCGCCACCACGCCCAGCGGCTGGAAGTTGGACCAGGCATCGATACCCGGCCCCACGTTGTGGGAGTACTCGCCTTTCAGCAGCTCCGGCACGCCACAGGCGTATTCGACGTTTTCAATGCCACGCTTGAGCTCGCCCATGGCATCTTCCACCGTCTTGCCATGCTCTTCGCTGACCAGCTGTACCAAGCGGTCGGCGTGCTCTTCCAGCAGCTGCTTGAAGCGGTACATGACCTGAGCACGCTTGGCGGGCGGCGTATCGCGCCAGGCAGGAAACGCCGCCTGAGCCGCAGCAATGGCTCGCTCCACATCCGCTGCGCTGGCATCCGCCACTTGGCGAACCACCTTGCCCGTGGAAGGGTTGGTCACGTCCAGCGTACGCTGGCTTTCCACCAGCTCACCATTAATCAGGTGGGAAACAACACTCATCATGAAACTCCGAAACAGGGTGGGCCAGGGTTATGCCAGGGAATCCAGGGTACTGGCGACGGCATCGAACAAACGCTCAAGCTCGGCTTCCGTGGTGCCAAAGGGAGGGCCGAACTGCAGGGTGTCACCGCCGTAGCGCACGTAAAAACCGGCTTCCCACAACGCCATATGGGCATCGCGGGGGCGAATCGTCGGGTCGCCGTTACGCGGCGCAAGCTGCAGGGCACCGGCCAGGCCGTAGTTGCGAATATCGACGATATGTTGACGGCCTTTCAGGGCGTGCAGCTTCTGCTCGAACACCGGGGCAATCGCACTGACCTGCGCGGGGAAGTCCTCACGCTCGAACAGTTCCAGCGCCGCCAGGCCAGCGGCACAGGCCACGGGGTGAGCGCTGTAGGTGTAACCATGGGGAAACTCGATGGCATGCTGCGGGCCACCAGCGTGCATGAAGGTGTCGAAAATCTCCCGGGAGGCGATCACGGCCCCCATGGGCACCGCTCCATTGGTGATCTGCTTGGCCACGTTCATGATGTCCGGCGTGACGCCAAACGCTTCGGCACCAGTGGTGGCGCCGCTGCGGCCAAAGGCGGTAATGACTTCATCGAAAATCAGCAGAATATCGTGGGCGGTGCAGATTTCCCGCAGCCGATTCAAGTAGCCCTTGGGCGGCACGATCACCCCCGCCGAGCCCGACATGGGCTCCACGATCACGGCGGCAATGGTCGACGCATCGTGCAAGGCAATTTGATCCAGCAGCGCATCGGCCAGCTCAGCACCGGTTTCCGCCTGGCCACGGGTATAGGCATGGCCCGCTTGCAGCGTATGGGGCAGGTGCGTCACGTCCATCAACTGGCCGTAGTGCTTACGGTTACCGCCAATGCCCCCCAGGCTGGTGCCGCCGATATTCACCCCGTGGTAGCCCTTGGCGCGGCCAATCATGCGGGTTTTTTCCGGCTTGCCCTTCAACCGCCAATACGCCTTGGCCATCTTGACCGAGGTATCGGCGGCTTCTGAGCCGGAGTTGGTGAAAAACACGTGATCCAGCCCGGCAGGCGTTAAGCTGGCGACCTTTTCCGCTAATTTGAACGCCAACGGGTGGGCCATCTGAAAGCCGGGGGCAAAATCCAGCGTGCTCAACTGCGCCGCTACCGCTTTTTGAATCTCTTCACGGTTATGGCCCGCCCCACAGGTCCACAGGCCAGAGAGCGAATCGAACAGCTTGCGCCCTTGGTCATCGATGTAATAACGCCCTTCGGCGCCCGCAATCATGCGCGGGTTGGCACGGAAGTCCCGGTTGGCACTAAAGGGCATCCAATAGTGCTGATTCAGCGGCGCAGACGCCCCCCCATCACGGGATGCGTGCTCGGCGGTCTGCGTGGCGGATGGTCGTTGTACGTCCAACATGGTGTTCGTCTCCTCATGTCCGGCTGCTTGGCAATATGGCATGCAGCCAGCATGCGCCACTCGACACGTATGTAAAATTACGCTTTTCTTTTGTTCACGTTAGGGAATAGATACGTAACATCGCCGCATTTAACTCTACGCTGGCAGTTAATGAATAAACGACAGGGCGCACGCCAGCCTTATCTGTGCTCATTCAACAAGGATTTCCCATGAACTCATTGACTGACCCCAGCACTACACAGCGCCATTTACAGACCGACAGCGACCGCCTTTGGGCGTCGCTCATGGAGATGGCCAAACTAGGGTGCGTTAACAATTGCTGATGGAGATCGGGCTGATTTAGAATATCAGCATTTTTCGGTGATCTATGCCTCGGCTAATGCTACGTGATGACCAATGGGAGCGCATCGAGCACATGCTCCCCGGCAAAGCTTCAGATCGCGGGGTGACGGCCAAGGACAATCGCTTGTTCGTGGAAGCCGTCCTGTGGATCGCCCGGACAGGCGCTCCCTGGCGTGATCTGCCCGACGCCTTCGGTCGCTGGCACACTGTCTACATGCGCTATAACCGGTGGTCTAAGAAGGGGGTCTGGCAGCAGGTTATCGACACATTAGCCGATGATCCCGACATGGAGCAGCTGATGATAGATGGCAGTATCGTCAAAGTTCATCAGCATGGGGCGGCAAAAAAACGGCTCAGAGCACCGAAGCCATGGGGAAATCGCGTGGGGGATTGAGCACCAAGATCCACGCGGCGGTCGATGCCCTCGGCAACCCGGTACGGCTAATCCTCACACCGGGCCAAGCGTCTGAGTACGGAGCCGCCCCAGCGTTACTGGCGGGCTTTTCTCCAGCGGCGGTGCTTGGCGACAAGGGGTATGATTCCACCGCTTTGAGGGACATCATTCGAGCGGTGGGCGCCGAGCCGGTGATTCCGCCGAGAAAGAATCGCTTGGAATGCCCCGAGATAGATTGGCACTGTTACAAGGATCGCAACCTGGTAGAAAGGTTCTTCCAGAAAATCAAGCAGTTCAGGCGGCTGGCAACACGCTATGAGCGACTGGCGAGAAACTACCAGTCGCTACTCAACCTTGTATCCGCCGTCATATGGCTGGCCTAATTGTTAACGCTCCCTAGGGGCCACGCCCAAGGGCGGCGTGAACCGTCAGGCGTTGACCGACCTGGAGCGCCAGGGCCGCGACCTGTTCATTCAGTGGTGCCGTGCCGAGGGCTGCACGATCCGCATTGATAATATCGGCAATATCTTTGCCCGCCGGGAAGGCAGCGACCCCAGTGCCAAGACAGTCATGGCGGGCAGCCACCTGGATACCCAGCCCACCGGCGGCAAATACGACGGCTGCTTCGGTGTCATGTCGGGTCTTGAAGTGATTCGCACCCTCAACCAGCACAACATCACCACGCGCTCGCCCATCGAGGTGGTCGCCTGGACGAATGAAGAGGGCTGCCGCTTTCCTCCCTGCATGATGGGCTCTGGCGTCTTTACCGGCGAGCTGGCGTTCGATGCCATGATGGCGCGCACCGACGCCGAAGGCATCACGGTGAGCGACGCTCTGGATGCCATTCACTATCGTGGCCAGGATGAGGTGTCGCCGGACGAGATCAAGGCGTATTTCGAGCCTCACATCGAGCAAGGCCCCATTCTCGAAGATACCGATACCACCATTGGCGTGGTCATCGGCGGGCTTGGGCAGAAGTGGTTCGACTTGACCCTGACGGGGCTCGAAGCCCATGCAGGTCCCACGCCCATGAACCTGCGCCGGGATGCCATGATGGGCGCGGCAGAAGTCACCCAGGCACTCAACCGGATTGCCCATGAGCACCAACCCCACGGGCGCGGCACGGTGGGCTGCATGACGCTGCATCCGGGCTCGCGCAACGTAATTCCCGGCCAGGTCAAGATGACTCTGGACATGCGCCACTGGGAACCCGAGGCCCTCATTACCATGGGGCAAGCCGTGGCCAGCGCCGTGGAAGAGATCTGCCAACGTCACGGGCTGGAGTACGAACTGACCCCGACGGCCGATTTTGCCCCTGAGCATTTCGATCAGGCATGCGTGAATAGCGTGCGCCAGGCCGCTGAAAAGCTGCAGCTATCGCACATGGATATCATCAGCGGCGCAGGCCACGACGCGATGTTCATTGGCCGTGTTGCCCCCGCCGCGATGATCTTCATTCCCTGCAAGGATGGCATCAGCCATAACGAGATCGAAAGCGCCACGCCCGAGCACGTCCACGCAGGCTGTAACGTGCTGCTGCACGCCATGCTGGAAGCGGCAGAGGTGCATGACAGAGCTGCATGATATTGAGTCGTGAAGCGTGAGCAGTGTGGCTAAACGTCAGCCAACTGCCTGCGTGCCAACTCGGCGAACTGTTTGCGCGAGGGTTTGAGCGCCACCTGCGGTGGCCAGGGTAGCCAGGCATCGGGGACCATGAAGCCCGGCAGCGCCTCGCGTACCCAGGCGGCCAGGGCCTTGGGGCAGAGCGCATCGGTTTGCGGTTCGATGAAGGCCACCGGGCGCTCGCCCCACTCCGGGTGGGGCACGGCCACCACCAGCGCCTGGGCCACGCCCGGGTAGTCGACCAGCCGCTGCTCGATGCTCTCTGGCTGTATGTTTTCACCGCCGGAAATGAACACGTTGTCGAGCCGACCTTCGACGACGAGTGCCTGCTGGTCGTCGAAGTAGCCCCGGTCGCGGGTGGCGAACCAGCCCTCGTCGTTGACGGCGGGGTCCAGCGCGCCATCGGCCAGATAGCCGCTGAACAGCGTGTCGCCCTTGACCTGAATTTCGCCATCCACCACCCGCACCTGACGCCCCGGCAAGGGCTGCCCTACCACGCCAGGGGCGGAGGGCAAGCCGGTGCACACCTGGCTGGCCATTTCCGACAGCCCATAGCTGACCTTGGGCGTCAGCCCCAGGCGCTGCAAGCGTTCGACCAGCGGCGCGGGAATGGCCGCGCCCCCCAACAACAGCTCGCGGAGCTGGGTGTGTCGAGGGTCGAAGCCTTCCCTCAATAGCCGCCAAAGCTGCGTCGGCACCAATGAGAGGTGGGTGACAGGCTGCTGCATCAGGCGCTCGGCCAGCGGGCGAGTCGCATCGTCCAGCACCAGCCGCCCCCCGGCCAGAAAGACCCGAAACGCAATGGCATAGCCCCCCACATGAAACAGCGGCAGCGAAAGCAGCCAGCCGCTATCCGGGTCCACAGGAATCAGCGATGCCGAACCCCGCGCCGAAGCCAGATGATTGCCCACCCGATGCAGCACCGCCTTGGGCGGGCCGCTGGAGCCGGAGGTGAGGATGGTGTTGCTGCGCTGGCTCGCGTACAAGACCGGTGGCTCGCCGGAGTCGGCCTCCGCGCGGTAGTCGAGGGAGATCGGCGGCAGCTCGGAAGAGTAGGCAAAGTCGCTTTCCGGCTGGCACACCCGGGTGACCTGCATCCGCCGCGCCAGCGCCTGCTGCTGAGCCACGGGGAACGCCGGATTCAGCGGGCAGAACACCACCCCTGCCCGCAGGCAGGCCCAGGCCAGCAGCACGCCCTGCAACGACCCTCGGGTGGGTACCAAAAGGGGCATGCCCCGTACCAGGCCCTGCCTGGCCAACTGCTGGGCCAGGGATGCCACGCGCCGGTTCAACGTGCGGTAGCTCAGGCGCACGGTGCCCGCCTCCACCGCGATATGCTCCGGCGTCTGCTGGGCCCAGTAGTGAATGGGGCATGTCTCGGTCACGGGGAAAGCTCCTTGCGGTCGTCGCCAGCGGCGGCGTGGTAGAGGCAGTGCAGCCACGCGTGCCGCAACTCACCGGCTGGCGAGAGAAGTGATTCGCTGAACGCCTGGGCGGTATCCAGCCCCGCAGGCTCCTCGGGAGCCCACTGCCGGGCCAGGCAACTCAACTGCCCCAACCCCCACTGAGATTCGAAACTGGATGAGATCACCACCCTCAAGCGGTGGGCCCTGGCGCGCTGAACCAACGCCTGGCAAGCTGCGAACCCGCCCATCAGCGTCGGCTTGATGACCAGCGCCGCCAGCCGGGGGTGCGGCGCCCAGGCAGTGCCGCGCTGCAGGGTTTCATCCAGGGCGATGTCGATGCCCGTGGCGTCCGCCACGGCGATGCTGTCGGCCAGCGTAGCACAGGGCTCCTCCAGGTAATCGATTTGGGCGGGCGACAGCTGCTGGCAAAAGCGTAGTGCCTGCTCGCGCTGCCAGCCACCGTTGGCATCAAGGATCAGCCGCGTGTTGGGTAGCCATCTGGCGAGGCTTGCGATCAAGGCCAGCTCCGCATCGCTCGGGTAGCGGGCCACCTTCAGCTTGATGCGTTCTGGTGGAGCAGCCTGCCATTGGGCCGCGCGCTCTGGCAGTGCACTCATCAGCGCTTGCGGGGTGCCCTGCAGCAATGGGTAGGGCGGCCGAGGGGCAGGCAGGGAAGCGGGCCAGCGGTGCCGGGCACAGTCAAAACCAAACTGTACTGAAGGTAACGTTGGTTTGGCTGTCTCACCGCGCTCTATAGCCGCCAGGCAGGCCAGGCTCTCGGCGGTGGCGTCAGCGAGGCTCTCACGGGAAAAGCCAGGCAGCGGGGCTATCTCGCCCCACTGGCCGTTGATCGTGACTAACAGGCCTTCTCTGCTCGCCAACCGCTGACCTTTGAACATCAGCGGCTGGCGAAACGGTAGCGAGTAGCGGTAAAGCGCCAGCGCCATCAGGGGTTGCGCGGGTAGCGCGAGAAGTCCGGGCGGCGCTTTTCATTGAAGGCGTTGCGCCCTTCCTGCCCCTCGTCGGTCATGTAGAAGAGCATGGTGGCATTGCCCGCCAGCTCCTGCAGCCCGGCTTGGCCGTCGCAGTCGGCGTTCAGCGCCGCTTTCAGGCAGCGCAGCGCCATGGGGCTATGCTGCAGCATTTCACGGCACCAGCGCACGCTCTCTCGCTCCAGCTCGGCCACCGGCACCACGTGGTTCACCAGCCCCATCTCCAACGCTTGGGCGGCGCTGTACTGTCGGCACAGGAACCATATTTCACGGGCTTTTTTCTGGCCGACGATTCTCGCCATGTAAGAAGCCCCGTAGCCCCCGTCAAACGAGCCCACTTTCGGGCCCGTTTGCCCAAAAACGGCGTTGTCGGCGGCGATGGTCAGGTCACACATCATGTGCAGCACGTGGCCACCGCCAATGGCGTAGCCCGCCACCATGGCGATGATCGGCTTGGGGCAGGTGCGAATGTCACGCTGGAAATCCAGCACGTTGAGGTGATGGGTGCCCGCCTCGTCGCGGTAGCCGCCGTAGTCGCCGCGAATGCGCTGGTCGCCCCCAGAGCAGAAGGCCTGTTCGCCCGCCCCGGTCAGCAGAATCGCGCCAATGGCGCTGTCATGGCGCGCGCGGCCCAGGGCATGGATCATCTCGCTCACCGTTTGCGGGCGAAACGCATTGCGCACCTCAGGGCGATTGATGGTGATCCGGGCAATGCCCTCCTCAGCGGTGTGATAGAGGATGTCCTGGTACTCCTGCGAGGCGTCCTGCCACTTGATGGGGGCATACAGCGCCTGTTCCGTGAGTCCTTCGATCATGCTGACCTCGTGCTTTATCAGGGGTGTGCGTTCTTTTTGATGCGGACGTGTTCGCGGGCGGGCCTCAGCGCAGCCAGCCCACGACCACCAGAGCCAGCGCCAACAGGCTCAGCAGGGCCGCCAGGCCGTACATCAGCCATTTGTTGCGGGTGTCCTGGCCCAGGCTCAGGTCGAATAGGCCATGGCGCAGCCGGTGGGCGGCATGAAACAGCGGCAAACACACGGCGGCGCCGATGAACAGCACACCGGGCAGGCTGAACAGCAGGCGTGAGGCCCGCTCGTGACCAAGCGCCTCGGCGGGCAGCAGGCCCAGCGGCAGCAATAGCCCGATGAACAGAATCACCGCAGGCAAGACCACGGCAAAACAGACGCCCCCCGCACTGAACAGCCCCCACCACAAGGGTTCGTCATAGGCTTGCCGAGGCTGGCTCAGGTGTGCTTTTTGATGTGAGGTTTTCATGCGCCGCCCCTCCCCAAGAGCCAGAACAACACGACCGCCACTGCCACGACCCCCGCCCACTGGCCAGCAACGATGGCGCCAGCGGGCACGCTGCGCCCCGCCACGCGTAGCGGCATGACCCGAGGAAACAGCACGAAGAAGGTGGCCGCGTGATAGAGACTGGCCACCAGCGCCAGCGCATTCAGCAGTAGCACCAGCGGCGAGCCCATGAAGGCCACCCAGCCCTGCCAGCTCGCCGGGCCCTGCAACAGCGCGAACACCCCTGCCAACAGGCAGAGAATGAAAAACACCAGCGGCACCACCGTGGCTTCGCGCAGCATATAGCGCTTGAAGAAACCGTGCTTCAGCCACCAGTTGCGCTTCAAGGGCGGCAGCCGTTGTGATGATGATTTTTCCATGCGGCACTCTCCCGACGGTTCGTTCTGGCCAATCAGCCCTTGAACAGCGCGATCAGCGTATGTTTGGCGGCCTCGACCTTGCCCTGGTTGACCGCAGCGGCTGGGTCGACGTGCTTGGGGCATACCTGCGAGCAGAAGCCCACGAAGGTACAGCTCCAGACACCATCATGGCGGTTGAGCTGCGCCATGCGCTGGCGTTTGCCCTGGTCCCGGCTATCCAGGTTGTAGCGGTGCGCCAGGGTCAGCGCCGCAGGCCCCAGAAACTCCGGGTTCAAGCCAAACTGCGGGCACGCCGAATAGCACAGGCCACAGTTGATGCAGTTGGCAAACTGCCGATAGCGCGCCAGCTGTTCGGGCGTTTGTGTGTGGGGCTGCGCCTGGCCGGGATCGAAGGTCTGCACCGGGTCCTGTTCGATCAGGTAGGGCTTCACCGCCGCCAGGTGCTCCAGGAACAGCGCCATGTCCACGACCAGGTCCCGCTGAACAGGGAAGTGCGCCAGTGGTTCGATACGAATCTCGCCAGAGTAGTCGCGCAGGAAGGTTTTACAGCCCAGCTTGGGAATGCCGTTGACCATGACGCCGCAGGAGCCACAAATCGCCATTCGGCAAGACCAGCGGTAGCTCAGCGTGCTGTCCTGCTGCTCCTTGATATGGTTCAGCGCGTCGAGAAGCGAGGTGCTCTCCTCCACCGCAACGTCGTAGGTTTGCCAGTAGGGATCCGCTGCGCTGTCGGGCAGGTAACGCTTGATGCTGATGTGCTTGTTCATGCCTTGCCTCCCTTGGCCGCATCCCCGTAAACCCGCGCGGCCGGGGCCGAAAAGCGGGTATCCACCGCCTGCCAGCGTAGCTCGGCGGGCGCGTCACCCTGGTAAAACACCTGGCTATGCTTGAGATAGCCCACATCGTCACGGGCCTGCAGGCCCTCGTCCAGACGCTGGTGGGCACCCCGGGATTCGCGACGCTCCAACGCGGCCAAACACGACGCCTCGGCGATCTCCAGCCCGTAGCCAAACTCCAGGCACTCCAGCAGCTCGGTATTGAAGATCTTGCTGGTGTCACTGACCCGCACCTGGGCATAGCGCTGGCGCAGCTGGCGGAGGGTGTCCAACGCCTGCTGCATGCCTGCTTCGGTGCGGTAAATGCCGCAGCCGCTCTCCATGGCCTGCACCATGGCGTGCTTGAGCGTCACCCAGGATTCACCGCTGCCCTGGCCATCGCATAGCGTGGCCAGCCGCGCCTGCTGCCGCTGGGCCTGCGCCTGCAAGACCGGCAGCGCCACCCAGTCGGTGCGGGCGGCCCGCTGGCTGGCCTGCTCCCCGGCCAAGCGGCCAAAGACCAGCAGCTCGGTCAGCGAGTTGGAGCCCAGCCGGTTGGCCCCATGCAGGCCCACCGACGCACACTCCCCGGCGGCGTACAGGCCTGCAATGGTCGTTTCGCACTGGGGATCGGTTTCGATGCCGCCCATGGTGTAGTGCACCGCAGGCCGAATCGGGATCGGCTCCTTGACGGGGTCGACGTTGATATAGGATTTGGCCAGCTCGCAGATGAACGGCAGGCGCTCATGCAGATAGTCGGCGCCCAAGTGACGAAGGTCGAGATAGACCACGTCGCTGTCGCCAAACTTGCCGGTGCGCCCGGCTTGCTGCTCCTGCCAGAACGCCTGGGAAAGCTTGTCTCGAGGGCCCAGCTCCATGTACTTGTTTTCCGGCTTGCCCAAGGGGGTTTCCGGCCCCAGGCCGTAATCCTGCAGGTAGCGGTAACCCTCATTGTTGAGCAGGATACCGCCTTCCCCCCGGCACGCTTCGGTGATCAGGATGCCCGAGCCGGGCAGGCCGGTGGGGTGGTACTGCACGAACTCCATGTCGCGCAGCGCCACGCCGTGGCGGTAGGCCATGGCCATGCCGTCACCGGTGACGATGCCCGCATTGGTGTTGAAGCGAAACAGCCGCCCCGCCCCGCCGGTGGCCAACACCACCGCCTTGGCACGCAACAGCAGCAGCTCACCCGTGGCGACCTGCAGGGCAATGACGCCCACCACGGCCCCTTCGTGCACCGCCAGGTCCAGCACGAAGTACTCGTCGAAGCGTTCGATCTCGGGGTATTTCAGCGAGGTCTGAAACAGCGTGTGCAGCATATGGAAGCCGGTCTTGTCGGCAGCAAACCAGGTGCGCGCTGTTTTCATGCCACCAAAGCGGCGCACCTGTATGCGGCCATCGGGCTGGCGGCTCCAGGGGCACCCCCAGCGCTCCATCTGCACCAGTTCCTGATAGGCGTGGCGCACGAAGTAGTCCACCACGCCCTGCTCCACCAGCCAGTCGCCCCCAGAAACCGTGTCGTCGAAGTGCGCCTGAAACGAGTCCTCGTCACTGGTCACCGCCGCCGCGCCCCCTTCGGCCGCCACCGTGTGGGAACGCATGGGATACACCTTGGAGACCAGCGCAATGCGCTGCGCGTGACCGCCCTGCTTGGCCTGCTCGGCGGCCGCTATGGCGGCCCGCAGGCCAGCGCCCCCACCGCCGACGATGACGATATCCACATCCTGCTGCTGCATGGCACCCCCTTGTGCGGCTGCACTACTCATGACGCAATTCTCATTACGGACTTCTAATGACGCAATTCTCATGACGCGACGCCGGTCAGCGCACGGCCTGCCGCCCTGCTGATGAAGCGACGTTATCACAGCCCGACAGGCCCTCGGCCTTGATCTAAAGCATGATTGATATAGATCAAATAAACCGCGACTTGCCTTGCCTATGCTTTCCCTGACACCCGTGAAACACCACGCTGGATCTCATCTCTGCTGTGCTCACTCAGGCAAGGCGCTACGGCTTGCCGATAACCTTATCGAGAGGTCGCCATGAACCTCAGCACTTCGCTCCGCTCTCGCTGGCCGCTGCTCGCGCCACTGGCCACCACGCTGGTGATCGCCCTGCTGCCCACCCCGGCCGGGCTACCGCCCCATGCCTGGTACTTCTTCGCCATCTTTTTGGGCTGTGTGGTCGGCCTGATTCTGGAACCCCTGCCCGGCGCGGTCATCGGGCTGGTTGGCGTTACCCTGGTGGCGCTGCTTTCCCGCTGGGTGCTGTTCTCCCCGGAGCAGCTGGCCAACGACGGCTTCAACGCCACCAACCAGGCCTTCGCCTGGGCGGTTTCGGGGTTCACCAACGCTACCGTCTGGCTGATTTTCGGTGCCTTCATGTTTGCCCTGGGGTATGAAAAGACCGGGCTGGGGCGGCGGATCTCGCTGTGGCTGGTGCACGCCATGGGCAAGCGCACGCTGACCCTGGGCTACGCGGTGATGATCGCCGATGGCATTCTGGCCCCTTTCACACCCTCCAATACGGCGCGCAGCGCAGGCACCATCTATCCGGTCATTCGTAACCTGCCGCCGCTGTACGACTCGCACCCCAATGACCCCAGCATGAAGCGTATGGGCAGCTTCCTGATGTGGACCGCCATTGCGGCCACCTGCGTGACCAGCTCGATGTTTCTCACTGCCCTGGCGCCGAACCTGCTGGCCATCGCGCTCACCGAAAGCGCCACGGGCATCCATATCAGTTGGGGGCAGTGGTTCGTGGCGGTGGTGCCGGTGGGGGTCCTTCTGCTGCTGTTGGTGCCGCTGCTGTGCTACTGGCTGTGCGCCCCGGAGGTAAAGGCCGGGGATGAGATCTCCGACTGGGCGAAAGGGGAGCTGCAGAACCTGGGCCCGCTGACCCGCCACGAAATCGTGCTGGTCATCATGGTGGTCACCGCGCTGCTGCTGTGGATCTTCGCTGGCGACCGGGTATCGGCGTCGCTGGTGGGGCTGGTGGTCATCTGCGGCATGCTGCTGACCGGCATGGTGAGCTGGAACGACATTCTCGATAACCGTGCCGCCTGGAATACCTTCGTGTGGTTTGCCACCCTGGTGGCTCTGGCGGGCGGCTTGAGCCAGGTAGGCTTCGTGGGCTGGTTCGGCAACCTGGTAGGCGGGCAGATCAGCCACTTCGACCCGCTAGTGGCCATGGTCGCCCTGGTGGTCATCTTCTATGTCCTGCACTACTTCTTCGCCAGCATCACCGCCCACGTAACTGCTCTGCTGCCGGTCATGCTGGCGGCAGCTTCAGGCATTGCGGGGCTGGACATGCAGCTATTCATTCTGCTGTTGCTGCCCACCCTGGGCTTCATGGGCATCCTGACCCCTTATGGCACCGGCCCCAGCCCGGTGTATTACGGCAGCGGCTACTTGCCCAGCGCGCTGTACTGGCGCCTGGGGGCCATCTTCGGGCTGCTGTTCCTGGTGGCCTGGCTGGCCATTGGTCTGCCCTGGCTACTGCTGATTCAGTGAGCCACGTACTGACTCAGTGCACCATGCGCTTGCCGCGCCTCAGCGCGGCAGCGTTTGTGCCAGTTGCTGTGACAAGTGCCCTGCCATGGCCTTGGGGTGTTCCACATGCAGGTTATGGCCGCCCGGCAGCGCCCAGTGGCGCAGGCGCGGCGCGTGCTGCGCTAGGCGGTTGGCCAGGGTGTTGAACTTGTGGTCCCGCAGGCCGGAGAAATAGCCCACTGGCAGGTCGGTCTCGGCCAGCCACTGCCAGAGAGAGGGCTGCCGACCCAGCGAGGTGACCCGCAGCATGTGCGCCACGGCGGGGCCATGGTTGGCCAACCGGCGCTGAATCTGACGCTGGCGCTGTGAGGCCGTCAAATCGGCAAACACCGGCTGCTGGTACCATGCTGTCAGCACGTCGGCCAGTGGCGACTGCTCAAAGCGCTGCGCCCAGTGCTCATCGTGGGCACGGCGTGCTTCCCGCTCTGGCGCGGCCAGCCCGGGGTGCGCGCTCTCCAACCACAGCGCCTCCAAACCGGCGGGCCGCTGGCTGGCATGATAGAGCGCCAGCCGGCCACCCAGGGAGTAGCCCAGCAGGCCATAACGCACTACGCCCGCCTCGGCCAGCGTATCGCCAAGCCAGTCATGAAAATCCGCAAAGGAGCCCACCGCAGGCACTGTGGGCTGCCCATGCCCCGGCAGGTTCAGCGCCAGGCAGCGCACGCCCGGCAGCGCTTGTTCCAGCGCCTCGCCAAGCGCTTGCCAATCTTGCTGATCGCCCAGCAGGCCGTGCAGCATCACCAGCGTAAAGGGCGGCGAAGGGTCATGATGCATCGGGTGCCTCCCTGAGCCACGCGCCCAGAGCCTGCAACGCATCGGTGGCCTGCTGATGGGGCACCGTGACCTCGATCAGCGTCACCCCGGCCTCCAGCGCCTGAGTGTAGACCTCGCAAAACGCCGCCAGCGTGGTCGGTGCGGCATAGTTCAGGTGAAACATGCGCGCCGCATGCTCGAACGCGAGCCCGTGGGGTTGGCGATAGTAGCGCTCCAGCAGGTCGCCTTCGTCCGGCACCGGCAGCATGTGGAAAATGCTGCCGCCATCGTTATTCAGCACCACCACGACCAGCGGCGCCTGGGCCCTGGCCAGCAGCGCCAGGCTGTTGAGGTCGTGAAGCGCGCTGGTGTCGCCCAGAATCACCGTGGTGGGTTCATCAGTCGTGCAGGCCAAGCCATACGCGGTGGCCAGCAGCCCATCGATGCCCGAAGCTCCGCGATTGGCCATCACCCGCAGCGGCGTCGAACGGGTCGAGCCCAGCATGTTCATCAACCGGGCGGGCAGGCTATTGCCCACGAACAGCGCCCCTCTGGCCAGTTGGGCCAGCTGATGACACACCCCCAGCTCGGAAAACTCCGCCGTATAGCGTTCGATGCCCTGGCGGGTGCGCTGCTGAAGGCGCGCCAGGGTATGCCAGGGGGGCTGGGCGGGCCCGGCGGGCAGCGTGGCGATGGCCTCGGCGGGCGTGCACACCAGCCGCTGGGTAAGGGTGAAGTCCGGGTCCAGGCGCTGGGGTAACGGGTCGACCAGCCACGCCTGCTGCCAGGGGTGGCGGGCAATCATCTGGGTCAGGCGCTTGGAAATCAGCCGGCCGCCAAACTGCAGCAGCACGTTGGCGCGGCCCAGCTCGGCGCTGACCTGCGGGTCCTGAAGGGCCAGGTCCATGTGCACCAGATGGCGCGGGTCGCCGTGCAGCTGGCTTTGCAGGTCGGCCAGCAGCGGCCAGCCCAGCTGCTCGGCCAGGGCCGCAATGGGGGCCGCCTGCTGGGGGTCATCGATGCGCCCCACCACGATCACCCCGCGCTGCCGGGTGAAGGCGGCGGGCCATGCCACCGGCAAGGCGGCGGGAGCGGTTTGCCAAGCGCTCCAGGGGGCATCGCTGTGCTGCCAGCGTGCCAGCGGCGCCAGGTAGTCGCTGGCCTCCACGGGCGGGCCGGAGGGGTAGAGCGGCTCGCGGTAGCGGCAGTTGAAGTGCACCGGCCCCGGTAGGCGGTGCTGTCGCGCCATGGTCTGGTTGATCGTGCTGAGCAAATAGGCGGCGGGAATCTCGCGGCTGGGGGTCGGCAAGTCGTGGTGCGCCACCGTGTGGCGGGCGAAGATATCCCGCTGGTCGATGGCCTGGTTACTGCCGTTATCCAGCAGCTCGATGGGCCGGTCGGCAGACAGAATCACCAGCGGCACGCCCAGCAGCGCGGCTTCCACCACGGCCGGATAAAGGTTGGCCACCGCCGTGCCAGACGTGGTGATCACCGCCACCGGCTGCTGGGCGCCTCGGGCCAGGCCCAGCGCCATGAACCCCAGCCCGCGCTCGTCGAAGTGAGTATGGCAGCGCAGCCCGGCGTGCTCGCTGGCCGCCATGGTCAGCGGGGTGGAGCGCGAGCCCGGCGCCACGACTACCTCGCGCAGCCCCCAGCGGTATAGCTCTTCCAACAGCAGCGATGCCCAAACGTGGTTAAAGGTGGCGTAATGCATCGGCTTATCCCATCCCCAGCAGCGAGAGAATATCGGCAATCTTGGCATCCAGCTCGTGCCACTCGTCGTCGGCCTGCGACCCCGCCACGATACCCGCCCCTGCGTACAGGCGGATCGCCGTATCGCTGACCTGGGCACAGCGAATCGACACCGCCAGCTCGCTGGAGTCATGCCCCACGCGGCCAAAGGCACCGGCGTACCAGCCCCTGGCGTGGCGCTCCAGCTCACGGATTCTGGCCAGCGCCGCCGACCGCGGGGTACCGCCCACGGCAGGCGTAGGGGGCAGCACGCTGAGCAGCTGCTGGTCGGTGATGAAGGGGTGCAGCTCGGCATGGATTTCGCGACGAATATGCTGCACGGACCGCAGCGGCACCACGTGGGCCTCGCCCATTTCCAGGCGCTGGGCCAGCGGCTCCAGCTGGGTCAACAGCTGCTGGTACACGCACTGGTTTTCCAGGCCGTTCTTTTTATCGGCCAGCAGCGCTCCGGCGAGCGCTTCATCCTGCGCCGTGTCACGCCCCCGCCGGGTCGTACCGGCCAGTGCCTCCGTGACCAGCTGCTGGCCCTGGCGACGGTAGAGCCGTTCGGGGGAGCAGCCAATCAGCGCCGTACCGGGCGCCCACTGCACCCCGAAATGAAAGCAGTGCCGCGCCTCGGCCTGCCAGCGCCCCAGCAAGGCCCAGGGGCTGGGCACGCGCTCGGCGGTCAGGCAGGTTTCTCGGGAAAGCACCACTTTGGGAAGCTGCTGCAGCCGTTCGGGCTGGGTCACCTGCGACACCCAGCGGGCCCACTCCGGCCGAGTGGGCGTATCACACCGCTGGTAGCTGCCATGGGCCACCGGGGGCAGCGGCTGTTCCGGGGCGATGGCCGCCAGACACGCCTGGGCGGCGGCCAGCTCTTCGGCAGGAGGGCGGTCATCGAAGCGCAGGTTCACGGAAAGCGTGCACCGCCCCTGCTGACGCTTGAGCAGCACACGGGGCAGTATGAAGCGGCAGTCACCAAACCCGGGCCAACCCGCCGCCTGAGCATCGAAGGCCACCCCGCCGAAATAGTCGGGCGAGCCGCTGGCGGGCTGGGCTTGGGGCTGGGCTTGGGCCCGGGATTGTGCCTGCCCCTGCCCCTGACGCTGCATATCAACCTGCAGCGCCACCAGAGAGTCAAACGCCCGCGCTTCGCCCAGCACGGCATAGCCCGCCGCCGAGGCCTCGCGCGGCTGCCAATAAAGGCGGGGCGTCACGCGCTGTGCGTTCAACCACCCCACCAAATCCTCCACCTCGCAGGGCACGCTCAGGCTCTGCGTACCCCGGCATGCCAAAAGGTCCAGCGCCGACAGCTGTGCTGCCAGCGCCTTCGCGGCCTGGATCACCTGCATAGCAAACTACTTCCCTGACAACCGATGCCTGATATAGGGTAGCACCCAGCGGTCGCCGCCATAGCGCCCGGCGTTGGCACCGGCCACCAGCAGGAAAAAGCTCAGGGCGATCATCCAGGGGTTGGTAGACACCGTGCCCGCCATCAAGAACGACATGTTCATGACGATGGCAAAGAAAGCGGCATAGCAGGTCA
Source organism: Halomonas sp. 18071143 (assembly GCF_019211725.1). NCBI lineage: Bacteria > Pseudomonadati > Pseudomonadota > Gammaproteobacteria > Oceanospirillales > Halomonadaceae > Halomonas > Halomonas sp. 18071143. The sequence goes on from NZ_CP078120.1 coordinate 3,450,833, forward strand.
ACACGCCCACGATCAGCCCCAGCCCCACCAGCACTTCCCCCAGCGGGATTATCACGTTGATCACATCCGCATACGGCAGCGCGACATGCTCCAGAAACGCCACGTAGTTGGGGTAGACCACGCTGCCTTCGCGCATGACCGGGTTGGCCACGGCATTGCTCAAAAACCCTTCGGCATTGAAGCCGCCGGTCATCTTGCCGATGCCCAGGGTCAGCCAGGTAATGCCCAGGTACAGCCTCAGCAGTAGCCAAACCAGGGCAGCATATTTGTTTTGTCTGAAAAACTCGCCGATCATCGCGTAGACTCCTGCCACGTTCACTTTCAGGGGGAATCCCCAGTGTGCGTCAGGACAGATACCTCTTTTTTGACCCAGGTCGTGGTTTTTGCCATTAATGATACAGAGTCGAATGTTCACTCTGCCCGATGGCTACACCGACCGGCCACGCTGACCAGTTCAGCGACTGCAACAGGAATGCTCACCATGGAACACACCGCCCCACACCGCCCACTCCATGCCTGGTTGCTCGCCGCACGGCTGCGCACCCTGCCGCTGGCCTGCGCCTCGATCCTGCTGGGTTCGGGCATGGCGGCGCAGGCGGGTGGCTTTCAGGGTGGGGTGCTGCTGCTGTCGCTGCTCACGGCCATTCTGCTGCAGGTGCTTTCCAACCTGGCCAACGATTATGGCGATGCCCAATCGGGGGTGGACGATGCTAGCCGCACCGGCCCCGTGCGGGCGGTGGCCAGTGGGCTATTGACCCCAGACGCCATGCGCCGGGGCATGCTGCTCACCGGGCTGGCGGCGGCCATAGCGGGGTTATCGCTGCTGTTCGTCGCTTTTGGCAGCGACCTGCGCAGCTGGCTGGTGTTCGTACTGCTGGGAGCCGCGTCCTTGCTGGCGGCCATCACTTACACCGTGGGGCTGGGCGGCAAGCCGTATGGCTATCGTGGGCTGGGGGACGTGGCGGTGTTCGTGTTTTTTGGGCTGCTGGGCGTGCTGGGTACCCTCTACTTGCATACCCAGAGCCTGAGCGGGCTGGCCATACTGCCCGCCGCCGTGTGCGGCTTGCTGGCTACCGCCGTGCTCAACGTCAACAACGTGCGCGACATCCACAGCGATGCCCGCCACGGCAAGATGACGCTGGCCGTGAGGCTGGGCAAACGGCGGGCCATTTACTACCACTGGGCGCTACTGGGCACCGCTCTGCTGCTGACGCTGGGGTATCTGCTGTGGCTACCCGTGCCCTGGGTGGGCTGGAGCTGCCTGGTGGTGGCCAAGCCGCTCTACGACGCCGGGCGCACGCTCAGCCGCACCGAGGATGGCGAGCAGCTAACGGGCATGCTCAAGAAAACCGCGCTTTCCACGCTGGTTTACAGCCTGCTGCTCGCGGTGGGGCTGGCGCTGGCCTGACGGCGCCCTGGGGCTTGGGGTCAAAGGCCTTACAGCACGACCTCATAGCCTTCGAATTTGGGCGGGCCAAGATAAATGCCTTCCGGCGATTTGGCATTGGCGTGGGCCTTGCGGAAAGCCTCTGACTTGGTCCAGGCGCGGAAGGCCTCTTCGGATTCCCACACGCTGTGGGAGATGAACACGGTGTGCTCTTCCTGGCTTTCGCCCTGCAGCATGTGAAACTCCTTGAAGCCCGGCACTTCCTCCAGGTGGGAATCGCGGTTGCGCCACACCTCCAGAAAATCCTCTTCGCGACCTGGGGCAATCCGAAAACGGTTCATGGCTATGTACATCGAGACTCTCCTGTTGAGCGGGAGTAGATAGAGTGATTACGCCAACGCTGGCTTGATGGTAACGTCTTCCGCTCATCACGAATAGATTGCGACGAACAGGCGTTACGGCTCATGGCTCAGCCCCCCCTTCAGGTCGCTTGGTTCAAACGTGATTTGCGCATTCACGATCACGCACAGCTCGCCCCCACCCTGCAAACCGGTTGTGCACAGAGTTATCCACAGATTTTCACTTTCCACAGTTATCCCCGAGCGCTGTGCATAACAGTGTTGGTGAGCGCTTGGTAACCTTCCGCGAGCCGCGTGTGGCGTGGTCTTTAGCGAGAAGTGCAAAAAATGATCGCTGTGAATGAGCGTGAAGAAACAACGGCTTACACAACTAAGTCAAGTAGTGCTGGAGAAGTGATTCACAAGTGAACTGGGCTCGCGAAACCGGCCGTGACATACATATATTGACATATATGAATATCGCGAATAGTCTACCCACGATCCGTGACCTGCTCCGCTCGGGTTCTTCTGACCTCATCGGCCATGGTTTTTGACCTCCAACATCGACTATTTTAGATATGCAGGTAAACGAAATGACACAATCAGAACTTTTCAAAACCACTCAGCTGGGCCCATACACCCTCAAGAACCGTATCGTTCTGCCGCCACTGACGCGTTCGCGTAGCTCCCAACCCGGCAATATTGCGAACGACCTGATGGCCACCTATTACCGTCAGCGCAGCGGTGCTGGCTTCATGGTGACCGAGGGCACACAGATTGAGCCCCGAGGACAGGGTTATGCCTGGACACCCGGCATTCATAGCCCGGAACAGATACAAGGCTGGCGTAAGGTCACCGACGCTGTTCACGCCGAAGGAGGGGTGATCTTTGCTCAACTTTGGCATGTGGGCCGCGTGTCGCACACATCGCTGCAACCCGGTGGTGAAGCACCCGTCGCGCCATCAGCCATCCGCGCGGACAACGTCAAGGTGTTCATCGAAACTGGCCCCGGCACGGGTACACTGGCCGACCCATCGACCCCACGAGCCCTGTCCACCGAGGAGGTAAAGGAACTGGTTGAGCTCTACGCCCAAGCAGCCCGAAATGCTCTGGAAGCAGGTTTTGACGGGGTGGAGCTTCACTGCGCGAACGGGTACCTGGTAAACCAGTTCATTTCGGCCCATACCAACCAGCGTGATGATGAATATGGCGGTTCGCTGCAGAATCGTCTTCGCTTCCTGCGCGAAATCACTCTCGCCGTTGCTGGTGTGGTCGGCAAGGAGCGCGTTGGCGTTCGCTTCGCCCCGCTGTTCGCGACCACAGACGAAGACCGCGTCTACCTCGGCTTGGTCGAAGAAGACCCTCACCAAACCTACATCGAGGCAGTGAAGATCCTCGAGGAAGTGGGCATTGCCTACCTGTCGCTCGCCGAAGCCGATTGGGACAACGCACCCGAGCTGCCTGAGACGTTCCGGGAAGCTGTTCGTAAGACCTTCAGCGGCAAGATTATCTATGCCGGCAAGTACACCGCTGAACGAGCAAATCGCGTGATAAACGCTGGCTGGGCCGACCTGATCGCTTTTGGTCGCCCCTTCATTGCGAACCCCGACCTGCCTGCGCGTATCGCCAACAACTGGCCGCTTAACCCACTTGATCCAGACAGCATGTACGGCGGTACCGATAAGGGCTACATCGACTATCCTACTTACACACCCTAAGCGCTCAGTGCCACGCCCCATAACTCAGGGGCGTGGCACTGCGTTTGCTGACCGAGGAAGTTAAGCATGTACCAACCGAGCACGATTCCTTACCAAGAGCATAGGGGATTCAAACGGACCTTCAGGCAGGGTCATCTAAGCCTTGGGCTGTTCTTTCCCCTGGAGGCTTTCCAGGGTGATACACCGAGCATGCTGGATCAGGTCGCGCTGGCCAAACGTGTAGAGGCACTTGGTTTTTCGGCGCTCTGGTTTCGCGACGTCCCGCTCAGGGACCCAAGCTTCGGCGATGTCGGCCAGGTTTTCGACCCTTGGGTGTATCTGGGCTACATCGCAGCCCATACAACAGAAATCGCACTAGGCACCGCCTCCATCGCCCTTACGTTGCGTAATCCCTTGCACACGGCAAAGGCCGCAGCGAGCATTGATCAGTTGAGCGGAGGTCGTTTGCTCCTGGGAGTAGCCTCTGGCGATCGTCCCGTGGAGTTTCCCGCATTCAGCGTTGATCCAGAAAAGCGTGGCGAGACCTTTCAAGAAAACCTCAATGTGATACGCCAAGCCCATCGAACACACTTCGAGCCCATTCGCTGGAGTCACGGCGAGTTACTGGGGGCCGATCTCGTTCCCAAACCTACGACTCGGGAAATACCGCTATTCGTAACCGGACATAGCCGCCAGTCGCTCGATTGGATCGCCCGTGAAAGCCATGGATGGATCAACTATCCACGTCCGCCAAAAATGCAGCGACTCATCGTGGAAGATTGGCGACAGGAAACGGCTAAACAATGTGGCACTATCTACAAGCCGTTCTTGCAATCGCTGTATATCGACCTGGACGAACACCCATCCACACCACCCTCGCCTATCCATCTAGGATTCCGGCTGGGACGTAACTACCTTCTGGCCTTGCTGGATACACTTCAGGAAATCGGTGTAGATCACGTCATCCTGAACCTCAAGTATGGTAAGCGCCCCGCAGCAGAGGTTATCGAGGAACTTGGCAAACATATCGTCCCTAAATTCGGCGCGCAGGTGCCCGATAGCCCTACCTGACAGGGCAATAGGATTCCACTCCAAGCCTGCCCATCACTGCGAAGGGCAGGCGCGGAGATCATGGTGAAGCCTTCCAATTTGCTGCGTGAATCAGGAAGATATCCAGATAGCGGAAAAGAGTAGGTATAAAAAATTCATGACTATTGACGTCAACGAAGCCCTGAAAGCATTGGCGAACCCGACGCGCCTTGCCATCCTCAATTGGCTCAAGGATCCCAGGACGAACTTTCCCGAGCAGGAGGTCGATCCGGAAACGGTAGGCGTGTGCGTCAGTATCATCCAAGAGCGCACGGGCCTCTCTCAGTCAACGACATCGCTTTATCTCGCAGCTCTACAGCGAGCGCAATTGGTGACATCGCAGCGGATCGGCCCTTGGACCTACTACAAGCGCCACGATGAGAATATCGATGCCTTCCTCAAGGCGCTGAAAGAAAGAATATAGGGATGGTCTGAAATGGTCATGTGTTTTGACTGACGATGGGCAGGCTCAGTCCTACCTCAACGCTATTAGCTCAGCGCATCCAACGACTGCTCAATAATACTCAACCCTTCCTCCAGCACTGCAGACGACACCGTCAGCGGCACCAGGATGCGGATACTGTTGCCGTAGAAGCCGCAGGAAAGGAGGATCAGGCCTTTCTCGCGGGCTTTGGCGCAGAGTGCGGCGGTGAGCTGTGGGTCGGGCTTGCCATCGCGGTTAAGCAGTTCGAACGCGGCCATGGCGCCGAGCTGGCGGCCGTGGGCGACGGCGGGGAAGCGTTCTTCCCAGGCGGCGAAGCGTTCGGCCAGCATGTTGCCCATCTGTTCGCTGCGGGCCAGGATGTTCTCTTCTTCGATGGCTTCGATCACCGCCAGGGCCGCCGCGCAGGAGAGCGGGTTGCCGCTGTAGGTGCCGCCCAGGGAGTTGGGGCCGGAGGCATCCATGACATTGGCGGTGCCGACCACGGCAGAGAGCGGCATGCCGTTGGCTAGGCTCTTGGCGGTGGTGAGAATATCCGCTTCGATGCCGCTATGCTCCAGCGCAAACAACTTGCCGGTACGGGCAAAACCGGACTGCACTTCGTCGGCGATCAGCAGAATGCCGTGCTCGTCACATAGCGCTCGCAGGGCTTTCAGGTAGTCCGGTGAGGCGATGTAGAAACCGCCTTCGCCCTGAACCCCGGCATGTGGAAGCATCTGGGGGAAGAAAAGGATGCCCCGGATTCCCGGTGCTGTGTTGCCGCCAAGCGTGGCGCCATCAAGAAGATGGACGACAGTCCGATGAAAGCGCTGCTGCTCAAGATCGAGAAGGCGAAGGCCAGCATCGGTGCCAAGGTCGAGCATCCGTTTCATGTGATCAAAAACCTCTTCGGCTACCGGAAGGTGCGCTACAAGGGGCTGGCCAATCTGGTGCTGGCGGCACGATGCGAAGGACGCGTTGACAGGGCCAGTGCGTCTTGAATCTGCCCTGCCAGCCGGATAATCCGGCTGGCAGGGGAAACAGACCACCTTCGCTGGTCAGAAAGCGACCGCTGATGCAGTGAAAGCGCCATTATGAGCGTTTCAGCCGCTTAGAGACGAATTGATCAGCGGTTCCTTAGTGTGATGTATTGTTGCATATTAGTACCTCCAATTAGGTGGCCAAATTCACTATGCCACTACGGATGAATGCTGCTGAATAAGGGGAGTGAAATAACGGGGCTGAATAAAGGCAACATAAGGAATCACCCCTATCGCTTCGCGCATCGCTGTTTTAGCTCAACCTCAATGAACGAAAAGGCGGTATCACCATTGTTGATCACATTGTGTTCGGTGCCTTCCACCCGGTTGTAGCAGACACCGGCTTGTAGAGCGACTTCACGGTTACCTTCCGGGGTTTCCAGCAACATCTGACCATCATGCAGGGGAATAATCACATAGTCATGGGCATGGGTATGCCAGCCGGTTTCCGCGCCAGGCGGAAAATCCCAACGGGTCACAATCACCTGATCGTTATCAATTTGCTGGTAGCTGCTGGCTTGTGATCTTGCCATTTTTCACTTCTATGTATTGAAAGAAACGCATTCAGAGAAACGTTCTGAGAGAAACATATCGATATCAGCGAGCCAAAAGAAATCCATTGAAAATCCGGGAAATCATGCGCTGTCATTTCGCAGTTCACTGGCGGAGATACCAAAGTGCTGCTTGAAGGCACGGCAGAACTGGGCCTGTTCGGAAAACCCCCAGCGATAGGCAATCTCACCGATGTTGACCCCTTGGGGGGAAGCAGCCAAGTCGCGATGCGCCGCTTCAAGGCGTTGCACTTTGACCCACTCTCGCACGGTATAGCCCGATCCGGAAAACAGTTTATGCAAATACCTTAGCGAAATACCGCAGAAGGCGGCAATACGGGCGGGCGTTAACTCCGGATCACCGAGATGGGCGGATATATAGCGTTCAATCCGCATCAGATGGGCTGTTTTCAGATGCGACTGGTCGCTATTGAGGACGCGCTCATCCTGCTCCAACACCAGCGACAGCATGCTTAATGCCTGTTCGAACAGGCGGTTCTGATCATCTGAACTGCATTCATTCACGCGCTGAGAGCAGATCATCAGAAACTCGACAAAGGCGCAGCCAATACCTTTCTGGGCGGAAAAACAGTGCTGCGAATAACGTTCCGGGCGGCGGATACGGTGATTCATCGCCTGACTTGGAATCTTGAATACCCACATATCGTTGGGGTCTTCATAGCCAAAGCGGTAGGGGGCATCCCCCTGTTCGACGATGAAGTGCCCCGGCGGGCAATCCAGGCTGCGCCCATGCTGGGAAAAGAACACCTGGGTGCGCAGCGGAATGGTGACCAGAAAAGAGGCATGGTCATCCTGGGCGATCTGCGACTGGCTGCGGGAGTATTCGGCCTTGTAGGAACACAGCCGCGACAGCGAGAAATCACTGCCCTCGGCCTTCCAGACCTTTAGGGAGCCCTGAAACGGAGCCTGGGCGTGGCCGTAGTTGAGGGTTAACGGAAAATAGGTCTGAGACACCAGTTGTGTCCAGCGCTGCTGGGAATCATACGATAACATGGCACTGGACTGACTGTTATCGAGGATGGCATTGTTCATTATCATTGCCTCTTCACCACATCAGAAGCAGCCCTGCCGCCACAGGTGGCAGAGCGCTTTATGCTCACTGTATGTTCACCTATGTGTTTTTGGCTGCGGCCAAGGCCCCCTTACCCCCAATGATCAGATGAGCGCTGACGCAGAGACTCACGGTATTGGCCGGTGGATTTTTCCAACAGCTCGCCGGTACCCCAGTCGAGCACCACACCGTAACGGCGAATCACATCCAACACGTCGAGCCCGCCATCACGATACTGCTGGGCGACCTGCTCAGGCGGTGTCTTGAGCCATTGGCGACGCTCGCGGCGAATACTGTCGCGCGTTTGGCGAGTGGCGTCATCATCAATACGGTAGTCATCGATATCCGGGTCGTGGACCTGAATCACCACCCCGTAATCAAGCGCGGCACGCGCCACCGAGACATAGCCGTCAATCACGTCTTCCAACACCTCCTCCGGCAGGCGCTCAAGCGGGTCACCGAAGCCGCCACCACCGGCTGAAGGCCGGGTGAAAGTATCGCCGGAATAAATGGGCACGTTAGAGAAGGTTGCACCCAGGTATTTTTCCTGGGGCGTGCCTTTGTTGACCCAGACCCCATGAGGGACGGACGGCAAGCCACCATTGATGCCCCAGGTCACTGAGCGGCCCCGGTCACAGCAATAGCTCATGACCGTCTTATCGACCTGCGTCAGCACGCCGCCCTTTTGCACGCCGCAGCCACCGCGGAAGCGCCCCGGCCCGCCGGAATCCATGCTGATTTCATGGCACATGGTCAGCACTGGGTTAAGGCGCTCCTGGCCTTCCACCGGCTGCACGGCAAGGCCGGTGCCGAACACCGGAGATGTCGCGGAGGAGCCGTCCTTGCTGTGACGCCCGCCCCAGCCACCGGCCATCCAGTCGTACCACATAAAGTAGCTGGTGGTGTCGGTGCGCCCGTCGTTACCGCCAATCAACAGGTACTCCAGATTGAAGGCACAGGCCATGGCCCGCTCCGGCATGATACCACTCCAGAGCTCGAAGATGCCGTTCATGATCTTTTCATAGGGGCCGGAACAGAAACCGGTTACCGCATGGGGCCAGCCGGCATTGACCACACTGCCCTCTTCGCCAATATTCGCGGTGACCGCCCGGTAGAAGCCGGAGTTGAGCGGCACATCCGGGAAGAAGGTCTTGGTGCCCGCGTAGATCGCCGAGTGGGTGGTGCCGTAACCGGAGTTCAGGAAGGTCGAGACTGCGGCTGCCGAGCCGGTCAGGTCATAGTGGATGCCATTGCCATCCAGCTTGAGCTTGATGCGAATGGGTACCATCCCTTCCCCAAGGGCCGGGTCAGCATCAATATAATCGACGGTTTCCCATTCGCCTTTGGGCATGTCCGCCAGGCTTTTCAGGACAATGCGTTCCACATAACCCTGGGTCTCCTGCATGGCGGCCACCACGGTGGCTTTGGAGTACTTTTCCACCAGACGCAGGATTTCCCGCTCACACACGGCGGTGGCCTCGGCCTGGGCCTGCAGGTCGCCCATGGCCTGGGCGGGGGCACGCGTGTTGGAGACAAGCAGCTGGGCCACATCATGCAGGAAGCAGCCCTGCTGCCATACACGAACCGGTGTGATCCGCAGCCCTTCGCTGAAGTGGGTGCTGGCATTGACATCAAACGACCCCGGCACGTTGCCGCCGATATCCGCCCAATGCCCCTTGTTCTGGGCAAAGCCGATAATCTCGTCATCAATGAAAATGGGCCGGATAAAGCTGACATCGTTCAGGTGGGTACCGCCCCGGTAGGGGTCGTTGATGGCAAACACATCCCCCGGCTGAATGTCACCGGCAAACTCTTCCAGCACCGCCTTACACTGGAAATGCAGGGTACCCACGTGCACGGCAATGTCGCCGCTGCCCTGCATGACCGTATTGCCCTTGGCATCGCACAGTGCCGAGGAAAAATCCCGCGAATAGATAACAAAAGAGTAGCAGGTCCGCAGAATCTGCTCGCTCATCAGGTCAACGCTGGTGGCAAAGGCGTTTTTCAATACTTCAAAGGTGACCGGATCAAGGGTGCCTGAATTATAGGTATTGGGCGAGTTCATGCGTACGCTCCTTTATCGAGAATCTGGATCCGAATATTTTTCCACTCATCAATGGATGCCCGGGTGTTGGGCGGCACGACGGTGGTGGAGTCGAGCTGGTCGATGATCGCCGGCCCGGACAGCTCCACGCCAGGCACCAGGGTATCGCGCACATAGACAGGGGTGTCGTGCCATTGGCCATCAAAGAACACCTCCCGACGGGCACCTGGCTCGGCGCTGGCATTGGCCACCTTTTCAAACGGCGCAAAGGAAGGCTTAGGCGTCTTGCCTACGGCACGCAGGTGCAGCTGATAGATCTCGACCGGCTGTTTGTCCTGACGGAAAGAGAACTGACGCTCGTGTTCCTGATGGAAGGTTTCCACGGCATCTTTGAGAAAATCGGCGTGGGTGTTCATCGACACCTGCAAAGAACGCCACTGGCCCTGGTAACGCATTGAAATACCGCGCTGTAGTACCACATCCTCATCGGCAACACCTTCATGGCGCAGGCGCTCTGCAGCCTCGGCTTCCAGGCCACGGAACTGCTTTTCAAGATCGGCGTTGTCGGCATCTGCGGCGGATGCGGTATACATCATCGACAGATCATGCTGAATATCCACCAGCAGACACCCCATGGCGGAAGTAACACCAGGGTTGGGCGGCACAATCACGGTAGGAATGCCAAGCTCCCTGGCCACATCCGCCCCGTGCAGGGCACCGGCACCGCCAAAGGCGATCAGGGCAAAGTCGCGCGGGTCCAGCCCACGGCGAATGGATACCAGACGCACGGCGTCGGCCATGTTGGCATTGGCCACTTTGAGGATGGCCTGGGCGGCATCGGCGGTTTCAAGCGCCAGCGGCTCGCCGATTTTCGAGCGGATCACCGAGGAAGCCTGCTCTCGGTTGAGTTCCAGTGCACCACCGGCAAGGCTTGTACCCAAACGGTTGAGCGCCAGGTTAGCATCGGTATTGGTCGGCTCTTCCCCACCGCGTTCATAACAGGCTGGCCCAGGGTCCGCCCCTGCCGATTGCGGCCCGTTGCGCAAGGCACCGGCAATATCAATATGCGCCAGCGAGCCACCTCCAGCGCCAATGGTCAGTACTTCAATACTCGGGAAGACAATCGGGTGACCATATTCCACCCCCCACTGTTTGGTCACGCGTAATTCGCCGTCATGGATCAGCGAGATATCCGTGGAGGTACCGCCCATATCCAGCCCAACGGCATTCTGATAGCCACACTGCTCGGCGATATGTTTGGCTGCAATGGCCCCGGCGGCAATCCCTGACGCTGCCAAACGAACCGGAAAATGCTTGGCCATGGCCGGGGTCATGGAGCCGCCCCCGGAGTGCAGCAGCAAGAGATCATTGGCGTAGCCACCGGCACTGAGCTCATCATCAAGCTGCTTGACGTAATCAGACACCAGCGGCCCCAACACCGTATTGGCCACGGCGGTATTGAAGCGGTCGTGCTCAAAGATCTCCGGCAGGATCTCGGAAGAGGTCGAGACGTTGGCCTCCGGCAGTTCCTCTTCGAGGATCTCGCGCATACGCTGCTCGTTCTTGGCGTTAGCGTAAGAGTTCATAAAGCAGACGGCGATGGTGGTGGTGCCGCGACGTTTTAACTTGCGCGCCAGAGCGCGGGCTTCGTCTTCATCCAGCGGGGTCACTATCTCGCCGGCGTAATCGACCCGCTCGGTGACTTCAAAGCGGTCACGGCGGCGAATGTAAGGCCCGCTGACATCAGCGTAGGCGTCCCACAGGTTGTCCTTGGTGCCATCGCGGATTTCGATCACATCGCGAAACCCCTTGGTGGTGACCAGAGATGCCTTGGGGAAGCGTCGGGTAATCAGGGCATTGGTGGCCACCGTGGTGCCATGAAAGAACAGATCGACATTCGATAACTCGATCTCGCCTCTTTTTACACCATTAATAACCGCTTGCATGGGGTTATTTGGCGTCGAAGGAACCTTGGTAACCCGAAACGCCTGGGTCGATGCGTTATAGATACACACATCGGTAAAGGTTCCACCAGCATCCACCGCCACTCTCAGATCGGGCATATGACACCTCGTTTATGTTTTTTAGTTAGATGATTTCCGTTTAACGCTTTTAGCTATCCTGCGGGCAAAACGGATAATCGACCTACCGGCTTTAAAACACTCTGATCAAGTCGCCAACTTCATCAGATGAATATTCAAATGTGCTATCAATATTGACAGGCAAGAATGAAACCGCTTTTTTATTATCGACATCAAGAATTTATTACTGGAAGAATACCGCTTATTTTTCACTCGCCTAAAAACATGGATAAATCGATTGAAAAAGCGTGGGTAGCCAGACACTAAAGGAACGCCGTTTGCTCTCACCTACCCACGCTATAAGACGAAGACCTCGGGTTAAGACATTAACGGTTTAACGCTTATTTCAGGCTGGCGACGTACCAGTCTTCCCGGGCAAAACGCAGCCCAAGTTCGTAGGCGATATAGGCAACGACAAAGGTCGCCGGTGCCGAGAACCCGGCGATGGCAGGCATGTTCATGATGACGATGCCTACCAGGGTGGCGCCACACCAGGCCACCAGGCCGCAGGGGTTGAAGGCCGGTATATAGGCGTTATCCAGCTCCACATGCCCATTGAAGCGGTCCTGATAAGTACGCGACAGAATATGCGCCAGCGCCACGCCGACCCAGGCCACCACAAAGACGCCCTGATAGGCCAGTGCCTGAAGAATGTAGGAGAAGACGTCCGCCATCATCAGTACATAGGCAATGACACCAATGGCGCAGCCCGCCACTATCTTGGACATCTGGATACCGGTGACCTTGCGGATAAAAGATTCAAAGTTGACGGTTGCCAGGTAAAAGTTGGCGGTGTTGATACGGCTCTGGGTCACCCATACCAGCAACAGACCACCAACGCCCATCAACTCAAGCAGGCCCAGCACGATAGAGGCTTCCGAGAGCCCATCGGTGGGGATCATGGAGTCCAGCAGAATGCCGACGATGCCACTGAACAGGAAGGTCATGGCATAGAAAGGAATACCAAAGGTTATCCGGGTGTGGAATTTGCTGTCTTCCTGGCGGCCGAAACGGGCGTAATCAAAGGTGAACATCATCAGCACCCAGACCCCCATATAGTAGGCAAAGGTCTGCAACCATCCCCATGGGGAGGCACCACCTTCCGGCACACGGGTCAACCAGCCGGAGGGATACCCGAACTCAGCCACCGCCATGCCCACGGCAATCAGCATCCCCACCACATACACCGGCAGGAGCACGCCATTGAACTTGTCCAGCCAGTGCTGAACACTGCCGAAAATCAAGGCCACCCCGAGCGCGACAACAATCGCCGTTGACACCGCCATGGGCAGCACACCGCTCCATTCCGAGAGCACCAGCGCCATCACATAGCCTTCAAAGACGGCATAATAAAGGGCAGTCGCAAAGAAGATCAGCGTCGCCACCACGGCCCCGAAATGGCCAAATAATACCTTAGAAAACAGGGCTACGGTTAAACCGGTTTTCATCGAGTACCGGCTGATGACACCATTGATAACTCCATAGGCAATCATAGTTAAAACAATACCGATCAACGCATTGGTGGTACCATAACTTCGTGCCATGGCCGCTGCCACTACCATATAAAAGATAGCGCTGCACACAGCCCACCAGGCCATCATTAGATTGATCTTGGGCATTCGTCCTTCTGGAGGAACGGGGCGTTCTGAAAAATCCAGATCGCTTGTTTCATTCTGTTGATTGCTCATTTCACTTCTCTCTTAGTGTTTGACTTTTTTTAAAAACAGCAGCCATCAATACCTTTTAAACACCCTACACGGTGTTTAATCAGCCAGCTGCCATCAAGTTTGTTGTTATCCTGCGAGAAGGCGTTAGAACACTCACACCATAGCGCTAATCCATTCAGGATGTTTGGCCTGCAGCGCACTGTCCGTTAGCCTGACGTGCACTGCAGGCAACGCCGTAAGGAATTCTTCGGCTTAGGGGATGTTTCTTAGCTGCTCCAGCACCTGCTGATAGCGGGCTCGCGCAGCCAACGCCTGCTCCAGCGTTACCTGAACAAAGCGAACTTTCTGATGGGGCTGGATTTGGCCTACGGTGTCCATATCGGCACTGATCACGGTGCCGATCATGGCGTAGCCACCCCCGGAAACCGCATCCCGGTGCAGAATGATCGGCTCGCTGCCACTGGGCACCTGAATCGAGCCAATCGGGTAACAGGCATCGACGATATTCGACGGGTCGTCACCGGCACCAAAGGGCGGCTCACGCTGGATGAAATCCAGTTTGCTACCGCCTTTCATGCGATAGCCGATGCGATCTGCCTCCGAGGCCACCGACCAGTCCTCCTGATAGAAGCGCTTGGCACTGTCAGGTTCTAGGCGGTGAGCATAAAGTCCCGGCATGACGCGCAATTCATAGCGCCTGGAAAACACAGGCACGAGATTATCCGGCAGGCTGCGCCCATTGATCGCCTTACCATGAACGGGCAACAGTGCCAGGGAGTCCCCCGCCTGCAGGGTGCGCCCGTGCAGCCCGCCCAGAGAGCCCAGCGCATAGGTGCTGCGGCTATCCAGCCGTTCGGGCACGTCTATGCCGCCCTCAACTGCCAGATAGAGCCGCGCCCCTGCCCTGACGAAATCAAAACTCAGGGTGGCACCGGCGGGTACTTCGAACACTTCATTGAGCGGCTGAGAGTCACCATCGACACGCGGCAGCATTTCGGCACCACAGGCGGCCACTTTACGTGTTTCGGTAAAGCGCAATTCCGGGCCCATCAGCGCGCATTCAATGACCGCTGCGCCTTCTGGATTGCCCAGCAGAAGGTTAGCTGCGATCAAGGAGCGCTGATCCATACCGCCAGACGGTGGAATGCCAAGATGGTAGTACCCCTGACGCCCTTTATCCTGGATAGATGACGCCAGGCCCGGCTTGATGACTTCAATGCTCATACAGTGCCTCCTTAACGCGACGTGCATAGCCATCCGGATCCTGGTTAAAGGCATCCAGATCAAAGGTGAAAGGTGTCACGGTTGGCGAGAACTGGCCTTTTTCAGCGCCGGCCAGCAGGGTGTCATACTCGTCACGCTCGACAGCTCGGTACTTGACGATATCCCCCGGGCGGAAATAGATCATGGAGGCATCGATATGCGGCTGTTCGTCGACGGGGTCATAGATGGGCATCGGGGTTACCCCGAACATCTGGTAACCACCAGCCCCGCGCACCGAATAGATCACGCTGAAACAGCCACCGATTCCGACCGTCTGTTTGGGGGTATCGGTGCGTGGGCGCAGGTATTTGGGCACTTGAATCTGCCGTTCTCGCGGCACCATCTGGTACATGAAGGGCAGCCCCGCCACAAACCCCACCATGGAGACAAACCAGGGAGTATCACTATGCGCCTTGATAAAGGCATCCACGCTGTCGTAGCCGTTGATGCGAGCGGCATACTCTAAGTCTGTCGCGTTGGGGTCCTGGTGATGGTCGCGAAAACGCATCAGGGTTTCATGGGTCCAGGGGTCGTTGTACAGCACCGGCACTTCAATGATACGGGTTTCCAGGGTACGTACCTGCTGGCTTGCTACCTCCTGCTCCAAGGCTTCAAGCTTTTCCTGAAGCGCCTGGGCCGTCAGCACATCCGGGTTGTAACGCACCTGATAGGACGCATTGGCCGGGCATATTTCCACCACCCCTGGCAGGGCAATCTCACGCAGGCGCTGGGTGATGGAAATGGAGCGGAAAAAGGCCTCCAGGGTCATTTCCTCGTTGAGTTCAACGAACAGAAATTCATCACCGGCCTGGCTGTAGCGGGTGGTGGCTGTCATCTCATTGCTCATTGATGGCCTCCTTTACAGTGGCATCGTGGGGGGTGGCCTTGTGCTGATCTGCCGCTGACGCAGAGGACTCAAGCCAACGCTCCAGAAAGTTGGTGTCAAAGGCACCCGCCTTGACATTGGCATCCTCGATCAGTCGCCGATGCAGGCTGGCCGTAGTGGTAAAGCCCTCCAGCCGGAACTCGTCCAGCGCCCGGCCGGCGCGCACCAGTGCCTGCTCTCGACTGGCATCCCAAACGATCAGCTTGGCCACCAGCGAATCGTAGAAAGGCGGCATCTTGTAGCCGTCGTACAGGCCGCTATCAACGCGAACGCCCGGGCCTGTCGGCCAGGTCAGGCCGTTGACGGTACCGAGTGAGGGGAAGAAATTCCGATCCGGGTCTTCGGCGTTGATGCGCATTTCAACCGCCCAGCCCCTCAGAGTGATGTCTTTCTGAGCAATGCTCAGCGGCTCTCCACCAGCCAGAATGATCATCGCCCTGACCAGGTCAAATCCGGTGACCATCTCGGTGACCGGATGCTCCACCTGAATACGGGTATTCATCTCGATGAAGAAAAACTCGCCCGTCTGGTCATCAAACAGGTATTCCAGGGTACCGGCCCCCCTATAGCCGACGTGCTCCGCCAGCGCTACCGCGGATTCACACAGACGCTGACGCGTGGGCTCATCCAGCGCGGGGGATGGCGCTTCCTCGAAGATCTTCTGGCGGCGACGCTGCAGGGAACATTCGCGTTCAAAGAAATGTACGGCGCGCTGGCCATCGCCCAGCACTTGCACTTCGATATGCCGCGCCTGGGTAATAAAGCGCTCCAGGTAAACCCGCCCATCGCCAAAAGCAGCCTGGGCTTCCGCCTGGGCCTGAGGCAATTGCTGGGCGAGCATTCCGCTGTCTTCGGCCACCCGGATACCGCGCCCACCGCCACCGGCAGCGGCCTTGATCAACAGCGGGTAGCCCACGTCTTCGGCCACCGTCTTGGCCTGATCAAGGCTTTCCACCGCCGTTGGTGAACCAGGCACCACGGGGACGCCGGCGGCCATGGCCGTCTGCCGGGCGCTAGCCTTGTCTCCCATGCGGGCGATAATATCCGCATCCGGGCCCACGAAGATCAGCCCGGCCTCCTGGACGGCGCGCGCAAAGTCAGCGCTTTCCGACAGGAACCCGTAGCCGGGATGCACCGCATCCGCCTGGCAGTTTCTAGCAGCGTCCAGGACAGCAGGAATATTGAGATAGCTTTTGGCGGCCTGGGCAGGGCCAATGCAGACGGCTTCATCCGCTTGGCGAACGGCCAGGGTGTCGGCATCCGCTTCGCTATGGGCCACGATACTGACAACCCCCAGCTCACGGGCCGCCCGCACGATCCGCAACGCTATCTCGCCTCGATTGACGATCAGCAGTCGGCGTATCATTCGCTGACCTCCAGGGTGGCAATCACGTCACCCGCTTCCAGCACGCTTTCATTCTCGGCAGAAAACCCCGTGACGGTACCTGTCATTTCGGCCTTGAGCTCTACAAACTGCTTCATCACCTCGATCAGGCCAATCACATCACCGGCATTGACCTGCTGGCCCTCATCCACATAAACGGGGTCATCCGGGGAAGGTTGACGATAAAAAACGCCAGGAAAGGGAGCGTGAATCTGTTGTGTTGTCATTGCGTTTCTCCTGTTGATTGGTCATTCGTCAGCGCCAGTCGCCTGGTTCAGGCGTTAGCCGTCGCTGAGGGTGTGGGGCGTGTTACCCGAATCCCGGCATCATCCAGGGCCTTACGCACGGCCTTAACCAGCGCCAGCGCCCCTGGAGTATCGCTATGAATACAGATAGACTGGAAATCCACCGCCACGGACTTGCCCGATACAGCTTCCACCGTGCCTTGCTGGCAGGCACGCAACACTTTCTGCGCCACTGTATCGGGGTCCAGGCGCTGCACCTTGCGCACGAAGACAATACTGCCTTCGTCGTTATAATCCCGGTCGGCATAGAACTCTTGCACTCTGGGCAGTCCTTGCATGCGTGCTGCCTCATCCAGCGCCGACCCCGCCAGACAATAGACAGGCAGCTGCGGTGCAACCCTGGCTAGGCCTTCACACAGCAATCCGGCAAAGTCGGCATCCTTGGCGGCGTGCATGAACAAGGCCCCATGCAGCTTGAAATGCTGCATGTTAAGACCTTCCAGATGCGCCAGCTCGCGCAGGGCCCCCAGTTGATAAAGGGCATCGTTGACGAGCTCTTCCGGTGCTGCGGCAATCGCCCGCCGCCCGAATCCCACCAGATCACGAAACCCCGGATGCACACCGACCCCGACGCCGTGGCGGGCAGCCAGCTGCAGGGTCGCTCGCATGGTACTGGGGTCGCCGGCATGAAAGCCGGCGGCGATATTGGCCGAACTGATCAATGGCATGATATCGGCATCAACACCATCCCCTATTGACCAGGCACCGAAGCTTTCTCCCATATCCGCATTCAGATCAATTGTTGTGGTCATTACGTCTCTCCTTGGTCGTCGCATTTATTAATGACAGTTAAGAAGAGACATTGGTAATATTAATTCTTGTAGAATGATATCAAAAAATCCGAAGGCAGGAGTCAGACGCCCATGATGCGCGATTTATCCCTGCGTAAGCTGCGTTATGTGATGGCGGTGGCCAAAAGCGGGCGCGTCATACAGGCCGCGGTTGACCTGAATGTCTCGCAGTCCTCAATCACCACCGGGGTCAAGGAGGTGGAGGAACAATTGGGGGTGGCGCTGTTTCGCCGAACCAGCCGAGGGATGATCCTGACCCGCGAAGGCAACCGCTTTCTACAACGGGTCAACTACGCCTTTCAGGCGTTAAATGATGCTTTTGATAGCCTGGAAGACACCCACTCCACGCTCAAGGGAACCTTGAGGCTGGCGATGACCTATACGGTCGCAGGGTATTTCATGCCGCCTTTGCTGGCGCAGTTTCAGCGACGCTACCCCTGGGTCAGGGTGGAATTACACGAGGTGCCGCGCCCGGATATCGAGCAGGGTCTAAAGGCGGGTGATTTCGATTTGGCCACCATACTGACGTCCAATATTGAACATTACCAGTGGCTGGAAACACTGACGCTGACGCAGTCTAAACGGCGGCTTTGGGTAAACGGGCAACACGAACTCCTCAAGCAGGAGCACATCACGCTCAGAGATATTGCCCATTATCCCTATATCATGCTGACCGTGGATGAAGCGGACCAGTCCGCCATGAAATACTGGAAACCAGAAGGGCTAACGCCTAACATCCTGTTTCGCACCTCCTCGGTGGAGGCGGTGCGCAGCATGGTGGCCAATGGCACCGGCATCACACTGCTTTCCGATATGGTATACCGGCCCTGGTCGCTGGATGGCAAGCGCATCGAGCATATTGAATTGAGCAACCCCATCCCGCCCATGGAACTGGGGTTATCCTGGCCGCGACACCGCCCGTTAAGCCCCGCAGCCAAGGCGTTTCGTGAGCTGGCTCAAAGTTATTCGGCGTAACGCGCTCATGCGCCTGTTCATGGGTTAGGCGACGAGTTTGCCAATTCAAGGGCATCCACGTTGCGATCAAAGGCCACCATTTGCGCAATGTCTCCGCTTTGTACCGCTTTCACCGGACAAGCGGGGTTTCGATCACATCCTCACTGCCGGGATGATCCATGGCGGCCACCAGGGCAATATCCCACTCCACGCCGGTTACTCGGGGCATGGTAGAGAAACCCTGTAGGGATACCACAAACACTTAGCGCAAATGCAGGTTCAAAAATAGAATTGCCCGCCAATTACCCACCACTTTCGCAGTATGGCGACGGCGAGCTGTGTAAAGCTTCGTCGTGTGTTAACAAAGCGCTTCCAACGACTGCTCAATAATACTCAACCCCTCCTCCAGCACCGCAGACGACACCGTCAGCGGCACCAGAATGCGGATGCTGTTGCCGTAGAAACCACAGGAAAGGAGGATCAGGCCTTTCTCCCGGGCTTTGGCGCAGAGCGCGGCGGTGAGCTGTGGGTCGGGCTCGCCGTCACCGTTGAGCAGTTCAAACGCGGCCATGGCGCCGAGTTGACGGCCGTGGGCGACGGCGGGGAAGCGTTCTTCCCAGGCGGCGAAGCGTTCGGCCAGCATGTTGCCCATCTGTTCGCTGCGGGCCAGGATGTTCTCTTCTTCGATGGCGTCGATTACCGCCAGGGCCGCCGCGCAAGAGAGCGGGTTGCCGCTGTAGGTGCCGCCCAGGGAGTTGGGGCCGGAGGCGTCCATCACCTTGGCGGTGCCGACCACCGCAGAGAGCGGCATGCCGTTGGCGAGGCTCTTGGCGGTGGTGAGAATATCCGCTTCGATGCCGCTATGCTCCAGCGCAAACAACTTGCCGGTACGGGCAAAACCGGACTGCACTTCGTCAGCGATCAGCAGAATGCCGTGCTCGTCACATAGCGCTCGCAGGGCTTTTAGGTAGTCCGGTGAGGCGATGTAGAAACCGCCTTCGCCCTGAACCGGCTCGATCACGATGGCCGCCGTGCGGTGCGGGGCGATATCGGTCTTGAACAGCGTGCGAATGGCGTTCAGCGAGGCTTCTTCGCTAATGCCGTGCAGCGGGTTGGGGAACGGTGCGCGGAACACGTCGCCCGGCATGGGGCCGAAGTCGTTCTTGTAGGGCAGCACCTTGCCGGTCATCGCCAGGGTCATCATGGTGCGGCCGTGGAAGGCACCGTCAAACGTGATGATGCCGGTGCGGCCAGTGGCGGCGCGGGCGATCTTCACGGCGTTTTCCAGCGCTTCGGCGCCGGTGTTCACCAGCATGGCTTTGCGCTCGGGGCCGCGCACCGGGGTGAGTTCGCAGAGCTTCTGGCACAGCTGCACGTAGGGCGCGTAGGAAATGACCGCCGCGCTGGTGTGCATGACTTTCTTGAGCTGCGCTTCCACGGCGGCCACGATTTTCGGGTGGCGGTGGCCCAGGTTGAGCACGCCGATGCCGCCCGCGAAGTCGATCCAGCGGTTGCCGTCGGCGTCCCACAGCTCGGCGTTTTCGGCGCGCTCGGCAAACTGGGTGGTGGGCGTGGCGGCACCGTTAGCCACGAAGCGGTTTTTCAGTTCATTCAATTCTTGGTTAGTCATCATCGTTCTCTTTACAGGCCGCCTACGCAGACGTATTTCAGTTCGGTAAATTCATCCAATCCGTGGTGGGAGCCTTCACGGCCCAACCCGGACTCCTTCACGCCGCCAAAGGGCGCCAGCTCGGTGGAGATCAAGCCTTCGTTCACGCCCACCATGCCGTATTCAAGCGCTTCCATGGTGCGCCAGATGCGGCGGTAATCCGTGGCGTAGAAGTAGGCAGCCAGGCCAAACGGCGTGTCGTTGGCCATGGCGATGGCTTCTTCGTCCTGCTTGAAGCGGAACACCGGCGCGACTGGGCCGAAAGTCTCTTCATCGGCCACGGCCATTTGGGTGGTCACATCCGCCAGCACCGTGGGGGTGAAGAAGCGCTCGCCCGCCGCGTGGGGCTGGCCGCCGCACAGCAGCCGCGCGCCTTTATTTACCGCGTCATCGACGTGGCGCTGCACTTTATCCACCGCTGCCTGGTTGATCAGCGGGCCGATGATGCTGCCGTCGGCTAGGCCGTCTCCTACCTTGAGTGCGTTCACGCGTTCGGTGAGCTTGGCGACGAAGGCATCGTAAATGCCGTCCTGCACCAGGAAGCGGTTAGTGCATACGCAGGTTTGCCCGGCGTTGCGGAACTTGGAGGCGATGGCACCGTTCACGGCGGCGTCCACATCGGCGTCGTCAAACACGATGAACGGCGCGTTGCCGCCCAGCTCCATGGCGGTTTTCTTCACCGTGCTGGCGCACTGTGCAAGTAAGTGCTTACCCACCGGGGTAGAGCCGGTAAACGACACTTTGCGCACCCGTGCATCGGTGGTGAGCACTTCGCCCACGGCGGCAGGCTTGGAGGCCGTTACCACGTTGATGGTGCCGGCGGGAAGGCCCGCTTCCAGCGCCAGGTAGGCGGCGGCCAGCGCGGTGAGCGGGGTGGCTTCGGCGGGTTTGATGACCACGGTGCAGCCCGCAGCCAGGGCCGGGGCGCACTTGCGGGTAATCATCGCCAGCGGGAAGTTCCACGGGGTGATCGCGGCCACCACGCCTACCGGCTCGCGCAGTACCAGCAGGCGCTTGTCAGCGCCGTGGCTGGGCAGGGTTTCCCCGGCCATGCGCTTGGCTTCTTCGGCGAAGAACTCGATGAACGAGGCGCCGTAGGTCACTTCGCCTTTAGCTTCCGCCAGCGGCTTGCCCTGCTCCAGGGTCATCAGGCGGGCCAGGTCGTCGGCGTGCTCATTGACCAGCTCAAACCAGCGGCGCAGCAGGGCCGAGCGCTGTTTCACCGGGGTGGTGCGCCAGGCGGCACCGGCTTCGTAAGCGGCAGCCACGGCGTCGCGTGTGTCGTCGGCGCTTAAATCCGCCACGTGGGCGATGGTTTCGCCGGTGGCGGGGTTGTCCACCGCGAAGGTCTGCTGGCCCTTACGCCACTGCCCGCCCACCAGGGCCGGTACGGCATCGTGCAACCACTGTTCTATAAAGCTCATAACATTCTCCTGGTCTAAAACCTAACAAGCACGCTAGCAGCAAATCTTAGGCAGGAGAATGCACCACTTTTGCGTTCAAGCAGACCACTTTTCTGTTTTACTACGATATTGAAAGAGCATTATCGACAAGGGAGAACTTGGATGGATTGCCAAGTCGCTTTACAACAACTCATAAAAAGCTATGCGCAGCAGCCTGAACGGTTGAGTAAGCAAGTAAGGTTAGAGCAGGCATTAAGGCAATCGATCAATCAAGAGTGGCCTCACCAAACTCGACTACCTTCACATCGCAAGCTTGCGGCAGCCTTAGGAGTCGCTCGGAACACCTTTTCTTTAGCGGTTGCCACGCTTATCGAAGAAGGACTGCTTACAACCTCACACGGCAGTGGAACGTGGAGCTGTAAAGTGGCGGCTCCCACCATCTCAACGCCCACCAAGGTACAACTATCCAATCGTGCCCAGCGAGTACTGCGATGGCCGGGGGCAAGTACTGTTCAAAGCGGCGCCTTCGTGCCGGGCATTCCCGATATCGCTCAGTTCCCGATGCGCAAGTGGCGCCAGCTCTATGCCAGCGTCACGGTGCCGCAAAACGCCCTGCTGCTCTCCTACTCCACCGGCGGCTACGGGCCGCTGAAGCGGGCCATCCGCGAATTTCTGGCCCGCTGGCGCAATATTCACTGCGATACTGAGCAGATCATCATTACCGACGGCACCCACAACGGCATCGAGCTGTGCGCCGTGGCCCTGGCGGATGTGGGCGACACGGTGGCCATGGAGTCGCCCTGTTACTGGGGGGCGCGCAACGTCTTCACGGCGGCGGGCTTGAACATCGACATGCTGCCTTGGCAGCCGGACACGGGCCATACACTGCCCACCGCTTCCGGCCCGGTCACGCTGGCTTACCTTACCGGCTCGCACCACTACCCGCTCAGCGTGCCGACCCGTGCCGCCCACAAGCAGCGCTTGTGCGAGGCGCTTGCGCCCCGCTATGTGGTCGAGGATGACTACGAGTTCAACCGGGACGATCATGCCAATCTACTTTTTGATACCACCTCTGAGCGCCATTTGCTGGTAGGCTCGTTCTCCAAGATGATGTTTCCCGGCCTGCGGCTGGGCTATCTGGTGGTGCCGCGCCACTTGGCGGGGCCAATGAACCGCCTGCGCAGCGAGCTGTTTCGCGAGGGCCGCATGCTGGACCAGGCGGTGCTGGCCCAGTTCATCTTCGACGGCGACCTGGATGCCTGGTGTCGGCGTATTCAACGGGATTATCTAGGCCGCCAGCAGGTGCTGCACGACCAGCTGTGCTCGCTGCCTCAGGTGCGCTCGGTCTCGCCGCCCAGCAGTGCCATCAGCCTGTGCGTGGAGTTCGCGCCGGGCGTTAACGACGTGGCCATCGCCCAGGCGCTGCTGAAAGAGCACTTGATCGTGCGGCCTTTGAGCCCGGTGTGCGCCGCCTCTGACCCTCGCGTGGGCCTGGTGATGGGGGTGGGTATGCTGTCGGGGGAAACCCTGGCACGCGAAGCGCAGCGCCTGCGCCGCTGCCTGGAACCACTGCTGCGCCAGGGGCACTGACCCCGTATAACCACTTATTCACAAGGAACGTCCTATGCATCGCCCTGTTGATAACTCTCTGGCCTGGCGCCTATGGTTGAGCATCGCGGCGCTGTTGCTGCTGTCGGGGTGTGCCTCATTGGCGCCCAGCCCGCCACAGGACCAGAGCAACATCTGCGAAATCTTCCGCGAGCAGCCCAGCTGGTACGACTATGCGCGGGAGTCTCAGGAGCAGTGGGGCACGCCGATTGCCACCCAGATGTCGTTCATTCAGCAGGAGTCCTCGTTCCGTAGCCATGTGCGCCCCGACCGCAAGCGCTACCTGGGCTTCATTCCCGGCCCGCGCCCTTCATCGGCCAGGGGCTATGCCCAGGCACAGGACCCGGTGTGGGGCGAATACCGCGACCAGGCGGGCAGCATGTTTGCGCGGCGCACTCACATGAAGCACGCCACCGACTTCATCGGCTGGTACAACGCCCGCACCCGCGCGCAAACCGGCATTTCCCTGAGCAACCCCGAACACCTTTATTACGCTTACCATGAAGGCGCGGGCGGCTATCAGCGTGGCACCTACCGCAATAAGCCCCACGTGCTCAGCGCGGGCCGCCAGGTCGCCCAGCGAGCCGGGCGTTATCAAGCCCAGCTGAACAGCTGTGAAGCCGAGTTTCAGTGTCGACGCTTCTATCAGGTCGGGCCCTTTTGCCGTAGCTGAGGGCACGCATCATGACCCTGTGGGTAGGTAGCCTATTCGTTGGCGTGGTGTTTTTTACTTCCCTACTGTCTGGCGTGTTTGGCATGGCGGGCGGGCTGGTGTTGCTGTGGTTTCTGCTGGTGATCTTCCCGGCAGGCACCGCCATGGCCGTGCATGGGGTCATTCAGCTGACCGCCAATGGGTCGCGGGCGTGGCTATCGCGACACTTCATCGTCTGGCGGATCGTGGCGCTCATGACGCTGGGGGTTACGAGCGCCGCCGGGTTGCTGCTGCTCTTCAACTACGCGCCCAACGCGGCGACGGTGTCGCTGCTGATCGGCCTGATGCCGCTACTGGTCTGGATGCCCAAACACTGGTTTCAACTGGACGCCAAACGTCCCAGCCATGCCGTATGCTGCGGCCTGGCCTCCGGCGGCCTGACCATCGCCGCCGGGGTGTCTGGCCCGCTGATCGACATCTTCTTCGTGCGCTCCCACATGGACCGCCGCCAGGTGGTGGCCACCAAGGCGATGATTCAGGTCGTCGCCCACTCCATCAAGATCATCTTTTACCTGGGGGCAGCGCTGGCACTCAGCGCTGGCGAGTGGGCCATGGTGTTGCTGGCCGCGCCCTTTGCCATGCTGGGCACCCAAACCGGCACGCGGATCCTGCACCGCCTGACCGATGCCAACTTCCGCACCTGGACCCGCTGGATCGTCACCGGCATTGGGGTGTTCTACTTCCTGCAGGGGGTTTACCTGCTGACACGCTAAGCGTTGATGGCACTTACAGCACCCATGGGTTGGCGAATGTCAGCCTGCCCGCTCATAGCCTGTGATTGACACTGCGATTGAAGGAGGCTATCTTCACCAAAAGATGCAAATGAGAAACACTCTCTTTTTAGCCATCCCCCTGGCAGAGAAAGAGCCGTTGAGGTGAAGGAACGTCCCATGACCAGTGAACAGCGCCAGCTTCGTCAAACCCTGCTGTTTTTACGCACGTCGTTTGAAGCCGTTCAGCACTCGATTGCAGGAAGGCTGGAAGATCCGCTGCCCTGCTGGCTGGATAGCAGCATGCTCTCCCTGCTCTCCCGCGAGCTGACCCGCTGCTGCCAGCAAGCCAAGCCACTATTCGCCCCGGCGGTGGTCGAGCAGCTGTTCATCGCCTCGCAGCAGTGCGACCTGCTGCTCAAGCAGTGCCCCGGCGTGCTCAGCAGCGCCGTCTGCCACCGCCAGCTCAGCGCCATCATGCTGCCGCTCACCAGCGCCATCGGACAGATCGACACGCCCGCCAAGCGCCGCTGGCCTTGGTCAAAGAGCCGTCTCTAACCGTTTGCTTTCATTTTTTGCCCCCATGGGCAATTATTTGTTTGCCCTCAGCACTTAACCGATATTTTTGCGTTGGGCTACGCGGCGACTCAGGTTGAGTCATTTCAATCAACCCTGCATCGAGCAGTGGATTCAGCAGCCCAGTGCGAAATTTTGTTCGGTTAGCGCGACCCATGATGCTCATTAGAAAGGTGATCGGTACTTCTTCCACGCAGGCCTGGAGAAGTTCTACTTGCTCCTTACTTAGTCCCTGCTTAGGCCCTGCTGGATCCATGATATCCAAGGCAGGCTCTTCAGCAGCAGCTTCAATGAGGAAGCCTGTATGCACAGGCAGCCGAATGAGAAAGTAGCTGCGTTCATCGTCAGTTTCGAATATCGGTTCTGGGGAGCCATTTGCCTTCATCACGCGGAGGATTTTGGGCACTCCCGTTGAACGACCTTCCGTCAAATCCAGCTCTTTTAAAAACTCACCGATGCGTCGATTCCGGTAGCGACGGCTGACAGCTTTACCGGCTTGTAAGTCCTGTAAACGGATAGAGCGGTCAGGACCCGGGAAGCTCAGCACCACCAGTTCTTGACCATCGAGACGTATTTCAATGGGTTCACGAATTTCATAGGAACGATGGTACACCGCGTTCACGACCGCTTCTTCAATGGCAGCCAATGGGTAGTTCCAGAAACGTTCAGCCTGAGGGCGATCAGCGTGTTTTGTCACGCCCTCTTTGAGGTAGTTTCGATTGATGTAGTCCAGAGCATCGCGAGTGATGCGACCAAGCGGCCCCTTGAACACTTTTTCTTCAAAATGGTCACCGCCTGCACCGTCAGGGAAGTACACCACATCGATCTGAGTCGCGGGGAAGAATTGCTCGGGTTGCTCATTAAAAAACAGGAGGCCAACATTCTTGGGAAAGGCGATTTCACTTGGCCCACCCACTACGTTCATACGGCGCCCCAAGGTTTCAATATCCAGCGCACGAGCTTCAGCCAACAATTCACTGCCAATCTCGTGCAAGAAATCACGTAGCAAATAAGGTGACAGATCATTCAAGGTGGCCATTTGGCGGTAGCGATCATCAAAAGGCACGGTAGCCGCCAAACTGAGCAGCTCACGTTCATTCTGTCCCGAGGCCTTCACGGTGCTGGTGTGTTTACGCAGGTAATAAGCCCAATCGCTCTTGTTGCTCAAGCTGGCCTTGGCTTTGTAAGGGCGAGTCTCTCCGCCAGGCGCCCATAGTACAAGGATCGTTTTGCCCTGGATCTCATAGGTAGCCGTTAACGGATGATAATGTGGCGCAATGGCTGAATGCCCCAGATTCAACAGCTCTTTCTGGATGGCATCGATTTGTTCGGGTAACAAACCAGCCGGTGGTAGCTGTGGCTGACCATTTTCCTCTGCAACACCAACAAGCACATAACCACCACCCAGATTGTGAAAGTCGTTGGCGAAGGCGCACAAGGTGTGCAGGATGGCTTCAGGATTCCACCCCGCCTTATATTCAATGCGCTCACTTTCTATCGTGCGGTGATGGAGCAGGTCATTGATATTGATGGGGAGTTTAGGTGTCATGCCGTTTTCCCAGACACTTGATTGGCATCATATGACACACGCTAAACCCTCCTCACTGTTCAGTTGACCTCATGATGTAGAACGGTACCCCTGAAAGCAACCCGTGCCGAGCTTCAGCCAAGGTCGCCTGGTGCAGGATTCGTCATGATCCCCCTTCCCCGCTTAATTTCCTCCGGAGGGGTTTTGTTTTGCTGAAGCGTCCCCACTAATACGTTCATAGGTTAATCGTTGGCACTGGCTCAATCATTGGCACCAAGTAGTAAACTGGTCTATTCTTTTGCCACTGTCACTCTCACCGCGTTACAAGGAGTTTGCCTCATGGCGTACGAAACGCTGCTGTCCCCCACCACGCTGGGTAGCCTGAATCTTCCTAACCGCGTCATCATGGCGCCGCTGACTCGTTCGCGCACGCCGGATAGCGTGCCGGGCAAGATGCAGGAAGCTTATTACGGCCAGCGTGCAGGCGCGGGCTTGATCATCAGCGAAGCCACCAATATCTCCCCTACGGCTCGTGGCTATGTCTACACGCCCGGCATCTGGACCGATGAGCAGGAAGCGGGCTGGAAAGGGGTGGTGAATGCCGTGCATGCCAAGGGTGGCCGGATTGCCCTGCAGCTATGGCACGTGGGTCGCGTTTCCCATGAGATGGTGCAGCCCGATGGCCAGCAGCCGGTTGCCCCCAGCGCCCTGAAAGGGGAAGGCGCCCAGTGTTTCGTCGAGTTCGAAGACGGCACCGCGGGTCAGCACCCCACCAGCACGCCCCGCGCGCTGGAGACCGACGAGATTCCCGGTATCGTGGAGGATTACCGTCAGGCGGCCATTCGCGCCAAGCGGGCAGGGTTCGACATGGTCGAAGTACACGCTGCCAATGCTTACCTGCTGAACCAGTTCCTGGCCACCGGCACCAACCAGCGTACCGACCAGTACGGCGGCTCGCTGGAAAACCGTGCCCGCTTCCCGCTGGAAGTGGTCGATGCCGTGGTGGACGTGTTTGGTGCTGAGCGTGTCGGTATCCGCATGACGCCGTTCATCGAGCTGTTTGGCTTGACCGACGACGAGCCGGAAGCCATGGCGTTCTACATGGCCGAAGAGCTTTCCAAGCGCGGCCTGGCCTACCTGCACCTGAACGAGCCCAACTGGGCAGGTGGCGATATCACCTTCCCCGATGGTTTCCGCGAGCAGATGCGCGAGCGCTTCAGCGGCAGTCTGATCTATTGCGGCAACTACGACGCCGAACGTGCCGAAGCGCGCATCAAGGAAAACACCACCGATGCCGTGGCCTTTGGCCGCCCTTACATCGCCAACCCGGACCTGCCGGAGCGTTTCCGCATCAACGCTCCGCTGACCGAGCCGAACCACGAAACCTTCTACGGCGGCGACGAAAAGGGCTACACCGATTATCCTTTCCTGGATAACGGTTACGACCGTATCGGCTAAGCATTTCAGGCCAACGCGTGTTCGGGGTTTCCCCACCGGGGGGAACCCTTAAGCATGAAAAGCATCACTCAGGTGGTGCTTTTTTTATGCCTTGAACGCGTGAAACGCTGTTAATCTGTTGATTCTATCGTTTTAACGCGATACCCCCTGCTGCTGGAGAGGTCGCTCATGTTCGGTTCTTTGATGGCGCTGCTCGTCTCGTTACTGCTGGTGGGAGCCGCCGCCATGACGGGGGCACGCTTTCGCCCCGATGGCTGGTACCGGGCACTGCGCAAGCCCCGCTGGACACCGCCCGACCTCGCTTTTCCCATTGCCTGGGGTATCCTGTACCTGCTGATGGCCATCGCGGCATGGCGGGTCTACATGACCGAAGATGCACCTCTGCGCAACGCCAGCCTGGCCGTCTATGGCGCGCAACTGCTGGCCAGGCCACTCTCCTCGCTGCGTGGCTGATGGTGCCTTACTGGCTATGGGTCGCGCTGGCCCTGGCGCTCAATGCTTCCATCTGGCGGTTGAATAACGCCCAGGCGTTAACGGACAACAGGGATTCACTCCATGGATATGACTTCTCTTCCCGTACTGCTGGCTTTCGCCTCCTTGTTACTGGGCGTGGTGGCCGCGTTGATCTTCATCTACGTCGTCATGCCCAAGCGGCGGCGTGCCAGGGAAAAGGCCGTGGAGCCTTCCCCCTCCGTGGCCAAGGACACCACACCCCCGCCCGCTGAAGAGCCTCCGCCGCCGCCCACCAAACGAACCGGCAAGGTAAAACAGCATTCGCTGTTCGTCATCTTCAATCAGCCGGATGCCTCGACCGATGCCCGACTGACCGAGTGGCTGAGGGAAAAAGGCGCCCATTACGATGCCATCAAGAAAGTCTTTCTGATCGACGGTCAGCAGCCCTCCAACCCTGTCACCGTGGCCAATGCTTTTCCGCCGGGGGAAATGCCCGACCTGCTGAGGGGCGAAACCCACGAGCCGATCCGTGGGGTTAGCCTGCTGGTAAAACCGCCGCTGCATAAACGTCGCAATCAGCAGATGCACGTGTATGTAGAGCTCGCCAAGGAGATGAACGAGACCTTCAGCGGTAAAATGCTGGATGCTGACAGGGAACCTGCCAGCGAATCCACCTATGCTCAGATTATCGGCTAACTCATACCACGCCCTGGCTACGCAGGTAGTCGTCGTAGCTGCCGCTGAAGTCGACGATGCCCTCTGGCTGCATGTCGATAATGCGGGTGGCGAGGCTGGAGACAAACTCGCGGTCGTGGCTGACGAACAGCAGCGTGCCAGGATAGTTCTCCAGCGCCAGGTTGAGCGCCTCGATGGACTCCATGTCCAGGTGGTTGGTGGGTTCGTCCATCAGCAGCACGTTGGGGTTGGTGAGCGTTAGCTTACCGAACAGCATCCGCCCTTGCTCGCCCCCAGAGATCACCTTTACCGACTTGTTGATGTCGTCGCTGGAGAACAGCATGCGGCCTAGCGCGCCACGTACCACCTGTTCGCCGCCTTTGGTCCACTGGCTCATCCACTCGAACAGGGTGGCGTCATTAGCAAAGTCATCGGCGTGGTCCTGGGCGAAGATGCCAAGCTCGGCGGCGTCGGTCCACTTCACTTCGCCAGCATCGGGGCGCAGGTCACCGGCCAGGGTTTTCAGCAGGGTGGTTTTACCAATGCCGTTGGGGCCGATAATGGCAATCCGCTCGCCCGCTTCCACGGTCATGGAAAAACGCTTGAACAGCGGTTCGCCGTCGTAGCCTTTGGTAATGGCATCGACGTTTACCGCGTTGCGGTGAATCTTCTTGTTCTGGTCGAAACGAATGAACGGACTGACGCGACTGGAGGGCTTGATGTCTTCCAGCTTGATCTTGTCGATCTGGCGCGCCCGGGAGGTGGCCTGCTTGGCCTTGGAAGCGTTCGCCGAGAAGCGGCTGACGAACTGCTGAAGCTCGGCAATTTGCGCTTTTTTCTTGGCGTTGTCGGCATACTGACGCTCACGCGCAGCGGTGGCCGCCGTCATGTAGTCGTCGTAGTTACCGGGGAACAGGGTGATCTCGCCGTAATCCAGGTCGGCCATGTGGGTGCAGACGCTGTTCAGAAAGTGGCGGTCGTGGGAAATGATCACCATGGTGCTGCTGCGCGCTTTCAGAATCTCTTCCAGCCAGCGGATGGTGTTGATGTCCAGGTGGTTGGTGGGCTCGTCGAGCAGCAGTACGTCCGGGTCGGAGAACAGTGCCTGGGCCAGCAGCACGCGCAGTTTCCAGCCGGGAGCGACTTCGCTCATGGGGCCAGTGTGCTGCTCCAGCGGAATGCCCAGGCCCAGCAGCAGCTCGCCCGCGCGGGACTCGGCGGTGTAGCCATCCAGCTCGGCATACTGCACTTCCAGGTCGGCCACGGCCATGCCGTCTTCTTCGCTCATCTCGGCCAGCGAGTAGATGCGCTCGCGCTCGGCGGTCACTTTCCACAGCTCCGCGTTGCCCATGATAACGGTGTCGATCACCCTCTCGTTCTCATAGGCAAACTGGTCCTGACGCAGCTTGCCCAGCCGGGTGCTGCTGTCCAGCATCACCTGGCCAGACGAGGGTTCCAGCTCGCCGCCGAGGATTTTCATGAAGGTAGACTTACCGCAGCCGTTGGCGCCAATCAAACCGTAGCGATGGCCGTTATTGAACTTGACGGAAACATTTTCGAACAGGGGCTTGGCCCCAAACTGCATGGTGATGTTGGCGGTGGCGATCAAGATAGAGACCCTGGTTGGCGACATAGCCCCGATGGAGGAGCGACATGCGTGCAAAAGCACGCGATTCTACGCGCCTTTGGGCGACGTTACATCTCCCCGGCGCGTTTCCGGTCATCGGGCGTTTGGCGGCTGGACGGGCATTTCCAGTAGAAAGCGTTCGCCATCAAGTGCTTGGCGAAGTCGCGTGGCCAGGATATCGACAATCGCAGGATGCTCGCCCACCAGCGCCGTCGGCCGCACCCGCAGGCCTGGGTGGCGCTGTTCGGCGGCGGCACAAATCTCGGCGATGTCGCCACCTTCCCCGGCGTGGCGGCCAGGCGAGAGAAACAGCATGGCCAGCACCACGTCGCCGCTGGCGCTGAACTCGGGCGTATCCAGCAGATGCTCCAGCAGCGGCTCGTTGAAGCGGTATGCGTCGCCTTCTCGGCGCTCCATGGAGGCTGCCGCCACGCAGTGCACGTCATCGGCCAGCAGCGCGCTGAGCTGCCCCGCCAAGCGGTTGCGTACGGCAGTGACTTCCGGCAGCGGGCTGCCGTGGTCTACCAGCGCCACCCTGGCCGCCTGCCGATCGGGCAACTGCGCGCGCACGTGATCGGCAAGCAGCACGGCCAGGCGCAGGTCGTTACCGCCCCGCTCGTCCACCAGCGGCTGGGCAACGCGTACTTTCACCTGGGGGAAACGGGCCTGCAGGGCCGCCATCCGCTCGGGCAAGTAGCCGGTCAGCGCCTGGCTGGGGCCAAAGAAGTACGGCAGTACGATGATCTCGGTGGCCCCCGCTTCGGCGCTGCGCTCGGCGGCGGGGCCCAGGGTAATGGCCGGAATACCATCGACCTCTTCAGCGGGGATCTTGTTGGAGTGCAGCAGCGAAGCCGCTTGAACGGTGTCGCCCACCTGCTCGCTCAGCGCTGCCGCCACGCGGCGCAGGCTGTGGGTTGCCTGAGGCCGCAGAGAGCCGTTATCGACCAGAAAAATAGCGCGCATCGGGTTCATCCTTTTCAATCGCAGTCTTCACGGGAGTGCACGCGCGGTAAGCTTTCGAGCATGACGGGCGGCGGGGATGCCATTCGAGGCTCTGCGGTTGCCGAAGCACCCGAAACTTTTCCATGGGGAAGGGGTGATTGGCTGGTAAATCAATCGTATAACCCGGATGATGAACCACCGTTAACGCCATGCGCGTGCAGCCACTTTGATCAACATGTAGATCGCTTATGTTGCTTGATACCACGACGTTAAACCAGCAAAGAAACTTCTTCGACGGCCATGCGGACATCTGGCTTTTTGGCTACGGCTCGCTGATCTGGAAGGCCGATTTCGACTATCTGGAGCGCCGCCCTGCGGCCATTACCGGCTGGGCGCGGCGCTTTTGGCAGGGCTCCCACGACCATCGCGGCACCCCCGAAGCACCGGGGCGTGTGGCGACGTTGACTCGGGCCGAAGGCGCGGTGTGCCACGGCATGGCCTACCGCATCACGCCGGAGGTCCTGGCACCGCTGGATGTGCGGGAGAAAAACGGCTACCTGCGGGAAAAAGTCACGCTGACGTTTTTGGATGAGGCGGGCAACCCTGACGCCGACCAAGCGCCTAGCGAGGGGCTGATTTATCTGGCCAGCGAGGACAACCCGGCGTTTTTAGGCGATGCCCCGCTGGCCGACATCGCCCAGCAAATTGCCCAAGCCCACGGCCCTAGCGGCCCCAACAGTGCTTACTTGCTGAACCTAGCCCAAGCGCTGCGCGAGTTGGGCACCGAAGATGCGCATATTTTTGCCCTGGAAGCGCAGCTACAGCGTTACCAGTAGCGCGGATAGCGGCGGTGGCGCGCCAGGTTATTGACCAGAATCGCCACCACCAGCATGACGATGCAGCCTGCGCCAATGGGGATCAGCGGATACCACCAGCCCAACTGATGCACGCTGGCACCGCCTGCCACGGCAATCAGCGCAGCGGCAGCCCCTGGCGGGTGAACGGTATGGGTAAGCTGCATGACCAAAATGGAGAGCGACACCGCCAACGCCATCGAAAGCGGCGTGGCCCCCAACAGTTGATAGCAGCCCACGCCCACACAGGCAGAGAGCACGCTGCCAAACAGCACATGGCTGGGCTGGGCAAAAGGGCTTTCCGGGGCGGCGTAAATCAGCACCGAGGTTGCTCCGAACGAGCCCACGATCAACAGCTGCTGGGAGAGCCACTCGGCGCTTAGCCAGCAAATCAGCGCCATGCCAGTAAAGGCACCCAGCCACGACCAGCAGGCATCCTGCCAGCCTACCCGGGGGCGCGGCGTTCGTTCTCCGCGCATCTTGCCAAGATACGTTTTCATCGCACTCGCCTTTGCACAAAAAGAGTGCAGATGATGACAAAATGCACCAAAAAAGCAAATGACGATGCGTCATATGCTCATGAAACTCGCTCAAGGACGACCAGCATGCCACTACCGACTCCCTCGCTCACCGTTGCTCCTTCCAGCCTATTGCTTGCGGTGGTGGCGGCGGTGGGCATGGCCACCATCGGCGTGATCTCACGCATCACCGGGCTGAATGCAGAGAGCATTACCTTCTACCGGTTGGGGTTAGGGGCGCTGTTTTTGCTCGGCTATTTACTGCTGACAAAACGCCATGCAGGACTCACCACACTGCCAGGGCGGCAGGTGGTGATTAGCGGTAGTTTGCTGGCGGCGTTCATCCTGTTTTACGTGCAGGCGATGAACTACACCCAAATGGCCAACGCCATTTTGATGGTGTATCTCGCGCCGATTGTGGCGGCTATCGCGGCCCATGCGCTGTTTAACGAACGGCTTGCAGCGGCGCAGGTTTCGCTCATTGGCTTGGCGCTGTTTGGGTTCGCGATGATGCAGGAGTTTCGACTCAACCTGGACGATCAGCAGGACGTGATTGGCATGGGTTTTGGCTTAGCGGCCATGCTAGCCTACAGCGGTTTTATCTTGGCGAACCGCCGCTTGCCGCGCCACCTGGATGACCGCACCTGCGCCTTCTGGCAGTTGGCGGTCGGGGCGCTGATGATCTTGCCGTTTGCGCTATGGCAGCCAGCAGGGCTTGCGGCCAGCACGTGGCAAATGCCGTGGTTGTTGGCTGCAGGCCTGGTGCCCGGTTTTTTGGCGCTGCTGTGCGCGGTGATGGCGATTAACCGCCTGCCCACCGCGCTATACGGTACGCTGGCTTACTGTGAGCCGGTGGCGGTAGTGATTTTTGGCTGGAGCCTGTTTGGCGAAGCGCTTTCGCCTTTGCAGTTAAGCGGCTGTGGGCTAGTGATCGCCTGCGGCGTCGCGCAGGCGTGGGTCGGAGGCCGGGGCGCTACATCATTAGCCACGACAGGATAAACAGCCCAATCAGCGTGCGGAAAATGCCGCCAATAATGGAGCCACGCAAAAACGCACGCAGCCCACCCCACAGTACCAGCAGGCCAATCAGCAGAATCGCCAGGCTCAAGAACGAGTCGTTGATGCCCAGCGAGCGCGTCAGCCCGCCGATAAAATCGTCGAAGGCACCGAAAAAGTTGGTGAAGATACCCAGCAAGAACTCGACCACGATACGGATCGCATCGCCAATCGCCTCGCCAATGCCCTCAAAAAATCCGTTTGCCTGCATGCGCTTTTTCCATTGCTCGAAGGGATTCGCTATTGTCAGCGAAAACGCGGTGGCTGGCAAAGCAGCTGCTGCTCATGTTTCCACCTTTCGCCTATTCCCTTTTTAGCACCGTCGCGTTACAACGTCAGTATGCCATCGCGGGAGAGACTGGTGCCTGCCACCAGCGCCGAAGGAGCAACGACCCCGGAAACTCTCAGGCCAACGGACCGCGACGGCCATCCATGACGTTCCGAAGAGCGGTTGATGACTGCGTCACTCAGCCCACCGAAGGAGCAAGCGCCATTCCAGCGGCGTGAATCTCTCAGGTTCCATGACGGAAGGGGTACGCCCGGCCAATAGGCTGCCGGGGGTATCGCCCGACGCTCATACAATCTGTGGAGAGACTCATGCAACGCATTGCCATCATTGGCGGTGGGATCATTGGCATCACCAGTGCCTACGCCCTCGTAAAGCGCGGTTTCGACGTCACCGTCTTCGAAAAGCATCGCTACGCCGCCATGGAAACCTCGTTTGCCAACGGTGGGCAGCTGTCTGCCTCCAACGCAGAGGTGTGGAACCACTGGCCCACGGTCATCAAGGGCCTGCGCTGGATGCTCAAGAACGATGCCCCGCTGCTGGTGAACCCGCGCCCGAGCTGGCACAAGTTGAGCTGGTTTGCGGAATTCATCGCCGCCATTCCTCGCTATGCCGACAACACCACCGAAACGACCCGCCTGGCCATCGCCGCCCGAGAACACCTGTTCCAGTGGGCCCGTGACGAGCAGATCGATTTCGACGTGAAGCAGAAAGGCATCCTGCATATCTACCGCGACAAGGCAGGCTATGAGCATGCCGCCAGGGTATCGCAGCTACTGCACCAGGGCGGGCTCGAACGCCGCGCGGTGACCCCGGATGAAATGCGCGCCATCGAACCCACACTGGCCGGCAGCTACTACGGCGGCTTTTTTACCGAGAGTGACGCCACGGGGGATATTCACAAGTACACCAATGGGCTGGCGAAAGCCGCCGCGAAACGCGGCGTGCGCCTGAACTACGGCCATCAGGTGACCGACCTGGGCGCCGATGAGAACAGCGCCTGGGTCAAGGCAGTCGTTGATGGCGAGGCGGTGCAGCAAAGCTTCGACAGCGTGGTGGTGTGCGCCGGGGTCGGCAGCCGGGCGGTGGCCGCCAAGCTGGGTGACCGCGTCAATATCTACCCGGTGAAGGGCTACTCGATCACCGTGCAGCTGGACGACGAAGCCTCGCAACAGGCCGCCCCCACCGTGAGCCTGCTGGATGACGAAACCAAGCTGGTGACCAGCCGCCTGGGCAACGACCGCTTCCGCGTGGCGGGCACCGCAGAGTTCAACGGTGCCAATCGCGACATTCGCAACGACCGCATTCAGCCGCTGGTGCGCTGGGTGGAGCAGTGCTTTCCCGGTGTCAGCACCCAGCGGGTCGTCCCCTGGGCTGGCCTGCGCCCGATGATGCCGAACATGCTGCCCAAAGTGGGCCCGGGCCGCATGCCGACGGTGTTCTACAACACGGGCCACGGCCACCTGGGCTGGACACTCTCGGCCATCACCGCCGAGATGCTGGCGGATGCGGTGGACAACGCCACCGCCACTTCCTTGGCCGTCACACGCTAGACGAACCCCTTACCCCGCATGACGAAAGGGGCCACATGGCCCCTTTGGGTTAATATGCAACCTGGTCTCGTCCGCTCTCTTTTGCCTGATACAGCGCGTTATCGACTCGTTTCTTGACATCCTCCCCTCCCTCAGCTTGCGCTGCTGCCTACGGCGGAAAGGAAGGGGATTCCCAGGTTGTTACCTTCCTGGTTTCTGCTTCAAGGACAGCTGCCCGAGGGAATGGCTTGGTTATCGCCGTAACGTCCCGGTGGGGATTTTTACGGTGACGAACCAACGCCTATCCCCCAGGTCTCACGCCGTCTCCACAGACGTAACTTTCCGAGTGCCCCTCGGTAGGTCGTGTCGACATGGGTAGTATAGCACTGTACAAAACGTCAGCAAAGGCATCCTGGGGATGCCGCGCTATCCTTCCCCGGCCTAAAAGGCCGAGGTTTGACGCGCAATTTGATCATGCTCTTGGGCGTGTCATTCAACGTGGCTTCAGCACCCCCAAGACTGACAGTGACGCGTCCGGCTTTCTGGAAAGCAGTACTGGCGATACCTCGACGAATCTTTTCGGCGAGCCTGGTGGCCTGCTGCAGCGAGGTTTCAGGGGCCAGGAAGCGGAAAGTAACGCTATTCAGGCCGCCCTCGCCACCCACAAGCGATACAGCGCGGGCGTGAAGAAGAACGACACCAGGGTGGCGAGCAACAGCCCAAACCCGACGGTTTGCGCGAAGGGGGGCCATAGCCCCCCAGCCGCCAACATGAGCGGGATCAACCCGGCAAAGGTGGTGATGGTGGTCGATGCGATGTGCCGACTGGTTGGGCCACTGATCACCGCCAGCATGGCCGACAGATCACCCTGGCGAGCGGCCGGGTCGTCATCCAGGGCAGCCATCAGGATGATGGCCGCGTTGATGGCCACCCCCACCAACCCCATGATGCCCACGATGATCACGAAGCCAAACGCGTGGCCGCTCAGCAACAGGGCCACGATTCCCATGCCGGTGGCCTGGGCCCCGGCAATGAACACGATGGCCGCGCGACGGAAGGAGTTGAAGGCCAGCACCACGGTGGCCACCATGGCGATCACCAGCAAGACCACCGAGGCCAGCAGCTGGCCCACCGCCTCGTCACGCTCGGCAGCTTCACCGCCGGTCTCGATACGGTACCCGGGGGGCAGCACCAACGTACCATCCGCCTGGGCGGCCTGAAGTTTGGCATCCAGCTGTGCCATGGACACCGCTGGCAGCGCATCGGACACGAGGAAGCCCTGCACCAGCTGGACACGTTCTGCATTTCGCCGGGTAATCACGCTCCAGGCAGGCGTCAGGGCGGTATCGGCAACGGCTGCCAGGGGCAGCCCCTCACTGGCCTGGTCGCTGACCAGACGCAGCGCCGCCAGCTGCTGGGCATCGCTGCGCCACTCCGCCGCGTAGCGTACTCGCACGGGAAGCTGCTGCGTATCTTCCAGCACCTGGCCTGCGGGCTGGCCGGAGAGCGCTGCGCTGACCTGATCGGCCAGGTTTTGATACGTCAGCCCCACATCCCCCAGGGCCGCCTGATCTACTTGCAGCGTCAGCCTGGGCAAGTCGCGCTGCATCCCGGCACGGACGTGAGTCACCTGAGGCAACTGGTGCATCAACCCGGCCAGCTCCTGTCCCAGCTGCGACAGCACCTCCAGGTCATCTCCATACACCCGCAGCTCGATGGGCGCCTTGAACGGCGGGCCTTGTTCAT
Source organism: Halomonas sp. 18071143 (assembly GCF_019211725.1). NCBI lineage: Bacteria > Pseudomonadati > Pseudomonadota > Gammaproteobacteria > Oceanospirillales > Halomonadaceae > Halomonas > Halomonas sp. 18071143. The sequence goes on from NZ_CP078120.1 coordinate 3,489,156, forward strand.
ATTTTCGTACCACGATCTGGGCCTGGGGAAAGTGCTGGTCGAGCGCCTGCTGCAGGCCCGGCACTTCGCGGTTGGTCACGTCCAGCGACGTGGTATCCACGATCAGGTGAACGAACGCCGGGTTATTGTCCTCCTGGGTCAGCACGTTGTAGTACATCATCGGCGCGCTTTCGCCGATGAAGGCAGATACTCGTACGACGCCGGGAACCTCGCGAACCTGGCGCTCCACCTCCTGGGCCAGCGCCTGGGCATTGGCCATGCTGCTGGCCGCCGGTAGCCTCACCTCGATATGGAACTGGTCGCGGTCGGCGGGCGGGAAAAACGCCACGTCGAGGGTCGGCATCAGCGCCATCCCGCCAAGCGGCACACACAGGGTCATCACCATGGCGGCGACCGGGTGGCGCAGCGCGCTGGCGACCGTCCCGCGAAAGGCGCGTTTGATGGCATTGTCACGGGGCACACGGGCGCTATCGGCCACTTTGGCCAGCAGCAGCGGCGAGAGCGCAGGCACCAGCAGCAGCGACACCAGATACGAACTGACCAGCGCGACCATGACGGCCATGGCCAGCGGCCCCACGAACTCCCCGGCAGGGCCGGGCATGAGCACGATGGGCATGAAGGCCAGAATGGTGGTCAGCGTACTGGCCAGCAGCGGCACGGCAAGATGACGCAGCGTATCGCGGGTGGCCGCCAGCACCGAGTCGCCCTTCAGGAAGCGCTCGCGCAGGGCGTTGGTCATGACAATGGCGTTATCCACCATCAGCCCCAGCGCCACGATAATACCGGTGATGCTCATCTGATGGATTTCCATGCCCAGCGGACGGAAAAACGCCAGGGTCAGCAACGCCGTGGCCGGGATGGCCAGCCCGACGGTCAGCGCCGAGCGCCAGCCCATGCTGAGAAACAGGATGGCCACCACCAGAACCAGCCCCATCAGCAGGCTCAGCGCCACATCACCGAGTCGTTGCTGGGCGCGCTCGACCCAGGCGTCGATACGCTGGCCGGGCGCCATGCGTGCGCCAACGAAGACGGCTCGCTCACCGTTCAACAGTGCCACGGCAGCGGGCGGGTCCTGGACACCACGGCGCAGCTCGGCGATTTCGCCCAGCCGGACACTCTGCCCCTGGCGGGTCGTGATGCTGACGTCACGCAGGCGGTCCAGCGCATCGAACTCGCCGCTCATGCCCACGGTGAGGCGGTTTTGCTGGGTGATGACCTGGCCCGCCGTGCGGCGCCCGTCGCTGGCGTCGATGGCCGATGCCAGTTGGCCCACCGAAAGCCCCAGCGCATTCAGCTCCAGCGGGTCGACCAGCACGTCGACCTGTTCGCCCGCCACGCCAAACCGATGGGTATATTCGGTGCCTGCCACGCGACGAAACTGGTCTTCCAGCCGCTCGGCGTAACGCTCCATCAGTTGGGCGTTGGGGGGCGTGTCCTGTGTCCAGCGCAGCGCGGCCACGAGGCTGAAGGCGTAGCCACGATCATCCAGCAGCTCAGGGGTTTGCACACCGCTGGGCAGGGAGGGGGCGATATCGCTGAGCTTGTCGCGCACCCGGCTCCATATCGGCACCACCTGGGTGACGCTATCCTCCAGCTCCAGGCTGATCACCGCGATGCCCGGCCGCGAGGTCGACTCCAGTACCTTGATCTCGGCAATGGTGCGCAGCTCGTCTTCGATGGGGCGCGCCACCAGCGCTTCGATCTGCTCGGGCGTGGCGCCCGGAAACGGCGCCAGTACGGTCGCCATGCGCGCCACCAGGTGGGGGTCTTCTGCGCGGGGCAGGGTATTGATCGCCGAGAGGCCCGCCACCACCAGCAGGCCCAGCGTCAGCGCCAGCAAGCGCCGGTTGAACAGCCACTCAATGCGCGGCATGGGCAATGCCTCTGGCTAACGTCACCTGCTGACCGGGCACGATACGGTGAGCCCCCTGGGTGATCAGCTGCATGCCCGGCAGCAGCGTGCCACGCACGAAAGCGCGGTCGCCTTCGGTATGCAGCAGCTCGACGCTGGCGGTGGCGACACGGTAACGCTCGTCTTCCAGCGGTTCGGCAATCAGTACGTTCCACAGGCCTCGGTCGCTGGCACGCAGGGCCGACAGCGGCACCCAGTATCCTTCGGCAGGCTCGGCCAGCGTGTAGGTCAGCGTCGCCAAATCGCCGGGCACCACGTTCTCGGGGTTTGCCAGTGCCACGACCAGCGTTTGTGTCCGACTGTCGTTGTCCACCTGGGCCAGCCGGGCGCGCACGTCACCTGCGAAGGCTTGCCCGTGCACCGTTATCGTCACCGTATCCCCCGCCGCCAGGGTGCCCGCCAGCCGGGCGGGCAGGCCAATGTGCGCCTCTAGCTGGCGGGTATCGACGAGATCGAAGGCCGCCGTGCCGCTACTGACCAGGCTGCCCACGTCCACCTGCCGAGCCACGATTTGCCCCGCAAACGGCGCCGTCAGCGTGCTGTCCGCCAGATCCGCCGAAAGGCTTTCCTGTTCGGCGGCCAGAGCCGCCAGCCGCGCCTGCTGGCTGAGACGCTCCGTTCTCGCCTGGTCCAGGGCCGTGCGGCTGGCGAAGTTGCTCTGATTCAACTGCGACTCGCGCTCTTCCTGGCGCTGGGCCAGCGCCAGCGCGGCACGCGCCTCTTCGCTGCGCGCCGCCACTTCGGCCAGGCGGCTTTCCAGGCGGCGGGTGTCCAGGCGAGCCAGCACCTCGCCCTGTTCCACCCGATCACCGCGATCGACGCGGATGTCGATGACCCGCCCGGCAGGTTCGAAGGCCAGTGACACCGACTGGCGCGCCACTACTCGCCCGGTCAGCTTCACCTCGCGGCGCATTTCAGTGGCCAGCTGCAGGGGCTGGGTAGCCACCTGGAGCAAGGCGTTGTCGGCCCCTTGCTGGCGCAGCTGCTGGGCGCTGGTGTGTTGACTGGTGAGCACGACGACCACGGCGGCAGTGGCGCCCACGGTCAGCAGAGCCGCCAGCACGCTGCCCAACCAATATCGCCTTGTTTTAGTGTGCCTGCCCAGGTGGTGCGTACCCAAGTTGTGCGTGCCCATGCTGGCCTCGACGGGTATATTATTGAACGTTGGCGTTCACTATAATATGTGTACGTTAACGTTCAATAATTATTTTTTACTTTTCTCAACCCATGGATGAATGGCATGACCAGTGCTTCTCCCCCCTCTCCGGCTGGCCAGAAACGCAGCGCGGGCCGCCCCAAGGACCTGGCCAAACGCGATGCCATGCTGGATGCCGCCGCCTGCCTGTTTCTGCGCAACGGCCCGGATGCCGTCACCATGGAAGCCGTGGCCAAGGAAGCCGGGGTCTCCAAAGTGACGGTATACGGGCACTTCGATACGAAAGAAGCACTGTTCGGCAGCGTCATTCGTCGGGAAACCGCGTCGATTCGCCAAGGGCTGGAGCAATTGCCGGACACCCATGATGGCGTGCGCCAGTCGTTGATTCAGGTGGGCATCAGCATGGTGCGGTTTCTGATGGAGCCCCACGTGTTGGCCGTGGAGCGGGTCATGAGCAACCAGGGCGAGCAGCACCCCAGGCTGCTGCAGGCCTTTTTCGAAGCAGGCCCCTGGGCCATGAGCCAATGGCTGCAGGAAAAGCTGGAGGGCCTGGCCAGCGCAGGACACCTTTCGCTGCCAGCCCCCGCCCAGGCCGCCGACCAGCTATGCAGCATGTGGCAGGGTATGCTGATCAAGGAGGTCCGCATGGGGGTTCGCCTGCCGCCCTCGGAGGACGAGCTGAAGCGGCAGATCACCGGGGCAGTGGACGTGTTTCTGGCCGCCTATGGCAAGCGGTGAGACTGGCCATAGGCGGCATTAGGTAGGTCAGCGCTGCTCCAGCACGCCGATGACTTCAGGAATCGACAGCTGCTGGTCCGGCACCGAGCGGTACAGCGCGTGCACGGCGCCAGCCATGTCGCCAGTCACGCCCAGCTCGTGGGTCATGGTGTGGTAGTAGCCCAGGTCCTTGCTGGCGTTGGCGACCGAAAACCGAAAGCCGGAGGGGTCGTCGTGGGCGATGTAGGGGCGCAGGCGCTCCAGCACCACGCCGCCACCGCCGCCCGCGCCCAGCACCTCCAGCAGGGCATCGGCACTGATGCCTGCCTTGCGCGATGCCGCCGTGGCTTCCGCCAGCACCGCCGAGAACCCCAGCGAGACGAAGTTGTGCAGCAGCTTCAGCGTGTGGCCCGCCCCGACGTCACCGGCATGGGCGATGTTTTCGGCGAAGGCTGCCAGCAACGGCCGCAGCTCCTCGAACAGCGGCGTGGGCGCGCCGACGATCAGGTTGAGACGCCCTTCGGCCGCCTCCTTGGGCGTGCGCGTCATGGCGGCGTCCATGAAACGCCCGCCTGCCGCCGCGACACGGGCCGCCACCTGGGCCGTCGAGCTGGGCAGGGCGGTGGAGCAGTCCACCACCACGCTGCCGGGGCGCAGCCCTTCCAGCACTCCGTCGGGTTCGAACAGGACGGCCTCCACCTGCGGTGAGCCGGTCACGCACAGAATGACGATATCGGCCTGCTGGGCAACCTCCCGCCCACTGGCCAGCGGCATGGCCCCTGCCGCCAGCAGATCCTCCACGGGCTGGTTGCCCGCGTGCTCCAGAAAACACAGCGAATGCCCCGCGCGCAGCAAGCTGCTGGCAATGCCGTGGCCCATCAAGCCAACGCCGACAAGCCCTACCCGATAAACGGTCGTCATGGTGCTCTCCTGGTTGATAGCGCTCAATGTTTGATGGCCACGGTCTTGATGCGGGTATAGCTGCGCAGCCCTTCGAAGCCTTTTTCACGCCCGTGGCCCGAGCGCCCGACCCCGCCAAACGGCAGCTCGACACCGCCTGCCGCGCCGTAGTTGTTGATGAAGACCTGGCCGCTGCGAATGCCCTTGGCCAGGCGCAGCTGGCGCCCCCCGTCACGGGTCCAGACCCCGGCGCACAGGCCAAAGTCGGTGGCGTTGGCCAGCGCCAGGGCCTGCGCCTCGTCATCGAACACCTGCACTACCAGTACCGGCCCAAACAGCTCCTCACGCAGTACGTCGTGGCCCTCTGGAATATTCGTCAGCACCCGTGGCAGCACAAAGTGCCCGCCGGCAGGCGCGCCCGGCGCCAACTGCCCCTGCCCCGCCACCTGGATGCCATCGGCTTCGGCGGCGGCCAGGCGGGCTTCCAGCTTGAGTTTTTGACGCTCGTTGATCAGCGGGCCGCAGTCGGCATCGGCTTCCCCCGCATCGCAGCGCAGCTCGGCAAAACGCTGGGCAAGGGCCGTAACGACCGTATCGGCGATCTCCCGCTGCACCAGCAGCCGGCTACCCGCCGAGCACGTCTGTCCGGCATTCTGCACGATGCCCCGCACCACGGCGGGCAGCGCGGCGTCCAGGTCGGCATCGGCAAACACCAGCTGCGGCGACTTGCCACCCAGTTCCAGGGTAATCGGGACATGGTGCTGGGCGGCGAACTGCGCCACGCGGGTACCGGTTTCAGGCGATCCGGTAAACGAGAGGTGGTCGATCCAGGGGTGCGAAGCCAGCGCAGCACCCGCTTCCACGCCCAACCCCGGCACCACGTTCAGAGCGCCTTCGGGCAGCCCATGATTCACCGCGAGCGCCGCCAGGCGCATGACGCTCAGGCAGGCATCTTCGGCAGGTTTGAGCACCACCGTGTTGCCCGCCGCCAGCGCCGCTGCGACACAGCGCCCAAAGATCTGGGCGGGGTAGTTCCAGGGGATGATCTGGGCGCAGACACCGTAGGGCTCGCGCAGCGTCATCACGGCAAAGTCCGTCTCGAAGGGGATCGTCTCACCGTGCAGCTTGTCGGCGGCACCGCCATAAAAGCGGAAATAGCGGGCACAGGCGGCAATGTCTCCCTTGGCCTGCGTCATGGGCTTGCCGGTATCCGCACACTCCAGCGCCGCCAGCTGCTCATGCTGTGATTCGATCACGTCGGCAAAGCGCAGCAGCCACTCACCGCGCTGGCGCGCCGACCAGCGCGCCCACTCTCCAAGCTCCCCGGCGAAGGCCTTGCGGGCCGCCTGCACGGCGGCATCTACCTCTTCGGCCTGGCACCGGGCGATGCGGGTCAACGGCTCCCCCGTGGCCGGGGCATCTACTTGCAGGGTCTGCGCGGTATCGACCCACTCTCCTCCAATCAGCGCCTGCTGCGACAGCAGGCCGATGGTATGCGACATCAGGGGCTCCTTTTATTGTCATTGTGGTCATTACGGTTAATACAGACGGCTCTTTGATCCCGAACGTTTTCTATCCCCGCACGTTTTGGTCTTTTAACCTCACAGGTCTTTTAACCATAGAAGAGATTGACCAGTCCCATGGAAATCCATGGCATGTAGGTAATCGCCATCAGACATGCCAGCACCACCAGCACGAAACGCACCAGCCACGGCAGCATCTGATCGATGGAGATCCTGGCCACGGCACAGGCGGCAAACAGGTTGACGCCCAACGGCGGGGTGATCATGCCCAGCGCCAGGTTGACCACCATGACCAGGCCAAAGTGCACGGGGTGGATACCAAACTGCATGGCGATGGGGGTCAGGATGGGCGCCAGCACCAGGATGGCCGCCGAGGTTTCGATGAACATGCCGACGATCAGCAGCAGCGCGTTGACCACCAGCAAGAACATCATCGGGCTTTCAATGGTGTTGGTTACCAGCGTGGCAATTTGCGCAGGCAACCCGGTACGGCTCAGTAAAAAGCTGAAGAGCGCGGCAGCGGCAATAATCAACATGACGGCCGCCGTGGAGATCACGCTTTGGCGCAGGATAGGCCCCAGGTCAGCCAACTTTAATTCACGGTAGTAGAACGCACCCACGATAAGGGCGAAAAACACCGCCACCGCCGAGGCTTCCGTGGGTGTAAACACCCCGCCGTAGATACCACCAATCACGACCACCGGCATCAGCAGCGCCACCCAGGCACGCTTCAATGACGTCATGAAACCCGTGCTGTCCTTGTAATCGTCCTTGCCGTAGCCACGCACCTTACAGAACAGGTAGAGGAAGATGATCAACGCCACGCCGATCAGGATGCCTGGCCCAATCCCCGCCAGGAACAGCTGCCCGATAGAGGTATCGGTACTCACGCCGTACAGAATCAGCGGAATGGAGGGAGGAATCAGTACTCCCAGCTCCGCCGATGACGCTTGAATGGAAGCGGCCAGCGGTTTGGGATAGCCATGTTTGACCATCGCCGGAATCAGAATGGCCCCAATGGCAAAGGTGGTGGCCACGCTGGAGCCCGACACCGCCGCAAACATCATGCAGGTCAGTACGCAGGACATGGCCAGCCCGCCCTGCACCCGCCCGACGATGGATTTGGCCAGGTCCACCAGCCGCTGGGAAATGCCCCCGGCGGCCATCAAGTTACCCGCCAGGATAAAAAACGGAATGGCCATCAGCGGGAATTTGTCGATCCCGATGAACATCTGCTGCGGCACCAGCAACAGCGGCAGCCGGGTGAAGAACTCGATGCCGATGATCGAGGCCAGCACGATGGAGATCGCAATGGGCACGCCGAAGGTGAAGAGAATAATCAGCGACAGGCCAATCACCATGTTCATAGGGGCGTCCCTTTGTTGGTCTGTTCAGCGTTGGTCTGTTCAGCGTTGGTCTGTTCAGCGTTCGGCTGTTCGGCGGGTTGCAGCATGGCAACTTCCGGCAGCACCTCACTGTTTTCCGGCCCTACGGGCTCACGCCCACTGAGCTGCGCGGCCAGCCTGGCCATCACCGAGATCATGGCAAAGGTCGCGCCGGTCGGGATCGCAGCGTAGGCCCAGGACATGGAGATGTTCATGCCCGACATCACCTGGTTGCTGACCCGCAGGGTCATGAGGATGCCGTAATAGCACATCACCCCCAGCACCAGCAGACAGCAGGCGACGATGGCCACTTCGAGCAACAGCAGCCCTCGGCGCGGCAGCCATTTATAGATCACTTCTACCGCCATCATGTAACCACCTCTGAAGGTGGCCGCTGCGGCCATGAACACGCACCAGATCATGGAGGCGCGGGATGCCACTTCCGTCCAGGTGGAAGGCGCATTGAACACGAACCGGGTCAACACCTGATAGAAGCTCAGCGTGACCGAGACCACCAGCATCAGCACCGCCACCATCAGGGCCAGCCGGGTTAACTGATGCTCGATACGGAGCAAGACCGATAGCATAAAGGATCACCCTGCTTGAATGGCCTCTGGCACTGCCAGAGGCCGACGTTGAGAAAGCTCTAGGAGAATTTTCCAGGAGAAAGCGCGTCGATAAACTGCTCAGCAACTGCCCGCTTTCTCACGGATTCGATCGAGCATCTCGCTACCGTACTGCGACGTGAAGATCTCGTAGGCGGGCTCTACGGCTGCCTGGAAAGGTGCCGGGTCGATATCGGTTTTCACCTGCATGCCATTGGCTTCCAGCAGCGCTACCCCTTCACGCTCCAGGCGCGAGACCTCTTCACGGGTGGCGTCCACCGATGCCGCTGCCGCCTGCATGAACCAGTCACGCTCTTCATCGCTCAAGCCATCCAGCAGGATCGGCGATCCCAGCACGATGGCCGGGGAGTAGACGTGTCCGGTCAGGGAGAGGTAGTCCTGCACTTCCCAGAAATTGGTGGCCACGATGACGGTGATCGGGTTTTCCTGGCCGTCGACGGTACCCTGCTGCAGCGCCGTGAAGAGTTCAGGGAAGGCCATGGGAGTGGGCCGTGCGCCCAACTGCCGGAAGGCTTCCTGGTGCACCGCGTTTTCCATGGTGCGTACCCGCAAGCCGTTGGCATCCTCGGGGCTGGCGACTTCACGCTGGCTATTGGTGAGATGGCGGAAACCGTTCTCCGACCAGGCCATGCCCACCAGGTCATGGTCGCTCATCTTCTCGAGCAGCTCGTCACCGATCTCGCTATCCAGCACGCAGCGGGCCTGGTCGTAGTTTTCGAACAGGAACGGCAGGTCCAGCACGTAGGTTTCGGGTACGAAGTTACCCAGTGGGCCGCTGGAGGTGATCACCACATCCACGGTGCCGATCTGCAGGCCTTCGATCATTTCACGCTCACCGCCGAGGGAGCCGGAGGCGTGTTCGGTGACGGTAAAGGCACCGTCGGATAAACGTTCGAGTGTCTCCTTGAACGCCTTGGCGCCCACCGAGTAGTGGGAGGTAGAAGAGAGCGTATGCCCCAGGCTGATATCGGTGGCGGCCTGGGCGTGCAGGGCAATGCTGGCGGTGGCCACGGCACTCATGGCGGTCACGAGAGCATGTCGGGTGAAGCGCTTGGTCATGATGTATCCCTCTTGGTGTTGTTGTGAGGGTGGGTGTTTCAAGAAGGCGCAGGGCCTTCCTATGGGTTACCTGCCTTGCCAGGCAGATGGAAAAGCAGCCACATCAGGCGCGTTCATGGTGCTGCTCGGCCATGAAGCGTTCGATGATCTGGGTGAAGTCGTCGTCACCGACAAAGCCGAGCTGGCGCGCCTTGGCGGTTTCGAAGCGTGCGGGCCAACTGGCCACAATCGCTTCGATGCGCGGGTCGGGCGCATGCTGAACGAGCGAGAGCGCGTCTTCGCCTGCGGCGCTGCGCAGGGCATCGAGCATCTCGGCCACGCTCACCGTGATGCCGGGCAGCATGAAGGCACGGAACGGTGCCAGCGCTGTGATGGGCACCTGGGCGCCATGCACCAGCGCGTCGACCACCTTGCCCGGCGACATCACGAACATCTCAAGGGTGGTGGGCACCGGGCAAATGGCCGTTTCGCCATTGAGCGGCTCCCGCAAGATGCTGGAGGCAAAGCTGGAGGCTGCCGCATTGGGGCGGCCAGGGCGGATCACGATGGTGGGCAGGCGCAGCACCAGACCATCGATCTCGCCACGACGGCTGTAATCATTGATGAGCAGCTCGCACATGGCCTTTTGGGCACCATAGGAGTTCTGCGGGTGCAAGGCCGTCATGTCATCTAGCACGTCCGGCAGCGCCCCGCCGTAGGCCGCCACGGAGCTGGCCATGATCAAGCGCGTTGCGTGCAGGCCGCGCAGGCGGCAGCCTTCCAGCAAGGCACGGGTGGCATCGAAGTTGACCCGCATGCCTAGCTCCAGATCAGCTTCGGCGGCGGAGCTCACCACGGCCGCCAGGTGGTAGATCACGTCAGGGCGCTGATCCAGCACGTCGTCGAGGGCCTGGGGCTGGGTAATGTCCACGGCGCGCGAGGACACGGTGATGCTACCTGCGTCGGGCGCGGGGGCTTCCACTTGATCGATCAGCGTGAGCTGGGTGATCGGCTGCTGGCGAAGCTCGCCCCGCTGGATCAGTTGATGGGCAAGACGCTGACCTAGAAAACCCGCTGCGCCGGTGATGGCAATATGCATGATGTGATTCCTGATATGGCGTTGTTATTGTTGGTGGCCGGGGGGCTTAGCGTGGTGCTCAGCGTGGGGTCAACCCCCAGGGTGCTCCCCACCACAGCCCCGCTCGGGTGGCGGCTTGTGGGCGGTATTCACAGCCAACCCAGCCGCGATACCCCAGCGCGCTCAAGCGTTCGAAAATGGCGGGGTAGTGCACCTCGCCCACATTGGGCTCGTGACGATCAGGCACCCCGGCAATCTGGACATGGCCAATGGCGCTGAACTGGCGTTCGAGATGGCGAATCAGGTCGCCTTCCATGATTTGGCAGTGGTAAAGGTCGAACTGCAGCTTGAGATTCGGGGCACCGACCTCTTCCAGTACCGCCATGGCCTGGGCCTGGCGAGAGAGAAAAAAGCCCGGCATGTCACGCGTATTGATCGGCTCGATGAGAATGTCGCGGCCCACTTTGGCCGCCTCGTTCGCCGCAAAACGCAGATTGCGGATATACGTGGCGTGGTGCTCTGCCTGGGTCGCGGCATCGGCATTGTCCGGTAACAGCCCCGCCATGGCATGAACCCGCGGGCAGCCGAGCGCCTCGGCGTAGCTCAGCGCCGCCGTGACCGAATCGCGAAACTCGGCTTCCCGGCCCGGCAGGCTGGCCAGGCCGCGCTCACCGGCGTCCCAATCGCCTGGCGGCATATTGAACAGCACCTGCTCCAACTGGGCATCCTTGAGCGCGTGCTGCACATCACGCGCGGCAAACGCATAGGGGAATAGATACTCGACCCCTTTGAAACCCGACTCGGCGGCAGCAGCAAAGCGGTCGAGAAAGGCGTGTTCGTTGAACAGCATGCTGAGGTTGGCGGCTAATCGAATCATGGCGTGCTCTTGTTGTTATCCAGTACCTGGTGAAAGGGGTCCACGTGCGTCATTAATCCCTGGGAAAACGCGCTTCCAGCTCGGCGACCTGCTCCGGCGTCAGACCGCGCGGGTTCTCGCCTCGCAGCAGCAGGTACAGCTTGGCGGTCTCTTCCAGCTCTTCGGTGGCATACACCGCCGCTTCGAGGGTCTTGCCCGCCACCACCGGGCCGTGGTTGGCCAGCAGCACCGCGCTATGCTTGCCCGCCAGGCCCCGCACCGCTTCGCCCAACTGGGGGTCGCCCGGGATGTGATAAGGCACCAGCGGCAGCTTGCCCACCCGCATCACGTAGTAGGCGGTGAGCGGTGGAAGACAGTCGCAGGGGTCTACCCCCGGCAGGCACGACACCGCCACCGAGTGGGTGGAGTGCAGGTGCACGATGGCGCCAGACTGCGGGCGCTCGTCGTACATGGCCATGTGCAGGAACTGCTCCTTGGTGGGCGCATCACCGCTGAGCAATTGGCCCTGCGGGTCCAGGTGCGAGATACGGGCCGGGTCCAGCCGCCCCAGACAGGCGTTGGTGGGGGTCATCAGCCAGCCGCCATCGCCCAGCCGCACGCTGATGTTGCCGCTGGAGCCCATGGTCAGGCCGCGGTCGAACAAGGATTTACCGAGCGTGCTGATCTGCTCGCGCAGGGCGTTCTGCTGCCGGTGGCGAAGGGGCGTGCTCATGCCAGCACCTCGAAGGCCCGGGTGAAGAAGTCCACGCCACCAAAGTTGCCGGACTTCAGCGCCAGCGACAGCGGCGCCTCGCGGCCTGGCCACGGGGTCTGGGTCCAGGGCACGCCGGGGTCGATCTGCTCGCCGATGCGCAGGGTCGTCACGCCTAACGCGGAGACCACTGCACCAGAGGTTTCGCCGCCCGCTACCAATAACCGGCCCACGCCTTCCTGCACCAGCGTTACCGCCAACTGGCCTAATGCCTCTTCAACAAGTTGCCCTGCTCGCTCCACGCCGAGCGAGGCTTGCGCGTTTTTCACTTTTTCTGGATCGGCGGAGGCGTAAATCAAGACCGGCGCGTTGTCGGATAGTCGCTGCCGCGCAAACGCAAGCGCCTGCTGGCGTTGCTGCTCGCCCTCTGCCAGCGCCAGCGGGTCAAGCGCGAAACCGCCGTCCGGGTGCTTGGCAACGAAATCCGCCACTTGCGCCAGCGTGGCCCGTGAACAGCTACCCGACAGTACCAGCGCCCCGCCCGCCGCAGGCGCTAAACGCCCCGGCTCTGCAATGTCTTCCAGCCAACCCAATGCGCGGTACTGAGCGGGCAGCGCTTGCCCAAGGCCTGAACCGCCAGTGACCAGCGCCATTGAGACGGTGGCTTCGGCCAGCACGTCCAAATCCTGCTCATCCAGGGTGTCGCAGATCACATGGCGTACGCCTTGCTCGGCGAGCGCCGACAAATGAGAGCGGGTTGCCTCTGCCCCTTTGGCGAGTACGGTACGGTTGGCCAAGCCCACTGGGTGTGGCGTTTGGCGGGAGAGCACGCGGACCAGATCGGCATCCTGCATGGGGGTGAGCGGGTGGTGCTGCATGCCGCTGTCGTTGAGCAAACGGTCGCCGACGAACAGGTGCCCCTGGTACACCGTGCGGCCATTGACCGGAAAGGCAGGCACCATCACGGTGTGAGCGGCGCCCAAGGCCTCCAGCAGGGCATCGGCCACGGGGCCGATGTTGCCCTCGTCGGTGGAGTCGAAAGTAGAGCAGTACTTGAAGAACAGCTGTCGGGCGCCCTGGGCGCGCAGCCAATCGAGGGCGGCCAGGGAGTCGGCCACGGCCTCTTCCACCGGGCAGGAGCGCGACTTGAGCGCCACCACCACGGCATCGATGTCGCGAAGGTCTACCGTTTCTTGCGGCACGCCGATCACCTGCAGGCAGCGCATGCCGCCGCGCACCAGGTTATTGGCCAGATCGGTGGCGCCGGTGAAGTCGTCGGCGATAGCGCCCAGTACGATCCCCCGGCTCATGGCGCGCCACCTTCAGCGTCGTTGGCCGCGTCTGGCAAGGCGATGCCTGACAGGCGTTGATAGACCTTGATCACCGCCGAGTCATCTTCGCGCCCGAAGCCTGCGCCGCTGGCCGCGGTAAATTGCTGCAATGCACTGGCGGCCACCGGCGTGGCCAGTGACAGCTCACGGCCCGTCTGGTGGACGATATTGAGGTCCTTGACGAAGATATCGACGGCAGATAGCGGCGTGTAGTCGCCGCTCAAGATGTGCGGTACGCGGTTCTCGAACATCCAGGAGTTGCCCGCCGAGTGGGTGATCACCTCATAGATCACCTCGGGGTCGAGGCCCATGCGGATGCCCAGCGCCATGGCTTCGGCGGCAGTGGCAATATGCACCCCGGCCAGCAGCTGATTGACCAGCTTCATGCTGGACCCCACCCCTGGCGCGTCGCCCAGGCGATACACTTTGGCGGCCATGGCATCCAGTATCAGCTGGGCCTTCTTGAACACATCCGGCTGGCCGGAGGCCATCACTGATAAATCACCGCTTCTGGCCTTGGCGGCACCGCCACTGATAGGGGCATCCAGCATCGCCATGCCCGCTGCGGCCAAGCGCTCACCCAGTTGCCTGGCCTGGCTGGGCGCTACCGTGGCGCACTGCACGATCACACTCCCGGGCGCAAGGTGGGGCACCACGCCCTGCTCGCCAAACAGTACGTCTTCCACCTGCTGGCCATTGACCACGATGACCAGCACCACCTCGCACCCCGACAGTGCTTGCGGCGTGGCCACGCTGTGGCCACCGGCCGTGATGAAGGCTTCGCGGGCAGCCGCTGAAATATCGCACCCGATGACCTTGAAGCCGCGCTCCAGCAGCGCCGTAGCGGTGCCCATTCCCATGGCACCTAACCCGATCACACCGACTGACGGGGATTGCTGTGTATCGTGACTCACCGGCGGCTACCTCACTGCTGATATTTTAAATATTGTTTTGACTGCAGCATCGTTCTGAATACCGCGCGACGTGGTCGCAAGGGCATGCTCACGGCGGCATATGTTAGCGCTGTCATGATAGCGCTAACATTCGTTTTAGATTATTCTTTCTCTCATCACAAGCTGAACAATAGGGACGTGCGACCAATGTCTAAAGATGCTTCCAGCCCAGCGAGAGCACGCCGCCGCACGGACCAGATCACCCTCAGCCAGGTGGCTGAATTGGCCAGTGTTTCGCCGATCACCGCGTCACGGGCGCTGAACACGCCCGAGAAAGTCAGCGACCAGACCCGAGAGCGCGTGCTCGATGCCGTGGAGCAGTTGGGCTATGTACCCAACCTGGTGGCGGGCAGTCTCGCTTCCTCACGCTCCAGGCTGATCGCCGTCATCGTGCCTTCCCTGATCAACACCGTGTTCGTGGAAGTGATCAAGGGACTGCAAGAGACTCTGGAGGCCGAGGGGTATCAGATACTGCTGGGCAACACCGACTACGACCTGGACCGCGAATATCAGTTAGTGCGCACTTTTCTGGGCTGGTCATGCTCGGCCCTGATCACCGCAGGGCTGCGCCATAACCACGCCTGCCAGACCCTGCTGAACAACTGGGATCATCCCATCATGGAGGTGATGGAGCTGGGCAAGGGCATGGACTTGAACGTCGGGCTGGACCACGTGGCGGCGGGGCGCTGCATGGCTACCCACCTGATCGACAGAGGCTATCGCCATATTGTCTATGTCGGCGCACGCTTGTCTCAGGATTACCGAGCGGGCATGCGCTACGAAGGGCACAAGGCGGTGTTGACGGCCCACGGCCTGGACGCCTCGCTGGTGGAGCTGGACACGCTGGGCAGCCTGCAAGCGGGCGCAGACAGCCTGGCCCAGGTACTGGCGCATTACCCGCGCACCCAGGCCATCCATTTCGCCAACGACGACCTGGCCGCCGGTGCGCTGCTGGCTGCGCAGCGCCAGGGGCTCGATGTGCCGGGCGACATCGCCATTGCTGGCTTCAACGGCCTGCCCCTTGGCCAACACGTTACCCCACCGCTCACCACCATTCTGTCGCCCAGAGAAGAGATGGGGCGGCTGGCCGCCAAAGAGCTGATCCGCAGGCTAAGCGGTAAAAACGTCTACCGCCGCCAACACGATGTAGGGTTCACGCTGCAGGTGGGCGGGAGCACTTAGCCCCGGCCGTCACACTGCGGGCGGCTGGCCAAGAATGTCCAGACCTGTGCCCAGCTCGTTTTCAATGGCCTGCCCGATGGCCAGCAGTTTCGCGTCCTGCCATGGCCCGGCCAGCACTTGCAGGCCCACCGGCATGCCTTCGGCGTCTTTTCCTACCGGCAGCGTCAAGGCACAGAGCCCCAGAAAGTTGGCAATGACCGTATTGCGCAAGGCGTGCATATTGGCCTTGGGGTATGCGCCTTCGGGCTGAAGACTCTCCAGGGTAGGCGGGGTAATCGCCACGGTGGGGGTCAGCACCGCATCCACATCCGCCATACGCGCAGCGGCAGATTGATAGAGCGAATCCAGGATCGTGCGACGACGCACATACTCCCAGGCAGGCATCGTATCGGCTGCCGCCACCCGAGCCGCGACATTGGGGTCGAGGGAGTCGATCATCTCGGGCAACTCACTCTTCAGGAACGCTGCCAGCTCCGCAGCTGCCACCCCGCCCAGCTTGAACAATTCATACGCCTCATCGATACCGGGCAGCTCCAGCGTCACGATCCGAGCACCGGCAGCTTCCAATCGCTTGATTGCAGCGCGCACCGTTTCCGCAATACCGGGGCTGCAGTCGTCCCAGAAAAACGTTTCCGGCACGCCAAAGGTCAGGCCCGCCAGACAGGGGGTCGCTGGAACACCGCTATCGCTGCCGCTCAGGAGCGGGTCGAGGGCATCGAACGCAAAAGCGATATCATCCACTCGGCGCGCCAGCAGCCCTGGGGTATCCAGCGTGCTGGAGAGCGGTACGATCTGCTCCGTGGACCAGCGCCCGGCAGTGGTCTTCAGCCCAACGACGCCGGTCATGGCAGCAGGGATACGTACAGAGCCTGCGGTATCCGTACCGAACGCCAGGCTGGCGGTGCCTCCCACCAGCGACACCCCCGACCCGGAACTGGAGCCGCCGGGCGTGCGGTGAGCCATCGCGTCCCAGGGGTTGCGCGGGGCTCCCCAATGGGCGTTGGTGCCCAGCCCGCCAAAAGCAAACTCGACGGTATGGGTTTTACCCATGACGGAAGGCAGCTGCTTCAGCAACGCACTCACCACCGGGCCTGAATGCTCCCAGCGCTTGGGAAGTTGCTGGGCCGAGCCTGCATACGTCGGCAGCCCTTTCACGGCGTAGATATCCTTGATCGATACCGCCATCCCCATGAGCGCTCCCGCATCGCCCCCCTGTGCCAGCACGGCATCGGCCGCCTTTGCCATCGCCAGCGCCTGCTCTCCGTTCCAGGTAAGATAGGCATGGTCGTGCTGGCCGCGCTGGTGGTAAGCCGCTATCGCAGCCTCGGCCAGCTCGGTGGCGGTGAGAGTGCCAGCCCGCAGGCGCGCGCGCTGCTCACGTAACGGTAAAAAAATCACTGAATCCTGCATGCGTTCTCCTCCGAGGGGGTACTTAGCGCACTTCAAAGATCGCTTCGACTTCCACCGCAGCATTGCCGGGCAGCGTCGCCACCCCGATGGCGGTGCGGGCATGGCGGCCTGCCTCGCCGAACAGCGCGACAAACAGCTCTGATGCGCCATTGATGACCAGCGGCACGTCGTGGAAACCCGGCGCCACGTTGACGAAGCCATTCATGCGCACGCAGCGCACCACGCGGGAAAAATCGCCATCAACGGCATCGCTCAATTCCGCCAGGAGGTTTAAAGCACACGCCTGAGCGGCCAGCTTGCCGGTTTCGAGGTCGAACTCGCCCCCCACCTTGCCAGGATAGAGCACCTCGCCATCGCGCTCACAAATCTGGCCTGCCAGAAACACCTGATTATTCAGCCGAGACCAGGGCAAGAAGAGACCACGTGGCGTTGGAATCGCCGGTAACGTCAGGCCCTGCTCTGCAACGGCTTGCTCAATCGTTTTGCTCATGATTCGTTGTCCTTGTCGATGAACGCATTCAGCGGTTACTTAATAGATGAGTGAGGGTAGCCACGTACTTAGCCACGGCACGTAGGTGATGATGATCAGCGCGATCAGCATCAGGCCGATCAGTGGCAAGCAGGCCCTGAACACCTCTTGAAGCGACATTTTGGATATTGCCATCGCGACGAACAGGTTCAGCCCGACGGGCGGGGTAATCATGCCTACCGAAAAGTTGATCAGCGTGATGATGCCGAAGTGAACAGGGTCAACCCCCACCTGGGCGGCGATGGGCTGCAGCAACGGCGAAAGCACGATGATGGCCGAGGCGCTATCGAGGAAAAAGCCGGCGATGATCATCACGACGTTGAACAGCGCCATGACCTGGAAAGGATCATCTGTCCACGACAATACCTGTCCTGCCAATTGGCTGGGCGTACCGGTAATGGCCAGCAGCCAAGAGAAGGCCGAAGCACCTGCCGTGATCAGCAACAGCGTGGCAGAAATCAATCCTGAACTTCTCAACGTCCCTAACAGCTCTTTGAGATTGATGGTGCGATACACCACCATACCCACCAGCAGGCCGTATACGCAGGCGACGGCAGCCGATTCCGTGGGCGTAAAGATGCCACTGTAAATACCGCCCAGCAGAATGATCGGCAAACCAAGGCCCCAAGCCGCCGATTTAAAAGCCAGCGCTATTTCTTTCAATGTAGGAAAGGGGGAACGCTCATAGCCCTTGAAGCTGCTGTAAACGATGCAGTAGGCAATCAAGATGGAAGCAATGACAATGGCAGGTAACAGGCCAGCCGCAAACAGGCGTCCTACGGAGGTTCCCGTGACAGAACCATAAATGATCAGCGCAATACTCGGCGGCACGATGGGCCCTAGCGTGCCAGCAGTGGCAATCAAGCCAATCGCAAAGCGTTTATCGTAGCCAGCAGCGACCAGTGCGGGGAACATGATCGAGCCGATGGCTACCACCGTGGCGGGGCTCGAACCCGAAATGGCTCCAAAGAAGAGGCATGACAGCACCGTGGCGGCCGCCAACCCACCGGGCACCCACCCCACCAGCGCTTTGGCCAGATTGATCAGGCGATCTGAAAGCCCTCCTATCCGCATCAACTCCGCCGCCAGAATAAAAAACGGAATCGCCATCAGCGAGAAGTTGTTCATGCCAGTGAACATGCGCATTGGCACGATGACCGGGTTCGTGGTACCAAAAAACTCAATCGCGAGGAAAACCGCTAATGCGAGGGAGGCAAATATCGGCAGCCCCAACAATAAAACGGCAAAGAAGATTGGCAATAGCGCAGTAATCATGGTGACTCTCCCATATTTAAACGAGCTTATCCGACTCAGCCACAAGCTCTTCGGAGAGGCTTACCGGAGGCTTATTCCACACTTCATTAATGACCCATGAATAGCGCAGGATCAGCAGCACACCGGAAATCGCGATTGGCAGATAGAACCATGCCATTGGCAGGCGCAGCGCGGCCGTCAACTGGCCACGACCAAGCGTATTGAAGTAGAGAACAAAGCCGTAATAGGTCATGAACCCCGCGAACACGATGCCGATCAGCGCGGCGATCAAGTGCAGCCAACGGTTGATGGCAGGCGTAGCGATCGCATTCAGTACATCCACCGAAATATGGGTGCCATGTCGCACCCCCATACTGGCACCCACAAAGCTCATACAAATGATGGAATAAATAACGACTTCTTCAGCCCAAAACAGCGAGCCGCTAAAGCCATAGCGATAAACCACCTGGACGGTGGTGAGGACGGTCGCAATCGACATGAAAACGACCATCGCCACACTTTCCAAGCGATCAAGACATTTATTGAGCGCTTCGAACATGAGATATCCACACCCTCGATGGGTAAGAGGAGAACGGTTTTCTTGATGAAACCCCGCCTTAGTAGTCGATCCCTACCGCGTCATAAACCTTGTGCAGCAGCTCGGTAGTCACGACATTCTCGTACTCTTCATGCACTGGCATGCTGGCAGCGATAAAGGCTTGACGCTGTTCGGAGGTGAGTTCGTTGATGGCGATCTCGTCTTTGATCGCTTCCAGAATGGTTTCCTCATCTTGAAGGGTCAATTCACGAGAAGTGTCGCGACCATTATCGAAGGCTTCCAACATCACCGCCTGCAGGTCCTCTGGCAGCGAGTTCCAGGAGTCCTGATTGATGACCGCGGCGTAAGCGTGGTAAGCGTGATTGGTGAGCGAGAGATAATCCTGCACTTCATGGAAACGCATGGTGTAGATATTGGCCAATGGGTTTTCCTGACCGGACACCACCCCCTGCTGCAAGCCGTTATAGACTTCCGTGAATGCCATGGCCGTCGCATTGGCACCCAGGTTCTGATAGGTGGAAATGATGATCGGTGCTTGCATGGTGCGCATGCGGATGTTGGCCATATCCTCAGGCGTTTCAATCGGGCGGTCATTATTCGAAATATGGCGGAAACCAGCGCCCCAGAAGTTGATGCCGACCATGTTATGGCCATTCAGGGTATCGAGGATTTCGCGACCGACTTCACCGTCCAGTACCTCGACCATCGTGTCGTAATCGGCAATCAGAAACGGCAAATCGAGAATCTGCATACGCGGCTCGAAATTGCCCAGCGTCGCGGTCGGGGGAATACCGATATCGACCAGCCCCATTTGTACCTGCTCGATGATTTCAACATCGCCACCCACCTGAGCTGCGGGTAGCACGTTGATTTTAATCCGGCCGTCCGATTTCTCTTCTACCTCTTCCTTGAAACGCAGCGCGGCTTGCCCGTTGGGCGTATCTTCGATCAGCACATGGGCAAAGCTGAACGTGTAATCTGCAGCATGGAGTTGGGCCGCCCCCATAGAGGCAACGGCGATGGCAGCAGAGAGAGTGGCTTTTGTCAGCATTCGTTTCATGTCCAGCACCTTATTGAGTTATGGTGATTTATGTTTTTATCTTCCAACCCCTGAGCACGATAAGCAGTGTGCTCAGGACATGATGCGTTCCATCGCATCCCCCAGTGCGTCATGCGGGGAATTACTCAGCAGCAAGGCGAGAGCCAATCGCGCCTTGCGTGCACTGATATCGTTGAGCGTCAGCACCCCTGCCGATGCCAAGTCAGCCAGGCTGCCGCTGAATTCATAGCTGGTGTTTACCGGGCCTTGCGCACAGCCGCTCACGATCGCGACGGGCACTCCTGCGCAGACCAGCTCTTTGATGGGCACCATCCAGCTCGGAGGTACATGCCCTCTGCCAAGCCCATCGATCACGATGGCCTTGGCGCCGCTTGCTACACAGGCTTGTAGTAAGGCAGGGGAAGCGTCCAGGTAGGCAGGCAGCAGATCCACTCTGGGCAACGGGCAGTCCCATCCCGTCACCGGCAATGTCTCTTCCAGAGCTGCGCCATAAAGCTTCACTCGTGGCCCATCGATATAACCTATCGGGCCTGCTCCAGGCGACTCAAAGCCATTGAGCTGAAAGCTATTGACCTTGCGCGCATAGCGCGCGGAAAAGAGTGATTCGTTGAACACCACGACACAGCCCCACTGGCTGAGGGGCGCATGGGTTGCCGACACGATGGCGTCACAAATGTTCTTGAAGGCATCCGTCCCTAGCTGATGCGGCGCGCGTTGGGAGCCCGTCATCACACAGGGTTTGTTCTTGGGCAGCGTGAGCGAGAGAAAATAAGCCGTCTCTTCTAGCGTATCGGTCCCGTGCGTGATCACCAAGCCATCGACATCGTCCCTTTCCAGCACCTCTCTTCCGTGACGGTAGAGTTCGGCCACGTCCATCAACGTGATGGCATTGCTCGGTTTTTGCAGCAGCGAGATCACCTCTAGGGTGACATCGACCCCTTGGGGCAGCGTTACTTGCTCAAGCAACTTCTCGCCACTCAATGCACCTGATTGGCTGCGGCCCGACTCGCTGGGCTTGCTGGCTATCGTGCCGCCAGTAGTCATTACCACGATGTGCTTTTTCGTCATGCAAACTCTCGCCTCGAAGCGTCCGGCCATCCAAAACACCAGACATCAGATGTCTGATATCATGCTAGACCCAGCAGGAAAGAATAAGCAAGATCACAAAAAGATCAAAACAATATATCTATATTTCTTTTAAGAATATGAAATAAAGTGTCCCAAGCCGCTAGGCTTGAGTCATTGATAGAATGCAACGAATACAGATGAGCCACGCGAGGCCCACATGAGTTTGAAACGCCAGCCTGAGACCCACCCTGCGAACCCGATGTCCTTCGGTGATTCGATGGAGCGCAGTTCCGTCGCGCTGCAGCTGCTCGAGCGCATCAAAAGCGCTTTGATACGTGGCGACCTCAAACCGGGAGATTATCTCCCTTCAGAAACGGAACTCACGCAAAGTCTGGGTATCGGAAAATCGAGCGTTCGCGAAGCGATCAAGATGCTGCAAGCCATCGGCATTGTCGAAGTCAAGCGAGGTCAAGGTACCGTGATTCGACGAGAGCCAGGTGCCCCCTTGGTGGACCCCATGGCGTTTGGCATGATCCTGGCACGCGGTATGACCCGAGATGTGCTGGAGTTTCGTCTGATGTTTGAACCCGCGTACACCCTGCAAGCCATGGAACGCGCCACGCCAGAGGATCATCAGCGCATTCAAGCCAGTATCGATGCCATGGAAGCAGCCATCCGAGCAGGCGAGCAAACGTCACGACACGACATTGCCTTCCATCGCGCCATCTTGCACAGCACCCATAATCCCATGACGATTCGAGTGGGAGAAACGCTGCTGCAACTGATCGAAGCAGCACTGGAAACATCCATGCGCTCTCTCCCTGAAACTGCCTTGAAAGACCACAAAGCGATTTACAAGGCCTTCAAGGCAGGTGATAGCGCAGGCATTCACGCCGCCATTGCCGTCAGCAGTGAAAGCTGGGAGACCAACTTGACCTATGAAAGCGACAGCGAGCTAAGTGCGGCACCGCGCTCATAGTGATCAAGCATTGCTGCCCCATCGCCGAGCAGGCGAGACTGCTCGGCGATGCTTTTACCCTTCCCCCCTTACTCTTCCCCTTCCCATCAGCATGAACCGGGTGTTGCCAGCCTTTCGATCTTCTCCCTCTTGAGCACATTGCCAAACCCTGTTAACTTAATAAAAATAGTTATCATTAACACAGGGAATATCCTCTCATGCAGCCCGATAAAAAAGATGCCCCGACAGAAGGCTCATCTGGCTCGCCCCGTGAGGTTACCAGTCAGGCACTGCTCGATCAGGATGGCCAACTGGTAATTCATCACGAACAGCGGCGCTATGTGCTTCGTCGTACGAAAAGCGGCAAATTGATCCTGACCGCTTGATTTTCCTTTTGCTTCAGCCAGCCAGGTAACCTGCGTACCCAGCCAGCGAATTACTCCATCACGCTACGTTGGATATTGCTGGCTCATGAAACCATCCTACTCTCTGGGCATTTGCCTCACCCTGCTGCCACTGCTCAACGCACAGGCTGACGACTCGGCGCTTCATCCGGTGACGGTCACCGGTACACGGGCACCGACAGACCTCTCCTCCGCCCCGCTGATCATCGACATCATTGACCGAACGGATACGGAACTCGCCACCGCCAGCCGCGTGGAGGACATTCTCAGCCGTCAGCCTGGCCTGCATGTGGCAGGCCAAGGGCGTCGCAACGGCCAGACCCTGAGCATGCGCGGCTTTGGGCGCAATGGCGTGTTGGTGCGGCTGGATGGCGTGCGCCAGGACATTACCACAGGCCACATTGGCAACTTCTTCCTTGACCCGGCCCTTGTTCAGGAGGTGCAGGTGGCGTGGGGGGCGCTCTCCAGCCTGTACGGCAGCAATGCCATGGGAGGCGTGGTGAGCTTCACCACGGTGGAAGCCAGCGACTTACTGGCCGCTGGGGAAAACAGCGGGGCTCGGCTGTCAGTGGGCGGGGCGACCGCCAGCGGTGAACTGCGCGGCAACCTGAGCGCCTTTGGCCGACAGGACATATCGAGAGGACAGGTAGATGGACTGTTCTCCGTGGGGCGCAGCGAGTCGGGAGATATACGTCGGGCGGGGGGCGATAAGGCCGAGGAGGATGCCAGCCTCAACAGCCTGCTCGTCAAAGGTGGCTGGGAACCCAACGACGAGCACCGGCTGTTCATCGGCTGGCAGTATTACGATGAGGACACTACCCAGCCCGCCAACCCTCAGCAGCGCGATGTCACCACCAGCAATCCGCTGCGTGATCGCGAGGTGGAGAGCCATAACCTGCAGCTGGGTCATCGCTGGCAGCCCAGCCCGGTAACCGACATCACCTCACGCCTCAGTTTCAGCCAGCAGGAGATTAGCGAGCCTCAGGCAAGCCGCACGCTGGAGCGCATAGGCCTGCAAAGCGACGGCTATCACCGCCTGGAGCATGGCTGGTTATCACAAACGCTGGTTTTCGGGGCCGAACTGGAACAGGCACGCCAGCGTCCGGAAGGCGGTGCCAACGGCTTCCCGCATGCCGACATCGACACGCAAGCGGCCTATCTGGATACCACCCTCACGGCGGGGCGTTATCTGGCGGAGGGCGGCGCCGGGCAGTGGGACCTGGGCGTGGGCGCGCGCTATGACCGCTACGACGCCTCAGGCCAAGCCAGCGATGCCAGCGTCCACGACCGAGTATCGCCACGTTTCCGAGTGGCCTGGCGACCGCAGCAAGGCGTGATGCTGTTCTCGGGTTATGCAGAGGCCTTCCGCGCGCCAAGCCTGTCCGAGCTGTACGCCAGTGAGCGGCACTTTGCGGGCTTTTGTGCAGGCCCGTTCTTCTGTACTCCGGACAACTTCTGGATCCCCAACCCGGAGCTGGCCCCGGAAACCAGCCATACCTGGGAGAGCGGCGTGGTATGGCACCAGGGCGACTGGCAAGCGCGCGCCAGCTATTTCGATACGCGGGCAGACGACTTCATCGATACCCAAGTCGATATCATGGCGGGCACCACCCAGGCGGTCAACGTGCAGCGTGCCCAGCTATGGGGATACGACGCTCGCCTTGCCTGGCAGCCCAGCGCCTTCCCGCTACTCACCAGCTTTGCAGGCCTTTCCGAGGTCTCGGGCAAGGACCGCGACAGCGGCGAAGCGCTGGGCAGCCAGACGCCTCTGGAAATGACCCTGGGCAGCGAACTGGCTCTTTACGACCGCGCGTTGCGCATGGGCTGGCAGGGCCGGTTCGCCCGCGACTTCGACAAACAGAGTAGCGACGAACGGCTGCCAGGATATGGCCTGCACGACCTGCATCTGGCCTGGCAAGTCACCCCTGCCCTCGACACATCGCTGCGCCTGGCCAACGTGGGCGACAAGGAGTGGTACCGCCCGGATGGCAGTCTGGGCGATGGCCGCAGCCTGTTCGCCACGCTGAACTGGCAGTGGTAATCAGGAGACCGACCATGACACACCCCCAACAAACCGCGATTCTGGAAGCCTTCAGCAGCGCACGGGCTGCCCAACCCCGCCTACCGGCCATCGAGATCGCCGAACGGCTTGGCATCAGTGAGGGCGAGCTTCAGGCCGCCCGGCTGGGCAGGGAAGTATGGACACTGCCACTCGCCCCCAAGGCGCTGGCGGCCTGGTGGCATCAGTTGGGCCACGTGAAGGCACTGACCCGCTCGCGGCTGGCCGTACTGGAGCAGCACGGCACCTACCCAAGCCTGGCGGGAGGCTCCCACACCGGCTTGATGCTCGACCCCGGCGGGCTGGATTTGCGCCTGCTGTACAGCCACTGGCATTGGGCCTGCCTGATACACGACCCCATGCCTACCGACACAGGCACCATCACGCACCGCTGGAGCCTGCAGGTATTCGATCAGCACGGCTGCGCCATTCACAAGTGCTTCGCACTGGACGAACCGAGCACCGAGGCCTGGGAGGCGCTGGCCGCTCTGGGCACACTGGATACACCGGCCTTTACTCACAGCATGCCGCGCCCCCAGCGACCGCTTCCCAGCGCCCCCACCCTGGCCCAGGAGTGGGCGGCCATGAGCGACGTACACCAGTTCTTTGCCCTGTTACAGCGCCATCGCCTGGAGCGGCTGGAAGCCAATCAGCTCATGGAAGGCCAATACACCTACACGCTCCCTGTCCATGCGCTGGAGACTCTGTTCCAGGAGGCGCACCGGCAAGCGCTACCGCTGATGCTGTTTGTGGCCAGCCCAGGCTGCGTGCAGATCCGAACGGGCACGCTGCCCGCAGCCGTGCGCGCCAGAGGCTGGCTGAACCTGTTTGGCGAACAGTTCACGCTTCACCTCAATGACACGGCCATCGAGCAGCTATGGGTGGTCAACAAACCCAACCGCGATGGCGGTGTGACCAGTGTCGAGGCCTTCGATGCGCAGGGCTCGCTGGTATTGCAGCTCTACGCAGAGCGCCAGGAAGGGCGCAGCGAACGGCGGGAGTGGCGGCAACTCTTGAACACCTTGAGCCAGCGTGAGGCCGTGGCATGAGACTCGTAGGCCATGCCTTTGCACTCAGGCCGTTTCGAGCCCTGGGAGTCGCTCTGCTGGGTTTGGCGCTGAGCGCCTCCGCACTGGCCAGCGAGCGCTGGCTGGTGCTGGGAGGCGATATCGCCGAAACCCTGAGCGCCCTGGGCGCCGAGCAGCACGTCGTCGCCCGGGACGATACGGTGGTCTACCCCCCCGAGATGGCGGCATTGCCCTCTGTGGGCTATTTGCGTCAGCTCTCGGCCGAGAGCGTGCTCTCCGTCTCGCCTACACGCATTCTGGCCGCCGAGCAGGCGGGCCCCCGCGAAGTCCTGGAGCAGTTGGCTGCGGTGGGCGTGGCGGTAGAGGTCGTCAGTGCCCCGGCCTCACTGGAGGCCATTGCCCACAAGGTGCGCCATATCAGTGAATACATCGGCGAACCGCAGGCTGGCTCAGCACTGGCGGAGTCGCTGACCAGAGACCTTGAGCGATTGGCCGCCTTGCCCCCACTGCCCGACATTCAAGCCATGTTCATCCTGCAACACAGCGGCCTGACCCCGAGGGCTGCCGGACGTGAGACAGCCGTCCATACCGCTTTGCAAGCCGTGGGATTGCACAATGCTTTTGCGGAAATGACGGGCTACCACAATGTGTCGGCAGAAGCCCTGGTGCAGCACTCCCCCGAGGTCGTCGTCATGTCCACACGAGGCCTGGAGGCACTCGGCGGAGAGGCGGCACTCTGGAGCCTGCCCGGCATGGCCATGACCCCGGCGGGAAGCGACCAGCGCCTGATCGTGGTGGATGATCAGGCACTGCTGGGATTTGGGCCTCGCACGCCCGAGGCCCTGTTGACGCTGCGCCAGCAGGTGGAAGCCCTGCTCAGTCACCACGCCGCACAGGCCCGCCGATGAACCCACGACAACCCGCTTATATCTCCGTGCGCCTGGGCCGACCGACCATGAGCCGCTCCACCCGGGTTCTGAGCGGCCTGGCGTTGGCATTGGTAGCCACGCTGGCCATCAGCGCCAGCACCGGCGTGCTCGGCATCTCCCCGTGGGCAGCGCTGAGCGGCACGGCAGACTCCTTGAGCCTGCAAGTATGGTGGCAACTTCGCCTGCCCAGGCTCCTGCTGGGCATGGCCGTGGGGGCCATGTTGGCAGGCAGCGGGGCCGCCATGCAGGGGCTATTTCGCAACCCGCTGGCCGACCCCACGCTGCTGGGCTTGGCCAGCGGAGCCGGTCTGTTCGTGGCGCTCTGGATTGTGCTGGTACAGGGCAGCGCTGCCAGCAGCCTGTATGGTCAGTTTGCCGCAGGGTTTCTGGGAGCATTGTGCGTTTGCCTGCTGATTTTTGGTATCGCCAGCCGTCAAGGCGGCGGCAGTGCGGCGGTGATGTCGCTGCTGCTGGCGGGGCTGGCCATCAATACCCTGGCAGGCGCTGGCGGCGGAGTGTTGGCCTTTCTGGCCAGCGACGAGCAGCTGCGCCAGCTTAGCCTGTGGGGTATGGGCACACTGACCAATGCGCTATGGCGTACTACCGCCGTTGCCCTAGGAGTGGTGGCCTTCGCACTCTGGCTACTGCTGCGCAGCGCGACGCAGCTCGATCTACTCCAGCTGGGCGAAGCCACCGCCCACGCCGCCGGGCTGGAAATCGCGCACCTGAAGCGCCGGGTCGTGATCGCCACCTCGCTTGGGGTCGGCCTATGCGTGGCCTTGACCGGGGTCATCGGTTTTCTTGGCTTGCTGGTGCCCCACTGCCTGCGCCTATGGCTTGGCCCAGGGCATCGCCTGCTGTTACCGGCTTCCATGCTGGGCGGTGCGGTTCTGCTGGTCGCGGCCGACGCCCTGGCACGCACGCTGGGGGCACCGGCCGAAATGCCCGTGGGGCTGCTCACCAGCCTGTTGGGCGGCCCCTACTTTCTCTATTTGCTGATGCGCCGGAACCGACCATGCTGACGCTTTGCGACGCAGGCCTGCTGCGTGCCCCCGCCCTTACACCGCTCAGCGGCACGCTGCTGCCGGGAGAACTGCTGGCCATCGTCGGCCCCAACGGCGCAGGCAAAAGTACGCTCCTCAGCCTGCTCTCGGGCTTTCGTCCCTGCGAAACCGGGCAGCTGTTGCTCGATGGCCACCCCCTGCCTACTTGGCCCATCACGGCGCTAGCCAACCGTCGCGCGCTGGTCGCCCAGCAGGAGCCCCCAGGCTTTGACTGGCACACCGAAGAGCTGGTGAGCCTGGGCAGCCAGCCGTCGAAGGCACTGGTGGCACAGTTGCTGGACGAGCTGGACCTGACTCACCTGGCTCGCCGCAGCGTCCTCTCGCTATCCGGCGGCGAACGCCAGCGCGTGATGATTGCCCGAGGTGCCTGCCAACTGCTGTCACGCCGCTTGCCCGACGCCACCGACGGCGGCCTGCTGCTGTTGGACGAACCCACCAGCGCACTGGACATTGGCCAACAGCAACGCCTCATGCGCCAGCTACGCCGCTGGGCCAGCCAACACCAGATGGCCATCGCCTGCGTCCTGCACGACCTGAACCTGGCCAGCACCTTCGCGGACCACGTATGGCTGATGCATCGTGGGCAGCGGGTGGCGAGTGGGCCTCCGGCAAAGGTGCTTACTACCGCGCACATCAGTCGTGTCTATGAGGTGACGCTGGCTCCTCCTTCTACAACGCTATTTAGCCCGGCGGCTTGATGCCCAGGCCAAACACTTTGAGGCAAACCTACCGCCTGATGCGCCTTTCCAGAGCTTTCTGCACAGAGACTAAACAGGTACCTTGTGGGTCGATACCACTTCCCGCAGCCCCATGAACGAACGAATCTGGCGCACGCCGGGCAGGTAGAGCAACTGCTCGGCGTGTAGCCGGTTGAAGCTTTGGCTGTCTCTGGTGCGCACCAGCATGAAGTAGTCGAACTCCCCCGTGACCACGTGGCACTCCATGCAGCCCGACACTTTTTGAGCCGCCGCCTCGAACGCTGCGAAAGATTCTGGCGTCGAGCGGTCCAGCACTACGCCAATCAACACCACCATGCCTGCCTGCAGGGGCTCCGGGTTCAGGTGGGCCACGATTCGGCTGATCACCCCGTCCCGCTTCAGCTTTTCGACACGCCGCAAACAGGCCGCAGGGCTGAGGTTCACCTGCTCGGCCAGCGCCACATTGGAAAGCGTCGCATCCTCCTGAAGCAGCTTGAGAATACGCTTGTCGATACGATCCAGCTCACTGCCCATGGCATGGGGCTCCGAGGCCCCTCCCGCCCGCTTGGCACACATTATTATTTACTCAAATAACGAATTTACGAATTAATCAAACCCATAAACGCAACTAGACAATCCATTGTTGTTTATAAAGCCCTAATTTCGCAACCCGCTAGGATAGGCAAACGCCTACTATAAACCTCAGGGAGCACGCCAACGTTCCAACCACCGTTACCCAGCGATCCTTGTATATCGCGTTGACTGCCAATGCAGGAGCTTGCCATGAACCTTGAACGCTACCCCCGTTATCCACTGACGTTCGGCCCCTCCCCGATCACACCTCTCAAACGGCTGAGTGCCCATCTGGGCGGCGAGGTCGAGCTGTATGCCAAGCGCGAGGACTGCAACAGCGGCCTGGCCTTCGGCGGCAACAAGACCCGCAAACTGGAGTACCTCATTCCCGAAGCGCTGGAGCAGGGCTGCGATACGCTGGTGTCGATTGGCGGAATCCAGTCCAACCAGACGCGTCAGGTGGCTGCCGTGGCGGCGCACCTGGGCATGAAGTGCGTCCTCGTGCAGGAGAACTGGGTGAACTACTCCGATGCGGTGTATGACCGGGTCGGCAATATCGAGATGTCGCGCATCATGGGGGCCGACGTTCGCCTGGACGCCGCCGGTTTCGATATCGGCATTCGCCCTAGCTGGGAGCAGGCCATGGAGGATGTGCGCCAGCAGGGCGGCAAGCCGTTCCCCATTCCCGCGGGCTGTTCCGAACACCCCTACGGCGGTTTGGGCTTCGTCGGCTTTGCCGAAGAGGTGCGCCAGCAGGAGAAAGAGCTGGGCTTTACCTTCGACTATATCGTGGTGTGCTCGGTGACCGGCAGCACCCAGGCCGGGATGGTGGTCGGCTTTGCCGCCGATGGCCGCGCCCAGCGGGTGATCGGCATCGATGCCTCGGCCAAGCCTGAGCAAACCCGGGCGCAGATTCTGCGGATTGCCCGCCACACCGCCGAGCTGGTCGAACTGGAAGGCGGCATTGCCGATGACGATGTGATCCTGGACACCCGCTACGGCGGCCCCGAATATGGCCTGCCCAATGACGGCACGCTAGAGGCCATTCGCCTTTGCGCCCGCCTGGAAGGCGTGCTCACCGACCCCGTCTATGAAGGAAAATCCATGCACGGCATGATTGATAGGGTGCGCAACGGCGAATTCCCGGCGGGCTCCAAGGTGCTGTATGCCCACCTGGGCGGCGTGCCCGCGCTCAATGCCTACAGCTTCCTGTTCCGCAACGGCTGACCAGACCGAGTGTGGTTGGGCCATGCCCAAGCCCGAGCGGGCAACTGCTCGGGCTTTTTGGCGAGGGGTGGCCAACCCAACAAAAGCTATACAAATATGTCACATCTATTAGACTCATCTGGCATGCCTGCAAGCCAATGAGGTGACACCATGCCATCGCCACTCCCCCTTCGCCTGACCCTGGACGAACTGGCCCATCTTGCCGAACCGCGGCCCGAGGTCGAACTGCACGGGCTCGACATGGGCTGGTACATCGTCCGGCTCCATCGTGACGACTCCGTCAGCCTGCTCAGCACGGTCCAAGGCGACACTCAGCGCTTCAGCGGCACCCAGTGGGTCAGCCGCGCCCTGGCGCCCCTGGGCTTTACCCATGGCACGCTGACTTGGGCAGAGGCTGCCGATGAAATGATTGGCCACCCCACGCCCCCCGTCTCTGACCAACAGCGCCTTCAGCAGGGCGTCCGCGTGGCCTTTGCCACGCGGCATTGAGGCGACGCCCGTCGCGGCCATCGCGGTCAACCCTGCCCAAGGGGCAATCCCCCCGTGGCTTTCAACCTGACCTGCCGATAAGATGGTCAATGAGCCATCATGGGCTTCCAAGCAGTTGTTTCAAAAAGTTTTCCCAGAGGATGGGCTCTATGCGTGACGAAGAGAAGTACACCAATACCGAAGAGCAACTGCTGTACCTGCAAAAGTTGTTGAATGACGAAGACACCCTAGCCCTGCACGAACTGTTCAATGAACTCGATTTTCTGGCCATCGCGCGCACCCTCGAGTCGTTCCCTGCCAAGACCCGAGACCCGAGACCCGAGACCAGCTATGGGACTACATTCCCGAAACCATCATTGGTGAGGTGCTGGCGGAAGTCGACGAAGACATCCGCGCCGACTACATCGAAGACCTGACCGCCAGCGATGTCGAGCAGATCGTCAAAGGCCTGGACGCTCAGGAAGTCGCCGAGGTTCTCGATGTTGCGGACGAAGAGATCAAAACGTCCGTTTATGCCAGCCTGGACCAGGAGATTCGCGCCCAGGTCGAAAACCTCTACACCTATGAAGAGGACATGGTGGGCCGTTACATGGACCCGGAAACGGTCAATGTAAAACAAGGCGTCTCCCTGGAAGCCGTTCAGCGCTACATTCGTATACACCGGCTGCTGGATGTCGACTCTCAGCAGGTCATGGTGACCGACAAGGATAAACGCCTGCTCGGTACGCTGACGCTGATCGACCTGGTCAAGCAGTCGCAGGAGTGCTCCGTCGACGAATTCATGGATAGCGCGCCTTACACCTTGCATGACCAGATGAAGGTCAGCGACGCTGCCAGCCTGCTGCGCTCGAAAGAGCTTCATTTCGTGCCCGTGTGCAACAGCGAAGGGCAGTTGGTGGGCCAATTGAATGCCGCCGACATACTCGAAATCACGCAGGATGACGCAGACCTGACGCTGAAACACATGTCCGGCGTCAGCGATGAAGAAGAAGTGTTCACCCCCATTGTACGCAGCGCGAAAAGCCGGGGTATCTGGCTGGGCATCAATTTGCTGACGGCTTTTCTGGCAGCCTTCGTCATTGGCCAGTTCGAGGCGGTGCTGGATCAGATCGTGGCACTCGCCATTCTCATGCCGGTCGTGGCCAGCATGGGAGGGATTGCCGGAAGCCAGACCCTGACCGTGGTCATACGCGGTTTGGCCCTGGGGCAAATTGCCGGTAACAACAAGCGATGGCTCTATAACAAGGAGCTTTGGGTCGGCATGAGCAACGGCCTGGTATGGGCCCTGGTGGTGGGCGGCATTTCCTACCTGTGGTTTGGCCAGACCCTGATCACGCTGGTCATTACCCTCGCCATCTTCATCAACATGAGCCTCGCCAACCTCTCGGGCGTACTGATCCCGCTGGTGCTGAAGCGCCTGCAGATCGACCCGGCGCTGTCTGGCGCGGTCATTCTGACCACCGTGACGGATGTAGTGGGATTCCTCTCGTTTCTGGGACTCGCGACGCTGATCATTTTGTGATCAGCCAAGCGGTCTATCGGGTAAGATGTCCTTCGCCCGCTAACCTTTAACCGACCCAAGCATTCGAGGCGCCCATGCTTCCTGACTACTCCGTCATCGC
This sequence comes from Halomonas sp. 18071143, assembly GCF_019211725.1. Taxonomy (NCBI): domain Bacteria; kingdom Pseudomonadati; phylum Pseudomonadota; class Gammaproteobacteria; order Oceanospirillales; family Halomonadaceae; genus Halomonas; species Halomonas sp. 18071143. Next base: position 3,521,456 of record NZ_CP078120.1, read on the forward strand.
CTGGCTGTTGATCATCTTTTCTGTCTATTTGACCGGGGTGTCCAAGGGCGGATTCGCAGGCGGGTTCGGCACGCTCTCGGTGCCCTTGATGGCCCTGGCGATCAGCCCTACCCAAGCGGCGGGGCTGCTGCTGCCGCTGCTGCTGGTCATGGATGCCTTTGCCGTCAAGGCATGGTGGGGCAAGCACTCCCGCGCGGAGGTATGGCGTTTCGTGCCGGGCCTGTTCATCGGGGTGACCGTCGGCACGCTGCTGTTTGGCAGCCTCAGCGAAGAGGGCGTGCGTTTGGTGCTGGGCATTCTCTCCGTGGCCTTTGCGGCTTACATGCTGCTCAAGCCCGTGGCGAAGAAGCCCATTTCCACCCGCTGGGCACTGCCCGCCTCCAGCGTTTGCGGGTTTACCAGTTTCATCGCCCACGCGGGCGCACCGCCCATGAACATGTACCTCATGCCTCGCCAGCTCTCCAAGGAGACGTTCATTGCCACCTGTACGGTGACCTATGCCGTGGTCAACAGCATCAAGCTGGGCCCTTACGTATGGCTTGGCGAGGTCAACATGACCAGCGCCTGGGCGTCACTGCTGCTGGTACCGGTTGCCTGGATAGGGGTGCGCAACGGCCTCTGGCTGCAAAGCCGCGTCAATGAAAAGCTGTTTTATCGTCTGGTGATCATGGCCATGTTCGTGGTGGGCCTCAACCTGGTCTGGCAGGCGTTGCGCTAGCAGCAAGCATTACAGCGCCACGATCAACAGGCCCAGCAGCATCACCAGCGTGCTCAGCGTCTTGGCGCTGGAGGCAGGCTCCTTGAGCCACAGCACCCCCATCAGCACGCCAACCGGAATCGAGAGCTGGCGCAGCGCCACCACGTAGCTGACCTCGTCGGTCAGTGCCATGGCCATGAGCACCAGCCCATAGGTGCAGGTCATCATCAAGCCCGTGGCCACCAGCATCGTCAGCCCCTGCTGTCGCAGCGCAGGCAATCGGCGGCGCTCTGCCGGCAACACGGCCAACAGCGGGAGCGCCCACAGCAGCGTCATCAATGCCTGCAGAACCATGAAGACCGCCCCTGCCGTCAGGCTGCTATGGCCAGCGCCTTGCATGACGCCCAGGGCTTGCTTGTCGATCAGCGAGTACCCCACGGTGCCCACCGCCGCCAGCAGCGCAAAGCCCATGGCGGGGGAAAGATACGAAGCAAGACGGCGAGCCTCGGGTCGGCTGAGCGGCAAGCCCAGCGCCCCTAGCATGATCAGCAGCATGCCGACGCCATCCCAGAGGCCAAGGCCACGATTGCCCAGCCAGGCAATCGATACCAGTGGCACCATCACCACCGGCAAGGCACGGGCAATGGGATAGAGGACGCTCACCTCTCCCCGGGCGTAGGCCCAGGCGAGCCCTCCCATATAGAGCATCTGGCAAAACCCGGACAGCACCAGCCAGCCCCAGAAGGCACCCGGCAGCGCCGTCAAGGAGGGGCCCAGCACCAGCAGCGGCAACAGCGCCACCCCCCCAGCGCCATAAGCCAGCGCAAACGACCCAAGCGAGGGCGCGTTGCGCTTGCCCAGCACGTTCCACCCTGCGTGCATGCACACAGAGACCAGCACCAGCGCGAGCGCGGTGGAACTCATACGGAAGCCACCAGGGCAGGATCAGCGGGGTGTTCGATGAAACGGTAATCAGGCAGGTCGTGCGTCATGGGCTGGCAAATGCGTGGTGGGTTGACGGTTCACAAAGCTAAATGCTCTGCTCGGTATCGGCTCGCCAGTCTAAGCGTCGCCAGCCTTCGACGCCAGCCACCTCCGCCAACACCGGGTCCGGGTTGACGGCAATCGCACAATCGACATATTGCAGTAGCGGCAAGTCGTTGCGGGAATCGGAATAGAACGTGGTATGGCACGCCTCGACGCCCTGCTCCGCCAGCCACTGCTGTAGCCGCGTGACCTTGCCGCCACGGTAGGAAAGCACCCCCACGCTGCGCCCGGTGTACATGGCGCCGCCTGGCAAGCGGTCCTGCTCCAGCTCCACCGCCAGCACGTGGTCGATCCCCAGCATGGCTGCTATGGGCGCGACCAGATGGCAGGCCGACGCCGAGATCAAGACCAGCGTATCGCCCGCCTGTCGGTGCACATCGAGACAGCGCCATGCCTGCTCGAAGATGCGTGGCTGCAGGTGGGTGGCCACGAAACGCTCGACTTCTTTTTGAACGTCGTCGACCCGACGGCCACGCAACGGCGCCAGGGTCATCGCCAGGTACTCTTCCAGCTTCAACTTGCCCGCATGATAAGCCTGCTGCATCGCTTCTGCGCGGGCCAGGAACCCTTCGGCATCGCTGACCCAGCCTTGCTCTATCATCCATAAATTCCAGCGGTCGCTGCAGTCTCCATCCAGGAGGGTGTCATCAAGGTCGAACAGGGCCAGGCGCATGGCAAACTCCTCTCGTCGCGGTATGGCGCGCGTAGGGTATGCCATGGATGATGACAGCAAGATGACGTGCCGCATGTTCTAGCGGCTTAGCCAGGTCGCCGCAAACTCCGCAGCGGGTAATGGCCTGCCAAACCAGAACCCTTGAGCAAGGAGGGCCGGTGGCTATGCCCAAGCCCCTCTGCCAGTTGGCGAAACATCTCTGCTGCTTCTTGTCTGGTGTGCATCACGGCACTCGCTTGTGTCATTTTTAAGCAGCTCGGCTTTGACTCTTTTTAACCTGAATTCAGGTAAAAAAACACAGTGACATTTGCAGCATAAACCAGGGTCTTAGGGATAGAGACTGTACCACCGTCATATCGGTGCGGCGTACACTATGGTAAACAATAGCTTTCCCTATACGATAAGTCGCCCACTCCGCTGTTCGGCGTACGAGGAGATCACATGACGGGCTCAGCCGCCATCAGCGACGCGTTCTACCATGAGCTTGCCAGTCAGCTCCCCCCTACCCTGGGGAGCACACTGCAGAAGTGTCAGGGGCTTCCGTCACTGCCTGCCGTTGCCATGCGTGTCCTGGAAGTTGCCAGCACGGCTGAGGCGACCCTGACGGACTATGCCACGACCATCGAACATGACCCTGCCCTGACCCCCCTCTGTCAGGATTGATGTCGTGTCCCTTGTTACACTCTCTTAAATATTCAGGGGCGTTTGGAGATCTGTATGCCTCGCTATTCCGATGAGCGACGTCAGGCCGCTGTGGCCAAGCTGTTACCGCCTTATAACCAAAGCGTAGAAGAGGTCGCTCGGCAGGAGGGGATCTCGCCAGCAACTGTTTACAAGTGGCGTAAAGAAGCCCGTGCGGAGGGACGCTGCCTGCCCGATGCAAGTGACCAGGGTACGACCGGCTGGTCGTCCCGAGACAAGTTTGCAGCGGTGGTTGAGACCGCAGCGATGAACACCGAAGACGTTGCTGCCTATTGTCGTCAACGGGGACTGTATCCCGAGCAGCTGCAACGCTGGCGTCATGACTGCGAACAAGCCGCCAGCTTGTCCCATGAGGACCGCCGTCGAGAAGCGGATGAAGCCAAGCAGCAGCGCAAGCGGATCAAAGAGCTGGAACGAGAGCTACAGCGCAAGAACACAGCACTCGCGGAGACAGCTGCACTGCTGACGCTGTCAAAAAAAGCACGGGCGATCTGGGGGGACGAGGAGTCATGATCAGCATCGAGGATCGCCAACATGCCGTAGAGCTGATTGCTGTTGCCTGCAACGAGGGCGCCACCTTGGCGGCTGCCTGTGAAGTTGTCGGGATTTCTATCCGGACTCACCAACGCTGGATGCAGGCGGGAAAGCTAACAGGCGACAAACGCCCTTTAGCCGAACGCCCAGCCCCCGCTAATGCGCTGACCCCAGAAGAAGAGGCCGAGATCTTGAGGCAATGCCACCGTGACGAGTTTGCTGCTTTACCGCCGGATCAAATTGTTATTCGGCTGATGGATGAAGAGCAGCGTTACATTGCCTCCGTATCGAGCTTTTATCGAGTGCTGCGTAAACATGGTAAGCTGGCACACCGGGGACGCGCCAAAGCCCGCAAATCACAGCCAGCGCCGACTACACATACAGCAACCGCCCCCAACGGTGTGGTCACGGGACTGCACACGGCTTCTGGCCAGCCAAGGGTACCTACTACTATCTGGTGATGATCCTCGACATCTTCAGCCGTAAAGTCGTGGGCTGGGAAGCCTTTCTGGGAGTCTGCAGCTAACTCACGCCGTGTCATTGAGCGAGCCGTGCTGGCCGAAAACATGGTAGGCCAGCCTCTGGTGCTGCACGCAGATAACGGCAGCCCCTTCAAAGGCATTACCTTGCTTGAGAAGCTGAGAGATCTGCAGATCCAGCCTTCGTTCAGTCGACCGCGTGTGAGCAACGATAACGCCTTCTCCGAGGCTCTGTTCCGCACCTGCAAGTATGTGCCGAACTACCCTGTCAGTGGCTTCGCTGACCTATCAGCTGCCCAGCGTTGGGTGCACGGCTTCGTCCAGTGGTACAACTATGAGCACCGCCACAGTGCTATCCGCTTCGTGACGCCGATGCAGCGCCACACAGGAGAAGACAAAGTCATATTGGCCAAGAGACATGCCCTCAACCTTGCAGCCAGAGCTGTGCATCCTGAGCGCTGGAGTGGGGACACCCGCAACTGGCATCCTGTGACATTAGTATCGCTAAACCCAGAGCGCCGAGTAGTTAGGGAGGTAGAGAAAATAGCTGCATAAAAATCAAACAGGGCGACAGATACCTTGACAGTTACCGTGACGGCCAGAGTGCTGAGCGTGGCCAACAGCGTGCACTACCTGCGCGCCAGCCAACCGCCCTTGACCTGTTTCGAAGCGACACAACGGCTGGGCACCGATGCCACTCTGGCAACGGTGCTCAGCTTCAAGCTATTTGAACAGCACAACGGTACGCCTAGCCAGCGCCTTTATTGGCAGCGCGCCTTTACGGCGGCCGTTACGGCCAGCTACTTCGCCCAACAGCACTGCCCTGAACAGGCCGGGTGCGTGTTCACGGCCGCGCTGTTGCAGGATATTGGCATGCTTGCCCTGCAGAAAGCCTTCCCGGTCGATGCGGAACACCTTTATGGCAATGAAGGCGTGTCGCACCAGCAGGTCACGCAAGCCGAGCAGCGCCTGTTTGGCTGTGATCACGCGCTGGTGGGTGCATGGCTACTGTTGAAGTGGGGCGTACACGAGACACTGGCGCGTAGCGTGTATGAAAGCCATGGTCCGCTGGATACCGACAACCTGGCGGATCTGTGCATCCGTTTGTCGGGTCTGGTCGCCGATGCCTGGCTATCCCCCGACCCCTCTCAGGCGTTGGCGCTGCTGATGCGCCAGTCAAACCTGATGAAGCTACCTGAGCCGTTGGCCCTTGATACACTGCTCACCTACCTACAACAAACGTTACCACCGCTGTCTCAATCGCTAGGCATTCCGCTGGCCCTAGCCGTGGATAGTTTCTCGTTGATCGAGCAAGCTCAGCAGCGCTTGTTCGAGCACACGCTGATGCTCAGTACCCGTTTGGAAGCACAGCAAAAAAGCAGTGAAGCGCTACTCAACGATTACACTCAGCTCGAACAGCGCAGCCGCATCGATCCGCTGACTCAACTTGCCAACCGCGCCTGGCTGGAAGAACAACTGCGTGAGCGCTTCGCGCTATGCCGTGCCCAACAACGCACGCTCTCGGTCGTATTCATCGATCTGGATCACTTCAAGGTGCTGAATGACCGCTACGGTCACCAGGCAGGAGATCAGGTGCTTGCCCAGTTCGGCAGTACGCTGTCGGCCTTGACTCGGGCGGGTGACCTGGCGGGCCGCTATGGCGGTGAAGAGTTCCTGGTCCTCCTCCCCGACGAAACGGCCAGGACAGCCGAACACTTTGCCGAACGGATAGCGCAACGTTTGCAGGCGTCCCCCATGGTTCAGGTGGGCCATGAGTCTCTGTACATTTCTGTCTCGATCGGCATCGCGTGCCTCGACGATGGCGAGTTCGATAACGAACGAGAGATCATCGACGCCGCCGACCAGAGCATGTATACCATCAAACGCGCTGGTCGGGGCGGTATTGCCGTATACGGGCGTGATCTTCCCTCTCGTTAACGATTCATCGCCTGCGGCAGGTACAGCGCAATCTCAGGGAAGATATGCATCAAGGCGATTGCCAACAGCAGAATCAGTGAAAGGCACAGTATTTGTTCGACAGCACCAAGGAAGTGCCAGATTATGCTACTCGCTGGCTCTGGCACTGCAATCACAAACAACCCAACATGGGACTCGAAGGAGCCACACCTCAACAAAAGCTGCTCATGATGGCCTAAGTGCTACTTTTGAAGCTCTCTCAAAATGAGGGGATAATCGTGGCATTACATAACGACAGCAATAGCTTTTACAGCGAAGCAGCTGCCCTAGCGGCTTGGTCATACAAACCTGACATAGCTCGCAAAATGCTGGCTAAACGGCTGATTTCGCTGCGCTCAATACCCATTGAGTCAAGTGACTCAATGAGGCACGACTCCCGAATTTCGGCATAGCGATTACACGCATCATGCCCCTGCTCTGTAGTACTAAACAGCGTTTCTTTACCGTGTTTTTCACCTACTACCAATCCTAACTTTGAGAGCTTACGCAATGCATAGGCCACTGTATGCGTATCTTCAACGTTGAGAACCAGGCAGATATCTCCCTGCCGTTTTGCCCGTGCCCGATGATTGACACTATGAAGCACTAAAACATCAAGCGCCCCAAGCTCAGGATACCCCGTAGCCGTCATGCAGCGCACCATCCAGCGGTTGAACGCATTGCTGGAGATAATTAGTCCAAACTCGAACTCCGAAAGCTCTTGCGCTTTGTGGGACAGGTGTTCTGACGACACGATGGGATTTCTCTTGAGGGGCACAGTCTGTCTCTCTTCACTCATAGGCATGCTCTTTAGCATTTGATTTTGAAAATTTTTTCGTCCACAACGGAATTAAGGAGCCCTGTAATCGATTTATGGCATGGGGCTTGGCTAACGGCTAGCTCATGATACCTCAACCTGCCTGCCCACATTGAAATGGCGAATACCCAATTGACATGCAAACATCATACATATAATTTCCATATGAATTACACAAAAAATACAGGCAAAATTGTGCTATCAATACCACCTCTGCTGTCCGTGCAATCCCTTGATGTCACGTTCGGATCCCACAGGGTCGTCCAGGATCTCACGTTTGACCTTCACGCTGGTCAAACCTTGGCGATCGTCGGCGAGTCCGGGTCGGGCAAATCCATGGCCTCACTCGCCATAATGGGTCTAGTACAGTATCTCAACGCAACCATCGCCAAGGGACATATTTTTTATCGCAATACGAGCGATAAAGCGCCGCTGGATTTAACAACGCTTGCTGACAAGGAGATGCGCAAGATCCGTGGAAAAGAGATCTCAATGATCTTCCAGGAACCGATGACATCACTCAATCCGGTTTATACCATCGGCGACCAGATCACTGAAGTGCTCCTGCTTCACGGCGATTACAGCAAAGCGACAGCACGCGAAGAAGCTTTAAAGCTACTGCGCTTAGTCCGCTTGGCAGATGCCGAATCGCTTTTGAAACGCTACCCACACCAGCTTTCAGGCGGTATGCGCCAACGAGTAATGATCGCCATGGCGTTAGCTTGCAAACCCAAGGTTCTCGTGGCCGATGAGCCTACCACAGCGCTAGACGTTACCATTCAGGCGCAGATTCTCACCATCATTCGCGATCTCCAGAAAGAGCTCGGGATGGCCGTAATTTTCATCACCCATGACATGGGCGTTGTGGCGGAAGTAGCCGACCACGTAGTAGTGATGCGTAACGGCAAGAAGGTAGAAGAGGCGAATGTCTCCACATTGTTCACCTCGCCTCAGGCCCCCTACACCCAAGCACTACTAGCGGCAGTGCCCAAACTTGGCAGCATGCAGGGTGAAGCCCTTCCTCGGGCTGAGCCGCTTATGACCTTTGATGGCGAAAAGGTCGTTACCCAAGGTGTATCTACGCTCCAAGATACCGTGCGTGCGCAAGAAATACCGGTGGTCAGCGTGCGTAATCTGGTCACACGCTTTGATATCAACAAAGGTTTTTTTGGCGGGGTGAGCCATCGCGTCCACGCTGTTGAGCACGTCAGCTTCGACATCTTTCCTGGAGAGACACTGGCGCTAGTGGGCGAATCAGGCTCGGGCAAGTCCACCATAGGACGAACTATCCAGCAACTGCAGAAAAGTACCAGCGGCGATATCACCTTCTCCGGCAGGCCGGTCGTACAAATGTCACGCAGCGAAAAAATGAAGCTTCGCCAAGAAGTGCAGTACATTTTCCAGGATCCCTTCGCATCTCTCGACCCACGAAAGACCGCTGGTTTTTCCATTGCAGAACCCATCCACACTCACCACTTGATAGCTAACCAGCAACATATCAAGCAACGAGTCAGCGAGCTGCTTGAACGTGTAGGTTTGAAACCAGAACACGCCAACCGCTATCCACACGAATTTTCTGGCGGCCAGCGTCAGCGCATCTGTATCGCTCGAGCGTTAGCCTCCAAGCCCAAACTTATTATTGCCGACGAGGCACTGTCTGCACTAGACGTTTCCATCCAAGCGCAGATCATTCATTTGATGATGCAGCTTCAACGCGAGGAAGGCTTGGCATACCTGTTTATTAGCCACGACATGGCGATAGTGGAGAAGATGAGTCACCGTGTAGCGGTACTGCATCTTGGCCAAATTGTCGAAATAGGGCCACGTCAAAGAGTTTTCGACGCGCCTCAACACTCCTATACAAAGAAACTCCTCTCCGCAGTGCCCGTGGCCGATCCGCAACATCGGCGCGAGCACATGCTGTTAGACGGTGATATTCCGAGCCCAATCCGCAGAGTGGGCGATGAACCCACCATTTATCCTCTTGATGAAATAGCCACCGGTCATTTCGTTTCCCGCGACAGCACCTTGCCCCACTTGTAGCGCTTTGTTTCCAACCTGAACAAGAAACCATAGAGAAGACGATCAATGAAAAAGACAACTCTATTTCAAGCTTGCACCCTAGCTGCTGCTCTAGCCGCCTCTGGAGCGAGTCAAGCAGGTTCACTGACCATTGCCTCTCCTCAGGATCCAGGCAGCTGGGACCCAATCGATACCTTTCTGGTCAACTGGGCATCGGTGGCCACTAATATCTTCGACGGCCTAACCTATCGTGGCCCAGATCTTGAATTGGTACCTGGCCTTGCTACCAGCTGGGAAGAGTTGGATGAGGGCAAACGCATCCGCTTTTCGCTGCGTGAAGGCGTAATATTCCATAACGGCGAGCCCTTCAATGCCGACGCGGTAAAATTCACCTTTGACCGTCTACTGGGGGAAGAAGGCGCCCGTGGTCCTCAACGCTCCAACTACACGGCGATTTCTCATGTGGAAGTTATCGACGACTACACCGTTGATTTTTTCCTTTATAACCCAGACCCGGTCTTGATGACCAAATTGGCTGGATACGGCGCAATGATCGTGCCGCCAAGCTATATCGAAGAGCATGGTGACGATTACTTCAACATCCACCCTGTAGGCACAGGCCCTTTCAAAATGGTCGATTACACGCCACGCTCCAATGTGAGGCTAGAAGCCTTCGCCGATCACTGGGGTGGCGCACCGAAGCTCGATAGCGTCACTTACCGCTTCATTTCCGAACCTTCCACGGCCGTTGCCGAACTGCAATCCGGTCGAGTGGATATCGTCTTGCCACCAACCATTCCTATCGGCATGATCGACTCGATCAACGCTCACCCCAATACACAAGTGGTAAGTGTCGCCTCACCCACCGTTGAGGCACTACGCTTCAATACCCAGTCAGGCATCACCGCCGATGAGCGAGTCCGTCAGGCGATCATCATGGCAGTCGACCGTCACGCCATTGTGGACTCCATTTTGGCTGGAGAAGGCAGTGTGATTGCCAGTTTCCAAGGCGAACAATCCTTCGGCTTCGACCCGGAACTTGAGCCCTACCCCTTTGATCCGCAGCGCGCCCAAGAACTGCTCACAGAGGCCGGTATCGAGCCAGGCACGACCCTACAAATCGACGTGCGCGGCAACGACGCTACTTTTACCGAAGTGGCCCAGGTGGTTGCTGCCTATCTGCAGGGAGTGGGCCTCAACGCCTCTATTCAACCCTACGAAACCAACGTGTTGCTCAACGACATTATTCCAGCGGGGCGCACAGGTGAGATGTTCCAGCAAAAATGGGGAGGCTGGACTTTCGATTTCGACAACACCGCGTATCTGATGTACCACTCCGGCGAGCGCTGGAACCCCTACGATAGCGATACCACGCTCGACGAAATGCTCAACTCACAGCGCAGCATCACTGACCGCACCGAGCGAGAAACCTTATTGCAGTTCGTTGCTCGCTATACCAAGGAGCGAGCGCTTGAAATGCCACTTTATAGCTTGAACGCGCTTTATGGGGTAGGCAATCGAGTTGAGAACTTCGAACCCGCCCCAGACAACCGGGTTCGACTTACCGACGTCGACGTCGCCGAATAAGCCCAATCCGCCGCCGCCTTAAAGGCGGCGGCCTTCTGTTTCGAGGGTAAACCACGTGGCCAAGTTTCTTTTCTACCGATTGCTGCAAGCGCTATTCGTGCTTGTGGCGGTAACGCTGATCGTGTCGTTTGCGATTCGCCTGACCGGCGACCCCGCCATCATGCTTGCCCAAGGGGCGGGTAGTATCACCGAGGCGGATCTGGCGCGCATTCGCGAAGCACTCGGGCTCAACCAGCCGTTTTTGTTGCAATACATGGAGTTTCTGAAAGGTCTGTTCACCGGCGACTTAGGCCGCAGCTTCATGGGCGGCACGCAGGTGAGCGAACTAATCGGTCGAGCACTCCCAGCAACCCTAGCGCTGGCGTTTGCTTCGCTATTTGTCTCTATCGCGCTATCGATTCCGCTAGGTGTTAAGGCCGCCGTCTCCCGCGGCAAATGGCCCGACCAAGTCATCCGGGTTATTTCACTAGTTGGCCTCTCCTTTCCTAACTTCTGGCTGGCCATCATGCTGGTGCTGCTGTTATCAATCACTTTCAATCTACTGCCGCCCAGCGGCATGGAGGGATGGCAGAGCTTCATTATGCCTGCCGCCACCATGGGTATCATTCTGACTGCCACCAACGTACGTCTGGTCAGAACTACCATGCTGGAAACACTGCGCTCCCAGTACATCATGGTGGCACGCGCCAAAGGGCTTTCCAATTCGGTAGTACTCTACAAGCATGCGCTGCGTAACTGCTCAATCCCGCTAATCACCTACTTCGGCTTGCAGTTTGGAGGGCTCTTGGGCGGTATCGTCGTTGTCGAGAGAGTATTCAACTGGCCAGGGCTAGGTACACTGGCCTTCGACGCCGTTGCCGCCCGTGACTATCCAGTATTGCAGGGTGTAATCACAGTTCTGTCACTTCTGATCATCTCAATCAACCTGCTGGTCGATGTCGCTTATGGCTTCGTCGACCCTCGCGTGCGCAAGAGTTAGGTGGCCTTATGTCGTTAAATTCTCTGAGACTTCAGCGTTTCAAAAACTTCGAGTTTATTACGGGCGCCCTGCTAGTAGGAAGCATCGGTTTAGCGGTCCTGCTTTCAGGCTGGCTGTTTCCAGACGGTGGCAGCGGCATCAACCTCGCCATGCGCCTCACTCCACCTCTAACTGACGGCAGCTTTCCTCTAGGTACTGACCCGTTGGGTCGCGACGTACTGGCCCGAGTCATCATCGGTGGGGAAATCTCGCTCAAGGTAGGTTTCTATTCCGCACTAGGTGCGGTAGCACTGGGTATCGTCATGGGGCTTTTGTCAGGCTACTACGGCGGATTCATCGACATGATCGTCATGCGCTTTGCCGATGTGCAGCTCGCCCTGCCGTTCATTCTGCTGGCTATTACCTTTATTGCAGTCATCGGTGGCGGGCTGACCAACATGATCATTCTGCTGATCGTTTCGCAGTGGGTACAGTACGCTCGTTTGGTGAGAGGTTCGGTGCTGTCGCTCAAGGATCGCGAGTTCATTCTATCGGCCCAAGCCATAGGCGTACGCGACTGGCGCATCCTGTTCCAGCACCTACTGCCTAATCTACTGGGCCCGGTCATCGTACTAATGACATTGAACGTAGCCAACAACATCCTATTAGAGAGCAGTCTAACCTTCCTGGGTCTTGGCGTGGATCCAGTCATACCGAGTTGGGGTGGCATGCTGGCCGAAGGCCGCACCTATTTACAGACCGCTTGGTGGGTCAGTGTCTTTCCTGGCATTGCCATTCTGCTCACCGTGCTAGGACTCAACCTTTTGGGTGACTGGCTGCGCGACACTCTAGATCCCACAGGGCGGACCTCACAATGACTGTACTTCTGGACACTACCTTCGAGCGCAGCGTCGAAGCAATCGCATCTCAGTACCGAAAGACTCTATCACCGGGCGACAAGCTCTCCGCTTGGGTATTCGACGATCGTACCGCCCGCCATCGCGCCGAGCAGATGCTCAAGGATCAAGGGATTGAGGCACGCTTCTACAGCGCTTACAAACCCTTGGTGCATTATGTGATAGAGGAGCTAGACATACTGCCTCTTCGTGCGTTGCACATCCGTTACCCGGCACCCATCGAGGCTCCTAAGCGTTTCCTGTTGGAGGCTTACCCGTTAGCAGGCCTCCTCGGCGAAAGCGTCGCACTGAGCTGGGAGGCGGTCACTTGTCAAACTCAAACTATGCTATACCACTACGAGCTGGCGCTGACATATGCAAACGGCACCCAAGAGATGGTGCGTGTGGAAGCACCCAACCGTCATCATTTAGACCACGTAGGGGCTTGGCAACTCTCGCCCTGCGGTTGGGTCTACTGGCAAAGCACTAGCGGCTATAGCGGCAGCTCTCTCTACACCTGTGACTATGTCCAGCTCTTTGAAACGGCGATAGACGCGATTACCCAAGCCGAGTGGCCCGCCGAGCAGCCATTTTTCGAAGAGCTCAATATCAGCGTTACTCTACCATGCCAGGATACGCCGCTGGCCTTCGGACTCGAGCATATGAGCCTGGCCGAGGGACTGCACGAGGAGCTCTATTTCTCGCTATTGGAGGTCTACCAAAAACTTTCTGGCCTGCCACTGGGCGACCGCTCAATCCAGCCAGGTCAGATTGTGCCGGAAATCAAGACCCGCACCGAGGCACCGCCGTCGCTTACGATCACACTTCGTCCACTAAACACTGACGATGCTGCTGCTGAAGAAATCACTATGCTCGACAGCGCCGAGCACCCATTGAGTGCTGCCAAGATACACGCCGAACTCGACACCATTGAGGGAGAGGCACTTCATGCCAAAAGCCGGAGTGGGCGTAAATTATCTGCTCGCTATCACATAGGGCAAGAGCGGGCAGTGATTATCAGCGCCGCGCAGCACGCCAACGAACCTTCTGGTATCGTAGGCGCCTTGCGCGCAGGGCAAGATCTATCGAGGCAGGCAGGTTCGCATTTCGTGCTTTCACCGCTCGAAAACCCAGATGGCTACCATCTACAGCAGCGCCTGGTTGCCGAACAGCCAAATCACATGCACCATGCTGCGCGCTACACGGCTTTCGGCAACGACCTTCAGGCCCAGCCACTGGGGGGAGAATTCGAGCTGGCCATTCGCGAGCGCGCCAAGGCGGCAAGCGGAGCGCAGTTACACATCAACCTGCATGGTTACCCCGCCCATGAGTGGACCCGCCCGCTGACCGGTTACGTACCTCGCAACTTCGAGCTGTGGTCGATACCCAAGGGGTTTTTTCTCGTCCTCCGCTATCACCAACACTGGAAGGCACAGGCTGAAGCACTGCTCGAACATGTCACGGAACATCTAGCGAACGTGCCGGGGCTGGTGGCCTACAATCGACGTCAGATCAAAGCTTTCGAAGCTCACGCTGGCCGCTTGGAATTTACCATAAGAAACGATATTCCTTATCTACTCACTCGTGACGATACCCAGCTCACTCCACTCCAATTGATTACTGAATACCCAGACGAAACGATCTACGGCGATGATTTTGTCATGGCCCACCAAGTGCAGTATGAAACCATTATGAGCGCCTACCAGAAGTATCAGTTGATAAAGTTGCCCGCAACTTCGCAATAATCAGCGCTTTTCAGGAGAGTCAACTATGAGCACAATGCTCCCCCTTCTCAACTGCGACATGGGCGAAAGTTTCGGCAACTGGTCGATTGGCCTGGATGCGGAGGTCATGCCCTACGTCGACTGCGCCAACATTGCCTGCGGCTACCACGCCTCCGACCCCCATGTGATGCGCAAGACGGTGGCGCTGGCGGTCCAGCACGGCGTGAAGATCGGTGCGCACCCGGGCTATCCGGATCTCATGGGCTTTGGCCGCCGCTCCATGGCCTGCACAGCGGATGAAGTGGAAGACATGATGCTCTACCAGATTGGCGCGCTGGCGGGTATTTGCCAGGCAGAAGGCACCGCGCTGAGCTACGTCAAACCCCACGGGGCCATGTACAACGACATGGCCGCCAACCTGGCGCTGCTGGAAGGCGCCATGCGCGCCGTGAAAGCCTTCGATGCCCGCCTGCCGCTGATGGTGATGGCCACTGCCGACCCAGCGCCGCACCGTCAGCTAGCGGAAAAAATGGGCGTCACGCTGTGGTTCGAGTCCTTCGCTGACCGCGCGTATGAGGCCAACGGCCATCTGGCCTCTCGTCGCCTGGCGGGGGCCGTGCACCACGACCAGACCACCATCGTCGCCCAGGCGGTTGCCTTGGCCAAAGGGGAGGCCCTCACCGCCCGAGATGGCAGCGCCTTGCAGTTGCCCTGCGACACGCTCTGCGTGCATGGCGACAACCCCGAATCCGTGGCTGCCGTGCGCGCCATTCGCGAGGCCTTTACGGCGCTGGAGTCCGCGTGAAACTCCGCCTGGAAACCGCCGCCATGGACGCCTTGACGGTGCGCCTGTTCGACGCCATCGATGAACGCAATATGGCCTGGATCATGGCCGCCGACGAGGCGCTACGCCGCGCCTTTGATGATGCGCTGATCGACCTGATTCCCTCGTACACCACCCTGCTGGTGCACTACGATTGCCAGAAGCTCACCTTTAGCCAGGCCACGACGCTGGTGCGCAGCGCGCTGCACGATCTCACCCCTGCCGACACCCAGCAGGGGCAGCTGCACGAGATTCCCGTGTGGTACGACGAGAGCGTTGGCCCCGAATTGCCATCGGTAGCAACGCGCGCCGGGCTCAGCGTCGATGACTTGATCGAGCGCCACTGCAGCCACGATTACTGCGTGTTTGCGCTGGGCTTTGCCCCTGGCTACGGCTTCATGGGCCTGGTAGATGAGGCCATTGCCACGCCACGATTGAAAACGCCCCGCCGCCGCGTCGCGGCGGGCAGCGTCGGCATTGCCGACCGACAAACGGCCATCTACCCGCTGCTTTCCCCGGGCGGCTGGAACATTCTGGGTAGAACCGCCGTGCCGCTGTTCGAGCGCGCCAAGCGCGGCGAACCGCTGCTGCGCCCCGGCGATAAAGTGCGCTTCAAGGCGATCTCTAAAGCCGAGTTCGAAGCAGCCGGCGGCGACACCACCCCGCTGGAGGAGCGCCCATGAGCCAGCCCATGTTGACCGTCAAGCAAGCCGGGCCGCTGGCGCTGATTCAGGATGCAGGCCGCTTCGGCGTTGGCCACCTGGGCGTTACCCAGGGCGGTGCCGCCGACTGGATTGCCTTCCGCTGGGCCAACTGGCTGCTGGGCAACCCCCTGCATAGCGCCGCCCTGGAAATCGTCATGGGCGGCAACCTGACCCTGGTGGCCAACCAGGACGTACGCCTCGCTATGACCGGGGCCGACCTGGCCACCACACTGGACGGCCAGCCCCTTGCCCCCAACGCCAGCTTCCTGATGCAGGCGGGCCAGACGCTGGTTTTTCGTCAGCCAAAGCAAGGCCTGCGCGCATATCTCGCCTTTCCCGGCGGGCTGGATGCACCCGCCGTGCTGGGCAGCCGAGCATGCACCGCCCGAGAGCAGATCGGCGGGCTGCATGAAGATGGCCAGCCGCTCAAAGCGGGCGATACGCTGACCTGGAAAGGCATTTCGGCGTCGGTGCGCACGCTGCCCGCCCACGCGGAGCTGCCAACGGCTGCGATTTCCAGCACGCCGCAAACGGTACGACTCGATATGGTCCTGGGCTCCCAGGCCGCCCACTTTGCCGGGCGCAGCCTGTTCGATGCCTTCAACCAGCCCTGGACGGTCGACCAGCGCGCCGACCGCATGGGCATTCGGCTCACCGGCAAAGCGCTGAACAGCCGCCTGGGCGGCATTGTCTCGGAAGGGATTCCTTTAGGTGCCGTGCAGATTCCTCCCGATGGTCAGCCGATCATCCTGATGAACGACCGCCAAACCATTGGGGGCTACCCGCGTTTGGGCGCCCTCACGCCTATGGCCTGCGCCCGGCTGGCACAGTGCCTGCCGGGTACAGAAGTGCGTTTGCAGCCCATCAGCGCAACCCAGGCGCAGGCGGCGTATCGCCGCCTGCTGGATGCCTGGTTGTGAGGGCGTTGAGAGCACTACTCACGCGCCGATAATGCCGCCATCTTCACGGGTAATGACCAGCGTGGCGGAACGCGGGATGGCGCTGCCGCCCTCCGGCCAGTGGCTGGTGAAGCGGCCTTCGGCAAAGGCTTCTTCGGTGGTGGTGGCGCCGGGGTGCTGGACGTTGACGAACATGGTGCGCTGGTCTGGAGTGGTCACCACGCCGGTGATTTCCTGGCCCACAGGCCCGGTCAGGAAGCGCTTGATCTCGCCGGTTTCCGGGTTGGCGACCAGCATCTGGTTATTGCCGAAGACTTCGTAGATACCGGTGTTCATTTCGGATTCGCTGATGTCGGTCTGTATCCATACCCGACGGTCGGCATCGATCCACAGGCCGTCGGGGCTGGCAAAGATGTTGTCTTCTACCAGCGCATTGCCCGCCAGGTCGCGGCTATCGTCCTGGTCGCCTGCCAGCACGAACAGGTCCCAGGCAAAGCGCTCGCCCGCGTGAGTGCCCTCTTCCTGCCAGCGGATGATATGGCCAAAGCTGTTGTTGGCGCGCGGGTTGGCGGGGTGCTCGTCGCCCTCTGCGCGGCGCGTATTGTTGGTCAGCGTGAAATAGACGTCGCCGGTTTGCGGGTCGACGGCGCCCCACTCCGGGCGATCCATCCTGGTGGCGCCCACATGGTCGGCGGCACTGCGCGTATTGACCAGGATATCCGCCAGGTCCGCAAAGCCATTCTCGGGCGTCAGGCCGCTCTGGCCAGGGGCCAGCGCCAACCACTCGCCACTGCCATCATCGTTGAACCTGGCCACATAAAGCGTGCCTTCATCCAACAGGCTGCCGTCCGCCGTCGCGGCGTCGAAGGGGCGCCGTGAAACGAACTTGTAGATGTACTCGAAACGGGAGTCGTCCCCGGAGTACGCCACCACGGGCTGCCCTTCCACCGCAGGGGCAAAGATGACGCCTTCATGGGCAAAGCGCCCCAGGTGGGTACGCTTGACCGGCACGGAATCGGGGTTCATCGGGTCGATTTCGACCATCCAGCCAAACGCATGGGGTTCGTTACGGAAGTCCTCTGCCGGGCTGGCTCCTCGGCTACTGGCATCGAAGCGGCTGAACTGATCGCTCTGCTGATCGGCACGGTGCCACTGATAACGACCGGTGTCGCGGGTTTCGATCCCGTAGCGCGCTTGGCGCCGATCGATGTCGGTATCCGTGTTGGCAAAATAGCCCGCCCAGTTCTCTTCGGCTGCCAGGTAGGTGTTCCAGGGCGTGACCCCGTGGGCACAGTTGTTCAAGGTGCCACGCGTCATCAGGCCTTCCGGGCTGTACTGGGTAATCAGGTGCTCCGTGCCCGCCACCGGGCCCGAGAGCTGCATGGGCGTTTGGGCAGTAATGCGGCGGTTCAGGGCATCCTGCACCACTTCCCACTCGCCTTGCTCATTGGCACGAACGCGCACGACACTCACGCCGTGGGCATTCATCTCCTTGATCACCTGATCGGCATCGCGGCTGCCATCGTCATGCTGAGGAAAGCCATTGCGGTCCAGCGCCAGGCCACTGGCCGCTGCGTGCAAGAAGCGTGGTTCCACGTATTCATGGTTGAGCACCAACAGGCCGTCGGTGGAGCTGCCGTTCAGCGCAAAGAAGTGCATGCCGTCGTGATGGCTGCCCACCTGATGCGCCTGCTGCTCCCCGGAAGCTTCCAGGCTGAACGCGGGCATATCGCCCGTGATGGGCGTTCCCCAGGGGATGAAGCTTTGCACGCGATAGCCCTCAGGCACCACGACGTTATCAGCAGCGCTGATACCTACCGGGTTGAATCCCATGGTGGGTGAACCCGCGCCCGCATTGGCGGCCAGCGCTTGCGTCAACGGCAGCCTGGTCGCCATCAGGCCCGCGATCACCGTTGCCAGCCCCCCTTTGAGGACGCCTCGGCGGCTCAAGCGCCGCTCCAGAATATCGCCAAAATAGGCATTGCTGGAACGGTTGCTGAGCGGCTCATCCCCCTGAGCCATTACGCTATCGACACTGCCTGCCACGGTTTTCTTCGTCATGATACATCTCCCTGATGAGCGGCCCACTGCTGGCTTAACCATTTGCTGGCTTATATGAGAAACAGCCAATATGGCTTGCTCAGCAGCATCGGCGCGCAACATGTCATGCTCGTGACAGTTGAGTGAAGGTTTGACGAAGCCTGAATAGCACCTGAACAGGGAGCAGGTGTCATTGGTCTATATCCTTTTCCAGTCTCTTGAGCTGTCGACCCAGTCCTTCCATGATGGAGGCACTCACGGTGTCAGGAAAATCATCCGGCAGCAGCGCCGCTACCCGGCTCATGGCTGCGTCAGCCTGTGCGAGTATGCTCTGTATGATTTCCAGCGTCCGCCGCCGAGAAAACCCCACCTGCTGGGCCGTACTGAGAAAGTGGCGTGGCAAGAAACGCGACCAGTGATAGTGGCGGTTCTTTCCTTTCAGCGACATCGCCATCCTGGCCTTTGCTTCGGGCAGGCTTCCTTTTGCCATGAGGGGATAGGCGGAAATAACGTCATAGAGCGGCGTCATTCGGTAAGCAGTTTGTGGCTCGATGAACACACTGAAATTCTTGGCATGCCCATCGATGGCGGCCAACAGCCAGAACATGATCTGAGCCTTGAAGAAGTTCTCCCGGTCGCTCGTGGCTTGCTGGGAGCCCATCAGCAATTCCATGCCTGCCCGGATACCTGGCCCACCGTCGTTCTCATACTTCAGTGCCGGTGCAATGCCCAGTGCCTGGCAAAAGTCTTCCTGCGGGAGACGCATCAACCAGCTGCCGTCGCTCGACCAGCGTCGGTCGAATCGCGCTACCACCAGCACGGTATGCTGTTCGAAGCGCGCCAGCTCGGCGTTAGCAACCGGCACTCCAAAGGCCTCGAGAATCTTCAGGCATAGCCATTCGTTCTCGTTGCTATCGCGAAGGTCGATATTGCTATGACTGAGAAACCCAATGGGCAGCTTGAAGATGTGGCTGGTGGGCGTGGCAAATGATGGCCGATGCCAGCATTCCCTGTGCCAAAGCAGAGCCATTTTTTCCTGCGCCCCGGCGAGCGAGATTCTGAAGTCTCCATCACGATGCATGCCAAGCGGCAACTCTTGGTAGCCGCTGAGCAATGTCGCGATATCCGTCTCATCCAGCGGCTCTGCTGTGATCTGTCGAACATTGGGTATGGTGTCTGTCTCGGGATACAGCTGAATAGCGCCGATACAATCACGACCTACGGCGGCGAGAAGGTCAAAGGGGTGTCCGGTCGCCAGCTGAAATTTTGCCTGCATTCTGGCGCGAATCGCCTCGGAGTCGGGCAGCAGGTTATCGAAGAAGTTGTAAACCACCGCGCCACGATAGCTTGCCGAAGATAACGGCATGGATAATGAAATAGCGCGTGCGCCGGGGCGGTTTAGCCATTCAGGCAGATAGCGGAAAGCCATGGCGCCGGAACGGCCGAGGCTGAGTCGGCCTACCTCGATACCGTTGAGTGCTACCGTCAGGTTAGCCACTGGTTACCACTCCTCATCCCACACCTGTTCACTTTGCTTACTCTCTCTCTTTGCCACATGTAACTCTAGTCCGAGGGCAGCCATCAGTTTGAAGAGCGTTTCAACGCGGCTTTTTTCCGGACGATTCTCGAAAGCGGAGACGGTGGCTTGTTTGATACCGACCTGTTCGGCGGCATCTTTCTGGCTCATGCCATTATGGGAGCGGGCTTCTTTCAAGGCCTTGGCCAGCATATCGGGTGAGGTAATTTTCATGGCTATGTCTCAGAACGATGTCTCAGAACGATTCCTCAGGACGGCCCCTTGGATCTATCCCTTTTAGCGGATAAGACGCATTTTATCCTCTGCAAAGGATTTTTCGCAATTATCCGTTGTAGAGGATTTCTTGATATGTCTGTTGGCCGTAGCATGTTCAGAGCACCTCAGAAAGGACTTTGGCACGTAAAGACTCGAGGGCTGCAGATACAAAAACCCCGCATCTTGAGATGCGGGGTTTTTGCTGGCACTAACAGTGATTACGCGACGTCAAAGCGATCCGCATTCATCACCTTCGTCCAGGCGGCCACGAAATCCTTGACGAATTTCTCGGCGTTATCGTCCTGGGCATACACTTCGGCGTAGGAGCGCAGCAGCGAGTTGGAGCCAAACACCAGGTCCACCCGAGAAGCGGTCCATTTCACGGCACCGGTCTTGCGGTCGCGAATTTCGTAGGTGTTGCTGCCCACCGGCTTCCAGGTGTTGGCCATGTCGGTCAGGTTGACGAAGAAGTCGTTGGTCAACTGGCCTTCACGGTCCGTGAAGACGCCATGCTTGGTGCCACCGTAGTTGGTGCCCAGCACACGCATGCCACCCAGCAGCACGGTCATTTCCGGGCCTGTCAGGCCCATCAGCTGCGCACGGTCGAGCAACATCTCTTCCGGCTTCACGATGTACTCTTTCTTCTGCCAGTTGCGGAAGCCATCGGCCAGCGGCTCCAGCGGTGCGAAAGAGTCCGCATCGGTCAACTCATCCGTTGCGTCGCCACGGCCTTTCAGGAAGGGCACACGGATATCGTAGCCCGCTGCTTTGGCAGCTTGCTCGATACCGACGCTACCCGCCAGCACGATGATATCCGCCACGCTGGCACCGGTGTCGGCTGAAATCTGCTCGTAAACGCTGAGCACTTTGGCCAAACGCTCGGGCTCGTTACCCTGCCAATCCTTTTGCGGTGCCAGACGAATACGCGCGCCGTTGGCGCCACCGCGCATGTCGGAACCACGGTAAGTACGGGCACTGTCCCAAGCCGTCGCAACCATATCGCTGATGGACAAACCGCTGGCCGCAATCTTCTGCTTGACGACTTCTTCACAGTAGTCGGTGCTGCCTGCGGGCACCGGGTCTTGCCAGATCAGGTCTTCCGCCGGTACTTCCGGGCCGATGTAGCGCGCTTTCGGACCCAGGTCGCGGTGGGTCAGCTTGAACCAGGCCTTCGCGAAGGTCTGCTTGAAGTACTCCGGGTCCGCCATGAATTTTTCACAGATGGCACGATACGTCGGATCCACCTTCATCGCCATGTCCGCATCGGTCATGATCGGGTTATGGCGAATGGAAGGGTCGGTGGCATCGACCGGCTTGTCTTCTTCTTTGATATCGATCGGCTCCCACTGGTGGGCACCGGCGGGGCTCTTTCTCAGCTCCCACTCGTAGCCGAACAGCAGGTCGAAGTAACCCATGTCGAATTTAGTCGGGTTGGTCGTCCACGCCCCTTCGATGCCCGACGTGACCGCCTTGCTGGCTTTACCGTCCATATGCGGGTTGTTCCAGCCAAAGCCCTGGTTTTCGACATCGGACGCTTCGGGCTCGGCACTCAGCACACCGGCATCGCCATTACCGTGGGCCTTGCCCACCGTATGGCCACCCGCCGTCAGCGCGGCCGTTTCTTCGTCGTTCATCGCCATGCGAGCAAAGGTTTCACGCACTTGCTGGGCGGTTTTCAGCGGGTCGGGCTGGCCATTCACACCTTCCGGGTTCACATAGATAAGCCCCATCTGAACGGCCGCCAGCGGGTTTTCCATGGTCTCGGGCTTTTCGACATCGCCGTAGCGCTCGTCGGAGGGCGCCAGCCACTCTTTCTCGTTGCCCCAATAGATATCTTTTTCCGGCTCCCAGATGTCCGCACGGCCAAACGAGAAGCCGTAGGAGGGCAGACCCATGGACTCATAGGCCACGGTACCTGCCAGGATCATCAGGTCGGCCCAGCTGATCTTGTTGCCGTACTTTTTCTTGATCGGCCACAGCAGACGACGCGCCTTGTCCAGGCTGACGTTGTCCGGCCAGGAGTTGAGCGGCGCAAAGCGCTGGCTGCCAGTGCCACCGCCCCCACGGCCATCGGCGATGCGGTAGGTGCCTGCGGAGTGCCACGCCATACGAATCATCAAGCCACCGTAGTGTCCCCAATCAGCGGGCCACCACTCCTGGCTATCGGTCATCAGCGCATGAACGTCTTTTTTCAGTGCGTCGAAGTCGAGCTTGCGCACTTCTTCACGGTAGTTGAAGTCTGCGCCCATCGGGTCCGATTTACGGTCTTGCTGATGCAAGATATCCAGATTCAGACCTTCCGGCCACCAATCCTTATTGGCAGTACCAGTCGATGTGTTGCCGCCATGCATGACAGGACATTTACCGCTCATAGCTCTCTCCCTTATTGCTCTATGCCTTGGAATGACCAAGGGAACAAGTGCCGTGCATCCACGCTAAAGACGATGATTGCTGGCGCCTCGGATGCATTATTGATGTGTCACAGTTTTATAGCACCTTGCCGATAGCCACAATTTGCATTTTCTGACCAATTCAATAGCTCTCGACTATTGGAAATCATTTCAAGCGTGCCAATGCCTAGGGCATCGGACGCGCTCCATCATCTCTTTCCAAGATAGCCACTATCAAGTGCATGTCACGATCTTCATCAACACCCGCCAACAAATCGGGGAGCCCATGGGCTCCCCGAGTTCATCTTTTGGCGTCACTCATCCTTCGACCAGCGGTAGCAAGGCATTCACGCTATCCCGCGCATCGCCGTAGAACATTCGCGTGTTCTCCTTGAAGAACAGCGGGTTCTCGATGCCCGAGTAGCCGGTGCCCTGGCCACGCTTGCTGACGAACACCTGCTTGGCTTCCCACACCTTGAGTACCGGCATGCCCGCGATGGGGCTATTGGGGTCCTCTTCGGCGGCAGGGTTCACGATGTCATTGGAGCCGATGACGATAACCACGTCGGTGGTGGCGAAGTCGTCGTTGATTTCGTCCATTTCCAGCACGATATCGTAGGGCACCTTGGCTTCCGCCAGCAGCACGTTCATGTGCCCCGGCAAACGCCCAGCCACCGGATGAATCGCAAAGCGCACGGTTTTACCCGCAGCGCGCAGCTTGCGTACCAGGTCGCTGACCGCCGCCTGCGCCTGCGCCACGGCCATACCGTACCCGGGCACGATGATGACACTGTCGGCGTCGTTCAAGGCCGAGGCAACGCCGCTGGCATCGATGGCCACCTGCTCGCCTTCGATCTCGGCGGCAGGCCCCTGAGTGCCCCCAAAGCCCCCCAGAATCACGCTGATGAAGTTGCGGTTCATCGCCT
The DNA here is from genome assembly GCF_019211725.1 of Halomonas sp. 18071143. Classification (NCBI taxonomy): domain Bacteria; kingdom Pseudomonadati; phylum Pseudomonadota; class Gammaproteobacteria; order Oceanospirillales; family Halomonadaceae; genus Halomonas; species Halomonas sp. 18071143. The sequence continues at coordinate 3,545,122 of NZ_CP078120.1, forward strand.
TGCACATGATGTAGGAGAGAATGGCACCGGAGGAGCCCACTAGGGCCCCGGTCACGATCAACAGGTCATTGGAGAGGGTGAAGCCCACCGCCGCCGCCGCCCAGCCGGAGTAGCTGTTGAGCATCGATACCACCACGGGCATGTCCGCCCCGCCGATGCCCATGATCAGGTGGTAGCCAATGAAGAACGCCAGTGCCGCCAGCAGGAGCAGTGTCCAGAAGCCCGCGCCATTGAGGTACAGGATCGCCAGCAAAAGCGACAGCGCCGCCGCCCCGGCATTGAGTCTATGCCCACCGGGCAGTTGGCGAGGTTTGCCATCCACCTTGCCAGCCAGTTTGCCAAAGGCCACCACGGAGCCGGTAAAGGTCACCGCGCCGATGAAGATGGCGAACACGACCTCGATCTGCAGAAAGGTCAGCTCATCCGGTGCCTTGGTGGCCACCAGCGCAGCAAACGCAGAAAACTCCTGCATCACGCCATCGGCAGCCCGCGCGGCCATCACCCGGCGACGCTCCAGGTCGGCACTCCAGGCCACGAACACCGCTGCCAACCCGACAAAGCTGTGCAGCGCCGCGACCAGCTGAGGCATTTCGGTCATCTCGACCTTGCCCGCCACGTAAATCCCTATCCCGGCGCCGATCACCATCATCGGGATCAGCCACCCGTAGCCGCCAATACCGGGGCCGAAGGCGGTGAACAGTACCGCCACCGCCATCCCGACGATGCCGTACCACACCGCACGTTTGGCCTTTTCCTGGTTGCTCAGCCCACCCAGCGAAAGAATGAACAGCACGCTGGCCGCAATGGCCGCGGCAGATACGAACCCTTGTCCTAGCATATCGTTTCTCCGCCGCTCAGGATTTCTGGAACATGGCCAGCATCCGGCGTGTCACCTGGAAGCCACCCACGATATTGATAGACGCGATCAGTACCGAAATCGCCGCCAGCACGCTCACCACTCCGCTCCCCGACCCCATCTGCAGGATGGCCCCCAGGATGATGATCCCGGAAATGGCATTGGTCACCGCCATGAGAGGCGTATGCAGCGAGTGGCTCACGTTCCAGATCACCTGGAAGCCAATGAAGCAGGCCAGCACGAAGACGATGAAATGCTGCATGAACGACGCTGGCGCGACTTGCCCCAGCAGCAGCATCACGGCACCGCCTGCCGCCAACAGGCCGACCTGGCGTTTGGTCTGTGCCTTGAAGGCCGCCTGCTCGGTGGCCTTCTTCTCTTCCGGCGAGGGCTGCTTCTCTTTCTTCTTTGGCTTGGCCGCGCCAATGGCCTTGACCTTGGGCGGGGGTGGCGGAAAGGTGATTTCCCCCTGGTGGGTCACCGTGGCCCCACGAATCACGTCATCATCCATATTGTGGTGGAGCACGCCATCCTTCTCCGGCGTCAAGTCACTGAGCATATGGCGAATGTTGGTGGCATACAGCAGCGATGCCTGGGTGGCCATGCGTGAGGGAAAGTCGGTATAGCCAATCACCACCACGCCGTTATCGCTCACCACGCGCGCATCGGGCTGGGTGAGGTCGCAGTTGCCGCCCTTTTCGGCGGCCAGATCGACGATCACCGAGCCGGGTTTCATGGCCGCCACCATGTCGTCCAACCACAGTTTGGGCGCGGGTTTGCCGGGAATCAGCGCCGTAGTGATGACGATGTCTACCTCGGGCGCCTGCGCGCGGAAACATGCCAGCTGCTTTTCCCGAAACTCAGGGCTGGAGGGCGAGGCATAGCCACCGCTTTCCGCGCCGTCCTGGGCGTCTTCGAAATCGAGGAACAGAAACTCGGCGCCCATGGACTCGATCTGCTCGGAAACTTCCGGGCGCACATCGAAGGCACGCACCACAGCGCCCAGGCTGGTAGCGGTACCGATTGCCGCCAACCCCGCCACGCCCGCCCCGATCACCAGCACCTTGGCAGGGGGCACCTTGCCCGCGGCGGTCACCTGGCCAGTAAAGAAGCGGCCAAAATTGTTGCCCGCCTCGATCACCGCCCGATAACCCGCAATGTTGGCCATGGAAGAGAGCGCATCCATCTTCTGGGCCCGAGAAATACGCGGCACCATGTCCATGGCGATCACGGTGGCGCCCTGGGCTTTGCAGGTTTCCAGCAGCGCTGCGTGTTGGGCTGGCCAGAAGAACGCGATCAGCGTTTGGCCTTCGCGCAGCCACTGCGCCTCTTGCTCGGAGGGCTCACGTACCTTGACGACCACGTCGGCTTCTTGCCATAGCGCCTCGGCATGTTCGACCACGGTGACGCCAGCCGCCCGGTACGCCTCATCACTGAACCCGGCTCCGGCCCCCGCACCCGCTTCTACCAGGCACTCATGGCCCAGCTTGTGGAGCTGCTGTGCGCTGTCCGGCGTCAGCGCGACCCGCGCCTCGCCTTTAGCACTCTCTTTTGGTGCGCCTATTTTCACACGCGTTCTCCCTGGTTAGCCCGCCCTGCGCACGCCTCTCCCCGTGTATTGCCAACCTCAGAAGCGGGTACGCCGTCGTGTCATGGCAACGCCATGGCGTTGCTCGTTAGCAGTTTAGGATCTAACGCCAGGCCCGCCAGTGGCCATTCAACCTTTGATGCAACCCGGTTGTTTAACTACAGTGACTAGGGTCGATACGCTATTACCCAGCACAGGAGAGTTACCCATGTGGCAAAAACCTTCTTATCAGGATGTCCGCTTAGGCTTTGAAGTCACGCTCTACATTTCCACTCGCTAGCAGGCTCCCCTACCCCACCAGCCTCTACCCGACCCCGGGTAGAGGTTTGAATCCTCACGATGACTCTTAAGGACAACCGATGCATGTGTTAGTACTCGGTGCGGCCGCAGGCGGTGGATTCCCACAATGGAACTGCAACTGTCCGAATTGCTACCACGCGCGCCAAGGCAGTAAGGATCATGTGCCATGCACTCAGTCATCCATCGCGCTGAGTGTGGACGGCAAGCAGTGGCTGCTATGCAATGCTTCGCCAGACATTCGCGCCCAGCTCAACGCCAACCCAGCACTATGGCCAAGCAAGCTGCGGGGCAGTGGCATCAGCGGCGTGCTGCTGGCCGATGCGCAGATAGATCACGTCACAGGGCTGCTATCGCTCAGAGAAGGCTGCCCTCTGGATGTGTGGTGTACCCCCAATGTGCACCGCGACCTTTCCTCCGGATTTCCCCTATTTCCCATGCTGGAGCACTGGGGTGGGCTACGCTGGCAGCCGATAGACCTGGAGGATGATCGCGACGTCGCCGAGTTCACGATCCCCTTTCTGCCAGATATTACCCTCACCGCGTTTGCACTGCACAGCAACGCCCCGCCCTACTCACCGCGGCGCGGCTCGCCTTCCTGTGGCGATAACCTTGGGTTGTATATCGTCGATCGGCGCAGCGGCAAATCGCTCTGCTACGCCCCTGGGCTGGGTAACCCCACCCCGCTGGCCATGCGCTTTTTAAACGCGGCAGATGTGGTGATGGTGGATGGCACCCTATGGGATGACGATGAGATGCAAGCATTGGGCGTGGGCACCTCTACCGGTCAGCAGATGGGCCATCTGGCACTCAACGGCCGCGGTGGAATGCTCGAGCTGCTGGGTGAACTCCCCTCCCAGACTCGGCGTATGCTGATCCACATCAACAACACCAACCCGATTCTGGATCGCGCCAGCGAACAGGCCAAAACACTCAAGGCCGCTGGCATTGAAACCGCTTATGACGGTATGCAGTTTACGCTTTAGACGTACCGCTCATGATGATGACAACCAGGAGGTCGATCATGACGCTATCGGCAATAACGCCCGGCACACCTGCCGTCACGCTAAGTCCAGAGGCGTTTCGGCAAGCGTTGCTGAGTAAAGGGCAGTATTACCATCTCCACCACCCTTTCCAACAAGCAATGGCCGAGGGCGAGTTGACTCGGGAACAGTTGCAAGGCTGGGTAGCCAATCGTTTTTACTATCAGCTCATGATTCCCCAAAAAGACGCCGCGTTACTCGCCAACTGCCCCGACGCGGCCACCCGCAGGCGCTGGGTACAGCGCCTGCTGGACCACGATGGTCATGAGGAGAATGAAGGCGGTATAGAGGCCTGGCTGGCCCTGGGCGAAGCGGTAGGGTTATCACGTGAGGCGCTACTGTCCCAGGAGCATGTGCTGCCGGGCGTGCGTTTTGCGGTGGACGCCTACCGCCACTTCGTGGCCAGCGCACCGTGGCAGGAGGCGGCTATCTCTTCGCTGACGGAACTGTTTGCCCCCCAGGCCCACCAGAACCGCCTGGATACCTGGCCCAAGCACTACCCTTGGATAGACGAGCAGGGTTACCGCTACTTCCGCAAGCGCTTGAGCGAAGCTCGCCGAGATGTGGATCACGGGCTGGAAATTGCCCTGAGCGTGTGCACCACCGCGGCGCTTCAGCAGCGGGCGCTGGAGATCCTGCAGTTCAAGCTCGATGTGCTGTGGAGCATGCTGGACGCCATGACCATGGCCTATCAGCTTGGCCGCCCACCCTACCACACAGTCACCCAGGAAGCGGTCTACCATCGAGGGCTGGAGCGCTCCACTTATTAGGTTTTGGGAGATTCATCATGTTGCAGCAAGCCACCTCCTCACACCTGGACGTTTTCCAATTGCGACGCGGCTGGCGGCTTCAATGGGAAGCCGCCCAAGAGTGTCACGTGATTTTGTACCCGGAAGGCATGGTAAAACTCAGCGCAACAGCAGGAGAGATTCTTCAACTGGTCGATGGACAGCAGAGCGTCGAAGCCATTATCGCCACACTACAGCAGCGCTATCCGGAAGCGGAAACCTTGGCCGACGATGTCGTGCAGTTTCTCGATGAGGCTCGCAGCAATGGCTGGCTAGCCGTCAGGGAAGTACAGCATGGTTAATCACGCCCCACAGGCCACCTCCCCCCCTTTATGGCTGCTGGCGGAACTCACCTACCGCTGCCCTCTGCAGTGTGCCTACTGTTCGAACCCGCTGGCGTTCACCCGCTATCAGAACGAGCTGGATACCGAGGCATGGGTCGACGTGCTGCGTCAGGCACGCGCCATGGGAGCCGTTCAGCTTGGTTTTTCCGGTGGCGAACCTCTGATTCGTCAGGACCTCGAAGCCCTGGTGAGTGAAGCACACCAGCTCGGCTTTTATACCAACCTGATCACCTCAGGCGTTGGACTCACCAACCAGCGTGTAGATGCCCTGGCAGAGGCAGGTTTGGATCATATTCAAATCAGCCTGCAAGCCGCTGACCCGGAACTCGCCCAAGTGCTGGCCGGCTCCGCCAAAGCGCATGCCAACAAGCTAGCCATGGCCAAAGCGGTCAAGGCGGCAGGCTACCCCATGGTGTTGAATGTCGTGCTACATCGGCACAATATCGACCAACTTGGCGACCTGATCGCGCTCTGCGACGAGCTGGGTGCCGATGCAGTGGAATTGGCCAACTGCCAATATTACGGCTGGGCATTTTTGAACCGCCAAGTGCTGATGCCCACTCGGGAGCAGCTGGCACGCGCCGAGGCGGAAACCAACCGCTGGCGGGAATCCCTGGCAGCAAGGGGGCGCGATATGTCGCTACTGTTTGTGGTGCCAGACTATTTTGAACAGACGCCGAAACCCTGCATGGGCGGCTGGGGCAGCATATTTATGACCGTTGCTCCGGACGGCGCCGTGCTGCCCTGCCATAGCGCTCGGGACCTACCCATGGCATTTCCCAATGCCCAGGAAACACCGCTAAAAGACATCTGGTACCAAAGCGATGCCTTCAACCGCTTTCGCGGCACCCAGTGGATGCCAACGCTCTGCCAGCAGTGTGACAAGCGCGATAAAGACGTCGGCGGCTGCCGCTGTCAGGCCTATCTGCTGACGGGCGACATGAACGCCACTGACCCGGTGTGCCAATACTCGCCTGACCATGGGTTGATCCAGAACCTGCTGGCCGACAATGCCCCGTCCACCGACGATCAGGCGACGCTCATCCCCCGCAACGCCCGCCAGTCAAAGCGTTTACAGGCGGCCACAGCAGAGTTGATCCACCGGCAATGAAGCTAACCCTGGCCGAAGCAGCGGCGCCCACCGATACCCTCGCCGAGCTGCAATGCGACGCTCAAGCCGTTTACTGGCTGGCCCGCTGCCCCAACACAGGGGAGATGCAGCTGTGGCAGTGGCTTGCCGATGACAGCGCCCCGCCTCACTGCCTTGTAGAAGAAGCCGTTGGCAGCCGCGTCAACCAGTACGGCGGCGGCAGCCATGTACCGCTACTGGGCGGCATTGCCTGGGTGCGCCAGCGCGACCAGGCACTCATGTATCGATCCCCGAACGGCACTGCTCAGTGCTGGCAGCAGCACGCCCAGCGGGCCTACGGTGGGCTGTGTGCCGACCCTGAGCGTGAACGCGTCATCGCCATTGAAGAGGATGCGCACGGCCAACGACTGGTGGCGGTCTCGTCACAGGGGCGTCAGGTCATTCATGAAGGTGGCGATTTTTATGGCGCCCCCGTGATCAGCGATGACGGTAGCTATCTGGCCTGGGTCAGCTGGTCGCTGCCACATATGCCCTGGCAACGCAGCCAGCTCAACACCGCCACCTTGACGTCACACGGCCAGCTTGAAAATGATCAGCAGCGGGACCTTGGCGCAGCGGTTAGTCAGCCGCAGTTTGCCCCCCATAACGCGCTGATCTGCATGAGCGACCACGCAGGCTGGTGGCAACCCTGGCAGGTGAACTTGACGACCCCACGCTGCCTTGGCAGCACGCCGGTCGACCATATCACCACCCCCTGGCAGTTGGGCGAGCACCAGCACGCTTGGCGAGACGACAGGCAGCTCTATTGCCAGCTGCGCCAGGGCGCGGCGCAGCTTTACCGGCGCCGCAGCGGGCGAGAAGAGGCCCTACTGGACGAACCCGGCCGCGTGGCGAGCATCGTCGTGGCAGAGCATGGTGACTACGCCATCGTGCAAAGCGCTGGTGCCGGTGCCCAGTTGATGCGTTTTGACGAGCACCGCTCACGCCGCTGCCTCGCAGGGCAGCCGCCGTTGGCACTGACGACGGCCACCGCCCAGTGGTTGGAAGCACCGGTGGGCCACGCCGGTGAAACCGTGCACGGTTTTTTCTACCCAACCCGTAGCGATGACGATGCCCCCCTCATCGTGCGCGTTCACGGTGGGCCAACCGCCGCCACTTACCCGGTTTACGACCCACTGGTTGCCTATTGGCAGCAGCAGGGCTTTCACGTGCTGGATATCAACCCCAGAGGCAGTGGCAACTTCGGCCGCCGTTACCGGGAGTGTTTGGCGGGCCGGTGGGGCATCAGCGATACCGAGGACGTGGTTGCCCTAGTGCGAGCGGCCTGCCAGCGCTACCCCATCGCCCCCCAGGGCTGCTTCATTCGCGGCCAAAGCGCCGGGGGGTTTACCGCCCTCAATGCCTTGGCGGCCTCGCGGCTGTTTGCAGCGGCCACTAGCCTTTACGGCGTCACCGACGCGCTAACCTTAGCAGCTCAGACCCACCGCTTCGAGTCCGGCTACCTGGGCTGGCTGATCGGCGATGCGACGCAACTCGCTCAGCGGAGCCCTGCCTTTCAGGTGGCACACTGTACCCGGCCACTCAAGGCACTGTTTATCCAGGGAGGCAAAGATGCCGTCGTGGTGCCGGAGCAGACCCATGCCATGGCGCGGCATATCGAGCAGCATGGGGGCGAGGCGCAAACCCTGCTGTTCGATAATGAACGCCACGGCATCCGTCACCCTCACGCCCGCCAGACCATGCTGGCCCGGGAAGCGGCGTTCTATCGACAGTGCCTGGGCAGTCAGGGCTGTGATTGAGCTGAGCCTTCGTCAAACTCACCAAGCGTTTGCCAACGGCGTGAACGCTACGGTGGCACATGCCCCCCATTTGGCCCGTGCGCATGCCAGTATCGCCATATCAGCCGGCTATTTGGATGAGCCCTCTCCTTGGGCGGGGCTAGCGCACCTGCTGGAGCACGTGCTCACCACGGCACCGCTGGCAGCCTGTGGCAACAAAAGCCTGCTGATGTGGTTTGCCCAGCATCAAGGCACCTTGAACGCTCGAACCGACGATCACGTGACCGACATTCACTTTACGATTCCCCTCGACCTGCTTGAACAGGCGGGGCTGATGGTGGCGACCCAAGTCGCCATACCGCATATGCCACTATCGGTCATACACCGTGAAGTCGCGGCCATTGATGCCGAATGGCAGGCACGCCAATCCAGCGCCAGTATGCGCAAGCTGGCAGCCTTTTCCGCACTAGCCGACCCGCAGCATATCGGCGCGGGGTGCCGACACGGCAACGCTCAAACCCTGGGGCAAGCGTTGTCCAGGCTGCATGACGCGCTGTCAGCGTTTCACCACCACCATTACCACGCGGGTCGTGTCAGTATTACCCTGGTTAGCCCTTGGGGCATCGGCCCCATGCTGGCACTGGTTCAGCGTATGGCACTGCTGTTCAAGCCATCCACCGAAGGGGGTGAGGCGTTGGCAATGACATCTCGCTGGGGCAGCAGGCGAGAGGTGGACATACCCGCCGCTGATGGAGCACCGCAAGGGATGGCGCTACTCTGGCCACTGCCGTCACACCTCTCGTACCGCCAGTTTTTCGCCCTGACGCACCTGGCCGATACGGTCAACCAGGGACTGTTGATCGATCAATTTCCCTCTACGATCAGCGATTACTGCGCCACTGCTGCGCCCAGTGGCGCCACGGATACCTTTCATCTGCAACTCGACGGTTACCTCGACACGACTCAGCGGGAAGCGCTGGCCATGGTGCTGAGCAAGCGCCTGAACAGCCTGCTGGCTGCCCAACCACATCAGGATTCGTCACTATGGCAACCGCCCACCCACAGCGAAGCACTGGCACCCGCCTGGTTTAGCCACGCTCGTCATCAGGCACTGGCGCGCAGGTTCTCCGCAACATCGTCGGCATACACGTTCGCCTCCTGCAGGGCCCGCTTTCTGGTGCCTCGCGTCTCGTCGCCGAGCAAGAGCTTGTCGGCAGAGACACACCCGGTCAGGGTCACCAGCGTCCAGCGCTGGTGCGGCCACTACGGCGTCTACGATGACTTTCCCTCGCTTGCCGATACCGCCTGGGCTGCCTGCTTTATACCCAAGGCCATGATTACCCTTGGACCACTGGTCAAAAAACGGCTTGCTCAGCAGGGGGTTACCGTTCACCAGAAAAGTCTGGCGCAAGGCAGCTGGGTGATGACCGTAGGCAGCAGCGCGGTAGCCAGGATGGGCGTGCTACTGGCATCAGCACGCCTGACCACCAGTGCCCCCGCTCACGGCCTGCTTGCCCAGCAGTTGTTACAACGCTTGGTGTCGTTGCCCGACACCCCGGCTCTGTGGCTTTCCCAGGCAGACGGAAGTGATGAGCTGGAGCGGGCTCTCGAATCGTTGACCCGCCAGTCATGGGGTGAAGACGCAGCACTTTCCAAAGAGGCTACCAGCGACACCATCCCAGCCAGTACGGCGATCATGCGCACGCTGAGCCTGCTTGGCACACCTGCCCAACGCTGGCTACTCGCCCAGGCTGAACAGTGCCACAGCGCCGCCTTTTTTCAGCAAGCCAGACATGAACACTCGCTGGGATACGTGGCCGCAGTACGCCGCGGCGATGGAGCGCCCTGCTCCCTTGGTTACGTCATCCAAACCACTGGCAACCCCACCGCCGCCAACACCAAGCTGGCAGACATCACGGATCGTTTGTGGCAAAGGTTCGATGACGCTCTGTCCCCCGTGGCTCTGCCCCCCGAAACGCCTCTTGCCGCGTTGATGACGCAGTGGCAAAGCCTGCTGGCAGGGGCAACACAGCCTCTACATCGGCTGCCATTGGATAGGTCGGCACTCAATGAACAGATCACGTCATCAGGTAGCCAAGGCGGCTGGCAAACGCACTGGCTGGACAGCCACGGGCGATACCGGGTCAGCTCTTGAGGCCGTGCTTGACCGCAAAGGCGACAAGTTCATTGTAAAGCCAGACGCTGGTAGGCGCGTTCACATACAGACCATGCTGTATCAGGGTCATTTTCAAGAGGGGAAGCTCTTTCGGCGGTTCCACCAGTCGAACCGGCAACATGGTGACAAAGCGCTCGGCCATCTGGCGTGGTAGCGTCATGATGGCCTCCGTCAAGGCCACGACTCTTGCAGCGGCAATATAGTTGAGGTTTTTGGAGATCACCCGTCGGGTCAAGCCGTGCTGTACCAAGCAGCTATCGATACTGCTGGGACGCAGGCCGCTGATATCGGCCAGCTCCACATGGGGCTGGGAAACAAACTGCTCCAGGTCCACTCCCTCGCCCACGCCGGCATGGTCCGAGGCCACCAGGCAGACGAGTTCCTCATCCATCCACGGCGTTTGTATCACCCCCGTCGGCAGCGTGTCCTGGTAATCCAGCCCCACCACCATATCCACCTGGCGCTGCTCCAGCGCCTCGTTCAGCACGTCGGGGGTAATCAGCTCTATCGAAAAACTGAGACCGGGCGCACTGCGCAGCAGCTGGCTCAAAAACGCCGGGTACATGACCTCCTCGAAATAATCCGTGGTGGCCAGGGTGAAGTGCCGCGTACTGGTGGCGGCCGCAAAGGTCGCGGGGGGCGCCAGACCCGCCTGCAGGGCGGCCAGGGATTGATGCACGACCGGCAACAGTGCCAAGGCACGAGGGGTCGGCTGTAGCCCTTGCCCGGAACGCACCAGCAGCGGGTCGTCCAGCGCTTCACGCAGGCGCTTGAGCGCATGACTCAGGGCGGGCTGGCTCAAATGGAGCTTTTCCGCCGCACGGGTGACATGGCGCTCGCGCATCAGCATCTCGAAGACGAGCAGCAAATTCAGGTCAAAATGGCGTAACGAGCGCATGAGAGCAAACTATCCATGAGATGAATGATTTCATTCTAAATATTCATTTCATTCATTTCCAAAAATTCCTTATCGTCGCGCTTCTTCGGGCCACCCCGCCCGTGCTTGCCAGCCCCCCTTCTTGCTGCACACCACAGGAGTACACGTCAGGTGACCCCATCGAACATCATGCCCAGCCTGTTTGGTGATGTTATTTCCACCTTCATGGGGGTACCCAAAGCCACCGACCCAAGCGCTACCGACGCCGAGGTCGTGGTCAGCGGTGTGCCGTTTGATCTGGCCTGCTCCGGACGCTCGGGCACGCGCATGGGGCCTAATGCGATTCGCCAAAGCACGGCGAACCTGATTTGGGAAGGCAAGCGCTGGCCGTGGGATTTTGCGTTGGAAGAGCGCTTGCGGGTCTGCGATGCAGGCAACCTGGACTACGCCTACGGCGAACCGGATAGCCTGATCGACAACCTGGAAAGCCACGCCATGCGCTGGCTGAAAGCGGGTAAAAAGATGCTGACGCTGGGCGGCGACCACTACATCAGCCTGCCGCTGCTGCGCGCCCATGCCCGTGAACACGGCCCGCTGGCGCTGATTCATTTCGATGCCCACACCGACACCTACGAGCAAGGCACACGCTATGATCACGGCACCATCTTCCATCATGCACTGAAGGAAGGCCTGGTCGTCCCGGAGCATTCACTGCAGATTGGTATTCGTACCAGCTATGACCGCCACAACCACCCTTACGAGGTGCTGGACGCCGACTGGGTGAACGACCACGGCCCGGCGGCGGTACTGGAGCGCATTCGCGCGCGGGTAGGTCATCATCCCGCCTACGTGACGCTGGACATCGACGGCCTCGACCCGGCCTTTGCGCCCGGCACCGGCACCCCCGTGTGCGGTGGTCTCTCCACGGACCTGATGCTCAAGGTGGTGCGCGGCATGGTCGGCATGGAGCTGGTGGGCATGGATTTGGTGGAAGTCAATCCGGCCTATGATCACGGCGACATCACCTCGCTGGCTGCCGCCACGTTAGGGCTGGAATTCCTCTATACGCTGGCGGCGTCCAAGCCCGTCAAGTGATGGCAAAGCCGCCTGGGCCATCGCTCAGGCAGCTTTGTTCAGCCAGCGAATGACCTGCTCGGCGACGGCGTCCGGGTGGGTCATGTGAATGCAATGCCCTTTGGTCGGCATGACGCAAAGCTGGCTGTTGGGCATCAGCTGATGCAACAACCCCAACGTTTTCTGGTACTCGTTCCTACCAGTCAAGTCGCTTAGCGTTATAGATGCCCACAGCGACTGCTTTCCAACAGGTAGAAGACCCGTTTATCGAGAAGGGTCATAGGCGTCACCAGAATCGTCTCCAGGCGTGGAAAGGGCGCTCTTTCGTTGCAATTAAAACAACACTTTCAGGCTCTTGAAAAATCAGTGTGTTCCGCCAAGAACCTGATCCAAGGGAGCCATCCGCCATGGGTGAAAGCCTACCCACCTGGACGCCCTCGTGCAACGGCTCTGTCCGTATCGAGCTGAGCGGCCAGCGCACCACCAGCGACAGCGGCGCCCTGCTGCTGCGTGAAGCCCTCGACAACAGCGGCGTGATCGAGGCGCTGGAAGACAATCTGGTCGATCGACGCCACCCGCTGCGCATCCGTCATTCGCTGGCCAGCCAGTTGCGTACCCTGGTGCTGCAGCGTGCGATGGGCTGGATCGATCTCAGCGATACCGACACGCTGCGCCGTGACCCGCTTTGGCAGTTGGCCTGCAGCGATGCGCGGGGGCTGACGCCCCTAGCCCAGGACCGGCCGTCTCAAGCCACGCTGTCCAGGCAGCTGACGCCGGACATCGACGGCCTGCCGATCGAGGTTCACGGCCACCAGGGCGGTTCGGCCTATCATGGCCTGTACGGCACCCGGATCTATTCGCCGCTGGTGGCCTCGCTGGCCGAGACCGGTGACATGGTGGGCGGCCTGCTACGAGAGGGCAACGCCGGCCCGGCCGAGAACGCCGACACCTGGATCCCCCATCTGGTGAGGCGGCTCAACGAGAGCACCGGCGCTCAGGTTCGGGTGCGCATTGATGCCGGATTCACCGACAACGACACGCTGGAGGCCCTGGAAACGCGCGACATCGAGTATCTGGGCCGGTTGCGCAGCCACAAGGGCCTGCAGACACTGGCGGCGCCCTACCTGAAGCGGCCCCGCGGCCGACCGCCCGAACAGCCTCGGGAATGGTGCCATGACCTTGAGTACCAGGCCGGTTCCTGGCCAGCGCCACGACGCGTGGTGCTGGTCGTGCAGGAGCGCCCCGATGACTTGCTGCTGCATGCCTTCTTCCTGGTCACCAACCTCGGCAAGTTCGACTGGCCGCCGGAGAAGATTTTGGCGCTCTATCGCAAGCGCGGCAGCGCCGAGGCCCACATGGGCGAGGTGAAATCGGCGCTGGATGTGCACCTGTCGTCGACGGATCGCGGGGCCTCCACGGTCCAGGATGTCATGGCCCGCAACGAGGTGAGCCTGCTGCTGAGCCTCTACGCCTATCAGGTTCTGCATGGCCTGCGCTGCTTGCTGGTGCATCAGACCCGGCAGGGCTGGAGTCTGAGCCGGATGCGCGAGCAGGTACTCAAGGTCGCTGGCACGCTGACGCTGCACGCCCGGCGCATCACCGTTCACCTCGGCGATGCAGCTGACAAATGGTGGCCTGCCTTGCTGAAGGGGCTACCGAAGCTGACCGCGCTGAGCTGACTCGTCGGCGATACCACCACCGATCCATGCGTACAGCAGCCCCACCTCGGCTGATGATGACGGCTGCACGAATGAGGGCAGTCCATTCCTGTAGGTTGTAAACATAACGGAAAAATGCGCTGTTTTTGCATATGGCAGCGGATTCTCATGCTGCCAACGCGGTGCCGGTGGGCCGGTGTTGGCAGCGAGGGCTGACAATCCTCTCAGCCAGCGCCCTCATGAATAAGGCGGGATAAACAGTGTGAGGAGGTGTAACGAGCCTTCAAACAGTAGCGAGATGCCAGCCAACACGCCGATCCCCCAAGCCATAAATGCCGGGCGATTGTTAGCGAACCCCAGGTGCTCACACCAGAATGGACGGATGTTTATGCGAGGCAGCAAGAAGTGCTCTGCTTCAATGATGTCACCAACAGGGGGCGATCAGCATGATGAAATAGGAGAGTACATTGAGCCACTGGGCTGCATGCCATACGCCCCCTATCCTCCTTGAGACTACGCCCCTTTTTTACTCCCCAGGGGTGTTATAGGCGAGGGGGTCACGATGCATATTGCCAATTCCTCGGCCAAGAAAAATAGCAATAAACTGCCTTTATCCGAGGAAGAGGGACGCACTAAAACACAAACAATAAAGCGCAAACAAGGAGTAAATAATGACCTCTTTGCATCGGTCTCTTGCCGGCGCCGCCCTTGGCGTAGTCGCCCTCGGCGCGGCCACGATGTTACCCACCCAGCAGGCCCATGCGGGCGCTTTCGTGCATCTATTCGAATGGAAATGGAGCGATGTGGCCCAGGAGTGTGAGAACTTCCTCGGCCCGAAGGGCTTCAGTGCCGTGCAGGTATCGCCGCCCCAGGAGCATATTCAGGGCGACGAATGGTGGACCCGCTATCAGCCGGTCAGCTATCAATTGCAGAGTCGCAGTGGCGATGCCAATGAGTTTGCCAACATGGTGCAGCGCTGTAATGCCGTCGGCGTGGATATCTATGTCGATGCGGTGATCAACCACACGGCTGCCGCCGGGAGCGGCACGGGTACCGCCGGCTCGCCCTATAACTCCACTTCCCTAGATTACCCCGACTACAGCAGCAACGACTTTCACCCCCATTGCGATATTCAACCGGAAGACTACGGTAACGATGCATGGCGGGTGCGGAATTGCCGGCTGGTGGGGCTACCGGATCTGGCTACCGGGGATGAATATGTTCGGAACACCCTCGCCGGCTACCTCAACCACTTGACCTCCCTCGGCGTGAGAGGCCTGCGCATCGATGCCGCCAAGCATATGGAGCCATCTGATATCGAGGCCATCCTATTGCGGGTCAACGATCCGCTCTATGTGTTTCAGGAAGTGATCGACGTGGGGAACGAGGCGGTAAACGTAGGGGAATACACCCATATTTCCGACGTCACGGAGTTTCGCTACAGCGCCGCGATCGGCGATGTCTTCCGCAACCAGCGGCTGGCCAACCTGAGTCAGTTTGGCGAGGCCTGGGGATTCATGGCTAGTGATAAGGCCGTGGTATTCACCGATAACCACGATAACCAGCGAGGCCATGGGGCAGGCGGCAGCAATATCCTGACCTACAACGACGGTAGCGTGTACAACCTCGCCAACGTCTTTATGCTGGCGTGGCCCTATGGGTACCCGAAGGTGATGTCCAGCTTCAGCTTCTCCGACTCGGATCAGGGCCCCCCCGCCCAGACCGTGTACCAGAACGGCGAGGCGAACTGCGGCGACGCCTGGGTCTGCGAACACCGCTGGGACTCCATTGCCAACATGGTGGAATTCCGCAACGTGACCGATGGCAGCGGGGTCTCCGACTGGTGGGACAACGGCAACAACCAGATCGCCTTCAACCGCAGCGACAGAGGCTTTGTCGCCATCAACCGGGAAGGCTCGCCCCTCTCGCGCACCTTCACCACCACGCTTCCTGATGGAGAGTATCGCAACATCGCCGGAGACGGCAGCTGTGTCAGCGTCCAGGGCGGCCAAGTCTCGCTGACCGTCCCCCCCATGGAGGCCGCGGCACTGCATATCGGCGCCGCCTGTGGCACGCCGCCTCCGCCCCCGCCCGAAGAGTCCGAAGATGTCGTCGAGGTCTCGTTCAGCTGTGCCAACGGTACCACCGACTGGGGCCAGAGCGTCTATGTGACCGGCGACAGCGACGAACTGGGCAACTGGTCGCCCGCCGACGCACTCAAGCTCGAGCCGGACAACTACCCGACCTGGGAAGCCACCCTCGATATGCCGGCCGATGCCAGCATCGAGTGGAAGTGCATCAAGCGCAGCGAGACCTCCCCGAATAGCCAGCTGGTCTGGCAACCCCGAGATAACAACCTCCTGGAAACCGGGGCCCCCGGCTCTACGGCGAGCACCTCGGGTAGCTTCTGATCCCGCCCGTGTCTCCCGTTCGATGCCTCCTGTACTGCCGGAGCCCCCGTCCGGCATGCCCCTGCCATTCCGCTCCCTGAATCTTGCGCGTCACGGGCGTCGCCACCGCCCCCCCCAGGGCAGGGCGAACACTCGAGGTCACAGAACAAATGACAGACTCTCCCCGGGACCAACCCACGCCGCCCCCCGCCACTCCGGCTCCGCAGGGCGCCGGCCTCTATCGGCGCTTCGCGCGACCGGTGGTCGGCTGCCTGGACGAGGCCCGGAACCCCGAGGGGCTGGTCGCGCCCTTCACGCGGTTCGAACGCGGCGGCGCGCGCCTGGCTGTGATCGGTGCCAGCGATCCCCACGCCGCGGACGAATCCCGAAACTTGGGCGACTGGTACCGCGCCATCGAGCGCGCCAGCCGGGAAGCCCGCGACCAGGCCGACCTGGTGATAGTACTGGCCGACAACGGCAGCGGTCCGGCCCTGTGGCTGGCCGAGCGGCTCGATGCCTCCGACCTGATCATCGCCGCCCGGGGCCAGGACTTCTGGCCGACCCTGGTCGAGGTGGAGCGACGCCGCGGCGACAGCGTGCCGGTCTGCTTCCCCGGCAGTCGGGCGATCGGCGTCTTCCGGATCGCCTGCCACGCCTGGCACAGAGGCTGGCGTTGCCGCTACGGCCGCTATCCCGGGCAGCGCGTCGACCTCAAGGGCAGCGTCGCGGGGGAACTGGTGACCTGGAATCCGGCCGCCTCCCACGAGGCTGGCCCGCCGCCCTGGGGAACCGCTGATCAATTCGTCTCTGAGCGTCTAAAACACTCAGGGCGGCACACTCACCGCGTCAACGGTCACTTTCTGGCCACTGAAGGTGGCCTTTTTACCCTGGCAGCCGGGTTATCCGGCTGCCAGGCCAGATTCAAGACACACTGGCCCCGTCAGCATGGCCCTGGCATCGTCCAGCCAGCACCAAATTGCCGAGGGCGAACAGGGTGAACAGCTGTGCCTGGTTCCTGGCCAGCCCCTTGTAGCGAACCTTCCGGTAGCCGAAGAGGTTCTTGATGACATGAAATGGGTGCTCGACCTTGGCGCGGATGCTGGCCTTAGCCTTCTCGAATTCCAGCAGCAGCGCTTTCATGGGACTGTCTTCCATCTTCTTGATAGTGCTGCGCCTGGCGGCGACACTGTGGGCCAGTCCGGTGACCGCATCGACACCGATATGGGCCTTCATGCCGAAGTAATACTGCTTACCCTTCCGGGTCTGCTTCATCGGCTAGGGCATACCACTGCTGCAGGAAGTAAATGCGCAGCATGCGCTCCAGGCCAATGGGTGGTCGGCCTCGCTTGCCCGCTGACTTCGGGAAGTAGGACGGCGACAGTGCTGCAATCAGCCGTTGCCACGGCACCAGCTCCTCCACCCTGGCAAGAAACCGCTCGCGGCGGGTGACCTTCTTCTTGTTCTGGTGCTCAACCTGGGCGAATGAGATCTGTTTCATCGGAGTGGCTCTGTCAGCGGGTGTTGGACGACAGGTCAGATTTTACCTCGTCGGTGGCCATGAGGCAGCTCCGGCGGGATTTATGCAGCGTTTCCCTAAGGGGGGCAGTACTGTGGCCATGCTGGTAGCCACGGTGGCTTCCTTTTTTACCCTTAGCCTCATTCTCTGGCTGGTCAGCCTTACCCCCTAGCTGGCTTTTTGAGAGTGCCAATGAATTGCTCTTCGTGAAGGTCAGAGCCGCCCTTGCAGGAAGCGGCTCGTCATCAAAGCACGATATGACTCCTGCGAGTGTTACTGATCGGCAGCTTTCATCACCGCGTCCAGGGCCGCTTGGTAGCCCTGTGTGCCCAGCCCGGCAATCACCCCATCGGCCCGCAGTGAGACATAGGAGTGGTGGCGAAAGCGCTCACGTTTGTGCACATTGGAAATGTGCACTTCAATCACCGTACCCTCGAAAGCATTCAGAGCATCCAGGATAGCCACAGAGGTATGGGTGTAAGCGGCGGGGTTGATAATGATCGCCTGGGTGCCATCGAGGCGTGCAGCGTGAATGGCATCGATCAGGGCGCCCTCATGGTTGCTTTGCAGGCAGTTCAGCGTCCATCCCGCCATGACCGCTTTTTCACGCAGCGCGTTATTGACGTCTTCCAGCGTCTCGTAGCCGTAGATTTCCGGCTGCCGGGTGCCCAGCAAATTCAGGTTGGGCCCATGCAGGACAAGCACTTTAGCCTGGCTCATGTATCATTCTCCTTCAGCAGTTGGCGGCGATAGTGGGCAAATAGCGTGGCCGATTGTTGCGCTGCTGCCTCGCGTTTGACGTCATCTTCACAAAAAAACTTGAAGGCGTCGACGCCTTGAAAGACGAACAGGCTGACACCGCTCACCACCGCAGCTCCGACCTGCTTCGCCGCCGCAACAAACTCGGCGGGCAGCTTGCGCAATTCTTTATTGAGACGGTGGGGGCACCGCCTGATAAAGCCACTGGTTTGGTAAGCGGTCCAATAACCTTGCAGTTACCCATAAATGTTTGATGCTGAATATTTGGCAATCCGGGCGCCTTCAACGAGATCGGAGAGTCGGGAAAAACCTCGCCAGATGACCGCAGTTCCAGGCGGTGCGTCGGAGGCACGGTCGAGGTAGCCGCCGACCGTGTGCTTTTGATGGCGCCCTTCCTTCATCTTGCGGCCAGTCGATAAATGGGTGAATCCAATCTTCTCTACACCCCCTGTCAGCCCTCCCCACCCAGCCACGCCATCACGGCCTCTTTCGAGCGCTGTTCGCGTTCGGCATACAGCGCCAGCTCATCCTGCACCGGGGCGCCCAGGGCAGCTTCGAAGGCGTCGCGGTTTGCGTTACCGGCGTAAGCGCCGTTTTCGCTGCCGCCCAGGTTGGATTGGAAAATACCGGCGGCACTGACGGGCAGAAAATCTTCATAGGTGATCGGCTGGGCCTCGACCCACCCCTGGGCCAGCAGCGTTGCCAGGTCGGCGTGCTCGGCGCGGCCCTTGGCTGCCTGCCCGGCGTCGGTCAGGTGGTAGTGGAAGTAGGCCAGCTGCTCGGTGCGAATCGCCTCGTGGTGGTCCGGAAACGCGGCGAACACGCGCTCCATAATGGCCTGATGGGCGTCATTGTCCAGGCCAGCGGTCTGGGCACGCCCTTGGTTCAACAGCTCATCATAAAGCGCCCGCCCTTTAGGGGTCAGCGCCATGCCGCGCTGCTCGATTTCGCCAAAGCGCGCCGTATGCGTGCCCTGGGCCTCCCCGGCGAAACGAATCGACTCCTCCAGCGCCCGAAAGCTGGTTTGGCGCAGCAACATGGGGCACTCCCGACGGGGCGGCCCTTCGATCACCGCCTTGGGGTTCATGCCCATGCTCGGCATACGACGCTGTGCTTCGTCGATGTCCAGGGTTCTGGGCGTCAGGTGGTTGATGTGCGGCCCCTTGAAACACACCACATCGGCAATCAGGCGATGCTCGTCGTGCAGCGCCTGGTAGGTTTCCAGGTCGACGGTCGCTTCCTGGTGCCAGCGGAAGGTTTCCAGCGCCTCGCTGACGAACTGGTCGGCTTCTTCACTGGACAACCCGCCCTGGGTTTCGTGGCGCTGGATGAGCGCCCGCACCGCTGGGGTAAAGATATCCCGCTGGGCCAGAATCTCCTCGGCGCGCTGGCGCAGCGTCTCGCTCTCGATCAGCTCCAGGCGCAGTAAAGAGGTAAAGACTCGGAAAGGGTTCAGCGCGAGGGCTTCGTCTTCGATGGGCCGAAACGCTGTAGAGTGCACCGGCACGCCCGCTTCCGAGAGGTCGTAATACCCCACCGGGAACATGCCCATGACCGCAAACAACCGGCGCAACATGGCAAGCTCGCCCTCGGTGCCCACCCGGATCGCCCCGTGGCGCTCAACGCTCAGCCGGGCCAGCTCGCCCTGAGCTTCCAGGCGCCGGTGCAGCGCTGGCTGCTGCTGAAGGGTTTCCTGGTTCACCCGCTCGACCAGTTCCAGCAGCGCACCGTACTGCGGCACTTCCGCTTGATACATGGCCGACATCGCCTTGGAAAAACGGTCGCGTATTGCATCAGTAGTGATAAAGGACATGTTGTGGCTCTCTGGGGTCGATAAAGAACGGCACGCGTCGCCAGCCTCATGGCCTCTTCATGACACGTGCTTGCGCTGCGTTCTATCAAACCGACTCGGGGAGCGAACCACAAACGAAAAAAAGCACTCAATGCATGCCAAAAAGGAATGCGTAAAGGCTTTTATAAAGAGCGGCGAGCACTGGATGCGCAATAGCATGGCGCCCAAGGGAGCCCTTTGGTAGGGTGGGATTCCTTACCGTCATTCCGCCGAGTGACGCTTGCCCAGGAGCGCCCGCGTTCACCATGCGCAACCTTCCTTCCATCACCGCCATGCAGTGCTTCGAAGCGGCCGCCCGCCACATGAGCTTCACCCGGGCCGCCGATGAGCTGAACCTGACCCAGAGTGCGGTCAGTAAACAGGTGGCACAGCTGGAAACCACCCTGGAGCACAAGCTGTTTCGCCGGGTACGCCGCAGCCTGCTGCTGACCCCCGAAGGGGCGATTTTCCTGAGCGATGTGCGCAAGGTGCTGACCCAGATCGAGATGTCCACCCAGGCCATCATGACGTACAGCGGCCACAGCGAAGTGCTCAACATCGCCACCCTGCCCAGCTTCGGCAGCCGCTGGCTGGCCAACAAGCTGCCCTCGTTCATGGCGGCGCATCCAAACATCAGCCTGGCGTTTCACGACCGCGTCGAGGATTTCGACCTGGAGCAGGAGAACATCGACATTGCCCTCTTGTATGGGCACGGCAGCTGGCCCAATCTGGCCTGCCACAAGCTGGCCGACGACCTCATGGTCGCCGTCGCCTCCCCGACCTGGCTGGCCCAGCACCCCATTCATTCACTCGACGATTTGACCCAGCGGCCGCTGCTGCACCTTTCGACCCGCCCGGATGCCTGGCACCACTGGTTTGCCAGCCAGCACGTCATGACCGAGCGCAGCTACCACGGCACCCGTTTCGAAACCTTCCCCATGCTGGTCAGAACCGCCATGGCAGGCGGCGGCGTGGCACTGGTGCCCCACTTCACCGTGGATGAAGAGCTGGAGAGCCAACGGCTCGCCCTGGCATGGCCCTACCAACTGCTCAGCCGCAACGCTTACTACCTCGTCTACCCCGAACACCTGGGAGAACTCGCCAAGGTGCGCCGCTTTGTGGAGCATGTGGTGCCTTTTGGGGAGGGATAAGGCTTTACCGATACTTAGTTTTTAAGCATGCTCATTGAGCAACGATTATGAACTACTCTATCTTTCTCGATTTCGACATATAAGCGCACAAGCAGGCGCTCACCAACACTGACAACATCAGCGAGACAGAGAAAGCCGCCAAAGGATGCAAAACTTGCACACCAACACTCAAAGCTGCGCTGAAAGCCACCAGGCTAATCATTCCAACCTGTGTATTTGCCAACGTAGCGCGTGCCATTTCAACGCCATATCGCTTATGAAGTGTTAGTGCTATCGTCAACATACCTATAGGAAAACTTAATACAACACCAGAAACAACAGGGTCGAAGTCAACTAATAGTGCCGTTACTACACAGACAATCCCTCCTGCCAGCACACCACGCACCAATAGATCCCGAAAGAACACTGGAGCTGAAACAATTTGGGTAGAAAGGTCGATAGACTTTATGTACCACTGTGAGAAAAACAGCATCAGTCCAAACAGTGTCAATGCCAGAAAGATGCCGCCTGGCAGGTGATTAGCCATCAATGCCGTTAACAGCCAAACAAAACCAGACAAAATGACACTCAATAAAGCCCCCAAGCGAGGAGCAAGAAGAACGTAGCCAAGGCAGAACATCAATGTCGCCAGCATCGCTTGTAAAGAGCCAAGCGACGCATTAGCCACAAATTGTTCAGATTGCTCCTGAATCATCAAAAAGTAGCCAGGCCCCAGTACTATGGGCATACCCGCCAGCACGCCTCCGATCTTGGGGCCCAGACGAACGGCGGCTAGCGATACACAGACCACTACCAGAGTGGTGGAAAACCACTTTATAAACATCATGGTGAGCATGAGTATATTCTCAGCCCGCTACATGACGTCGCCGCTGTTGGGTCCCAGCGTCTGCCCGAGGTAGAGGTCCCCATCGGGGGAGGCGGCAAGCATGAGTGCCGTGGGAGCGACTTCTTCGGCTTTTCCAAACCGACCTAGAGGAAGTTCGGCCTCTTTATTGGCAATCCACTCTTTACTAAGCCCCTCTAACATCGGCGTCAAAATAGGCCCTGGGGCGATGGCGTTGGTCAGAATCCCATAAGGTGCCAACTCTCTCGCCATCGATTTCGTTAGCCCTAGTAACCCAGCTTTCGCGGAGCAGTAGTGAGATAAACCCACACCTCCTTTGAGCGCTAACTGGGAAGCGATATTGATGATCCGACCGCTTTTCCGTTTCACCATCTCCGCGGCAACATAACGCCCCACCAGAAAAGAACCGCGCAGGTTAATTCTGATCATGTGATCGAACGTCTCGGCAGACATCTCCAGGAACGGCGTTTCATCCAGGATACCAGCACAATTGACCAGCACATCAATAGCTTGATGATGGCGTACTACCTCATCCACCATCTGCTGCACAGAAGTTTCATCAGCGACATCGACACGATGATGCGTTGCACTGCCTCCAAACAGTAAAGCCATTTGTTCACATGCGTCACGATTGCGGTCAGCCAAGGCAATGGTGGCGCCTTGTGCATGAAAACACTCTGCGATGGCTCGGCCGATACCGCTAGCACTACCCACGACGAGGGCAACTTTTCCCTGAAGTTTTTTAGACATAAGGATTACTCAGCTTAATAGATAAAAGAAGCGAGGAGCTCTCCTCGCTTCATAGGCAGCCAATTAGCTTGGCCAACGCACGGTCAAGCCACCATCGACCACCAGTTGCTGACCTGTTATGTAGGCTGCATCGTCACTACTTAAAAAGCGTACGGTACGGGCAGCTTCATCGGCATATCCCACACGCCCTAAGGGAATCGATTTACCAGCTGCCGCCAAGCCATCAGGCCCTAGCGAGTTGACGGGATCCAACGACTGAGGAGTCTCTATTAACCCTGGAATCAGGGTATTCACACGAATACCACGTGGAGCAAGCTCAACCGCGAGCGATTTTACCAAGCCGGCCAAGCCGCTTTTGGCTGCCGCATAATGGGCGTGGTTATCCCATCCATATACGCCACCTGCGATAGAAGAAATGGCCACCATAGCGCCCCCTTCCTGCATCAACGCTGAAGCGCTACGGAACACTCGCATCACGCCCGTCAAGTCGACTGATAGCATGTCGTCCCATGCCTGATCAGTCAGCTCCTCCAAGGGTGCTTGGCGAAGAATGCCCGCACCGGCCACAACGATGTGCAGAGCCCCAAAGGTGTCGATGGCCGTCTGCGCGAAGTGGTTGCATTGATTGGCATCTCGCACATCCAAGGCAACCGCCACACACTCACCGCCAATGGCTTTTACTGCGGACACCGTTTCCTCTACATCATGGGGATCGTTCGGATAGTAGCCTGCCACTACCTTGACACCAGCCTTGGCATAGCAGACGGCAAGAGCTTGGCCAATGCCACTAGCGGCACCTGAGATGATCGCCACTTTGCCTGCCAAACCATCGTCGCGCGTTAATAGACTCATGCCACCGCCTCCTTTATTAGATCATTTTCGAGGTGATCCACATGGCGTGTACCAAACATCAACAAGCCACTAAGAACCAATGGTAAAGAGCCTGCTAAAATCCCTGCCCAGGTCATACTGACACCCGCAGCCAATAGTATGGACACTAAGCCAGAGCCAATAATTGCGCCTACCGGAGCCATTACGTGGGCTACGTTAGTCCCCGTGCCACGAACGTGAGCAGGGAAAGATTCGCCCATATAGAACAAGATGGCAGCAAAAGGACCAAGCAAGAAAAACAGCGTGATGGCATACATCATGTAGATAAAGCTGTCATTTGCCGGGCCAACCAACATAACGATGCTGGCCAAACCACCTAGCAGGAACCCCACCAGAACGGTACTGCGACGACCCACTCGATCCCCCATCCAGCCATGGCTGAGGTACCCCACAAAACCTACTGCGTTAGCCAGAATCAACACATAAAGAGAGTTTTCAAAACTAACTCCTTTCGCCTCTACCAATACCGTGGTGCCCAGTACTGCGAAGACCTGAATGGCCATCCAACTGAACAGCCAGACCAATGAGAGCGAGATGGTATGGCGGCGCAACTCTGGTGCAAAAACACCCTTTAGTCCCAGATTATTGCCAGTATTTACCTCGATATCTTGCTCAGCAGCCAATTTTGCTGCGCCAGCTGTATCTCCAGCCTTGCGACGGCGCTCTACTTCTTTAATAGCTGCAAACACAGGCGATTCAGGCAACTTTAGCGCCATTACAATAACGATAATCGAGGCACAAGCAGCAACAAAGAAGCTCCCGCGCCAGCCCACGATGGGTAATAACAGAGAGGTCATACCTGCCGCCAGCAGCGCCCCTACGGGCCAACCACTCTGTACCAGGCTGTACATGAAGCCACGACCTTTGGCCTTCTTGTAGATCTCATTGAGATAAACAGCATTTACGACCTCTTCCGAAACCGCAAAGCCCGAGAAGGCGCGGATAATCACCATCGAAGCCGCTCCCATGGCGACGCCCGATAGCCCAGAGCTCACTGCCCCACCGATGACCAGTAAAATCAGCGTTTTCTTACGACCATAACGATCGAGCATAAAGCCGACGACCAGAGACACCAGGAATACACCTATCGTCGCAAAGGTATTAATAGCCGTGGCTTTAGCCGCACTCCAACCAAAATCCTCGGCAATGACAGGAAGTAATGTTCCAAACAGGGTGTAGTCGTAAACCGACGCCACCCAGGCAATAAAACAGACCAGCGACGCATAACCAATCTGCTTTTTGGTGATGACTGCATTCCAGGGTTCGTCAGCGTGCTGACTTGCCTCGGCAGTCGTACTTGAGTTTGGCTCGGCCATCGACATCACCCTCTTTTCAATTATCGTTTTTTATTGAAGATGCTTATCAGCATCAGCTACGCGGGTTGCGCTTGGCGAAGTCATCAGCGATCTCATCGAAGGTGCAAAAGCGCACACCCTCATGGCTCTGCATGTACTCAATCAGTCGCTCGAGCATCATCAACACTTGAGGACGGCCCGATACATCCGGGTGGATGGTCATGGTGAACACCGCGTAATCGTTCTCGCGGTAAACCCAATCAAACTGGTCTTGCCACATTTCACCTAAATGACGCGGGCTAACAAAACCATGGCTGTTGGGCGACTTTTTGATGAACATCATTGGCGGGAGGTCATCGAGATACCAGTTGGCAGGAATCTCGATAAGGTCGGTTTCCTCACCGCGGACCAACGGTTTCATCCATTCCTTAGCGGGCTTGGAGTAATCGATCTTGGTCCAGGAGTCACCGACACGGACGTAGTAAGGATGGAAGTCATTATGCATCAAGCTGTGGTCATACTTGATACCACGCTCGAGAAGCAGTTCATTGGTCACCGGGCTAAACTCCCACCACGGAGCCACATAGCCTGTTGGCCGCTTACCCGATAGCTTGGTCACGAGGTCGATGTTGTAATCAAGCACGTCCCGCTCTTGCTCTCGTGTCATCGCGATAGGATTTTCATGGCTATAGCCATGTACCCCCACCTCGTGGCCTGCATCAACGACGGCCTTCATCTGCTCCGGGAAGGTCT
This sequence comes from Halomonas sp. 18071143, assembly GCF_019211725.1. Classification (NCBI taxonomy): domain Bacteria; kingdom Pseudomonadati; phylum Pseudomonadota; class Gammaproteobacteria; order Oceanospirillales; family Halomonadaceae; genus Halomonas; species Halomonas sp. 18071143. The sequence goes on from NZ_CP078120.1 coordinate 3,570,871, forward strand.
CGATACTGTGGCCGGGAATGAACCAGGTCGTTTTCAGGTTATAACGCTCAAAGAGCTTGAGCAGGCGTGGCGCGCCCACTTCACCAGCAAATAAGCCACGGGAAATGTCGTCGGGCGAATCCTCGCCACCGTAAGACCCCAGCCAACCAGCAACGGCATCGACGTCAACTCCGAAGGCGCAGAGAATCTCTTTTTTAGCCATTTTGAACACCTCATTATTGGTATTTGGATATGGTGTGCTTGCAGCAGGCGGATGGTCACTGCCATCAAACGCACAAATTGCAGATTGGACACAAAGGTCATTTATGTCAACAAGGCATTATTGACTACCCAAAATGCTCACTCCACCATTGACAGATGCACCAAAAAAGCCAAAAATCGCCACAAAACCATAAAAAATAAGAAAAATGCTTATAAATTCACAAATAATGCTTGTAGAAAAAAGGACTGCCTGGTGCAACATATTCAGAAGGGAAGGATAGAAAATAGTTGAATGCCCCAAAAAAGAGCATTTTTTTGACTAAAGAATCCATGTGACGTTTATGCAGATGATGCCAGCCTACTCAGCAATGCTCTGAACACAAGTATCTTGCGTATGACCAGGGCAGCACGGGCTGGCGGAGAAAGGGTCAAGTAATTTTAAGCAGGTACGGCGGGAGGTCTGGCTCGGGAAAAACGGACAAGACCTTCAAACGGCGCCGAGTACGTTCGGCAGCCGCCTGGAGATGCGCCTGCAAGCTTGAGGCAGCAGCATCGAAAGCACCAAACAAAAGATGGTCAAGCACCAGCTGATGCTCCCTCAAAAGCGGCTCGTTCGGAGGGACGCCAACCGTCTGAAAAAACATCCGATTCACGATGACCGGTAGTTGGCTCTGAGCAATCATCTCGCAAGCTTTACGGTTTCTGTAATAGCGCAGACATCTCTGATGCAGATCTTGCTCAAGAGAGGTGATCGACTCCGCATTCTGCAGCTCAGGATGCTCGATCAAACGCTGAATATTTGCCTTCATAACCTCTAGTTCAGCTTTATCCAGCATAGGTCCTGACGCTCTAAGCGCAGCAGGTTCAAGCAGCGCACGAATTTCGAAATCTTCAGCCACAGCCTGGGCAGTCAGCGGACCCGCCAACCAATGGGAGTAATTATCCTTTTCGACCAGCCTCTGATTACGAAGGCGCCCCAGCACTTGCCGGGCAACGGTGCGGCTGACGCCATAATATTCGCTGAGCGCCGACTCGATGATACGGAAATGGCCAAAGGCCAGGCAGGAAGCAACTGCCTCCTCTACCTCGGCATAAATACGATCAGAGATCGGCCGGGCATCGATTTGAGACTTGTAATCTGCGGTCAAACCTAGCATGTCGGGCGTCAGCGTCTGACGCTCTGGCGTGACCGCTTCGGGCTCGGACGTCGCCAAAAAACCACGCCCCTCGAAACGGCTGATCACACCTTCTTGATGCAACAGTTCAAGCGCCTTGCGCACAGGCCCGCGACTGGTTCCATAAATCTTCGCTAGCGGGCCCTCAAGCAACACCAGGCTCGGCGGCAAACGCTGAGACAGAATGGCATCACGTAACGACTCTTGAATCTGGGCATAGCGAGGCACTTGCCCTTCTTGAACGCTGTCAGAACTATCATCAATGGTCAGAACCACACCCTCCACAAACCCATCCTTCCCTGGTGATTGTCAATCCCTGCTTACTCAGCTCCAACCAAGCAAAGGCACATGTAGATTGTTACATCTTAACACTTCCTGCTTTGACTTTTGAGCGGGCCAACCGCAACACATAAACAATCAAATTATTCATTTAAAAACAACAATTTAAGCTCAAAAATAGGCATTTCCGCCAAAGATCTTCAGTTACTCGCTTGCCTAATAATGCCTTTTGTATCCATACTTCATTTTAAAATAATGAAAAATAAGCACGCCATTGTCTCCAAAACTGACTGCCAACAATTCAGAGGAACACTCAATGGGATCTTCACGAAGCACCAACGCATCCGCCGTACCAGACAGCGGCCAGCAGAGTTTGCTGGAAGCCTCGATCTTGCCGGTCTGGCTCAATCAACGAACGATCGGTTTCTTTGGTTTCATCTGGCTATGGATAGGGATGGCCGTCATCATTGCCACCTTCCAACTCGGCGCAGGGGGTGTTGCTGGCCTACCACTGATTCAGGTCGTGACCATCATCTTCTTTGCCAACCTTGTACTTGGCATCGTCATGAGCCTCACCGCTGACATAGGAACAGAACACGGACTCTCTTTTGCCGTTTATCTACGTGCCCCCTTTGGGCTCAAAGGTACGCATCTTCCTGCCGTCTCCCGAGGGGTAGTGGCCGCTATCTGGTTCGGTGTCCAAACGTATCTTGGCGCTCTGGCCCTCAACGGGATTGTCGAGTACCTATGGGGATTTGATAACTGGATAGTGTGGTATGTACTTTTCGCGGTCGTGCAGATCGTGAACACTGCTCTCGGTATCCGTGCCGTCGAGTTACTAGCCTCAATTGCAGCCCCATGCATCGTCGCCATCTCCGTATGGATGTATTTCACGCTCAACGTGTTAGCCGAAACCAACGGCGTCAACATCTGGACGTTCGTTGGCGATCAACCAGTAGTGCCTTTAGCGCTATTCTTCGCCAACATGGCTTTCTGGTCAGCTCTAGCGGTCGATATCCCCAACCTGACTCGCTTCCTACGCACCCCTGGAGGTGAGCGCAGCTTTTTCGCCCGTAATCGCAACGTCTTCGTCGCGCAGTTCCTGGCGTTACCTGCCACTCAGGCCTGGGTCGCGTTGATTGGTGGCGTATCCTTTATCGCAGCAGGCGACTGGAACCCCATCACCGTCATTCAAGGCCAGGGGGGTGGCCGGTAACTGTCAAGGTATCTGTCGCCCTGTTTGATTTTTATGCAGCTATTTTCTCTACCTCCCTAACTACTCGGCGCTCTGGGTTTAGCGATACTAATGTCACAGGATGCCAGTTGCGGGTGTCCCCACTCCAGCGCTCAGGATGCACAGCTCTGGCTGCAAGGTTGAGGGCATGTCTCTTGGCCAATATGACTTTGTCTTCTCCTGTGTGGCGCTGCATCGGCGTCACGAAGCGGATAGCACTGTGGCGGTGCTCATAGTTGTACCACTGGACGAAGCCGTGCACCCAACGCTGGGCAGCTGATAGGTCAGCGAAGCCACTGACAGGGTAGTTCGGCACATACTTGCAGGTGCGGAACAGAGCCTCGGAGAAGGCGTTATCGTTGCTCACACGCGGTCGACTGAACGAAGGCTGGATCTGCAGATCTCTCAGCTTCTCAAGCAAGGTAATGCCTTTGAAGGGGCTGCCGTTATCTGCGTGCAGCACCAGAGGCTGGCCTACCATGTTTTCGGCCAGCACGGCTCGCTCAATGACACGGCGTGAGTTAGCTGCAGACTCCCAGAAAGGCTTCCCAGCCCACGACTTTACGGCTGAAGATGTCGAGGATCATCACCAGATAGTAGTAGGTACCCTTGGCTGGCCCAGGAAGCCAGGTGCAGTCCCAGGACCACACCTGGTTGGGGGCGGTTGCTGTATGTGTAGTCGGCGCTGGCTGTGATTTGCGGGCTTTGGCGCGTCCCCGGTGTGCCAGCTGGTACCATGTTTACGCAGCACTCGATAAAAGCTCGATACGGAGGCAATGTAACGCTGCTCTTCATCCATCAGCCGAATAACAATTTGATCCGGCGGTAAAGCAGCAAACTCGTCACGGTGGCATTGCCTCAAGATCTCGGCCTCTTCTTCTGGGGTCAGCGCATTAGCGGGGGCTGGGCGTTCGGCTAAAGGGCGTTTGTCGCCTGTTAGCTTTCCCGCCTGCATCCAGCGTTGGTGAGTCCGGATAGAAATCCCGACAACTTCACAGGCAGCCGCCAAGGTGGCGCCCTCGTTGCAGGCAACAGCAATCAGCTCTACGGCATGTTGGCGATCCTCGATGCTGATCATGACTCCTCGTCCCCAGATCGCCCGTGCTTTTTGACAGCGTCAGCAGTGCAGCTGTCTCCGCGAGTGCTGTGTTCTTGCGCTGTAGCTCTCGTTCCAGCTCTTTGATCCGCTTGCGCTGCTGCTTGGCTTCATCCGCTTCTCGACGGCGGTCCTCATGGGACAAGCTGGCGGCTTGTTCGCAGTCATGACGCCAGCGTTGCAGCTGCTCGGGATACAGTCCCCGTTGACGACAATAGGCAGCAACGTCTTCGGTGTTCATCGCTGCGGTCTCAACCACCGCTGCAAACTTGTCTCGGGACGACCAGCCGGTCGTACCCTGGTCACTTGCATCGGGCAGGCAGCGTCCCTCCGCACGGGCTTCTTTACGCCACTTGTAAACAGTTGCTGGCGAGATCCCCTCCTGCCGAGCGACCTCTTCTACGCTTTGGTTATAAGGCGGTAACAGCTTGGCCACAGCGGCCTGACGTCGCTCATCGGAATAGCGAGGCATACAGATCTCCAAACGCCCCTGAATATTTAAGAGAGTGTAACAAGGGACACGACATCAATCCTGACAGAGGGGGTGGCTTCACCATGGTGGCTCTACTAGCCATGGTGATATTGGCGCAATGGTCTACCAACAATGCCGCCAACTTGATTCCAGCCGCCCTCACCTTCGTCAATGCCGGAGCACCTCGCATCAGCTATCCTGTTGCGCTGGTCATCGCAGGCATCATCGGCACCGCTTCCATGCCTTGGCTGATTCTGAACAATCTGTTTACCTTCCTCAGCTACTATGGCGCGGTACTCTCCGCCGTTGGCGGGATTATGGTCGCGGATTACTACATTTTGCGACGCCGCCGCCTTAATGTACCCGCACTGTACGACCCAGCAGGCCAGTTTCGGTTTTTCAATGGCTTCAATCCCGCAGGCATGATCGCCTGGCTGGCCGGCGGAGTCATGGCACTGATATTCCTGCAGTACGCCTATGCCGTTGGCTTCATCACCGCGCTGGTGGTGTACGTGTTGCTGATGAAAACCTGGATTCTGCGTCGCTACCCCCAAGAAGAACTGGATAGCAATTTTGATGATCGTTTTCTGGCCACATCGGTAGGGCTTAATTGGGTCTACACCGAACAGAAACGCTTCGAGCGACTGACTGTAGACGATATCCCGGCCTCAGCACTCAAGCGTGAAGATCGCTAAGCGGGCTGTCGCCATCACTAGAGCGCCAGTCGGCCAATTCGGGGACTGTTTATCATGACCGATTACCCAAGCACTGCCTTTGCCATCGGCGAAGCCATCCGGCGTGGCCAGTTAGACCCTATCGAGCTGACACGTCAACGTTTGGCAGCGGCAAAAGAGAGTGACGCCGTTTTTATAACGATCACTCCGGAACGCGCCATGTTCGAGGCTGAGGCTGCTGCGCGTCGCCAAGCGCTAGGGGCTTCGCTAGGGCCGCTTGACGGGGTTCCTATCGCCTGGAAGGATCTGTTCGATATTGCAGGGACGGTAACGACTGCTGGCAGCCGAGTGCTCACTGAAAAGCCCGCTCGGTACGATGCCAAAGCCGTGCGCCATGCGTCAGCGGCGGGTATGATCTGTCTGGGCAAGACCAACCTGACGGAGTTGGCCTACTCAGGCCTGGGGCTGAACCCCCACTATGGCACACCCCACCATACGCCGGGCACGGGAGAACCAAGGGCGCCTGGCGGCTCCAGTTCTGGCTCTGCTGTAGCCGTCGCCAAAGGCATCGTTCCTGCGGCAATAGGCACCGATACGGCGGGCTCGCTGCGCGTGCCTGCCGCCTTTAATGGCTTGACCTCCTATCGCCCATCTCAGGCTCGCCATCATCGGCAAGGCGTTACTCCTCTTGCCCACAGTCTGGACACCATAGGCGTCATCGCAACGTGCCTCGAAGACTGCCTTGCTATCGACGATGCTATGCGAGGAGAAGCCACCACCACGCGAGCGAGTGCTGACCCCGAACGCACGGTCATCTTACTGGATACCGCCTATCTGGACGACGAACGTATCGAAGAAGCTGTGCGGCAAAACCTCGAGCGCAGCGCCGAAACACTTTCCAATGCGGGCTTTCACGTGGTCAGACGAGCACTAGGAAGTGTTAGCGACACCCTCGACCTCATTCAACACCACGGCTGGCTCGGCGCGGCAGAAGCGTACACCGAGTACCGAGCACTACTGGAAAGTGACGCGGCTGACGCGATGGACCCAAGAGTTCGGCAGCGATTATTGAGTGCGCAGAAGATGACACCCAACAACATAGTGACGCTTTATCGCCAGCGCCGAGCCCTTCAAGCGCAACTGCGCCATGAACTCGCCGGGGCAATGCTACTCTCCCCCACGGTGGCTCACACGGCTCCACTTCTTGCCCCGCTGACAGATGACTCGGCGCGTTTCGCTGAAGTGAATCTCGCCACGCTGCGATTAAGCATGGTAGCAAGCCTACTTGACTCGCCTGCAATGGCGCTGCCCAGCGGTATTAACGAGAGCCAGCAACACACCAGCATTCAGCTATCGGCTCCTTGCGGAGAGGATGAAGCACTGATGAGTGTAGCGCTCGCCGCCAGCACTCACTTGAGATGCGCCATCCACTCCCAATAGGCCCATGGGAAAGCTGGAACCACTGTTAAAGGAACTGTTATGTGCGGACTATGCGGCGTATTCGGCGGTGAAAACCACTGGAGCACCCACATCGAAGATCCTGAGCAGGCGCACTACGAGCGCCGCCGTGCCAGGGCCTACCGAGCAGAACTCATCAACCGCGTGCTTAAGCCGCATCGTTTAGTGCTTGAGGATTTTCAGGCATCCAGCTTCGTGATTGCCAGCGCAACCGGCAAGCGCGAGATGGTTCAGGATCTAGGAGGTATCTGGCGCCAGGCCGAACTGATGACCGGGAACGATATCGATCCGTTGGATGCCAATTTCCTAGCATCGTTAAGCTAACGCAACGCAATTTCCAAGCCCTGCATCAGTAAGGAGCCGATCAATGAACGACAAGACGCCGCTGCTTCCGGTTCACGTGATATCCGGTTTTCTGGGCAGTGGCAAAACCACCTTGCTCAAATCGGTGCTGGCCAGCGAAGACTTTGGCGATAGCGCCGTGCTGATCAACGAGTTCGGCGACGTAGGCCTGGACAACCGCCTACTGGGCGACATCGCCGAGGATGCTGTACTACTCTCCAGTGGCTGTGTGTGCTGCACCATCCGGGGCGAGCTCTCTGATGCGTTAAGGCGTTTGATGTCACAACGGCAAGACGGTGAAATACCGCCCTTCAAACGCATCATCCTGGAAACCACAGGCCTGGCCGACCCAGGCCCCATTGCTTCCACGATCACTGCCGACCCTGTGCTGCGTCACCACCTGCGTCCAGGTACAAATCTCACGCTGGTCGACGCACTCAATGCCACCGCCAGCCGAAAGCTCCATCCAGTATGGGAATCCCAGGTGGCCGCTGCCGACAAACTCGTCATCAGCAAGATCGACCTGGTCGATCAAACCCAGCTTGATGCGGTTCAGAGCCTGATTGACACGATCAACCCGGCAGCACAGCAATTGGGGCAGGAAGCCTTGAGCCAGGCCAGTGATGCGCTTTTCAGCAGCGGCCCTCATATTGACCACTACAGCTACGCGGAGGTAAAAACATGGCTTGGCCCCTGGCGTAAACCGCCAACCCCTGACACCTCTGCTCATCTTGGCGGTGCTCAATCATTCCGACTCTGTTTCGATGGCGAAGTGGACTGGACGTGCTTTGGCCTTTGGCTCTCGATGCTGCTCAACCGTCATGGTAGCCACATCATGCGGGTCAAAGGCGTGCTGCATGTAAAAGGAGATACCCGGCCAGTGGTCATACACGGTGTTCAGCACACCATTCATCCCCCCGAACACGTGGATGCCTGGCCTCAAAATGACCGTATTTCAGAGCTAATTTTCATCACTCATGGCATCTCCGCCAAACGCGTGACAGACTCGCTGAATACCTTCATGAATGCCGTTAGCCACCACCCAAGCCCCAGGATATTCCATGCATGACGCTGCATCACCCAAACCTCTGGCCATGCCCTATGTGCAGCGAGGCCCCGTTACCCTGAGAGTCCTCGGCACCTCGGTCACACTGCTTGAAAGCATTCGTAAGCGGGCTCGGGAAGACTTGGGCTTGCGGCTCACTTTCGAGGTGCTCGATGGTGTAGCCGCTCAGCAAGCGGGGGTGCTCACGCCTGACAGCTTCGATATCTATGATCAATGGTTTCACAACGTAGACTTCGTATGGCCCGCTAACGCGATTCAACCCATTCAAGTAGAGCGCATTAAATACTGGGACATGATCAACGATCTTCCCAAGACAGGCAGATTGACGCCCCATGCGCCCCTAGGGGCAGGCAGTAATCCGGTCAACCTTCTCTATGTTCAACCCGATGGCAGCTACGGCTCACGCCCCAGCGGACATATCACCATGCTCCCTGTTAGCCACAACGTAGACAGCTTCGGTTATCGCACCGACATGTTGCCCAAAGGACTGGACATCCACCAAGAGAGCTGGAGCTGGTTGCTGGATAAACGCTGGAAAGGCATGGTCAGCCTGCAAAATGACAGCGCCATCGGCGCCATTGACGCCGCGCTGGCAGCCAAAGCTGCCGGCTTGGTCGAGTTCGAAGACCTGGGCAATCTCAATCTGGCAGAGATCGACAGCCTGATTGACTGCCTTATCCACCTCAAACGCCAGCATCACTTTCGCGCCTTCTGGAGCAATCAGGACCAAGCCTCTTCCGATATGGTGCGTGGCCGGGTCGGCATCGAAAGCCTATGGTCGCCCGCCATGACGGATCTTAAAAAGCGCAATATCAAGGTGCGCATGGCAGCACCTTCAGAAGGCTATCGCGCCTGGTACGGCGGTATGTCCATCTCACGACATGTGAACGGGCGCACGCTAGATGCCGCCTATGATTACCTCAACTGGTGGATTTCGGGGTGGCCCGGCTCCGTCATGGCCCGCCAGGGCTATTACATCTCCACCCCCGAGCTGACCCGCCCTCACCTTTCCGCAGCAGAATGGGACTTCTGGTATGGTGGCCAACCTGCTGCCAAGGACCTCCCCGGCCCCGATGGCACATCAGACCTGATCCACCGAGGCGAAATTCGCGACGGCGGAGACTACCAGACAAGAATGAGCCGCATCGCTGTATGGAATACTGTCATGGACGAGCATAACTATTTAGTCAGGCGCTGGAACGACTTTATGTCAGCTTGAGCCGTGTGTTTGATCTACCATCCAGCCCGCCCCAAAATAGCCTTAACCGCACAACCCCTTACTCCAAGGAACTGCGTAACATCAGGGCAGCCACCAGCTCCCGGGCGAAGCGTTGCGCAGCAGGCAGCGCGCCAAAACTCCATACCGGCGGTAAGCGCAATAGCGTGGCGTTTTTAACGCTGGGTAAGTGCTGCCATAAACCACTTTTTGCCAGTGATGCTTCGACCCCGGCGGGCAGCGGCTCGACCACGACCAGCGTGGCCTCTGGGTAATCGTAGAGCGCTTCGATCCCTACCAGTGAAAATCCCCAAGCGTTTGTGGGCCGGTCCCAGGCATTGGCCAAGTCGATCTGCTCCAGCACGGCGTGATAGAGGCTGTTGTCGCCAAACACCCTGACATGACGGGCATCCATGAACTGCACCATCAGCAGCGGCGGCGTATCGGGGCGCTGTTGGCGAAGCGTTTCCAGCAGCGCCTGCATTTCGCTGATGAGCTGCGCGGCCTGCTCTCGGCGGTCGGTCAACTCCCCCAGCTGGCGGGTGAGGGTGTGTATCTCTTGCCAGGTATGGGTGCCGGGGGAATAGGGGTAAAACGACGTGACCGGGGCCACTCGCTCCAGCCGCTCCGTCAAACCGGCGAACATCGGTGAAATGAACGTATGCGCCGGGGGCGACTGGGCCATGAGTTCGAGGTTGGGCTGCGACCGCAGGCCCAGGTCTGCAACGCCATCGGGAACCCCTGGCTCCCCTACCCACTCATGGTAGCCCTTGTGTTGAGCGGTACCGCTCAGCGGCGCGTCGATGGCCAGCAGCGTTTCGGCAATGGTCCAGTTGAGGGTGGCCCACTGCGCGTGGGCACTCGACAAGGGCAGCCAGCAAGTGGCCATCAAACAGCAGCGAGCCAGGAAAGAGAGCATCGACCGGTGGCACATGGCAGCGAAAGCATCAGAAAAGAGAGACCACATTTAGACGTCAATAGGCACTTTTTGCAAGGCATCACGAAAAAATCACACCTGCATATGCCAATGCCTCTCATTTTGTTTATCATATAGATTCCACATCGGGTAGGTGGCCGTGGCGCCCACGCCAGGCGCTGCCGTACACAAAACTGGATCGATACCATGCCTCTCGGGAACACCTCCAACACAGCGGCCCAGCGCCGCAAAGCACGGCTTCTGCGCGCGATGACCCTGCTCGCGATGGGCATGACGCCCGTGGCCACCTGGGCACAAACGAGTACCGACACCCAATCCCTGGATACCGTCACCGTCACGGGCACCATCCCCACCTATGGCGATACGCCGCCGCCAGCCTTCGCCGGTGGCCAAATCGCGGCGGGGGGCCGCGTGGGCCTGATCGGTGAAAGGGACGCGATGGACGTGCCTTTCAACGTCATCAGCTATACCCGCGAGCTGATGGAGAACCAGCAATCCCAGACGCTGGGCGATACGCTGCAAAACGATGCCTCGGTATCGGTAGGGCTGGGCTTTGGCATCTACGGCGAAGCATACAAGGTGCGCGGCTTCAACCTGACCGGTGACGACGTGGCCTATGGCGGCCTCTACGGAGTCCTGCCACGGCAGATCATCAACAGCGACCTGGCCGAGCGCGTCGAAGTCTTCAAAGGCGCCAGTGCCTTTACCTCGGGCATTCCCATCGGCGGGAACGGAGGCATTGGCGGCACCGTCAACATCGAGCCCAAGCGGGCAGGGAATGACCCGATGCTCAACCTCTCCAGTGGCTATCGCTCCGATGGCTACGGCGAAGTGGGCGTCGATGCCAGCCAGCGTTATGGTGATCAACAGCAATGGGGCGCGCGGGTAAGCGCCACGCGCGGCCGGGGTGACACCGCCATCGATGACGAAAACCAGCGCGATACCTCCGCCGTCGTGGGGCTCGACTACCGTGGCGAACAAGGCCGGATACTGCTCGATGTCGGCCATCAAAAGCTCACCCTGGATAATGGCCGTTCCAGCGTCAACACCGGCGCGGCCACCCAGGTGCCCGCGGCGCCGGACTCATCAATGAACTACACCCCCTCGTTCGGTGGAACCGCACTGGAAACCAATTTCGGCATGGTCCGCGGCGAATATGACCTCACCGACTCCTGGACCGCGTTCGCGGCCCTGGGCGGTAACCGCACGCTCGAAGGCATCGTATCGGCAACTCCAACCCTGACCGATGACGCGGGCAACGCCAGCGTCAACGACTTCGAAACCAGCAACCACATCGACAACATCGCCAGCCAGGCGGGGCTGCGTGGCTATGCGCTGACCGGCCCGGTCAGCCATGACATCACCGTTGGCTACTCCAGCGCCTATCGCAAGTTCGACACCGACTGGAGCTTCCTAGCGGCAGGCACCACCAACATCTACAACCCGGTCGAGTTATCCCGCCCGGAGGGCACGCCGTTCATGGGGGGTAGCGTAACGCGCACCCGCTCCCAAGGGGTCACGCTGAGCGATACACTGGGCTTCATCGATGACCGGCTGCTGCTGACACTGGGCGCACGCTATCAGGAGCTCGAAATCGACGAACGCCTCAATGCCGATAGCAACAACCGCTATGCCGACCGTCGGGTCACCCCCGCCGTGGGCGCGGTGTTCAAGACCACGGAGAATGTCTCGCTCTACGCCAACTACGTCGAAGCCTTGCAGGATGGCGGCACGGTCACCGATACCACCGCGATGAACTTTGGCCAGCACCTGGGCATTGCCCGTGCCGAGCAGCACGAAGTGGGCGCCAAGTTCGACTACGGCAACCTGGGCGGTGGCATCAGCCTGTTCCAGATCGAGCTGCCCTCGGCTGCGGTCGTCGATGGCGTCGGCAACCTGGATAACGAGCAGCGCAATCGCGGCCTGGAACTAAGCCTTTACGGCGAGCCTACCCCCGGAGTGCGCCTGTTCAGCAGCGCGACCTGGATAGACGCCAAACTCACCAAAACCCAGGATGGCAACGAAGGAAACGACGCCACGGGCGTGCCTGAGTACCGGTTTGTGTTCGGTGGCGAATGGGACACGCCCTTCATCGAACGCCTCACGGCCACGGGTCGTGTCCTGCACACGGGCTCCCAGTACGCCGATGTCGCCAACGACCTGCAGCTGGACTCCTGGACACGCCTTGATCTGGGCCTGCGCCACACCACCCCGCTGGGTGGCGCTGACTGGGTATGGCGCGCAGGCATCGACAACGTGACCGACGAAAACTACTGGTCCGGCGCCTCGACCTCCTTTGCGAACTACCTGGTTCAAGGCGAACCGCGCACCTTCAAGCTGTCGGCGACCGTCGAGTTTTAATTCACGCATCTTCGCTAACGTGACTATGAGGGCGCTTCTTGTGAAGCGCCCTTGCTGTTTGCGGTATGGGTATAACGGCTAATAGCATGATGGCCACAAGTTCCTACCTAGCCATGGCTACATCGGCTGCACACCTACCAACGCTGGGTAACAGGGCGTGCCCTCAGCAGCAGGCCACTGATGACCCCGCCTCATTCACGAGGGCGCTGATCGGGTGGTCTGAAAGTGCTGGCTGGCGGCATCGCTCATCAAGATTGGCTTCTTCAGCGCGAATGGTCGTTGAGTAATGCCAGAATGCAGACCCTTTCCCGCTTTCTTATAGCTCTTGGTAATCAATTGCGGCCGTCCAAGCAGCCGTGATCGCCGACCGGCGCTCCGGTCGCTCGATTCCAGGTGCTGAAGTCGTCTCGCCAGTGCGTCAACTCAGCGCCGTCAGTCTCGGCAGCCCCTTCAGCAGCGTCGGCCACCACTTGTCGGCGGCGGCACCCAGATGAACGGTGATGCGCCGAGCGTGCAGCCTCAGCGTGGCGGCCACCTTGTGCACCTGCTCGCGCATCCGGCTCAGGCTCCAGCCTTGTCGGGTCTGCCGCTCCAGCAGGCAGCGCAGACCATGCAAGAGCTGGTAGGCGTAGAGGCTGAGCAGCAGGCTCACCTCGTTGCGTGCCATCACGCTCTGAACGGTGGAGGCGCCGCGATCGGTCGATGAGAGGTGTACGTTGAGCGCTGACTTCACCTCGCCCATGTGGGCCTCGGCACTGCCGCGCTTGCGGTAGAGCGCCAGGATCTTCTCCGGCGGCCAATCGAACTTGCCGAGGTTGGTGACGAGGAAAAAGCATGCAGCAGCAGATCATCGGGGCGCTCCTGCACCACCAGCACGACGCGACGCGGTACCGGCCAGGAACCGGCCTGGTACTCCATGTCGTGGCACCACTCGCGAGGCTGCTCCGGTGGGCGGCCTGGCGGCCTCTTCAGGAGCGGTGCCGCCAGTTTCTGCAGGCCCTTGTGGCTGCGCAGCCGGCCCAGGTACTCGATGTCGCGATCTTCCAGGGCCTCCAGCGTCGCGTTGTCGGTGAAACCGGCGTCGATGCGTACCCGTACCTGAGCGCCGGTGCTCTCGTTGAGTCGCCGCACCAGATGCGGAATCCAGGTGTCGGCGTTCTCGGCCGGGCCTGCGTTGCCCTCGCGCAGCAGGCCGCCCACCATGTCGCCCGTTTCGGCCAGCGAGGCGACCAGCGGCGAGTAGATGCGGGTCCCGTACAGCCCATGATAGGCCGACCCGCCCTGGTGGCCATGCACCTCGATCGGCAGGCCGTCGATGTCCAGCGTCAGCTGCTTGGGACGCTCACCGTTCTTCAGCGAGGTCAGGCGCCAGACCACCAGCCGCAGCAGGCCTTCATGCACGGCATCGATGTTGTCGTTGCGGCCAAGGCAGCTCAGCAGCCGCGACAGCGTGGCTTGAGACGGCCGCTCCTGGGCCAGGGGCGTCATCCCCCGTGCATCGCTGCAGGCCAGCTGCCAGAGCGGATCACGGCGCAACGTGTCAGTGTCGCTCAGGTCGATCCAGCCCATCGCCCGTTGCAGCACCAGGGTGCGCAGCTGACTGGCCAGCGAGTGGCGGATGCGTAGCGGGTGGCGGAGGTCGACCAGATTGTCTTCCAGCGCCTCGATCACGCCGCTGTTGTCGAGGGCTTCACGCAGCAGCAGAGCGCCACTGTCGCTGGTGGTGCGGTGGCTGCTCAGCTCGACACGGACAGAGCCGTTGCACGAGGGCGTCCAGGTGGATAGGCTTTCACCCATAGCGGATGGCTCCCTTGGATCAGGTTCTTGGCGGAACACACTGATTTTTCAAGAGGATACCATCCGCTATCTTCGTTTTCAGGCCGCCCTCATGAATAAGGCGGGCTTAGGGCAGTGGCATGGAGGTTGTTTTTGCTTTGATGCCTGAACTACGCCACCGGCGCAAACAGCAGCGCCAGGTCTTCCTCGTCGAATAGCGGGCCGTCACTCTGGCGTTCGGCACCGCCTTCCAAGATGGACGCGGCCAGGTCTGCCTTGCGCGACTGCAAGTCGTGAATGCGCTCTTCCACGGTACCGGCACACATCAGTTTGTAGACAAACACCGGGTTCTGCTGGCCCATGCGATGGGCACGGCCTGTCGCCTGTGCTTCCACCGCCGGATTCCACCAAGGGTCGTAATGAATCACTGTATCCGCCGCGGTGAGGTTGAGCCCGGTGCCGCCGGCCTTGAGGCTAATCAAAAAAACCGGCACCTCCCCCTGCTGAAAGCGCGCTACGCGCTGTGTTCGCGTCTTACCGGGGGTATCGCCCGTTAGGGTGGTATAGGCGATACCATCTTTCTCCAGTGCCTGGCCGATCAGCCCCAACATCTCGGTAAACTGCGAAAACACCAGGATGCGCCGCCCCTCTTCAATCAGGGGCGGCAACAGTTCCCGCAGTTGATCAAGTTTCGCTGAGCGACGCACCTTTTGGGCGCTGTCGAGTTTGACCAGCCGCGGGTCGCAGCATACCTGGCGCAGCTTGAGCAGCGCATCCAGCATCACGATGCCGGAACCGGCTAGGCCACGTTCGGCAACGGCTTGTTGCACGCGCTGGTGCTGGGCGAGACGTAGGCTCTCGTAGAGTTCTCGCTGAGCACCGCTCAGGGTGATTTCGCGACGCGTCTCGGTCTTATCGGGCAGTTCGCCGAGCACCTGCTGCTTGGTCCGGCGCAGCATCAGCGGCGCTAGGCGTCGAGAGAGCTGCTCGCGAAGCGCAACATCTCCCTCCTTCTCGATAGGCGTGCGAAAGCGCTGACCAAACCATTGCTGGCTACCCAGCGCGCCTGGCGCCACAGCATCCAATTGAGCCCACAGCTCGCCCAGGTGATTCTCCAGTGGCGTGCCGGTCATCGCCACGGCACGCTTGGCCTTTAGCGCGCGCACCGCTCGCGCGGTCTGGCTGGCCGCGTTCTTGATGGCTTGGGCTTCATCAAGCACTAACAGGCCGAATGCCGTTTCGCCCAAGCGCTCAAGGTCGCGGATCAGGAGCGCATAGGTGGTAATGACCAGGTCGGCATCGGGTAGCGCCTCCGCGAACTGACGCTCACGCTGGGCTTTGCCGCCTTGCAACGCCACCACCTGGAGATCCGGCGCGAAGCGCGCGGCTTCGGTGCACCAGTTACCCACCAAACTTGTGGGGGCAATCACCAGGGTCGGCCCCTTGAGCGAACCACGAGCCCGCTCATCAAGCACATGCGCCAGGACTTGCACCGTCTTGCCCAGTCCCATGTCATCGGCCAGGATGCCGCCGGTGCCGAGCTCGGAAAGAAAACGCAGCCAGGCCAGGCCGCGGGACTGATAGTCGCGCAACTCACCGACAAAACCGGGTGGTTGGGGTAAGCTCGCCGGCAGCTCGCGTAATCGCTGGGCCAAAGCGCTCACTTCTTCACGCCCTGCCCAGCGCTCGTGCTCGGCGACAGGCGCCACTTTCTCGGCGGCCGTTAGCGGCAATGTCACGGACGCGTCGGGGTCGCGCTCATCGCCCAGCCAATCCAAGATCGGCGTCATTAGCCCACGCAGCCGAGACAAGGGCAGCGTCAAACGGCGATGCTCGTCCAGTTCCAAGGTCCAGCTCGCGTCATCGGCCTCCTCTTCGCGGGGCTCCAGGGGAAAATCCTCGCGCTTGAGCAGTTGGCGCAAAATGGGCAGCAGGTTAACCCGCTCGCCTTCCACCTCAATATCCAACGCCAAATCAAACCAGCCGTTACCGGCCGGCTCCAGTTCGCCGTACCACGCCTCGGGCTCAAGATAGATAGGCTCTTTAGGGAAGTCTTCACTGAATTCGATGAGGCAGCCCGCTTGGCGCAACGTGTCTATCATCTCCCACCACTCATCAGGACCGGCGAGGTGCGTTGGCCACTCTGTCGCCCGTGTGGGCGGCGTACCGTGGTGAGGCAATAGCAACGTCCAGGGCGGCAGTTCCAGATATGCGGGTACCGTGCTCTTCTTCTCCAAGTGCTCAAGGGTCACCATGCCCGAGGGCAGGCCATGCACCAGGGTCCGCTCGGCCTGGGTATCGCGCTGTATCGTCAGCCGCTGCCCATCCCGGTATCCATTGGCGGTGTCACCCTCTTCGGGCGGTACCTCAATGCCTGCATAATCAAAGCTCACCACGCCGGCGCCCACCTGAATCCAGCGGGGTAGTGGCGCCCCATGGCTAAACCCAAGCTGCCCTTCCGCGACACACATCGTCACTTTGAGTTGGGGTGTAACATCCTTGAGTGTTTGCTCTTCTATCCGTGTCGGTGTGGGCAGGCGTTCAGCCAGTGTGGGTGCCTGCTGAAGCCGTTCGCCCAGCCATTCGCTGATGTCCGGTGGCAGCGGCGGCGACCGATACAGCTTGTCGAGGAGCTCAGGCGCACCCTCCATCCGCCCGAACTGGCCGCGTTCGGGGTCGAGATAGCAAAGGCCACGACCGACTCTGGCGATGATCGCCTCGGAGGAGAGGGTGTCTTCTGGCACGGTGGTCGGATGTAATCGTTGTACGCCTTCACTATCCGCTTGCCAACTCGGTGACAATTGGCAGGTAGGCCCCCGCTCAAGCCGGGTGCCCGTCTGCCTGCGATGAAACAGCAATGGGGGTGTTTCACTCTCCAATAACGCCCATAAGGCCCGGGCCTGAAAAGAATGTGACACCAGTGCCCACATGCGCTGCGTGCTTGACCACGTCACTTCGTGCTCACCGTGCATCAGCTGATCAATGGCCTCCTCCTGCTCGGGGAGCCAACCTCCCTCGGGGGCCGGCACTAGCGCTCCTGACCGACTGACTTCAATACTACGAGGTGCCACCCAGCCGTTACCGCGGCTCTTCTGCTTGCCAGGACGCAACCAGGCGGGCAGCACGGATAAGACAGGCGTTGGGCCCACCTGGTCACGGCTGTCCAGAAACAGCGCAAGTCGATATGTCGCCTCGACACGTTGCCCCTCGCCCACGGATGCCGGCGACTGGTCGAGTTCCTTGATCCACTTTTCCCAGCGCTGTTTAAGCGATTGCTGCGTGTCCGTCTTGCCCGAAGCGCCGTTGTGCGGCTGACGCTCTGCAAACACCTCAGCCCCATTGCCCATCTGGTTGAGAAAGGTCTGGATAAGCGCCACGGCGTGTTTACACCTGACACCCACTGGGCAGCTACAGTCGGTGATGAGTGTCTCATCACGCCCGAGAATGCCAATGGTGACATCCGTGTGGTAAGGCTCGCGCTCGCTCCCCTCCACGTCGCCTGATAACGTCAGCCACTCCGCATCAAGCTCCAGACTCAGCTCACCCAGCACGCGACGCTGATTGGCATAACGCTTGCCGCGCTGCAACGAATTGGCGTCGAAGAAACCCTGCCAATCATTCTGATGAAGCGCGATAAAGAGGGCCATGGCATCATTGGCGCGGGAGTGGTCAGACACAGAAACCTCTAAAAGAAGAAAAATTGGGTGATAAAAAAGCAGTAGTGCGGCGGGACATACGCCCGTTTGAACGGTTCATCATCGCAATCGTTGTCGTGAGGGCGTAATTCTACTCGACACTTCACGTGGTGGGTAACTACCGCTACAAGTCTACCTCTACGCGACCGTGCTAAACTTCCCACCCACACCAAGCGTGAACGGTATCGTCATTGGAGGCCCGCATGTCATCCGCCCATCGTCGCAAGCTTCCCATTGGCATTCAGACCTTTTCGATATCCGCGAAGGCGATTACTACTACGTCGATAAAACCCCGTTCATTGAGCGCCTAGCCAACCAGAACAAATACTATTTTCTGTCCCGTCCTCGCCGGTTCGGCAAGAGCTTGCTGCTGGACACCCTCCGTTGCCTGTTCGAGGGACGCCAGGCGCTTATAAGCACTAGCTTACGATACTCAGCCGACTTAAGCATCTTGTGCTAAGCGGACGTGAGAATATCGATAGTTATACCCACAAGCGACACACTGGGTAGCAGAACGCTAATATGCGTGTGACACACCGGTGTCAGATAAAAGCCATAGGTCAGCGGCTGAGTAGTAAGTCTTGAAGGCAATATTGGCAGGCGTGGCACATGGATGACACAGATTTGACACAGCCAAAACAAAAGGGCCTACGCGTTAACGTAAGCCCTTGATATGTTTGGCGCGCCCGGCAGGAATTGAACCTGCGACCTTCGGCTTCGGAGGCCGGTTTAAGCCGCACAAGCATCGCCCTTCCCCACCGTCAAAAAACCAATAAACAATATTTAAAACAACAAGTTAATTAACATTCCAATGCATTTCAAATCTTCTCCGTCACACCCATTAACGCCATTCTGTGCCCTTCATTGTCAAAACGATGGCACACACCGTGACTTTTCTGTGTCCTGTTTTCTACCAAATTTGACCTCTGGTCACCGCGCACTACGGACTCCTTTAATTGATTCAGCTACGCGTAGAACGCCAGCAGTACCTCTGCCAAAAACACAGCTCCATACGCGCCACCTGCCCTTATCGCCACCGTGCTAAACTGTCCTGTGTTTCATCGGTTCAGCATTGGAGGCCAGCATGCCAGCTGCTCATCGTCGTAAGCTGCCTATAGGCATTCAAACTTTTTCGGATATCCGAGAAGGCGGCTATTACTACGTCGACAAAACGCCGTTCATTGAAAAGCTGGCGAACCAAAACAAATACTATTTTCTCTCCCGCCCGCGTCGCTTTGGCAAAAGCCTGCTGCTAGATACCCTGGGCTGCCTATTTGAAGGCCGCGAAGCGCTATTTTACGGGTTATATATTCACGACAAGTGGGACTGGCAGCAGCGATACCCGGTGGTGCGTTTAAGCTTTGGCAATGGAGTGGCGGCTGACAGAGAGGACCTGGATGCGAACATTCGATATCAGTTGCAGCAGCAGCGTGCACGTCTGCAGATTACGTCGACGGCTCCTAAGCGCATTGCGGACGACTTTGCTAGCTTGATTGAGCAAGCGCATCGTGTTCACGGTCAACGCGTAGTAGTGCTGATCGACGAGTTCGATAAACCCATCCTTGATAATATTCCCGATAGCGATAGGGCGCGCGAACTGCGCGAAGGTCTGAAAAACCTCTATAGCGTGCTGAAAGATGCCGACCCCCACCTGCACTTTGTACTGCTGACCGGCGTTTCCAAGTTCAGCAAAGTCAGCCTGTTTTCAGGGCTGAACAATCTGCGCGACATCACACTCTCATCTGACTATGCCGCTATCTGTGGCTATACCGACCACGATGTGGACACGGTGTTTGCGCCGTAAGCAATGGGATGGAGTCCTCCCCACCCTACTCCGGCGTCGTTGCGCCACACTGGTGGGTGAGAGCATCACTGACCAGCTTGAGGATGAGGAGAACTCCCCATGAACATTACCCGGGTCGGCGTGGATATCGCAAAGTCTGTCTTTCATGTGCACGGCGTGGATCGCCATGATCAGGTCCAGTGGCGCGGCAAGTACTCCCGCGGTAAGTGGCTGGACGCCATCGCCAAACGGGTTCCCGAGGGGGCCGAGATCGGCATGGAAGCCTGCGCTTCGTCCCACCACTGGGCCCGTGAGCTGCAAGCACGCGGCTATCGCGTCAAGTTGATTGCTGCCCAGTTCGTCAAGCCCTACGTCAAGAGCAACAAGAACGACCGTGTCGATGCCGAGGCCATCTGCGAAGCCATGGGCCGGCCCAACATGCGTTTCGTCGCGGTCAAGACCGTTGAACAGCAGGATGTCCAGGCAGTGCATCGCATCCGTAGCGAACTGGTTCAGCAGCGAACCGCCAAGGCCAACCAGATTCGTGGCCTGATTGGCGAGTACGGGCTGGTGGCGCCCACCGGCATCGGCCAGCTGCGTGCTGCCCTGCCACGCTGGCTGGAGGACGCCGAGAACGGCCTGACCGATGACTTCCGTGTCCTGCTGGCGGGCCTCGCCGAGGACCTGCGCCACCTGGATGAACGCATCGTCACGGTGACAGAACGCATCGAACGTCACGCCCAGACCGACCCCATCGCCAAGCGGCTAATGACCCTGCGCGGTGTCGGCATACTGACCGCCAGCGCCCTGGCTGGGGCCCTGGGAGATGCCCAGGCTTTCAAGCGCGGGCGTGACTTCGCCGCCTCCTCGGCCTGACCCCGCGACAGCACAGTACCGGCGGACGTGACCGCCTGCTGGGCATCAGCAAACGCGGCGACAGCTACCTGCGCACCCTGCTGGTGCATGGGGCTCGCGCGGCATTGCGATGGAACGAAGGCCATGAGGACAACCTCAGCCACTGGTTCAGGCAGCTGGCCGAGCGCAAGCACGTCAATGTCGCAGTCATCGCGCTGGCCAACAAGACGGCACGTATCGCTTGGGCGATCACTCGCCACGACAGCGTCTATGACCCCGACCTGGCGGCGCATGCGGCATAACATGCACTTACCGAATTACCGAGTTTTCAACAAGATACCCCACCACCACGATTGCTGAGCATGCTGCAGATGGCGCACAGGTCGAACCGACGTCAGACAACCCCTTAATGAGCGTAGAGCCGCTGAGCTCGTGTAAGCGACTGGGAGCTGACGTGCGGATAGCCCATCAGGGTCCGATGCCTTGGGCATCATTAGTGAGACCGGATATACGTGTGCAGTCGTACCTACCGCCCATCGCGCCTCATGCTGGCAAACGGGGAGGACTCCATATACGTTCATTCTAAGACGTCCTGCCGCCCGGCTGACATTCGCCCTACAGTAACCTCACATTTGCCCACACGAGGTTACCCCCATGAGAAAGCACCGCACCCCGGAACAGTGGCAGGCCCTGGTTGACCAGCATCGTGACAGTGGTCTGTCAGCTTCGCAGTTTTGTAAACAAGAGAACATTGGCTATTCCAGCTTCTGCAACTGGCGAAAGCGCCTGTCCGATCAGCCGACCGATAATTCGACAGACTCTGGAGAAGCCAGCTTTCTCGATTTGTCGTCACTGATGGGCACGTCGCCATCATCCGGCTTAGGCTGGAATATTGTGCTCAGCCTGGGTAACGGCGTCGAGCTACGGCTGAGCCAGAACGGATGATCGGGCTCGATAGCCAGGCGCGCATCTGGCTATGTACCGAACCCACAGACATGCGCAAATCCTTCCGGGGCCTGAGCGCCCTGGTTCGGAATCAGTTGAAGCACGACCCGCTCAGTGGCCAGTATTTCGTCTTCGTCAATCGTCGCAAGACCCAGATGAAGATGCTGTACTTCACCGCCACCGGTTATTGCCTGTGGGCCAAGCGCCGGAGCAGGGCCAGTTCCGGGTGCCGTTATCCGCCTCCGGGCAGCGAGCCCTGACCCTGACGGATCTGCAACTGCTGATCGATGGCATCGAGGTGCAGAAATATCGCCAGTTCAAGCGTTTTCGAGGGTATAGAAGGCCGACTTTCGATATAATATCGGCCATGAATTCAACCGCTTCCGCTCCTTCTTCCAATGCACCTTCCTACTCGGCTCTGGCCGAGGAGAATGCCGTGTTGCGGGAGCAGTTGGGAGCCCAGGCAGAAGCGATTCGTCAGCTGACGCATCAACTGGACTGGTTCAAAAGCAGCTGTTCGGTCCGAAATCCGAGAAGCAGGTGTTCGATCTTCCCGGGCAGGACAGCTTGTTCCAGCCAGAGGAAGCGCCGCTACCGGCGCCGCCTGCTGACGAAGAAGAACGCCCCATCAAGGCCTATCAGCGTGGCACCGGCAAGAAGCAGCGCGACGATGGCTGCCTGAACGACACCGGTCTGCGCTTTACCTCTGATGTGCCGGTGGAAGTCATAGAGTATCTGCCGCCAGAGCTGACAGGGCCGGAGGCCGATCAGTACGAAGTAATCGGCAGTAAGACCACCTACCGGCTGGCCCAGCGGGCCTCCAGTTACGTGGTGCTGAAGGTGGAGCGCCCGGTGTTCCGGCGCAAGGGGAGTGACAAGCCCATCACCACGCCGGCCCCGTTCAACGTGCTGGACAACAGCCTGGCCGATGTCAGTCTGCTGGCCGGGTTGCTGGTGGACAAGTTCCAGTTCCACCTGCCGCTGTACCGTCAGCACCAGCGCATCCAGCAAGCCGGTATCACAATCAGCCGCAGCACCCTGACCAATCTGGTCAAGCGCGTGATCGACCTGCTTCGGCCCATTGTGGATGCCCAGACCGACAACGTGCTGCGCAGTCGGGTGCTGGCCATGGATGAAACGCCGATCAAGGCCGGTCACGTGGTCGGGCGGGCCCGCAAAAAGGCAAGTTGAAATCCGGCTGGTTCTGGCCGTTATACGGCGATGCCGACGAGGTGGTGTTCACCTACTCGAACAGCCGTGGGCGTGCCCACATCGAAGCCATCCTCAGCGAATCGTTCAACGGCACGCTGATCAGTGACGGCTACGCGGCCTATGCCCGCTACGCTGCTGCCCAAGAGAACGTCACCCACGCCCAGTGCTGGGTGCATAGCCGCCGTTATTTTATCGAGGCGCAGAAGGATCACCCGGAAACCGTCACCGAGGCCCTGCAACGAATCGCAGCGCTGTACCGGAATGAAGAAACCATCAGAACCCACGGGCTGACTGGCGAGAAGAAACGTCAGTACCGGTTGGAACACTCGAAACCGGTCGTTAGCGGCTTCTTCCAGTGGTGCCGGGATCAGTTGGCGTCAGGCGGCCTGGTGCCGAGCGATCCACTGACCAAAGCTCTGAACTACGTGCTCAGCCGGGAAGCCAGCCTGAGCGTATTCCTCGAAAACCCAGACGTGCAGCCAGACACCAACCACCTCGAGCGGGCACTACGCCCCATTCCCATGGGCAAGAAAAACTGGATGTTCTGCTGGACTGAATTGGGGGCGGAACACCTGGGCATCATCCAGAGTCTGATCAGCACCTGCAAGCTGCACAATATTACCCCCTACACTTACCTGGTGGACGTGCTGCAACGCATCAGCCAGCATCCGGCCAGTGACGTCAGCGACCTGACGCCTCGTCTCTGGAAAACCCGGTTCGCCGAGAATCCGCTACGGGCGCTGATCGATCCACGCCATCCTGACCGACAGAACAAACAGCCGGAGGCCACCGTTCATGCGCATTGACGACATGAGCATCGACCAGTTGCTGGAACTGAATCAATACATCTGCCGGCGAATTGATGAACTGCGTGACCGGGAGAACCTCCAGGCGCTGAGCCAGTTGCGGGTGGGCCTGAAAGTGACCTTCGAGAGCCGGGAAGGCCCCGTGCTGGGGATTGTCACCAAGATCAACCGCAAGAGCGTGATCGTGCTGGATGAGGATGGCAGGAAGCAGTACAAGGTCTCGCCGGAGTTATTGAGACCTCTCCGGGACGTGAAGTAGGTCAACTACGTCTTGGAATGAACGTATATGGAGTCCTCCCCGTTTGCCAGCATGAGGCGCGATGGGCGGTAGGTACGACTGCACACGTATATCCGGTCTCACTAATGATGCCCAAGGCATCGGACCCTGATGGGCTATCCGCACGTCAGCTCCCAGTCGCTTACACGAGCTCAGCGGCTCTACGCTCATTAAGGGGTTGTCTGACGTCGGTTCGACCTGTGCGCCATCTGCAGCATGCTCAGCAATCGTGGTGGTGGGGTATCTTGTTGAAAACTCGGTAATTCGGTAAGTGCATGTTATGCCGCATGCGCCGCCAGGTCGGGGTCATAGACGCTGTCGTGGCGAGTGATCGCCCAAGCGATACGTGCCGTCTTGTTGGCCAGCGCGATGACTGCGACATTGACGTGCTTGCGCTCGGCCAGCTGCCTGAACCAGTGGCTGAGGTTGTCCTCATGGCCTTCGTTCCATCGCAATGCCGCGCGAGCCCCATGCACCAGCAGGGTGCGCAGGTAGCTGTCGCCGCGTTTGCTGATGCCCAGCAGGCGGTCACGTCCGCCGGTACTGTGCTGTCGCGGGGTCAGGCCGAGGGAGGCGGCGAAGTCACGCCCGCGCTTGAAAGCCTGGGCATCTCCCAGGGCCCCAGCCAGGGCGCTGGCGGTCAGTATGCCGACACCGCGCAGGGTCATTAGCCGCTTGGCGATGGGGTCGGTCTGGGCGTGACGTTCGATGCGTTCTGTCACCGTGACGATGCGTTCATCCAGGTGGCGCAGGTCCTCGGCGAGGCCCGCCAGCAGGACACGGAAGTCATCGGTCAGGCCGTTCTCGGCGTCCTCCAGCCAGCGTGGCAGGGCAGCACGCAGCTGGCCGATGCCGGTGGGCGCCACCAGCCCGTACTCGCCAATCAGGCCACGAATCTGGTTGGCCTTGGCGGTTCGCTGCTGAACCAGTTCGCTACGGATGCGATGCACTGCCTGGACATCCTGCTGTTCAACGGTCTTGACCGCGACGAAACGCATGTTGGGCCGGCCCATGGCTTCGCAGATGGCCTCGGCATCGACACGGTCGTTCTTGTTGCTCTTGACGTAGGGCTTGACGAACTGGGCAGCAATCAACTTGACGCGATAGCCGCGTGCTTGCAGCTCACGGGCCCAGTGGTGGGACGAAGCGCAGGCTTCCATGCCGATCTCGGCCCCCTCGGGAACCCGTTTGGCGATGGCGTCCAGCCACTTACCGCGGGAGTACTTGCCGCGCCACTGGACCTGATCATGGCGATCCACGCCGTGCACATGAAAGACAGACTTTGCGATATCCACGCCGACCCGGGTAATGTTCATGGGGAGTTCTCCTCATCCTCAAGCTGGTCAGTGATGCTCTCACCCACCAGTGTGGCGCAACGACGCCGGAGTAGGGTGGGGAGGACTCCATCCCATTGCTTACTAGCGGCAAGCCTATTCACTTAGTAGGCGTAGAGTTTTCCAGCGCTCAACGGCAAATCGTAGCGTTTGACGTGGAGACGCTGTAGTACGCTGCTGCTTACCATCGTCCACTACTTAGTCGGGTAGACCGGGCGATTGCTCGACCCGGCTCCCCACAGATCCGAGCATGCACGATTAGCGCACTCGGCTCCTCAATCACCAGTTTCACTGAAGGCTCAGCACTGCTGCATGATCCGCGCAGCAGGTAAAGGCAGCAGCTGGAACAGCTGGTCCGCCTTTGCCCACGAGAAGTACGCTCGCTGTGATCGGCGTCTCAGCCACTTCACCCACACCAACCGTACTCGGTAGAGGAACAGCTGGAGGGCTCGGATATTGCCCCGGATGCCGTAGTAGGCGTAATGGCCCTGCACCTTCCGCCTCAACAGCCTATGCTGCTCTCGGATCGGCAAGTGTCGGCTCCAGCGGCACCAGAGCGCAATTCGCTTGAGACCGCGCCGAAACCTGTCCTTCGCCGTCTTGCGCTTGATGATCAGGCGCCCGTGGCGTGACTTCCCCCAGTAGTGGGTGAAGCCCAGGAAATCAAAGGTCTCAGCGCGTTGCCCTGGGCGCGGCCGGAACCGCACCAACCGGGTCTTGGTCGGGTGCAGGGTGAGCCCATAGCGTGCGAAACGCTTGGGCAGCACCTCCAACACCTTGCGGGCGTCGGCTTCTGTGTTGAACGCCAGGACGGCATCGTCGGCAAACCGCACCTGGAATGCACGTCCGTGAAGTCGCGGCTTGACGTCTTTCTCAAACCACTCGTCCAGCACATAGTGCAGGTAGATATTTGCCAACAACGGGGATATCACACCCCCTTGCGGGCTTCCCACCTCCCCTTTCTGCCATTGCCCGGCTTCCAATACCCCGGCCTTTAGCCATTTGCCGATCAAGCGGAGGACCACACCGTCCTTCACTCGTTGCTGCAGAAAGTCTCGCAGGTGCTGATGGTCGATCGTGTCGAAGAAGGCTTTGATGTCCAAGTCAATGACCCAGCCACCGCTCATCGACGACAGCCCTTCCCACACCGCCTTGACGGCCTGATGCGCTGAGCGGCCCGGCCGGAAACCATATGAGCAATCCAGAAAGTCATGCTCGTAGAGCGGCTCCAGCAGGGCCACCACGGCACGCTGCAGGACCTTGTCTTCGAAGGTGGGGATACCGATCGGCCGTGTGTTGCGCCCATCTCCCTTGGGAATGTGGATGCGTCGCACCGGCGGCGCCTTGTAACGACCGCTCTTGGCGTCCTCCAGCAGCCGCTGGATGTTGGCCTCGAAGTCGCGCACGAAGTCGTCCGCCGTCTGGCCATCAATCCCGACGGCACCATCACGGCGCGTCATCAGGGTGGCCGTCTTTAGCCACTGGGCATCGATATAGTGCGCCAGAGACGTGAAGGCACGCTGCGGGAAGCGCTCTGCCAGCGCTGCTATCCGCAATTGTTTCGTGGACATGACCTCAGGTTCCTGTGCACCTGCCATGTTTCCCTCTTGCGGTTCTGATGATCGAATACCTGGGCCGGTTGCGCAGTCACACCGGTCTACAGAAGCTGGCAGCACCGCTCCTGAAGCGGCCACCCGGTCGGCCACCCGAGCAGCCTCGGGAGTGGTGCCACGATCTGGAGTACCAAGCCGGCTCCTGGCCGGCACCGCGGCGCGTAGTGCTGGTGGTGCAGGAACGCCCCGATGACCTGCTGCTGCATGCCTTCTTCCTGGTCACCAACCTCGGCAAGTTCGACTGGCCGCCGGAGAAGATCCTGGCGCTCTATCGCAAGCGGGCAGCGCCGAGGCGCACATGGGCGAAGTGAAGTCGGCGCTCGACGTGCACCTCTCGTCGACGGATCGCGGCGCCTCCACCGTCCAGGACGTGATGGCGCGCAACGAGGTGAGCCTGCTGCTCAGCCTCTACGCCTACCAGGTCCTGCATGGCCTGAGCTGCCTGCTGGAGCGGCAGACTCGGCAAGGCTGGAGCCTGAGCCGGATACGCGAGCAGGTGCTGAAGGTGGCCGCCACGCTGAGGCTGCACGCTCGGCGAATCACCGTTCATCTCGGAGCCGCTGCCGACAAGTGGTGGCCGACGCTGCTGAAGGGGTTGCCAAAGCTGACCGCGTTGAGTTGACGCTCCAACGAGACCACCACAGCACCAGAAGTCGAGCGGCCGCGGGGGCGGTCGGCGATCACGGCTGCTTTGAAGGTCGAGATTCATTCCTGGAGGTTATAAATCGGCGAAAGAAACGCAGTGTTCGGGCATTACGAAGCAGGCGCTCACGCCGGAAATACGGATCCTTACGAGCAATGCCGATGGCACGTAGCTTCAGACTGCCCGATCAGAGCCCTCGTGAATGAGACGGGATCATAGTAACCCGCTCGTCTTAAGATATATCGAAGATAACCGGGTTACTACTGCGTCAACTTTTTATACCGCTAGCCGATAGCGACTTGGTAAGCATGGGCGACTTTAAGCACGGTCGCTTCATCCCAGCGTCTACCCACTAATTGCATGCCTACGGGCAAGCCCTCCGAAAAACCGACCGGGACGCTCATGGCCGGGTGGCCACTGACATCAAACGGGGCCGTGTTGTGCAGGTTGCTAAGCGCACCAGCAAGTGTGCTATTGAGACTTTTATCAGCCGGTCTCTTTACCGCTTTCATAGCGGTGGTAGGCATGATTAACAAGTCATATTCCTGCAGAGCGTTGTCATAATCGCGCGCGAGACGCCTACCGATATTCTGGGCTTTACCATAGTAGTGGCGATTGTACTGTTCGGACATGTAGTGCCCGGCGAGGACCGTCATTTTTACTGTGTCACTAAAGTCATGACCACGAGCGCGGCGAGCCCTGCCGTAAAAGTCCATAAGCTGTGTGCTGTAATGCCCCCGCCAGTTTGTGCCGTAACCATCGCCCCTGACCATGAGTTCGGTGGCGCCCTCAAAGGCAATCGCACTCCACAGTGCAAGCCCGTCGTTATGCATGGGTACCGATACCTCCGTGGCACGAGCGCCCACTTTTTCCAGCACGCTGATGGCTTCTTTAACGGCTGCGTCCACGTCAGATTCACTGACACCGGCAATGCCAAACCCTTCACGTAGGATGCCAATGCGAATGCCAGTGAGATCTTCACTTAGCGATTCTGTGTATTTCGCGGTACGCACGTCATATTGGCGTGGATCTAACCCATCCGAGCCAGCAAGTACCTCCAACATACGGGCGCAATCTTCGGCGGTGCGCGCCATAGGGCCTACGTGGTCAAGAGTAAGCTCAATGGGGAAAATACCTGTATAAGGCACTAGGCCATGTGTTCCTTTAATCCCGTAGCAACCGCTCCATGAGGCGGGTAGTCGAATAGAGCCGCCCTGATCACCTCCCAGCGCCATATCGACTTCACCGTTGGTCACCACCACGGCGCTGCCGTTGGAAGAAGCGCCAGCTAGACGCTCACGGTCATGGGGATTAACCGGCTGGGGTTCGGGATAGCCGGTACAGCCTCCACCGTCAAAACAGAACGCAGGAACGGCTGTCTTGCCGATGATGTGCGCGCCAGCGTCGAGAAGCCGGGTAACCACTGTGGCATCCTCCCGGGGCACAAAACCTTCCATGATCGGCGAACCATTCATCATCGGGATGCCTGCCAGAGCGATGTTATCCTTTAGCGCTACCGTTCGCCCCGCAAGTGGACCCTCTTCTGCCCCAGGCACCGAACACTTCCACGCCCAGCCATTGAGCGGGTTGTCGTCACCGACTGGGCGATAACCCATATCTGCTCGCGGATAATTTACGGGCAATGATTCATCCGCCAGTTCATCCAGGCGATCATAAATGGCCATTGAGCCAGCAACGGCGGACTGGAATTCTCCCAGTTCTTCAAAGGAAAGGTCAAAGCCGTAATAATCGGAAATGGCTGCCAACGTATCAATGCCGGGTCGCTTCACACTCATAGTCAACTACTCCTATACACGAACGATTGCCTGAAAAGGCATTTAGCGAGGGAAATACAAGCTATCGCTCCAACAATTTCGGATAGTGGTGTGGCAGGCGCATCACCACTAGGTCCTTTCGGCGCACAGCGCTGTTTGGGTAAGCCGAATCCAGGTTGCTCGTGTCGATAGCAAGCTGAACGCAGCCATTCGCGCTGGTTAACAATGATTCTCGGCGAGGAAAATGAAACGTATCCGGGCCGAATATACCGCTTAGCCCCGGTAATCCAGCGTCGGGCATATGCACGTTGGCGAAAGCGAAATAGCAGTTGTTCTCGCCACCGCGCACCCGATAATGGTGCCAATGGTGCTCGTCCGGGCCGGTGGGAATAGGTGCTGGCTGACGAATGTCAGTACCGGGATGGGCACAGTGAAATGGCCCTGGCAAGGCAGCAGGACAAGCGATGACATCGCACCCCCGCAGCGCCAAGATGCGGCCCGCTTCGGGGAAATCAGCATCATGGCCAATCAATAAGCCTAGCCGTCCTAGCGGCAGATCGAAGCTTACCCAGCAATCGCCAGGGTTCGCCCATTTACGGTCTGCCTTATTTAAGTGAATCTTACGATAAACCGCCATAACGCCCTGCGCTCCTACCAGAGCGGCAGCATTATAGAGTTGTTCTCCCGACTGTTCCGCGAAACCTACTACATAGTACTGTTGACGCTCCTCAGCGAGTCGACGCAGTGTGTCGAAAACACCATGACGCTGTGAGATGGGATTGATACCGCCAGTGTCTAACCCGGTAAGCGCCAGCTCAGGAAAAACAATAAGCTCGGCACCCTCTGCTTGGGCAATCAAATCAGTGCATTTGGAAAGGTTATCGTCGAGATTATTCGATGGGGAAAATTGAGCAACGGCGATGGTGCTTGTTTTTCCATTGGGCAGTGGCTGATGGCCATAAAGCCTGAAAAAGTCTAGCGGGTTCCAAGCGTGTGTTTGATGAAGTAGCTCATGATAAAGATCTGGGCGACGCTCACTGGTCAACGGCCCCGTTACTCGTTCAGTATCAATCTCACCAAACACGATGCCATCACCGTCATCGCGGCTAGCCTGGATATATCCATCTGGATCAATCACGCAGCTACCGCCACTGAATTGAACGCCGCGCTCCATCCCCCAGCGATTGCTCTCAATAAGATAGCAGCCGTTTTCTTTGGCACGACTGATCCAATAGGGTGCTGGCGCTCGCTCAGCCAGCCAATTACTCAGATGGCAAATGACCTCGGCACCCTGCAGCGCGACCAACCGTGCAGTTTCAAGAAAATGAATGTCCATGCAGATGAGCAGCGCGATACGGCCCAGTGACGTCTCGAACACTTGATGGCCAGTGTCGCCTGAAGCCGCCCACTTTGGCTCGGCGATATAAGGATGGCTTTTACGATGTTTTCCTAAATAGCCCTCAGGGCCAACTAAAACAGCCGTGTTGTAGTAAAGCCCATTGCCAGCATCAATTTCTGGCAGCCCGATAACGATATAGCAGTCAAGCTTCGCCGCCAGAGCGGCGAAGCTTTGGGTTGAGGGCCCTGGCACTTGTTCGACGTAGGGTGCAACCTCCCCTCTGTCATACCAGCAATAGCCGGTAAGACCCATCTCCGGCGTTATGATTAGCCGCGCACCAGACGCAGCCGCCTCTTCCACTAACCGCTTTAGAACATCAATATTTCGCTCTTTAGCAAACATTTCAGGCTCAAACTGCACGGTGGCGGCAAGGTATTTCATATTGTCCTCCCCGCTCGCTAGCGTGCTTGCCCAACGATGGACTTGAGGATAGAAGCGCCCAATGTATATTTTGGATCCACCATATTGCCTAACCGCACTCGCCCTGCCTGGGTAAGAAGCATGTAGGCCTCTATTTCATCGAAATCAAACTCAGCAGCCAGCCAGCGTACCAGCTCTCTGTAGGCAATCCGGGTGGCATCTTCCATGGGACGCGCTGAACCGATGGTCATATAGAACTGTTCATTTTCCAGACGCGGCCATTTGAACGTCCAATCTTTAATCAAGTCGACCTGAACGGTGGTCACGGTAGGATGCTCGATCGCCACGCCGCACAACTCACCATCACCCTGCGCCGCATGGCAGTCACCTAAATAAAGATAAGCACCTTTGGTATGCACCGGCAGATAGATCACCGCACCCGGTGCTACATCAGGTAAGTCCATATTGCCGCCGTAATAATCGGGAACCAGCGAGCTAATCGACTCAATCTCTGGTGATACCCCAATGGTGCCAATAAAAGGCTGGTAAGGAAGGGTTATTTTATCGCTCCACTTCACGCCGGTTTCCGCGTCTATCTCGACCTTCTTTACCCGCTCCGGTAGCGGTGCGTTGAGTAGCGCAGTATCACCGGTCGCCACTAGTCCACCAAATTCGGTAATCAGTGCTGTCGTCCCGCAGGGCTGGGGGCCACGAGGTTTCATGTCTCGGATATAAACCGCCAGGCAATCGCCCTTCTCCGCCCCCTCTACGTAGATCGGTCCGTTCTGCGGATTAAGATAAGGTAAATTAAGCAACTCGCTGGGCTTGTCGCTTTCCGAGCGCAGTTTTCCTTCGAAAGCATCACGGGTTTCAGCACTAACGATATCGCCCGGTTGGATGTGCAGAACGGGCTTGGGGTTAGGACCAAGCGTATAGTGATACTGACCTTGAGCCGCTTCAGTTAGTTGGTGTGTAGTACCAGGCTTACCTTTGGCGACGGCGCGACGCGCCATGATGGAATGTTCAAACCAGTTCATTGTTCTACTCCTTTTTAGGTGCTTTCAGTCATCGCTCCAGCTACTGCAGACCGGAGTTGAGTCATGGTTAAATAGTATTGATGGCTATCTCATCCTGCTTATACAGCCAGAATTCGACGCATTGCGTCACGATCACGGAGTTGCTCCTTCGCAAGCTCATGGGTAATTTTTCCCTTATCCATGACGTAGCAGCGTTGCGCCATGGTCATGATCATGTCCAGGTTCTGCTCTACGAGGAGAATGGTTACGCCCAGCTCGCGATTGAGCTTGAGAATGTTTCGTGAAATGTCCTTTACGATGTTGGGCTGAATACCTTCCGAGGGTTCGTCGAGTAGCATAAGTTTCGGCTTGCCCACCATGGCACGGCCGATAGCAAGCTGTTGCTGTTGCCCGCCGCTGAAGGTGCCCGCTCGTTGATTAGCCCGCTCTTTCAAGATGGGGAAGAATTCGTAAACCCGCTCATAGTCAACACCCTCGCCAGGCTGTTGGAGCATTTCGCCGACCTTGAGATTTTCCCTGACGGTCATGCGCGAGAAGACCTCACGCCCTTGCGGGATATAACCAATGCCCAAACGCGCACGTTCGTGAGATTCGAGCGCGCTAATATCCTTACCATCGAAACGGATAATGCCTTGCCGATTCTTGATAAGACCAATCAGCGTTTTCATTAACGTCGTCTTGCCGACGCCATTTCGACCGATGACGGCTACCACCTCGCCGCGACCAACACTCAGGCTGACCTCTTGCAGCACTGAGGTGGTACCGTAGCCAGAAATGACGCCCTCCACGCTCAACAGATTTGTACTATTCGTCGTCATCGGCTGTCCCCAGGTAAATACGTGCAACCTCTTCGTTAGCCTCTATTTCGTTGATCGTGCCTTCCGCAAAGATTTCACCGAAGTTCAGTACAGTGACCTTGTGGGCAATTTGGCGCACAAATTCCATGTCGTGTTCAACCGCCAAAATCGACATACCTTTGCGATTGAGCTCCTGGATCATCTCGCCCGTGCGCGCCGTTTCTTCTGGTGTCATGCCAGCTGTCGGTTCGTCAAGAAGTAGTAAACGCGGCTCTGTGCTCACTGCCATACCGATCTCAAGCCACTGCTGTTCCCCGTGTGAGAGTTCTCCAGCAAGTTCTCCGGCTTTATCGGTAAGCCTTACAAAAGCGAGTGCTTTATCGATAGCCGATGTCATGGAATCACCATGCAGGTGGTTTTGAACCGCGATTTGCATGTTTTGCCAAACGGAGAGTTCGGAGAAAATACCCGGCACCTGGAACTTGACGGCAATTCCCTGTTTCACGCGCTCGAAGGAACGAAGCTTGGTAATTTTTTGATCTGAAAAGTAGATCTCACCTGAGCTTGGTTGATGCTCACCGAGTACAAGCTTGAAAAACGTGCTCTTCCCAGCGCCATTCGGACCAATCAGGCATCGAATCTCACCATGCTCCATTGAGAAGTTCACATCCTGAGCAACTTTGACGCCGTCGAAATGCTTATATAATTTCTCAGTTCGCAATATGGTCACGACATGCCCTCCTTACGCTTACGATGGCGACCAAATAACTTGACCAACCCCGGGATCAACCCTTCCGGTAAAAAGACCACGACGACGACCAGCAGCAACCCCATAATGACAAAGGCGTAGTAGCTACCGTAAATAGTTAGGTTCTGGAAGATGCCAAGCACTACCAAGGTGCCCACCAGCGTTGCGGTGAGGTCTTTACGCCCACCCACTGCCACCCAAATAATGGGTAATGCGGCGGCCGCCAAATTCATGTTGGACGGGCTGATGTACTGCCCCCAAGCGGTATAGAGCACTCCGGAAAGTCCCGCTAAGCCACTGCCAATCACAAAAGCAATTAACTGATAGCGGCGTATGTCGTAACCGAGCATTTCAGCGCGGTGCGGATTTTCACGAATGGCAACCAGGACATTGCCGAATCTAGAATTGACCAGAACCCTTAAGCCCAGATAGCAAAGAACCAGCATGGCCAGAAGAAGGTAATAAAGTGGTACTCCCGAATACAGCGCTATATCTCCCCCAGCCCAAGGAATTGTCAGTGGCGGCATACCGGTCATACCATTGTCGCCACCAAGTCGAGCATCGCCTATCGCCCACTGAGAGCCCGCTGTCTGTGCCATAAAGGTGGCGAAGACCAACGTGGTAGAAAGAGTTACAATACCCAGAAATACGCCGCTAATACGTCCATAAAAAAGCATGTAGCCAAGCAACGCCGCCCCCAGACACGACATACCAACGCCAAGTAGCAAGCCGACAAGGGTCATTCCGTATGCCGCGCCAAAGTTAATCGTGATGACGCCATACGTATACCCGGCAAGCCCGAAGAAAGCAGTTTGGCCAAAGCTGAGCGCCCCCGTATATCCCCAGATCAACGACAGCCCAAGCGCCATAAACACCCAGCAAATGAAATAGGCGGTATTACCAACGCTCCAGGCATCTGCGAAACCGGGATAAACAACGGCTGTGCCAATGGCCAAGGCAAAGCCGACCCAAAACAGCGGACCGCGGCCTAATGTTTGCGGGCCATTAACGAGTCGTATCCAATGTGGCATTCGAGACGCTGACCGAGCTGTATTCGAACCTTGTCTTTGCAATATACCCATTTATGTACGCCCCTTGAGTAACCAGCCAGACAGGCCTTGTGGGAGAATACGGATAACCACCATGACCGTGATCAACAGCCCCACCTGCCCCATTAACTGCCCTTGCCAGCCAGTCAGAAAAGCCTTGATAACCGCGAGCGTAGCCGCTGCTGGTGCTGTACCCAGGAACACATCAGCACCGCCGACGACAACTGTCACAAAACTTTCTACTAAGAAATTGGCGCCAAGTGTCGGGACGATAGAGATCGTGGGTGCATAAAGAGCGCCTGCCAATCCCGCCAGCGCTGCCCCAAGGCCGAAGGTAAGGGAGTACATACGCCCGGTGTCGATACCCGCAGCTTTCGCCATGTGGGGTGCTTGGATCGTTGCCCGTGAGTGGATACCGAACGTCGTATGGTGAAACAGCAGATACAAGCCAATAAGCACGAGCACGGCCACACCAAGCAGTACCATTCGATAGGTTGAATAGCTGTAGTTACCCACCGAAAAACTACCCAGCGGCGTACTGACACCTGCCATGCTGGAGCCAAGCACAATCAGCGTACCTTGAGTAAGAATCAGGCTGATCCCCCAGGTGGCCACAATAGAGTCCAACGGCCGATGGTAGAGCCGATGAATAATCGTGCGCTCAAGCACAATGCCCAGAATCCCAGCAGCAAGGCTGCCGCATACCATAGCGATGGGCAGTGGAACCCCCATGCGCGCCGTTGCCACCGTTACGTAGGCGCCGCACATAATAAACTCGCCGTGAGCCAAGTTGATGATGCCCATCATCCCAAAAATTACAGCAAGTCCCATGGCGGATAGCACCAAGAAGGCAAACGCATCCCCAAACTGATAAAACGCTGTAAATGCGAAATGTAAATATTCCATATCCAGGCTCCTGAGCAGGAAAAGCCAGCGAGGTTTCCCGCTTAATGCAACTTCACAAGTCAGGCAGGGCGAAGCTCATCACCCTGCCGGGACGGTGCGTGATATTTACTCGTTTGGAGGGCTAGAAGGAGTGTACTGAGCACTTGGGTCGTTCTGGGTCAGGTCACAGCCGTTTTCACCCAGCCAGTAAGGCTCAATATTTTCCCAAGTTTCGGGAAAAGAAATCTCGTGGTTCTCATCCACTTTCGCCAGAAAGATATTGTGAGACATATGCTGGCTCCTAGGGTCTAGACACACGGTGCCGGAAGGGCCATCAAAGCAGACATCTCCCTCGGCGATAACTGCACGAAGGTCATCCTTATCGGTCGATCCGTCAGCACGTTCAACCATCTGCTTATAAAGGTGCATAGCGATATAAGAGTTCGCTGCTTCCTGATTCACATAGGGCGTATCAGGGAAGCGTTCATAGAACTTCTCAACGAAAGCATTCGCCTCAGGGGTGTCAACTTCTTCAATGAAGTTCGTCGTAACGTACATGTTTGCAAGGCTTGGTGGCGCAAAACGCTTATGCTCGTAGCCCTGCCCAACATTTACCGACGAGGCCATCGGAAGTCCAAGGTTGGCAGATGCTGCCTGCTCGTAATAAGACGCCTGATTGGAGCCAACCAATAACGTCACGACAAAGTCTGGAGCTTCACCCTGAATGTTCTGAATGGTCTGCGAGAACTGGGAAACACCCAGGGGGATGAAATCCTCGCCCACTATTTCTCCGCCCTCTTCTTCTACAATCCGACGTACCCACTCCGCCGAAATCTGACCAAAGTTATAATCCGCGGCAATCGTATAGACGTTAGGGCCATACTCTTCCATCATCCAGGGAATTAGCGTCGAAAACTGCTGCTCAGGAACTGCGCCAGTGACGATCATGTTGGCGTCACACACGCCGCCTTCGTACTGATTGTTATAAAACGCCAACCCATCAAATTGGTTAACAATCGGTCGGTACGCTTCCCGTGATGACGAAGCAAAACCCGCAAAAACGGTATCTACCTGATCACGCTGGAGAACCCGCCGCATCAACTCTTGGTATCGACGATCATCAGACTGAGTATCGTAAATAACAAGTTCCACCTCGCGACCAGCGATGCCGCCCGCCTCATTTATTTCCTCAGCCGCTAACTCTATGGCATTAACCTTAGCCTGCGTCACAGCTGCAAAGTTGCCGGACTGATCTTCAAGCACACCGATCTGGATAGGATCATTCGCTGAAGCGGTAGTGACTAATGAGCCCGCTAACAACGTTGATAAGGTTGCCGTTCTCTGAATTGTTGAGTATTTCATTTGTATACCCCTGAGTAAGTTTTACTTTTTTCTTCCTCGCCGTCCTGCAGCAACACAACTCCCTTGTCGCCTCTTCATAAAATGAGAGACGACCTTTTGCTCTTGAAGCCTGTCCGACATATTCCGCTTCGATTAACCTCAGTGAATCAGCTATGAATAACGGTTCAACCGGGATTCCCTAAGACGATGGATGGTGTCGGCACCCTCCTTTAATGCCGCCACAGCGATCTCACCCGAGACGATCATTGCCGCGAAATCCTCAAGAGACAGGCGTCGGCTCATGCTCGCCGAACGCAACAGGGCAAAGGCGTCATTGACCGAAATCCCCATATCTTCAATGAGCTTGATCGCCGCCGTGCATACGACTTGGCGGGCACGAACCTGCTGTTCCAAACGATGGAGTTTTTGCTCCGTCTCATAGCACTGATTAAACGCTTGGTAAGCAATCATAAGGCTCGCGAGAATGCCGCCCTTACGTAGCGGTTTGGTGAGATAGCCAGACACTTGGCGCTCGATGAACCAATTAACCGAGCTCGGTGCATCTGAACCGATAAGTGCAATC
This sequence comes from Halomonas sp. 18071143, assembly GCF_019211725.1. Classification (NCBI taxonomy): domain Bacteria; kingdom Pseudomonadati; phylum Pseudomonadota; class Gammaproteobacteria; order Oceanospirillales; family Halomonadaceae; genus Halomonas; species Halomonas sp. 18071143. The sequence goes on from NZ_CP078120.1 coordinate 3,608,295, forward strand.
GCCGGCCCCTGCACGCGATCAATCATTTGCGTGATGTCGCCAAACTGGCGTCCCAACTCATCGTCGAAAAACACCAGATCAAACGGCCTATCAGACACAGCCTCATCCTGGTTTTCATGAACAACTGGAGTGACGCCAAGCTCCACCAGGAACTGAGTCAGCACCTCTCGATCTATTTCAGCGGCACACACAATCAATGCACGATGACCCCTGAAATTGCGTCGTGTGGTAACCGTCATCGCACGATCCTCAAGCCAATATTGTTTTGAGCAATGGGCGTTTCCGAGTGAGCAGAGCTTTCACCACATGCTTCAGCCCAAACGAGATAAGGATCCGGGCGAACGGGGGCGCTTGCTTCGGAGATCACTTTAAACGTCGCATCTTCTCGGGAGATTCCTAACCGGACGGTCAAATAACTGTGATTGCTCTCAGGATCGACATAGATCTTTCCCTGAGGCGCTTGGAAGGACGTTCCGTGCAGCGCTTTTTTCACCCGTTCGATATCAACGGAATCGGCGCCAGCCAAGGCAAGGGCAAGTAAGTGAACGGTGTTGTAGGAAGCCTCTGCATCTGCACTAGGTAGGGCATCATGGCCGTAGCGTTTGCGGTAGCTAGCGACAAACTTCTTGTTAACTTCTGTCTCAATAGTGGAGAAGTAAACGCTGGATGCGAGATGCCCAGCACACGCCTGCGGACCAATTTGAGCAAGTTCCGGTTCGCAAAGCGTGCAGCTGCCTACTACCGTTTTTTGAAGGGCTGCGTTCTCATCGCGCGCCTTGGCCAACGCTCGGTAAAACGCATAGCTAGACTCCCCGATCAGCATGTTCATAATGAAGGCAGGCCGCTTTTCGTGAATCTCTTCGATGATACGCGCCACATCCAGGTCACCGACCTGCAGGTAACGCTCAGCGATCATCTTCCCGCCATGCGCCTTGGTCAGCTCTCTGATAATGCGGCCATTTTCCCAGGCCCAGACATAGTTAGAGCCCACGAAGTAAACATCGCGAGTGATATGGGCAAGCACATGGTTCATCAGCGGTAAAACATGCTGGTTCTGAACAGCGCCTGTATAGATAACGTTATTATTGGTCTCAAAACCTTCGTAGTGAGACGGGTACCACAGCAAGCCATCGTATTTTTCAAAAATCGGGATAACTTCTTTGCGGCTGGAAGATGTATAGCAACCAATCACGTGCTTTACGCCTTCATGGCGTAGCAAGCTCCTCACGTGTGTGCTGTAGGCAGCGGTTTCACCGGCTGGCTCGCACTCGATGGGCACAAGATCAAAGGGATATCGTTTGTCCTGATTGACCTCTTCCAGCGCCAGCATCGCCCCATCACGCATTGAGCGACCAACGGTGGCGTAGGGGCCTTGGGTGGAGAAGAGTATGCCAACCGGGATATGACTGTTCATTGACTGACCGCCCTATTTCCAGACATAAAAAAGGGCTCACAACGCTACCTGACGGTAACGATGGGAGCCCTATTGCTCTGTGCACTTTCGGTGTATGCCGACGCACAACATGTCAATTGCTAAACTTAGACTGTGCCCCCTAAACGACATTGTCAATACGTTGACGCTATTCTTAAGTCGAGGGCCGTTATCACTAAACAACTATAAATAAGATAAAGCAACAAGCGTGCCAATTAAGCAAAGCACCACAATAGCGGCTTTTAAACACGATTAATGTAGGTATTGCGCCTCTTTTTGATGCATACAGAAGAATTTATGCTGCATGAAGGTGCATTCATGTTTTCCATGCTTGCACCACTGTGACGACCAGACAGTGAGAAAAATCAGTTGTACGCGGGATCGCAAGAACACAATCACTCTTTAATCCTAGGCTTTGTGCGAAAAGTTGGCTCGCAAGCAACGGTCGATGCACGCCATGCATACCATCGCCTTAGTCGGGTAGACCGGGCGATTGCTCGACCCGGCCCCCCACAGATCCGAGCATGCACGATTAGCGCACTCGGCTCCTCAATCACCAGTTTCACTGAAGGCTCAGCACTGCTGCATGATCCGCGCAGCAGGTAAAGGCAGCAGCTGGAACAGCTGGTCCGCCTTTGCCCACGAGAAGTACGCTCGCTGTGATCGGCGTCTCAGCCACTTCACCCACACCAACCGTACTCGGTAGAGGAACAGCTGGAGGGCTCGGATATTGCCCCGGATGCCGTAGTAGGCGTAATGGCCCTGCACCTTCCGCCTCAACAGCCTATGCTGCTCTCGGATCGGCAAGTGTCGGCTCCAGCGGCACCAGAGCGCAATTCGCTTGAGACCGCGCCGAAACCTGTCCTTCGCCGTCTTGCGCTTGATGATCAGGCGCCCGTGGCGTGACTTCCCCCAGTAGTGGGTGAAGCCCAGGAAATCAAAGGTCTCAGCGCGTTGCCCTGGGCGCGGCCGGAACCGCACCAACCGGGTCTTGGTCGGGTGCAGGGTGAGCCCATAGCGTGCGAAACGCTTGGGCAGCACCTCCAACACCTTGCGGGCGTCGGCTTCTGTGTTGAACGCCAGGACGGCATCGTCGGCAAACCGCACCTGGAATGCACGTCCGTGAAGTCGCGGCTTGACGTCTTTCTCAAACCACTCGTCCAGCACATAGTGCAGGTAGATATTTGCCAACAACGGGGATATCACACCCCCTTGCGGGCTTCCCACCTCCCCTTTCTGCCATTGCCCGGCTTCCAATACCCCGGCCTTTAGCCATTTGCCGATCAAGCGGAGGACCACACCGTCCTTCACTCGTTGCTGCAGAAAGTCTCGCAGGTGCTGATGGTCGATCGTGTCGAAGAAGGCTTTGATGTCCAAGTCAATGACCCAGCCACCGCTCATCGACGACAGCCCTTCCCACACCGCCTTGACGGCCTGATGCGCTGAGCGGCCCGGCCGGAAACCATATGAGCAATCCAGAAAGTCATGCTCGTAGAGCGGCTCCAGCAGGGCCACCACGGCACGCTGCAGGACCTTGTCTTCGAAGGTGGGGATACCGATCGGCCGTGTGTTGCGCCCATCTCCCTTGGGAATGTGGATGCGTCGCACCGGCGGCGCCTTGTAACGACCGCTCTTGGCGTCCTCCAGCAGCCGCTGGATGTTGGCCTCGAAGTCGCGCACGAAGTCGTCCGCCGTCTGGCCATCAATCCCGACGGCACCATCACGGCGCGTCATCAGGGTGGCCGTCTTTAGCCACTGGGCATCGATATAGTGCGCCAGAGACGTGAAGGCACGCTGCGGGAAGCGCTCTGCCAGCGCTGCTATCCGCAATTGTTTCGTGGACATGACCTCAGGTTCCTGTGCACCTGCCATGTTTCCCTCTTGCGGTTCTGATGATTGGTCGCCCCTTCCCTCCAACGGGTCCCATCGAGCCGGTTCCCCGCCTTCGTCGGTACTATGAGCGACTCCGACTCCCGCCTTTCCTTCCGGTCGGCTCCTGATGGTCACCTGACCTCAGCTTATTCATGAGACCGGCCTGAAAACGAAGATAGTCGGGTAGACCGAGCGATTGCTCGACCCGGCCCCCCACAGATCCGGACGTGCGCAATTAACGCATCCGGCTCTTCAACCATCAGTTTCGCTGAAGGATCAGCATGGGTGAACGATCCTCGCCTTGGGAAACGGCAGTAACTTAAAGAGTTGAAGCGCATTCCGCCACACAATCCTTGCCTTCTGGGATCGCCGGCTCAGCCATTTGATCCAGCACCACTTCACCCGATGGCGAAACGTCTGTATGGATCGCATATTGCCGCGAATACCGTAGTAGGCAACGTGACCTTGGATCTTACGACTCAACTTCTCATGCTGTTCCCGGATCGGCAGGTGACGATTCCACCGGCACCACTGTGAGATGTGCTTGAGCCCACGCCGAAACCTATCCTTCGCCGTCTTGCGCTTGATAACCAAGAGCCCGCGGCGTGACTTCCCCCAGTAGTGGGTGAAGCCCAGAAAGTCGAAGGTTTCGGCACGCTGCTCACGATACGGGCGGAACCTCACCAGGCGGGTCTTGGTCGGGTGCAGGGTGAGGCCGAAGCGCGCGAAGCGCTTGGGCAGTACTTCCAGCACCTTGCGGGCGTCAGCTTCACTGCTGAATGCGAGCACGGCATCGTCGGCGAAACGTACCTCAAATGCGCGTCCTCGCAGGCGTGGCTTGACGTCTTTCTCAAACCACTCGTCCAGTACATAGTGGAGATAGAGGTTCGCCAGCAATGGGGAAATGACCCCGCCCTGTGGGCTGCCGACTACTCCCTTCTGCCACTGCCCAGCCTCCAGTACTCCGGCCTTGAGCCACTTGCCGATCAGGCGAAGGATCACACCGTCCTTCACTCGTTGCTGCAGAAACGCTCGCAGGTGCCGGTGGTCGATCGTGTCGAAGAAGGCCTTGATGTCCAGGTCGATGACCCAGCCACCTCCCATCGACGACAGGCCATCCCACACCGTCTTGATGGCCTGGTGTGCCGAGCGCCCCGGCCGAAAGCCGTACGAACAATCCAGGAAGTCATGCTCGTAGAGAGGCTCCAGTAGGGACACCACGGCACGTTGCAGGACCTTGTCTTCAAAGGTGGGAATGCCGATCGGCCGTGTGGTACGCCCATCCCCTTTGGGGATATGGACACGCCGCACCGGCGGCGCCCGGTAACACCCGCTCTTGGCCTCTTCCAGCAAGCGCTGGATATTGATCTCGAAGCCGCGCGCGAAGTCGTCCGCCGTCTGGCCATCAATCCCGACCGCACCGTCATGGCGCGTCATGAGGTAGGCCGTTTTCAGCCACTGGGCGTCGATATGATGCGACAGTGACGTGAAGGCACGCTGCGGAAAACGCTCTGCCAGCGATGCTATCCGCACTTGTTTCGTGGACATGACTTCAGGTTCCTGAGCACCTATCATGTTTCCCTCGTACGGTTCTGATGGTTGACCACTCCTTCCCTCCACCGGGTCCCATCGAGCTGGTTCCCCGATTTCATCAGTACTATGAGTGGCTCCGACTCCCATTACCCCATCTGGCCGGCTCGCTACACTCGCCGTACCGTACCTCCTGAGTGGCTGTTGTTTCGCTCCCATCACCGCCAGTCACTGCAGTGCTGGGCCAGGGAGCTTGGGGGCAGGTGGCTCCCGTACCTGATAGCGTTAGATCGGAGGAGGGAAATGGGCCTCCCAGGTTCCTGGGAACCCCCTGTGTGAACATGCCCTGCTCTAATGACCCCGGCGACCTTCGTTCACCAAGCCTTTTCAGTGAACTCGTGTTGCCTTCCGCTATCCGCAGGGCGTCGGCGATCGCGTGGTGAAAATTTCGGGGCTCAATGACACGGCCTACTCACTTGCTGTCTACGCTTCACAGCGGCGGTTGCCCGACGCTGCGCAAGACTCGCTACCGGCTGGCGGCTACCCTTGGCCGGGTGGGAATTTCACCCACTGGGGTTCAACTCACCCTTTCTGCAGGCCCTGGCCTGCTCCCAGATGACCAAGCTTTGCCTGGCGCACGCGGATGGTATCCTCTTGAAAAATCAGTGTGTTCCGCCAAGAACCTGATCCAAGGGAGCCATCCGCTATGGGTGAAAGCCTATCCACCTGGACGCCCTCGTGCAACGGCTCTGTCCGTGTCGAGCTGAGCGGCCACCGCACCACCAGCGACAGCGGCGCTTTGTTGCTGCGCGAAGCCCTCGACAGCAGCGGCGTGATCGAGGCGCTGGAAGACAATCTGGTCGACTTCCGCAACCCGCTACGCATCCGCCACTCGCTGGCCAGCCAGCTGCGTACCCTGGTGCTGCAACGGGCGATGGGCTGGATCGATCTCAGCGATACCGACACGCTGTGCCATGACCCGGTCTGGCAGTTGGCCTGCAGTGATGCACGGGGGATGACGCCCCTCGCCCAGGAGCGGCCGTCCCAAGCCACGCTGTCGCGGTTGCTGACCTGTCTCGGCAGCGACGACAACATCGATGCCGTGCACGAAGGCCTGCTGCGGCTGGTGGTCTGGCGGCTGACCTCGCTGAAGAACGGCGAACGTCCCAAGCAGCTGACGCTGGACATCGACGGCCTGCCGATCGAGGTTCACGGCCACCAGGGCGGCTCGGCCTATCATGGCCTGTACGGCGCACGGATCTATTCGCCGCTGGTCGCTTCGCTGGCCGAAACCGGTGACATGGTGGGCGGCCTGCTGCGCGAGGGCAACGCCGGCCCGGCCGAGAATGCTGACACCTGGATCCCCCACCTGGTGAAGCGGCTCAACGAGAGCACCGGTGCCCAGGTTCGGGTGCGTATCGATGCCGGATTCACCGACAATGACACGCTGGAGGCGCTGGAAGCGCGCGACATCGAGTACCTGGGCCGGTTACGTAGCCACAAGGGCCTTCAAAAACTGGCAGCGCCCTTCCTGAAGCGGCCCCGCGGCCGACCGCCTGAACAGCCTCGAGAATGGTGCCATGACCTTGAGTACCAAGCGGGTTCCTGGTCGGCACCGCGTCGCGTGGTGTTGGTGGTGCAGGAGCGCCCCGATGACCTGCTGCTGCATGCCTTCTTCCTGGTCACCAACCTCGGCAAGTTCGACTGGCCGCCAGAGAAGGTCCTGGCGCTCTACCGCAAGCGCGGGAGCGCCGAGGCCCACATGGGCGAGGTGAAGTCGGCGCTGGACGTGCACCTGTCGTCGACGGATCGCGGTGCCTCCACGGTTCAGGAGGTCATGGCCCGCAACGAGGTGAGCTTGTTGCTGAGCCTCTACGCCTACCAGGTCCTGCATGGCCTGCGCTGCTTGCTGGTGCGTCAGACCCGGCAGGGCTGGAGCCTGAGCCGGCTGCGCGAGCAGGTACTCAAGGTCGCCGCCACGCTGAAGCTGCACGCCCGGCGCATCACCGTTCACCTCGGCGATGCGGCTGACAAATGGTGGCCTGCCTTGCTGAAGGGGCTGCCGAAGCTGACCGCGCTGGGCTGACTCGTCGGCGATATCACCCCCGATCCCTGCGCCAAGCAGCTCTACTTCGGCTGACGGTGACGGCTGCACGAATGACGGCAATTCATTCCTTTAGGCTATAAATAGAGCGAGAATTTGCGCTTTTTTGCATATGACAGCGGGTTCTCATGCTGCCAACGGCGGTGCCGGTGGGCCGGTGTTGGCAGCGAGGGCTGAAAATCCACTCAGCCAGCGCCCTCATGAATAAGGCGGGGTAAGCTCTTGATATGTTTGGCGCGCCCGGCAGGAATTGAACCTGCGACCTTCGGCTTCGGAGGCCGACACTCTATCCAACTGAGCTACGGGCGCTTTGGGTGCGTATCGTACCCGTGTGGGCGCGTGGTGTCCAGCCGCTTGGCGGTTTTCGGTGCGTAGATGATTGACCGTTTTCCCTGCGGTGGTGCATGCTCTGGGGGCACTTTTGCGCCTCGCACCTACCCTGATCCGTTTGGGAACATAATAAATGAAAACATTTGCACGTAGTACGCTGGCACTGGGCATCTCACTGGCGCTGGTTGGCGCCGCGAACGCCAACGAATTTGCCGACATGAACCCCGTCACCCTTCGCCTGGCCCACGTGGTGAACGAGCAGGATGGCTTCCATATTGCCGCCACCAAGTTCGAAGAGCTGGTGGAAGAGCGCACCGAAGGCAAGGTGAACATCGAGATCTTCCCCAACGCCTCGCTGGGCGATGAGCGCACGCTGCTGGAAGGCATGCAGATCGGCACCGTGGACATGGGCGTGATCACCAACGGGCCGGTGGCCAACTTCGTGGAAGAGATGGCGGTCTTCGAACTGCCCTTCCTGTTCCCCACTCCCGAAGCCGCCTATGGCGTGCTGGATGGCCCCATCGGCCAGGAGCTGCTGGACAAGCTGGCCGACGTGAACCTGAAAGGCCTGGCCTACGCCGAGCGCGGCTTCCGCAACCTGACCAACAGCGAGCGCGCCGTGAACTCGCCGGAAGACCTGGATGGCCTGCGCATTCGCGTGATGGAAAACCCGGTTTACACCGATACCTTCCGCGAGCTGGGGGCCAACGCCATCCCGATGGCCTGGACCGAAGCGCTGACCGCCATGCAGCAGGGCACCATCGACGGCCAGGAAAACCCGGTGAACGTGATTCACTCGTTCAAGCTGGATGAAACCCAGAACTACATGACCCTCTCACGCCACACCTACGCCCCGGCAATTTTCGTGATGGGCATGCCCGCCTGGAACCAGCTGCCGGAAGCCGCCCAGGACGTCATCCGCCAGGCCGCCCAGGAAGCCGCCGAGCATGAGCGTCAGGTGAACGCCGATATGGAAGCCGAACAGCTGGCTGCCCTGCGCGAGGCGGGCATGGAAATCAACGACTCCCCCGATATGGAAGCCTTCCAGGCCGCCGTTGCGCCGGTTTATGAGAAGTACGGCCAGCAGTTCGGTGATTACCTGCCGCGCATTCAGGAGGCGCTGAATCAGTGATGCCCTTTGCACAGCCTCTTTTGACGCTGCTGCAACGCATTGAACGTGGGCTGGATGCCATCATCCAGCCCGTCGTGTTTGCGGGCATGGCAGCTTTGATCGGTGTGATCACGCTACAAATCGTGTCCCGGGTGTTTTTCAGTGCCGTGGGCTGGACCGAAGAGGTCGCGCGGTTTCTGCTGGTATGGATCACCTTTCTCGCGGGCACGCTGGCCTTCCAGCGTGGGCGGCACATTGCGGTCACCTTTGCGGTGGATGCCCTGCCCCTGCCGCTGCGCAAGCTGGCCAGGTTGGCCGCGCTGGCCATCGTGCTGGCCTTCATGGTCACGCTAGTGGTCATCGGCCATCGCTACATGCAGGTACAAAGCTTTCAGAAGTCGGCCGCGCTGCGTCTCTCGATGACCTACGTCTACGCCGTCATTCCGCTCTCGGCGGGCATCATGGCGTGGTATGCGCTGGTAGACATGGTCGAGGTGCTGGTTCACGGGCAGCCCATCACCGCCCAGGAGGAAGTGCTATGACGCTGGTGCTGTTCGGGCTGTTCTTCCTGTTCATGCTGCTGGGCGTGCCGATTGCCTTTGCCATTGGCGCCAGCACGCTCTACGCCCTGCATCAGTCGGGGGTGCCACTGATGGTGGTCACCCAGCAGATGTTCCAGGGCATCAACTCGTTCGCCCTGGTGGCCATTCCCATGTTTATCCTGGCCGGTGATTTGATGGCCCAGGGCAAGGTCAGCGAGCGGCTAGTGAGCTTTGCCGATTCGCTGGTGGGCTTCATGCGCGGCGGGCTCTCGGTGGTCTCGGTGATGGCGGGCATGTTTTTCGCGGCCATTTCCGGCTCGGGGGCGGCCACCACGGCGGCGGTGGGGTCTAGCCTGGTGCCGGAGCTGAAGCGCAAGGGCTACGACCCCGCCTCGGCGGCCAGCCTGATCGCCGCCAGCGGCACCATCGGCGTGGTGATCCCGCCTTCGGTGCCGATGATCATCTACGCGGTGATCGCCCAACAGTCGGTCTCCAAGCTGTTCCTGAACGGCTTCTTGCCGGGGCTGGCCATGGGCCTGGCGCTGATGGCCATTGCCATCACCCAGGCGTACAAGCGCCAGTACCCGAAAGGCACACCGCTCTCGCTGGCCACCATTTGGCGCACGTTGAAAGCGGCCAGCTGGGGGCTGATGACGCCGGTGATCATTCTGGGGGGTATCTTCTCGGGGATTTTTACGCCGTCGGAAGCGGCGGTGGTGGCGGTGAACTACGCGCTGCTGGTGTCGCTGTTCGTGTACCGGGACTTGACCCTGCCCCAGGTGTACAAGCTGTTGATCCGCTCGGCGATGACCACCGCCGTGATCATGCTGGTGATTGCCATGTCGGCGGTGCTGAGCTGGACGCTCTCCAGCTGGCAGGTGCCCGGTGCGATTGCCCAGTCGGTGCTGTCGCTCTCCACCAACCCCTACGTGATCATGCTGCTGGTGGTGGCGGTGATTCTGCTGACCGGGGTGTTCATCGAGACGGCCAGCGCCTTGATCATCCTAACCCCGGTGCTGCTGCCGCTGGTGCTGCAGCTGGGCATCGACCCGATCCACTTCGGGCTGATCATCGTGGTGGGGCTCTCGATTGGCATGATTACTCCCCCCGTGGCCATCAACCTGTACGTGGCCTCGTCGGTGACTCAGCTGCCGCTGGAGCGCATCACCCGCGCCATTATCCCTTACCTGCTAGGGCTGATCGGCGTTCTGCTGCTGGTGGTTTACGTGCCTATCCTGCTGGGCTGGTCGGGCCACTGAACCGACGCCTCGGCCTCTATCACCTCGCGGGCGGTGACTTTTCACCGCTCGCGGGGTGTGCGTCAGAGGCTTAGCCCTCTTCTGCCAGATTACGCCCTGGCGTGCCTGCCTCGAACGCCAGCACGTTCTCGAACGCGTCGCCAAAGTAGAGCTCGTAGCTGTCTTTCTCCACGTAGCCCAGGTGGGGCGTGGCCAGGAAGTTGGGCAGCGCCAGCAGCGGATGCTCGGTCACCGGCTCTTCGTCGAACACGTCCACGGCGGCCATGCCGGGGCGGCCAGCCTTCAGCGCCGCTTCCAGTGCGCCCGCTTCGATCAGCGGGGCGCGGCTGGTATTCACCAGCACGGCGGTCGGCTTCATGCTGGCCAGGTTGGCGGCGGTGACGATCCCGCGGGTTTCCGGGTTCAGGCGCAGGTGCAGGCTCAGCACATCGCTGCGTTCGAAGAATGCTTCCTGCGAGGTAGCGACTTCCAGCCCCGCCTCGGCGGCCCGCTGGCGGGTGCCCTCGCGGCCCCATACCAGCACGTTCATCTCGAACGCCTGGCCGTAGCGGGCCACCAGTTGGCCAATCTTGCCGTAGCCAAACACGCCCAGGGTGCGCCCTTTCAGGCCCATGCCCAGGGTGCGCTGCCAGCGGCCTGCCTTGAGGTTGGCCACCTCGTCGGGAATGCGCCGCATGGCCGAGAGCACCAGCCCCCAGGTGAGCTCCGCGGCGGCGTAGGGCGAGCCAGTGCCTGCCAGCACCACCACCCCGTGCGCTCGGCAGGCGGCCATATCCACGTGAGCCGCGCCGCCGCCGGTTTGGCTGATCAGCTTGAGCCTGGGCAGCCGCGCCAGCAGGGACGCGGTGATCGGCGTGCGCTCACGAATCAGCACCAGCGCGTCAGCGTCCTTGAAGCGCTCGACCAGCGCATCCTCATCGGTAACGGTGTCGCTGTAAATCGTCACCTGGTGGCCCGCCAGTTTGGCGAAGGCATCCAGGTCGCGTACACAATCCTGGTAATCATCGGGAATGACAATGTTCATCAAAGCGGCTCCTTGCGTATGGCCCGCGCCTCTCCACCTGGCCAAGGATTCGGCGTCAGCGAGTAAAGCATCAACATAAACGGAAACGTCCCACCACCCAAGCCCCCCTTCAGGCAGGTGATGAATACCTCATGTCAGCTGCCGTGCCAGGTCGAGGAAGTCCTCGGCCACCAGGTCGAAGCAGGGGTCGATGCTCAGGTCCGGCGTGGCCGTGGGGCCAAACTCCAGCGGGCGCTTCACGAACGCCGTGCGCATGCCTTCCCGGTGGGCGGCCTGCAGGTCGTCCTGGTGGGCGGCCACCATCAGAATCTGCGAGGGTTTCAGGTCGAGGAGATTGGCCGCCATGTGGTACACCTCGGGGTCGCGCTTGTAGTGCCCGGCAAGCTCGGAGGAGAGCACGCAGTCCCAGGGAAGCCCCGCGTGGCGGGCCATGTTCACCAGCAGCGACACGTTACCGTTGGAGAGCGTGGCCAGAATGAAGCGCTGCTTTAGCGTCTGCAGCCCTTCGACGCTATCCGGCCAGGGCGTGAGGCGATGCCATACGCGGTTCAGGTACTGCTTGTCGGCCTCGCTCAGCTGGTCGGCCACGCCGAACTCTTCCAGCAGGGTATCCAGCGTCATGCGGTGCAGCGCATCCAGCTTGGTCCAAGGCAGCTCCCCCTGACGTACGCGGTTCATGGCCGGGGCGTAGCCTGCCCGCCAGCGGTCGGCAAACGCCGGCCAGTCGATGGCCAGGCCCTTGGCGGCGTTGAGCTGTTCGCCTTCGCGAATGACGCTGCCGCGCCAGTCCACCACGGTGCCAAACACATCGAAGGTGAGCGCCTTGATGTCATCAACGAAATCAGTGGTCATGGGGTGTCTCCTGAGGGGATAGCAGATGGTCGACCAGATGACGCGCCACCACCGGAAGGCTCGCGTGATGGCGCATGCCAATCACCAGCTCCCGGGTAGCCCATTCGTCGGCCAGCGGAATCATGCGTAGCTTGAGGTCTTTCAGGTCTCGATAGAGCGTGCGCTGGGGCAGCACCCCCACGCCCAGGCCGTAGTGAATCATGCGGCAGATGGCATCGAAGCTGCGTACCTGTATGCGCATGCGCAGGTTTCTACCGGCCTGGCTGGCCTGTTCATGCAGCAGCGACTGTAGCGAGGCGTCCTGTTGTAGCCCCACGAAATCGTACTCCGCCGCCTGGTGCAAATAGAGCTTGTCATGCTCCGCCAGCGGGTGGTCCTGCGGGGTGACCAGCACCAGTTGGTCCCGCCGATAGGGGCGCACCTCCAGCTCATCGGCGGCCACGTGGCTGGCAAAGATGCCGATATCGGCCACGCCGTCGCGCACCGCCGCAATCGCTTCGCTGCTGGTGCGCTCCTGCAGGTCGATCTTGATCTGCGGGTACTCCCGGGCAAAGGCGCTGAGATCCTGGGGCAGAAAAGCAATGATCGCCGAGGTATTGGAATGAATCCGCACGTGGCCCCGCACGCCTTCGCCGTACTCGCTCAGCTCGGCCTGCAACCGGGCCACATCTTCCAGAATACGCCGGGCGTGGTGCAGGAAGGCCCTGCCAGCGGGGGTCAGCTCCACGCCACGTGGCCGCCGATACAGAAGCTCGGTGCCCACCAGTGTTTCCAAGTCGCTGACCCGCTTGCTGACCGCCGCCAGCGCCAGGTGCTCACGCTCCGCCGCAGCGGTCAGGCGCCCTTCGTCGGCAATCGCGACGAACAGTCTGAGCGTGACAAAATCGAATCGCAGCATGGCATCTACCCGGTCAGTGGTTGGAAACGTGGTCGAAAACATCGTTGGAAAAAATACCGCGCGTCGCCTCAGGGTTCGCCAGTGACGAACACCCGTTTCCTGATTGCCTAATTGTGATGCTCGGCAGGCTCGCAGATGCTTGATGAACAACAACACGCCGCGTCTGCATCCAGACCCGCCTGTCAGATCAAGCGTTATCAGGAGCCATCATTATGACAACGCGACAGCTTCCTCTCGATGGACTTAAAGTCGTAGAGCTTGGCCAGCTCATCGCCGGTCCGTTTGCCACCAAGCTGCTGGGGGAGTTCGGGGCGGACGTGATCAAGATCGAGCCTCCCGGCACCGGCGACCCCCTTCGCAAATGGCGTATTCTCGAAGAGGGCACCTCGCTGTGGTGGCACGTCCAGAGCCGTACCAAGCGTTCAGTGACGCTGGACCTGCGCAGCGAACAGGGCCAGGAGGTGGTGCGCCGCCTGGCCGCCGAAGCCGATGTGATCGTCGAGAATTTTCGCCCCGGCACGCTGGAAAGCTGGGGGCTGGGCTACGACACGCTGGCCGCCCAGAACCCGGGCTTGATCATGGTGCGAGTTTCCGGCTTTGGCCAGACCGGCCCCTACCGCAACAAGCCAGGCTTTGGGGTGATTGGCGAAGCCATGGGCGGGCTGCGCTACTTGACCGGCCACCCCGGCGAGCCTTCGGTGCGGGTGGGGGTCAGCATCGGCGACTCGCTTTCGGCGCTCTACGCGGTGATCGGCACTCTGTTGGCCCTGCAGGAGCGTCAGCGCAGCGGCCTGGGGCAAGAGATCGATGTGGCCCTGTACGAATCCGTGTTTGCCATGATGGAGAGCCTGCTGCCGGAGTTCGATGCCACCGGCCAGGTGCGGGAGCCCAGCGGCAGCGCGCTGCCCGGCATTACGCCATCCAACGCCTACCGCACCTGCGAAGGCGAATACGTGCTGATTGCCGGTAATGGCGACAGCATCTTCAAGCGCTTGATGGGTGTGATTGGCCGTGAGGATCTCGCCAACCACCCCGCCATGGCCCACAACGATGGCCGCAGCCAGCACGCCAGCGAGATCGATGCGGCCATTGAAGCCTGGACCCAGACCCGCCGCCGCGACGACATTCTCAGCGCCCTGGACGACGCCCGCGTACCGGCAGGCTTCCCCTATACCGCCGCCGATATCGCCAACGACCCCCACTACCTTGCCCGAGAGATGATCCAGAGCGTCACCCGCGCCGATGGCCGCCCACTCAAGGTGCCGGGCGTGCTGCCCAAGCTGAGCGCCACCCCCGGCAGGCTGGGGCAAGGCGGGCCGACGCTGGGCGCCCACACCGATGACGTACTGGAAGAGCTGGGCATCGATGCCGCCACCCGCGACAAGCTGCGCCAAGCGGGCATTATCTAACCGGAGACCGCCATGACCACCCTACAAATCAACGAAGTGGCCCCCCGCGATGGCTTTCAGAGCGAAGAGCGCTTTATCCCCACCGAACAGAAAGTCGCGCTGATCGACGCTCTCACCGCCACCGGCATTGCGCGCATCGAGGCCACCTCCTTCGTCTCGCCCAAGGCCATTCCCAACCTGCGCGATGCCGCCGACGTGGTGAATGCCATTCAGCGCCGCGACGACGTGGAGGTCACCGTGCTGGTGCCCAACGTCAAGGGAGCCGAGCGGGCGCTGGCCTGCGGCGTGGATGAAATCAACCTGGTGATGTCGGCCAGTGACGCCCATGGCCGCGCCAACCTGCGCATGACGCCAGAGGCGTCACTCGAACAGTTCGCCTCGATCATCCAGCTGGCACAGGGGAGCGGCGTGTTCATCAACGCCTCGCTCTCCACCACCTTTGGCTGCCCCTTCGAAGGCAAGGTGCCCGAAGCCCGCGTGCTCAGCCTGATCGAGCAGCAGCTGGCGCTAGGCGTGGAAGGCATCACGCTGTGCGATACCACCGGCGTGGCCAACCCCGCCCAGGTCGGCGCGCTATGCCGCCAGGTGCTGGAGCGTTTTCCCGGCGTGCCGTTCACGCTGCATTTCCACAACACCCGGGGCATGGGGCTGGCCAACGCCCTGGCGGCGTGGCAAGCGGGCATCCTGCGATTCGATGCCTCGCTGGGTGGTCTGGGCGGCTGCCCGTTTGCCCCCGGGGCCACGGGCAATGTCTGCACCGAAGACCTGGTGCACATGTTCGAGCAGATGGGCGTCGCCACCGGCGTCAACCTGCCCGCGTTACTGGATATTTCCGCCACCTTGCCAGCGCTGATCGGCCACGACACGCCCGGTCAGGTGGTGAAAGCCGGCAGCGCGGACCGCTGCTACGCCCTGCCCTGAACACGTTTTCTCCCGAATCCTCTGTGCCACCGATAACAACGACAACCTGGTGAATGACCATGACCGCATCCTCCCCTGTTCCGCCGTCAAACCTTGCCCAACAGCTGCTTCAGCGTCACTTGGTCAGCGGCGAGCTGCCCCCTGGCAGTGAAATCGCCCTGCGCATCAACCAGGCCCTGCTGCAGGACGTGCTGGGCACGCTGGTCATGCTGGAGCTGGAAGCCATGGGGCTCGACCGTGTACACACCGAGCCCAGCGTGCAGTACATCGACCACGGCCTCGTCCAGGCCGACAACCTGAACGCCGAAACCTACCTGTTTCTGAAAAGTGCCTGCGAACGCTTTGGCGTGTGGTACTCAGGCCCCGGCAACGGCATCAGCCATCCGGTGCACATGGAAAACTTCGGTGTGCCCGGCGAGTCCATCGTCGGTTGCGACAGCCACACCACGGCGGCGGGTGCCCTCGGCATGCTGGCCATTGGCGCAGGCGGCATCGAAGTGGCCATGGCCATGGCAGGCGAGCCGCTGTACATCACCATGCCGAAGATTTGGGGCATCAAGCTGGAAGGCCAGCTGCCCGACTGGGTCTCGGCGAAGGACATCGTACTGGAACTGCTGCGCCGCCACGGCGTGGCGGGCGGCAAGAACACCATCATCGAGTATTACGGGCCGGGGCTTGCCCACCTTTCCGCCATGGACCGCCATGTGCTGGCCAACATGGGCACCGAGATGGGAGCCACGGCCACGGTGTTCCCCAGCGATGACGAGACCCGGCGCTTTTTGGCCTCCCGAGGCCGGGAAGCCGACTGGAGCCCGCTGGCTGCCGAGCCCGGCTGCCACTACGACCTGCACGAGACCCTCGACCTCAGCCAGCTGGAACCCATGATTGCGCTGCCCTCCAGCCCGGATAACGTCGTCACCGTGCGTGAGGCGGCGGGCCAGCCGCTGCATCAGGCGTACATCGGCTCGTCGGGCAACCCCGGCTTTCGCGATTTTGCCGTGGTGGCCGAGATCGTGCGCGGCCAGCAGGTGGCCGACGGCGTTTCGCTGGATATCAACCCCTCTTCCCGCCAGGTGCTGACCTCGCTCATCGAGCAGGGCTACCTGGCCGACCTGGTCGCCAGCGGCGCACGGCTGCACCAGGCGGGCTGTAATGGCTGTATCGGGATGGGGCAAGCGCCCGCCGTGGGGCTCAACAGCCTGCGTACCGTGCCGCGCAATTTTCCCGGGCGCTCCGGCACGCGGGAAGACAGCGTATTTTTGTGCAGCCCGGAAACCGCCGCCGCCTCGGCGGTGGCCGGGGTGATCACCGACCCACGCACCCTCGACATGCCCTACCCCCGCCCGCAGGAGCCCGCCCGAATCGAGGTAAACCGTGCCCTGTTCAACGCGCCGCTGCCTCTCCATGAAGCAACGCTGAAAGCGCTGCAGAAGACCGACAACACCCCGGCCCTGCCAGAGCTCGTCCCATTGCCGGACCGCCTGGAAGTGCCGGTGCTCCTGGTCACCGGCGACAATATCTCCACCGATGACATCATGCCTGCCGGGCAGCGGGTGCTGCCCTACTGGAGCAGCGTGTATGCCTCGGCCCCCTTCACCTTCGAGGCAGTCGACCCGCACTATGCCGAGCGCGCAGAAAGCACTCGCACCCAGGGTGGACACGCGATTATCGGCGGAACGAATTACGGCCAGGGTTCCAGCCGCGAGAATGCCGCACTGGTGCCGCGCTATTTGGGGCTACAGGTGGTGGTCGCGAAGAGTTTTGCGCGGATTCACTGGCAAAACCTGATCTGCTTTGGTGCGCTGCCCCTCACCTTTACCCGCGAGGAAGACAGCGCCCGGCTAACCCAGGGCGACTGCCTGGTGATCGAGGGGCTCTACGCGCAGCTGGAACGCGGGGACACGCTGACCGCGCATATCCCCGGCAAGGGCGAGCTGACGCTGCATCATGGGCTCAGCCCCCGCCAACGGGAGCTGATTGCGCAAGGTGGCGTGATCAACCACCTGCGCCAGCGTCACCGTTAGTGGCATCGCCATTTACAGCAACTGAGGCCAACCACAGAGGTTCAATGTGTCATCTTTAGCCATTTTGCGACATTTATTACTTTGCTAACAAATAATTAATAGCCGACAGGCGTTTTCATAACCTAGGTTAAGGTTATCAGGGAGTTATCAGTTCAATGTAGCTGAGTGGTGGCCAGGGATGGCCCGTTTTGACACGACGCCAACCACGTTTTTCCGCTGCCCTGACCGCTTACCGCCTGGTCAGGGCAGCTTTTTATCAGGCGCTTGCTGCCGCTGGGCGCCGCTCTTCCAGCATGCCTTTGTCGAGTATGAAGCGAATGATCTCTTCGAGGCCAACGCCATCGTAGAGGTTGGTGAACACGAACGGGCGTTCGCCGCGCATTTTCTTCGAATCTCGCTCCATCACTTCCAGCGACGCGTGTACCTGCTCGGCGATATCGATCTTGTTGATGATCAGCAGGTCCGACTTGGTAATGCCCGGGCCACCCTTGCGTGGAATCTTGTCGCCTGCGGAGACGTCGATCACGTACAGGGTGAGATCGGAAAGCTCGGGGCTGAAGGTGGCGGAGAGGTTGTCGCCACCGGACTCTACCAGCACCAGCTCCAGGCTGGGGTGGCGGGCGTGCAGCTCGTCAATGGCCGCCAGGTTCATCGAAGCATCTTCCCGAATCGCCGTGTGCGGGCAGCCGCCGGTTTCCACCCCCAGGATGCGGTCGGCTGGCAGCGCATCGTGGCGCAGCAGGAAGTCGGCGTCTTCGCGGGTGTAGATATCGTTGGTGACCACGGCAATATCGTAGTGGTCGCGCAGCGCCGAACAGAGCTGCTTGAGCAGCGCGGTTTTGCCGGAACCTACCGGGCCACCCACGCCAACGCGTAAACAGTGAGTCATTGTCTTCTCCTGAATGATGCCAGTTAACTTCTAAATAAGCGGGAGTATTGGGTTTCATGCAGGGCGCTGGCCAGGGCCACACCGGGCAGCACGGGGCCCAGCGCGTCGTCGTCCAGGTACTTCGCCCGGTCGACGGCCACGACCAGTTCGCTGCGTAGCCGCTCGATGATACGTTGTGCCGCAGTATGCCCCAACGGCAGCGCTTTACAGGCCACGGCCAGCTGGTTTTCCAGCCAGGCCCAGGCAAACCCCAGCTGCGCCTGATGAACGGGAATGCCCCGTTGATAAGCCGCCCAGCTGAACATCGTGACGTAACCCGCCTGCGGTGGCAAAAGCGGCGTCAGTGAGTCTTCACCTGGCAGCCGTTCATCGTTTGGCAATAGCGCCAGGCTGCCCAGCAGCCGTGTGAGTGACGCGCCCAGGCGGCTATCTTCTGCGGCCAGTTCGGCGGTTTCACGGGTAGCGGCCAGCCAGTGGTCCCACTCGGCAACCGTGCCGCCTTGCTGGGCGGCAAAGGCACCGTATAGCCGATCGATCACCGGCAGCTCACAGCGGGTCAGGCCATCTTCCAGCACCCCAGACAGCCACTCGCTCAGGCTCTCTTCATCGCGGACCCAGCCCAGTTCGAAGGCGCTTTCCAGCCCCTGGGAAAAGGCGAAGGCGCCGATGGGCAGCGCCGGGCTCACCAGCTGCAGCAAGCCCAGCAGCGCCAGGTCCGGCGAGGTGTCTGGCTTAGTGGGCATGGCTGTGTCCATGGTCGTGGTCGTGGTCGTGGTCGTGAGCATGGGAATGCCCGTGGCCATGGCTATGACCATGGCCGTGCGAATGCCCACCCCCCACCTGGTTATAGGCGCCCGGCTCGGGGTCGAAGGTGGCGTTGTGGTGCTCGAGCGTCGCGCCCAGCAGCTCGGCCAGCTCTTCGAGAACGTGGTCGGGTGGGAAACGCACCCAGCCGCCCTGCTGGTCTTCTCCCAGCGCCAGCTGCACATGGCGATTGCCGAGGTGGTACGCCAGCCGGGCTAGGGGTAAGCCAGTACTCACTCGCGCGGTCACCACGGGCTCGATGGCGGCACAAACGCGCACGATCTCGCCATTTTCGGCCTTCAAGCCGTCACCATCGCGCAATACCGGGCCGCGATCCAGAAACAGGCCCAGCGGCTGGCCGCTGTCGCTTTCGGCTTTCAAGCGGCCACGAATACGCAGCTCGAAGGGCAGAGTCAGCGTGTCGCTGGCGGTGCTTGCGTCTATCGGCCCTAAGCGTTCTATCAGTTTCAACATTACTACCGTCCCGTTGAAAGAGTTGTTCGTCATATTCTGTGTCTCACTCTCCAGCTTGAAGCCATGGAGCCAGCGACCTCTGTGGGAGGCCGCCTGAATGGTCGCGAGCTAAAGCTACCTCCCACTGTGCCACTCTCAGGCTGGCAGAAGTGGACTCATATCGATGAACGAACTTTCGAAAAAGCTCCCTAGCGCCTATCGCTATGGGCGGTGCATTCCAATCAAAACAAGTGATACCGCTGCGCCAGCGGCAGTTCAGTCGCGGGTTCGCAGGTGAGCAGTTCGCCGTCGCAGCGCACTTCGTAGGTTTGCGGGTCGACGGTGAGCTCTGGGCAGGCGTCGTTGAGCTTCATGTCCTTTTTGCGCACGCCGCGCACGTTCTTGCAGGCCGACAGCGTACTTTGCAGGCCCAGCCGCTCCTTGATGCCCGCATCGATGGCGGCCTGGCTGACGAAGTTGAGCCTTACCTGGCTGGCCGCCCGGCCAAAGGTGCCGAACATGGGGCGGTAGTGCACCGGCTGCGGCGTGGGAATCGAGGCGTTGGGGTCGCCCATGGGCGCTCCGGCAATCATGCCGCCTTTCAAAATCAGCGCCGGTTTGACACCGAAGAAGGCGGGCTTCCACAGCACCAAATCGGCCAGCTTGCCCACTTCAATGGAGCCAACTTCATGGGCGATGCCGTGAGTAATGGCGGGGTTGATGGTGTATTTGGCGATATAGCGCTTGGCGCGCAGGTTGTCGGCCCCCAGCGCTTCATCTTCCGGCAACAGGCCGCGCTGCACCTTCATTTTATGGGCCGTTTGCCAGGTGCGGCAGACCACTTCACCCACGCGGCCCATGGCCTGGGAGTCGGAGGCGATCATCGAGATCACGCCCAGGTCGTGGAGGATATCCTCGGCAGCGATGGTTTCGCGACGAATACGTGAATCGGCAAAGGCCACGTCTTCGGGAATATTGGGGTCCAAGTGGTGGCAGACCATGAGCATGTCGAGATGCTCGTCGATGGTGTTCACCGTGTAGGGCCGCGTGGGGTTGGTGGAGGACGGCAGCACGTACTCCTTGGAGCAGGCGGTGAGAATGTCCGGGGCGTGGCCGCCGCCTGCACCTTCGGTGTGGTAGGTATGGATGCCGCGCTCCTTAAAGGCCGCCAGGGTGTCTTCCACGAAGCCGGATTCGTTGAGCGTATCGGTGTGGATGGCGATCTGCACATCGTACTTTTCCGCCACGCTCAGGCAGGTATCGATGGAGGCGGGGGTGGTGCCCCAGTCTTCATGCAGCTTGAGTCCCATCGCACCCGCTTCCAGCTGCGCTTCGAGCCCTTCCGGCAGGCTGGCGTTGCCTTTGCCCAGCAGGCCGATGTTCATGGGCAGGTCGTCCACGGCCTGGAGCATCTTGCCAATGTGCCACTCGCCGGGGGTGCAGGTGGTGGCGTTAGAGCCCGTGGCGGGGCCAGTGCCACCGCCCAGCATGGTGGTGACACCGCTCATCAGCGCTTCTTCCACCTGCTGGGGACAGATGAAGTGGATATGGGCGTCGATGCCACCGGCGGTGAGGATCTTGCCTTCACCGGCAATCACTTCGGTGCCGGGGCCAATGACGATCTCGACATCGGGCTGAGTGTCGGGGTTGCCTGCCTTGCCAATGGCGGCGATGCGGCCATTTTGCAGCCCCACATCGGCTTTGACGATACCCCACCAGTCGAGAATCAGCGCGTTGGTGATCACGGTGTCCATTACCGAGGCATCCTGGCGCTGGCTTTGGCCCATGCCATCGCGGATCACCTTGCCGCCGCCGAACTTCACTTCTTCACCGTAGTGGGTGGCGTCTTTTTCGACTTGAATCCATAGCTCGGTGTCGCCCAGGCGCACGCGGTCGCCTACCGTGGGGCCGTACATATCGGCGTAGGCGCGCCGACTGATCTTGTTTACCGGTTTCATGTATTGCCTCTCCTAAAAGATGAAGCTTGGCAAGGGGGAGCCTAATCGCCTGACGCCATTAGCTATTCAGAGGACGATCCAGCGGCCCCATCACATCGCCACGGAAGCCGTAGATTTCCCGCTTGCCGACGAACGGTATCAGCGTGACTTCGCGGGTTTGGCCGGGTTCGAAGCGGATGGCGGTGCCTGCGGCGACGTCCAGCCGGTAGCCACGGGTTTTATCGCGGTCAAACACCAGCGCCGGATTGGCTTCGGCAAAATGGTAGTGGGAGCCGAGCTGAATAGGGCGGTCGCCGGTATTGGCCACCTCTACGCTGATGCGTTCGCGGCCCGCACACAGCTCGATATCCGCTTCGTGCAACTGATACTCACCGGGAATCATGGCGCTCTCCTAGCGGTGGACGGTTAGTTGATAGGGGTGTGGACGGTGACCAGCTTGGTGCCATCGGGGAAGGTGGCTTCTACCTGCACTTCATCGACCATCTCGGCCACGCCTTCCATGACATCGTCACGGGTGAGGATCTCGCGCCCGTAACTCATCAGGTCAGCGACGCTGCGGCCGTCTCGTGCGCCTTCCATAATTTCAAAACTAATCAGCGCCACCGCCTCGGGGTAGTTGAGTTTCAGGCCGCGCGCCTTGCGCCGCTCGGCAAGCTGGGCGGCCGTGAACAGCATCAGCTTGTCTTTATCTCTTGGGGTCAGTTCCATGGAGTGTCTCCAGCATCATCGAGGTGTTGCCAATCAGGTTAGCCAAATACGCGGGGTATGCGCATCGCGTTCGATCCAGCGCGGGCGTAGTAGCTGCCAGGCGTGTTCACACAGGGCCCAGGCTTCGTTTCGGGATGCACCTAAATAGCGCATCAGCAGTACGCCATGGCGCTCCGTCACTGCCCAGCGGGGGTTATCCGGCAGCGCCTCGCGCAGTGCTTCGATGGCCGCCGGGGCATCATCGAGCCCCACGGCCCACAGCGTGGCCTGCACCGTCGCGCCGCCCTGCCCCCAGCGGCCCACGAAGCGCGGGTGTGCGGGGTCCAGCGGCTGGCGCTCCAGCCATAGCGGCTTGCCGTCCAGAGTCAGGCGGAAGTGCTGCTCGATCTGCCCGGAAACGTAGGGTAAATCGCTGGCCGGGCGGCCAAGCGCCATCACTTCCCAGCCCAGGCAGCGGGCATCACCGTGCAGCGCGATATGGGTGCGCTGGTGGCCCTTTGAACCGTCAAAGGCGATGGTCTCCTGAGGCAGCCACTCCAGGGTAGCGCCCGCCTCCACCGTGAGTTCGGTGAGCTGGGTCCAGGCGACCCCTTGGCTGTCGGCTTTGTAAAGCTTGTTGGCAGCGGGCGTGGTGAGCAGCGCGTGGGCGCCGCGCTCCACATGGGCACGGATGGTCAGCGCATCACCGCTCACCAGCCCGCCAGGCGGGTGCAACACGTAAACGTGGCACGCTTCCTGGCTGCCTTCCGGGTAGAAGGGGCGCTGCACCCGTAGCGGCCCTTGGTGGCGCGCCTGCATTAATCGGGTCACGCCATCGCGGTTGGCAAAGCGCAGGGCCAGCGAGGCGGCCCAGCGGCGCTCGGCGTCAAAGCGGTGGCCGGAACCAGCAGCGGGTAGGGCGAGTTCGCTCAATATCATGGGCGCTGTCGCTTCCTTGTGGATAAATCATTGGCTTACAAATGCAAGGAGTGCGCCAAAATGGTGAAGGCGCCGCCATAGCCCTTGCCATAGCCCCTGTCATAGCCCTTGTCTCGGCATAGGCTCTTTGCTGGCAGCCCCTCCCACCAGGGAAACCAGTCGCCTTTTGCACCAAAAAAGCACATAAAAAAGCGCAGCGCTTTAAGTACGCACCAAAAAAAGGCATGCCAAGGCTTGCGCGACACCGTGACGCAATGAGCTAACCGTATTGGTTTGTAGACACCCTCTTAGTGCCTTGCCCACCTGTTACCCAGTGGCCACGCCTCCTTAGGGGTGTCGCTGCTCGCCGCGATGCAGCGGCGCGGAAGATGACAGTAAGGATATCAGGGATGCCTTGGCAAACTCCGGCTCGACATCGTAGGCCAGAGTGCCCACGACGTTGCCTTCGCGATCCAATAGGTAGGTGGCAGCCGTATGGCTGAGGGTGT
Source organism: Halomonas sp. 18071143 (assembly GCF_019211725.1). Lineage (NCBI taxonomy): Bacteria > Pseudomonadati > Pseudomonadota > Gammaproteobacteria > Oceanospirillales > Halomonadaceae > Halomonas > Halomonas sp. 18071143. The sequence goes on from NZ_CP078120.1 coordinate 3,631,821, forward strand.
AATCGCCTTGTCCGAGTGACACACGCTCGTACTGAACCTGATAGGCGTCAGCCATTGCGTCAATTTGTGCCTCGTTTCCAGACAGACCTCGTATGCGCTCGTCGAACACCGAAAGGTAGCGCGCCAGCTGTTCAGGGCCATCACGCTGCCAGTCCAGAGAAACAAAGAGATAGTTGAACTGATCTGCCTGCGGCCCCAACTGCTGAATCAAACGCGAGAGTTTGAACAGCGTGTTAGGGCAAACATCCGGGCAGTAGGTAAAGCCAAAAAACAACAGTGTCGGCTTTCCGATCAGCTCATCTTGCGTAACGACCCCACCTTCAGTATCCACCAACTGAAATTGCCCACCCAGCTCGGCCAGCGTCGGGCCCTCGGATTGACGGCCGAAGACCACAAAAAACACGGCCAACGTCAGTAGCAATACCAACGAGCCAATGGAAAGCAGCGCAACGTCGCGGCGCTGCATCAGTGCACTGGGTGGCTGTGCGACATCCCTTCCGAAGCAGCACCTTCAGGCGAGGCACCCGGCGGCAAGACGTGCAGCTCTACATCGATACTTGGGGCATGCTGAAACTCCAGCGTGACGGGCACAGGTTCTCCCTCCACGATCGGCGCTGGTAGCTCCATGAACATGAGATGCAGCCCACCCGGTGCCAGCGTTACCGTACTGCCTGCGGGCAATTCGATACCGCCAGGCAGGGGCGCCATACGCATCACATCGCCATCCATTTCCATGGTGTGAATTTCACTGTGCTCGGTAATAGGTGTGGTAACACCCATCAGGCGGTCATCCTGATCGCCATGATTGGTAATCGTGACAAAACCACCTCCTGCGCCTGCGCCAGGTGGCGTAGCACGAGTCCAGGGCTGAGAAATTTCAATGCGTGAGTCGTGATCCCCCGAATCCCCATCATGAGAACCGCCGTGATGGGCAAGCAGAGTGGTGCTGACCAATAGCAGCGAGGAAAACAGTGCTGTACGAAGCATGAACATGGAAAACTCCATTATAAGGAGGCAAGGCCTCCATGCCGGCCAACGTGATAATGCCTTGCGGTACGCTCGTGAGTCCCGCACCCAGTGCGCAGGCCGACTTGCACAGGAGGTTATTGAGTTCGCTGGAGCCCGAGGTCTCTGACCTGCCGTCCTGATTGGCCGCCACACCATGGGGGTCACATAGCACGAACAATGGAGAGTGAGCGCCATCGCCAAGCAGCGCTGCCTGTGCATAGGCACCGAACAGGACGTGCAAAAGGATAACATACGACACTACGATAGCAGTGACGCTACCCTTGCGCTGATCTCTCTGTCGATGCCACCGATTCGTCATGGGATAAGCTGATCCTGATTGTTATTGTGCTCTTGCTCGTGACACGCTTGACCAGTTGCAAGGGTGCTCATTATCAGAGCAAAGCGTGGTGTGCTCCAGTCCATGTGTCAATTTGACCACTCAACGCACTATCTCAACGTACTATCTCAACGTACTATCTCAACGCACTACCTCAACCCACTACCTCACTGCACGACCACACGGTTACGTCCACTGCGTTTTGCCTGATAGAGCGCCTGGTCGGCGCGCTGCATGGAATACTGGTAATCCGGATGGCCGTCGTGCAACGTGAGCCCTACGCTCACGGTAACGCTCAGCAGTGTATCCGCCGTCGCCAGCATCGGCTCTTTGGCCACGGCCTGGCGTAGCCGCTCGGCGAACAGGCGGCTTCCGTCCGGGTCCGTATCCACCAGAACAATCAAGAACTCTTCACCGCCCATCCGAAACACGTAATCGCCGCCTCGGGTAGAGCGATCCAGAATGCTGGCGACCTGTTGCAGCACGTTATCGCCCGCATCATGGCCATGGGTATCGTTGATCGACTTGAAGTGATCGATGTCCACCATGAGCAAGGCAAAACACTTCTCCGAGCGCCGAGCCAGCTCGATTTCACGGTTCAGCACCACCGACAGAAATTTACGGTTCAGCAAGCGAGTGAGGCTATCGCGACCCGCGTCCAGCCCCGAGGCACGGTCCAGAATATCGTCCAGCAGCATCAGAATCGTGCGCGCTGCATCCCGAATATGGCTCAGCGCGGCCAGGCGCAATGCGCTGTCGGCATCCGTCAACTGCGCCATCCATTGGTCGTCCACCAGATGGATATGTCGCGAAATGACGGCAACCTCCGGCGCGCCTTCGAAGGCATGGCACGCCTTGTGCAAATACCACAGGCCAAATTCGGAGCTGGCCAGGCGGGGCAAGGCGCTGGTCTCCTGCTGCGCCGCCACGGCAAACATCAGCGCATTTTCCCAGTTGAGCAGCGCCGCCCGCTGCCGTTCGCGCTCATCGCCGATACTCTGGGTGAGCGAAAAAAGCTTGTAGGCTTCTTCGGTGCGCGCATGGCGATTATTGGCCACCGAATAGGCATGGCTCATGATCTCCATGGCCATGTCGATATGGTCAGAAACGTACACAGCCGCCTCGCCCGCCGACAGCGGCGCCTGGATCGAGCGATTGATCTGTTCGTAAAACACCTGCTTCAGCTGCCGGGCACCGCTCAGCACCAGGTTTACCGGAATGTCGATGCGCGCATGTATCTGGCCTATTTTCTCCTGGTGTTCTACCAGCGCCTCGAGATCCGCGTGCTCGACGGCAAACATGGCACTGAGCCAACGCTGCATGGAAGGATGCAGGCGTTTTTCGACCTGCTCGTTGGAGAGAAACAGCGAGGCATGGGGGTCATCCAGCATGACCCGGTAAAAGTGCTCGGCAAACGGCGCCTGGTGGGCATGGGCCAGCTGCTCGACGGCCTGGCGCAGCGCCACCGGCGTACGCTCCAGCAGCGTCAGCCACTCGGCAGCCAGCTGATGTTTATCCTTGTAGCGCATACCCCACCCGATGTCCTTTGCGGAAAACATCCATGTTACACATAAAAAAGGGGCGCCAATACGCATCCAAAGCAGGGTTTTGGGCCTTTTGGTGCGGTTTGTGGCGCTAACTTCACCGTTCACTCCCCCAGAGGCAAGCGCTGCCTTGACGCAGCGACCAACCTCGAATATACCATTTGATATAGAGGCAATATATCAAAAGGAGGTCCCCAATGACCGCTACCTTCTCCCAATATCAACCCACCAAAGCCGTGGCCTCCGGCTATTGGCAGCAAATTGGCCTGCCTGCCCGAGGGCGTAAGCTGCATGAGCTGCTGCATGAGGGGGTGGAGTACCGGGTATACCCAAGGCTTGCCAAGGTATCCGGTATCGAGCAGAAGGCGCTGGCGCGCTATGTGGATATCCCTTCCGCCACACTGAGCCGCCGCGCCAAGTCAGGCCGCTTCAAGATGGCGGAAAGCGACCGGCTGTATCGCTTTGCCGAGCTTTTCAAAGCGGCGCTGGATCTGTTCGAGGGGGACGCGGAGGGTGCCCGCGCCTGGCTGCTCAAACCCAATGCCGGGCTAGGCGGACGTCGCCCCGTTGAAATGAGCGCCACCTCGGCGGAGTACCAAACGGTGCTGAATCTGATCGGGCGGTTGGAGCACGGGGTCTCGGTATGAGCGAGGTCACCGCTTACCGGCTGGTGAAGCGCAAGTTTCAGGAGAGCGCGTTTGATGGCGAGGGCGCACGGCTTTACGGCGGGCGCTGGAACAGCCCAGGCAATGCCTGTGTGTATGTAGCCAGCTCAGAGTCGTTGGCACTGCTGGAAATCATGGTGCATCTGGAGAGCTATCGGCTGCTCAACGCCTATGCGCTGCTGCGACTGACGCTGCCCAATCAGAGCATTTTGAGCATTGGAGAGGAAGATTTACCCGAAAACTGGCGGGAAGCGCCAGCACCTGCGGAAACCGCCGACCTGGGCGATGGCTGGCTAGCCTCCGGCCAGAGCCTGGCGCTGGCCCTGCCCAGCGTGGTGGTGCCGAGAGAGCTTAATTACATGCTCAACCCGGCCCACCCCTTGTTCGAGCACGCCGTTGCCAGCGCCGAGGAACTGCCGTTTCAACCCGATCCACGGCTGTAAACCGGGTGTGGATAACTCAAACCGTCAAATGCTGTTTGATCAGCTCGTTGGAGAGTTCGCTGATATCGCCTTTGGCCACCGGGCGGCCGCGGTCCATGATCACGAAGCGGTCGGCGTATTTGCGGGCGAAGGGTAGCTTCTGCTCGACCAGCAGCACCGTCAGGCCGTCCTCTTTGATCAGTTGGCGAATCACCTGACCAATCTGGGCGACGATATTGGGCTGAATGCCCTCGCCGGGCTCGTCCAGAATCAGCAGTTTCGGTTCGATGACCAGCGCGCGGCCAATGGCGAGCTGCTGCTGTTGTCCGCCGGACAAATCGCCGCCACGGCGGTGCTTCATCTCCTTGAGTACCGGAAACAGCTCGTAGATGCGCTCGGGAATCTTCTTCAGCCCGTCGCCTCGGGCGGCAAGCCCAGTGCGCAGGTTCTCCTCCACCGTCAGCAGCGGGAAAATCTGCCGCCCCTGGGGCACGAAACCGATGCCCAAGCGCGAGCGCGCCTCCACGGCTTTTTTGGTGAGCTCAATCTCGCCACCATCGCCCTGGTAGCGCAGCTGGCCGCTCTTCACCGCCACTTCCCCCATGATGGCTTTCATCAGGGTGGTTTTACCCACCCCGTTGCGGCCCATCACGCAGGTGCACTGCCCGGTGGGCACCTCCAGGTCCAGATCCCACAGGGTGTGGCTTTCGCCGTAAAACTGGTTCAACTTGTCGACGGTCAGCATCAGGCCATCTCCTCCTCGTCCGCGCCCAGGTACACTTCGACCACTTTCGGGTCATTGGAGACCTGATCCATGCTGCCTTCGGCCAGCACGCTGCCCTGGTGCAGCACGGTCACCTTGCGCGCAATCGAGCGTACAAAGCCCATGTCGTGCTCCACCACCACCACCGACTGTTTGCCAGCCAGCCCCGTAAGCAGCTCGGCAGTGCGCTCCATCTCCTGTTCGGTCATCCCGGCCACCGGCTCGTCCACCAGCAGCAGGCGCGGGCGCTGCATCAGCAGCATTCCGATCTCCAGCCACTGCTTCTGGCCGTGGGAGAGAATCCCGGCGGGCTGGAAGCGCAGCGCGGTCAGGCCGATGGTGTCCAGCACGTCGTCGATGCGGTCGCTGATCTCGCTGGTCATGCGGGCGGTCAGCGTGGGAAAGATGCGCTTGTCGGCGGCCATGGCCAGCTCCAGATTGTCGAACACGCTGAGCGCTTCGAACACCGTGGGCTTCTGGAACTTGCGGCCAATGCCGAGGCTGGCGATTTCCGGCTCGTTCATTTGCAGCAGGTTATGGCGGCTGCCGAACCAGACGCTGCCCTGGTTGGGGCGGGTCTTGCCGGTGATGATGTCCATCATGGTGGTTTTACCGGCCCCGTTGGGGCCGATGATGCAGCGCAACTCGCCGTCGTCGATGGTCAGGTTGAGGTTATTGATGGCCTTGAAGCCATCGAAGCTCACCGTCACGTCTTCCATGTACAGAATCGGGCCGTGGCGAACGTCCACCGGCGAGGCTTCCCCCGCCATGAAGTCGAACACTCGGTCGCGTGCTTTCAGCGATTGTATCAGGCTCATGCTGCAGCCTCCGTAGGCGGTTGTTCGGCTTTGCGACGGCGCTTCACGTGGCTCAAAAGGCCCGCGACGCCCTTGGGCAGGAAGACCGTGACCAGTACGAACAGCGCGCCCAGGGCAAACAGCCAGGCATCCGGCATGACCCCGGTAAACACGGTTTTGGCGTAGTTGACCAGAATCGCCCCAATGACGGCACCGTACAGCGTGGCCCGCCCACCCAGTGCTACCCAAAGCACGATTTCGATGGAGAACAGCGGCGAGAATTCGCTGGGGTTGATGATGCCTACCTGAGGCACATAAAGCGCCCCCGCCAGGCCCGCCAGCATGGCCGAGACCACGAACACGAACAGCTGGAAGCGTTCGACCCGGTAGCCGATGAAACGCGTACGCGCTTCGGCATCGCGGGTGGCCACGCACACACGGCCCAGCTTGCTGGTGACAATGGCGCGGCACAGGATGTAGCCCAGCGCCAGCGCCACCCCAGTGGCAATGAACAGCCCCAGCCGCGTGTCGTTGCTGCGCAGGTTGAAGCCCAGCAGCTCACGGAAATCGGTGAGGCCATTGTTGCCGCCGAAGCCCATCTCGTTGCGGAAGAAAGCCAGCATCAGGGCAAACGTCAGCGCCTGGGTGATGATCGACAGATACACCCCGGTCACCCGCGAGCGGAACGCCAGGAAGCCGAACACCAGCGCCAGCAGGCCAGGGGCCAGCAGCACCATGGCAAAGGCGAACCAGGCCATATCGAAGCCCAGCCAGTACCAGGGCAGGCTGTCCCAGTTCAGAAACACCATGAAGTCGGGCAGAACCGGGTGGCCGTAGGTGCCACGGTCGCCAATCTGGCGCATCAGGTACATGCCCATGGCGTAGCCGCCAATGGCGAAGAACGCCCCGTGGCCCAGGCTCAGAATGCCCAGATAGCCCCACACCAGGTCCACCGCCACGGCCAGCAGCGCATAGCTCAGGTACTTGCCGAACAGGTTCACGGTGTAGGCGTTGACATGCAGCGGATGCCCTTGCGGCACTGCCACGTGCAGTACGGTGACCAGCACCAGGGCGGCCAGCAGCACGCCGAGAAAGAGCTGGGTGGCCCGTTCGCCGAACGGGCGTAGCAGCCAGAACCGTTGAGAAGATGATGTCATCATGATGGGTTAGCCCTCCGCAGCCCGGCCCTTCTGCGGGAAGAGTCCACGCGGGCGTTTTTGAATGAACAGGATGATGAACACCAGCACGATGATCTTGGCCAGCACGGCACCCGCCCAAGGCTCCAGCACCTGGTTGATGATACCCAGTGAAAGCCCCGCCACCAGCGTGCCCCACAGGTTACCCACGCCACCGAACACCACCACCATGAACGAGTCGATGATGTAGTTCTGGCCAAGGTTGGGGCCGACGTTGGTGAGCTGCGACAGCGCCACACCGGCCAGCCCCGCTACGCCGGAACCCAGCGCGAAGGTCATGATGTCCACCCGAGTGGCCCGGATGCCCATGGAGCGTGCCATGGCGCGGTTCTGGGTCACGGCGCGCACTTCGAGCCCCAGCCGCGTGCGGCGCATGATCAGCATCAGTCCGGCGAACACCACCAGCGCAAAGCCGAGCACGAACATGCGGTTGAGGGTCAGCGAGAGCGCATCGTTGATCACCAGCGAGCCGCTCATCCACTCGGGCGTCACCACGGTGCGGTTGAGCGGAGAGATCACCGTGCGCACCAGCTGCTGCAGAATCAGGCTGATACCGAACGTGGCCAGCAGCGTTTCCAGCGGGCGGCCCTTGAGGAACTGGATCACGCCCCGTTCGATGGCAATGCCCACCAGGGCGGCCACCATGAAGCCCGCCGGAATGGAAAGAATCAGCGCCAGCCCCGGCTGGCCCGGCAGCAGTTGCTGCATCATCCAGGTGGTATAGGCGCCCAGCATCATCAGCTCGCCGTGGGCCATGTTGATCACGCCCATGACGCCAAAGGTGATGGCCAGGCCGATGGCCGCCAGCACCAGTACCGACCCCAGGCTCAGGCCAAAGTAGAGCGTTTCGAGGCCACGATTGAGCTTGAGGTTTTGCTCGATGCTGAGGAGCGCTTCTCTGGCCGCGTCGGCGACCACCGGGTCATCGCCATTGGCCGCGCGATTGAGCGCCACACGGGCACGCGGATGCAGGCTGCCACGCAGCGCTTCCACGCCTTCCATCTGGCCCGCTTCGGTTTGATAAATGGCCAGTGCCTGCGCTAACCGGCGCTGCACCTGGCTATCCTCTTCTTCGGCAATCAGCGCTTCCAGAGGCTCGGCCAGCGTCTCGTCCACTTCGCCCAGCAGGCGCTCGGCGGAGGTACGGCGGCGTTCCACGTTGGGGGAGTAGAGGTCGACCACGGCGATGGCGCTGCGCAGCTGGTTGCGCAGGGCGTTGTTGATGCCGATACGGTTGAGGTCGCGGCGGGACATCTCGCCCAGCGGCTCGTCGGTCAAGGCATCGGCCACGGGCCAGTCACGCCCGGTGTTGTTCAACACCACGACGAAGCGACCCTCGCTGGTGCGCTGCAGGCGGCCATCGAGCAAGGCTTGCAGCCAATCCCGGGCGCGTTCGTCGTCGCTTTGCACAATGGCGTTGATGGCCTCGCCTTTGGCGCGGAAGTTCTCCACGTCCAGCGCTTCCAGCAGCGCCAGTGCCGCGTCGTCATCAGAAGGTGTGGTGGGGGTTTGTGCCTGCGACAACGTCGCCATGCTGAGCAACAGCAGACACAACACCCCAGAAAGGAAACGCCTCATGGGGTTCTTCCTTTGGTGATCATCAATGGGGAGAGATAGCGTGCTCCCTTGCCGCGAAGGCTCGCGGCAAGGGAGGGGGGTTACTCGGCGAGTGCCGCTTCGGCTTCTTCTGCTGCGGTGCTGCCACCGCACGAGCCGTTGGCGACGTTGAAGTTGCCGCAGCGCATCGGTGCACGCCAGTCAGCAATCAGGTCGCGAGAACCCGGCAGGTAATCCGACCAGGCATCGCCTGCCACGGTGGACGGCGTTTGCCAGACGATGTCGAACTGGCCGTTGTCCTGCACTTCACCGATCAATACCGGCTTGGTGATGTGGTGGTTGGGCATCATGGCGGCATAGCCACCGGAAAGGTTAGGCACGGTCACGCCGATGATGGCATCTTTCACCGCGTCCACATCGGTGGTACCCGCCTTACGCACCGCTTCGGCCCACATGTTGAAGCCGATGTAGTGGGCTTCCATGGGGTCGTTGGTGACCGCTTCTTCATCGCCCGTCCAGTCGATCCAGGCGTCGATGAAGTCGTAGTTGGCGTCGGTGTCCACGCTCATGAAGTAGTTCCAGGCGGCCAGGTGGCCCACCAGCGGCCCGGTATCGATACCGGACAGCTCCTGCTCACCCACCGAGAAAGCGATGACGGGAATATCCGCGGCATCGATCCCCTGGTTGGCCAGCTCACGGTAGAACGGCACGTTGGCATCGCCGTTGATGGTGGAGACCACCGCCGTGGGCTTGCCCTCTTCACCGAAACGACGGATTTCAGAGACGATGTTCTGCCAGTCCGAATGGCCGAACGGGGTGTAGTTGACCATGATGTCTTCTTCGGCCACCCCGTGCTCATCCTTCAGGAAGGCTTCCAGAATCCGGTTGGTGGTGCGCGGATAGACGTAGTCGGTGCCGATCAGCGCGAAACGCTCGATCCCGACTTCGTTGATCAGATACTCCACCGCAGGAATGGCCTGCTGGTTGGGTGCCGCGCCGGTGTAGAAGACGTTCTCGGAAGACTCTTCCCCTTCGTACTGTACCGGGTAGAACAGCAGGCCGTTCAGCTCTTCGAACACCGGCAGTACCGCCTTGCGGGATACCGAGGTCCAGTTACCGAACACCACGTCTACCTCATGCTGGGCCAGCAGCTCGCGGGCACGCTCGGCGAATAGCGGCCAGTTGGAAGCGGGGTCGACCACCACGGCTTCCAACTGACGCCCCAACAGGCCACCGGCTTCGTTCTGCTGGTCGATGAGCATTTCGACGGTGTCTTTCAGAGTCGATTCGCTGATGGCCATGGTGCCAGAGAGGGAGTGCAGAATACCCACCTTGATCGGGTCGTTGTCCTGGGCAACGGCCTGGGCGCTGGCGCCCATGATGGCGGCGGCCAGGGCGGCCGTGGCGAAACGGCCAAGGGTACGAGGGTGTGTCTTGCGTTGCGATGTGGTCACTTGAACCTCCTTGCACCCCTTGGAAGGGGCTTGTTATAGGCGCGTAGAGCGGGCATTCGCCCGCCGTGGGCTAATCCACCTTTCACACTGCAAGGGGTGCGCCAGATTGAATCAAAGCCTATTAAGACAATGACAATCAGACAGTTAGCGATACTCAAAAAAACCCGCATTGCGCCAGACGCACTAATTCAGGGCAAGCCGAGAGGCACCATGCACAGTTGTCATGCACCAGCAAAGCGCCTTGCACCAAAGAGGGGTGCATGCACACAAAAAAGCGCCCGGGGTTCCCCCCGGGCGCTGACAACGCCAAAACTCACTCCATCACCACCACCCAACAATCGCTTATTTGGCGGCCATGGCCTTCTGCTTGCGGCGCTTTTTCAGCAGCGGCATGCCCAGCGACAGAGCCGCAATGATCAGCAGTGACAGTGAAATAGGCTTGTCGATGAAGATGGACCAGTCACCTCCGGAAATCTGCAGTGCGCGGCGCATGGACTCTTCCATCAGGCTGCCCAGGATCAGCGCCAGAATCAGCGGCGCCGTGGGGAAGCCGAACAGCCGCAAGCCCAGGCCGATCAGGCCGAAGCCCAGCAGCAGCAGCAGGTCGAAGACGCTGAAGCTCATGCCGTAAACACCGATCATGCAGAAGATCAGGATCATCGAGAGCAGCAGCGGACGCGGCATATCGAGAATTTTGGCGATCAGCGGAATCAGCGGCAGGTTGAGTACCAGCAGGAAAATATTACCAATGTACATACTGGCAATGACCCCCCAGAACACGTCCGGGCGCTGCTCCAGCATCATGGGGCCAGGCGTCACGCCCATGACCAGCAGCGCACCCAGCAGCACCGCCGTGGTGCCCGAGCCAGGCACCCCCAGGGTCAGCAGCGGTACGAACGAGCCGGTACAGGCAGCGTTGTTGGCCGCTTCGGGAGCTGCCACGCCCTTGATGTTGCCCTTGCCGAAGGTGTCACCATCCTTGGCCAGGCGTTTTTCCATGCTGTAGCCCAGGAAAGAACCAATGGTGGCACCGGCCCCCGGCAGTACGCCGGTGAAGAAGCCCAGCACCGAGCTGCGGCTGACAGGACCTGCGATTTGCTTCATTTCACTGCCGCTCAGCTTGAGCGAGCCAATGGCATTGCGCGGCGCTTCCTTGCCACCGCCCCCACGCAGCAGCATGTAGAACACTTCCGCCAGGGCGAAGATACCCAGCGCCACGACCAGGAAGTCGATGCCGTCGAGCAGTTGAATCGAGCCAAAGGTGTAGCGCTCGATGCCGGTTTGCATGTCGATGCCGACGATCGAGATCATGACGCCGATCACCGCCGCAATCAGACCCTTCACCAGCGACTTGTCCGACAGCGAGACGACCGCCGTCAGGCCCAGCACCATGAGCGCGAAATATTCGGGAGGCCCAAAGCTGACCGCCACTTTGGAAAGCAGCGGCGCCACCAGCATCAAGAAGACGATGGAGACGGTGCCGCCAATGAACGACGCGTAGGCGGCAATGGCCAGCGCCTTGCCCGCCAAACCCTGCTTGGCCATGGGGTAGCCATCGAAAGAGGTGGCGACCGTGCCCGCCACCCCCGGCGCATTGAGCAGAATAGAAGAAGTCGAGCCACCGAAAATGGCCCCGTAATACACACCCGCCATCAGAATCAGGCCTGATGCAGGCTCCATTGAGAAGGTGATCGGAATCATCAGCGCCAGGGCGCTGATCGGGCCTAGGCCCGGCAACATACCGATGATGGTACCGGCAAACACACCGGCAAAGACGTAAGCGATGTTGATGGGCTCGAGCGCGATGCCAAAGCCGTACATCAAGTTGTTCAAGGCATCCATGGGCGTATCTCTCTTAAAAAACTACGGCAGGTGCGTGGGCACGGCGTATTCAGAACGGCAGGAGGCCAGTGGGCAGATACACATCCATGATGCGCGTCATGGTGATATACAGCGCCAGCACTACCCCCAGCGAAGCCGCCAGGTTGATGCCATGACGACGATACCCGTAATAGGCCGTCAGCCCGGTGCACAGCAGCGTCGACGCCAGTACGAACCCCAGCGGCACCAGCAGGAAGGCATAGGCGGCGATGGCCACGGCGGTGACCACCACACGCGCCCAGGGCGTCAACAGCAGCGGACCGTTGGTGGCCTCTTCGTCGATCTCGTCAGCGCCTGCCAGCGGCACCGGTTTTTCAAAGAAAAGCAGCCCTGCTAGCAATAACAAGGTCACTCCCAGCACTTTTGGAAAAAGATCTGAATCTACCGGACGCGGCAGAGGAAAGGTTGGAATTTGCCAGGCCATTGCTAGATAGGCGGCTGCAAAAAGCGCCAGCACGAGGGCCAGCCACTGATTAGTGTTCAATCGAGTCATGGGGTGTCTCTCCGAAGGCGCAGGTTGCGCTTACGGTCACAGGCAGTGACCCCGGGCCTGGCTGGCCCGGGGCAGCACGGTGAAGCGGGGGTTATTGAGCCAGCAAGCCCAGGTCGCTCAGGACGCTGCTGAACTGTTCTTTCTGCTCATCCAGGAACGCGCCAAACGCTTCGCTATCCTGGTAGGCATCGATCCAGCCCAACTGGTCGCGAGCCTGCTGCCAGCCATCGGTTTCGAGCATTTCGGCAAACAGGTCTTCGTAGTAGGCCACGGCTTCGGCAGGCATGTCAGGGGTGCCCATCACGCCACGCCAGATATCGAAGGTGTAGTCCACACCCTGTTCCTGGTACGTGGGCACGTCGGCCAGAGCACCGCCCAGGCGCTCAGGGGCAGATACGCCCAGCGCACGTAGTTGGCTGCCTTCGCCCAGCTGGCCCACGGACTCACCCGCGCCAGTAATGACCGCCTCGATATGGCCACCCATCAGGTTGGTCATGGCATCGCCACCCCCCGAGAAGGGGATGTAGTTCACCGAGGAAGCATCGAGACCCGCCGCAGAGGCCAGGCCAGCCACCGAGATGTGGTCCATCGAGCCTGGCGCACTGCCGCCACCCACGCTCAGACGCGGGTTCTCTTTCATCGCATCGAACAGATCGGTGATGGTCTGATATTCGGAATCCGCCGCTACCAGAATGATGGAGTAGTCGGTGATCAGGCGCGCCACGGGGGTGAAATCCGTGTGGTCGTAGCGCGAAGCACCTGCCAGCGGCACCAGGATGATGGGCGGACTGGTGGCGAACAGCTTGTGCGGGTTACCGCTGTCACGGGCGATCTGCGCCCATGCCACGGCACCGCCGCCGCCAGGCACGTTGATGGCCGCAAAGTTACGGTCTGCCAGCTGCTCTTCCTGCAACACGCGGGAAACGGTACGCACCAGCGTATCCCAGCCACCGCCCGGGTTGGCAGGCGCGACGAATTCGATGGAACGGCTTGGGGTCCACTCCTGGGCCTGTACGCCAGTGGTCATGGCGAGGGCTGCCAGAGGCAGAGCAAATACAGCGGCGCGCTTGAAGGAAAGCGAGGTCATGGGCGTTCTCCACAGTCAATTATGTTGTTATGCGCGGTGATCGACACGCGGCAATTGTGGTTACACTGCGAACGTTAGAAGAAAGCCACCTTTCAGGACAAGCTTGTGACCATAAACGACAAATTGTTCTTTATGGTCGTTTTGTTCATTTTGTTCACGCATCCAGCCAGCCGTGATCGCCCTTCAATAAGCGGTAGCGCCGCTCGGGTCGCCCAACATCCCCGTAACCCAGCTCGGCGCCTACGGCCTGCTCGGCCACGAGAAACTCCAGATAGCGGCGTGCCGTCGAACGGCTGGCGCCCATGGTACGCGCCACCTGCATGGCGGTCAGGGCGCCGCTGTCTGCTGCCAAGGCTTCTACCACACGGCGCAGGGTCAAGCGGTCGATGCCCTTGGGCAAGCTGCGCTGAGGGGCGCGTGCAGGCTCGCTGGGCGTCACCCGGGCCAGCACATGGTCCAGCTCGTCCTGGTTCAGCTCGGCTCGGTTGGCCAGCGCCTCCCGTTCGCGCCGAAAACGCGCCAGCATCTGGCTCATTCTTGCCGCTTCGATGGGTTTGATCAGGTAATCGAACACCCCGCCACGCAGCGCCTCGCTGATGGTCTCCACCTCACGGGCCGCCGTCACCATGACGATATCCACGTGCACATGGTCGCGACGAATCGACCACAAAAGCTCCAGCCCTTCCACGTCGGGCAGGTAGGCATCCAGCAGAATCAGCTGTATTTGCGAGGCGTGTTCGGCCATCAGCGCTTTGGCTTCGCTGCCGTTGCGCGCCATACCCACCACATAAAAACCGTCGCTTTGCTCGATGAAGGCGCGGTGAATATCGGCGATGCGGAAATCGTCTTCGACGACCAGAATGCCGTATTGCGTCGCAGACATGCGTCATCCTCTTGTTAACGTCGTTATTATGAGTGTGAACCGTTTAGCCTGGTGGGCCGGGTTCATCGCTGCGGGCACATAGCGAGCGGTCCAGCACGGCAATGAAACAGGCGCCCCCCAGCTCGCTCTCTTCCAGGGTGATCGCGCCACCGTGCTGGCGACACAGCCGCTCCACCAGCGCCAGGCCAATGCCGCGGTGCTTGCCGGTCTTGGTCGAAAAGCCCTCCTTGAAGATCGACCCGGCGTGCTCCGCAGGGACCCCTGCCCCATTGTCTTCGACCTCGACCAACAGCTGTTCGCCCAAATCCGTGAAGAACAGCCGTACCTTGGGTTCGCTGGAGTAGGGGCCATTCAGTGCCGCATGACAGGCATTATCCAGCAAATTGCCCACCACGCTCATCATGACCTCTTGCCCCGTTGCGGTCAGCGGGCAGGAGAGCGAGCTTTGTTCGTCGATTTCCAGTGCCACGCCCAGTTCACGGGCGCGGGTCAGTTTGCCCAGCAGCGTGCCGCTCAGCACCGCATCGGCCACATGGCGCATCAGGAAGTTCATCTGTGCCTGGGCACGCTCGGTTTCCTGATGAATCAGGGCCAGCGCCTCCTCGATGCGCTGCAACTGCAGCAGCCCGGAAATGGTGTAGAGCTTGTTGGAGAACTCGTGGGCCTGGGCGCGCAGCATGTCCACATCGCGGCTGGCCTGGGTCAGCGCCTGGGAGAGGTCGATGATTTCCCGGCGGCTACGGAAGGTCGCCACGGCGCCTTCGATCTCGCCCTCGTGAATGATGGGCACACGGTTGACCACTACCGGGTGATCCCCCAGCCACATTTCCTGGTCGAACTCCTGTTCACCGCGTCTGAGCACCTCCAGCAGGCGGGAGTTAGGCACCACCTCGCGGATGGGCTGCCCCAACAGCACGTGCTCGTCGGGCAGCTCTAAAAAGCGGCGCGCCTGCTGGTTCACCAGGGTAATGTGGCCGTCTCGATTGACCGCCAGAATACCTTCGTGAATCGATTGCAGGATGGCTTCCTTTTCCATGGCGAGACGGGCAATTTCGTAGGGTTCGAGGCCGAGAATGATCTTCTTGAGGTGCTGCGACAACCAATAAGCACCGGCAAACCCGAGCACGATCATCATGACCACCAGTATCCAGCCCAGCTTGGTGTAGCGCGCCACGTCCATGTCCACGCGGTCGAGCATGAAGCCGACGGAAACCACGCCGATGATGTTGCCCTCTTCATCCCAAATCGGCGTTTTGCCGCGCATGGCGGTGCCCAGGGTGCCGGTGGCTTCGGACACGTAGGATTGACCATAGATCAGCGCTTGATCGTTATCATCCCCCACCATGCGCTCGCCGATGCGCTCGGGCACCGGGTGGGAGTAGCGTATCGACTGGGCGTTGCCCACCACCACATAGCGCGCGCCCGTCTCCTGGCGCACCCGCTCGGCCAGCGGCTGAATGAAGTGGGAGGGCTCGGGCGTGGAGAAGGCATCGACGATTTGCGGCATGGCCGCCACGGTCTTGGCGACCGCCAGCGCCCGCTCGCCCATTTGATAGGTGATAATGTCGGCTTTACGGTAGTTCAGGTAGGTCCCTTGGGCCAGCAGCATACCCGCCAGCAGCAGGCCCACCAGGATCATGACCTGTAAGCGAAAGCTGCGTTTGTACCAACGTCGCTTGGCGCGCGTGCGACGCCAGCGCTGCAGTTCGGCCAGGGTGCGTGGGCGGGGCTCGGTCATAAGGGAACTCGTGATGCGCAAGAGCGTCATTATGGCACGCACCGCCAGGCGGCGTTAGGCTTTGCGCTTTTTCACCCAGCGGCTTATATACTCCCTGCCCACCGCAACACTCAAGGAGGAGAAAAGTGCGACACCTTTCACGCTACCTGTTACTGGCCAGCTGCCCGCTGTGGGCGGGGGCTGCCGCAGCCAACCCCTTTTATGCGCCACCGCCGCCCCAGGAAGATGCGCCCATCTTCAGCGGCGACGCCGAGCTTGGTTTCAACCAGCTCTCCGGCAATACCGACAGCCGCACGCTGATCGGCAAAACACTGCTCACTTGGCTGACCGGCGACTTCACCCACTCGTTTCGGGCAGAAGTGCGCAATGTCAGCAAGGATGGCAACACCAGCGCGGAGCAGTACCTCGTGGCGGGGCGGGAGCGCTATGACTTCAACGGCCCGCATTATCTGTTTGGGTTTGCCCGCTGGGAAAAGGACCGCTTTGCGGGCTACGATCAGCAGCTCACCGCCATTGGCGGCTATGGTCGACAGATTGTGGATGGCGAGCGCCACTATCTTTCTCTGGAAGCAGGGCCCGGCTATCGCCATGACCGGCTGCGTGACGATGAGAACGAGCGGCTGGGCGTGGCCTACTCGGCGCTGGACTACCGCTGGGAGTTCTCCCAGTTCGCGGATCTACGCCAGGAGATGTCGGTGGAGTATACCCATGAGAACACCACCTCGCGCTCGCTGTCGGCCCTCACGGCACGCCTGAATTCGCGGCTGTCGCTGCGCCTGTCTCATGAGATCAAGCGCAACTCCCAGCCCCCCGAAGAGGCCAGCGAGCGTACCGACCATACCACCAGCGCGTCGCTCCTCTACCGCTGGTAGCCTGACCGGCTACTGGCGCTGCTGCCCTCGGTGTGCCCAGGCGGTCATGCGCTTTTCCAGCAGCGAGAACAGCTCGTACATCACCATGGCCATGGCACTGATCACCAGCAGCCCGGCAAATACCAGCCCCATGCGCATCTGCGAGCCCGCGCTCATCATGAGGTAGCCAATGCCCTGGTTGGAGGCCACGGTCTCGGACACCACCGTGCCCACGAAGGCCAGCGTGATGGCGATTTTCAGCGAGGCGAAGAAGTACGGCAGCGAACGCGGCAAGCCCACCTTGAGCAGCACATCGATGCGCCGTGCGCCCAGCACCCTCAACACATCTTCCATCTCAGGCTCCAGGGTCGCCAGGCCAGTGGCCACGTTCACCACGATGGGGAAGAAGCAGATCAGGAAGGCGGTGAGTATTGCGGGCACCGAGCCGATACCGAACCAGACCACCAGAATGGGCACGAAGGCCACCTTGGGAATGGCGTTGAACCCCACCAGCAGCGGGTAGCAGGCGTTGTACAAAAAGCGCGACGAGCCGATGATGAAGCCCAGCAACAGCCCCACGGCAACGCCCAGGCCAAAGCCAATCAACGTGGTCCAGAAGGTTTGCCAGGAGTGCTTGCCGATGGGCCCGGCGTAGGTCACCAGCGCCTGAACCGTGTCCAGCGCGCTGGGAAAAATAAAGCTGGGCACGTTGAACAGGCGTACCGTCACTTCCCAGATCACCACCAGCCCCGCCATGGCGATCCAGGGAGCCAGCCGCTCGGCCAGCTTGCGATTGTGGTTCATGGGCACTCCTTCAGGCGCTGCGCACTTCACCGATCTGGGCGCGCAGCGACTGCACCAGGTCAATGAACGGTTTCTGGTAAGTGGTTTCCAGCGCCCGAGGGCGAGGCAGTTCGATGATGCGCCGCTCGATCACGCGCCCCGGACGACGGCTCATGACATAGACGGTGTCGGCCAGGAAAGCGGCCTCGCGCAGGTCATGGGTCACCAACACCACGGTAAAGCGCTGGGCCTCCCACAGGTCACGCAAGACGCACCAGAGCTCTTCACGGGTGAACGCATCCAGCGCGCCAAAAGGCTCGTCCAGCATCAGCAAGCGCGGCCGATGAATCAGCGCGCGACAGATGGACGCCCGCTGCTGCATGCCCCCGGACAGCTCCCAGGGGTACTTGTTTTCATGCTCGGCCAGGCCCACCGTCTCGAGCAGCGCCCGGGCCCAGCCTTTGAACTCTTCCCGGCGCTTGCGAAACTGCCGCCGATAGGGCTCGACGATTTCCAGCGGCAGCAGCACGTTGTCCAGGGTGGTACGCCAGGGCAGCAGGTTGGCATTCTGGAACGCCATGCCGGTGATTTTCAAAGGCCCGGTCACGGGCAGCCCATCCACCTGGATGCTTCCCTGCGTAGGGGCATGCAGGCCGGTACACAGCTTCATGAAAGTGGATTTGCCACACCCCGACGGCCCCACGAAGGCGACGAACTCGCCTTCGTGTATCGACAGGTCGATATCTTCGATGGCATTGCCCGAGCCGTCGTACGCCAGGCTGACGTCATCGAAGCGGACGAACGCTGCCGACATCACTCCGCCTCCGGCAGCAGCATGCGCTCTTCTACCGGCGGCAGGTAGCGGGAGTCAAAGACCTGATCGGGGGATGGCAAAGTGGGCAGATCGTAAGCATCCGCCACCAGTTGAATCGCCTGGCTCAGCCGCTCGTCATCCACACCGCCCACGCCATATTCGCGGGCATCGGGGGTATCCACCACGCTCTCCAGCGCCAGTTTCAAACGACGCGTTTCCATCTCGACATCAATCAGGCCGTCGCGGTTACGCACGTACTCGATGGCTGCTTCGGGGTCTGCCAGGGTCTCTCCAAGCGCACGGTTGAAGGCGCGCAGAAAGCCCTGCACGGCCTCGGGGTTGGCATCGGCAAAGGCATCACTGACCAGAATCGCGTTGCCGTACAGCGGAACGCCGTAGTCGGGGAACGGCATGATGGTCAGCTCGTCTTCGCTCATGCCGCGCTCTTCCAGGTTGAGCAGGCTGGTGAAGTAGAAGCCGGTGATGGCATCGACATCGCCCCGGGTCAGCAGGGTTTCGCGTAGCGCAGGGTCGACGTTTTGCCACGCCACCGCGTCGGCCTCCAGCCCATTGGCAGCGGCAAAGATGCCCCAGGCGCGATAGCCGGTGTCGAAGGCCGGGGCGGCGATGGTCTTGCCTGCCAGGTCAGCGGGGCTCTCGATACCGCTCTCCTTGTGCGCAAACACCGCCGCGGGCGTGCCGTCATAAACGATATAGACGCCCTTGATGCCAGGGCCTTCCGGGTTTTCTGCAAGGAATTCGACCAGCGCGTTGAGATCGCCAAAGCCCATTTCATAGGCACCCGAGGCCACCCGGTTCACCGCCCCTGCTGAGCCGCTTCCCGAATCGATCTGAACCTGCAGACCTTCTTCGGCGAAGTAGCCTTTTTCGGCTGCCATCAGAAACGGCGCTGCCGGGCCTTCGAAGCGCCAGTCCAGCTGGAAGCGAATCGAGGTCGTCTCGGCAGCAGCGCCGAGCGGCATCATCAGCACCGCGCCAAATAGCGCTAGCGGAAACAAAGGGGAACGGGCAGTACGGGAACGGATCAGCATGGCAGTGAGCACCTTGTATACAAAGCTGAAGAGGCTTTGCAGCAACACTGCCATCTTTTGCTTTTTACTTTTCATTCATGAGCTTAGTCCTGAAAATGGATCAGTCAGCGCCCTCGAAAGCGCCAAAATGGTGCGCCGCGCATTGGCCGCGCACCATTAGAAAACATTTCTGGCCAAAACGTTAGACTTTGGTCTAACCCGACGGTATACTGTGCTCAGTTTCCTGTCCTCGCGCCATTCATTGAATGGCGCTTTTTTTTGGTTCTGGCGGTGGCGGTGCTCGCCCCTTTGGCGACGACCGTCTGGTTCACGCTGCTGGGCGGTACCGGCATTTACTACCAATTGACCGACGTGATCGATATCACCGAGGCACTCAACAACTTCCAGTTCGACGTGGCTACCCTCACCGTGGCCCAGGCACTGCCTGGCGGCACCTGGATGGCCATGGCCATCTTGCTGCTGACCACCATCTTCGTGGCCGCAAGCGGCTTACGCCATGGCGCGGGAGCAAGGGATCATCGACTGATCTCGGCTTACAAGCCTTGCAGCAGCCGCAGAATCACCTGCGGCTGCTGGTTGACCTGAGCCAGCATGGAGATGCCGACCTGCTGCAACAGCTGGGCACGAATCAGGTTGGAGACTTCCTGCGCGTAATCGGCGTCCTGGATGCGTGACTGGGCAGCAGAGGTGTTGATGATGTTGGTATTGAGCCCGTCGATCACGCTTTCGAAGCGGTTCTGCACGGCGCCCAGGTAGCTGCGCTGGCGGTCGACCAGCTTCATGGCTTCATCCACCACGTCCATGGGCTTGCCGGTGGCCGAGCCGTCGTCCAGCACGCTAAAACCTTCCAGCCCAAGCGCCTGAAGCCCCATGGCGGAAAAACGAACGCCAATCACATCCCCCGCATTGGCACCCACCTGAATGTTCAGGGTTCGATCTGCGTTGATTAGAGGGATGCCGTTGAAGTTACTCTGCTCGGTAACACGGGTGATCTCTTCCAGGCGCTGATCGATTTCCAGCTGGATAGAGGCCAAATCTTCGGAAGAGTTGGTGCCGTTGAGGGCTTGGACGCTCAGCTCACGGATACGTTGCAGGTTGTCGTTGATCTGGTTCAGCGAGCCTTCCGCCGTTTGCACCATGGAGATGCCATCGTTGGTGTTACGAATGGCCTGGTTCATGCCTCGAATCTGCGCGCCCATGCGATTGGCAATGGCCTGACCAGCGGGGTCGTCCTTCGCGCTATTGATACGCAAGCCAGACGACAGGCGCTGCATGGAGGTCTGCATGGCCTGCTGGCTAGTACGTAAATTGTTCATCACCAACAGCGACGTGATGTTGGTCGCAAGGCTAAGCAAGGGCGTGACCTCAGGCGTCAACGAAACAGGAACGGGGTAACGTTATTATCGGCCGACCTGGCCAATACATGAGCGCGTCCAGCAACAAAACGACCACAAGGCTTGCAACACTGCTCCCCTCACGGCTGCTGGGGCGCTTGCCCTCCCAAAGCGCGATGGCAGGAAGCCAATACGGCATCCACGGGACCACGCACATAGTCATATTGGAAATAGCCTTCGTCGACCACTTCACCATCCCACGCCACGATATCCAGATCCATGGTACGCGGGCCTGACTTGATCGGTCCTCGCACACGTCCCAGACGCTGCTCGACATCCCTCAGATAAGCCTTGAAGGCATCACGGGTCTGCGAGGTGCGAACGACCAACGCAGCGTTGAGGAAGTCAGGCTGCTGCTGAAACCCCACGGGCGCTGTTCGTACAGCTTCGGAGCGGGCCACCAGCTCACACTCGCGGCTCAAGATTTCCAGCGCTTGCGCAAAATGGTGTTCTGGCTCGATGTTGGTTCCTAACGAAATGATGCACTCATGAGACGCTATGGCTGTCATGGCAAGCCCTCGGGACTTGAGCAGAAAGACGGTTTCTGTTGAAACGTACCCGCCGCCTTTTTCCACTTGCCCACGGGAAACGAGCGGCACCCTCCAAGCGTAGCGTTTTCAGCATTATGTTCAATATCTGTATAAGTTATTGACAAACGCTGCTTACACGCAGAAAGTCAGCTGACCACCCAATAATAATCTTCCGTATAGGGAGCAACCCATGGGAAACCCTGCTGCACTCGTCACCGGTGGCGCCACCCGCCTTGGCCGCCACTTTTCCGAAGCGCTGGCCGACAAGGGCTTCGATATCGCGCTGCATGTCAACAGCTCGCGAACCGAGGCCGAAGAGGTCGCGGAACGCATCCGGAGCAAGGGGCGTGATTGCGAGATCTTGCCCTGCAACTTTCTGGAAGACCCGCTGGACGCGTTGATTGCCCACGCCAAGGCTCGTTTCCCAGGGCTTTGCGTACTGCTCAACAGCGCCAGTGCCTACGCGCCTGCACCTATCGCCCAGACAGACCTGGCCATGCTGGAGACTCAGTTTCGGGTCAATATGTTTACCCCGCTGCTATTGACGCGCCACTTTGCCGAGGTGGTCGAACACGGCCAGGTCATCAATATCATCGACAACAAGGTGGCTTACCATCAGTACCCTTATGCGGCCTACCTGCTGTCCAAGAAAAGTCTGGCAGACATGACGCGCATGGCGGCGCTGGAGTTTGCACCTCGCCTACGCATCAATGGCATCGCCCCTGGCGTCGTGCTGCCCGCATCACAGCGCACCAGCGACTATGTTCAGTGGCGCATCGAGGGTATTCCTGCCGATCATCAGGGAAGCCCAGCGCATCTCGTACAAGCTTTGTACTACTTGTTGGACAACGACTTCGTGGTGGGCCAGGTGCTGTTCGTAGATGGCGGGGAATCCATCAACCTGGTGGGACGCCACTCGGAGAACTACCCGGGCAGTTGAGTCATCAGCCTGCCATGAATACGACAAGGCCGCCCGGAGGCGGCCTTGTCGTTGATGCATCGAGGATCACACGTCCTCATCGTCAGGCTTGTGGTGCTCAGCCTCTTGCTCACTCGGTGATTTTCCACGCCGTGGGCGATGGCGGTCATCCACTTCGAGCTCTGCTCGTTTGGGCTGCCCTGCCGGGCTACCATCGATGGTGAAGTCCTGCTGCATGACACGCAGGTTGGCAGGCGGCGCAGAGCCGGACTTGTCCTGCCCGAAGTACAGGGTGGTATGCGGGAACGGAATTTCGATACCCGCCGAGTCGAAGCGCATCTTGACGAGGCGGTTGTATGCCCGGCCAACGCCCCACTGGTCACCCGGCGTGGTCTTGATGACCACACGGATATTGACCGAGCTGTCGGCCAGCGCAGTAACGCCCGCCACGGTCATGTCTGCCAGCAGTTTGTGACCGTGCTCTTCGCTGGCTTTGAGGTCTTCGAAGGCCAACTGGAGCTGGGCAATGGCATCGTCGATGTTCTCGCGGTAGGCAATACCGTATTCGCCCACATGGTTGCCGTACTCACGCATGTAGTTGGAGACGGTATCGACACTGGAGAACGGCACAATGTGATAAGTACCGGAGAGGTCGCGGATACCCACCGAGCGAATACTCAAGCGCTCTGCGGTACCGGTAATCCCCCCTACGGTCACCACATCGCCGGTATTCATCGCGTTTTCCACCTGGATGAAGACGCCGGTGATGACGTCCTGCACCAGCCTCTGGGCACCGAAACCGATCGCCAGACCCAGCACACCGGCACCGGCAATCAGCGGCCCGATGTTGATGCCGATCTCCGACAGCACGATCATGCCGGTAATGGTCACCATGGCAATGGCCAGTGCATTACGGAACAGGCTAAGCAACGTCTTGGCACGCGCCGAGGGCTCCCCGTCGCCCGTCTCGGGGTTCAGCTTGTGCTCGATCAGGCTGGCCAGCCCCAGCCATACGCCCAGCGATACGATCAGAATGACCGCCACACTGATCAGGTTGCCCACCAGGTTGGCACCGCGCTCGGAGGCGTACCAGGCAGCGAGATTGAACGCTCCCCAGGCATCCAGCACCACCATGATCACAGCCACGACAATGATGGTGCGCAGCACGCGCAGGGCATTGGGCACATAGCTGTTCAAGCGCGCTTCCAGCAGCGGCAGCTTGCGACGCAGGTGATCCGACAGCTGAATACGGCGGCCGATGGTTTGGGTGAGGAAGGTGGACAGCAGCAGCCCCACCACCACCGCCACCAGCGTTTTCAGCGTGGCCATGAGCACGAAGGGCAGCGCATCGCCCGGGCGGGTCAGGGTCAGTACGAACACCATCAGGAAGTAGAGCAGAGCAAACAGGTGCCACGTACGAGCGAACAGGTGCAGCGAGACACGACTGGCCATCAGCGTCGAACGGTCGCCCATCAGGTTCAGGTTATTCCGCAGTCGAACACGGTTCTTCAGCACCACCGCCACGGCATAGACGAAGGCCAGCAGCATGATGAAGGTGCCCACGGCCTGCCCCAAGGTCGGGGCCAGGTAATAGTTGACCAGCGGTACGACCACCATCAGGCCATAGCCCACCATACCGATCAGGCGGGCGATCCAGCGATTCCAATAGGAGGCTTCCTGGGCAGAAATATGCAGCAGCCGCAGTCCCTCATAGCGGGAGGAGAACAGCATGCGCACTGCCGCCTTGAGCAGCTCGATGATCAGGAACGCGTTCAGGAACAGCGAGGCCCGGGTAGACAGCTCGCCCGTTTCGCCCACCGCAAACGTGGCGATCAGATTGCCGCCCACGTAGGCCAGCGCCACCAGCAGCACATCTACTACCGCGGCAAGCGCCACGCATAGCACGAGACGCAGCACCGGGGTCAGGTTGCCACCGGCCAACGACCAGGCACTGAGCTTGGTAAACAGCGTCTTGGCGAGACGACGGAAGGTAAAGAACAGGGCAAACGTGGCAATGATGACAATGCCGAGATTGATCGCGGCATTGGTGAAGTCGGCCATATTGAAGGTGCCGCCCCCCTGCCCCGTGAACAGGTTGCCGACGATCGAGACGGCCTGCTCTAGCTGCCCACCCACATCGCTCACCGTGCGGCTGGTCAACTCTGCCAGCTGGCGCGGCAGCGAGACGTCTTCAGGAGAGACATTGCCACCGGCAGCCGCGGCTTCCGGGGAGAGCTCGTTGGCCAGTGCGGGAGGTAGCGCCGATGCCTGATGGCGCAGCAGCTCAATCAGCTCCTGGCGAGCCTGCTCATCTTCCAGCAAGTCCGCCAGCGCAGAATACGAGGGCGGCTGCTCGGCACTCGTATTCGACGCTTCATTGTCAGCGCCTAGCGTGGTTTGCGCCATGGCTGGCCCGGCCAGCAAGGCGAATAGCGTCAGCATCCAGACGCCTAGCCAAGGTAGTAAACGTAGTGACGTCACACCATAACCTCCCTTTGGGTGAGTTTTTGCGATCCTGCGACTTGCCAAGAACCTGTCTATGCGTGCCCACACAGACACGTCCACACAGAATAGTGCATCCATCAGGAATGCAAACCTGACATAACATACGCTAGGGTAACATGCCTGACTGCCAGAGAGGTTATCGTGACTGCTTTTGGTGCACCAACGAAAACACCCTCGCGCAGTTTTCAGGCAATCGCATAGCAGTGCCTTATTGGCAGTAAGGGGCCAGCCACTGCTGGGCCATGACGATCAACAGCGCATAGCGCGCGCCCTTGGCCAGCACGATCCAGAGCAGCGCCCGCCACCAGGCCAAGCGCATGACGCCTGCCAGAACGGTGAGCGGGTCGCCTATGACCGGCAGCCATGACAACAGCAGGCTGAACTCACCAAAGCGGTGATACCAGCGCTCTGCGCGGGCCAACCCTTGGGGCGATGCGGGGAACCAGCGGCGATCCTGGAACTGGCGGGCATAGCGCCCCATGGCCACGTTGATCATGCTACCCAGCGTATTGCCCACCGTGGCAACCAGCCACAACCCCAGCGCGGGCTCACCCAGGCACCAGAGCCTGGCCAGCCACACTTCAGAGCCGCCGGGCAGCAGGGTGGCACTGGCCAGCGCCACCCAAAACAGACTAAACATGCGCAATCATCGGCAATTAACGAGGCCGCTGGCCACCCATTTGCAGGGTGATGTCGTCGGCCGTGCGACGCACCAGCGCCCCCAACGCCAGCAGGCGATCTTCTGGAATGCGCGCCATGGGCCCGGAAACGGAAATGGCCGCCAAGGGGGTGGCGTGCTCATCGAAAATACACGCGGCCACGCAGTGCAGGCCAATGGCGTGCTCTTCACGGTCACAGGCAAAGCCCTGGGCACGAATGGCGGCCATTTCCGCCAACAGCGAATCGACCTGATAACGCGTGTTTTCCGTGACGCGCGCCAGCTCATACCCACCCGCCAACAGCGCGTCGCGCTCCTCCTCGCTCATCCAGGCCAGCAGCGCCTTGCCTACCCCAGAGGCGTGCAGCGGTGCCCGCGACCCCAGCCGCGTGATCATGCGCATCATTTGCGGCGATTCGTTCTGGGCCAAAAACACCGCCGTGGCGCCATCGCGAATGCCCAGGTTGGCCGTTTCGCCGGTCTCTGCCGTCAGGCGGCGCAAAAACGGACGGCTTTTCGCCACCACGTCGCGGGCTTCCAGAAAGCTGTTGCCGATGCGGAAGGTTTTCACGTCGATGCGCCACAGGCCTTGCTCGCTCTCCTGGGTGACGAACCCCTGGCTTTGCAGTGCCTGGAGTAGCCGGTGGGTCGTGGAAGGTGCCAGGTCCGCTTGCTCGGAAAGCTCCGAGAGCGCCATCCCCAGCGGGCTGGCCGCCAGGTATTCGAGCAGCGTGAGGCCGCGTACCAACGATTGGCTATGCCCGCCGCTGGCTTTGGTGGCTCCCGCCGGACGTCCGACTGACCTGCGCTTTACTTCACTCACCTGGCACTCTCCTGAGGGCGCGTTAACATTCATAAATCAGCAGGATAACTCGCCCCGGCAGCCATGTCGCGTTTACGGAAACAAATTCCACCAATGGATCGCTAGCGGTGCCGCCAGACCGGCGGGCGTTTCTCGATAAACGCATCGATGCCCTCGGCCACGTCCTCAGCCAGCATGTTGCAGGCCATGGTGTCTCCGGCAAAGGCGTAGGCTTCTCCCAAAGGCATCGCCACGGCGAGCGAACAGCACCTGGTAATAGGCCTGCTCGGAGTGGGCGCGCATCTGCTTCAAATCATGCCCCGCGCAGCAGGCAGTCGTCGAGGGAAGCAACGTGTGAAGAGGGCATGGCAGGCTCCTGAGCAAAACGTGCTGCTCAGTTTAGCGGCTGCCCGGCGCGCTGATCGCTCACGACGACCAAAGTGGCCTCTTGCAAGGCAAGCGGCCACGGGGTTGGGTTACGCTTTGTCGTGGGCCGCCTGGCGAGGGTTGTAGCCCAGCGGATGGGGTTCACCGCGGGCCTTGGCCAGCTCGATCTGGCGCTGGCGTTCGCGGGCGGCGGCGCGGGTCTTCTCGGGCAGCGAGTCGATGCAGTGCGGGCAGCTGATGCCGGGCTCGTAGGCCGACGACTGCATCTCTTCCTGAGAGATCGGCATGCGACATGCGTGGCACTGCTCGTGCTCGCCCTCGGTGAGATCATGGCGCACGGTGACGCGGTTATCGAACACGAAGCACTCGCCGCGCCACAGCGACTGCTCTTCCGGCACCTTTTCCAGGTAATTGAGCACGCCGCCCTTCAGGTGGTACACCTCTTCGAAGCCCTCTTTCAGCATGAAGCTGGAGGCTTTCTCGCAGCGAATACCGCCGGTGCAGAACATCGCCACTTTCTTGTGCTGCTCCGGGTTGTAGTGTTGGCGCACGTACTCGGGAAACTCGCGGAAGGTGGTGGTCTTGGGGTCGACCGCGCCTTCGAAGCTGCCAATCGCCACTTCGTAGTCGTTACGAGTATCGATCACCAGCACTTCCGGGTCGGAGATCACGTCGTTCCAGTTTTCCGGCTCGACGTAAGTGCCCACGGTGTCGTTGGGGTCGATGCCCGGCACGCCCAGCGTCACAATCTCCTTTTTCAGCTTCACCTTGGTGCGGTAGAACGGCGGCTCGTCGCAGAACGACTCTTTATGGTCGATATCGGCCAGGCGCGGGTCGGCGGTCAGCCAGGCCAGCAGCGCATCGATGCCTTCACGGCTGCCTGCCACGGTGCCGTTGATGCCCTCTTCGGCCAACAGCAGCGTGCCTTTGACGCCGTTGGCCAGCATAGTCTGGTGCAGCGGCTCGCGCAGCGCTTCGAAGTCGTTCAGAGTGACAAATTTGTACAGCGCCGCCACCACGATGGGCGGTGTGGAAGTAGGGGTCGTCATGCAGTGCTCCTGGTAGTCGCCCTCGTAAAGGGCGGACCGGGTGAATAAACCCGCGCATGATAGCAAAAAGCGCGCCGCGCGTGCATCTGCACGCGCCTGCCAGCCACCCTCCTGACGGCCCTCAATCGTCGATTATTTCAACGCCATCATTGAGAAAGCTTCACCCCACGCAGGGCGCTCTCGAACGTATAGTAGGCAACATAGAGTAGGCAACAACCTGACTGATCAACGAGGTACCGTTCATGAAGATTCGTCGTTCCAACGAGCGCGGCTATGCAGATCACGGCTGGCTGCGCTCGTACCACACCTTTTCGTTTGCCAATTACATGGACCCGGAGCACATGGGCTTTCGCGCCCTGCGGGTGATCAACGAAGACCAGGTCGCCCCGGGCCACGGCTTTGGCGCCCACCCCCACCGGGACATGGAGATCATCTCCTACGTGCTCGAAGGTGAAATGGAGCACAAGGACAACATGGGCAACGGCGAGGTCATGCGCCCCGGCGACGTACAGCGCATGTCAGCGGGCACAGGGGTAGTGCATAGCGAGTTCAACCACTCCCAGCAAAACGGCCTGCACTTTTTACAGATATGGATCCAGCCAGCCCAGCGGGGCATCGCGCCCAGCTACGAGCAGAAGGCATTCCCCACGGCCGAACGCCAAGGCCAATGGCGCCTGGTCGCTTCTCAGGATGGCCGCGACGGCTCGGTAGGCGTCAATCAGGACGTCAACCTGTATGCCAGCCTGCTGAGCGCGGGTGATCAGTTGGCAGCGCCACCTTCCCGCCACGCCTGGCTGCATGTGGTGAAAGGGGCCATCGAGGTGAACGGAGAAACCCTGCGCACCGGCGACGCGGTGGCTTTCAACCCAGGCGAGGACTTTGCAGTGGCAGGCAGCGAGGCCAGTGAGGTCCTGCTGTTCGACCTGGCCTGATACGCAAAACGGCCCTTTCGGGCCGTTTTGTGACGCTGCGCGGGTCGGTAATATCAGCTGTTCTGCGCCGAGTAGAGAACGCGAATCTTCAGCGTATGCTCTACCTTTTTCAGGGCTTCCAGCGCCTGCGGGCCATAGGCCTTGTCGACGTCGATGACCACGTAGCCCACCTTGTCGTTGGTCTGCAGGTACTGACCGGAGATATTGATGCCGTTCTCCGACAGCACGCGGTTGATCTGCGACAGCACGCCGGGCACGTTGTCGTGGATGTGCAGCAGGCGGTGCTTGTCCGGGTGGGCAGGCAGCGCCACTTCGGGGAAGTTGACCGACGTCACCGTGGTGCCGTTATCCGAGTAGGTGATCAGCTTCTCGGATACTTCGATACCGATGTTCTCCTGCGCTTCCAGCGTCGAGCCGCCGATATGCGGCGTCAGGATCACGTTGTGCAGGCCACGCAGCGGGCTCTGGAACTCTTCATCGTTGCCCTTCGGCTCGACCGGGAAGACGTCGATGGCGGCACCGTTCAGCTTGCCAGCCTTCACGGCGTCGGCCAGCGCTTCGATCTCGACCACGCTGCCACGGGCGGCGTTGATCAGGATCGCGCCATCCTTCATGGCGGCGATTTCCTTCGCACCCATCATCCAGCGGGTAGAGGGCAGGTCCGGCACGTGCAGGCTGACCACGTCCGAACGCCCCAGCAACTCCTCCAGGCTGGCGACCTGGCTGGCGTTGCCCATACCCAGCTTGGTGATCACATCGTAGTAGATCACGTTGAAGCCCAGTGACTCCGCCAGCACCGACAGCTGAGCACCAATGCTGCCATAGCCCACGATACCCAGCGTCTTGCCACGCGCCTCATGGGAGTTCTTGGCCGATTTCAACCAGCCCCCCTGGTGCGCCAGCGCGTTTTTCTCGGGAATGCCGCGTAGCAGCATGATGGCTTCCGCCAGCACCAGCTCGGCCACCGAGCGGGTGTTGGAATACGGCGCGTTGAAGACCGTGATACCGCGCTTGAGCGCTGCATCCAGGTCGACCTGATTGGTCCCGATACAGAAACAGCCCACACTGACCAGTTTCTCGGCGGCATCGAACACACGCTCCGTCAGCTGCGTACGGGAGCGAATGCCGAGGAAATGAACATCACGGATCTTCTCGATCAGCGCTTCTTCATCCAGCGATGTGGAGATAAGCTCGATGTTTTCGTAACCCGCGTTGTGAAAATTGTCCACCGCGCTTTGGTGGACGCCCTCGAGTAGCAGGATCTTGATCTTGCTCTTTTCCAGGGACGTTTTGGCCATGGCTGAATCAACCTCTATGGTCGGCGGCAGGCGCCGTGTATCGGTTCACGGAAGGCCCGTATGGTAGCACAGCCCCCGCCTTTCTTAGCGCTCCCGGATGATGAAAAGTCTGCGTTTTGAAGATGAACCCGGCACACGTCGGGGAATCCCGCCAGCGGGAGGCAGACGCCACCCCCTTGCCTCGGTGTATACTGTGCGTTTATTTGACTGGCATCCGGCCACTTTCGCCGCCCGCACCGAGCACAGGGCCCACGACAAACGGTAGGCATTGACCATGAGCACCCCTCCCCAAGATTTTGCTGCCACGGTGGCCGAGCTTGAAACCATCGTGGAACGCCTGGAGTCAGGCGAACTCTCATTGGAAGATGCCCTGACCGCCTTCGAGCAGGGCGTGCGGCTCACTCGCGATGCCCAGCAGCGCCTCGACAGTGCCGAGCTGAAAGTGCGCGCGCTCAGCGAAGCCCCCGAAGGCAAGCTGGACGTGGCTCCCTTCCATGCCGCACCAGAGCCGTCAGCCGCTCAGGGACACGACGACAGCGAGGAAACGCCCCCATGGTAACGGCCCAAGACACACCGCTGGCCACGCTGCGCCGCGCCAGCAACGCCCGCGTCGATGCCACCCTGGCGGCGCTGTTCGAGTCTCGGCCCGCCGTCGAGGCGCGCCTGGAGGCAGCCATGCGCCACGGCCTGCTGGTGGGCGGCAAGCGCCTGCGCCCGCTGCTGGTCTACCTGGCGGGGCGTGCCCTGGGAGCAGAAGACGACGCCCTGGACGCCCCCGCAGCAGCCATCGAGCTGATCCACGCCTACTCGTTGATCCACGACGACCTGCCCGCCATGGATGACGACGACCTGCGTCGTGGCCAGCCCACGGTGCACAAGGCCTACGACGAAGCCACGGCCATTCTGGCAGGCGACGCCCTGCAGGCGCTGGCCTTTGAAGTCATGGCCAGCCGCCCGCACCCGCGCCTGGCTGCGCTGGTGTCTACCCTGGCGGTGGCCGCTGGCCGCGATGGCATGGTGGCAGGCCAGGCGCTGGACCTGGCAGCCGTGGGTGGCCATCCCGATGTCGAGGCACTGGCTCACATGCACGCCCACAAGACCGGCGCGCTGATCGTGGCGGCGGTCCAGATGGGTGGATTGATCGCCGTCGAGGCCGACGACCCACGCCTTGCGGCACTGATTCGCTATGCGCGGGCCATTGGTCTAGCCTTCCAGATTCACGACGACATTCTCGACGTCACCGGAGACACCGCCACGCTGGGCAAAACCTCCGGTGCCGATGCTGCCCGCGCCAAGCCCACGTATCCCAGCCTGCTCGGGCTGGCGGGCGCCCAGCAAAAAGCGAACGCATTGATCGACGACGCCATTGCCGCGCTCGCCCCGCTTGGCGAGCGCGCCGCGCCCCTGGCCGATCTTGCCCATTACATGATCGAGCGCGACCACTAACGATGCCTTTCACAACATACCCATGAAAACATGCCGCCTATGAAGCTGTTCGACGAGATACCCCGCGAGCGCCCGGCGACGCCGCTGCTCGACTCCTTTGACCACCCCGCGGCCCTGCGGGCCATGAGTCCCGGCCAGCTGGCGCAGCTGGCCGACGAGCTGCGCGCCTACCTGCTGTATAGCGTCGGTGTCACCGGCGGCCACTTTGGCGCAGGGCTCGGCGTGGTGGAACTCAGCGTGGCCCTGCACCACGCCTTCCACACCCCCAGGGACCGCCTGGTATGGGACGTAGGCCACCAGGCCTACCCCCACAAGATTCTCACCGGCCGCCGTGAAGCCATGCTCGGCATCCGCCAGCACGGCGGCCTGGCCGCGTTCCCCCGCCGCGCCGAATCCGAGTACGACACCTTCGGCGTTGGTCACTCCAGCACCTCGATCTCGGCGGCGCTCGGCATGGCCCTGGCCGCCCAGGCACAAAACGACCCGCGCCGCGTATGTGCCATCATCGGCGATGGCGCGCTCACCGCGGGCATGGCCTTCGAAGCGCTGGCCCACGCCGGGCACGTCAACGCCAACATGCTAGTGGTGCTGAACGACAACGAGATGTCGATCTCCGAGAACGTCGGCGGTATCGCCACCTATCTGGCGCGGATGCTCTCCAGCAAGCCTTACCTGAAAATGCGCGAAGAGGGCAAGAAAGTGCTCTCGCACCTGCCCGGCGCGCTGGAGTTTGCCAAGCGCACTGAAGAGCACATGAAGGGCATGGTGAGCTCCGCAACGCTCTTCGAAGAGATGGGCTTTCACTACGTGGGCCCCATCGACGGCCACGACCTGGACGCGCTGACCCAGACCCTACGCAACCTGCGTGATCAGAAAGGCCCCCAGTTTCTGCATATCAAGACGGTCAAGGGCAAAGGGTTCCTGCCGGCAGAGGCCGACCAGATTGGCTATCACGCCATTACCAAGCTGGAAAAAGTGCCCGCGTCCAGCGCGCCCCCGGTGAAGCCCCCCGCTGCGCCCAAGAAGAAGTACTGCAATGTGTTTGGTGACTGGCTGTGCGACATGGCCGCCGCCGACCCGCGCCTGATGGGCATCACTCCCGCCATGGGCGAAGGCTCGGATCTGATTCGCTTTGCGCAGACCTACCCCGAACGCTATTTCGACGTGGCGATTGCCGAACAGCACGCGGTCACCCTGGCCGCGGGCATGGCCTGCGAGGGCATGAAGCCCGTCGTCGCCATCTACTCGACCTTTCTGCAGCGTGGCTACGACCAGTTGATCCACGACGTGGCCGTGCAGGACCTGGATGTCACCTTCGCCATCGACCGAGCAGGCCTGGTGGGAGAAGACGGCCCGACGCACCACGGCAGCATGGACCTGTCGTTCCTGCGCTGCGTGCCCGGCATGGTGATTCTGGCCCCCGCCGATGAAGCAGAGTGCCGCGCCATGCTCAGCGCCGCCTACCACCACCCGGGCCCGGCCGCCGTTCGCTACCCCCGTGGCACCGGCCCCGGCGTGGCCATTCCAGACCATCTGGAGCCCATGGCGATTGGCCAGGCCGAGGTTCGTCGCACCAGCACCAGCGACGGCATGCGCATCGCTCTGCTGGCCTTTGGCAGCATCAATGGTGCCGCCGCCGAGGTGGCCGAGAAGCTCAATGCAACGCATATCAACATGCGCTCCATCAAGCCGCTGGATCGCGACGCCGTGCTGCACGCCGCCGACGAGCACGAGCTGCTGGTCACGCTGGAGGAGAACGTGATTGCAGGCGGCGCGGGCAGCGCGGTGAATGAGCTGCTCCACGCCGAAGGCGTTCAGGTCGAAGTCCTGAACCTGGGCTTGCCGGACAGCTTCGTCGAACACGGCACCCCCGCCGAGCTGCTGCGCGACTGCGGCCTGGATGCCGCCGGCATCGAAGCGGCCATTCGTTCGCGCCTGCCGTCGCCTTGAGCCTTCTGACTAACTTGTTGAGACCGTTATGCTTTTTTTGATGATTCTGTTTGGTTTGATCGGCCTTGCCAGCGGCGGCCCCGTGGGTCTGCTGGTGGGGGCGGGTCTGGGCTGGTGGTTGGCACGCCAGCTGGGGCGCCGTTTGAATGCCGCCCGCACGCGCTTGCAGGAAGGCTTCCTGGAGTCGATCTTTTCGGTGATGGGCTGCCTTTGCCAGGCCGATGGCAAGGTCACGCCAGGTGAGCTGAGCGTGGCCGAAAAGCTGTTCGACCAGATGCGCTTGCAGGGCGAGCACCGCGCCAAGGCGCGGGCCGCCTTCGAACGGGGCCGTGCCGACGACTTCGACCTGGAGGCCGAGCTGGCCAAGGTCAATCGCCTGACCCAGCGTCAGCCCATTTTGCGCCAAGTATTTTTGCAGGTTCAGCTCAGCGCGATTGCCGCCGACGGGGTCCTGCACCCCGCCGAGCATGAGATGATTCTGCGCGTGGCGCGGGGCGTTGGCTGCAGCGAGGCCGAAGTACAGCAGATCGAAGCCATGCTGCATGGCGCGACGGCCAACTCTCAAGGCGCCAGCGAGGAAGCTCTGAAGGATGCCTATCGCGTACTGGGCGTGGCCGAAGACGCCAGCGATGCCGAGATCAAGAAAGCGTATCGTCGCCTGATGAGCCAGAATCACCCGGACAAGCTGGCGGGCAAGGGGCTTCCGGAGAGCATGCGCGAGGTGGCGCAGGCCCGCACCAGCGAGATTGGCAATGCCTACGAGCGCATCCGCGCGGCGCGGGGCCAGTAGCTCGTGACAGGGTTCCAGGGAGTCGCTACAGTGAAAACTTTACGGTACTGCCTGGAGCCGCCAAATGATCACGCTATACAGCTTTCCCAACTCCCGCTCGCTACGCGCTGCTTGGACGCTGGAAGAGCTGGGCCTGGCGTACCAGTGCCACCACGTAGCCCTGGACCAGGGCGCGGGGCAAAGCGCCGAGCATCTCGCCCGCCACCCGGATGGCAAGGTACCCGTGCTGGAAGACGGCGAACTGACGCTGTTTGAATCCGCGCCCATCTGCCGCTATCTCGCCGAACGGTATGGCGAAGGCCAACTGCTGCCACACAGCGTAGAGGAACGCGCCCAGGTAGATCAGTGGCTAAGCTTCATCGTCACCGAGATCGAGCAGCCGCTGTGGCTGCAGGCCAAGCACAAGTTCGCCCTGCCTCAGGACAAGCGCGTGCCCTCCGTACTGCCCACCGCCGCCTGGGAATTTCAGCGCGCCCTGACCGCCCTGGAGCGCCGCTACCACGGCCAGGAGACGCTGGTGGGCGATACCTTCACACTGGCCGACCTCTTCCTGACCCACACCTTGAGCTGGGCAGCGAGCATGAAACACCGCCTGCCGGAACCGCTGGTGGCCTACCGCGCCCGCCATGCCGACCGCCCGGCGCTGGCCCGCGCCGCGGAGAAAGAGCAGGCCGCCAAAGGGTAAGCGCTACCCCTTGCGCTCGATATCCACATCGCTGGCCTGGGTGAAGTCATCCAGCGCCATCATGTGGCCCAGCTTGCCCGCCTTGGTGGCCAGATACTGCTCGTTATGCGGGTTGAGGCCGGTGGTGATGGGCTGACGCTCCACCACGTTGACCCCATCGCGGGTGAGCGCATCGACCTTGCGGGGGTTGTTGGTCATCAGCTTGAGGGCCGTAACGCCCAGATGCTCGAGCATCGGCACGCAGAGATCGTAACGGCGCATATCGGCACCGAAGCCGAGCTGCTCGTTGGCCTCCACGGTATCCGCCCCCTGGTCCTGCAAGTGGTAGGCGCGAATCTTGTTGAGCAGGCCAATACCGCGCCCCTCCTGACGCAGGTAGAGCAGCACCCCGCGACCTTCGCTGGCAATGCGCTTGAGGGCTTCCTGCAGCTGGTAGCCACAGTCGCAGCGCATGGAAAACAGCGCATCGCCCGTCAGGCACTCGGAGTGCACCCGCCCCAGCACCGGCGCGCCATCGCTCACATCGCCCAGGGTGAGCGCAATATGGTCTTTCCCCGTGGCATCGTCTTCGAAGCCATGCATGGTGAACGTGGCCCAGGGGGTGGGCAGCCGGGAAGCGGCGATGAAGCGAATGGTCACGGATTACCTCACAGATGAACCAGGCCAGTTATCCACATCAGTGTTGGCAAGTGGGCGCATAGTCTAACAGGAAGTGGCGCAAGCCTCACGGATTGGCCGGGGTGCGACGATGTTGGCCAGCCAACAGGCGCCACCGCTGCCCAACTTCACGTACAATTCCTATCGTCGGATGGGCTGACTCCCTTACAATGCGGGCAAATTTTCCAAGAGCAAGTGTTTATGACCACCACACCTTTGCAGAACGACCGTTTTCTTCGCGCGCTGGCGCGCCAGCCTGTCGACCGCACTCCGGTGTGGATGATGCGTCAAGCGGGCCGTTACCTGCCCGAGTACCGCGCCAGCCGCGCCGATGCGGGCAGCTTCATGGACCTGTGCCGCAATCATGACCTGGCCTGTGAAGTCACCCTGCAGCCGCTGGAGCGCTACCCGCTCGACGCCGCCATCCTGTTCTCGGACATTTTGACCATCCCCGATGCCATGGGGCTGGGCCTGTACTTCGAAACCGGCGAAGGTCCCAAATTCAAGAAGACCGTACGCACCGCCGAAGAAGTCGCCGCGCTCACCGTGCCCAATGCCGAGCGCGACCTGGACTACGTGATGCGGGCGGTCTCCACGATTCGCCGTGAGCTCAACGGCCGTATGCCGCTGATCGGCTTTTCCGGCAGCCCCTGGACGCTGGCCACCTACATGGTAGAAGGCGGCTCCAGCAAGGACTTCCGTCACCTGAAGACCATGCTGTACGACACGCCCGACACCATGCACCAGTTGCTGGACACCCTGGCGCAAGCGGTCACCGACTACCTGAACGCTCAGATTCGCGCAGGCGCTCAAGCCGTACAGATTTTCGATACCTGGGGCGGCGCGCTGTCCACACCGGCCTACCTGGAGTTCTCGCTGCGCTACATGGAGCAGATCGTCTCCGGGCTAATCCGCGAGCACGATGGTCGTCGCGTACCGGTGATTCTGTTCACCAAGAACGGTGGCCAGTGGCTGGAGCACATTGCCTGCGCCGGTGCCGACGCATTGGGCATCGACTGGTCCACCGAGCTGTCCGACGCCCGCGCTCGCGTGGGCCATAAGGTGGCCCTGCAGGGTAACCTGGACCCCAACGTGCTGTTTGCGCGCCCTTCGGCCATTCGTGCGGAAGTGGCTCGCGTACTGGAGAGCTACGGCCACGGCCCTGGCCACGTTTTCAACCTGGGCCATGGCATCAGCCAGTTCACCAACCCTGATCATGTCACCGCCTTCATGGAGGCGCTGCACGACTTGAGCCCGCAGTACCATCAGGG
This sequence comes from Halomonas sp. 18071143, assembly GCF_019211725.1. Taxonomy (NCBI): domain Bacteria; kingdom Pseudomonadati; phylum Pseudomonadota; class Gammaproteobacteria; order Oceanospirillales; family Halomonadaceae; genus Halomonas; species Halomonas sp. 18071143. The sequence goes on from NZ_CP078120.1 coordinate 3,668,419, forward strand.
CATTCCGACTCAATCGAACGACTCATGCCCAGGAGCCAAGCAATGAGCGACCTACGCGACGACCAGTGGTTTACCGAAGTCTTTGATAGCCATGGCAGCGCTTTCTCGCTGAAAGTTTCTGAAAAACTGCTGGACGTGCAAAGCCCCTACCAGCACCTGGAAGTGTACGCCACCGAGACCTACGGCAACCTGATGGTGCTGGACGGCTGCGTGATGCTGACCGACCGCGACAACTTCCTGTATCACGAAATGATCGCCCACCCGGCGCTGTTCACCCATCAGGACCCCAAGCGCGTGGTCATCATTGGTGGCGGCGACTGCGGCACCTTGAAAGAAGTGCTGCGCCATCCGGGCGTCGAGAAGGTCACCCAGATCGATATCGACGAGGAAGTCACCAAGGCCGCCGAGCGCTTTTTCCCCGAACTCGTGGAAGCCAACGGCGACCCCCGCGCCGAGCTGCTGTTTGCCGACGGCGTGAAGTGGGTGGATGACGCGGCCGACGAGAGTATCGACCTGCTGATCATCGACTCCACCGACCCGGTCGGCCCGGCCGAAGGCCTGTTCAAGACCGACTTCCTGAAACGCTGCCACCGTATTCTGAAAAGTGGCGGAGTGATGGTGCAGCAGAGCGAGTCGCCGCTTTACCATAGCGGTTCGATCATTCGCGAACTGCGCAACGACATGCGCGAAGCGGGCTTCGACAGCGTGGCCACCTTGCCCTTCCCCCAACCGGTCTACCCCTCTGGCTGGTGGAGCGTGACGTTGGCAGGTAAAGGCACCAGCGTTGAAAGCTTCCGCGAAGAAGCTGCCGCCAGCCACGAAATGCCGCTACAGTACTACACAGCAGAGGCCCATCGTGGAGCCCTGGCGCTGCCCCCCTTCATGCGCAAAGCCTTTGCGTGAGAGCGGGCATCGTTAGTGGAAGAGCCGGGCGCTGCTCGGCTTTTTTATGCGCGCAGATCGGCGCGCTTCGACGTCAAGGAATCACACATGAAGAGTGTTCGTTGGTTGGGAGTAGGGGCCAGCCTGTTGGCACCGGCCATCGCCATGGCCAGCACGCTGGACACCGTCCAGAATCGCGATAGCCTGCGTTGCGGCGTGAATGCCGCCCAGCCCGGTTTCTCGTCACTGGATGACGACGACCAGTACCGGGGCCTGGATACCGACATCTGCCGCGCCATTGCCGCCGCCGCGCTAGGCGATGCCAACAAGGTGGAGTTCGTGCCGCTGGACTCCGTGGAGCGATTCACGGCCCTTCAGTCCGGTGAAGTGGACGTGCTGTCGCGCACCACCACCTGGACCTCCAGCCGCGATACCACGCTGGGCATGCACTTTACCGGCGTCAGCTATTACGATGGCCAGGCCTTCATGGTGGCCAGCGACCTGAACGTACAGAGTGCCAAGGAGCTGGACGGCGCCGCGGTATGCACCCAATCGGGCACCACCAGCGAACTGAACCTGTCCGATTACTTCAGGGTTCACGGCATGACCTATGATGCCGTGGTCTTCGACTCTCCCGAGCAGTCGATTGCCGGGTTCGAAGCAGGCCGCTGCGACGTGCTGAGCTCCGATGCCTCGCAGCTCTATGCTCAGCGGATGCAGCTGGCCGACCCCGACATGGCCGTGGTGCTGCCCGAGATCATCTCCAAGGAGCCGCTGGGCCCGGCCGTGCGCCAGGGCGACGACCAGTGGTTCAATATCGTCAAGTGGACGCTGTTTGCCATGCTCAATGCCGAAGAGCTGGAAGTCACCCAGGCGAACGTGGACGAGCAGCTCGACAGCGACAACCCTGACGTACAGCGCCTGCTGGGCCAGGATGGCGATTTCGGCAGCCCCATGGGCATCAGCGCCGACTGGGCCTACCAGATCGTCAAGCAGGTAGGTAATTATGCCGACGTCTATGACCGCAATGTCGGCTCAGGGTCGGACTTCAACATTGCCAGAGGCCTCAACGGGCTATGGAAAGACGGTGGCATTCAGTACGCGCCGCCTATTCGCTGATCGGCGAACATCAGTAGTTTTCTCCCCGCGCCAGCGGCTACGCACCAAAAAAGAGCATCGCGTAGCCGCTGGCACTCTTTTTTGCACCAATACTTTCGATAAATTCGCTGATTTTACGTTGAAAACCGCTGAATTTGCCGACATATCTTTTTTGGCACCTTCCTTGCTAGCTTTTAGGCATGCATCGACATGCATAACATCATTAAATCGAGGAAGGGGAACACACATGGTTAACAAGAAACACCTGGTACTGCTTGCCTCTGCGGGTGCAATTACGCTGGCCGGTATCGCTACCGCGCAGGCGAACACATTAGAAGAAACTCGCTCTCGCGGTGCCGTACAGTGTGGCGTTAGTGATGGCTTGCCAGGTTTTTCCGCGCCGGACGATAGCGGCGAATGGCAAGGTCTTGATGTTGACGTATGTCGTGCCGTCGCTGCCGCCGTACTGGGCGATGCCGACGCCGTTAACTATATCTCCCTGAACGCCGTCGAGCGCTTTACCGCACTGCAGTCTGGCGAAGTCGATGTTCTGTCACGTAACACCACCTGGACCACCACCCGTGATACCACGCTGGGTCTCAACTTCACCGGCGTCAACTTCTACGACGGCCAGGGCTTCATGGTCTCCACCGACCTGGGCATCTCCAACGCCTCCGAGCTGGATGGCGCCGCCATCTGTATCCAGTCCGGTACCACCACCGAGCTGAACCTGGCGGACTACTTCCGCGCTAACGGCATGGAATTCGACCCCATCGTTTTCGATACGTCCGAGCAAACCGTCGGTGGTTTCCAGGCAGGCCGTTGTGACGTTCTGACCTCTGACACCTCTCAGCTGGCCGCACTGCGTATTCAGCTGGACGACCCGTCTGCTGCCATGATCCTGCCCGACGTCATCTCCAAGGAGCCGCTGGGCCCCGTGGTACGTCAGGGTGACGACCTGTGGTTCAACATCGTCAAGTGGTCGCTGTTCGCCATGCTCAACGGTGAAGAGTACGGTGTGACCAGCGAAAACGCCGAAGAAATGCGCGATTCCGATAACCCGGACGTGGCTCGCCTGCTGGGTCAGGACGGCAACTACGGTGAAGGCATGGGGCTGGATGCCGAGTGGGCCTACAACATCCTGAGCCAGGTAGGTAACTACGCAGAAAGCTTCGAACGTAACGTCGGCATGGATTCACCGCTGGAAATCGAACGGGGCGTCAACGCTCTGTGGAACCAGGGTGGCTTCCAGTACGCACCGCCGATTCGCTAAGCGTCTCGCTTGACCCCGGCCCGCCGTCCCTTGCCAGCATCACTCAAGGGGATCGGCGGGCCATTTGATTGACCTTCCGTGTAGCGGAGACGCCATCCATGTCCGTAAGACCTAACGCTCGCCCCGTTGGCCACAAGCCTCCGTTCTGGCGAGACCGCGCAAAGCGTGCGCTGATCTTTCAGTTTCTACTCATTACAGCCGTTATTACGTTTCTGTTCTATATCGTCGGTAATGTTCAAGACAACCTGTCCTCTCGCGGGATCACTACCGGGTTCGGTTTTCTTAACAACACCGCAGGCTTCGGGATCGTTCAAAGTCTGATCGACTACTCCTCCCAAAGCACCTATGGCCGCACCTTCTTCGTGGGCCTGCTGAATACTCTGCTGGTGGGCGCATTGGGGGTCATTGCCGCCACCATCATCGGTTTCATCGTCGGGATTGCCCGCTTGTCGCCCAACTGGCTGATCGCACGACTGGCCACGGCGTATATCGAAACCTTCCGTAACATCCCGCTGCTGCTGCAGATTTTCTTCTGGTACTTTGCCGTATTGCGTACGTTGCCCAGCGCCCGTGATAGCCTGGCGTTCGGTGAGGTCATCTTTCTCAACGTGCGCGGCCTGTATCTTCCCGAACCGTTATTCGAGTCCGGGTTCGGGCTGATTCCGGTCACCTTCATTGCAGCGATCATCGCCAGCATTGCACTGGTGATCTGGAACAAGCGCCGTCAGGAGGCCACGGGGCAGCGCCTGCCAGCCTACTGGATCTCCTTCGCGATGATATTCGGCCTGCCCCTGCTGGTGATGTTTGCCACCGGCGTGCCGATCACCTGGGATGTCCCCGAGCTGCGCGGTTTCAACTTCCGCGGTGGTATCACTGTCATTCCCGAGTTCCTGGCACTGTGGTTCGCGCTCTCGATTTATACGGCGGCGTTCATTGCTGAAATCGTGCGCTCCGGTATTCAGGCCATTCCCCATGGCCAAACCGAGGCCGCACAAGCGCTGAGCCTGCCGCGTAACCTGGTGCTGCGTCTGGTGGTCATTCCGCAGGCACTGCGAGTCATCATTCCCCCGCTCACCAGCCAGTACCTCAACCTGATCAAGAACTCGTCGCTGGCCACCGCCATTGGCTATCCGGACCTCGTTTCGGTCTTTGCGGGCACCACGCTGAACCAGACAGGCCAAGCCATCGAGGTCATTGCCATGACCATGGCGGTTTATCTGACCATCAGTATGCTGGTCTCCATGTTCATGAACTGGTTCAACTCCCGTGTGGCGCTGGTTGAACGCTAGGCCGTTGGCGAGGACATTCCCATGATTCACAACCGAACGATGATCGAGCCAAGGCCGGCGCCCAGCAGTTCCGTGGGCCCTGTGGCATGGCTACGCAGCAACCTGTTCAACGGCCCGATCAACACGATCTTTACGCTGATCGGCCTGTATATTCTCTACCTGCTCGTGGTTCCCACGGTGCAATGGGCGTTCATCAACGCCGACTGGGTAGGCACCTCCCGCGAAGACTGCTCCCGGGAAGGCGCCTGTTGGGTGTTCATCAACGCACGCTTCACCCAGTTCATCTACGGCTTGTACCCGCGCTCGGAAATCTGGCGTGCCAATATCGTCTTTGCCGGGTTCTTCACCCTGATTGCCTGGCTGGCGATTCCACGCCTGCCCTTCAAGCGCTGGGTGGCCGTGTTTGCGCTGGTCGGCTTCCCCGTGATCGCCTACGTGCTGCTGCACGGCGGCTATTTCGACCTGCCGCGTGTGCCGACCCATCGCTGGGGCGGCCTGATGCTGACCCTGCTGCTGGCTACCGTGGGCATGGTAGGTGCGCTGCCGATCGGTATCGTGCTGGCCCTGGGGCGGCGTTCGAACATGCCCATCGTCAAGAGCTTCTGCGTCATCTTTATCGAGTTCTGGCGTGGCGTGCCGCTGATCACGGTGCTGTTCATGGCCTCGGTGATGCTGCCGCTGTTCATGCCTACCGGGGTCAGCGTGGACCGTCTGGTACGCGCCCTGATCGGCCTGACGCTGTTCCAGAGCGCCTACATGGCCGAAGTCATTCGCGGTGGTTTGCAAGCCATTCCCAAAGGCCAGGAAGAAGCCGCCGCCGCCCTCGGCATGACCTACTGGAAGCGCATGGGGCTGATCGTACTGCCCCAGGCTCTGAAAATGATGATTCCTGGTATCGTGAACACGTTCATTTCGTTGTTCAAAGACACGACCCTGGTCATGATCATCGGGCTATTCGATCTGCTGGGGATCGTGCAAGCGGCACTGGCCGACTCGCGCTGGCTGGGCTTCTCGCTGGAAGGCTATGTCTTTGCGGCCTTCATGTTCTGGATCTTCTGTTTCAGCATGTCGCGCTACAGCCAGTATCTGGAACGCAGGCTACACACCGGTCACAGGCGTTAACGCCGCTTTTATCAACGATTTTTTAGCAGGATAGTGACATGACACAAGCAGCTTCCCATAACCCTGGCACCGGTACTTCGGATCTGATGGTCGAAATGCGCGGCGTCAACAAGTGGTACGGCGATTTTCACGTGCTGCGCGACATCTATCTGGAAGTGAAGCGCGGCGAAAGGATCGTCATTTGCGGGCCGTCCGGCTCGGGCAAGTCCACCATGATTCGCTGCATCAACCACTTGGAAGAGCATCAAAAGGGCGAGATCGTGGTCGGCGGCGTGCCGCTGACCCAGGACGTGAAGCGTATCGAGCAGATTCGTCGCAGCGTTGGCATGGTGTTCCAGCACTTCAACCTGTTCCCTCACCTCACCGTGCTGGAGAACTGCTGTATCGCCCCTATGTGGGTACAGAAAAAGCCGCGCAAAGAGGCTGAAGAGCAGGCCATGCGCTACCTGCAGCGGGTACGCATCGCCGAACAGGCCAAGAAATATCCCGGCCAGCTGTCCGGTGGTCAGCAGCAGCGGGTCGCCATTGCCCGCTCGCTGTGCATGCACCCGGACGTCATGCTGTTCGATGAGCCGACCTCGGCCCTAGACCCGGAAATGATCAAGGAAGTACTGGACGTCATGATCGAACTGGCCGAAGAGGGCATGACCATGCTCTGCGTGACCCATGAAATGGGCTTCGCCAAGACCGTGGCCGACCGCGTGATCTTCATGGACCAGGGGCAGATCATCGAAGAAAACGCTCCAGAGCCGTTCTTCAACAACCCGCAGTCCGAGCGCACCCAGCTCTTCCTGAGCCAGATTCTGGGGCATTGATTCGACTGCCAGCGCGTCATAATGCGTAACGTGGGCCTCAGCTGAGGCCCATTTTCATGGCCCTTCTGAATACCCCCATCACACCAGAGAGTCATCATGGAAAAACTGTTCATCGACCGCGCCCCACAGCCCATTGCGCCGTTCTCTCACGCCTGCCGCGTGGGCGACCTGGTGTTCATCACCGGCCAGATGCCGACCGTGCCGGAAACCAACGAAATGCTGCTGGGCACCTTTACCGAACAAACCCACCGGGTCATGCAGAACCTGGCCATCGTGCTGGAAGAGGTGGGCAGCAGCTTCGAGTACGTGGTGCAGTCACGGGTTTTCATTACCAACATGGGCCACTTCGATGAAGTGAACCAGGTCTACGCCAGCTACTTCGAGAAACCGCTCCCCACCCGTACCTGCATCGGCGTCACCGGCCTGGCAGGCGGTGCCGACGTGGAAGTCGACATGATTGCCTGGATTCCCCCCAGGGAAGGCGCCTAACCGCCTACCAACGTGATGCTGGCCGGGGCCAGCGCGAGCTGCTCACGATGCTGGGTCAACGGCTTGCCTGCCAGCGCCGTGAGCAGGATCTGCAGCGGGTCGCCATGGCTCACCACCAGCACCGTTTCCCCTTGCCAGCGCTGCTCCAGCGCTTCCAGCGCAGCGCACATGCGCGCTGCCACGCTGGTGAGCGGCTCTACCTGCCACTGCCGATGCGCGGCACTCTGGGCATCCTGCGCCCATACCTCGGGGTAATGACTATCTGCCTGGCCTTCCAGCTCGCCAAAATGGCGTTCTCGCAAGCGCTCGTCGATGGCCATGCCCAGTCGAAAAGCGCTGGCTACCCGAGTAGCGGTTTGGGTCGTGCGTAAAAAGTCCGAATGCACCACCTGGGTGGGCGCCGGCCAACGCCAGTCCGCCAACGCTTCGACCAACTGTCGTTCGCCTTCGGGCGACAATCCATAGGCGCCTATTCCGCGCTCGGGGGTGCTGATGATTCGCCCCTGCGCGTTGGCCTGGCTGTGGCCATGGCGCATCAGCAGATAACGGTTGCGCCAATGGTAGGAGGGGGTCAGGAAAGTGTTTGACATATCTTTGTAACAAACCCTAGATTGAGAATGTTCGTTTTCGAAAAATAAACATCTGCATCTTCAAATGTCCATTAGCGAAACGCAGGCTGATCACAACATCACCTTGCAGCGACGGTGGGCATCACGCAACAACAATAACGCACATAAGAGGCTTCTCATGAAAACGCCATCCTGGCCCAAGCGTCCGCTGGCTCTGCTCACTGCGGTTTCGCTTCTCCCGCTGGCACTGCTTGCCAGCCATGCCCAGGCCGACTGTGAACGCGGCGCCCTGGACACACTTTACTGCGATGAAAATGGCGACATGGTCGCCGACCGCCCGGCCGATGAGTCGAGCTGGGCCAACCCCAGTACGCTGATCTTCGCTTATACCCCCGTTGAAGACCCTGCCATTTACTCCGATATCTGGCAGCCGTTCATCGACCACCTTTCTGACGTCACAGGCCGCGATGTCCGCTTCTTTGCGGTGCAGTCCAACGCTGCCCAAGTGGAAGCCATGCGCAGCGGCCGACTGCACATTGCCGGGTTCTCGACCGGCCCGACGCCCTTTGCCGTGAACCTGGCCGGGGCCGTGCCTTTCGCTCTGATGGGCTCTGACGATGGTCAGTTCGGCTACACGCTGCAAATGTTCACCCATGTCGACTCGGACATCGAGTCCCTGGAAGACCTGAAGGGTAAGCGCGTCGCGCATACCTCCCCCACCTCCAACTCCGGCAACCTGGCACCGCGGGCACTGCTGCCCGAGCTGGGCATCACCCCGGATGAAGATTATGAGGTGGTCTACTCCGGCAGCCATGACCAGTCCATGTTGGGCGTGGTGGCCCGCGACTATGACGCCGCGCCGGTTGCCTCCGAAGTGGTCGAGCGCATGGCCGCGCGTGGCCTGTACGACGAAGAGGACGTAAGGCTGATCTATGAGTCCGACCGTTTCCCGACCACCTCTTACAACTACGCCCACAACCTGCACCCGGACCTGGTCGAGAAGATCGAAGAGGCGTTCTTTACCTTTGACTTCGTCGGCACCGAGCTGGGCGAGGAGTTCGAAGGGGTCGAGAAATTCATTCCCATCAATTACCAGGAACACTGGCAGGTGATTCGCACCATCCAGGCCGCCAATGACGTGCGCTACACGCGGGAAAACCTGGAGTAGCCTGGTCGCGCCGCCCTGGCGGCGCGCTTTTATCGAGCGAATGGATGTGCACCCATGCTGGAAATTACCAATCTGGTCAAACGTTATGGCCAAAGTGAGCCCGTTCTCAAGGGCCTGGACCTCAAGGTAGAAGGCGCCAGCGTCGTGTCGATCGTGGGCGCATCGGGGGCGGGTAAAAGCACCATGCTGCGCTGTATCAACCGGCTGGTGGAGCCCTCGTCCGGCTCCATCAAGCTCAATGGCACGGAGCTGGTGAATATCAGAGGCGCCGAGCTACGCCGTGCCCGGCGCAAGATCGGCATGGTCTTTCAAGGGTTCAACCTGCTCGATCGGCTGACGGTCATGGAGAACGTGCTGGCGGGCCGACTCGGCTATGTGAGCCTTTATCAGGCCATTTCGAGGCGCTACCCCCAAGCGGACATCGAACGTGCATTCATGCTGATGGAGCGCGTGGGGATTGCCCATTACGCCAACAAACGCGCTGACGAGCTGTCTGGCGGCGAGCGCCAGCGGGTAGGCGTGGTGCGTGCGCTGATGCAGGAGCCCGACCTGCTGCTGGCGGATGAGCCCACCGCTTCGCTGGACCCAAGAACGTCCGAGCAGATCATGATGCTGCTACAGAGCCTGGCCAGCGAGCTGTCGCTGCCGGTGCTCATCAACATCCACAACGTCGCCCAGGCCAAGACCTACACCGAACGCATCGTGGGGCTGCGGCATGGCAAGATGATTTTCGATGGCTTGCCGAGCGACTTCAACAAGGAGGCACTGGACGCCATTTATGGGGGCATCGAGGCGCCGGACGAATCCGTCAGTGAACAGCCCGACCCTGCGGCGCAAGGGGCCTGACATGACGACTCCCCCTACTCCACGCACCTGGAAAAAGCCGCCTTTCATCGCCAACCCCGTTCTCCGCTACGGGCTCATGCTGATCGCCCTGGCGTATCTGGTCTGGGCGTTTGGCTCGCTGCCCTTCAACTGGGCCCGTATCTCCGAAGGCCTGCCCCGGGCGGCGCGTATTTTCAGCGGTGGCTTTCCGCCCAGCTTCGAACGTTTCGGGCTACTGCTGACCGGCTTTAAAGAGAGCTTCCAGATCGCCATTCTGGCCACTTTGCTGGGCGTGCTGCTCTCCATCCCTTTTGCGGTCATGGCCGCTCGCAATATCGCGCCTCTGCCGATCTACCTGATCGGTCGCAGCGTCATCATCGTGTCACGCAGCTTTCATCCGGTCATCGTGGCCATCCTATTCGTTGCTGCGGTGGGCTTTGGCCCGCTGGCGGGTATCCTGACCCTGACCCTTTACTCCATCGGCTTTGTCGGCAAGCTGCTTGCCGAAGAGATCGAGGAGATCGACTGGGGGCAGGTGGAAGCCATGCGTGCCGCTGGCGCCGGGTATCTGGCCACGCTGTTCTATGCGGTGTTTCCGCAAATATTGCCTCGCCAGGTGGGGCTCTCCATGTATCAGCTGGACAGCAATCTGCGCGCGTCGGCCGTGGTGGGCATCGTCGGTGCTGGCGGGATTGGCGGCACGTTGATGAATGCCTTCGGGCGCTATGACTACGACTTTGCGTTCGCCATTCTGCTGATCATCATTGCGGTGATTCTGCTTAGCGAAGGCGTCAGCGGCTGGGTGAGGAAAAAAATATGGTAGATCACGCACAGCAACTCGCCGACCGAGTCTGGCAACGTTACGACCGGAAAGAGCGGCTGATCCGCTATGCCGTCCTGCTAGCCACCTTGATGCTGGTGTTCTGGGCCGTTCGCGATATCGATATTTTCTGGCCCTGGGTGTGGGACGCGCCGAATCAAATCTCGGGGCTGGGCGCACGCATGTGGCCACCCAGCAGCGCCGGGTTGGGCAACATCCTGAATGCCCTGCTGGAAACCGTGCATATCGCTACCCTGGCTACGTTCATCACCATCTTTCTGGCGCTGCCGGTGGCCTACATCGCTGCCCAGAACACCACCCCGAACCGTGCCTGCCTGTGGCTGGGGCGCTTTATTCTGGTCTCCAGCCGCTCGGTGAACACCATTATCTGGGCGCTGCTGTTCGTGGCGATTTTCGGCCCCGGCGTACTGGCCGGTATTCTGGCCATCGTGTTTCGCTCCATCGGCTTCATCGGCAAGCTGATGGGCGAAGCCATCGAAGAGATTGACCGCCGTCCCGTCGAAGCCATGGAGGCCACCGGCGCCTCGAAGGCCAAGGTGGTCGCTTACGCCATCGTCCCGCAGGTCATGCCCGCCTTTTTCGCCATCGTGATTCTGCGCTGGGATATCAATATCCGCGAATCCACCGTGCTGGGCCTGGTAGGCGCCGGAGGGATTGGCGTAATCCTGCAAGGTGCCATCGATACGTTCGCCTGGCCGACCGTGGCCACCATCCTGATCGCCATTATCGTGCTGGTACTGATCGGTGAAGCCATTACCAGCGTGCTGCGCCGCAAAGTGCTGTAAAGCCGCCAGGCAAGCGTTTGACCTAACCCCAAACGCTTGCCATGGTTAAAGGGTAATCAACGACATGGAGGACGTATGACGATGACCACCTATATCGTGGTAGCCGACGCAGCACGCGCCAGGATCTTTACCCGTGACGCTCTGGAACTCGCCGAGCAGGAGAGCATGGTGCATGCGGCAGGCAGGCTGCATGAAGGCGACCTGATCACCGACCGCCGTGGTGCAGACGTGCATGAATCCACGTCCACCACGTCACGCTCGTCAGGTGAAGAGGGCGCCGCTTCCCGGCATGAAAACGAGCTGTTTGCCAAGGAGGTCGCCCAACGGCTCTATACTGCCCGCGTCGATAACCGCATGGAGAAGCTGATCATGGTGGCCCCGCCCAAGTTTCTCGGGCTGCTGCGGGAAAAGCTCGACAACCCCACCCAGAAGCTGGTGATCCATACCCTCTCCAAGGACCTCAGCAAAGCCTCGCTGTCGGATATTCAGGAAGCCGTCAGCGATTTGCGCTGATCCATGAATAAACGGCTATACGCCTAAAGAAGTGGTCACTCTCGCCGATAATCGTCATTTACCCTGACGATCAAGAGAGTGACCATGTTCGCTACACTACGCTTTCGAATACTCTTAGCGGCGTTGACTGCCATCGTTGTTGCCCTGGTGATCAATGGCATCGCCAGCTATTCCACCGTTAAACACCATAATAGCGAACAGATCAGCCGCAACCTCAGCGCTGTTGTGAATGGAAACACACAGGCTATCGATGAGTGGTTCAATGCACGCTACACCATGATGGCAAGCATGGAGCACACTGCAGGCGGCGAAGAGCCGCTGTCGGCGTTGCGCCAGTTGGCCGATTCTGGCGACTTCATGACGGCATACCTCGCTTATCCACACACATCAAACGCCATTTTTTCAGACGGCTGGCAGCCACCCAGTGATTACGATCCTAGAGGACGGCCTTGGTATCAGGCAGCCGTTAGCGCAGCGGACACGGTCGTTACCGCGCCCTATGTCGATGCGCAAACCGGCGGATTGATCATCACGTTCGCCCGCCCCTTTTACCGTAATGGCGAGCTGATGGCCGTCATTGGGGCAGACATTACCATAGCGGACGTCATCGATATCGTGGGTAATATTTCCCCCACGCCTTCAAGCTTCGCTTTTTTGACCACTCAGGATGGCACCCTGGTTGCCCACCCGGACGCCGCCCTGACCCTGGAGCCTTCGACCGCCCTGAGTGCGAACTTGAACCCTCAGGAGCTCACGCGCATTATCCAGTCCGACACGCCCCAGCCCATGGCCCTGCAGGAAAGCAGCAAGCTGCTCATGGGCAGCCAGGTGGGCGGCAATAGCGGCTGGCAGTTGGTGGTCGCGCTGGACGAAGCAGAAGCCACCGCCGGACTGCGCGCCATTGCTGCCACGTCCATCATCACCCTGCTGATCGTCGCCGCCATCACTGCCGTGGTGTTCGGCCTGCTGCTCTCGCTGCTGCTGCGTCGCCTGCTGGGTGTGCGTAACGCCATGGATAACATTGCCTCCGGCGAAGGCGACCTGACGCAGCGCTTACCGGAAGAGGGTAACGACGAGGTCACTCAGATCGCCCGCGCTTTCAACCGCTTCGTGGGCAAAATGGAAGAAGTGCTGATCGAAGTGCGTACCAGCAGCGAAGCCGTGCACCACGCCGCCAACGAGATTGCCATGGGCGGGCAGGACCTGTCGCGCCGCACCGACAATGCGGCTTCCAGCCTGCAGCAGACGTCTGCGTCGGTGGAGCAGATCACCAGCACTGTCGCCCACACCGCCGCGTCGGCCCAGGAGGCCAACCAGCTCTCTCATGCCGCTTCTGAAGTAGCGAAAAACGGCGGTCAGGTAGTCTCGAACGTGGTGACGACCATGGAAGACATCTCCCAAGCCTCCAACAAGATTGGTGAGATCGTCACCTTAATGAACAGCATTGCCTTCCAGACCAATCTGCTGGCGCTCAACGCTTCAGTAGAAGCCGCCAGGGCTGGCGAGCATGGCCGTGGCTTTGCCGTGGTAGCCGACGAAGTGCGTAAACTGGCTGGCCGCAGCAGCGACGCTGCCAGCGACATCCAGAAGCTGATCGAAGACTCCCAGTCCCGGGTCAATAACGGCACCTCGCTGGTGCGCGAGGCGGGCAGCACCATGCACGATATCGTCGAGCACATTACCCGTGTCACCGACGTACTCGAAGAGATCAACGCCGCCACCAGCGAACAGAGTGATGGCATCAAGCAGGTCAACATCGCCGTGGCCGAGCTGGACCGGATGACCCAGGAAAACGCTGCCATGGTGGAAGAGTCCACCACCGCCGCCGAGCACCTCAAGGAGCAGGCAAACCACCTGACCGGCACCATCAGCAGCTTCAAGCTTGGCGTCGCACAGCATGCCCCTGCTCTACGGTCCCCTAATGCACCAACCGCTATCGAAAAGTTTTAACGCGCCCATGGCGGCCCCCTTGCTATATTGGCAGGGGGCTATGCCCTTTTGTCATCAGCACGCCACTAACGGCTGGTCTACTTGCCCTTGGGAAGCCCCCACCCAGCTGCCTGATTCCCATGACAACAGGTCAACCACACTATGCACTTTCGCTCCTTACGCACTCTGGTGCTGGCCCTGGCAGGCCCTTGCCTACTGGCCGTCGTCGCCGCGCTGGTCATCTACAACCTGTTGGCTGCCGCCCGCACACAGCAAACCGTTGAAGATCACACGCAAGCCTTGGTAGAAAGTGCACTGAATGCCCGGCTTGATGCCCTGACCGAAGCAGAAGGGGGCCGTATACAGCGGGAGCTGGACATGGCCATGACGCTGGCCAGCCAGCTGGCATCCACCAACGCGTTGATGGGCATGCAGGATGCGGAGGGCCATCGAGCGCTCTACCTCACGCGTCGTCAGCTTTCCAACCTGGTTCGCCAGACCGTGGCGGATAACCCGGCCCTGCTGGACGCTTTCATCGGCTGGGAGCCCAATGCCTTTGATGATGATGCCCGCTTCGTTGGTGACGAGCGTTACGGCCATGATGGTAGTGGTCGCTTCATGCCATGGTGGTACCGTACCGGGGATGGCACGCTGGAGGTATTGCCCTTGGGCGATACCATGGAGAGCGAAGCACGACTGGCCAGCGGTGTGCGCGAAGGTGAGTATTACCTATGTCCACGTGAAACGCTGGCCCCCTGCGTGATCGATCCCGCTGCCTACGATTACGATGGCGAGACACAGCTGGTCACATCGTTCAATGCGCCCATCCTGGTCGATGGCGCATTCCGCGGCGTGGCGGGCGTCGACCTCTCGCTGAATTTCATCCAGGCTTTGCTGCGTGACGCCAACGCAACGCTTTACGACGGTGCCGGCCGGATGGCGCTGGTCGCCGGACGCGGGGGTCTGGTTGCCGATACCCACGGAGATGACGCCCTGGGCTTGCCCGCCAGCCAATCGCTGAACGACGCTGTCCTGGAAGGTATTGCCACGGCTGCTCGGCAGGGCAGCCTTTACAGCCGAGTCTCCAACGGCATGTTTCAGCGCTATCAGCCACTCACGATCGGCGATACGGAACAGCCGTGGGTGCTGGTACTCCAGCTACCTGAATCCGTGGTCATGGCAGAGCTCAATGCACTGCAGGCCATACTCAGCGAACAGCGCCAACAAAACACCCTGGGCATGACGCTGGTGGGGCTACTGCTGTCTGCAGTGGGCATGGTTGCACTTTGGTGGATTGGCGGCCGCATTGCTCGCCCCTTGAAGCGGTTGGCAAGCCGCATGCAAGAGATCGCGTCGGGTAGTGGTGATCTTACTCAGCGGCTACCGGTGCATGGACGCGATGAGAGTGCGGCAGTAGCAGAGCAGTTCAACGCCTTTGCAGCCAAGATTCAAACCATCCTGCTGGACGTACGTCGCAGCAGCGAGGCCGTGAATCATGCCGCCAACGAGATTACCCAAGGAGGGCACGACCTGTCTCGTCGCACCGAGCAAGCCGCTGCCAGCCTTCAACAGACCTCTGCCGCCATGGAAGAGATCAGCAGTACCGTTCGACACACGACCCACGCCTCCCAGGAGGCCAGCGGACTATCACAGACGGCCTCGCAATTAGCGGCGCGAACGGACCAGGCATTCGAACAAGTGGTCACGACCATGGAAGCCATTCGCGACACGTCGGCTGAAATCCAGACCATCGTGGGGGTCATCGATGGCATTGCCTTTCAAACCAACCTGCTGGCCCTGAACGCGTCCGTGGAAGCCGCACGCGCCGGCGAGCATGGGCGCGGCTTTGCCGTGGTCGCCGATGAAGTCCGCAAGCTGGCCTCGCGCAGTAGCGAAGCTGCCAAGGATATTCGTCAGCGAATCGATATGTCCGCCGAGAAAGTCGATGACGGCACCCAACTGGTGCACGATGCGGAAGCGGCCATGCACCAGTTGACGCAAAGCGTGTCCCGCGTTACCCAGATGCTCGGCGATATCAGCACGGCCGCCAGTGAACAGAATCAAGGCATCGACCAGGTGAGCATTGCGGTGACCGATCTCGACCAGATGACGCAGCAAAACGCCGCGCTGGTCGAGGAGTCAACGACCGCCGCCGAACAGTTGAAAGATCAGGCGGAACGCCTCGATGCCCTGGTGGGCGGGTTTACCTTGGGAGACAACGCGACTCAACCGGCGCTGCCGGGGCACAGTCAATCGAATGCCGTTTGAGCATGTGCGTCAAGGAATGGGCGGCAGCGGGATGTCGTCGCTGCGCTGGGCACCGGCGGTCATTTCGCGGCAGAGGCGCAAAAACTCGCGCACGCCGGTGGTCAGATACTTGTGGCGATGCCAGATGAAGGTGAACTGACGCTTCAGGTCCAGCTCCGGCGTGGGTAGCGGCACCAGGCTACCCCGCCGGAAAGCGTCTCGTAGCGCCAGCCGAGAGACGCAGCCGATCCCCAGACCTGACTCCACCGCCCGCTTGATCCCTTCGGTGTGCTCCAGTTCCAGCAGCGTATTGAAGCGGCTGCGCCGGTGGCGCGCCGCATGCTCCAGCGTCATGCGGGTGCCGGAGCCCTCCTCGCGCATGATCCAGTCTTCTCGCAGCAGCTGATCCAGTTCCAAGTGAGCACGCCCGGCCAGCGGGTGCCTAGGCGAGCAGAACACGCACAGCTCATCTTCTACCCAGGGCTGGCTGATGATCATGTCGTCATCGCACTGCCCTTCGATCAGCCCCAGGTCCAGCGAATGCTGGCGCACCCCCTCGATGATATGCCGCGTATTGCGCACCGCCAGCCGCACGCGGCTACCGGGGTAACGCTGCATGAAATCACTGATCAACAGGGTGGCCAGATAGTTGCCGATGGTCAGGGTGGCACCCACGTCCAGAGCGCCCACCCCCTGCTGGCCGCGCAGCAGCTCCTCCACCTCTTCGGCTCGGTCCAGCAGCGCCACCGCCTTGGGGAGCAGCTGGAACCCCAACGCGTTGAGTTTCAGACGTTTACCCATGCGGTCCAATAGCTGGCAGTCGAACTGGCGTTCCAGCTCGGCCAGCGCCGTACTGGTCGCCGACTGGGACATGGCCAGCGCCCGCGCCGCCTGGGAAACGCTTTCGTGCTGGGCAACGGCGACGAAGACTTCCAGCTGGCGCAACGTGTAGTGCATGACCAGGCCCTCCAGAAAAAGTGCTGCTCAACGAATGCTATATCGATTTTAAAGATATACGTTATCAAGATAATTTGCTTAACAGATATACCACCCTTTATCTAGAATGAGCGCATCCTATGAATCTATTTTTTATTCTTTTTTAGAATATGCGCGCAAGGCTTAGACCGCGCAGCCCCAAAGGAGTCGACATGAGCAAGTTTGCCCTGGAAGAAGTGCTAAGCGTTCACCACTGGAACGACACGCTGTTCAGCTTCCGCACGACACGTGAGCGCAGCCTGCGCTTCAAGAACGGCCAATTCGTGATGATCGGCCTGGAAGTGGCGGGCAAACCTCTGATGCGCGCCTACTCCATCGCCAGCCCGAACTACGAAGATCATCTCGAGTTTTTCAGTATCAAAGTGCCCGATGGCCCGCTGACCTCACGCTTGCAGCACCTGAAGGTGGGCGACCAGATCATGGTCAGCCGCAAGCCGACCGGCACGCTGGTATGCGACGACCTGCTGCCCGGGCGCAACCTGTATATGCTCTCCACCGGCACGGGCCTGGCGCCGTTCATGAGCCTGATCCAGGACCCGGAAGTCTACGAGCGTTTCGAGAAGGTCGTACTCATTCACGGCGTGCGTGAAGTCTCCGAGCTGGCCTATGCCGACTTCATCACCAAGGAATTGCCCGCCCACGAGTACCTGGGTGAAGAAGTCGCCGAAAAGCTGGTGTACTACCCCACGGTCACCCGTGAAGAGTTCCACACCATGGGCCGCCTGACCGACCACATTCGCAGCGGCAAGCTGTTTGCCGACACCGGCCTGCCGCCCATCGACCCGCGTCAGGACCGCGCCATGATCTGCGGTAGTCCTGCCATGCTGGACGACACCAGCGCGCTGCTGGATGAGCTGGGCCTGAACATCTCCCCGCGCATGGGCGAACCAGGCGACTACGTCATCGAACGTGCTTTCGTGGAGAAGTAAGTCTAGCGGTGAAGGGTGAAGGGTGAAGGGTGAAGGGTGAAGGGTGAAGAATAGATCGTAGCCTTTGACACCCCTCATCTTATGCGCAAAGCCCTGCAAAAAGCCCCTGTGGATTTTATCCACAGGGGCTTTGTCTACTCGGCGCGACTGGCTCTTCACGCCTTGCCCTTCACGACTTACCCTTCACCGTTAGACAGCGTCTTTGCCGGTTTCGCCGGTACGGATACGAATCACCTGCTCCAACGGCATCACGAAGATCTTGCCATCGCCGATCTTGCCCGTATTGGCCACTTGGGTGATCGCATCGATGACCTGTTCGGCCATATCATCGTCCACGGCCACTTCCAGCTTCACCTTGGGCAGGAAATCCACCACGTATTCCGCCCCACGATACAGCTCTGTGTGGCCTTTCTGGCGACCAAAGCCTTTCACTTCCGTCACCGTAATACCCTGCACGCCGATATCGGAAAGCGACTCGCGTACGTCATCAAGCTTGAACGGCTTGATAATGGCTGAGATTAATTTCATGACCACATCCTCTGGTTATGCAACGGTTGTCTTGACCGGATACAAGGCGGCGCGACGTTGACCCTCCTCACGCCCGTTGCACTTAGCATACACCCGCCAGCCCCGAGAATAAAAAGCCCTTGTGCCTGGCACGTATATGCGCCGCTACATACGGCAAAAGGCCTCCCATCGGGGAGGCCTTGAGTAGCAGTGCCGCTTGCTATGGCACAGTGCTTATTTCTTGACGCCAAACTCAGGGTAGGCTTCCAGGCCACACTCTGCGATATCGACGCCTTCGTACTCTTCTTCTTCGCTGACACGGATACCCATGACCGCTTTCAGCACCAGCCACACCACCAGGCTCGCCAGGAATACCCAGCCGAAGATGCCCACGATACCGATCAGCTGCGCGCCGAAGGACGCATCGCCATTGTTCAGCGGCACGGCCAGCACACCCCAGATACCCACAACACCGTGAACCGAGATAGCACCCACAGGGTCATCCAGCTTCAGCTTGTCCAGCGTGACGATGGCAGCGACCACGATCAGACCACCGATAGCACCAATCACGGCGGCACCCAGCGCGGAAGGCGACAGCGGGTCGGCGGTAATGGCGACCAGGCCTGCCAGCGCACCGTTCAGTGCCATGGTCAGGTCCGCCTTGCGGAACCACAATTTGGCCAGCACCAGAGCTGCAATCACGCCACCCGCGGCCGCTGCATTGGTGTTCACGAACACTTGAGCAACGTTGTTGGCCGACACGGCATCCGACATTTTCAGCTCGGAACCACCGTTGAAGCCGAACCAGCCCATCCACAGGATGAAGGTACCCAGCGTGGCCAGCGGCATGTTGGCGCCCGGAATCGCGTGGATAGAACCATCCTTGCCGTACTTGCCCTTACGGGGGCCCAGTACCAGCACACCTGCCAACGCTGCAGCGGCACCGGCCATGTGGACGATACCCGAGCCCGCATAGTCAGAGTAGCCAACGCCATCCAGCCAGCCACCGCCCCAGGTCCAGTAGCCAGACACCGGGTAGATGAAGGCGGTCATGACCACGGCAAACGCCAGGAAGGCCCACAGCTTCATACGCTCGGCCACGGCACCAGAGACGATCGACATCGCCGTTGCGACGAATACGACTTGGAAGAAGAAGTCCGAACGCATGGAGTAGTAAGGGGCATCCTCACCACCGGCCAGCACCGCATCGACGCTGTTCTCGGCACCGATCAGGAACCCAAGGCTGGGCAGGAAACCGCCTTCGCCGCTGGAGTACATGATGTAGTAGCCCACCAGCAGGTACATGGTGCAGGCAATGGCAAACAGCGCAATGTTCTTGGTCAGAATTTCAGCGGTGTTCTTGGAACGCACCATACCGGCCTCGAGCATCGAGAAGCCGGCGGCCATCCACATGACCAGTACGCCGCAAATCAGGAAGTAAAACGTATCGAGCGCGTAGCTCAATTCTGTAAGCTCGTTCATCAGGTGTTCCCCGTGATCCAAGAGAAGTTATTGATGGGTCGTCGTTGTGTAGGCTGGCCTATACCGCGTCGGCGCCGCGCTCTCCGGTACGAATACGAATGACATCTTCCAGCGGCGTCACGAATACCTTGCCGTCACCGATCTTGCCGCTGTTGGCAGCGCTGCAGATGGCATCCAGCACGCTCTCCAGACGCGCATCGTCCACGGCCACTTCCACTTTCACCTTGGGCAGAAAGTCCACTACATACTCGGCACCGCGATACAGCTCGGTGTGGCCTTTCTGGCGACCAAATCCCTTGACCTCAGTAACCGTAATCCCCTGCACGCCGTTGTCGGCGAGTGCTTCACGAACGTCGTCAAGCTTGAAAGGCTTGATGATAGCGGTGATGAGTTTCATCCCGGATCTCCCCTGCTGGTTCAGTCCCACTCGGTGGAGAGCGGCGTGGCCGCCCGAATTTAGTGCTTGCCCTACTAATGCTCATACCGTGCCACTGGTTTTTTTCTTATTTAAATTCATGCCCTTAAACATTAAAAAATACGTTTCAAGAGCATCAGCAGGGCGACTATCCACCTCCTCCTACCCGCCACTGCACTAAAAAAGCACATCACCAAAAGCTCAATGCTTCTTTTTGATGCACGAGCGCATTGCAGGAGAAAACGCACGCGGGGCATGCGGATTGCCAAAGGGTTGCGTATCCTTACAGGTAAGCTATCCACATTTATGCGCCACCGTTTAAGGAGAGAGCCATGACGCCCCAGGATCGCATCAGCCGTTTAGCCCAGCAGATAGGCGACCGTTTACAGAACGCTTCCCAGGCCCCGGAAGACATTCAGAAAGGCGTGCAGCAAGTGGTGCGGGGAGCCTTCGACCGCCTGGAGCTGGTATCACGGGAAGACTTTGATATCTTGATGGATGTACTGCAGCGCACGCGCGCGCGCGTCGAGGCGCTGGAGCGTCAGGTAGCCAGCCTGGAAGCCACGGTGGAAGCAGCCAGCGCCGCACAGGCCACGCCCATGGAAGCCGAAGTACCACCAGCCCCCGCAGAGCCTGCCGAGCAAGACAAACCCACCCCAGGCAAGCCAGGCTGAAACAACGCTGGGTGCCTTTCCACAGGCCCCAGCATCTCCCTCCCCAAAAAATGAACAATAATCAATATCATTGACAGCATGAGCGAGCATGCTATCGTGCAGACTCGGCGTTAAATCTATCGGCGCTTTTTAGCACCATCACAGCGCATTTTTCAGGTCATTTAGCCCATTAGCTCATTGCCTCATGCGCCAGCCCTCCTGCGGTGCACCATCTGATATCACGCCACACGCAGGTATATGGCTTTGGCTGGACATCAGCGATTACCCCGGCGGTAACGAGTCTCTGAAACCTTGACAGCCGACCACCAGATCAAAACCCACTTGAGTCGCTAGGCCCGGGCATGGGCCGCGCGCCCTGCTCGGGCGTTTCCAGTTGCAATTGATAAACAGAATCGTTTAAATGAGGCGCTTATTGTCAGGTGCCCACTCCATGCGCTGCTTCTCCCGACTCCCAACCATAGCCCGTAGCTGCTGGCTTGCGGCAGCCTTGCTGTTTAGCGCCGCCAGCCACGCCCAGTGGGCCACCATCGACTGGACCATCGCCGAAACGCTATTGGCGATTGACGCGCCGGTCAGCGGTATCGCCCAACAGCCGGCATATCACGATTGGGTGGGCGAACCACACATTCCAGAACACGTTAGCGACATTGGCCTGCGCACTCAGCCCAACCTCGAGCTGCTGGCCCAATCACCACCCGAGCAAACCCTGCTCTCGCCCATGTTTACCGGACTGGTTCCTCGGTTGGAGCGCATCGCACCGGTGGGCACGTTCGCCCTTTACTCCCCAGGTGCCGACACCTGGCAGGAGATGCAAACCCTCACTCGCCAACTGGGCGAACTGACCGAGCGCGAAGCCGAGGCCGACGCGCTGATCGAAAGTACCCAACGGCTGATGGCCGAGCTGCGCTACTCGGGCAGTGACGCCCCGGCCCTGCTGATGGTGCAGTTCATGGATGCCCGCCATGTGCGGGTCTTTGGCGAGAACAGCCTCTATAACGCAGTATTGGAACAGCTGGCGCTGCCCAACGCCTGGCATGAGCCCACCAATGCCTGGGGCTTTGCACTGGTGGGTATCGAAGCGCTGGCCCGCTACCCCGATGCCACCCTGGTCGTCGTTGACCCACTGCCTACCGGAGTGAAAGCGCAGCTGGAAAAGAGCGGCCTGTGGCAGCATCTGCCCAGTGTCCAACATGACAGGCTGCTGCGCCTGCCGCCCGTTTGGAGCTTTGGCGCACTGCCCTCCGCCCAGCGCTTTGCCCGCGAGCTGACCAATGCACTGTACGAACTGCGTGGCGTGCCAGGGTCATTGGCGGCTTACCCTAGGCGGCTTTTCCGGCCACTCCGGTAAAAAAATTTCGCCCTCAATCGTATCAATGACCTCATCAAACTGCTCAGGCGCGTGTTTCACCCCACACTCCCAAACCACCACGACCCGCCACCCTATGGCCTCCAGCTCAGCCCGTTTACGCGCATCTCTACGCACATTCTCTGCGAGTTTGGTTTGCCAAAACTGCTTGCGGCTCGATGGGGTGGTGGCATAGAAACATCCTTCATGCCGATGCCAGAAGCACCCGTTGACGAAGATGGCGACCTGATAAAGCGGGATGGTGATGTCGGGCTTGCCGGGAAGCTCAGTCGAATGAACGTCAAAGCCGATATGACGCTGCTCCAGAGCGGCCTGGACAAACCGCTCTGGAGCCGTGTTCTTACCCTGAATGGAAGCCATCATGCGTGATCGAGTAAAGCGATCGACAATATCAGCCAAGGTACTCGCCCTTTATCAGGAGGATAGAACCGCTGCAAAAGACGATGGCCCGCTCCCCCGGTACCGATCGTTTAGGCAAGGCAATCACAGCGCAAGGGGCATCTCGTACTGTTGCGGGTCGTCATCCGCTTGCAGGGCTACCGACTTGGCGGCGGCAGCCAGTATCCGCGGCTCCATCAACCTTGCCACGGCTTCGAACACAGGCACCACTACCGAATTGCCAAACTGACGGTATGCCTGTGTATCGGACACCGGGATGACGAAACGGCTTTCTCCCGGCTGGTCAAAGCCCATCAACCTGGCGCACTCCTGGGGGGTCAGTCGTCTGGGCCGATGCTTCTGATTATGGTCACTATAGAAGTCCATGGCGTCATCGAAGCCTCGATCCACCAGAATCTCCGAACCGTCCTTGTGATAACGGGCAGAGAGCGTGCGGGCGACATCGTTGGGCCGCGTCAAGCCAAAACCGAAACCGTTGCCTTTTGCACGATGTTTCTGGGCGTACTTGTACAAGTACTCCCATAACTTCGGCGTCAGGATGTACTTGTCGTCGACCTCCGGGTCCAGCAGGTCACCAAAGGCTGGGCGCTCCTTTGGGTACATCTTATGGATATCCCTCAGGGTAAACCCTTCATGAACACCCAGATCTCGACGGAACCCCACCAGAACGATGCGTTCGCGATGCTGCGGCAGAAAGTGCCGCGCGTCGATGACCTTGGGATCCTGCCCTTTGGGCGAGTTCACATCCGCCACGTCATAGCCTAGCTCATCCAGGGTCTCACAGATGATCCTGAACGTTTTGCCTTTGTCATGGCTCTTGAGGTTCTTGACGTTCTCCAGCAGGAAAGCGGCGGGCTTCTTGGCGGCCAGAATACGCGCCACATCGAAGAACAGCGTTCCCTGCGCATCACACTCGAAACCGTGCTTTCGACCAAGGGAGTTTTTCTTCGACACACCGGCCAACGAAAACGGCTGACATGGAAAGCCCGCCAGCAGTACGTCGTGATTGGGAATCTGCCGATCGATGTGCCTGTACGCCGTCTCTTCGTCGATGCTCAGGTCGCCGCTCAGCGTGACTTCACGAATGTCCTCATTGAACCGGTGCTTGCGCGGGTCACAAAAGTGATTGGCCTTGTAGGTACGAACGGCATATTTATTCCACTCCGAGGTAAAGACGCACTCGCCTCCAATCGCCTCGAACCCCTTGCGTATGCCACCGATCCCGGCGAACAGGTCGATAAACCGAAAGGACGGCTGAAGGTCACTGGGCCGGGGAGCAGGCAACATGGACACCATTTGCTGATAAGCCGCACGCGTTACTTTCGGCTCCGCCTTACCCTTGGCCCAGCGGTTGATGGTCTCGCGACACCAGCTCCCCTTGTCAGCCATGGCGAGCGCCTCGGCGATGGCGCCCTGATCATAAATCTCCAGAAGCTTATCCAGCAGTGCTCGCTCGCTGAGCGCCTCGTAAGGCGACGGAGAGGCGCCCGGCAGGCTGGCAACCACGCCAGAACTTGCACCTGTTTGGACATCGATAAGGTGAGACATGCAAACCTCTGGGTCAAATCTGTGACAATGGCGCACGATTGTATCCCAAAAAACGAGATCCGCGAAGCGTTTACGGATGAATTCGGCTGTCGTACAACATCTGTTCCGTCACTGGCTGGTCAAGCTCCCCCATCGCCGCAAGGCGAATGTTTTTGGCGACGTCATCGACCGCATCATCCAGGGTTCCCAGCAGCTGGAACTCGGCGGCATTCACATAGCGAGCCTTCTGGCGGTCCGTGCCGGTAAACGACTGCTCAGCCCCCGTCTGCCATGACGGACGCTCACGTATCTGGCGCAAGGTGGGCGTGTCCAGCAGTTTCGCCAACAGCAACACGCGCTTACGCTCACCGATGCGGTTAAGCAGGTAGCCCGTTCCGCGCTGTTTGTCCCAGATCGGTTTGACCATGATCATGTGCAGCGTCTTGATCCCTTTACGCGCCAAGTCCTGCATGACCTGTAACTGGCCATTATTAATCCCAAAGAAGAGGCCGCCACGACCTCGCTCGACGTAGGGAAACTTGTGTTTTACCTCCAACTGCATGAGCGTCCCATTGGGCAGTCGCGCCACACTATCGATATCCCAAACGCCATCGAAAAAAGGCTGTATCGCGCAATTTTTAAACAGTCGATGCAGGACGACATGTTTAAAAATATCGCGGCTGTAATGACTAAAAATGCCTGACCAAAAAGCTTGTTGCGAGCGGTGTTCGTCAATGACCGCGCTGGTTGGCATCCTGAAACGGGGGGAGTCATATCCACGACTTTTCAACATGAACGATTGAATCGGAATATGCGTCCTGCCCTGCCACTCCTTGATGAAGAAGTCTCTGGCGCTCTCGTCGTAATAGCAATCGAATAGAAACTCATCCTTGCCCGACGCAGGGAGCAGGTGGCGACTCAGGTCAGTGGCGGCCTCGCCAGCCCCCGAGTGATCCCATAGCCACCACGCGTTGACGTAGCGGGTGCGGGGCCGTCGCTTGATGGTCAGTGTTCTGACCAGAGACACGGGCAACACGTGCACCTGCTGGGTCATCAACCTGTCCAGATAGTCATTGAAGACCGCTTCAATGACCAACCCTTCCAACATCCGGCTCTTGTCGGACCGAATCAGTATTTCCTTTAATTGTTCAAGATTGTCCAGCGGGATATCCCGCAACGGACCAAAAGGAGTCAGCAAGCTCATGTTGTATCACCTCTGCACTGCCTATCAGAGTTTGATCCTGGCCAGGCAAGGAAAAATTAGCAACGTTGGGCTGCGTTGATCTTGCCGTTGCCCCGTCATGGTAGTCCTCGGCACCCCGAATAAAGTAGGCTTAGCCAACGAGCAGGCTCATTAAACTGAATGAGCCGATTGAGAGACGTTGCGAGGGAGCGCCATGAAATTAGCGATTGTGGCCACGCGGGCGGGCGTGGGGTTGGAAGCCCCAGCGGATCTGCCCAAAAAGATCTAGTATGATTTAGTTATCGTTGTTATCTGCCGCTAAAAGTAAATGGATTCGTTCAACTTCGCTCACGAGGCTTTCTGTAAGGCTGTCCAACTATCCGGTGGGTTGCCACTGCTGAGCATTTTCTGAAAGACAGAGTAAGCATCATGCTTACTGCCATAAGCACGTTTTGTAGCGTCATCATTGACCCATGCATAAATAATGATTTTGCTCGCAGCATCGTAGCGAAAGAACAGCCGGTACTGCTGGTAGAACTTTGCTCGTTGCCAATGAGTGTGCTCTGTGCCAAGCGTGCTCCCTTGGCGGTATTGAGTGCCTGATGGATCCTGCGGAATATCATTCAAGGCTAGCTTCATGATCGCTGCTAGGCGCTTGGTGGCCGCCTTGTTGCGATAACCGGCAGGATCTTTCGATTGAAGATGTCTCACCTTCAAGGTGAGTGCTTCGACTTGTTCCAAGAACAACGGATGGGCATAAATCGTCCATCCATTAACCTCCAGAGGCTTCATTCGTCGTCATCAT
Source organism: Halomonas sp. 18071143 (assembly GCF_019211725.1). Classification (NCBI taxonomy): domain Bacteria; kingdom Pseudomonadati; phylum Pseudomonadota; class Gammaproteobacteria; order Oceanospirillales; family Halomonadaceae; genus Halomonas; species Halomonas sp. 18071143. Next base: position 3,694,547 of record NZ_CP078120.1, read on the forward strand.
CCTCTTCCAGCGCCTCTTCGAGGTCTACCTCAATACCTGCGGTAAGCCGTTCGGCCTCGGCAAAGCTACTGGCAGTCACCGGGCGAATATTTTCTGGATGCGCCAGAAGATCGCGCTCTAAAAAATTGAGGAAGTTGACCATCACAGGGTCGTGCTTGGCCTCATCACTCGCCTTGGAAAGCACCACTTCACCATCAGGACGAACGGTATAATGAATACGGTCTCGGCGCTTCAGCTTTAGTGCCCGGCGAACCGATGCAGGAACAGTCGTTTGATAGCGATCCGTCAGAGTTGAGTCGTCTTCGATAAGCGTGCTCACTGTCGCTCTCCGCTTGATAGCAATGCAAAGGTAATGCATACAAAGGTAATGCAAGCGCATTACTTCGTCAAGCTGTCTCCGCTACTTGAACCGGTTGCTTAATCGCTACCAAAGCCTTCTTAATTACGTTAGGTTAAATACTTAAGCTAATGTAGCTTTATCCTACATTGGAGTAAGTGACAACTGCAGAGGAAAGGCGATGACGCTAGCCATTGTGGCCACGCGGGCGGGCGTGGGGTTGGAAGCACCGGCGGTACATGTCGAAGTACATCTGGCGAATGGCTTGCCGGGCCTGACACTGGTGGGCCTGCCGGAAACCGCCGTAAAGGAGAGCCGCGAGCGGGTGCGCAGCGCCTTGATCAACGCGGGCTTCGATTTCCCCAACACCAAGCGCATTACCCTCAACCTCGCCCCGGCGGACCTGCCCAAAGAGGGTGGCCGTTTCGATTTGCCGATTGCGCTGGGCATTCTCGCGGCGTCGGGCCAAATCCCGGTGGATGCGCTGGAAGGCATGGAGTGCGCAGGCGAGCTGGCCCTGGATGGCAAGCTGCGGGCGGTACCCGGCGTGCTGCCCTTTGCCCTGGCCACTCGCCGTACCAACAAGGCGTTGATCGTGCCCCGCGCCTGCGCCGATGAAGCTGCCCTGGCGGGCGATCTACCGGTGCTGCCCGCCGACTCTCTCTGGCAAGTCGTCGCCCACCTGCTAGGCCAGGAAAAGATCCCACCCCACCAGCTCTCGGCATCGGCCAAATCGACCACGCCCATGGCCGACCTGGCCGATGTGCGCGGCCAGCACCAGGCCCGCCGGGCGCTGGAAGTGGCCGCCGCTGGGGGCCACAACCTGCTGTTTGCAGGCCCCCCCGGCACCGGCAAGACCATGCTGGCCAGCCGCTTGCCCGGTATTCTGCCGCCGCTTTCCGAGGACGACGCCCTGGAGGTGGCGGCGGTGCGCTCGGTATGCGGCTTGGCGCTGGAAGCCGACTGGGGCCAGCGGCCTTTCCGCCAGCCCCACCACAGCGCCAGCGCCGCCGCGCTGGTTGGCGGCGGTTCGAAGCCCAGGCCGGGGGAAATCTCGCTGGCACACCACGGCGTGCTGTTTCTGGATGAGCTGCCGGAGTTCTCGCGCCACGTGCTGGAAGTGTTGCGTCAGCCACTGGAGACCGGCGAAATTCACCTCTCCCGCGCCAGCCATGAGCGCCGATACCCTGCTCAATTTCAGCTCGTTGCCGCTATGAATCCCTGCCCCTGCGGGCACCTGGGCGACCCGCGAAGCCGCTGCCAGTGCAGCGCCAGCCAGATTCAGCGCTACCAGGCGCGGCTTTCTGGCCCGCTGCTGGACCGCATCGACCTGCAGGTGGAAGTACCCGCGCTGCCACCGGAGCAGCTCACCGCACAAACCCAGGGCGAGCCCTCCAGCGCGGTGCGCGAACGGGTGATGGCCGCCCGGGAGCGGCAGATGGCAAGAGGTGCGCTCAACAGCCAGCTCAGCGGTAAAGCGCTGGAAGCCGCCTGCGCCCTCAACGATGAAGAGCGCGCCTGGCTCGCTGGCGTGCTGGAAAAGCTCAAGCTCTCCGCCCGTGCCTACCACCGGGTACTGCGCGTGGCGCTGACGCTGGCCGACCTGCAGGGCGAACCCAAGCCCTCTCAGCCGCACTTTATCGAAGCCATCGGCTACCGGCAGCTGGATCGGCTATTGAAGGGAGCTTAATGCACGTTCTCGATAAAGCGATCGAGCGCTTCAAACAGCACTTCACGGATAGGATCTGCTTCGTTCACCAAGTGGTGGCGCGCCTCCGGGTGGCGGTGAATCTCCGCGTTGGGGAATTTTTCCGCCAGGATGGCCAGATTCCACTCCCAATCGACGGTAAGGTCCTGCTCGCCTTGAAGAATCAAGGTGGGTAGCGGGCTGGGCTCCAGCGCCAATAGCCGGGGCATCCAGCGGCGCATGGCGGTAATCCACGCCACGCTCAACCGTTCAGGCTGCAGCGGGTCCTGGTCGCGCAGGAATTCGGTGAACTGCTCATCGGTAGAGTTGGGCCGATACTTGCGCGGCAGCTCCTTGACGAACGGGCTGGCAATCAAGTGAAGCCAGCTGGATTGGCTCCAGCGCCAGGGCCGCACCAAAGGTGCCAACAGCACGATGCCTGCCCAGCCTGCCTCGTCCTGGCGCGTCAACGCATCCGTGGCCAGAATGGCTGCGCCGGTACTCTGCCCGATGCCTAGCCACGGCGTAGGTGCCATGTCATACACCTGCAGCGCTTCTTGCAGGTAAGTCAGGCAGTGCTGGTAGTCGTCGAAGTCTTCGATCTCGGCGCGGGGGCCGCTGGAGAGCCCATGGCCCGGCAAGTCCCACAGCACCACGCGCCAGCCCTTGGCCAGCAAGCGGCCCAGCAAATGGCGATACAGCCCCAGGTGGTCGAAATAGCCGTGAATCACAAACGCCGTGCCTACCGGTGCAGGCGGGCTCCATACCTGGCACCAGAGCGTAAACCGGCCGGTATCGATGAAACCAGCGTGCACCTCATGGGTGTCGCTCAGTAAGGCCGCCAAACCGTAATGGCAGAAGTAGTCGTGCATGGCGCCCATGAGTGCCTCGCCCGGCCTCAAGAGAGAGAACGGCGAATCGCCGGATGCCTGGCGAAACAGGCCTTCCAAATGCTGGAAATTATGCATCAACGTCTCTCCGTGAACATGACACATCCATGGGCTGCCGAAACAGCGCTTGATCGCAGCGGCAGCGGGGCCACTCTCATCATTTGGTCGAGCATTTTACCGCTTTCGGGTCTACCCTGTTTACATGCCACCGCAGGTGTGGAAGTATTTTCCATAAACCACCTTTCACCCGAGCCGTGGCACTAGAACAATCCACGGGCACCTTCACAGGAGATCCCCATGAGCGAGCGTATCACGCGCCACCGTTTACAGGTGGCAGCCGACCTGGACCGTTTCATCAACGAGCAGGCTCTGCCGGGCACCGGCGTCGACGAAAGCGCCTTCTGGGCCGGTGTCGATGCCCTGTTCCACGAGTTGACCCCCAAAAACCGCCAGCTGCTCGAAGAGCGCGACACCCTGCAAGAGAAGCTGGACGCCTGGCATCGGGAAAACCCCGGCCCGGTCAGCGACATGCCCGCCTACCGTCGCTTCCTGAAAGAAGTGGGCTACCTGGTAGAGCCACCGAACAGCGTGAAGGCCACCACCGCTAACGTCGACCGTGAAGTGGCCATTCAAGCGGGCCCACAGCTGGTCGTACCGGTGAGCAACGCTCGCTACGCCCTGAACGCGGCCAATGCGCGCTGGGGCAGCCTGTACGATGCGCTGTACGGCACCGATGCCATCTCAGAAGAAGACGGCGCGGAAAAAGGCACCAGCTTCAACCCGAAGCGCGGCGAAAAAGTCATCGCTTACGCCCGTGGCGTGCTGGACCGTGCCGCCCCGCTGGCCACGGGATCCCACCGGGATGCGGTGAAGTACGTCATTCGTGATGGTCACCTGGTGGTCAGCCTGGAGGGCGGTCGTGAAACCGGCCTGCAAGATGCCAGCAAGCTGATCGGCTTCAACGGCGACGCTTCGGCCCCCGAGTCGATTCTGTTGGCCAACAACGGCCTGCACCTGGAAATCCAGATCGATGCCAGCCACCCCATCGGCAAGACCGACCCGGCACACGTCAAGGACGTGGTCGTCGAAGCCGCGCTGACCGCCATCATGGACTGCGAAGATTCCGTGGCAGCGGTAGACTCCGAAGACAAGGTCGGCGTGTACAGCAACTGGCTCGGCCTGATGAAGGGCGACCTGGAAGAGAGCATCGAGAAAGGCGGCAAAACCTTCACCCGCAAGCTGCACGCCGACCGCACCTGGCAAACCACCGACGGCAACAGCGTCACGCTGCCGGGCCGTTCGCTGATGTTCGTGCGCAACGTGGGCCACCTGATGACCACGCCTGCGGTGCTGGACGAAAACGGCAACGAACTGCCGGAAGGCATCCTGGATGCGGTCGTGACCTCGCTGCTGGCGCTGCACGATCTGAAGAAAGACGCCGACCAGCCGCGCAACTCCCGCGCGGGTTCGGTGTACATCGTCAAGCCGAAGATGCACGGACCCAAAGAAGTCGCGTTTGCCAACGAGCTGTTTGGCCGCGTGGAAGACATTCTGGGCATGAGCCGTGACACCCTGAAAATGGGCATCATGGACGAGGAGCGCCGCACCACGGTCAACCTCAAGGCATGTATCGCCGAAGCCACCTCGCGCGTGGTATTCATCAACACCGGCTTCCTGGACCGCACCGGCGATGAAATGCACACCGCCATGGAAGCCGGCCCGATGGTTCGCAAGGGCGACATGAAGAGCGCCGCCTGGATCACCGCCTACGAGAAGAACAACGTGCAGGTCGGTTTGGCCTGTGGCCTGCGTGGCCGCGCCCAGATCGGTAAAGGCATGTGGGCCATGCCCGACCTGATGCACAGCATGCTGGAGCAGAAGATCGGCCATCCGAAAGCCGGTGCCAACACGGCGTGGGTACCGTCACCCACGGCGGCTGCCCTGCACGCCCTGCACTACCATCAGGTCAATGTCGCCGATATTCAGCGCGACCTGGAAGCCCAGGGCGAACCGGATCTGCTCGACGACCTGCTCACCGTGCCGGTAGCAGAAAACGCCAACTGGTCGGATGACGAGATTCAGCAGGAGCTGGATAACAACTGCCAGGGCATTCTGGGTTACGTGGTGCGCTGGGTAGAGCACGGTGTCGGCTGCTCGAAGGTGCCGGACATTCACAACGTCGGCCTGATGGAAGACCGCGCCACACTGCGTATCTCCAGCCAGCACATTGCCAACTGGCTGCACCATGGCATCGTCGATGCGCCGCGTGTGGAGGAGACCCTCAAGCGCATGGCAAAAGTGGTCGATGAGCAGAACGCGGGCGACCCGACGTACACCGCCATGAGTGCGGATTTCGCAGGCTCCACAGCGTTCAAGGCAGCCTCCGACCTGATCTTCAAGGGCCGCGTACAGCCGTCTGGCTACACCGAGCCGCTCCTGCACGCATGGCGTCAGGTACATAAGGCTAAGTAAGCCCAATCGCTTAATAGCCACCCAGCCCTAAGGCTCGCGCCTTGGGGCTTTTTTATTTATGCTAGCCTTACGTTGACGTAAAAGAAACACACAGCAAGCTACGCGACAATTTAATGCGCTGGCAGTAGGTTGCCGAGAGGGTCTTATGCCAAGGATGGCATAAGTAGCGCCCAGGGATGGGTTCACAGCGCCCTCTTGGCGACCTACTGGCAGCAGATCCCCAGCCTGTCAGAGTGAATAACAACAATGACCGTGATGACCGCCGAGCAGATTGAGCACTTTTTAGATGAAGTCTTTCCCCAGCGGATGGGCAAGATAGTGAGCGTTGGAGAGATGTGCGCCACCATGCGCCTACACATTGGCCATGAGCACCTGCGCCCTGGCCCCCGCGTGTCAGGCCCTACCATGATGGGCTTTGCGGATGTGGCGCTGTACGTGGCGATACTCGCCCAAATAGGCCCCGAAGCGATGGCCGTGACCAGCGATTTAAACTGCCACTTTCTACGCGCAGCCTCCGGCGATCACGATATTATCGCCCACGCCAAGCTGATTAAGCTGGGCCGCCGCCTGGCGGTGGGCGAAGTACAGATTTTCTCCGCCAGCGATGACACGCGCCCCGTGGTGCATGTCACCGCCAGCTATGCGCTGCCGGATAAACTCTAGGCAGCCGAACAGCGCGGTCGTTCACGCTTTAACGCGCTCAACTCACTTTGGGGAGCTGGTCGATCAGCCGATCCAGCGTCATCGGGTAGTCCCGTACGCGAATACCGGTGGCGTTAAGGAAACGCTGCACAAACCCCGCCACAGCCACCTGGCAGCCGCCACCATTATCGCCCTAGCAGAGAGCCTAGGGCTTGATGTGATTGCCGAGGGTGTGGAAACCGCCGATCAAAGTACAGTACTGGCTCGCTTGGGGTGCCATGTCTATCAGGGCTACTTCTTTAGCAAGCCAGCACCCGCAGCAGAGTTTGCGCGACGCAACGGCGCTTCTTCGCCTACAGCGTCATAAACGGCTGGGCGTCTTGATCGCTGAATAGGTAAACGTTGTAAGGCTCGCTTTGGGGCCCTGGCATGCCCGGTGTGCCAATTGGCATACCGGCTAAGCCGATGCCATCGACATCCGGTTGCTGTTCAAACAGTGCCTCAACCGCTTCCATCGGCACGTGCCCTTCGATCCAGTAGTTGCCTATCTCGATGGTGTGGCACGAGCCCATGCCGTAAGGCACGCCCGCCTGCTGCTTAATATCACCCAGCTCGACGTCATCGATGATGGTGACGTCTACGCCAAGTTCTTCAAGATGACGCGCATACTCATCGCAGCAGCCACATTGAGGGTTCTTATACAGCGTCGCCTCATCCGGCAGCGCGGCGTGGGCGGTCGCAGCGCCGAACATCAAAGCACCGGATACCAGCAGCGCAGTGGCATGTCGTTTCATATCGCTCTCCTATGACACCGTTTTTTGCAAAGCTTACCACCTTGGGGCTACCCACAGGTCAAGGACCAGACAACGGTCTTTCCCTCTCATTTGACCTATGGGTGGCACCGGGTTCTACGCTAAAAGGTGGACGTTGATCGTAAGACGACAAGGAGGCTGATGATGGCAGCAACGACCCACCACACCGCACAGGTGTATCGGATGAAAACCGCCGAGCACATGTGCCCGTTCGGCTTGAAGACCGTCGACCTGCTCAGGCGCAAAGGCTACGCGGTGGATGACCACACCCTCACCTCTCGTGAGGAGATCGACGCGTTCAAGGAGCAGGAGAACGTCGATACCACGCCACAGGTGTACATAGATAACCAACGTATCGGCGGCTACGAAGAGCTGCGTGAGCATCTAGGGATGAGCGTTCCCAATGCCAAAGAGACTACCTACCGCCCGGTGCTGGCCATTTTTGCCATCGCGCTATTGATAGGCCTGGCGATGAGCTGGACGACCCAGGGCACGCTGCTCACGGCGCGCATGCCAGAGTTTGCCGTAGCGACCGCGATGGTGCTGCTGGGCCTGCAGAAGCTGCAGGATATCGAAAGCTTCAGCACCATGTTTCTCAACTACGACCTGCTCGCCCAGCGCTACGTGCCCTATAGCTACGTTTACCCCTACGCCGAAACCGCCGCCGGGCTGTTGATGCTGGCTGGTACACTGATTTGGGTAGCCGCGCCGCTGGCGCTATTCGTCGGCACCGTGGGCGCAGTGTCGGTGTTTAAAGCGGTTTACATCGATAAGCGCGAACTCAAGTGCGCCTGCGTGGGTGGCAACAGCAACGTACCGCTCGGCTTTGTGTCGCTCACCGAAAACCTGGTGATGATCGGCATGGGCCTGTGGATGCCGCTGCGTATGCTACTGGGCTAGCGTCGATTAAGAGCGGCTTAGCAGCGCCGTGACGCCCAGGGCCAGCCAACCGGCCATCAGCAGCAGTCCGCCGATCGGCGTCACGATACCTACGCTCAACCCGGCCAGCGCCATCAGGTAGAGCGAACCGGCAAAGGCCAGTACACCTAACGCCCATAAGGCGAGTACGACCTGCTGACCGGGGAGCGGACGTTGGCTGCGCCAAGCAAGCACCGCCAGCATGGCCAGCGTGTGCCACGCTTGGTAGCGCACGCCGGTTTCTACGATATCCACCATGGCAGCGCTGGTGCGTGCCGCCAACCCGTGGGCGGCGTAAGCCCCCAGCATCACCATGGTTGCCCCTAAAAGCGCCACCACACACCACCACAGCTTGTCGATTCGCTGCACGCCCTACTCCTTTTCACCTATGTTGGCGGCGCATCGCCACCCCGTTAATCATTGAGATATTCACCCCGCTGCATACCTTGCACGGGTCGAAACCGCTACAATAGAGGCCGTTTTGCCTCATCCACCAGGGTGCTTACTGTTTATGTCTACCCCCAATGAGTCGATACAGCTTACGCTCAATGGCGAAGCCTACGCCATTGCCCCAGGCCTGAGCGCCGCTGACCTGGTCGCCCAACTGGGCTTGAGCGGGCGGCGGATCGCTGTCGAAATCAACGAACAGATTGTGCCCAAGAGCCAACTGGCCGCGACCCCGCTGGCCGCAGGCGACCAGATCGAAGTGGTCCACGCCATTGGCGGCGGCTAGCTGCCGGTGCTTTTTCAAGGAATCGCTATGACGCAACTGACCGACACACCGTTCACCATTGCCGGACGTGATTTTAGCTCCCGCCTGTTAGTGGGTACCGGCAAGTACAAAGACTTTACCGAAACCGGTGCTGCGATTGCCCAGAGCGGTGCCGAAATCGTCACCTTTGCCGTGCGCCGTACCAACCTTGGCCAGGATGCCGATGCGCCGAACCTGCTCGACGTCATCTCGCCCAAGCACTACACCCTGCTGCCCAATACCGCGGGCTGCTACAACGCCAAGGATGCGATTCGCACCTGCCGCCTGGCCCGTGAGCTGCTGGATGGCCACAACCTCGTGAAGCTGGAAGTGCTGGGCGATGATCACACCCTCTACCCTAACGTGGTCGAGACGCTAAAAGCCGCAGAAACTCTGCTGGCCGATGGCTTCGACGTCATGGTGTACACCAGTGATGACCCCATCGTGGCACGTGAGCTGGAAGCCATGGGCTGCTGCGCCATCATGCCGCTGGGCTCGCTGATTGGTTCGGGCCACGGCATTCAGAACCCGCACAACGTGCGCCTGATCGTCGAGCAGAGCAAAGTTCCCGTACTGGTGGATGCCGGTATCGGGACGGCCTCGGATGCCGCCATGGCCATGGAGCTAGGGTGCGACGGGGTACTGCTGAATACCGCGATTGCCCACGCACGCGACCCGCTGCGCATGGCCAACGCCATGAAGCTGGCCGTGGAAGCTGGCCGCGACGCCTTTTTGGCAGGGCGCATGCCGCGCCGCCAGAGCGCCGACCCCTCTTCGCCATTTGCAGGCCGAATCAACGGCTGATACAGAGACATCATGACCGACACCAACGACACTGTGCCGAACGGCAACACCACTGGCCCGGAGAGCGCAGATGCGCCGCTGCACCGTCGCGGCATCAAAAGCTACGTGATCCGTGCCGGGCGCATGACCCAAGCCCAGCAGCGCGGCCTGGAAGAAGTATGGCCACGCCTGGGCTTGACTATTGCCGATGGCCGCCAGGATCTGGATGCCCTGTTTGGCCGTCAAGCCCCCCGCGTGGTTGAAATTGGCTTTGGCATGGGTAATTCGCTGATCGAACAGGCAGAAACCCACCCGGATACCGACTTCATCGGCATCGAAGTACACGCCCCTGGCGTGGGCAAGCTGCTGGACGAGGTCGACAAGCGCGGTTTGACCAACCTGCGGGTGTACCGTGAAGATGCGCTGGCCGTCCTCGAGCAGTGCTTGCCGGAAGCCTCGCTGACGACCCTGCAACTGTTCTTCCCCGACCCATGGCCGAAGAAAAAGCACCACAAGCGGCGCATCGTCCAGCCGGCCTTCGTGGAGCTCATTCGCACGCGCCTCATGCCCGGCGGCACCTTCCATATGGCCACCGACTGGGAAGCCTATGCCGAATGGATGGCCGACGTGATGGAGGACGCCCCTGGCTACGCCAACACCGCCACGCCCGAGACCGCACCTTACGTGCCCCGCCCGGCCTTCCGCCCGCTCACCAAGTTCGAAGCGCGCGGCGAAAAGCTCGGCCACGGCGTATGGGACTTGATCTACCGTCGGGAAGCCTGACGTTCGATTGGCAGCGGGCCACCCGCGGCCCTGCATCTGTCGCGACGAACTTGCCCAAAAGACCTACCCACCAAAAAAAGAAAGCCGCTCCAAGGGAGCGGCAAAAGACCGTGACTAGCAATGAGAGGGAGAAACCATGACAGGAAACTGGCGGTTTCTGTCTTGGCCTGTGGCGTCTCATCAAACGCCACACCTACAATGTAATAGTTCTCATTTACTACGTCAACACAAATGCGAATACTTTTTATTTATTTTTATCCCCCTACCCACTGCAGCCATATCGGCAACGTCAGCATCGCCAATAGCGTCTGTCCAGTGATGATCGCCGCCATGAGCTCGGCATCGCCGCCCAGCTGTCGCGCCAGGATATAGGCCGATGTGGCCGTGGGCAGCGCCGCAAAGAGTAGCGCCACGTCTCGGCTGACGGGGTCCAGCCTCAACGCCCAGGCCAACACCAGCACCAATACAGGCATCAGCACCAGCTTGATGGTATTGGTGGCCAGCACACCGCGGTCGAAGCGCAGCAACGCACGCGGGCGCAGCGCCACCCCGACAGCCACCAGTCCCAGCGGCAAGGCAGCGCCTCCCAGCAGCGAGACGGTGTCTTCGCTCCAGCCGGGCAGGCCGATACCGCTCAGATTCAAGGCAATCCCCACCAGGCAGCCCAGAATCAGCGGATTCTTGATCAGCGCCAGGGCGCTTTTGCCCACGCTGGCACTGCCCAGGGTGCCCGCTGCCACAAAGCTGGCGACACACATCACGTTGACGATAGGCACCATCAGTGCCACGGCCACGGCGGCCGTCGTGGCTCCCAGGCTGCCATGCAGTGCGGCGGCACCCGCGACACCCACGTAGGTATTGAAACGGACGGCCCCCTGGAAGACAGACGTGAACGCCGCCGGCTCCAGTGCCAACCAGCCCCGAAAATGCCAGAGCGCCATGCCAAACAGCGCCATCGCCCCCAGCAGCACCAGCGCCAGCCGCCCCACAGGCACCTGACTGACGTCCGCCGTGGCCAGCGTGCCCACCAGCATGGCGGGGAACAGCACGAAATAAATCACGCGCTCCATCTGTACCCAGAACTCACTGCTGGGCCAGCGGCGGTTGCCTAGTAGAACGCCCAGCAGAATCAGTAGAAACAAGGGACCAAGCGCGCCCGTAATACTCTCCATTTGTTTTCCTTATCAAGTGCGACATCCCAGCACAGCGACATCCGCTGGATAGCTGTTACCATGAATCCAACTTCCCCGCCTCACGGCTTGCGTAGCGACTATTCTGCCATGAAGAAATTGCCTGAACCCGTCGAGCCGACGGGTTTTCCAGCGCTAAAAGTGTTGATATTGGTCACGGGCCTCGCGCTGGCGGCCTGCACCTGGTATGTCTTTGCCAACTGGCTGAAGGGCGACAGCGATGTGGTCTGGTTCTCGCCCAGCGGTGAGTGCAACTTGCATACTAGCCAATGTTCGGCAACGCTGGGAGACAAGGGGCACCTATCCCTCTCCATCGATGCCCATGGGCGTATCCAGGCGCTGGAAGTGCTGCCTCTGGACGTCGAAGTGGACGGCGTTAGCGCCAACCAGGTGACCGTCGACTTCGTGGGCCGAGACATGGACATGGGTTTGCACCGTTTCACGCTGAACGAAACGGCGCCCGGCCATTTCCACGGTCAGGGGCAGGTAGGCATTTGCACCCAGGACGTCATGCCTTGGCGGGCTCGGGTCATTCTCGATACGCCCGAGGGCAAGTTGGGTAGCTGGTTCGATTTCGATGTCACAAGGAGCTGAAGGCATGGCGGCAGCAAATAAACGTAAACCGCTGGTGTGGGGGTTGGCAGTGCTGGGTGTACTGCTGACGGTCAGCGCCGTCGGGATGTATCAATTGGCCACCCCTTCGAACGACGGCGAGCCGCAAGGCGGCCCCATTGCCATGCCCTCCACCCACGGCGACTTTACGCTGACCCAACTGGATGACGACGAAATCGCCGTGGTCTCTTTCGGTTACACCTACTGCCCGGACGTCTGCCCCATGAACCAGGCCGTGAAGCGCCAAGTGCTGTCACAGCTGGACGAACAGCAGCGTGAGCGTGTAGTACCGGTGATGATCACCGTGGACCCGGAACGCGATACGCTGGAGCGCATGAATGAATACATGCAGTTTTTCGGCGAGGAATTCGTGGGGCTGGTGGGCAGTCAGGAGCAGTTGAGCGATGTTGCCGAGCGCTATGGCGTCATCTGGCGCCGTGTCGAAGCGCCGGATTCCGCCATGGCCTATACCATCGACCATAGTGCATCACTGTTTCTGGTGAACCGTGAGGGAACCATTCTGCAGCGGGTGCTCTACTCGCCCACCCCCCATGGGTTGAAATCTGCCCTGGAGAGCGAGCTGGGTGGCTAGTCCGCCTCCTGCGTGCTTTCCTCTGCGGGAGCATCGGGCGCCTCTTGGAGTCGCTCGACCATGGCCATCAGGGCTTTAGCCTGCGTGCCTTCTCGGGTGTCATGCAAAGGGTTGATTTGCCATGTACTTTCGGCAAACCCCCACCAGTCCCAACAGGCTTGCGGGTTGGCCATGCTGCTTTCGGTCTGGGGGTAGAGGATGATCTGCCCGTGCTCCTCGGCCCAGCGGTTCAGGCCGCTATAGCGAGCAAAGGTGTCGCCAATCGCTTGGTCATTCATCTGGCAACCATGCAACGCCACGGTGACGGGGCAGCCTCCCGCGTCACACGCCTCGGGCACGAAGACATAGCCCGAATCGGCCAAGCCCTTGACGGCAAACTCGGACTGATCGAAGCGCCGTAACTCGCCTTCACTCTCCTGCACGGGCCGTTCGGGGTAGAGCCAGTCCAGCATATCGGCGGCCACATTGTCGCCACAGGCCAGTACGTGACTACCGCCGCCCAGATGGCAGTCGCCCAGGGATTGGGGGTCGATGGGGGCATCCTTGGGCATCGCCACCGGCCAGCCGTGTCCGGTGTTCTCACGCTGCACATAGCGCAGCTGCTCGTCGGGCTCTGCCAGCCAACCTTGCCACTGTTTGGCTAACAGATCACCCAACGCGGGTGAAACCGTTGCATCGGCATCGCCATGCCACACGTAGGTTCTGAGCTGGCGCAACGCGTCACGACTGCCTACTTGCTCCAGCGCCGCATAACGCTCATGGCGCTGTTCCAGCGTATCCAGCGCGGGCAAGCCTCGGCGGGTCATCATGCACTGGTTGAGCGCCAGGCTCAGCGCCCCTTGGGCACAGCCCCAAGGGCCTGCGCCCAGCACCCCAACGCCGCTGAAACGCTCCGGCCAGGCAACGGCCAGCTGCGTGGCCATGTAGCCCCCCGACGAAACGCCCACCACTGAAGCAGCTTCGGGCATCGCACCCAACGCAGGCAGGTCAGCTGGGGGCGTGTCCGCCTGCACATGGGCAGCACTGCCACCCATGAGCATCAATACGCCGAGCAGGCGATAAGCAGTGGCGGCAGGCATGGGTTACTCGACGCCCAGCAGTTCAACGCGGAAGGTAAGCATCTCATTCGGACCGATCGGCCCTTGGCCACCCTCACCGTAAGCCAGCTCGGCAGGGATGTAGAGCATCCAGCTGTCGCCCACGCTCATCAGTTGCAGCGCTTCCTGCCAGCCTTCGATGACCTGATTCACCTGGAAGCTGACCGACTGGCCACGCTCGAAAGAGCTATCGAACACGGTGCCATCCAGCAGCATGCCTTCGTAGTTCACTTCTACGGTGTCTTCTGCGCCAGGCGTGGCCCCATCGCCAGACTCCAGCACTTCATATTGAAGGCCCGACTCGGTGACTTCGACACCCTCACGCTCGGCGTTCTCTGCCAGGAAGGCCTGGCCTTCTTCCAGGTTCAGCTGGGCAATTTCAGCGGCCTGCTGTTCGCGGGCCTCCATGGAGCTCTCCTGGAAGGTCATCAGCGCTTCCATCATCTCTTCTTCGCTCATCGCCAGCTCATTGCCGTCGAACACGTCGCGCATACCATCGGTGAAGGCATCGAGATCCAGGTCTTCGATATCGGCCTGCATGCTCTCGCCCAACGTTACCCCCAGGCTGTAAGCCAGGCGTTGCTCGTCGGTCTCGGGGGCCGCGGCGGCGAACGGTGCTACCAGCAATAAACCCGTCAGGGCAGTAGAAGTCACAAGTGCTTTCATGGAAAAACCTTATCCAGCGGCGCAGCGCGCCAACGTGTTGTCGAATCCCTAAAGACTAACACCCGCCGCGTCAGGCTGCATTACCTGACGCGGCGGGTGTTGTTCAGGCGTCCCCTTCAGACAGCAGGATGCCGCAGAGGTTTACACCACTAGTGTAGGGCAGTGTGCCGCCCCAGCCACGCGCTGGGACACACTGCCCAACAGCAGGTTCTTCTCGCCATTGGTGCCCTGGGCGCCGATCACGATCAAATCGCACTCACGCTTGCGCGCAAAGCGCACGATGGTACGCGAGGGGCGCCCGCCCTTGACGAAAGCGCGCACGCGCAGGCTATCGGCACCCAGTTCGATGGCATGCGACTTGGCGTGCACCGCAATTTCGGTGGCGTACTCCTTCAAGGCATCGTCCGGCAGGTCGAGCTTGTTGGGTCTCACCATGGAGAGCGACGCTTCCAGCAGGCTGTGATGCTTGAACACGCACAGCAGGTAGAGCTCTGCCCCAGTGAGCATGTGCAGGCCAACGGCCTTCTCCAGCGCCTTGATGGCCCCCTTGGAGCCATCGACAGGAATCAAGATGCGGTTGAACATAAGCGCTCCTGGCGGCTAGCGGAAAGCAAGGTCGCGCAGGAACAGCGCAATCTGCGGAAACATGATGATCAGGGCCGCCGCGAGAATCAGCATGAAAATGAACGGCGGCGTGCCGCGGATCACTTCCAGGTAAGGCCGCTTGAAAATCGCAATGGCGGTAAAGATGTCACACCCAAAGGGCGGCGTCGCCGAGCCAATGGCCACCTGCAGGGTGATCAGTACCCCCACCAGTACCGGGTCCAGCCCCGAAGCCGCAATCGCTGGCGCGAAAATAGGGGTCAGCACCAGAATCACCACGATGGGATCGACGAACATGCAGGCCACGAAGAAGGCGATCGAAATAGCCACCAGTACGCCCACGGGCCCCGCTTCGTTGATCCCGAAGGTACCCAGGATCGTCTGCGGGATCTGGGCAAACGAGATGATCCACGAGAAGCCGTTGCCTGCCGCCACCAGGATGAACACCACGGCGGTGATCAACCCCGTGGACTTGGCAATGGTGAACATGTCCGGCAGCTTCAGCGAGCGGAAAATCACGAATTCCAGCAGGAAGGCGTACAGTACGCAGGCCGCCGCCGCCTCGGTCGGGCTAAACACCCCGCCGTAAATACCACCGACGATCAGCACTGGAAAACCTAGTGGCCAAAGCGCCTTTTGCACGGCCACGGCTCGCTCTTTCCAGCTGGCCTTGGGCTCGGTGGGCACCTTGTTGACGATGGCGTAAATAATGCAATACGTGGAGAACATGGCCAAAATCAGCAGGCCCGGACCGATACCAGCAATGAACAGCTCGGCAATCGACGTTTGTGATACCACCCCGTAAATGATCATGCCGATACTGGGCGGTATCAAAAAGGCGATGTCGCTGGAGTTGATGATCAGCGCCAGGGTGAAGGGATCTTTATAGCCAGCCTTCAGCATACGTGGACGCAACGGGGAGCCGACGGCCACCACGGTCGCTTGGGTAGACCCGGACACGGCACCAAACAGCGTACAGGAGACCGCCGTACTGACGGCCAGGCCGCCTTTGATATGGCCCACGAAGGTCATCACCATGTCGATCAATCGGTTGGCCGACTGCCCGCGGGTCATGATGTCGGCTGCCAGAATGAACATGGGCACCGCAATCAGCGCGGTGGGGCTGATACCGCGCATCATCTGCTGGATGAGCGTTTCCATCTGCCCCAAGCCGCCGAAGCTCATGAAAAAGCCCACGAAGGCCGCGGTCATCAAGGGAATCATCATCGGGAAGCCGAGCAGCAGCAGCACGATCATGATGGTAATTATCGTTGCAGTCATGCGTGTTTCCTCGCTGCCTAGACTTCGGTTTCGGTGTCCTTGTAGCCGTCCACCACATGCGTGGACAGGTACACATCCTTCGAAAGCAGGTTAGTGATCGCCGTCATGACGTACTGAATACCGGTGACGGCAAAGCCCACCGGCACCCAGACGTACATCCACCAGGCAGGAATGCCCGTGGAGGGCAAGCTACGGCCTCGGTTCATGATGGTGTCGATATAACCAATCGAGAAGTAGCACAGCACGAACATCACTAGCGCCGTGAACAAGCTGATGACAATCATTAGCGCGCGGCGCCCTCCTGTGGGCAGCGCATCGTAGATCGCCGACATGCGGATATGCCGACCATGCCGAGCGGCATAGCCAATCCCGGCAAAGGTCACCAGCACGATCAACATACGGTTGACCTCTTCGGAAAAGTGCAGACTCTCACCAAACACGAAGCGGCCAATGACGTTGGCCACGGTGTTGATGGCCATCAGAATGACACCCGAGGCCAAGATGAAGGCTTCGACCTTGCTGATCCACGTATCAACGGTACCCAGCAGCCCAGGCAGCATAGAGCGATACTTTTTTTCAGCAACATCATCTTCGCTCATATCCATTGGAGTTGTTCCTCTCTGTTCCCGTTAAACTTGTCGGTCTACCTTGCTACTGTAGCGGCTTGAAACAGCACACCATTCAACGCTGATTAGCCGCACCCGCGCCACGGTAGATGCTTCACCAGGGGGTGAACAAAAAAGGGGCAGCACTTGGCCACCCCTTTTGCTTTCACGCATTTGCGGGCCTTGTGGGCGTCAGCCCTGCCAAGCCCTTGCCATGAATCAGTTGCTGGTCACCGCCTCGAGGTCTTCCTTGAACTGCTCGAGCAGTGCCGCACCGCGCTCGCCCGTCATCTCCACGAAGCGCTCTTCTACCTGGGGCGCACGCTCGCGGAAGGCTTGAATCTGCTCTTCATTGAGACGGGTCACGGTCACGTCATCCGAGGCGGCCTGGATTTTCTCCAGTGACTCCTCAGCCAAGCCCGAGATGTGCTCCATGGTGTGCTCGTAAGCCGCTTCCGTGGCATCACGTACCAGCTGCTGATCATCTTCCGAGAGACCTTCGAAGAAGTCCTGATTGGCCATCATGGCCGTGGTGAACCAGCCATGACCGGTGAACACCAGATTGGGGGAAACTTCATACAGGCCGCCCGACTCGATCCAGAAGATGGGGTTTTCCTGGCCCTGCAGAATGTTGGTTTGCAGGCCACCATATACCTCACCCCAGGGCAGCGGCGTGGGGCTGGCGCCGAAGGCGCGATAGGTTTCCGCCAGCAGCGGGTTGGTCATGGTGCGGATGTTCTTGCCACGCAGCTCGTCTGGCGAGGTAAACGGTTCGTCGAGGGTGACGACCATCTCACCTTCTGGGTACATCTTGAGCAGCTCCAGCCCCTGCTCCGCGTAGAGCTCCGGGAAGGTTTCATGGATCGCGGTGCTGGAGTTGAAGAATTCGATGACCGTTTCTTCATCGGTGGGCAGTAGGTAAGGCACGAAGAAGATTTGCGCTTCGGGGATCAGTGCGCCCGTGAAACCAGGCGACTGGTTGACGAACTGCAGAATACCCGCTTGGGTCTGCTCCATGATGTCGTCAGACTCGCCCAGCTCGCCAAAACGATATACCTGGACGGTGTGGTCGGAGTTCTCTTCCACGTACTCCTTGAACGCCATGGCGAAGACGTCCTGAACGTCGCCTTCATACTCTTCGTGGGCATAACGCCAGTTATCTGCCTGCGCAGCGGCGCTCAGGCCCAGCAGCAGAGCACCTACGCTCGCGGACGTGATGAGTTTCGTGGTGAGTGAGCGGGTCGAAACAAACTTGTTTGGCTTCATACAGAGTTCCCTGACAGTGGTAGCGCGCTCTACGAGTGCGCATGAAGTTAGTGTTGTCTGTCCAGTGCTGTCCTGATCAACCGCTAACACGCAGAAACGCTTTCACTTATCGATTAATGCCTGCTGGGTTCATTGCTGTGGGTTAGCGGGCGATTGCCACACAAGTGGTCACAGGTTATTCAAAAACAGCTTAATTTCAGGCTAGCGTGGTGATTTACAGTGGTCAAGCTGACTTGCCAGACATTCAAGCGCAGGGGAGATGCCATCGCATACGCGTGAACCACTCAACGAAGCGCTGTCAAATTTGGCAAAAAAGAGCCTATTCTGCAGCCAAATGCTACGATCTTGCATGCTATCATCAACTTCCTCCAAACGCTGTGAGACATGCTCGGAAGCCTGCGCCCACTGCTGCCAACGTTGAAGATTTACACGCTCGGCCTGCAGCTCGGCAGTTTTGATGCTCTTGCGCAACGCATCGATGGCCTCATCCTCAGCCGCCTGAGGCTTCAATTCACGGCGCAGGTGACGTAACGGCTCGGTAAACTGGCGCTGCCAGTGCGCTCGCTCACGGCTGATATCGGCAAGCGCCTCGCGCCTGGCCTGGAGGCCGTGGCAATACAGCCATCCATGCAGCAGCAGCTCGCAGACATCCACGTCGGCGGCGTCCTGTAGCGTCAAGCACGCCTGCTCCACACCGGGCTGGGCGTAAAAGGCCAGCGCAAAATCCCACAACGAACGATGCTGCAAAGCCTGCTGCAAGTCCTGCAATCGGTTAGAATCCATGAATTTACCCACTGGTTTCGGGAGAAAGCATGATCGCACTGCGCCAAGTCGCCCTGCAACGAGGTACGCAAACGCTCCTGGAAAGCGCCGACCTGACCCTGCACAACGGGGTCAAGGCAGGCATCATCGGGGCCAACGGGGCGGGTAAGTCGAGCCTGTTCAAGCTGCTGCTGGGCGAGCTGGGCCCGGACCAGGGCGATGTAGAGATGAGCGGTGGCCAACGTATCGCACACATGGCTCAGGAAGTGGAAGCGCTGGACCGGCCCATCGTCGAGTACGTGCTGGATGGCGATCATGCCCTGCGCCAGGCCGAAGCCGACCTGCTGGCCGCCCAGCAGGCGGGGGATGCCCACCGTGAAGCCGAATTGCACGGCCTGATCGAGACGCTGGATGGCTACAGCGCCGCCTCCCGCGCCGCCCAGCTGCTGGTGGGGCTGGGCTTCATACAGGCCGACCTGCAGCGCCCGCTTTCCGATTTTTCCGGTGGCTGGCGTATGCGAGTCAACCTGGCCCGCACCCTGTTCATGCCTTCCGACCTGCTGCTGCTCGACGAGCCGACCAACCACCTGGACCTGGATGCACTGCTGTGGCTGGAGCAGTGGCTGGTACGTTACCCGGGCACGCTGCTGCTGATCTCCCACGACCGCGACTTCCTGGATGCCGTGTGTGACCACATCGTCCACATGCATCAGCAGACCCTGGAGCTTTACCGGGGCAACTACTCACGCTTCGAGCGTACCCGCGCCGAGAAGCTCGCGCTCCAGCAGGCCGAAGCCGCCAAGCAGCAGGCACGCCGTGAGGAAATAGAGCGCTTCATCGCCCGCTTCAAGGCCAAAGCGACCAAGGCTCGCCAGGCCCAGAGCCGCATGAAGATGCTCGAGCGCATGGAAGATATCGCCATGGCGCACGTGGACTCGCCCTTCCACTTCACGCTGCCCGCCGCCGACAAAACCTCTCACCCCCTGCTGGTGCTGGACCAGGCAACCCTGGGATATCGCAGCGAAGCGGCCGATGTCGCGCAGCTGGAAAAGGTCAATATCACCCTGCTACCCGGTAGCCGCATTGGCTTGCTGGGGCCCAACGGCGCGGGCAAATCCACGCTGATCAAATCGCTGACCGGCGAGCTGGCCCTGCTGGAGGGCAAGCGGGTGCCCGGCGAACATCTGGCGATTGGTTACTTTGCCCAGCATCAGCTGGAAGGGCTGGACGTGACCACCACCCCGTTTGTCCACGTCCAGCGGCTCTCTCCTACCGCCAGCGATCAGGAAATCCGCAACTTCCTGGGCGGCTTCGGTTTCAAGGGCGATGACGCCTTCGGCGAGGTGGCAACCTTCTCGGGGGGCGAGAAGGCGCGCCTGGCGCTGGCCCTGGTGGCCTGGCAAAAACCCAACCTGCTGCTGCTGGACGAACCGACCAACCACCTGGACCTGGAAATGCGCGAAGCGCTCACTGAAGCGCTGGCCGCGTTCGAGGGCACCGTCATCCTGGTCTCCCACGACCGTCACCTGCTGCGCGCCACGGTCGATGAGTTCTGGCGTGTGGCCGACCATCGGGTCGAGCCGTTCGATGGCGACCTGGAGGATTACCGCGCCTGGCTGAAAGCACGCCTGGAAGAGAGCCGACGCGACGCACGCAGTGAAAAGAGCGAGCGCCAAGGGCAGCAACCCACTACCGACCGCAAGGCCGCTCGCAAGGCCGCCGCCGAGCTGCGTGAAAAGCTGCGACCCTTGAAAAAGGTTCGTGATCAGGCCGAAAAACAGATGGAGAAGGCCCAGGCGGCGCTGGAGGAAGTCGAAACCGTGCTGGCCGATGCCACGCTGTATACCAACAGCGCCCGCAAGGCGGAACTGACCCAGGCACTGGCCCGGCAAGCCGATGCCAAGGTCGAGCTGGAGCGCACCGAGCAGGCCTGGCTAGCCGCCGAAGAGGCGCTGGAAGCCATGGAAGCCGAACTGCTGGCCAGCGAAAACGCCTGAGGTTTTTCCGCTACCCTTCCAGCATGAAGGTCACCGGGCCATCGTTGACCAGCGCCACCTGCATGTCGGCGCCAAACTGCCCAGTGGCCACCGGTGGGCCCGCTTGCTGCGCGCGCGCCACCAGGTAATCGAATAGCCGCTCGCCCTCCTCCGGCGGTGCGGCGCTGGAAAAACCCGGCCGCAGCCCCTTGCGGGTATCGGCGGCCAGCGTGAACTGGGAGACCAGCAGCAAGCCCCCCTGGGCCTGCTGCAGGTTATGGTTCATCTTGCCCGTCTCGTCACTGAACACGCGGTAATTCAGCAACTTGTGCAACAGCTTGTCGGCATTAGCCTCGCTGTCGCCTCTTTCGACGCCGATCAGCGCCACGAGCCCGTGATCGATAGCGCCAATGGCCTGCCCCTCCACCGTCACGCTGGCGGTGGTTACCCGTTGAATCAAAGCCTTCACGTTACGGCTACCCTTGGAATGGCTGAAAGGCAAGAGTCTAGCGCAGTTCAGCGGCGCCCTAACAGGGCATCCCGAAAACCTTCGCCCAGCGGTTGCGGCTCGTTTTCGCCTTCCAGCTGATAGTAGGCCCCCGCGCAGGCCGTCCAGATCATGTAGCGGAACACGCCACTGCCTAGCAGGATGTAGCGTTGGCCCTGGTCTTCGACCACACGGTCGAACTGCTAGCCGCGCTGTGGTGAACGGAGTGGATTGCTTGAGTCGCCGCGCGGTGTTTTCCTCCCAAGGCAGACGGAACAGAAACCCCTACGCTATACATGCCCATGTTATGCGTAAAGGTTCCGTACAACCAAAGGACTGGCGGCGCTACCAGGGGCGGCAGATCATCACATCGCAGTGCGGCTCGCTCAGCAGCATCTCGGTGAGCGGGTTGGGCTGCTGGGGTCGGCTGCGGCTTCCCAGCATCACCAGGTCAGGCGAATGGCGCTTGATATAGTCACCGAGCACATCGCATGGGCTGCCCGGCTCCAGAATCAGCTGGGTATCAGGCACACCCTGCAGCTCGCCCATCAGGCTATCGACTTCGTTATCCAGCGCCGTGCGCAGCCGACTGACCTCATGGTCCCGCCATTGGGCGTAGAAGGCTTGATTGCCCAATTCACGCTCGCCCGGCAGGCTCCAGGCATGCAGCAGGGTGATCTGCGCCTCCGGGAAGCGTATCAGGGCTTCCTTGAGCGTCTGGCGTGCGGTCAGGGAAAAATCGACGGGCACCACGATATGCTGCCAGGCCTGCGTAGGCGGGGTGAACGCGATGACCACCGGGCACGGCGCGCTGCGCAGCACGCGCATCATGGTGGTGCCCTGCAGCAGCTCCTTCTGGCCGCGCTTGCGATGCATACCCAACACGATCAGCGATGCGTGACGCTCGTGGGCCTCTCGGACGATTTCCGCATGGGGCTCGCCCACCACGGTCTGGATCATCAGCGGAGGCAGCGCCAGAGCGTAGTCTTCACTTAAATCCGTCAGCGTGGCGCTGATATCATCACTGATGGCCTGCTCCAGGTCATGCAGGGTGCGATGCGGCAGATAAGGGTCGAGCACGTGCAGCGTGTTCAGGGAAGCACCTTGCTCCTGGGCAAGGCGCAGCGCGCGTGCGAACGCGGCGCGATTTTCCCGGGAAAGATCGGAGGCAAACAGCAGCGAGCGAGACATGGGCATGCTCCTTGGCCGAATAGCGCAGTCGGTTGGATGAAACGGGCACCCTTCAGCATGGTGCCCGTTTGCGCATCTCGCAAGCCGACTTTATCCGCGCATGCCCCAGATCAAGCTGCCCCCCAGCGCCGTTACCACCAGGCGTGGAAGTGGTGAACCGGCCCTCGCCCCTGGCCCACGTTGAGCCGTTCGCTGGCGGCCAGGGCCTCGTGCAACCACTGTTTGGCGGTGGTGATCGCCTCGATGGGAGCTTCGCTGCTTGCCTGAGCGGGCAGCCTCGCCAGGCACGCCGTGATCGCCGATGACAGCGCACAGCCGGTGCCGTGCAGGTTGTCGGTAGCAATCCGCTCGGCGGCCAGCCAGCGCTGGCCCTGAGGTGACGCCAGCAAATCCGGACAGGTTTCGCCCCGTAGATGCCCCCCCTTGAGCACCACGTAAGGCACGCCCAAGGCGACCAGCGCTGGCAGCAGCGCCTCCATGTCTTCCAGCGATGCGGGCCGCGAGCGGTCCAGCAGCACGGCGGCTTCGGGAAGATTGGGAGTGATCACATCCGCCAGCGGCACCAGAATATCGCGCACGGCGCGGATGCCAGCATCGTCCACCAGGACGTCACCGCTCTTCGCGACCATCACCGGGTCCAGCACGATCCAGCGCGGGCGACGCTGCTGCAGCACGTCGGCAATGGTCTGTGCCACGTCGCGGCTGGCCACCATGCCAATTTTTACGGCATCGATGTGCACATCGGCCAACAGGTGCTCCAACTGCTGGCGAATGGCCGCCACCGGGACGCCATGCACCCCGGCGACACCGCAGGTATTTTGTGCCGTCAGCGCCGTGATCACGCTGGTGCCGTAGGTGCCCAGCGCAGAGAAAGTCTTCAGATCCGCTTGGATGCCCGCCCCGCCCGAGGGGTCGGAGCCAGCGATGGTCAGTACGTTTGCAATCATGTCGCCAATCGCTCGCTACAGGACAGAGGGCAACCAGGTGGCGATGCCCGGAAACAGCGCCAGCGCCAACAACATGCCCAACTGCATAATGATGAACGGGATCACGCCCTTGTAAATGGCCGAGGTCGGCACGCTGGCCGGGGTCACGCCACGCAGGTAGAACAGCGCAAAACCGAACGGCGGGGTCAAAAACGAGGTTTGCAGGTTGACCGCGATCATGATACCCAGCCAGATGGGGTCTACGCCCATGGCCAGCAGAACGGGCCCGACGATGGGCACCACCACGAAGGTGATTTCGATGAAGTCGAGAATGAAGCCCAGCAGAAAGATCACCAGCATGACCACCAGCGTGGCTCCAACGACCCCGCCCGGCATGGCTTCGAATAGCTCGGTGACCAGCTCTTCACCGCCGTAAGCGCGAAACACCAACGAAAACAGCGCAGCGCCAATCAGAATCAGGAACACCATGCTGGTGACCTGCGCCGTGGAGTGGAGTGTCTCCTTGAGCATCTTGATGCTCAGCTGGCGATTGGTCGCCGCCAGTACCAGCGCGCCAAACGCGCCCACCGCCGACGCTTCGGTAGGCGTTGCAAAGCCCCCCAGAATCGAGCCAAGCACCGCCACGATCAGCAGTACCGGAGGCAGCAAGCCTTTCAGCAGCAGCGGCCAGATGCTGCCGGTGTGCCCCAGCTCGGCCTTTAGAGCCTCACGGTCCGCCGCCGGTGCCGCGTCCGGTTTCCACCACGCCACCACCAGCAGGTAAATGATGTACACCCCCACCAGCAGCAGGCCAGGCACCAGTGCACCAATGAACAGGTCACCAATGGAGAGGGTTTTCGGGCTCCACACGCCCATGGAGAGCTGCGCCTGCTGGTAGGCGTTGGAGAGCACAT
Source organism: Halomonas sp. 18071143 (assembly GCF_019211725.1). Taxonomy (NCBI): domain Bacteria; kingdom Pseudomonadati; phylum Pseudomonadota; class Gammaproteobacteria; order Oceanospirillales; family Halomonadaceae; genus Halomonas; species Halomonas sp. 18071143. The sequence goes on from NZ_CP078120.1 coordinate 3,718,790, forward strand.
CGCCCAGCAGCACCAGCGCTATCGAAGGAGGAATGATCTGCCCCAGCGTACCCGTGGCACAGATCGTGCCCGTGGCCAGCGCGGGCGAGTAGCCGCGCTTCAACATCGTGGGCAGCGACAGAAGCCCCATGGTGACGACCGTGGCACCGACGATCCCCGTAGAAGCCGCCAGCAGCATGCCGACGATGACCACCGCGATACCCAGGCCGCCGCGCAGCGCGCCGAAGGCCATGGCCATGGCGTCCAGCAGCGTTTCCGCTACCCGCGACTTCTCCAGCAGCACGCCCATGAGCACGAACAGCGGCACCGCCAGCAGCGTGGCATTGGTCATGATGCCGTAAAGCCGGTTGGGCATGGCATTCATCATGCGCGCTTCGAAGGGCACGTCCACGCCCATGGACTGCAGCAGCAGCCCGATCCCGGCAAAGGCCAATGCGGTGCCCGCCAGCGAAAGCGCCACCGGATACCCCAGCATCAGGACGATACAAACCGCAGCAAAGAGTACCAGCGGCATCATGTCTAATAAGGTCGCCAGCACTAGATGATCTCCTCGTGAGCAGGGGGCGTGGTAGGCAGTTTGCCGCGCAATATCAAGGTCTGGCGAATCAGCTGTGCCACCGCCTGCAGTAGCAGCAGCGCCACCATCACCAGCATGAGCGTCTTCAGCAGGTAGACGCCGGGAATACCGCCGTCCGGAGAGCGTTCCATGATGGCCCAGCTGCTACGTACGTAATGAAAACTGCTGACGGCGATGAAGATCGACACCGGAATCAGCAGCAGCAGCGTGCCCATCAGATCGATCCAGGCCCGCCCACGGTCGGACAGGCGGCGATAGAAAATATCGACGCGGACATGGCCATCGCGCTTGAGGGTCCAGGCGGCGCCCAGCATGAACACTGCGGCATGCATGTACATCACCGACTCTTGCATGACGATGCTGTTGATGCCCAGCCAGTAGCGCATAATGACAATGGCAAACTGGACCAGCATCATGATGATCACCAGCCAAGCAATGGCTCGGCCAATCCCCTCGGTTACGCAGTCCAGCCAACGCAATAAACGTGGCTCTTGAGCACTCGTCGGCATAGCAGATGTCCCAGCATGAATAAAAACGGCCCAGAATCATCGCTGATTCTGGGCCTGACGTCATCCCTATTCACGGGATTAAACGCTTATCCATCCGTCTGGGCCGTACGTCTGGCTATGGGCGCCCATGGGTTTGCGCGTGCTCGGCCTCTGCCAGCGCACTGACGCAGGCTGCGGGCAAGGGCAGGTCGACCGCGATGGGCAAGTGATCGGAAAACAGATGATCCAGCACGCGCACTTCTGCGGCTTCCAGCGTTTGGGACAGCAGAATATGATCCAGCGCCCTACGCGGCTGCCAAGAGGGGTAGCTGAGCAGCGGCTTCACCGGATGTAGCGGCAACGACGTGCTGAAACGCTCGTGGGCATGCAGTTGATCCGGCGTACAGTTGAGGTCCCCCATCACGACCACATGGCGCAGCGGCTGAATGATGTCGCTGAGGTAGTCCAGCTGGCGTACCCGGCCACGGTGGCTCAAGGCCAGGTGGGCCACGAAGATGTGCAGGGCATCGGGGCCATCGCCATAGCGGGCATGAATCGCGCCTCGCCCTGGCAGCATCCCGGGCAGCCGGTGCTCTTCGATACGGCTCGGCACCAGCCGCGACAGCAGCCCGTTGCTGTGCTGAGCGAACTGCCCCAGGTTGCGGTTCAGCTGCTGAAAATAGTGCGGGAATTTTGCCTGGGCGGCGAGAAACTCCACCTGGTTGACACGGCTGGAGCGAAAGCTGCCGCCATCCACCTCCTGGAGACCCACCACATCGAACTGCTCGAGCACGCTGCCCATCATCGCCAGGCGCTTCAAGCGCTGGGGATGCGGCAAGAAATGTTGCCAGCTGCGGGTGAGGTAATGGTGATAGGCAGAGGTCTGGATACCCACCTGCAGATTGAACGTCAGCAGGCGCAGGTGCCCCCGCTCCAGCGAGGGAGCGGCGGGCGCCTGTGGCGAGCCCGCAGGCTCACCGGTAGTGCCGTGTTCGAGCACGGTTATTGAGCGCGCTCGTTACGCACTTTTTCCACCAGGGCATCGGCAATGCGCGGCATGTTCTCGAGGCTGCCTGCGGTTTGCGGCGATACCACATAACGGCCATCCACCACGATGGCAGGAACGCCCATCAGGCGCATTTCACGCATGCGGCTGTTGGCCTTGTTGACATCGCTACGGACGCTGAAAGCGCTCAGCGCCTGCTTGGCTTCTTCTTCACTGACGCCGTAGTTGGCGAAGAACTCGGCAATGTCATCAGGGTCGGTCAGAGAGCGGCCATCCTGATGGATGGCATCGAAGAAGTCGCCATGCAGTTCTTCTTCGATACCCAGCGACTGAGCGGCGTAGAAGGCCGTGGCATGGGTATTCCAGTCACCGCCCATGGTGGCCGGCATGTGGATCACACTGACGTCGTCTTCCAGCGTGGCGTACCAGTCGCTGACATGCTCTTGCAACCGGTAGCAGTGCGGGCAGCCAAACCAGAACGCTTCAGTCACTTCAATTTGGCCTTCTTCCACCTGCGTGGCGACCGGAGACGCCAGCAGCGTGTAGTGCTGGCCTTCCACCAACTCCTGGGCACTGACCGCAGCGGAAAGACCTAGACCAGCCAGGGCGACCATCAACGTTTTCAACATAGCGAGAACTCTCCAGAATAAGCGAGCCAACAAGGGCAAGGCTAAGACCACCGCTTGCACAGGCAGGTTCCCCACCCTGCCGGTTCAGCGCAGGATGGGGCACGGCATCGAGCGCTTAGTTCAGGCCCAATACGTAGTTCGCAACCGCTTCCATGTCACGATCGCTCATCTTGGAAGCGATATCGCCCATCAGGTTGTTGGGGCTGTTGGTACGCTCGCCTGATGCGAAGTCCTGCAGAGTAGAGATGGTGTACTCCACGTGCTGACCCGACAGCGCCGGATAGACGGCACTGCCGATCCCGACACCGGTGGGCGTATGGCATGCGCTGCAGGCAGGAATGCCCTTGCTCATGTCGCCTGCGCGATACAGCTCTTCACCGCGGGCGAGCAGCTCGGCATCTTCATCGCTGGTTTGACCCAGGTTGGCGTCCTGACCGGCGAAGAAGGCCGCCACGTCCCAGGCGTCCTGGTCGGAGAAGTCGTCTACTTGACCTGCCATGGTGGGCACCAGGCGGTCGCCGTCACGAATGTCCATGATCTGCTTGGCCAGATAGGACATCTGCTGCCCAGCCAGGTTGGGGAAAGCGCCCGAAGGGCTGATACCCGCTTGGCCATGACAGGCGGCGCAGGTTTGTGCCATTTCGCGGCCTGCGGCCGCATCTGCATCGGCTTCATAGTCCGTTTGGGCGTGAGCGGTGCCAACGGCACCCATGGTAATTGCCAGGCTTGCCAGTAACTTTCTCATTGCTATTCCACTATGCCGTTTGATTATTGACTGGTACGCACCCTGGGCGCTGCCCAGGCTCTGCACACTACCAGGGTCAGCTCCGCCGAAACGAACAACAGGTTGTTGGTCGCTGCTGGCTAGAACGCGATGGTACACTAGCGCCCCAGGTCGCAGTTATAAACCTCATGCATTATAACGAATCACCCAAGCGGCGGGAATGCAAGTCCATGTCTGCTTTTGGGGTAATTCGTCGCGGTACCTTGGCGATCCCTGCAGGATGGCTCGATGAGCCCTCTTTCATGTCTGTTTTCAGGAACACCATCATGTCTACCCTTCATGATAGCCCAGTCCCACGACTGAACTACCCTACTGCGCGATTCTTGATCAGCGCCCCCACGCTGGCCCTGTGCCCGGACGACACCGGCGCCGAAGTGGCATTTGCCGGGCGCTCCAATGCGGGCAAGTCTAGTGCCATCAACGCGCTGACCCAGCAGAACGCGCTGGCACGCACCTCGCGCACCCCTGGGCGCACCCAGCTGATCAACTTTTTCAGCGTGATGAACGATGAAAGTCGCCGCCTGGTCGACCTGCCCGGCTATGGCTATGCCAAAGTGCCGGAAGCGGTCAAGATCGAGTGGCAGCAGCACCTCTCCGAGTACCTGCGCGGCCGCTTCAGCCTGCGTGGCCTGGTCCTGCTCATGGACGTGCGTCACCCGCTCACCGAATTCGACCAGATGATGCTGGAGTTCGCCGACCAGCGGGGCATGCCGGTACATATTCTGCTGACCAAGGCCGACAAGCTGAAGAAAGGGCCTGCCAGCGCGGCGCTGCAGAAGGTTCGTTCACGCCTGAAAGAGTGGGAAGACCTGGTCTCGGTACAGCTCTTCTCCTCCCTCAAGCGTCAGGGCGTGGACACGCTTTCCCAGACCCTGGACCGCTGGCTGCACACGCCCGAAGAAACCGAACACTGAGCGTGCGTCAGGTGCGTCTTCAGCGGCGCTGCTCCAGCCATGCAATCAGCGTTGGCAACTCCTTCACGTGGGCAATGCGATGCACTCGGGTGGGCAGCGCCTGATCGCCACGTTCGGCCACCCAGGCCGCGTGCATGCCTAACTGCTGCGCGGGCAGCACATCCTCTTGCCACGAATCGCCCACATGCATGGCCCGGGCAGGCACGGTCGCGAGCCGTTCGAGCGCGGTCAAAAACGGCTTGGGGTCCGGCTTGGGGGCGAGCAACTCACCGGCCGCAATCGCTATGGGAAAGTGGGCGGCCAGCGGCTGGCGCTTGAGATGAATGTTGCCGTTGGTGATGGCAGCCAGCCGATAGCGCTGGGCCAGCGCGGCCAGCAAGCCATCCGCCTCCGGGTGAGGCGTGACCTGCACCCGTAGACGGTGAAACTCGTTCATCGCGGCGGCGGCCCACAGCAGCGCCGCGCTGCGCGGTAGCCCGCTGGCCTCCAGCTGCGCTTCCAGCGCCCGTAGCCGCAGCCAGGTAAAGTCGCCGCGACGCTCGGGCACTTGGCTGGCCCACTGCTGACGGCGCTGCAGGTAGTCTGCCACGCCTGTATCGTAGTCCAGTGCCAGCGGCGGTTCCTGGCGGGCCGCTCGCCAGGCCGCCAGCGCCGTCAATAACCAGCGGTAGTGGCCCTCTTCGGTGGTGAGCATGACGCCGTGGTTGTCCCACAGGGTGTCGTCCAGATCAAAGGTGATGGCATCTAACGTGACCATGTTTCGATTCTCGCCTCAACTTTCACTCTCGCGGGAACGCCGTTTGGCGCGTGGGTGGGCAGCATCGTAGCTCTCGGCCAAGTGCTGCCAGTCCAGCCGCGTGTAGACTTGGGTAGTCGATAGATTGGCATGCCCCAGCAGCTCCTGTACGGCCCGCAGGTCCTGACTGGACTCCAGCAGATGGCTGGCAAACGAGTGGCGCAGACGGTGGGGGTGAAGATGCTCTGGCAGGCCACGCAGTACCGACAGCTGGGCCAGTCGCTTTTGGATGCCGCGATGCCCTAGACGTCGCCCGCGCAGGCCGACGAACAGTGCCTGCTCTTCACTGGCAGCCAACCCGTCACGGCAGCCCAACCAGGCTTCCAGCGCCTGCCGAGCCCGGGCTCCCACCGGCACCTGGCGGGGCTTGCTGCCCTTACCCATGACCCGCACGTGGTGGCCCGCCAAGTGAGCGACATCCAGCGCAGCCAGCTCGGCCAGACGCAGCCCGCTGGAGTAAAACAGCTCCAGCATGGCCTGATCCCGCAGCGCCAGCGGCGTGCCATCATGGGGCGTATCCAGAAAGCGAGCCAACGCATCGACATCCAGCGGCCGGGGCAAGTGGCTGGGCTGCTTGGGAGTGCGCAGCAGCGCCACGGGGTTGTCCGCCCGCAGCTGGCGCTCCACCAGCGCATCGGCAAACCGGGAGAGCGCCGCCCGGCGACGCGCCAGGCTGCGGGGCGCCAGGCCACGGCTGCGCTCGGCCCCCAGGAAGGCCCGCGCCAGCGCCGTGTCCCAGCCATGGGGCTGAGTGACACCGCGCTGCCGGGCAAACTGGCAGAACGCGTTCAGATCCTGCCGATACGCAGCCACCGTCGCCGGGCTGGCATGGCTGGCCAGATGGGCCAGATAGCCCTCTATCGCCTGCGCCAGCGGAGAGTCACTCTCCATGGGGTACCGAACCCAGCGGCCCCAAGCGCAGCAACAGCCGAGCAACGATATCCCCCAGATACTCGGTAAACAGCGTATCCATGCTGGCGCGGTAGCACTCGGGGTCGGGGCTGGCGAGCAGCAGATAGCCCAGGGATTCGCCTGCGGAAAGCCGCGTAATCGCACAAGAGCCCGCCTTGCGCGGGGGCTTGGCATGGGGCAGCAGACACTTCCAGTCGCTGACGCTGAGCTTGGCGCAGCGGCTGGTGCGACCATCCAGCAACGCCGCCAGGCGGGCACCGGCGTGCTGGTCCAGCACATGCCGGGGCGCTTGCGGCGGCGCGGGCTCTGCGTCACTCAAGGAGGCCGGGCACCACAGCGCCATGGCGGGCGTCTGGAAACGCTCGCTCAATTGGGTCGCCAGCGCTTGCGCCAGGGCATCTCGGTCTTCTGCTTCCACCAGGCTGAGCAGCGTTTCGCGCAGGCGGCGGTACTGGGCCTCGTTATGGCGGGCGGTTTCCAGCAGGTGCTCCAGGCGGCCCTCCGCCGTTTCGGCCCGCTGGCGCAGGTCGATGACCAAGCGTTCGAGCAGCGACACCGCTCCCTCGATATGCGGGTGCGGGACTTTCAGCTGTTGCAGCAGCCCCTCACGACCGATGAAAAAATCGGGATGGCGGGCCAGCCAGAACGCGACCTGGTCCGGGTCCAGCGTTTTACGCGGCTCAGGGGCTTGAGACATCGCCGTTCTCCTCGAATCAGTTGAGTGATACCCGACCGTCGAACACTCGGGTAGCGGGCCCCACCATGACCAGCGAGGCTTCTGGGCCCGGCCACTCGATGCTCAGCTGGCCACCCGGCAGGGAGACTTTGACCGGGCTTTTCAGCAGCCCCTGACGAATGCCACTGGCCACCGCCGCGCAGGCCCCGGTACCGCAGGCCAGCGTTTCACCGCTGCCGCGCTCGAAGACCCGCAGACGAATCTCGTTGGGCGACACGACCTGCATGAAGCCTACGTTGACGCGCTTGGGAAAGCGGGGATGCGACTCCAGCAGCGGACCCAGCCGTTCGACGGGCGCACGCTCGACATCCTCCACCTGGAGCACGGCATGGGGGTTGCCCATGGAAACCACTCCAAGGGAGAGCGTTTCACCGTCTACCTCCACTTCGTGGAGAGGCTGGTCGCCGGTGGCTTCGAAGGGCAGCGTGGCCGGATTGAAGCGCGGCGCGCCCATGTCCACCCGCACCATGCCATCGTGCTGGACGTTGAGTACCAGCGGGCCGCCAGCGGTCTCCACGTGAATTTCGTGCTTGTGGGTCAGGCGCTGGTCACGCACGAAGCGGGCAAAGCAGCGCGCTCCGTTACCGCAGTTTTCCACCTCGCTACCGTCGGCGTTGTAGATACGATAACGAAAGTCCATGTCCGGGTCGCGCGGGGGTTCGACGATCAGCAGTTGATCAAAACCGATACCAAAGCGCCGATCCGCCAACTGGCGGATCTGCTCGTCGCGCAGGCGGGCACGCTGGGTGACCAGATCGATCACCATGAAGTCGTTGCCCAGCCCGTGCATCTTGGTGAAGTGCAGCAGCATCAGCGCGCCCCTTCCGGCAGCAGCGCTTCGCCCGCCCACAGGCTCTCCAGACTTTCCCGCGCACGCACCACGTGGTAGCGGTCACCGTCCACCATCACTTCCGGCGGGCGTGGGCGGCTGTTGTAGTTCGAGGCCATCACGAAACCGTAAGCGCCCGCAGAGCGCACCGCCAGCAGGTCGCCTTCGGCAATCGCCAGTTCCCGCTCCTTGCCCAGGAAGTCGCCGGTTTCACACACCGGGCCGACCACGTCGTAGGTGGCCGGCTCACGGGGCGTGCGGGTATCCACCGGCACGATGGCCTGCCACGCCTGATACAGCGCCGGGCGAATCAGGTCGTTCATGGCCGCATCGACGATGGCAAAGTTCTTGGTTTCACCAGGCTTCAGGAACTCCACCCGGGTGAGCATCAGGCCCGCGTTGGCCGCAATGGAGCGGCCCGGCTCGAACAGCAGCGTCAGGGTCTCGCCGCCTTCCCAGCGGGAGAGGCGCGCCAGCAGCTGGCTGGCGTAGTCGAAGGGCTGGGGCGGCTTCTCGTCGCGGTAAGGCACGCCCAGACCACCTCCCAGGTCCAGTTGGTCGATCTCGATACCCTGCTCGCGCAGGCGCTCCATCAGCAGCAGCAGGCGCTCCAGGGCATCCAGGAACGGGGCGGTTTCGGTCAGCTGTGAGCCGATGTGGCAATCCAGACCGGTCACACGCAAATGGGGCAGGCTGGCAGCCAGTTGATACACGTCCAGCGCATCATCGACGGGAATGCCGAACTTGTTGTCCTTCAAGCCGGTAGAGATGTACGGGTGGGTACCCGCATCGACATCCGGATTGACGCGCAGCGAGACCGGGGCGATTTTCCCCAGCTCACCCGCCACGGCGTTCAGGCGCTCCAGCTCCGGGCGCGACTCGACGTTGAAGCACTTGATCCCGACTTCAAGGGCCCGAGCCATCTCATGGGGCTGCTTGGCCACGCCGGAGAACACCACCCTGGCAGGGTCGCCTCCCGCCTTGAGCACCCGCTCCAGCTCACCCACGGAGACGATATCGAACCCGGCCCCCAGACGTGCCAGCAGGCCCAGTACCGCCAGGTTGGAATTGGCTTTCACCGCATAGCAGATCAGGTGCGGATGGCCGCCCAGCGCTTCGGTGTAGGCTCGGAAGTGGCGCTCCAGGGTGGCTTTGGAGTAGACGTAACAGGGCGTGCCCAGCTCGGCGGCCAGCGTCGTCAGCGGGACGTCTTCGGCATAGAGCACGCCATCGCGATAGTTAAAGTGATCCATTACCCCTCCTGCTCGGCGGCCGAATCGGATGTGTCGTCAGGCAAGTAGAGCGGCCCTTTCTGGCCGCAGCCCGCCAGCAGCAGAGCCACCAGCAGCAGCGCGCCGAAGGCAGTGGCCGCGCGCATCATGAGGCACCCTGGAGCGCTTTCAGCGCGTCACGGGCACGGTTGGCGGCTGCACGCACCTGGTCCGGCGCCGTGCCACCAATGTGATTACGCGCCGCCACCGAGCCCTCCAGTGTCAGCACCTCGAAAACGTCCTGCTCGATGATCGCGGAGAACTGCTGCAGCTCTTCCAGCGTCATTTCCGAGAGGTCTTTCTTGCTCTTCAGGCCGTAGGCCACGGAGAGGCCGACAATTTCATGAGCATCACGGAAAGCCACGCCCTTGCGTACCAGATAGTCGGCCAGGTCGGTGGCGGTCGAGAATCCACGCCGCGCCGCCTCGTACATGCTGTCTTTCTTCGGCTCGATGGCGGGCACCATGTCGGCAAAGGCTTTCAGGCAGTCGCGCACGGTATCGACGGCATCGAACAGCGGCTCCTTGTCTTCCTGGTTATCCTTGTTGTAGGCCAGCGGCTGGGACTTCATCAGCGTCAACAGCGCCATCAGGTGGCCATACACGCGGCCTGTCTTGCCACGCACCAGCTCGGGCACGTCGGGGTTTTTCTTCTGCGGCATGATCGAGGAGCCGGTGCAGAAGCGGTCAGGCAGGTCGATGAAATTGAACTGCGCGCTGGTCCACAGCACCAGCTCTTCGCTCATGCGCGAGAGGTGCATCAGCAGGATACTGGCGAAGCTGGTGAATTCGATGGCAAAGTCGCGATCCGACACGGCATCCAGCGAGTTTTCCGATGGGCGCTCGAAGCCCAGCAGCTCGGCGGTCACGTGGCGGTCGATGGGGTAGGTGGTGCCCGCCAGCGCTGCCGAACCCAACGGCATCACGTTGACCCGCTTGCGGCAATCCAGCAGGCGCTCGTGATCGCGGGCCAGCATTTCCTGCCAGGCCAGCAGGTGGTGGCCGAAAGTGACCGGCTGTGCCGTCTGCAGGTGGGTAAAGCCAGGCATGATGGTATCGGCTTCCCGCTCGGCCAGCGTGATCATGCCATCGCGCAGCCTTGTCAGTTCGGCCTCGATCACATCGATTTCATCACGCATGAACAGGCGAATATCGGTGGCCACCTGGTCGTTGCGCGAACGGCCGGTGTGCAGTTTCTTACCAGTGATGCCGATCTTGTCGGTCAGCCGCGCTTCGATGTTCATGTGCACGTCTTCCAACGGCACCGACCACTGGAACTCGCCGCGCTCGATCTCGCCCTGAATCTCGGTCAGGCCATTGATGATGGCGTCACGCTCGTCCTCGGTGAGCACGCCCACCCGCGCCAGCATGGTAGCGTGGGCAATCGAGCCCTGGATATCCTGGCGCGCCAAGCGCTGGTCGAAATTCACAGACGCAGTGAAGCGTGCGACAAAGGCATCGGTAGGCTCGCTGAAGCGGCCGCCCCAGGACTGATTCGTAGCTTGGCTCATCGGTGATATATCCTGCTGACAAAACTAAAGGAGTCGTTACCGGAAAGTGTACCAGAGTCACCCCGCCGAGCGGCATGCCGTTTTATCACTCTGCTCAGTGTGCTCGGCAGCCCTCACCTTCACGGCCGTTCAGCAAGGGCGCCCAGGAAGCCAAGCGGCGTACGCAAGAAGTCTTTCAGCGCCACCAGGCTCATCGGGCGGGCGAAGTAGTAGCCCTGAAAATGGTCGCACTGGAGCTGGCGGAGGTAGGCAAACTGTTCGGCCGTTTCCACCCCCTCGACCAGCACTTCAAGGCCGAGCTTGTCGGCCATGGTCACCACCCCCTCGACGATAGCGGCGTCGCGGGTATCGTTGGCCACATCACGTATGAAGGAGTGATCCACCTTCAGCTTGTTGATCGGCAAGCGCTTGAGGTAACTGAGGCTGGAGAACCCGGTACCAAAGTCATCCAGCGCAATGTGTACGCCCAGCCGCCGAATGGCGCTCAATGCCTGGATGGTGGTTTCGGCGCTATCCATCAACACCCCTTCGGTCAGTTCCACCTCCAGCAACCCCGGCGGCAAGCCACTGTCGGCCAGCACCTGCTCTAGCGAATTGAGAAACCCCGGGCGCTGAAACTGCATCGGCGAGACGTTGATGGCCACGGTAATGGGAGTGTCGCTCAGTGCGTTTAGCTCAAGCGCATCACGGCACGCAGTGGCCAGCACCCACTCGCTGATCGGGATGATCTGCCCGGTATCCTCGGCCAGGCTGATGAACTGGGTAGGCGGGATATTGCCCCGCACCGGGTGATGCCAGCGAATCAACGCCTCGACCCCAGCCACTCGCCCACGGTGATCGATTTGCGGCTGGTAGTGGAGCTCGAACTGGCGCTGCTCGATGGCTTGCTGCAGTGCATGACGCAGATTGACGCGCTCGGTCACCTTGCGGTTCAGTTCGTCGGTGTACCACTGGAAGGTGTTGCGCCCCCGCCGCTTCGCCTTGTACATGGCGAGGTCGGCTTGCTGAATGAGCTGGCGCGGCTCCTTGATGGTGCCGTCGTCGGTGGCAATGCCAATGCTGGCGGTCATGCGCAGCTCGCTGCCGCGATACCAATAAGGTGCCGACACCCGGGCAAGAAGCCGCTCGACCACCTGCAACACATCGTGCTCATGGGCGAGGTCCGGCAACAGCACGTTGAATTCGTCGCCGCCAAAGCGCGCCACGGTATCCCAGGGCCGCAGCTCTCCCTCCAGCCGCTTGGCCACTTCCAACAGCATGAAGTCGCCCACTTCGTGACCCAGAGTGTCGTTGATGGGCTTGAAATCATCGAGGTCGATAAACAGTACGGCCAAATAACGGTGATAACGCTTGGCCAGCAGGCACCCCTGGGCCAGCCGCTGATCCAGCAGCAGCCGGTTGGGCAGCCCTGTCAACGCATCATGGTTGGCGTTATGACTCAGCTGGGCCTGATACTCGCGCTGGGCGGTAATGTCGTTTTGAGCGCCGATGAAATGGGTCACCACGCCGTCATCGTCACGCACGGGGGAAATGTACAGATCGTTCCAGAACGACGCGCCATTGCGGCGATAGTTGCGGATCACCACGTGCACGTCCCGCTGCTCCTGGATGCCCTTGCGTAACAGTGCCAGCGTTGCCGAATCCGTCTCTTCGCCCTGCAGGAAGCGACAGTTACGCCCCAGCGCCGCGTCACGAGAGTACCCGGTGATACGTTCGAAAGCGCTATTCACGTAGACCATCGGCAGGTCCGGCTGCTGCGCATCGACGATCACCACACCGTTGGTGCTGGACTCCACGCTGCGCTCCAGCAGGGTCAACTGGCGTTCGGTAGCCTTGCGCTGGGTAATGTCCTGGCTAGAGCCCTGAACCTGAATGATCTGCCCCTGCTCATCGCGCACGGCTCGGCCAATGGCACGCACCCAGCGCCGCTGCCCTTGGCGGGTGATGACTTCATACTCGCCGTCGAAGCTGACACCCTCCGCCGCACAGGCCTGAAAATCGCGCTTGAGCCGCTCACGGGATGTCGGCGCGTAGAATGCAAACGCCTCGTCCGTGGAAGGTTGAAACCCGGCGGGCATGCCGTGGATATGGCACAGCTCATCGGACCACACCGGCACATTATTGACCGTATCGACATACCAGCCACCGATATGAGCGGTTTCACCGGCAATCCTGAACAACCGTTGATTACGTCTTAGCTGCTTCTCTACCGCCTTGCGCTGGGTAATATCCCGAGCAATGACGTAGATCACCTGATCGCCGGTAGAGGCGGTGACTTCGATCCACACCCGGCGCCCATCGGCGGTCAGTGCACACACCGAAAAGGCGTCGAGCTTGTCGCCACGACACAGCCGCGCCAGGGCCTCCTCGATGGCCGGATGGTCGCGGGGTTCCACCACGACGCTGCAGGGCTTGCCCAGTAGCGCCGATGCCTCATAACCCAGCAAGGTCTCGAAGCGTGGGTTGACGCTGAGCAGCTTGCCCGCAAAGTCGATGCAGCAGAACAAGTCTTGGGAAAGCAGGAAGAACTGGTCTAACTTGCCTTGCGGTTCATCAACGGACATGGGCATTCCAGGCAGGGTTGGGCGCATCTCGTGCGAGTCTTGAATGTACCGGTTATTTTTACTATGTGGCCGGGTGCTTTATGATGAGAATTATCACAGTTCGACGCGCCGTGTCAGCGGCAAAGGGAGTTTAACGTGTTACCCATCACGAAATTGCGCATCGCCACGCGAAAAAGCCAGTTGGCCATGTGGCAAGCCGAGTATGTTCGCGACCGTCTGATGGCGGCCCACGATGGTCTGGAGGTCGAGCTTGTTCCGCTGTCCACCAAAGGCGACAAGATCCTCGACACGCCGCTTTCCAAAATCGGCGGTAAAGGATTATTCGTCAAGGAGCTCGAAGACGCCATGCTGGATGGCCGCGCCGATATCGCCGTGCACTCCATGAAGGACGTGCCGATGCACTTCCCTGAAGGGCTGGGGCTGTCGGTCATTCTGGAAGGCGCCGACCCAACCGATGCGTTTGTCTCGAACCACTACGCCAGCGTCGAGGAACTGCCGGAAGGCGCTCGCATTGGTACCGCCAGCCTGCGCCGGGGCCTGCAACTTCGTGAAGCGCGCCCAGACCTGCAGATTCTCAACCTGCGCGGCAACGTACAAACTCGTCTGGCCAAGCTGGACGACGGCGAGTTCGAAGCCATCATCCTGGCAACCTCAGGCCTGCAGCGCCTGGGGCTGGACGCCCGGATCGCCCAGGCGCTTCCACCGGAAGTATGTTTGCCTGCCTGCGGCCAAGGGGCGCTGGGCATCGAATGCCGCCTGCACGATCCCGACCTGATTGCACTGCTGGCCCCGCTGGATGACCCGGACACCGCCACCCGTGTGCGCGCCGAGCGCGCCATGAATACCCGCCTGGAAGGCGGCTGCCAGGTGCCCATCGCAGGCCACGCCGTACTGGACAAAGCCAATGACACGCTCTGGCTGCGCGGCCTGGTGGGCAACCCGGAAGGCACCGAGGTACTGCGTGCCGAAGGCCGAGGCTCCATTCACGAACCGGAAGCACTGGGCATTCGCATCGCCGAAGAGCTGCTGGATCAGGGGGCTGGCGACATCCTGGCCGAGGTCTACGGCAGCAACGTATGACGCTACCGGTGCTGATTTGTCGCCCCGGTGAACGCGGCGACGCCTTGGCCTACGCGCTAGGCAAGCAGGGGTGGGAGGTTGCACCTCTGGACGTCATGCGCCTGGAAGCACTGGCGGAAGATGCGACGCAGCGTCAAATCTGGCTGGATATCGATCAGTACCATAAGATAGTAGTCGTCAGTCCCTTTGCCGCTTACTGTTTGAGTGAAGCGCTGGATCGCTACTGGCCGCAGTTGCCAATCGGCATCGATTATTACAGCGTGGGCCGCAGTACTGCCAGTGCACTGCATGACCAGCTTGGCGTACGAGTGCGTGTTCCCCCGCCCCAGTGGGGAGAAGACACCAGCGAAGCACTCCTGCCGCTGGCCTCGCTGGCCCGCCTGGACCATCAGCGGGTGCTGCTGGTCGCTGGAGAAGGGGGACGCACCCTGCTCGCGGATACGCTGACCGAGCGGGGCGCCTGCGTCACTCGGCTGGCCGTTTATCGGCGCATATACCAGCCGCCCTCGGCGGCCATGCAGCAGTGTCTGGCAAACGGCCATTACCGAGCGTTAATCGTCACCAGCGGCGAACTACTTGAATATCTGGCAAAATGGTGCGGTCCAGCTGCGTTGAACCAACCGCTAATCGTTTCCAGTCGCCGTTTAGCTACACTGGCCGGTAGACTGGGTTTTTGTGACCTCAAGGTGGCGTCGGGAGCAACGCCGGCTGCGCTGGTGGCCGCGTTGGATCGGTCCTGCAACCCCTAGGGTGCCGATGTCGATCAAGGAACTTAATAAGGGCTAGCGACAGATGAGCAAACAACCAACTGATCAGGAAGGCGTCAACCAGGCGTCTACCGATGCATCCAAGGGCAGCACCCCTGCTGGTGACGCCACCGCGCCCCGAGACTCGGGCACCCACGGCTCTTCGTCTTATGCCGCCAAGAACAGCCGTTCACGGCGGCGGCATAAAAACACCAGCAATACGGCAGCGACCCCTGCGGCAACCGCAGCGGCCGACACCCCGAAAGAGAGCGTCACAGATACCAAACCCACCGCCAAACCGGCAGATGAAAAGCCTGCAAAGCACAGCAGGCCTGCTCCAGCAGGCGGCGGCGCGAAGCCCACGCCACCACCCTCCAACAACGGTGGCGGAAACGGCAAGAGTGGCGGCATTGCCATTGCGCTGGTGGTTATCCTGGCACTCGCCCTGGGTATCGTTGCCTGGCAAGGCTGGCAGCGCCTGGATAGCCAGCAGCAGCGCATCGACGAGCTGGCCCAACAGACCCAGAACAGCGCCACACAAGCCTCGGTCAGCGACCTGGAAGCACGTTTAGAGTCCGGTGAGGCCGAGCGCAGTCAGGCGCTGGAAAGCACCATGAGCGAACTGCGCAGCGAGCTGGACAGCTACCGCAGCGACGTCAACAGCACTTTGGATGAGGTGCTGGCCCAACTGTCACAAGAGCAGGAAACCGACGAACGCGACTGGCTACACGCCGAAGCCGCCTACCTGCTGCGTCTGGCGAACCAGCGTCTGCAGCTCGAAGGCGATGTGGATGGTGCCGCGGCCCTGCTGCGCACTGCCGACGCTCGCCTGGTCGATGCCGACAACCCGGCACTCACCTCGGTGCGCCGAGAAATCGCCAGCGAGCTGGCCGCTCTGGATGCCGTGCCCCGTGTCGACCGTACCGGTATCTACCTGGCGCTCAACGCGCAGCAGGAGCGCATTGCAGGCCTGCGGCTCTCCCAAGAGATCGAAGAGCGCGCCGTAACATCAGGAATCGAGCAGCCGCCGACCGGCACTTTCCAGCGCCAGCTGGCCCGCTTCGGTGAAGAGCTGAAAGACCTCGTGGTCATTCGTCATCACGATGAAGCCCTCGAAACGCTGATCACACCGGAACAAGAGTCCTATCTGCGTCAAAGCCTGCGTCTGGTGCTGGAGCAGTCGCAGCTGGCCCTGCTGCAAGAAGAGCAGGAACTGTATGAAGCCAGCCTCGACAAGGCGCTGGAACTGCTGAATGGCTACTACGCCACCGAGCGCGAAGAAACCCAGAGCGTCATCGCGCGTCTGCAGGAGCTCAAGCAGGTTCAGGTCAAGCCCGAGCTGCCGGACATCAGTGCTTCCCAGCAGGCACTGGCCAGCTTCATCGAAAACCGCTTCGAGTCGCGCCGCCAGGGCGGAGGTGATGCATGAGAAAACTTATCCTGCTGATCATTGCAGGCCTGGCGGTTGGCGCACTGCTCGGGCACCTGATGATGTCAGTGCCCGGCTACTGGCTGATTCGAGTGGGCGACACCTCGGTCCAGACGTCGTTCTGGTTCGGTCTGGTACTGCTGCTGGCGGCCTTCATCGTGCTGCACTTCATGCTGCGCCTGCTGACCGGTATCATTCGTCCCGTGGGGCGCTTTCGCACCTGGAATAGCCGCGCCCGCAACCGCCGCGCCATGAAGCGCACCGTACATGGGCTGGTGGCGCTCACCGAAGGCCGCTGGAAAAAAGCCGAGAAGACCTTGGTGCGTGCTGCCGATGACTCCAGTACCCCGCTGGTGAACTACCTGGCAGCCGCCCTGGCAGCCCACTATCAGGGCTACCACGAGAAATCTCAGGAGCACTTGAATCAGGCGCAACTCACCACCGACGGCGCCGACACCGCCATTGGCCTGATGCAGGCCCAGCTGATGATCGACCGCCAACAGCCCGAAGAAGCGCTGGCGATCCTCAACCGACTGGACAAGCAGCTCTCCAACCATCCTCAAGTGCTGAAACTGCTCAAGCAGGTGCATTTGAGCGTCAACGACTGGGAAGGGCTGCGTCGCCTCATTCCACGGCTGGCCGCGCAGAAGCTGATTACCCAGCAAGAGCGCGAGCAGCTGGAGTACAAGGCCTACCGGGAGCTGATTCTGTTCGAAGCCAAGAACCCGTCCAATATCGAGCGTGTGCGCGGGCTATGGGCCGACATGCCCGACTATCTGCGGGCCAATACCGAGCTGATCGTGCTCTACACCGAAGCCCTGCTGCAATCCAACGAAGAACCGATTGCCGAGCGGCTGCTCAATCACTCCCTGGACCATCACTGGGATGCGCGCCTGGTCAAGCGCTATGGCCTGCTGAACGTCGACGCCGCGCGCCAGCTGGCCAAGGCACAGAAATGGCTGCAAGAGCGCCCCAACGACCCGGAACTGCTGCTGGCCTGCGGCCGCCTGTCACTGCGGGTTGGCCAGTGGGAAAAGGCGCTGGAGTATTTCGAGGCCAGCCAGCGCCAGCGCCCGAACGGTGAGGTTTGTGCCGAGCTTGCACGCCTGTATGCCAGCCTGGGCGAGCACAACAAGAGCCAGCTCTACTACCGACACAGCGTGGACATGCTGGCCAAGTCGCTGCCTTCACTGCCACAGCCCAGCGATGCCAGTGACAACACGCAAAGCGATAAGAAAGCGGCGAAAAAGACGGCATAACCGCCTTCTGTAACGCAAAAAGGGTGCCCACGAGCACCCTTTTTTAATAACGCTTCGCTACACGCTCTCGGCAGGCTTCTCTGGGGCCGCCGCCTGTAGCTCAGACGTACAGTGACCACAGCGAATGGCCTTGATTGGCACCACCATAAAACAGTAAGGGCAGGGCTTTTCGGTCGGGTCTGCCGGTGCCACCGCCTCTTCGCGCTTTAAGCGGTTGATGGTACGCACCAGCAAAAACACCACGAACGCGACGATGGAGAAGCTCACCACCGCGTTGATAAACAGCCCCACGTTCAGCGTCACCGCCCCTGCCGCTTGAGCTTCTGCCAAGGTGGCATAGGGCGCTCCCGCCACGCCTTCCCGCAATACGACGAACAGATTCGAAAAATCGATCCCACCCACCAACAGGCCAATCAGCGGATTCATCACGTCTTTGACAAGGCTTTGCACAATCAGCGTAAATGCCCCGCCAATAATGATACCCACCGCCATATCAATCACGTTGCCCTTAAACAGCAAACTCGCGGAATTCCCGAAAAAATTTAGCCATACCCCACCTATCCTTACCAAGCCAATGAAACGCCAAGGGCTAAGTTGCCCTGAGAGAAGAATGGGCCAAGGTTAAAAGGGCGGCAAGAGCTAACGATACAAGGGAGTTATATTATTGATGGGAGGCAGCCATCACTGCCTCTAACGCCGCTTTATATCCCTGCACGCCTAAGCCCGCAATCACGCCGTCTGCCCGTAGCGAGACATAGGAGTGGTGGCGAAACGACTCGCGCTTATGCACGTTAGAGAGATGTACTTCGATGACCTTGCCGTCAAAGGCGTTCAACGCATCGAGAATCGCTACCGAGGTATGAGTATAGGCCGCCGGATTGATAATGATGGCCTGCGTGCCATCTACCCTCGCTGCGTGAATGGCGTCGATGAGCGCACCTTCATGGTTACTTTGCAGGCAGGTGATCTCCCAGCCTGCCATTACCGCTTTTTCGCGCAGCAGGTTATTCACGTCGTCTAACGTTTCGTACCCGTATATTTCGGGCTGGCGAGTGCCCAGCAAATTTAGATTAGGGCCATGAAGCACCACTACTTTTCCCTGACTCATTCTCTTTTCCACCCAGCACGTTGGCGTATGAATTAACGATACTGCCTGTTCTATCACTTAACCCGCGCACTGCGCCAGCGCCCGTTCAAGCGAGGCGTGCTGGCGCTGGGTAAAAAGCCGCTACTGCTCGGCGTAGACACCGCTTTCTAGCTCTAAATGCGCAGCCCAGGAAACGATATCAGACATGCCTAACGTGGCGGCACCTATACGGGGGCTCATATCCGGCAGCTCGTGGGCGATGCCTTTGTGGCAATCGATACAGGTCGACTCACCCGAAGCAAGGCTGGTGGAGTGGGCACGGGCGGCACGCGTGCTTTGCAGGGTAAAATCCATCGAGTCAAATTCGTGGCAGTTACGGCACTCTAGCGAGTCATTGGCCTGTAGCCGCGACCATTCACGTTCGGCAAGCTGGCGGCGCTTTGCCTCAAACTGCTCTTCGGTGCGAATAGAGCCAAACACCCAGCCCCATACTTCTTTAGAGGCCTCCATTTTGCGCGCCACTTTATGCGTCCAGCTGTGGGGAACGTGGCAATCTGAGCAGGTCGCCCGCACTCCAGAACGGTTGGAGTAGTGAATGGTGGTTTTGAGCTCCTGCATCGGGTTGCGCTCCATTTCATGGCAGGAGGTGCAAAACTGCTCGGTGTTGGTTACTTCCATGGCCGTGTTAAAACCGCCCCAGAAGATAATGCCGGCGATAAAACCGCCTAGGGTTAAAAACCCTAGGCTGTAGTGAACACTCGGGCGGCTTAAAATACGCCAGTAGCGGGTGAAAAAGCGTTTCATTGCCCACCCTCCTGGCGCTCACGTAGCGCCTCGGTCATTACCTCTTCCACGGACTGAAAGCGATTGGGAACCAGCGGTTTGGCATCGGTTTTAGGCACGTGGCACTGGGTGCAGAAGTAACGGTCCGGCGATACGGCGGCCAACACCTGCTTATGGCGATCCATAAAGTGGGTAATGCTCACCATAGGCGCGCCCGCGCTGACGGCCTGTTCACGGCTATGGCAGTTTAAGCACTGGTTAACGCGCATATCGACTTGATAATCGCGAATTGAGTGCGGAATCACCGGCGGTTGCTCTGGGTAATTGCGCACTTCACGGCCGCTATCACGCGGCTCGCCGGCGATAGGCGCTGCGGGCTGGGTCTGGCTAATGGTGCCACCAGGGCGTAAGCCATCCGGAGCCGAGGCATCGCGTGTTTCATCTGCACTGACCGTGCTTCCCAGCAAAGCCATGAATAAACAGAGAGGAAAAAGCCATTTCATGATTGTTCTCCTTAGTCTGTTTACGCCAGATTGACGAGATCAAGGCGCACCGCGCACTTCTTGAAATCGGTCTGTTTGGAAATGGGATCAGTTGCATCCAGCGTGACCTTATTGATCAAGTAGGAGGCATCAAAAAAGGGCACGTACACCAAGCCGCGGGGCGGCTTAACCCGCCCTCGGGTTTCTACCCGCAGGTTCACATCGCCACGCCGGCTGGCCACTTTAACCTCGCTTCCCCGCCGGAACCCTTCGGCTCGGGCATCTTCTGGGTGCATATACAACAGCGCGGCAGGCACTGCCCGGTGCAGCTCTGGCACGCGGCGGGTCATGGAGCCGGTGTGCCAATGCTCCAACACGCGCCCGGTGCAGAGCCAATAAGGGAAGTCGGCGTCAGGTGCCTCGGGGGGTGGCTCGGCCGGTACGGCGAAAATTAACGCGCGATTGTCGGGCTTACCGTAGAACTGCCAGCCGCTGCCTGGTTCTACATAGGGGTCAAGCCCCTCTCGGTAGCGCCATAGGGTTTCCTGGCCACCCACCACCGGCCAGCGCTTGCCACGGCTGGCGTGGTACGCATCAAAGTTATCCAAATCCTTGCCTTTGCCGCGGCCAAAGCGAGCGTACTCTTCAAACAACCCTTTTTGGATATAGAAGCCGAAATCGTCTGCCTCGGCGTTGGCGTAGCCCTCTTCCATGTCGGAGGTGGGGAACTGGTCAACCTGGCCATTGGCGAACAGTAAATCAAACAGGGTTTTGTCGCGCATCTCTGAGGCGGCTGCCAACAACTCCTCGGGCCATACGTCAGCCACGCGGATGCGCTGGGAAAGCGCCACGGTCTGCCATAAGTCTGAACGCGCTTCGCCAGGGGCATTGACCAGCTGATGGAAAAACTGGGTGCGCCGCTCGGAGTTACCAAAAGCCCCTTCTTTTTCCACCCAGGACGCTGCAGGCAAAATCAAATCCGCCGACTGGGCTGAAACGGTGGGGTAGATGTCGGAGACCACCACAAAGGCTTCAGGGTTACGCCAGCCGGGCAGAATTTCCTGCATGACGTTGGCACCCGCCTGCATATTATTCGTCACCTGGGTCCAGTAAACCTTGATGTCACCGTCTTTAAGGCGGCGGCTTTGGGCCACTGCATCAAAGCCCACCCATGAAGGAATGGTGCCTTCGGGCAGCTTCCAGATTTTCTCCGCATCGCGGCGATGGTCAGGATTAGTAACCACGCGGTCGGCGGGCAGGCGGTGGGCGAAGGTACCCACTTCCCGCGCCGTGCCGCAGGCAGAAGGCTGCCCGGTGAGCGAGAAAGGACTGTTACCCGGCTCGGAAATTTTGCCGGTCAGCAGGTGGAGGTTATAAATCAGGTTATTAACCCACACCCCGCGGGTATGCTGATTAACCCCCATGGTCCAGAAGGTCATCACCTTTTTATCGGGGTCGGCATACAGTTCTGCCAGCGCCTCAAGATGGTTTTCAGAGACGCCGGATTCCCGCGCTGCCCGCTCTAAGGTGTAGGGCGCGACATAGTCCGCGAACGCTTCAAAGCTCATGTCCGTCCAGCTGTTGGCATCATCGGCGTTCTCCGCTGCCTGTTGCAGCGGGTGCTCGTCGCGCAGGCCGTAGCCGATGTCATCAGCACCCCGGGCAAAGTTGACATGCTTATCAACAAATGACTGGTTTACCCGGCCGGTCTGAATAATATGGTTGGCGATGTAGTTAAGGATCACGATATCCGCATGAGGCGACATGACCATGGGTATATCGGCCAACTCAAAGCTGCGATGCTCGAAGGTCGACAGCACGGCGACCTTTGTGTCTGGGAAGGAAAGCCGCCGGTCGGTAACGCGGGTCCAGAGCACCGGGTGCATTTCGGCCATGTTAGAGCCCCACAGCACAAAGGCATCCGCGTGTTCGATATCGTCATACACGCCCATGGGCTCATCCGAGCCGAAAGTGCGCATAAAACCATACACCGCTGAGGCCATACAGTGGCGGGCGTTGGGGTCGATATTGTTCGAGCGCAGCCCGGCTTTAAATAGCTTGCTGGCCGCGTAGCCTTCCCAGATCGTCCACTGGCCAGAGCCAAACAGCGCGACGCTCTCTGGGCCATGTTCACGAATGGCGCTGGTGATTTTTTCCGCCATAAGGTCGAGCGCTTCATCCCAGGAGACCGGCTCGAAATCGCCATCTTTCGCGTATTGGCCGTTTCGCTTACGCAGCAGCGGCTGGGTTAAGCGATCCTCTCCGTAAAGAATTTTGGAAAGAAAGTAGCCTTTAACGCAGTTAAGTCCCCGGTTAACTTCGGACTGGTTGTCGCCGTGGGTCGCCACGATTTGGCCTTCATAGGTGCCTACCATGACGCTGCAGCCGGTGCCGCAAAAGCGGCACGGGGCTTTATCCCACTGCAGGCGGTTCATATCCGCATGGGTAATGAGATTGCTGGCACCTGCGGGAATCGACATCCCTGCCGTGGCAGCAGCCACCGCCGCGGCATTCGCCTTTACAAATTCTCGGCGTGTTAGTTTCATTGTTCCCCCTCCTGTACGTGCGGCTCATCTGCAGCCTGGGCATCGACAACTTCGTGATAAACAAACGCAGCGTCAATAACGCCAGGCTGCTCGCGTACGTGATCCATTAAAGCCAATAGCTGTTGTTCGTCGGTATGTTCAGCGACCACCACAAGCTTTCCGGCCGCGTCTTCGCCCCTTACTTCCCCAACGGTATTTTGGGTAATCCACGCCGTCGTCTGTGTCAGCGCGTCGGGCCGCACATGAACGATAAAGCTAATAATGTGCAGCAGTTGATCAGACATAAGCGGTATCTTTTTCTTTTGTTAATAGTGAAATCGCCTGATTAGGGCAGGCGGAGTAGCAGGCACCGCAGCCGGTGCAGCTTTCTAGATGAATATCGGGTTGCGGCGGCCGGCCACCGGGTTTCAGCGGAAAGCGGATTGCGCTCCATTCACAGGCGTCCTGGCAGCTTTGGCAATGAATGCCGGCCAGTGCCAAGCAGTGCGGCTGCACTTCGGCGTGCCAAGGAAAGGCTTCGCTAATGCTATCGGCTGGCTGTATCGCCTGTAGCTCGCATACCGTGGCGCAATCACCACACAGCGAGCAGCCCTCTTGGGCAAAGCTAAGTTCAGGGTAGCCACCGCCACCGCGGCTCAAAATGCCTTCCGGGCACGCATCAATACAGGCGTTGCAGCCGGTGCACAGGTCGAGAAAGGAAGCTCTGCTCCAGGGCGGCCGACGCACATCATCACGCCCTGACAAGCGGCGAAAAAGATTGCGCCGATTATTATTGTTATCCGTGCGCGTCATGAGCATTCCTGCGTTAAAAGAATGTTAACCACTTTATTTAGCAGCGGTTAACACCTTTAAAGTGATCAGATAGAAGCTTGTGACACTGCTATAGCGGCGGGCCAGGGGGGCCTGCAAACATTTGATACATCCACACCAAAAAGCCATAGCCCCCCACCACCGCTACGGCCAAAATGGGAAAGAGCAACACGACAATAAACAGAAAAAGCCCTCGTTCTTGACGCTTGAGGGGCGCTTCCTCTTCTATTATTGGATGAGATTTTTTTGACATAGATAACTCCACAGGGGAAGAACACACCGCTGTAGATGTGTATTAAAATAGTTATATTTAGAGCGTAGCAACTAAGCCCTGATTTGTCACTTGATCTAGATCAATTTTTCCAAGTTCGTCACTATATCGTTTGGTACTAGGACTTAATACCCACGAAGGCCTTCCTTATGCAGATTCACCCCTCATGACGCTTCCGCTTTATGTTGGCCTGCCCATGTGGGCCAATCAGGATTGGCAAGGCAGCCTCTATCCTCGCCAGGCCAAAACCGAGCTGCTCAGCGACTATGCGGCGGTGTTTTCCAGCGTCGAGGGCAACACGACGTTTTACAGTGGCACGCCCAAATCGGAGGTCATCGACGCCTGGGCGCGCCAGGCGCCGCCGCATTTTCGCTTCTGCTTCAAGCTGCCAGGCCACATTACCCACGACCAGCGCCTGACCCAGCCTGGGGATGCCTGGGCGTTTCTGGACGCGCTGACGCCCCTGCACGACCGGCTAGGCCCTACCATGGTGCAGCTACCCAGAGATTTTGGCCCCGCCGAGCTCCCCCGGTTGGAAGCCCTGCTCGCCCAGTGGCCAGCGCATTTGCCCTGTGCGGTAGAGGTTCGCCACCCTGTTTTTTTCCACAAGGGTGACGCAGAGAGGGCCTTGAACCGCCTGTTGATAACTTATTCGGTCAACCGAGTCATGCTGGATGTGCGCCCGGTATTCTCTACGCCGCACGAGGGGCACGCTGGACTGGCCCACGCCCAGCAGGAGAAGCCGAAACTCCCGCTACACGTGCTTTCCACTGGTCAGCAGCCCATCATTCGCTTCATTGGACATATTGACAAAGCGATCAACACACGCTACTTCACGCCCTGGATAGAGCAGCTCAGCCTGTGGATAAAACAGGGGAAAACCCCTTTTTTATTTGTGCATACCGCAGACAACCGTGAGTCTCCCCAAATGGCTCGCCACCTCTATCGCCTGGTGCAGGCCAGGGCTGCTTTGGCGGACTTGGCACCTTTCGCCGATGAAAAGCAGAGCCAGCTGTTTTAAGCCGCCTTTTTAGGCTGGCTCACTGGCAAGCCTACCCTTGATCGGATAAATTGCGCGTTCTTTCGGAAAAGCACGCTGGCAATCTCTTTTTTCCGAACATCGGCGCAATCTGCCGATATCGACCCATTACAATTGAACTGAAACAGGTGATTTATGGCAAAACTTGCGCATGCACAGTGGTCATCTCGTATGGGCTTTGTGCTGGCCGCGGCGGGCTCCGCCGTTGGCCTGGGCAATATCTGGCGCTTCTCGTACATGGTGGGCGACAGCGGTGGCGCCGCTTTCGTTCTGGTCTATTTGGCCTGTGTGGCACTGGTCGGCCTGCCCATTCTGGTCGCCGAGTGGATGATTGGCCGTCGCGGTCAGAAGAACCCCATCAATACCATGGCCGAACTGGCCGCCAATCATGGCCGCTCGAAAGCGTGGGCACTGGTCGGCGTCAGCGGCGTCCTGGCTGCCTTTCTGATTCTCTCGTTCTACAGCGTCATCGGCGGCTGGTCGTTGAACTATACGCTGGGTTCGGTGCTCGGCAGCTTCAATGACCAGGACGCTGACAGCATTGGCGCCATCTTCAGCGGCATGTTGGGCAGCCCTACCGCCCTGCTGCTGTGGCATACGGCCTTCATGGTGTTGGTCGTTGGGATCGTGGCACGCGGGGTCACCAAAGGCCTGGAAAGCGCTGCTCGCACCCTGATGCCTGCCCTGGTGGTCCTGATGCTGGTGCTGGTGGGTTACGGCATGACCAGCGGCTACTTTGGTGAGGCCCTGAGCTTCATGTTCAGCCCCGATTGGGATGCGCTGGATGGCGGTGTCGTACTGGCGGCCATGGGCCAGGCGTTCTTCACGCTGTCGCTGGGCATGGGGATCATGATGGCCTACGGCTCGTACCTGGGCGAAGACGTCAACCTGATCAGCACCGCGCGAACGGTCATCCTGCTGGATACCGCCATCGCCCTGCTTGCGGGCCTGGCCATCTTCCCCATCGTCTTTGCCAACGGCCTGAGTGCTGGCGAAGGCCCCGGCCTGATCTTTGTCACCCTGCCCCTGGCGTTTGGCAACATGACCGGCGGCACCATTCTGGGCCTGATGTTCTTCCTGCTGCTGACCTTTGCCGCCCTGACGTCGGCCATTTCACTGCTGGAACCGGTGGTGGAAACTCTGGAAGAGCGCACGTCGATGCCACGCATCGTGGCCACATTGGTGAGCGGAGTGGCGGTATGGGCACTGGGTGTCGCGGCGCTGCTGTCGTTCAACGTATGGGCAGACGTGCTGTTCTTTGGGCTGAACATCTTCGACCTGCTGGATACCTTCACCAGCAAGATCCTGCTGCCATTGACCGGCTTGGGCGCGATCGTATTCTTCGCCTTCTGCCTGGATAAAGAAGAAGCGCGCAAGGAACTGAGGCTGGATGTCTACGACTACAGCCTGTGGAACCTGCTGGCCAAATACGTCGCCCCCATCGGGGTCACGGTGGTTTTCCTGGCAGGCCTGTTCTAACTCGCCGCTGGGTCGGCAAGCTTACCCAATAGAGAGGGCGTTACCGTGGCGTAACGCTTTCTCGCCTTCCTTCACCAGCCTCTTCTTCGGCTGGCTAGTGCAGTTCGCTCTCTTGCGGGTCGTCATCGTCTGGCAAGGGAGCGATATCCCGTGACAGCTTCTGGAATTCCCGGTGCAGCTCGATGCCCCGACGCGCTCTCAGGCTACGTTGGGCGGCGCTGCGCCGACGTTGGGCATGCTCATCGACCTCCATACTCATGAATATGTCGAGCAATTCGCTTTTTACCGAGGTCATTCGTTCGACGTTTCTCATAATCGACGCTCCTCCAGGTGAGTTGCCTACGTCCACCTGCATCCGTGACGACTGATTTTTAAATGATGCAGTGCGGCACGTCACTTCTTACTATAACCTACTTGACAAAATGATGACGATTCTTGAAGAAATGGGTTAACGCCTTTTAAACGGCAGTACTCTCATGAAGGACGCTGCCCCCGATGCAACACTCAGGCATACTGTGGCCTATTCATGGCCGCACAAGCACGATCAAGAATTTAAGGAGCTGAACGTGAGCCGCGCCCTGTTCGATGAAATGAGACGCCGCATGGAGCATTTCCGTCGCTCCGAACAAAAGGTCGCGCGGTTCGTGCTGCGCAACCCCGATGAAGTCATTCACATGCGCATCGTGGACCTGGCCACCGAAGCAAAGGTGAGCGAGCCCACGGTGGTGCGCTTCTGCCGTGCGCTGGGCTGCAACGGCTTTCAGGATTTCAAGCTGCAGCTGGCCCAGATGCTGGCCAGCGGAAGCCAGTTCGCGCAGTTCTCGATGAACGACAGCGACTCGGTGGCCGAATTCTCCCACAGCATTTTCGACTCCACCGTGGGCACGCTGCTGTCGGTGCGCGACCGGCTCGATAACGATGCGCTGGGCAAGGCCGTCAATGCACTGGCCATGGCCAATCGCGTCGAGTTCTACGGCTTTGGCGCCTCCGGCGCGGTGGCCTTCGATGCCCAGCACAAGTTTTTCCGCCTGCAGATCTCGACCTCTGCCTACGCCGACCCGCACATGCAGAACATGTCGGCGGTGACCCTGCAGGAGGGCGACGTGGTGGTCGCCATCTCGCAGACAGGCCGTACCCGGGCGCTAGTAGCCAGCGTTCGCCTGGCCCGCGAAGCAGGCGCTACCGTGATCGGCCTGTGCCCCAGCGAATCGCCGCTGGCCCAGGAGGTCAGCCTGCCGCTGTTTATCGACGTGCACGAAGACACCGAGATCTACACCCCGCTCAGCTCGCGTATTGCCCACCTGGTGCTGATCGATGTGCTGGCGGTGGGTGTGGCCAAGACCCGGGGCCCCAAGCTGGCCGAGCAGCTGAAAGCGGTGAAGAAGAGCCTGACCACGCTGCGTTACCCGGAAGAGTCCTGAGCAACGGTTCTGAGAAAGAGCCCTGAGCCAGCGTCCTGAAGACACGCTGTATGCACAGCCAGTGTGCTGGCTGTGCTAGACTGGTCGCCCCTTTTTTGAACCGGCAGCGGCTTATATGGACGACGTCACGGCGATACTCGATCATCTCAACCCGGCCCAGCGGGAAGCCGTCAGTGCGCCCCAGGGCAACCTTCTGGTACTGGCCGGCGCCGGTTCCGGCAAAACGCGTGTGCTGGTCCACCGCATTGCCTGGCTGATGCAGGCCGAAGGGCTTTCCCCTTATGCCCTGCTGGCCGTCACGTTTACCAACAAGGCAGCCCGCGAGATGCGCACGCGTCTGGAAGCCTTGCTGGGCATCTCCATGCGCCATGTCTGGGTGGGTACCTTTCACTCGATCTCGCACCGGCTGCTGCGCACCCATTGGCAGGATGCCCGCCTGCCCCAGCACTTTCAGATCATCGACTCCGATGACCAGCTGCGGCTGATCAAGCGGCTGCTGAAAGATTACTCGATTGACGATGAGCGCTTCCCGCCACGCCAGGTGCAGGGGTTCATTTCTGGTTGCAAGGAAGAGGGCCTGCGACCCCATCAGGTGAACGTCAATGGCGATGCGTACCTCGCCCAGATGGTCGAGCTCTACGAGCGCTACCAGTTCACCTGCGAGCGAGGCGGGCTGGTGGATTTCGGTGAGCTGCTGCTGCGCAGCCTGGAGCTGTTGCGCGACAACCCGCCGTTGCTGAACCACTATCGCGAGCGCTTTGGCCATGTGCTGGTGGACGAGTTTCAGGATACCAATACCCTGCAGTACGCCTGGCTCAAGCTGCTCACCGGCCAGCAGACCCCGATGACCGCCGTGGGCGATGACGACCAGTCCATTTACGGCTGGCGGGGCGCCAAGGTCGAGAACATTCGTCGCTTCGAAGAAGAGTTTCCCAACACTCATACCGTGCGCCTGGAGCAGAACTATCGCTCTACCAGCGCGATTCTGGAAGCGGCCAATACGCTGATCAGCCACAACAGCGAGCGTCTCGGCAAGAACCTATGGACCGATGGCGCCGAAGGCGAGCCTATCTCGGTGTATGCGGGGTTCAACGACCTCGAAGAGGCCCGCTATATCGTCGATACCATCAAGGAGAAGGTCAACGAAGGCTTCAACCGCCGGGACGTGGCCATCCTCTACCGTTCCAACGCCCAGTCGCGCCTGCTGGAAGAGACGCTGATTCGCCAGGGCATGCCCTATCGTATCTATGGCGGCCACCGCTTTTATGAGCGGCTGGAAATCAAGAACGCCCTGGCCTACCTGCGCTTGCTGCTCAACCGTGATGACGATGCCTCCCTGGAGCGCGTCATCAATGTGCCCACCCGAGGCATCGGCACGCGCACCGTGGAAATCGTCCGCCATCACGCCCGGGAGCAGAGCGTATCGCTGTGGCAAGCGCTGCACGATGCGATCCAGGACGGCACCTTGAAAGGCCGCGCAGGCAACGCCGTGCAGGCCTTTACCAACCTGATCGAGCAGCTGGACAACGACACCTCGGGGCTGCCGCTCCACGAGATCATCGACCACGTCACGGCACGCACCGGGCTGATCGAGCACCATCAAAGCGAGCGCGGTGAAAAAGGCCAGGCCCGGGTCGAGAACCTGGAAGAGCTGGTCAACGCGGCCCGGGCCTTTACCCATGGCGATGCCTTCGAGACACCGGAAGCCGGAGAAGGCATGGCCGCGCTGGAAGCCTTCCTTTCGGAAGCCGCCCTCAACGCAGGCGACCATGAAGCCGAGGAGTTCGAAGACAGCGTGCAGCTGATGACCCTGCACTCGGCCAAGGGGCTGGAGTTCCCGGTGGTGTTCATTGCCGGGGTGGAAGAGGGGCTGTTTCCCCACAAGATGTCCGTGGAGGAGCCAGGCCGCCTGGAGGAGGAGCGCCGCCTGTGCTACGTGGGCGTGACGCGCGCCATGCAGAAGCTCTACCTGACCCACGCCGAGACTCGCCGCCTGCACGGCAAAGAGGTGTTTCCCCGCCCCTCCCGGTTTCTCCGTGAGCTACCGCCTCATCTGCTGGAAGAAGTGCGTCTGCGCGGCCATGTCTCGCGCCCCGTGACCGCTTCACGGCCCAGCTTTGCCCAATCCAGCATCGAAAGCGACGGCGACCTGCCTGCCCTGCATGTCGGCCAGCGGGTGGGCCACCCGGTGTTCGGCGAAGGCATCATTCTGAACGCCGAAGGCGAAGGCGCTCGGGCGCGGGTTCAGGTGAGCTTTGACGGCGAAGGCGTGAAGTGGCTGGTACTCGGGTTTGCCAAGCTCTCCCCCCTGTAACCCGTTGACCCGCCAGCAGGCGTGAGCACTTGCCCAATAAAACCTGCTTGGCGCATACTGGCAGGCGGACACTGCGCTCACTGCGCTTATAAAAAACTTCCAATAATTTCGGAGTCATGCCCGCCATGCAACGCCGTCAATTCCTGAAAACCGCCGGCCTGGGTGCCGCCGGTGTCGCTGCTGCACCGTTCGTATCGACTGCCAGCGCCAATGAAACCTATACCTGGGACATGGTGACTTCATGGCCCAAGAATTTCCCGGCTCTGGGCACCGGCGCCAATGACTTTGCTCGCCGCGTGGAAGAGCTGTCCAACGGCCGTATGCGTATTCGGGTCCATGGCGCGGGCGAGCTGGTGCCTGCGCTGGAAGTCTTCGATGCCGTCGCCGCCGGCACCGCCGAAATGGGCCACTCCGCCTCTTACTACTGGCGTGGCAAAGTGGCCGCCTCGCAGTTCTTCACGGCAGTGCCGTTTGGCATGAACACCACCGAAATGAACGCCTGGCTGTACCATGGCGGCGGTCAGGAGCTGTGGGACGAGATCTACGCCAACCACAACCTGAAGCCTTTTGCCGTCGGCAACACCGGCACTCAGATGGCGGGCTGGTTCAAGAAAGAGATCAATTCGCTGGCCGACATGCAGGGCATTCGCCTGCGCCTGCCGGGCCTGGCCGGTGAAGCCATGAACGGTATCGGTGTCACCACCGTGAACATGCCAGGCTCCGAAATCTTCACTTCGCTGCAAACCGGTGTTCTGGATGCCGCCGACTGGGTAGGCCCCTACAACGACATGGCCTTCGGCCTGCATCAGGTGGCCGACTACTACTACACGTCGGTATGGAACGAGCCCACGGCGGTACTGGAAGGCACCGTCAACCTGGACGCCTGGAATGCCCTGCCGGAAGACCTGCAGGACGTGATTCGCGAAGCGGCACGTGCCTCCAACCTGGCCATGATCAGCGAGTTCGCCTACCGCAACGCCCAGGCGCTGGAAACGCTGGTCGACGAGCACGGCGTGCAGCTGCGCACCTTCCCGGATGACGTCATGGCCGCGCTGTACGAGTCCTCCAAAGAAGTCATTCAGCGCCAGGTCGATGGCGACGAAGAGTCGCGTCGCGTGTGGGAATCCTACTCGGCCTTCCAGAGCGTGCTGCGCCCCTTCAGTGACGTAGGCGAGTATGCCTACCTGAAGAGCCGCGACAGCGTGGGTGCCTGATCACCTTCGACTCAAAAGGGCGCCTCGGCGCCCTTTTTGTTATGACGCCTTTGTTATGACGACGGTGTCATGGCCACATCAGCTGTGAACCGCTCTGATCCGACCATTATCATCCAGCGCCACCATGACGAAACGCGCTTCGGTGACTTTCTGGCGCTCTTCGATATGTCGGCCATGGGGTGGGCGCACCCAGACCTCCACGTCGATGCGGATCGAGCTGTGGCCAATATCCTGTACCTGGGTGTATACACTGACCATGGAACCCACGCGCACCGGGCTTAGAAAATCCATGGCTTCGATGGCAACCGTGGCAGTACGCCCGCCTGCCTCGCGGCCAGCGGCCAGCTCGGCGGCCTGGTCCATATGATTCACCAGCCAGCCACCGGGAATGTCCCCGTAGAGGTTGGTATCCTGACGAGAAGCCAGTAACTTTAACGTGAGCTGCCCTTGGGGGGCGGGAGCATCGTCCACATCGGAATCCAGTGGTGTCATGAGGTCGTCGCTTTGCAAGGTTATTGTTGTGGTCGGGCCTGGCGCCTGTTGCTGCACTGCAATAACAGGCTAGCACCAGTTAATCACAAGAGGAAAGGCGTTTGAAGAGCGACAGTGTACAGCGATGGAGACCTTACCGCCTACTGCTGGCAAGCTGGCTATGCTGCTTCAGCGCCTTTGCCTGGGCGCAGCCAGCGCCCATCAGCGGCACCCTGGGCGCCGTGGGTTCGGACACCATGGCCGGGCTGATGCTGCGCTGGGGTGAAGCCTTGAATGCGCGCTACCCCGATATCACTCTGCAATTTCAGGCGGGGGGGTCGGCCAGCGCCCCCACGGCCCTGGTGGCAGGCACCACCCGCATCGGGCCCATGTCGCGGGCCATGACCGAACGCGAGCGCCAGCAGTTCATCCAGCGTTATGGCTACCCGCCGCTGCAACTCAGCGTCGCCCGCGATGCCCTGGTCCTGGTGGTACATCGTCATAACCCGCTGGAAGCCCTGTCACTGGCGCAGGTAGATGCCATCTTCTCTACCACCCTCGCCTGCGGTGCCGATGCGCCTCTGCAGCGGTGGGCATCGCTGCTGCCCGCCACGGATTGGCCCTACGGGCACATTGCCCTGCATGGCAGAACCCTGGCCTCCGGCACTCAGGGGCTGTTCCAGCAGCGCGCCTTATGCGGCGGGCAGTTTCGCCGCGATATCAGCGAACACCCCGGTGCGGCAGCGGTGATTGCCGCCGTGGGAGAGTCGCCCAACGCCATGGGCTATGCCGGATACAACCACCTGACCCCCATGGTGCGCGCCGTGGCGCTGGCCGATGAGCAAGGCACCCCGGTAGAGCCCAACGGGGCGAACATTCAAAAGGCCACTTACCCACTCTCCAGAACGCTGTATCTCTACGTCAATCAGCCCCCTGGCGAAGCGCTCCCAGCGGCCGAGCAAGCCTTTTTGGAGCTGGTCTTTTCAGCCGAAGGGCAGCAGATCGTGCAGGCGGCAGGCTTCGTGGCGCTTCCTGACCACCTGCGCAGCAGCCAAGCGTTGGATGATTGACGTCCTCCCCGCCCTAAAGGACGGGGATTCCAACTTCTTGAGGGCAACGTCCTGCCCCGAGGCTGAGGATATTCCGGGCCGCATTCACGTCCCGGTCGTGGAGTACACCACACTCCACGCACTCCCAGACCCTTACTCGCAACCCGTTGACGCCCTGCGGCCCGCTAAGCGAGCCGCACGATGAACAGGCGCGGGTGGTGTTGGTTTCGCGAACGACCTTGAAGACGATGCCTGCGTGAGCGCATTTATATTCCAGCATCGTTTTCAGTTGTGACCAGCCAGCGTCGTAGACGCTTTTGGCCATCCTGGTCTT
Source organism: Halomonas sp. 18071143 (assembly GCF_019211725.1). Classification (NCBI taxonomy): domain Bacteria; kingdom Pseudomonadati; phylum Pseudomonadota; class Gammaproteobacteria; order Oceanospirillales; family Halomonadaceae; genus Halomonas; species Halomonas sp. 18071143. Next base: position 3,751,620 of record NZ_CP078120.1, read on the forward strand.
CGCGAGCCTGGTTGAGGAAACATCGCCCACGACGATTTCGCCGTACTGGTTGACGAGTTTCCGGGAAAACTTGTGCTGCGCGTCCTGGCGACGGTTCTTGATCTTGGCGTGAATAGCTTTTACCCGCCGCTTGTTGCGGGCACGTTGGGCTGTCGCCAACTGGTCTTCCATGCGGCGGTAGAAGCGGCTGTTTTCCAGCCTTCCTCCATCGCTACAGGTGGCCACATCCTTGAGCCCAAGGTCGATGCCAACGGCGCCCTGCCCAAGCGTCGGCTGCACGTCCACCTCGACCGCAACATTGAAATACCACCGGCCCCGGCTATCTTCGTTGAAACTGCCGGCACGGAACTTGTATGTCGACAGGCCGTAGCTATCCCACACCTTGAAGTAGGTGCCGTTGTGAAATACCTGCCCGTTCTTCCACTTGGCCGCGCCGGTATTGACCGGAATCCAGCCAAGTGAGCGGCGTACACCGCCGGACTTGCGCCAATTCAAGCGGGGCTTTTTGAACTGCTTGCGGCGGGCAACGTATTCAGCAGCGATGCATTGCAGCGTTTGGCTGTGCAGGCCGAGGTCCTTGCCAGCACCCTTGGTATAGGGGTGCATGTCGTAGGCAGACAGAAACAGACCTTTCTCCCGAATGGCTCGGGAAGACAGTTCGTTGAGGTAGTTCCAAACAAAATTCACGCTGCGGGCCATGCGGTTAAGCTCGGCGGCGTGTTTGTCCTTCACTCGAACCTTGAGGGTCTTGGTCTGCTTCATGGCTTCGAATATACTTGGTCTATGGAAAACAAACAAGCTATCAGAACAGGAAGACACTGCGTTTTTAAACTCCATGCCCATTTGGTATTTGTCACCAGGCATCGGGGCAAGGTGTTCACCGGCGCGCATCTCAACTCCCTCGAATTGCTTTTCGACCGAGTGTGTCGGGACTTCGAGGCGGAGCTACAGGAGTTCAACGGTGAAACCGATCATGTCCATTTGCTTGTCAACTTTCCACCCAAAGTGGCGGTATCCAGGCTGGTGAATAGTTTGAAGGGGGTATCCAGCCGTCGGATGAAGTTACTACACCCTGAACTGGTGCAGCCCGCCTACCGGAAGAACTCGCTGTGGAGTCCAAGCTACTTTGCGGGAAGTGTCGGAGGCGCCCCCCCCCTGAGCATGGTCAAGCAGTATATTGAGCAACAATCGAGGCCGGACTAGGGGCGCTCTCGCGCCCCTCGCTATCCATCCTCGCACAGAAGTACGAGGTTTTTCGCGATGTTCGATAAACTGTCATCCAATTGTCACAAACAGGGCGTAGGGTAAGCTATTCTGGCCACAAACCCTTATTTTCATCACGGCACCTGCTTCGTATGATGTCGACATGACTCCTCCTCGGCTACCTGCTTCGCGTCAGCCGCTACGTTTGCTTCACGACCGTATTGCCACCGGACTGATTACGGCTGGCGGCATTGCTGTTTTGCTGGCGATCCTCGCCATTGGCGTCTTTCTGGTGTGGGAAGCGCTGCCGCTGCTTGGTTTTGGCGAAGCGCTCTCCCTGGCCACGCTGTCGCCGCTCGCCTGGGGCACCCTCAAAGCTGCCCTGGCGGCCATGCTGTTTGCCACGCCCATTGCGCTAGGGGCCGCCATGTATTCGGCGCTGTTCATGTCGTCACGCCTGCGCAGCCGCATCAAGCCCGTGATGGAGTTGATGGAAGCAATACCCGGCGTGGTGATTGGCTTCATTGCCGGACTGCTGCTGGCCCCGTGGGTAGAGCGTCATTTGGCCAGCACCCTGCTCGTACTGGCCTGGCTGCCGCTGAGCGCAGCGCTGGCAGGTGCCCTTTGGCATGCGGCCAGCAGCCGTTGGCGCCAGCGGCTGCCTCTGTCGTCGGCGGCACTCTGGCTGATACCGTGGCTCGCCTGCATGACCGCCTTGGCTCTGTGGGTGGCGCCGCTCGCCGAAACCTACTGGCTGGGGGGCGACTTGCGTCTGTGGCTGGAGCAGCGCCACGGCATCGACTACGCCACGCGCAACGCCCTGATCGTCGGCATCGCCATGGGCTTTGCGATTATTCCCAGCATCTACTCGCTGGCCGATGACGCCCTGGCCGACGTGCCATCCACCTTGATGGAAGGCGCCCAGGCGTTGGGCGCCAGCCGCTGGCAAGCGCTGTGGAAAGTCGCCCTGCCCACCGCAGGCCCTGGCGTGTTTTCGGCGGTGATGATTGGCGCAGGCCGCGCCGTGGGCGAAACCATGATCGTGCTGATGGCCAGCGGCAACACCGCACTGTTCAGCGCCAGCCCCTTTGAGGGGCTACGTTCACTGTCGGCGTCGATTGCCATCGAGCTGCCGGAGGCCTCCCCCGGCGGCATGACCTATCACCTGCTGATTCTGGCGGCGCTGGCGCTGTTCATCTTCACCTTCTCGGTCAATACGCTGGCCGAAGTCGTGCGCCAGCGCCTGCGTCGGCGTTACCAGCGGCTGGGAGGTGCACGCTGATGGGCTGGCGAGCGCTGAGCTTTCGCCTGAACACGGCGGGCAACCGGCTGTGGCCCTGGCTATGTGCGGGTAGCGTGGCCCTTTCGCTGCTCATGCTCGGCGCTTTGCTGGTACTGCTGACCACCAAAGGGTTAGGTCACTTCTGGCCCGCCGAGCTGGAGGAGGTCGCCCTGCACAGCGGCGAAACGGTGATCGGCCAGCCGGTGCGCGAGGTGCCGCTACCCCATGCCCAGGGCATGGAGCGGCTCTATTTTACCGGCAACCGCGACCTCACGGGCGCCAGCTGGCGCTGGCTGGCCGTCGATCAAATTGCCCAGATCACTAAACCCGCTGAGCTGATACGTCTGGAGCGCACCCCCTGGGGCGACTTTCTTGGCCGCCTGGATGCCGTCGAAAGCGAAGGCCAACGGCTTGAAGGGCAGGCGGCCATGGAGTTCGTGCGCCAAGCCCTGATGCTGCCGCCAAACCAGCGCCCCGACGCCCAGCTGTTGCTGGAAGCCAATGGCAGGGTACAGCCTCAGCCGTTGGCGGGGATCACCCACCTGCAAACTCCCAACGCCATGGCCTGGCACCAAAAGGTGGCAGCCTGGGGCGGGCGCGTGTGGCAGTTCCTCAGTGAGGGGCCGCGCGCGGCCAATACCGGGGGCGGCGTATGGCCGGCCATTTTCGGTACGCTGTTGATGGTGATTCTCATGTCCGTGATCGTCACCCCTTTTGGCGTGCTGGCGGCCATCTACCTCAACGAAATTGCCCACCAGAACCGCCTGACCCATCTGGTGCGTATCGGGGTCCGTAACCTCGCTGGCGTGCCCTCCATCGTATATGGCGTATTTGGGCTGGGAGTTTTCGTGTACGGCATCGGCGGCTCCATCGACAGCTGGTTCTTCGAAGACGAACTGCCATCACCGACCTTTGGTACCGGCGGGCTGCTGTGGGCATCGCTGACCCTGGCACTGCTGACCCTGCCGGTGGTGATCGTGGCTACGGAAGAGGGCCTGGCACGCATTCCCGATGCCCAACGTGAAGGGGCCGTGGCGCTGGGGGCAACCCGCCTGGAGATGCTCACGCGCATCGTGCTGCCCATGGCCATGCCCGCCATGCTGACCGGGGTGATTCTGGCCGTGGCGCGGGCCGCTGGCGAAGTGGCCCCGTTGATGCTGGTGGGCGTCGCCAAGCTGGCTCCGCAAATGCCCTTGGACGGCGAGTTTCCCTACCTGCACCTCGAACGCAAGTTCATGCACCTCGGCTATCATCTATTTGATACGGCCTTCCACGGTGAAGACGTACAGGCCGCGATCCCCCTGGTGTTTGCCACCGCGCTCCTGCTGGTACTGATTGTGCTGGTGCTTAATCTAACTGCCATATTTCTGCGTCATTATCTAAGGCGTCAACGAGGAAACGAATGCTAGCGTTATCGTCCGCCAACACTGCTCAACCGCCGGTGACGCGCTTCTCAGCCGACGCCCGGTGCCTGAGCATCCACCAGTTCAACCTCGCTTATGCGGGGAAACCGGCGTTGCGTGACCTGACGCTCGACGTACCTCGTCACCGGGTGACCGCGTTCATCGGCCCCTCAGGCTGCGGGAAGTCCACGCTGCTACGGGCAATCAATCGGCTTCATGACTTGAACGAGTCCGTGACCCACGATGGCCATATCTACCTGGAAGAGCAGGACATTCATGCGCCACGCATGAACGTGACCGAACTCAGACGGCGGGTAGGGATGGTGTTTCAGACGCCCAACCCGTTCCCGATGTCGATCTACGAAAACGTGGCCTTTGGCCTGCGCCTGCAAGGGCGCCTGCCCAAACGCAAACGCGACGATATCATCGAGTGGGCGCTGACATCGGCCGCTCTGTGGGATGAGGTCAAGGACCGCCTGCACCGTTCGGCCTGGCAGCTCTCCGGCGGGCAACAGCAGCGCCTGGTGATTGCCCGGACGCTGGCCGTTCAGCCGGATGTCCTGCTGCTGGACGAGCCCGCCTCGGCCCTCGACCCTATTTCGACCCTCAAGATCGAGGAGTTGATACGCAACCTGAAGTCCCAGCTCACCCTAGTGCTGGTGACTCACAATATGCAGCAGGCCGCGCGGGTTTCCGACTACACGGCCTTTTTGCAAAACGGTGAACTGATCGAATATGGGCCCACGGATCAAGTGTTCACCAACCCGCGTCTACAACGCACCGAAAATTACATTACCGGCCGCATGACCTAGGCCCCATCGACGATACGTCAGGAGTGCTCAATGGATATCACGAGCGAGACACACAGCCAACACATCTCTCGCCAGTTCAACCAGGAGCTGGAAGAGCTGAAGACCCACCTGATGGCCATGGGCGGTCTGGTGGAAAAGCAGGTGCAGGATGCGGTGCATGCTCTGCTGGAGGGCGACAGCCGCCTGGCGGAAAAAGTGCGCGACAATGACCGTCAGGTCAACGACCTGCAGCTGCAAATCGACGACGAGTGCACCCGAGTGCTGGCTCGCCGTCAGCCGGCGGCATCGGACCTGCGGCTGGTACTTGCGGTCATCCGTGCCACCTCGGACCTGGAGCGAATCGGCGACGAAGCCAGCAAGATTGCCCGCAATGCACTGTTGTTAAGTGAAAACAGCGGTGCCATTCGTGGCTTGGTAGAAGTCCGCCATATCAGCGAGCACGTGCGCAAGATGCTGCGTGACGCCCTGACCGCCTTCGCCCGCTTCGATACCGAGCTGGCCATGCAGGTCGTTCGCGAAGACGAATCGGTGGACGACGAATACGGCAGCGCCATGCGCTCGCTGATGACCTTCATGATGGAAGACTCGCGCTCCATCAGCTCGGTGTTGAGCATCATGTGGGTGCTGCGCGCCCTGGAGCGGGTGGGCGACCACGCCAATAACCTGGCGGAATACGTGGTGTACCTGGTGAAAGGCCTGGATATTCGCCACAGTGACCCAGACACCCTGGAACAGAAGGTCATGAAAAAATCTTGACCTGGCCGTCAAACCCTCCTGCAATACGCCCAGACCATTGTCTGGGCGTTTTTTTAGGGAGTAATGTCGCGTGAATGCACTCAACGCATTGGGGCAAGGCACCCGCCTGGTGTATCAGCCCGGGCTAAGGCGCTATGTTTTTCTACCCATTCTGGTCAATCTGCTCGTGTATACGGGTATGGTTTACGTGGTCTTCACACGCTTTTCGGGCTGGCTGGAGAGCAGCATGGCCATGGTGCCTGGCTGGCTGGAGTGGTTGTCGTGGCTGATCTGGCCGCTATTCTTCATCAGCTTGCTGGTGGTGATCTTTTTTAGCTTCACCCTGGTGACTCACCTGATCGCAGCGCCTTTCTATGGGTTTCTGGCGGCTCAGGTAGAGCGCCAGGCCACCGGGCGTGAGCCTCTGGATGACCGAGGGCTGGCCAAAACGGCGCTGGACGCCGTGGGTCGAGAGCTGGTCAAGCTGAGCTATATTCTGCCGCGCATGGCCGTATTGTTCCTGTTCAGCTGGATTCCCGGCTTGAACGTCTTCGCGCCTCCCTTATGGGCGCTCTTTTCTGCCTGGGTCATGGCCATTACCTATCTGGACTACCCGATGGATAACAACAAAGTGTCGTTCAAGGACATGCGCAGCAGGCTTTCACGGCGCTGGTGGCCGAGCATGACATATGGCGGGCTGGTCATGCTCATCACCTGGATCCCCTTGGCCAACCTGTTCCTGATTCCAGGCGCCGTCGCAGGCGCAGTCCTCATGTGGGACCGCCACTATCGTGGCACACCGGACACGCGGGATAAGGCGGCAGGCTCGGCGCTCTGAATCAGAGCCATTCATCACAGGGCCGCCCATATAGCAGGCACAAAAAATTAGACCCCGCTAGGCGGGGTCTCGACCACTCTTACTTATGAACGATACTGACTGCTGGCTTCCTCTCCGTTTGCGGGACTCCAACCTTGGAATTTACCCTGACCAGTGTCTTGACCGTTTTCTGATTCATCCTTGAATCGGTGAGCATCCTTGCTATGGGACATCCTTGCCCTCAGTTTGCTCACTCCTAAGCGTAAGAGTTTTTTTCAGCTTTGCAAAGAATTGTTACGTTTAGCTGCCGCTATTTTCTTCTACCACATCTTCCGGAGTGTACTCGGCACCGCCGCTCATGTTGGTAGACTCTGGCTCATCCACGACGTCGGGACCTTGTGTGCCGTGATCAGTGGTCAGGTCTTCTGTGTCGTAGCTACCGGGCTCAGCCGTACCAGACTGTGTGTTCATGGGCTCATCTTCGACGGTTACATCCTGATTCTGGTCGATGGATGAGTGATCCGTGGTGTCTGCAAATGCCAGTGGACTTGCCATCAGGCCAAAAGAAACACCTAAAATACCAGCTTTCTTGAGTAGTTCCTTGGACATCATATTCCGCCTCCTCGATCGCTGTTAATACCGCATAGTTAAGGAAGAGTGACTTCATGTCTTACCAGTTCCTGCGGTAATCTTCCTTGCCTAGAATATTGCATACGTTGTGCCACGCATGCCAAAAATCAAAAAAATTATTTATTATCAATAATTTAAAAAAACAAGGATGGTATAAAGCATGGGCTCAGGGGGTCATGACCACGCCTTTGAGGTGGTTAAAAATGACACATGAGTGATGTGTGACCAGAGTTCTATGCCAATATGGCACACTTATACAGGGGTTGTGCAGGAAGCGGATAAGGAGGAGCGCAAAGCGTCATCGAGCCCTCAAGCCGAGCCGCTGACTCGCTTGGCAGGGAAGACACAGCGAAAGGATGCCCCCTCGCCAGGATGTGACTCTATGTTGAGCTGGGCCTCGTGGCGCAGCAGCACGTGCTTCACGATGGCCAGGCCCAGACCCGTCCCTCCTGTTGCCGTACTACGCCCTTTATCCACTCGATAGAAGCGCTCGGTCAGGCGGGGGATATGCACCGGATCAATGCCATCGCCATCATCCTCGACCTCGATACACCCGCTGCCGTTGGCGGCCACCGACCAGCGCAACGTGATCTGACTGCCTTCTGGGGTATAGCGCACGGCATTGAAGGCTAGATTGGAAATGGCGCTGCGCAGCTCCTGCTCGCTGCCGATCAAGCCAGCGTCGCTCTCCAGAATGACCTGCACACTGTGCTGCTGCCTGGAGAGCGCCAGGGCGTCTCGGCGAATGCTGTCGAGCATGGGGCCTACGGCCAGCGTCTGGTGATCATCGCCTCCCTGGTCGATTTCCAGCCGTGACAGCAGCAGCAGGTCGTTGACCAGATTCTGCATTCGTCGCGTCTGCTCCTCCATCTGTACGATCCCTTTACCCAATCGGGGAGGCAGCAGCTCCTTGAGGTCGCCGTAGGTTTCCAGATAGCCCGACAGCACGGTCAGCGGAGTGCGCAACTCATGGGAGACGTTGGCGACGAAGTCACGCCGCATCTGCTCCAGGCGATGCAAGCGCGTGATATCACGGGCCATGACCAGCCGCTCGTCATCGCCGTAGAGGGTGATCTGATACTGGAGGATGCGCCGCTCGTCGATCGGCGAGGTCAGCGTCAGCGGCTCGCTGTAGTCGCGGGCATTGAAGTAGCTGATGAAGCGAGGGTCGCGCAGCAGGTTGGTGATGTGCTGGCCACGATCGTGGGCGGTTTGCAGCCCCAGCATGTCGGTGGCCGCGCTGTTCCACCACTCCAGGTCGCCGTGGCGGTCCAGCATCACCACGCTATCGCGCATGGCTTCGGAGGACTCCTGGATTCTCGCCAGCGTCGCCCGTAAACGACTTTGGGTAATGCGCTGGCTTTTCTGGTAGCGATAGAGGCGGTCGAACAGCTCCCCCCACATGCCCTTCGCCGCCGGGGGCTCATCGTGGGGGTGAAGCGTCAGCCAAAGGAAGAGCGCTCGAAACTGGCGCAGATGATAGACCAGACAAAACAGCAGCCCCGCCGCCAGCCCGGCGCCAGGGTAATCCACCAGCCATCCCAGGCAGAGGCCCAACAGGGCCAGCCAGATGATGCGCCAGATCTCACGGCTCCACAGGCGCACGCTTACACTCGCGCAGAGAACCGGTACCCAGTACCGCGCACCGTTTGAATCAGATTTTGATGAGGCTCGCCCAGCGCTTTACGAAGACGACGAATATGCACGTCCACCGTGCGCTCTTCCACGTAGACGTTGCCACCCCATACCTGGTCAAGCAATTGGCTGCGCGTGTAGGCGCGCTCCTGATGGGTCATGAAAAACTGCAGCAGACGATACTCGGTAGGCCCCATTTCCAGCGCCTTGCCATGGGCGCTGACCCGGTGGCTCACCGGGTCCAACAGCAGACCATTGATTTCGATGGGGTCTTCCACGCCACGCGGCGTGGCACGGCGCAGCACGGCCTTCAGGCGGGCCACCAGCTCACGGGGGGAAAAGGGCTTGGTGATATAGTCGTCGGCACCCGCTTCCAGGCCCTGGATCTTGTTGTCCTCTTCGCCCTTGGCCGTCAGCATGATGATCGGCAGCTCGGCGGTGGCTTCTTCGCGCTTCAGCCGACGGGCCAGCTCGATGCCGCTGGTGCCCGGCATCATCCAGTCCAGCAGCAACAAGTCAGGCTGGTGGTCGACGACCATGGCGTGGGCATCCTGGGCGTTGTCCGCTTCAAGCACGCGATAGTCAGCCATCTCCAGCGCCACGGCGATCATTTCGCGGATCGGCGCCTCATCATCGACGATCAGTACGGTCTTGGCGGTCATTCCAGGGCCTCACGGTGCTCTATTCAGGAAGGTTCAATGACATGCGTGTGACGATAACACCATGACTTGATGACAGTTCCATGACACCCAGTCAATTTAGCCCGCTACCGGCCACCAGCTCAAGGCAATACCTGCAAAGACCAGCAGACCCGACCAGTGGTTGTTCAGGAAGGCCTGAAAACAGCGGTCTCGATCGCGCCCGACGATCAGCCACTGCTGGTACACGAACGTCGCCGCCATGCCCAGCAACCCCAGCCAGAAAAAGCCCCCTAGCCCAACGCGCAGCGCGACCCAGCTCAGCAGGGCCAGCACGCTTGCCTGCAGCACTCCGATGATCAGCCGGTCAGCACGGCCAAACAGCACGGCGGTCGACTTGATACCGATTTTCAGATCATCGTCACGGTCGACCATGGCGTACTGGGTATCGTAGGCAACGGTCCACAGCAGGTTGGCACTGAACAGCAGCCAGGCTTCCAGAGGCACGTGGCCCAATACCGCGCCAAACGCCATGGGAATGGCCCAGGAAAAGGCCGCGCCCAGCACCACCTGCGGGAAGTGGGTGTAGCGCTTCATGAACGGATACACGAAAGCCAGCAGCACGCCGCCCACCGACAGCAGCACGGTGAACCAGTTAGTCAGCAGCACCAAAATGAAGGCAGCGGCGACCAGCGCCACGAACAGCAGCTGGGCTTCGGTTTCGCTGATGCGTCCCGTGGCCATGGGGCGCTGGCGAGTACGCTTGACGTGGCCATCCACATGGCGGTCGGCATAGTCGTTCACCACGCAGCCCGCAGCCCGCATCACGTAGACACCGGCAATGAAGATGATCAGCACGGAGCGACCCGGCACCCCTTCTGCAGCCACCCACAGCGCCCAGAGCGTCGGCCACATGAGCAGCCAGGTACCAATGGGCCGATCCAGGCGCATCAGCTGAAGAAAGTCTGCCAGCCGGGCCCAACCCGTTGGCCGCAATAGAGAACGGTCCATGCTCATGCTTACCTCGTGAAAGAAACTCCAGAATAGCCTAGCGCGAGGGCAGGCTCAGCGCATCGGCCATGGTCGATAAAAAATACTCTTGAACCAGCAGCGACAGTCCCGCGTGCTGAAACACCGAGCGACGCCCCCACTGGCTACGCCCCTTGGCGGGGGCACCCCACGCCGTGAAGCGCGGGAGCGACGCCGTAGCCTGCAACGGCCCGCGCACCAGGTCCGGCTGCTGAAACAACCAGCTGCCCAGCGAACGCTCGCCCAAGGCCCCCAGGCCTTTGCCCTGCAGCTGCTCCAGCGGTGCCACCGATCGCGCCACCACCCAGGGGGTGCCGTCGATGCACAGCGCCACCTCGCGTAGCCAGGCGTGGCGACGTGGAGCGATGCCCAGCGCCATGGCTTCGTCCTGAAACGGCAGGCCAATGGTCTGACGCAGCAGGCGTACGCGGAACTGGCTCGGCGCTCCGGCCGCCATCAGGCGCGCCGTCAGGGAGTCGGTCGAGGCCACCCATTGCCACCAGGCCGCACTCATGGCAGGCCGCGCAGCGGCAACCGGCCGCCAGTGGGGGGGTAGCGAAAACGCAGGGCGTGGCAACTCAACGAGCGTCACCTGAGCCTCCAGAACAGTCAATTGGAAAGAAGGCTAGTGTAACATGATGGCTTGGCAGGCTTTTGTTCCTTACCCCCGGATAACGATATGCCCGATTCACACTTCAGCGAATCCCCACATGCCGAGCTGGTCATTGTCGGCACTGGCATGGCCGGTATTGGCCTGGCGCGAGCGCTGCGCCGCCAGGGGGATTCTCGCACCATCGCGCTGGTCAGCGCCGACCGTGGCGAAGAGTACAGCAAACCGCTGCTGTCCACGGGCTTCGCCAAGCGGTTGAGCCCCGAAAAGCTGGCGCAGCGCAGCGCAGAAGCGCTCGCCGACGAACTGAATGCCCAGGTCATGGCCCACACGCAAGTCGTCGAACTGGCGGTGGAACACCAGATGCTGCGCCTGGACAACGGCACTCTGCTCCGCTACGAGCACCTGGTGCTCGCCACCGGCGCGGCCCCGCGCACGCCGTTCCAGATACCCGATGCGCTGAAAGGGCGCTGCTTCACGGTCAACGACCTGGATGACTACCGCCGCCTTTATGCAGCGCTCGCCCAGCCCAGCCGAGTGGCGATCATTGGCGCGGGCCTGGTGGGCTGCGAATTCGCCAACGACCTCCATGCGGGCGGCCACCACGTCACCCTGGTGGCGCCAGAGAGCACCCCGCTACCGCGCCTGCTGCCCGAACCGCTGGGCCACGCCCTGGCCGAAACCTTTCGAACGGCAGGCATGCAACTGGCACTGGGGCGCACGCTGGACAGCCTATCCATGAATGCCGACCGCGACCTGGTACTGCAGCTCGACGGCGGCGAGCGCCATACGGTGGACATCGTCCTGTTGGCCACGGGCCTTGCGCCCCGCACGGCGCTGGCCGAGGCCGCCGGACTCGCGGTCAGCGCCCGCGGTATCGAGGTGGACCGGCTGCTTCGTACTCACCAGCACAATGTATACGCATTGGGCGACGTGGCCTGCATCGACGGCGTGAACGCCATGTACGTTCAGCCGCTGCAAGCCAGCGCCAAAGCGCTGGCGGCCACGCTGGGCGGCTCGCCTACCCCGGTAAGCTTCGGCGCCTGGCCGATCATCGTCAAAACGCCTCTGCTCCCGGTGGTTGCCTACCCGCCAGTGGGCACACCGCAGCACTGGCGAGTGGAGGGTCATGGGCAGGATTTGACGGCGCTGGCGGAAGATAAAGACGGTCGTTTGATTGGTTTTGCGTTGACAGGGGGCTGCGTGAGAAGGAAAGTGGAGCTTTCCAGAGCTGTCCCTGCCCTGCTAGGCTGATTTTCGCCGCCTTCACGACTAGGCTGAATAAGCCCCGCCGGGGTGGGTTACCAACAACATTGACGTTTGTTTTTCACAAGGGAGATTCCTTCATGCGCAAACCTGAACTCGCCGCTGCCATCGCCGAGAGTGCTGACCTGTCCAAGGACAAGGCAGGCCAGGTCCTGAATGTCATTCTGGACGAAATCACCAACAGCGTGGCCAAAGGCGAAGACGTTACCCTGATTGGCTTTGGCACCTTCACCGTACGCGAGCGCGCCGCCCGTACCGGCAAGAACCCGCAGACCGGCGCACCGCTGCAGATTCCGGCCAGCAAGAACGTGGCGTTCAAGCCAGGTAAAGCGCTCAAGGACGCCGTTTCCTAATGAAGCTTTCGCTGACGCTGTGGCTGTTGAGCTTCATGCTCAAGCGCGCCCTGCGCCGCAAGCCACGCTTTCGTGAGCAGCTGGAGCGCATGCAAGGGCTGGACTGGGGCATTGCCACAGAAGACCTGAGCACGGCGCGCCACTACCGAATGACGCCCCGCTACATTACGTCCGGTAAAGGCCTGCCCGTCGACCTGGATCTGGAGCTGCGCTTTCGCGACCAGCAAGCCGCCCTGCGTATCCTCAGAAAGCCGACGCAACAGGCGTTCCTGGATGGCATGGTGGCAGGCGACGTGCGCCTCGTCGGCGACTCTGCCGACATGAACAAGCTGCAAAAGCTGCTCAAATACTTGTAGCCCTGCACGCTGGGCGCATTTTCGTCACGCGAGGTAGCACCAGGCGATGGATATCCCTCATCAGCGATTGGCCTACTTTCGCGTGACGCTCGAATCAGGCTCGGTGCGCCGAGCCGCCGCCCGGCTCAACATCGCCCCTTCCGCCGTCAGCCGACAGATTGCCCTGCTGGAAGAAGCGCTGGGGGCAACCCTCATGGAGCGCCAGCGCGGCGGCATACGCCCCACGCCCGTCGGCGAGATGCTGCTGGAGTACTGCGAGCGGCGCAGCGCCCTCGACGAAAGCTTCATCACGTCCCTCGAAGCCTACCAGCGGCTGGAAACCGGAACGATTTCCCTCACCGTGGGCGAAGGCTTCGTCAGCGACCTGGTGGCTTCTCCCCTGCATGAATTCACCCAGCGCTATGCGGGCATCCAGCTGGATATCCATATCGCGGGCACATCCGGCATCATCGATGCGATTGTCGAGGATCAAAGCCATATTGGGCTGATGTTCCACGAGCGTACCCATCCGCAGCTACGCTTCTGGGCCTCCAGCCCGCAGCCGTTGATGGCCATTCTGGCGCCGCATCACCCCTTGGCCGAGCAGCCCCACCCGCTCACCCTGGCACAGCTCAGCACCCAGCCCATGGCCATGTGGGACACCACCCATGGCGTGCGCCAGATGGTTGACCAGGCGTTTCAACAGGCACGCCTCGCCCCGCGTATGACCATGAACACCAACTCGATGGTGATCCTGGCGCAATACGTGCGCAGCGGCATGGGGGTGACGCTGCTACCGGCGTTTGCGGTCGCCCACGACCTGGACATCGGCAGCCTTGTCGCACGCCCGGTCGACGACCCGCTGTTTCAGCGCTCCCAGGCCCACATGGTCACCCGGGTGGGCCGCCAGCAGCCCAAGGCCAGCATCCTGCTGCTGCGCCACCTGCAGCGCTGGATGCAGGCCTTCAGGGACCCGGCATCGAATCAGCCGACACCGCTGCCGTAGCCAAACGCCACGCTGGCCTCCGGTGCGGTTTCCACCCAGACGCTTTGCGGCACCGTGTATTCGCGCAGGCCGTCCAGACCGCTGGAGCGGCCAAAGCCGCTGTCGCCAAAGCCCCCGAACGGCGACATCACGCTGATCGCCTTGTAGCTATTGATCCATACCGTGCCCGCCCGCAGCTGCCCCGCCACACGATGCGCTCGGGCCACGTCCTGGCTCCACACGGCACCGGCCAACCCAAACCGGGTGTCGTTGGCAAGCCGAACGGCCTGGGCCTCGTCATCGAATGCCATGGCGATCAGTACCGGGCCAAACACCTCCTGCTGGTAAGCGTTCATTCTAAGACGTCCTGCCGCCCGGCTGACATTCGCCCTACAGTAACCTCACATTTGCCCACACGAGGTTACCCCCATGAGAAAGCACCGCACCCCGGAACAGTGGCAGGCCCTGGTTGACCAGCATCGTGACAGTGGTCTGTCAGCTTCGCAGTTTTGTAAACAAGAGAACATTGGCTATTCCAGCTTCTGCAACTGGCGAAAGCGCCTGTCCGATCAGCCGACCGATAATTCGACAGACTCTGGAGAAGCCAGCTTTCTCGATTTGTCGTCACTGATGGGCACGTCGCCATCATCCGGCTTAGGCTGGAATATTGTGCTCAGCCTGGGTAACGGCGTCGAGCTACGGCTGAGCCAGAACGGATGATCGGGCTCGATAGCCAGGCGCGCATCTGGCTATGTACCGAACCCACAGACATGCGCAAATCCTTCCGGGGCCTGAGCGCCCTGGTTCGGAATCAGTTGAAGCACGACCCGCTCAGTGGCCAGTATTTCGTCTTCGTCAATCGTCGCAAGACCCAGATGAAGATGCTGTACTTCACCGCCACCGGTTATTGCCTGTGGGCCAAGCGCCAGCAGGGCCAGTTCCGGGTGCCGTTATCCGCCTCCGGGCAGCGAGCCCTGACCTGACGGATCTGCAACTGCTGATCGATGGCATCGAGGTGCAGAAATATCGCCAGTTCAAGCGTTTTCGAGGGGTATAGAAGGCCGACTTTCGATATAATATCGGCCATGAATTCAACCGCTTCCGCTCCTTCTTCCAATGCACCTTCCTACTCGGCTCTGGCCGAGGAGAATGCCGTGTTGCGGGAGCAGTTGGGAGCCGGCAGAAGCGATTCGTCAGCTGACGCATCAACTGGACTGGTTCAAAAGCAGCTGTTCGGTCCGAAATCCGAGAAGCAGGTGTTCGATCTTCCCGGGCAGGACAGCTTGTTCCAGCCAGAGGAAGCGCCGCTACCGGCGCCGCCTGCTGACGAAGAAGAACGCCCCATCAAGGCCTATCAGCGTGGCACCGGCAAGAAGCAGCGCGACGATGGCTGCCTGAACGACACCGGTCTGCGCTTTACCTCTGATGTGCCGGTGGAAGTCATAGAGTATCTGCCGCCAGAGCTGACAGGGCCGGAGGCCGATCAGTACGAAGTAATCGGCAGTAAGACCACCTACCGGCTGGCCCAGCGGGCCTCCAGTTACGTGGTGCTGAAGGTGGAGCGCCCGGTGTTCCGGCGCAAGGGGAGTGACAAGCCCATCACCACGCCGGCCCCGTTCAACGTGCTGGACAACAGCCTGGCCGATGTCAGTCTGCTGGCCGGGTTGCTGGTGGACAAGTTCCAGTTCCACCTGCCGCTGTACCGTCAGCACCAGCGCATCCAGCAAGCCGGTATCACAATCAGCCGCAGCACCCTGACCAATCTGGTCAAGCGCGTGATCGACCTGCTTCGGCCCATTGTGGATGCCCAGACCGACAACGTGCTGCGCAGTCGGGTGCTGGCCATGGATGAAACGCCGATCAAGGCCGGTCACCAGGGTCGGGCGGGCCCGCAAAAAGGCAAGTTGAAATCCGGCTGGTTCTGGCCGTTATACGGCGATGCCGACGAGGTGGTGTTCACCTACTCGAACAGCCGTGGGCGTGCCCACATCGAAGCCATCCTCAGCGAATCGTTCAACGGCACGCTGATCAGTGACGGCTACGCGGCCTATGCCCGCTACGCTGCTGCCCAAGAGAACGTCACCCACGCCCAGTGCTGGGTGCATAGCCGCCGTTATTTTATCGAGGCGCAGAAGGATCACCCGGAAACCGTCACCGAGGCCCTGCAACGAATCGCAGCGCTGTACCGGAATGAAGAAACCATCAGAACCCACGGGCTGACTGGCGAGAAGAAACGTCAGTACCGGTTGGAACACTCGAAACCGGTCGTTAGCGGCTTCTTCCAGTGGTGCCGGGATCAGTTGGCGTCAGGCGGCCTGGTGCCGAGCGATCCACTGACCAAAGCTCTGAACTACGTGCTCAGCCGGGAAGCCAGCCTGAGCGTATTCCTGGAAAACCCAGACGTGCAGCCAGACACCAACCACCTCGAGCGGGCACTACGCCCCATTCCCATGGGCAAGAAAAACTGGATGTTCTGCTGGACTGAATTGGGGGCGGAACACCTGGGCATCATCCAGAGTCTGATCAGCACCTGCAAGCTGCACAATATTACCCCCTACACTTACCTGGTGGACGTGCTGCAACGCATCAGCCAGCATCCGGCCAGTGACGTCAGCGACCTGACGCCTCGTCTCTGGAAAACCCGGTTCGCCGAGAATCCGCTACGGGCGCTGATCGATCCACGCCATCCTGACCGACAGAACAAACAGCCGGAGGCCACCGTTCATGCGCATTGACGACATGAGCATCGACCAGTTGCTGGAACTGAATCAATACATCTGCCGGCGAATTGATGAACTGCGTGACCGGGAGAACCTCCAGGCGCTGAGCCAGTTGCGGGTGGGCCTGAAAGTGACCTTCGAGAGCCGGGAAGGCCCCGTGCTGGGGATTGTCACCAAGATCAACCGCAAGAGCGTGATCGTGCTGGATGAGGATGGCAGGAAGCAGTACAAGGTCTCGCCGGAGTTATTGAGACCTCTCCGGGACGTGAAGTAGGTCAACTACGTCTTGGAATGAACGCTTACTCCTGCTGGGCAATCTCCATGTCGGGGGTGACATTCACCAGCACCGTGGGGGTGATTCATCTAGATCCAAACCGAGGCTCAAAATCAAGCACCTATCCATGCCGTACCTCTTACCATTACTGAGGCTCTATCGGAGGGGGAGTACACTAATCACAATGAGCATGAAACTTCTCTATTTAATCTAAATTAGCCGCATAGAATATTAAAGCGACATGAATATAAAACAGTTATAAATCAATCGTACTTTGCAAGTATGTAAGAAATAACTTACATGCTTTAAGAAATAACTTACATTTTTTTAAGAAATAACTTACATCACAGCTCAGCTAGCGCACCTATTCTCAGTTCGTAGCCCCCTTCAAAGCGGTAACGCCACATAGCACACATTATTATAACTATCCAATCTAATTAACAGCTAAATTAGACGAGGGAACGAGTATGGTTCCAGTGTGTATTGAAGATTGGCAATCGATTGCAAAACGCCACTTACCCCCAGAAGTTTATGACTTTATTGACGGTGGGGCTGGAAGTGAGCAATCATTGCAAGAAAATATTTGCGCACTGGAACGTGTAAAGCTTCTTTCCAGAGTTCTGCGAGGAATAGAAAAAGTAGACCCATTCACCACTCGTTTGGCTCGCATCCTTGGAAACCAATGCCCAACACCTCCCATACTTGTGGCTCCGAGTGCGCATCATAAACTCGTTCACCCTGAAGGAGAGCTCGCAACAATTAAAGCTGCGAACCAGAATGGAGTCCCCTTCATCCTAAGCACTATGTCAGATTTTCCTGTGGAAACAGTATGCGAAAACCTGAATCCGTGAGACCGGCCCTCAGAAGCACTTCTAACCCACTGACCTGCATGGCAATATAGCCATTATCGCCATTCACCCAGACAGTGCCATGCCCAACATAAAGTTCCGCGCCAGTCGCCGCACCCTCACCAGCCACGCCGGGCTGTCCATCATCGGGCAATGCTTCGAGATCGCTGGCGTCGACAGCATCGACAGCCGCTTCCCCACCACGCTGGGCATGCGCACCAGTGACGTGATCAAGAGCTACCTGGGCCTGCTGTGTCTGGGCATGAGCGACTATGACGCTGTCGAGAACTTCCGCCGCGACAAGCCCTTCCAACAACTGCTGACCCTGCAGAAGGTGCCGAGCGCGGCGACGCTGCGACAGCGGCTGGAGAAACTTGCCGCCAACGACCTGCAGGCGCGCACCGCCACCTGGTCCACGACCCTGCTGTCACTGATCGAAGCACCGATCACCGCCGAGACGACGCACGTCTGCCTGGACATCGACACCTTCGTCATGGACAACAGCAACTCGAAGAAGGAAGGCGTCTCGCGGACCTACCAGAAGGTCGATGGCTACACCCCGATCGCCGCCTATCTGGGCAACGAAGGGTGGTGCCTGGGTCTGGAACTGCGGCCTGGCAAGCAGCACACCATGAAGGAGAGCAACGCCTTCCTTGAGCGGGTACTGCCTCGCGCCCAATGCCTGACCAGGCAACCGATCCTGTTACGCGAGGACAGCGGCTTCGACAGCCAGGCGCACCTGGCGCTTCTCGAACAGCAACGCCAGGTCTTTGCCGACGAGGGGCGCCGGCTCGACTATGTCGTCAAATGGAACCCGCGCGGCTCGGCCACGGCTGATCGAGATACCTGGCTGGCGGTGGCGGCGGACTACTGGGAAGAGCTGCGTCCTGGCAAGCGCCAGGCGCTGTGGACGCAGACCGTCTCGATCCACGACGACAACAAGACCGAATACGTCGTCCAACGCGTGATGCGCCTGGTAGAGCGCACCGCCGATCGCGATGGCCAGTTGCTGCTCGAACCGGACTATGAGTTGGAAGGCTGGTGGACCAGCTCGGACGAGGCGCCGGAGGCGGTGATCAAGCGCTACCGGCGCATGCCACCCATGAGCAGTTTCACAGCGAGATCAAGACCGATCTCGACTCGAGCGCTTGCCGTCCGGCAAGTTCGCCACCAACGATCTGATCCTGCATCTCGCCCAGTTGGCCTACAACATCCTGCGCCTGATGGGACAGCTGGGCATGACCGGCGAGCTGAGCCCGGTTCGCCACCCGGCCAAGCGGCGCCGGCTGCGCACCGTGCTACAAGAGTTGGTGCACCGTGCGGCTCTCGTGATTCACAAGGCACGGCAGATCATCCTCGACTTCGGGCAGGATATCGGGCGCATGACGGTGCTCAAGACGCTGCGGAGCCGACTGCGTTATCCACGAGGAACGCCATGCTGACCGTCAATCGGCGACACTCTATCCACAAGCAGTTCCAGGCGACACGTGATCGCCAGATATGTCGTGCCTGGCGGGTGGAAAGGCATGACAAAACGGGCCGTCAGCACCGATCAGCACGGTGGGTTTTGGCAATAACGGGCTTGCGAAAGCCAACTTGCACGGGGCGAATGATCAAAAAGTGCTCGCTGGCGGTGATAGGGAAAGTGTCGGCGCCGGCTTCACGGATTCAGGTAAAGGAAAGTCACGATTACTATGAGGGGAAAAGGGATAGGCATTTGCCAACAATCCCTCCTACCCTAGCTTATTGGGTTCCAGAAGATGGAGACGTTGCCCGCAATAATGACTATGTTCACTATGAAAGCTACACCTTTCGAAAACTATTAACAAAACCAATCATTGGAGCCATCGCTGCACGTCTCGCACAAACCGATGAAATAAGAATATGGAATAGCGCTCTCATTACCAAGCCTGCTCGGGGAGAGTTTGAGGCAGAGGGAATGTTCCGCCCAGTGGTTCCATGGCATAAAGATGCGCACTACTGGTCGACCTGCTCGTCAAACAAGCTTCTCACGGCTTTTATCAATTTTTATGACTGCTATGAAAATATGGGCGCTTTGGAAATGATTGACGGCAGCAACCGGTGGCGGGAGATTGATGCCGATGACAGTATTACTCAGCATTTTGGGAATCGCAGCGTAGATGAACTACAAACTATGCTGGAAGAAACAGCCAAACTCAACGACGACACGGTCAGAAAAATCGCCATGGTTGGAAAACGTGGTCATATCAGCTTTCATAACTGTAATACCTTCCATGGCAGCCCTCCTAACTACAGCAAAGTTGATAGAGTCTCAATTTCTCTGCACTTACAAGATAGAGCTAATAGCTACAAGCAGCATATTTTAGCCGACGGCTCAAAGTTAAAATATAATAATGATTACTTCTGCCGTTTAGACCATGCAGGCAATCCGGATTACACTGATCCAGACTTCTGCCCAAAAATCTGGAAGGAATAAGTTATGGGTGCGTCGACTCATCAGGCAAACCGAGATGAACTTATACTTCACTCATCTTTAACTGACCCATGCTTAAACACTATGACGTTCCTTAATGATATTGCCAGCCAATATCCTGAAGCAATATCGTTCGCCCCTGGTCGCCCTATAGAAAAGGACTTTAAATTCGGCGACATCAGCTTTTATATAAATATTTATATCGATCATCTTATGAAAAATGAGCATCGCTCAGAGAGCGGCGTGATAACTCAATTATTTCAATACGGCCCCTCAGAAGGATATATTCGCGCACTCATTGCTGACATGCTGAATATAACAGACGGTATTACTTGCTCCCCAGAGGATATTGTAGTCACGTCTGGTGCACAGGAGGGAATGCTACTAATTTTACGTGCTCTTTTTTCTGATAGTGACGATGTTTTACTAGTTCCTCAACCTGTTTATGTAGGCATTATTGGCGCAGCAAGATTGTTGGACATCCGCATTGAGACATTCGATATCCATGAACACGGTGTGGAAATTAGTGAAATTAAGGAAAAAATTCAAGCCACAGAAGCAGAGGGGGGAAAAGTCAAAGCCCTTTACATCAATGCTGATTTCTGCAACCCCATCGGTATATCCCTACCGCTTAATCAGCGCAAAGAGTTGGTCAAACTTGCCCGCAATTACAATCTAACCTTGTTAGAAGACAACCCTTATGGCATTTTCGGATCAGAGAGGAGTATTAATCCTACCTTGATCTCACTCGACCTGCATAATAACCACGTTGCATACCTCGGTTCGTTCTCTAAAACATTATTTCCCGGTGTACGGGTGGGGTTTATTGTTTCCAGACGATTATCCTTAGCATTAACAAAGATAAAAAGTATGCTTACACTCAACACTTCACCTATTGGCCAAGCAATTGTAGGCGGCGTACTACTGGAGTGCCAAGGGGACCTTCGACACCACTGTAAAACAAAAATAAATTTTTATCTAAATAATCTAGACGATTTACTAAATCAATTAGACGCAAGCTTTCCCGAGGGATCCCACTTACGGTCACAAATATCATGGAATCGACCTAAAGGTGGTTTTTTCCTAGTGCTCAGGCTTCCTTTCCCAGTTAATTTGTCGCTGCTAAAAATCTCTGCTGAGCAGCATGGTGTTCTTTGGACACCCATGGAAATATTTTACTCACCGCCTAGAGAGTCCAATGAAATCAGGCTCTCGTTCAGCTATCTAACCCCTGAGGAACTCAAAGAAGGAGTCATCCGGTTGAGTGACTTTATAAAAGAATGTATGGCTATAAACACGCCTAAAGCTTTTAATAAGCAAAGTAAAGGAGACGAGTATAAATGACCGCTTTTCTGTACTTCGCTTGCATTATGGTATGGGGGTCGTCATGGATTGCCATTCAAATGCAGTTGGGGGACGTACCGATACTGGCCTCTATTTTCTACCGCTTCGTAATCGCGGCCCTACTGCTTCTCCCATGCCTAATTATTATTAAAAAATTACAAAAAACAAAACCTATTGACCATCTTTGGTTTGTTGGACAAGGAGTGTGTTTCTTTTCTTTAAATTTCTTATGCTTTTATCATGCTACGCAATATATCCCCAGCGGAATTGTCGCTATCATTTTTTCCACAGTGCTGCTTTTTAATAGTATAAACCGTTGGCTATTCTTACATCAGAACACCTCACTGAGTGAATTCGCAGGAATGTTTTTTGGCGTAGCAGGCATTATTCTTTTATTCTGGCGTGAGCTGACACAGCAAATTTTCGGCGCAGATCTGTTCACTGGCATACTATTCGCGTTACTGGGAACATTGATTTTTTCATTTGGCAATATGATATCTATTCGTAACAGTTCCAAAGGCATCACTCCACTAACCAGCAATGGTTATTCTATGGGGTACGGAGCTCTGATCTTATTGTTAGCTGTCATCCTCACAGGAACGCCCTTTAAGTTCAGTTTTACTTACCAATATATTCTCAGCCTACTTTACCTTTCAGCTTTTGCATCCGTACTAGGGTTCACTATTTATTTGACTCTGGTGAATAAGATCGGCATCAATAAGGCTGCATATTGCATGGTGGCCTTCCCAGTCGTAGCGATACTGATTTCCACATTATTTGAAGACTTCCACTGGGATCCAACTACTTTTTCAGGTGTTGGCGT
This sequence comes from Halomonas sp. 18071143, assembly GCF_019211725.1. Classification (NCBI taxonomy): domain Bacteria; kingdom Pseudomonadati; phylum Pseudomonadota; class Gammaproteobacteria; order Oceanospirillales; family Halomonadaceae; genus Halomonas; species Halomonas sp. 18071143. Next base: position 3,773,817 of record NZ_CP078120.1, read on the forward strand.
TATCATCTTCGGTAATTTTTTGATGGTCTCTAAGTTAGAGTGGCGCATCAAAAAACCGTCAAGAGAGCAGAGCTAACAACATTTTCTACATTTCATACACGAATAAGGAACTATCTATGCCCGTCGTTACTATCGCCCAGTCTCCAGGCCGGACGTTGGAGCAAAAACGTGAGCTCATCAAGAAAATTACCGAAGCATTTGTCGACAGCTATAATGTCAAACCGGAATCTGTCACAATATTCCTCCAAGATTATGACGACCAAAACTGGGGCAAAGCGGGTCTATTGCATATAGACACAAAGCATACCAAGGGTTAATTTGGATATCATCCAATGCCGTTGCCTTGTTTCTTCATCAAGTATTATAGGACATACTTAATTCTCAATTGCGGGTTTTCGGCCCTAGATTCAAGCAATAAGTGCAACACCTGCTGTGTCCAGGGCTCCTGAGTACTCTCCCAGGAACACCTGTGCCGGTATCCGGTAACCGAGTCGCTTTCGAGGGCGGTCATTGAGCTTCCTGACCACCCTGCGCAGCTCGGCATCGGTGACCTGACGGAAGTCTGTCCCCTTGGGGAAGTACTGCCTGATCAGGCCATTGGTATTCTCGTTGCTCCCACGCTGGCCGGAGCAGTAAGGGTCACAAAAGTAGATATCTGCGCTGACCGCCTGGCCAACGGCGACGTGACTGGCAAACTCGGAGCCATTGTCCAGAGTGATGGTCTTCACAGCTCCCCGGCGTGGCTTCAACAGCCGGATCATGGCCGCTTGCGTCAGGTCTGCTGAGACCCTGGGCAACCGTGCTGCCAGGAGATAACCACTACGCCGCTCTACCAGGGTGACCAGGCCCGATTGCTTGTGCCCCTGAACCACGGTGTCACCCTCCCAATGCCCGATGAAGCGGCGTTCCTCGACCTCCGCCGGGCGATGCTCGATGCCCACGCGATGGGGGATCCTGCCAAGTCCTGCGCTTTTGGCCCGGGCACGGCGTTTGCTGTGCCGCCGGGGCTGACGAAGGTGCCGCCACAGGCCGCCACCCCGGGCCTTGTCATCCCGGACCAGGGAGTAGATCCACTGGTGGCTAACGCCCACGCCGATCAAGGGGGCCATGAAGCCGCTGATCTGCTCGGGACTCCACTCCTCGCGGAGCCGTCTGGCGACGAAGTCCATCAGGCTGGGTAGGCGCTTCGTCCACTTCCAGGCGGTGCGGCGTCGATGGTCGCTACGTTGCTGGGCCTGCTCAGGGTCATACCCCTCGGGCGTAAGCGTTCATTCCAAGACGTAGTTGACCTACTTCACGTCCCGGAGAGGTCTCAATAACTCCGGCGAGACCTTGTACTGCTTCCTGCCATCCTCATCCAGCACGATCACGCTCTTGCGGTTGATCTTGGTGACAATCCCCAGCACGGGGCCTTCCCGGCTCTCGAAGGTCACTTTCAGGCCCACCCGCAACTGGCTCAGCGCCTGGAGGTTCTCCCGGTCACGCAGTTCATCAATTCGCCGGCAGATGTATTGATTCAGTTCCAGCAACTGGTCGATGCTCATGTCGTCAATGCGCATGAACGGTGGCCTCCGGCTGTTTGTTCTGTCGGTCAGGATGGCGTGGATCGATCAGCGCCCGTAGCGGATTCTCGGCGAACCGGGTTTTCCAGAGACGAGGCGTCAGGTCGCTGACGTCACTGGCCGGATGCTGGCTGATGCGTTGCAGCACGTCCACCAGGTAAGTGTAGGGGGTAATATTGTGCAGCTTGCAGGTGCTGATCAGACTCTGGATGATGCCCAGGTGTTCCGCCCCCAATTCAGTCCAGCAGAACATCCAGTTTTTCTTGCCCATGGGAATGGGGCGTAGTGCCCGCTCGAGGTGGTTGGTGTCTGGCTGCACGTCTGGGTTTTCCAGGAATACGCTCAGGCTGGCTTCCCGGCTGAGCACGTAGTTCAGAGCTTTGGTCAGTGGATCGCTCGGCACCAGGCCGCCTGACGCCAACTGATCCCGGCACCACTGGAAGAAGCCGCTAACGACCGGTTTCGAGTGTTCCAACCGGTACTGACGTTTCTTCTCGCCAGTCAGCCCGTGGGTTCTGATGGTTTCTTCATTCCGGTACAGCGCTGCGATTCGTTGCAGGGCCTCGGTGACGGTTTCCGGGTGATCCTTCTGCGCCTCGATAAAATAACGGCGGCTATGCACCCAGCACTGGGCGTGGGTGACGTTCTCTTGGGCAGCAGCGTAGCGGGCATAGGCCGCGTAGCCGTCACTGATCAGCGTGCCGTTGAACGATTCGCTGAGGATGGCTTCGATGTGGGCACGCCCACGGCTGTTCGAGTAGGTGAACACCACCTCGTCGGCATCGCCGTATAACGGCCAGAACCAGCCGGATTTCAACTTGCCTTTTTGCGGGCCCGCCCGACCCTGGTGACCGGCCTTGATCGGCGTTTCATCCATGGCCAGCACCCGACTGCGCAGCACGTTGTCGGTCTGGGCATCCACAATGGGCCGAAGCAGGTCGATCACGCGCTTGACCAGATTGGTCAGGGTGCTGCGGCTGATTGTGATACCGGCTTGCTGGATGCGCTGGTGCTGACGGTACAGCGGCAGGTGGAACTGGAACTTGTCCACCAGCAACCCGGCCAGCAGACTGACATCGGCCAGGCTGTTGTCCAGCACGTTGAACGGGGCCGGCGTGGTGATGGGCTTGTCACTCCCCTTGCGCCGGAACACCGGGCGCTCCACCTTCAGCACCACGTAACTGGAGGCCCGCTGGGCCAGCCGGTAGGTGGTCTTACTGCCGATTACTTCGTACTGATCGGCCTCCGGCCCTGTCAGCTCTGGCGGCAGATACTCTATGACTTCCACCGGCACATCAGAGGTAAAGCGCAGACCGGTGTCGTTCAGGCAGCCATCGTCGCGCTGCTTCTTGCCGGTGCCACGCTGATAGGCCTTGATGGGGCGTTCTTCTTCGTCAGCAGGCGGCGCCGGTAGCGGCGCTTCCTCTGGCTGGAACAAGCTGTCCTGCCCGGGAAGATCGAACACCTGCTTCTCGGATTTCGGACCGAACAGCTGCTTTTTGAACCAGTCCAGTTGATGCGTCAGCTGACGAATCGCTTCTGCCTGGGCTCCCAACTGCTCCCGCAACACGGCATTCTCCTCGGCCAGAGCCGAGTAGGAAGGTGCATTGGAAGAAGGAGCGGAAGCGGTTGAATTCATGGCCGATATTATATCGAAAGTCGGCCTTCTATACCCCTCGAAAACGCTTGAACTGGCGATATTTCTGCACCTCGATGCCATCGATCAGCAGTTGCAGATCCGTCAGGGTCAGGGCTCGCTGCCCGGAGGCGGATAACGGCACCCGGAACTGGCCCTGCTCCAGGCGCTTGGCCCACAGGCAATAACCGGTGGCGGTGAAGTACAGCATCTTCATCTGGGTCTTGCGACGATTGACGAAGACGAAATACTGGCCACTGAGCGGGTCGTGCTTCAACTGATTCCGAACCAGGGCGCTCAGGCCCCGGAAGGATTTGCGCATGTCTGTGGGTTCGGTACATAGCCAGATGCGCGCCTGGCTATCGAGCCCGATCATCCGTTCTGGCTCAGCCGTAGCTCGACGCCGTTACCCAGGCTGAGCACAATATTCCAGCCTAAGCCGGATGATGGCGACGTGCCCATCAGTGACGACAAATCGAGAAAGCTGGCTTCTCCAGAGTCTGTCGAATTATCGGTCGGCTGATCGGACAGGCGCTTTCGCCAGTTGCAGAAGCTGGAATAGCCAATGTTCTCTTGTTTACAAAACTGCGAAGCTGACAGACCACTGTCACGATGCTGGTCAACCAGGGCCTGCCACTGTTCCGGGGTGCGGTGCTTTCTCATGGGGGTAACCTCGTGTGGGCAAATGTGAGGTTACTGTAGGGCGAATGTCAGCCGGGCGGCAGGACGTCTTAGAATGAACGCTTACCCTCGGGCGTCGTGTGACGACGCAGCTCCCGACTCACCGTGCTGTCATGAACACCAATAGCTCTGGCGATCTGTCGCTGGCTCATGCCTGCACACCTGTAAGCGTGAATCTGGTATCGTTGGGTCTGGGTCAGCTGTCGGTATGCCATGCTCTGCTTCACTTTGGTCGGTAAAGCAGAGAGGGTACCGGCGCTGGCCCTCCTGCTTCTACCTTGTGATCCAAAGTGCTGCGGTTATTCTATGAACCCGGCTTATTCACGAGACTCACCTGAAAACGAAGATGGCGAGTGGTTTTCTCTTGTAGAATCAGTATGTTCCTGCCAGAACACGATTCAAGAGGACCACTCGCCATGGGTGAAAGCCTATCCACCTGGACGCCCTCGTGCAACGGCTCTGTCCGTGTCGAGCTGAGCGGCCAGCGCACCACCAGCGACAGCGGCGCTCTGCTGTTGCGTGAAGTCCTCGACAACAGCGGCGTGATTGAGGCGCTCGAAGACAACCTGGTCGATCCGCGTCACCCGCTGCGTATCCGCCACTCGCTGGCCAGTCAGCTACGCACCCTGGTGCTGCAGCGCGCGATGGGCTGGATCGACCTCAGCGATACCGACACGCTGCGCCGTGACCCGCTCTGGCAGCTGGCCTGCAGCGATGCGCGCGGGACGACGCCATTGGCGCAGGACAGGCCGTCTCAAGCCACGCTGTCGCGGCTGCTGACCTGCCTCGGCCGAGACGACAACATCGATGCCGTGCACGAAGGCCTGCTGCGACTGGTGGTCTGGTGCCTGACCTCGCTGAAGAACGGCGAGCGCCCCAAACAGCTGACCTTGGACATCGACGGCCTGCCAATCGAGGTCCACGGACATCAGGGCGGCTCGGCGTATCATGGCCTTTACGGTGCGCGGATCTACTCACCGCTGGTCGCCTCGCTAGCCGAAACCGGCGATATGGTCGGCGGGCTACTGCGAGAGGGTAACGCCGGCCCGGCAGAGAACGCCGACACCTGGATCCCGCATCTGGTACGACGACTCAACGAGAGCACCGGGGCACAGGTTCGTGTGCGCATCGACGCCGGTTTTACCGATAACGCGACGCTGGAGGCCCTGGAGGATCGGGAGATCGAATACCTGGGCCGGTTGCGCAGTCACACCGGTCTACAGAAGCTGGCAGCACCGCTCCTGAAGCGGCCACCCGGCCGGCCACCCGAGCAGCCTCGCGAGTGGTGCCACGACCTGGCGTATCAAGCCGGCTCCTGGTCGGCACCGCGGCGCGTAGTGCTGGTGGTGCAGGAACGCCCCGATGACCTGCTGCTGCATGCCTTCTTCCTGGTCACCAACCTCAGCAAGTTCGACTGGCCGCCAGAGAAGGTCCTGGCGCTCTATCGCAAGCGCGGCAGCGCCGAGGCGCACATGGGCGAGGTGAAGTCGGCGCTGGACGTGCACCTCTCGTCGACCGATCGCGGCGCCTCCACCGTTCAGAACGTGATGGCCCGCAACGAGGTGAGCCTGCTGCTCAGCCTCTACGCCTACCAGGTCCTGCATGGCCTGCGCTGCCTCCTGGAGCGGCAAACCCGACAAGGCTGGAGTCTGAGTCGGATGCGCGAGCAGGTGCTCAAGGTCGCCGCCACGCTGAGGCTGCACGCTCGGCGAATCACCGTTCATCTGGGTGCCGCCGCCGACAAGTGGTGGCCGACGCTGCTGAAGGGGCTACCGAAGCTGACCGCACTGAGCTGACGCTCCTGCGAGACCACCACAGCATCAGAAAGCGAGCGACCGGAGCGGCGGTCGGCGATCACGGCTGCTTGGACGGCCGCCATTGATTCCAAAGAGCTATAAGTAAGTAGGAAAAGGGCTGCGTTCTGGCATTACTCAACAGCCACTCGCGCTGAAGAGGCGAATCCTGATAAGCAATGCCAACAGCCAGTACCTTCAGACCGCTCAATCAGCGCCCTCGTGAATAAGGCGGGATGAATCTAGGGGCCAAGGTTAACTATTGCGTCTCCAGGACAGGGAACTATGTAGTAGTTAGATAAAAAAACCATCAGGAAGCTTCGCTTGGAGATAGCTCCCTCGGCGGTGAGTCAGCAGATAGGATAGTGCTGCTGGAAGCAGCCTTGGGAGCAACCCTCATGGAGCGCCAGCGCGGCGGCATACGCCCCACGCCCGTCGGCGAGATGCTGCTGGAGTACTGCGAGCGGCGCAGCGCCCTCGATGAAAGCTTCATCACGTCCCTCGAAGCCTACCAGCGGCTGGAAACCGGAACGATTTCCCTCACCGTGGGCGAAGGCTTCGTCAGCGACCTGGTGGCTTCTCCCCTGCATGAATTCACCCAGCGCTATGCGGGCATCCAGCTGGATATCCATATCGCGGGCACATCCGGCATCATCGATGCGATTGTCGAGGATCAAAGCCATATTGGGCTGATGTTCCACGAGCGTACCCATCCGCAGCTACGCTTCTGGGCCTCCAGCCCGCAGCCGTTGATGGCCATTCTGGCGCCGCATCACCCCTTGGCCGAGCAGCCCCACCCGCTCACCCTGGCACAGCTCAGCACCCAGCCCATGGCCATGTGGGACACCACCCATGGCGTGCGCCAGATGGTCGACCAGGCGTTTCAACAGGCCCGCCTTGCTCCGCGCATGACCATGAACACCAACTCGATGGTGATCCTGGCGCAATACGTGCGCAGCGGCATGGGGGTGACGCTGCTACCGGCGTTTGCGGTCGCCCACGACCTGGACACCGGCAGCCTTGTCGCACGCCCGGTAGACGACCCGCTGTTTCAGCGCTCCCAGGCCCACATGGTCACCCGGGTGGGCCGCCAGCAGCCCAAGGCCAGCATCCTGCTGCTGCGCCACCTGCAGCGCTGGATGCAGGCCTTCAGGGACCCGGCATCGAATCAGCCGACACCGCTGCCGTAGCCAAACGCCACGCTGGCCTCCGGTGCGGTTTCCACCCAGACGCTTTGCGGCACCGTGTATTCGCGCAGGCCGTCCAGACCGCTGGAGCGGCCAAAGCCGCTGTCGCCAAAGCCCCCGAACGGCGACATCACGCTGATCGCCTTGTAGCTATTGATCCATACCGTGCCCGCCCGCAGCTGCCCCGCCACGCGATGCGCTCGGGCCACGTCCTGGCTCCACACGGCACCGGCCAACCCAAACCGGGTATCGTTGGCAAGCCGAACGGCCTGGGCCTCGTCATCGAACGCCATGGCGATCAGTACCGGGCCAAACACCTCCTGCTGGGCAATCTCCATGTCGGGGGTGACATCCACCAGCACCGTGGGCGCGATAAAGTAGCCCTGGGCGTCGTCAGGCAAGCCTTCCGGGCGTTTGCCCCCCGTCAGCACGCTTGCCCCTTCCGCTTCAGCGGCCTCGATCATGCGCGTCACCTGCTCGAATTGACGGCGGTTCTGCAGCGGCCCCATGCGGGTGGCTTCATCGCTGGGCAAGCCCACGTGAATCTGCTCCGCCGCTCGGGCCAGGCGGGTAGTGACCTGCTGGAAGACCGAGCGCTCGATCAGCAGCCGCGAACCCGCCACACAGCTTTGGCCCGCCGCCGCAAAGATGGCCGCCTGGGCGCCAGCTACCGCTTCATCGAGCTTGGCGTCGGCGAACACGATATTGGCGGATTTGCCGCCCAGCTCCAGCACGCTGGGCACCAGGCGCCGCGCCCCCGCCTCGGCGATCAGGCGACCACTCTGGGGCGAGCCGACAAACACCAGCTTGCTGATGGCGGGATGGTCGGTCAGCGCCGCACCGGTAGTTCTGCCCAGCCCGTTGACGATATTGATCAGCCCTTTGGGCAGGCCGCCGCTTTCCAGCCGCTGAGCAATCACCACCGAGGTGAAAGGGGTCAGCTCGGAAGGTTTCAGCACCACCCCATTGCCCGCCGCCATGGCCGGTGCCAGCTGCCAGGCACAGGTGAACATCGGCGCGTTCCAGGGCGTGATCTGCCCCACCACCCCATAAGGCACGTGGCGCACGTAGTTAAGATGCGTGGTGGGCACCGGAATCACTTCGCCGTGCTGCTTGTCGCACCAGCCAGCGTAGTATTCGAACATCTCGCGCACTTTGCCCACTTCGGCCCGGCAGTCGCGAATCGGCTTCCCCGCCACCACGCTTTCCAGCTGTGCCAGCGCCTCTTCATGGCCTTCCAGGCCCCGTATTGCCGCGTTCATCCGCCGCCCGCGCTCGCTGGCCGTCAACGCCATCCACTCGCGCTGGCCCCGCTGCGCGGCTTGCGTGGCGCGCTCGATAAGCGCCGCACCCGCATCGCGGTAGCTGACCAGCGCCTCCCCCGTCGCCGGGTTGATCAGCGTGATCTCTTCGCCTTCTCCGGCCACCAGATCACCATCGATCCAGTTGCTCAACGGCGTTTTTGCCGCTAACCCAAAGCCGTTCAGGAGTGCGGCAAGCTGGTCGCTGGCGTGTTGGCTGAGTGGGCTCATGAGTGGCTCTCCGTTTGGCGGGCACAGGCAAGAATCGGCGTGGTGATATGGTTGAAGTCGTCGCTATCGGCGGGCTGCTCCGGGCTTGCGTGCCAGGCATTCACCACCGCCTGCAGCAAGGCAAGGGGAATACCCAACTGCTCAGCGGCGTCCCGCGCCAGGCGCAGGTCCTTGCGCATCAAGCCGGTGGTAAAGCCCGAATCGAAGCGTTCGCTCAGCACCCACTCGGGGAAGTTCACCTCGCTGATGGCGCTGCGCCCCGAGCCACTGTTGATACCCGCCAGGCAGGCGGCAGGCTCGACGCCTGCCTTGGCGGCCATGGCGACGGCTTCGGCGGTCGTGAGCAGGTGCGCCGCACACAGGTAGTTGTTGGCGAGCTTCACCACGTGGCCGCTGCCCGGGCCGCCCACATGGGTGCGCTTGGCCGACATGGCCTCCAGCATCGGCATGACTCGCTCCAGGGTGGCATCATCGCCGCCCAGCAGCATGCCCAGCGTGCCGTTGGCGGCGCCCTTGGGGCCGCCGCTGACCGGGGCATCCAGCCAGTGAAGGCCCGCTGCGGTGACTTTTTCGGCCAGCTCGCGGCTGACGGCGGGGTCACTGGTGGAGGTATCGACGATCACACTGCCCTTGGGGGCCAGGGCGAGCAGGCCAGGAGAGGTTTCGATCACCTCGCGCACGTGGGCAGAAGTAGGCAGCGAGAGCAGGTAGACATCGCTGGCAGGCAGGGCATCCGGTGCCACCACGGCCAGGCCCAAGCCTGCGAGCCTTTCCCGCGCGGCCTCAAACAGGTCACTGCCCGTGACCTCGAAGCCGGCGGCCTGCAAGGTCAGCGCCATATTGCCGCCCATCTGGCCCAGGCCTATCACGGTAATCGATAAAGCGTGTTCGGTTTGCGACATCATCAAACTCCTTGGCATGCCATGAAACACTGAATGCGGGGTAGACGCTCCCCTACCCAGTGGGCATCAGAGAGCGAATGGATGTATTACGTCATCGTCAGACGAGCAGTGCGTTGACCAGCGCTACCCAGTAGCGCGTTCCGAGCGGTAACAGCGCATCGTTGAAGTCGTAGTGGGGGTTGTGCAGCGACGGCGAATCTTCGCCGTTGCCCATCCAGATATACGCACCTGGGCACTCGGCCAGCAAAAACGAGAAATCCTCGGAGGCCATGCTGGGCGGCGGGTTGCGCAGCACCTTGCCTTGGCCAAGCAGCCCCTCCAGCACCGTGGCGCAGTGCTGGGCATGCGCTGGGGTATTGATCGTGGCGGGGTAGCAGCGCTGGTAATCCAGTTCCACCGTCAAGCCATGGAACTCGGCCAGGCTGGCAATGGCCTGCTTGAAACGTGCTTCCAGGCGCTCTTTCAGCGCCATGTCGAAGCAGCGCAGCGTGCCGCGCAGCGCCACCTGCTCGGGAATCACGTTGAACGTGTCTCCGGCATTGATGCTGGTGATGCTCAGCACCGCCGACTTGTCCGGCGGCGTTTCACGGCTCACCAGCCCCTGCAGCTGGCTGATCAGCTGGCAGCTCGCCAGCACCGTATCGGTGCCCAGGTGGGGCATCGCCGCATGGCAGCCTTTACCGGTCAGCGTCAGGCTGAAGATGTCGAACGCGGCCATGACGTCGGTATCGTGCACCGCAGCGACCCCCACCGGCAGCCCGGGCCAGTTGTGCAGCCCGTACACGGCATCCATGGGGAAGCGCTCGAACAGGCCGTCCTCCACCATGGCACGGCCACCGCCCTCGTTCTCTTCGGCGGGTTGGAAGATGAACACCACCCGCCCCTTGAAGTCGGGCTGCTGCTTCAGCGCCCAGGCCGCTCCCAGCAACATCGTGGTATGGCCATCGTGGCCGCAGGCGTGCATCTTGCCCGGCGTCTGCGAGGCGTAGGCCAGCCCGGTCTCTTCGCGGATGTCCAGGGCGTCGATATCGGCCCGCAGGCCGATGGTCTTGCCTTCCCCCTGCTGGCCATCCAGAGTGGCCACCACGCCCGTGCCCGCCAAGCCCGTGGTAACGTCGAAGCCCCACTGGGTGAGCAGCGACACGATACGCGCACTGGTGCGGTGCTCCTCGAAGGCGGTTTCGGGGTGCTGGTGGAAATCCTGCCGCCAGGCGGCGAGTTCAGCGCTGTCGGGTATGGTCACTGACGCAGCCATGGTTCACTCCTTAAAGCATGATGTGCGCGACGACGGCGGAGCCGATGAACGTGCCGGTGAACACCAGCAGCGCCACGATGACCAGCTTCCAGCCAGTCTGGCGGAACATGGCAAACTCACGGCCGGTCAGCGCCAGCCCGGCGTAGGCCAATACCGGCGTCACGACCGCCAGGAAATTCACCGCCGCCAATTGCGATACGATCCAGGCGCTCCCCGGAAACGAGGGTAACGTGACCAGAATGCTCACCAGGGATACCCAGGCCACGCTGGGCAAGTAGAAAGGGCACAGGCGACCAATCACCAGCCCAATAATCACCAGCCCGTAAAGAATCAGCATACCCGGCAGCGCTTCCAGCAGCGGCGCACCGTTGACGGTATTGCTGAACCAGGCCGCCACGCAGACCGCTGCCAGCACCAGGGCGGTCTTGCCCAGCTGGTTTTCCGGGCGCAGCTCTTCCAGCGCGCCCTTGTCCAGAGATTCTGTGGTCATGTCATTAGCCTTCATGTTGCGTCTCCTGGCGGTTACCGGTCAGGCGCTTGTACATCCACTCGGTGACGGGCAGCGCGATAAACAGGGAGATATACAGCCCGGTGGCATAGGTCAGCAGGTTACTGGCCCCGGCAAAGGCCAGCAGCTCATCCCGAGAGGCCGGCACTGCTTCGGCGAGGGCGGCCGAACACGCCGCCACCATGCTGCCGCTACCCACCCCACAGGCCATGGCAAGCGCGCGAACATCCAGAATGTCCAGCGAAGCGATATAGCCCGCCATCAGCGCGAAGTAGAGCGTGCCAAACATGGTGCCCACCACGTAGACGCCCATGATGCCGATCCCTTCCGGGCTGCGCAGGCCATAACGATCCGAAATGATGGCAATATTGGGCTCACGGGCAATCGAATAGGTGGCACCGACCGCTTCACGGCCCATCTTCAGCACCAGCACCGCAAACGGCAGCGCCAGCAGCATGGTGCCCAGGTTGCCCAGCTCCTGAAGGATCAGCGCAGGCCCGGCGGCGATGATCTGCTCGATGGCAGGACCAATGGTAGAGCCAAATTTGGCGATGAACGGCAGAATAGCGATCAGGATGATGGGCCCGGCCGCATGGCTGACCGGCTTGGGAATGACCTTGCCCATCGCCGAAAACAGATGCGGATTGAGCAGCACACCGATCACGAAGGCGTAAAGCAGAGGGAGTAGCAGCAGCGTTCCTGGCCCTAGCGGCATGCGTAAGATGCCTATCCATTCCGACAACATCGACGTCACGATCACCGTGAGGTGCAGACGCCAGTCCAGCAGCAGTTTGAGATCCATGGGAGTGGTCCTGTTTTTTTTAGAGTCACTCCGAGTATCGAAAGGTTACTGTTCCAATCATAGCGATTTTGTGCGCTACTTTTTAGAACACCCAAGCGAATAAACGCTTGGCCAACGCACAGCATTCGTTGGCCTGCGCCAGATAGCGACAGCGGCGCCGAGTTGGCTCTATACTCAAGCACGACTAAAGTCTAACAACTTAACAACACCACACTTTCGAGGTCCGCTTAGAAAATCTATGCCCATTTCACTGCCCCTACGCCGCCTCTGGACGCTGGATAAGTTCGCCTACAGCCTGAGGGTCTTCATCGCCTTCAGCGGCGCTTTGCTGTTGAGCGGGCTAATGGGCGACGTGGCCCTGGTGATCCCGCTGTTTCTCGGCATCATCGCCTGCGCGCTCTCGGAAACCGACGACAGCTGGCAAGGGCGGGCACAAGCCCTGGCGGTCACCCTGCTGTGCTTTGCTTCGGCCTCGTTCGTGGTGCAGTGGCTATTCCCCTGGCCGTGGCTCTTTGCCGTGGGGCTGGCAGTCTCCACCTTTACGCTGATCATGCTGGGCGCCATTGGCCAGCGCTACGCCACCATTGCCTCGGGCACGCTGATTCTGTCGATCTACTCCATGATCAACATCGAGCAGCACGGCGGAGTGGATGAGGACGTGGCGGCACGCCAGCTGCTGCTGCTGGGCGGCGCGGCCTGGTACGGGGCGATTTCCGTGGTCTGGTGCGCGCTGTTCTCCCGCCAGCCGGTCAAACAGAGCATGGCACGGGTGTACAAGGCGCTGGGGGAGTTCTTGATCCTGAAATCGGCGCTTTTCGAGCCTGTGCGCGGGGTCGATGTGGAAGCCCGACGCGTGGCGCTGGCCCGCCAGAACGGCCAGGTGGTGGATGCCCTGAACCAGGCCAAGGAGATGATCTTTCGCCGCCTCGAAGGCCAGCGCGGCAGCCGCAAGCTCAACCGCTACCTGCAGATCTACTTCATTGCCCAGGATATCCACGAGCGGGCCAGCTCCACCCACTACCCTTACAGCGCGCTCACCGATGCGTTTTTCCATCACGACGTGCTGTTTCGCTGCCAGCGCCTGCTGGACCAGCAGGGCCGTGCCTGCCGTCAGCTGGCCAAATCGCTGCTGCTCAATCGCCCGTTCAGTCACGAGCAGAGCGAGCAGGCGCTAGCCGATCTGCGCGCCTCCATCGAGAACCTCCGCGAACGCGGCAAGCCCGAGTGGCGGCCCCTGATTCGCCCGCTGACCGCCCTGGCCGACAACCTCACCACCCTGGAAACCCAGATTGCCAGCGCCCATAACCCTGCCGCCGATGAAGAGCGCCGCGACAGCGCCCTCTACGACCGCTCGCCCTCCAGCCTGCTGGAAGCCTGGAAGCGCGTGCGGCTCAATTTCACGCTGGGCTCGCCCACCTTTCGCCATGCGGTACGCCTGACCACCGCCCTGCTAGTGGGCTATGGGCTGCTGCAGTGGCTGGACCCCAAACAGGGTTTCTGGATACTGCTGACCACGCTGTTCGTGTGCCGCCCGAATTTTGCCACCACGCGGCGCTTTTTATCTCAGCGTATCCTCGGCACGGTGCTGGGCCTGACCGCGGGCTGGATGTCGATCAGCCTGTTTCCCCAACCGCTGGTCCAGAGCATGATCGCCGTGGTGGCGGGGGTATCCTTCTTCGCCAATCGGGAAAAGCACTACGTGATTGCCACTGCCTCCATCACCCTGCTGGTGCTGTGCAGCTTCAATCAGGTGGGGGATGGCTTCGATCTGATCTGGCCCAGGCTGTTCGATACCCTGATTGGCTCGCTGATTGCCGGGCTGGCGGTGTTCTTTATCCTGCCGGATTGGCAAGGGCGGCGGCTCTACCTTGAGGCGGGCAAGGTGCTGACCAACCATCGTCACTACCTGGACGAGATCGTGCACCAGTACGAAGAGGGCAAACAGGACGACCTGGCCTACCGCCTGGCCCGGCGGAATGCCCACAACGCCGATGCGGCGCTCTCGACCCTGCTGACCAACATGCTCCACGAGCCAGGCCACTACCGCAAACAGGACGCCGACAACGGCCTGCGCTTCCTGGTGCTCTCCAACACGCTGCTCAGCCACCTTTCGGCGTTAGGCGCGCATCGTCATCGGCTGGCAGAAGATGAAGACGATGCCGCCTTCGTCCCCCTCGCCAAACGGATTAGCGCTCTATTAGAGCAACTGGCCGAGCAGTTAGATAAACGTCTGCCGGTGGAGTTACTGACCGAGCCTGCCAACGAGCTGCTGAGCCAGTTAGAGGAACAAAGCGGCGCGCTGGATGAGAAAGCCATCACGCTCTATCGCCCCATCCAGAGCCAGCTACGCCTGATTGCTGGGCAGTTGGGGCCGCTCAGCGAGGCGGCTGGGCGACTGGTGGCACCCGGCAGCCTTCAAACCGACGCAGCTGAAGCGCTACGCTAGCTCTTTCACACCGGCCACTGCTCACACCTGGCCTCCTCACACCTGCCCGTAGCGCCCGGCGGCTTCGCCCAGCCAGCGGCGCACCAGTACGGCGGTGACCTCGGCGTTGCCCTGGAGCGCCTGGGCCAGGGCGGTGACGCGCTCCAGCTGGTCGGCATCGCGTTCCAGGTCGGCGATTTTCATCTGGGCGAGGCCGGTCTGGCGGGTGCCGAGCACTTCGCCGGGGCCGCGAATTTCCAGGTCTTTTTCGGCAATGCGGAAGCCGTCGGTGGTTTCGCGCATCACGCTGAGCCGCTCTCGGGAGCTTTTGGACAGCGGCGCATGGTAAAGCAGCACGCAAAAACTTTCGGTGCTGCCCCGCCCAACACGCCCGCGTAGCTGGTGGAGCTGGGAAAGCCCCAGGCGCTCCGGGTTTTCGATGATCATCAGGCTGGCATTCGGGACATCCACGCCGACCTCGATCACCGTGGTGGCGACCAAAAGGTCCAGCTCGCCGGTCTTGAAGGCCTCCATCACCTCGGCTTTTTCGGCGGCCTTCATGCGCCCATGTATCAGCCCAATGGCCAGCTCCGGCAGCGCCTGGGTGAGCTCGTCCCGCGTGACTTCCGCCGCCTGGCACTGGAGCACTTCGGACTCCTCGATCAGCGTGCAGACCCAATAGGCCTGGCGGCCATCGCGGCAGGCATTGCGGATACGCTCGACCACTTCCGGGCGGCGCTCGTCCGAGACCACCACGGTCTTCACCGGCGTGCGCCCCGGCGGCAGCTCGTCGATCACCGACACGTCCAGGTCGGCGTAGGCGCTCATGGCCAGGGTGCGGGGAATCGGCGTGGCGGTCATGATCAGCTGGTGTGGCGTCAGCCCACCGGCCTCCCCCTTTTCACGCAGGGCGAGGCGCTGGTGCACGCCAAAGCGGTGCTGTTCGTCGATGATCGCCAGCCCCAGGCATTGAAAATGCACATCGTCCTGAAATAGCGCGTGGGTGCCCACCACCATCCGCGCTCGGCCATCGGCGATGGCGGCCTTGGCATCCAGCCGCGCCTTGCCTTTCAGTTTGCCCGCCAGCCAGGCGACGTCGATGCCCAGTGGCTCGAACCATGCCTTGAACGAACGATAGTGCTGCTCGGCGAGAATTTCCGTGGGCGCCATCATGGCCGCCTGGCAGTTGCCCGCCAGCGCCGAGAGCGCGGCCATGGCCGCCACCACCGTCTTGCCCGACCCCACATCCCCCTGTACCAGCCGCAGCATGGGCGCTGGGCGTGCCAGGTCGAGGGCGATCTCCTCCAGCACGCGGCGCTGGGCACCGGTGAGGGCAAACGGCAGCTGTGCCAGAAAGCGGGTTTGCAGGCTACGCCCGGAGGGCAGCGTCGGCGCGCCATCGGCCTGAATGCGCAGGCGCACTTCCCGCAGGCTAAGCTGATGGGCCAGCAGCTCCTCCAGGGCGAGCCGCCGGGTGGCGGGGTGAAGCCCCTGGGCAAGCTGCTCCAGATCCACGTCCGGTGGTGGCTGGTGCAAGAGCTGCAGGCTGGCATGCAGCCCCGGTAGCTGGAAGCGCTGGCGCAGGGTGTCGGGGATCACGTCCGGCAGCGTTTCAGGGGCTTGCGCCAGCAGGCGCAGCGCCTGCTGGGCCAGGGCCCGCAGGCGAGCCTGATGCAGCCCCTCCGTGGTGGGGTAGATGGGCGTGTAGTACTCCTCCACCGGGGTTTCGCTGCTGCCGCTCAGGCGATACTCCGGGTGGTAGATTTCCAGCCCTGTGGCTCCTGCCCGGGCTTCGCCGAACGCACGCACGGTGGCACCGGGGCGCAGCTGTTGCTGCTGAGCCGGAGAGAAGTGAAAGAACCGCAGGCTCAGGATGCCGCTCCCGTCGCGCAGCCGCACCAGCAGGCTGCGCCGCCGCCCCTTGACCACGTCGCTGGCGGTCACTTCCCCTTCCACCACCGCCTCCTGGCCCGCCCGCAGATGGCCTATCGGCGTCAGTCGCGTACGGTCCTGGTAGCGCAGCGGCAGGTGAAACAGCAGGTCGCTGACGCGCTCGACCCCCAGCCGCGCCAGCTTGATGGCCAGCGCGTCGCCTACGCCCTTCAGCGCCGTGACCGGAGCAGCCAGTTCACTCATGAGTCCGTGTGGGCCTTGTGGTCCGGTTGCTGGCACTGGCCAATCGCCTGGGCCAAGGCATCGATGGCCTTGGGCCTGGGGAAGCTTGCGCGCCAGGCAATCGCCACCGTGCGCGAAGGCGCAGGCTCCACGAAGGGACGGCTGACCAGCATGGCGTTTTCGTACTGGTCGGTGCCCAGCGCCGACTGGGGCAGTACGGTAATGCCCAGCTTGGAGGCCACCATGTGGCGAATCGTTTCCAACGAGCCGCCTTCGGCAATCAGGGTATTGTTGGGGCTGTTCAGCTTTTGGGTAATGGCCGGGCAGGCTTCCAGAATCTGGTCGCGGAAGCAGTGGCCTTCCCCCAGCAGCAGCAGGCGCTCTTCCAGCAGGTCTTCCTTGTGGATGGCTTCACGCGCTACCCACGGATGGCTGGCGGGCATCAGCACTTCGAAATGCTCGTCATAGATCGGCTTGGTGACTACATCGGTTTCGGTGAAGGGCAGCGCCACGATGATCACGTCCAGCTCGCCATTGCGCAGCTTGGCGCGCAGCGTGCCGGTCATGCCCTCTTCGATGTACAGCGGCATCTGTGGCGCAGCGTTGGCCAGCGCAGGCACCAGATGGGGAAACAGGTAGGGCCCAATGGTGTAGATGGCGCCAATGCGCAGGGGGTTGGCCAGCTGGTCCTTGCCTGCCTTGGCCAGTTCGAAAATCAGCCCACTCTGTTCCAGAACGCGCTGCGCCTGCGCAACGACCTTTTCACCCAGCGGCGTTACCTGTACGGTGGACTTGGAGCGCTCGAACAGCGCCACTTCCAGTTCGTCTTCCAGTTTTTTCACCGCCACCGACAGGGTGGGCTGTGAAACGTGGCAACGTTCAGCGGCACGGCCAAAATGGCGCTCTTGTGCAAGGGTTACGATGTAGCGTAGTTCTGTTAAAGTCATGGTGGTGCCAGTGGCATCCTCTCGTTGCAGCTCGTGACTGGTAATCGTAATTAGCGAGATGGAAAAGGACAGACAAGCCCTATTGAAGATGGCACATCTCATAGGGACTTTGTATCTAATAGGGAATATTTATCAAGAGGGGTGAGCAAGGTGAAGCTAACGGTACTGATTATCGGCTGTGGAGATATCGGCGTCACGCTTGGCAAGGAGCTGCTGGACGAAGGGCACCGCGTGATCGGCGTGCGCCGCCAGGCCGATGCACTGGCCAACACGGGCATCGAGCCGCTGGCCCTGGACCTTAACGACCTGGAGGGCGCCCCCGCCAACGCCTTGCCCAGCGCGGACTACGTCATTTACACCGTTAGCGCCGACCGTTTCGAAGAGAGTGCCTATCAAAGCGCTTACCCGGACGGCCTGAAACGCACGCTGAGCGTGCTGGAGCAGCACGATACGCCGCCCAAACGGATCTTCTTCGTCTCTTCTACTAGCGTTTACGGCCAGCAGGAAGGCGAAGTGGTCAACGAAGAGAGCCCCACCAGCTCCACCAGCTTCTCCGGCACCCTGATGTGCGAAGCCGAACAGGCGCTGCTCAACCACCCGCTGCCTGGCACCGTGGTGCGTTTCTCGGGCATTTATGGCCCGGGACGTGACCGCCTGATTCACCAGGTGGCAGAAGGCCGCATTGCCGCCGTGACGCCGGTGATCTACTCCAACCGGATTCACCGCGACGACTGCACCGGCATCCTGGCGCACCTGATTCGCTGTCAGGAGAGCGGTACGCCGCTGGCAGACCTTTACCTGGGCAGCGACTGCGAGCCGGTGACCATGCACAACGTGATGGCGTGGCTGGCGAAACAGCTGAAGGTGGAGTCCACCGAGACCATGCAGTCCCCCCTGCGCCGCCGGGCCAGCAAGCGCTGCGACAACCGCCGTATTCGTGAAACCGGCTACACCTTCCGCTACCCCAGCTACAAGGAGGGGTATCTGCAGGTGCTCAAGGAAGGCGGGTTTCTGGAACTGCAAAAAGCCTGACGCTATCGCGTAAGAGCAAAAAGCGAGCCCCACGGCTCGCTTTTTACTGTGCTGTATCAGGCCTTGGCGTTAGTCGCCAATCACCATGACCGCTTCGGCTTCTACCTGGCTGCCCTTGGGCAGCGCCTTCACGCCCACCGCCGCACGGGCCGGGAACGGCGTGGAGAAGAACTCCTCCATGACCTTGTTGACGATGGCGAAGTTGTCCAGGTCCACCAGGTAGAGGTTGAGCTTGACGATATCGCTCAGCGAGCCCGCCGCCTCTTCGCACACTGCCTGCAGGTTGGCAAACACCTGACGCGCCTGGGCTTCGAAATCGTCAGAGACCAGCGCCATGGTGTCCGGGTCGAGGGGAATCTGGCCCGACAGATACACCGTGTTGCCCGCCTTGATGGCTTGTGAATAGGGGCCAATGGCCGCCGGGGCTTTCTCGGTGTTGATAACCGCTTTATTGCTCATTACGTCTCTTGCTCCTGTGAGAATACATCGATGGATGATGATCGCCACGGCTGACGCCGCCAGCCTGACGGGCCAGCGGCGGGTACCGGGTCGTTTTAATTGGCCATACGGGTAATCTTGCCGACGTTGGGCAGGTTGCGAATCCGCTTGATGATCCGCGCTAGATGGACTCGCCCTTTCACCGACAGGGTCAGGTTGACCGTCGAGAGCCGTGCGTCACGCTCTTCGATGCCGATCCGCTCGATGTTGGCGTCCGCATCGGTCACCAGCCCGGCCAGCTCGGCGACCAGGCCACGGCGGCTTTCGATCTCGATACGCAGGGCCACCGGGAAGTCTTCGTCGATATTTTCCGACCACTCCAGAGCAAACAGCTTTTCCGGGTCGCTCTTGCGCTCGGAGAGGTTCTTGCACTCACTGCGGTGCACCACCAGCCCCTTGCCCACAGAGAGGTGCCCCACCACCGGGTCGCCCGGCAGCGGGTGGCAGCAGCGCGCAAAGTTGATCACCATGCCTTCGCCGCCGCTGATGACCACTGCCTTGTCGCTGTTGTCGGCCAGCGTCTTGTCGAAGCTCTCGCCATGAGCCACGTCCACCAGCCGCCGAGCCACCACGTGAGCCATACGATTGCCCAGCCCCATCGACTCCAGCAGCGCATCCATGGAGCTGGCATCCAGCTCTTTCAGCGCCTGTTCGAACACGCTTTCGTCCAGCTCTTCCAGGCTGGTCTCGAAGGGGGCCAGGGCCTTGTTGAGCAAACGGCGTCCCAGCATGATGGCTTCTGCCTGCTGCTGGTGCTTGAGCGCGTGACGGATGGCCGAGCGCGCCTTGGCGGTGGTAACGAAATTCAGCCACGCCAGGTTGGGGCGCGCGCCGGGCGCGGTGATGATTTCCAGCGTCTGGCCGCTTTCCAGCCGTGTCGAGAGCGGCGCCAGGTGGCGGTCGATTCGGCAGGCAATGCAGTTGTTGCCGATATCGGTGTGCACGCTATAGGCAAAATCGATCACCGTGGCCCCCTGAGGAAGCTCCAATATGTCGCCTTTGGGCGTGAACACGTAGATATCATCCGGGAACAGGTCGTTCTTGACGTGCTCAATGAACTCCAGCGAGTCCCCCGCGTGGCGTTGCATCTCCAGCAGCCCCTTCACCCAAGCGCGGGCGCGGGCATGGCTGCCTTCGGCAATCGGATGCGCGGTCTGGCCAGCCTTGTACAGCCAGTGGGCAGCAATGCCGTTGTTGGCCATGGCTTCCATTTCGCGGGTGCGGATCTGCACTTCGATGGGCATGCCACGCTGGCCAAACAGTGTCGTGTGCAGGCTCTGGTAGCCGTTGGCCTTGGGAATCGCGATGTAGTCCTTGAAGCGCCCGGGTACCGGCTTGTAGAGGTTGTGCACCACGCCCAGAATCCGGTAACAGCTGGCCACGTCTTCGGTAATGATACGGAACCCGAAGACGTCCATGATCTCGGCAAACGGCTTGCGCTGGTCGCGCATCTTCTTGTAGATCGACAGCAGATGCTTCTGGCGGCCAATCACCGTGCCCTGCAGTGCTTCGTCGTCCAGGCTCTGCTGTAGCGAGGCCTGGATTTCACGCATGGCGCTGCGGCGGTTGCCTCTGGCACTGGCCACCGCACGCTTGATGCGCTCAGCCCGCATGGGGTGGATCGCCTGGAACGAGAGGTCTTCCAGCTCCACACGAATGGTGTTGATCCCTAGCCGCCCCGCAATACGGGCGTAGATTTCCAGGGTTTCCCGGGCAATGCGGCGCTTCTTGTCGGGCCGCAGGGCCCCCAGAGTGCGCATGTTGTGCAGCCGGTCGGCCAGCTTGACGATGATGACGCGGATGTCCCGCGACATCGCCAGCACCATCTTCTGGAAATTCTCCGCCTGGGCAACGGCCTTGTCTTCGAAGGTGATCTGCGTCAGCTTGGAGACGCCATCCACCAACTCGGCCACCGGCTTGCCAAACTGGGCGGCCAGGGCTTTCTTGGAGACGCCGGTGTCTTCGATGACATCGTGCAGCATGGCGGCCATCAGGCTCTGATGGTCCATGTGCATGTTGGCAAGAATGTTGGCCACTGCCAGCGGGTGGGTCACGTAGGGCTCGCCCGAGCGACGGCGCTGGCCGTCGTGAGCCTGCTCAGCGTAATAGAAGGCGCGCTTGACCTGCTGGATCTCGTCCGGGGGTAAGTAGCCGCCGAGTCGGTCGGCCAGGTCATCAATGGTGAACATGTACCGCGCCCCTGATCGGTGCTAGCTTAGTCGTCGATTTGAGCGCTGGGCGTCATGGCAGGACGCGCCCGCACCGGCGCTTCGACCGGCTCATCCAGAACCGTATGGTCGACCAGGCCTGCGGCGATCTCGCGCAGCGCCATGACGGTCGGCTTGTCGTTTTCCCAGGGCAGTTGGGCATCACGGGAGCCACGCGCCAGCTGACGGGCACGCTGGGTAGAAATCATCACCAGTTTGAAGCGGTTTTCTACGTGTTCGAGACAATCTTCGACGGTTACGCGAGCCATGGAGCCATCCTGTAATAACGACGCCGGGCCGACAGAGCTGAAAACGCCGCCGACCCAGCGAAAAAAGTAGTCATACGACCTGCTAGATTACTCGACGCCAGGCGTCTGTGACAAGAGCGCAGACAGCAGGGGAGCATGACGCTGCTGCATGGTGGCCAGGGTCAAGCGGTGGCTGATTACCAGCGACTGCAGTTCCTGCAACGCCGTGGTGAAGTCATCGTTGACCACCAGGTAGTCGTATTCATCGTAATGGGACATCTCGCTGACGGCATCACGCATGCGCCGAGCGATCACCGCATGCTCGTCGGTACCCCGGCTCGACAGGCGGCGCTCCAGCTCACTGCGCGATGGCGGCAGAATGAAGATCGACACGGCGGAGGGCATCTGTTCGCGAACCTGGCGCGCGCCCTGCCAGTCGATTTCCAGAATCACGTCCTGCCCGGCATCCAGCCGCGTCTGCACGGCCTGACGTGACGTACCGTAGTAATTGTCGAAGACTTTGGCATACTCAAAGAAGTCGCCGCGGGCCATCATGGCCTCGAACTCGGGAATCTGCGTGAAGTGGTAGTTCACGCCGTTCACTTCGCCTTCGCGCTTGGCACGGGTGGTATGAGACACCGATACCTGAATGCCATCCAGGCTCTCTATCAGCTCGCGAACCAGGCTGGTTTTACCCGCCCCAGAGGGGGCAGAAACGATATAAAGCGTACCCTGGGACATGCAGCGCTTCCCTTGTTGATCAGAAATGGGCGCGGGTGACGGCCCACGCCAATAGCGCGCAGTATCGCATACCCCTGGCAGGGACTGTAGGGGTTCAAGAACACCACACGGAGGTCACCATGCGCGCACTCTTCTTCCTGCTCCTGCTGGTCGGGGTCGGCGTTGCCATCTACAAGGACATCATCGTCATCCCGCGCCACTGGGCGCCTTGGGCACCGCTGCACGTGGACGACCCGATCACGCCGGTCACCCAACTCAAGCTCAAGCGCCTCAACGACGACCGTGAGGCCTGTCTGGCCGCCCTGGACACCGTCCCCGAGGGCGGGCTGAGCTACACGCCGCTGGCCGACTACTCCCCCACCGCCAGCTGCCCGCTGAGTAACGTGGTGCGTATGCAGTCCAGCAGCGTGCGCTTCAACCAGAGCTTCGTGGCCACCTGCCCGCTGGCCTTGGCCTGGGTGATGTACGAACGCCACGCCCTGCAACCGGCTGCCGAAGCCATCATGGGCAGCCCGGTCGCCCAGGTGGATCATGTGGGCAGCTTTGCCTGCCGGAATGTCTACGGACGCGAAAGCGGTCGACGCAGCGAGCACGCCACGGCTGAAGCCCTGGATGTGGTGGGTTTTCGCTTCGAGAATGGTCGTCAGATTACGCTGATTCGCGACTGGGACGACGAGGGTGAGGCAGGGGAGTTCTTGCGGGCAGCGCGGGATGGCGCCTGCGATACCTTCGGCAACGTGCTGGGGCCGGATTACAATGCCGCGCATGCCGATCATTTCCATCTGGGCATGCGCGGTTTCAGGCTGTGCCGCTAGTGGCCTGTGCCAACGTCAGTCGAGGCTGATGTCCTCTTCATCGGTCAGGGCACCGGTCGCAGCACCTGCGCCTGCACCAATCACCGCGCCACGGCCAACGCTTCCGCCAGTGGCTGCGGCAGCGCCAGCGCCCACGGCAGCACCTACGCCTGCGCCGCTGGTGGCACGCTCTCCGGTGGTTGCGCCGCAGCCCGCCAGGGCCAGGGTCAGCGCCGCGATGGCACTCAGGGTCAGGGTGCGCGAGACTTTCAATGATGGGCTTTGCATGGGTCACCTCCTTATGGGTTGCATCTTACACCCTAGGAACACTCCGACTTTTTTGCCACCTTTAATGACCCACGCCCTACTTGAGCAGCCGCTTATTTATAGCCTTGCGCCACGGGTTGGCGAGGGGCTTCAGCGCGCTTTTCAAGCCAGCGCCCCCAGGCAAAAATGATCAACCCGCACAGCGCCAGCCCCGTTCCCACCAGCCCGGTGCTCGACCAGCTGAACCCGGCACTGATCACCAGGCCCGCCAGCCACGCCCCCAGCGCATTGGCCCCGTTGAACGCCGCATGATTCATGGAAGCCGCCATGGTCTGGGCATCTTCCGCCACGTCCATCAAGCGCGTTTGTAGCGAAGGCGCCAGCGCCATGCTGGTGCCGACCAGGCCAACGAACAGCAGCCCGCTCCACACCTGGTTGGCGGCAAAGTAGAACAGCCCCTGCACCACCGCGCACCACACCAGGATGGCGGGGATTGCCCGCATCAGGTTTTTATCGGCCATGCGCCCACCGATCAGATTGCCCGCGATGGAGCCGAGGCCAAAGATGACCAGCACCAAGGGGCCCAGGGCTTCACGCATGCCCGCCTGCTGGGTCAAGGTGGGCATCACGTAGCTGAAAATCGAGAACATGCCGCCACAGCCGATGCAGGCAATGGCAATGGTCACCAGCACACGCTGCTTGACCAGCGCGGAAAGCTCGCGCAGCGGGCTGGCCTGGGCATCGAAGGGCTGCACGGGCACAAAAAGACGAATCAACAGCGCCGTCAGCAGAGCAATGACGCCCACCCCGGCAAAGGCAATTTGCCAGCCAAACAGGTTGCCTGCCCAGGTACCCAGCGGCGCCCCGATCAGAATGGCCACCGTCAGCCCCATCATCACCCGAGCAATGGCCCGCGCCCGTTGATCGACCGGCACGGCGCCAGCCGCCACCAGCGCCGCCACGCCAAAGTAGGCCCCGTGGGGCAGCCCGGCCAGAAAGCGTAGCCCCACGAACGACCAGAACCCCGGCGCCATGGCGCTGGCAATGTTACCCACGGCAAACACCAGCATCAGCGCGATCAGCAGCGCTCGCTTGGGCACCCGCGCGGCCAGCGCCGAAATCAGCGGTGCCCCCACCACGACCCCCAGGGCGTAGCTGCTGATGGAATAGCCTACCTGCGGCACGCTCACGGCCAGGTCTTCCGCCACGCGGTTCATCAACCCCATGATGACGAACTCGCTGGTGCCGATGCCGAACCCGCCCAGCGCCAGCACGAATTCCGCCCACCGCGGATGCCGCGCCAGCCCCGTTGATGATGCTTGCATACCTCACTCCCCAGGCGCGGGATAACGCGCCTGTTCACTAAACGATCCTGGATAGTCGCAAATGATGGCAGGATTAGACGAAAGCAGAAATACAAGGCATGAAAAAAGTTAGCGTGCGAACTCAATCATCCAACGATAAACCAAGAGGATTAGTCCCTCGTGGCATTGGCTGACAACAAGCGCTCGCGCAGCTCGCGGTTGCGCGGCAGCAAGCCTACCTGCAGACCCAGCGGCCGGAAGACCTGATTGAGCAGCGCCACGGTAGGACTTGCCTTATCGGCTTCCAGGTCTGACAGCGAACGACGGCTGATGCCCACCAGATCGGCGTATTGGGTCTGCGACATGCCCAGTACCTCACGGCGGAGCTGACGCAGCACCTGCCCAGAGCTGATTTCTTCGCGCACCAGTTGGGCCGCTAATGTCGTCAGCAACGCCTCCCGCTCGATGCTGGTGAGCTCTTTACGCTTCATACCAACCCCCAGCGCTGCAGCTTGGCATCCAGATGATCCAACCCCACTGCATCCGATGCCAAAATGGTATTGGGTACACCCCGCTGCGCTAGCCGTTTCTTCAAGCCCACTAGCTGGCTACCCAAGGCTTTCAGCTCTGCCATGAGCCGCTCTGGTGGAAGATAAACGCTCAGGCGTTCTGCAATGGCGGCCCAGTTAAACTCTCGCCCTTCTTCAAACGGCGCCCCCCAGGTAATGGTTCTGACGATTCCCTCAGGATCTGCCTTCATGGGCGCAAAGTCGTACACCGGTGCCCACCAGGTTCCTTGCGGTGTTTTCAGCAGCGCCGCATTGCGGCCATGATTGTCGCTATTGGCAAACGCAACATTGAGCAGGTCGCGTTTCACCCACTCACTGACAAAGCGCGCCGTATCGAAATGGTCACCCGACTCACGCACGCGGAATTGTTGGCTCAACATATCCACCAACTCCCCGACCACGGCAAAATGATTCAAGAAGCTTCCCGGCTCTTTCCCCATGACGGAGTAAACAGACTCCAGGCCATACCGCGCGAGCGCTCCCTCTTGATAGCCCACATCAAAGCGGGGCAACCAGAGCGATGGATATCGCGCACCTTCGATCAGACGCATCCCTTGGGTATCGATGGTCGCGACGCCCAGCGACGCTAACTCGTGATAGAAATAGTACTCCGCACGCAATATGTCGTTATCGATCACCGTGCGCTGACCGCGAGGAAATTTCACCAGATAGTGCTGATCGATATTCGCCGGATCGTCCTGATAGGTATCAATCCAGACCTGATCATCTGATGAACAGCGCAACAGCAGCTTGGGCGCCTCACCACCGGCCCCAGTCGCGCCCCCCCCAGCAGCCCCCATCTGCTGCGCATAGGCCAGAAAGTCGCTATCCCGATTGACGACATCCACCATTGCAAAGCGCTGCTGCTCCAGCGTGCTGCCTGCTGGGCGCTCAGGAAGGGCCTCTTTGATACGTAAATTGCCCACTGGCGCAATCGTTCCCTTGGCCAGTAGCGCGGCATCCTGCTCCGCCTCACTAAGTGCCGATATACCCAACTGCGCGACCCAGTAACGGCGGCTGGCCCCAGAGGGCATGATATCGTCTAAAAAAGTGAACCAGCGTGGCGATTGATGGGTATTCATCAACTCGATAGGCAAACGAAGGCTACAGGCGTGCTCATCGTCGTGATCCAGCCACTCAAGGGCATAATCGGTAAGGTAGCCCAAACGCGCAGGCCCTCGACGGCCCCGCTCTGGATGCTCGAACACCAGCTCGGCAGCATCGTGCCACTGCCCTTGGTAGAAGGCTTGAACGGTTAGCAACACGGCTCACCTTTAACGCGTCATTTGATGAGTAGTTTAATGCTCAAAAGTGTAGTTCGAAGCAGCATAATGTGCACTTTAATACTCAAATTTAAATCAAATTATCTTAAATGAGCAGTTTAATACCCATTTACCTCAGGAGATATCATGCCGTCTGATCAAACGCCCGTTGATATGATCGAGCACGCCATGCAGGCATTGGCCCATGCCGACCCCGACATTGCGCGTGCCTACCCCTTGGTGGGTACGCCCAGCCCGCGCCAGCGCGACCCCGGGTTTGCCACCTTCTTCTCGACCATCGTTAGCCAGCAGATCTCCACCGAGGCCGCTCGGGCCATCATGGGCCGAGTGAATACGCTGCTGCCGGAGCTGCATGCCACGGCGGTGATGGAGGTGGAAGGCCAGGCGCTGCGGGATGCAGGCTTGTCGTGGCGCAAGATCGAGTATGCCAAAGGGCTGGCAGAGGCGGAACTTGCGGGCACGTTTAGCGCCGATGGCTTGGCGCACCTCAGCGATGACGAGGCGATTGCCGCGATTACCCAGCTACGTGGTTTTGGCCGCTGGAGCGCCGAGACCTACCTGATGTTCTCGCTCAAGCGCCCCGATATCTTCCCCGCCGACGACTTGGCGTTAAGAGTGGCGCTGGGCCGCCTGAAAGGCATGGAGGACAAACCCACGCCGAAGCAGGCCCGCCAGTTGGTGGAACCCTGGGCCCCCTGGCGCAGCGTGGGGTCGCTGTTTTTATCGAACATCGCGAAAAACCTCGTACTTCTAGTGCGAGGATGGATAGCGAGGGGCGCGAGAGCGCCCCTAGTCCGGCCTCGATTGTTGCTCAATATACTGCTTGACCATGCTCAGGGGGGCGCCTCCGACACTTCCCGCAAAGTAGCTTGGACTCCACAGCGAGTTCTTCCGGTAGGCGGGCTGCACCAGTTCAGGGTGTAGTAACTTCATCCGCCGGCTGGATACCCCCTTCAAACTATTCACCAGCCTGGATACCGCCACTTTGGGTGGAAAGTTGACAAGCAAATGGACGTGATCGGTTTTACCGTTGAACTCCTGTAGCTCCGCCTCGAAGTCCCGACACACTCGGTCGAAAAGCAATTCGAGGGAGTTGAGATGCGCGCCGGTGAACACCTTGCCCCGATACCTGGTGACAAATACCAAATGGGCATGGAGTTTAAAAACGCAGTGTCTTCCTGTTCTGATAGCTTGTTTGGTTTCCATAGACCAAGTATATTCGAAGCCATGAAGCAGACCAAGACCCTCAAGGTTCGAGTGAAGGACAAACACGCCGCCGAGCTTAACCGCATGGCCCGCAGCGTGAATTTTGTTTGGAACTACCTCAACGAACTGTCTTCCCGAGCCATTCGGGAGAAAGGTCTGTTTCTGTCTGCCTACGACATGCACCCCTATACCAAGGGTGCTGGCAAGGACCTCGGCCTGCACAGCCAAACGCTGCAATGCATCGCTGCTGAATACGTTGCCCGCCGCAAGCAGTTCAAAAAGCCCCGCTTGAATTGGCGCAAGTCCGGCGGTGTACGCCGCTCACTTGGCTGGATTCCGGTCAATACCGGCGCGGCCAAGTGGAAGAACGGGCAGGTATTTCACAACGGCACCTACTTCAAGGTGTGGGATAGCTACGGCCTGTCGACATACAAGTTCCGTGCCGGCAGTTTCAACGAAGATAGCCGGGGCCGGTGGTATTTCAATGTTGCGGTCGAGGTGGACGTGCAGCCGACGCTTGGGCAGGGCGCCGTTGGCATCGACCTTGGGCTCAAGGATGTGGCCACCTGTAGCGATGGAGGAAGGCTGGAAAACAGCCGCTTCTACCGCCGCATGGAAGACCAGTTGGCGACAGCCCAACGTGCCCGCAACAAGCGGCGGGTAAAAGCTATTCACGCCAAGATCAAGAACCGTCGCCAGGACGCGCAGCACAAGTTTTCCCGGAAACTCGTCAACCAGTACGGCGAAATCGTCGTGGGCGATGTTTCCTCAACCAGGCTCGCGAAGACCAGGATGGCCAAAAGCGTCTACGACGCTGGCTGGTCACAACTGAAAACGATGCTGGAATATAAATGCGCTCACGCAGGCATCGTCTTCAAGGTCGTTCGCGAAACCAACACCACCCGCGCCTGTTCGTCGTGCGGCTCGCTTAGCGGGCCGCAGGGCGTCAACGGGTTGCGAGTAAGGGTCTGGGAGTGCGTGGAGTGTGGTGTACTCCACGACCGGGACGTGAATGCGGCCCGGAATATCCTCAGCCTCGGGGCAGGACGTTGCCCTCAAGAAGTTGGAATCCCCGTCCTTTAGGGCGGGGAGGACGTCAAGGCACTACTATCGCGGCGAGCCGGTTTAGCGCGGCGGTTACAGCGTCAGCCCGCCAAACTTGCCGTTCTGGTAATCCTCTACCGCCTGCACGATCTCGTCGCGGGTGGTCATCACGAAGGGGCCGTGGGAGTAGACCGGCTCATCGATGACATCGCCATGGCCAAACAGCAGGCGCGCATCGCTGGCTGCCTCGATGGCAAGGCTTTCGCCGTCACGGTCGAGCTCAATCAAATGATGCGCTTTGGCAGGCTCGCCGCCCACCGTCACGTCACCACTCACCACGTACAGAAACACCTGCCGCCCAGGGGCTACGGGAAGCTGCTCATGGGCCCCTGCGGGCAGCGCGAGTGTGGACATGAACACGCCGGTCAGCGACTCGATCGGGCCTGACTGCCCTTGCCACTCCCCGGCAATCAGGTTGAGCGTGCCGCCGCCCGCTAGGGGAACGGCGGGTATGCCTTCCTGCTGCAGGCCCACGTAGCGCGGTTCGCTCATCTTCAGCCGCGACGGCAGATTGACCCACAGCTGGAGGATTTCCAGCGGCCCGCCTTCGCGCAAGAACTCAGGGGGCGAGATTTCTGCATGCACGATGCCGCTGCCCGCGGTCATCCACTGCACGCCGCCTGCATGAATCACGCTCTGATGTTTGGCGCTGTCGGCGTGGGCCAGCGAGCCCTCCAGAATGAAGGTGACCGTCTCGAACCCCCGGTGCGGGTGCGGCCCAAACGGCAGCCCACGATTATTGGCGGAATATACCTGCGGGCCGTGGTGATTCAGGAACAGAAACGGATCGAGCTGATCCACGCCAGGCCCCGGCAGCGGCCTGCGGGTGACCAGGTCTCCGATATCGTCACGATGGGCAGGGTGCTGAGCGACCATGCGGCGAACGGATGGGGTATGGGGTGATGACATGACGTCCTCCTTATCGATACGCCCAGCGTAAAACCTCAGCGACGCAATGAGGAGCGAATAATTTGCCTTGATTCATTGCAATAATGTGATGATCGTCAGGAAACGCTTGGGCCTCCGCCAGGCCAGCAGCGTGATCAAGAGCCAAGCGTTTTGACCCTCTCTCTGCGCATCCCCATCTTGCTCAGGCCCCGTGGGGCAGCAATGCGGAAGAAGCGCTCAACCACCCCGGCATCGGTGGCAGGCGTTATCAAGGAAACCGCGACAAACAACGGTAGATTGATCATCAGCCCCCAGAACCCTGCGTGAATACCCAGCGGGTGTGGCCACAACGTGGTAAAAGCCACCGTGACGAGGAAACCTGCCAGGATGCCTGCCATCACACCTAGGCGTGAGGCTCTCGGCCAGAAGAACATACCCACGAACGCAGGCAGTACCTGTGACGCAAATCCCAGGCCCACCAGTAGAATCATCACCAAACTGCCCGGCTCAGCAATCGCCAGCGGTGCCACCACTAAAAACATGACCGGTAGAATCAGTAACCGCGCTAGCCTTGCAGTCACATCGTTCGAAAGCTTCAGTGCGGGCTGCAAAACGTCTTTACTCAGCGACAGCGAAATCGAATGAATAAACGGTTCGCTGGAGGACATCGACGCCGCCAAAGTCCCCGCCCCCAGCAAGCCTACCAGCACCACCGGCAAGTGTTGCATCGCGTAATCAAGGGCAACCGTGTCGGCTCGGGCCAAGTCAGGGAGAGAGAAAATGCCGATGAAGCCCACCACTACCATGGGTAAAATCACCACGTAGTAGGTAGGTAACCACGTCGCGCTACGGCGGATAGTACGCGCCGATGAAGCACTCATCCACTGGGTCCAGACAGGGGGCATGAACGAGAACATGGAGACGATAATGGACGTGGTCCAGAAGCTGTAGCTCATGTCGCCCCCGGCACCCGGTAGCGTGAGAAACTCACCATGTTCCGCCTGGATACGCTCGAAGACACGGGAAAAGTTCACCCCCCCAGTGGCACTGTGTACGGCCCACAGGCCAACGGCCCAAGCAACCACCAGCATCAATACGCCCTGAAACGCATTCGTGCGCCCAATCGCGCGTTGACCACTGGCATAGAGGTAAACCGCTATGCAGCCAAGTACCAGGAATACTCCTAACCATACAGGAATCATTCCACCACTCATGACAAACAAGATATACACCGAGCCAATGGTTTGCAGTACCGCATAAGCAACCGAGCCTATGGCCATGACCAACGCAGCCAAGGCCCCCAGCGTCGGGCTTTGATAACGATCTGCGATGGCACTTGCCTGAGTGACATGACCAAACTGCTCACCAAATTGCCATACCTTCGGGCCAAAGTACCAGGCAACCAGGGCCAGGTACGCCAGATAGATCGCCACATAAAAAACCGCCACCCCCTTGGAGTATGCCCAGCCGGGAGCTCCCATAAAGGTGTAAGCACTGACACTGCCTGCAGCTATCAGAAGATAAAGCGTTACAGGGCCCATACTGCGCCCCGCGACTCCCCACTCTTCCAGACTGTTCATCGAGCGGCCAGCCCTGGCACGGAGGCCGATGACCATGGCAACAGCAACGTAGGTCAGGGTAATCAGTAATGGCCAAGCGCTACTCATGGTCATCTCTCTCTACAATGTGGTTACCGATCAACATGACCACCACGCAGGTAAAAATCACTAGATAGCTCCACACCACCACCCATGGCAGCCCTAGTACCAGGGTGGCTCGGTTGACGAGCGCAATCACCGGCCAGGTACCTGCCACGACCAGTGCCACAAACGCCATCAACAGCCCCCACCCTGCCCGTGAAGTCGGCAGTACCAATAAACGTCGCATGTATGTTCCCCTCTTGATATTTATTACCTTTGCTCAGTAAACGCCCTGCTCACTCCAGTACGCTTTTGTCACACACCGGCATCGGCAAGCACATTGGCAGCCCTAAACGGGCTTCCAGCTGTCGTGCCAACTTGAGCACGAAGTGGTCCGCAAAGCGCGGGCCAATCAATTGCACTCCGATTGGCATATTGCGCTTACTGAGGCCCGCATTGAGCGAGATGGCAGGCTGCTCTCCCATGTTCCACGGCACGGTATAGGCAATATGCTCAAATGGCTGACGGGGATCATTGGTAGGCGATGCCCACTCAGCAGGGAAGGCAATATTCGGTGTCGTGGGAGATATCACTGCATCCACCGTCTCGAAGACGGATTCCGTGGCACGACGCATCGCCATGGTTTGTTGAAAACCTTGCACTACCTCTACTCCGCTCAGGCGGGCACCGCCATCTGCCCAAGCCAGAATGGCCGGTAGCACCTGCTCGCGCTCTTCCGCCGCAAGCTTTGATAGCTCGCTCCACTGGCGGGCCTGCCAGAAGTGATCCAACCCATCCAACATTTCTCGGCTAAGCACGGGGGCCATCGGTACCAACGTGGCACCCGCCGCTTCCAACAGCCTTGCGGCCTGCTCCACGTGGTAGCGAATTTCTTCATCCAGAGGCAATCCACAGCCCGCCTCCATCATCACGCCTATTCGCAAGCCTTTGACATCCAGCGCGAGGTCCATCCAGTCAATATGTTCTGGGGGTAAGCGCATGGCATCACGTCGATCCGTGCGAGCAAGGGTATTCATCATGAGTGCGGCATCTTCGACGCTCCGAGTCATCGGCCCTGCGCAGCGTCCTACATAATAAGGGTCGATAGGTATGCGCCCCAACGTTGGCTTGAAGCCTACGATGCCACACCAGGCCGCTGGCAAACGCACTGAGCCGCCAATATCGGTCCCCACATGTAGCGGCCCGAAGCCAGCGGCAGCGGCAGCACCGGCCCCCGAACTGGACCCGCCGGTATTACAGGCCAAGTTCCATGGATTGCGGGTGATACCATGAAATGAAGAGAGCCCCGAGGAGAGCATGCCAAAATCAGGACAGGTGGTTTTCGCCAGGACCAGTGCGCGGTCTTCCGAGAGACGGGCCGCCGGGGGCGCATCTGCACTGGCAGTGGGCTGTTTGCCCAATCCCGTGCCCAGCGGCACCGGCACCCCTTCCGTGGCAATCAGCTCTTTTAGCGTGACGGGAACACCATCCAAAGCTCCGCTGGGTTTTCCCTTTGCCCAACGCTGGGTAGATGCCTCGGCAGCCTTGATGAACACCTCAGGCTGATAGCCATACAGTGCGTTGATGGAGGGCTCCCATTGGGCGATATGCGCGACCAACGCGCTGGCGACGTCTTTTGGTGAGAACGTATGGGCTCGATAGCCCTCAAGCAGTTGAGTCGCCGTTAGCTGGTGTAGTTCAAGCATCCCGTCACCTTAGTGCTGTTGTTATCAAGGTCAATAACCCCAGCATGAACCCACACGGTGCCTTCTGCTATTTCAATATTGACCTCAGCGTGTCCACAATTTGTGTGCACTTCGCCCACTCAAAAGCCTGCAGAAGCGGGCTCTATATTGTCTGCAATGCATTCGCCAATAGTGACAAGCATGCCTCAGTCGCAAAACTGCGCTGACGGTGGCGATAGACACAGAGGTCGACGCGTGCGGCTTCGAGCTCTGAAGATGAGATAGGGACGCTCACCAGGTCACCCAACTGACATTCCCGAGCGACTGCCATCGGTGGTAATACCAGCACGCCGGCACCGTTGATCGCGAGTGCTTTCTGGGTTTCAAGTGACGCGGTTTTGAAGGTGGGCACCAGCACCACATTGGCTCGGTGAGCGGCACGCTCCAGCGCTTGCCGAACACCATAGGACTCATGCGGCAGGATCAAACGGTGCTTCGCCAAGGTGTGCAGCGACAACTCGGAAGCGGTGGCCAGCGGATGGCCTGGCGCCACGACGGCATGGTGGTTCAGCTCGGCACTGGCGTAGGGCACAATGTCATCATGGCGCGGCATGAAGAAGGATAGGCCAATGTCCGCATCACCACGGCGTAATGCTTCGACCATCTGGTTTGAGCTGGCAATATCAATATCAAAGCTCAAATGGGAATAGCGCTGCCCCATCTTGGCTAACGCAGGCGCGAGCAGGCCTGCTACCACGCCTTCGGCCACTTGCAGGCTGACTCGGCCCGTGCGCAAACCTTTGAGGACAGCGATATGCTCCTGCACCCGCTCCAGGTCACGGATGGTTCGTTGCGCCTGGGCGGCCAATAGCTCTCCCGCTGCCGTGAGGCTAATGCCGTTAGGGCCACGCTCAATGAGCGGGGCGCCCAATTGATGTTCCAGCAAATCAATCTGACGGCTAATCGCCGTGGGAGCAATGTGTAGCTGGGCCGCAGCCTGTCGAAGCGAACGACATCTTGCCACGGTGTCGAAGTAACGTAAGGCTCGACCACTGATCATCTATTAGCCCCCATCGCTATGGCAAAACCTTCGCTCAGAATTTCGTCACCACGGTGACCCCCGCGCCTTCGAACTTATCCATGTTGATCAACGCCTGCACGGACTCTTCCAGCGTGATACGGCGGCCAATCAGCTTTTCAGGTGCCAGCTTGCCTGACTGGATCATCGCCAGCATGGCATCGTAGCGATGCGCCTGCATGCCATGGCTACCCAGAATTTCCAGCTCGTTGGCGATCACCTTGCTCATCGGCACGGCGGGCGTGCTGTGGTCCGCCAGCATCAGCCCCACCTGAACATGCTTGCCGCGCTTGCGCAAATTGCTGATGGAGTTGAAGCAGGTGGTGGGGTGGCCCAGCGCGTCCAGCGAGACGTGCGCGCCGCCTTGGGTGATCTCGACCACCGCCTCCACCACGTCGGCCACCTGGTTGGCATTCACCGTGGCCACCGCCCCTAGCTGGCGCGCCAAAGCCAGCGCCTGCTCGGAAATATCCACCGCCACCACGTTGGCACCGGCTGCGCTGGCAATCATGATGGCCGACAGCCCCACGCCACCGCAGCCGTGCACCGCCACCCACTGGCCCGCCGACACGCGGCCCTGGTCTACCACCGCACGAAAAGAGGTTACGAACCGACAGCCCAGGCTGGCGGCGGTATCGAACGTCAGGGTATCCGGCAGTGCGACCAGATTCACATCGGCGTAGTGAATGCCCACATACTCGGCAAACGAGCCCCAGTGGGTAAACCCCGGCTGGAATTGAGCATCGCACACCTGATGATTGCCGGTGTGGCACTCCGGGCAGGTGCCGCAGCCACCCACGAACGGCACGGTCACCCGGTCGCCAACGCGCCACTTGGTCACGTCCTTGCCCACCGCTTCCACTACACCGGAGAGCTCATGGCCCGGCACATGGGGAAGCTGGATATCCGGGTCGTGGCCCATCCAGCCGTGCCAATCACTGCGGCATACGCCGTTGGCCATCACCTTCACCACGACCCCGTGAGGCGCTGGCGCTGGGTCGGGCACCTGCTGGATGCTGGGCGGGGTAGAAAACTGCTCGTATACCACGGCTTTCATGGCTCACTCCTGAACGGTCGGCGGTGCGTTGGATGTATACGCACTATAGCGAGCCGCGCCCGAAATTACGTTTCCTTCTGATGGACATCCTGCGCCTTTTTGAAGCACTCTTTTCAACAAAATGAATAAACCGAAAGAGCCTTTCAAAATGAGCGAGCTTGATAAAAAGGATGCCCGATTAGCCACCTTGTTGCAGGCAGACGGGCGGGTGGCCAACGCACGGCTGGCCGAGCAGCTGCACCTGAGCGAAGCCACCTGCTGGCGGCGCCACAAACGCCTGGAAGAGCTGGGGGTGATCGAAGGCTACCAGGCCATCCTCAACCGCCGCAAAGTGGGCGCCAGCGTGCTGGCCTTCGTGCAAATCACCTGCACCCAGCACAGCGAAGCCGCGACGGCAGAGTTCGAGCGCATCATCCAGGCCAGCTCCCGCGTACTGAGCTGCCACAACACCACCGGCGAAGCCGACTTCCTGCTACAGGTAGTCGCCAAAGACTTGGACGACTACAGCCACTTCGTCGAAACGGTGCTGCGCAAACTGCCCGGGGTATCGAGCATCCGCTCCAACCTCTCGCTGAGGGAAATGAAAGCGACCAGCCATTTGCCGGTGGAGGAGTTGTTGGGGCTGTGAGCAAGGCAATGGAAAAGAGCGCTGAAGGAAGGTGTATTCAGCAGCCATAAAAAGGATATAACCGTGTCCATGAATGGCCAAAATAGCCTAAAATGGATATAGTAGTATCCAAAGAGGGAAGTGAGCTTATGCCCCGTTTTCTGTTGTTGGACGATACCGATGTTCAGCAGGCCTTTGCTGCCCACCTACGCAGGTTGCGCGAGCAGGCCAAGCTATCCCGTGCGGCGCTGGCGCAGCGCAGCTGTGTGCCCGCTCCTACCATCAAGAAATTCGAGCTCACTGGGCAAATTTCTCTCCGCCAGCTGCTGTTGCTCTGGCAAAGCCTGGATGACCTGGCACGGCTCTATGCGCTGACCCAACCCGATGCCCTCCCCACTAAACAGCCCTCCTCCATCGAAGAGGTGCTCAAAGATGGCCTTTAAGCCAACGCAGCGGTTGAACGTGACACGCACGCTCTCAACGGGAGAGCGGGTCGCGGCTGGCGTTTTAGCGCAGAACCGCCAAGGGGTCTTCTTTCAATACGCAGAAGGCTACGTGGAACAGCATGGCAACCTGTCGCCCTTTACGCTCAACAGCGACCTGACTCTTCAACCTGCCCCCCAAATACCACACCAAGGTCTACATGGGGTATTTGGCGACTGTTTACCCGATGGCTGGGGACTGCTGTTGCAAGATCGTGTCTTTCGTCAGCAGGGCATCGCCCCGACACAACTGACGGCGATGGATCGGCTGGCATTCGTTGGCCATCGAGGGATGGGCGCTCTTGCCTTTGAGCCCATATCAGAGGCAGCACCGACACAGGGTGATCACGAAGACTTGCCGACACTTGGCTTAACGGCTCAGGCCGTTTTCGATGGTCAAACGGAAGACGTGCTGAGTGCTCTCGTCGCAGCGGGTAGTTCCGGCGGAGCCAGGCCCAAAGCGCAGCTTTTCATGCCACCGGACAAGCCAACAACGTGCCGAACCGACGCCAAGCCAGGGGATGACGCTTGGCTGGTCAAGTTCACTTCTCAACACCTGCCACTGGGTCACGACGAAGGGCTCTGCGAAGCGGCCTACCTGGAACTAGCGAACACAGCGGGGCTTGAGCCGCCCGAATGGCAGCTGCTTCGCGTGCCTACGAGTCAAGGTGAGCGCGCCTGGCTTGCCATCAAACGGTTTGACTGGGTTCATCAGGCGCACCCTGCCGGGCGTCTCCACATGCATAGCGCCTGTGGACTGCTGGATGCCGATTTCCGAACCCCTAGCCTGGACTACGCCGACCTGATCAAAGCCAGCCGCCAGCTATGCCGCTCTCCCGCCGTCGGCCAACTGCAATTTCGACGCGCGCTGTTTAATCTGTTTGCCTGCAACCAGGACGATCACAGTAAAAACTGGGCATTTTTGCAAGACGATACAGGCCAATGGAGACCAGCGCCGTTCTATGACGTGACCTTTAGCCCCCACCCTTTTGCAGAGCACGCGACCGCCTACATGGGATTTGGCAAACAGCCTCCTCTCAAGGCGATGCAACGGCTGGCAACACAGGCAGGTTTCACGGATTGGAAACAGGCCCTGCCGTACGTTCAAGAGACAGTGGACGTTCTCAGCAGCTTCTCGGTAGTGGCCAAGCACCTCGGAGCGAGAGCCAGCACCGTTGATCTCATCACCAAGTGGTTGAATCAGGCGTGGTGGGAGAACAAGGGGCTATTAGGCACCTGAGCACACCGCAGATCGTTGACATGATCGCTTGGCTCAATGCGACTCTAGATCCTGTCCGCTCTGCTCATCACCCTGCTGAGTTGGCGCATCATCCCCTATAAAGACAGGCCTATCGTTCTCCCAAACCACGGCATATTGACCAAGGCGGCGTTTGCGCTCGAGCGTTTCGGCAACCGCCGAGCGTAAGCTCTCTAGCATCTCGTGAGTATCAGGAGTCAACTGAGTCATAGCGGAGATTTCTTCAGATTATGCAGACTGCATAAGGATGCGGCGCTGGATACCTGCTAGCAATATTAAGTCATGCCCAAAAGCGAAAAACCCCGATGCACTCACCGAGGTTTAGACGCCGACCGGGCACTCCCTGTCCATTTAACTTCAGCTTGTAGAGTTTGGCATGCCAAGTCAATGCCAATACCTCATCACTCAATATTCTGTATCTTAATATTGATCTATAAAAAAATATCTTAAAAATCAATTAACTATTACAAAAAAACATAAAAAAATTATTTCACTACCCAATATACTACCCATTTGGTCTAGAGAAGCTCCCTCCAAGGCCATAGCTGTAGGGCCCTATGTGATTGCCTGCCCGCTTGGCAAATAACCCGAGGCCCTCGGCCTGCCATTTCCTCATCCCCGTGATCGGCGATTGATGATGTAGCACTTTCCACAAGGCAGGGTGACTGATCAGCTAGCAGTATCGCTTGTCGCGTATGCTCCAGATTTTCTGCCTAAAGTTAGCGACGAGTCGTCAGCACGTCGCTAGTACGGCTGTTGAGGTACTCCATCATGCAATTCATTTGCAGCCTAACAGACTTGATCAGTCGGTGATCAATGCAATGGGCTAGACTCTCCTGATCGCAGGGGCTCTCATCTTAACGAATCTAAAGATAGACTCTAAAGAAATATCATGGCATGGAGCTGAGAGCTTCCCTGATGGCTAAGGTGTTCTTAATTTTTTGAATCCAGTCCTTGCTATTAGCAGCTCGCCCCACTGAGTGGTGTAACGCGGCGTTCGTCGCTCGCTTCGCAGTGACCATGCGTTGTTAGAGCGCGCCAAGCCAATTTGCACAGCACCTCTGCCTAGCTCACGGTTGAGCATGTCCATAGTGTTCATCAGTCGTTCGCTACGTTTGTCTTCTTCATCAGTCTGAAGGGTTTCAGTGAGAGTGAGCTGTCGGTTAGCTTTAGGCGATAGATCAAGCAGCATGAGACCCACTTTGTGAAAGGCGTACCCTTTTCGCCAGAGACGACGCAAACCCTGTACCGCAGCGGCGATGATCTCACGACTATCATCAGTGGGCCGATCCAGAGAAATGACCATTCGTTGACGATATTGGGGTAAATCCGTACGAAACGAGTTGGTGCGGATAAACACCATGACGGCGCTAGTGACGCTTTGCTGCTTACGAAGTTTTTCGCCCGCCCTGGCAGCATGATGCCGTAGCGCCTCCCTTAACTGATGGGGATCGTTGGTAAGCCGCCCAAACGAACGAGACACCATGATCTGTTGTTTAGGCTGGCCCATGTCATCTAGCTGAATGGAGGGTTGCCCCCGCAACTCCCAGACAATGCGCTCCTGCACCACACTAAATTGCCGACGGATATGTTTCGGGTCTGCCTCTCGCAGGTCCCAGGCAGTCTCAATGCCCATGACGCGTAATCGCTCGCTGGTGCGGCGTGCAATGCCCCATAGTTCGGTGACAGGCAACTGCTTCAACAACGCTTTAGTAGGCGCGCCTTCTGCAAGCAACGTGCATACACCTTGGTCTCTATATGCAGGGTGTTTTTTAGCGGCATGATTGGCGACCTTGGCCAACACCCGAGTCGGCGCAAAACCCACTGACACAGGTATACCTGTCCACTGCTTCACCGTATCCCGCAGAGCTTGGCCTCGTTGCTCCAGGGTGTCTACCTCAAATCCCTGAAACCCGACAAAACTCTCATCAATGGAATACACCTCTACATGGGGTGAGAACTCGCCCAGCACCTCGGTTACCCGCTGAGACATGTCTCCATACAACGCATAGTTGCTGGATAGCAGCACAGCTTGGCGGCGCACACTTGGTGGTAGCAGGTGCATGGCAGCCCCCATTTCAACGCCCAGTGCTTTTAACTCGTTAGAGCGGGCGACGACGCAACCATCGTTATTGGATAGTACCCCTACAGGACGACCTTCCAGTGACGGGTTGAAGACACGTTCGCAGGAGACATAGAAATTGTTACAGTCGATCAAGGCCATCATTGCAGCGTTGCCCCTGGAAAGCTGTGAAGCACATGAGTTACGACGCCCCAGACGTGCGACTCACGACCATCTAAAGGAATGGGAGGGTAAGCAGGATTACTTGCCCGGAGATAAGTCCGCTGCCCTACTCGCTCAAGGCGCTTTACTGTGAGCTCACCATCAACACAAATGACGATAATGCGACCTGGTAAGGCTTCGAGACTGCGATCCACCACCAGCAAATCCCCATGATGAATTCCATCACCAATCATGGAGTCTCCTTCAGAACGTACGAAATACGTTGCAGCAGGCCGTTTCACCACATAGCGGTGAAGATCAAGATCGGTGTCCAAGTGGTCATCTGCGGGTGATGGAAAGCCTGCGCGCACGGCACAGGTATAGAGCGGTATGGACTGCGACGCCGTTAAAGCGTCTGATTGTCCCAGTAATGTCACTGGTAAAGTCATGAGCACCTCCATCGATAGCTGTATATAAAAACAGCATCTAAAAAACGCTTACTTAACGCAATACCTCATCGGCGTATCCCAACCGATTTCAGACCTATATCACTCCTATGCATCCATCCCCATGGAACCTTTTTCCCTTGCATAGGAGCTTCAATATGCCCCCACCCTGTAAGCGTTGTGCATCAACGCGCATGCTGAATCTGGATACAGCCCAGCGCATAAGCGTGGTAGGCAGCACCTTGATTGGCGGTGCTATTGGCGCATGGCGCGCGACGGCCATCTCCGGCCCACTGCCATTGGCGGTGACTCGCTTTCCATTGGCAAAACTGCCTGCCGCCATGATGGGTGCCGTGGCCGGAGGTCAAACCGGCTCACGCATGGCCACCTCGCTGTTTGAGCAGTGGCTGCCAGTTGGCAGCGGGACACCGTGGTTATGCTTGTCTTGCGGCTGCACCTACCGCGACGCCTACCCGCCTTTAGCACCTAACGCTTAACCTATCGTTGTTCGCCCTGTGTGGGGCGAATGATCCGCCTATTCACTTTCGCGCGCTGGCCTTTGGTCGGCGCTTTTTTTATGTCTGGAGAATGACTCATGGCACATCTCGTTGAACAAATGGCTTACGTAGGCGATACCCCTTGGCATGGCCTGGGGCAGCAACTTTCTCGACATCAACCGCTGGAGGTCTGGCAGCAACAGGCCGGTATGAACTGGCATATTGAAGAAGCGCCGGTGCGCTTTATTGCCGAAGGGGCTAGCCACCTGGGCAGCATTCACTCGTTCCCTGAGCAAAAAGTGCTCTACCGCTCAGATACCAAAGCACCGCTGTCGGTGGTGTCACAACGCTATAAAGTGGTGCAGCCCGAGGAGATTTTGGAGTTTTACCGTGACCTGACCGAGTACGCCGGATATGAGCTAGAAACCGCTGGCGTGCTGAAAGGCGGACGTAAGTTCTGGGCGCTAGCCCGTAGTGGCTTAAGCACGTCGCTCAAAGGCCAGGATGAGGTCAATGACTACCTGCTGTTGGCCACTTCCTGCGATGGCACGCTTGCCACCATGGCCACGCCTACCACGGTGCGGGTGGTGTGCAATAACACGCTGCAAATTGCCGTCGATGGCACGTCGCAAGCGGTGAAAGTGCCCCATCGTTCAGAGTTTGATCCGCGTGCCGTGAAGCGTCAGTTAGGTATTTCGGTGTCGCAATGGAATGACTTCATGTATCGGATGAAAACCCTAGCGGAGCGTAAAATCACTCGGCAGGAAGCGCAGCAGTATCTTCAGTCGGTGATTTGTGGGGCAGAGAAGCCGC
Source organism: Halomonas sp. 18071143 (assembly GCF_019211725.1). Classification (NCBI taxonomy): domain Bacteria; kingdom Pseudomonadati; phylum Pseudomonadota; class Gammaproteobacteria; order Oceanospirillales; family Halomonadaceae; genus Halomonas; species Halomonas sp. 18071143. The sequence continues at coordinate 3,815,090 of NZ_CP078120.1, forward strand.
TGGACGATCCCTCTAAACTGCCCAACTACCGGGCGCTGAATAAGGTGCAGAAGCTCTACCAAGGCGAAGGTCGTGGCGCTCACTTAGTGACCGCCAAAGACACGGCCTGGGGCTTGCTCAATGCGGTTACGGAATACGTCGATCACGACAAGCGCGCACGCAGTAACGATACCCGTATGGATTCAGCCTGGTTTGGTCAGGGGGCACAGCTCAAGCAAGAGGCCTTGGATGCCGCCCTACAGTTGGTGTCGTAGACATCCATACCCCCATTCCCACAAGCGATTCACCGAATGATCATCCTAACCCTCACGGCATAGACGCCCAGCCCCTAAAAAGGCTGGGCGTTTTGCTGTTGGGCTTATACCGCGAGGTACCCGCATGAGCTTTGTTTCTGACGCCATTGAGATGGCGCTCACTCGACTAACCAAACAACTGCTAGAACACGACGCCCACAAAGCAACGTCGCTGGTGTGTGCCCAGGGCGAGTTCTATCGCGCGGAGATACGCCTGGAGCGTATCGATCCCGCTGACATTGCGCGTCACTTACCTGACGTTCCTGCGCTCGTTAATGACGCACCCCATGAACAGGGCTGACCAGCCCGCATTTCCCTCTTCACGTAAAAGGAGGTGCCCTATGGCACAGCGTACTCATGTAGTAAATGCGTCTCCCCAAAAAGGCCCAGTACCTTCCATTCAAGCAGACGCCAACGCTCAGCACTCCCCAAGTTCGGCGGCGCTAGAAGCGCATCCGACGGCTGATAGCACCGCCATTATCCAGGTCATTGAGCGTGCCGCGCTTAACCCGGACGTCGATATCGACAAGATGGAGCGCCTGCTGCAAATGCAGGAGCGCGTGATGGACCGCCAGGCCATGATGGCCTACAGCGCGGCCATGGCAGCGATGCAGACCGAGTTGCCCAGCATTGAAGAGCGTGGGCAAACCAACAACGGTTGCTACGCCACGCTGGAGGATATTGTCGATACCGTTCGTCCCATCCTGCAAAAACACGGCTTCGCGGTGAGCTTCCGTATTCAAACCCAGGAACGCGGTATCCAAGTAACGGGCGTGCTGATGCACAAGGACGGCCACCGGGAAGAGACCAGCATGCTCCTACCTGCGGACATGAGCGGTAACAAAAATGCCGTCCAGGCATTTGGATCGTCTACCAGCTACGGCAAGCGCTATGTGCTGTGCGCCTTGCTCAACATCACCACACGCGGGCAAGACGATAATGGCCAGACCAGCACACGAGCAGCTGTAAAGAGGGTTACGGCCTTTCAAGCGGGGCAGATTCAGCGTTTGATCAGCCAATGCCCGGCCACTACCCAAGAGTGGTTCAGCGGCAAATACGGCGCTGCGGTTCAGGTGCCTCAGGCAGATTTCGACAAGCTCCGTGCATCCCTCACCAAGCGAGCCGTGAAATAGCGGCGCAGCCTGCTCACTCACCGCCTACAGGAGGCGTTATGAAGATACTCACCATGCCACAAGGCTCTCCTGAGTGGCTGGCGGCGCGTCTTGGGCGCGTCACCATGTCAGAACTCAAGGCATTGCTGGTAAACGGCAAAGGCCCCGGTGGGTTGGGTACCGGAGCCATTACCTACATGCACCAGTTGATCGGCGAGCGTGTGACCGGCGAGTTGGCCGAGCCGTTTCAAGGCAACGCCCATACCAAGCGGGGCCAGGAGCTAGAGAGCGTCGCTCGCTCGCTGTATCGCGATATGACCAGCGCACCGAAGCCTAAAGAAGTAGGCCTAATCCTCAACCACAACGTGGGCTACTCACCGGATAGTTTGATCGGCAGAAACGGCTTGCTGGAGATCAAAACCAAGCTGCCTAAGTTCCAAATTGAGGTACTGCTCAGCGGGGAAATCCCCGACGAGCACGTGCCCCAATGCCAGGGAGGGCTCTGGGTCAGTGAACGGGAATGGATCGATTTTGTGAGCTACTGGCCGGGTATGCCGCTGTTTGTGAAGCGTGCTTACCGAGACGAGGCTCTGATCCGCACGATTGCCGAGCGAGTCGAGGCCTTTCATGAAGAGATGGAGCGACGCATCAGCCAAGTGATGGCGGCGTGACTTACACGCTAAACCACAACACTTATTCACTACTAACTACGTAGATGCCGGGGCCACCACTCCGGCATCTTTATTTTTTGGAGGTCATCATGCCCCATAGCAAACTCAAAGCCGGTGAAGTGGCAGGCACCTACTTAGTCACGTCACCGGTCACGGAAACAGACATCATTACGATGGCTAAGCGTTTCGCACGCCGCAAGTTCGCCAAAGGTCGCAAGATATCCCAACCTTCTCAAGCGTTTGAGCACCTGCAGCTGTTGCTTCAAGACTACGAACATGAAGTATTCAGCGTACTATTTCTGGATAGCCAACACCGTGTCATCCGCTTTGAAGAGCTGTTTCGCGGCACCATTGATTCAGCCAGCGTGTACCCACGAGAGGTACTAAAGGCGGCACTCGCTTACAACGCCGCCGCTGTGATCCTAGTTCATAACCACCCTAGTGGTGATCCTGAGCCTAGTGATGCGGATCGGCGTATCACTGAACGCCTAAAAGAAGCGCTTGGCTTGATGGATATTCGGGTGATTGACCATGTGGTGGTGGGGAGTGATGGATGCACGTCATTCGCAGAAAAAGGGTATCTGTAGAAGTTCATACTCGAAGGCACAGGTACTGCCCCAGGGGCAGTACCTGTCTCCAGTGCTCAATTTATTTTTTTGCCTAAGTGCCATTTGTCAGGTGATTTTGCGAAAAAAATGAAGCAAGTTAGATGTTTTGCCAAGTGAGTGGGTCATGACGCAAAGCGATTGAGCTATAAGGCGTTTGCATCAGTGTTGCTCCGATGGACCAGCTCGATAGGTAGAATCAAGCGTAGAGAATAGCTTTCATGAAATGAATACCCAGTCCTTGGAAACCTTCTGTCACTCCGTCATGATAACGCCGGGGTTTGCGTGGCGTTGGTCAGTCAATGACGCGGGCAGCGGGCAGTGTTTTCCGCTCTAGCAAGCCGGTACAGCGTTAATTATCCTGCGATTTGACCGATGTTACCCCACCGCTTGTCGACTAAGTAGCACCCGCCAGCAGTTGAATAGGAAAAACGGCACTCCATGAACGCAGTTGAAATCGAATCCGCCATTTCTGACTTGGCACAACAGCCCTTTGATCCGGCTGAGTTCCCTTATGCCTTTCTGGAAGCTTTTGGCAACAAGGCAACCACTATCAAACGGTTGCGTTCGGGTACGTCGAATAAGTCGGACTTTTCTGGCTCCTGGGGCGGGGTATTGCAGACCAACAATATCCATATCGCGGTGGCGGAGGCTGGTGCCGTTACCGAAACCCTAGCTGCGTTGAAGGTTAGCCCCGCGACTACGCGTGCCAAGGCGAAGTTCGTGCTTGCCACCGATGGTGAGATGCTAGAGGCCGAGGAGCTGGAAAGCGGCGAGACGGTTGCCTGCAAATATGAAGAATTCCCTGACCACTTCGGTTTCTTTTTGCCCCTGGCGGGCATCACTACTGTTAAACAGGTGCGTGAAAGCTCGTTTGATATTCGTGCCACCAGCCGCCTGAACCGGCTGTATGTGGAGCTACTGAAAGATAACCCAAGTTGGGGCACGGAAGAGCAGCGCCATGAAATGAACCATTTCATGGCGCTGCTCTTCTGCTTCTTTGCCGAAGATACGGACATCTTTGCCGGTAGCGGGTTATTTACCGACACCGTCTCAGAAATGAGCGCCAGAGATTCTGCCAACACCCATGAAGTGATTAGCGAAATCTTCCGCGCCATGAACACGCGGAAAGAAGAGCATGCTGCTGCGAACATCCCCCGCTGGGCGGGGAAGTTTCCCTATGTAAACGGTGGTCTGTTTTCCGGCAGTGTCGACGTACCGCGCTTCAGCAAAATTGCACGCTCTTATCTACTCCACATCGGCAGCCTGGACTGGACACAGATCAATCCTGATATTTTCGGCTCGATGATTCAGGCCGTAGCCGACGACGAAGAGCGCGGTGCACTGGGCATGTGAAGCGCGCTAATGAAATTCTCCGTAAGGCGGCTGCTTTTTTCGCCCAGGCGGAGCTCGACCGCAAACCCAATTGATGGTGTCATTTATCGACGAGCATCGTGCTCAGTTCGGGGTCGAGTCGATTTGTAGTCAACTGCCAATCGCCCCATCGACGTATTACCACCACAAGGCACTTGAAGCTGATCCTGAACGGCGGGCAGACCGGTATCGACAGGATGCGTTTCTTACCGCTGAGATTCAGCGCGTGTGGGAAGAAAACTTCTGCGTCTACGGTGCCCGTAAGGTCTGGCGGCAACTCCGCCGTGAAGGCGTTAATGTTGCTCGTTGCACTGTAGAACGGCTCATGCGCCGCCTAGGAATTCGCGGCGTGGTGCGAGGCCAACGCCCCTTCACGACCCTCAGTGATCCCGGCCAGAAACGGGCACCTGATTTAGTGAAACGTGACTTTACGGCTATGCGTCCTAATCAGCTTTGGGTAGCCGATTTTACCTATGTCGCTACCTGGTCTGGCTTCGTTTACGTTGCGTTCGTTATCGATGTTTATGCACGCTGTATCGTGGGTTGGCGTGTAGCGACGTCGATGAGAACGGCACTGGTGCTGGACGCTCTGGAGCAAGCTCTGTGGGCACGAAAACACAGACAAGGGTTGATCCATCATAGTGATAGGGGAAGCCAATATCTCTCGATCCGCTACACCGAGCGTATGGCTGACGAGGGTATCAATGCCTCAGTCGGCACCACCGGCGACTCCTACGACAATGCGCTGGCTGAAACCATCATCGGCTTGTTCAAAACGGAGGTGATCCATCATCGTGGCCCATGGAGGGGACTGGATGCCGTTGAGTATGCCACGCTGGAGTGGGTTGACTGGTTCAACAACCGCCGACTGCTGGAACCCATCGGAAACGTTCCACCAGCAGAACGAGAAAGGACGTATTATCGTCAACTGGAAGAGTCGGGTGAAGCTGCTTGACTCAAACAAACCGGTCTCCGGAATAACCGGGGCGGTTCAGACCGGGAGGGGCAGCGGCTACCTCAACAGGGTGATGTGGACAACTATTTGCAGGCGGTGCCCGGACAAGCAGCCTCGGTGACGGGGTTTACCAATTTTTTAAATCGCCAACATGCCACCACACTAGCCCCTAGAGTGGATGAGAAGCGAGTAAGAAAACGGCGGAAAGAAAAGTTGGCTCGCTCCATGATGAAAATGGCGAAGTGTGCTGATCAAGGAGAGGGCTGGAGGGAGCAATGGATCGTCACAGCCATGGAATATTTTCATGACAAGAAATTGTCCAAAAAAGCACTACGTCGTCAGACCATAGAGCTTTCAGGAGACGGGGTACAGGTGACCATGAACGGTGTGAGCTACTGGCTGCCTGCTTTATAAAACCATCATCGACTCCCACTAGCCGTCTTAAGTGGCTTTTAGTGTCAAATACATGAGGAGCTTAGCCAGCACCTCATGCAGGACAAGGGAGCCTAGTAATGACATCAAAAAATCTACTACAGAGTCATAAACGAATCGTCTTTGTGGTCAGTGAACATATAGATTTCGTAAGGCTCACCCTGAGGCCCTGGCATGCCTGGTGTACCAATGGGCATCCCTGCTAGGCCGATCCCACCTATGTCAGGTTGTTCTTCAAATAATGCCTCGACCGCTTCCATCGGCACGTGCCCTTCAATCCAGTAGTCACCTATTTCGATGGTGTGGCACGACCCCAAACCATAAGGGACGCCAGCCTTCTGTTTGATATCGCCGAGCTCAACGTTATCGACAATGGTTACATCGACTCCCAGCATTTCCAAGTGGCGAGCATATTCATCACAGCATCCGCACTGAGGATTTTTGTACAGTGTAGCTTCGTCCGGCAGTGCAGCCTGAGCCGATGTAGCCCCGAGAGCCAAAGCAATTGATAGAATAGTAGCGTTAAGATGTTTCATGAACGGCCTGCCCTCGTTGTGTGGCTAAACAAGTATTTTGCGAGCGACGCGATACCTAAGCCTACGAGCAGAAGAAAAAACAGCGGCATCAGCCAGCCGTACCAGCCCATTGAGCTCATAAAAGCTAAGCAATCGGCATTCATCATGGTAAGCCTCCGATCAAGTCAGTTAGAAATTACGTCCTAGGGTGCGTTAACAATTGCTGATGGAGATCGGGCTGATTTAGAATATCAGCATTTTTCGGTGATCTATGCCTCGGCTAATGCTACGTGATGACCAATGGGAGCGCATCGAGCACATGCTCCCCGGCAAAGCTTCAGATCGCGGGGTGACGGCCAAGGACAATCGCTTGTTCGTGGAAGCCGTCCTGTGGATCGCCCGGACAGGCGCTCCCTGGCGTGATCTGCCCGACGCCTTCGGTCGCTGGCACACTGTCTACATGCGCTATAACCGGTGGTCTAAGAAGGGGGTCTGGCAGCAGGTTATCGACACATTAGCCGATGATCCCGACATGGAGCAGCTGATGATAGATGGCAGTATCGTCAAAGTTCATCAGCATGGGGCGGCAAAAAAACGGCTCAGAGCACCGAAGCCATGGGGAAATCGCGTGGGGGATTGAGCACCAAGATCCACGCGGCGGTCGATGCCCTCGGCAACCCGGTACGGCTAATCCTCACACCGGGCCAAGCGTCTGAGTACGGAGCCGCCCCAGCGTTACTGGCGGGCTTTTCTCCAGCGGCGGTGCTTGGCGACAAGGGGTATGATTCCACCGCTTTGAGGGACATCATTCGAGCGGTGGGCGCCGAGCCGGTGATTCCGCCGAGAAAGAATCGCTTGGAATGCCCCGAGATAGATTGGCACTGTTACAAGGATCGCAACCTGGTAGAAAGGTTCTTCCAGAAAATCAAGCAGTTCAGGCGGCTGGCAACACGCTATGAGCGACTGGCGAGAAACTACCAGTCGCTACTCAACCTTGTATCCGCCGTCATATGGCTGGCCTAATTGTTAACGCTCCCTAAGTTTACGACTCTAGGGCTACCTCAAGGTCAAGCCTTGTAACCTTGTGAACAATGAAAAGTTGCTATGGATCATATTCTGCCCGCTGGGTTCAGGCTCGTTTCAGGTTAACACCGTATAAATAAGCAGTGACAACAACCCTTTTGAGGTAAATGACCATGCGCAACACCATTTTAACAACTCCTTTGCTTGCTCTTTCACTAAGCCTAGTAACAAGCGCGGCATGGGCTGCGCCCGGCCATGGCGGCGGTGACAGTGGCCTGACCGACGCTGACGTTGACCGCACGATCACTCTTGATGCTGGCGATATGTGGTTCGACCCTGAAACGCTAGAAATGGCGGCGGGTGAAATTGTTAAATTTGAAATCACCAACACCGGCAATTTAGAACATGAGTTTGTGATTGGTAGCAAAGAAGCCCAAGAAGAACATCGTCAAATGATGCTAAACATGGCCAACGGCGGAGGCCACGATATGTCGAATATGTCACACGGCGGCGGTCACGATATGGCCAGCATGGACATGGCAGGTGTCACCATTGCGCCTGGTGAAACCGGGACTTTATTATGGAGTGTCCCTGACAATGTTAACGAGCTAGAGTATGCCTGTAACATTCCTGGTCATTATGAATCCGGCATGTACGGTAATTTTTCTCTCTAATCTGACGCAGACCCATGAAACTGTTGCTACTCGAAGATGATGATTTGTTAGCAGAAAGCTTGGCAGAGAGTCTCAAGGACAACGGTTACCTGGTTGATTTGGCCGCTTCATTGAAAGCGGCCAAGTCGCTGATGGCAACCGAGGATTATGAGCTGGCTATTTTAGATGTCGGTTTGCCCGATGGGTCGGGGTTAGATCTTCTCGCTCATTGGCGCAAGCAGAAGCGCAGTACGCCTATTTTGATTTTGACGGCGCGCGATACCTGGGAAGATAAAGTTATCGGACTTGAAACCGGAGCCGATGACTATCTCACCAAGCCTTTCCACGAAGCCGAACTTATGGCTCGCCTGAAGGCCTTGTTGCGTAGGCAGTCTGGTCAGTTATCTCATGTGATTACGCTTAACGGTGTCTCGTTGGATGAGGCGGGTCAACGCGTGTGCTTAGAAGGAGAAACGTGGCGTTCGCTAACAGCAACGGAGTTTCGATTACTGCGCTACTTAATGCTTCATCCAGACCGTATTCACTCGAAAGATCAGCTACTAGAGCAGCTCTACGCCTTGGATCAGGACGCTGCCGCACCTAACTTGGTGGAAGTCTACATCGCTCGTCTGCGCCGTTATCTCGGTAAATCAGTCATTCAAACGCGACGTGGTCAGGGGTATTTCTTTGCTTCACATTGATAGACGCAGTTTACGCATTCGGCTACTCGCATGGTTAGGCGGCGTCGCGCTACTGGTGGTGGTCACCACGTGGCTATTGCACGGGATCTTTTTACAGAGCCTGGCAAGGGATTTTTTAGGTGAACGCTTACAACGTGAAGCAAACCACGCGGTCGCGCAGCTAGAGCAAGACCAAACGGCTGTACCGACTGCGCTCGACTCGGTTAGCCAAGGCTATCAAGTCTTTCATCATCTCTACGTACTCCGTTTCAATGGCTCGGTCAGCGCTTCTGACCCGCAATGGCAGCAACAGCTGGCTCCGTTGCTAGATGAGAGCGGCGATGCCCTAATAGATGTGAATCGCGGAACACAGCACATGCTCGTCTATCGCCGCCATTTTGAGTGGCAGGGCACGCAGGGTGTGCTATTGGTGGGCGAGGATTTTTCCCAAGTAGAATCAGGGCTTGCAACTTTACACTGGTGGGTCGGTGGGATCGCCGCCGTGCTTTTAGGGATGCTCATCATACTCAACATGCTAGCGGTTAACCGTGGACTCATACCACTCTGGCAACTGCGCCAACAACTTGAAGCATTGCGATCAGGCAAACGTGATCGCTTGTCATTAGTAGCCCCTTCGGAGCTAGATGAATTAGTCGACCAGTTGAACTGGTTCATGGACGACATTGATCTTCGTCTGAAGCGCTCGCGAGAATCGGTCGCCAACCTATCACCGCATTAAAAACACCGCTGGCAGCCGTTACTCAAGTACTGCGTGGCAACCGGCCTATTGATGACAACCGGCGCCATAAACTACTCAGCCGTATTGAAGACATTAACGCCCAGTTGGATGCGGAGCTGCGTCGTTCACGTATTGCAGGCCCTAATGTGGGACGAATGGCCAACGTTACTCGTGATAGCTTACGGCTGATTGAGATGTTCCGTAGCCTCTATCCTGAGCGTATGTTCGACCTGACTCACTCAGCACGTGAGGAAGAACAAGTTCCCATTGAATCTCACGATTTTTCAGAAATATTAGGCATCGTGCTTGATAACGCAGGAAAATGGTCGAGCAGGCGCGTTCTTTGCGATATTGCAGTCACTGTAACTGCACTTACGCTAACTATTGATGATGATGGTCAGGGCGTTGCAGAAGAGGAACTTTCACGCCTGGGAGAGCGTGGTACACGACTGGATGAGCGCCGTCCTGGCTACGGCTTAGGCCTTTCGATTCTTGCACAGTTAATCGTCCGCTACTCAGGTCACTCTCAGTTTGAACGAAGCCCACTGGGTGGTTTACGAGTGACGATTGCTTTGCCCTTGACGGCTGAAGTGGTCAATTAATCCTGAGGAATCCCCACGAACTTTGCTATCCATCGCATAAGGCCTGCTCTTTGACTTCCCCTTGGAGGCTCGTCAGAACTGTCTTCCAAGAGGGCCATGGGACAGCACCGACACAATGACGTCGCAGCCACTCCAGTCCCAAACGCCACACGGAGAGAACGTTCCGATGACGGATCGTGTTGCTCTGGTAGCGTCGCTGTTGCCCGCTGTCTCGGACTTGAAGACCGGCAACCATCACCACGACATTGGCCAGCATCGCGATCAGCAGCAGGATTTCGATCCGCTTGCCTTGGCGAGACTGATGCATGCCGAAGCCCAGCCCGAACTGGGGACTCTTGACGTCGCGGAAGCCCTCTTCAATCTGCATGCGCTGCCGGTAAATGGCCACCAACTTGTCCGCCAGCGTTGAGCGCGCCGGTAGGTTACTGACCAGCACCCAGGGCTCCTTCTGGCGCTGGGCAATCGCCCGGCTGCGGCTGTCCTGGGAGACCTGTCCGCGCTTGTTGCGATGCTTGCGCCCCTGCGGCGGCCGATGGTAGAGCACCATGCGGGTGGTCAGTGGATTGCTCTCAGCAATTTGCACGGAACCCAGCGCCCGCGGTACCGATGTCGCTTGCGGAAACAGGTCTGACACAGGTTGCCACGCCTGCCCTGGCAGCTGGCAGCGAACCGGGCTACGCACCCGGCCGACGTAGTACCAACCACGTGCCTCAACCGCCTCGAACCAGGGATTACGAAAGCCCGCATCGGTGACCAAGATCGGCGTGGCGTTGTCAGGCAGTATCTCGGCCAGAGCGGCCAACAAGTATGCCTCACAGTGTTGGCAGCCATCCTTGTGGTGGACTTTCTCGAAGATTGGCAGCGAGCGCCCGGCAAAGGGCACCGCGGCGCGCAGCAAGAACCGTTTGCCACGGTCATCAATCGGCGACCAGTCCACCAGAATCAGCGGGCGGGTCATGTACTAATCAGCAGGCTTACGAGCCAATAGAACAGGGGACGCTCCTGATGCAGGTGAGGGTTGCCCAGCAACCGATCGACTCGCTTGATGGTGTGCTTGGTAGCCACTGGCCCTGGCAAGGCACGCCCCAGGGCGGTCAAGCCCAGGCGGCGCTCGCCCAGCAGGGCACCCACCGTGTCGAGCAGCGCCTGCAGGCGCTTGGCATGGACCAGGGGGAGTGATGAGGTCAGCAGAGTATGTAAGAATCGAGGGGCCTGCATGGGTCTCCTTAGGCATATTGTTGGTTTGGCGATTAACAACATGCCGACCCATGCAGGCCTTTTCAATCATATCATCCTGATTTTCTTATCTATTTCGTGGGGATCCGTCAGGGCCCAGCCGAGGATGCCGACACCTGGATCCCTCATCTAGTACGGCGACTCAACGAGAGCACCGGTGCCCAGGTGCGAGTGCGCATCGACGCTGGCTTCACTGACAATGCGACATTGGAGGCCTTGGAAGAGCGCGACATCGAGTACCTGGGTCGGCTGCGTAGCCATACAGGTCTGCAGAAGCTGGCAGCGCCCTATCTCAAGCGACCGAGTGGTCGACCACCTGAGCAGCCTCGTGAATGGTGCCATGACCTGGCGTACCAAGCCGGCACCTGGCCGACGCCAAGGCGCGTGGTACTGGTGGTCCAAGAACGTCCCGATGACCTACTGCTGCATGCCTTCTTCCTGGTCACGAATCTCAGCCAGTTCGACTGGCCGCCGGAGAAGGTTCTGGCGCTCTACCGTAAGCGCGGTAGTGCCGAGGCGCACATGGGCGAGGTGAAATCAGCACTCGACGTGCATCTCTCCTCGACCGACCGCGGCGCTTCCACCGTTCAAGAGGTGATGGCCCGCAACGAAGTGAGCCTGCTACTGAGTCTCTACGCCTACCAGGTCTTGCATGGACTGCGCTGCCTCCTGGAGCGGCAAACCCACCAAGGCTGGAGCCTGAGCCGGATGCGCGAGCAAGTGCTCAAGATCGCGTCCACTATCTCGCTACACGCCCGGCGCATCACTGTTCACCTTGGCGATGCCGCTGACAAATGGTGGCCCACCTTGCTTAAGGGGCTACCGAAGCTGACCGCACTGAGCTGATACACGGTTGATATCACAACCGATCCAAGCGCAAGGCGGCCATCACGATGGCTGGCGATCACGGCTGCCCTGATGGCCGGAATCGATTACTGAAGGTTATATAGCAACAAAGAAACCGTACTATTTGGGTATATATCGGCAGGTACTCACACCGCAAATACGGCTGCTGGGAGTCGGTGCCAGCAACCTGGGGCTTCGCGATGCTCAATCAGCATACTCATGAATAAGGCGGGGTTATCCGTTTCGAGGAGCTTTTTCGGGGCACCATCGACACCGCCAGCGTTTATCCGCGGGAAGTGCTCAAAGCCACGCTGGCCTACAACGCCGCTGCCGTCATTTTGGTTCATAACCATCCCAGTGGTGACCCGGAACCCAGCGATTCAGATAGGCGAATCACAGAGCGCCTGAAGGAAGCCTTGGAGCTAATGGATATCAAGGTGATTGATCACGTAGTGGTGGCGAGCGAAGGGTGCCAGTCATTTGCGGAGTTGGGGTATTTGTAGTGATACGGGAGGTAAAGCAAGAGCTGCCCAATGTGGTAGCTCTCAAAAAAGCTTCTTTTTTTGGCTGAAACAGATGCTATTGGTATCAAGGCTCTTGAGTATAAAGTGCGTTAATTGTTTAACGATGTATGACAGTCATGAAGCCCCTAGCACTCTAGAGAGCACTAGGGGCTAGTCCGTTAAAGGGCCTTCACTAACTCGCCATAATCTCCGTCCACGCGCAAGACAATGGTCACATCGTTGTCATTGCGGTTACGGAAGAACCAGCCATGATTGCCAGTGAAAGCGGCTTCTAGCTCCCCCTCATCCTCGGGTACGCCACGTCCTTTCTCGTAGCTGATGGAATTTCCATTGCCATCACCGTGCGTATCAAAGTTGACAGGGCCACCTTCTGATGCCCAAGCAAAGGTAGCAACCGCCCCTTCTTGCATGGTGAGTTTGTACTCCGTGCCTTGCCCTGGCGTCAGGGTAAAGCTCACCTCATCACGCCATGGGGACGCTTCTTCCGCTTGTGTCGCCTGGGAAGCGGCTTCCTCGGAAGCCAATGCCTCCGCTAGCGCGACGCTGGCGTCGGTCATCATCCTTTCAGATTCAGCGGGCGAAGGTGCGACTGGATCACTCGCTGGGGCTGAATTGGCTGTTTGGGGAGCCATCTCTGCCTGTGACGTGGCGGTCTGAGAACCAGCATCGCTTGCCGTCGCAGGCTGGCTATCGCTACTCGCCTCTTGAGATGCCGAGGGTTGAGACGCCTGTTGGGCCATGGCTTGATCGTTGGCCTGGTCAAGCTCGGCTTCCTCAGCCAACTGGGTCTTGATTTCCCCCATCTCAGTCAGCCCCAACAAGCGCCCAGCACCGGTGGGGTCAATGGCATACTCGGCAGGCAGCACGACGGTGATCAGCAAAGCGACGGCAATAACGGCGGCCATCAGCGTAGAGCGAAGTAACTTACCCGTTGACGGTAGTTCGGCACGGGTTGGAAGGTCAGTGTTATACATTAGGGACTCCCTCAATTAGGCAATGAAATAGCCGGTCAGTTGATAACCCACCAGCATAAAACCAGCACACATCATGGCGACGTTGGCGGTATACGCGTGGCGTAAGAAGCCGGTCGTGCGTCGCCAGAAGCCCATCACAATGAGAATGGCGCTCAATGCCAGTAGCTGGCCGATCTCTACGCCTACGTTGAATGCCAGGAGGTTAGGGACGAGACCATCAGGCGAGATATCGTATTCAATGATCTTGCTCGACAGGCCAAAGCCGTGAAACAGACCGAACACCAAGGTGGCGACCTTGGTGTTGGGCTGAAAGCCGAACCAGCGCTGATACGCCCCGATGTTATCGAGCGCCTTGTAGACAACGGAGAGTCCGATGATGGCGTCAATTAGGTAGCTATTGATGCCGATATTGAAGTACACCCCTAACAGCATCGTCGTCGAGTGACCGATGGCAAAGAGGCTGACGTAAATGGCGATATGCTGCATTCGGTAGAGGAAAAAGATGACCCCTAGCAAAAACAGGATGTGGTCATACCCCGTTACCATGTGCTTGGCACCGAGATACATAAACGAGATCAAATGAACACCATAGATCTCTTGGATATAGCCCTTGTCACCCTCAGCCACCGCGTGAGCAAGCGCTTCGCCACTGGCTCCCAGTAGCATTAACAGCAGGGTTAGAAAGGCTAAGGCGTGGCGTCGGGCCATCATAGGCAAGCCGAGCGCACCCCTTACTTGGGATGGAAACATGTAACCTCCACGGGTCTGACATTAGTATTGGCCACCCGAAGGATGGCCCCAGTTATCAAGCGACAACTGGCCGTGGTGGTCGCTCCAATCGGTAGGCGCGACGCAGGGGTAAACCGCGCCGTTCGCCTAGCCGCAGGGCATGACGGACGTTCGGAGCGATGACAAGGCCCGCCCCCAAGCGATCCGCTTGTTCGTGGAAGTGACTGCCGCTCTCATGAGAGAGATGTCGACCGTCATCGTGCTTATGCCCATGGGCATGCCCATGGCCCTTCTGCACACTCTCTTGGTGAGATGACTCAACGCCAATCATGCTCATTGCGCCATGCGCACTCGCTTCGCCCACACTGGAAAGCACCAGGCTAGGCAAAAACAGCAGCAGTAGGCTCAGATAGCCAAGGCGGTGGCGCAGCCGATGGAGCATTTAAATCAACCAGGACAAAAATTGACGATAAAAAAGGTAAATAACAGTTTACTTACGCGGTAGCGCCGCATAGCGGCAATAGATTACCATCCCCTCCAGGGGGATAGGAATAGAATAAGGGAAAGAAAATGACAATACATACTCACCAGTCACATCCTGACATCATCAAGCGCTTGAACCGGGCTCGGGGGCACCTTTCGAGCGTGACGCAGATGATAGAGGATGGTCGCCACTGTCTGGACATTGCCCAGCAGCTCCATGCGGTTGAGAAGGCTATTCAACAGGCCAAACGTGCCTTGGTTTTAGATCATATCGATCACTGCCTAGAGGATGCCTTGGGCTCTCAGGATCAAACGCAGCGGGAGCGGGCTGAAGAGTTCAAGGCCATTGCCCGCTACCTGTAAATGCATCTAAGCTCCCCTCACGTGAGGAACGCTCTATGCTCGATGTACTCGCCCATCGCGTCTATCGCCATCTCTTTTTTGCTCAGGTCATTGCACTGATTGGTACCGGTCTGACCACGGTTGCTCTGGCATTACTGGCTCATCACCTTGCTGAGGGTCAGGCGGGGGTCGTGCTCGGCACCGCGCTGGCGATCAAGATGGTCGCTTACGTGGGCATTGCCCCACTGGTCGGCGCCTATGCCTCACGCCTGCCTCGGCGCACCTTGTTGGTTAGCCTGGACGTGCTGCGTGCGGCCGTGGTCTGCACGCTGCCGTTTGTTACCGAGGTGTGGCAGATCTATGTGCTGATCTTTCTGCTCAATGCTTGTTCAGCAGGCTTTACACCCGTTTTCCAGGCGACGATCCCTGACATTCTCGAAGACGAAGAGCAATACACGCGAGCATTATCCCTGTCGCGCCTCGCCTATGACTTAGAAAACCTTCTTAGCCCGATGGCGGCGGCGGCATTGCTGATGGTGATGGGTTTTGATGTCCTGTTCGTACTCAACGCATTGGCCTTCTTTATTTCTGCCGCCCTGGTGATATCGGTGACCCTGCCTGCGCCTCTTGCCCTAGAGGATGTTCCCGGCGTTTGGCGTCGCGTTACCCATGGCACGCGAATTTACCTAAAGACGCCCCGGCTGCGCGGGCTGCTGGCGTTGAGCCTGGCGGTATCAGCCGCCGGGGCCATGCAGATCGTCAACACGGTAGTGCTCGTGCGCTCGGTGTTGGGTTTGGGCGAGAAAGAGGTAGCCCTGGCCTTTGCCACCGCAGGCGGGGGCTCCATGCTAGTGGCCTTACTGTTGCCCAAGGTGCTGGATCGGGTGTCCGAACGGCCGGTCATGCTGCTGGGTGGCGTTATGATGGCTCTCAGCCTCTACCTGGGCTGGCTAGGCCCATCGTTTGCGGGGCTTGTCGGGCTATGGTTACTGCTGGGCGCAGGGGCCTCATTGGTCATGACCCCCACCGGGCGCCTGCTCAAGCGCTCATGCCAGCCCGAGGATCGTCCAGCGCTGTTTGCTGCCCAGTTTTCGTTGTCACACAGCTGTTGGCTGGTCACCTATCCGCTGGCAGGCTGGCTGGGGGTGAACCTTGGGCTGAAGGGGACGTTTGCTTTGCTGGGAACGGTGGCCCTGGCGGCAACGGCGCTCACAGCTCTTATCTGGCATAGACGTGACCCGATGATTGTTGAGCACGAGCACATCCCCATAAGCCATACCCACCGGCACTACCACGATGAACATCATCAGCACGAGCATGAAGGGTGGGAGGGGCCGGAACCTCATCGCCATTTCCACCATCATTCCCCAGGCTCGCATCGACATGTATTTGTCATTGATAACCACCATACGCGATGGCCATCATGATCTGATAAAGCTGGCGGAGGGATATTGCCCTCAAGTGGGCTCTAGCAAGCTTGACAGTGTGAGGTAATTAGAAGCTAACCAGGGAGGCTAGAACGCCGAGTAACGCACAGCCAAACAGCACCTTGAGCATGCCAACCTTGAAATGAAAAATCGCGATCATGGCGCCTGCCGCCAGTAACAACGCCAGTAAATCGAGGGACGCTAAGTTCGGCGCTAAAAGTCGCGCTCCCATCACGTGCCTTTCGCCTACGTCAGCGAAGATAACGTGAAGTCCAAACCAAATGGCTAAGTTGAGGATAACCCCGACGACCGCAGCGGTAATGGCGGACAGCGCCGCGCTGAGGGCGCGGTTGTCACGTAAACGCTCCACATAGGGAGCCCCTAAAAATATCCAAAGAAAACAAGGTACGAACGTTACCCACGTGGTCAGCAATGCGGCGAGCGTTGCGGCCAACATAGGATCAAGGCCTGTGGCCTCACGATAAGCGCCCATAAACCCAACAAACTGCACGACTTGAATTAACGGGCCCGGTGTCGTCTCCGCCATGCCCAGGCCATCCAGCATCTCGCCCGGTGCCAACCATCCATAATTTTGCACCGCCTCTTGAGTGACGTAACCTAGCACCGCGTAGGCACCGCCAAAGGTGACCACCGCCATCTTGCTAAAGAAGAATGCGAGCTGACTGAACACATTCTCGCCGCCGAATAGGGCCAAGAGCACCACCACCGGCGTTAACCACAATAGAAGTAACGTGCCTGACATACGTAGCGACCACTGGCGATTGGGGCGTGCATGGGCAGGCAGCCCTTCGCCCAGTAGGGAGTCTCGGTCGCTAAGCACTGACTCGTCGGCATTTCCATGGCCACCTCCTACCTGAAAGGCCGTCATGCCACGTTTCCCTCCCCAATACCCCAGAAGGGCCGCGCCTAGAATAATCAGCGGAAACGCTACCTCAAAAAAGAAGATGGCGACAAACGCGGCAGCGGCGATGCCAAGCATTATCTGATTTTTCAGTGCCCTTTTACCTATACGGACGACAGCGTTAAGCACCACGGCTAGAACCGCCGCTTTTAGGCCAAAGAAGAGCCCTTCAACGGCTCCCACATTGCCCAAGGCGGCATACAGGTAGCTCAGGGCCAGAATGGCGATGAAACCAGGTAGCACAAAGAGGCTGCCCGCGACCAAGCCACCTTTGGTACGATGCATCAGCCAACCGATATAGATAGCCAACTGTTGCGCTTCTGGCCCCGGCAGCATCATGCAGTAGTTAAGCGCGTGCAGAAAACGGCGCTCGCCAATCCATTTTTTTTCTTCAACGAGTATGCGATGCATCACCGCTATCTGACCGGCGGGGCCGCCGAAGCTTAATAGTGCGATTCGTAACCAGACCCTAACGGCCTCACGGAACGGTACTTGATGGGGCGACTCAATGATGGGCGGCATGGCACACTCTTTAACGATGTCAGGGGTGTTATTTTGTAGAATGTATAACAATGGGGTTATACATACAACGAAAGAGGCGGTATGACAGATAACGTACAGCACTGGTTAATCCTGATCATGCGCCTCAGTGGGCGGGCGGGCACACCCCGTATGAGGGTCTGGCGGGCACTTCGTAGTTTAGGTGCCGTGGTACTCAGAGATGGTGTCTACTTACTGCCTGCTAGCCCCTCGCGAAGGGAAGCGCTGGAGTTACAAGTCGGCGCTATTCGGGAGCTGGGAGGTAACGCGCTGCTGATCGAGATAGAAGAATCTGCCATAGATAGCGTCGATGTGTTGCCTTCGCTCTTTGATCGAACGCCAGATTTTCAAGCCTTACGAGCGGCAGTGGTTGACTGGCAGCAGGCTTGCCCTCAGTTGGAGGAGCGAGAAGCGCAGCGTCAATTGACCCAGTTGCAGCGACGTTTACAAGGCATTGTGGAGATCGATTTTTATCCAGGGTCAGAAAGCAAGCGCGCCGTTATGGCCTTGGCAGATGCGGAGACCGTCTTTAATCGTTGCTTTGTGCCAGACGAGCCCCAGCCGATCCAAGCCGAGATCCCACGGCTTGATCACTCTGCATTTCGCGGGAGATGGTGGGCCACGCGCCGTCGCCCTTGGGTGGATAGGCTGGCATCGGCTTGGTTGATCAAGCGCTTTATTGATCCCGAGGCTCGCTTCGTGTGGCTTGAGCATCCGAGCCAGTGTCCGACAGACGCGCTGGGGTTTGATTTTGATGGAGCTCATTTCACCCATGTTGATGACAAGGTCACGTTTGAAGTGCTGCTCGCGAGTTTTAGCCTTGAGACACAGGCAGGCTTGAGCAGGATTGCGGAGCTAGTCCACTACTTGGATGTGGGGGGCACCCCTGTGCCGGAGGCCGTAGGGTTAAAACTCATGCTGGCCGGGGCTAAAGAGCGTTGTGACGACGATGATGCCCTACTACAACATACAGATATGTTGTTTGATGACCTTTACCAGGCGTATTTGGCGGGAGACCCAAACGGGGAGTGAGCAATGCGCTAATAGTGAAAAGGCCGGGTTTACCCCAGCCTTTTGCTAGCGACCCTCGTGGCTCGAAATAAGGGTTCAGTCGGCCCGCGGACGTTCTAAATATTTCCAGCAATGGCACGAGGAGAAAGAAAGGTAGTTTAGGTTGCTAGCGTATTTCGCATTCCTTGAACGGCATAATTAGCCGCCAAGCAGCATGTGTCATGTATTCAGATGGAGTACGACAGGTGCCAGCTCCTTTCTAACCAGGCTATCAGAAGCCGAGGAATTTCGAGTTTGCGGCTGCGGCGTGAAAATGTGCTTGCACTGTTTTGAGTGCGCCAGGCAAAGCCTGGACATCCGGGAAACCGAGAAGGTGGAAAGGATGTCGTGAAACCCAGTGGGTGAAAGTCCCACCCGGCCAAGGCTAGCCACCAGCCGGCAGCGAGTGTTGCGTGGTGTCGGGTAACCGCCGCTGCGAAGCGTACACAGCGAGTGGATAGGCCGTGTGATAGAGCCCCGAAATTGTGGTAGTGGCAGTCGCCGACAGTTTTCAAATGCTGGAAGGCAACACGACCCTGCCGTATGGCTTGGCAGGGAAGGGCCGCCGGGGTCGAAGAGCAGGGCATGTCCATACAGGGGTTTCCCAGGAACCTGGGAGGCCCGTCCTTCTCCTCTGAACGACAAAGGTACAGGCATGGGGCTGCCTGCGGCGAAAGCTCCCGGTCCGGTGCTGTCGTGCCTGACGGTACCGGAAGCAAACAACAGGCACTCAGGGGTACGGCGGGCGACCATAAGGAGCCAGCCGGATGGAAGGGCGGGAGTCGGAGTCGCTCATAGTACCGAAGAAGGCGGGGAACCTACTCGACGGGACCCGCTGGAGGGAAGGGGCGGCCAATCATCAGAACTGCACGAGGGCAACATGACAGGTGCACAGGAACCTGAGGTCATGTCCACGAAACAAGTGCGGATAGCAGCGCTGGCAGAGCGCTTCCCGCAGCGTGCCTTCACGTCACTGGCGCATCATATCGACGCCCAGTGGCTGAGGACGGCCTACCTGATGACGCGCCGTGACGGCGCCGTCGGGATCGACGGCCAGACGGCGGACGACTTCGCGCGCGACTTCGAGGCTAACGTCCAGCGTCTGCTGGAAGCGGCCAAGAGCGGTCGCTACCGGGCGCCGCCGGTGCGGCGCGTCAATATTCCCAAGGGAGACGGGCGCTCCACACGGCCGATTGGCATTCCTACCTTCGAAGACAAGGTCCTGCAACGTGCCGTGGTGGCCCTGCTGGAGCCGCTCTATGAGCATGATTTTCACGAGTGCTCGTATGGTTTCCGGCCGGGGCGCTCGGCGCATCAGGCCATCGGAACGGTGAGGAATGGCCTGATGTCGATGGGCGGAGGCTGGGTCATTGATCTGGACATCAAAGCCTTCTTCGACACGATCGACCACCAGCACCTGCGTGCGTTTCTGCAGCAACGAGTGAAGGACGGCGTGATCCTCCGCCTGATCGGCAAGTGGCTCAAGGCCGGGGTATTGGACGCCGGGCAATGGCAGAAGGGCGAGATAGGCAGCCCACAAGGGGTGTGATTTCCCTTGCTGGCGAATGTCTACCTCCACTACGTGCTGGATGAGTGGTTTGAGCAAGACGTCAAACCACGCCTGCGCGGACGGGCATTCTCGGTGCGCTTCGCCGATGATGCCGTGCTCGCCTTCAGCAACGAAGCTGATGCCCGCAAGGTGCTGGAGGTACTGGCCAAGCGCTTTGCGCGCTTCGGCCTACCCTGCACCCGACCAAGACTCGGCTGGTACGGTTTCGGCCACATCGCGAGCTACGGGCCGAGACCTTCGACTTCCTGGGCTTTACCTATTACTGGGGGAAGTCCCTGCGTGGACGCTGGATCATCAAGCAGAAAACGGCCAAGGACCGGTTCAAGCGAGGCCTGAAGCGAATTTCGCTGTGGTGCCGAGCCAACCGCCACCTGCCCCTGCGTGATCAGCACCGC
Organism: Halomonas sp. 18071143; assembly: GCF_019211725.1. Lineage (NCBI taxonomy): Bacteria > Pseudomonadati > Pseudomonadota > Gammaproteobacteria > Oceanospirillales > Halomonadaceae > Halomonas > Halomonas sp. 18071143. The sequence continues at coordinate 3,835,782 of NZ_CP078120.1, forward strand.
CAACTCTGTCGAAAGGTTATGGGGCACTATGCGTACTACGGGATAACCCACAACATCGAGTCTCTGCAACGCTTCCAATACAGGGTTCAGACAACCTGGATCAAGTGGCTCAGGAGGCGATCGCAGAGAGGATGGTTCCCGTGGGAGAAGGCAAGGCAACTGTTGCTGACACTCCCGTTACCGCGAGCGAGAATCGTGCACCGAGCGTCCTTCGTGTGAACCTGACGGTTGAGGAGCCGAGTGCGTCAATCGCGCACGCTCGGATCTGTGGGGGGCCGGAACGAGCAATCGTCCGGTCTACCCGACCAAGAAAATTGACAGGCGACGATGTCTGGAGCAGTGATTCGTCAAACTAAAGCTGGCATTAAATACTGTCACGCCAATTAGTGCGGAAGTCCAGTGAGCGTAATAGCGCATAAACGGTACAACAACGGACTCCCATATCATCGCACACATCCGGAACTTTACGGTTCTTGCGACGTGCCGAGGGTTTAGGAATCTCATTGGATACCACAATCCTGTTGACTGGATCCCGAAGACCGTAAGCGATTAAAAATGGATCCTTCCCAACCTTCTCAAGTTCTATCTCATCGAGGTCTGATCCATATCCTTCGTCTAGCACTCTGTTCAATAGGTCCACATCAAATTCTTCTTGTAAAACAAGGAGGTCGCGTATCTCTCGGCTTTTAGCCAAGTTTGCATGCTGTGCCTTTGTGCCGCCTTTTATCTCATCAATTGTCTCAAGCGGCATACAGATAGAACCATCGCCAGCATGAAACTCAAGCCAGCGCCAAAATTCTGGCACTCTCTCCATATGGTAGTAATAATCGTGGGCGTGAATGATGATATTAGCGTCGAGAAGAAACAGCTTTTTTTGTTTGTCAGGCATTAAAATCCTACCATTTCAGCGACATTACCTGGGTTAACTCCCAGAACACGACCCGCCTTGGTTTCAGTTAGAACGCCATCCTGTAGCGAACGACGAACAAGGCTGATAAGAGCGCCTCCTGCACGATGGCGCTGCGTATTGTAGAAATTTCCACTTGAGCCAGACTCGCTTTCCTTTGATTTGGCCTTACTGTTCAGCCACAACTCACGAAGCTCAGTGCTAGCCCTTTCCCATTGAGCTTGGTTGAGCAGATTGCTACGAAACAGCCGGTACGCTACCAGTGAAGCGCTAACATTGAGGTCTCCTGCCTCCCGCTGCAGCGCTATGACGAAGGTCTCTTCCGACTGCATGGCAGCTTCATAGACCTCGCTCACCTCATCTGCTGAAATCAGGATGTGGCTCGCGACATCGTTGCAGTAACGCTCAATTTTGTGTTCGTGCGTCTGGGCGCTGATGCCAGTTTTCCCCAGCCACAGGTGTACCACTTCATGAAGCAGAGTGAAGCACCAGGCTGATTTCGAGTCGTTCTGATTGATTACTACAAAGGGTGCAATAGGATCAGAGAGAGCGAAGCCGCGAAAGGCCTCGGTATTGATTGAAGAATGATTACTGCCCAAGTCTCCAATGAGCAACACATAAATCCCTTTGATCTCGATTTTTTCTCGGAGATATTTGAATGCCTCGTGGGCACCTTTCCTTCTTCGATATGCGGCAATATCGATTTCAAAATAGTCCCTTATTGTACGGCAGGCACTATCTACGGCTGAAGTGACTTGCCCTTTACCCACAAAATCGACAATCACGTCCTCCTCTTTGTCAATAAGAGCATCTTTAACTAGTGATTGGCGAAGGTAGATGTCACGAACAAGAGCGCTTACGCTACCTTGATGCTCATCCCGCTTCGCCTCAGGAAGACGACGGAAGTCTTCGCCCAACGAGGCACTACGCGGCGGAGTAGGCAGAAAAAAAGTTATGAAAGGCCTATGGTAATGCTTAACCATTTTCATCAATTGGGGCTGAGTGGGTGAACGGTCACCCGCTTCATACGCTGCCAACATTTCTGAGCCGGTCACTCTCTTTCCGCCAAGGGCTAGTTTGCTAGCCGCCTCCTCGAGGCTTAGGCCAGCAGTTTCTCGAGCCCACTTGAGAATTTATGGATTTGCTTTGGCCATGTCTAGTCCTAACCCCACCGGTATTTTGGGTGCCGGTACGTACATAGTGAATGAATCAGCTTAGCTCTTTAGAATAGAGGATATAAAGAGGAGGACAGCGTGTTTTCCCGCATAATTCGTTATTTTGGCAATTCGGACGCGTCAGCATCTAGTTGGAATTGCCATCATCCAGCATTAGCACTACGGTTGCCAAGGAACAGAGCGAGAAACCTGAATATTTTGGCGATCATGATTTAGTAACTGGCCGGTTGCTTGCTAGCTTATGCCCATGCAGTTTGGGTAGTAGGGCAATGGTTATTTCCTTCTTGTTAAATTAAGTATTTTTTTTATTTGTTTTTATTTTTTCTATCTATATTCAAATCCAGGATATTGAGTAGTACCTATGCTAGTCCAGCAAAATCTATATATTTAAATAGCAGGTGGTCACTACTTGGCCACCTGTCTCTTTAAGGAAGACTGAAGCTAGTACTGGCTATATTTGATGCCGAAGACATCGATTTCATGAACGCAATGACGCTGGCTCACTTCTCATCCTTATTTCTTTGATGATGACCGAAATGGCGATGCATGAGGAAATGCATGCCAAGACAGAGTGTCAGGGGAAGCAACAGCCAGGCCCCAGTGCCCAGTGACTGGCCGCGCCACATTAGAAAGAACATGGCCACGCCCATAATTACTAAGCAAGCAGTCATCATCCAGTGGTGAATGCGGTTCATTTGGCGTCTCCTTGTGGGTTGTTTGTGGCGAAGCGCCGCTTGAGTAGCAGCGAGTTGCCAATGACGGAGAGAGAGCTTGCGGTCATGGCGATGACGCCGATCATCGGGTGCAGCAGACCAATCGCGGCGATGGGAATGGCTGCCACGTTATAAGCGCTGGCCCAGATCAGGTTTTGGACGATTTTGCCGAAGGTGGCGCGAGATAGGTGCATGGCGTCCACCACCCCGGTCAGCTCGCCGCGCACCAGGGTCACGTCGGCGGCCTCGATGGCCACGTCCGCCCCGGCGCCGATGGCGATGCCCACGTTGGCCTGCTTCAGCGCCGCGGCGTCGTTGATGCCGTCGCCCACCATGGCCACGTGGTTGCCGTGCTTCGCCTGCAGGGCGCGAATGGCGTCGACCTTGCCCTCCGGCAGCACCCCGGCCTGGACCTCATCGATGCCGACCTCCTCGGCCACGGCCCGGGCGGCACGCTCGTTGTCGCCGGTGATCATCACCACGTGCAGGCCCAGCGCATGCATGCCGCGGATGGCCTCGACCGACTCCTCCTTGAGGGTATCGGCCACGGCCACCAGGCCCAGGGCCTGGCCGTCGGCGGCCACGATCACCACGGTGCGCCCCTTCGCTTCGAGCTTGCCCATGGCGTCATCCAGGGCCTCGAGGCCGGCCACGCCTTCCTCCTCGAGCAGCCGGCGATTGCCGATCAGCACGCTCGCGTCGCCCACCCGGCCCGAGACGCCGCGGGCACCGGTGGAGCGGAACTCGCTGACCTCGCCGGGCGTCACATCGCGTTCCTTGGCACCATCCACGATGGCCCGGGCGATGGGGTGCTCCGAGGCGTTCTCCACGCTCGCGGCGAGGGTCAGCAGGCGCGTTTCCTCGACTCCTTCGGCGGTGACGGCATCGGTGAGCTTCGGCTCGCCGCGGGTAATGGTGCCGGTCTTGTCGAGCACCATCACTTTGACGTCCTTGAAGGTCTGGATCGCTTCGCCGGAGCGGATCAGGATGCCGCGCTCGGCACCGATGCCGGAGCCCACCATCAGCGCCGTGGGCGTTGCCAGGCCCAGCGCGCAGGGGCAGGCGATGACCAGCACCGCCACGGCGGCCAGGATCGCCAGCACCGGGGTGGCGGCCTCGGGGTTGACCCAGGGCAGGAAGGTCGCGCCCCAGTCGAGGATCGGGCGCAGGGCATCCGGAATGAGCAGCCACGCCGCCAGGCTGGCCAGGGCGATCAGGATCACCGCCGGCACGAAGCGGCCGGTCATGCGGTCGGCGAACTCCTGGATCGGCACCCGGGAACCCTGGGCCTGGTCGATCAGGCGCACCACCTGAGCGAGGAAGGTGTCGCCGCCGACCCGGGTCGCCTTGACCCGCAGGCGCCCCTCCTTGTTGATGGTGGCGCCGATCACGCTGTCGCCGGGGCTCTTGTAGACCGGGATCGATTCACCGGTGGCGATGGACTCGTCGAGATGGCTCTCGCCCTCGATCACCTCGCCGTCGGTGGGGATCTTGTCGCCGGGGCGCACGATCATGATGTCGCCGGGCGCCAGCTCCTTGACCGGCACCTCGACCTCCTCACCGTTGCGCTCCACCCGGGCCGTCTTGGCGCCCAGGGTCAGCAGGCGGCGAATGGCCTGGGAGGCGCGCCCTTTGGCTAGTGCCTCCAAATAACGGCCCAGCAAGTGGAAGGTCATGATGGTGGCAGCCATCTCAATGAACGAGGTCATGGTGTAGAAAAAGCCGACCAGGCCAATCAGGTAGGGCGGCAGGCTGCCCATGGAGATCAGCACATCCATATTAAAGGTGCCGTTTTTCAACGAGCGCCAGGTCGACTTGTGGGTGGCTGCCCCGCCATAGAGGAAGACCACCGGGAAGGCCAGCAGTGCCACGATGGCCAGATAGCCGGGAATTGGCTGCCAGAACATGTGCGGAATCATTAGCAGCATGATCAGGGTGGTGGGTATCGCGGCGATGATCAGTCGCCTGCGAGCCTGACTTAGATAGGCCTCCTCGATCTCGGAGTCGCTCTCGGCGTCCTCCTGATCACTCTGCACGGCAGCCACGTCATAGCCTGCTCCTTCGACGGCTTTCTTCAAGGTGTCGCCGTCGGGCCCGCTTGCCTTGATGGTCACACTGACATGGTGATTGGCAATATTGGTCTGAATCACGCCCACGCCATCAAGGCGTTCGAGCGTTTTGCGCACAATGCCGGCGCAGTGGTCGCTGCCCATGCCGGGCACCGTCAGGGTGATCGTTCTGGACCTGGTGTCACTCATCACGTGCCTCCTGCAGCTGTCGCCGAATGGACGGCCAGGGTTGGCCGTCCGTCCTAATGCCTACGCAATGACATCTCGGTCAGTGGTGGGCGTCATGGTCGTCAGGATCGACGCCGCCCTCGGGTGTGGCCTGCTCAAGCTGTTGGCGCTGCTCGTCGCTCATCAGGTCATGCATGGCATTTCGCATGCGCACCATCTCGGCCATCATCTCACCGTGCAACTCGGCCATCTGTCCGTGTAGCGCCTGAACCTCATCAGGGTCTGGGCGATCGCCGTGCATCTCCGCCATCAGGTCGTCGCGTAGGTTCATCATCCGCCCCATGCGTTCGAACTGGGCAGGTCGGTGCTCCTGCATCAGCTCACGCATCTCGCTGCGTTGATCATCATCGAGCATCAACATCATGTCCATGCCGGCGCCGCCCATCATCGGGCAGGGCATCATGCCGCCGCCCATCATTTCCCCCATCATGCCGGAACCCATGCCGCCCTCCATCATGGAGCGTCCCTGGCCCGCTTGGTCACCCATCATTCCCTGGGCGAAAGCAATGCCGGTACCACTGGCTGCGAGGGCCAGGGTGAGTCCGAAGGCGAGAGTGTGCTTGCGAATATCCATGGTCGTTCTCCTTAGCGACAGGCCTATATCAGCGACAGGCCTATATCAAAGGCCGATGCCTGAAGTATTGAGGCTATGTGTAGCACCTAGGTCAATTCTCAATATGGCATTCAGGCATGCCTAAGGCATCTCAGGGCGTGAAAGTAGGCAGTTTGTTGACCTGTATCAATTTTGGTAATTCGGCAACCTGCCTGCTGCACTTGGGTTGCGTGAGTCTGTGAAGCCATGAAATACTCTTAATATCCTCCACTCGATAGTGATTACTTCTTTGTCATGAATTGCTCCGCTTTTAAATGGCTGCTTTGTTTGCTGCTAAGCCTTGCCTTGGCGCAGCCATTGATGGTCATGGCGATGGATCATCATGAAGATGAACCTTGTCTGTTCACTGACATTGATCTAGCCAGTGGAGCGATCGACGTTGTTGGGTCTGTCAGCATTGGCGACCACGATGCCTCTCATATGGCAGAGTGCTGTATGCCCTGTGCTCAGTGTGCGGTAAACCTAGCGCTGCTTATCGAAGACGCAACCTCCGCCACGTCGACCTTGCCTCGTTATCTGGTCAACTGGTCGCCAGCTCCGCGCGCGCTCTTTGATCGCCCTCCTCGCGTTTAAACCTTCATCGCTGAACGTTCAGCTCGCCTATGGCGGGCCAAGATGATGATTTTAATCACGAGGAATATCCATGAAACGTCGCGAATTTCTTCGCTACACCACCCTGGGTGGTATTGCCCTATCTGGGTCTGGCCTATTGGTTCACGCTTTGGCCGGACGGCATACACAGGCGTCACCAACAGCTCTGCTAGATAACGCTAGCATCCCTGCAGGACAACCCCTTCAACCATTGCCTCGGATTGCAAACTTGAGTGATCAGGTTGGGCGCTTTCAAAGTGTGTTAACCCCCGCTGCCCATGCGCTGCCAGTGAGCGATGGGCTGGAGGCAAAGTTGTGGCTCTACAACGGTAAAGTGTTGCCATTGATTGAGGTGCGCGAGGGGGATGAGTTAGACATTACGCTGATAAACGAGCTTGAGCAGGAAACGACGCTGCACTGGCATGGGGTACCGGTGCCCCAGTCGCAAGATGGGGCACCCTGGGAAGCCGTATTACCAGGAGAGTCACGACATTATCGTTATGTTTTTCATAGGGGGAGTGCAGGGTTACACTGGTTTCACCCCCACCCACATGAAGGTACTGCGCGTCAGGTAGCTCATGGTTTAGCGGGTGCATTGTTGGTCAGGCCCCGATTAGGCGTGTTGCCCGCGGAGGTGGAAGAGCATTTGCTAGTGGTCAGCGACCTGCGCCTGAATATGAATGGCGAAGTGGCGCCCCATACCAGCGAAGATTGGATGAATGGACGCGAGGGGGAGCTTCTGTTGGTCAACGGCCAACGCGAGCCACGTCTTGATGTGGCGCCGGGCACTACTCTGCGGCTGCGGCTGGTCAACGCCTGTGCTGGCCGGTACTTGCGTTTACGCTTGGAAGATCACGAGTTGACCCTGATCGGTACCGATGGCGGGCTGATCGAGCGACCACAACCACTCGAAGAGTTGCTGCTCACCCCGGGTGAGCGGGTCGATCTGCTAGTACGCATCAGCGAGAAATCTGAAAGGAGTTTTGAGCTGGCGAGTCATCCCTATACACGTGGTTGGATGGGGGCTAAGCCGGCACATCTGGACGAGATTGCTTCGCTATTATCGATTCATACCCTAAATACTGGCGTATACCCCGCCGTCGCGTTACCTGACCCCTTGTCCCATATCGAACCCCTGGGCGAACCAGTGGTGAGACGTCAAGTGGAACTGACCGAGGTGATGCCAGACCATGACAATCACGGTGCGGTGAATGGCGATCCGCATGCCGGCCACGGCGGCAGTGACAGCCATCACGGAACCCATGGGCCGGGGCATGGGGCGAGTCACGCTAGCGACGATGATAGAGCGGTTCGACCCAAGGTGGATTTTCTGATCAACGGCCGTGCCTTTGCCATGAACGACGTCCTGTTTGAGGGGCAGGTTGGCGAGGTAGAGGAGTGGGAAGTCTTCAATAACTCCCATATGGATCACCCCTTCCATGTGCATGGCACCCACTTTCAGGTGATCGCTACCCGCGATGCTGACAGGGAATGGCGAGACGCGCCCTGGCTGGCCTGGAAGGACACCGTCAACCTGGCTCCTTATCAGCGTCTCAGGCTGCGCATGGTGTTCCTCAAGCCCGGCGATTGGCTGTTCCACTGCCACATCATCGAACACGAAGAGCTAGGCATGATGGCAACGATCCGTGTGAGTTGAGCTTGCCTTGCCTTGCCTTGCCTTGTTTTGCTTTGGCGTTGCGCGTTGGCTTTGCGTGGTGCTTGTCCACCTGACGACTGATAAGGACGTGATGTCATGACCTATTATCGCTGGCCACTCGCCGTGGCCTTCCTGCTTACCTTGCTTTCAGGTTGCTCCCGAGAACCGAGTAGTATCAGTCTTGAGCAACTGCGAGAGCAGACCCATATTCACGGCCTAGCCGTTGATCGATCGACTAGCGAACGACTATGGTTGGCCACCCATCATGGCTTCTATGCCGTTGGTAGTGATGGAATGGCCCACCGGGTCTCGGAGGAGACCCATGACTTCATGGGCTTTGCTCCTCACCCAGAAGAAGCCGAGACCTTCTTTGCCAGCGGCCACCCGGCCAGAGGAGGCAACCTCGGCGTGGTTAAGTCCCAGGATTCAGGCCGCAGCTGGTCACAATTAGCTATCGGCGTTGACGGCCCGGTGGACTTTCATCAGATGACCATCAGTGAGGCCAGTCCCAACGTACTCTATGGGGCCAATAGTGGCCAGCTCCAAGCCAGCCAGGATGGTGGAGCCAATTGGCAGATTCGCGCCCAGGCGCCGGCCGGGCTGATTTCACTGGCTGCCTCGAGCCGTGATCCCGAACAACTCTATGCCGCCACCCAAACCGGGCTATTGATGAGTCCTGACGGAGGCGAACGATGGCGACAAGTATACCCTGAGCGTCGCCCTACGAGCCTGGTGGTGGCCAGCCAAGGAGAGCTTTACGCCTTCATGATAGGGGTAGGCTTGCTGAGAGTTGGGGAGGGCAGCCGGGATTGGGAGGTAGTCAAGCGTGGCTGGGAAGAGCGCTATCTGATGCATCTGGCGCTGGATCCGCACGACTCCCAGCGTTTGGTGGCGGTTGATGACCTCAATCAACTGCTGATCAGTAATAACGGTGGGCGCGATTGGTCGCACCTCTAATGAATTGGGAGATACCACATGTTGCAATATCCCCAGATTGATCCAGTGGCCATCAGCCTCGGCCCGTTCGCGATTCACTGGTATGGCCTGATGTATGTGGTGGGCTTCGGCGCCGCCTGGTGGCTTGGGCGCCTTAGAGCTAATCGGCTTAAGCTAACCCACGATGACATTAGCGACCTGATCTTTTACTCCGCGGTAGGCGTAGTGGTTGGTGGCCGGTTGGGCTATGTCCTGTTCTATGGAATAGAACAGTTTATGGCCAACCCCTTATGGCTGTTCAAAGTTTGGGAAGGCGGTATGAGCTTTCATGGTGGACTGCTCGGGGTGCTGGCGGCGACGCTATGGTTTGCGCGAAAGCATCGGCTCGGCTTCTTTGCCCTAACCGACTTCATCGCACCACTGGTGCCGATCGGTCTTGGTGCAGGGCGAATCGGCAATTTCATCAATCACGAGCTGCCGGGGCGCGTCAGCAACCTGCCCTGGGCGATGCCGTTTCCCCACATGGGCCCAGAGCCACGCCACCCCTCTGCGCTTTATGAATTCGCCCTGGAAGGGGTGGTGCTGTTCGTGCTGCTGTGGTGGCTTTCCGCTGAACCGCGTCGGCGAGGCCTGATCTCTGGTCTCTTTTTGCTGCTGTACGGCGTATTCCGCTTCACGGTTGAATTCGTGAGGTTGCCGGACGAACACATCGGCTTCCTTGCGTTTGACTGGGTCACCATGGGAATGCTCCTGACTACCCCGATGATACTGGTCGGCATGGCACTGATCACCTGGTCGCGCCAACAGCCGGTGGAGAATCATAGCCAACCCGGTTTATATCTGCGCCGCCGAGAGAGGAAGACACAATGATACTAACGCTTGGGCACTCCCACACCATCACTGCCATTACTATTAAAACGGGGCTAGGCGCGTTGCTTGTTGCTACGCTGCTGAGCACTTCACCTGTGCTTGCTGAAGAAACAGGGGAGTGGCCACTGGGCCACTACAGGTTGCCTGAATACGGTGACCTGATTGGTGAGGCCTATAAGGTAGTGGTAGACAACGAGGCGGATACGCTCCTCGATATCGCCCGTACCCATAACCTGGGCTACGAGGAAATCCGTCGGGCTAATCCGAACGTCAGTCTTTGGGTGCCGGGCGTCGGAACAGAAGTGGTCGTGCCAGCCCAGCACATCCTGCCCGATGCCGAGAGGACTGGCATTGTAATTAACATCGCCGAGTTGCGTCTCTATTATTATCCGGAGGTAGGCGAAGGTGAGGTGCCCCGAGTCGAGACCTATCCGATCGGCATTGGTCGAGACGGCTATGACACCCCACTGGGAATTACCACCACTACCATGCGGCTTGAGGATCCTGCCTGGTATCCGCCACGTTCCATGCGTGAAGAAGCGGCGGCGCGGGGCGAATCAGCACCCGCCGTGGTGCCGCCAGGTCCCGATAACCCACTCGGCAAGCATGCCATCCTACTCGATATACCTGGTTATCTAATTCACGGTACTAATGATCCAGACGGCATTGGCATGCGCGCTAGCCGTGGCTGCATACGCATGTTTCCGGAAGATGTTAAAGCAATATTCGGTGCTGTGCCTTTAGGCACTCAGGTTAATATCGTCGATCAGCCCGTCAAGATCGGCTGGGACGATGGCACTGCGTTCGTGCAGGTATATCAGTTTCTTGAAAATCAGAACCACGGCAGACAAGCACTGCTTGAGATGCAGCCGAAGCTCAATCAGTACATCTTGGATCAATCGGTAAATTATGCACAACTCCAAGAACTGCTGGAGAGATCCGACGGTCAAGTAGTGCCCATCGATACGCCAACTCAGGATGAGCTTGTAGAAGAGCAAGAGCAACCCTTGATACTGTTTCATGAGGTGGGTCTTTAACGCTTTCATACGGGTGTATGGGACGCTGAGAAAAGACAGCCAAGCTTCACAGGCACCCGAATAAAGTCGATATTAATCAAGCGTGAAATAGGGCTAGCATTTCGATGAAATGGTGTCTAGGTATGAGAAAGATATGAACAATCACGTTATAGCTAAAAAAGTCAGTGAAGAGAAACCGGCGTCTTCAATAAAAGCCAATAAGTCGACTAGGCGTCATAGAATTGGAAGACATTTCGTTGTTGTACTGATTGGTGCCATGACAGCTTATCTTTTTTGGTTGAGCCGAATGGAGTGGGACGCTGAGATGCGCACTTGGCGTGCTTTAGGCGATGCTGCTTTTATCCTGTTATTTGTCACCATGGTGATAGGCCCTGTGGTGAAAATATGGCCTAGGCAATTGAGCTTTCTTGTCAATTGGCGGCGAGCCTTCGGGATCTGGTTTGCGATCTTTGCCTCTGTGCATGCTTTTCTAGTGTGGGATGGCTGGGCACGGTGGTCGATTCGTGGATTTTTAGGCTATCAGGAGCTGCCTTTGGCGGGGCTTTCAGGCCCGGTTCTTGTGGATCCGGGGTTCGGGCTTGCGAATATGGTCGGGTTAGTCGCCCTCTTTTTTGGGCTCGTCCTGTTTGCCATATCATCCGACAAGGCCATGCGCTTCCTGGGAAGCTCAACATGGAAGCATCTTCAAAATTATGCCTATGTGGTTTTCTATCTAGTTGCTCTTCATGGAATCTACTTTCTCTTCCTACATTATGAGCTGAGTCTCAGGAATCTAGTTTTCCAGAGTGGGGTGTCTGGGCCCAATTGGTTTCGGTTCTGGTTTGTAGGGCTCGTGAGTATTGTCTTTACCGTTCAGGTTGCGGCAATGATAAAACTGATTTTACAGCGAAGAAAAGGTGGTTTAGGGGGAGCATGAGCGATGAAAGGGAAAAGCCGGGGGCAGTAACGCTGCCCTCCAGGCGACGTCGATTCTGGCGTCGTTTACTGCTCGTGGTGGGAGTTGCTCATCTGGTTGGGTTTGTGTCGTCACTGGATGCGATGATGTCGAGCCGTACCTCTCAGGGAGCTGTGGCCTGGATCGTTTCACTAAACACATTGCCCTATGTGGCGGTGCCAGCCTACTGGGTGTTCGGCCGCACGAAATTCCAGGGCTATGTCTCTGCACGACGCGACGAGAACTCGGTGTTGGGGCAGGCGCTTGCTGAAAAACTGGCCGAGCTGCGGGCTCATGGGGTTTCGGATGAACACGCTGACAAGCATCTGGTGGGTGTCGAACAGCTGGCCAAGCTGCCGTTTCTAGGTAGCAACCGGGTGGAACTGCTGATCGACGGTGAGCAGACCTTCGAGAGCTTGTTTGCCGGTATTGATGCTGCTGAGCGCTATCTGCTTGTGCAGTTTTATATCGTTCGGGCTGATGCAGTGGGATTGGCGCTGCAGGCACGGCTGATTGAGAAGGCTAGGCAGGGCGTGGAGGTCTTCTTTCTATACGATGAAATTGGAAGTTATGCGTTGCCGAGCCACTATCTCCAGACGCTGGAAGAGGCGGGTGTTCGAGTACATCGCTTTCATTCTACGCGGGGGACAGGTAATCGCTTCCAGCTCAACTTTCGCAACCATCGCAAGATAATGGTGGCCGATGGGGAAAGAGCTTGGGTCGGTGGATTCAATGTTGGCGATGAATACTTGGAAGGCCACCCACGAATTGGCCCGTGGCGTGATACCCACCTAATGATTGAGGGGCCTGCGGCCTTGGCGCTGCAGCTGGTGTTTCTTGAAGATTGGCACTGGGCGACTGAGGAAATCCCCGAGCTTCCCTGGTCACCGCTAATTCCAAGCGGCCATGGTACACCGGTGCTCATTCTTCCGAGTGGGCCCGCAGACCGATTTGAGACGGCTAGTCTGATGATTCAACAGGCAATTCACGCCGCGCAAGAGCGTATCTGGATATCCAGTCCCTACTTTGTGCCAGATGAGGGGGTGCTGGCGATGCTTAAACTAGCCTCGTTAAGCGGAGTAGAGGTGAAAATCCTGATTCCCGAACGTCCAGATAACCTTCTAACCTACTTTGCGGCCTATGCCTTTCTCGATTCGCTTCTCGAGGCGGGGGTCGAGGTCTATCGCTACGAGGGGGGCTTCTTACATGGCAAAGCCTTTTTGGTTGACGAAATCGGTGCGGCAGTGGGTACCGTTAACCTCGACAACCGCTCCTTTCGACTCAACTTCGAGGTGACGGCGATGGTGATGGACGCCGACTTTGCCGCCGAGGTTGATGCGATGTTCAAGGCGGATTTCGCGCGGGCACGGCAGATGCAGCCAGAAGAGATCAGCGATAAGCCGCTTTGGCATCGGGTGGCGGCTCGAGCGGCCTATTTGTTTGCGCCGGTCTTATGAGTGTGCTTGATCACTCTATTGCCCGCTGGCCTGTGATTTTGCATTCAAGTCTTCGCTTTGGAGTTTCAGGCCATGATGAAAGCCCCTCGTGCAATACTCAATCCAGATAGTAAACTTCAGGCAACCTCTCGGTTTTAAGCTGAAATAAAATGAACAGTTGAAGAAAAGGTAATGCGATTCACCGAGTTGGCTCGGGCTGGTGTGGTAACTGTACGCCATTAAACTCGTTAGGGTCTGGTACAACCGTAACGAGATCTGTGCAACGGCTGTTGACTCTGTGACGAGCAGGCTATTGGACGCCTCCGATTCGTTGACTGCGCAGATTCCCTAGGAGAGGGTCTTAGTTAATGAAGAAGATATTGTTGCGCAGACCAAGACAACCTTACGGTGGTTGACAGTAGTATGTAGCTGGCTGAACAAGGCCATTGCATTCGCATGCGGATTCAAGGGCTTCAGGTGATGGCGCAATTTTTCCGGGAGTGCGCGTCTAAGAATGCGCTTTTCACACTCACGTCAAATTACCATTATTCTTATGTCAGGAAAGTAGGTGTTAGTGTGAAGCAATTTCATTGAAAAAGTCTGGGTTATTCCGAATCGTCGCCAGTACCTTAGCGGCTAGCCCCGTAGGATTATTACGTTTGCCTTCCCAGCTTTTGATCGTATCCACGCTGGTTCCCATTGCGCTGGCAAATTCCGCCTGAGAAACATTGAGCTTGGTACGAATGGCTTTTACATCGGCTACTTCATGGCGTGCTGTGCGGCTAGCCTCAGTGTTGCCCTGATTAATCTGGGTATACGGATTTAATGGTTGATGGGGCACCTTCACCCCATCAATCTGATACCACCCTCAGATGGTTGATAGATCGACTCCGTAGTTGAGTTCCTCTGCGAAGTCCGGCAGTCCGTAACCGATGGTTTTCTTGTAGAAAGGAGAGACCTTCGCAGTCGGTGCCTTCTTCTTGTGCTTCGTGGTGTAGAGCATTCGTGCCCGCATCACCTCGAAGGAGTAACCGCGCCCTTCACGGTTCTTGTCCTTGGCCAGTCGGTTGATGGACTCAGTGTAAGCGTTGGTGACGGGCATGTCCGTCTCGAAGTAGGTCATGGTCTCTTCGCGCCAGTTTCCCACTGCCCTGACCAGATCGCTCCAGACTTCCTTTTGGCCCTTCGGGATGGTGGCTATCCACTCGTCCAGGGCGGCTTCTGCCTGGAGCCGTGTGGTGGCGTCCCAGATGCCGTAGAAGCGCTCCTTGTGCTCGTAGGCGGCCAGCAGTTGCGGGAACGCGCCTGTCCAGGTCTCCATGATGAGGTGCTCCCGGTCTGAGACTTCGTGAGCGCGTTTCAGCAGAATTTTCCGGTCTCCCTTGAGAGTCCGGCTCTGGGACGGTTTCAGCTCCTTTCTGAGGCCCTTGCGCACTCTCTCTAGGGCATCGTTGGCCATGCGCACCACATGGAACTTATCGACCACGATACGGGCCTGGGGCAGCACAGCCTTGACCGCTGCCCGGTAGGGGTTCCACATGTCCATGCTGACGATCTCGACCTTCTGGCGGTCTTTCAGCTTCATCAGGTAGTTGGTCACCACGTCCTGACGGCGGGTAGCCAGCAGGTCGAGCAGGGTTCGCTCCTCGATGTTGGTCAGGATGCAGCGGTAGCGCTTGTTCAGGTACAGCTCGTCGATGCCCAGAATGCGGGGCGTCTCGAAGCGGTGCCAGCGCCCCAGGAACTCGGCGCGGGCGTTGAAGATGTCGCGTACCGTCTTCTCGTCCAGGCCGGTCTGTGCCGCCACAAAGGTGTAGGGGTGGTTGAAGGATTCCTTCTCCACGTACTCATGCAGCCGCAGTGTCATACGGAATCCGTCCACCATCTCCGGTAGCTGGGGCCTGAATGTTGTCTTGCAGGCCCGGCAGGTGTATCGGCGGCGGACCACCCAGAGAGTGACCCGCTTGCCGTGGATGGGCAGATCACGATAGGGAACGTCACGCTTGCCGAACCGTACGAACTCACCCTGCACGCCGCATTCCTCGCAGGCGATGGGATCGGGCACGTCCACCTGGAAGTGCATTTCGTCGTCGGTTGATTTGCAGCCCAGTACTTGGTATTGCGGCAGGTGAAGGATGTTGTCGGGAAGTTCGGTCATGGTGTTGTATAGGCGTAGGTGTCAGTCAGATCCATCCGGCTCGGCATTGGTGTTTGCTTTTTTACCCAACAAGCTGCTGGAAACGAAAAGTAAGGCACCGAGGACAATTGCAATATCAGCCAGGTTGAAGGCCGGCCAATGCCAGTCTCGCCAATAGAAATCAAAGGAATCCACAACATAGCCGCGAAAGACCCGGTCAATCAGGTTGCCCATGGCGCCACCGAGGATAAGACTGTAAGCGATGGCTTCTCCTTTATGACGATTTTCAAGGATCAGCTTGATCAGAAAAATCGAGACCACTACCGCGATTCCGATAAAAAAGTAGCGCTGCCAGCCTCCACCATTCGCAAAAAGACTGAATGCGGCACCGGTATTCCATACGTGTACCCAGTTAAAGAATGAGGTCACTGAAATAGACTCGCCATAGGCCATTGATTGCTGCACCAGCCACTTTACAGCCTGATCAGACGCTGCCAGCAGGCCCGATATGGACAATAGGGCATACGGCGAGAGCTTTTTGCCAATAATGAGCATTATTTAACCCTTCAACGCCAAAATGCGTCTGGCACCGTTAAGTACAATGACCCCCGCGATGGTGCCGATAATCAGATCCGGATAATTGGACCCGGTCCACGCGACCAGGGCGCCGGCGATGATGACCCCCAGGTTGATCACCACGTCGTTGGCCGAAAATATCCAGCTAGCCTTCATATGAGCTCCGCCCCCTCGATGTTTGGATACCATCAGCAGACAGGCGGTATTGGCAATCAATGCGACGAATGCGATAACCATCATCACCATCGATTCTGGCTCACTACCGAATACAAAGCGTCTCACCACCTCTACGAGCACGCCCACAGCCAAGATCAGTTGCAGTACACCAGCAAGGTGCGCGGCACGCACCTGCTTCTTTACGCTATGTCCGACTGCATAAAGGGCAAGCCCATACACTGCCGCATCGGCAAAATTGTCCAGGGATTCTCCAATCAGGGCGGTGGACTGGGCGATCAGGCCGGCAGTCATTTCCACCACGAACAGGACTGCATTGATGCCAAGCAGCCAGCGCAGGGTCCTGGATTCTTGCTTAGCAGAAGCTGCCGAAAACTCGGCGGCCTTGATGGTCTCCGGATTTGCAGCAACGGTTTCCTGAAGCGAGGCGCCTAGCCCCAAGGTCTTCAGTTTCGAGGTGACGGGCTCGACCTCGCCGTCATGCACGACCTTCAGCCGGCGGTTCGACAAGTCGAAGGACAGCGCTCGAATCTCCTCAAAGCCGCTCAGGGCCAGGCGAATCATGCGCTCTTCTGACGGACAGTCCATCTTCGGCACGGCATAAACGCTGACCCATCTCCCCGGCGCTTCGGAGGAGGCCTGTATATCGGTATCCGCTGCGGACGTTGCATCACCGCCACAGGCGCCACCACAGGATTTGCTCATGATACGACTCCACTTGAACAATGTTGTGGTACCATTTAAAACTATAAAGCTACTATAAGGTCAATAGAGTAAAGAATCCGTTGGGGAGGAGGCTGATGCGCATTGGTCAGTTGGCGCAGTTGGTAGGGGTCGAAACACAGACGATCCGCTTCTATGAACAGCAGGGCTTGTTGCCGCCGCCTGATCGGCAGGACAACGGTTACCGTGTCTATACCGAGAAGCATGGTGAGGGGCTGGCCTTCATCCGTCGCTGCAGAATCCTGGGCCTGTCACTGGCTGAGATTCACGAACTACAGAGCTATCAGGACGACCCTCATCAGCCTTGTACCGCCGTCAACGCCTTGCTCGATGATCACATCTCTCATGTGCGGTCGCAGATAACCGCTCTGCAAGCGCTTGAGAAACAACTCGTTTCACTGAGAGCGAGTTGCAACGATGACCGGGAAGTTGAGGCGTGTGGGGTTCTTGCTGGAATTAGCGAAGGAAACATGCACCAGCAGTAGGTGAAGCATCAACCAGATAATCCGATGAGATGCCGGTCTGTCTCACTCTCATGCAAAGGTAAGATCAACCATTTAATCCGCTTACCCATTAATCTCAACGGCTTCCTGCAGCGATGTTTGGAGTTCGTCAAAAATGCTCATCCAGAAACTTCCTCCTTTAATTGGTGGGTCAGTGTTTTCAATGCGGCCTTTTCAGCAAGTGTTATGTTGTCCTTCATGTTCTTAGGGTAGGCCAATATCACAGATATATGGTCGCCGCCTGGTTGTCATCTGGCTGCTAACAGGATGAAAGACATGTGAGTAATGTAATCCCTGGAAAAGATAACGTATTGATAATTCTTGGTTTCCGCATTGCAGGCGCGATACCAAAGTTTATTTTGTTGCACTCATAATCTCTTGGTCGTAAATTCATGTGCTACTGGAGTTTCCAGCTGTTGCAGCGTAACGGTGTAGCTCATCGATGATTCCATATATGGCAGTAATCGTCGGCATGGTGGATACCTAGCCCCCACAAAAGAGTGAGCCGAGTTTAGCGGTGTGGGGGCATGAGGGCAAAGCGATACTCCACTGACCGTATCCATTGCCTGGATAGGTTTAGTGAGCTTGTGGATCGATAGACAATGTCCCTTATTGGCGGCTAGTACCAAACGCTCGTACACCTAGCCCGTACTGCTTTGTATTCGTTTTACAGAGATAAGAGGCACGTGTGAAAGCCTGCTCAAAGCTAGTTAGGTCACCTCGGTCGATCCAGTAGTAAGGGTTATCAGGGACGTGTACCCATGGCTCTTGAGGGTTCCAAGTGATTCCCAGCGCGCTGTACCAAGCACGTGACACCCGGCTGATAAGGTTCTCGTTTTGAGAGCCTGCCTTACCTGGCATGTGATACGCGTCACGATTCAGTAGGAAGAAGAAGTGATAGTGCGGCTTGCCGTTAAGGCCAACCTCCCGGCACCATACGTAGCGCACCTTAGTGTCAGGCACCCAGCCAGCTTGGCGTTTACTCTCACGATCATGTTTGATAATCGCTTTAAAGGAAGCGATGAACCTTGCGATAAGGCCTTTGTGATCCTCCGGCCTCATCCGGTCGCTTATCGTTGTGGGAATGACAGGATCGACCCTGAAGGCTAGCACGCGAGGGTAGTCAGCGAGAGCCTTGTGCATTGTAATGTAAAGGGCCTGAAGGTATTCATCGGCCATTGGGAGATGTTTCACTTGGAGAGCAAGCCCGTTGAAGGTAGGAGCAGCGTTCAAGCACAAATTAGCGTTTGATGGGTGTCGTTGAAGCATTTTAATTACCTCGATAGTGAGATCGACCCATGCCTTCGGAGGCATGAGCATGTATGTCAGGCACGACGAAGCCTCCAGCGGAGGCTGGATTCATTGAGACGGATACGTGTGGATGGCTACCTTTACGCTCGCTACTCAGGGACGGGGCTTGATGCCCCTCCCATTACCCTTTGATTTAAATATTTGATTTAACTAATAATAATTAAACAAGGTTCTTGGGAATGGGTAGTGACCGATAGGTACTGATGGTTGCTGGTGGGAGTGAGTCGCCGTCAGCGAATAATCACTCTTCAATTAAATGAGGAAAGATTGAGTTACTTCAGCACTGCTTCATTCCTGCGCTCGATGCTTTCGCAGATCCAGGCTTCCACTTCACGCTCGACCCAGGCAACAGCCCGAGTGCCCAGCTTGATGGGCTGAGGGAACTGCCCAAGGCTGATGTACTTGTAGACCGTCGATCTAGCCAGCCCAGTACGATCCATGACGTCTTTGATGCGGATTAATCGATTGCTCATGACGAACTCCTGTTATTCGTTCATGAGATGAGGCAGGTGAGTATTTTTTAATTGGAGAGTGGCTTTGGCGACTGGTGGTTATGCGTCGCTAGGCTCTTGAGCGTCAGACTCTGTGGCATCATCTGACTCATCATTGATAGCTGAAAGGCAATCCTGATGATGTGTTTGCCAATAGGTTTTTAGATCCTCGCTGACAGGGCTGCGGGATATAGTGGTCGTTGGCTCTTTACCGGCATCTTCGGAACGCAGGCCATAGCTACGTAGTTGAAACGCGGGTAAGGTCGAGCCGTTAGGTGAATTGGGAAAAACAGGCACAAGCATGTAGGTCATTGCTTCGTCGTCTCCGTGTCCATTACGGATGATGTCACGCTGAAGCTGTTTGGCTAGGTGATGTGACAGGGCATAAAACAGTAGCGCCAAGGGGTGATAAGAGAATTGTTCTGTTATTGGTTCTACTGTGGGAGGCTTATCGTCCAAGGCCTTTGTATAGTTGTCTGCTTTTTCAGACGCCCATTCTGACTCCTGCTCAGGTTTCGTTTCGATCACATATTCAGGCGTTATGCCTAAACGACGAGCAGTCGCCACTATAACGTCATGTTGTGGCTGTTCAGGCCCGGAACAACCTTCTTTCAATTCATTCCAGGAGGAAGTTAGCAGACGACAAGTATCGATATGAACACTGGTAAGTAACCAGTTTGCATCCTCCACATCGTAGCGCTTAAGCAGTTCTTCAACGCCACCTTCTAGATAACGTGTGCTTGGCAGCATTGATAGCGCCAGGTCAAAAACCATTTTGATTTCGTTGTATCTCTCTTGATATTTTTTAGCCTCGCGATAAGGATCATGCTCTCGTTTTGATTCATCCTTAGTATCGTCTGACACGGTACTATCAGAACCCTTGTTGGCATTGTACTCCTTCAACAATGCTTCGATTTGCAAGCTGCATACCCCTGCAGTCATCACTGCATCCACTATTCCACCGACTAACTCCGTTCTTTTTATTTCACCTTTTGTTGATTCCGTTACCTCGGGTTTGGTGCTTGAAGGCGGCGACACAATTGTAATGGGCGTTCTTGTGTGTTTTCCAAATGAGGGGTGGGCTAAATCAAGCAGATAAATAGAGGTTTTGCGTTTTTTAGCTTGGTGTGAGTATCGCCCTGGCTCATGGTGAGCAACGATACCTAAATCAACCAATTTCTTCAGTTGCCTATCTATGCGGGAGCGTGACATCCCAGTGAGGTGACGTATTGTTGATATTCCAAGGCTGGTTATTACACCTGGCGTATCAGCATGAGCTAGCAACACCATTAATAGCCACCGGTTAGGCAAGGTCAACCTTGAACGGCGGCGACGTCCATCTCTTACCAGATCCTTATTTTTATTTTCAGCAGATAGTAGGGTCGTTTTGGTAAGTGTGGCTATTTCTTCTACGTGGTGCGTAGAAGACAACGGATACTTCTGTAGTTCTTTCACAAACTTTGCTGATAAACGATAACGTACCGCTGGCCGACCTGGTCCTTTAATAGGTAGCCGCTCAATCTCAATAAACTGGTTTTGCCTTTCTCCGTGTTTTTTTATGAGACAACCCCAGGCTCGACGGCCTTGCGCATACGTCATGCCTAGGCTCATGAAGAGATCCTTCAAAGTGCCATCAAAGCTCTGGTCAGCGCCTATCACAGACGCCCACTGCATCAGTAGCCATCGTTCTTCGGGCGTTAGGCGAGCGTTCTTGTAGGTCAGAATGGATGTGTGCATAGCATGCAGCTTACGGCATTCTACAAAAAATAAAAATCCGATTTCACGGACTTTTAACAATTCACTTTTTTACGTTGTTCTATTACATTGTAATTAACCATTGAAACCGTACATTGCATGTGTACAATGTATTTGACATGTGACAGCCGACTCAAAAAAAATTAGATATATCTAATTCACTAGTGGAAATTGTTCATGACTCAACCTTTCGATTGGATCGTAACTCGTGATCCTGCTCAGCTGGAGTGGATAGCTAGTTACTTGGCGCGTAAGATTTTCAAAGGTTCTACGGCGTTCATTTCGGTAAAACCGCCTGCTGAGTACGGTTATGTTGAGATGGCTAAAAGCTTGAAGAAGCTTCCTGATGAAGCTGAATATCGAGAAGCCAGCAGGCAAATGAAAGGAGCCTGGAATACGTACCAATACCGTAAGAAGAATGGCAACCCAGTCTCTCTTCAAATCCCAGAGAAAAAAATAAAGCAACTAAAGCTTTTAGCGAAAAAGCGTAAACAGTCTCAAGCACAAACACTCAGCGACCTTATTAACGAGGCGCTGGGAAAAAAGAATTTTATAGCTAAAGAAACCAGCAATTTAAGCGATTCGTTTTTAGATGTAGCACAACAATATATACATCAAAGTGACGTGGATAGTTTGATCGATGAGTTGATGAACGAAATAAATCACCGCTGTTACCTTGAAGTACTGAAGAATGCAGGAGATCCAGTTAAAGACTTCAGTGTACGCGCTATTTATTTTCACTCAGTCAGAGAGCGTATTACAGAGCTGGCAACTAAAATCTCTATCATGCAGTCTCGTGACGGATCCGTAAACCTGAATCCGTGAAGCCGGCGCCGACACTTTCCCTATCACCGCCAGCGAGCACTTTTTGATCATTCGCCCCGTGCAAGTTGGCTTTCGCAAGCCCGTTATTGCCAAAACCCACCGTGCTGATCGGTGCTGACGGCCCGTTTTGTCATGCCTTTCCACCCGCCAGGCACGACATATCTGGCGATCACGTGTCGCCTGGAACTGCTTGTGGATAGAGTGTCGCCGATTGACGGTCAGCATGGCGTTCCTCGTGGATAACGCAGTCGGCTCCGCAGCGTCTTGAGCACCGTCATGCGCCCGATATCCTGCCCGAAGTCGAGGATGATCTGCCGTGCCTTGTGAATCACGAGAGCCGCACGGTGCACCAACTCTTGTAGCACGGTGCGCAGCCGGCGCCGCTTGGCCGGGTGGCGAACCGGGCTCAGCTCGCCGGTCATGCCCAGCTGTCCCATCAGGCGCAGGATGTTGTAGGCCAACTGGGCGAGATGCAGGATCAGATCGTTGGTGGCGAACTTGCCGGACGGCAAGCGCTCCAGGTCGAGATCGGTCTTGATCTCGCTGTGAAACTGCTCATGGGTGGCATGCGCCTGGTAGCGCTTGATCACCGCCTCCGGCGCCTCGTCCAGGCTGGTCCACCAGCCTTCCAACTCATAGTCCGGTTCGAGCAGCAACTGGCCATCGCGATCGGCGGTGCGCTCTACCAGGCGCATCACGCGTTGGACGACGTATTCGGTCTTGTTGTCGTCGTGGATCGAGACGGTCTGCGTCCACAGCGCCTGGCGCTTGCCAGGACGCAGCTCTTCCCAGTAGTCCGCCGCCACCGCCAGCCAGGTATCTCGATCAGCCGTGGCCGAGCCGCGCGGGTTCCATTTGACGACATAGTCGAGCCGGCGCCCCTCGTCGGCAAAGACCTGGCGTTGCTGTTCGAGAAGCGCCAGGTGCGCCTGGCTGTCGAAGCCGCTGTCCTCGCGTAACAGGATCGGTTGCCTGGTCAGGCATTGGGCGCGAGGCAGTACCCGCTCGAAGGCGTTGCTCTCCTTCATGGTGTGCTGCTTGCCAGGCCGCAGTTCCAGACCCAGGCACCACCCTTCGTTGCCCAGATAGGCGGCGATCGGGGTGTAGCCATCGACCTTCTGGTAGGTCCGCGAGACGCCTTCCTTCTTCGAGTTGCTGTTGTCCATGACGAAGGTGTCGATGTCCAGGCAGACGTGCGTCGTCTCGGCGGTGATCGGTGCTTCGATCAGTGACAGCAGGGTCGTGGACCAGGTGGCGGTGCGCGCCTGCAGGTCGTTGGCGGCAAGTTTCTCCAGCCGCTGTCGCAGCGTCGCCGCGCTCGGCACCTTCTGCAGGGTCAGCAGTTGTTGGAAGGGCTTGTCGCGGCGGAAGTTCTCGACAGCGTCATAGTCGCTCATGCCCAGACACAGCAGGCCCAGGTAGCTCTTGATCACGTCACTGGTGCGCATGCCCAGCGTGGTGGGGAAGCGGCTGTCGATGCTGTCGACGCCAGCGATCTCGAAGCATTGCCCGATGATGGACAGCCCGGCGTGGCTGGTGAGGGTGCGGCGACTGGCGCGGAACTTTATGTTGGGCATGGCACTGTCTGGGTGAATGGCGATAATGGCTATATTGCCATGCAGGTCAGTGGGTTAGAAGTGCTTCTGAGGGCCGGTCTCACGGATTCAGGGTAAACTCTACGATACTTGAAAAAGCCTTAGAAAAAAGTAGTAGACATGGATTCAATCATTATTAAAAATTTTAAGTTGGCAAGCTGAAATCCAGCAATAGCGTTACAATCAACACTCACATCAAACTAAAAATAAAGTTTTTCTACTTAGTATGATTTAACAGAGCACACCCAGCATTAGCAGCGCAGGGTGTGCAGGAACTTGGTAACATTACAGAATTAAATAAATTTGCTACTTTTATCAAAGCACGCTTTCGTTCCTCATAATAATCATACCGATCATAGACGCCTTCAACGCCTTTCAGCTTGTGATTCAAGCAACGCTCAGCCACATGGCTAGGTACGCCGGTCTCAGCCAACAGACTGCGGCAAGTGCGCCTAAGGTCATGCACCGTAAACTCGGGTAAATCACCCATTCTATTTTCAGGTTGCTGCTTCTTGCCTGGTTCTTTACCAAATAGCTTAGCAATGGCGCGATTGAGTGTATCCTTGCCCATATGGGGCTGCTTACTGCTACGACGGCTAGGAAATACGTAAGGTGAACCACAAGCACGGATGTGAAGCTCCTCTAACCACTCGACTGCCTGTGGTGGCAAAGGAATCGCCATTCCCACACCCGATTTGCTGCGCTCTCCGGGTAAGTTCCATTTTGCATTGTTCAAGTCAAATTCTGACCACGTGGCTTCAGTGAGCTCTGTTTTACGCACTCCAAGCACAACAAGCAGTGCGCATGCGAGATAGTTGTCACGCGTAAAGCTAGTGCGATTTTCTCTGAAAACCTCAAAGGCAAACCTGAGCTCCTCAACGCTAAGTGCTCTATCACGGCTTTTCTCGACCCCGCCCGCATCGTTGACGTTGAAAGCAGACGCAGGGTTATAGGTCAAAAACCCTAGCTTGATGCCATGGTTAAATAGCTGTTTTAAGTACATCAAAGCGTCATTTGCAACGGTTGGGCGACCGCTGTTAGTTACCCTTCTGATAATGGTACGCACATCCATAGGGGTAACGCTAGCCAGCGTTAGCGAACCGATGGCAGGAGCAATATCCTTTTCAAAGACGCGTTTAGGGATGTTGGGATGCTTGAGTCGCTTATCGAGCTCCTGATACCAATCGTCAAACAGATCCTGCACCGTGCTAATGGTTATTTTTTCTTCACGTACGCGCTCTACAAGAGGGTCTGTACCGCTACGAATGGCTTTCTGAGTCTCAACCACTTGCTCACGAGCTTCGAGCAAGGAGAGTTCAGAGCATTTACCCAGTGTCATACCGCGACGCTTACCTGCGAAGGTGTAGCGGCACATCCAATAGGCCGCTCCTGACTTCGGAATCATCAAGTACAAACCGTTGCCATCACCGTAGCGCCCAGGCTTGGCTTCTCTGATCAATGATTGAATTTTCGTAACTATTCAGGTGGTTGCGGATAGCCTGTCGACAACCACCTGATTTTTCTGGCATAGTGCACAGCATCATTCGGCACACCTATGCGGCGATATGACCATCAGCGATATCAACGTCGACGAGGCCCTGGAGCGGGTCCGGCAGCAGCTCAAGGAAGACCAGACGGTCTCGCCGTCGCTGCGTGCCGCCATCGATGTGCTGATGCTGCTGGTCAAGCTCATGGCCGATCGCCTGGCCACCAGTAGCCGCAACAGCAGCAAGCCACCGTCCCAGGATCCCAATCGCCAGCGCCGCTCGCGCGCCAAAGGCGAGCGGCGCCCCGGCGGACAGCCAGGGCATGAGGGTAAGACGTTGGCGCCGGTGACGGACCCCGACGAGGTGGTCAAGCTCCGTGTCGATCGTCGGCAACTCCCCAAGGGGCGTTCTTACCGCCCGGTCGGCGTCGAAACGCGCCAAGTGCAGGACATCGTAATCCAGGCCGTGGTCACCGAATATCAGGCTGAGGTCCTCGAAGATGATCAGGGCAACGCTACGTGGCGCCATTCCCCGAGGGCGTGACTCGCCCCATCCAGTATGGCCCTCGCCTCAAGGCGCATGTCGTCTATCTCTCCCAGTATCAGCTGTTGCCCTATGCGCGTATCCGCGAGTTGCTCACCTCGCAGTGCGGCCTGTCGCTGAGCACCGGCACCCTGTTCGCCTTCAACCAGGAGGCCTACCAGCGGGCCGAGGCGTTCGCCGAGTGGGTGATCCCGGCGCTACGTGAAGCAGCCACCGTCCATGCCGATGAAACCGGAATGCAGGTCGGTGGCAAACGCTACTGGCTACACAGCGCCTCCAACGAGGCCCTGACCTGGTTGGCCCCGCACCCCAAGCGCGGCCAGGAAGCGATGGACGCCATCGGCGTATTGCCCTTCGTGCGTGGCGTGCTGGTGCATGATCACTGGAAGCCCTACTACCGCTATCCGGATTGCCGGCACGCGCTCTGTAATGCGCACCACCTTCGGGAGCTGACAGCGGCCTGGGAGAACGATGGCCAGGCATGGGCCAAGGCCTTGCATGACCTGTTGTTGGAGATGCATCGCGCCGTGGAGGTGGCCGACGGCTGCCTCTCGGCCGATGAGACCCGAGCCTGGCGGCAGCGCTATCGAGATTGCCTGGCGAAAGGGGACGCCGAGTGCCCCCCGCCGGTGAAACCGCCACCTGGAACGCGAGGCCGGGCCAAGCGCACCAAGCCGCGCAACCTCCTGGAACGCCTCCAGGCGTACGAGGACGACGTGTTGCGCTTCCTCGACGACCCTGCCGCTCCCTTCACCAACAACCAGGGGGAACGCGATCTGCGAATGACCAAGGTCCAGCAGAAAATCTCGGGCTGTTTCCGCTCCTGGGAGGGGGCGGAGATCTTCTGCCGGATGCGCAGCTTCCTCTCGACCGCCGTCAAGCAAGGGGTGGCGGCGCATACCGCACTGGAGCAACTGTTTGCGGGGGAGGTGCCAGCCTTCATGCAGCAAGAAGCCCCGACTCAGCCAACCGGTGCTGAATAGTTACGAATTTTCTTGGCAGTAAAACTCCCCATCGCTCTTTCCTCCCCCTCCGCCACGCCTAAAACCATATATTTATTTATATTTCAGACACTTATATTAATATTGGGTAGTAAAACCTCAGAAATACGCCCAACTGGTGGATAGCATGGCATTTTACTACCCACTTTACTACCCACTTGGCGGTGGATTAAGCGGGATTTCGGTGGACGAGCATGGACAAGAATTTTATTAAAAAATATATAAAACAGTATCTTATAGAATTAAAAAAACGACCATAGGCATCACTCAATATTCTGTATCTGCTCCCGCATCTGCTCGATCAGCACCTTCAGCTCTACCGCGCAGCGGGTGGTCTCTGCCACCACGGATTTCGATGACAGCGTATTCGCTTCGCGGTTGAGCTCCTGCATCAGGAAGTCCAGGCGGCGGCCTTTGGGGCCTTTTTGGGCGAGCTGGTGGCGCACTTCGTCGATATGTGCGGTGAGGCGGTCGAGCTCTTCGTCCACGTCGGCTTTTTGGGCCACCAACACCAGTTCGGCTTCCAGGCGCTGGGGGTCGAGTTCGGTCTTGGCGACTTCTAAACGCTCCAGCAGTTGGGCCCGCTGGCGTTCCAGGATTTGCGGCAGCAGGCTGCGCACGGTGGCCACTTGCTCGCTGACGGCGCCCAGGCGGGTGGTGATCATCTCGGCCAGCTTTTCGCCTTCCCGGGCGCGGGCGTCGATCAGTTCCTTCAGCGCCTGGTCGAACAGCGCTTTGGCGGCGGCCTTGATGGCGTCCTGGTCCAGGTGCTGGGTTTCCATCACGCCGGGCTGGTTGAGCAGCGCAAGCGTGGTGGGCGGTACGGCGCTGGGCACCTGCTGCTGAATGGCCGCCAGGGCGTCGGCAATCTCTTGCAGGCGCGCGATTTTCACCGCCGGTGCCTGGGAGGTGTCAGAACTCTCGAAACGTACGCTGCACTCCACCTTGCCACGCGCCAGGCGGGTACGCAGCGCTTCGCGCAGCAGCGGCTCC